>OZ242947.1:495000-4366403 GCA_965211645.1 Longimicrobiales bacterium | reverse complement strand
CGGTGTTCACGGTGGCGAGCGTGGACGACGTGCCGAACCGCTCGGCGTGGACACAGCTCGTCGACGTCAATCCGCATGTGCGCGACATCGCGCTCGGCCAGGAAGTCGAGATCAACTGGCGCTCGTCGGACGGCAAGATGGTCGGCGGAGTGCTGGTCTACCCTGTCGGCTATGAGGCGGGGACGCGCTATCCGCTCATCGTCGCGATCCACGGGGGACCTGCGTCAGCCGACATCCTGCGCTTCAATGGCGGCTACAGCGCCCAGGTCTACGCCGGCGCCGGGTACGCCGTCCTCAAACCCAACTACAGAGGCTCGCGGAACTACGGAAACGAGCATCGCACGGATATCGTGGGCGATTACTTCACGATGGGCTACGAGGACATCATCACCGGCGTGGACCATCTGATCGACGAGGGGATCGTGGACGGGGACCGGATGGGTGCGCTCGGCTGGAGCGCCGGCGGCCACTGGTCCAACTGGATTCTGACGCAGACCGACCGCTTCAAGGCGATCAGTTCGGGCGCGGGCACGATGAACTGGATCAGCATGTACGCGCAGAGCGACGTGCAGCGGAACCGGCAGTTCTACGTCGGCGACGGCTTCCTGTACGAGGACTTCGACACGTACTTCGACCAGTCACCGCTCAAGTACATCATGAACGCGAAGACGCCGACCATGATCCACGTGGTGGAGGGCGATCCGCGCGTGCCGAGCCCGCAGTCGGTCGAGCTGCACATGGCGCTCAAGAAGCTGGACGTGCCGACCGAGCTGTTCATGTATCCGGGGCGGAGCCACGGGATTCCGGATCCGCGGAACCGGCTGGTCAAGGCCGTGAGCGAGATGGCGTGGATGGACTACTACGTGCGCGGGATCGGCGAGAAGTTCGAGTGGCGGCAGGTGCTGGAGACGCTGGAGGCGGGCGAGGGGCCCACAGTGGTGTCGGAGGAGGGAAGTTGATACTAAATAAAGTTGTTTAGTATTTGCGGCCTCAAAGACCAAGCTCTGAATGAGATCCGAGCCGCACCAGGCGCAGGGTGTCGGCCCCGGACTTCTGGTAGATCAGCAACAGGTCCGGCTTCAAATGGCAGTCGCGGAAGTCTCGCCACTCTCCGCTCAGCGCGTGGTCGTGGTGCCGGGGCTCCAGCGGCCGGTCGTTGGCCAGGGCCACCACGACGGGTGCGAGGATTGCGTCGAGGTATGTCCGATGCCGACCCCTGGACTCACGCTTGTAGTCGCGCTTGAACCGGCTGGTCCGCTCAATCCTCCGCATGCAGATCGTCGAACAGATCCTCGACACTGTCGAACTTCGGGAGACTGCCCCGGCGGGCTTCCTTCATCGCTTCGATGGTGGCGGCGTTGGGAACCAGCGGCGCGAACGGCAGCGCCTTCTCGTGTGCGATCTTGGTCAGCAGCAGGCGCAACGCGCCGGAGACTGTCAGGCCCATGGCCGCCAGCACAGCCGCGGCTTCCTCGGTCACGGCTCTGTCGATGCGGGCCTGGACGAGTTTATTCGGCATCTGTCGAAAGCATCCGTTTGGTAGTTGACGTACAATATCATGCATCCTGGTGAGGTATCGGTCAACCCGATGGCTATCATCGGACCTGGCGCGGCAGTCGCCTGACCGTGATGACCGGGACATCGAACTCGTCCGCTTCGACGAAAGCGGCGAGACCGTCGGGACCGAAGGCGTCCGGCATTTCGAGGCGCCCTGCGGGGAAGGTGCCCACGTAGCGCCCGTCCGGCACCAGCACGTCGATCGGACCCGGCTCGTTGTTGCCCGGCTCGGTGCTCCGCTCGACCCACAGGATCCCGTCCCAGGTGACGCGCACAGCCGCGATCACCGGCACTTCGGAGTGGAACTGCATGCTCTCGACTGCCGCCCGTTGAGCCTCGCGGTAACAGCTTCCCCGTGCCGTCGAAGCCGATGCCCTGGATGGCAAAGAATTCCTCCCATTCGGCCACCGCCTGCGCCGATCCGATACGGTACACCGGCTCGAAGTCCGCCGAGAGCGGAGAATCCTCCGCAGGGAGATGCACGACCTCCTGGGCGCGGATGCCGGTGGCTCCCAGGGCCGTCGCAAGTCCACCGGCGATCCACGTTACCCCGAAGGCCAGTGGTAGCGCATTCTGTAGCATTGCGGTCATACCTCCGATGGGACGCCGGACAGGGGTCGCCGGGCCCGTGCAAGCTCGGTCAGCGGTCGCCCTCCGCGTCCGACGCAACGTACTGGTCCCACGACGGGGGCTCGACGCCGATCAGGTGCCTCACGAAGTAGTCGTTCCGCTTTCTCGCGCCGAAGTCACCCCCTGCACCGTGACCCCCGCCCGGAAACAGCAGGAAGTCGAAGTCCTTGTCGGCCTCGATGAGCGCGTTGACGACCTGAAGCGTGGACGAGGGATCCACGTTTCGGTCCAGCTCTCCCACGACCAGCAGCAGCTTGCCCTGCAGGCGCCAGGCGTTGTCCACGTTCGACGACTCGGAGTAGTGGGGACCGATGGGCCATCCCATCCAGGCCTCGTTCCACCAGATTTTGTCCATCCTGTTGTCGTGGCACCCTACGGAAGAGAACGCCACGTCGTAGAAGTCGCCGTGCCAGAGAAGCGCCGCCATGGCGTTCTGTCCACCGGCCGATCCCCCGTAGATCCCGACCCGGCTCACGTCGTAGTGGTCGTACTCCCGGGCCACGGCCTGGTGCCAGAGGGTCCGGTCCGGGAAGCCGGCGTCCTTGATGTTCTGCCAGGCCACGTCGTGGAAGGCCTTCGACCGGTTGTTGGTCCCCATTCCGTCGATCTGGGCCACGATGAACCCAAGCTCGGCCACGGCGGTCCTGCTCGTGTGGGTGCTGAAGGTCTTGGGGACGTGCGACCCGTGCGGTCCGGCGTAGATGCTCTCGATGACCGGATACGTCCGGTTCGGGTCGAAGTTGGTCGGGCGGATGATGATTCCCCAGATGTCCGTCACCCCGTCGCGGCCCTTGGCCACGAAGACTTCCGGGTACCGCCACCCGGTGGCCAGAAGAGCCGAAGCGTCGGCCCGCTCCAGCTCCATGACGAGCGACCTGTCGGCGGTCCTGCGAAGCTCGGCCACGGGCGGGAGATCCACTCTCGACCACTGGTCGACATAGAATTCACGGCTGGGGGAGAAGGTGACCTCGTGCATCCCGTCGGCTTCCGTGTAGGCGACCAGCCCCGTGCCGTCGAAGTCGATCCGGTAGTAGTGCACGAAGTAGGGATCCTGTTCAGGGTTCATGCCGCTCGCACGGAACCAGATCTGGCGGTTCGCCACATCGACGCTGTCCACGCCCCGAACCGGCCAGTCGCCCTGGGTAATCTGGTGCTTCACCTGCCCCGTCTCGCCGTCGAGCATATAGAGGTGATTCCACCCGTCGCGCTCCGACATCCAGACGATCTCCCTGCCGTCGTCGAGGTCGTGGCGGAAGCGCTTGTTGGAGTAGTTGAAGAAGGTTTCGGGCTCCTCGGAGATCACGGCCCGGGTCCCGCCGGTCTCGGCGTCGACTTCGATGACCCGGTACACCTGGTGCCCCCGCTGGTTGTACTCGAAGACGACGTGCCCGCTGTCCTCCCGCCATTCGAAGTCGGAGAGGGTATAGGCGTTGGGGAAGAGGGCGTCGTCGATGATCATCTGCCGCCCCGACTCGATGTCCAGGATCACGGGGATCTCCTTGTCGAGCCGATCTCCGGGCTTTGCGTACAGGTAGGTCGCGTGCTCGGGCTGGAGCTGGTCTTCGGGTGAGGACTCGACGTAGTGCACCACCCGCTCCTGGCCGGGCACAACCCGGTAGACCGCCACCCTGCGCGAGTCCGGCGACCAGACGATGGACCGGTCGGTGTAAGTGTTCCCCGGCGTGCCTTCCCAGGTGAGCATTGTGTAGTCGTCCGGGTCCGCGCCCACTTCGCGGACGGCCACGTTGTAGTTCTGGATGAAGACCTCGCGCGTGCTGTCCGGGGAGACGATCGGCTCGGTGCTCAGGTTGCGCCAAAGCTGGCCGGGGCCCGCCGACCAGGACACGCCGCTGGGGCCGACGCCGCCGCCCTGTCTCTGGGGCGCCGCCCCCTGGCTCTCGCACGCGTAGGTGTCCAGATCGCACTGCCAGGTGAGATCTACCGCGACGAATTCGATCGATCGCTCGTCCTCGGTGAACCCGATCCGGTTGAACGGGAACTCGACGGCTGAGATCGTCTCCTGGGCGAAGACAGGGAGAGCCGAGAGGGTCGCTGCGAGCCGCTCGTGATCGAAGGCGGGGCCCTGGGCTCGGGTGTCGGCGTCAACGAGAACGAAGCGGTGTCCGCCCTCCACCGTCTTCCGGTACCAGAACCGGCTGGTCTCTCCGATCCACGACGGGCGCTCGGCGATGTCCACAACCAGACCCTGGAGGCGGTCTCCCAAGCCGTCCGCCCGCCTGTAGTCGGCGAGCGTGCCTTGAGCAGCCGCCGGGAGGGGGGCGCAGAGTGCGGCGAGGATCAGGATCGGGGCAAGGCGATGGGGGAGGTGACGACGTGACATGGGTCCTACTCCTTCGGGGATCATGGCTGTGTTGTCTGGACCGGACTCGACGCGCCCGGCCGGATCGTGTTCGGGATTGCGTTCGACCTACACCGGCCCGGGCGGCAGGTGGTCCAGCAGGTACCGCACCATGAGCATGCGCACGTGGACGACGGTGCCCGCCCCTTCCGACAGCCCGTGGTTTCGATTGGGGTAGGCCGTGTAGTCGAAGGTCTTGCCCAACTCAACCAAACGGTCCACCAGCCCCTCGACGATCTCCAGGTGCGTGTTGGTCTCCCCGGTTCCGTGGATGATGAGCAGGTCCCCTTCGAGCCCTTCGGCGTAGTTGATGGGCGCGGAGATGCGGTAACCCTCCGGGTTCGTCTCCAGGGTCTCCATGTAGATCTCCTGGAACCACGCGTTGTAGAGGTGCGGCTGGGGCTTGGGGACTACGGCAATCCCCACGTGGTAGAGATCGGGCCTTCGGAACAGGGAGTTCAGGGTGTTCGATCCGCCGCCGCTCCATCCCCAGATCCCCACTCTGGACAGATCCACGTAGGGCAGCATCCGGCCGAGCTCCAGGACTCCCGCCGCATGTTCCTCCGTGGACTCCACGCCGATCGTCGGGAAGGGCGCCCTCCGCCACTCGGCACCCTTCGGCGCCGGCGTGCCCCGATTCTCGATCGACACGACCAGGTACCCGAGGTCCGCGATCGCTCGATGGTAGTTGTTGCGGGTCGACCACCGGTCGAGGACGGTCTGGGCGTGCGGCTCGCCGTAGACGTAGATGAACACCGGGTACTTGCGGGAAGGGTCGAAGTCCCGCGGCTTGATCATCCACGCGTCCATCACCACGCCGTCCCCGATGTCCAGCTGCAGGAACTCCGTGGGGTGAGTGGTCGTGGCTTCGGCCCGGCGTCGGACATCGGCGTTGTCCTCCAGAACGCGGACGACGCGGTGGTCCGGCAGGCTGATCAGCGCGGTCACCGGGGGAGTGTCGAAGTTGGAATACGTGTGAAACGCCCACCTCAGCTCAGGGGAGAAGTCGTAGAAGTGGGTGCCCGGCTGGTCTTCGGGAGTGACCCGCTCGGGCGCTTCGGCGCCATCCAGCCGGACCCGGTAGAGGTACCGCTGCGTGGCGTTGTCGGGCGAGGCGAAGAAGTAGGACCACCCGTTTCCGTGATCGACCGGTCCCCGCTCCATGACGTCGCTGGGTCCCGGCGTCAGGAGTCGTTCCTCGTGGCCCCCACGCGAATACACGTAGGAGTGGCGCCACCCGTCCTTTTCGGTCAGGAACAGGAAGGAGTCGCCCCCCCGGATCCACTCCAGGCCGGCGTTGAGGCGATAGCTGGCGATGACCCAGGCTGGATCGGATTCGTGGTAGATCCGGTCGACCTCGCCCGTAGTCACGTTGGCAATGAAGAAGTCCCGTTCGTCCCGAAAGCGGCTGAACTGCTCCACCAACAACTCCTCGGAGTTTCCGGCCCAACTCACCTGCCCGAGATAGAATCCCTCGTTGGGGGAAGGGATGGACACCCAGCGGACTTCCCTGCCCTGGGCGTCGACCACTCCCACCCGGAGCTTGGCGATGGTCCCGCCCACGCGCGCGAACCGGACCTCCCGGAGTTCGGGATAGGAGGGATCGGTGGGGACGAGCATGGACCTCATCCGCACTCCGGAGGCGTCGGACTGGACGAAGGCAATCCGGTTTCCGTCGGGACTCCACACCGCCCGGCCATTGGAAACCGACTCGGCCGTGGTCCAGGTCAGCCGGGTCGTCTGGTCGGACTCGAGGTCGTGGACGTGAAGGTCGCCGTCGCGGGTGAAGAGGATGCGGCCTCCGTCCGGGGAGATCGTGTTCCCGCCTCCCCCGTCCACCTGCTTCAGCGTGGACGTGGCCGCTTCGAACATCCAGAAACCGTCGTCGGTTTCGAGAAGCAGCCAACTGCCGTCCGGGGCGAACTGGTAGCCGGAGATGTTCAAAGGCTCCGAAGCGCCAGATGGCGTGAGGTTTGACAGGGAGGCAACGACCGTGCGGTCGCCGCTCGCAGCGTCGTACCGGATCAGTTCGCGCGCCGGTGTCCCCGACGGGGCCTCGAGAGTCGTGTATCCCGTGCCGTCGGGCAGCCACGCCGCCTGGAAGGACCGGGCGTCGAAGTCCCTCGCCTCGAAGATCGACCGGAGGCGGGCTTCGGTCTCGGCGGGAACCTGGGCCGAACCCCCAGTTGGAGAAGCCGCGTGAACAGCGAGGACGCCCACCAACCAGAGACTCCGCAAAACCCGTCGGACAGTCATGTCATTCTTCCTCGCTCCGGTCGGCTCACGCCGGGCGCGGAACCCTCGCCCGGGTGGTGTTTTCGAGAGCATACCCCTGAGCTTCACTGGCCGCAACGGTGTCCCCCTCGACAAGGGCCGGCTTGGCCGTCGCGCGGAAGAGCCGACCGCGGTCTCGTCGTCTCGGCACGACATCCGCCGGTCGATCCGCGACTGGTTCGCAGGCGGCCCGACAGCTAGTGTCAATCACCCCACAATTCGAGAGGCTCAACAGCCCAGGCATCAGCGGGCGAGAGGAGCTGAGAGTCCTGTCGGCGGCAGCTCTTCCGTTAGGAGGTTCCGTCATGTCGTTCTGCGTTCGATTCGTCTTCCTGCTGCTCTTTTTCGCCAGCGCTGCCTCTGCCCAGGAGCGATTCGGCCTCGATCATGTCGGCGAGATCGTTCGACTCTCCGATCCGCAGATTTCGCCTGATGGCCGCTCCATCGTCGTCATCGTCTCCCGTGCCGATTTCGAGGAGAACCGCCGCGATATCGAACTCGTGCTCGTGGACGTGGCGACGGGCGAGCAGAAAGTGATGACGCGCAGAAGCGTCGCTCAGCCCGACTGGTCTCCCTCCGGCTCCAGTCTGGCGTTCCTTTCTCCGGTCGAGGGCAGGCGTCAGCTTTTCGTCCTTCCCGTCGATGGCGGCGAGGCGACGCAGATTACGGACGCGCCGACGGGCGTGAGCTCCTACTCGTGGCGCCCTGACGGCGGCGCATTCGCCTACGTATCGGAGGAAGAACCGGAGATGCGCGAAGGAGCGGAGCGTCACAACCGCTCCTTTGACGCGGACGTGAACTACCTGCTTACGGAGGCGCCGCGTTCGCGGCACCTGTGGCTCGCGCCCGCCGGCGGCGGAGAGGCGGAGCGCCTCACCTCGGGCGAATGGTCGGTCGGAAGCGCGTTGGCAGACGGCCGGTCGATCGCGCCTTCATGGTCTCCGGACGGGCAGGCGATCGCGTTCGCACAGCAGCCCGAGCCGGGGCCCAGGCATATCTACGACAACGCCATCCGGATTCTGGATACCTCGACGCGAGCCATCCGACCGCTCAACTCGAAGAGGCATAGTCTGAGAGGGGGGGCGGCGTTCTCTCCGGACGGGTCCCTTGTCTCCTACTCATTCCCTCATGAAGGGGACACGCGTTTCGTCAGCGAGGTCTACATCGCACCCGCGGAAGGCGGGGACGGGCGCAGCCTCACCCATGCTCTCGACCGAAACATCCGGACCTCCCAGTGGATGCCGGACGGCCGCTCTCTTCTCATCCTGGCCAACGACACCACGACGGCGGGTCTCTGGATTCAGCCGCTCGAGGGCGCCGCTCGTCGGATCGACACGGGCAGCGCCGTTCCTTCGTCGGGCCTGTCAGTCTCCCGCTCCGGCCAGATCGCGATGCTCGCCAGCGAGCCGAATCGCCCCACCGAACTCTATGCCCAGAGCGCACCGGGGGATGAGTTCGAGCGCCTCACGGATTTCAACGCTCATATCGCGGCACTCGACCTCGGACACCGGGAGTCCATTCAGTGGCGCGGTGCGGACGATTTCGACATGGACGGCGTCCTTACCTATCCGCCGGGGTATCAACCGGGCCAGCCGTACCCTCTCGTGCTCCTCATCCACGGAGGACCCCGCGGGACTTCCACCGTGGCCTTCTCGGCACGCGCACAGTGGCTCGCATCGCACGGGTGGGTGGTGTTCGAACCAAACTACCGCGGCGGCGATGGCCGCGGGACGGCCTTCCAGGCTGCCATATGGAACGACGCCGGCGAAGGGCCCGGCCGTGACGTCATGTCGGGCGTCGACCTGCTCATCGAGCGAGGGATTGCCGATCCCGACCGGATGGCGGTCTCGGGCTGGTCCTACGGTGGCTACATGACCACCTGGCTGCTCGGCAACTACCCGGACCGCTGGCGCGCCGGTGTTGCCGGCGCCCCCGTGACCGATCACATCGATCAGTACGTCCTCAGCGATATCAACGCACCCGTCCGAACCTACTACGGCGGCTCGCCGTTCACCGATCCGGAGCGCCTTCGTGCGTTCCGGGAGCAGGCTCCCATCACCTACGCCTCGCAAATCAGGGCACCGACCCTGGTTCTCTGCAACACGGGCGATCAGCGCGTGCCGATCACGGAGTCCTTCATCCTCTACCACGTCCTTCGGGACAACGGCGTGAAGACCCAGTTCATCGCATACCCTGTCGACGGACACTTCCCCGCGGACCCGGTTCATCAGCGCGACATAGACCGACGGTGGGCCGCCTGGCTGAAGGAACACCTCGACGACAACACACCCTAGTGCGTTGGAGATCGAGTTCGGGCTGGACGACACGGTGGTGGTTCGAGAGCGCTGAGCCCGGAGGCGGCCGGAAAGGGAGTACCGGAGGGGTCGGGCCCGACACTTAACAATATTGTTTAGTGTATACGAATCCAGACCGTGCGTCAGCCTTCACCCTGTGCAAATTCCAGTCCGCCGATGTCGTACCAGTCGATCGCGAGCTGGGCGATGCCGTACCGGTCGGGTTGGCGCTCGACCAGGACAACGAGAGTCGATCCCAGGATGTCGTAGTCCATCAGGCGGTCGCGAACGCGCACCGTCCCGGCGTACTCCATGCCGGTCCAGATCTCCAGATAGGAGAAGGCGTCCCGGTCGAGGTTGAGGGCCGCCCACAGGCGGTTCCGGCCATCGAAGTTGAGCGACGCGGAGCCACCGTAGTACCACCGCCTGGGTTCTTCCCGGTATCCCGCCGCGTAGGCTTCCTTTTGTGCCGGGGAGAGGGAAACCAGGCCACCCCCGATGCGGGTGACCCTGTCGACGTACGCCTCCACGTCGCGTGCGCTGGGCAACAGCGCAACGTAGTTGGGAGCAGCGACTACGGTGGCGCTGGTGGCATCCCTGTGGTCAAGGAAGACCAGCTCGTGCTCGCATGCGGTAGTGACGAGACCACCCTGCGGGTTCAGAATGCCCACGAGTCCATTGAAGCAGTCGCGCCCCACCGCGTCCGCGAGGTCCTCGCGCTCCCACAGGATCTCACCCGAAAAGGCGTCAACCTCCATGGGGACATAGTCGGGCTGATCTTCGGAACGGGACCAGTCCAGCATCGCCAGACGGTAGCCAAATACCCGGCCAGCCAGAAGGTCGGTCCCGACAACTTCAGCCGGCATGCGCGTCGCCGAGACCAGGGTTCCGTCGGGTTCAAAGAAGGTCAGTCGCGCCGACCCGAGATCGGAGGCGGCCAACAGTCCGTCGGGTCCCCGCATGAGCCAGAATGGTCCGCGAAACTCTCCCGGACCCTCGCCCCTGCGTCCAAAAGCCCCAACGGTACCGCGACGGCTATCCGTGCAGTGGATCCGGTCTTCGAAGGAGTCGACGGTGCACGCAACCTGATCGGACACAAGAGCCACACCGCCGCTCTCGCTCAGCGGAGTCGGGGTAGTCGCGAACGGCCGCAACTGGATGACGCGGTCGTCGGCTGTGTCCCCGGTGCATACGGTGGTGGCCGCTGTCATGAGGATCGCGGCCACAGTCTTGCAAACGCGGACGCCGGACTTCATGACGCCGCTACCGGCCGCTGACCCGGGTCGCCTCGATCCTCTCGCCGGCCTGATCGATCGTAACACCGGTCACGTTCCCGTCTTCGTCGGACCTGAAGGTGACGTATACCGGCACGACCGCCACCTTGAAGCGCGTTGGCGAAGTCGCGTACAGCTCGTAGGTTCTGCCCTCGAGTTCCACCGCGAGCTCCTCTCCCTCCAGGAAGAACCGAAGCACCTCGTCCGGATCATCGGGCACGACATACGTTCCCACGTACGACTCCAGCACACTGACCGGCACGTCCACCGACTCGGGATAGTCGGACAGGTCGACCGCATACTCCGTCAGCTTCTCGCGGGCGGGGCCGTTTCTCGGATCGATCCGCAGCGCATGCTGATAGTGCTCGATGGCCAGGTCCCGATTGCCCATGAGGGCGTGCGCCTCGGCCAGGCCGTTGTGGGCAGGAGCCAGGTTGGGGTCACGTGCGATCAGGCGTGAGAAGACGACCTCCGCGTCGGCAGCGTTCCCGTCTTCCAGCGCCCTGCCGCCGATCGGACCGAGAATCCCCACGGAGGGCGTCCTCTCGTATCCGAACCTCGCCGACGCTCGCTCGAAGTGCCGGTCGACGGCCTCCAGGCCGGCCGCAACGTAGAGCCCGACCGGATCGTGCAGATTCCAGCCATCGAAGACCTTCTCGAGCCCGTAGTAGGTCGATCTGTGCGGTACGGAGCCGTGGCTCTCCTCTTCCATGAGCTTGAATTCCCACCGGAAGTCCTCGGGCGCCTTCGCTTCGAGAATGCCCGCGAACTTCAGCGCGCCGCCGAGCATCGCACCGCCCTCGTCGCCCATGGTCATGTAGAAGTCTCCGACCAGGTCACCGGCATGGTCGAACGCGGAATCGGCCTGCGCAACCAGACGCTGCTCGTCCCACCAGAGACTCGGACTGATCGAGATGTACGCGTTGAAGACGTCCGGCCGATGCACCAGCGCGTGATTCGCGAACAGTCCCCCAAGGGAATGCCCGACGAGAATGGCGTACGGTCTCGTCCTGTAGTGCTCATCGATGAACGGCATCAGTTCGGCGCTGATGAACTCCAGGAAGTTGTCTGCTCCACCCGTACCCGGACGAGCGCGAAGGGCGTCGGATTGGATGGGAGGCGACATGTCACGCGTCCTGTCCGTATTGGCAATGGCCACGACGATGACGTCCGGCATGCGCCCGTTTCTGGCCAGGAACCGGGCCGTTCCCGTCGTGTGATGGAAGTGCGATGGGCCGTCGAGGAGATAGACCACGGGGTACGTCTCGTCGCCACCCTTGTAGCCAGCCGGCACGCCCACGATGATCTCCCGCCGCTCGCCGAGGACGTCCGAATGCAGTTGACGTCTCTCCCCGAGGGACAGGAAGGGTTCTGCGTCCTGCCCGAGGCCCGTCCCTGGAGCGAGAGCGATGAGGAACGACAGGAGAAGCACGGAGAGGAAGACCGGCATCGTGGCTGCACCGCGGGTTGGCCAGATCATGTGTCACCCTCCTGGTGGGTGAGGAAGAAGAGCCCGAGCGAAGTGACGATAACAGTTGTCGCATCATAGCCAATGTCGGCGGGCTCACGATACTAAACATTTTTGTTTAGCATCAGATGCGGCGGCGCGGGAAGGTGGTGTCGATAGACATTTGAGCAACGATGAAATCTTCTAAACGACTGCGCGCCGAGGCGTGACCTGCTCGGCGATCCTGCGACCCGCCTCGATTTCCGTTCGGCGAAGCTCCCAGGTCTTCTGCAGATTCAGCCAGAGTTCCGGAGTCGTCCCGAAGTAGATCGCTAGCCGTAACGCCGTGTCCGCACTCACGCCGCGCTGGCCGTTCAGGATCATCGTCACCCGGTTGACCGGTACGCCGAGCGCCTTCGACAGCGCGTTGGCCGACAGCCCAAGCTCGTCGAGTTCCTCGCGCAGGATTTCGCCGGGGTGCACGGGCCTCATGCCGTTCTTCGCGTTCATGTTGCATGCCTCTCAGTGATAGTCCACGATCTCGACCTCGCATGGGCCATCGTCGGTCCAACGGAAGCAGATCCGCCACTGCGCGTTGATCCGAATGCTGTGCTGACCGGCGCGGTGCGAAAGTACCCCCCGGTACGGATTCCGTAAAGGTGGCTCGCACCCCTGGCCCCGTGCCACGAAATCCGTGTTCTCTCGGCTTCGACGACAACCGAAGTGTGGAAGTGGACCAGGTAGACTACACTGAATGGGAAGGAGGGAGCGTCATGAACGGGTGTGGTCTACGCCCGGTACCCTGCGGGTGGAAGCGGCCAGCTTGGATACCGACCCCGCCTCCGGTATCTTCTCATCGAGATCCGGGCGCAGGATTCGGCCTCGCTGCCGCCGGACAACGTACTCGCGATGATCGCGAGGTTCGAGCAGGCTCCCACGGCGGAGTTGCTGGAACCGCCGATCGTTGCGCTGTCGGATTGGCTTGCGGGGGTGGGGCGGGAGGCAGGAAACCTGACTTCAACGGAGGCCTGAGCTGTGGCCACTGTCGGGAACAAGGTCGCCTTGAGCGTGCTGGCCGCGCTGATGCTAGCGGCCTGCGGCATACGTCCCCGCCCGAACCTGCCGGATGCCCAGGCGGGCACCGTGATTACGGCCGAGCAGATTCTTGCGTCCGAGGCGACTACGATGTGGGAAGCGCTGCGGCGAACGGTCCGCTATGCGAACTTCGGGGAATCCTCGACCGGTGATCCCGCCCGCGTCCACCGACGGGGGTTCTCGAGCATCTCCCTCGTCGAAGACATGCCGATCTACATCGACCGGGTTCAGGTGCGCGACCTCGGCCTGCTGGATGCGCTGCCGGCCGTGGACATCGAGCGCATCCAGGTGCTCACCGGCGTGCATGCGACCACATACTACGGCACCAATGCCGGCGATGGGGTAATTCTGATCCGAACCCGCACGGGTACATGACCGAGGGGCGCCCCACCTCGTGGCGGGACGCCCCTCTCGCCCGCGCGTAGCGGGCAGGCCAGAAGCCGGGGAAGTCAGCCCTGGCCGGCGGCTAGGCTTCGCGGTCCAGACACAGCGACTGTCCTTCCAGCCCGGCCAGCGCCTCGTTCTCGTGTTCCTCGAACGGGATCGGGAAGTTCACGTCGCTGCCGTACGCGCCGCCCTTGAAGAAGCTGCCGGTCGGGAACACGTCGTCCTGCTGATACCCGTATTGGCGCACGAGCCGGCGCAGGTCGCCCAGGCGGTGCCCGGTCCCGAACAGCCACCTGGCGCGCTCCTCGAAGAGCATCCTGACCTGTCCGTCGCGGTCGCCGGGATCCGACAGGGCCGGCAGCCCCACGCCCTCGCGCAGCGCATTCAGCGTGGACAGCCACGGGCCGCCGTTGCTCAGTTCGACCTCGGCCTTGATGAGCTGAGCCTCGATGCCGCTGCCGAGCACCACATCGGATTCCTCGGAGGTGTACTTGAGCTGGTGGAACAGCGGGGTCTCCTGGTCGAAGCCCGGACCTCCGCTGTCTTCCCACGGCACGCGCGCATCAGCGGCTGACCGGAACGCCACCCCGTTCTCTCCCTCGGCGTCGGAGATTGACCAGCGACGCTGGCGCTGGTTGAGTTCGAAGATGGCGTTCCGCTGTCCGAAGGTCCCACCCTGCTTGCTCCGGACGTAGTAGCTCCAGTCGGCGGGAATGGTTGCGGCCGCGCTCGCGGCGCCAGCGTAGTCGTTCAGGTTGAGACGGGTTCGCGCGACCCCGATCGCTGCCAGATTCTTCTGATTCTGGTCGCCACCCGCCGCCTGGTCCGCGGACCCGAAGGCAGCAAGCGCAGCGTCGTAGATCTGTTGTGTCGTCTGCCGTTCGCCGTACACGATATCGCCCTCGTTGGGCGTGTCGCTGAAGGGGACGCCGGAGCAGTAGTTCTCCGCAAAGAACAGATTGACGAACGCGTTCATGTTCCACATCTCGGCGACGCGGCTGTCACCCGGCAGGAGCTCGGCCATCCGCTCGGCGGCGTTCTTGGTCCCCACCCGGGCCCGGTGGTAGGTCCGGTACTGGCCCAGAAGCGTGCCGTTGCGGTCGTCCATCTCGCGCCGGTCGACTTCGTTGCGCGTCGGGAAGGTGCCGGAGAGATGGAACTCGTCGGACATCATCCCCGAGTACACGACCTGTCCGCCGCCCCCGCTGGAATAGGCACCTGCGAAGAGGCCGACGGCGCCGGCCCAGTACAGCTCGGCGCCCTTCTCTCCCACCACGTCGTTGGGCGTCACGATATCGGGGTCGACCACGTTGAGAAGCTGGTCGGTGTCGCACGCTGCGAAACCTGTCGCCACCAGCATCACCAGGAATGGCCGAACCGTGTTGTTCAAATGCTTCATTGGTCGGTCTCCTGTCAGAAGGTGAGGTTGAGGCGGGCGGTGTAGTAGCGGACCGGAGGCTGGGTCAGGAACTCGGAGATACCGAAGTTGTCGCCCGATCCGTTCCAGTTGATTTCGGGGTCCATCCCCGTGTAGTCCGTCCACACTCCCAGATTGCGTCCCGACAGAGTGAGCGAGCCACGCGACGCGCCGATCCGGCTCGTGATCAGTTCCGGCAGAGTGTACCTGACCGAAACTTCGCGAAGCTTCCAGAAATCACCCCTTTCCATGTACCCCCAGACCGTCTGACTCGGATGCAGCAGGGACGCCACCGCCCGGGCCTGTTCGTCGATCGGCGTACCCGGATCGATCAGCGCCTGGCAGAGCCGGAAGCGGCAGCGGAACCGTTCCGTGTTGTTGTAGGCGATGTAGTTGCCCCGATAGTCGAGCAGTCCGTAGACGTTGATGTTCTCGAAGATCTGGAAGTTCGAACTGATCGTCAGCTGGTTTTCCGGCTGGCCCGGTCCGATGTACTCGATCGTGTCACCGATGACGAGTTCGTCCGGCGTGAGGATGCCGTTGCCGTCGGTGTCGCTCCAGCTCTGGATCGGACGGTCCCACTGGCCACCGAGCGGGAATCCGGGCACGAAGCGAGTCTGTGAACCGATCGGCTCGGTCCCCTCGCCCAGCGAAAGAAGCTCGTTCTGGTTGATCGAACCGGAAAACGTCACGTCCCAGCCGAACTGGTCGGTATTCAAAACGTCCGCCGTCAGCGTGGCCTCGAAGCCGCGGTTCTGCACCTCGCCGATGTTGACCCACCGCGACGCGCTCGCGCCCAGCGACGGGGCCAGCGGCACCGTGATCAACGCTCCATCCGTGCGCTTGTCGTAGTAGGTGAACTCGAGCCCCGCGCGCCCACCGGCAACATCGGCGTCGAAGCCGAGTTCGATTTCGCTGGACCTCTCGGGCTCGAGCAGGCTGTTCCCGATGTTCCCGATCGACACACCCGAACTCGTCTCGTCGCCCGGTGTCGTGATCGCCGTCGCCGACAGCGTCCGGATGGCGTCGTCGGATCCCGGCTGCAAACCGGACTTGCCCCAGGCGCCGCGGAACCGAAGCTGGTCCACGAATGGGATCTGTGGAAAGAAAGCTTCCTCAGAGGCGATCCACGAGAGGCCCGCCTTGGGGTAGAAGATCAGGTCGAAGTCCTGGCCGAAGGCGCTGTTGTCGTCGGCGCGGATGGCGCCGGTGACGAAGAGGCGGTCGTTCAGGCCGAACTGCTGGTCGACGAAGAGCCCCGCAGTCTTCTCGAAGGTGTGGAATTCGCTCGAGAAGGTCTCGGCTGCGAGACCGATCGACGAACCACCATTCACGATATCGATACCCCAGGCAAAGGTGCCCTGGTACTGATTCTCGAAGTACTGCACTCCCAAGGTCGATCTGGAGGTGATCGATCCCGGCAGGTCGAACGAAGCCGTGCTGCTCATGTCCAGCGTGTACTGCCACTGGTTCAGGTAGTCGCTGTCCTTCCTCCCGCGGTCGCTGTCGCCTGGAACGCCGATGTCGCGGGCGAAGAAGGAGACATCTCCACGGTTGTAGTAGTCGAGCCCGCCGGTACCACGCACCGACAGCCACTGGAACGGATCCCAGGTGACGGTGCTGCCGGCTGTAAGGCGGTTCGTGTCCTGATAGAACGTCCGGCCGAAGAGCTGTGCCGGTCGCTGGAATCCCCAGGCCCGGTCCGGATTCGAACCCCCGAAGAAGGCGCTCGGGAGGAAGCCGAACGAGTTGTTGTCATTCCCCATGTAGGCGAAGTGACTGTCCAGATAGGACATCCGGAGCGCCAGGGTAACCCGGTCGGCGACCTGGCTGTTGAGATTGATGCGAAGGTTCTTGCGCTCCAGCTGGTTCGGGCGTTCGACCTCGCTGATGATCGGCACGCCGCGTGCCTCGAGGTCTTCGCGGTCGGGCTGCGGAAGCGAGTACGGTCCCACTTCCGTCTCAAGTTCGGCCGCGATGTAGTAGTTGATCCGCTCCGAACCGCCGGTCAGCGACAGGCCGAGCTGCCTGCGATTCCCGTCGTCGATCGGCGAGAGCGCGGGGTCGTGCAGGACCTGGTAGGATTCGACCGACGTCTGGTTGCAGAGTCCGTTGGCAACCTCGTTCAACCGGCATGCCCGTGCATACCTTCCTCCGGCCGCGTCGAGCCCCGCGAAATTCAGCGGGTAGGTGTTCGGCTCCTGGATCACACCGCCTTCGGTCCAGATGTTCCAGCGTGTATCGCCCGGGAGTCCACGGCGGGTCGTGATCCGGATCACGCCATTGGCGGCTTCGGTGCCGTATAGAGTCGCCGCCGACGGGCCCTTGACGATCTCGATCGACTCGATGTCCTCGGGGTTGAAGTCGTCCAGACGGGAGGCTTCCTGGCCTCCGGCCCCGAGCCCGCTCATGCGGTTGTCGACCCGGATTCCGTCGACGTAGACCAGCGGTTCGTTGGACAGGGAAATCGAACTCGATCCCCGAATCCGGATTCTGGACCCTACACCCGACGTGCCCGCGGAGTTGAACACCTGGACCCCGGCCGAGCGGCCCTGCAGAAGGTCGGAGATGTTGTTGATCGGGGCCACGTCCCTGACCTCGGTCACGTCGATGTCTCCCACCGCGTTGCCGAGCTCCCGCTTGCGCTGCTGGCCGGTGGCCGTGACAACGAGTTCGTCGAGCGCCAGGGCTGAGGCGGCGAGCTCGAAGTCGACCTCGGCGGTCCCGCCGCCGGCCACGGTGAACTCTTGTGCCACGGGGCCGTAGCCGATGAACGTCGCGCGCAACGTGTACGTGCCCGGAGGGATGTTGAGGATGAGGAAACGGCCTTCGGCAGTCGTCAGGCCGCCGAAGTTCGTGCCCTCGATCTGCATCTGCGCGCCGGCGAGAGGCGCCATTGTGGCGGCGTCTCGCACCGTGCCGCTTACAGAGGCGCGTTCCTGGGCGCTCGCGGGCAAGGCGAGGGCCAGCAGCGCCAGAGCGGCTCCTGTCTTACGAAGTAGACTCATGTGTGACCTCCTGGTGGAGAATGGCAAAGGGCGACACCTCTGGACGCCCAGGCAAGGTTCGAACGTGTTGGCGGGAAATGGAGCTTCAGGAATTCGTACCCCGGAGTTTCTCGATCGTTACAGCCAGCCCGCTGCACCAACAAGCCCCCATGGGGGAGTCGTGGGAAGAGAATACCCGGCAGCACCACCCCGGCGCAAGAAATCTCCAGGTTGGCACCGGACGTCATGCACACATTGGTGTCCGGCTAGTCCGCTTCCCAGTCGGGAGGCTTGACGAGGACACGCAGCTTGTCCGGGAATCCTCTTGTAGCCAACAGCTTCGAGCCCAGGCGATGGATGCCGTGCAGAAACACCACAAGCGGGTTGTTCGAATTGATGGGACGGTAGATCCCGTACCTGACCTTCTCGACCTCGGGTTCGAATGTCCCGAACATCCGGTCCCAGATGATGAGCATGCCGGCGTAGTTCCTGTCCCAGTACTGGCGATTCGAGCCGTGGTGCACGCGGTGGTGAGACGGTGTGTTGAAGAGGAACTCGAATGGGCGCGGGAGCTTGCGGACAGTCTCGGTGTGCAGAATCGCCTGGAACTGCTGCACGAGAACCTCTGAAAGCAACACGAGGATCGGGTTGTACCCGAGCATCACGATCGGGAAGGAAAACAGGAGTGGAAAAACCGCGTCGAGGGGCCCGAAGCGATAGGCCACCGACATGTTGAAGTGCGGTGAGCTGTGATGCACGGTGTGTGTTGCCCACCCGAGGCCGATTCGATGCATCAGCCGGTGGTCCCAGTAGTAGGTGAGATCGGCCAGCAGAACGCAGGTCACGATCGTGACCCAGTTGAGCGCCAGGTGCGGCAGACTGAACTCGGCGTAGATCCAGAAGTACAGCTTGGTCACGAAAAGAATGCCGAGGGCATACTCGATTGCAACGAATGACACGAATGTGATGACGTTTGCCACGGAGTCGCCTATGACGTCGAAATCGAGGCGCTTGAGGAAGCGGTAGCGAATCAGCTCGACGAGAAAGAACGGCACGATCACGTAGACCAGGCTCAGGTCGTTCAGGATGTGGAACCACCCCAGGACCGTTTGCCAGTCGAGCGCCCTGGTGAGCGAGTCGATCATTGACTCCCTTCCCCGACCCGCGCCCAGGTCTCGTCGCCGTCATACCCCTGGTAGCTGTATCGCACCCGGAGCTCGTCGGCGGACCCCAGTTCGATGATGCACTCCGCTTCGTAGCGAATCCCCTCGTATTCGACGCTGTACAGGCCCTCTCCCTTCGTCCCGTCCCAACTGCGCAGTTCGAGGATGAGCGAGTTGTCCGACTCGGATTGGCCGTTTTCATCGACGATTTCGACGAGGTAGCCCCTGAGGCCGTCCTCTTCCTCCCGGAGGTCGTATACGAGCGATCCGGCAAACCAGGGATCGTCGTATTCAACCCTCCACCGGCCTGCCAGGACGTGTCCGGCAATGCCTACACCGCGTCCCGCCCCTTCGAACTGGAAGCGGGTTTGCGCGGCCGCCTGGTCGAAGGCCTCGGCGCGGTCCCGGGAACTGGCCATGTGGGCCACGCCGACCAGGCCCAGGACAATGATCGCGGTTACGGCAAGCTGGATGGGAAAGCGTAGCCACTGCGTCCTACTCGCCAATCGCATACCCAGGTGCCTTTCTGCCTGAAATCCCGGTCATGATGGTCTCCCAGATGAGTTCCTGCGCCTGAAGCAGACCGACCGATCCCTTCGCGACTGCGGCGCCGGTGGCCCACAGCTGTCCGTCGATCAGGGCCACCACCCATGCAGTCGGCAGGTCGGGCCGTATGCTCCCCTCGCGCCTGGCGGCGGCAACCAGATTCCCCAACTCGGATAGCTGGCGCTCGTACGCTGCGGCGATCTCCTCGTCTTCAGAGAGCTCGACCGCCGTCCCGAGAAAGCGGTAATGCTCGCTGGCCCCGAGAACGGCGGTGACTACGGCCCTTAGCGCCTCGGTAGCCGTCGGAGCCGACGCCGCGGCCTCGCCCGCCACCTGGTCGGTGACGAGTATGGCCCGTCGCGCCAACGTCTTGAGCAGCTCCGATCGGCTCTTGAACAGACGGAAAACGGTGGCCCGCCCCACCCGTGCTTCCGCCGCGATTTCGTCGACGGTAGCACCGGCATTGGCACAGAGCACGCGCCGGGCCGCTTCAAGGATGCGTTCTTCGGTGGTCGAGGGCATGTGATACGATAAAGTCTCAAATGAGATTAAGTAGTATCACATCGTGGAAGTAAAGTCAATTCAGGCCTCCCGGACCCTTGTCGGCGCTGGTCGGTGCGGCCGTGACTTCGATCCAGTCGATCAACCCTGCCCTCGGCGCGAGCGAGCGCTGCGGCTCATTTGCGCCTCGTAGTACGCCCGCAAAATGGCATTGATCCGGGTCTGGTATCCTCTGCCCTGGGCCTTCAGCCACGCCAGGACATCTCTGTCCAAGCGCACCGTTACCTGCTTCTTACCAGGCGGAACCACCACGCGTGCCGTGGCGAAGAACTCGGCGTCGAGCTCGGCGATGTCCGAGTAGTCGATGTCCTCATCCTTCATCCGATCAATCCGCCTCAAGTCGCTTTTCAAACGCCTTTCGCTCACGGCTGTTTCTCGCGCATTCGTAACTACACTTGACACTACTAATGTAGCTCCACCGCGGCCTCACCGCATGCCCACAAGCCCCTTCACCGCATCGGTGAGCTTCGTCGCGTCGTAGCCCAGCCCGTCCTTGAAGACGAGGCGCACGTTGCGGATGTCGGAGGCGCTGCTGCCGATGTCGCCCTCGATCACGAGCAGATCCGCGAGCTTGCCCACGGTCACCGTGCCGACCTCGTCGTCGATCCCGATCACCCTGGCGCCGTTGGCGCTCACGATCTGCACCGCGGTGGGCGCCTCGAAGCCCGCCTGCACGAGGAGTTCGAAGTTTCGCTGGTCGCCATAGCCCGGAAGCGCGCCCCACGCGGGGTCGACGCCCGCCGCGAGCAGCCCGCCCGCCTCCACGAAGCGGCGTTCGAAGGCGAACATGTTGTGCAGGAGGTCGATCATCCATTCCGTGGTCCCCGACCGAATCACCCCTCGGCGCTCCATTTCGGCCTGAACCACGTGATCGGGGAGCGCTTCGAGATCCCTCGCCGTGAGATCGGGGACGGCCGGAGTCGCCTGCTCCGCGACGGCCAGCGTCGACGTGATCGCCACGCCCGCCTCGATGATCTCGTCGATCGTGACGTCCACGGCCGGGCTGTTGACGTCGAGCTCGGCCAGCGAAAAAGAGAGGTTGGGACTGCACTTGTCGGGCTCGCGCGTCGCATCGAAGTCCGAGTTGGCCCAAAGGCTGTGCTCCAGGTTGTCGATGCCGAGCGCGGTGGCTTCGCGGAAGCTCACGGAGCAGAGATGGCCCATCACCTTGATTCCCTGCCTGTGAGCTTCGTCGATGATCGTGCCCAGCGCCTCCCGGGAGATCTGCGTGTAGACCTTGACCCACTCGGCGCCTTCCGCGGCCCAGTAGCGAACGTACCGCCGCGCCGACTCCTCGTCCCGGATCACGTACATGCCCAGATCCCTGAGCCGCTCGTCCGGTCCGGGGCTGATGACGTACGGCGCCGTGATGACGATGCGCGGACCGGGTGTCTCTCCGCGTTCGATCGAGCCCTTGAGCGAGATGTCCTGATACGGTGCCATGCTGCCGGTGGTCCGCACGGTCGTGACGCCGGCCCCCAGGTACAGGCGCGGCCCCGAGTACTGCATCTGCGCGACCCGCGGGGCACTCTGGTAGTAGTACAGATGGTTGTGGAGGCCGACCATTCCGGGCATGACCGAGTGGCCCGCCATGTCCAGGCGCTCCGCATCGGCGGGAATGTCGACGGAACCCGCGGCACCGACCGCCTCGATGCGGTTGCCGCGGATGACGATGGTCTGCCCGGCCTGCGCGGGTCCGCCGGTCCCGTCGAAGAGGAGCACGTTTTCGAGCGCCACCACGGGCGCCGAGACGCTCAGGTAGGATCGTACCTCGTCGGAAAGCGTGCTTCGGTCCTGGCCGCTCGCCTGACCGGAGTGAAGCGCGATCGCCGCCGCCGCGAACACCCATGTGCAGTTCCGCATTTGCCACTCCTTGCCTGGGGTCTCTGGTCACTTGCAGGGTAGAGGGGTGTGTTCAGTCCGTAAAGAGCATTGGAGCGAGCCATGATCCGGTTTCGGCGCCCCCTGGTCCCTTCCCTGCTGATGTTGGCGGGCCTTGCCCCATCGGCCTCCGCGCAGGTTGCCCCTGAACGGGAGGCCGCGTATCAGCGCTACCTCGACTTCGGCTCGCTGATCGAGGGCGGCCGCATCACCCCCAACTGGATGCCGGACGGCAACAGTTTCTGGTATGCCGAGGGCGGGCCGCAGCGCACAGTCATTCACCGGGTCGACCCAACAACGGGCGTCGTCGAGGAATTGTTCGACACGGCCCGGCTGCGCGCGGTGCTCACCGATGCGCTGGGACACGAGCCCGCGGGCCTGGGCGTGCCGTTCCGCCAGCTGGCCTTCGTCGGCCCGTCTTCCGTGCAGTTCACGGTGGAAGGGCAGACGTTCGTGCTGAACCTGGACACGTACACGCTCGAGAGGCAGCGCTCGCCCTCCTCGCTGGGACTCGTGTCCTACCTGGTTAGCGAGGCCGAGCGCGCTACGCCCAAAACGTTCATCCGTGAAGTGTTCCAGGGGTTGGGGCCGAGGCCCTTCCCCGAGCGCCTTTCACCCGACGGCCAGTGGTTTGTCGGACTCGACAATCACAATCTGACGCTGCGGGCCACGGTCGACGGCAGGGTCGTGCCGATCACCGACGAAGCGGACGAATTCGAGCAGTGGGACGTGGAGACGACGCTGTGGAATCCATGGTCGCCCGACTCCCAGCGCCTGGTGGTTGCCAGGATCAGCTCGCACGGCATGCCCCGGATCCCGACCATCAAATGGCTGAAGCCGCTCGAGGAGGCCGAGTTCATACCGACCATGCTCGCCGGCGGCGAACTCTACGACACTCGACTCCACATACTCGATCTGCACACGCGCACACCGATGCCCGTGGAACAGGACACGACCGCGGATTACTACTACCGCGTGCTGACCTGGCTGCCCGATGGCTCCGAGGTCGTGTTCGCGCGCTACAGCAGGGTGATGGACCGGGTCGACATCCAGGCCGCCGACGCCCTTACCGGGGCGGTGCGCACCCTTGCGACAGATGTTTCCGAGACCTTCGTGACCCACCATCACGACTCGGTCTGGGGCTCGCGGACGGGCTTTTCGCTGCTGCCCGACGCCTCCGGGTTCATTCTGGTCTCGGAACGGGACGGCTGGCGGCACCTGTACCTGTACGACCTGGACGGAAACCTGGTCCGCCAGCTCACCGAGGGTGATTTTCCCGTCGAGGCCGTAGTCGGTGTCGACCAGGAGGGCGGGTGGGTGTACTTCACGGCGCAAACCGATCCGGAGCGGCCGTATGACCTGCACCTGAATCGGGTGACCCTGGACGGGACAGACCTGACGCAACTCACCGAGGGCAAGGGGCGACACAACGTGGCCATGGCGCCTTCCCACGGCTACTTCGTGGACACCTATTCGTCGGTGGATACCCCGCCCCGCTCCGTGCTGCGCCGCGCCGATGGCGAGCTGGTGCTGACGCTGTCGGAGGCGGACACCGGCCGGCTGGAGGAAGTGGGCTGGACGCCGCCGCGCGAAGTCGTGGTGAAGGCGGCGGACGGGGAGACCGACCTGTGGGTGACGATGTACCTCCCCTACGACTTCGATCCTTCGCGGCGCTACCCGGTGGTCGAGTACATCTACGGCGGTCCTCAGATCACCACGCGGCCGATGGATTTCGGGGGCGAGCCGTTCCCCGGCCTCGGGAGCGACTTCGCGCGGATCGGCAACTTCAACCGCGCCCTGGCTAACATGGGGTTCGCGGTCGTGGTTCTCGATGGCCGCGGGACGCCCGGGCGGTCCAAGGCGTTTCACGACGTGATCGTCAGGAACTGGGGCAAGCCCGTTGTCGACGACCACGCCGCCGCGATCCGCCAGCTGATCGACCGCTTCGACTTCCTCGACGGCGACCGCGTGGCGATCATGGGGGCGTCCTGGGGCGGGTACTATTCGACACGCGCCATCCTGCAGGAGCCGGAGCTCTACAAGGTGTGTATCAGCGAGGTCCCCGGGTACGACATGCACGCCTTCCACCTGTACGAGCCGTACCTGGGCATGCCCCAGGAGAACCACGAGTACTACGAGGCGGCCAATGTCTTCCGGATGGCACCCGGCCTGAAGGGCAAGCTCCTGCTGACCGGCGGAATCAACGACACCGGCACGCAGGCGGACCTCTTCCAGATGTCGGAGACGCTCGTCCGGGCCGGGATCCAGCACGACATGATGGTATACGCCAACACGGGCCACGGAGCGTTCGGCCAGACCGGCGAATACAACATGGAGCTGAAGAAGAACTACCTGGTCGAGCACCTGTTGGGCGTTCTCAGGGCGCCCGGAGCCGGGTGACCACGGCTCGTGGCACGTCGAGTGGCCCGGGAGACGGTAGTCCCTCGCCCACAGTCGCCCGTCGAAGTCCGTCAGAAGCGTGTCGGCCGCGGGAGCCACTTCGTTTATGGGCCAGTCCTCGAAGTCCGCGCGGGACACCGGGGATTCATCCGGATTCGCGCGCGAGGCCGGTATCTGACCGGGTGCAGCGAGCCTCCTCAGCTGTTCGAAAAACTGTTCCCATTGCTCTGCAAGCAACTGAAGGCCCACGGTCCTGGCGTCGGGCACCCGTACTCCTGCTGGCAATGGGATCTGCGCAACTTCTCGACCGCTCCAGTCCAGCACGGCGATCACGCCTCGTCGGGTCTCGGCGATGATGAGTCGGTCCGCGGTGGTGGCCTCGAAGGTCCGATGCCCGAACACAACATCGCCGCTTCGTCTCAAGCCAAAATAGACCTCATTCCCTGAAGCTTCCGCGAGCATTACAGGCTCGTCGTCGTCCCCGACGGTAACGTACATTGCCGGATTCCAGGTTCGTCCCTCGTAGTCCCGACCCATTTCCGCGATGCCGTCACGGAAGACGATTCGGCCGTCCGGATGAACGCCCACCGGATAAGCGCCGAAGAAATCCTGAAACTCCGCATCAAGAACGCTCTGCGAGTGCAGAAACTCGCCGTCGTACGAGATCAGGGACACTCGACGGCGAGGCACATCGGAGACCAGGATGCCCCCGGGGACGCGTTTTGCGGGCCAGATGTGCCGGAACTCCCTCGGACCGTCGCCGTCCCTCCCGACCGCCTGAGCCCCTCCGGACGAGAGGTCGACAATGTGGATCTCGCTGCGTTCGACGAGAGCGAGACGGTTGTCGGGCAGGAAAAACCCGGCCACGACGGCACTTAGCTCGGTGAGATCGGGATGCTCCGACGAATCGAAGGCTGATTGGTTGACCGGGCGTAGCGCGGCCTGATCTTCTGCCCTTGGGCGCCCATCTCCCCCAGACTCGCACCCGACGAGCGCAACCAACGCTCCGAGCGCGATCAACGATGCGCTAACGTGATCGATACTTAACATTATTGTTTAGTATTCGGTCCCCGGCCGGTGGCGCTTCATCGGCCCGCTACCCGCTCCCACCGGCCCCCGCCGGCTCCACCGGAAACAGGATGGCGCCCGTTCCAGGGAACCGCCCACCGAGCTCCTGCAGTATCATCCTCGCTTCTTCCTCGGTCACCCGGGACGCCTCCGAACTCCAGAACCCGGTCACCGCGGCGTACCCGAGACCCACCTCGCTGATGTCCATCACGCCCTCCCTGAATGCGTCCGGATCCCAGTCGTCCCTCCACCCGGGCTGCACCCGCGTCGACGCGATCGCCTCCTCCAGCCCATCGGCCGGAATGTCGCCCTCGACGCCGACGTACATCCCGAACATGGCGGCATACATCGCACCCCGGACGTAGGACACCTTCCACACCCACTCCTCGGACGCCGCCATCAGCTCGATATCCGGAGGCGCGTTGGCCATCCACTCCTCGACCATGCTGGTGATCATGCCGCCCTCCGGCGACGGATCCGGCAGGCTCCACTGGTTGTGGGCCACCATGAGCGTCACGCCGAACTCGGGCCACGCGAACCCCTCGGTCCTCCAGCCGAACATGTGGCCGCCCGCGTGATCGAATGACCACCGCTCCGTGCCGTAGTCGCTGAGCCGCCACACGAGGCCGCTGGTCATCGCGGGACCGATCGGATCCTCATACTGCGGCGTGAGCATCTCGGTCACGGTCTCCGCCTCGAGCACCCGATAGCCGTCGTACTCGCCGCCGTTCATCATGGCCGTGAGCAGCCGGATGTGATCGGCCGGCTTCGCCACCACACCCCCGGCCGGATAGTGGCTGAAGTACAGCGGCACGCTCGGAACCCACGCCGATCCCATGCGCGCATACCCGGTGCTCATGTTCTCCCAGATGTCGGGACGCACGTAGTCCTCGTGCTGCGCGGGCGGATACTGCGACGACTCCATCCCCAGCGGATCCATGATATACCGGTGCACGTAGTCCGAGAACGAGAGCCCGTCCGGGTTCGCCGTCTGCACGATCAGCCCGAGCGTCGCAATGCCGGGGTTCGAGTAGTTGTATTGAGCTCCTACCTTGCCGATCCAGAACGGCGTTGTGCCTCCGAGCAGCGGGCTCGTGTCGCTGTCGTAGCTTGCCCTGAGTGCTGCTTCGAGCGGCACGGGCCTGTCCCACACTCCCTTGGCGCCGCCGCCCGAGAGCCCGGAACGATGCGTGAGCAGATCGTGGACGGTGACGTCGCGGTCGCCGAGCGGGTTGTGCACCTCGAACGGCAGGTGCCGGTTGATCGGGTCGTCCAGCGCGATCACCCCCCGGTCGACCAGGTGCATGATCGCCGTGGCCGTGTACGTCTTCCCCAGCGAGCCCGAGTGGTACGCGGTCTCGGGCGTCATCGGCTTGCGCGCCGCCACGTCGGCCCACCCGAAGCCGGCCTCCCAGATCAGCTCGCCCCGGTAGCCCATGGCCAGGTTGAGCCCGGGGGTGCCGTGCGCGCGCATGGCGTGCAGGACGTAGTCGCGCGTGGCGTCGATGAGCCGGCTTTCAAAGGCGCGGTCGGTGTACACGCTTTCCGTGATGGGGATGCCGCGGTCGGCGGGGGAGGCGCTTTGCGGCGATTCGCATGCCGCGACGGCCGTCATCGGGGCCAAGAGCACCAGGAGGCGCGCGGCGAGGGACATCGGGGAGCACCGTCGGTGGTTCATGATCACATCCGGGAATGAGTGGCCGATGCGGAGATGATACCCATGGCAGCCCACCGGTGACACCCGAACGGCTCCCGGACCTTCGCCGCCACCAGACCCGCTCCACTCTCGGCCCCGGACCCGCACCGCTCCCAGCCCCACGCGGATCTCCCAGCCCGCACCGCTCAGCCCATGGCTCTCAGCAGCACCTCCAGGACCCGCGGGGTCGCATCTTCCAGAAGCCGTTTCCTGTATGCGTCGCCACCCGGATCATCCGGGTAGTGCAGGCTGGAGCCGGCTGCAAGCAGCATCTCGACCAGCTCCACATAGGCGTTCTGGCGCTCGTCGGCCCCGCCGGAATACCGGGAGCCATGGACGGCCCAGTGCAGCGGTGAGGAGTGGTGCACATCCTCGAAGATGTCGAGCGGCGCACCCGCATCGATCAACAGGCGGGCGTTGGCGGGCTGGCCGAACCACGCCGCCTGGTGGAGCGGCGTCCCGGAGTCGAGACCCCTCGCGGTCAGGTCA
The DNA here is from genome assembly GCA_965211645.1 of Longimicrobiales bacterium. Taxonomy (GTDB): domain Bacteria; phylum Gemmatimonadota; class Gemmatimonadetes; order Longimicrobiales; family Gaopeijiaceae; genus Bin94. The sequence continues at coordinate 4,338,878 of OZ242947.1, read as the reverse complement.
GCATCGGCCTTGATCAGGAACGCCACGGGCTCCTGGTCGTTCCGTCCGGCGACGTCCGCCAGCAGGCGGTCCTCCTCCGGGTTGCCGGTGCAGGCCAAGCCGGGGTGAGCGGTGAGGATGGCGTGCGCTTCATCGAGGCGTCCGTTGACGATCGCCACCGCGAATCGGTCGGCTTCGTTCAGTTCTGTGTCGGCTCCGCGCCGCGCGAGCAGGGCCGCGACATCGTCGAAGCCGCGCCGGACGGCGTGTGCGTATGCGGTCTTGCCGCCCGCCGTGCGCGCATCGATGTCGGAGCCGTGAGCAAGGAGAATGTCGACAGCCGAGGCACGGCGGCGGCGCGTGGCCGTGTGAAGCGGGGTCTCGCGGTGCGGCTCGTCACGCCGGTTCGGGTCGGCGCCCTCGTCGAGCATGCGACGGAGCACATCTTCGCCATCGACGCCGTAGTGGCAGTCCAGGAATTCGTGGAGGGTCATGGGTGCCTCCGGGCGCCGACGACGATCACCACTCCCGGTCCACCGCCTCCCGCACGAGCGCCGCGGCATCCCGCTCCAGCAGGTAGCCGCCCGCCACCAACTCCCGGCACACGCGCTCGACCTCGGCGACATACGCGTCGTGGGTCGGGTATCGGTCCTCCACCGACCTGCGCGGATCCCCCACGCCCGACCGCTCGGCCCCGGTCCGAGGGAAGGCCAGATACGACCCCATCCAGCGGGTGAGCATGCCGCCGGCTCCCCAGGAAGCGTCCCGGAGGTTCCACCCCGTGTAGGTGGCGAGCGGCACCGCAACATGCGGGAGCCGAATCCCCGCCACTTCGTTTCCGTCGGCGTCGATCGCGGGAACCAGAGTCTGGAATGCCGGTCCGGTTGCGGGCGGCACGTGGTCGGCAATCCCCTCGGTGGCCCAGCGCGGGCCGGGATCCAGTCGGTATGGCTGATAGTAATCCTCGGGCGCCAAAGCTCCCGGAATCTCCGGCCAGGCGGCCCGGTAAACCGCAAGATCGACCAGCGTCCCGTCGTCGATGCGCGGATACCGGCTCTCGGGCGGCTCGGCCCCTTCGGCGGCCCACCGATCGAGCGCCACGAGCAACGCCCTTAGCACGGGCCGGGTGCTGGCCCGGTTCACCGGACTCTGATAGACGCCGCCGATCATCGAATTGTGGGCCGTACCCGCGATCATGTAGATGCGCACGGAGGGGTCGAGTTCGGCGTCGGCCGCGCCCTCGACATCGGTATGCAGCAGCGACGCCGCCCGCGACCAGTACTCGGTGGACGTCTGCGTGAAGAAGATCCTCGGAACGTGGCCGCTCGCGCGCGCCCGGTCGAGCATCGACCCGCTGGCGCCGGTAACGGGATCGTGTTGCCGGACGGAGTTGAAGGGGAAGAAGTCCGACGGATACAGCCCTTCCTCGTGATGGCTCCCGTGGCGTGTGGTCTGGCCGAAGCGATGGTTGAAGATCCCCTTCCCCGCGCCAGCGACATGGGGCATGATGGCGTCGAAAACGAACCGCCCCTCCAGGTCCGCGTTGAACCCCTCGTAGACGAAGTGGTGCAGGAAGCGGCCGGACTGCGACCCGCCGTAGCCGTAGGTGTGCTCGACCGCCCCTGCGAGCGGGTTGGCGCGCGGCCCCCCCGCGTCCGCCGCGTAGCGAAAGAACGAGATGACGTCCCGAGTGGCCGCGAGTCCCAGCCCCGTGACCCTGGGGTCCTTCCCTTCGTAGACGAGGTCGTAGAGCCACCCGGGCTCGAACCCTTCCTCCAGATGGACCCAGTTGGGGTCGGGCACGACCGCACCGTTCTCGATACGTCCGAAGCTCCACTCGTCCCGCGGAATCTCCACCCCCTTCGTGTCGCGGTCGGGCCGCTTCACCAGGGTCGCGCTGCTGTTATCCACCGCAACCGACGGATAGGGCCGAGAACTCCCCCAATCGAAGGGCAGGCTGCGGTACCGACGCATCGCGGCATCGCTGTCCGGTTCCAGCACGTTGGCGACATACAATCCGTAGACGGTCGACTCCATCTCGGCGTAGATGCGCCCCACGATCGAGCTTCCGTCCTCGTTGCGCGCGATGGGCACCCCGATCTGCACCCGGTCGTTGCCGGCCTGCACGTCCCCGCTCCATCCGCTCCAAAGGATCGAGTAGCCCTCTTCCATGAGGAATCCGTCGCCGGCGTCCTCCAGGGTGGCCGGGTCGTTGCCGCTCCCGCCGTTGAAGCTTCCCAGTGCGACCTTGTTGCCCCGGTTGGCCACGTCGTAGAGCAGCCGCCCGTTTCCGCGGTCCGGATCGACGGGCTTGAGCAGGAAGAAGTCGGTCCACACCTCCACGCGCCCGCGGTCGTTCGTCGGCGCCAACCCGAGGTCGCTCACCCGGGCGTTGGCGGGATCGTTCGGGTCGACCTCGATGTGGAGCCTCCCGACGATCTTTTCGTACGGCCCCGTGTCGGCGAAGGAATGGCCGCCGGCAAAGGGGACGCGCTCCTCGACCTCCACGCGCACGACCTGCGCATCGAGTGCAGCCGGGCAGATGGCCGCCACAGCCGTGACGGCGCCGAGCACGGGGACAACGGCATGGACGGATCGCATGGCGCCTCCGGACAATCGGATAGAAGTGTAATGTCTACTTGACATCATGTAATGTTATCGTTACATGTTGCCCCGTAAACGCAACGACCGCCGCGACCTCTGGCGATTCAACCGGTGGACATGCACCGTCTCGACCCCGAGTGCGTCGCGACGGATCCCAACCACGGCCGCACGCGTGACCTGCGTGACCGCGAGGCCATCCGGAATCTCGACTGATCCTGCATAGCGGCCGTCCGTCGTGAACACCCCCCACTCGCGCCCGCTTCCGGCACGTCCGGCAGGCGTGGCTCCCAGCGCGAGGGCATGCCTCAGCGGCTCGTAGGGCTGGATCCAGAGAAACCCCTCCGGATCCGGGAGGAAGTCCCAGAATACCGACAGCGGGGCGGGGACGGGCGCCGCCTCAAGTCGCTCGCGGTTGAAAAACCCCCGATCCACTGACCCCGTCGATACTGCGGCGTCGATCACCTGTCCGAGGGCAGCTTCGCCCGACATCGATTCAACCGGTTGCCACGAAATCTGGCCAGTGATCATCCCATGTGAGCCGATGCGACGTATCGAGGGCACCTGAGTGTCTCCCAGGTACAGATGAGTCCCATCCGACGCAGCCACTGACCGCGGAGACAGAGGCTCCGGGCTTCCGGCTCCCGCCGCGAAGTAGCGGGCCATTCCATCGACCGAGCCAAGCTCGCCGAGGTGAGCGCCGTCCCGGTGGAAGTGATGGACGACGATCGAGTCGCGCTGGCCTCGCCTGCCAACGACACCACCCAGTGCCCAGCCCGCTCCAAATGGGCCCACCGGGACACTCATGTCCGGATACGTACCGCTCGGGATCGCGACGACCTCCACCGGGCCGTCCGGAACGAAGCGGGTTATCCGCCGCAACCGGCTGTCGAATGCCTCGATCGTGTCTCCCCGCGGCCAGGCGCCGGAGAGATACATGAACTCGCCTGGACCCTCGCCACGGCGGCCGAGCCGCTCCACGACACTGCCGCCCGGGCTGAATACGCGGATATCGCCACTCCCCCCGAGCGGCACGACCAGCCGTCCGTTGGGCAGGACGAACGGCGACACGACCCGGTCGAACTCCTGCAGCGTGTCGCCGGTCTGGACGCCGACGCTGAGCGCGGGCTCGGCCTCGATCTCAAATGAGATTGCCGGTTCTGCTGCTTCGCCCGGGCCGGCACCCTGCTCGTCGGCACATGCCGCTGCAAGGATCAGCGCACCGAGCGCAGCGGCAAGGCGAGCAACGGCCCCGTACGCTCTCCGTGCAGACCACAATCGAAGCGTCCCCCCTGCGTCGCGCGACCTCATGAGACGGGCTCGCAGCCGGAGGCCCTGTCCAGCACATCGTTCAGGTTCACAGTCGTCCATTCCGACTTCACCTCCAGATTCCCGGTGTCGTCCACTGCCCGGCTGAGCATCGAAATCTCGATGTCGCTCGACTCCGGCTGCCAGGCATAGCTCCAGTCCGTTCGGCCGGTCGCCGGGTGCCAGGTTGCCCCTCCGTTCACCGACACTTCGACGGCGGCCACCACACCACCGCCACTGTCCGAAGCCGTCCCGGTGAGGATGGCAGTCACCTCGCCGCGAACGACGTCTACCGAAAGCTTGTCGATCGACGACGTCGGCGCCACATCGTCCGTCGAAGCCTCCGCCGCCACCAGCCCCGCCTCCAGCGTCGCCGGCTGCACGCCCATGTCCGCAAACAGGTTCACCGTCGCCTGCTGCAACACCCGGTCGGGCCCGTGCGGATCCACGCCGACGCGCGTGTCGACCGTATTCTGCCGCTCCGGCGGCACTCCCGTCTCGCTGTCGTGGTGCGCATCCAGACCCCACGACCACTGCAGCGTCCCCGCGCCGAAGACCAGCGCCCCGCTCTCGTGCCTGTACAGCACCGCGTGATGCGTCGCCGAGCTTGCCTCGCACCCCCGCCCCGGATGCACGCAGTACAGCACGTTGTCGAAGGTGCTCGCCGCCACGCGGAACAGCCCCGGAGGCCGGAACCCGTTGTCGATGTCCGAGTCCCATTCGTGCCCCAGAATGCCCTTGATCGAGACGTAGCGCTCGCCGGGCCGCAGCCCCGCCACCTCCGTGTTGCGCCAGAACCGCAGACCGGCGAACTCCGCATCGACGATGATCGGGTCGTTGCGCCACGCGTTCACCGCGAAGAGCGTCCCGGTCAGCGCGTTCTCGGGCCAGGGCCCCTCGGCGTTGATCGCGCGATGATCCCGGAACTCGCCCGTCCACTCCACCGGATCGAGGCGCCGGTGGTCCTGCGAATCCTTGTAGGTCACCAGCGTCCGGTACGGCTGGCCCGAACCGTCGATGCTCGTCTCCCAGCGCACCTTCCAGTACACCTCGTTCGAGCTGAAGAAGGCCAGGTGCACGCCCGCGGCCCGCGCCGCCTCGACGTTGCGCCGCTGCCGACCCGTCCAGTACTCGTCGTGCCCGACCGAGAGGAAGACCTTGTGCTCCAGCAGCTCCTCGCCGCGCCGGTCCGTATCGATGCCCGACGAATAGCTCACGTCGTAGCCGTTCCGCTCCAGCCAGCGCACCATCGGGTACTCGGAGTTGAAGGGCATGTTCACCGCCCGGTAGTGCCGCGTCTCGAAGGGCCGGTTGTAGCTGACCTTGGGCGCGCGCGGCTCGCCGCCGTGCAGCCGCAGGCGCTCCGGGTTGAGCCGGCCGTACACGCTGTGTCCGCCGTAGCGATTGTACGCCTGCCAGGTCAGGTCCGAGGTCTGGAAGAGCAGGTCGGACTCGCCATCGTCGTCCCGAACCACGAAGTACACGTGGCTCGCGCGCGGCTCGCGTAGCGCATTGCGCATCACCGCCCGGAAACCGTCCGCCTCCCACAGCGAGTCCCGCCCCGTCGGCGGCAGCGGCGAGGGCTCGAACTGGTCGTTCTTCATCCACCCCTCGACCGGGTCCTCCCGCACCAGGCGCGCGAAGTAGATCCCCGAAGTCGCGTCCGCCGGCGCGCTCCACGACGCCGATACCGCCCAGTTGCCGCAGTCCACGAGCGGTGCCGGCCACGTGTCCATCCCGCCCCCCTCGGCCAGCACCGGGATCGGGCCCCGCAAGCACTCCGGCTGCTCCTGCGGCAACGCCGCCGAAGGCTCGAACGAGTCCACCCGCCGAGCACCCAGCCCACCGTAGTAGCCCATTCGATAGATGTCGATCCGGTAGTCGTCGGAGTCCGTGTCGACCTTGAACCCGATCGTCTCGCCCTGCGCGATCGCGATCTCGGTCCCGAAGCCCTGGATGCTCGGATCTCCGTACCCGTTGATGTCCCACTCGGTCGGCGGATGCCCCTCGAGGCAGTTCTCCGCGACGATCTCGTTGGCGGGCCGGGCACACGCGTACGCGGTCATGAATTCCTCCAGACCGCAGCCGGCGGCCAGCGTGACAAGCGGGAAGAGCAGGAAGGAGAAGAGAGGGCGGCGTCGCGAGCGTGGCAGAATCAAGGCGAGGTCTCCGGAGGAGTGGTTAACGGCTTCGGCCGAGGACGGTTGTCGCGTGCCCGGCGCGCAGCACGACGCCGCAGACACGGGTCGCCCCCCGGGACCGCCGCGACGGCGCGAAGCTGGGCCAAGTCTTGGTCACAAGACCGCATTTGGTCAATACTTAACATTTTTGTTAAGTGTCGTGCACGTCGAGGTCGCGTTCCCCACGATGACGCGTTGACGGGCACCAGCCCGCGCCGCTAGCGTCACCACCGCAAATCCGCTGGACCGCCCACCGGGATGGCCGCCCCGCCGTCCGAGAGTCCGAGAGAACGCAATGCGCAATCGTCCAAAGTGCCGCCTCTTCGCAATCCCTGGCGTCATCGCGTCCGCGCTCCTGGCCGGTTGCGGCGAAGACCCCGCCCAGCGACCGGGCAACGCCGATGAAGCGGCGCGTCAAGCATCATCCACGGCAGCCGCACAGGAGTCCTCTCCGCAGCGCATGGCCGAGGCCGCCCGCGACTTCCTCGCCGCCCTCTCATCCCAACAACTGGAGGCCGCTGCCTTCCCCTTCGACGCCGACGCGGAGCGAACTCGCTGGAGCAACCTGCCGGCTTCGATGGTCGAGCGCAGCGGGGCGCGCCTGGGCGACCTCGGCGACGAGCAGAGGCGGCGCCTGCACGACCTGCTGCGCGCATCGACAAGCAGCCAGGGGTACCAGAAGATCGCCGGTGCGATCCGGCTGGACGAAGTGCTGCACGAGGAGGCGTCAGCCGCCGTTGCTGCTGGAGAGCGTCGCTTGCCCGGGCGGCTGCTGGAGAGCTGGACCGCGGCCAACTACTGGGTCTCTTTCTTCGGGCAGCCCGGCGATTCGAACTGGGGCTGGCTGATCAATGGCCACCACATGGCGGCCAGCTTCACCGTGGTCGGCGACCGAATCGCGTTCACGCCGCTCTTTCTCGGCGCCGAGCCCCACGAGATCGAGCGCGGGCTCGAGGCCGGCTGGCGGGTCCTCGCCAACGAGGGAGAACGGGGCTGGCGGCTGGTGCAGGCTCTCGACGAGGGCCAGCGGGCGATCGCGGTTCTGGGCGACGACATTCCTGGCGACGTGCTGACCGGGCCCGGGCGGAAGGGGAGTCTGAGCGAGTTCTCGGGGATCCCCGCCTCCGCGCTTACCGAGGCTCAGCGAGGGCTGCTGTGGGAGCTGGTGGAAGAGTTCGCCGCCAACGCGGACCACGGTGCCGCCGACGCCCAGTTGGCCAGGATCCGGGCGGACGGGCCGGCCGCGCTGCACTTCGCCTGGATCGGCCCCACGGACGACCGGGCGGCACGCTACTACTACCGGGTCCACGGTCCCTCGGTGCTGATCGAGTACATCGTGGAGGAGGGCGTCGGAGGGAACCCGGCGAACCATGTGCACAGTATCATGCGTGATCCCGGCAACGACTACGGCGAGGACTGGCTCGGCAAGCACTACGAGGAGCACCACGAACGGCGGTAGTCCCTGCCTGATTTGACACCGGCAAGACACCCGGGGAAGACACGCCATGAGGTGGACAGGGCGCGAGGACCGGCACGGGCGGGCATCAGATGATCGCGTGAGGACAGATTCCGGCTAGATTGGGCTTGGTGCCGACCCTCCCTTTCGTCGGCCGCGGACTCGAGACGCCCACCATGCACCATTTCATCGACTTCAAGAGCTTTCGGAGCGCGGAGATAGAACTCCTTCGTCCACTTACGATCCTGGTCGGCCCCAATGGATCGGGAAAGAGCAATGCGCTGGAGGGAATCGAGGTGTTGTCCTCGATCGCAGCCGGGAACCGACTCCGTGAAATCACCGATCTCGACAGGGAAGGTGCGTTGAATGTTCGGGGCGGGCTACAAGGCTGCCCTCGCTACGGGACCAACAGCTTCACGCTGGCGTTCTCTGCGTTCATTCCGTGGCGGGGCGAACCGGGACCGTTCCGATATTCCGTAACCGTAACCCCTCTTCCAGAACCTCGAATCACAGCCGAGTCCCTGGAGTTTGATGGCGCCATGCTCTTTCGCGAGACCTTGGGGAGCGGCAGCCTCACATCCGCGGACATAAGGGTCGAATACAACAACTTCGCCCGGGGCGGCAGGAAGCCTCAGACGGCCGTGTCGGCAACCCGGTCCGTGCTTTCGCAGTACGAGCATTTCGCGACGAAGAACCGGAAGTTGCGGGAATCCCTCCACCTGATACGAGCCGTCCGCGACCACCTGCGCGCATCTTTCGTTTTCGATCCCAAGCCAAGCGCCATGCGTCGCTACGAGCGCATCGGCCACGACTCCCTGCTGCGGGACGGCTCGAATCTGTCCTCGGTGCTCTACAATCTGAGTGAGAATGGTAACGCCGAGTTGGACGAACTGTTCAACCACATCCGGCAGGTCCCCGATGAACCCTATGGTGGGTTCGATTTCGTCACTACCCAACTCGGCGACGTGATCTTCGGGATGCAGGAGGAGCACGCCGACCATCTCTCCGATGCCCGCATGCTCTCGGACGGCACACTCCGAACGCTCGCAGTTCTCACTGCCGTGGCCACCGGTGAACGCCATTCCCGGGTCGTCGTGGAAGAATTCGACAATGGACTACACCCCAGCAGAGTGGCTTCGCTGGTCCAGGCGATCGCGCAAACCAGGGAGGAGCGAGACATCAACGTGCTGTTGTCGACGCACAATCCAGAGGTGCTGAACGCCCTGACCCCCGAACAGCAGCAGAATGTGGTGTTGGCTTTCCGGTCCAAGGAGGACTATTGCAGTCGGCTGCTGCCGTTGACCCAGGTCGCGCGCTACGACGAGTTGCTGGAAAGGGGGAGGTTGGGGGACTTGGTGACACGCCGGGTCGTGGACCAACACCTGCACCCCGATTTCGAGAACGAACGCAACGAGGAAATGCGCAGTTGGCTGGCAGGGCTGGCTGAATGACCCGCGTCTTCGTCATCGACACGAGTTATCTAACCGAGTTCTATTCCGTTCCGGGGTTCTCGGACTCGCGGTTTTCCCAAGCCTTGATCGAGCGGATGGCACAGGACGTGAGTGCCCGCTTTCATGTCCCCGTGGGATGCCTCTACAAGCTTTGTGATCACATCACCGACGTACCCGGTGGCAATGTGCAGCATCGGTTGGCCCGACGGGTAGCCAATGATGTTCAGTCCAGCGTGGATAGAGCCGTACCTTGGGTCATCGCTCCAGCCAAAGGGCTCTCAGACATGGTGACATCTGTCCAGACCTTCGCAGAAGATGTTGGCCGTCTTCAATTGAACCTGACCAATTCCGAGACGGCCGACATTGCGATTGCACTGAAGAAGAAGTACGCAAGCCAACCCGGCTACCGCGTGCACATCTGGACACGCAATCAGGCCCTCAAGGCGTATGAGCCAGACACAGAGCCAAACCCGCTGATTTGATCTGATTCGAGCAGCGGGCGACCTCAGCTCCCCGCCCGACTTCCTGGCACCACTTTCGATCGGGGCCGCTCTTCCTCGCGCAACACCATGATCCGACTCAATCCGGCGGAAGGCGTGATCGTTCCTCAGCAGCTCACGCAGCGATGGTTGTTCTTCGCCCCCAGGCGTTCGAGTAGCGCCACCGTCTCGACGAACGGCTGAATCCGTTGCACGGGGCCGTTGGCCATGTCCACCGTGGTCTGGCCGCTGCGGGCCACAGCGGTGACGTCGGCGCCCTTCTCGACCAGGTAGAGGATCATCTCGTTGTCGCCGCGTGCGGCCGCGTGGTGCACCGGGGTGTAGCCGTTGAGGTCGCGTGCATTCACGTCGGCGCCGAGTTCCTCGACCAGGAAGCGCATGGTGGGCATCCAGCCGTCGGGCGCGTGACGGTGGGAGTTGCCGGCGAAGCCCTGGCCGTAGCCGACGCCTGCGGCCGCGTGGATGGGGTAGACCGCCGGGCCGCCGATGGGAACGGGGGGCAGGCCGGAGTGGTCGGTGTCGTCGCGGGGGCCGAAGCTGCGCCGGGGCACCTTGATGGTCGGAAGGTGGGGGTCGGCGCCGTACTCGAGAAGCAGTTCCATCGCGGGGACGTCGGTCGCGTGGGTTGCGCGCCAGAAGGTGGTCGCGCCGGTTCGGTCCACGCCGAGCAGATCCCGGTTGTAGGTGGTGAACCAGAGCGTGCGGCTGAGGCGGGCGTCGACGTCGGCGCCGGCTTCGAGCAGGGCGCGCATCAGCTCCAGGTAGCCGGTCTCCTGCTGCTCGTACTCGAGCGGCTGGGGATGCCGGGCCTTGGGCGCCCAGTGCATGTTCAGGACGGCGTAGAGAGGGGTGGCCCCGGCGTCGCTGGCGAGATTGGGGTCGGCGCCGCGCTCGAGGAGGTCGGCGACCAGGTCGAAATAGCCGTTGATCGCGGCCATCAGCATCGGCGTGGTATTGTCCGCGGCGCTGGGCATGTCGATGTCGACGCCGCGGTCGAGAAGGGCCATCACGGTGGATGTGCGTCCCTCGCGCGCCGCGAGATGGATCGCCGAGAGGCCGCCGTGTTTGCCGACGAGGTCGGCGTAGTTGAGGGGGATGGGCTCCCCCGTCTGGCGCTGCGCTTCCAACGCTTCCTGGGCGGCCTGACGGGCCTGCTCTTCGCGCGAGGTGAGCGGGGCGGTCGACCCTTGCGGCGTGCGGCCTGCCACGCCTGATTCGACCGGGTAGCTCAGGGCGTCCGCGCCGCCGCGCAACGCCGCGATTTCCGTCCGCCGCCGCCGCTCGGAAAACCGGTCGAGGATGTCGCGCTCCACGAGGTCCATCACGCGGGCGGTGATGGTCGCGTCGGCCCCGGCCTCGAGAAGCGCCACCACCGCGTTCGTGCGCCCAAGCGCCGCCGCGAACATCAGAGGGGTCTGACCCCATTCGGGCTCCATCGCATCCACGCGGGCACCATGGTCGAGCAGCGCGGTTACGGCGCGCGCATCCCCCGACGCCGCGGCGAAGTGGAGCGGTGTGGCTCCCGTCTCCGTCACGGCTCCCACATTCGCGCCCGCCTCGGCCAGGATCGCGACGACCTCGCCGCTGCCCTCCCTGCCCGCGACGTGGAGGGCGGTGTGGGCGCCGATGCGGGTCGCCGCCTCCAGGTCGGCACCGGCGCCGACGAGCATCCGGGCGATCTCCGCGTTGCCGTTCAGCGCCGCCCAGTGCAGCCCGGTCATGCCGTCGCCGCGGGGGGCATCCACGTCGGCGCCTTCCGCCAGCAGGGCGCGCACGGTCGCGACATCGTCCCGCATGGCCGCGTCGGCGACCGGGGAGTCGATGCGCGGTTCGCCGGCCAGACCGGCCAGGGCTGTCAGGAGAACAACACCCAGCCAGTCCACACGCAACATGCTCATATCGAGAGCGGGAACGCCCCGGTGCTGTTGCCGAAGCTCTTCACGTCGTCCATCCCCAGCTTGTGCATCAGGCTGAGCATGACGTTGGCCATCGGCGTTCCGGCGTCGGCACGCAGGTGCAGGTCTCCGTCCATGCGGCCGTTCGCGCCCCCGACCACGAAGAGCGGGCAGCGCTTGTGGTTGTGCACGTTCGAGTCGCCCATCGGGGAGCCGTAGACGAGCATGGTCTTGTCGAGGAGGCTCCCGTCGCCCTCCTGGATGCCGGCCAGCCGGTCGAGGAAGTATGGGACCAGCCCCACGTGATACCGGTTGATCTCGGCGAACTCGAGGACGGCGTCGGGCCTGCCGCCGTGGTGCGAAGAAGGATGGAAGCCCTTGTCCACACCGCTCTCCGGGTAGACGCGGCTGGAGGCGTCCCGGCCCATCTTGAACGAGAAGATGCCGGTCACGTCCGCCTGGAAGGCCAGCGCCTGCAGGTCGAACATCAGCTTGACGTGCTCGTCGAAGGAATCGGGCACGCCCGCCGGGGCGCCGGGAAGCTCCCGCTGCTCGCCGCTCTCGTTCCTCGCCACCACACGCTCGATCCGCCGCTCGATCTCGCGGATGTCGCTCAGGTAGCGCTCGACTCGCTGGCCGTCGACGGGATCCAGCTGGCGCTTCAGCGAGTTCACCTCGCCGACGATGAAGTCCAGGATGCTTGCGCTGGCCCGCCGCCGGGCCTCGCGCGCCGCGGGGGTGCCGCCCGCGCCGAAGAGTTGGTCGAAGGCGACGCGCGGGTCCCGCACCATGGGGAGGGGCTGGTCCGGGGCCGCCCACGAGATGGTGTCCGTGTAGACGCACGCGTAGCCGTACGCGCAACCTCCGGCCTGATCCACATTCTCAATGCAGAGCTGCATGGACGGGATCGGCGTGTCCTGGCCGAAGCGCTGGGCGTAGAGCTGGTCGATCGAGGTGCCGACCCAGACATCCGAGCTCTCGGTCTGCTTGGGGTGGGACTGGGTCAGGAAGGTCGCGCTGGAGCGGAAGTGGTCGCCGCCGATCTCCTTGGGCTTGCGCGCCTCGGCTCCCTCCACGTCGGTGTCGCTGACGATCGTCAGGTAGTCGCGGTACGGTTCCAGCGCACTCAGGACACTGGGTCCGAAATCGAAGCCACGGCCGGCTTCGGGGGGTGACCAGAGGTGCTGGCTCGCGCCCCACGCGTTGCTCCCCGCCGAGCCGTGCACCATCTCGATCGCGACCAGACGGGTGCGGTCCAGGGCGGTGCGCGCGCGGGTGACTGCCCAGCGCTCGCGCGCCGGAGCCATCGCGTCCAGGAACGGCAGCGCGACGGTCGCGCCAAGGCCGCGCAGGAAAGTGCGGCGCGGCAGGTGTCGCCCGGTGATGACATGCATCGCGGTCAGCCTCCGTTTCCGTTCGCCGGCTCTTCGTCGACCATGACCGGCGCGGCCTTCATGAGGAATGCGTCGCTGGTCGCCACCCCGACGATGAACGCGGATACGCGGTAGTCCTCTTCGGCGGCCATGCGCGCGATTCGGCGCACGGCCGGCATGTCATAATACTCCAACCGGCGCCCGAGCGCATATGCCATGAGGTTTTCGGTGAAGGTGCGAACCAGCGGCTCGGGGCGCTTCAGCAGAGCCGCACGGAGGTCGGAGGGCGTGGAGATCGGCGTCCCGTCGTAGAAATCGCTGGCCGCGTCGACCGGCACGCCCTGGTCCTTGATGCGCCACGCGCCCGAGACATCGAAGTTCTCGAGCGCCAGGCCGATCGGGTCGATCATGCGGTGGCAGGAGTTGCAGGTCGGGTTGGCCGCGTGCATCTCGAGCCGCTCGCGCACGGTGAGGAAGCGGCCGTCTCCCACGGCCTCCTCTTCCAACTCGGGAACGTCGGGCGGCGGGGGCGGCGGGGGCGTACCCAGCAGGACCTCCATCACCCACTTGCCCCGCAGCACGGGCGAGGTCCGGCCGGCGTGCGAAGTGAGGGTGAGGATGCTGCCGTGGCCCAGAATGCCGCGGCGCTCGTCGTGCTGGTAGTTCACGCGCCGGAAGCGCTCTCCGGCCACGTCCGGGATCCCGTAGTGCCGCGCCAGCCGTTCGTTCACGAAGGTGTAGTCCGCGGTGTACAGGTCCATGATCGACCGGTCTTCACGGATCAGGTTGTCGAAGAAGATCTCGGTCTCCGTCAGCATCGCGCGCTTCAGCGGTTCGTCGAAGTCCGGGTTGACGCGCACGTCGGGCTGGATCTTCTCCAGATCCTGGAGGCGCATCCATTGCCCCGCGAACCGTGTCGACAGCGCCGCGGAGCGCGGGTCGCGCAACATCCGGTGTACCTGTGCGCCCAGCACCGAGGGGTCGGACAACTCGCCCGCGGTCGCCAGCCTCATCAACACGTCGTCGGGCCCTGAACCCCACAGGAAGAACGAAAGCCTTGCCGCCAGATCGTGGTCGGTGATCCGGTAGGCGCCGTTGCCCGCCCCACCCTCGGGCTCTTCGAACCGGAAAACGAAGTGCGGGCTGGCCAGAATCCCCTCGAGCGCCATCCGCACCCCGCCCTCGAATCCCTCGACCTCGGCCCCGGCGTCGTAAAGCCCCATCAGCGCGGCGACGTTGTCCTCCGTCAACGGCCGCCTGTACGCCCTGGTGCCCAGTCGGGTGACGATCTCTCGCGCGCAACTCCGTGCCTCGGCGCCGGTCGCACCGGGCTCGGGACGGCAGGAGAACACCGCCGCCCGGCTCGGCGTCTCCGAGACGCCCTGCGGGTCGTACGGCCCGCCGATCGCGAGGTCACGCAGGTGCGGCAGCACGGTGAAGCCATAGCTGCCTGCGATGCTGGTACTGGCCAGCGACCAGTCGTGCGGCGAGATCAGGTCCTGCAACGGCCCCTCGCTGCGCCGGATGAACGCCGCCGACACCTGGCGTGGTCCGGCCCGCACGAAGACACGCTCGGAGCGGATGTTCACCCCGTCCGGATCCGACGTGTGCATCCAGCGGTTGACCTCGAGTAGCGCTGCCGCTTCGCCGTCGACCGAAATCTCCAGCAGTTCCGGCTCGCCGTCCTCGGTGTGAAGCGCGTTGCGGCCGTTGCCGACGAGCGCGCCCGTGGTCTCGTGGTGGAACGACACGCGAAAGGCGTAGTAGCCGTCGGCCGGGAAGTTGTGCAGGACGGAGACGCCGCCCCGGGTGCCGTAGGGCGCCCCCCGTACCCGCTCGCTCTGCGAATCCCAGCGTGAAACGCGGTAGGTCGATTCGCTCGCCGTGACATGAGGATCGCCGAGCGCCAGGCGGCTGATCTCGGCCGCGGCCCGCAGGTAGCCGTCGGTCAGCGTGGCGGAAAGAAGCTGCGCGTCCGCGATGTTGTCGAAGTTGGCGCTCTTCGTGTCGAGGGGCAGGTACGCCCCCGGGTCGATCTCCAGGTCGAGCAGGTCGCGGATCGACGCCTGGTACTCCGCCCGGTTGAGGCGCTGGAAGGTGCGGCGCCCCGGGTTGGGGTTGGCGGCGGCGGCGCGGTCCATCTGTCCCTCCAGCGATTCAATCAGGCCGTGGAGAGTCTCGTCGTCCGGACGGCTTGTTCCGGGTGGAGGCATCAGCCCGGCGCGCAGCTTGCGGATCATCTTCTCGGCCAGCTCGCCGTTCGAAGGCGCGTCGGCCGCGTCGAACTCCTCCAGCGACATGTTGCCGAGCAGGCGCCGTTCGTTGTGACAGCGCACGCAGTATTGCCGGATGACCTCGTTGTCGGTGAGGGCTGCGCCCTTGGCGCCAGCGGCGACGAGGGGGGCCGGCGGCGCCAGCCCGAAGTGGGCCGATTCCTGCGAGACTCGGTCGGAAGACACCAGCCCGAGCGACCCCCCGATACCGACGGCGACAACGCCAACCGCCGTGACGGGAGCCGCGTACTTCAACATCGCCGGCTCAACAGGAGACGCAGTTGTGGTTGTTCACCGCTCCGAGACTCTCCAGAAGTGCGATGGTCTCGGGGAACGGCTGAATCCGCTGCACGGGCCCGTTGGCCATATCGACCGTCGTCTGGCCCGCTCTGCTGACCAGCGTAACGTCGGCCCCCTGCTCCACCAGATAGAGGATCAGTTCGTTGTCGCCGCGGGCCGCCGCATGGTGTACGGGGCTGTACCCGTCCTTGTCGCGCGCGTTGACGTCGGCTCCCAGCTCCTCGACGAGATGGCGCACGGCCGGAACCCAGGCATCGGGCACGTGGCGGTGCGCATTGCCGGCGAAGCCCTGGCCGTAGCCCACACCGGCCGCGGCGTGAATGGGGTAGACCGCGGGTCCGCCGACCGGAACCGGCGGGAGCCCGGAATGATCGGTGTCGTCCCCTCCCCTGCCGTAGCGCCGCGACGGCACCTTCTCGGTCGGGATGGACGGGTCGGCCCCGTGCGCGACCAGCAACTTCATCGCCTCTACGTCGAGCGCATACGCCGCACGCCAGAAGGCTGTCGCCCCCTTCGCGTCGATCTGGAGCAGGTCGAAATTGTAGGACATGAACCAGAGGTGCCTGGTGAGGCGGACGTTGGGGTCCGCGCCCGCGTCGAGCAACCTTTGCATGACCTCCAGGTACGTATGGTCCTGCTGCATGTATATGTGCTGCTGCGGATAGCGCGACTTGGGCGCCCAATGCGTGTTGATCGCGCCGAACAGGGGGGTGGCGCCCGCGTGGCTGGCGATCGTGGGGTCAGCGCCGAGTTCGAGGAAGCGCATGGCCAGATCATAGTGTCCGTTGATCGTGGCCATGAGGATCGGGCTGGTGCCGTCGCCCGCGCTGACCTGATTGATGTCGGCGCCTCCTTTGACGAGCGCGAGCGCCGTCTCGGCGTGGCCTTCGCGCGCCGCGTGCAGAAGCGCGGTGAGGCCGCCGTGACCGCCGACCAGCTCGCCGTAGGAAAGCGGCTCCGGCTCCTCGATCATGCGGGTTTCGCTCTCCACGGCCGACGCGGCCTCCGCCAGGGCGCGGCGGCGGCTCTCCTCCTCATGCGCCATGCGCACTTCCGCGGCGATCTCGGGTCCCCACGGCTGTCCTTCACGGATCCGCCTGTTGCGCTCGGCGCGTTCGATCCGGTCGTAGACGGCCCGCTCGGTGACATCCATCACCTGGGTGTGGACGCCGGGATCGGCGCCCGCCTCCAGCAACGTCCGCACGACTCCGGTCCTGCCCTTGGACGCGGCAAAGATAAGCGGGGTCTGGCCCCACGACTCCTCGGTCGCGTCAATGTCGGCACCCGCGGCCACCAGCGCCGCGACGGCCCGCACATCCCCCGAGGCGCCTGCCAGGTGAAGCGGACGCGCGCCGCCCCCCGCGGTGATGGGCATTTCCGGATCCGCTCCCGCACCGAGCAGGACCTCCACGACCTCGCCCGCACCGGCCTGAGCCGCCACGTGCAGCGGCGTATAGTGCCCGATTCGGGTTCCCGCGCCGACGTCCGCGCCTGACTCGAGAAGCGTCCGCGCCAGTCCCGGATCCCGATTGCTCGCAGCCCAGTGCAGCGCGGTCATGCCGTCTCCCTGGGCCGCGTTCACGTCCGCGCCCTCGGCGATCAGCGCGCGCACCGCCGCCACGTCGCCGCGCATGGCCGCGTCGGCCACGGGACTGTCGGCCCCGCCCCAAACGGGCACCAACGCCGCCAGCAGCAGCGCGGAGACCCAGCCGTTCAAGCCCAGAACCCGCCCTCCGGCCGCCGTTCTGCCCATCCTCCGCGTCGCTCTCATCGGCGCGCCCTTTTTCAACTAGACGGTCAGGGAGAAGTCGGACGTGCTGTTCCCGAACCGCTTCATGTCGTCGAGCCCCAGCTTGTGGGCCAGGCTGAGCATGACGTTCGCCATCGGCGTGCCCGGGGCGGCCCGCAGGTGCAGGTTGCCCTCCAGCCCTCCGTTCGCTCCGCCGACCACAAACAGCGGACAGCGCTTATGGTTGTGGATGTTCGGGTCCCCCATGGGAGATCCGTAGATGATCATCGTCCGGTCGAGCAGATGCGTATCGCCCTCCATCGTGCTCTCGAGCTTCTCCAGGAAGTACGGCAGCATCCCGACATGATACCGGTTGATCTGCGCGAAATCCGTGATGTTGTTCTCGTTTCCGCCGTGGTGGGACGCGGGGTGGAAGGGCTTCTCGACGCCGCTCTCGGGGAAGACGCGGGCCGAAGAGTCGCGTCCCATCTTGAAGGAGAACACGCGCGTGACGTCCGACGCGAACGCCAGCGCCTGCAGGTCGAACATGAGCTCCACATGCTCCCGGAACGCGTCGGGCACCCCGGCGGGCGCCTCGGGCAACTCACGGCCCTCGCCGCTGGCGTTCTGCGCCTCGACCCGCTCGATCCGCCTCTCCAGTTCGCGCACGTGCTCGAGGTAGCGGTCGAGCCGCACCAGATCCGCCGGCCCCAGCTGCCGCTGCAACTGCGACACCCGTCCGGTGATGAAGTCCAGGATGCTCTTGTTCACCCGGCGCCGCGCGGCCCGTTGCTCGGGGCTGCCGCCCGCGCCGAAGAGCTGGTCGAAGGCGACGCGCGGATCGCGCACCATCGGCAGCGGGTCGGTCGGCGAGGCCCAGCTGATCGTATCGGTGTAGACGCATGCATACCCGTAGGCGCACCCGCCGGACTGGTCCACGTTCTCGATGCACAGCTGCATCGACGGAATCGGCGTGTCCTGCCCGAAGCGCTTCGCGAACATCTGGTCGAGCGACTCCCCGACGAAGATGTCGGACCCCTCCGTCTGCCGCGGATGCGACTGGGTGAGGAAGGTCGCGCTGGAACGGAAGTGATCGCCCCCGATCTCCTTCGGCTGCTTGGCCTCCGCGGGCTCGATGTCCGTGTCGCTGACGATCGTCAGATAGTCACGGAAGGACTCCAGCGGGCTCAGCGCGCTCGGCGACAGATCGAAGTCGCGTCCCGTCGCGGCCGGAGACCAGTAGTTCTGCGCCCGGCCCCATGCGTTGCTCCCCGCGGCGCCGTGCACCATTTCGATCGCGACCAGCCGGGTCGGACCCTCGGCCGCCGCGCTCCAGCCCCGTCCCGCCGGCACCATGGCGTCGAGGAACGGAAGCGAAATGGAAGCGCCGACGCCCTTCAGGAAGGTCCTGCGGGGAATCGCTGCACCCGTGAGATATTGCATCTGGTTCTGTCTCCTCGAATGGCCCTCAGCCGGGCCCCTCGCGTTCAGCCGGTTCCTCCACGACCACATCGGCCTTCGCCATTCGGAACGGATCGCTCCGCACTACTTCCCTGACGAATGCCGACAGCCGGTAGTCCTCCTCGCCGGCGGCTCTCGCAACGCTCCGCACGGCCGGCATGTCGTAGTACTCGATCCTCCGCCCGAGGGCGTAGGCCATCAGATTCTCGGTAAAGTTCCTGGACAGCGATTCGGGGCGCCTCAGCAGCGCGGCCCTCAGGTCGCCGGGCCCGTCCAGCGGCGTTCCGTCGTAGAGCTCGCCCAGCGTCTCGACGGGCGTCCCCGTGTCGCGCACCCGCCAGGTCCCCGTCACGTCGAAGTTCTCGAGCGCGATCCCGATCGGGTCGATGAACCGGTGGCAGGAGTTGCACGTCGGGTTGGCCGCGTGCTGTTCGAGACGCTCGCGCACCGTGAGGAAGCGGCCGTCCGTCGCTTCGGCGGTCGCCTCGAGCTCCGGGATGTCGGGCGGAGGCGGGGGCGGAGGCGTTCCCATCAGCACTTCCATCACCCACTTCCCCCTCAATACGGGCGAGGTGCGGTTGGCGTGTGATGTGAGGGTGAGGATGCTGCCGTGGCCCAGGAGGCCGCGCCTGGCATCTTCCGTGTACTGCACCCGGCGGAAGTTCTCGCCTGTCACCCCGGGGATGCCGTAGTGCCTGGCCAGCCGCTCGTTCATGTACGAATGGTCGGCGGTGAGCAGGTCCCAGAGCGTCCCGCCCTCGCGCATCAGGGCGTTGAAGAAGGTGACGGTTTCGCGGCGCATGTCGCGCGCCAGCTGGTCGTAGAAGTCCGGGTAGCGGAGCGCGTCGGGGTGCACCTTGTCCAGGTCCTGCAGGCGCAGCCACTGCGCGGCGAAGCGGGTGCCCAGCGCCTCGGCGCGGGGGTCGGCGAGCATGCGCTCGACCTGGGCTTCCAGCACACCGGGATCGGACAGCCCGCCGCTCGCGGCTACGTCGATCAGTTCCTGGTCCGGGAGGCGTCCCCAAAGGAAGAATGACAGGCGCGAGGCGAGCGCGACATCGCTGATCGGACGCATTCCGCCAGGAGCGGCGCTGCCGGCCGCCGCTTCCTCGAAGCGGAAGACGAAATCGGGGCTCGCGAGGATCCCCTGCAGAGCGGTTCGCACGCCGATGTCGAAGCCGCCCTCGGCGGCGCCCTGGGCGAAGAGGCCCATCAGCCCGTCGACCTCGGCTTCGGTGACCGGACGGCGGAAGGCCCGCGTGCCCAGCTCGCCGATGATCCGGCGCGCGCAGTCGGGCTCCTCGGCGGCGGTAGCCGGGCGACAGGTCATCACCCGCTCCCATGCCGGGGTGCGCGCCACGCCCGTGACGTTGTACGGCCCGCCGATCGTGAGGTCGCGCAGGTGCGGCACCCCCGTGATCCCGTACGAGTACCCGATCTTCTTGTCGGCGAGAGACCACTCGTGGGGCGAGGTCAGGTCCTCCACCGGCCCTTCGGTGACCTTGATGAACGCCGCCGACACGCGGTGCGGCCCGGCGGTGACCGGAATGGGGTCCGTCACGACCTCGACGCCGTTCGGGTCCTGGCGGTGCATCCACCGGTCGAGCGGGATGAGCGCCACGCGGGCACCGTCGATCGACACCTCGACCTCTTCGTCGAACGGCGCGGTCTGGCCGAAGAAGTTGCCCGTAGACTCATGCTGGAAGGCGAGCCGGAAGAAGTACTCGCCGTCGGCCACGAAGTTGTGGATGACGGAGATCCCGCCGCGGGTCCCGAAGGGCGTGCCCGGGACGTGCTCGCGCTGCTCGGCGTACCGAGAAACCTCGTAGGTGGCTTCGGAAGGGGTCGCGTTGGCGTCGCCCAGGGCCAGGCGGCTCACCTCGCTCGCAGCCGTCAGGTACGACTCGAGCAGCGTGGCCGAGAGGTTCTGGACGTCGGCGATGTTGTCGAAGCCCGCGCTGACGGTCTCGTTGGGAAGGTAGGCCGACGCGTCGATCCCGATCCCGAGCAGGTCGTGGATGGCGGCGGCGTACTCCGCGCGGTTGAGGCGCTGGAAGGTGCGGCTACCGGGGTTGGGATCGCGCGCGGCGGCCGCGTCCAGATCCCCCTCGAGCCGGGTGACGAAGGCGGTGATCTCGTCCTGCGGCGGGCGGCTGACACCCGGAGGCGGCATCATCCCCGCCCGCAGCTTGCGGATCATCTTCTCCGCGATCGGCGCGTTGGCAACCGGGTTGGCGGCGTCGAACTCCTCGAGCGACATGTTGCCGAGCAGTCGCCGCTCGTTGTGGCAGCGGACGCAGTACTGCTGGACGAGGTCGTCGTTCGCGGCGGCCCCGCCGGCGGCTGCGATCTCGCCCACATGCAGAAAACCCCCTCGCTGGTCGCCAACGGGGGGCGCGTCGGCCCTCGTGGCGAGGATCGACGGGATAGCCACTGCGAACAGGAGCGCGGGGGCGAGTTTCGTCATGCGGGCGAATTCGTGGTCAGTGGTCGGATCCGTACTCCATAGGCCTTATATAGTGGACACCGATGCCATGAAAATTGCTGGAGTCGGGTGGCCGCCGCAAGGGCGCGGCGGACGTTGTGAACCCTGCCGCCGCTCAGCCTCCGCCAGCCGCGAGCACGACCTTGATCGACACGCGCTCGCCGTCTCGCAGCACGATGATCTCGACCTCGTCGCCCGGGTCGAATTCGCCCAGCGCCGCCATGTAGTCATAGACGTCGTCCACGTCGTGCGGGCCGAACCGGACGATGATGTCGCCGCCCTGCATGCCCGCGTCGGCGGCGGGGCTCTCCGGGCGCACGGCCATGATCGCCATCCCGCCCGATTCGCGCGAATAGTCGGGAATCGTGCCCAACCGCACCCGGAAGCCGCTGCGCACCGAGTTCTCGTCGCCGGACGCACCCACGCCGTGCGGATTCCCCGCTC
Organism: Longimicrobiales bacterium; assembly: GCA_965211645.1. GTDB lineage: Bacteria > Gemmatimonadota > Gemmatimonadetes > Longimicrobiales > Gaopeijiaceae > Bin94. The sequence goes on along the minus strand of OZ242947.1, from coordinate 4,317,443 downwards.
CCTCCACCGGGGTCAGCGAGGCCATGCCCGAGGCCGGAACGACGTCCCGCACCACCGCCGTGACGAGCGCGGTCACCCGGTCCATCCCCTCGGCGTTGACCAGTTCCCAGTCGTCCTCCACGCGGTGGTAGTCGGGGTGGGTGTTGGAGAAGAAATGCAGGACCGGGATTCCCCGCGCGTAGAACGAGGTGTGGTCGGACGCGCCGAACCCGTCGCTGTTGAGGCGGAGGTCGAGGGGTGCAGCGATGCGGGCGTTGGCGCGCTCCAGGATGGCTTCCCACTCCTCGGCGGTGCCGGTCCCCATCACGGTCAGCAGGTCGTCCCGCACCCGGCCCACCATGTCGAGATTCAGCATGGCGACCGCGGCATCGACATTGAAGAGCGGCGAGGCCACGTAGTGCGCGGAGCCCCAGAGGCCGCGCTCTTCGCCGGTGAACGCGATGAAGATGACGTCCTGCGCCAGGGGCGGGCCGGACGCGAGCGCGCGGGCAGCCTCGATCAGCACCGCCGTGCCCGATGCGTTGTCGTCGGCGCCGTTGTGCACCTCCCCGGCCTGATCGGGAGAGAGCGACCCGAAGCCGCCGAGCCCCAGGTGGTCGTAGTGGGCGCCGATGACGAGCGACTGGGTGCCGTGGGGGGCGGAGCCGGGGAGGACCGCGACGACGTTGCGCGCTTCGCCATTTACCGCACCGCCGTGGGGGGTGTCGCTGCTGACGGTCCAACTCTGGAACCAGCTGCCGTTGTCCCCGCCCGGCTGCAGGCCGAGGGCCTCGAACCGGGCCGCGATGTAGTCGCCCGCGCACCGTTCGCCGCGGGTCGCGACGGCACGGCCCTCCAGGCGGTCGTCGGCGAGGTAGCGGACATGCGCCAGCGTACCGTCAAGGCCGCCGATCACCGATGCCGGATCGGGACAGCGCCACGGCACATCCTGGGCCGCCACGCGCGGGGCAGTCAGGAGGGACGGCAGAGACAGGGCCAGAACGAACAGGGTCGGGAGAGCCGGGGCCGACGGGCCGCAGGACACCCTCGCCATCAAAGGATGATCGCCAGGGGCAGAAGGACGACGTAGCCCACGACCAGAAGCACCGGCGCGAGCGTGATCGAGCCCTGCGCCAGCAGGTAGTAGCCGAACGCGATCGCCGCCAATCCGCCGACGGCGAACCAGAGGTTGATCTTCGAGAACTTCAGCGTCGGCTCGGAACCGCGTTTCTGCCTTTGTCGCGCCATGATGGGACGCTACCGAGACGGGGAGCGGAGGTCAACCGGGGGAGGGCGGGCGGAAACCGGACTGCTGGGCCGGCCGTCACTCGGGTAACCGTCTGCGGGCAGCGGCTCGTGCCATCGGACGCCGGGCTGGTCGTGACTCGGCCGACCATCTGTGGGCAGCGGCCCGTTTCAGCCGTCGCTCCAATACTCCGGCGCATCGGGCGGCTCGCCCGCCCGCAACCGGGCCATCTGTTCACGCCGATAGCGTCGCCGCACCAGGAACATCGCCGCGAGAGCGGCCACGAGAGCGGTCCAGAACACCGACGAGTGGGAGATGACGACCATCCAGCCGTATCGCCGCTTCACCCACCCGCGCCAATCGGTCTCCAGCTGGCCGGGAGTCGCCCCGTAGACGACGCGCATCGCGTTGTCGAAGGAGCGGCCGCGCTTCCACTCCGCGATGAAGGCCTCCAGCCCCGCGACGCCGCTCGACTCGACCAGATAGTGGATGACGGACGCCGACAGCAGATAGGCCACCTCCGCAGATACGCGGTCTCGGGGCCATGTAAGGGCGAGGGAGTCGAGCGGCGGGGTGTCCCCGAATGCGAGCGCGAGACCCAGCTTGAGGCTTCCGTTCTCCTGCCAGCTTCCCGCGGCCCACTCCGCGTAGCCTTCGTTGAACCACCTGGGGATCCGCAGCCGGCCCAGTTCGTGGGCGAGCGCCAGGTGGGCCCACTCGTGGCGAAGCACACGCACCTCCTCCTCTCGCGACCCGGGCCAGAAACCCCCACTCGGGACGATCATCTCCATTCGCTCGGAAATCGCCACTGCACCCGCCCACTCCGGCACGCGCCCACCCACCAGCGAATCCATCACCTCGCGGCTGGGTGCGACGGTCAGCGTGACGTGCAGACCGGCGGCGCGCCCCGCCCCGGGCTGTCCCGCCGGGTCGTCCGGGCCGGAGCGCTCTGAGCGATAGTCGAGAGCGGGAAGTGGCCCTACCGCGTCGAGGGTGGCCACCGCCCGCGCTGCCCGCAGGGAATCGCGGCCCTGATAGCGGGCGGTCGCGACGGCCCCCTGCACATAGCGCCACCCGGGTGCGCCGTCCCGTTGTACAACTGATTGCGTTGCACCATATAGTTGTGCATGCACAACAGAATTGCACATCACCAGCATCAGGACCCGAAACCGCCATCGCAACCCCCGCTGCATCCTACCCTCCGGCCAGCGCCCAGTCGCGCACCGCGGCGAGATCTGCCGGAAGCGGGGCCTCGAAGGCCATCACCTGCCCGGTGACCGGATGGTCGAACGCCAGCCGGTGTGCGTGCAGGAACTGCCGGGCGGTGCGCCGCGCGAGCGCTGCCGCCCAGGGCCGCTGGGGCCCCGCGAATCCGCGCTCGCGCCCCGCGCCGTACAGCGCATCTCCCACGACCGGGTGCCCGATCGCCGCCGCGTGCACTCGGATCTGGTGCGTTCGGCCAGTGTCGAGTTCGGCCTCACACAGGGAGGCGGCCTCCCAGCGCTCCAGGTGCCGGAACCGGGTTCGCGCCCGCCGCCCGCCTGCCGCCACCGCCATGCGGGTGCGGTCCCGCGGATGGCGCCCGATCGGCCGGTCCACCACCACGGTCGGCTCCCTCAGCGTCCCCCACAATGCGGCCAGGTAGTTGCGCCTCACCCGGCGCGCCTTGAGCGCGGCCGACAGCGCCTGGTGCGCGCGGTCGGTCTTTGCCGCCACCATCAGGCCCGAGGTGTCACGGTCCAGCCGGTGTACGATCCCGGGGCGGAGCGTCCCACCGATCCCCGCGAGGTCGCCCACGTGGTGCAGGAGTGCGTTGACCAGCGTGCCGTCGGGATGGCCGGGTGCGGGGTGCACCACGAGCCCGGCCGGCTTGTCGACGATGACCAGCTCCGCGTCCTCGAAGACGATTTCCACCGGGATGTCCTGAGCTTCGGCAGCGGCTGGAGCCGGCTCGGGAACACGCACCTCGAGGTGCTGCCCGGGCCCAACCGGGTCGGACTTCTTCGGCACCCGTCCGTCGACCAGGACATCGCCCGCCGCCAAAAGGGCAGCCACCCGGCTGCGCGAGAGACCCACCGCGCCCGCCACGTAGCTGTCCACGCGCCCACCGGCGTCGGGGCTTGCGACCCACCGGTGCCGAGTCACGGGGCGGCCGAGACGGAAAGACCCAGCACCGCGGCCTCGCCGTCCAGCCCGTCCTCCCTGTGGTGGTCGTAGTCGCCGCCCAGCCGCGCATCGATGTCGAGGGCGACGGCAAGGGTCTCGTGGGCGATCGCGTCGCCGTGCTCGCGGGCCGCCGCGCGCACCGCCTCGCTGCCGGCGATCCCGAGGCGAATGCGGTCGGTCACGGCGAGCCCCGAGTCGCGCCGCAGGCGCTGGATGCGGCTGACCAGCTCCCGCGCCAGCCCTTCCATCCTCAGCTCGTCGCTTACGGCGGGATCGAGCCCGACCGTACAGCGGCCTTCGCTGCGCACGACCCAGTCGCCCTGTGCCTCCTCCACCACCTCCAGCTCGTCCGCGCCGACCTCGTGCCACGCGCCAGCCACCGCGATGCGCGCGGTTCCGCCTCCGCGCACGGCCGCGAGCGCCTCGCCGTCGAGTGCCCGGATCTGCGCGGCCGCCTCCTGCGTGAGCTTGCGGAAGCGCTTGCCGAGGGCGCGGAAGTCGGGGCGCGCGGCCAGCGTCACCAGCCCTTCGGACGAAGCCGCGAACTCGATCGTCTTCACGTTGATCTCGTCGCGCAGAAGCGCCAGCACGTCGTCGGCGGGGGGCGCGCCCGGGATCACCGCGAGCAGGCGCCCGAGCGGCTGCCGCACGCGGATGCCGACCTCCTCGCGCGCGGCGCGGCCCAGGGTGCTGAGGGTGCGGACGTGGCGCATGCCGGCCTCGAGGGCGTCGTCGATCAGCGCCTCGTCGGCCTCGGGGAAGGACTCGGTATGGCTGGAGCGGCCGGTGAGCGCCCGGTGCAGCCAGTCCGAGGTGAAGGGCGTGACCGGCGCGATCAGCAGCGCCGTGACGCGGAGCGCCTCGTGCAGTGTCGCGAAGGCGGCGGCCGAGTCGGCCAAATCGGCGCTGCCCCAGAAGCGCGATCTGGAGCGCCGCACATACCAGTTGGAGAGCTCGCCGTCGACGAAGGCCGCCACGGCGCGGTAGGCGCGGGTGGGGTTGTAGCCGTCGAGCTCGCTGCGAACCGTCCGGACCAGGCGGTGGAGGCGCGACAGGAGCCAGCGGTCGAGCGGGGGACGGGCAGGGGCGCCGGCCGACCCGGACGCCCCCGGCGCCCAGTTCTCCAGGTTCGCGTAAAGCGCAAAGAACCGGTACGTGTTGAGCAGCGTGTCGAAGAAGCGCGCCGCCGACTCGCGCACGCCGTCCGGATCGAAGCGGGTCGGCAGCCAGGGATTGCTCACCGTGATCATGTACCAGCGCACGCCGTCGGCGCCGTGGTCCGCGACCGCGTCCCAGGGGTCGACCACGTTGCCGCGCGACTTGGACATCTTGCGCCCCTGGGCGTCCAGGATCAGGTCGTTGACGATCACGTTGCGGAAGACCGGGCCAAGGCCGAGCAGGGTCGAGATCGCGTGCAGCGAGTAGAACCAGCCGCGCGTCTGATCCACCGCCTCGCAGATGAAGTCCGCGGGGAAGTGGCGGTTGTACTCCTCCACGTTTTCGAACGGGTAGTGCCACTGCGCCCACGGCATTGCGCCCGAATCGAACCAGACGTCGATCACCTCCGGGCTGCGCCGCATGACCGACCCCGTCTCGGAGCAGCGCCAGGTCACCTCGTCGATGAAGGGGCGGTGCGGATCGAAATCCTCCGGCAGCTCCCCCGCCCTCTCGGCCAGCTCCGCGAAGCTGCCGATCCATTCCACGCGGTCGGGGTCGTCCTCCGACACCCAGACGGGCAGCGGCGTGCCCCAGTAGCGGTCGCGCGAGAGCGCCCAGTCCACGTTCCCCTTCAGCCACTCGCCGAAACGCCCCTCGCCGACCTGGGCCGGGTGCCAGTTCACCTGCGCGTTGTTGGCCAGCAGTTCCTCCCTCAGCGTCGAGGTGCGCGCGAACCAGCTGTGCCGGGCCATGTAGACGAGCGGCGCCTCGCAGCGCCAGCAGTGCGGATACGAGTGCGACTCGCTCGTGCAGGCGAAGACCAGCCCGCGCTCTTCAAGGTCCCGCACGAGGTGTTCGTCGGCGTCCTTGAAGAACATCCCGCCGATCAGCGGCATCTCCGCCGCGAAAGTGCCGTCGCTCTGCACCGGCTCCATGACCTTGAGGCCGTACGCCTTCCCCGCCTCGTAGTCGTCGGCGCCGTAGGCGGGCGCCATGTGCACGATCCCCGACCCCTCCTCGTCGGACACGAAGTCGCCGGCGACGATCTCCCACGCGCGCCCACGCACCCGGTCGGCCGGGATCAGCTCGAACGGCCGCCGGTACTTTGCCCCGATCAGCTCCGAAGCCGGCACCGCACCCCCGATCCTGTCCTCGCCGAAGAGCGCCTCGGCCCTGCTCCGCGCCAGAATCAGCCGCTTGCCCGCGTCCTCGACCTCCACGTACTCGATCTCCGGGTGCACCGCCAGCGCCGCGTTCGAGACAAGCGTCCACGGCGTCGTGGTCCACACCAGCAGGTGGCGCCCCGATCCGTCGAGGAGTTCGAGGGTGACCCAGAGCGACGGATCCTCGACGTCGCGGTATCCGAGCGAGAGTTCGTGCGACGAGAGCACGGTCTGATCCGATGGGCACCAGGGCACAACCTTGTGGCCCCGGTACAGAAGTCCCCTGTCGGCCATCTGCCTGAGCAGCCACCAGATCGACTCGACGTACTCGGCGTGGAAGGTGACGTACGGCCGCGAGTAGTCCAGCCAGTACCCGATCCGCTCCGAGAAGCGCTCCCACTCGTCCTTGTAGGTGAAGACGGACTCCTTGCAGCGGGCGTTGAACCAGGCGATCCCGCGCTCCTCGATCTCGCGCTTGTCCTCGATCCCGAGCCGTTTCTGCGCCTCGATCTCCACAGGGAGGCCGTGCGTGTCCCAGCCGGCGATGCGGGTGACGTGCCTGCCCAGCATCGTCTGGTAGCGGCAAACCAGGTCCTTGATCGCGCGGCTGATGATGTGGTGGAGACCGGGGCGCCCGTTCGCGGTGGGGGGGCCCTCGTAGAAGACGAACTGCTCGCCGTCCGCAGTGGCTTCGAGGGTGCGCCGGAAGGTGTCCTCTTCGCGCCATCGCTCCAGGACGGCCTCTTCGAGCGCGACGAGGCCGGAGGGGAGATCGGGATAGCGCATCAGGAGGCGGAGTCCGGTGTGGGGCCGCCCCGGGACTCGCTTCCCGCGCGGGCTTGGCCGGCTGCCGGGGAGCCGGCGACGTTGAGGCCGCCCGGCTCTCTGGCCAGCCGCTTGATTACGCCCGCGACCAGACGGGTCAGCTTCGGCCCCGCGGCCGTGGCCGTCGCGATGATCTTCTCGACATCCGCTTCCTCGAGCGCGTCGGGCAGGCACTGGTCGGTGATGACGGTGACGGCCATGACGCGCATGTCCATGTGGCGGGCCGCGATGACTTCGGGCACGGTGGACATGCCCACGACATCCGCGCCCATCGCGCGCAGCATGCGGTATTCGGCGCGGGTCTCGAGCTGCGGGCCCGGGACGGCCACGTAGATCCCGCGCCGAAGCGGGATGCGTTCCTCGACGGCGGCGGCGACGGCTGCGTCCTGGAGGCCCGCGTCGTAAGGCGCCGACATGTCGGGGAAGCGGGGGCCCAGCTCGTCCAGGTTGGGGCCGATGAGCGGACTGTCCCCCATGAAGTTGATGTGGTCGTCGAGGAGGACGAGGTCACCCGGGCCCCAGAGCGGGTTCATGCCCCCGCACGCCGCTGAGACGATCAGGGTGTCGGCTCCGAGCAGTCGCATGACGCGGACGGGAAAGACGATCTGCTGATGGGTGTAGCCCTCGTAGCGGTGGAAGCGGCCCTGCATCGCCACGACGGGCACTCCGGAGAGTGTCCCCAGGATCAGCCTGCCCTGATGGGACATGACGGTGGAGACCGGGAAGTGCGGCAAGTCCTCGTAGTTGATCGCAGCGTCGACCTCGATGGCATCGGCCAGCCCCCCCAGCCCCGTACCCAGGACGATCCCCACGCGGGGCGCGGCCGCCCCCCTGCCCTGCACGGCCAGCGCGGCCTCGCGGATCCGGTCCATCTCGCTATTCGGGCTCATGTACGTGGTTCCAGTGCCAAAACAGGGAACGCCCCGCCAGCCACTCGGCCGGCGGGGCGTTCCCGCGCGTGTGCGGCCGAGTGCGCTAGTTGGCTCTGAAGGTAATCGGAAGCGACACCCAGACCGGAACCGCTCTGTCGCGGTTCAGCGCCGGAGTGAACTTGAAGACCGGCGCCACCCGGAGCGCGGCCGCGTCGAGAGCCTCGTGTCCGGAGGACTCGTTCACCACCTGGTTCTGCACGACGCCGTGCTCGTCGATGAAGAACCACACCTTGACGGTGCCGCCGATGCCGGCATCGCGAAGCAGCGGCGGGTACTCGCGCTCGAGTGCTCTCCGGACCTCGGCAGCGTTCGTGTAGTCGGGCTTGACCGTGTAGGGCGTGAAGACGGGAGCCGCTCCGATTTCCGTCTCGACTTCGTCGGGTGGCGGCGGGTGGTTCTCGACCGGGTTCTTGTCGAATGTCACCGGCGCGATTGTGATGTCAATGTCAATCGCGGCGTCCGTAACCACCGGCATGGCCGGACGGGCCAGGGGTTCGGGTGATTCGGGGATCTCGACTGTGGGCGGGGGCATCACCGGGATCGGAGTGACACTCGCGCTCAGGTCCCGCACCTCTCCGAATTCCAGGAAGGCAAAGAACCCGAAGTGGGTGACGGTGGCCAGGATCATCGAGCCCCAGAACCATGACGAGAAGTCGTTCTTGAAGCGGTTGTTGGCGTTCTGCGTCATCGTCGATTGCTGCGTCGTGGTGATTCCGTTCATTTCGTTGACTCCCTTCAGCTCGGGCCTGGTCGCGACAGCGGCCATCGCCGCATTTGATTCTGCTACCACGCCGACGTCTGAAAGGTTCCCGGGAAGGAACCCGGGGAGTCCGGCAAGGAACCCGGTGTGTCGGGAAGCTCCGGATGGATCGGTCGCCGGTGGAGTCCCGAGCGACCCTATTTCGGCCTCGGTCCCAGAAGGGTCGTTCCCAACCGCACCATCGTGCTCCCCTCCTCGACCGCGATTTCGTAGTCGTTCGACATGCCCATGGAGAGCTCGCGCCCCTCGACCCCGTCGATCCTCGACGCGGCTTCGAGCACCGTCCGCGCGGTCCGGAACGTGGCGCGCAACTCGGCCTCCTCGGCGACGAACGGGGCCATGGTCATGAGGCCCCGGACGCGCAGGCCCGGCAGCCCCGCCACCCGCGCGATTCCGGCGACGGCCTCGTCCGGGGCACGCGCCGCCGGGAAGCCGCCCTTGGTGGCTTCGCCGGAGGCGTTGACCTGGACGAGGACGGGGATGCGCCTTCCCTCCGCCTCGCCGAGACGCGACAGCTTCTCGGCGAGGCGGAGGGAGTCGACGCTGTGGATCAGGGCCGCGAGGCGGGCGGCGCCGGCCGCCTTGCGGCGCTGGATGTGGCCGATCGCATGCCAGGTCACCGCCGGGGCCTCGAAGAGCGGCGCCTTCCACTGCAGCTCCTCCACGCGGTTCTCGCCGATGTCGCGCAGCCCCGCCGCCAGCGCGGCCTCGATCGCCCCGGGCGGATGGCCCTTGGTGACCGCCACGACCCGCACTTCGCCCGGATCGCGGCCGCTCCGCTCGGCGGCCGCGGCGATCCGATCCCGCACGCGCGGCAGGTTCTCCGCGACGGCGCGGTGGTAGGATTCGTGCCCAGTCATTCGCTAAATGGCTCGGGTGGGGTGGCAGCCGGACAAGGGAACGCCCCGCCGGCCACTCGGCCGGCGGGGCGTTCCCCGCTCGTCGGCGGCCGAGCGCGCTACCTGGTAGTGAAGGTAATCGGAAGCTGCACCCAGACCGGAACCGCTTTGTCGCGGTTCAGCGCCGGGGTGAACTTGAATACCGGGGCCACGCGCAGCGCGGCGTCGTCCAGAGCCTGGTGCCCGGAGGTCTCCTGCACAACCTGGTTCTGCACCACGCCTTGCTCGTCGATGAAGAACCACACGACGGTCGTGCCACCGATTCCGGCGTCGCGCAGCAGCGGCGGATACTCGCGTTCCAGCGCTCTCTGTACCTCCGGACCGTTCGTGTAGTCGGGCCTGACGGTATAGGGCGTGAAGACCGGGGCCGCTCCGATGTCCGTCTCGACCTCGTCCGGCGGAGGCGGCAGGTTCTCGACCGGGTTCTCGTCGAAGGTGACCGGCGCGATCGTGATGTCCTCGTCGATCGTGGCGCTCGTCACCACCGGCGTGGCCGGACGGGCGATCGCCTCGGGCGGCGGCGGAATCTCGATCTCGGGCGGGATGTCCATGGTGATGATCTCGTCCATGCTCATGCTGACATCCTCGGGCTCACCGAAGTTGAGGAAGGCAAAGAACACGAAGTGTGCCAGTGTGGCCGTGATCATCGAGCCCCAGAACGACGTCGAGAACGAACTCTTGAAGCGGTCGTTGGCGCTTTCCGTGACGAATGTGGTTTGTTCGACTTGCTCGCTCATCGTCTCTCCCTCGTCATGTCTTGTTCCAACTCGGTCGCGAACACGACCCTCAACAAACCTGCTGCCACCAACTCCTGCTGTACCGCGTCAATGTAACGGTAGGGCACCGTCCGGTCGGACCGGATCGAAACCACCAGTTCGCGGTTCACCCGGTACATCGGAGCGATGATGGCGCTCACCTCTTCCATCGTTGTCTGCACGTCGTTGATGTAGACGTCACCGTTCGGGTCAAGCCAGATGTTCTGAATGTTCTTCTGCTTCTGGTCGATCTTCTCCGTGGCTTCGGCCTGCGCCCATTCGATGGGGCGGTTCGTGTCCTTCTGGAACACGGTCGAGACCATGAAGAAGATCAGAAGCAGGAACGCGATGTCCGCCATCGAGGAGGATGGGATCTCCTGCGATGCCTTGGACTTCCGTTGCAACCCTCCGCCTTTCAACATTGCGCGCTACTCCAGGACCTGCAGCGAGATACGTTCGGAGCCCGCCGACTGGAGGGCGTCCAGGACATCGATCATGAAACGATACGGCGCATCGGGGTGCGTCTTTACAGCGGCGATCAGGTTTTCGTTCTGGGCCACGTCCTGACGCCAGATGGCCTCCACGTCGTTCGGGCGCACCGACTGCTCCTGCTGGCTCTCGCCCCGCCGGATGGTCACCGTGCCCGTGGGATTGATGAGGATGTGGAGGATGTTCTTCTGGCTGACCTCCTGCTCCTCGCCCTGCTCGGGGAGGACGATCGCCAGCCCCTTGTCCTTCGGGAAGGTCGTCGTGACCAGGAAGAAGATCAGAAGGAGGAACGCGATGTCGGCCATCGACGAGGATGGGATCTCGTCGGAGACCTTGGACTTCTTGCCGCCCAGAACCGCCATGAGTGCTCTCCCGTGCGTTTGTCTACTGCTTGCTGCCGCTTGCTGCTCTATTGTCTTGCTACCGTCCCCGAGGGCGAAAGTTCCCCGGAGGGAACCCGCCCCAGGCCGCGAGGCCTCAGGACAGTACCGTCAGTTTCCCTTCGCGCTCCATATCCCAGGCGATGTTGAGGACCTTCTGGGTGCTTTCCTCCATGTCGACGACGAGCTTGTCGATCCTCGACACGAAGTAATTGTAGCCGATATTGACCGGAATCGCGATGGTGAGGCCGGCCGCGGTGGTCAGCAGCGCCACCTTGATTCCGCCCGCCACCGTCGCCGGGTTGACATCGCCGGCAGCGGCGATCGACTCGAAGGCCACGATCATTCCGGCCACCGTCCCGAGGAATCCCATGAGCGGAGCCACGTTGGCGATCGTCGCGAGTACGACCAGGCCGCGCTCCAGGAAGCTCAGTTCGATGGCGCCGGTGGTCGAGATGACCTGCTCCAGTTCGCCCCTGTTCAGGGTGAGGTGCTTGATCCGGCGAAGCCCCGCAAGCAGGATCGCGGCGGCGGGACCCGGGGTCGAGGCCGCGGCCTCGATCGCCTCGTCCACCCGGCCGGCCATCGCCGCCTCTTCGACCTGCTCGATGACCTGGACCGCGCTCCGGTGGGCGACCCACAGGGTCCAGGTCTTGGCGATGATGACGCCGAGGCCGATGAGTGAACAGATGACGAGCGGGTACATCATCAGTCCGCCGTCCGCAAAAAGGGTAAGTAGATCGTAGCTTTCCACGTCTGCTTCCGTTGAGCCGGGTTGGAAGGAATCCGCAACAGGCGCCAATGTAGGCGCCTCGCGCGTTCGAGTCAACGACAACGTGCAGAGCGCACGCGACCGGCGCCACCCTGTCGCTTCCCACCTCTGGAGCCGCGACCTTCCTCCGGCTGTTACTCTTCAGAGTCATGAACGGATTCTTTCAGCAGCTGCAGTTCCTGAGCCCGGGATGGACCGACCTGGTCGAGATCGCGATCGTGTCGCTGCTCATCTACAGGATCCTCCTCCTGATTCGCCAGACGCGGGCCATGCAGATGCTCTTCGGCATCCTGCTTCTCGCGGGGCTCTACCTGTTGTCGGTGATCTTTGGCCTGTCGCTGATCCGGCGGCTGATCGAGGCCCTGCTCCAGTACGGCGCGATCGCCGCGCTGGTGGTGTTTCAGCCGGAGATGCGGGCCGCTCTCGCGCGCCTGGGCCAGACCCGGCTCGTGAGGATGCTGGGGTCGGCGCGGCAGGAGCGAATGGTGGACCGGCTGGTCGAGGGAGTCGAGCAGCTCTCGCAGTCGGGGGTGGGCGCCATCGTGGCGGTCCAGCGCGAGACCGGCCTGAAGGAGTACGCGCAGACCGGCAGCGGCGTGGAGGCGATGCTCTCGGCCGAACTGCTCGGCACGATCTTCGCGCCGCAATCTCCCCTCCACGACGGCGCCGTCATCATCGTCGGCGACCAGATCAAGGCCGCCGGCGCCATCCTGCCCCTGACGCAGAATCCGGTGCGGGATCGTTCGCTGGGGACGCGGCACCGGGCGGCGATCGGCCTGAGCGAGGAGACCGACGCCATCGTGATCGTGGTGAGCGAGGAGACATCGCGGATCTCGGTGGCCTATCGGGGCAGCATCGAACTGGGAGTGGACGGGAACCGGCTCAGGCAGCTGCTGGAGCGGACGCTTCCGCAGTCCGCGCTGGCCGCTGCTCCGCCGCCCGAATCCGCGTAGGGCGCCCGGAGAGCCGAGACCGCGGATCCTCCGGTTGTTTGTGCGGGCGCGGATGTCCCCGGCGGTCCGCCGAATGTGCCCGATCAGCCGGGTGAGGGCAGCGGGTCCGCGCCTCCCAGCCCGGGCTGCGGCACGGTCGCCGGCTGGGGCGCGGCGCCCGGCAGGGCCTCCGGCGGCTGGTCGGATTCGAAGTCGCTCGTGACGGGGGGCAGCGTCTTGCCCTCGCAGAGCAGATCGATCTCGGACGAGTCCAGGGTTTCCCGTTCCAGCAGGGCGAGGGCAATGGCTTCCAGCAGGTCCCGGTTCGCCTCGATGATGGTCCGCGCCCTGGAATGCGCGTCGTCAAGGATGCGCTTCACCTCTTCGTCGACCTGCTGCGCGGTGTAGTCGGACACTTCCCGGCGCTGAACCAGTTCGCGGCCCAGGAACACCTCCTGCTCGCTGTCCCCCACCGCCATGAGCCCGATGCGGTCGGACATGCCGAACCGCGTGACCATGCGCCGCGCCATCGCGGTGGCGCGCTCGATGTCGTTGCCGGCGCCCGTGGTCACCTTCTGGGGCCCGAACTCCAGCTCCTCCGCGACGCGGCCGCCGAAGAGCATGGCCAGCTGGCCGTTGAGCCAGTCCAGGGTGTGGGAATGGCGGTCCTCCTCGGGCAGCGAGGCGGTGAGCCCCAGGGCGCGCCCCCTCGGTACGATGGTGACCTTGTGCACGGGGTCGAGACCCGGAACCTTGACCGCGATCACGACGTGCCCGGCCTCGTGGAAGGCGGTCAGGCGCCGCTCCGAATCGGTGAGCACCATGCTCCGGCGCTCGGTTCCGAGCATGACCTTGTCCTTGGCCTGCTCGAAGTCCTCCATCGCCACGAGATCGACCCCGCGACGGGCCGCGAACAGCGCCGCCTCGTTGCAGATGTTGGACAGGTCCGCGCCGCTCAGCCCGGGCGTCCCGCGCGCGACCAGCGACAGCTCGACATCCTCCGCCAGGGGCAGTTTCTTGGCGTGCACGCGAAGGATGCCCTCCCTCCCCTTCACGTCGGGAAGGTCGACGACGACCTGGCGGTCGAAGCGGCCGGGCCGAAGCAGCGCCGGGTCGAGCACGTCCGGGCGGTTGGTGGCCGCCAGCAGGATGACGCCCTCGTTCGCTTCGAATCCGTCCATCTCCACCAGGAGCGCGTTGAGCGTCTGCTCGCGCTCGTCGTGGCCGCCGCCGAGCCCGGCGCCCCGGTGCCGTCCCACCGCATCGATCTCGTCCACGAAGATGATGCACGGCGCGTGGGCCTTCCCCTGCTCGAAGAGGTCGCGCACCCTTGAGGCGCCGACGCCCACGAACATCTCGACGAAGTCGGAGCCGGACATCTGGAAGAAGGGGCGGGCCGCTTCGCCGGCGACGGCGCGCGCCAGGAGCGTCTTGCCGGTGCCGGGGGGGCCGACCAGGAGCACGCCCTTGGGGAGGCGCCCGCCCAGTCGCGAGAAGCGGGGCGGGTCCTTGAGGAACTCGATGATCTCCTCGAGCTCGACCTTCGCCTCTTCGGCGCCGGCGACGTCCGCGAAGGTGACCTGGGGCGTGTCGGGGCTGATCATCCTCGCCTTCGAACGGCCGAACTGGAACGCCCGGTTCCCCCCGCTCTGCATCGCGCGGAAGATCCAGATCCAGAAGGCGATGAAGAGGAAGACCGGCAGGATGGAGATCATGAGGGTGCCCCACCCCAGTCCGCGGGACTGGGCCGTGACCTCGACGTCCTTCTCGCGCATGAGCCCGACCACTTCGGGGGTCAACTCGGTGGCGGGAAGCTCGGTGACGAACTCGTTCACGTCGGCCTCGTCGACCGTGATCGTGTTCTTGAGCTCGCCCTCGACGCGCGTCCCCTCGAAGGTGACCTCGAGGATGTTGTCGTTCTCGATCTGCCGGTACAGCTCGGAGACGGTGATCCGGCCCGCGGTGCGGTCGTCCCCCCGCATGAACTGGAAGATCAACACCGACATGAGCGCAAAGAGGAACCAGACGGACGCGCGCGACACACGCTTCAGCTTCGGGTCCTTCTGGGGTGTTTTCTGTTGTTCCGACATGGTCTTGATCCCGGGATCAGATCGAACCGATGTAGGGAAGGTGCCGAAAATCCTCGGCAAAATCCAACCCGTAGCCCACCAGGAACTCCAGCGGTGCGTCGAATCCGACCCACCTGGCTTCCCTGGGGAGGCGAATCAGCCGCTTGTGCAGCAGCGTGCAGAGTTCGAGGCTCGCGGGGTTCCTTTCCAGTAGCACGGGCATGAGCCGTCTGAGCGTATTGCCGCTGTCGACGATGTCCTCGACGAGGACGACATTTCGACCCTCGATGGAGGCCCGAGGGTTGTACATCAGCTGGACGTCGCCGCTGCTCACCTGCCCCTTCCCATACGACCCGGCGACGATGAAGTCGACGTGAATCGGGTGCGGGATCTGGCGAACCAGGTCGGCGACGAAGATGAACGAACCCTTGAGCAGCCCCAGCACGAGCAGGTTGTCTTCAGGGGTGTAGCAGGCGCCGATCTCGCGGCCCAGTTCGGCCACTCGCCTGCGGATGTCCTCTTCGCTGAATACGACCCTTCGCAGCGGCTGGAGTCCAAGCTGTTCAGTCGTCATCGTCGAAAGATACCTCGACGCAGCAGGTTCGGCCCGTCCCTCCGGCGCGAGGGGCGGGCGGGTCCGTTACGCCCGGGATCCACAGGACGAGGCCCGACGCGTCGGTGAGGACGACGAGGCGGTTCCTCCTGTGGGCGGGGATGCGGGCCTCGAGCAGGAGTTTCTTCACCTTCTTGTGTCCGTAGGGCATCCGGACGCGGTCGCCGGGCTGCCAGGGGCGGAGGACGAGGGGGAATTGCTCTTCGCGGGGGGCGAGGGTCGCGACGTGGGGGAAGCCGCGGCGGGGGATGGGGGCCCATGCGACACGTGCGGCGCCGCCGTCCCGGACGAGGGTGCTCTCGCCGTGGGTGCACTCGCGTGCATCGATGTACACGCGGGGCGGAGCGGGGATCGATGTGGATGCCGATTCGCGAGGGGCGGGCGCGTCCTCGGAGCGGCGGATGCGCACCGTGCCGAGATGCCGCTCGACGGTGACGCCGCCCGTGACGGCCACTCGGCGACCGCTCTGGGACTCGCGCACGAAGCGCACGAGTCCGGCGGTGGCGGCGCGGCCGGGATCGCCGCCGAGACGGGCCGCCGCGCGGCGCAGGACGAGGGCGAGGACGGGGTCGGAGAGGGCGGCCAGGGCGTCGCGGTCGAGGGACAGCTCGGGAGCATCGGTGGCGGCGCGCCCCGCGGCGGCGGGGGACGGTTGCGTCGCGGCGAGGGCGGCGATGCGCTCGTCCAGCAGCTCGTGCAGGGCGGCGATGTGGTCGCGGGTGGTGTCGGCGAGGGCGGCCAGCGCGCGGGCGGCGCCCGGGACGGCCTCCTCGAGGGCCGGGAGGACGTGGTGGCGGATGCGGTTGCGGGTCCAGCGGGGGTCGCGGTTCGTGGGGTCGTCCCGGAAGGGGATCTCGCGCTCCCGGGCGAAGGCTTCCAGTTCGGCGCGCCGGAAGGGGAGCAGCGGCCGCACCACGGCCGGCGGGCGCAGGGGCCGGATCGCCGAGAGGCCGCGCGGGCCGCTTCCCCGCGCGGCGCGGAAGAGAACCGTCTCCGCCTGGTCGTCGGCGGTGTGCGCGGTCACGGTCACCGCGCCGGGGTGGAGGCGCGTCCTCGCCTCCTCGAAGCACCGATAGCGCAACGTCCTTCCGGCCGCCTCGGTCGTGACCGGCTCGGTCGCCCTGTGTACATCACACTCCAACCCCCACTGGGCGCACATCGACGCCACCCATTCGGCGTCGGTGCCGCTGCCGGGGCGCATGCGGTGATCGACGTGGACCGCGCGCACGGGGATCGGGGGCGCGGCGGCGCCGAAGCGCATCAGGTGCAGGAGGGTCATGGAATCCAGTCCGCCCGAGACGCCGACGATTGCGCCGGTCGCGGTGTCGAGCAGGCCGGTGGCGTGCAGATGGGCGGCCAGCCGTTCGTCGAGCGCGCTCACGGGTTCGGTCCAGTGGACTGCGCGGGCGCTGGAGGACGGCCCGCGACTTCGGTGAGCACTTCGGCCAGGAGGTCCGGGCGGTCGGTCATGATCCCGTCGGCGCCCCAGCCCAGCAGGCGGCGCATGTCGGCCGGGTCGTCGACGGTCCAGATGTGGACGGGGATGTTCGCGGCGTGCGCGGCGCGGATGAACGATGGGGTGACGACGCGGATTCGCCCGGACGTTTCGGGGAGCTGGAATCCGTCGACCGGCGGTACATACCAGCGGCCGGCGAGACGCAGTCGGTGCAGGCTCCAGAACCAGGTCGCGTGACGGCGGGATGCGCCCCAGGGACCCGTGTAGCCGCGGGCGCCTGCGCGGGTGGCCTCGTGCTCGGCGCCGACCAGGACGCGGTTCTCGGCGTTGTGGGTCCGGATGGCGGCGACGAGGGGCCCGGCGGCCTCGGCGGCCTTTGGCTCGACGATGATTCGGGTATCGGGGAAGGCGGTGAGGACTTCTTCGAACAGGGGGATGCGGACGCCGGTGCCGCGGCAGGCGTGTTGCCCGCCGGTGTCCCGGAATCGGTATCCCGCATCCAGCTCGCGGGCCTGCCGCCAGGTCATGCCGCGGATCGGCCCGGTTCCGTCGGTGGTGCGGTCCACCGTCTCGTCGTGGATGACGGCGAGGCGGCCGTCGGCCGTGAGGCGCACGTCCATTTCGAGGATGTCGGCGTCCCACCTGTTCACGGCGAGGTCGAAGGCGGCCATGGTGTTCTCCGGCGCCAGCGCCGCTCCGCCGCGGTGCGCGATGAGGAGCGGTGCCCCGCCGAAGAAGGGGTGGCCCGGGCGAGGGCGGGACAGCGGCATTGGCGGGCGGGTGCTAGCGCGGGCTCCCCGAGGTCAGCTCCTCCACGATCCTCTCCGCGCCGTATATGTCTTCCAGAGCCTCCAGGATGCCTCGGGCGTCCACCGCGACCGAGCGGTTGAGGTCGGGCAGGTAGATGTAGTCGCCCGGCAGGCTCTGGATGTTGCCGTCGAACACCAGCCCCACGATCTCCAGGTCAGGGTTGACGACCGGCGAGCCCGAGTTGCCGCCGATGATGTCCGCCGTGCTGACGAAGTTCAGGGGAGTCGACAGGTCGAAGTCGGCGGGCGGGTCCTGCCAGCGCTCCGGCAGCGCCCATTCCTCGGATCCGGGGTTGGAGTGGTGGCGGTCGTAGAGGCCATGGAAGGTGGTGTGGGGCGGGGCCACCGTGCCGTTGTAGGGGTAGCCGGAGACCACCCCGTCGGCCAGGCGCAGGGAGAAGGTGGCGTCGGGGGGCACACGGGTGCCGTCGACCTCGAAGTGGGCACGGCCGAGCTGGGCGGCGATCTCCTCCTCCTGGGAGAACGCCGTCGACATGAGACCCTGGTAGGGGCCGAAGCGGGCGAACAAACCCTGCAGGAAGGCGAACACGGGCTCGGATGCGGGGTCGAGCGTGCCGCTCATGAGGGCGTGCTCCGCGCCGGCCGAGTCGGCCATGAAGGAATTGGCCATCAGCGACGCAGCGGCGACTTCGGGGCTGCGTCCCTGCAGCAGCATTCCGACGGCCGGGTCGGTTTGGCCGAACGCATTGGCCAGGTCGGCGTAGCGGGCACGCAACAGGGCCTCGTCCAGCGCGGCCGGACGGTTCTCCACCCCGCGCAGCTCCTCGAGGAAGCCGTCGAGCTCCTCCTGGGTGGCACCCTGCTGCTGCCCGATCAGGTACTGGAACGCGGCCAGTCCGCGCAGCACCACCGATGCCTCGTAGTCCGGGCTGCCGAAGGCCGCGAAGGCATTGACCTCGGCGGCCATGGTCGCCTTCCGCTCCTGCACCTCCGCTACCTGGTCGAAGAGCGGCAGGTAGGTCTCGGCGAACGACGGGTCGGCAGCGAGTGCTGTGCGGAAGTCGCGCTCGGCCGCGGCCCGGCGAGCGATCACGTACGGATCCTGCAGCCCCCGCAGCATTCCCCGGTAGGCCTTCTGCGAGTTTAGAAGGCCGAAGACGCTATTGCGCACCTCGTCGATCCCGGGCTCGTCCCCGCGCCCCTCGAGGTAGCCCTCGATCGCCTCGATCCGCGAATCGAGGAAGGCCAGCAGGGCGGGCGTCTCCACATCGCGGCGGTACTCCAGCTCCGCGACCGTCTGCAGGCGCGACGTGCTGCCCGGATTGCCGATGATGAAGATCAGGTCGCCCGCGGCCGCGCCCTCCGCGCTCCAGCGGAAGTGGTCGTCGGTGCCGAGGGGCTGTCCGTCGTCGCCGTAGAGGCGGAAGAAGGCGAAGTCGAGGGAGTAGCGCGGGTAGGTGAAGTTGTCGGGGTCGCCGCCGAAGTAGCCGAGCTGCAGTTCGGGGGCCATGACGAGCCTGGCCTCGCTGTAGCGGCGGAAGACGTAGGCGGAGTAGAGTCCGCCGTTGTACAGGGAGACGATCTCGACCTCGATGCCGGCATCCTCGCCGCCGCGTTCGGCCGCGATCCGCTCCGAGACGGCCTCGGTGAGGCTGTCGCGCACCTCGCCCCGGGCCTCGGCGTCGGTGACGGCGTCCACGGCCGCGCGGATTTCGGCGGTGACGTCCACGATCTCGATGAGCTGGTCGGCGTCGAAGTCGGTGACCGGGCGCTCGTCGGCCAGGGTCGCCGCGTAGAAGCCGTCGTCGAGGAGGTTCTCGCCCTCTTCGGCCACCTGGGTGACGAAGTCGCGGGCGCAGTGGTGGTTGGTCATGACGAGCCCGTTGGGCGAGACCAGGGAAGCCGAGCAGTTGGGGATCCTGAGGGCGCCGAGGCGGGCGCGGGCGTACCACTCGTCGTCGGGAGAGAAGCCGTACATCTCTTCGAGGTACGCGGTGGGCGGCGCGTCGAAGGTCCACATCTTGCCGTTGTCGAAGGCGCCGGCCTGGACGGTGTCGGTCCAGGATGGGGCGGCGGGCGGCGCAGGCGCGGCGGGCCCACCGGGTTCGGTCGGGGCCTCGGCCGGGACCGCCGCGTCGGCCGCGGCCGGCGGGACGTCCTGATCGGGCCGCGGCGGAACCGGCGTTGAGACGGGCGGAGGCCCGGCGCAGGCCGTCAGAAAAAGGAACAGCAGGGTGCTCGAACCGGTTCGCATTTGGATGGATCCTCGTGACATTGCGGTGGTGGCCGGCGACTGGGGAGCCGAAACCCTCGACGTGAAGGTCAAGTTCACGCCAGCGTCCACGCAAGATAGCCGCCGCGGGTCCTTTGACGCCCGTCGCGCAGGCTGGCAGAGTAGGGGGCGCGCCTTGAAGCCTTTGACGGAGTACGGGCGCGCGATGAATCAGGCCGGACACGGAAGCCGATGGAGCGCCGGGAACCGAATCGACGGATCACCTTCAGCCAGAAGATGTACCTGAGCATGACCAATCGACGGTTGATCGCCGCTTCGGCGTGGGTTGCGGCTGCGGCATGGGTAGCGGCCGGTTGCCGGGGAGAAGCTGACTCGAACGGAGGGCCGGCGCCGACCGCGACGGCGTCGGCTGACCGGGGTGAGCAGGCCGCGCCAACCATCGTCCTGCGTCCCGACCGCATCCTCGACGGCCGCGGCGGCACCCTCACTGGCCGCGAGGTCGTCGTGCGCGACGGACGCATCGCGGGCGTGGCCGAAGCGGGCACGACACACGGCCTCGTCTACGACCTCACCGGCACGACCCTCATCCCCGGCCTGATCGACACCCACGTGCACCTCGGCTGGCACTTCGACCGCGACACCGGCCGGCTCCACACCGCGGGATCCACCGACACCCCGGAAGACGAGGTCCTCTACGCCGCCGCCAACGCCTGGAGCATGCTCCACAGCGGCGTCACCACCGTGCAGAGCCTCGGTGGCCCCGAGGACATCCCCATGCGCGACGCCATCGCCGCCGGCACCCTGCCCGGCCCGCGCATCATCACGTCGGTGCGCCCGGTGACGGCCGGCACCGGCGACCCCGCAGCCATCCGCGCCCACGTCGACGAGATGGCCGCGGCCGGCGCCGACGTCATCAAGATCTTCGCCTCGGCCAGCATCCGCGTCGGCGGCACCCCCACCCTGTCGCAGGACCAGCTCGACGCCGCCTGCGCCCAGGCCCGCACCCACGGCCTTCGCGCCGTCGTGCACGCCCACAGCTCCGAGAGCGCGACCCGGGCCGCCTTGGCCGACTGTTCCCAGATCGAGCACGGCGCCCTCCTCGACCGCCCCACCCTGGAGCTCCTCGCCGAGCGCGGCCTGTACTACGACCCCCACATCCACGTCATCTTCGACAACTACTTCACCAACGCCGAGCGCTACATCGGCATCGGCAACTACACCGAGGAGGGGTTTGCGCAGATGCGCGCCGCGGTGCCGGTCGCGCTGGAGGTCTTCCGCGAGGCCCTCACGGTCCCGGGGCTCCGGACCGTCTTCGGCACCGATGCGGTCGCCGGGGCCCACGGAAACAACTGGCGCGAGCTGGCCTACCGCGTCCGGGAGGGCGGGCAGGATCCCATGGCCGCGATCGTCTCCGCAACGAGCCTGGCCGCCGAGTCGCTGGAACTCGGCGATGCGATCGGCACCGTTGCCGAAGGATTCGAGGCGGATCTGATTGGAGTGGAGGGCGACCCGATCGGCGACATCGACGCCCTCGGGAGGGTCGTCTTCGTCATGCGCGCGGGACGGGTGTATCGCAACGACCCCGTCGCGGGGAGTGCCGGGCGATGATCCTCCGAGTGCAGCACATCGGCATCGTGGTGCGCGATCTGCACGACGCCTGCGACCGCTTCGAGCGCGTCCTGGGCCTGCCGGCGCGCGGCTTCCGGGACGACCAGGGCCAGGGGATGCAGCTCGACGCGCGCATCCTCCTCGGCAACGAGTGCTGGCTCCACCTCGTGCAGAACTGGAATCCGGAGACGCGGGTCCACCGCTTCCTCCGCGAGCGCGGCGAGGGCCTGGAACACATCTGCATCGAGACCGACAGCATCGAGGCCGACGTCGCGCACCTCCGCGAGATCGGCGTCGGCGTCTGGGAGGACCGGATTCTCGACGCCAACGACGGGTATGAGGCGTTCGTCTTTCCCGACAGGCTGCCCGGGCTGACCGTCGAGCTCATCGAGTCGCACGATCGCAGCTGGGTCTATCCGCCCGATGCGGTGGGCGAACCGGTGAGCACGTCGCTGGGCGTTACCCGGCTGCACCATATCGGCCTCTGCGTGAACGACCTGGACGATGCGCGGCGGCGCTTCGAGCGGTATTTCGGTCTGGCCGCGACAGATCCGGCCGAAGACGAAAGCCCGGCGATGCGCGAGGCGTACATCCACTTCGACAACCGGTGCTCGCTTCAACTCCTCGAGCCCCGCGATCCCGCCTCGCGGGCGGGCCGCTTCCTGCGGGAGCGGGGCGAGGGGCTGGAACACATCGCGCTGGAGACGGGCGACATCGAACGCGACGTTGCCGGGCTGCGCGAGCGGGGCGTTCGCATCCTCGACGACACGATCCACCGGTTCGGCGAGGGCGCAGCCGCCTTCGTCCACCCGGACGAGTTGCCGGGAATGGCGGTCGAGCTTGTGGAGGTGACGTAGCGGCTGTACGGGCACCTCCGATCGGATATCATGTAAAGCAAACATTACAATATGTTATGTAGACATTACATCAGGCGTCCGCTGACCGCTGCCGTGGCTGCATCGGGCGCGCTCGCCCTCACGTTGTTGATCACCGCGGCGCCGGCGTCGGCCCAGAGCACCGGCCGCACGATCCGGTGCGTCGACGGGATGGCGGACGTCTACGCCTGCGATCGCGTCGACCTGCTGGGCCGTCTGTCACGCGGGGAGCTGGGCGCGGCCGACACCGTCAAGCTCAATGACGTGTGGGGCTGGACGGATGCGCGGGACGGCCGCGAGTACGCCCTGGTGGGGCGGATGGACGGCACCGCCTTCGTCGACGTGACCGATCCGAACGGGCCGCGCTACCTGGGGAGTCTGGCGGGGACCCCGGGGAGCCCGATCACCATCTGGCGCGACCTGAAGGTCTTCCGGGACCACGCGTTCATCGTCGCGGGCGGCACGGAGGGACACGGGATGCAGGTGTTCGACCTGACGCAGCTCCGGAACGTGACCGAGCCCCGCGACTTCGCGCCGACCACCGCATACACGGGGATCGAGTCCGCAATCAACGTCGCGATCAACGCGGAGACGGGGTTCGCGTACCTGACCGGCTCGACCGGCGGCGAGACCTGCGGGGGCGGACTGCACATGGTGGACATCCGGGATCCCATCGAACCCGTCTTCGCCGGGTGCTTCGCCGACCCCGACACCGGACGGCGGGGCACCGGGACCTCGCACGACACCCAATGCGTCGTCTATCGCGGGCCGGATGCGGACTACAGGGGCCGGGAAATCTGCGTCAGCTCCAACGAAACGGCGTTGTCTGTAGCAGACGTGACCGACAAGGGCAATCCCATCGCGGTCGCACACGGGTCGTATCCGGCCGTGGGCTATGCCCATCAGGGGTGGCTCGCTGACGATCACCGCCATTTCTACATGGGCGACGAACTGGATGAAGCCCTCCGTTTGGTGGACGGTCAACGCACACTGATCTGGGACATGACGGATCTGGATGAGCCGATCCTGCTTGCGGAGCACATCGGCCCGAACGACGACCCGGAACACAACCTGTATGTGCGGGGAGACCGGCTCTATCTCGCGCTCAAGCGGTCGGGACTGCGCGTGCTGGATATCGCTGACCGCGGGAACCCTGTCGAGGCGGGCTACTTCGACACGACCCCTGCGGACCCCTCCGGGGCCGACACGACCCCCGCGGGTGCGAGCGCCCTGGCGCGTGCGACCAGCTTCGACGGAGCGTGGAGCGCGTATCCGTTCTTTGCAAGCGGGAATGTGCTGGTGTCCAGCCGAAGCGAAGGGTTGTTCGTGGTGCGTCTGCGCGTGCATCGGTGACGGCTGCCCGAGACGGCGGGGATTTCGCCCGCGGCTTGCAGGCGTAGATTCGGTGGCAGCGAATCTGCCTGTTGATCGATCTTCGGAGGCTTCCATGCGTTTAGTACAGACCGTTTCTCACCCCCTTCCCCGCAGGCGCTTTCTGAACGCACTGGGTTTGTCGGGCGTTCTCGCGCTCGGCGGACCGTTCGTGAGCGTCCCGGCATCGGTCGCGGCCCAGGCGTTCGGCGGGGCCGTTCTGGTGGCCGATGGTCAGGTCCTGGTCGGCGAAGCCGCGCACGAGCGCGATCCGGGAACCGTTCGTGGCTACGCCTTCGACGGCGAATGGACCGAAGTCTGGTCGCTGCGAGCGCCGGAGCCTGCGGTGCAGGATGGATTCGGCAGGGCTCTCGCCCGGTCTGGCGACCATCTGCTGGTCGGGGCCGATGGCGGGGATGAAGGGCGGATCTACGTGTACAGCCTGGCGGAGGTCCGGGCCGGGGACGCGGAGCCGATCCAGATGATCGGGCGAACCGGTCTGGACGGTTTCGGCGCGTCGCTGATGGCTTCCGGAAGCGAGATGATCGCCGTCGCGACCAGCGAAGCGGACGGACGCGTGCTTGCGACATTCGGTCTCGGAGACGACGGAATGTGGTCGCGGGGGTCGACGGTTGCGCTGCCCGACGACGTGGGCAACCAGTTCGCGCTGGGGGACGACCTGCTTGCAAGCGCGAGTACGACGGGCCGAGCGGCTCACGTATTCGAGCGTGACGCTTCCGGAGCGTGGGGACCGCCGACGGAGCTTGCACCTCCCGACGCCGAAGCCGCGGAATTCGCGATGTTCGGCCTGTCGGTAGCTGTGGCCGGAGATGAGGTCCTTGTCGGTCAGATTACGCTGGGCGGTTCCCAGCAGCCGGTGCTGCACCGTTTTGCAAAGACCGACGGCGACTGGACCGCGATCGGGACGCTGTCGCCCGAGGACGATCGGGACGGGGGCTTTGGAGTGTCCCTTGGGACCGATGGGGCCACACTGCTGGTGGGCGGCGGGATGCTCCTGACTTCCTACGCGCTGCAGGACGGCGAATGGATCCTCACGGGCGTTACCGAGATTTCCGATGCCACGGGTGACGGTCGGACCGTGGTCGGCAGCCAGCGACTGGAGTTCGCGGACGGCGTCGCGGCCTTCGGCAATCCCGGCGCTGACTTTGGATTGGGCGCCGTCACGGTCTTCTCCAACGAATCCGGATCCTGGACCCGCACCGGGCACCTCACGGTCGACTATGCTCCCCTGCCCGCCATCAACGGCGGTGAGGTTCCCTGCGCCGACGGCGATGCCGCCGGCTATGACTGCGACCATGTGGATCTGCTCTCGTTCGTCCCGTGGGGGGAGCTGGGCGCCGGACGGGGCGCGCGTCTCAACGACGTGTGGGGATGGACGGATTCGGAAACCGGGCGGGAATACGCGCTCGTCGGGCGGATGGACGGGACCGCGTTCGTCGACGTGACCGACGCTTCCAACCCCCGCTATCTCGGCAACCTGGCCATGACCGAGGGCAGCCGGGCCAACAGCTGGCGCGACATCAAGGTGTTCAGGGATCATGCCTTCGTGGTCGCCGACGGTGCCGGTCAGCACGGGATGCAGATCTTCGACCTCACCCAGCTCCGTGACGTCACCGAGCCCCAGGAGTTCGAGGCGACCGCGATGTACAACGGGATCGCGTCGTCGCACAACGTCGCGATCAACGAGGAGACGGGGTTCGCCTACCTCGTCGGCTCCTCGGACGGCGGCGAGACCTGCGGGGGCGGCTCGCACATGGTCGACATCAACGATCCGCTCAACCCGGTCTTCGCGGGCTGTTTCGCCCACCCCAACACGGGGCGTCGCAACACGGGCAACTCGCACGACACCCAGTGCGTGATCTACCACGGGCCTGACCAGGACTACGCCGGCCGCGAGATCTGCGTGAACTCGAACGAGACCGCGCTCTCGATCGCGGACGTGACCGACAAGGACAACCCCGTCGCGGTCGCCGCCGCCGACTACCCGAACGTCGCCTACGCGCACCAGGGGTGGCTCACCGAGGACCACCGCTACTTCTACTCGAACGACGAGCTGGACGAGGTGGGCGGCCTCGTGGACGCCACCCGCACGCTGATCTGGGACCTGGAGGACCTCGACGATCCCCTCCTGCTCAGCGAGTACATGAATCCGACCAACGCCACGGACCACAACCTGTATGTCCACGGCGACCGGCTCTACATGTCGAACAACCGCGCCGGGCTGCGCGTGCTCGACATCAGCGACCCGGAGAACCCCACCGAACTGGGCCACTTCGACACGACGCCCTGGAGCGCCGACGAGGCCGGGTTCGACGGGACGTGGAGCGTCTACCCGTACTTCGAGAGCGGAAGCATCCTGCTGTCGAGCCGGCGGGAGGGGCTGTTCATCGTGCGGCCGCGGGCGCGGCAGCTGATTCCCTGAGCGGTTCCGCGGAAACGGGTAGGGACACGGGCATACTCCGATGGGACGGGTGGCGGCGCATCGCTGCGGTTGGTCCCGCGGGAACGCTGTTCAGCGACTTGAGGCGATGGAAACAACCAGACCCATCGGCGACGGAGCCGTGGATTGGTTTGTGCCGTCTTCACGATCTTCAAACCCTGCGAAGCTCGCGAGGCGCCGAAAGACCTCGGGATCCTGCAATAGCTTGAGGTAGCGATCGCTGGAGGTATTCTGGATCAGGTCTCCGCGCTCCCAACGGGCCAGGCTCGCCTTTCCGAAGCCGGTCAAGCGAGCGAACGCGGCGCGGGAGAGACCGTACCGCTTGCGTATGCCCTGGATCTCTTCGGGAGTGAGGACCCCGAGGTGCCGACAGACGGCGTCGTGCTCGATGCGCTCGGCCTCGGTCCCGGTGTATGAAGCGTCGCACCTGGCACACGAGTGAACGGGAATGTCCGCGGAAAGCTCCACGGCCTCGTCGCCCACACCGTACATGAAGGGATCTCGTACCAATTCGGTCTTGAGACCCCGTGCCCCGCACATCTCGCATTCTGAAGGTCCGGGGATTTCGCGGAGGACTGTGGACGGAGACGCGACCCTATTCATTGTCGTGTTCATCGAGATGAAAGCTGCGAAGTAACACCCTGGATCCACCCACCAACTCGATTTTGATGTAGACGAGAGGCTGGTCGGGCGCGAGTCTGGCACGGCAGACCCACGCCCTCCCACCCCGAGGTTGGTGCAATCGGGTCTTCTCCAGTGGAGTGTTGGACCGGAGCACCCGCACGATTTCCCGCCATGCGCTGCTGCGCGTAAGGGGAATTCCGGATTCGGGATGTAACACTTCTCCGAAGCGCAGGTCTGTCGGACGCTTCCGGGTGAACTGTGCCGTCCGCCGCCCTTGTCGGATCAGAGTGACCAACTGACGACGGACCTCTGGATAGTTGCCCTCCCGTGCATCGCCCGTGGGAGATTGCCGCGACCTCATTGAGTTGTGTACTCATATGATCTGGATTTGCCCCAAGAAAACCAGTACGCACCCAGTTTAGACAAGGATGATATCATATGAGTCATACGAACGACAGGGGTGGTAGGACAGCAGGGGCGGGCTGGTTCGACGGGAATCGCCGAGGTACGATGATTGAACGGCATTGGGCTACACTGTATCACCCAGGCGACAGGAAACCATCATCGCTTACCAACTCGACGACCACGTCCCGTTAGAGCGCTTCACCGAGCCCTCCCTGCGGCATTTCGCCGAGTCGGTGCTATTGGCGCTCGGGGCGAGCGACGAGGAAGCGCGCATCAACGCGGACGGGGTCGTAACGGCGTCGCTGTGGTGGCATCCGGGACAGGGACAGGGCCTGGAGAAGCTGTTCCGCTATGCGCGGCGGATGCGCAATGGGGGGATCAAGGCCCCGGCGTCGATGTGGTGGGTCAGGGAGGGTCCGGCGACGGCGTTGCTCGATGCGGATAAGGGGCTGGGTTACGTGGCGGCACGCCGGGCGATGGACCGGGCGATCGAGCTGGCGCGCACGGCCGGGATCGCCATGGTGGCGGTGCGTCACAGCAACCACTTCGGGATCGCGGGCTATCACGCGAAGCGCGCGGCCGACGCCGGGATGATCGGGCTCGCCATGACGAATGCGGGCGCCGAGATGGCGCCGTGGGGATCCGCCCGCGCCGTGCTGGGGACCAACCCCTGGGGGATTGCCGTGCCGCGCTCGGGCGGCCGCGATCCCGTCATCCTCGACATGGCCCTCACGCAATCCGGAAAAGGGATGATGCGGTGGCTCGAGCGCGCCGGCCTGCCGATGCCCGACCACTGGGCGCTCACCCCGGACGGCGCCCGCACCACCGACCCCCGCGCCGGGATGGACGGCCCCCTTCTGCCCATCGGCGACTACAAGGGCTACGGGCTCAGCCTGGTGACCGACATCCTGACCGGAGTCTTGACTGGTTCGCTCTTCGGGGGGCAGGTATTCCAGGATGATCTCGACTACGACGTCGCCCATACGATGATCGCGATCGACACGGACGCGTTCATGCCGCGGGCACGGTTCGAAGAGCGGCTCGAAGCGCTGGTCGCGGAGGTGCTGGCGGCACCGCCGATCGAGTCGGATCGCCCAGTACAGCTGCCCGGAACGGCCGAGCAGCGGCGCGCGCGGGAGCGGCTCCGGCATGGGGTGCCGGTCGACGGAAAGACGGCGGCGGGTCTGCGTGAGCTTGCAGCCGAGTTGGGGGTGCCATTTTCGCTCGAACCGTCATAGGTTCCCACCATGGAGGGATGATGTCCGACGTGTTCACGGTCGGGACGGCCAGGGCAGCCAGTGGTACGATGGCCCGAGGCGCGATTCCGGTGGGCCTCGACGCCTCCGGGCGCATGCGCGAGATCCCGGTCCTGATCTGCCGGGGTGAGGTGGACGGCCCTGTTCTCTGGATCAACGGCGCGACCCACGGCGACGAGCCCGAGGGAGCGCTGTCGATCTTCAAGCTCTTCACCATCCTCGACGCCCGCAAAATCCGCGGCACCGTAGTCGGCGTCCCCGCGATGAACGTGCCCGCCTTCGAAGCCGGCAAGCGCGGCGATCCACTGGACACCTTTGCGTACGACATGAACCGGATCTATCCCGGGCGGGCGGACGGCTACCCCACCGAGCGGGCGGCGTGGGTGCACTGGGAGGCCATGCGCGACACCTGCGACCTGCAGATCGCGATCCATTCCGGCGGCGAGCATTCCTACCTCGCCCACATGATCTTCGCGGCCGACAATCCGCCCAGCCTGGAGCTCGCGGCGGCGATGGGGCCGCAGTGGCATCTGGTCTTCCGGAGCGGCGTCGGCGGCGCCAACCCATCGTCGAAGATCGCCGAGCACGGGAAGGCGGGAATCACCGTCGAACTCGGCGGCAACTGTCGCACTCTGACTGCGGACTTTCACGCGGTGGCCGAGGATCTGGCGGGAAGCTACGCGAATGTCATGCGGCACTACGGCATGCTCGAAGGCGAGGCGAGCTACGCGGGGCGCCTGCGAATGGGCCACCAGCGGGCGCTGCTGGCACCAGCCTCGGGGATGTGGGTCGGCAGCCCGGATGTCCCATTCGAGACCGAGATTCCCGCGGGCACGCCGCTCGGGCGCGTCTACGACCTTTATGGCGATGTGCAGGCCGAAGTGGTCGCGCCTGCGGACGGGGTCGTGTTCGGCCTGCGCTCGCGGCCGGCTGTCCTGGCGGGAGAGTGGTGCTGCTTCTTCGGGATCATCGAGGAGGTGACGGAGAACGCCTGGACGGGAAACGCCTCCCGCGGTTAGTCAGCAACCCGTGCCCAGCGCGGCGAGGCACCGGAGCGGCCCAGGCGTCAGGGCAAGTCCTCCGCCGTGATCGGCTCCCTGGGCGCCAGCCGGCCCCTCCCCCGGGGGGCCACGGGCTCGCCGCGATCCACGATCACCTCGCCGCGCGACACCGTCCACGTCGGGAAGCCGCGCACCTTCATCCCCTCATACGGGCTGTAGTCGACCCGGGAGTGCAGCCGCGCCGCGTCGATCTCGACCTCGGCCTCGGGGTCCACGACAATGACATCCGCGTCCGCGCCGACATCGAGCGTCCCCTTGCGGGGGTGCAGCCCGAAGATGCGCGCCGGGTTGGTCGCGGTGACCTGCACGAATTGCTGTGGCGTGAGCCGCCCGGACGTCACGCCCCCCGTGAAGACCAGCGGCAGCCGGGTCTCGATACCGGGCAGGCCGTTCGGAATGCGGGTGAAGTTCTCGCGCCCGGTGGTCTTCTGATTCCGGTAGTGGAAGGGCGCATGGTCGGACGACACCTGCTGGACGGCCCCAGCGGCCAGCGCGTCCCAGAGCGCGTCGCGGTGGGCCGCGCTGCGCATCGGCGGGCTGCACACGAACTTCGCGACCTCGAATCCCGCGTCCGGGTCGTACACCGAGTCATCGAGGACCAGGTACTGCGGGCAGGTCTCGGCCACCACCGCCTCGCCGCGCTCGCGTGCCTCGGCCACATGACGCGCCGCCCCCGCCGAAGTCACGTGCGCGATGCACAGCGGCGCCTTCGCCACCCCGGCCAGCATGATCGCGCGGTGGGTCGCTTCCGCCTCGACCACCGGCGGGCGGCTGGCGTTGTGGAAGGCGGGCCCCGTCTGGCCCTCCGCGAGATGGCGTTCAATGAGGTGCGTGACGGCGCAGTCGTTCTCGCAATGCACGTAGACCAGCCCGCCGTGGTCCGCCGTCACCTCCAGCATGTCCAGCAGCCCACCATCGTGGACGATCTTGTCCCCATAGGTCATGTAGACCTTGAAGGAAGGGAAGCCATCGTCAATCATTGCAGGCATTTCAGCGAGCACGTCGGCGCGTACGTCCGTCACGATCGTGTGGAAGCCGTAGTCGATGACGGCGTCGGGCTCGATCTCGGCCAGGCGGCGGTCGCGCGCCTCGAGCAGCGACTCGCCGCGGCGCTGGAGGGAGAAGTCGACGATCGTGGTGACGCCGCCGCAGGCGCCCGCCACCGTGCCCGAATGGAAGTCGTCCGCGGTGGTGATGCCGAGGCGGTCGATCGGGTGGGCGAGGTGAGTGTGCGTGTCGATTCCCCCGGGCATCACCCAGTGGCCGCTGGCGTCGAGGATCCGGCCACCCTGATGCTCGAATGCGTCGCGGTCGAACACCCCGTTCGCGCGCAGATCCGGCCCGACCGCGGCGATGCGCCCATCGCGGACGAGCACGTCGGCGGGTCCCCTATGATCGGCGGTGACGACCGTGCCGCCCGCGATCAGCAGTTGGTTCATCAAGCCTGACGTTACGTCAGGGTTGGCTCGGGGCGCCGGGCAACAGCTCCGAGCGCCCGATGGTGCGCCGCCCCGAGGGGCGAGCCACCCAGGCCACCCCTATTCCGGCTGCGGAACGATGCGGATGTACGGCAGCGGCTCCTCCCAGCCGTCCGGGTACTTCTCCCGGGCCGCCTCGTTGGACACCGCCGGCAGGATGATCACGTCGTCCCCGTCCTCCCAGTTCGCCGGCGTGGCCACCTGCTGCACCGCCGTCAGCTGGATCGAGTCGAGCAGGCGCAGGATTTCGGCGAAGTTGCGGCCGGTGCTCATCGGGTAGGTCAGCGTGGCCTTGATTCGCTTGTCCGGACCGATCACGAACACCGACCGCGCGGTGGCGTTGTCCATCGGCGTCCGCCCCACGCTGGTGTCGCCGGCCTCGGCCGGAAGCATGTCGTACTCCTTGACGACTTTCAGCTCCGGATCGCCCACGAGCGGGTAGTTCAGCGCATGCCCCTGCGAACTCTCGATGTCCTTCGACCAGGCGTGGTGGTCGCTCACGCCGTCGACGCTGATCCCGAGCACCTTGCAGTTGCGGCGTTCGAACTCGGCCTTCAGTCCCGCCACGGTGCCCAGTTCGGTGGTGCATACGGGCGTGAAGTCCTTGGGGTGCGAGAACAGGATCGCCCAGCCATCCCCGATCCAGTCGTGGAAGCTGATCCGGCCCTCCGTCGTGTCGGCCTGGAAATCGGGAGCCAAATCGTTGATGCGCAGTGTCATTGTCGGTCCTGTGGTCCTCTTGCTGTGGGTAGGCAACTGCTCGCGCGAAAGGGGCGCGAGGATGGCGTCTGCCCCATGATAACCAAGACGGGTCAGTCCCGCGCCGCCAATCCCTCCACGAACCCCTCGATCCGCTCCATTGCCCGGCGAATGTCTGCCTCCGGGGCCAGCAACGAGACCCGCACCCACCCCCGCCAGCGCCGCCCGAAGGCGTTTCCGGGGAACATGAGCACACCGGCCTCATCGAGGAGTCGGTAGCAGAATGTCTCCGCATCCATCCCGAAGCCGGAGATGTCCGCCCACATGAACAGGCCGCCGCCGTGGGGACCGTGCGGAATCCCCATCCGCGCGAATCCGTCCAGGAGCGCACGACGCCGCGCCCGATAGCGCGCGAGGTAGGCGGGCCGCGGGTCCGGGTCCGCCTCGAGCGCGGCGAGCGCGGCGCACTGCGAAAACGCCGGGCACGGCCCCGAAGTGGTGCTCTTGAGCGCCTCCACCGCGTCCACGAACGCCGGCGGCCCGACCAGGTAGCCCACCCGGAAGCCCGTCATCGCGTACGCCTTGGAAAACCCCGAGAGCACGACGGTCCGCCCGCGCGCGCCGTCCACCGCCAGGAACGAGCGGAACGGCGTCTCGTTGAAGACCACGTCCTCGTAGATCTCGTCGGAGAGCACGATCAGGTCGAGGTCGCGCGCGGCCCCGGCGAGTGCCTCGACCCCGTCTCCCTCCACGCATGCGCCGGTGGGGTTGGAGGGGTTGACGAAGACGAGCACCCTGGCGCCGCGGGCGTGTTCGCGCAGTTCGCCCTCTCCAAGCAGGAAAGGTCGATCCCCGCCGGTCGGTACCGGCACGATCTCGCCTCCCGCCACTCCGATCGCCTGGTCGTAGGAGCTGTAGCGCGGATCCTGGCACGCGACCCTGTCCCCCGGGTCGACCAGCGCCAGCATGGCCAGGAAGAGTCCCTCCTGGGCGCCGTTGGTGATGACGATCTCGCGGTCGGGGTCGATTTCGACGCCCTTTTCACGGGCGTAGCGGCGCGCGATGCCCCGGCGCAGCTGGGCCAGCCCGCGAACGGGGCTCGCCTCGCCCGCAGCAGCCGCCGCGAACCGAGCCAATCCGCCTTTGACGATCGCCGCGGACGTGTCGATATCCGGATCGCCGCGACCCAGCGAAATCACATTCTCGCGGGTCTTCGCCAGCGCCATCATGCGGTAGCGCAGCGAGGTCCCCTGCTCGCCCGTGCGGAGGGCGGCGGAGCGGGCAGGCCCGGTCATGGCCGAATCCCCAGCGCCCACAGCGCGGCCCGCTGAGACGGCGCCGGTGAACAGATCGAAGACGCCTGCTTCCACTTGGTGATCCCGGCCAGGGTCCCGGGCTCGGCCGCCACGAAGCCGAGGCGGAAGGGATGCATCCCGTCGAGACCGTCCAGGGAGCCGATCACGATCACATTGTCGGAGACGTCGTCTGGCGGCGTCCAGCCCCGTGACCCGAACAGAGAATCGCCGACAGCGCGGACACAGGGCATGGAATGGTCGAGATGGCCGCCCGCCTGCGGTTCGGTCTCCCCCTTGCCGGTTGTGTCCCGGTAGTGAAGTGACGCAGCGGCATCCGACTCTGCCCTCGCCAGCCCCAGCCAGTCGAAAAGGGCCTGATGCCGTCCAGGCGCCCTTCCCGCGAAGGACGTGCCCTTCCCCGCACCCAGGCCGAGCAGGGTCACGAACAGCGATTCCCCTTCGCTTGCCGTGATGAGGACGCCGTCCGGGTCCCGCTGCGGAAAGCCGATGCCCGGAAGCGCGGCGCCCACCTGGCGGCGCAGCTCCACCATGCCCGGACGATCCGGATAGTGGGTTTCGCCCGCGAGCAGGTGATGGCGCAGGCTGTCCAGCAGTTCAGCTGATGGGCCCTGGGAGGTGGGCCTGCCGCTGACCGCCGGGGATCCTGTGCCCCTGCGGGCCGGAGTGGCCGCCCGGACCACTTCGCGCCCGGCGCCCAGGGCCGCACGCGCCCGCCACGCCAGCGCCCTCTCCACCGCGCTCACCCCCGCCCCCCTTCCCCCCGCCCCCTCACGGCACACCCTCCTGCACGTACTCGGCCACGTCTTCCACACGGCCAACGACGCCCTCCTTCCCCCACCTGTCCAACGCCTGCGTGAGGACGTGCGCGTCGAAGCGGCACCCGGAGACCTCGCCGCGCAGCCCGGCCAGGAACACGAACGCGGGTCCGAGCGTCACGGGATCCTCCCAGCGCGCCCGCGTCGCCGCGTCCGCAGCCTCTGCCTGGCGCCGCGTGAGCGAAGTCGGCTTCAGTTGGATGCCCGGCGTGACCGCGTTCACGCTGACCGGCGACCCGGCGAGCTCCAGTGCGAGGCACCGCGTGAACGCCTCGATCCCGAACTTCGACGCGCAGTACGCCGCCTGCCTTGCGAACCCCTGCTCTCCCGCGCGCGACGAGATATTTACGATCGAGCCGCCGCGGCGCTGCAGCGTGGGCAGAAGGTCGCGCGTCAGGAACACCGGCGCTTCCAGATTCACGCGCATGGTGCGGTCCCAGTGGGCCCGGCCGAGCGCCTTCAGCGGCTGCCGTTCGAGCACCCCGGCGTTGTTGACGATCGCGCGCAGGTTGTCCGCCCGGGCACCGACCCATCGGACCACGCTCTCAAGCCCCGCGTCCTTCGACAGATCGGCCACACACACCTCCGCCCGGCCTCCGGCACTGCGAATCGCCCCGGCGGTCCGCTCCAGCTCGTCCGCCACCTCCGCCACCAGCCACACGCGCGCCCCTGCCGCTGCCAGCGCGGCCGCGATCCCGCTCCCCAGCCCCCGCCCCGCCCCAGTGACGAGCACGTCGGCCCCCTCGAGCCTCTCTGTCGCAAAACGACCCTGACGTAACGTTAGGGTTTGCCCGCCGCCGACCTCGCCGCCGCCGGCCGCGGTCGCCACGCCGCGCTCCGCCACGCGCCCCTACCCCACCAGCGCCCGGACCAGCCACGCGCAGGTGAATCCCAGGTAGTTGCCAAGCGCGTACCCGAAGATCCCCACGATCACCGCGGGCGCGACCAGCCGGTGCCATTTCATCGCCATTCCGATCGCCAGCGCCGAGCCCGGCCCCCCGATCGCCGCCTGGCTCGCGATCGACACCGTCGGCAGGTCCACGCGCAGCAGCCACCCGACCCCGTACGCCACCACCATGTGCACCGCAATGATCGCGATCATGAAGGTGAAGATCGGCGCGCCCGCCTCGACGACCCTGCCCAGCTCGGACGCCGCGCCCAGCACGATGAAGAAGATGTGGAGCGCGAAATACGACAGCACCTCGGCGCCGCGCAGCTTTCTCACCCAGGGCAGCTGCGCCGCGATCAGCGCCATCGTGGTCAGCCAGAGCACTTCGGGGATCACAGGCCATATTCCGTTCAGGATCCGCGCCAGCCAGAGCGCGAGCAGCGGCAGCGCCCCGAGGATGGCGAGGTCGGTGATGCTCATGTCGGAATCGGTCCAGCGGCGGCGCATGGCCTCTTCGTCGGCGGCATCGCCCTGGGCGCCCGCGTCCGCACCGGTCCTGGCCCACGCCCCCGCCAGCTTCGTCCGGCGCAGAAACATCGACGCCAGAACCCCCGCCAGCCACACCTGCAGCAGCAGATAGGGCACGGTGGACAGGTTGTCGGCCAGCGCGGCCGCGGCAAAGGTGCTCGGATCGGTGTCGAGCCCCTGCCCCACCGCGGCGAAGTTCATCCCGCCGCCCGCAAACGCCGCGGAGAAGGCCCCGGCCAGCTTCCACGTCTCGGCCCCGACCCATCCGGACATCGTGATGCCCGCCGCGAAGCCGCCGATCAGGCTGCCCACGCACGCCGCGAGGTACGCGACGAGCAGCGGACGCCCCGCCGCCGCCAGCTCCCGCAGCTGCGTCCCCATGATGACCAGCACGATCGCGTACGGGATCGCGAAGGTGAACACGCCCTCGTGCACCGGCCCCGTGTGCTCGATCACCCCCACGTTCGCGAGCGTGATCCCGAGCAGCGTGCACACCACCGCCGAGCTGATCTTCCTGATGGCGTCGTACCGCTCCTCGAGCCAGCGCGCAAACGCCACCACCGCCAGCATGAAGGCCAGGACCAGCACCGGTTCTCGTATCATGGCATTCCCGTCGATGCGGTTTGTGTTTGTTGGGGGTCGCTGCGCTCAGGGCGATGCGGCCGGCGCGCCGACCAGGCCGCGCACCTCGCCCCCATCGCGCACGGCAACGAGGTTAGCCACCACGTCCCGGGCCATGCCAACCTGGCCGCCCCCCGTGCCTCCGCCCACATGCGGGGAGAAGAGCACGTTGGGGGCGTCGAGGAGCGGGTTGCCTGCCGGGAGCGGCTCGTCGAGGAAGACGTCCAGCCCGGCACCGGCGATCTGCCCCGTCTGGAGCGCGGCGAGGAGCGCGGCTTCGTCGACGAGGCCGCCGCGCGCGGTGTTCACCAGGATCGCGCTGCTGTTCATGAGGCGCAGCGCCTCGGCGTCGATGATGTGCTCGGTGTGCCCGGTGTGCGGCGCGTGCAGGCTGACGATGTCGCTGGCGGCGAGAAGTTCGGGCAGCGGCAGGTAGCGCACGCCTGCCATCTCCTCGTGCCGGCGCGGCAGCGGCGAGCGCTTGTGGTACACGATCTCCATGTCGAACGCGCGCGCCCGGCGGGCGACCTCGAGTCCGATGCCGCCCAGTCCCACCAGGCCCAGGACGCGGCCGTGCAGTTGCAGCACGTCGTTGTAACCCAGCCAGTTGAAGGCGATCTTGCGCTCGGTGGTGCGCACGGGCTCGACGCCCAGGCCCTTGTAGTCCGCATCCCGGGTGCCGAGATGCCCCGGAACCAGCTTCCGGTAGAGGCCGAGCATGAGGGCGATGGTCTGCTCGGCGACCGCGATCGCGCCCCGGTGCGGAAGAACCGACACGGGAACACCCTCCGCCGCCGCGGCCTCGGTGTCCACCGCCCACGGGGCCCGTCCCTGCACCTGGATCAGCCGCAGCCGTCCCGCCGCCCGGATCAAATCGCCGCCGATCCGCCGCGTGGCCGTGACCAGTGCGTCCGCTTCGGCGGCCGCGTCGCGCAGCCGGGCACCGCGCAGCTCCCCGCCCCAGGCCATCTCGATCCCCGCTTCCCGGGCGGTTCGCTGGAAGAGTCCGCGGATCCACTCCGGGAGAGGCTCGATGTGGAGGGGTCGCAAGGTAGTGTCTCGTTTGCTATGGTTGCCGTCAGGGTGAAACGGAAGGTAGTAGAGCCAGCGAGAACACGCGCGAGTCCGCACGAATGAAGTCGCCTGAGCGACAATCGCGGCACCCGCCCCCGTCGTCCAATTGACAGCAGGTACATGAGACCAGACGAAACCCTCCGCTACGAAGCGTCCGACCCGATCGAGCGGCCCCTCGCCTTCGGTCTCGGACTGCAACTCGCCGCTCTCGCGCTGAACTCGGCGGTGCTGCTGCCCACGATCGTCTTTCGGGCGGCGGACGCGGAGAGCTACCTGTTGTGGGCGGTCTTTGCCGGCATGGTGGCCTGCGGCATCATCACCATCGTGCAGGCAGTCAGGCTGGGGCGTTTCGGCGCCGGATACCAGATGCTCCACGGCGTCTCCTCGCCTTTCGTCGCCGTTTGCGTCGCCGCTCTGCTGCAAGGGGGACCGACGATGCTCGCGACGCTCGTGCTGGTGTCGGGGCTGGCGCAGGCAGCGTTCTCCGAGCGTCTGGCCCTGTTGCACCGGATTCTCACACCCGTGGTGACGGGCACGGTGATCATGCTGCTGCCCGTGACCGTCATGCCGATTCTCTTCCGCATGATTGACGAGGTGCCAAGCGGCGCCCCGGCGGTGGCGGGTCCCCTTTGCGCGCTCGCAACGCTGGCAACGGCCGCGGGGATCTACCTGAAGGGAACCGGAGGGCTTCGCCGATGGGCACCCGTGGCAGGGATCGCCGCCGGATCCGTCGTCGGCGCGTTCTTCGGAATCTACGAAACCGGGCTTGTGGCGAATGCGGCCTGGATCGGCGTGCCGCGGGACCTTCCGCCGGGCCTGGATCTGAGTTTCGGCCCGGGTTTCTGGGCCCTCCTGCCGGCTTTTCTCTTCATTGCGCTCGTCGGGGCCACCAAGTCGGTGGGCGTGGCCGTCGCCACCCAGCGAGTGTCATGGCGCGGCTCGCGCGCGGTGGATTTTCGTTCGGTGCAGGGCGCCCTGGCGGCCGAGGGGGTCGGGAACGCCCTGGCCGGCCTGACGGGTGCGATTCCCAACACCCTGCACCCGACGCCGATCGCCGCGATCGAGACGACCGGCGTGGCAGCTCGGAGGGTGGGTGTTGCCGCCGGGATCGCGTTGATCGCCCTGGCGTGCCTGCCCAAGCTGGTCGCGGTGATTCTCGCAATACCGGACGCGGTCGCGGCGACGTCGATCGCTGTCGTCATGTGCATGTTGTTCGTGGTCGGCATGCGCGAGGTGGTCTCCGGCACCGGGACCAATCCGAGAAACGGTCTCATCGCGGGGATCTCGGTGTGGACGGGCATCGCCGTGGAGTTCGACCTGGTCTTCGCGGACCAGCTGGCCGAGCTGGCCGGTGGCCTGCTGAGCAACGGGATGACTGCGGGCGGCCTGGTGACGATCCTGCTCGCGACCCTGACGATGCCGCGCGTGGCACGGTTCAGCGGAAACCTGGACGTGGCCGAATTGCCCAGGATGAGAGACTTCATCGCCGGCTTCGCCCGCCGCCATGGGTTGGAGGCGTCCGCAGAGCGCATGGAGGCCGCCTGCGAGGAGACGTTGCTGATGCTCCTCGAGTCCCGGGGCGCCGGAACGGAGGAGGCCGACGACACCGAACAGAAAGAGCGCACACTGCTGATCACCGCGTCCAGGGAGGACGGACACGCCGTCCTGCAATTCAAGGCAGCCGCCCCGGGGCAGGAGGAGCTGAACCTGCAGGATCGACTGGAATGGCTCGGGGACGAGGCTGAAAGTGCGCCGGAAGAGCAGGAGATCTCGCTCAGGCTGCTTCGGCATCTGGCATCGTCGGTTCGGCACCAGCAGTTTCGCACCGTGGATATCGTCACCCTTAAGGTCGCGGCCGAGCGACGGGCCGGCGGGAAGCGCTGACGTGTTGAACTCACGGCTGCTCCGAGGCGTCCCGCTGGCATTTCTGCTGTTCCCTGTGGTTTCGGGCTGCTCCCCCGGACCCGATCGCGATCCGGACGGCAGGTCCCTGGTATTGGCGCACTTCATGTCGCCACTAAGCAGCGTGAGAGCAGATGTCGTGGTCCCGTTTGCGGAGCGGTTGGCGGAGCTCTCCGAGGGCAGGCTGACGGTTACGGAGTACATGGGAGGGGCTCTCGGCTCCTCGCCTCGCGGATACTACTCCATGCTGCTCGACGGCGTGGCGGACGTCGTCGCCACCCTCCCGGGATACACTTCCGCGGTGTTCCCGTTGACCTCGCTCAGCCTCTATCCGGGCGTCTGCGACAGCGCGCTCGACTGCACCGAGGCGCTGCAGCGGGCCCGCCCGGTGCTGGAGGGCGAATACAGGGCCAAGGTGCTGGCGATCTGGTCCGCGACCCCCCCCGTGCTGCTCACCCGCGACAGGCCCGTCCGCAAGCTGGAGGATATGCAGGGGCTCAAGCTGCGGGTGTCGTCGCGGCTTGAGATCCCCTTTATCGAAGCGCTTGGAGCGAGCCCCGTGATGCAGCCGATATCCGAGGTTCAGCAGAATCTGCACAACGGGGTCATCGACGGGGTCGTCCTCACCGCCGGTGGGATCCTTCCATACCAATTGCAGGAAGCGGCTGCCTACGCGACGACATGGCTGCCCCTCTCCGCGTTCCCATTTGTCCTTTTGATGAACCAGGACACCTATGCGTCCCTTTCCGCAACGGAGAAGAGTTGGGTGGACCAGGCTTCGGACGCCTGGCTGTCGCTGTCGGGGGCCCGGGGTTACGAGGCCACCGGTGCCCGCGGCCTCAGGGTGGCCCGCGAGGCGGGCGTTGAACTCATCGATCTCCCGGACGAGGAGAAGGCGCGTTTCGAGAACGCGGTCGCCGGCACCCTGGAGGTGCAACTCTCCCGCAGGCTCGG
This sequence comes from Longimicrobiales bacterium, assembly GCA_965211645.1. Classification (GTDB taxonomy): domain Bacteria; phylum Gemmatimonadota; class Gemmatimonadetes; order Longimicrobiales; family Gaopeijiaceae; genus Bin94. The sequence continues at coordinate 4,277,909 of OZ242947.1, read as the reverse complement.
CGACCTGACCGTGGCCGAGGTGATCGAACGGTTCCGCGGGACGTGACGGGGTTGCACCGGAACACGGATCGGGATCGCAGCCGGATCGGTGAGGGGCTTCAACGGCGTCTGACCACCGCATTTTCAATCGCCGGAGGGACGGCGCTCCTCGTGCTGCTGGGCATCACCGTGGCCGAGGTTGTCGCGCGCCACCTTGTCGGGGTTTCCCTGCTGGGCGCCGAAGATCTCGTCACCATGAGCCTCACGGTGCTGGTTGCGGCCGCGGTGGTTTACGCGGCACAGGAAGGCGGACACGTGTCCGTCGACCTGGTCGGGCGCTTCGGCGGTGGCCGTGCCGGGCGAGCGGCCGACGTCCTCGCGCGGCTGCTGTGCGCAGGAGCAACAGCGATCGCGGCCCTTGCGCTCTTCGCCAAGGGCAGCTGCGGTCTCGAGTGCGGCGAGGTCACCGGCAGCCTTGCCATCGTGCACACCCCGTTCTACTACGCGCTGGGGACGTCGATGGCGACGTACTCTCTGCTTCTGGCGTCGCGAATGGTCCAGCGGCCAGCCGCATCCGACGCGGATGACCACCGGGGGCACGACGTCTGATGGACGGTTCAGCCGTCGCGCTCCTCGGGCTCGCCGCCCTCTTTTTTCTTCTCCTGATTCGGGTGCCGGTCGGGCTGTCCATGCTGATCGCCGGCGCGGCCGGCATCGCTCTCATCCGTCCCCAGGCCGTGCTGCCGGTCATCGCCGGGGAGACGTTCGCGGTTTCGTCGCGTTACACACTGACCATCATCCCCCTCTTCATGCTGATGGGGAATCTTGCCGTCGTTTCGGGGATGAGCCGGGAATTGTACCTCGCGGCCAACCTCTGGCTGGGTCGCTTCAGGGGTGGGCTCGCCGCGGCCTCGATCGTGGCCAGCGCAGGGTTTTCGGCCCTCTCCGGATCATCGCTGGCCGCAGCGCTGACGATGGGACGTGTCGCGCTCCCCGAAATGCGGCGGTTCAACTACGACGAGTCGCTCGCGGCGGGGGCCGTCGCCGCCGGTGGAACCCTCGGCATCCTGATTCCGCCATCTGCCGGGCTGGTGCTCTACGGCATACTCACGGAGCAGAGCATCGGCCGCCTCTTCATGGCGGGAGTCATCCCCGGGATTCTGCTCACACTTCTCTTCGTTCTGACCGTTTTCCTGGTTGTGAGGCTCCAGCCTCACAAGGTGCCGTCCGGCGCGCCTGCGAGCCCGACCCTGGAACGGCAGCGGGCGCCCGCGGGAGCCTACTGGATCCTGGGGCTGGTAGTGGTGACCCTGGGCGGGATCTACGCCGGCGTCTTCTCCGCGATGGAGGCAGCGGGCGTGGGCGCATTCCTGACACTCTTGTTGGCGCTGGCGCGTCGCTCCCTCACTCGGGATGGCTTCGGCGAGGCCGTCCATTCCACGTTGAGGGCGACCGGAACGGTGTTCCTGATCCTGATCGGAGCCTATGTGTTCAAGGTTTTCCTGGGCTTCACCGAAATACCCTTCGCCGCAGCCCGCTGGGTGGCGGAGCAGGGTTGGTCGGGTATCCAGGTTGTCGCGGTGATCCTCCTGATGTTCATCGTGCTGGGCACGTTCCTGGACGGGTTCGCGATGCTGGTCCTGACGATTCCGCTGGTCCAGCCGATCCTCGCCTCGCTCGGGGTCGACATGATCTGGTTCGGCGTAATGATCGTCGTCACCCTGGAGATGGGGCTGATCTCGCCGCCCGTGGGCCTCAACACGTTCGTGGTGAAAAGCGTGGCCCCGGATGTTCCGATGGGTGCGATCTACCGCGGCATCATTCCGTTCTGGTTCGCGATGCTGGCGTTGCTGGTGGTGATCGCATTCGTGCCGCAGATCGCCACATTCCTTCCGGAGGCGATGTACGGATTCCAGCCGTGACCACTCCGGATTCCTCCGCGGTGCGCTGAAAGAGGGCGCGGATCCAGTCCGCCAGGGCTTCAGCCGCGCTGACCCGGTTCTGTTGCCGCTTCAGCCATCGGTCGGCTCACGGTGGTCGGTGACGCGCCGCGCCTTGACCGTTCTTCCGGATCCAGCCCGTTGGATGATGCGGCGCCGACTGAACGATGGGGTCTGCCTGCGGCTGACTGGACTGTCATGGGATACAGGTCGCGATGTGGGGCCGACGGGCCTGTCGGACGGGGAGGTTTGCCGATGTCGCTGCGCGCCAGGTAGCTTGCGGCGCAGGGATCAACCTGACGAGAGACGACCCATGACCATGGACCGCAGACAGTTCGCCGCCGCCACGGGGGCAGGCGCAATGGCCCTCCTGTGGCAGCAGGCTTGCACGGAGGTGGCCGAAACGGGTGAGGTCTCGGCGGCCACCGCGCAGACGCTACTGGATCATCAGGGCCCGCGCGGCATCTACGAGGACGCCGAAGAACTCGACCGGCTCCGCGCCGCGCTGGCCAACATGATCAACGTGCAGCGGCAGTTGCGGGAGTTTCCGCTGGACCCCGACGAGCCGCCCCTCACCGTTTTCTGGAGGGGCTGAGCGATGACCAATCCTGCCGCTGCAGGGTCCGCGGGTGTCGGGGGTGCATCAACCGGCGCCGCCCAGGAGCCGACCGGCCCCGTGCCGGACGACACCCTCTTCCTCACGGTGCGCGAGCTCGCCGACCTGCTGGCCGGCGGTGCGGTGACCTCGACCCAACTCACGCAGGCCTACCTGGACCGTGCGGACGCCCTCGACGTCCCCCCCTTCGACCTCCCCAGCGAGCCGCGCACGGACCACGACGGCAAGCTCGCCACGATGGTCACGATCGCTCACGACCATGCGCTGGAGGCCGCCGGGCGCGCGGACCGCGAACTCGCGGCGGGGCGTCGGCGCAGCATCCTGCACGGCATCCCCTACGGCGTGAAGGATCTGCTCGACACGCGCGGGATCCGGACCACGTGGGGGTCGGGGATCTTCGCCGACCGGGTCCCGGACCGGAATGCGGCCGTGATCGACCTGCTGGAATCCTCCGGCGCCGTGATGATGGCCAAGAACTCCCTTGGCGAGTTCGCGGGCGGCAACACGAGCTCCGCCCTCAACCCCTGGAAACTCGACCGCACCAGCTTCGGGTCGTCGAGCGGGACCGTCTCGGCCGCCGTGGCAGGCCTGATCGGCTTCGGCATCGGCACGGAAACCGGCGGCTCGATCGTCTTCCCGGCTTCGGCGGTCGGCGCGTCCGGCCTGCGCCCCACCTTCGGGCGCGTGAGCCGCTTCGGGTGCATGGCGCTGTCGTGGAGCCTCGACAAGATCGGCCCGGTGGGGCGCTCGGCGGAGGACTGCGGGCACATCCTGCAGCAGATCGCGGGGCACGATCCGCGCGACAACTGCACCGTCGACCGTCCGTTCGTCTTCCGCGCCGACCCCGGGGCGATGCGCGGCCGCCGGCTGGGCGTCCACCGGGCCGAGTTCGAGCTGTCGGGCTCGGAGACGACCCGCCGCGTCTTCCGGGAGGCGCTCGACGTCTTTGCGCAGATGGGGGTCGAGGTCGAGGATGTCGAACTGCCGCTGCGGCCAACGGGCGCCCTCTTCACGACCATCGTGACCGTCGAGAGCGGCACCAACTTCAAGTCGCTCTTCGACGACGGCAGCGCCGCGAACATGTTTTCGTTCAACGAGGACCGGCGCGCCGGGTGGATGGCCGGCCGCATGATGCCCGCCGCCGATTACCTGACCGCGCAGCGGATCCGCAACCAGCTTGTGCGCGAGGCCGACGAGGTTCTGTCTCGCTACGACGCGGTGATTGCGCCGACGTGGCCGAACGGGGCGGCGATGCGGGAGGTGCGCGACGGCTGGCCGATTCCGGCGCGCAACGAGTGGGAGCCCCCGGGGGAGGTCAGCGCGCGCACTCCGCGCCTCAACTATATCGCGAACCTGGTCGGGCATCCCGGCCTTGCGATTCCCTGCGGCTTCGACGAGGACGGACTGCCGCTGTCGCTGCAGATCGTCGGCTCCCCGATGGACGATCAGAGCGTGCTGGATCTGGGGATGGCGTATCAGCGCGAGACGGACTGGCACCTGCGGCGGCCGCCGTATCCCTGGCGGGAGTAGGGGCCGCGCACAGGTTGATTGTGTGTAATGTTTATGTTACATAATGTAATGTAAACATGACATTTGATGAATGATCGTGGGGTTTGCTTCGCCCTATCGGCGCCACGCGGCCGGATCCGGTATCCCGCGGGTGAAGAGCACCTGAGGCGGGGCCCCGAGTGGACCAGCGGCATCCGCAGCCACACTGATCAGGTCCGTTGCGTCCTCGCCGCGAAGGACCGCACGCACCTGTCGGCTGTCCGGATCGCGCAGGATCGCCATGGGCCGGTCGGTCGTCCCGTCCATCGTGGTCGAGCCACCGGGCCCGGCCAGCGTGATGCTCTCCAGCGTGCCGGCCCACTCGTCTCGCAACGGCAGGGCCAGCACGAACGACGCCCACCCGTCGGCGTCGGCCATCTCGAGCATGTCGAAGTTCACCGAGAAGAGTTCGTCTCCGCTCGCGGTTCGCCCGGTCAGCTCGTAGTTCCCGGGGGACTGCGGCACCGACGGCGGGGCGTCTGCGACGAACGCGGGCTCCAGGAACGGATTGCCCTGGCCGTCGACGCCGCCCCAGAGCATGAGGGAGCGCGCGGGGGTGCCCGCGGAAGACGCGTTGGTGCCGCTTTCGCTTGCGACGCGCTGGCCCAGGGCTCTGGCGAAGCTGTAGTCGCTCACCCACCGTGGCGGGCCGCAGTACGACATCAGGTCCCGGGCATGGGGCGCGACAAGCGCGCCGCCGCCGCGGAAGTCGTATCCCCAGTTGCCGATGGACCCGTCCGACTGGGGGAACGCCCGGTCCGGGCCGCCGGCACCACCGCACGGAGCATGGTAGAGAGCGAAGTTGTGGCCCAGCTCGTGGGCGATCACGAACCCGTCGGCAGCCGAGAAGCCTGCCCCGTAGCCGAGATACGCGACCCCCGACTGGCCGCCGACGATGCGTTCCGGCATGATGCCCATGTAGTAGCCGGTTGCGCTCTCCATGCGCCGGATCAGGTTGGTCTCGATGAGCAGCTCAACGGTGTTGTTGGTCGAGGTCAGTACCGGTTCGTGAGCCTTTACGTCGAGTTCGCCGACGGGGAGCATTGCCCGGGTGTCCGCCAGCAACTCGTGGTTTTCGGGGTCGGCGGCCATGGCATTCGCAACGCTCGCGATCAACGAATCCCGGTCGCGCATCCATTGGAACGGCACGAAGGTGAGGTCCAGCGCGGGCAGTTGCCGCACCTGCACGGCGGCACGGCCCGTCTCGGGGATCCGCCTGGCCACCCCCAGGTCCGGATCCAGAGTGCCGTCCGGATCGATTTCGATCACCATTTCCAGACCAGGCTGAACAATCGACTCGGGTATGATCGCGTTCGCCGATTTCTCGAGTGCGCTCTCGGCGTCCCTGACTTCGGTGGGGATGGGGACGTTCGAACCCGGGATCTCGGCCACGTGAGTCTCCGCGCCATCGACGTAGAAGGTCGCCCGCACCTTCGGGATGCCCTGCCCGGTTGGCCGCGAGGCCGTCGGGAAGACCCGCAGCAGCGCCTCCCTGCCCGCAACGAGGGGGACCGGGACGCTGCGCGACTGTACCGCCTGCGTCAGGTAGGCGGAGGACACGGCGGCGGCCTCGCAGGGGCGCACCCGGGCAACCTTGACCCCGGAAATCCAGTCCTGGAAGGTGGTATCCGCGGGGGCGCAAAGCCCGGTATCCCCCAGGAGAAGCTCGTCCAGTCGGGCGAGCGTCGTCAGACCCGAAGGCAGAACGCCGGAGAGTGCGGCGTTGCCGGTCAAGTGGAGCCGACGCAGCCCTGTCATGCCACCCAGCTCCGCCGGAAGCGGACCCGCGAGCCCGTTCTCCATGGCCGACAGGGTCTGGAGTTTCGACAGACCGCCAAGCTCGGGGGGAATGGCGCCCGTCAGTTCGTTTCGGTCCAGGTACAGCGTCCACATGCCGGACAGGTTGCCGAACTCGGCGGGGATCGGGCCGGTCAGCGCGTTCCCGTCCAGGTGAAGCGTTCGCATTCTGGACAGTCCGCCCAGGTCGGCCGGGATCGATCCCGTCAACTCATTGTCGGTAAGTGACAGGAACTCCAGGTTCGACAGACTGCTCAACCCCGGTGGGATCGGCCCGGTCAGGCGATTGCGACCGAGGGTCAGGGCCGACAGGCTCGGCGCCGCCCCCAGATCGGCCGGGATTGGTCCAGTCAACTCATTGTTGTGGAGGATCAAATCTTCCAGAAGCGACAGGTTGCCCAGCCCCGGCGGGATCCTCCCCGTCAATTCATTGTCCTGGAGGTACAATTCAACCAGGGTGGCCAGATTGGCCAACTCCGGCGGAATCGGCCCGGTCAGTCGGTTGCTGCTCAGTCGCAACCACGACATTTGTGGGAAGGCACCCAGTTCCGGCGGGATCGGGCCCGTCAGTTCATTGTTGCTGAGATTCATCGCAACCAGGCCGGACAGGCTCGCCAACTCCGGCGGGATCGGGCCCGTCAGCCTGTTGTTGTCGAGGTAGAGCAGCGTCAGGCCGGTCAGGCCGCCCAGCTCCGGCGGGATCGTCCCGGTCAGGCGATTGCGACCGAGGACCAGCCACGACAGGGTCGGCATGCTACCGAGTTCGGGCGGAATCGGGCCCGTCAACCGATTCGAGGCAAGGTTCAGCTGCGACAGGTTGGCCAGATCAGCCAACTCCGCCGGGATCGCTCCCGCCAGGTCGTTCACGCTCAGATTCAGCTCGGAGAGGTTGGCGAGGCGGCCCAGCTCGGGGGGAATCGTCCCCGCCAGCTTGTTCCGCGTCAATGCCAGCCCGACCACTCGGCCTTCGTCGTCGGTCGTCACACCCCTCCATTCGTCGAGTGGCAGGTCGGACAGCCAGTTCTCGTTGTTCTCCCAGTCGACGCCGCCGGTGGCAGCGTACAGGACCTCGAGGACCTCCCGACCGGAGAGGGGCGCACACTCCTCGCCCGTGCCCTCGTGGGTTGGGATGGAGGCGAGGAAGTCGCCGAACGCGTCATCGGATGGGACGCAGAGCCCCGTACCCTCGTACCCCAGCTCCTTCAGCGGTAGCGCCGAAAGCGACAACGGCAGAGGACCGGTCAGGCCGGGATTGCCGTCCATGCGCAGCGAAGTCATGCCGGCAAGTTGTGCCAGCACTGCGGGAACGCGGCCCGCCAGATCGTTGTCCGAGAGGTCGAGTACGGCGACGCGTCCGAGCGAATCGGTGCTCACGCCGTGCCGGTCCTCCAGGAGGCCGTCTCCGAGCCAGCCTGTGGAGCGCACCCAGTCCTCTCCCCCGGCGGCCTTGTACAGAGCTGCCAGGGCCTCCCTGTCAGCTTCGTTGCACAGCGGCCCCACGTAGACATCGAGTCGCGCAAGCCACGTCGCGAAGTCCGGGGACCCGGGCGCACAGAGCGACTCGTTGCCGGGAAAGTGAAAGACGCGAAGCCGCTCCAGGTCCATCAGGTCCAGAGGCATCGGCCCGTCCAGGTCATTCCAGTCCAGGCCGAGTCGAGTGAGTTTGCGCAGCTTGCCCAACTCGGGCGGGACCGTCCCGGTCAAGTCGTTTCTGCGAAGCCTCAGGACCTCCAGGTTGGTCAGATCACCGATCTCGGCCGGGATCGATCCCGTCAGGTCGTTGACCCCGAGGATGAGCGCCCTGAGGTTGCGCAGCTTGCCCAATTCGGCGGGGATCGACCCCTTCAGCGAACTCCGCTCCAGATTGAGCACCTCCAGGCGGGTCAGGTTCCCCAATTCCGGCGGGATCGGTCCCTTCAGATCGCTCGCAGAGAGAATTAACTCGGTGACATGGCCGGTCTCGTCCGTGGTGACCCCATGCCATTGCCCGATCGGCAGGTCCGACAGCCAGCCGTCGTTTTCGATCCAGCCCTGACCGCCCGTGGCCTCGTAGAACGTCACCAGGTCGCCCCAGTCTTCGTGGGCCACTGTCATCAGCACCTGTCCGATCACGCCGGCCCGCGTCGCCGTGATCAATACCACACCTTCGACGATGCCGTGCAGCAGACCCGATCCATCCACGGCAGCGATCGAGGAATCGCTCGATGTCCAGGTGTAGTCCCTGCCCGGCACCGTGAACCCGTTGGCGTCCCAGGCCTCCGCCGTCATGCGGATCGTATCGCCCGCGGACACCTTGCCGGCTGCGGGCAGCACCTCGATCCCCATCACCTCCTGGGCCACAGTCACCGCCGCGTCGCCCGACGCCCCGCCTGCGGTCGCGGTGATCGTCGCCGTCCCGTTCCCGGTCGCCGTCACCAGGCCGGTCGCGTCGACCGTCGCCACCCCGGCGCTGGTGCTCAACCAGGACACGGCGGCCCCGGCCATCATCCGGCCGTGCTGGTCGCGCACGTCGGCGCTCAGCTGCACGGTGTTGGCCAACGCCTGCAGCGTGGCTGCGGCCGGGGTGACCGTGATCACGGTCGCGCGGGGAGGTTCGGGCGGCTCGATCGCGTCGTCGCCACAGGCGGCGGCCCACACGACACCGGCCAGAACCATGCAGACGAGGAAGGTCTTGCGCGGGTGGTTCATGCAATTGGTCCTAGCAAGTCTGAATGTCCCGCGTCAAGCGCCCTTGCGGCGTGATTCGGTGGCCTCCTGCGGAAGATCGTTCGTCGGAGGAACCGGTTGTGGAAGACGCCCCGCGGGTCGAACTCCCTGCACGTGGCTTCGAATGTCCCCAGTCCCGGATAGCCGCGCTCCACCCCCGCCCCGCCCGGCGGGAACCACTTGCCCCAGTGCAGGCGCGCGCCGAGGAGCGACGACATGCGCTCCGCCAGGAAAGCCGCCACGCGCTGGAAGGGCTCCCGCGGCTCGGTCAGGGTGATCAGGCTGATCGCGTACCAGTCCTGCTCTTCGATGCCGTGGCAGGAGGCCATCGAGATCAGCGTGTCGTCGGGCAGCACGCGGCGGATGCAGATCGGGTAGTGGTGGACGTACGAACCGCGCTCGTCCGCTCGCCGCAGAGCCTCCACGACAAGATCGACGGCCGCCGCGAGGTGCTCGCGCGCCACGAACGCTTCCATCTCCAGGTGGCGAAAGAGGTCGTGACGCATGAGGAGTTGCCGGTCGCTCCGGTCGGTGACTCGCCAACGAGGGAAGATGAACGCCGGCAGAATGCGTCGATAGAGCAGGTGGACGAGCCGACGGCTTCGCATCAGCGAGGCGGAGAACTTCACGCAGAGGTGCAGCAGCACATCGATCACGGCCAGCCAGTACACGCGGTAGAGTGCCGCGCCGCCCGCCCGACGGTTCTCCTGCGCCACGCTCCGCTCGTGCACGAGCCAGGTCCAGGCATGCGGCATGAGGTAGAACTGCTGCAGCGGCGCCTTACCCTCCCCTGCCAGCACCGCATCGAGATCGCCCCGCCAGACGGACCGCTCGCGCACGTAGTATTGCGGCACGCACGGCAGCGTCACCTCGAGGATGACGCCCATCGCCCCGACCGAGCATCGCGCCGCCCGAAGAGCTCGCCCGGAATCCACCGCGCGGATCCGCGCCGTCCCGTCTTTTCCGTAGCAGGCGATTCGCATGGACTCGACGTAGTGCGACATGGAATGCCGTCCCGAACCGTGAGTGCCGGTCGCGGCCGCGCCAGCCACCGTCTGGCGGTCGATGAGCCCGATCGAGGGCAGTGTCAGGCCCCGTTTTTTCAGGTGTTTGAGAAGGGCGCCGATCCTGACCCCGGCTCCCACTGTCACGTGCTTCCGGTCACCGTGGACACGCACGTGACGAAGGTGCCGCAGGTCGACGAGCGCGTCGGGGGTCTCGATGCCCGGGTTCCACGAGTGCCCCGCCCCGACCACCCGCACCGTCCCGTCGCGGTGCTCTTCGAGTATGCGGAGGACCTCTTCATCACTGCGCGGGCGGTAGCTGCGCCTGGGAGTGAAACTGATGTTCCCGCCGAAGTTGGAGATGGCGCCGGCGGCCTTCACGACGCGCGCCCCGGCCTGCGCGGCACCGCGGACAGCAGTGCCTGCGTGTAGGGATGCTCCGGTCCCCGGAAGAGCATTTCGGTCGGCTGCGTCTCCACGATCTTCCCCCGGTGCATGACCGCCACCCGGTCGCACAGGTGTCTTACCATCCTCAGGTCGTGGGAGATGAAGAGGTAGGTCAGCCCGAACCGTTCCTGGATGTCGGCGAGCAGATTGACGATCTGGGCCTGGATCGAGATGTCGAGCGACGAGATGGGCTCGTCGCAGACGATAAGGTCCGGCCTAAGCGCAAGGGCACGCGCGATGCCCACCCGCTGCCGCTGTCCGCCCGAGAACTCGTGCGGCATGCGTGTTGCCAGGGCGGGATCGAGCCCGACGAGGTTCAGCAGTTCGGCGACGCGCTCATCGCGTTCCAATCGGGTCAGCCTCGTGTGCTGTAGCAGCGGCTCCGCGATGGAGCGGCCGACGCCGAGGCGCGGATTGAGTGACGAATAGGAGTCCTGGAAGACCATCTGCATGCGCGGGCGGAGCGCACGCAGTTCGGTGGCCTTCGCCTCCCCGAGATCGACGCCGGCGAAGACGACACGGCCGGAGGTGGGGCGCGTCAGGCGTAGCACCAGGCGGGCCGTGGTGGTCTTGCCACAGCCGCTTTCGCCCACCAGTCCCAGCGCTTCGCCCCGGGAAAGCCGAAAGCTGACTCCATCGACCGCGCGTACCGATCCGGTCTGGCGCTGCATCGCCCCGCGCCGCACCGGGAAGTGCTTCTTCAGGTCGGTGACCTCGAGGAGCGGCTCAGGAGACATGGATCCCGCGGTTTCCACCCACCATTCGCTCCCGCCCCAGCCCCACATCCCACCAGCAGGCCGCTCGCGCCCCGTCCCCCACCGCAAGCAGCGGCGGCGCCTCTCGCCGACACCGCTCGAACACGTGCGGACATCGCTCGGTGAAAGTACACCCCCCCGGGGGGGTAGTCAGTTCGGGCGGCTGGCCCGGGATCACCGTCAAACGCTTCCGGCCGCCATCCCCGAGCGCGGGCAGGGAAGCAAGCAGCGCGCGGGTATACGGATGCACGGGCGTGTCGAAAAGCCGTCCTGCGGGCGAGGTCTCGACGATAGTTCCGGCGTACATCACCGCGACCCGGTCGGCCAGGCTCGCCACCACGCCGAGGTCGTGGCTGATGCAGATCATCGCCATCCGCCTCTCGGCCGTCAGCTCGGTGACGAGCTCCAGAATCTGCGCCTGGACAGTGACGTCAAGCGCGGTCGTCGGCTCGTCGGCGATGAGCAGCGCCGGATCGCACGAGAGCGCCATCGCGATCGTGAAACGCTGGCACATGCCGCCCGAGAACTGGTGCGGGTAGTCGTCGATCCGCTCGCGCGCACCCGGGATGCCGACCGAATCCAACAGCTCGACCGCGCGCTCCCGGGCCTCGCGGCGCCCCAGACTGCGGTGCACCTGCAGGCTCTCGGTGAGCTGCCGCCCAATGGTCAGCACTGGATTCAGCGACGCGCGGGGATCCTGGAAGATCATCGCGATCTCGGCGCCGCGCACGCGCCGCATCCCCTCGTCGTCGAGCGAGAGGAGGTCGCGGCCGCAAAAGCTCACCTCGTCGGCGTCGACGCGCGCCCGGCGGGCGGGAAGCAACCGAAGCACGGAGAGCATGGCCGCCGTCTTGCCGCAGCCGCTCTCGCCGACCAGCGCGAGAGTTTCGCCGCGCCGCACCGAGAAGCTCACGCCGTTGACCGCGTGGACGGCGCCGTGGTCGGTCAGGAAGCGGGTGCGCAGGCCGCGGACCCGGAGCAGGGCGTCGGTTTGGCCGCGCGTCATGGGGTGCCGCCGAGCGCCGGGCCGTCCCCGGTGGGCCGTGCCGCCTCGGGTGACCAGGCAAAGCGATCTCGCAGCTCACGCATCTCCACCCATCTCCCTCTCTCCAGAGACTCGATGCAGCCATGCACCAGGAGCAGGCTTTCGAGGTGATCGCCGCCCGTTGTCACAGGCTCCTCCTCCCCGCGAATGGCCCGCAGGAATTCGTTCAGCAGCTCGCGGGTGTCGTCCACGAACGGCGTGCACGGCCGGAGCGGCTCCACGACGGGCGCCTCGGCGTCGCCGGCACCCTTGAAGTTGGGCCCGCGCAGCCCCAGCCCGCGATCGAAGTCGACGCGCACGAGGTCGTCGAACTGCTCGCGCTGAATCAGGCTCCCGCGCTCCAAGTCGCTGCGCCAGCGGAAGTCCATGCGGTTCCACGCCGCCGTCCACGTCCCGAGGTAGTTGGCGCGCACGCCGTTTTCGAAGCGGAAGAGCACCGAGACGCAGCAGTCGCCGGCATACGTGCTCCACGACGGCCGCCAGCTGTCGCACACGAGCGACTCGACCTCCGCGCCGTAGCAATAGCGAAGCAGATCGAAGTGGTGGATGCTCTGCTCCAGCAGCATCGGATGCGCCATCGACATGACATAGTCGTTCAAGTCGTCCCTGTTGCCGTCGCGCTGTCTGTGGTAGGTGAAGTGCGAATGACTCAGCGCGCCCAGCGCTCCGGTGCGGACAAGGCGGCGTATGCGCTGCGACGAGGGGAGGTAGCGGAAGTTCATCCCGACGAGGAGGTGGCGCCTGGCTGCGTTGGCCTGCGCGATCAGATCGACGACTTCGCCCAGGTCCTCCGAGAGCGGCTTTTCGCAGAGGACGTGGAGACCGTGGGCGAGTGCGCGGCTGACGAGACGGTGATGGGTGGCGGGTGGGGTTGCGATCACTACTGCGTCGGCCGCGATTCCGGTCTTGTCCAGAGCGGTGTCGAAGTCGGCGGCGACGGCGGCCGCCGGGGCGTGGGCATCGCGTGTGCGCCGGGCCCGCGTTTCGTCGAGGTCCACGATGCCGGCCAGCGTCGCGCCACGGGCTTCGGCAATCACACGCGCCCAAATCGCCCCGCGTACCCCGGCACCGACGAGGAGGAGGCGGCTGGGGTCGCCGTTCACGATGATGGGTGCTTAGGGGGACACACGAGACGATCCTGCCACAGTTGCCGCACGAAGTCCGCGGCAGGCAGGATGTCGATGCCGTCGCGCGTGCGCCGGGCGCGAGCTTCCAGGCAAACGATGACACGGCGTTCGATAGAGGGGTGATCACGAATGACGCTTCGGAGACCGCGCAGGTGGCGCGTACCGATGTTCCGGCTCGCCTTGGCCTCGACCGCAAGCTGCATGTTGCCTACTACGAAGTCCACCTCGGTCCCGCCGGCGAGCCGCCAGTACGAGAGTTCGCCGTCGAATTCCCGGTAGCTGAGCCAGGCGGACAGTTCGTGACACACCCAGTTCTCGAAGGCTTTTCCGTACAACTCCGAGCCGGGTGCCAGGGTACCGCGCCGCGCGAGCCGGTTCACGATGCCCACATCCGCAAAGTAGAACTTGGGGGCCTGGATGACTCGCCGCTTCGGGCGTGAACGATAGGAGGGCACCCAGCGAGCCAGGAGCATGTCCGCCAGGACCTGGAAGTAGTTCTTTACAGTGTGCTGGGAGACCCCGCACTCCGCAGCAATACTCGAGAGGTTGACAATCTCGCCGTCACTCAATGAGGCCGCATCCAGGAAGCGCGAGAAGGCGGGCAGTTTCCGGACAACCCCCTCGGCGGCGACCTCCTGCACGAGATAGTCGTTGATATAGGCGTCCAGTAGACGGTTGGCGCGCGGGGCCTGGTAGATGCGGGGCAGGTAGCCCGCGTTGAGCAGGCGGGTCAGGTCGAAGTCGCCGCCCAGCTCACCCGCAGTAATCCCGAGCAACTCGTAGCGGACGGCTCGTCCCCCGAGGAGGTTGGCGGCGCCCCGCTTTACCTTGGTGGCGCTGGATCCGCAGAGTGCGAAGCTGATCCCCCGGTTCTCCATCAGCCAGTGAACCTCGTTCAGGAGTGCGGGCACCTTCTGGATTTCATCGACTACGACCTGGCGGCTACGGTGGAACCCCTCCGCTTCGATTTCCTGGCGCAGGTATTCCGGGTTGGTCAGGTAGCGCCGGAACTCGTCGCTCTTCAGCAGGTCGATCCAGCGGCCATCCGGATAGCACTGTCGCAACAGCGTGCTCTTCCCGGCTTGACGTGGCCCCCAGAGGAAAAAGGTCTCGGTGCCGGCGTCCGGCAAGATCAGTGATCGTTTGAACATGCAATGCAAAATATCATGATAATTTGAAATAGCAATGCATATTGTCAGGTTTTCGTTTCACGCCCTGCGCAACCGCTCGACGAAGCCCTTCATGCGCGTCAACGCCTCTTTCATCGACTCGAACGGCGACAGGAGCGTGATGCGGATGTGCCGGTTCGCCGGATCCGCGAACATGGTGCCGGGGAAGACCATCACCTGCTCCCGGCGCAGCAGTTCAAGGCAGAAGGTCTCGGCGTCCAGCCCCGTGCTCGAGATGTTGGCGTAGACGTACATGCCGCCGCCCGGGCGTCCGTAGGTGATCCCCATCTCGTCGAGGCGGCTGAGCACGAGGGCGAGGCGCCGCTCGTACTCGGCCAGCATCGAGGCGACCGCTGCATCGCCGCTCTCCAGGGCCGCGAGCGCACCGCGCTGCAGGGCCGGCGGGGTGCAGATGCTGAGCGTGTGCTTGATCTCGACGGCCGGTTCCATCAGCCAGGCGGGCGCGGCGAGGTAGCCCACGCGCCAACCGGTCATTGCATACGCCTTGGAGAAGCCGTTGACGGTGACGGTGCGGTCGGGCATTCCGTCCAGCGCCGCGAGGCTGACGTGTTCGGCGCCGCCGAAGATGAGCTTCTCGTAGACCTCGTCGGAGATGACCAGGAGGTCGCGTTCCACCGCCAGCTCGGCGATGCGCTCCAGTTCCGCCCGCGGGGTCAGGCCGCCGGTGGGGTTGTTCGGGTTCGCGATCACCAGGAGCTTCGAGCGTTCGGTCAGTGCGTCGCGGATGGCGTCGGCCCGGAGCGCGTAGTTGTCCTCCTCCAGCGTGGGCACGTCCACGATGCGGCCGCCAGCCAGCCTGACCATGTGATCGAAGGCGTTGAAGCGCGGGGCCTGCAGGACCACCTCGTCCCCGGGATCGACCAGCGCGAGGATCGCGATCAGCAGCGCCTCCTGCGCGCCGTTGGTGACAATGATCTGGCTGGCTGAATACTTAACATTATTGTTTAGTTTCAGCTGAAGCGCGATTGCTTCCCGGAGTTCCTGCAGTCCCGGCGGCGGAGTGTAGTGGGTGTAGCCGCTGATCAGGGCATCCGCGCCCGCAGCGACGATCGCGGGGGGCGTCTCGAAGTCGGGATCGCCGCGGCCGAGCGCGATGATGTCGTCGAGCCCGGAGGCCAGTTCGAGCATCCGGGTGCGGAAGCTCGACTTCACGCTGACGGCGCGCGCGGCGAGGTAAGCTTCCGGGGTCGCTTCCGCCATCAGGCTCACGGCTCGGACCTGAGCAGCCGGGTCGCGCCCATCACGCCACCACCGGCCGCGAGTACAGGCAGCACCCCCGCACGAACGTCATCCGCACCCGCTCCAAATCGGCGAGTTCCTCCAGCGGATTCCCATCCACCACGATCACGTCGCCTTCCTTCCCTGCCTCGAGCGTCCCAATCCTGTCGTCCATCCCGTTCATGACCGCCGCCTCGCGCGTCGCGCTCATGATGGCCGCGTGATTGTCCGCCACAACCCCCACCTCGATCATGAACTCCATCTCGGGGACCACGACGCCGTGCCGCACCGCCGGGCTGCCCGCATCGGTCCCGAAGACGATCCGCACCCCCGCGCGCGCCGCCCGCAACAGGCCGTCGTACCGGCTCTTGTCGGCGACCGCCCGCTGCCGCTCGCGAATCTTCCACTCCGGGATGTTGTACTGGCGCGCGATCTCGGGCTTCGACTGGATCACGACGGGCGAGAACGTGGTGATGATCGGCACGCCCTTCTCCACCAGCTTGCCGATCGTCCGGTCCGACATGCTGCCCCCGTGCTCCACCGTGTCGATGCCGAAGTCGACCGCCCGCTCGATCGCCGCGTCGAAGGTGGCGTGCGCGGTGATGGGCAGCCCGCTCCGGTGGGTCTCGTCGACGATCGCCTCGAGCTCCTCGTCGGTGAACTCCAGCAGGTCGTGGCACATCATGATTTTGATCAGGTCGGCGCCGGCCCTGACCTGATCCCGCACCGCGCGGCGCATCTCGTCGGGGCCGGTGGCCTCCCGGCAGCACCACCAGGTGTGGCCGCCGGTCTGCACGATCGCCTCCGCGCAGATCAGGAGGCGCGGGCCGGCGAACACCCCCTGCTCCACCGCCTGCCTGGCAAACTCGCCGCTCTGCTTCATCCCCAGGTCGCGCACCATCGTGATCCCGCCGCGCAGGCAGGCCAGCATGTTGGCGGCCGCCTTGTAGGCGCTGATCTCGGGCGCGTCGTTCATCGACTGGGCCGCGAGGTCGTGGATGCCGTCCCAGGCGAGGTGGGCGTGACTGTTGATCAGCCCGGCCAGGATCGTACCGCCCGTCGCGACGAGCGCCTGACCATCCTCCGGTGCCGCGCTCCACTCCCCGACCGACGCGATCCGGCCACTGTGCAGGGTGACGTGGCCGTCCTCGATCACCTCGTCCCCCACACCCGTGACAACCCGGCCGCGGAGCGTTACCGACGCGGGCTCGCGCGGGGCCAGATCCTGCAGGACCGGCTGGAACTTCCAGGCTGGTGCTTCGGGCATGGTGTTTGTCTCCCTGAGTCAGGCGGCGGGCGTGCGGCTGACCCCCGCGCGTCAGATTCCGAGTTCGGCCAGCGCCCGGGCGCCGCCGTCGAGGTTGGTGAGCCGCATGCTGGCGTAGTTGGGCGAATAGATGACGCCGGCCGCCCCATTCGAGTATGCGGCGTGCACGCTCTCGTACACGATCTCAGGCGTGCAGGCGGCCTGGTCCGGGCTGGAGCGCGGCGCATCGACGCCGACCCCCATCAGCACGGGAAGCTCGCCGCCCAGTGCCTCGACGGTGTCGCGGCATTGGCCTCCGACATACGTGGATGGGCGCATTCCCGCGCCGAGCAACTCGTCCCATGGCGACTCGTCGAGCCCCAGAATCCGGTACATGATCGGCGTCATCTCGGCCGGCGCCAGGTCGCGCAGCAGCGTCGCGTGCAGCTGCTTCATCTCGCCCAGGTAAATCCCGCCCGACTGATGCTGGTAGGTGATCGGCTTCACCCAGTCGGCGTAGTCCTTCGTCTCGGCCCACGGCCACTGCGCTTTGCGCAGCGGGTTGAAGTGGTTGCGGTTCCACACGTTGAGTCCGAACTCCAGCGCCGGATCGCACCACTTGACCAGCCCGTAGAGCTCTCGGTCCAGGTCCTTGTTGCGCTCGACCCAGTGCTTCTCGAGCAGGAAGAACTCGGGATTGTCGAGCAGGGTGCGCAGCCCGGTGATGAAGGCGCCGTCGGTGAAGTGCTCGCCCGCACGCGCGCGCTTGAAGTAGTTGTGAAGGAGGTTGCACGCCCTCCGCGCGGCATCCGCGTCGACGCCCCCGGCCCCCATCCTCGTCAGGCAGTGCCTGCAGAAGCACCCCGGCGCCATCCCTGTGACCAGCTGGTCGAGTGGGCTCCGCCTCTCGTTACACCACATGATGCCGTCGATGTCGTAGCTGCGGCAGTGATCCTCGATCAGCGCGTGCCACCAGGTCCGGTAGTCCGGGTTCTCGAGACAGGGCGCCCCGCTGATACGGCCCAGGTAGTCCACCTCCATGTACTGGACCAGGTTGGGGATCTGCACGGTGTTGGCCGATCCGTGCCCCGCATACTTGAAGAGCGGCTCCATGAGCTCCGGGATCACTTTCATGCCCCGCGCCCGGGCCCCGGGGATGACCATTTCGAGTATGTCGCGGTCCCGCATTGCATCGTCCGGCGCGCGGAAGTTGGTGATGGACGTGTTGCGGTAGAACTCGGGGTGGTCCGCCAGGTACGACCCGCCCTGCACCTCGAGCGGTTCGGGCACCCCGTGGTCCGGCCATCCGTCGATCTTCCACGAGATGCTGCGCCCGATTTTGAGCCCCAGCCAGCTGACCGTGCCCAGCAGGACCACATTCACGCCCACCCGCTCCTGGAGGGTGTCGAGTACGGTGTCCACACCCTCGTCCACGAAGCTGGCGGGTCCGATCTGGACACCTACGCATCGGTCGCTCACTGGTGATGATTCTCCTTGTCTCCTGGGTCGTCGCGCTTGCGCACGGTACGTCCCTTTCGATCTTGGGTCCAGTGCCCGGCCAGGCATCATGGGAGGCCCACAGGAGAGTGAGAAGTATTAGGTTCGTACAACGGCACCAAGGCCTCGGCCGGCTCGGAGGTGTTGCGCAGGGCGGAGCCGAACTGGCCGGCCTTCTGTTGCGGCCCCTGGAAGACCGAAAGGGGTCCCCAGTCGCCAGCCCCAAGACCGCTCAGGAGTCAACACATGGATCTGGAATGCACAGCGGTGTTCCGGAAAGTTCCTGAAGGCTACATCGCCTTCATCGAGGAATTCCCCGGTGCCAACACCCAGGGCGCTTCGCTCGAGGAAGCCCGGGAGAACCTTCGCGAGGCCGTCGCCTTGGTTATCGAAGCCAATCGCGAAATGGCCCGCCAAGACGCCGACGGATTCCCCGGCACAACGAGATCAACCGGGACCTCGCAAGAAAGATCTGCAAAGACCTGCAGGTACCCCGGCCCCCACACAGCTAGCCCGGTCGGCATCCAGACATAAGCAGCCCTGGGGCTGGAGGCAGTCCCACTGTTGGCCACGGAATCGCGCGGTTTTGTATCACCTCGCTTTCAACCTGGGATCGAGCATCTCCTGCAAGCTGTCGCCCAGAAGATTCGTTGCCATCACCACCGTGAATATGGCGAGTCCGGGGAAGGTGGAAATCCACCAGGCCCTTCCCAGCACGTCGCGGCCCGCCGCTGTCATCAGCCCCCACTCGGGTGTGGGCGGCTGCGCCCCCAGCCCCAGGAAGCTCAGCCCGGCGCCCACCGAGATGGCGTGACCGAATTCGAGGGTCGAGAGCACGAGCAGCGGCACCGCGGTGTTGGGGAGCACGTGCCGCAGCATGATCCGGAAGTCCGGCACACCGATGAGACGGGCCGCGTCGATGTACGCCTCCTCGCGGACCGTCAGTACGGTGCTGCGGACCAGGCGCGCATAGCGTGGGATCGTGGACACGCCGACCGCGATCATGACGTTGGTGATGCTGGGACCGAGCGCGGCGATCACCACGAGCGCCAGCAGGATGCCCGGGAAGGCCAGCATGGCGTCGACGATGCGCATGAGTACGGTGTCGATGGCGCCCCGGTAGTATCCCGACACGAGGCCCAGCGCGGAGCCGAGGGCGGCCCCGATCGCTACGCTGATGAAACCGAGTACGAGCGACACGCGCGCGGCATGGATGACGCGGCTCAAGACGTCGCGGCCGAGGCGGTCGGTGCCGAACCAGAACTCGGCCGAGGGCGCTTCGCGGGCGCCCGAGACGGTGGCGAGGGGGTCGTGGGGCGTGACGGCGGGCGCGAGAAGGGCGAGCAGGACCCAGCCCGCAAGGATCACGGCCCCCGCGATGAAGGCGGGAGCGAGCTTGCGGCCGCCGATGTTCATGCCGGGGCCTCGTCGCGGATACGGGGGTCGAGCCACGCCGCCAGCAGATCCACCAGCAGGTTCACGACGACGTACATCGCCGCCATGAACAGCACGATCCCCTGCACCAGCGGATAGTCCTTCCAGAGGATTGCGCTGACGACGAGGCGGCCGAGCCCGGGCCTGCTGAAGACGGTCTCGGTGACGACCGCGCCGGCCAGCATGGCACCGAACTGGAGGCCCAGCATGGTGAGTACCGGGATCAGGGCGTTCCGAAGCGCGTGGCGCAGGTAGACGATGCGTTTCGGAAGGCCCTTGGCCCAGGCGGTGCGGATGTAGTCCTGGACGAGAACCTCGAGGAGCGAGGCGCGGGTGAGGCGGGCGATGACGCCGGCGGAGACCAGGCCGAGCGAGAGGCTTGGGAGGACGAGGGAGCGGAGACCCTCCGATCCGGCGGGGGGGAACCACGGCAGCCAGAAGGCGAAGGCCAGGATGAGGAGGAGGCCGAGCCAGAACAGAGGAAGTGAGACGCCGGCGTAGGCGAGGACGCGGCTGAATCCGTCGACCCACGAGCCCTGTTTGAGCGCGGCGAGGACGCCGGTGGTGACGCCGATGAGTACGGCGAAGAGGATGCCTCCGAGACTGAGCGCAAGCGTGGAGCCGAGACGGTCGAGGATGAGATCGAGGACGGGTTGGCGAAGCCGGACGGAAGTGCCGAGATCGCCGGTGACCGCACCGCCCAGGAAGCGCCCGTACTGGGCGGTAAGCGGGTCATTCAACCCCATCTCCTCGCGCAACTGTTCCTGGCGCTCCGGGGTAACGGAGCCGCTCTCGGCGCCGGAGAGCATGAGCTGCACGGGATCCCCGGGAAGGGCGTGCATGATCGAGAAGACAGCCACCGAGACGAGGAGGAGGACGACGCCGAGTTGGGCGACGCGGCGGGTGAGGTAGCTGGCGAGCATGGGGACGGTTGGCGGCCTGGGGTGGGAGGCACGGTTTTCGGGCGGGAAACTACTTGGTAGGATCAGTGCGAGCGAGGATCGCGGGCCGGGGGCGACAGAGCGAACCTACGAGGCCGAGGACCCCGAGGGGCACCACTGGTGGTTCATGCAACGGCTGTAGCTGAGACCAGGGTTTGTGCAGGAAGCTGTCGCTACCTACTTCCGCACCAACGCCGCATTGTGCACAAAGTAGAACTGCCCCTCCGAAGCCAGCTGAAACCCCCGCACTTCATCTGACACCGCATAGAAAATCGGCTCGCTCAACGTTGGCAGCATCAACGCGTTGTCCATGATGATCCGCTGCGCTTCCCAGGCCAGCTCACACCGCGCCGTCTGGTCGGGAAGCACCCTGAGCTGGCTCACCACGCCGTCCAATTCCCTGTCTACATACCCCGTCCACGCCCACCCTCCCACCACATCTTGAGCCGAGTTCCAGAGCATGTCCATCAGCAGGGGGTCCGGGCTGCGCTGACGCTCGTAGATGAGGTCGAAGTCGCGGGCGTTGACGCGCTCGAGCTGAACCGGGCCGGGCACGATCTCGATGGCAAGATCGATACCCAGCGGACGCCACTGCGCCTGGACAGCTTCGCCCATCTCCTCCCGGTCGAGGATGGTCCAACGGACTCGCAGGGGCGTGCCGTCTTCGAGGCCGCTGATGCCGTAGGCCTCCCGGATGCCGTCGCCGTCGCGATCGGTGTAGCCGGCCTCCTCCAGCAGCTGGCGAGCGGTCTCTGGATCGTGAGGGTAGTAGTCGCCATTCCCACCCCAATAGCAGCGGTGAACCGTGTTCAGCGGACCGTCGGACGTGAGGTAGTAGCCGTCGTACAAGAGGTCGTTGAGCGCCTGCTGGTCGGTCCCGTACAGCAACGCCCGCCGCACCCGGATGTCGTTGAAGGGTGGCCGCCGCACATTCATCACCATCTGGAGGCCCGTCCCCGCCTGGTAGCCCGTCAGCAGCGAGAAGCCCTCCGCGCCGCGGTAGTCGTCGATGTACGCGGTGGGCAGGTTCATGGCGATGTGGGCGTTGCCGGTGCGAACGATGTTGCCCAGCACGGCTTCCTCGCCGATGAAGCGGATCGTCACGCGCTCGACCTTCGCCGGGCCGGGTTCGGTGCTGATCGAGTTCCAGCCGCCGTAGCCGTCCCAGCGCCGCACGGTGACGTGGTCGTTGGGGACCCATTCGTCCAGCAGGAAGGGACCCGCGCCCACCAGGTGGCGGTCGAACTCCTCGATGCCCCACCGCTCCGCCGCGGCCGGGGACCAGATCGGGACGCGCCGGAACGCGTCGAGCACGGTGACCCAGGGGGCTTCGTAGTGCAGTGTGACGGTCGTGTCATCGACGACCTCGACGCGCTGAACCGGGCCGACGTGCGCCGCCATCTCGCCGGACCGCGTGGCCGGATCAAGGATGCGCTCGACGTTGTACTTGACGGCTTCGGCGTTGAACGGCGTGCCGTCCTGGAACACGATGTCGCTCCGCAGGGTGAAGGTCCACTCGTCGGCCACCTCGTTGGACGACCAGGCGGTCGCGAGTGCCGGGTGGAACTCGCCGTCCGGGCCGATGATCAGCAGGGGATCGGCGATCATGTAGTCGATGAGCCACGCCGTCTGGTAGGGCTCGATGTGGCCGTCCAGCGACGCGGGCTCGCGGGAGGCGGGCCAGGCGATGATGAGTTCGTCTGCGGCATCGCCGGGGCCGTCCGGGGAGCCGCAACCGAAGAGAACCACCAGCGAGAGGGCGACGATGCACAAACGGGCGGGCGGCCTCATCCCCGTAGCGCCTTCGTCCCGTCCTTCAATGCATAAGCCTCGTAACCCACTGTCTGCAAGAGATTTGCAAACTGCCCCGATTGAATCCCGTTGTCGCAGAACAACACATACTTAACATCTTTATTTAGTATCGCAACGAGGTCGGGGAAATCGCCGGGCAGCACCCTTCGGGAGCCGGGATGACGCCAGCCGTCGTCCTGCTGCCGGGGGCGGCAATCGATCACGCGGGCTTCCGCCGGGAGGGAATCGACCCACAGGTAGTCGCGCTGCAGGTCGGAGTCGGCGACCCTCCGCACGTCCAGCACCTTGCGCGCGGCGACGGCGCGGTCGACGAGGCCGGGGTCGAGCGGCGCCTCCTCTCGGTCCACCGCCAAAGCCTTCGCCGCGGTGACCGGCTTGCCCGCGAGTATCGCGCAGTACTCCTTGACGCGCGCGGACAGAGCGGCGGTTCCGATCCGCTCGGCGATGCGGATGATCTCCTGCTTGTCGAAACCGACCAGGGGACGCAGCACGGGAAGGGTCGCGGCGGCTTCGATCGCGCGCAGGTTGCGGAGCGTCTGGGACGACACCTGGCCCAGCGACTCGCCGGTGACCAGCGCGTCGGCCCCGATCTCGGCGGCCACCTGTTCGGCGGCCCGGTACATCAGGCGCTTGAGGACGACCTGCCAGTAGCGCGGCGTCACGCTGCTCTG
Source organism: Longimicrobiales bacterium (assembly GCA_965211645.1). GTDB lineage: Bacteria > Gemmatimonadota > Gemmatimonadetes > Longimicrobiales > Gaopeijiaceae > Bin94. Next base: position 4,254,936 of record OZ242947.1, on the reverse strand, counting down.
GAGTTCGCGCACCGGCTCGTCGAAGTCGACGATGTGCATGCGCGGACGGTCGCCGTAGCTCCAGCGGTCGGCGAGGACCCTGGTGACGCGGATGACCGAGTGCTCGAATGCGGGCCCGGCCAGGTTGCAGAAGACGTAGTCGAGGGGGACGCCGCGCTTGAGGAGGAGCCAGGCCGCGACGGCCGAGTCGAAGCCGCCGGAGATCAGGCAGACGGCCCTGGCCTGGACGCCCACCGGCAGGCCGCCGGGGCCCTCGGTGCGGCTGCTGAAGAGGTAGGCGCGATGGTCCCGCACTTCGACGTGGACGGTGACCTCGGGGGTGGTCAGGTCGACGGTGCCGTAGGGGTTGAGCGCGGCCCCGAGTTGTATGGCGATGTCGCGCGACGAGAAGGGGTGACGGCCGGTGCGTCGGGGAGCGACGGCGTAGCGGCGGCCGGTGACGGCGTCGCGGTAGAGGTCGTGGCCGACACGGACGATTTCGTCGAGGTCGGCGTCAATCTCGGCGTCGACCCTTGAGTAGGAGCTGAGGCCGAAGACTCGGGTCGCTGCCGCCATCGCATCGCCGGACGTCGATGCCCCACCCGGCTCCGCCAGCGTGATGAAGAGGCGGCTCCAGCGGTCGCGGATCTGCGGAGTGGCGCCGGTGGAGCGAAGGGCGTCGTTCAGGTTGCGGACCAGCTGCTTCTGGAAGCGGCGGCGCGTGCGGTTGGACTTGCTCGCGACCTCGGCGGCGATGCGGACGAGGTAGTGGGCGTCACGCGAGCCACCCTGCTGACTGTTGCGCGGGAGTGAAGACGCTGCGGGGGACTCCTCGGCGGGCGTGGGGCTGTCAGCGCGCATTGGCCCTCGTCTCGATTTCCGCGCACCGATTCATAATGTCGTCGAACGTATCGGCGGCGTCGAGCAGAATACCATGGCGAACCATCCGATCATAGTCGGCTGCGAGTTCCTCGTACAACGGAGCGACGGGGATCAGTTGGAGACCGCCGGAGACGGCCGCCTCGTAGTTGATCCAGTTCCCTGAGGTGTCTTTCTCTCTGAAGAAGATCGTCTTGTGGCGGGCGACGGCGAGCGCCAGTTCCCGATCAGCCAGCGCCAAGTCGGCGTAGCCGGCATCGTCCAGCCGAACCAGATCCTGCCAATGCCGGGACAGACGTGTCCCTCGGTGGCGTGCCCGGCGGCAGAAGACGTGTATCGCCGTGGCCTTCTCCCAGAAGGTGCGCTCGGGCAGCATCACGTGAGGTCTTGCGGTGGGGAAGCGGATGTCGGGCACGAACCTGGCCGCGTCGCATTCCACTCGCAGCTGTTGGTGAGGCTCGCCGGTCGAGCGGGCGCCGAACTCGACCAGCACTTCGGGTTGAACAAGGCCATAACCGCCGAACAATGGCTCATACCGCACGCGGATTCTGTACGCGTCGGCCTGGAGCTGGGCGGGCCATCCAGCACGCAGCAGGCCGCCCCTGAGTTCCGGCACTGCTACGTCACGTGTCCATTCCACAAGACGGCGTCGGATCGCCCTGGTCCAACGCTGCTCCTGGCTCCTTGTGGGCGGGAGCGCCTCGTGGCCTGCATCGGCTGTCAGCTCAGGGACAAAGCGCCGGATGTCGTAGGTAACATCGACATCTTCCGAGAATCGGCGAATGGCCCGATACCCCTTGGACAGCGATGTTCCCCCTTTGAACACCAGGGCCCGGCCGAAGGGCGCCTCGAACAGTGCCGACAGGGTTTGGACAACCCAGATGTCCTTTTCGAGCAAGTAGGCCCTGTGGCCTCCCAGCCTGGCAGCAACCTCCAGGGCATTGCGCTTCCTCTCGGCCGAAAGGGAATGAAACGGGGTCTTACCCATGGGAAACCAGCCCGCTTATCGGCTCGGCCAGCCAGGATGGCAGGATAGCCCGGGTTGCGGCGAGTTCGTCAAGATCTCCTTGCGTCAGCGACTGCCTGATCGCGCCGAGGCCATCCTCGATTTCGTTCGGGCCCAGGAATGCCATCGCTCGAACAGCGAGACCGGCTGGGCGTCCGGGCGCAACCAACTGCCATCGTGGAGCGTGCCGCAACCGGATGACTTGAGCGAACAGCCTTAGTGTGCGCGTCGGTCCGGATGTCAGGTAGACCGGTTGTATCGGTACCTGTGTGGTTAGTCGGAGCACGTTCGCCGCGGCTCCCCCGGAGGGCACGATTGTCTCGCCCCACAGGGCTGACAACGCCGCAATGACCTTCTCGACAGACGGTGCACGGACACCGAATTCGGTTTCGATGGGTTGCATGTAGACGCCTCGGCACACTCGCAGGAGCTGTCCGCGGCGGGTCAGGCGTGACAATGCCTGATCTATCGCGGCGCGGTTACCCATGTGTAGCAGGCCGCTCGGGCAGATCGGTGCGCCTTCAGGCAGAGTTTCGGCGTACGCCATGACTTGGCGTGGTAGACTGGGCACGATTCTCTCTTCGTTGGCCGTTAGTGTCAGAAAAAGTATATTGTATCTGACACACGATTCGCAAGATCGCACGGACCGGCGACCACCGAGTCACTCAATTCCAGGACATTCCCCGCAGCTTCTTCACGTCGAGATTGCCGCCGGAGAGTACACACACGGTCTTCGTCCCCGCGGGCGCATCCACCAGCCCCTGCAACAGCGCACCCACCGGCGACGCGGCGGCGCCCTCGGTCACCAGCTTCGCCCGGGTCATCAACCAAAGCACGGCCTCGAAGATCTGTTCGTCGGGCAGGGTCACGATCTCGTCCACGAACCGCGAGACCACGGAACAGGTGTTCCCCCCCACCCGCTTCACCACGAGCCCGTCGATGACGCAGTCCACGCGGTCCAGCGTCACCCGCGACCCCCGCTCCACGCTGCGCTTCATGGCCGGCGCCCCGGACGACTCCACGCCGATCACGCGGATCTCCGGCCTGAACGCCTTCACCGCCATCGAAATCCCCGAGATCAGCCCGCCACCCCCGATCGGCACCACGACCAGCTCCACCTCGGGGAACTGCTCCATGATCTCGAGCCCGAGGGTGCCCTGCCCCGCGATCAGGTCGGGATCGTCGAATGGATGGATGTAGGTGTAACCCTCCGTCTCGACTAGCTCGAGCGCCTTCTCGTTGGCCTCGTCCCAGATGCTGCCGTGCAGGACCACGCTCGCGCCGTATCCCTTGGTGGCCGCGACCTTCGCCGGAGTCGCGTTCTCGGCCATGCACACCACGGCCTTCACGCCGTAGTGCCGCGCCGCGATCGCCACGCCCTGCGCGTGATTGCCCGCCGACGAGCAGATCACGCCGCGTGCGCGCTCCTCGTCGGTCAGCCGGGCGATCTTGTTGAGCGGCCCGCGCACCTTGTAGGAGCCGCCGCGCTGGAAGAGTTCGGCCTTGAGGCGCACGTCGAGGCCGCAGGCGTCGCTGAGTGAGCGGCTGGTGAGCAGCGGGGTGCGGTAGACGTGCGGGCCCACGTTCCTGTACGCCGCCTCGAAGTCGTCCCGGGTGAGGGTCAGGCCCGGTATCGCAATCATGAGGTGATCCCCGGCAGCTTGAGGGGGCCGCCGAGCCAGCCGCGCACCTCGTGGGGGCGATAGGGCGCCTCGAGCTCGGCGGACTCCTCGTCGGTGAGGACCAGGTCGACCGAGGCGGCGGCCGCGTCCATCTGCTCGACCCTGGTGAAGCCGACGATGGGTGACGCGACCGCAGGCCGCGACAGCAGCCATGCGAGCGCCACCTGCACCGGCTGGACGCCGCGTCGCTCGGCAACGCGCGCCGTCGCGTCGACCACGTCCCAGTCCGAGTCGTGGTCGTAGAGCTCGTCTGCGAGGGGCGCATCGTGTTCGTCCCGCGCCGAGGCGGCGTGCATCCCCCGGGAGCGCTTGCCGGTGAGCAGGCCACGCGCCAGGGGCGACCAGGGAATGACGCCGACGCCCTGATCCACACACAACGGCATCATCTCACGCTCCTCTTCCCGATAGACCAGGTTGTAGTGGTTCTGCATGGAGACGAAGCGGGCCCAGCCGTTGCGCTCGGACACCGAGAGCATCTTCATCAGCTCCCACGCGAACATGGAGCTGGCGCCCAGGTAGAGGACCTTGCCGTCCTGGACCAGTCGGTGGAGCGCAGCCAGGGTCTCCTCGACCGGCGTGCTCGGATCGGCGCGGTGGATCTGGTAGAGGTCGATGCGGTCCAGCCCGAGCCGCCGCAGCGAGGCCTCGCACGACTGGATGATATGCTTGGCCGAGAGGCCGCCGCGGTTCGGCCCGGTGCCCATCCGCATGCGGCACTTGGTCGCCACCACCGCCTCGTCGCGCACCGCGTACTCGTGGACCGCCCTGCCGGTGATCTCCTCGCTCACGCCCAGCGAATACACGTCGGCGGTGTCGAAGAAGTTGATGCCGAGCTCGACGGCGCGCCGGAAGAAGGGCATCGCCTCGTCCTCTTCGAGCATCCAGGGGCGCCATTTGCGGCTGCCGAAGCTCATGCAGCCGAGCGCGATGCGGGAAACGACGAGGCCGCTGTTTCCGAGGAGGGAGTATTGCAAGGTAGGCGGCTCCAGGGTTGGGGATGTTGGGGTTGGCCGGTGCTGCGGGATCGGGTCTCCCGGGTCAATCATGCACCGCGTGGACTATACCGCCGGGCGTGCCGAGGGCGCACCCCCCGGCAAGCGCCGGCGGCGGACAAACTGTCGGCCGGCACCGTCAGAACAGTCGACCATCCCAGGCCACACGGACGGTGTCCACCACCCTGACGCGACCGAAGTCCGGGTGAAGCGGATTCAGGATCACGTTGCGGCCCCATGGCTGAGCCACGTATGAAGGCACCTGCATGGCGACCGACTCGCCGGATGCAACCCAGTCTCGCCCGATCCTCCGGGAGGTGATTCCGTTGCGCCAGTCCGGATGGTCGGCCCCCTCCAGTACCCGGATCTCGCACCGTTCAGGCAAGGTCATTCGCGAGGCGATGCGTTCGGCAGGAGCTTCGCCGGGGCCATGACGGGCAAGCTGCTCAAGCAGCGCCCCTTCATAGGCCAGGGCGGTGTAGACCAACTGGATCCCGGGAGGGTTCCAGCGTCCTCCATAGAGAGCGGCCCCCAAACCATCGAGGGGGGAATAGCGGCGGCCGTGAATCCTGTAGAGGTCCACGGGGTGCTATATCGGAAGCCCGTGGTCCAGTGCGTGGATCAGGTACTCCACCTGACGGGCGCCGACCTCCGATAGCGCGAGTTCGATGGGCACCTCGTGCCCCAAGAGCATGTGCGGAGTCGTCAAGAAGGTCGCGGCACCGCTCTCGAAACCCCAGACATCCCTGGCGAGCGCAATGACTGCAGCAACCCGCAGCACGGCTTCGCCCTCTTCCCTCGTCAGCCGGTCTCGCCGTCGCAAGGTGGCTCTCGAAACGATCCTGTTCACGAACTCCGAAGCGCGGCGGACACCCAGCTTCTTCAATTGGGTCTGCAACTCCTTGACGGCCTCGGCTGGCAGCCCATCGTCCACGGACTTGCGGACCCGGTCCAGACCTGACAGCGATCCTCCATAAGCTGGACTGGTCTCCCGCACCAACTGCGTGGCCAGCCTGGCCAGGCTGAATCCCCGGCATGCTCCTGAGCCGGCGGAAACAGTGGGCTGGTCGTTGCCCGCAGGAGGTTCCGGGTACGCGCGGTCTTCGGAGATATCGTTCATATGAACATAACTTATGTGCATTGAAACCCTCCCGCAATGGTCCGGGGACAAACGCAACACGCCCCGGCCACGCCAGGCAGCCACCTGGCGCGCCGGGGCGCAACTCCTGCACGAGCAGAGTAGACTCTCGACGCCCTCCTACGGGTTCCTGTCCATGCAGACGAACCCCTCGGGATTCGACTGCTCCGAGAGCGTGAGGATGAACACCACGTCGGTTCCGTAGTCCTGCGGACCCTTGTAGTGGCCCACCGGATGGGTGTCGTTCTGCGACCGCCCGTACTGGCGCAGGAGACGCCGCAGGTCGCCCATGCGGTGCCCTGTGGCGAAGAGCCAGAACGCCCGCTCGCGGAACACCAGATCCACCCGCCCGTCGGGCGTTCCCGGATCCATCAGCGGCTCCATCGGCGGATCGATCGCCACGGCCCGCAGGTCGTTGAGGATGGACAACCACCTGCCGCCGCCGGCCTGCAGATCCGCTTCAGCTTCGATGAGCCGCGCCTCGATTCCGGAGGCCAATACGATCGGGTCGTAGCGGTCCGTGAACTTCTTGTAGTAGTAGTGTTCCGTCTCCCCGTCCCGGCCGGTCCCGAGCAGCTCCGTCGGAACGCGCGGATCATTGGCGCTCACGAAGTCGAGTCCGTTGTTCCCCTCGCCGTCCGAAACGGTGATGGCGCCCCACACGTCCGAGACGCTGTTCGTATTGAAGATGGGATTCTGGAGCCCACTCCCGGCCGAGGACAGTTCGGCGTGGTAGACGTAATCCGTCGGCACGCCCGCAACCGCAGAAGCCGCCTCGCTGAAGCGGCCCAGATTGGTGAGCGCCCGGCCGCGGGAAACGCGAACCAGATTCATGATGCGCGGGTCCGAGGACGCGTAGTCGAGCGCCACGTCGAGTTCCGCCACGGCACGCGTGGTCATGCTGTCGCTGGTGATCGGTCCGCCGTACACCGGCTTCAGGTCGACCACCTCGCTCAGCGGAGTGCCGTTGCAGTTGACCTCGCCCAGGAGCAGCGCCGCGAGGCCGCGCACGGCGTAGAGCTGCCCGATGGCGGCCCGCTCCTCCGGCGCGTGTTCGAGGTACAGGTCGATGCCCAGCTGCGCGAAGGTCCGTCCCCGGCCCAGCAGGACAGGCCCCCACTCGGTGTAGGTCACCGCCTGCTCCCGGTAGTCGACGGCGGCGAAGGCGTTGAAGGAGTCGGAGAGGTAGAACTCGTCCGAAAACCGTCCGGTGGTAGAGGTCATGTTGGCGAATTGTCCGTACAGGTTGTCGAGCGCGGCGGCGCCGAACGATGCTGCGCCCTCTGCGTTGTCGACATCCTGCGGCTGCACGACATCCGGCGCGTCGACATCCGTAAGTGCGTCGCAACCCATCAGGAGCACGCCGGCGATCGCCACGAGGAAGCGCGATTTCTTCTTGTCCGTGAACATGGGTCCCTCCTTTCTAGAAGTTGAGCTTCACGCGCATGATGATGTAGCGCGCCGGTGGTGCCGTCGGGTTGTCGTATCCCAGGTCCCAGCGGGTCCCGAAGTTTCCGCTGAGCGACGGGTTCGCCGTCACCTCCGGGTCGGGACCGGTATAGTCCGTCCAGAGCATCAGGTTTCTGGCGCTCAGCGACACCGTCGCGCTGCTGGCTCCGAGCCCGAGGGGCTGGAGGGCGCCCGGCTGGAAGGTGTACGACACCAGGGCCTCCGCCCACCGCGTGAAGGTTCCGTCTTCCTGGTATCCCGCGTAGGTCAGCCCGGGCTTCGTGAAGGCGATGTACTGTGCCTGCAGGAACATCGGGGCGTCCGGGTCGTTCCGCCCGCGACAGCTGCCGAAGTTGCACTTGTTGAGCTCGCTGAAATTCGTCTGCACCCAGCCTCCGCGGTATACGAACAGGGAACTCAGGTGCAGTCTGCCGCCCAGCATCGAGACCGTCGGCGTGAAGTTGATCATTCTGGTCGGGTTCGTATTGCCGATGAAGACGATCGAATCGCCCACCTGCACCTCGTCGGCCTGCAGTACGCCATCGCCATTGTCGTCGTTCCAGCCGAGGACCGGACGATCCCACTGTCCGTACAGCGGCCAGCCCTCGACGAACTTGATGAAGCGGTCTTCCGGTGGACGCAGTCCTTCGGCAAGTTCGAGAAGCACGTTCGAGTTCACGGAACCGTTGACGTTGACGCTGAATGTGGCACCCGCCGCGCTGAAGACCTCGGCCTGCACGTCAGCCTCGATTCCCATGTTTCGGACGGAACCCACATTGTCCAGCTGTCCCGTACCGGTAATGCCGATGGATCGGGGCATCGCCCGCCGAACCAGCGCGTCCGTACTCTTGCGATAGTAGGCGGTGGCTTCCCACTGAACCCGGCTGTCGAAGAGCTCCATGTCGAACCCGGTCTCGTATTCGGTCACTCGTTCGGGACCGAGATCGGGGTTGCCGAGCGCGTTCAGGGTTGCCCCGGTTCGCGACTGGCCGTTCACGAAGACGCTGCCGAAGTTGACGGCCGCCAGTGCGTCGGTCGCCTGCGGCTGAACGCCCGAGGCACCGTATGCGAACCGATACCGCAGGCTGTTGATGAACGAGCCCTGCGGGAAGAAGCCCTCCTCCGATATGAGCCAGGAGAAGCCGCCCTTGGGGTACCAGGCGGTCTGGAAGTCCTTTCCGAAGTTGCTGGCCCCGTCGGCCCGCATCGCGGCGGTGAGGAAGAAGCGGCCGTCCAGGTCGAAGTTCTGCTCCACGTAGGTACCCGCAACCACCGATTGAACGTTGGACTCGGACGCCCGGTAGTTGGCGGCGCCGTTGACGGTCTGCGCCCCTGGCGGCAGATCGGAACCGTATGCCTGGGCCACCCCCTGGTGGCGGCGGTTGTACTGAACCCCGAACGAAGTCCTCGATTTGACCGAGGGATTGATGTCGAATTCGGCAGTTGATCCCAGGTCGATGGTGTACAGGGCGATGTCCGAGCGAATATGGTTGCGGAAGCCCGTATTGAGAGCGCCCGACGTGTCCTCCCCGCGCCGAAGCAGGTTGTCCGAGAACTGGGCCGAATGGTCGAGGCCGACCGTGCCGCGGAACGTCAGCCATGGTCGTGGGAGCCAGTGTCCGTTGATTCCGGTCGTGAAGCGGGTGATGTTGGACCCGGCCCGCGTTGCAAAGAGGTCCCCGGGGCGGTCTCCAAGCCACCACCCCTCGTTGTCGTCGTTGTATCCGGGTCCCCAGGTGCCCCTCCAGAAGACGCCATTGCTCGGGATCTGGCTTTGCTGGAGGGTCACCCCGGTCGAGACATTGATGTCCGCGGTCTCGTTGAGGCGCGCTGTGATATTCCCTCGCATGGTGAGTCGTCTGAGGTAGTTCGGGCGTCTCTGCCAACCGGGAATCTCGACACCTCCCCGCTCCGCCTGCTTGCGCGCAATCTCCGAGTCGGAAAGCTCGAGGTATCCCGTCTCGTTCTCGAGTTCGGTGGCCATGAAGTACCGGAACCGCTCCACCCCGCCCGACACCTGTACGCCCAGCTGTTCCCGGTGTCCGGTCCCGAGCGGAGCGGAGGGGGAGTCACGGAACGCACTCCACGTCGTCAGGCTGTCCAGCATGCAGCCGCCGGCGACACGCACGCGGTTCTCGCAGCGTATCGTCGCCCCGTCGGCGTTCCGACCCCATGCGAAGTACCCCTCATGAACATCGGCAGCCTGCTGGATTACGCCGCCCTCGGTGTAGACGCTCCATCTGGCTTCCCCGGGCCGGCCTCGCTTGGTGCGGATGAGGATCACACCGTTGGCCCCGTCCGTTCCGTACAGCGTCGCCGCCGATGGGCCCTTCACGACATCGATGGACTCGATCTCTTCGGGGTTGAGGTCGGTTACCGCGCCCGCCGTCCACCCGGAGCTGAACTGCCCGGGTCCGATCTGGCTGCCGCCGCCCGTGGTGTTCTCCACCCGCACCCCGTCGATGATCATGAGGGGCGAGTTGTCCTGCGACAGGCTGTTGAAGCCGCGGATGCGGATGCGGGCGGACGAACCCGTCATTCCGGCATTGCTGAAGGTCATCAGGCCCGGCACCCGGCCCTGCAGAAGATCGGTCACGTTCGTGATGGGCGCGCTGGTGACGATGGAATCGGCCCCGACCGTCGCGATCACGTTCGCAATGCTCATCTTCTGCTGCTCGCCGGTGGCGGTCACCACGATTCCGCTGAGGGCCACCGGGGCGGTGCTCAGGGTGAAGTCGACGGTGACGGCGGCACCCTCCGCGACCGTGACCTGCAGGGAAGCGTCGGAGTACCCGAGGCGCTGGACGGTCACCGTACGATCACCCGCCGACACACCCGTCAGGAGGTAGCGTCCCTGGGCGGTGGTGGTTACCGAGATCCTGGTGCCCTCCACGAAAACCTGGGCCAGATCGACCGGGGCCCCCGTTTCGGCCGCGGTTACCTGGCCGGTGATCGTGCCGCCCTGGGCATGCGCGTCGAGCGGCGCGAGCCCGAGAGCCACGATCGGGAGCAGGATGAATGTCAGAAGAACGGTGAAACAGCGGGTATGGCAGAGCTTACCCATGAGCACCTCCTGAGAAACGACCGGGCAGCGGATCCGGTTGATCCGGCAATCGGCCGGGAAGGGCGAGGATCGGGGAGGCGGACGCAACTCGGAGGCAAAGGTCAAGCGCCGGTATCGGCACCTTGCCCGCATCTGGCACGTCCATCCTGCTGCGCGCGGCTTTCCGCGACCCCATGTGAGGTCGGCGAAAGCGGCCGCTACCACGAGGCCGACAGGCCTGGAGCGTACACTGAATCGTCTCCAAATCCGTCGACAAATATCACGGTAGGTGGCCGGTGACGTACTCGCAAGTAGTATGGTGATACACGTTTGTGACTCCGACCCGACAGCCAAGGAATCGACGATGCCACGTCCATTCTCCCGGATTTGTGCCTGCCCGCCGGCTTTAGGAGCCCGTGGACTCCTTCTCCTGATCGCGGCCAACCTCGCGCTCCCCTTCCCCGCGTCCACGCAGGAACGCCCGCTCGTCACACCCGACGACTACGGCCGCTGGGAGGACATGCGCGGGCTGGAACTGTCCCCGTTCGGCGACTGGATCGCCTACGTGGTAACGCGGGTCGACGAGAAGTCCGAACTGCGGCTCCGCAAGCTCGACGAGGACTCGATCAGCGTCTTCCCGTGGGGCTCCGCGCCCGCGTACTCGCCCGACGGCCGCTGGCTGGCGTGGACCGTCGGCCCGCAACCGGAGGATCGCGAGCGGCTCGAGGCGGACGACGAACCGATCCGCGAGCAAGCCGTGGTGATGGATCTGCGGACCCGCGAGACGCGCGAGTTCGACGCGGTGTCCGATCGCCTGTTCGACGCGTCCGGCCGATTCATCGCGCTGCATGGCTACCCGCCCGACGAGCCGGCGGGGAAGACCCCCAACCTCCGTGTCGTCACGCTGACCACGGGCGCGGAGACGACCTTCGGCAACGTTGCAGAGGTCGCGTGGAGTCCTTCCGGATCGCTTCTCGCGCTCGCCATCGCCACCGGTACCGACGTGGGCAACGGGGTGCAGCTGTACGACGCCACGACCGGTACACTGCGGTCCCTGGATGCATCCGGATCCAGCTACCGGAGCCTCACCTGGCGTGACGACTCCCGCGATCTCGCCGCCCTCCGCTCCCGCGACGAAGCCTCCGCCGACGGCACCGCGTACGACGTCCTGGCCTGGCGCGACCTCGACCGCGACGCGGGAACGATCGTCCTCGACGCCACTACCGCCGGGATCCCCGACACGCTCGAAGTCGTCCGCCATCGTGCGCCGGCGTGGTCGAACGACGGCGGCATGATCTCGATCGGGCTGAGGCCGGTTGAAGGCGAGGAGGAGGAGGAAGAAGAGCCGGGCGACGACCCAGGCGACGGCGAGGCCGCAGACCCCGAACCGGCCCCCTCCGTCGACCCGGGGCGCGGGGAGGGCGACGATCCGGACGCAGCGACCGGTTCCGCGCAGGAATCCACCGGCGACGAACTCGACCTCCCCGACCTGCAGATCTGGCACACGAAGGATGTCCGCCTATTCCCCGAACAGCAGGTCTCTCAGACCCGCGACGCCAACCGGACGCTCCTCGCCGTCTGGCACCTCGACGAAGACCGCGTCGTCCAGCTCGGTTCCGACCTCATGGCCACCGCCCAGCTGCTTTACGGCTGGGAGACCGCCCTCGAGGACATCAGCGAGCCGTACCCCTGGGGCGCGATGTTCGGCCGCCCCTACCACGATGTCTGGGCGGTCGACACCGGCAGCGGCGAGCGCCGCCGGCTTCTCACCCGCGTGCGCTACGAGTGGCCGAGCGCGGGCGGCGAGTGGCTGCTCTCGTGGGACGGCTCAGCGTATTACAGCCTCCACATCGCCACGGGCGAGAAGCATGACGTTACGTCAGGGTTGGGCACCGAGTTCGCCGACACCGACTACGACACGCCCACCGATGTCACCCCGCCACGCGGCTTCGGCCCCGGCGCCTGGCTGGAAGACGACAACGCCGTCCTGCTGTACGACGAGCACGACATCTGGCGTGTCGCCCCCGACGGCTCTGAGGGCACGCAGCTCACGCGCGGGGCCGGGACGGGCACGACCCACCGCGTGGCCAGTCGCGTCAACGACAACGACGACGAGCCCGGCCTCGACCCCGACTCGCGCCCCTACCTGAGCCTCTACAACGAAGACACGGAGCAGCGCGGGTACGCCCGCTTCGCCGAAGGCTGGGACGACGCCCTCGACCAGACCGGTGATGACGACCGGTCGGTCACCGAGGCACTCTTGCTGGAGGACGCCATGGTAGGCGGCCTCGTCCGCGCCGACAGCGCCGACGTGATGCTCTACAGCGCGGAGCGCTTCGACGACCCGCCCGACTTTTTCGCGGCCGGACCCGACCTCGCCGACCCCGTCCAGCTGACCGACCTGAACCCCTTCATCAACGAGGTGGCCTGGGGCCGGGCGGAACTGGTCGACTTCGTCAGCGAATCGGGCCGCGAGCTCCAGTTCGTCCTCATTCGTCCCGCAAACCACGAGGAGGGACGCGCGGTCCCCACGATCGTGTACACCTACGAGATGCTCTCCCCCCAAATGCACTTTTTCCGCGTCCCCAGCGAGCGGGACTACTACAACTACACGGCCTGGACCCAGCACGGGTATGCGGTGCTGCTGCCCGACATCGTGTACCGTGCGCGGGACCCGGGAGTGAGTGCGCTGGAATCGGTGCGCGCGGCCGTGGCGAAGGCCGTCGAGATGGGCGTGACGGACCCGGATGCGGTCGGGCTGATCGGGCACTCGTGGGGCGGCTACCAGGCGACGTTCCTGCCCACGCGGACGGACATCTTCGCGGCCTCGGTGGCGGGGGCGCCGCTCACCGACTTCGTGAGCTTCATGGGCCAGATCCACTGGAATCCGGGGATCGCGGAGGTCAGCCACTGGGAGACCGGCCAGGCGCGGATGGAGGTGCCGTTCTGGGAGGATCCGGAGGCGCACCGGCGCAATTCGCCCATCCACGAGGTGCACAACATGGAGACGCCGCTGCTGATGGCGTTCGGCGACGACGACGGGGTCGTGGACTGGGATCAGGGAACCGAGTTCTTCAACTTCGCGCGCCGGGCAGAGAAACAGATGGTGCTGCTCGTCTACGAGGGCGAGGACCACGGGTTCCGTCAGGAAGCCAACCAGCGGGACTACCACCGGCGGATCCTCGAGTGGTTCGGGCACTACCTGAAGGGCGAGCCGGCGCCGTCGTGGATCACCGACGGGGTGCCGCTGCGGGCGCTGGAAGACGAGAAGAAGCGCGTGGCGGAGCGCCCGGGGCGCTGAGCGGGGGCGGACCCCTCGCGTCGGACCGCGGCTGTCGCGCCGCTCTCCATGCTCGAGCGGCGACGCGCCCGCGCCCGCGTCTACGAAATCGCGCTTCTCCGGTGCCCGGGCAGGGACGCGACCACCACCTGGCGCGTGTCTTCGTCCCAGAAGTAGTAGATGCGGAGACAGCGCCGGGGGTCGCGCGTATTCCCGCCGACCTTGATGTGCCAGTCGACGCTGTGATTCTCTCCGCTCCACGAACAGTCGAAGGCATCCCCGCCGCAGGGGACGTTGAAGACGCTGTCCGCGATTTCGCCGATCCGGCCGTGCAGCTGCGGGTTCCCTCCCTTGAGGCGTCCGTCGCGGTACTCGCCGCCGAGCCAGTGCAGGCAGCGCGCGGCGAGCCCCACGTCACGGAATTCGGCGTCGCTCAATTCGCGCCGGGCCGATCCGGTGAGGGCCACGCGTCCGGCCAGACATTCGTCGCACCAGGTGCCGAACTCGTCCCAGGTGGTGGGGAACGGGACCGAAGTGTCCGGATCGCCGCCCATCGTGCGAACCAGTCCCGCCAGCTGTTCGGCTCGCCTGACAGCTTCGTCGCGCTCGCGTTCCGCCTGCTCGGCCCGCTGCCTGGTGCGCTCGTACTGCAGGGTTCGCCGCTTTGTCGTTTCCCGCGCGGCGCTGAGCTGCCGCTGGAGGGCCTGCGGATCGGGGAGGGGATCGGCGTCCGCGATCTCGGTGGCCGGCGAGGGCTCGCTCACGAACGCGGGGGCTCCGGCGCCCCCATCCCCGTACGCTGCCCCGCCGAGCGAATTGCGCAGGAAGGTAACGAGCCGCGCGGGACCTCGCGGCACTCCTGCGGCCTCGCGCGCGATCGCTTCGAACGCAAAGGGCTCGTCACCCGCCGGGGCAACCCGAATCGTCTCGGCCGCCGCCATGCGCACAAACATCCTGACCACGCCCGCTACCGCATTTTCGTCCATCATCCGGTTCTTCAGAATCAGCGGATGATCGGTCTTGCGGGCGTCTTCGTCGAAACCGGGCCGATAGAACCTCCACGCACCCAGGAAGACCGAGAGCGGCTTGCCGACGGTGTCGCTCAGGCGGTAGGTCATCGCCGCGGGCAGAACCCACGTCACGGCTAGCCCCGTCAGAGAGCGGGCGAGCATGCGCGCCTGCAACTCGAGTTCACCAGGGTCATCCTCTTCCGGGGGAGCCGAAATCACCGCGAACGGAATGACGCGGCCGGGGTCGACCAGGAGGCGAATGAAGGCGCCCATCGTCGCCTCCGAGTCCACAACGATGGGTCCCGGCGCGAGCCTGCGTCCGCCCTGCATCAGGGGTATGCCTTCAGCCAGGTCGGCGAGCATGCCGGCGGGATAGGCTTCCACGCCATCGGCAGGGAGCGTCGAACGGTCCTGCACGGATATGACGATTTGACAGGCGTTCCCGTGGGGACTCGCCACCGACACATCCGTAACCACTTCCTGGTCCCGGGCAACCGTTTGCTTGACCTGCGCAGACCACAGGTCGCGGTGCCGGTCGCGCACGTGAACGGCCTGGCAGCTCGCGCTCTCCCCGGTCAGGGCAAACGGGCGGGAGCGCCATGCCCTTCGCGGCAGCCTGTGCCCGACTGTCCCCTGCACCCAATCCAGCACAATCGCGCGGCACTCGCGAACGACCGACGGACTGACGTCGGCCGCCAACTCGGTTCGCACACTCAAACGAGCCCCGGGCCTGATTTCAAACCCGGCGGGCACTTTTCCCGCGGCGGCTTTCAACCGCCTGGACTGCTCGTGCCGCCGCCATTCTTCAAAGGCCCTGAAGTTCTTCTGTGCCATGGCTACCTCTCACTCCTGCGGTGGCCCGCACCCGACCATTCAGCAAACATTCCACACGTCGCCAACACCGCGCAAGCAGGAGGGGCGGGCACGGTGGACGGCACTACGGGCCGTGGGCCCAAGCGCTGATGATTCCGTGAAGCGCGTCCACGCCGTCGGTGAGTGCGGCCGGGCCCGGTTGCAGGATCAACGCGGACTTGATCTCGTGCAGATGTCCACCCGCGACGGCCGGAATTGTTTCCCAGCCCGGCCGCGCGGCCACCCTCTCCGGGCGGAACTTGCGGCCGCACCATGATCCGATGATCACATCGGGCGCGCGTTGTCGGACTTCGCCAGGATCCGCGATGATCCGGTCCCTGGCGAGCGACCCGGCACGGAACTCGGGGAAGCAGTCCACCCCGCCCGCGATCTCGACCAGCTCCGACACCCACCGGATCCCCGAGATCAGCGGATCGTACCACTCCTCGAAGTAGACGCGCGGCCGCCTGGGCAGCTCGGCG
This sequence comes from Longimicrobiales bacterium, assembly GCA_965211645.1. Taxonomy (GTDB): domain Bacteria; phylum Gemmatimonadota; class Gemmatimonadetes; order Longimicrobiales; family Gaopeijiaceae; genus Bin94. The sequence continues at coordinate 4,239,144 of OZ242947.1, read as the reverse complement.
GCGCGGGCCCGGATCCGCTCCAGCCCCGCCTCGAGCTCCGCGGCCAGGCGGTCGCCCTTCGCCGGGCAACCGACCAGCGCGGCGATCGCCCGCACGGTGCGCAGGATTTCGGCCACCGAGCGGTGGTTGAAGATGTGAACCTCGATGCCGCTCCGGATCAGTTCGGCCGCGATGTCCGCCTGAATGTCCGAGAAGCCGAAGACCAGGTCGGGTTCGAGGTCGAGGATGCGGTCGATCTTCGCGGAGGTGAAGGCCGAGACCCTGGGCTTCTCCTTGCGCGCCCGGGCCGGACGGACCGTGAACCCCGAGATGCCCACGATGCGCCGGTCCTCTTCGAGGAGATAGAGGATCTCGGTGGGCTCCTCGGTCAGACAGACGATGCGCTCGAACATGGGCTCCTAAACTAGCGCGCGCCGCATCACATGGCGGCGAAGCCCGGCCCGGCCCACCTCCACGAAGCTGTGCCTTTCGAAGACCGGGGTGAAGCCGCAGAAGCGATAGCTGGGCGAGTCGGGCACGACAGGGTAGGCCTCCAGACTGGTCCCGCCGCTGCGCCTCGCGTGCGCTGCCGCTTCTTCGATCAGCCTCTCCATGGTGCCGCGGCCGCGCATCCCGCTCTTCACGTAGAAACAGGTGATCGCCCATACCTCGGCCGGATCCTCCCCCGGCAGGTCCACGCCGCCGTGCAGCACCAGCGTTTCCCTGGGCGCGACCGAGCACCAGGCCACGGGCTCGCCGGACCGGTCGTATGCCAGCAGGCCGCTCGGAATCCCCGACCTGATCCGCGTCTCCATGGCGCGCTTGCGGTTGTGTTTGGCGCGCGGCGTGCGGCCGGTCTCGTCTCTGCGAAAGTGCATGCACCAGCACGTCTTCGGTCCGCCGCGCGCTTCGAAGAGGTCCTCGAGGTCGGGCCAGCGGGAGGGATCGACCGGCCGAACGGACAGGTCGCTTGCCGAAGGCTGACCGGGCCCGCCGCGCGTCGAGGCGCTCATCGGGCCATCGCCAGCACGAGGACACCGGCGAAGACCAGGGCCGCGCCCGCCGTGCGGATCCCGCCGAAGCGCTCGCCCAGGAGCAGCCAGCCCGCCAGCGCGCCGAAGACGATGCCGACTTCCCGCGCCGCGCCTGCATAGCTGACGGGCGCGATCTGGAAGGCCCGCAGGACCAGGGAGTAGGCCGCGAGCGTCATCACCGCGATGACCACGATCGGCACGAAGTGCGTGCGCAGGACGCGGACGACGTGGTCGCCCCGGCGGAGAGCCAGCAGGGGGACGAGGAGGGAGCCGGAGAGGCCGAAGACCAGGACGAGGTACGGGATGGGCTCCCAGCGGCGCATGGCCGCGCCGTCCAGGGCGGAATAGGTGGAGATGAGGAAGGCGACCAGGAAGGCCAGCCCCGATCCGCGCGCGTGGGTGCGCAGGGCGGCCAGGGCGGCCGGATCGCGGCGCCGGAGCGACCACAGGGGAGCGGCGCCGAGGACCACCAGTCCGGCCAGAATCGCGGCGATCCCGGTGTAGCCGAGCGGCGAGGGGCGTTCGCCGAGGAAGATGATCGCCCAGAGGGCCAGCATGGCGGGGGCGGTGCCGCGGGCCACGGGGTAGACGAGCGAGAAGTCCCCCCGGTCGTAGGCGCGCGCCAGGCACGAATAGTACCCCAGCAGCACAAGTGCGCTGCCGCACGCGAAGGGCCACACGGCCGGTGGCGGAGGCCACGCCTGGATGAGGGCCGGGGCGAAGGCCGCCGCCCCGGCGAGCAGCCCCCATGCCACGACGAGGAGGCGCTCGGTGGTGCGCTTCAGAATCAGGTTCCACGACGCGTGCAGGAGTCCCGCTCCGAGCACGAGGGCGAGGGCGGTCGGTGGCATGGGGTGCGTGGCGCCGGGCGCCGGTGCGCCGCCGGGGTCCGGTCCGGCCTATTCGGAGACCGGGGCGGTGGCGCCGGACGTCCGGAGGATGAAGCCGTCGAGCGTCTCCTTCCACTGAGGCAGCAGCGACTGGTCCACGTACATCATGTGGCCGGCGGCGAAGTCCGCGCGTTCGATGTTGTCGCGCAGATCCGACGGCAGCCCCATGCGGTCCATCGTCCAGACCGCCGCGAAGTACGGCGTGGCCAGGTCGTAGATCCCGTTGATCAGGAGGACCTCCAGCTTCGGGTTGCGCTTCATGGCGGTGGCGAGGTCGGGCGCCACGTTGGGCGTTCCGCCGCCGCGCACGAACGAGCCGCCGCCGCCGAGCCGGCCCCAGTTCCAGTTCCGGGTGCCGCCGCTGGGCACGTACTCGCGCTCGCCGTCGTATCCCAGCTCCGAGCGCAGGTAGGCGTTGAATGCGGAGGTATAGGCCGAGCTGATCGCGGTGGACTGCGGGTCGTGCGAGGGCCGCCCGCCGAGGAGGTCCCCGGCCGGACCGGTGAAGCGCGCGTCCAGCCGTCCCACGATGCGCCCCTCGTCGCGGAGCAGCTCGGCCTCGAAGGCGGGAGCGGTGACGCGCAGATCCGACTTGTCGATGTAGTCGGGGCTTAGCCCGGTGTAGCGGTGCATCCGGTCGATGACGGCGGTGCGCGTGTCGGCATCCAGCGTGCCGCCAGCCAGCAGCGCGGTCGCGTACTCGGTGAGCGACCACTCCTCCACCTCGGCCATGAAGGCTTCCAGATCGGGCGGGCTCTCCCCCGGGAGCGCGTCCAGATACCGTGCCGTGATCGCGTAGGACGGAAGATTCACGATGTACGGCAGATCGTCCCCCGGCGCGAACTGGATGGTGTTGAACTGCAGCACGGACGAGACCAGCACGATCCCGTTGAGGTCGACGTTGGCGCCCTGCAGGTGGCGGGCCAGCACCGCCGACCGGGTCGTCCCATAGCTCTCGCCCAGCAGGTAGCGCGGCGAGTTCCAGCGGTCGTGCTCGCTCAGGAACCGCCGGATGAACTGGGTGAGCGACCGCGCGTCCTCGTCGATCCCCCAGTAGTCGGAGCCGGGCGTGTCGCCGAGCGTGTGGCTGAACCCCGTGCCGATCGGATCCACCATGACGATGTCGGCGATGTCGAGGATCGTGTAGGCGTTGTCCTCGAGCGGGTACGGGGGCGCGCCCTGGGGGCCCACATCGGGGGTGACCACCCGCCGCGGCCCCATGATCCCCATGTGCAGCCAGAAGGAGGCCGATCCGGGGCCGCCGTTGTAGGAGAAGACGATCGGCCGCTGCCGGGCGGGTGCGCCGTTGGTGCGGAAGTACGCCGTGTACCAGAGCTCGGCGGCGGGGTCGCCGCCGTCGTTGGTCAGCGTCGTGCCCGACACGACCGCGTCGTACTCGACCGTCTCGCCGCCGACCACGATCGAGTGGCTGCTCTCCCAGCGCTCCGGGCCCGACAACGGACCGGATTCCTGGGCGCCCGCTCGCGGGGCATTGGCGGTCGAACCGGTCAGGGTGACAACGGTGAGGACTGCGGTGAAGAGGGAGGCGGGCCGGTACGTATTCATTAAGGTGCCTTTGCGTTCGTCGCGACGGTGATTCGAGCGCGGATAATCTGGCCAGGAGGGCAGGAACACCGCCAGACGGCATCGACCGGGGCACCGATGGTCAACCGGACATCGGATGCCGACCCCGGGGCCCTTCATCGGCGGGCGCGGCGGTGCGATCGATCCGTCAGGTTCAGCCACATCGACGCCACCAGCGCCCCAAGCGCTGAGCACACCACCAATGCGTCGACGACTCCCGCGCTCCAGTCGATCCCGGTAATGCGGTCGAGGTAGTACTTGATCCACGACGCGGGCAGCGCGGTTTCCCCCAGAGCCCGCTTGATCTGCCAGTGCCAGTCGGTCAGCGGGCAGTATCCCCATCCGTAGGCGACGCCGAGGCCGAACCACGAGAGCAGCGTCGCGCTGATCGTGATCAGGTGGAGGCGCCGGGTTCTGCGCCAGGCCCAGCCGAGCACGTTGAAGACGATGAGCGCGGTGTGGAAGACGACGAAGAGCGCGTCGTAGAGCCGGTAGAGCCCGATGTCCGTCATCGCGATGCCGCCTGGTGAAAGAGGTCGCGTGAGTCGATGCCGCTGCCCCTGCCGCGCCCGCCTGCCCGTGCAGCCGCACGGTAGCCGCGCGGCGACTCGCGACCGCATATTACCGCCCGATGCGCGACTCCCGCGAGTCCATGGAAGCCACGTGACGATCAAGGAAGGCAGCACGACCATGCGGACCCTTCTCCTCGCCGCCGCACTCCTCACCCCGGCCGGCATCCTCGCCCAGGACTCCGGCAGCGACGGGGACGCCGACCTCCCCCTCCAACCCGACCGCACGCTCGCGATCGACATGACCGTCGGGTCGTGGATTTCGCTGGACGTGAGCCCCGACGGGCAGACGATCGTCTTCGACCACCTCGGCGACCTCTTCACGGTGCCGATCACCGGGGGCAACGCGACCCAGCTGACGTCCGGGATGGCCTTCGACGCGCAGCCGCGGTTCTCGCCCGACGGCACGCGCGTCGTCTTCACCTCCGACCGGAGCGGGGGGCAGAACGTTTGGATCATGTCGCTGGACGGGTCCGACACCACGCAGGTCACGAGCGGCGGGGCCAATCGCACCGAATCGCCCGACTGGGCGCCCGACGGGGAGTACGTCGTCTCTTCCAAGGGCGGCTTTCGCGGCGGCGGCCTCCCGAAGCTCTGGCTCCACCACGTCGAAGGCGGCTCCGGCGTCCAGCTGATCGACGAGCCGGAGAACCTGAAGACCCTCGGGGCGGCCTTCGATCCGACCGGCCGCTACATCTGGCACGCGCGCCGCACCGGCGACTGGACCTACAACGCGCAGTTCCCGCAGTACCAGCTCGCCGTCTACGACCGCGAGACCGGCGAGACCTACACGCGCACCTCGCGGTACGGCTCCGGCATCCGCCCCACCCCCTCACCCGACGGCCGCTGGCTCGTCTACGGCACCCGCCACGACGCCCGCACGGGGCTGATCATCCGCGACCTCGAGTCCGGCGCCGAGCGCTGGCTGGCGTTCCCGGTCCAGCACGACGACCAGGAGTCGCGCGGCACCCTCGACGTGCTGCCCGGCATGTCGTTTACCGCCGACTCGCGCCACCTCGTCGCCAGCTACGGCGGCAGGATCTGGAAGCTGGACGTAGTGGACGGCGGCGCCGAGGAGATCCCCTTCCGCGTCCGGAACGAGATCGAACTCGGGCCGCTCGTCGAGTTCGACTACCCCATCGAGGACACCCCCACCTTCACCGTGCGCCAGATCCGCGACGCCGTGCCCTCCCCCGACGGCTCGCGGATCGCATTCACCGCGCTCGACCGCCTCTGGGTCGCGGGCGCCGACGGCACCGAGCCCCGCCGCCTCACCGCCGACGACCACTCCGAGCACTACCCCGCCTGGTCACCCGCCGGCGACTGGATCGCCTACGCCACCTGGGACGGCGAGGCGGGGCACCTCCACAAGGTCCGCGCGGACGGCGGCGATTCGCCGGTTCGGCTGACCGAGCGCGGCGCGGTCTACATCACCCCGGCCTGGTCCCCCGCGGGCGACCGCATCGTGGCCCTCCGCAGCTACGCACGCGACTTCCAGGAGTCGGCGGGCGGGTTCGGTTCCGGCGCGCCCCAGCCCGGCGAGATCGTCTGGGTGGCCGACGGCGACGGCCCGGGCGCGGCCACGCTGATCGCCCCGGTTGACACCCGGCAGGGTCCGCACTTCGCGGGCGGCGGCGCGGCCGGCACGGCAGACGGCCCCTCGCCCGACCGCATCTACCTGCACAGGAGCCCCGACATCCTGGTTTCGATCCGCTGGGACGGCACCGACGAGCGCGAACACGTGCGCATCCGCGGAGGCACCCCCCCGGGATCCCAGAACGCGCTCACGCCCTCCGCGCTGCGCATGGCGCCCCGGGGCGACCAGGTCATGGCGCTCATCGAGCGGCAGGTCTACACCGCCACCGTGCCGATGGTGGGCGGCGAGGCCCCGCTCATCAACGTCGGCAATCCGGGCAGCGCCTCCATGCCCGCCCGCCGCCTCACCGACATCGGCGGCGAGTTCCCGGTCTGGGCCGCGAGCGGCCGCGCCGTGCACTGGTCGCTGGGCCGCGCGTTCTTCACCTACGATCTCGACGCGGCCGAGGCGTTCGAGGAGGCCCGCGAGGCTGAGGAGGAGGCGCGCGAAGCCGAGGAGGCCGCCGAGGCCGCAGAAGAAGAAGAGGGAGAAGAGGGCGAAGACCCCGACGAGGACGACGATGGCTACACCCCCGGCGAGGTGTGGATCGACATTCAGGCCGAGCGTGATATTCCCCGCGGAACCGCTCTGCTGACCGGCGCGCGCGTGGTGACCGTCGCCGGCGCGGGGACGATCGAGCGGGGCGACATCCTGGTGCGCGACAACCGCATCGCGGCGGTGGGGCCCTCCGGCTCCCTCGACGTCCCCTCCGACGCCCATGTCGTCGACGTCTCCGGCAAGACCATCGTGCCCGGCTTCGTCGACACCCACGCCCACATGCGCCCCGCGCGCGACCTGCACCGCGCCGACGTCTGGCCCTACCTCGCCAACCTCGCCTACGGCGTCACCACCACGCGCGACCCCCAGACCGGCACCACCGACGTGCTCAGCTACGCCGACCTCGTCCGCACCGGCGACCTGGTCGGCCCGCGCGTCTACTCGACCGGCCCCGGCGTCTTCTGGCAGCACATGATCGACTCCGCGGAAGAGGCGCGCGACATGATGTCCAGGTACGCGAACTACTTCGACACGAAGACGATCAAGATGTACGTGGCGGGCAATCGCCAGCAGCGCCAGTGGATCATCATGGCGGCGCGCGAACTGGGGCTCATGCCGACCACCGAGGGCTCGCTCAACCTCCGCCAGAACCTGAACGAGACCATCGACGGGTACCCGGGGCTGGAGCACTCGATCCCGATCTATCCCGTCTACGACGACTACGTCCAGCTGTTCGTGGCCACGAAGCGCGCCTACAGCCCCACCCTGCTCGTCTCCTACGGCGGGCCTTGGGCCGAGAACTACTTCTTCAGCCGCGAGAACCCGCACGACGACGCCAAGCTCCGCCGCTTCGTCCCCCACTCAGTGATCGACTCCGGGACCCGCCGCCGCGCCCAGTGGTTCCGCGACGAGGAGCACGTCTTCGCCGACCACGCGGTCTTCGTAAAGGACCTGGTGGAAGCGGGGGGCCGCGCGGGCGTCGGCAGTCACGGGCAACTGCAGGGGCTGGGGTACCACTGGGAGCTGTGGGCGATGGCCGCGGGCGGCATCGGCGAACTCGACGCGCTGCGAATGGCCACGATCCTGGGCGCCGAAGCGATCGGTCTCGACGAGGATCTCGGCACGATCGAGGCCGGGAAGCTGGCCGATCTGGTGATTCTCGACGCCAACCCGCTCGACGACATCCGCAACACCAACCGCATCGCGATGGTGATGATGAACGGCCGCCTCTTCGACGCCGAAACGCTTGCCGAGCAGTACCCCGGCGACCGCGAGGTCGGGCCGATGTGGTGGTGGGACGACGAGCCGGGCGAGCTGCCGGGTGTCGGCGTGGGCGGCGGCGAAACGCCCGGCGCGGAGGGCAACTGACATGTGCAGACTGTGTTATACACACGATACACACCGGACGCGCCGGTCCTTCCTGGCCGGGACGGCCGGGGCGGCGGCGGCGTTCGCCATCTCGCCGCGACTCCTGCATGCGCTGGTCCACGGCGACGGTCAGGCGGGCGCCGACCTGGCCGTGCAGGACCGCGGCGCCAGCCGGCACCCCCGCGCCGATCGCCCCTTCCTCCAGATGGCGATCGAGGCCTGGAACTGGGTCGACGCGTCCCGCATCAGCACCGGCCGCGGCGCCACCTGGCCCTCGGACCCGACCGACCCGGAATCCACCGGATACACACTGTATACACACGGCCCCGGCGTCCTTCCCTTCGCCCTCGAGCTCCAATACGCCACCGGCGATCAGCAGTACCTGGACGCCGCGGTCGAAGGCGCCGCGCACCTCGCGGCCACCCTCTCGGACGTCCCCGGCGCCGGCCTCTACACCGGCCTCGCCGGCATCGCCTTCGTCCTGACCGAGACCTGGCGTGCGACCGATCTCGACATGCACCGGTCCCACGCCGGCCTCGCCACCCAGCTCCTCGTCGACCGCGCCCGCACAGCCGGCGCGGGCATTGCCTGGCCCCAGGGCTCCGGAGACGACGCGGTCGAATCCAACGACATCATCAGCGGCACCGCCGGCACCGGCCTCGCGCTCCTCCAACTGGACCGCACGCTCGGCCACCGGGGCGCGCTCGAGGCGGCCGAGGGGGCGGGAAGGAGGCTTCTCGAACGCGCCATCGAGACCGACAACGGCCTGCGCTGGGACATGTGGCCCGGCTACGCGCGCGAGATGCCCAACTTCTCACACGGGACCGCCGGGATCGCCTACTTCCTCGCCACCCTGCACCGCGCCACCGGAGAGCGCGACTTCCTGGACGCGGCACTGGCCGCAGCCCGCTACCTCACCTCGCAGGCCACGCTGGACGACGGTGTGGCGACCGCTCCCACGGCCTCCGCAACCGCACCCGGCTCCGCCCCACGCAGTCCCGCCACCCGCTACCGCCTCTTCCACTCCCGGCCCGGCGGCGAAGACCTCTACTACCTCTCCTGGTGCCACGGCCCCGTCGGCACCAACCGGCTCTTCCACCAGCTCGCCGAGATCACCGGCGACGACGGGTGGCACGACTGGGTGGCCCGCGGCGCCTCGGGCGTCATGGCCACCGGGATCCCCGAGCGGCGCACGCCCGGGTTCTGGGAGAACATCAGCCAGTGCTGCGGCACCACGGGCGCGGCCGAGCACTTCCTGACGCTGTACCGCACCACCGGCAACTCCGAGTACAAGGCCTTCGTCGACCGCCTCAACGCCGACCTGCTTGGCCGTGCCTCGACCGTGGACACGTCCGCCGGCGACGGCCGCAAGTGGACCCAGGCCGAGCACCGCGTCCAGCCCGCACTGCTGATCGCGCAGACCGGGCACATGCAGGGCGCGGCGGGGGTCGGGAAGTACTTCCTCCACATGGACGCGATGGAGGAGCGCGGCGAGGGGCCGCGCGTGGTGCTTCCGGACGATCCGTGGTGACCCCACGCGCGGCACAGCCGGCACCGCCAGCACCCCCAGTGCACTCTACCACCGACCGCGAGCGGGCCCGGATCCTCGAACTCGAAGAGGCCGCGCGGGTGCTCGACCCCGATGCGGCCGGCCGCGAACGGCTCATGCGGGAGACGCACGGCTACGTCCAGCGGTTCCTGAACGAACTCACGGAAGCGCCCGCCTACCACCACGACAAGTCTGCCGTCGCCGAACTGCGGAAGCTGCCCCTCGGAGATGGTTCCCTGCCCATCGAACAGCTCATCGCGCGGATCGACGAGTCGGTGGTCCGGGCCGGCCTCGTCCCCTCCCACCCTGGCCACCTGGCCTACATTCCCGGCGGCGGGATCTACGCATCATCGCTCGGCGACTACCTCGCCGCGGTGACCAACGAGTACGCCGGCGTCCGCTTCGTGGGACCGGGATCGGTCGAGATGGAGGACCTGATCCTCGACTGGATGGCCAACCTCGTCGGATACCCCGCGACCGCCGACGGGAACCTCGCCTCTGGCGGATCCATCGCGAGCCTGACCGCGATCGTCGCGGCCCGGGAAGCGGCGGGCCTGCGCGCCCGCGACTTCGAGCGGGCCGTCGTGTACGCCACGCCCCACATCCATCAGTGCGTGCACAAGGCGATCCGCGTGGCCGGCATGGGCGAGACCGTGCGCCGCGACGTCGCCGTGGACGACGGCTTCCGTCTCTGCCCCCGGTCGCTCGCCGAACTGGTTGCCGCGGATCGCGCCCGGGGACTCCGCCCATGGCTCGTACTCGGCTCGGCAGGCACCGCGGACACCGGCGCGATCGACCCGCTGGACCGGATGGCCGACATCGCCGAGCGCGAGGGCCTGTGGTTCCACGTTGACGCCGCGTATGGCGGCTTCTTCGCACTGCTCGAGGAGTTCAGGCCCGCGCTCGCCGGAATGGAACGCTCGGACTCGGTGGTCCTGGACCCGCACAAGGGGATGTTCCTGCCCTATGGCACGGGCGCGGTGCTCGTCCGCAACCGCGACGCCCTTCAGGACGCACACGCCTACTACGCCAGCTATCTGCAGGACACCGTCGAGTCCGAAGGGGGTGGCCGCTCGCCAGCCGCCGTCTCGCCGGAGCTGACCAAGCACTTTCGTGCCCTTCGGGTCTGGATTCCGCTCCTGCTGTACGGCGAGGAGCCGTTCCGGGCGTGCCTGCGCGAGAAGCTGGAGCTGACGAAGTATTTCCACCGCGAAATCGGCAAGCTCGGGTTCGAGGTGGGGCCGGATCCCGATCTCACCGTGGTGACCTTCCGGTGGGTGCCCGACTCCGGCAGCGCAAACGCCTTCAACCAGGCGCTCGTCGAGGAAACGCACCGGGATGGGCGAGTCTTCATGTCCTCCACGACGGTCGACGGCAAGTTCATGCTGCGGATGGCCGCGCTCGCATTTCGCACGCACCTCGACACGATCGATCTGGCGCTTGAAGTGCTGCGCCGGGCTCTCGTACAGCTCCAGGCCCACCCCGAACTGTGGCGTCCGACGGCGGCGGTCGCAGGGCGGAGCGGATGAGCGCCCCCAACCCCGCCGCCGCCCGCCAGGATGTCCGCTACGAGCCCGACGACCGGCCCCCGCTGCCCATAACCGTCGGGCTGGGAGTGCAGTACGCCATGCTCTGCATCGCGAGCATCGTGCTGACCCCGATGATCATGATCACCCTGGCCGGCGGCAGCGACGAGTACCTCTCGTGGGCGGTGTTCGCGGCTCTGGTTATCAGCGGCCTCACCACGGCGATCCAGGCCCGCAAGGTCGGGCGCATCGGGGCGGGCTACATCCTCGTCATGGGAAGCACGAGCGCGTTTCTGGCCGTGAGCGTAACCGCCATCGAGCGCGGCGGGCCGGGCATGCTGGCCACCCTGATCATTGCCGCGGCGCTGATCCAGTTCGTCCTTGCGGCCCGCATGGCGCTCCTGCGCAAGATCTTCACGCCGACGGTCGCAGGAACCGTGCTGATTCTCATCCCGATCACCCTCACGCCGCTCATCCTGCGGAAGCTGGCCGAGGTGCCCGCAGATGCCTCCCCGGCGGCAGGGGCGGTTACGGCTGGTGTAACCCTGCTCGTCACCCTCCTCATCCCGCTTCGATTCTCGGGTGTGCTGCGTTTGTGGGCGCCCGCCATCGGTATCGTCTCCGGGTGCCTCGTCGCCGGTCTGGGGTTCGGGATCTACGACATGACCACCGTCGCCGAAGCCGCGTGGATCGGCCTGCCGGATCTGGCATATCCCGGAGTCGACCTCAGTTTCCGGCCCGAGTTCTGGGCCCTTCTGCCCTCGTTCATCATGGTCACGCTCGTGGGCGCGATGGACACCTTGGGAGACGCCATCGCGATCCAGCGGGTCTCGTGGCGCAAGCCCCGTGCGGTCGACTTCCGCTCGATCCAGGGGGCGATCGGTGCCGACGGCGTGGGCAATCTTCTCTCCGGCCTGGCCGGCACCGTCCCGAACACGACCTACGGCATGAGCATCGCGGTCGCGGAACTGACCGGGGTCGCCGCACGCCGCATCGGGATCTGCGTGGGCGCGGTCTTCGTCGTCCTCGCCTTCCTGCCCAAGTTCGTCACGCTGATCGTGGCGATACCGGGGCCGGTGGTGGCGGCGTACTACATCATCCTCGTCGCCCTGATCTTCGTCTTCGGGATGAAGATCCTGCTCTCGGAAGGACTGGACTATCGCAAGGGCCTCGTGGTCGGAGTCGCCTTCTGGCTCGGCATCGCGTTTCAGTTCGACTGGATCTACCCGGAGTACCTGCAGGGCGCGTGGGGCGAGCTGCTCGGCAACGGCATGACCGTCGGCGGCCTCACCGTGATCCTGCTGACCGTGTTCGGGGAGATCGGAGGCGGGGGCCGATCACGCCTCCGGACGCGCCTGACCGCCGACACCTGGCCGGAGGTCGACGCCTTCCTGACCCGGTTCGCGGCCCGCAAGCGCTGGGGTGGGGAGATGGAAATGCGGCTCCGTGCGGTGGGCGAGGAGACGATGCAGATCCTGACGAGCGGTGAGGGGGAAGAGACGGCGGACCGGGAGCGGCGCCTGCTGCTGATCGCGCGCGCGGACGGGAAGGCCGCCGATCTCGAGTTCATTGCGACCACGGATGCGACGAACCTGGAAGACCAGTTGGCCATGCTCAGCGAGGCGACGGCCAGCGTACCCGTCGAGACCGAGACCCCGTTGCGGCTGCTGCGGCACTATGCCTCGTCGATACGCCACCAGCAGTATCATGACATCGACATCCTGACGATTCGGGTGGAGGCGGTGGGGGGCGCGGGGCAGGTGGGGTGGGATTAGGGGCATCCACCTTGGCCACGCAACTCGGTATTGCCTGAACCGGTGTGCCGCCTCAGCGAGCTTCCGCTGGAGCAGCCCGATTTCACCTGAACGCACGAACCTCCTCCGTGACCAGCGCGGGCCGCGCCGTCGGCCGGATGGCATCCAGGCTCCCGTCACGGCGTCATTGGAAAGCGGCGAGCGACCTGCCGCAGCTTGAAGACCTGCCTGATGTTCTGCGTAGTGGGTCGGCAGTTGAGTTGCCGCAGGAAGGTCTCCGCTGCTGCTCGGTCCGTGACCGGCTTTTGACCACTCGGGTCTATGATCGAGTCCACGAACTGCACCGCTCCGATCAGCTGGCTGGCGCAGGCAATGAACGCGCGGGCACGAGGTTTGGGCACCTCGTCGTGCAAGATGCCAGTGTCACGTAGTCGCATGCTGATTGTGTCCAATACCGTGTAGACCGCATCAAGCGCTGCCTTCACCTTCGGAAGCGTGGCCTCCGCCAGCGGCTCCGGCCTCGGATCAATCGCGCGAGCCAAGTCCGAATGACCGATTGCCCGGTTTCGCCAATCGCGAGCAAACGCCGCTGCTGCAACCGCTTCGCGGACAAGACCCTCGATTTCGTGTCGCAGGTCTGGGCCCTTACACAGGCCCGGCAGCCTTTGAACAGTCAGGTTGTCCTTCCCGGCGCTCTTCGGAGGATCCGTCAATCTCGTCAGGCGCAGCATCAAGTCGCCCCAGAACGTCTGCCGAACATCCCAGAACAAGCCGCCACCAATCGAGTCCAACAAAGCCACCTGCTCCGCGGTGCGGTACAATTCACGGAGTTCCTTGTACCTCACGACCGCCGAGACCCAGTTGTTGTAGAGACGGTGAAAGATCATGCTGAACTCGCGGCCCAGTTCAACCTCGTATCGGGTCATGCGAGACAACTGCTTCATGGCGTCCCTTTCCATCAGCATTCTCAGGAAGCTGTCGTTGGAGGTATTCTGGATCACTTCGCCACGCTCCCAGCGGGCCAGGGTGGCTTCCCCGAAGCCGGTGACTCGCGCAAACTCGGCACGGGACATGTCGTAGTCCTTACGCAGTGCCCGGATTTCAGCCGGAGTAAGGACGCCCAACCGACGACATTCGGCTTCGTGGCGCGTAAGTCCTTCTGATTCGTGGACACTCATTTGATTTCTCCGTAGCTAGTGTTGTCAGCGCCCTGGATGCCAGAAGTGCAGCATTATCCTATCATATGATCTCTGTAAATGAAAAACTGAACTAGGTGGCACCGAATGATATGCTCGAGCGTATCGACTGGCTGTCGGCGGATGAAACCTGCCACCGGGGCTGGATAAGAGAACCGCCCTCCTTCACCGAAGCCGCCGCACCTGCTTCCGAACTCGAAGCTGGCGGGTGCAGCGATTCGGTGGATGAGCGAAAGAGCCGGGAGAGAACCAGCCCCCCGATCGGTGCATCTACTGCCAAGAGGTCCTTCAGCTCCGCTCACAACGGCGAATCGCGGCGGGTAGCACCCTACGACAGATTCGATACCGGTCCGTGCGCTACCTCGTTTGCATTGAATGGCCACATCGTCCCGGTAGCGGCCAACTTCAGGGTCTGACCTGCCGACTGCCTCCCGTTTATGGTGCGACCGGTTGCCTGCGTCGGCTGGCCTGCGGACATCCCGATGTCTGGCGCCCGGTCGCCGTTACTGCGGGTCCCCGGTTGTCGCAGTCTCAATCCCTCTCCAGAACCCCGCACGGACCTCATGCTTGGCGTCTTCGGAGAGCGGGTCCTCGAAGCGGGCCGCGGCGTTCTTCACCAACCAGATGTCGATCGACTGCGGAATCCGGGGCCGACCTGCGAGGATTCTGGAGACTGCCTCCGGGTCGAGGTCACCTCGCGTAGCTCGACCATAAGCCTCGCCAAACTCGGAGGGGCTCGCATTCTCATCGACGGCGACGGCACGAGTCCGGTGGGGTCGTCCGATATTCTCGTCGGTATGCGACAGGAATCGGGTGCAATCCGAGCGCGACAACGTGATGATGTCATCGGCTTCCCGAACGAGCGTCGCTGCCTGGTTGAATTGGCCCGATCGCGGTTCGATCCCGAGCAGAATCACTGCAACGCCAAACTCCTGCGCCTCGACAACCCCCTCTCGTACATCCTCGTCTCCGCTCATGAGGTAGACCGTGCTCACCGCCCGGTTCCGCGAGAGAACGATCAGATCCCGAACGATGCGCGAGTCAACTCCCTTCTGGCCGTGCTTTGACAGACGGCCCAGACGAAGCTTGACGCCTTGCTGGCCACCGATTTGGAGCTGATCGCTGGTCGGCACGGCATCAGGAGCCCCGTCGTACCAGTACGTCCTCAAATGCGCTTGGTCGCAGTGGTTGCCGCAGCGTTCCCTCAGAAAACGGGTTGCCTTCTCGGCATCGAGATTCAGGTCACGGCGCGCGCTCGTGCCGAAACACAGGCTCCCGGCGGCTGCGAAAAGATAACCAGCGTCAACGAAGATCGCGTATCGATCCATCCCACCCCCGATGAAATAGTAAGAGAGGCCGAAATAAAATGGGGCCCCCGCTTAGCGCGGGGACCCCAGCAACAGGGCCGGAGAGGCCCCAGTCAAGACTGGTCTATACCAACTACAGTATGTCCTGCGTACAGGCTCCGCAAGACCACACGCGCTCTGTGTCGGGAGCAAATGGAATGTCTGACAGACGCGCTCTGCGTTCGGAGGGCAGCTCGGCAAACGCCTTGAAGAGGGGTCACTGCCAAGAGGCCACCAAAACACCACCAGAGGCACGCCGAAAAGGAAGCGGAGCCGGTCGGAAATGGACCCATATCAGCAGTCCTGGTATCGCCTACATCTGCTCGGCCACGTGCCTGGCGAATCCCTTCCCGGCTTCGCCTGAGAGATTGAACAGTATCGACACCCCGGCCTCTCTCATGGCTTCGATCTCATCCGGAAACCTGACGGCGGCGGCGATCCGGCCCGCGAAAGCGCAGGCGCCGATGCGATCCAGAACGGCGAGCTTGGCGGCGTGATTGGGCAGAGCCAGCATGACGACATCGAGTTCCTGAGTGCTGTCGACGCGATCCCAGAAGTCCCCATCTCGCGGATCACCCAGAAGCACCCTGCGACCCTCCGACAGGTGGTGCCGCACCTGGTGGGGATCGGAGTCCACGCCAACGACGGCCCCACCGTAAAGCCGGTGCATATGGTCGTAGGCCGCGGTGCCGATGCGGCCCATGCCGAGGATGGCGATCTTCGCGCCGCCGATGTCGAGCGGCCTTTCATCGGCGAGGCGCTCGGATCGTTCAAAGCGTGTCCAGGTCCCAAGGTATCGTTGGTAGATCGGGTGGGCGGCGGCGTTGAGCACTGCCGCAACGGCGCAGGAGAGCGAAAGGGCAATGGCGAGAACGATCAGCCACTGGGCGTCGAGCCAGCCGTTGGCAACCCCGAGGGCCGTGACGATGAGACCGAATTCGCTGTAGTTGGCCAGAGTCAGGGAAGCGCGCAGCGATGTCCGGGCCCGCAGTCTGAATCTCGTGAACAGACCGAAGAACAGCGCCGACTTGACGAGCAAGAAGGGCGTGATGGCCGCGCCGGCCACGAACACCTCCATCGTAAGCGGCCCAGCGAGTCCGACGGACAGGAAGAAGCCGAGCAGGAACAGGTTCTTGAATCCGAACATGGTCCTCGCCACCTCTTCGGCCTTGTCGTGCCTGGCGACGAGAACACCGAGGAGGAGAGCACCCAGATCGCCCTTCAGCCCGACGAGCTCGAATAGTTCCGCACCGCCAAGGGCCAGCAGCAGCGAGTACAGCACGAGTAGTTCGCCGTGGCCCACCCGGTCGAGGACAACTGTCAGCAACGGCCTCAATGGAACAAGCAGCAGAAGCAGCAGCGCCCACGGGGCTGGCCATGAGTCCGCCGACACCGCGAGAAAAGCAACTGCGGCCAGGTCCTGCGCGATGAGGATGCCGACCGCGATGCGTCCGGCCAGCGAAGCCGTCGCCCCTTTTTCCTCCAGCACCTTCACGACGAAGACCGTGCTGGAAAAGCTCAGCGCGAATGCGATCAGCAGCGACTGGGCAAGGTCGAGACCGGCGACCAGCGAGCCTCCCGCAAATGCCAGCAGCCGGATGGCGGCCGCGAATCCCACGACGACGATCGCCATGTGCAGCCCGGCGACGGCCCACACATGCGGGCGGACGAGGGTACGGAGGTTGAGCTTGAGGCCGACCGTAAACAGCAGCAGGGTGATACCGAGATCCGACAGCTTCTGCAGCACTTCCCCGCTTGCGATTCCGTACAGGTTGAGCGCGAAGCCCGTCGCCAGGAACCCGACCATGGGCGGCAGCCCGACGGACCTGGACAGCAGGCCCAGGACGAAAGCCACGGCGATCCAGGCGACGTCTCCCAGGGCAATGGCAATCAACTCGAAGTCCATGGCGAGGCTGTCCGTCAGGGGTGGGACGCTGCGGGAACTCTAAGGTAGAGGTTGGGCCAACAGGAGTACGGAAGATGTGTCAAGCCGCCCGCCCCTCACAGAAACCGCCGCACACTCTTCCGATATTCGCGGTAGGCGTCGCCGTACTGCTCCTCCAGCCACGGCTCCTCCGCCAGCGGCGCCAGCACGAACAACAGCGCCAGCAACAGGTGCGTGATCCACAGGAGCAGCGAGTTCGCGATCACGCTCACGCCGATGAAGAAGGCGATGTGGCCCACGTACTGCGGGTTCCGCGAGAACCGGTAGGGGCCCGAGGACACGAACCCGTCCTTCAGCCCGCTCGTGTTCCTCCAGCCCGCGGCCAACGTTGCCCAGAGTGCCAGCGAGCCGCCGAGCACGGCCAGGGGCACACCGAGTACGAAGCGGAGCGGGCTCGGAAAGATCCAGGAGTTCCAGTACATGAGAAGCAGCAGGAGGCTGATCCCGCACACGACGCAGAATCCGAGCCAGTTCAGCACATGCGGCCAGGAACCACGGCTCGGCGGGGGCCACAGACGCCTGCCCGGGACCGCCACCGACCAGACTGCACCCGCCAGCGCCGCCAGGAGGATCAGGACGGCGACGCCGAAAAGGATGGTGGACATGCGCGGCCCCCTACCGGTTCGGGTTCGGCGCCATCGCCACCAGCAGGACCAGATCGTCCTCGGACTCGTTCGCCACGCCGTGCGGCTCGTCCGGCTCTGACCACGCCACGGCGCCGGGGCCCAGCACTTCGCTCCGGTCGCCCACCGTGAAGCGGCCTTCGCCCTCGATCACATAATAGAACTTCGTTGCGCCCGCATGCGTGTGTACGTGTTGGGCCTGCCCGGGACCGAGGCAGTAGACGTCGCAGAACATCTGATCGGTCTCGAAGAGGTTGAGCTTCTGCATCTTCTCGCGCGAGAAGCGGCGCTGGCGGGTGGAGTCGATGATTCCCATGGCGAAGTCCGGGTCGGGTGGCTGGCTGGTTTCCAGAAGTCTCGTCCAACAACCTACTCAGATGCCGGACGGGCCTGCCGGGATGCCGCCCGCCGCCCGGAGCCCTATCTTGAACGTGGTACCGCCGTCACCCCGGATATCGGAGCAGCACGCATGACCATTCCCCGCCCCGTCGCACGCGGCCTGACGCTGGTCCTGGCACTCGCGCTCGCCGTCACCGGCACCGCCTGCACCCCCCCGGCCGACACCGGCGAGGAGTCCGAAGAGGCGCTCATCGAACGCGCCCGCGGGATCCACGACCGGGTCATCACCCTCGACACCCACATCGACATCAGCACGTCGAACTTCACCGCCGAGCGCAACTACACCATGGACCTGCCGACGCAGGCGACGCTGCCCAAGATGGAGGCGGGCGGGCTCGACGTCGGCTGGTTCGTCGTCTACACCTCGCAGGGCCTCCTCAACGACGAGGGCTACGCGACGGCCTACGAGAACGCGGTCGACAAGTTCGACGCCATCCACCGCATGGCGAACGAGTACGCGCCCGACCGGATCGGGCTGGCGCTGACCTCCGACGACGTCCGGCGGATCGCGGCCTCCGGCAAGCTGGTCGCGATGATCGGGGTCGAGAACGCGTATCCGCTGGGCACCGACATCTCGCGCGTCGAGGAGTTCCACGAGCGGGGCGCGCGCTACATCTCGCTCGCACACACCGGCCCGAACCAGCTGTCCGACGCGCACTCCGGTGAGAACGACGGCGACTTCCTTCATGGGGGCCTGAGCGAGATGGGCCGCGAGGCGATCGAGGAGATGAACCGTCTCGGGATCATGATCGACATCTCCCACCCGTCGAAGCCGTCGATCATGCAGACGCTGGAGATGACCCGGGCGCCCGTGATGGCGTCGCACTCGTCGGCCCGCGGGCTGAGCGACGTGAGCCGCAACCTCGACGACGAGCAGCTGCACGCGGTGGCCGCAAACGGCGGTGTGGTGCAGACGGTGGCGCTGCGCTCATTCGTCAACACCACCAGAAACGCGGCCCACCGCGAGGCCATGGATGCGATCGAGGCGGAAGTCGCAGCCGAAATGGGCGTCGAGATACTCGGACGGGGCGGGATGTTCGCCCTTCCTCCCGACGAACGCGACGCCTACTTCGAGCAGATGTCCCAGGTTCGGGCCACGGCGGCGCAGCGGGCGGCCGACATGGACATTCCCCCCGACGTCAGCGTGGCCGATTTCGTCGACCAGATCGACTACATGGTCAACCTGATCGGCCTCGAGCACGTCGGCATCAGCTCGGACTTCGACGGCGGCGGCGGCGTGGCGGGCTGGGACGACGCATCGGAAACCTTCAACGTCACGCTGGAGCTGGTCCGGCGCGGCTACACCGAAGAACAGATCGGCATGCTCTGGAGCGGCAACCTGCTTCGCGTTCTCGACGAGGTGCAGGAAGTCGCAGCGATGATTCAAGCAGAGGAAGGGTAGGAAGAGAATGAAGCAGACGAAGACCACCAGACTGTTCATGGCAGGCTTTGCCGTCGCGGCGCTGGCCGTGGTGGCGTGGGAAGCCACGCCGAAGGCCACCCCCGCGCCCACGGCCAGCGAGGACGGCGTTGCGGGAGCCGCGGCGTCCTTCCTGTCGCTCCTGGAGGGCGACGCCCTGGACCGGGCCACCTACGACCTCGGCGACGAGGAACGCTTCAACTGGGCCTTCACCCCCGTGTCCCGCAACGGCCTCCCGCTCAAGGACATGACGCTGGAGCAGCGCACCGCGGCCCACGCCATGCTGCAGGCGACCCTGAGCAGCCAGGGATACCACAAGGCCAACGCGATCATCGAGCTGGAACGGATCCTCGGCGTCATCGAGGGCCGTCCCGAGCGGCGCGATCCGGAAGACTACTACGTCGTCATCTTCGGGACGCCCACCGCGGGCGGGCCCTGGGCGTGGCGCTTCGAGGGACACCACCTGTCGCTCAACTTCTCCTCGCCGTCGAACGAACTGACCATCACCGGGCCCGCCTTCATGGGGTCGAACCCGGCGACCGTCCCATCCGGCCCGAAGGCCGGCTGGCGCCCCCTCGGCCGCGAGGAGGACCTCGCGCGCTCCCTCGTGCAGAGCCTCACACCCGAGCAGCTGGCGAT
This sequence comes from Longimicrobiales bacterium, assembly GCA_965211645.1. Taxonomy (GTDB): domain Bacteria; phylum Gemmatimonadota; class Gemmatimonadetes; order Longimicrobiales; family Gaopeijiaceae; genus Bin94. The sequence goes on along the minus strand of OZ242947.1, from coordinate 4,219,189 downwards.
GGCCATGATCGCCGACGAGGCGCCCCGCGACATCATCACGGGCAACGACCGCGAGGCGCGGCTGGACGGCTTCGAGGGAATCCCCGCCTCACAGCTGACCGACGCCCAGCGCGGCGTGCTCATGGGCGTGATCGGGGAGTACGTCGGCAACATGGACGCCGCCGCCGCGCACGCGTGGATGGCCCGCATCCAGAACGAGATCTCCCCCGACGACCTCTACTTCGCCTGGGCGGGTTCCACCGAGTACGGCGAGGGCCACTACTACCGCGTCCACGCGGCTTCGTTCCTCATCGAGTACGACAACACCCAGGGCAACGCCAACCACGTGCACTCGGTGTGGCGCGATCTCGAGAACGATTTCGGCGGGGATGCGCTGGCAAGGCACTACGAGACGGGGCACGAGCACAACTGAGGGGCGCGCGGATCTCATTGATGTCGCAGTGGCGTAAACTGTACTTGTCATTTTGTAATGTACAGTTGTCATTTTCTGAGCGGGGTGCCCCACGCGACAAGTTGTCCTGGGAGGAGACCTTCCGGGCGACGCAAGCTGCGGACGAGGATTGGAGCGACCTGGAGTCGACGGTCGCTGATGGCCTTGATGGACCTATCCCGGGGCCTTCACCGACACATGCAGATGGTCCGCCGTCCCCACGTGACGTAGCGTATTGAAGCCCAGCGCCCGGAACGTCAGCTCGACGGCCCGGTTCCGCCACTCGGGGCGCCCGACCGTGCGCAGGTCCAGCGCGTGCACGAAGCCGTCATCCTGTCTGAAGTGCAGCGACGACTCGTTCGGTGAGAGTCCTATCCGGCGGTAGAAGTCGGGGGTGCGGCTCGCGTCCGTGATGACCGCACCCGCGTCCGCAAGGATGACCGCGCTCGCGGCCAGGCGCAGCGACGGGTGAAGCGCCGCGTATTCGGCGCGCACCTCCTCGGACTTGACGTTGGCGCTTCCCACGTAGACGACCGAATAGGCGACGTACGCAACCGCCAGCGCCGCCGCGCCCCGGGTCATGAGCCATTTGAGCCCCTTCCCCGCCCCGAGGCGGCGGCCCAGTGCCCAGGCGTAGAGCACCAGGAGAAGCGCCGTCGCGGTGGCCGACACCGCCAGCGAGGGCCACGGACCCAGCCCCCACTGCTGGTAGGCGAACACGCCGCCCCGAATCAGGAGGAAGAAGGGGACAATCGCCAGGACAGCGGCGAGCGCGGCCCAGCGGAGCAGACGCAGTGGCAGGCGCCGCAGCCGACCGCGGCCCGAGCCTTTCGGAAGCCGGTGCTTCGCCGTGGTGCCTTCCGACCGCTGTGGCCCGTGGTATTCGACCTTAAGTGTGCTCACCCGTGCCCCCCGGCTTCCGGGGGTCCACCCTCACCCTCCGGGAGTCCACCCTCGCCCTCGCGCTCGTCCCGATGCTCCCGGATGAAGGCCTCCGCACTCTTCCGCACCAACAGATTGTCCGAGATCGCAGCAATCTCCTCAGCCTCGCACCACGCTTGCTCCAGCACCCACAGCTCCCCTTCCAGCGCCCTACGCTCCTGTTCCTCGTGGAGTGCCATCTCGAGCGCCAGGCGAGTGGGCTTCGTCAGAGTGCTCAACTGTACGCCTGCCGGTGAGTATGGAGACGGCCGCCTTTGTGCAACGCGCCTCACAAACCGGTCGGGCTGCCCCGCAAAGGCAATCCTCGAGACGGCGTCCTGTACGTTCTTGCGGGAACCGCCCCCGGCATTGACGCTCGGCAGGATCGCGTTCAGAGCACGCACCCCGTCCTCCCCCTCGAACCGCTCCTCCCTGGAGATCACACCCCTGGCCTTCGCTTCGACGCTGAAGCCGGATTCGTCGCCCGCCGGCACCAGTCGAGCGCTGCGAACGCGAGGTCCGTTCATCCACCTCAGTCGCCCGTCCTGCGGGCGGAAGAAAACCGACGCACGGAACTTGTTCCAGACTTCGATCGAATGGTAGACAAGCGACCCGAGGCCGGCACCGCCGAATCCCACCAACGCGCTGCCCAAGACCATGCCGCCGAGTCCGGCAACGGTCACCGCGGCCCCCAGTACGACGGCACGCCTCCTCCTTCGGCCGAACTGGTCCCCGTACCGCCACGCCGCGAACTCGGGCCTCAACGGCCTGCCGATCCGCACCAGTTCCAGACCCTCCGGGTGCTTCGCCAGCCCCATGTTCTCAGTTGAAACGCGGACGCGTGTGCCCCGAAAGAGCTTCTCACACGTTTCCACGGCCTCCCATCGCTCCTCCAGCGGAGTGAGGTTCCACCGCTCGCAACGGCGACACACCACCCATAGCCGCCCCTTTTTCGCGTCGAAGGCGAGACGGCGGCCGACGGGAAACTCCTCGATCACCTCGTTGCTGCCGAGCGCCTTCTTGCAGTACATGCAGGTCCGGTACATGGCCGGCATCAGCCCTGGCTGTCACGGTGATGCGCCACGAATTCGTCCGTGCCCTTCGGCAGCAGCAGGTCGTCCGAAATCGCCGCGATCTCCTCGGCCTCGCGCCAAGCCTTCTCCAGGCGCCAGAGTTCCCCTTCCAGCGCGCGGCGTTCCTGTTCCTCGTGCAGTGCCATCTCCAGCGCAAGTTTCGTCGATTTCGGCATCTCCCTGACGAACCCGGAGACGCCGGCGCGCTCGTAGGCTCCTCGCCGTCCGGCGACATCCAGCAGGAATCGCCCGGGATGTCCAAGCGCCTCGATCTCGGACACCGCCGCTCCGACCGTACCCCTCCGGCCGCCCATGACGTTGTAGCAGGGGATGATGGCCTCCAGGGCGCGCCGGGCATCTTCACCTTCCAGCCATTCCCTGTGGCCCGAGACCCAGACTCCAGTTTGGGTCTGCAACCGGAATCCGACTTCGTCGTCCGCGGGTTCGATTCGCGTGGCCATGAGGACCTCGCCGCGCTTCAGCGACCTGACCTGACCATCGGACGTGCGAAAGCGGATGCGTGCGCTGGCGCGATACATGTTGTAGGTGAAGTTGGCGACATTGAAGGCGAAAGAGCCGCCCGCGAGGCCAATCAGCATTCCGCCGGCCACGATGCCCCCGGCCGTTACCAGCCCGCCGACGCTCCCGAGCAGAATCATGCGGTTGCGCCGCCGCCCGAACTGGTCCCCGTATCGCCACGCCGCAAACTCCGGTCTCAGCGGCTTCCCGATCCGCACCAGCTCCAACCCTTCCGGATGCCGCGCAAGCCCAATGTTGTCGGTAGAAGTGCGGACACGCGTGTTACGGAAGAGTTTCTCGCACGTCTCCACCGCCTCCCATCGCTCCTCCAGCGGAGTGAGGTTCCAGCGCTCGCAGCTGCGACACACCACCCATAGCCTCCCCTTCGCCGCGTCGAAGGCCAGGCGGCGACCAACGGGAAACTCCTCGACTACCTCGTTGCTGCCGAGCGCCTTCTGGCAATACATGCAGTTGCGGTACAACGGCGGCCCCCGACTCTCTGGCGGCGATCAGCCCCCCACCTGCCCCAGCAGCCACGCGCACAGGATCGCCGCGTAGATGCCCAGGATGTACCCCGCGACCGCCATCAGCAGCCCGATGGGCGCCATTGCGCGGTGGTAGACCCCGGCGACCACCGGCGCCGACGCCGCTCCGCCGATGTTCGCCATGCTGCCGGTCGCAACGAAGAAGAAGGGCGCGCGCACGATCCTGGCAGCGATGAGCAGGATGCCCAGGTGAATCGCGATCCAGACGGCGCCGGCCAGCAGGTAGACGGGCGCGTCCAGTACCGCCCGGAGATCCGCCTGCGCCCCGATCCCGGCGAGCAGCAGGTAAAGCGCCGTGTACCCGAGGTGCGAAGCGCCCACCGTCTCCAGTTGCCTGAGCCGGGTGAATGAGAGCACCAGCCCGCCGGTCACGACGATGAGAATCGCCCAGGTCGTGCCGCTGATGACTGTGGGGTCGCCGACCGCGGGCAGCCTCTGTCCCAGCCGCTGGGCCGCCACCGCGCACGCCATACCGAAGCCGATCATCACGACTGCGTAGCGGAGGGTGAGCGGGCGCCTTTCGCTCTTCATCTCCTCCAGCCGGCGGTTGGTCTGCTCGATGGCGTCGGTGCGCGCCTTCGTCCGGCGGTCGAATCGGCCCTGAAGCCCGACCATGGCGATCAGCACGCCCATCCATCCGTAGCCGACTACCGTGTCCACCACGATCACCGGTCCCATCGCGTCGGGCGAGGTACCTACGCTCTCCGCGATGGCCACCATGTTGGCCGTCCCCCCGATCCAGCTCCCCGACAGCGCGGCGAACCCCGTCCACGCGTCCGCGGGAAGCATGCCGCCGAAGAGCATCAGCGAAATCGGCCCGCCGATCACGATGCCCAGAGTACCCGCCGCCACCATGAACAGGGCGACCGGTCCCAGCCTGGCGACGCTGCCCAGGTCGACCGAGACCATCAGCATCAGGAGAGCGAAGAGCAGCAGGTACGGCACCGTCCAGTCGTACAACGGCGAGGCGGCCGGAGTGATCCCGGCGGTGGTCGCCAGCATCGGCAGGAAATACACGTAGATGACCGGGGGAACGACCTCGAAGAGCTTCTTGCAGCGTGGCAGCTCCGAGACCCAGAAGATCAGCGCGACCAGTCCCGCGAGGAACGCGAATACCCCCATCGGGTCGTTGATCAGCGCCGTGGTCTCCTGCGGCATGGTGCCCTCCCGTGGTCAGTCGCTCCGGCCGCTGGCTGTGCGGTCGCGTACGGCCGGATGCATATTGCGGCGCGGGACAGCGGTCAACAAGGATGGTCGTGTGCGGGTCCTGCATGGCAAGACAAATGGAGGTGTGCCATGCTCGAATCTTCGGTAACGAAAAAGGGACAGACCACGCTCCCCAGGCGCGTTCGGGACATGTTGGGCTTGAAGGCCGGCGACCGCGTGCGCTACATCGTTCTCGGCGGCGAGGTGCGCATGCTGTCCGTGCGACCCATCCGGGGGCTGTTCGGCATACTGAAGCACGATGGCCCCCCCGTCACTGTGGAGGACATGGAGCAGGCCGCAGCCGATGGCGCGTCTGAGGAATGGCAGGCCCGATAGCCATGTACAAGTCCTGCATGTTCTGCCGGAAACCCCTCGGTGCCAACGAGGTCGTCGAGTCCTTCCCGGTCGGCCGTCGGCTCGCGTTTGACGCTGCGCGCGGGCGCCTCTGGGTGGTCTGCACCAAATGCGAGCGCTGGAACCTGACCCCGCTCGAGGAACGCTGGGAGGCGGTCGAGGACTGCGAGCGCATCTTTCGGGACACGCGCATCCGCGTTTCGACGGACAACATCGGCCTCGCGCGACACCCCGAGGGGCTCACGCTGGTTCGGATCGGCGAGCCCATGCGGCCGGAGTTCGCGGCCTGGCGCTACGGAGACCAGTTCGGGCGGCGCAGGCGGCGGCAGATCCTGTACGGGGCAGGTGCCGTGGTCGTGATCGGAGGGTTCGTGGCGGGTGGCATCGCCACCGGCGTCCTGAGTGGCGCCGTACTCAGCCAGACCGGAACGTGGATAAACCTGTGGGCGCAACACCGCACTCTGGTCAAGCTGCATCCCCGTGACGGCAAAGTGATCAGGCTGAAGAGCCAGGACCTGCTTGGCACCCGCATCCGGCCTTCCGACGACGAGCATGGCTTCAGAATCCAGATCAGAAAGAGAAGGAAGACGACCTGGTTCGATGGCGAAGAAGGACGGCGATTTGCCGGGACCATCCTGCCCAGAATCAACGCTTCGGGCGGCAGGAAGGACGCGGTGCAGCATGCGGTCGACAAGATCGAGTCGAGCGGACATCCCGAGCGCTTCCTGGTGGATCTGGCCGGTAGGGACGCCTACCGGGACAACAAGGGCGTGGCCGGCTACATCAACAAGATGCCCAAGACCACCAAGCTCGCTCTCGAGATGGCCCTCCATGAAGAGCAGGAACGCCGCGCTCTGGAGGGCGAGCTCTGGCTGCTGGAGCGCGCCTGGATGGAGGCGGAAGAGATCGCCGAGATATCGGACAATCTGCTGTTGCCGGAGAGCGCGGACGAGTTTCTGCGCAGGCACAGGGGGGATGAGTCCACAGCGGACAAGCCTGATTCGCGTCTCGGCGGCTGACGCCGACCCCCCGTCAGCGCCCCCGGGGGTGTCGCCACTGGTCGCCTACCAGCGATACCCCGCCTTCACATAGTAGAAGCCACCACTGGCGCCGAATGGGGTCGCCGGGCTGTACAGGTTGCCCGCCACCGCCGCCGCATTCGGATTCTCCTCCGGGTACTGGTTGAGCGCGTTCTGGCCGCCGATCGTGATCGCCGCGGACTCGCTGACCGCGTACGACGCCTCGAGGTCGACCACGTATTCGCCCGGGTAGGACCGGTCGTCGCGCGAGTCGAACCAGCCCGCGTAGTAGCTGAGCCGCGCCAGCGCAGACACGCCACTCCAGGTTCGGCGACCCGACGCCATCCAGCGGGTGCCCGGCAGCGCGTCCTCCAACTGGTGGATGCGGACATCGCTGAGAACTTCGGGGTCGTGACGGGTCACCGTCGTACTCGTGTGGTTGAGGGCGAAGCTGAAGTCGGTGCCGCTCATCCCTGCCGGTGCGAACGACGCCACCACGTCGACGCCCTGGGTCCGCGTGTCGAAGTTGTTGGTGAAGAAGCGGAAGTTGGCGAGGTTCTTCGCGCTGGTGATCCCTTCCGAGATGAGCCGCTCGGCCTCGGCCGGTTCGAGCGCGAATACCCTGCTCAGCGCCAGCCTGTCCGAGAGCGCGATCCGGAAGTAGTCCGCCGAAACCGTGAACACGCCTGCGTCGACGACGAACCCCAGGCTGGCATTGAGCGATTTCTCGGCGTCGAGCTGCTTGCCCCCCTTTATCTCGGCCACGCGCGACGTCGACGGGATCGTCCCGTTGTTGACCAGGTCTCCCAGCTCCCGGTCGAACTGGGTCGAGACGTTGAACGCGTTCTGCTGGCCCGGCGTGGGCGCCCGGAACCCCGTGCTTGCGCTGCCGCGGACCGCGAAGGCGTCCGTGAGGCCATGGCGCGCCGCCACCTTCCAGTTCGCCGTTGTGCCGAAATCCTCGAACCGCTCCGCCCGCAGCGCGGTGCCGACCGTCCAGCGATCGTCCCTGGACCGCACCTCCATGTCGCCGTAGGCCGCGAAGTTGGTCCGGTGCCAGTCCCCCGCTGCGATGTCGCTGAAGCCGGGGAAGCCGTTGGAGCCGGCGCTGAAGCCCTGCGCCGCAAGCGGACCGATTCGCCACGAGTCCGCCTCTCCGATCCCGATCTCGAAGTGCTCGTCGCGGAACTCGGCGCCACCGGCGAAGTTCACCATCTCGTTGACGGTGTAGTTGAGATCGACGTTGAGGTTCAACTCGGACTGCTGGTAGATGCCCGGATCGAACGACGACGGCGACTCGGGCCCCAGCGACGCGTTCACCGTGTTGTCGATGAAGAAATCGATCGCGTTGCGCCCGTAGCTGGCGCTGACATCCCACAACAGTCCGCCCTGGGTGTCGCCCCGAACCCCCGCCACGACCGACGCGTCCAGTACATCCCCCCCGAATTGGGGGGTGAAGCCTCCGGGAAACATCTCCTGGAAGGTGAAGCAGTTCGGGTCGTCGAACACCCGCGCCAGCGCGACCGGGTCGGGCGCCCAGTTCGTGATCCTGACCAAAGGACAACCCGCCGAGCCGTCGAGCACCCCGTCCTGCGCGTCGAGCAGGTCGCCCACAAGCAGCGTTTCGCCCCCGTCGAGGCTGAAGACCCCGCCGCGCGTGTTCGGGTTGCGGAAGAAGAACCCGCCCGTCACCGTCTCGCTCGCGTAGTTGGCGTGGCCGTAGAGCTGCAACCCGTCGCCGACGAAGCGCCCGAAGTTCCCCCACAGCTTGAGGTCGTTGTCGACGCTGGGCGCCCCCCAGATCTGCGCCGGATCCTTGACGTGCGTGTTGCCCGCCGCGATCACGGCCGCCGCGTCGTCGCGCTGCACGCTGCGGCTCGTGGCGTTCGACTCCCCGAACTCCGCGCTCAGGTTCGCGAAGCCGCGCTCGCCCAGCGGCAGCCCGATATTCCCCGCCAGCGTGTACGACTCGCCGTCGCCCTCCCAATAGGTGCCCGTCCTGAATTCGAGGCTTCCGCCCGAGGGGGAGTCTTTCAGAGTGAGGTTCATCACGCCGGCGATGGCATCGGAGCCGTACTGGGCCGACGCCCCGTCGCGAAGGATTTCCACCTGCCGGATCGCGACCGCGGGGATCGACGAGATGTCCGGCCCCTGGGCGCCGTCGGCGAACCCGCCCCCGATCCAGGTGATCACGGCCGCGCGGTGGCGGCGCTTGCCGTTGACCAGCACCAGCGTGTGATCGGGGGCCAGCCCGCGCAGGCTGGCGGGCCGGATGATCCTGGCCGCGTCTCCCGTGGCCTGCGGGTTGACGTTGAACGACGGGATGACCGTGCGCAGCAGGTCGTTGAGGTCGGTGTCTCCCTGCTCGATGAAGTCCTGCGACGAGATCGCATCGATCGGGACCGCCGACTGCGTGACCGTGCGGGGGCGCGACCGGGTTCCCACGGCGACCAGTCCTTCGAGGGCCAGCGCGGTCTCGCTCAACTCCACGTCGAGGCGCACGCGCCCGCCGGGGGCGATGGTGACCTCGCGGGTCGCGGTCGCATAGCCGATCAGGCTGATCTGCACGGTATGGGTCCCGGTGGGGACGTCGGTGACCTCAAAGTACCCCTCCGGATCGGTAATCCCGCCGAGGTTTAGGGCAGTGATGGCGACCTGCGCGCCAGCCAGCGGAGCACCCGTCGCAGCGTTTCGGATGGTGCCTTCAAGCGCCCCCTGGCCGGCTGCGGACGCCGGCGACAGGTGCAACACCAGCGCTGCGGCAGTGTATATGGAACGATGGGGTTTTCTGCACAAGCGGCGTCGGCTGGACAGACGCTCGCCAGGTCCGTTTCCGCCTTCGAGGGCACGATTCAGCATTTCAATTCACTCCGAAATCGTTCGGGGTCGCGATATGATCACCGTAACGCCCTGGCAGCGCAATGGCGCACACCGGGAGCGACCGCCCCAACCGGAAAGGTTGCCGATCCCCATGCCTCCCACGTCACCTCTCTGCCTGAAGAGCTTCCGCCCTCACCCTTCGTCGTCTCCCCGCGCGTTGTCCTCGAATTCGCCCGGCAGGCTCCCCCGTTCGCTCAGGCTGTGGATGGCCGTCACCCTTGCGAGCGTCTTCTCGGTGGGCTGCGGAGGCGGCGCAGACTCTGCCGCCAATCTCTTCGGAGGTACGCCCTGGACGCTCGACGGCCCCGAGGTCCGAATCGGATCTCTCGACGACCCCGACTATCTCTTTGGGCTGGTCGGTGCTGTCGTGCCGGGTCCCGACGGCTTCATCTATTCGTTGCACCCGCGCGATGCCGTTGTGCGGCGGTGGACCGCGGATGGAACCCCGGCGGGGACAATCGGGCGGCAGGGCGAGGGCCCGGGCGAATTCACGCAACCCGGCCGGATGGGATTCTTCGGGGATTCTCTCTGGGTCATGGATTCCGGGCTGAACCGGGCAAGCTACTTCGACACCGGGGGTGAGTTCCTCGGATCCGTGTCCCCCGAGATTTCGCTGGAAGGCCCCAATGGGAGGGCGGTGCGGCCGGGTTACCCGTTGCGGGATGGGACGTTTACGGCTCGTCCCGGCGCAGGCGCGATGCAGATCGCGACCGGTGAGTTGACCGAAAACCCGCTGATGCGCGTCGATGCGGAAGGCAACGCCCTCGGGACGATCTGGCTGCAACCTTACAAGCCTCTCGACATATTGGCCCTTCTCGATCAGGGTGGGCGCGGAGGAATGTTCTCGAATCAGGCCGTCCGTGACGCTCCCATCACGGCCTCGCTGGAGCGCGGCCTCCTGGTCATCGACAGAGACGCATGGACCGGCAGTGGCCCAGCGACGATCGGGGTTACAAGGATCGACCTGGGGGGCGACACGTTGTTTGCTCGGAGTTTTCCCTACACGCCGGTGCCGCTGTCTTCGGAACGCGTCGATTCCGCCGTTCGCGCCACTACTGAACGCCTGCGCAACTACTCCGAGGGCGACATCCGTGCAGCGACCTACCGCCCCTCACATTTGCCTCCGCTCGGTGGCATCGTGGTGGGCCGGGACGGGACGATCTGGTTGCGACACTACGACCCCACCAGGTCGGAGGCGGGAGAAGAGGTTTACGAGTGGTGGGTACTCGACGCCGAGGGCCACCCTCTGGCACGTGCGGTGACGCCTGCGCGCCTACGCCTTCGGACGATCACGGCCGATGTCGTATGGGGCGTCGAGCGCGACGAACTCGACGTCGAATACATCGTTCGCTACCGGCTGGTGAAGGGGGACTAGCGGTCGCCGGACCCCGTCGCTTGCAATCGCCCTTCCGCGCCGTCATCCTCACTTCGTCGAGTCCGGCGGCCCGGGCCGCCCCACCCCAGCGGATCCTGACGGAAAGGGACGAAGCGATGACACGGCGAACCTCGATCGCGCGGGCCACCCTGGCCGCCCTCATCCCCCTGCTCCTTCCGGCGTGCGCCCCGTCGACCGGCGGTTCCGGCGGGCCCACCAACCCGGAAGTCGACGCGATCTTCGCCGACCTCGCGGGCGACCGTCCCGGGGCGGCGGTGGGGGTTCTGTGGAATGGCGAGGTCGTGCACCGCGCGGGATACGGCACCGCGCACCTGGACCACGGCATTCCCATCGGGCCGGGCACGGTTTTCGATATCGCGTCGATCTCCAAGCAGTTCGGGGCCATCGCCGCCCTCCTCCTCGAATCCGAAGGCAAACTGGACCTGGATGCGGATGTGCGTGACTACGTCCCGGAACTGCCGGACTTCGGCGCGGCGATCACGGCCAGGCAGCTGATCCACCACACGGGCGGGATCCGGGACTGGCCGCATACGATGGCGCTCGGCGGGATCGGCTTCACCGACGTCATCTCGTTCGAGAAGATCCTGCGGATGCTCTATCACCAGCAGGCGATCAACTTCGAGCCGGGTTCCGAGTACGCGTATTCGAACACCGGCTACAACCTGCTCGCGCGGGTGATCGAGGTGCAGTCGGGCATGACGTTCCGCGAATACACCGAGTCGCGGATCTTCGGGCCGCTCGGGATGACGAGCACGCACTTCTCCGACGACTACCTGGAGGTGGTGCCAGGACGGGCGGAATCGTACAACCCGATCGACGACGGGGGCTTTCAGCGGATGCCGAACCAGCTCACGGCGCTGGCCTCCTCGTCGCTGCACACCTCGATCGACGACTTCATCCTGTGGATGCAGAACTACGAGACGGGACAGGTCGGGGGCGAGGAGATGCTCGGCACGATGATGCAGCGGGGCGTGCTGACGGGCGGCGACACGCTCGACTACGCGCACGGGCTCTCGGTGACGGACTACCGCGGGCTGCCGACCTTCGGGCACGGAGGCTCGTGGGTGGGCTACCGGACCAACTTCGTGAGCTTCCCTGAGCAGGACCTCTCGATCGCGGTGTTCTGCAACGTCTCGGATTGCGATCCGGCGGGGCGTGCGCGCAGGGTGGCCGAGGTCTTCATCGGCGACCTCATGGGGCCGGAGCCGGAGACCCCCGAACCCGAGGACGAGGCGGAAGGGCCCATGCTGAGCCCCGAGCAGCTGCAGGAGTACGAGGGCAACTACCGGAGTCCCGAGCTTGACAGCACCTACGACCTCGAAGTCGATGCGGACGGGCGTCTCGTGGCCGGCCACTGGCGCAACGACCCGAGCGTGCTGTCGCCGATGGGCGACGACGAGTTCGCGGGCGACCAGTGGTTCCTTCCCGCCGTGCGTTTCGTGCGCGATGGCGGTGGGCGGATCAGCGGCTTCACGGTGACCGGGGCCCGTGTGCGCGAACTGATCTTCGAGCGGCAGCGATAGACTTGGAGCGGCAGCGGTTGTGGCCCGCCCCAGGCGTGCGTGCGTACAGGGGGGCGGTTAGGCGCCGGTGATCTTTCGACGATCGCAGGTCCTCTTCGTACTGGCGTTCATCGTCGTGCTGGACCTCGTGGGCGCCGTGGGATACCGATGGATCGAGGGCTGGAGCTGGGGCGACGCTCTATACATGTCGGTGATCACCACCACCGCCGTGGGCTTTCACGAAGTGCATCCGGTGACCGGCCTGGGACGCCTGTGGACCACGTTCGTGCTGGCTGGCGGCCTGATCGGCCTGGGCCTCTGGTTCGCACTGATCGCCTCGGCCATGGTCAGGATGGACCTTGGCAACAACTACCAGACACGGAAGACCATGAAACGGCTCAAGCGCATGAGGGACCACGTCATTGTGTGCGGCGGGGGAAGGATGGGGCTTCAGATCGTCCGGGAGCTGGACCAGGCCGGGCAGGAATTCGTCGTAATCGAGCGGGACGAGGACGCTGCGGAGACGCTGCAGAAGGCTACTCCGCCGGTGTTGATCCTCGCTGGCGACGCAACGAAGGACAGGGCCCTCAGGGAGGCCGGTGTCGAGCGCGCCAAGGGGCTGGTCACGTGCCTCTCCGAGGACGCGGACAACCTCTACGTATGTCTCACCGCCCACCACCTCAACCCCGATCTCACCGTGATCGCGCGGGCGGAGGGGAAGCCCGCGATCGACAAGATGTACAGGGCCGGGGCGACCCACGTGGTCAGCCCGAACGTGACCGGCGCGATCTGGGTGGCCTCGGTTCTGGTGCGTCCGTCCGTGGCCGCGCTCCTGGACGTCGCCGTGCCGAGGCAGAATGTGTCGCGCCGGATCGACCACGCGACCGTTGGTGCGCACTCCGCCCTTGCCGGGAAGACGCTGGCCGAGGCCCGAATCCCCGACGAGACCGGCCTCGTCGTAATCGCCATCCGCAAGGACGGGCGCGCGCACGACGAGGTCGACTTCAACCCCGATGCGGCCAGCGAACTCGGTGTGGGAGACGACGTGATCGTCCTGGGCGAGGACGAGCAGGTGCGGAGGCTGCGCGCCTACCTTTCGTGAGGAGCGATAATGTAATGACGACATTACAACATGTCGTGTTGTCTTTACATTCTCGCAGCGCCCGGTCAAGCCGGCAGCTAGTGGAAGTTGCCGAAGTCCACCCGGACCGTCGTCCCTTCGCTCCAATCGACCTCGTACGACAGTGAGTCCTCGATGCGGGCGACCCCCACGATGAAGTCGTAGAGTTCAGAGACCCGGGCAAAGGCGGCGGGAATGTTGCCGCACTGGTCGCGGTTGACCAGAAAGCTGGAGATTCCGACCTCCATCCACGAGTCCTCGTAGGGCACCAGCAACGGGCCGCCGCTGTCGCCGAAGCATACGCCCCGCCCCAGTCGCTCCGCGCCGGCGCAGATGACACGATCCGTTATGCTGCCGAACAGGAATCCCGCTATCCTGCCGCAGTCGTCGTTGGTGATCAGAGGCAAGGTGGCCCGCTGGAGGATATCGGTGTCCAGACCGTCGGTGCCTTCCCCTACCTGTCCCCAGCCGATCGCCGTGGCCGTGTCTCCCGGGTTCGAGTATTCGGGCTGGCGGGGAGATTGCAGGTACACGCGGGGGTAGAGATGCGAGCCTTCGAGGCGCAACAGGGCGACATCATTGTCGATCGTCTGGCCAAACTCCGGATGCGACCGTACCGCCTGGACCCTGATCTGCTCACCACCCGTGGTCAGATCGGCGCTTCCGGCGTAGACCTCGATCTCGCCTGCAGGAGCTCCGAAGACGCAGTGCGCGGCGGTGAGCACGTAGCGGCTGTTGACGAAGGTTCCCCCACAGAACTGGAACTGCGTGTCGCTGGTGCGTAGCGCGACCTGGAAGGGGAAGTCCTCGATGTCTGCGTCTTCGCCGTTGACGATCGCGGCCACGCCGGGAGGCAAGGCTCCGGACGGCGTCGCTGACGGCCCGGCGAAGGTACTGGTCCAACCGAACTCCAGGATCTGGGAGACCGCGTAGCTGCGTCCGGCATCCAGACCGGCGAACTCGTACGTGCCGTCCGCGGTCGTGAAGGTGAGGGGCTCGCCGTTGTCGTATGCACCGTCGCCGTCCAGGTCGAGGAAGACCGTGAAGCCCTGGAGAGCGCGCTCGTCCGCGTCGATGGCTTCGTCCATGTTGCGGTCGAACCAGACCGTCCCCCGGATGATGTTTGGACCGCTGCCTGCCGGGCTCGCCACCGTCACCTCGCCCTCGTCGGAGGCCTCGCCGTCCCGGTCGTCCCTGACCGTGAGCTCGACCTCGAAAACCCCGCTGTCGTCGTAGGTGTGGGTGACGCGCACGCCGGACGCCGTCCCGCCGTCCCCGAACGTCCACTCGTAGGAGACCAGGCTGCCGTCGGGGTCGGAGGAAGCCGACCCGTCGAAGCTCACCTCCAGCGGAGCCTGCCCACGATCGACATCCACCGTGAAGGACGCCGTCGGAAGCTCGTTGGGCTCCTGCGGAGGGGGCGGTGGGGGCGGTGGAGGGGGTGCGACGGTGGACTCTTCGTCCCCACCGCAGGCTGCCAGCAATAGTATGCAGACCAGTGGGGAGAAGCCGGTGGGAATTGCTCTTGACATCAGGACTCACCTGCAAAAGTTGACGTGAACAGCCACATATTGTACGACCCTGCTCACGCCTCGCAAGTTCCGGTGAAGAGTGGGCGCTGCTGGATTCGAACCAGCGACCTCCTGCTTGTAAGGCAGGCGCTCTGAACCAGCTGAGCTAAGCGCCCCGGGGATCAGGTCACCTGGCGGCGCGCCCCGTACGCGCCGCCCAGGGGGTCGGGTCCGTACTGGTTGTCCCCGTCCGTACCCTCGACCACAAATAGAACAATCGCGAGAATGATGTTGTAGATGGGGATCATGAAGAGCAGGACGTGCCAGCCGGGACGATCCAGATCGTGAAGGCGTTTCACGGTGATCGCCAGCGCCGCCCAGGCCGCCGCCAGGCCGATCCCGACCAGCGGCAGGGCAGCCAGCGAGCTGAACATGCCCATGAACACCGTCGTGGCCGCCGTGGTGAAGACCACCAGATCGTCGAGTACCACATGCCAGAAATAGCGGGCGCGGTTCGCGCGTCCTTCGAAGGAAAACAGGTCCAGGAACGCATCCATTCGATCCTCTTTGCTCCTTGGGTAGAGTGCTGCATCTCGAGGCGGAGCCCCGTGGCGACACGAGGACGGGGACGCGAGCGGAACCAAAGATAACCGACTTGCACCCCCGCGGCTCCGGGGCTCAGCTTGCGTCGATGAGCCAACCCCGCGACCCCCTGTCACCTGAGCGCCTCTACGCACTGGCGGAGGCCTTTCTTTACGCCCAGGCCTCGGCAACCTTCGTGGAGCCACCGTCAATCAGCGATGGACTGACGCTGGATGACGGCTACCGCATCGGCGCCGCGACCGCCCGGACCCGCATCGACGGGGGTTGGCGTTTCCGCGGATGGAAGGTCGGGTTCACCAACCGGCGGATCTGGTCGAAATGGGGACTGGACCAGCCCATCGTGGGGCCGGTGTACGCTGAAACCGTCTTCGATGCAGGTGGCGGTGGCGGTGGAGCCCTGGCCAACCGACCGGTGCGCGTGCCCGCAGGGCGCCGGGCGGCGCTCATGATCGAGGTCGAGGTGGTGTTCGGATTCGACGGAGCCGCCGTTGCGGAAGGGCGCCCTCGCGAGCCGGCCTGGATCGCGCTCGCCGCGGAGCTGGCGGACTGCCACTACCGGGGATGGAGGCTCCACCCGGCCGACGCGGTAGCCGATTTCGGACTGCACGCGGGACTGGTGGTGGGGCCGCGCGTCACCCCCGTGGATGCCGGCGCGGTCGCGGCGCTGCGCGACATCGCCGCCTCGCTCCGTGCCGGTGGGGAGCGCCTGGCCGAGGGCAGGGGCGACGCGGTCCTCGACGGCCCGGCCAATGTGCTCGCGGAGCTCCACGGACCGTTGGCCGAGCGCATCGCCGGCTACGGCGTGACCGCGGACGCGGAGCCTGGCGGCAGTCGTGTTTCGGGCGGGAGCGGCAATGCGCACGCGGGCGCCGCACCGGATCGCACCGGGGGTTACCTTGTCTCGACCGGAACGCTCACGCCCCTGGTGGAGGCGCGCATTGGGACCACGTATGAGGTCGAAGCCGATCAGCTGCCGTCGTTTTCCTTCGCGCTGGTCTGATCTGACCGCCCACTCGCGCGCTGGAGCGGCTGCTGCAATTGCCGTGGTCGCGCTCTTCACCTCCACATGCCAGGCCGGATCCCCTGCCCTGTCGACCGCGCCCGAGCCGGCCGCCGAACCCGCGCTGGCCGCCGAACCCGCGCCGGCCGCTGAACCCGCGCCGGCCGTCGAATCCGGCGACGCGTCCCGGCCGAGGTCCAAGGCCGACGAACCAAACACGACCGACGGGATCTACTCCGAAGCGCAGGCGGCGAGGGGACGCCAGGTCTTCGACGAGATCTGCACCGAGTGTCACTTGCCCGCGGACTGGACCGAGCCCGCCTTCCTCGAGCGGTGGGAGGAGGCATCGGTTTTCCGGCTCTGGTACTGGATCTATGAGCGGATGCCCCACGGCAACCCGGGCAGCCTGACCCGCGAGCAGGTCACCGACGCCCTCACGTACATCTTCCAGCTCAACGGCCTGCCGCCCGGCCCCGACGAGCTGGCCGACGACGACGACTCGATCGACGACTACTGGATCATCTGGACACCCTCCTGAGAGGAATCATGCACCTACGTTTCGCCCTTGCGGTCCTCACCGCGGCCAGCGCCCCGGCGACTGCCGCCGCCCAGTCCTCCAGCCTCGTCTCGCCCTCCGGCGACGTCGACTGGAACCGCTTCTACACGGCCGCCGAGACCAACCAGATCCTGCGCGAGTTCGCGGCCCTGTACCCCGGGCTCACCGAGCTGCACCAGGTCGGCGAGAGCTTCCACGGCCAGCCCCTCATGCTGATCACCATCACCAACGAGGCGACCGGCCCAGCGGCCGAGAAGCCCGCGTTCTACGTCGACGGGGGCATCCACGCGGGCGAGCTGACCGGCTCGGCGGTGGCCACGCACCTGATCGGCCACCTGCTGAACGGCCACGGCAACGACCCCCGCGTCACCGCGCTCCTCGACACCCGCGCCTTCCATGTGCGGCCCAAGTTCAACCCCGACGGCTCGGACCTCGCGCTTATCGACGACCAGTTCCTGCGAAGCACCCCCCGCCCCTTCGACGACGACGAGGACGGCACCGCGGACGAGGACCCGCCCGAGGACCTCGACGGCGACGGCTGGATCACGCAGATCCGCGTCCCCGACCCTGACGGGATCTGGGTGGCCGATCCGGACGACGACCGCATCATGGTGCGCGACCCGGAGATGCAGCGGGCGGGGCTGCGCTTCTCGACGATGCGCGAGGGCCTGGACAACGATGGCGACGGGACGATCAACGAGGACGGCATCGGCGGGCTCGACATGAACCGCAACTTCCCGCGCAACTGGGAGCGCGTTCACAGGCAGCCGGGCGCGGGCGACTACCCGCTTTCGGAGCCCGAGACGCGCGCCGCTGTCGAGTTCATCAACGCGCACCGCAACATCACCGGGATCTATGCCGGACACACCTCCGGCGGCTTCGTCTACCGGCTGCCTTCGGCGTCGGCGCCGTCGCTGTTCCCTCAGATCGACCTGTCGCTGATCCTGCACCTGGGCGAGGAGTACACGCGTTCGACCGGCCGTCCGGTGGTGCCCAGTTCCACGCACCCCACGGAGCACCGCTACGGGACGCTGATCACCTGGGGCTACTGGGACCACGGGATCATCGGGTGGGTGCCCGAGTTCTCGCCCGGGCCCGAGGAGTGGGTGACCGACTACGACGGCGACGGCGAGATCAGCGAGGCCGAGCAGCACCGCTTCAACGACGAGGAGCTGGGCGGCCGCCATTTCTCGGACTGGACGCCGTACGACCATCCGCAGCTGGGCGCGGTCGAGATCGGCGGCTGGCACGCCAAGTTCTGGGGGCAGAATCCGCCGCCCGAGTTCCTCGAGGCCGAGACGGCCCAGCAGATGCACTGGATCCTCTACCTGGCCGAGCAGAGTCCGCTGGTCGAGGTGAGCGATCCGGAGGTGACGGCGGTGGGCGACGGGACCTTCCGCGTGGCGGTGACGGTGACCAACACGGGGTATCTGCCCACGAGCGTCACCGACCGGGGCACGGTGGGGCGTGAGCGCGCGGACGGCGTCGTGGACCGCCAGGTGGTGCGGGCGCCGGCCGTGTCGCTGACGCACCCCGGGCTCGAGATCGTGGAGGGCCGCGCCCGCACGGTTATCCCGCACCTCGCGGGGTCGAACCCGTTCCTGGAGGCCGCGAAGGAGCGGTCGCGCACGGTGACGTGGGTGGTGCGCACCACGGGCGGAGAGCGCGCGGTGAGGGTCACGGCGGAATCGGACAAGGGTGGCACCGTCCGGTCCGGCTGGGTGGCAGTACGATGAGGGGGGTGAGGCAGGGCGGCGGTCGCCGCGCGGGGGGGTGGTCGCGGGGGGCGGGGCGCCCTGGTCGCGGCAGCGGGGGGAGGATCGCGATCGTCATCGCCGCCGCGCTGGCCACATCCTGGCCCGCACCCCTCGACGGCCAGGAGGCCCGGCGCCGCTGGGAGCGCATGTGCCAGATCCGCGCCGAGAAGTTCGACCTCGTGCTGCCCGGCGCGATGCAGGACAACGACCTCGACATGTGGATCGTGGTCATGCGCGAGGGCCTGCTCGACCCCCTGTGGGACGCGCTCGGCCGCGGCTACGTCGGCGACTGGGCGTACTACGTCTTCACCGACCGCGGCGAGCGCACCGAACGGGCCGCGCTAGGCGTGGGCGGCTACATGCTCGAGCAGTGCGGCGTCTACGACCACTTCGGCAGCGCCGCCTCGCTGCGCGACTACGTAACCGAGCGCGACCCCGAGCGAATCGGCGTCAACATGGCCGAATCCATCGGCGGCGCCGACGGCCTCTCGCACACCTCATACCTCCACCTCCGCGATGTCCTCGGGGCGCCCTACGCCGACCGCCTGGTCTCGGCCGAGCGCTTCGTCTCGGACTTCCGCGCCACCCGCACGGCCATCGAGATCGCCGCCTTCGCCGAGGCCGGCGAGATGAGCCGCGAGATCGCCGAGCGCGCCTTCTCCAACGAGGTCATCACCCCGGGCGTCACCGCGCTCGAAGACGTAGCCTGGTGGATGTGGGACCAGCTGCTCGCGCGCGGCCTGGACTCATCCTTCGACATGCCATCGGTCTACATCACCGGCCCCACGGGCATCGAAGCCACCTCGTCCGACCGCATCATCCAGCGAGGCGACCTCCTCATGATCGACTGGGGGGTCGGGTTCCTCGACTTCTACACCGACATGAAGCGCGTGGCCTACGTGCTGCGCGAGGGCGAGACCGAGCCGCCGCCCGGGATCCAGCGCGCCTTCGACCGCGCCATGGAAGTGCGCGACGTCATGAAGGCGTCGATCAAGCCCGCGCCGACCGCGCAGCAGGCCCTCGACGCCACCTGGGCCGCGATCGAGGCGGCCGGCTTCAACCGCATCGAGTTCAACCAGCCGACCGACGACCCGGACGTCACCGATGTCGTGATCGGACCGCACTCGGTCGGCAACTGGGGGCACGGCATCGGTCCGTCGCTGGCGTTCTTCAACCCGACGCGCCAGACCTACGAGTTGCGCCCGGGCACCTTGATCGCGGTGGAACTCTTCGCCTACACCGCCAACCCCGAGTGGGGCGGCGCCAAGGTGCGGATCCCGCTGGAGGACGATGCGGTGGTTACCGAGCGCGGCGTCGAGTGGCTGTACCCGGTGACTCGGCGGATCCTGGTGGTGAAGTAGGGGCGGCGGTCGCCCGGCACGTACCCGTGCCGAGCCTACATCGATGGATTCGGGCGGGGCGAGCTTGTGTAGGGTCCGCTCACCTGAGCGGCGGCACAATCTCTATCAGTCTTCCCTTCTGGTCGAAGACCCGGATCGGGATCCTGGCGATGTCGTTGCTCAGATCGATCACCGGCCCGACCGCTGCCGCAATTGC
Source organism: Longimicrobiales bacterium (assembly GCA_965211645.1). Classification (GTDB taxonomy): domain Bacteria; phylum Gemmatimonadota; class Gemmatimonadetes; order Longimicrobiales; family Gaopeijiaceae; genus Bin94. The sequence goes on along the minus strand of OZ242947.1, from coordinate 4,199,240 downwards.
CGTTGGCCCCGCTGCGGAAACACGGTACGGCTCGGCCGCGCTCAGGTTGACTTCGTAGCCCAGGTCCGCCATCGACTCGATCGTGATCCTGCTCAGCGGCTCGACGCCGGAGGAGAGGTAGGGCGTCATGAGTTCACTCCCGAGGACATCCTCCCTCCAGTGCGAATCGGAGGAACCTCTCTCCCCTCCGCTCTGGACCGGTACCTTGGCTCCCCTGTAGCCCCTGCCTCCGCTTGCGTCGAATGCTGCGAGGGTTAGCGGCCCCACGAAGTGGGTGTCGGCGTTTGCGTTGCCATTGACCGAAGGGTCGCGAAGGAGGCCGCGGTCGTCCCAAAACGTCCCGAAGCCCAGGACGTGCGCGTATTCGTGGGTGACAGTGTTGACGAGCGCGCCGTTGGCCTCCAGGCGGTTGACGTCGTCCTCGTCCAGCTCGATAAACCCTCTGATAACCTCCTGATCTATCGGGTCCGAGGTTGCGAACCTGACGCGCCGGAAACTGCAAGGGGCTGCCCGGCCGAGAATCCCTCCCGCACCATCAATCGAGTCGATCGTGATGTAGACTCGAACGTCATCGATCATTTCCCCGACCTGGATAGCCGGTGACCCCGGCCCGCACCTGCCTTCAGGCACGGCTTCCTGATAGGTGAAGTCGTCCGCACCCCGGGCGATGATCGACTCCCACCGCCTGGCGGCATCGCGCATCACCTGGTCCTGTGCCGCAGTTCCTCCGTCCAGGAACACCAGTTCGATGTCGAACGACTCCAGGGGCTTTCCGCCGACCGTGACGGTCAGCGTCGATGGACCGAACTCGGTGAACGCATGAACGGCGATATGATAGCTGCCCAGGCGGGTTGGTACCATCTGGCAGAGTTCATCCGACGCGGCATTGCCGCTTGTGCACCGGTACTTGTAGTGATGATCCGGGCGATCGCCGTAGTGGACGAACATGTCGGCGTCTCCGCTCCCACCAGACAGCTCGACATTCAGCGCCTCATCCGAAGCGTCGGTGATGTCGACCCGGAAGAGGAGCACTTCGTCGACCGTTGCCGAAGATACGGTTACCGGCTGCCCGAGTTCGAGCACTTGCTGGTTCACGACGGCAAGCGTTTCCCGGGCGTCGTTGTTTTCTTCATCCCACTCGTCGATTTCCTCGTCGGGATCGGCGGCAACCAGGAGGCGTCGGTTGCCCGCCCCGAAGGGACCAATCGCCATGAACTCCACGGCAAGGGTGTCACCCGCCGCCAGCGCCGCGGCTTCGACGGTCTCCAGAACTACCCCGTCAACCGAGAGGCGGACGGGGAAAGACCCGGAAATGTCGGCATCACCCTCGTTGCTTATCCTGGCTTCGACCTCGACGGTCTCATGCTGGGACGGATCCAGCCTCGAAACACTCACGCTCGCAAGGTTGAGGTCCGGCAACGGATTGTCCGAGGTCGCCCTCGCCCTCGCGCGGTTCTGGATGCCGGGTGGAGCGGAAACAGTCAGGGACTGGTCACCGAACCTGTCTCCCAGGGTCCACTCGGTCATGCCCTGGCCGTCTTCGTCCGTCTCTACCGTGCTGGCGCTGACCGACCCGTTGTTCGCGGCAGGCGTGAACGTCAGCGTGACTCCGGTCACGCCGAATCCACCCCGGTCTTCGGCCCGAGCCACGACCGGCTCCGGCAGTGTCTCGCCCCTTCGCCCCTCCTGTCCGTCTCCGGAAACGAACCTGATGGCCGCGGCCCGTTGCTCCACCGTCACCGAGGCTGTGGCATTCAAACCACTCGCGGCAGCGGCCAAGGTACCCGATCCGTTCCCGGCGGCAGTGATCTGGCCGCTGCCATCGACGGTGAAGACCGCCTCGTCCGAACTCGACCAGGTGACCGTCGTGGCCATCGCCGCTCCGTACTGGTCCCGTACCGTGGCCGTGAAGTTCGTGGTTTGGGAGATGTAGGTGAGGGTCGCCGACGCGGGTTCGATGGTGATCGTGGCAGGACGCGGTGGCTCCTGCGGTATGGCCGGCCCGTCGTCGCCTCCGCCGCAGGCGTTGACGCCTCCGAGCACAAGCAATGAGATGACGGGCATGATCCGGAACCTGGCGATCATCATGTAGCCTCCTGAAGTGCGTTGGCGGGAAGCTGGAAGAATAGCCGCAAGTGTCGTTCGCGCCTAGTTGGCGGCCCCCTCGGTCGCGGCTTCCGGTCTGAGCACGCGACTGCCCAGTCGTCGTTCCAGATAGACCGGCAGGTAGCACAGCGCGAAGAAGACGAGCGCGACCACCTCCAGCCAGAGGATGTACCAGGGCCACTCGAAGAACAGGAAAGGTGAATCCGTGACCGGTTGTTCGCTCAGGTACATGTAGTTGGCTCCGGTCAGAAGATTGAATCCGCTCATCACGAGCGCCAACCCGTTCAGGATGAAGAATGCCCGAAGCAGAGATCCGAACGTCGGGCGTATGCCGATCCCCCAGGTCATCAGGACCGCGGTGACCACGATCCCGCCGTGGGAGATGTAGTACTGGATGAAGTGGTACTCGGGCCACCCGGCGTCGAGCGCCGGGGTGACGACGGCGTTCGTCGCCCCCGCCAGCCCCCAGAAATACACCAGTTCGTAGGCGAGCCGGTTGCGCGTCAGGAGGACCACGACCGAGAGAATCGCCGACATCCCGCAAACGTGTAGCGGCAGGTGCTCCTGAATGAAGATCTCGCCACCATCCACCACGAATCGGTAGACCCCGTTCATGATCTGATTGACCAGGAGAATGAGCGCGAAGCCGATGCAGACCGCTCGGTTGACCCGCTCCGAGTGGTAGTGGCGGACCACCCAGACGAGACCTGCAGCAACGACGACATTCAGCACCATCACCGCATTGTGCGCCGTACCGAAAAGCTCGAAGGGGACGGGTTGCATCGGGTCTCGTCGCCGCATGGGGATCTTGGGCGGATCCGGAATGCGCCGAAGGTAACGCGCGCAGACATCTGCCGCGACGGCCGTTGTTCGCCACAAGGGTCGGGAAGTGGCGGACAACCCGCGCGTGATTCGCGTTGGACCCAACGAATGTAAAGCAGGGATTACATTTTGTAGTGTTTACATTACAACGTTGCAAGATGGGTAAAGCACAACTCCGCGTTGGCGAGGCAGGCGCCGGCCGCGCCCCGAATGCCGTTGTGTGCCACGACCACCAGCGCGAGGTCGTGCGGCGCGGGAGCCGGGCGGATGCGGCCGACGGTGACGGCCATTCCGCCCTCGGCCTCGGCGTCGAGGCGGGGCTGAGGGCGGTCGGGCTCGGTGCGCACGACCAGGGGACGGGCGGGAAGGGTGGGCAGAGTGGCTGACGGCGCCGGGGGGCGAAACTGCTGCAGCACTTGGGTCGCATCGAGGGGGGACGCCCGACGGCGGAGCTTGCAGAAGACGTGCGCGGTGTGGCCGTCCAGGACGGGGACCCGGTTCACCGCCACCGCGACGTCGATGTCGGCCTTGAGGATCTTGTTGAGTTCGGGGCCGATCTTCTCCTCTTCGCCGCGAATCCAGGGGACCACGTTGCCAGCGACTTCGACCGCGTTGAGTCCGCTGAGCCCTGCACCCGAGAGTGCCTGCAGCGTGACGATCGTCGCCGACTCGGTCCCGAAGGCGCGCTCGATGGGCGCCAGCGCCAGGGCCAGCGCGACGACCACGCAGTTGGGGTTCGCCACGAGCGCCCCGCCGGATTCGGACCAGGGCTGGGCCGCGATGCCGGCGACCGCCGCCGCGTTCACCTCCGGGACGATCAGCGGCGTATCGGGTCGCAGCCGATGCGTAGACGCATTGGTGCAGACGACATGCCCGGCACGTGCGAGCGCCGGTTCCGTCTCTTTCGCGGATGCGGATGGCAGGGCGGAAAGCACCAGGCGGCTCTGCAGGGGGGCTCCCGGCGGAAGCAGTTCGAGCCCGGACGCCCCTGCGGGGGGATCGCCGCCGATCGCCCACGGGGTCGCTTCGACGTAGTCGCGGCCTGCCCGCCGCTCCGAGCCGACGACCTCGGCCACCCGGAAGAGCGGGTGCCCGTCCAGCATCCGCACCAAACGCTGGCCCACCAGTCCGGTGGCGCCAAGAACGGCTGCGGGGGTCCGGCGCCGGTCGGTCCCGAACCTCTCGGCTGCCCGCCCTTTCAGCTGAGCACCGGCCACCCGACCCGCGCCCCGACGCTGGTCCCCACCCCATTCAACCCGGTGACCCGGAAACGCAACCCCCGGCGCTCGGCGAAGTCGATGGCCTTGGGCTGAACCACCCCGCCACCGATGTCGCGCGCGTGGTCCCAGGTGAGTTCCCGGAACGGCTCGAGGGCGTCGCCGTTGCGAGGATCCGACGGGAAGATCCCGTCAACATCCTTGATCAGACGTATCTCGGCGGCTTCCAGCGCATCACCCAGGAATAGCGCGGTCAGATCCGAGCCTCCTCGCCCCAGCACGGATGCGACCCCCGTCATATCGACCCCGATGAAGCCCGGAAAGACCACCGCATCGCGTGTGCGGAACGCCGCGCGGATCTGCCCCGCATCCACGAAGACCGGATCGGCGTCCTGTAGCGCGCCATTGGTGCGCAACGGCACGCGCGAGGCGTTGAATCCCACCGCGCACACCCCTCGCGCGGCGAGCGCCAGGGAGAGCAGGGCCACCGAAGCTTCCTCTCCCGTCGCCAGCAGCGCGCCGAGCATCGTGTCGGAGGGCACCGGTGTGACCGATCGGGCCGCCGAGAGGAGCGAATCCGTCGTCTCGCCCATGGCGGACACCACCGCCACGACCTTCTGCCCACCGGCGACCTGGGCCGCGATCACCTCCGCGGCTCTTGTGTAGTCCTGCGGGCTGGCGAGGACCGATGAGCCGAACTTCAGGACGGCAATGCGATCCCCCTCGTCGAGACCGGGGGAATGGGAGGTCCGGGTCCGCTGAACGACCGTCATGGGACAGCCACGGCAGCCGCCGCTTCGGCGCGGCGGAGTGCCCGTTCCAGGTCGGCGACGAGGTCTTCGGCCGCTTCGATGCCGACCGAGAGCCTGAGCAGGCCCTGGCCGATCCCGGCGGCCACGCGGGCGGGCTCGTCCATCGATGCGTGTGTCATGGTCCACGGGTGGGTGACGAGACTCTCCACTCCTCCCAGCGACTCGGCCAGCGCGAAGTGCGTGATGCCGTCGACGAACGCGTCCACCGCTGCCCTTCCCCCCCTCAATTCGAACGAAACGAGACTCCCCCATCCGGTCTGCTGGCGGCGGGCGATCTCGTGCCCCGGATGCGTCGGCAGGCTCGGGTGGTTGACCCGGGTGACCGCGTCGCTGGCTGCGAGCACGTCGACCACGCGCAGCGCGTTTTCCTCGTGCACGCGGCTGCGGGCGTGCAGGGTGCGCATGCCGCGGAGCGTGAGGTAGGAATCGAATGGCGATCCGGACAGCCCCATGGCGTTGGTCCACCACGCCACCTCCTCGAGCAGGTCTTCGTCGGCGGCCACGACGGCACCCCCCACGATGTCGCTGTGCCCGTTGAGGAACTTGGTCGTGGAATGGACGACCAGGTCGGCCCCGTGTTCCAGCGGACGCTGGTTGATCGGCGAGAGGAAGGTGTTGTCGGCCACGCAGATGGCGCCGATCTCGCCCGCGAGGGTCGCCCAGGCGGCGATGTCGGTGATGCGCAGGTGCGGATTGCTGGGCGTTTCGATCCAGATCATGCGCGGACGGAGTTCGCGCGCGAGGTCCAGGGTCGCGGTATCCCAGGGGTCCACGAATTCGACGCGGTAGGCGCCCTTGTCGGCCTCGTGGCGGAAGAGGCGGTAGCTGCCCCCGTAGCAGTCGCGCGGGGCCAGCAGCAGGTCGTCCGACGAGAGCAGCCGGGTGGCGGCGACGATCGCCGACATCCCGGACGAGGTCACGGACGCGCCGCATCCGCCCTCGAGTTCGGCGATTGCGTCGGCGGCGAGGTCGCGCGTGGGGTTCGCGGTACGGGTGTAGTCGTACTTCCCGTAGACGCCGGGGGACTCGAAGAGGTAGTTCGTGGAGAGGTGGATCGGCGGCATGACCGCGTGGTGGGTCGTGTCGACGCCGATGCCGGCCCGGACGGTGCGGGTGACGGTGGAAGCGCGGGGCGCCGACGGCGGGCGGGGGCTGGAACCGTTCAGGGTGCTCATCGAACCACCTCCGGGGTGCGTGGCAGGGACGCGTTCAGCAGGGACGTGACCTGACCGACCTCCTTGAGGAAGGCGTCGTGGCCGAAAAGCGAGGTCACGGTGACGTGTCGGGGACATCGGCCGCTCCGGGTCGCCAGTTCGTCGACGAGCCAGGGCGGGACGAGGGCATCGGTGTCGAAGGACACCAGCAGCGTGTCGGGCGGCAGCGACCCGGGGCGCGTGCGGTGCAGGTCGATCGACTCGGAGAGCGCGAGGAAGCGGTCGATGTCGAAGCGGTGGGCGAAGTCGGCGCCGCGGGCGTCGAGGTAGTCTTCGACGGGAAAGCGGGCGGGGGTCTGGCCGGGCTGGCCGGGGTGCAGCGGACGGGGGGAGAAGCGCTCCTCGAACTCCTCGGGGCTCCGGTAGGTGGTCATCGCGAGAGCGCGCGCCAGGGCGAGACCGCGTGCCGGCTGACCGGTGTCGGCGCCGAGCGACGCGGCCGCGCGCTGTACTGCCCGGATTCCCGTGGCCATGGGGTGCGTGCGGTGGGCCGCGCAAAGGATGACGAGCCGTGCGGTCCGCTCCGGGAAGAGTTCGGCGAAGGCCAGCGCGACCATCCCGCCGTACGAGGATCCCACGAACGAGGCGGCGGTGACGCCGAGTTCGTCGAGCGCGGCCGCGACGGCGCGGGCCTGATCGTGGGTTGTGACCGGGCGAAGGAGGCCGTCTTCCGTCCTTCCACCGAGGAAGTCGATGCCGATGAGCAGGTGGCGTGCCGGGTCGAGGGCGTCGCCCTCCCCCACCACCCCAGGCCACCATCCCTTGCTCGAATCGTAGGTTGTGGGCGCGAGGTGCCGACCCGCCGAGATTCCCCCGAGGACTACGGTCGCGGGGGCGTCGACCGGACCCTGGGCCTCGTAGGGGACCTGGACCGTACGCGGCCCCAGGTGATCGAATGCAAGGCGTGCGCGCACGGAGCCCGAGCGAACCGTTGGGGTCGGGACGCGGGTACATCGCTCAGGCGCGTCATACGGCGCGGCGTATGAGGCAACGCGAGCGGCAGAGCAGTTGGCCATGATGACCTCTCCGAGTCTCGAGTTTGCCTCATCGGACTCCGGAGATTCGACCGCCCTTTGCTTCCGGCTACCGCCCCGGAGGGCGGTGAGCGGCTCATCTTTACGGCGGACGCGCGTCCGTCGCAGGAGTTGGCACCTTTGTGGGAATGCCACATCCCACAGGTTGCCCCGGCTTCAACGGGCCTTTCCCTCAGCCGGTCTCGATGAGTTGTCGTGCACGCAGTGTACGGGGTTGGCGGGCGGATGTCAACAACGAATGCGAGCGCGCACTACCGCATGCCGACCTCTCCCATGCTCACCCAATAGCTCTCGCCGCCGGCACGCCCCTCCACCAGCACCGCCAGGTAGGGCCCGCGGCCCGCCGCGTGCGCTGCAGAGGCCGCCCAACCGTGCGCCGTCGTGGTCCACCGCGCCCCTGACGCACGCTCCTGGGGCATGTCGATCGAGCCGACCGTCCCGTAGGCGGGGTTGAACACGACGTCGAGGTACTCGTACGTCGCCCCTTCGTCCGGCACGGCGGCGGCGTCCACCACCACCTTCCACGTCCCGGCGGCCGGGTTGTGCACCACGATCGATTCATCGCCCACCGGATCCCCGTCCGCGCGGGCGCCCGAGCAGGCGTCGCCGGTGCAGTCGAAGACGTAGACGTCCAGGTCGGCCTCGCCCTGCGTCCGTGTCCGCACCATCAGCGCAGTCGAGCCCGGCAGCACCTCGACCTCGAAGACCTGCTGCTCGCGCGGTGCGATTCCGCGCTGCGCCCGGTGTGCGCTCCCCACCGGTGTCGTCACCGCGGCGCCTTCGAAGGCGGCCATGCGGTTCGTCATCCACACCTGGTGGCTCGCGCCGTTGGTTGCGCCGTTGCCATTCCCGTTGTCGGCGACGATGTCCGCGTTCACGACGTCCACGTCCACGGCGAGCGCCGACACCGTGAGGGTCGCGGGCGTGGGCGGCACCGGCTCGTCCTTCTTGGCCTGCTGCCAGTCGAAGGTCTGGGTGTCGGCGATGTCAGCCAGCCGCACTTCCCAGGTCCCTGGAACCGGATCGGCGATCACCTGGGTGATGCCCGATCCGCCTCGCTCGACGATCTCGCCCCGCTGGTAGCGCGTGTCCGGCCGGGCCAACGCCAACGCTACCGCGCGGTCCTCCCAGGTCACCGCCACTTTCAGTGCGGTCACCCCCTCGGGCACGTCGAAGAAGTGGCTCTGCATGCCGGGGCGCGGGACCTTCACCTCTTTCCTCACCGTGTATTCGCCCGCCGCGTTCAGCGGATGGGGCGCCACGATCGCCGCCAGCATGCGGTGCGCATAGCCGGTGACGTCGTCGTGATCGAGCGTGAGGTGCGCGGTGTGCACCCCGTGCCCGGCGGGCGTCGCCGTGACGGGGAAGTCGACCGGCGTGCCCAGCGGGAGCGTAACGGTGAGCGGCGACGAGAACGTCCCGTGGTCGTTGCCCTCCCAGCTGACATCGAAGGTCATCGGGCCCGAGGGGCCGGATGTGCGCGTGAGAGTGACCGTGCGCTCGCGCCGCACTCCGTCCTTCCAGCCGCTGCGCTCGTAGAGGCCGAAGCCCTCGTGCGGAGTGGGCAGCATGTGGCTGTACGGCGTCACGATCGACGAGCGACTCTCGATGTCGACCGTCATGCCGCCCGCGTGCAGCTCCTGCAGGATCGCCCACGCGCCGGCCACGCTGATCACGCCGTTGCCCTGTTTGTAGGCGGCGATGTTGGGGACGTATCGCGCCCCGCGCTGCACGGCGTACTTGATCGTGTACGGATCGACCTCCATCCCGGACTGCCGGGCCGCGCTGATCAGCAGCGCCACGGCCCCGGACGCCGTCGGCGTGGCCGTCGACGTGCCGCCCGCGATCGTATAGCCGGGGGGCAGCTCGAAGAGGCCCGGAATCGCGCGCCCGTCCACGAATCCCTGCGACGTGCTGACGTAGTTCGACGGCGAGATGATGTCGGGCTTGAGCGTGCCGTCGCCCATCGGGCCGTAACCGCCGGTGATCAGCAGCATGTCGTCGTGCTCGACGCGCACCCCGTGGTTCATGAAGAAGTTGTCCTTGCCCTCGTGGCCGCCGACGCCGATGACGCCGCGACCCATCACGATGTCGTCGATGGCGCCGAGGACGGGGAAGTTGTGCGTGGGCGAGAGGATCGACGAGCCGTAGCGCTCAACCAGGCGGTCCGCGATCACCGAGGGCACGAGGCGGCCGTCCCGCAGCAGGTAGTTGTGGGTGATGTTCGAACTCTGCTCGAAGTAGATGACGTCGACCGAGGGGTGCGCCGCCGCGACGATGGTGGCCTCGGTCTGCCCGTACGCCGAGCCGCCTTCGCCCACCGCGGCGAGGCGGGCGCCGGGGGCGACGCCGTCGAAGCGCCCGTTCTCGCCCCGGCTGCCGACCGACGCGCCTACGACCAGCGTTCCATGTCGGGCGATGCCGAGGTTGAGGGCGACGCGCTCCTTGTCGGCGTCGATCTGGACGCCGAACCCCACGGACTCGCGCACCGGGGTGTCGGGATCGTCCGTGCCGAAGACCCCGAATTCACCGCGCTCGTCGTACTCCCCGAGCGTGGCCTCGTCGGTCAGGTCGAGGTCCTGGTCGGTGTCCACCCACACGTCTCCGGCGGACTCGTCCCACAACACAGCGAAGAAGTGACTCGAGCCCTCCGGATTCCCGTCGCGGTTGACGTCGAGATCCAGCCCCTGGAAGCCGAAGACGCCCGCGGAATCCGCCTTCGACTCGTCGAAGAGCGCGATCCGAAAGACGCCGTCGCGCGGGGCCGTGTACGTCGAGTCGCGGTAGGTGAAGATGCCGCCCGACGCCTCGACCATGTCGTCCATGTCGATCCAGCGGCCGTCGTCCTCGATCTCGGGGTCCAGCACGTTGCGGTACACCTCGATCTTGGACACGGGCCGGCCGTCGAGCGTGTAGGCGGTCTGGAGCTCGGGAAGCAGCATGTCCGGGAACATGTCGATCTGCGCGATCGTGACACCGCGCCCGTCGAAGGTGGGGTTCTGCTCGCGGAACTCGATGGCGCGCAGGTCGCCGATCGGGCTGTAGCGGTTGGAGAGCGGGCGGTCGCTGAGGACCGGGGGCCAGACGGTGTCGGCCGGCGGCGACGCGGGACCGGTGGGCGACGACAAGGGTTCAGCCGGCAACATCGGTGCGTCGTCCGCGGACGTCTCCCCCGCCAGCCCGAACGAGCGGGAGCGATTCGTGATCGACACGTCGATGCTGTGGACGTCCGGATGGTCGGCGAGGTTCTCGGCGCCCTGCACGGGCACCCAGGCCCGCACGTAGTCCACCTCGTCGAAGCGGAAGCCGATGCGCCCGCCCATGGCTTCGATCGCCGCAGCCACGCGGGCGTTCCGGCCCGGCATCGACGCGATGACCACGACGACTTCGGCGTCGCCGCGCACCCGGGCCTGGGCCAGCTCGCCGCGGGCGTCCTTGAAGAGGTAGGGCCGGCGCTCGGGCTGGGCGTCGGCGGCCGGGGGCAGGAGGCTGAGAACAAGCAGGGCGAGGAATGCCGCGGGGATCGACTTCTGGCGCATGATGACGCTCCGGGTCCGGGGGGTCGCAACTGGGACCGGCAGGTCGGCAGCATGGCCGTGGGTTCGGCGGCATGAGGCCGGCGGGCCGGCGCTACATGCAGAATCGGGGGCCGGGAGCGGGTCCGCAATCGCCCGCCTGCTGTCGGGGCGCGGGCGGACGCAGGTTGCGGCGGGCGCCACGACGCCGGCCGCCGACGCCGCCGTATGGTGCATGCACGATCCAATCCGTTAGGATTCCGGGTGTTGCCGGTCGCGGTTCTGGTCCACGTCAATTGACAGACGGTGATTGAATGGAGGCGGTTCAATGAGCAAGCGAATGATCTCTCTGTGTGCGTCTCTTGTCGTCGTTCTGGCGACGTTTTCGTGCAACACCCTGACCGACACTCAGGAGTTTCAGCCGGGGCCGCTCGGTGCGGTCACGCTGGAGCCGGGCGACGCGGTGCGGATACGCATGCTGGCCTCGGTCACGGTCGCGCCGACGCTGGCGGCCGTGTCCCGTCAGGGAGCCGAGTTCGCCGCCGAGGATGTCGGGACCGTCCGCGGGCGCGAGATCGACCTGGGCGATCCGGTCGACACGAGCTGTTCGCCCGTCGGCGGCCGCGCGGGTGCGCTCGGGGTGGCTTCGGACCCGCAGGTGGCGGGGTTGATCGGAACCAACTGCTCGGCCGCCGCCGTCGCCGCGTCGCCGGTCGTCAGCGGCGCGGGACTGGTCATGATTTCGCCGAGCAACACCTCGCCGCGGCTGACTTCGGACCTGGCCGGCAACCCGGAGGCGGACTATCACTCCGGTTATTTCCGCGTAGCGTCCAACGACCTCCACCAGGCACGCGCGCTCTCGGACTTCGTCTACAATCAGCTGGAACTGCGGCGCGTCGGCACGCTTCAAGACGGTGACCCGTACACTTCAGCCCTGGTGGCGGCGTTCGCCGACGCGTTCGCGGCCCTCGGCGGCGAAGTTCCGGTCGGGGCACGGATCGAGAAGGGCGAGACCGACATGACGGATGTCCTGGCCGAATTCGCGGCCGCCGGGCCGGACGCCATCTTCTTTCCTCTGTTCGTCACGGAGGGGTCGGCCTTCGCCGCTCAGGCGCGCAGCTTCGATGGACTCGAGGGTACGACCCTGATCTCGGCGGCCGCGCTGCTGGTCTCCGCGTTCCTCGAGACGCCCCAGTCGGAGGGGATGTACTTCGCCGGACCGGAATCGGACTTCACGGCGAACGTCAACGAAGTGACGGGACGGAGCGGCGAGCAGGTGCTGGCCGCATTCGAGGCCGCGCACGGCGGCTTCCCCCAGTCCCCCTACTGGGCGCACGCCTACGACGCGACCACGATGCTCCTGTCGGCCATCGAGTCCATTGCCGTGGAGGAGGGCGACAGGCTTTTCATCGACCGCGCGATGCTGCGCGACGCGGTGGGAGCGACCGACATGGGCGGCCTGGTCGGGACGGTATCCTGCGACCGGTTCGGGGACTGCGGCTCGGGACGGATGAACATCTACCACCACACGAACACGAGCATCACCGACATCTCGGCTCTGCCGGTCGTCTACGTGTACAGTCCCTGAGCCGGGGCGGGCAGGGGCGGCCCGGGCACGCGCTCACAGGCGTCCGGCGCAGCGTCCCGCCATCTGGCGAAATCCGGGGGTCGCAACGAGATTTACAGGTCTATCCTGCCCCCGCGATCAGGCCGCCCCATGAGATTCTCCCCCACGCTCATTGCCGGTGCGATAGCGCTCGTCCTCACCGGTCCCGTCCACGCGCAGAACTCCGAAGCCGGATCCGCCAACGGGGGTTCGGGCGGCGCCATGGCGACGACCGCGACGGCCGTGGAGGTGACGGAAGCCCCCGTGATCGATGGCCGTCCGGACGAAGCGGTCTGGCAGCAGGCGGGCGTGATGACCGACTTCACCCAGCGCGAGCCCTTCGACGGGCAGCCCGCCAGCGAGCGCACCGAAGTCCGCGTGATCTTCGACGATCAGGCGCTCTACGTCGGCGTCTGGGCCTTCGACCGCCAGGCCGACGCCATCACCTACGGCGAGCGGATCCGCGACTACGAGGTGAACCAGAGCGACGCCATTGTCTTCGTCCTCGACACCTACAACGACGACCAGAACGGCTTCGTCTTCGGCACCACGCCCACCGGAATCGAGTACGACGGACAGGTCGCCAACGAGGGCCGCGGGGGAGGCCGCTTCCAGGGAGGCGGATTCAACTCCCGGCGGCGCTTCCAGTCCGGATCCGGGGGCGGGTTCAACAAGAACTGGGACGGCAGCTGGACCGTGGCCACCACCGTCGACAACGAGGGCTGGTACGCCGAGTTCCGCATCCCCTTCAGCACTCTGCGCTACGGCAACGACACCCGGAGATGGGGCTTCAACGTCTCCCGCCGCGTCCGGCGCCTGAACGAGGAATCGTTCTGGACCCCGGTGCCGCGCGAATTCAATCTGTACCGGCTCAACTACGCCGGCGACCTCGAGGGACTCACGCCCCCCTTCAGGCGCTTCGCCACGGCCACCCCCTACCTGCTGGCCTCCACGGCCCGCGACTACACCAACCCCGGCGAGGCCGGCTTCGGCCAGAACGGCGATCTCGGCGGCGAGGTCAAGTTCCAGGTCACCCAGGGGCTTACGCTCGACGTGACGTACAACACCGACTTCGCGCAGGTCGAGGTTGACGACCAGCAGCTCAACCTCACGCGTTTCGCGCTCAACTTCCCGGAGAAACGGCCGTTCTTCCTCGAGAACGCCGGGTTCTTCAGTGTCGGAGGAGGAGGCGCGGACCTGTTCTTCAGCCGCGCCATAGGCATCCACCAGGGCCAGCCGGTGCCGATCAGGGGCGGTGCGCGGCTGTCGGGCCGGGCCGCGGGCCTGAACGTCGGGCTGCTGCACATCGAGACCGGCGGAGCGAGCGAGCTCGGGGCGGACGCGCACGGCTACTCGGTCGTCCGGCTCGCCAGGGAGCTCCCCAATCGGTCCCGCGTCGGGGGCCTGTTCATCAACAAGAGCGGGCCCGCGGGAGACTTCAACCGCACCCAGGCGGTCGATGCCTCCGTCGGCGTGGGACAGGCGCTCGCCCTGGGCGGCTTCGTCGCGACCACCAACGGTCCCGGAGCCGGCAACAACGAATACGCCTGGGACGTCTCCGGCAACCTCAACACGCGGACCTTTGTATGGACGGCTCAGGCCCGGGAGATCGGGGAGGAGTTCAACCCGGAAGTGGGTTTCCTGCCCCGAGCCGGATACCGCTACTACCAGTCCTACGCGATGTACAGGATCCATCCCGAGTGGCTTCGCGAAATCCGGCCGCACATCTCGTACTACACCTACCAGAGCCGCAAGAGCGGAGTCGAGGCGGGCTTCCAGGAATCGGGCTTTCTGCATATCGATTCCCACTGGGAGTGGCACTCGGGAGCGCAGATCCACACCGGGATCAACCTCGTCACCGAAGGCATCTACCAGCCCTTCACCATCCGCGGCACCGACGTGACCGTGCCCGTGGGGACGTACCGCGGCTGGGAGTCCCAGCTGGTGTTCAACAGCAACCCCATCGCCCGGTTTTCGGCAACCTCGCGCATCAACTTCGGGCACTTCCTGAGCGGCTCACGGGCGGGCGGCAACGGTTCGCTCACCTGGCGCCCCAACCCGTCGTTCAGCACCTCGGCGCGCATCAACTACTTCAATGTGAACCTGCCTCAGGGCGAGTTCGAGACCGTGCTGCTGGGAATGAACTTCGGCTACTTCTTCACGCCGCGCATCTACCTGCAGTCGCTGGTGCAGTACTCGAACCAGGTCGACAGCTGGTCGGCCAACCTTCGCTTCGGCTGGCTCAACACCGCGGGGACCGGACTGTTCATCGTCTACAACGACGTGCAGGGCCTGGACTATCCCGACGGGCTGAACCACGATGGAGGACGGTTCGTGGAGAGCGGCACGCTGGCGCGCTCGTTGATCGTGAAGTTCACAAGACAGTTCAACCTTTTGGGAGGGTAGGATGAAGGGCGACGTCTTCGGATCCGCCAGCGCACGGGCCACGGGGGCTCGGAGCCTGATCACGGCAGCGAGGAGAAGTGTGCCGATCCTGGTGCTGCTGGGCCTCTTTACCGTGGCGGACCCGGCTGGCACGAGCGGCGAGGGATTGCACTTCGGGGTCAGCAAGTCGGAGCCGGCAAGGGACGCGGCCGTAGCTCCCCCCGGCGAGTTGCGCCTCTGGTTCACGCAGCTGCCGCAGGAGAACTCGATTTCCATCCGCCTGATGGCCGGGGAGGAACTGGTCGAATCCGGGCCCGCCGTGCAGGACCCCGACGACGGCAAGGTCTTCAGCGTCGCCATCGAGGACGCCCTGGGCGCCGGTGCATATTCGATCGCCTGGCGCGGGATGGCCCAGGACGGCCACGTCGTGCGGGGCGAGATTCCCTTCTCCGTCGTGGTTCAGTAGGGGGACGACTGGACGCTGGGTCGCTCCCGGCCGCCGCCATCGGCTGGCTTCACTTCGCGGCGCTGATCGCCGTCTGGGGGGCCGCATCGAGCCGTTGGCTCATCGTACCCCGTGCTCCCGAGCGCGTGCGGGACAACCTGATCGGCACTGCCCGGCAGGTGGGGATGGCGGCTGCCGCCGTGCTCGCCGTCGCAATGGGGCTGGTGTTCTGGCGCCAGCTGGCCGACTTCCGCGATCCGTTTGTGCCGCTGCGGGAAGACGCCGCGATCCTGCTCACCACGGAGTGGGGACGTGCATGGGTGCTGGGAGCGGCCGGCGCGGTGCTGGCGCCCATGCTCTTTCTGGCGGCGTCCTCCACGGCGCGCCGCGGGACCGGCAGCCGGGCATCGTGGGTCCTGGCCACGGTGGTGGCCGCCGGAATGTGTGCCTTTCCGGCATTGACGGGACACGCGGCCGGGAGTGAAGGCCTGCGCTGGCTGCTGATTCCCGCGGACATCCTCCATGTCCTGGCGGCCGGAAGCTGGGTCGGCGGTTTGCTGTTCGTTCTCGTTGCGGAAGCGGGGGCGAGGCGCCGAGACGGCGATGGCAGCGGCGTTCTCGCCGACGTCGTGCCGGTGTTCTCGCCCGTGGCGCTCGCCTCGGCAGGGTTGCTGGTCGCAACGGGCGTCCTGGCGGCCTTCGTCCACGTCGAGTCGGTGGGTGCGCTCTTCGCGTCTACCTATGGGCGCCTATTGCTGGCCAAGGTTGCGCTCGCGCTATTCGTGATGGTCCTGGGCGCAATCAACTGGCGGCGCCTGACGCCGCTGCTTGTGAACGAGTGGAGTGACGCCCCGATCCGGCGGAACGCAATGCGGGAACTGGTGGTCGCTCAGGTCGTGATCCTCGTCACGGCACTTTTGGTGCGGACCTCAATGATCGGCGGGTAGCGCCGCGCAACGTTTTTTGTTGCGCGGCGATCCTGCGGCCTGTCAAACGTCCAGTGATTCGGCACCGCACTACTATGGCCGCCTTGGGCCGAGCAGCCTACGATGTCCGGACCCGCCGCCGCGTCCGCGAGTTCCCGAGCCGGAGACGACCGCATGAAGACCGCCCGATGCAAAGCCCTGGCCGCCGCCCTCGCCGCAGGCGCCATTTTCCTCGCCGCCGCCTGCACCGAAACCGCGCCCCCACCCGACACCGGCCCCTTCGACATCCTCATCACCGATGCCCGCGTGATCGACGGAACCGGCGGACCGCCCGTGGACGCGGATGTCGGCCTCCGTGGCGACCGGATCACCGCCGTCGGCGACCTCTCCGGCGCCGAGGCCGCGCGCACCATCGATGCCGCCGGCCGCGTGACCACCCCCGGCTTCGTCGACATGATGGGCCAGGCCAGCCTCGTCCTCATCACCGACCCGCCAAGCGCCGAGAGCAAGCTGCGCCAGGGCATCACCACCTACCTCTCCGGCGAAGGAAGCTCGGCCGCGCCCCAGAGCGAGGCCACGCTCAGCAACCCGCCCGTCATCGACGGCGACACCCTCCGCTGGCGCCGCTACTCCGAGTACTTCGCGATCATGGAGCGCTACGGGATCCCCATCAACGTGGTCCACGACGTCGGCCTGACGCAGGTGCGGCGCGTGGTGCTCGGCAACGAGGACGTCGCGCCGACGCCCGAGCAGCTCGAAGAGATGAAGGCGTTGGTAAGAGAGGGGATGGAGGACGGCGCGGTCGGCGTGTCCACGTCCCTGATCTATCCGCCCGCGATCTACGCGTCCACGGATGAATTGGTCGCCCTCAGCGCGGTGGCCGGCGAGTACGGTGGCGTCTACTTCACGCATATGAGAAACGAGAGCCACGCGGTCCTCGAAGCCATCCGCGAAGCCCTCACCATCGGCGAAGGCGCCGGCGTGCCCGTCCACATCTACCACCTCAAGGCGGCCGGCCAGCGCAACTGGCCCCTCATGGACGAGGCCCTCGCGCTCATCGACTCGGCGCGCACCGCCGGCATGGACGTCACGGCCGACATCTATCCCTACATCCGCAACGGCATCGGCCTCGGCTCGTTCCTGCACCCGCGCCACTACGCCCGCGGCACCGGGGCCTTCCTGGCCACCCTCGGCGATGCCGACCTGCGGGCCCGGCTGCGCGAAGAGGTCGAGACCGACCCCGACTGGGAGAACTGGTACCAGCACGTCGGCATGGACTGGAACAACGTGCTGATCGTCTCGGCGCCCGCTTCCGTCGACCCCGGTGTCGTCAACCGCTCCGTCGCCGAGGCGGCCGAGGTCCTCGGCACGGACCCCTGGAACGCCTTCTTCGACCTCGTGCAGGCGGGCGGCGTCAGCGTGAACCCGCTCAGCATGAACGAGGAGCAGAAGTGGGCCGCGCTACGGGCGCCCTTCGTGATGATCGACACCGACGCCTCGCCGGTGAACCCGGCGTCCGTCTCGAGCACGCACCCGCGCGCCTTCGGGGCCTTCCCGCGCGTGATCGCCAAGTACGTGATGGAGGACGGCGTCATCACGCTGGAGGAGGCGGTCCGCCGGATGACCTCGCTGGCGGCGCAGCGTCTGGGGATGGAGGACCGCGGGGTGGTTGCTGCGGGGATGGCCGCCGACCTGGTCGTCTTCGACCCGGCCCGCCTGCGGGACCGCGCCGACTTCGGCGCCAATGCGACGCTGCAATCCGAGGGCGTGGACTACCTGTTCGTAAACGGCGAGCTGGTCATCGACGGCGGCGAGCTGACGGATGCGAAGCCGGGGAGGCTGCTGAGGCGAACGAGCCGGGAATAGGCTCCTGCCTGGCCCGGCGATGACGGCTTGACGTTTCAGCTGAAACGTTTTTTCGCCTGAGATGCGACGAATATGTAAAGCAGACATGACAAATTGTTATGTCAACTTTACTTTTCTTGTGCGAATGGAGTGACGGCTACGCCGACTGCGGATCGACCCGAATGGCTACGATATCGGTATCGTGGTATTTCTGGTGGCGCACCGACGTGGCGATGTGCCGCAGGAGCCGGATCGAGAAGTCGTGCTCCACGGGCGCCTCGGCCGCGCTTCCGCCGACAAAGGCCATGCGGTCCTCGATGTTGCCCTCCCCCGCGGCGGCCAGGAATTCGAGTTCGGCCCCGCCTCCCTCGGCGCGGGCCGTTACCCGGAGGCGTCGGGTTCCCAGGGTGTCGTCGTCGGTGGTCTCGTCGAGCAGGACCAGGAGCGTTTCCTCCGCGGCGAGGGTCATCCGGTGGACGAGATCCTCTCCAAGACCCGACCGTGCGCCGAATGTCTCCAGGAACGCGTGGATCTTCGGCTGCGCCTCGACGTTGAGTTCGGTTTCGACGCGTCGCCGCCTTGGCCCCGACAGCTCCATGAACGCGGACAGCAGGATCGCGGTCAGTCCGCCCGAGGTCATTCCGTTCTCCAGCAGCTGGCCGGCCCAGCCGAAGTACTCCGACGGGATCTGGCCGCTCTGAAAGCCGGCCCCGATCCAGAACGAAACGCCGATGATCGTGGCTTTCCGGTAGTCGATGCCGTCCTGGGTGACCATCTCCAGGCCGAGCACGAACAGGATCGCGATCAACACGATGATGTAGGCGCCGACCACCGGATTGGGGATCGCGAGCAGCACCGCGGTCGCCTTGGGAAAGAAGGCCAGCGCGATGAAGATCACGCCGATGCAAACCCCCACCCGCCGGGCGGCAACTCCGGTAATCTCGACGATGGAGACGCTGTTCGAATAGGTCGTGTTGGGGACGGTGGCGAGAAGCCCCGAAAGGAGGTTGCCCACCCCGTCGGCCGCCACCGCACCCTGCACCGCCCGGAAGTCGGTGGCCCGCCGCTTTCGCCAGGACACCCGCTGGATGGCCATCCCGTCGCCGATCGTCTCGATTGCGCCGACGAGCGTGACGAAGATGAACGCGGGCAGCATCGCCCAGAACGCGGGGCTCAGGCTCAGGTCGAACCCCGGCCATCCCGCCGCCGGGACCCCGAACCACTGCGCGTCGGCCACGATGCCCATGTCGTAGATCCCGTACCCGGCCGCCACCAGGCAGCCTCCGGCGGCGCCGATGACCGATCCCCACAGCCGCAGGGCTCCCCTCGCCCGCAGGACGATCGCGATGGTGATCACGATGGTGGCGAGGGCGGTCAGCGGCGCTGCCGCGGGCGCCGCGCCCTCCGGGGCCTGGAAGAGGAGGTCGAAGCCGATGGGCATGACCGTGACCGCGATCAGCATGATCACGGTGCCCGCCACCGTCGGCGTGATGACGCGCCTGAGCAGGGACAGCCGCGACGCGATCAGGAACTGGAACAGCGACGACGCCACGATGAGGGTGGCCAGGAGCGCAGGGCCGCCCCGCTGGAGCGCCGCCACCGACACCGCGATGAACACCCCCGACGTTCCCATCAGCAGGATGTACCCTGCCCCGATCCTGCCCGCGATCGGCCTGGCCTGGATCAGGGTGCTGATCCCGCACACGATCAGCACGGCGAATGCCGCCCACGCCAGGTAGGTCTCGCTGCCGCCTCCGGCCCGCACCACGATCGCCACCGTGATGACGATCCCCGCGATGTTGAGCAGGACATACTGGAAGGCGAGCCCCGCGGACACCGGATAGGAGGGCTTCTCGTCGGCCTGGAAGCGGAGGCCCAGGCGTGTGTCAAGAGCGGTCATGGTGTGGATGTCGGAGGTGAGGGACGGGTGGACCGGGGCGGTCCGCGCCGGAACCTACGCCGGCCTGCTCTCAATCGCATCCCCGTACCGCTCGAGGAACGCCTCGAACCTGGCGACCAGCGTGTCGCAGTCCTCGTCGTCGTGGGCGAGGGATACGGACATGAAGCCGCGGCGGGCGATCCAGATCCCGGCGAGCAGCATATCGAGGTGGAAGAGGTCGCGCGCGGCCTGCGGCGTCGCGCCCAGGTCGCCGTGACAGCGGATCGGCGTGCGCTGGAAGTGCACGTTCATGATCGACCCCCGGCCCGTCACCTGCGCGGGCGCGCCGAGCCGCGTCGCGACGGCGTTAAGGGCAGCGCGCAGCGCATCGCCGCGGCGGTTGAGCCTGTGCACCGCCGCAGGCGTGAGGACGTCGCGCAGCCCCGCCAGGCCGGCGGCCATCGTGAGGACGTTGTTGTTGTGGGTGCCGGGGTGGCTGAAGTGATCCGGGCGGCGCGGATCGAATCGGTCCATGAGGTCCGCGCGGCCGCCGAACGCCCCGAAGGAAGCACCGCCGCCCAGGTATTTGCCGAAGGTCGTGAGGTCGGCGTGGACGCCGAGCTCCTCCTGGAGGCCGCCCGGCGCGAGGCGCGAGGTCTGCACCTCGTCGAAGATGAGCAGCGCCCCGGTGCGCTCCGTCGCGTCCCGGAGCGCGCTCAGGAACGCATGCGTTCCCGGGATGCAGCCGCCGCCTCCGAGCATGGGCTCGACGAGCACGCACGCGAGTCCGTCCGCGTGTTCTTCGATCAGCGAGCGGGCCGTCTCCGTGTCGTTGTACTCGCAGACGGCCCACGGGAACGGAAGGTTGAGGCGCCGATCCGGCCCCGTGAAGCTCAGCGGCCCGCCGTGGTATCCGCCGTCGAAGACGAGAACGCCGTCGCGCCCCGTGACGGCACGCGCGAGGCTCGCGGCCATCAGGTTCGCCTCCGTCCCCGAGTTCGTGAACCGCACGCGTTCCACCGACCGGAAGCGCGCGCAGATCAGCTCCGCGAATTCCTGCTGGTTCGGGGTCGGGCCGCCGAGCGTGAGGCCGTTCCGCGCGGCCGTGGAGATCGCGGCCCGGATGACCGGGTTCGAGTGCCCGTAGAGGCCGGCCGTATGGTCGTTCAGGAAGTCGCGGTACTCGTGCCCGTCGAGGTCGTACAGGCGAGCGCCCTCACCCCGGACGATCGTCACCGGGAAGGGCGCGTAGTGGTTTACCGTGCGGGTATCGGCCCCGGGCAGGAAGCCCGTCGACCGCTCGAAGCTGGCCCGGCTCAGCGGATTCGCCGCCGCGTACCGGGCGGCCGCCTCGGCGGCGAGGTCGTGCAGCGTTCGCGTCTGGACCTGGGTCATGGGCGGTTCCGATACGCGCAGGCGGTTCCCGGCAAGCAAAAGGTGATAATCGGGGCCATCTGGCGCGGATCGCAAGCCGGGGACATGGTAACCCATGACCGAGGCAACGCTGCACCGCGCGCTCGTTTGGGCCGTCTTCGCGCTTGCCGCTCTCACCTTCGCGAGTCTCCTCCGCTTCAGGGCTCCCTACGGGCGCCACTACGCGGGCAGCGGCTGGGGGCCGGCCATCCCGAACAGGCTCGGCTGGATCGTGATGGAAGTCCCGGCGACGGTCCTGTTCGCCTGCGTCTACGCGACCGGCGAGGCCGCCGCGGAGACCGTCCCCCTCATCCTCCTCGCTATGTGGCAGGGCCACCCTACGACGCCGCCTGGCTCGGCGATCCCCGATTCATCGCAGGCGCCGGGGTCTTCCTCTGCGGACTCGCCCTGAACATCCGCTCCGACAACATCCTCCTGCGCCTGCGCACGCAGGGCGGCCCCGACTACTCCATCCCCCGCGGCGGCCTCTTCCGCCACGTCTCCTGTCCGAACTACCTCGGCGAGATCCTGGAATGGGGCGGATGGGCGCTGGCGACGTGGTCGATGGCGGGACTGGGGTTCTTCGTCTACGCCGCGGCCAACCTCGGCCCGCGCGCGCTGAGCAACCACCGCTGGTACCGCGAACGGTTCGCCGACTACCCAACCGACCGGAAGGCGCTGATTCCGGGGGTGCTTTGAGGCGCCGCTCGCGCCCGCAGCTACGCCGTCGAGCCGCCGGGATCCACCCGCACCGTCACCACATCGATGTCCTCGTACTTGTGGTGTTGCACCGAGGTCGCCAGGTGGCGCAGGAGCCGCAGCGAGAACTCGTGTTCCTCCGTGGCGTCGACCGCGTGCGTGCCGACCACGGCCAGGTGATCCTCGATGTTGCCCTCGCCGCCCGCGGCCAGAAACTCCAGCTCCGCGCCCCCCGACTCGCTTCGCGCCGTGAGCCGCAGCCGGCGCTGGCTGCCGCCGCGCCCCTCGTCTCCCTCGCCCTCGCCCCCACCGATGAGCAGCAACAGCGTCTCCTCCGCCGCATGTGCCAGCCGGCCCGCCATCCCGCTCCCCAACCCCCTGCGGCTGGCGAAGTCCTCCAGGAACCCGTGGATCTTCGGCAGCGACTCCACCCGCAGCTCCGTCTGCATGCGCATGCGCCGCGGCCCCGTCAGCTCCATGAACGCCGTCAGCACCAGCGCGGTCAGGCCGCCGGATGTCATCCCGTTGTCGAGCAGCTGCTGCAGGAAGGGCGTCAGGCCGTCGGTGGGAATCTGCCCGCTCTGGAAGCCGACTCCGACCCAGAAGGAAAACCCCACCACAGTGGCCTTGCGGTAGTCCATGCCGTCCTGCAGCACGATCCTGGTGCCGAGCATGAAGAGCACGGCGATGATCACCATCGCGTAGGCGCCGATCACCGGATCCGGGATGACGAGCAGCACCTGCGTCACCTTCGGCAGGAAGGCCAGCACACAGAAGATCAGGCCGATGCACACCCCCACCCGCCGCGACCCGATCCCCGTGATCTCGACGACGGAAACGCTGCTCGAATAGGTCGTGTTCGGCACCGTGGCGAACAGCCCCGAGAGCAGGTTGCCGAACCCGTCCGCCGCCACGGCCCCCTGCACCGCCCGGTAGTCCGTGGCCCGCCGCTCGCGCCACGACACCTTCTGGATCCCCACCGCGTCTCCGATCGTCTCGATCGCCCCCACCAGCGTCACGAAGGTGTACGCCGGCAGGATCGCCCAGAACGCCGGCCCGAAGTCGAACCCCAGGCCCGGCCAGCCCGCCACCGGCACGCCGACCCACAGGGCCTCGCGCACCGGCCCGCCGTCCAGCATCCCGAAGAACGACGCCGCGACGACTCCGGCAACGATCCCGATCAGCGGCCCCCACAGCCGCACCGGGCCGCTGAACTTCAGCATCACCGCCAGCGTCACCACCAGCGTCGCCATCACGGTGACGGGTGCCGCCAGCGGCGCGCTCCCCTCGGGCACGTTGTCCATGAAGTCGAAGAGGAACGGCATCACGTTGACCGCGATCAGCATGATCACGGTGCCCGCCACCGTCGGCGTCAGGATCCGCCGCAGAATCGCCAGCCGCCCCGCCAGCAGGAACTGAAAGAGCGACGACGCGATGATCAGCGTGGCCAGCAGCCCCGGTCCCCCCTGCTGAAGCGCCGCCACCGACACCGCGATGAACGCCCCCGACGTCCCCATCATGAGCACGTATCCGGATCCCAGCCGTCCCACGCGCCGCGCCTGCAGAATGGTGGCCACGCCGCTCACCAGAAGCGCGCCAAAAGCCCCCCAGGCGAGGTATCCCGCGTCGCTCCCCGCGCTGCGAAGCACGATCGCCACGGTAAGCACCACGCCCCCGATCGCCAGCACCGAGTACTGAAGCGCCAGCCCCGCGGCCAGCGGCCAGGGCGGCTTCTCGTCGGGTTCGTAGCGGACGCCGTGTGCGGCCCTGCCTGGCTCGGATGCCATGGGTGAATCCTCTCGGGGGTAAGCGATAGCGGTGTCAATCGGGCGGCCGGGGAGCCCCACGCATCCCGGGACCGAGACCACCCGCAGGATAGTCGGGGCGGCGCCTACCCCGTTGTCAAGATCCATGTAGATTTCGGCGCATCAGCCCCCCACGCCACTCAATCACTCCTGCCCGGACAGCCCGTGAACATCGATCAGCTCAACCACTACAAGCAGAAGCTGGCTTTCGAGACCGACTCGTGGGACGTCTACGAAGCCCTGGGCCGCAACGAGCCGTTGGTCGTGGTCGACGGCCGGTCCGCCGAGGCCTACGCCCGCGAGCACATCCCCGGAGCCATCAACCTCCCCCACCGCGAGATCAGCGCCGAGACCACCCAGGCGCTCGACAAGGCCAGGCTGTACGTCTGCTATTGCGACGGCATCGGCTGCAACGCGTCGACCAAAACCGCACTGAAGCTCCTCACGCTTGGCTTTCAGGTCCGTGAGCTGATGGGTGGTCTGGATTGGTGGAAGCGCGACGGTTACGCCACGGCCGGCGAAGCCGCGAGGGTCGGCACCGAGATCGTGTGCGGCTGCTGAGGGAGTGACTACGTAAACTTTACATGACATTATGTCATGTGCCGTTTACATATCGTCACCGCTGCCAGGTCGCGGCGTTCGGCAGGCGCAGTGGGGCGTCCATGCTGCGCGCGCTGTCAGTCGGACTCGGGCGTCGCGGCCGGCCTCGCCTCCCCTTCTCCCTTCACGAACCGGTCGAACCACTCGATCCAGCGGGCCCACATGTCGAGGTTGGTCTCGATCGCGCGGGGCGTGTGCGACTCGAAGGGGTACTCGTACAGCACCGCCGTCTTGCCGAGCCCGGTCAGCGCCTGGATCAACCGCTGCGACTGGACGGGGTACGTGCCCGAGTTGTTGTCGTCGGCGCCGTGGTAGAGCAGCAGTGGGGTGTTGATCTGGTCGGCCTTGAAGAACGGCGACATCTCCATGTAGATGTGCGGCGCCTCCCAGATGTCGCGCGGTTCGGCCTGGAATCCCATGGGCGTGAGCGACCGGTTGTAGGCGCCGTTGCCGGCGATCCCGGCCTTGAAGAACGGCGTGTGCGCGAGGAAGTTGGCGGTCGCGAAAGCCCCGTAGCTGTGCCCTCCGTGCCCGATCCGGTCCATGTCGATCACGCCCAGGCCGTCGACGGCGCGGATCGCCGCGTACATCCCGTCGACCATGTTGGAGATGTAGTAGTCGTTGTAGTTCTCGCCGACGATGGGGATGTCGGGATACACCAGCGCGTACCCCTGGGTCAGCCAGATGTCCGACCACCGCAGCCAGGTCAGGCGTGTGTAGGCATTGTGGTTGCGCGCGCGGATGGTCGCGTTGTCGAAGTCGTCCTCGCTCCGGTATTCCCGCGGATAGGTCCAGAAGATGGCGGGCACCTGCGTCCCGTCCACGTAGTCGACGGGGAGCGACACCCGCCCCTGGATCTCGAGCCCGTCCCGCCGCGTGAACTCGAAGTCGATCCGCCTGGCCGCCGTCAGTTGGGGAAACGGGTCCACGTTGCGGGTCAGGTTCTCCATCGCGCCGCCGGTGGAGCCGTCCCCGCCCCGCGTCCACAGGTAGCTGTCCGGGAACGTGTTCCTGCCCTCGCGGCTCACGATCATCCGTTCCAGATCCGCGTCCAGCGGCACCAGCGGCCGGTCGAAGCTGTCGCGCGAGCCCTCGAAGATGCGCTCCGTCTGCCCGCCGGCCATCGACAGCCGGTCGACGAACGGCCGAGGCCGGAAGTCCTCCTTCCACCCGTCGCCGCGCAGAAGCGCACTCTCGCCGTCCGCGGACATCCAGGCGAATTCGATCCCGTTGCCCGTGCGGGCGGTCAGGAGCTCGCCGGGCAGCGCAACCGCGTCGCCGGGGTCGTGGAACGGCACAAGCGTGCGGGCTTCGGCGGGTGTGTTGATCGGCGGATCGAGGGCATAGTGGACGATCGCGTTGTCACCATCCCGACTGACCGATGCGAACGCGTGGCGCCCGTCCGCCGAATAGACGACGTCGCTCACGGGGTGCTCGCTGCGCGCAGCCTCGATCGCGTCTCCATCGCCGAAGGGTGGGGGAAGGAGCATGATGCGGTCTCCGCGGGGCCCGTTCGCACCCCCGGCCTCGTCATCGTCCGCGGCCACGCGATGAAGGTACGAGATCCCGCTCCCGTCGGGCCGCCAGCGCCAGGCGCGCGGACCATCCTGCGACCCGCCGCCCCGTCCTTCCCGCAGCTCGCGCTCCTCGAGGGTGGCCAGCACGGCGCCCGTCGCCAGGTCGAGCACCTCGGTCACGCGCGGGAACCCCGTATAGCTGTTGATGAAGGTGAATGGCCGCGCGATGCGCGTGGCGATCAGGTGCCGGCCGTCGGGGCTGACCGAGACGGCCTCGTACATGCCCGGCTCCCCGATCGGACGCGCGGCCCCGCCCGGCACGAGTTCGACGACCTGGCTGCGCGTGTAGTACTCGAACAGGTCGGCGTCGTGGTCGTCCTGCAGCAGGAACGGCATGGTGCGGCTTGGGGTGGCTTCCGCGCGGGTGTGGCGGATGGTCGGGCCGGACGGCAGCGCGGGCGGGGGCGGGGGCGCGCCCCGGTCGGCCGGCTCGGCCAGCGTGATCAGCGAGCCCGAGGGCGTCCACTGCAGCATGTTCGACGGGGCGGAGCCCTGCCCGCGCGACGACGTGCCGATCGTGGTGATGACGTGGGTGTCGCCCGCCGGGCGGACCGAGCCGTCGCGAGGCGAGGCGATCCACACCTGCGTGACGTCGTCCAGGTGCGCGAGGAAGGCGAGCCGTGACCCGTCGGGGGACCACATGAGGTCGCTGATCTGGATGCCGTCCGGCAGGTCGACGTCCGTGAAGGAGCGCTCGCCGAGCGAGTAGAAGCGCAGCCCGTACAGTCCGTAGATGTCCAGGTGCCACGGCCGGTCGGTGCGGGCGCGGAGCTCCAGCATGCCCAGACGGAGGGTCTCCTCGCCGACCTCCTCCAGCGTCGAAAGCTCGGTCGACAGCGGGATCACGAAGTGGTCGCCGTCCGGGCTGATGTGGTCCAGCGTGGCGAAGTTGGGGTCGGTCGCGAAGAGGTCGGCAACGGTGGCGGGAGGGAGGACGTAGCCGGGCGGCGGGTCGAGATGCTCGCCGGACCGGGTGTCGGGTTGTTGCGCGGAGAGCGCCGTCGCGATGACGGCCGAGACGGCGGGAACGAGCAGCAGCGCGAAGAGGCGAGAGCCGCGGGAACCGGCCGGAGAGCCGCGGGAACCGGCTGGAGAGCCCTGGGAATCGGCCGGAAGACCGTGAGAAATGCGCATGGCGAAAGCTCCTCCGCAAATGGCTGGGCGAGTTATCATTCGACACATGGCCGCAACTTACGACATCGCCGTCATCGGCGCCGGATTCGCCGGGCTGGCGTGCGCCCGCCGGGCCGCGGAGCGCGGGCTTTCCGTCGTGGTCCTTGACCGGCAGTCGGGGCCGGGCGAGCGCATCCACACAACCGGCATCCTGGTCAGGGAGGCCTGGGAGGAGTGGGCGGCCCCTGCCCCGGTGGTCAGGAGGATCAGCCGCGTGAGGGTCTACACGCCGAGCCACCGGTTCGTGGAGCTGGACGGTGACCGGTACTTCTTCATGGCGACCGACACGGGTGCGCTCATGCGGCACCTGGTCGGCGAGACCCGCGACGCGGGAGCCGAGATCAGGTTCGGCGAAAAATACCTGGGCGCCGCGGGAAACGGGGCCGGGTTCACCCTGGAGGGATCCGGCGTCGCCTGCCGGTTCCTCGTCGGGGCCGACGGCGCGCGGTCCCGGGTGGCCGAGAGCTTCGGTCTCGACCGCAATCTGCGCGTGCTGAAGGGGGTCGAGTGGGAGTTCGAACCCGCGCCCGGCGACGGCGATTGCCTGCACTGCTTCATCGACCCGGAGTGTGCGCCCGGCTACATCGGCTGGGTCGTGCCCGGGGTGAAGGTGACCCAGGTCGGGCTCGCGGTCCATCGCGACCGCAAGGCCGACATGCAGCGGTTCATCGCCCGGATCGACCCGCTTTTCGGCCTGTCAGGAAGAGCCGTGCTCGAGAAGCGCGGCGGGGTCATCCCCATCGGCGGGCTGCTGCGCCGATTCCACACCGCCCGCGTCCTGCTCATCGGCGACGCGGCGGGGATGGTGTCTCCGCTCACGGCCGGCGGGATCCACAACGCGTATCGCCTGGGCCGGCTCGCCGCCGACGCCATAGCCGATCACCTCGAAGGCGGCGCTGCGCACCCGGGCCGGGCGATCCGCCGCGCGTATCCGAACCATGCGTGGAAGCGCGCGGCCCGCTGGAGCTTCGACCACCTGCCCGTGTCGCCCGCGCTGGAAGCCGGGCTGCTGACCCGGAGCCTCTTCCGCAGGCTTGCCGAGAGGGTGTTCTTCAGTCGGGCATAGGCCGGGCCGTACCGCGGTCAGGGGGTGGTGCGGCTTTCGTCATGCGCAGCTCACATGCCGTCACCGCCGCCAGCCTTCGGCGTCCGGTATTCCGCGGCTGAACAGCACCTCGGGCGCGGCCCCGGCGCCCGGTGCGGCCATCGCCGCGACCTGCATCGCGTCCTCGGCGCGCGCATCCCGCAGGAACCCGCGCACCTGCCCCGAGCGGGGATCGCGCATGATCGCAACCGGGCGCGCGCTGTCGCCGTCGAGCACGACGGAGCCGCCGGGCCCCGCAAGCGTGATGCTGGCGAGCGCCCCCGCCCAGGACGACTGCACCGGCAGGGCAAACACGAAGGCGGAACCCCCGTCGCCATCGAGGACCGCGGGCATTGCGAAGCTCAACGAGAAGACTTCGGCTCCGTCGGTCGCCTGTCCGCTGAGCCGGTATTCACCCGCCGCGTCCGGCAATGACGCCGGGGCGTCGACCACGAAGGCGGGTTCCAGGAAGGGCCCGCCGCCAGCGCCCACACCGCCCCACAACAGGAGTGACCGTGCCTCCGTAACCCGGTCCGCCATCGCGGGTCGGCCCTGGTCGCTCAGGCGGTAGCCCATCGCGTTGCCGAAATAGAAATCGCTGATCCACTTCGAGTCGCCGCAGTAGGTCATCAGGTCCTTCACGGACGGTTCGATGAGGCGCCCGCGGAAGTCGTAGCCCCACGCACCGATCGCGCCTTCCTCGTGCGGATAGGCAGGATCGGGATTCGGTGCGCCGCCGCAGGGTGCATGCCAGAGGTTCATGTTGTGGCCGAGTTCGTGTGCCAGGGTTGGCCCGTGCGGCAACGAAAAGCTGGACCATCCCGGTCGGAACGCCACCCCTCCGAGGTTCCCCACCATCATGGCCATGTAGTGGCCCCTTCCACCCTCCATCACCCGAATGACCTCGGTCGCGTGCAGCATTTCACCGGTGATCTGCGTCGGGAACGCCACAGGTTCGTGCGCGCGAACATCCAGATCGGCGACCGGCAACAGCGTGCGCGTATCGTGGAGCATTTCGTGGTTTGCCGGATCGGCCGCCATCGCGCTCACGAGGTCCACGATCGACGAATCGGGGTTCTCGCTCCACACGAACGGGACAAGCGTCAGGTCCAGGCGAGGCACCGCCCGCACATCAACCCGCAGCCGCCCGTTGCCGGGTATCCGCCCCGTGACTCCCAGGGCCGGATCCAGCGTCTGCTCCGGATCGACGTCGATCACCATCTCGAGCCCCGGCTGGATCACTTCACCCGGGATCAACGCGTTGGCCGACCTGTCGAGGCTGCTCTCGTCCAGGGTGACGGGGATGGGGAACTGCTTGCCGGGGACATCCTGTACGTACACCTCCCGATCGTTCACGTAGAATCGTGCGCGAACGGGAGGAATGCCCGCGGAGGTCGCCTCTCCGGCCGCCAGGAGCACGCGCAGCAACGCCTCCTCGCCCGCAACCAGCGGTACGGGAAAGTCCCGTGACTGGACGGCCTGGGTGAGGTAGGCCGCCATTGGGCCAGGCTCCGGGCACCGGGCGATTCGACGCCTGTAGACACCGTCCAGCCACATCTCGAAGTCGCGCTCCGACGGAGCACACAACTCGGTGCCCCCGGCGAGGAGCACGTCCAGCCGCGCGAGGGCCAGCAGTTCGGACGGGAGGGTGCCCGCCAATCCGGCGTTGTTCGTGAGGTTGAGTTCCAGGAGGGCCGTCAGAGCACCGAATTCGGCCGGTACGGGACCCTCCAGTTCATTGTCTTCCAATAGCATGCGTTCCAGGGCCCCGAGTTCGCCGAGGCGCGTCGGCAGTGGACCCGTGAACGCGTTCCCGCCCAGTCCCAGGTGGGTCAGTCCGTCAAGGTCGGCGAGTGCCGGAGGAATCGTACCCGTCAATCGGTTGGCCCGCAGATCGAGCTTCTCCAGGCCGGTGCGGCCCAGTTCGGCGGGAATGCCGCCGGTCAGGGCGTTTTCCTGGAGATCGAGGCTGGTCAGACCCGTCAGGTTCGCGAGTTCCGGCGGAATCGGGCCCGAAAGCTCGTTGTCGTAGAGCAACAGGCCTCTGAGTGCCGGGAGGTTGCCGAGCTCCGGCGGAATCGCACCGGCAAGTCTGTTCTCGTTCAGCCACAGCTGGCTGAGCCTGGTCAGCCCGCCGAGTTCGGGGGGTATCGGGCCGACCAGGTCGTTGCCGAAGAGAGACAGATGTTCCAGGCTGGCCAGGTCCCCCAGCGCAGTCGGAATCGGCCCCGAGAGCGCGTTCGTGTGGACCGACAGAACCCGCAGATCGGCGAGGCTGCCCAGCTCCGGGGGTATCGCCTCCCCGAGGGAGTTGCGATGAAGCACGAGCTGCTTCAACTCGGCCAGCCCGCCGAGTTCGGGCGGGATCGGACCGGTCAGCTCGTTGTCGGAGAGGTCCAGCTGCTCCAGTGCGGCCAGGTCTCCAAGCGTGGCGGGAATGGTTCCGGAGATGGCGTTTCCGTAGAGCCACAGGTTCCTGAGCCTGTCGAGTCGACCGAGTTCGGGGGGTATCGTCCCCGCAAGGCCATTGCGCATCCAGCCGCCCTGGCCGTCCAGTTCGCCGCTAAGGTCGATCCAGACAACCCGACCGTCGGTATCGGTTCCCACGCCGCTCCAGTCCCGAATCGGCGCATCCGTCAGCCAGTTGTCGTTCCTTGCCCACGCCGGGCCGTTCGTGGCCTCGTAGAGCGCCACCAGCGGTGCGCGGTCCGGGTTGAGCGTGACCTGCGCGCTTCCCCGGGCACTTCCCGCCGTAGCGGTGATCGTGGCCGTTCCGTACCCTGTCGCGGTCACCAGCCCGGATCCGCTCACCGTCGCCACCGCGGCGCTGCTGCTCTCCCAGGTCACGGCTGCCGCGCCCATCACATTGCCGCGCTGGTCGCGCACCTCCGCGGTCAGCTGCACGGTCTCACCGGGGGTGGCGAGCTCGGCCGCGCCCGGGCTGACGGTGACGGTGGTCGGGCGCGGTGGTTCGGGCGGCGGCGGCGGTTGCGTGCCGCCGTCCCCTCCGCAGGC
Organism: Longimicrobiales bacterium; assembly: GCA_965211645.1. Lineage (GTDB taxonomy): Bacteria > Gemmatimonadota > Gemmatimonadetes > Longimicrobiales > Gaopeijiaceae > Bin94. The sequence goes on along the minus strand of OZ242947.1, from coordinate 4,168,068 downwards.
GGACACAAAGCCAACCCACACCAGGACTGGCCACGTCAAGCGGACAAGGCGAAATCGGCTCATTGCAGAAGTCAGGTTCGAGTCGTTGGATGATTGGCCTATAAAAAATATACAATTCTGGCCAATCGATCATACGTGTGTAAACCTGGGTTGACATTTTGACAACTGTACTTGTCATTTCCTGCGGGAATGCGGGGTCACAACTCGCACGCCTCGCCGTCCGCCTGGCCTGTCGCGCGCAGATCGGGGCACCGGGCGTTATAGTGAAGGACGATCGGGGGATCGCGCCCGTTCCGGCTCATGCTTCACTCCACTGCATCGTGCTACCTTGTGTGGGCCACCGGGACCCTGAGGCCGAATTGACATCGCCCATTTCACCACGGTCACGCGCCATGAGACTACGGTCAATAAGGTCCGACAGGGCTGTCGCCTTGCAGGTATTCACCCTTGCGGCCCTGGCGGCGCCCAGCCCTCCGAGCCTGTTCGCCCAGCAGGCCACGATCACCGGACGTGTGACCGATGTCGAGACCGGCGTGGCGCTGTCGGACGCCACGGTGGAGGTGCTCGGCGTGCAATCGGGCCCGGTCATGACCAACGCGTCGGGCGCCTTCCAGGTCGCCGTCCCGGCGGGCACGTACTCCATAGTGGTCACGCGGATCGGCTACGAGACTTCGCGCATCGACGGCATCGGCGTCGAGGCGGGGGGAACGGCAAGCGTCACCGCCGAACTGCGCTCCCGGGCGCTGGCGCTCAACCCGCTGATCGTCACCGCGTCGCGCCGCGAGGAGAAGGAACTCGACGCCCCGGCGTCCGTCTCGACGCTCACCGGCGAGCAGATCTCGAGGATGATCGCGCGCACGCCGGCGGATCACATCAAGACGCTCCCCGGGGTCGACCTCGCGGCCACGGGACTGACGCAGAGCTATGTGGTCGTGCGGGGATTCAACAACGTCGCCTCGGGGCGGCTGCTCAGCATCGTGGACAACCGCTACGCGCGCATCCCCGCGCTGAGGATCAACGCGATCAACATGATCCCCACGACCGACATGGACATCGAGAGGATCGAGCTGGCCCGCGGACCGGGGGCCGCGCTCTACGGACCCAACGCGGCCGAGGGCGTCATGCACGTCATTACGGCCTCGCCGATCGACAGGCCGGGTAACACGGTGTCGCTGGCCGGCGGGGAACGGTCGCTCTTCCAGCTGCTCTTCCGGAGCGCGCACGCGGTGTCGGACCGCTTCGGCCTGAAGGTCTCGGGTCAGTACCTGCGGGGAACCGACTGGGAATTCACCGATCCCTGGGAGGTGGCGGCCCGCGAAGCCAATCCGGGGCACCCGCGCATCGGGGTGCGCACTCCGCTCAACGAGCGGTACTTCGTCGACATCCGCACCGACTTCCGCTTTGCCGACGACGGCGAGTTCATCCTCTCGGGGGGGCTGAACAACTCGCTGAGCAGCATCAACCTGACCACAGTGGGGTCGTCGCAGACGCACGACTGGCAGTACCGGTACGGGCAGGCCCGGTTCCTGAAGGGCCGGCTGTTCGCGCAGTTCTTCCTCAACCAGACGCATTCGGGCGACAACAGCTATCTGCTGCGTAGCGGGGAGCTGATCGTCGACCGGTCGCGCACGATGGCGGCCCAGCTGCAGCACGGTTTCGATCTGGGCGGGCGGCAGCGCTTCACCTACGGCTTCGACTGGCAGCGGATCGAGCCACGCTCCGAAGGCACGATCTACGGCCGCAACGAGGACGACGACCTGCTGGTCGAGTCCGGCGTCTATCTGCACTCCGAGACGCGGCTGGGGGACCGCCTCGACCTTGTGGCCGCGCTGAGGGTCGACGACCACAACCGTCTGGCCGATGTCAACGTCTCGCCGCGGGCCGCGCTGGTCTTCCGCCCCGCCGAGGGCCACAACCTGCGCCTGACCTGGAACCAGGCGTTCGCCACACCCGGGACTTCGTCGCTGTTCCTGGACATCCCGACGGGGATGATCCCCATCGCGCCCGGCGTCGGGTATACGCTGCGGGCGGTGGGGGTCCCCGCGGGAGGGCTGACCTTCGCCGACCGGTGCCAGGGCGGACTCATGGGGCACTGCATGCGCTCGCCGTTCATGCCGGGGCAGCTGCCGGCCAATGCGGCGCTGTTCTGGGATGCGCTGGTCAAGCGGTTTGCGCCAGCGACGCTCCTGCCCTTCCTTCTGGGTCCCCGAAGCCAGCCGGGCGACCCCGACCTGGCAACGGTGTTCCGGCGCCTCAACACGGACGCGCTCGGCCCCGCGGGCGGCGACGTGTTCCCGCTCGATCACGGTCCGGGCGATCTGCCCGGGCTGGTGCCGACGGTGTTCAACAGCATCGAAGCAGGATACAAGGGCCTGATCCGGGACCGCGTGAGGCTGGCCGCCGACGTGTATTTCGCCAACGTCGAGAACTTTGTCGGCGCACTGAAGGTCGAGACCCCCAACGTGTTCCTGGACCCGGCCTCGACGGGCGCGTTCCTTGCGAGCCGGCTCCGGCCGCTGGTTCAGGCGGGGCTCGTGACGTCCGAACAGATCGCGGAGCTGGCCGCGGGGCTCGCCGGGGTACCGATTGGCGCGGTCACCCCGGACCAGTTCGACTCGCCGGACCTGGTGATGGCCTCTCGCAACTTCGGCTCGGCCAGCTACTGGGGGACCGATCTGTCCGCCCAGGTCATCGCCTCCGACCGGTTGAGCCTGACCGCAGGCTACTCGTTCCAGAGCCAGGAGTGTTTCGACTTCGATGACGACGGCGACTGCCCCGGGAGCGACGACCTGGCGCTGAACGCCCCCAGTCACAAGGGCTCCCTCGGGTTCGCCTTCACCGACCGCGCCCGAGGCTTCCTGTTCGACGCGCGCTGGCGGTTCTCCGACGGCTTCGAGATGCGGTCGGGCGTGTTCGCGGGCACCGTGGATGCGTACCACGTGCTGGACGTAACGACCGGCTATCAGCTGCCCTTCCAGCCGAATGCGCGCCTGGAGCTGACGGTGTACAACGCGCTCAACAACCGGCACCGGGAGTTCGTGGGGGCGCCGGAGCTGGGGAGGCTGGCGCTGGTGAGGGTGCGATACGACTTCTGAGCTGGCGGGCGGGCTGTCCGGGCGCGGCCTGTCTGTGGGCGGCCTGGTCGGGCTAACTTGGGAGCGATGTGACTCTGGATCGTTTTCCCCTTCCCCGACTGTGCCATGAACGACAACGTTGACCGCGTTCTTCGCGGACTTGCTGCAGCTTCCCTTCTTGCGATTCCGTTCGCGTCCGAGGCGATCACCGCCCAGACGCCCGAGCTGGTCTACATCTCGAACGTTACCGCCACGACCGGCGATGGTGGGCCCCTCACGACCGTCGAGGAGCAGACGGCCGGGGTGCTGGACGCGCTCGGCGAGCAACTCCGCGCGCGTGGCCTCGGCTACGAGGACGTGGTCGCGATGAACGTCTTCCTTCGGGACACCCGCCACTTCCAGGCGATGAACGGGGTCTACCGGGGCTATTTCGCCACCGACCCCCCGACGCGGGCCACGGTCGAGGCCGACCTGCCCGACCGCGACGCGCTGGTGCAGATCACGGCCGTGGCTACGCCCGACGACACCAAGGTGATCTCGCCGGATGGCCTGCAGTCGCCGGCGCTGCCGTATTCCTGGGGTATTCGCACGGGCGACGTGCTGTTCATCGCCGGGGCGACCAGCCGCGATCCCGACACCTATCAGCCGGTCGGCGGCGACGTGCAGATGCAGACGCGGCGCGTCTTCGGCAACATCGGGATGGTGCTGGAGGCGGCCGGGATGGACTACGGCGACCTGGTCGCGTGCAAGGTGTTCCTGGACGACGTGCGGCTCTGGGGCGACATGAACGCGGCCTACCGCGAGTTCGTGACGGCCGAGGATCCCCCGGCGAGGGCGGCGGTGCGAGGCGGGCTGATGAATCCGGCGTTTCTGGTCGAGATCCAGTGCGTGGCCGAGCAGTCGGACGAGCGGCGGGTCGTGTTGCGCGAGGGCCAGCGGCTGGGGCGGTCGCCCCTGTCGCCCGCGATCGCGACGGGTGAGCGGGTATGGCTGTCCGGGATGCTGGCGCGCGGCGACGACGCGGAGGGCGAGGCGCGTGCGACGCTGGCCAGCCTGGGAGCGACGCTCGAGGCGGGCGGGCTGGGGTTCGGTGACGTGGAGGACGTGTGGGTCTATCTCACCGACGTGCGCGACGCGGGGGCTGTGCTGGGGGTGCTCGCAGAGGTGATGCCGGAAGGGGCGCCGATGCCTACGGTTGCCGGGCTGCCGCTGGTGGGCCGGCTGGGTGTCGAGATCCAGATGACGGCGGTGTTGCGCTGAGTCGCTGGTAAGCGGGGCGGGCGCGCACTGGCCAGCCTAACGGCCAGGATCGCTGGCGCCCGGCAACCCGCGACTGAAGAGCACCTCGAGCATTCGTTCGGCCCCCGGCCCGGCCATCGCCGCCACCTGAAACGCGTCCTCGGCGCGCTGCCCGCGGAGAAACCCGCGCACCTGTCCCGAGGTGGGATTGCGCACGATGGCCACCGCGCGTTCGCTGTCGCCGTCGAGCACGACCGTCCCCCCTGGCCCCGTGAGTGTGATACTCGCGAGCGCCCCGGCCCAGGAAGGCTGGGCCGGCACCGCAAACACGAAGCCCGAACTGCCGTCACCATCGAGCACTTCGGGCATCGCGAATCCCAGCGAGAAGAGTCGGGTGCCGTCAGCGGTCCGTCCCGTGAGCCGGTGGTCGCCCGCGTTGTCCGGCAGCGCCGGCGGTGCATCCAGGACAAAGGCTGGTTCAAGGTAGGGCGTGCCATAGGAGTCCACGCCGCCCCACAAGAGCAGCGACCGCGTCGCCGCACCCTGGTCCGCCGCCGCCGGCTCGCCCTCGGCTCTCAGCCGGTACCGTAGCGCGTTGCCGAAGTAGAAGTCGCTGACCCAGTCTTCTGGACCGCAGTAGCCCATGACATCGGGGGTAGACGGATCAACGAGCGCGCGCCGGCGGAAGTCGTAGCCCCAGGCACCGATCGTACCCTCCTCGTGCGGATAGGCGGGATCGGGATCCGGCGCATCGCCGCAGGACGTATGGAGGAGGTTCATGTTGTGGCCGAGTTCGTGCGCCAGCGTTCCCCCACCCGGCGATGAGAAGCTGGACCACCCGGGTCTGTACGCGATCCCTCCGAGGTTCCCCGCCATCATGCCCTTGTAGTAGCCCGTGCCACCCTCCATGACCCGAATGACCTGTGTCGCGCGCAGCATCTCACCGGTTTCGTTCGTCGGGAACAGCACCGGTTCATGCGCGCGGACGCGCATCGCGCCGACGGGCAGCAGCGTCCGCGTCAGGTGCAGCATTTCGTGGTTCTGCGGATCGGCCGCCATGTCGCCGATGAGGTCGACGATCGAAGAATCCGGGTCCTCCGCCCAGATGAACGGGATCAGGGTCAGCTCCAGGGCCGGGATGTCGCGGACATCGACCCGAAGCCGGCCGGTCTCGGGGATCCGCTTCGCGACCCCCAGGCCCGGGTCCAGCGTTCCGGCGGGATCGACTTCAATCACCATCTCGAGTCCGGGCCGGATGACGCGGCCGGGAATCACGGCGTTGGCCGACCTGCCGAGACTGCTTTCGTCCACTCTGGTCGGGATCGGCGACCGTCTGCCGCCGACATCCACCACATGCGACTCCCGATCGTTCAGGAAGAACCGTGCGCGCACCGGCGGAATGCCCTCGCGGGTGGTTTGGCGGGCCGTTACAAATACGCGGAGCAGCGCACTCTCGCCCGCGACGAGCGGGACCGGGAACTCGAGCGACTGCACCGCCTGCGTCAGGTAGGCCGTTGATGGACTCGCCTCTGGACACCGACCGATCCGGTGCCTCCAGATGCCGCGGAGCCACGTCTCGAAGTCCGCCTCGGATGGCATGCACAGCTCCGTGCCCCCGGCAAGAAGAACGTTGAGGCGGGTGAGTGCCGTCAGTCCCGCCGGCAGCATGCCCGTCATGCCTGCGTTGTTCGTCAGGTTGAACTCGCGCAGCGCCGTCAGGGCGCCGAACTCGGAGGGCACGGGGCCCTCGAGATCGTTGTCTTCGAGCAACAGGTGTGTCAGTGCCGTGAGTTCGGCCAGACGGGCCGGCACGAGGCCGGTCAGCGCGTTGCCTCCCAACTCCAACCGGCTGAGCAGGTGTAGATTGCCCAGCTCCGCCGGAATCGGGCCGGAGAGGTCGTTGTTGCCGAAACGCAGGAGCTTCAAGCCGGTCAGGTTGCCCAGCTCCGCCGGAACCGGACCCGTCAGGTCGTTCTCCCGCAGATCGAGTCTCTCGAGGCTGGTGCCACCGAGCTCGGGAGGGATACTGCCGGTCAGGGCGTTGTTCTGAAGCTCGAGGGCTGCCAGCTTTTCCAGGTTCCCGAGTGTGGACGGAATCGGGCCGGAAAGCTCGTTGGTGTGGAGTATGAGGGTCACGAGTGCGGTCAATTGCCCGAATTCGACCGGGATCGGACCGGTCAAGGCGTTTGTCGACAGCACGAGGCGATCCAGCCGGGAGAGTTTACCGAGTGTGGACGGAATCGGGCCGGAAAGCTCATTGCCGTAGAGCACCAGACCCCGGAGCTGCGTGAGGCTGCCGAGTTCGGAAGGGATCGGGCCGGACAAACTGTTACCGGCTAGCCAGAGCTGGGTCAGATTGCTCAGTCTTCCCAGGCCCGGGGGGATCGGGCCGGTGAGTTCGTTGCCGGAGAGGTACAGTTGCCTCAGACTCGCCAGGTTGCCCAGTTCGGGTGGGATGGGGCCGGCAAACTCGTTGTCGTGAAGGCTCAGACTCTCCAGGCTGGCCAGGTAACCAAGTTCCGCCGGAAGCGGTCCGGAGAGGTCGTTGCCGTTGACGGTCAGAACCTCCAGTTCGGCGAGGCTGCCCAGCGCGGGCGGCAGTGCACCTTCGAGGGAGTTGTTGTGGAGCAGGAGGTGCTTCAGCTCGCCCAGATCCCCCAGTTCGGGCGGAATCGGACCGGCCAGCTCGTTGTGTGACAGGTCCAGGACCTCCAGGCTCTCCATATCGCCGAGTTCGGGCGGAATCGTGCCCTTGAGCTCGTTGCCGTACAGCCACAGCTTTTCGAGTTTGTCGAGGCGGCCGAGTGCGGGCGGAATCGTGCCCTTGAGGCCACGTCGCGTCCATTTGCCCTGGGGATCCCGCTGGCCACTCAGATCTGCCCAGATGACCCGGCCGCGGGCGTTGGTGCCCACGCCGTCCCACTGCCAAAGCGGCTTGTCCGTCAGCCAGTTGTCGGCCTTGACCCAAGTGGGACCGTCCGTGGCGTGGTAGAGCGCCACCAGCGGCGCCCGGTCGGGGTTGAACACGGTGAGCCGGGTGACCTCCTGGACGGTGGCGGTCGCCGCGGTGATCTCGGCGGTCCCCTCGCCCACGCCCTGCACCACGCCCACGGTGTCCACGGCCGCAATGTTCGCGTCGCTGGACGACCAGATGAACGCCTCGTCAGCCACCGGGTGCCCGTTGCCGTCCAGCGCCTCGGCCGCCAGGCGCAGACTGTCGCCCAGAATGAGCGTGTCCGCCCGGGGTGTCAGCGTCACCCTGCGCACCACCTGCATCACCTCGACCGCTGCATCGCTTGTGAGCGCCCCCGATGTCGCGGTGACCGTCGCGCTCCCGTTCCCCACCGCCGTCACCAGCCCCGAGGCATCCACCCGTGCGACCAGCGTGTCGCTGGCGCTCCACACAACCACCTCACCGGGCATCGGCCGCGCGGCCTGGTCCCGTACCTGAGCGGCCAGTCGCCGAGCGTCGCCAAGCGCATCGAACATGACCGTGTCCGGGCTGACGGCCACCGTCGTGGGCGCGGGCTCCACCACCTCAAGTTGCGCCCGTCCGGCCACCCCGGACGATATGGCCGACACTTCCACCTCCCCCAGCGAGATCCCCGCAACCAGCCCTGTCGAGTCCACGACCGCCACCGCGGTATCGCTCGACGCCCAAACGAATTCGGAGTCCGCGACCGCATGGCCGTTCGCATCCTGCGCTCCCGCCTCGAGTTGCAGCGTAGTGCCCGGCAGCACGACGCCGGTGGCAGGGGCGACCTCGACCGCGCTCACCTCCTGGGCGACCGTTACCGCCGCGCTTCCCGACACCGTTCCGGCAGTCGCAGTGATCGTGGCCGTTCCGTTGTCTGCCGCGGTCACCAGACCCGATGTGCTCACGGTCGCAACCGATGTGCTGCTGCTCGACCAGGTCACCGCCACCACCATCACCTGCCCGTTCTGGTCTCGCACTTCGGCCGAGAGCTGGATGGTCGCACCCAGCGCGGTCAGCTCACTCGTCGCCGGGCTGACCGTGACCGTCGTCGGACGCGGAGGATCCGGTGGTGGATCAGGTGGCTCCGTGCCTCCGTCGCCGCCGCAGGCGTAAGCCCACACGGTACACGCCAGCGCCACGCAAGACAGTGGCAGGAGCCTTCCAGGGCCTGCCCCGGGACGGGTTTCTGTGCTCACCCCGCGCATAAGCCCCCTGGCGATAACCGATTCGATCCACAATACAAACCAACACTAAGAGCGTCAGGAGATGTGCGCTACCCGGGTTCGGCTGGACATGGCGTACAAGTCGGACTTGTGCATTTTGCTACTGCCGGAAAGTATGTGGACGTTGTACAATTGTGTTTTTTGAATCATGTACATTGTGAAGGTGCACAACTTCTCCGAACCCCTACCGGAAGCTCCGAATCTCCAGCCCCACCGGACCCAGGCCCGAGTCGATGCTGTCGGTGAGCACAAACGTCTCAGGCGCGTAGCAGAAGATCTGCGGCGGAAGTCCCGCGGAGGGGCTGCCGAAGAAGGTCTGGTAGAGCGCGCCGTCCGCTGCACATGCCCGGAACCCGCGGGGAATGCTCCGGCCAACTCGACCCGCGCGAGCGACCCGGGATCGATCGCGGTCACCACGCCGTTGCCGGCCGGTGCGTAGTTGTCGTCCAGGTTCGCCGAGATCACGAAGGCGAGGCTCGGCGGCGCCGGTTGCCCACCGGCCCATATCCCGCTATCCTGCCCCCCTGACGCGAGGGGGCCACCGGAAGTTCGGTCCGAAGCCGACGCGGCCCCGCCACTGTAGGAGGCCCGGATCCACCGCGGATCCGGCACGACGCGCTCGATGGCCACTGGGGATCAGCTCCTCCGGGAAGGCGAGCGACGTCGCCTCGAGCCAGGAGACGCGGCTCCCTCGTCCCCAGCGCACCATCCTTCGAGGGAGGGGACCCGGTGTACATCGCGGAACGCAGCCGGCCGGCCACGCCCCGCCGGCTCGGCCTCCTGGCGGTTGTCGTCGTGGTCGCGATCGCCTTCAGCGTCTCGTTCGGTGCCTCCGGACTCGGCCCCGGCGACCTGTGGCGCGCGCTGTCGGCCGACGGCGATCCCACCGCGCGGTCGATCCTTCTGCAGTTGCGGCTGCCGCGCGCCGCGCTGGCCGCGCTCGTCGGCGGTGCGCTCGGCCTCAGCGGCTGCACCTTTCAGGCGCTCCTGCGCAACCCCCTCGCCGAACCGTACGTCCTCGGCGTCTCGGGGGGAGCCGCGGTCGGCGCGGTGGCGGTGGTCGTGACCGGCATCGGCGTCATTCTGCCGTGGACGCTCCCCGTAGGCGCGTTCCTCGGTGCCGTGGCCGCGATGGCACTCGTTCTGGAGGTCGCGCGGCGCGCCTCGCCCGGACGGATGGACACGCGCGTCCTGATCCTCTCCGGCGTCATCATCGGCGCCTTCTTCAACGCCATGATCCTGCTCATGCTCTCGATCGCCGACGTCGAGTCCTTCCGCTCGGCGATCTTCTGGATGATGGGCAACCTGTCGGGCGCCGACTGGGGCTCGACTGCGCTGTTGGCGGTGCTGCTTGTGCCCGCGGGCGCGGTGGTGCTTTCGCTAGCCCGCGCCTTCAACCTGCTGTCGCGGGGCGAGGAGGTCGCCCACTACCTGGGCGCGTCGGTGCAGCGGGTGAAGCTGACCGCCTACCTGGCCGCGTCGCTGATGGTGGCCACGGCGGTGGCGGCGGCAGGCGTGATCGGCTTCGTGGGGCTGATCGTGCCGCACGCGGTCCGGCTCGCGTGGGGGAACGACCACCGCATGCTGCTCCCGGCGTCGTTCCTTGCGGGGACGGCGTTCCTGCTCGTGGCGGACACGGTAGCGCGGCTGGTGGTGGCGCCGGCCGAGCTGCCGACGGGGGTGGTGACGGCGGTGGCGGGGGTGCCGTTCTTCGTGGCTCTGCTGATGCGCGGGGGGCGGCGGTGAGGGGGGACCCGCGCGGCTGGCGTCCCGTGCTGCGGGGCCGTGGCCTTACCTTTGCGCATCCACGTGCGGAGGAGGCGGCCGTGCGCGATGTCTCGCTGTCGGTGAGGCCCGGGCAGCTTCTCGCGGTGGTCGGCCCGAACGGCGCGGGCAAGACCACGCTGCTCAGGCTGCTCACCGGATCGCTCGGCCCGCAGCAGGGCGAAGTGCGGCTCGACGACCGCCAGTTGGGCGAACTCGACGACCGTGAACGGGCCCGCGCGCTCGCGGTCGTGCCACAGTCGGAGTCCTCGCCCTTCCCCGTCACGGTGCGGGAGATGGTGGGGATGGGGCGTTACGCGCACCTCGGGCCCTGGGAGCGCACCGGCGGACACGACCGGGCTGTGGTGGAGCGCGCCCTGGAACGGTGCGCCGTCGTGGAGCTGGCCGACCGTCAGATCAACGAGCTTTCCGGCGGTGAACGCCAGCGCGCCCGGATCGCTCGCGCGCTCGCCCAGGAAGCGCCCATCCTGCTACTCGACGAACCCACCGCCGGCCTCGATCTGCGATACCGCATGGAGCTCTTCCACCTGCTTCGGGAACTGCGCGGCGAGGGGCTCGCGGTGCTCGTCATCACCCACGACCTCAACCTTGCGGCCCGCTTCGCCGACCGCCTGCTGTTGCTCGACCGCGGCCGCGCCACGGCTCGGGGGGCGCCCGAAAGCGTGCTCTCGCGCGAGGCGCTGGAGGCCGTTTACGAGTGGCCGCTACGGCTGGTTGCGCACCCTGGGCCCGGGAGCGATACAGGTGCGCCCCAGACGATCCCCCTGAGGAGGGACAACCCCTGAGCAGGCTTGCTGTAGGCCCCCGCGCGGACTAACACTGCACCTGCCAGCCAACCACTCCCCAGGCAGGACTACGGTCATGACCCCCGCCCGACACGCACCACCCGCCGCGCCGGCCCTTGCCGCCCTCGCCCTCGCGCTCGCCGCCTGCGACCGCCCCGACCCCGCCCCCATCCCCGTCGTCGAGGCAACCATCGCCGGTGTGCAAGAAGCCATCTTCTCCGGCACGACCACCTGCCGCATGGTCGTGCAGGCCTACCTCGACCGCATCGAAGCCTACGAGGATCGCATCAACGCGATCACCGTCGTCAACCCGGCCGCCCTCGACCGCGCCGACGAGCTCGACGCCGCCCTGGCCTCCGGAGAGCCGCCCGGCCCCCTCTTCTGCGTGCCCATGCTCGTCAAGGACAACTTCGACACGCACGACATGATCACCACCGCCGGCTCGATCGCGCTGGCGAACAGCATCCCCCCCGACGACGCCTTCATGGTGCGCCGCATCCGCGAGGCGGGCGCGATCGTCCTCGCCAAGACCAACATGGCCGAGTGGGCCTTCAGCGCGCGCCAGTCGGTGAGCTCGTCCTTCGACACAACCCGCAACGCCTACGCGCTCGACCGCGTGCCGGCGGGCTCCAGCGGCGGCACGGCATCGGGCGTCGCGGCCAACTTTGGCCTGATCGGTCTGGGCAGTGACACGGGCAACTCGATCCGTGGACCCTCGTCGCGCCTGGCCCTGGTCGGCATCCGTTCGACGATCGGGCTCACCAGCCGGGACGGGGTGGTGCCGCTTTCCTTCGACCGCGATATCGCGGGGCCGATGGGCCGCACCGTCGAGGATGTCGTCCGCGTGTTCAACGTGGTGGCGGGCTACGATCCCGCCGACCCCTACACCGAGCCCGGCCGCGGCCGCAGGGAGGCCGACTACGCGACCTTCCTCGACGCGGGCGGGCTGGAGGGCACGCGCATCGGCGTTCTGCGCGCGCTGGTCGACACGGAGGACGCCGATTCGGCGGTGGTCGCCGTCTTCGAGCGGTCGCTCACCGAACTCGCCGGGCTCGGCGCCGAAATCGTGGACCCCTTCGACTTCGACGTGCAGGCCCAGCTGGATCGCGAGAACATGTTCTGCAGCCGCTTCCGCTACGACATGCACGTGTACCTCAACTCGCTCGGCAACGCGGCGCCCATCACCGACGTCGTGCAGGTACTCGAGACGGGCCAGTACTCGGACTACGTCGAGAACTCGCTGCGCCGGGCAGAGGACTCGCCGCTCGACGTGCACCCCGCCGACCGGGATCCGCCGTGCCCCGACTACGTCGAAAACGAGGGACGCCAGGCCTATCTGGCCGACCTGGTGGCCACGATGGACGCCGCGGAAGTCGACGCGCTCGTCTACCCGTCGTGGTTGAGCCCCCCCGCCCACATCGACCGCGGGCGCGAGGAGTACAGCGGCGACAACTCCCAGCGCGTCGCGCCCGCCACCGGAATGCCCGCGATCACCGTGCCGATGGGCTTCACCAACGACACGCACGCCGCCGGGCTGCAGATCCTCGCCCGCCCCTGGGCTGAAGGCCTCCTCTTCCGCCTCGCCTACGCGTACGAGCAGGGGACGCGGCACCGGCGGCCGCCCCCGGGATTCCCGGAGCTGGAAGACTGATTCGTGTCAAATCGATGATGCGATCACCCAAATGACATGGACCAACCGCCGACGCCAGCCCTTCGGCCTCGGACAATGTGAACTTTGCTTTACATCATGTAATGCAGAGTTTACATCACCCTACTCCGGAGGCCACCTCGGCAGCGCCCGCCCCGTCGTCCACGGCACGCCCGCTTCCTCCAACCGCGCCTCGAGCGCCGGCAGATCGGTCTCGACGAGCTCCTGCAGGCCGGGGTACATCGCGCTGAACGCATCCCGCGCGATCCGGTACTGCTCGCGGTGCGTCTCCGTCGGCCCGTGCATGCCGTTCCAGTGGCCGCGCACGATCTGGTTGACGCGCCCCGTGATGCCCGGCAGATCGGGCTCCGCGCGCGATGTCCGGGTCCGTGATCCTTCGAGGGTTTCCCGGAGGTCGAGAAGCCTGAGCTCCTGGGCGCGGGCCTCGTCGGCCAGCTCGACCGGCGCCGCTGGCCAGCGCTCCAGAGCCTGCTTGATGGCCGAGATCCGCTGTGCGGCTGCCGCGGCCACGCGCTGGCTTCCCGTCACCGCGCGGAGCAACTCGCCCGTCTCCCGCTGGAAGGCGAGGATGCCCGCCCGGTCCCGTTGCGGGATCGCGGGCTCGTTGATCGGCGCGATCGTGAACGTGACCGGCCCGGCCAGCTCCGTCACCTCGCCGTCGACGCGCTGCGCCAGCGCCACCGTGTAGTCGCCCGGCAGCGCCATCGGTCCGTTGCCGCCACCGCCGAAGCCGCCAAATCCGCCGAAACCACCCCCCCCGCCACCGCCCGTGACCGGGTTGTAACCGGGGTAGCGGTAGTTCCACGTCGCGCGGTGAACGCCCCGGCTCGTCGAGCCACCCACGACGTTGACCACGGAGCCCGTGCCGTCACGGATCGTCAGGAACACCCGCGGGGCCTCTTCGCGATCCTCTGCCTCCAGCTCTTCCCACGTGGGATACGGCGTGTCTTCGCCGGCACGTTGCGCTCGTCGCTCGGCCGCCCTCCTCTCCGCCTCTCGCGTCCGCAGCGTTTCGCCCACCCAGTACGTGAACGTCACGCCCATGGGCGGGTTGTCGGCCTGGTAGAAGTCGCTGCCGTTCGCGCCGCCGGGGTTCCAGGGCACGTACATGTCTCCATCGGCCACTTCGAAGATGTGTCCGCCGCCGGCCAGGATCTCGCCTGACGCGCGGGCCAGTTCGCGGAGCGGCGTGTAGTCGTCGACCACGTAGAAGCTGCGGCCGAAGGTTGCGGCCACCAGGTCGCCCTCGCGCTTCTGGATCTCGAGCTCGCGCACGGCGATCGTCGGCAGCCCGCTGTCGAAGTCCATCCACGACTCGCCGCCGTCGACCGACACGAAGGCCCCGAACTCGGCGCCCAGGAAGAGCAGCCCCGGCTCGACGTGGTCCTGCACGATCGAGAAGCTCGGGCTGTTGTCGGGCAGACCGCCCGTGATCATGGTCCAGTCGACGCCCCGGTTCGTGGACTTGAGAACGTACGGCCGGAAGTCGTTGCGCTTGAAGTTGTTGACGACGACGAACACCTCGTCGGGGTTGTGCAGCGACGCCTCGACGTCGTGCACGAAGCTCGTGTCCGGCACGCCCGGCAGGCTCTCGACGGCGCGCCAGTTCTCGCCGCCGTCCTCGGTGACCTGCACCAGCCCGTCGTCGGTGCCGACGTAGATCAGTCCCTCGGCGAGCGGCGATTCCGAGACCGCCACGATGTGCCCGAACGCCGACGTGGACCGGTTCTTCGCCACCGCATCGACGCTCCACACCCGGCCCATCACCTCGAGCTGGTTGCGGTCGATGTTGCGCGACAGGTCGCCCGAAATCGCGCGCCAACTGGTCCCCTGGTCGTCGCTCTGGAAGAGGATCTGCGCGCCGAAGTAGATGCGGTTGTTGTCGTGCGGCGACATGTGCAGCCCGGCGTCCCAGTACCAGCGGAGCGGCGGGCCGTCGGGGTCCGCCTGCGGCTGGATGTCGAGGCGCTCCTTGCTGCCGCGGTCGAAGCGCGAGATCACCCCGTACTGCAGCTGTGAGATGATGATGTCGGGGTTCTCGGGGTCGATCACCGGGTCGAATCCGTCGCCGCCGAGGGTCACGTACCAGTCCGAATTGCGTATGCCGCCGCCCAGAGTCTGCGACGGCCCGCCCAGCGTGTTGTTGTCCTGCGTGCCGCCGTAGACGTAGTAGAACGGCTCGTCGTTGGAGGTCGCGACCTTGTAGAACTGCGTCAGCGGCAGGTTGGGGAAGAAGTGCCAGTTCTCGCCGAAGTCATGGGTCTCGTACAGCCCGCCGTCGTTGCCCAGGATCAGGTGCTCGGGGTCGTCCGGGTCGAAGGCGATCGCGTGATGGTCGACGTGCACGCCCTGGGTGGGCAGCCGGCTCCAGGTGTTGCCGCCGTCGTCGGACATCTCGACGAAGGTGTCGAGCGAGTAGATGCGGTCGAAGCGGTGCGGGTCGGCGTAGAGTTCGTGGTAGTACATCGCCGCGCCCGACTGGTAGCGCGACGTGCGGCTCCAGTTCTCGCCCATGTTCTCGCTGCGGAAAGTGCCGCCGTTGCCCATCGACGCCTCGACGATCGCGTAGAGCACGTCCGGGTTGATCGGCGAGATCGCCATCCCGATCCGTCCCTTGTCCCCGCCCGGCAGCCCGCGGTTGATCGCGCGCCAGGTGTTTCCGCCGTCGGTGGACTTGTGGATACCGGAGCCCGGCCCGCCGTCGATCATGGTCCACTGGTGCCGGCGGCGCTGCCAAGACGACGCGTACATGACGTCAGGGTTGCGCGGGTCGAAGTAGACCTCGTTGACGCCCGTGTGCTCGTCGATCTCGAGGACCGCCTCCCACGTCTCGCCGCCGTCGGTCGTGCGGTACAGGCCGCGCTCGCCGCCCTCGGCCCAGAGCGGGCCCTGCGCCGCGACGAACACCGTGCGCGAGTCGTCGGGGTGCACCGCGATCATGCCGATGTGCCGCGACGTCTCCAGCCCCATGTTCGTGAACGAGCGCCCGCCGTCGACCGACTTGTAGACGCCGTCGCCGTATCCCACCGAGCGCTGGCCGTTGTTCTCGCCGGTGCCGACCCAGAGCGTGAGGTGGTCGCTGGGGTCGAGCGCGATCGCGCCGATCGAGTACGAGCCGTAGTTGTCGAAGATCGGCGTCCAGGTGGTGCCCGCGTTGGTCGTCTTCCACACGTTCCCCGACGAGGCCGCGACGTACCAGGTGCTGCGGTCGGTGGGATCGACGGCGATGTCGGCGATGCGCCCCGAGGCGGTCGCCGGGCCGATGCTCCGCCAGCGGAAGGAGGAGAGGAGGCCGGCGTTCAGCTCGGCGGGAGCGTCCTCGTCGCCGGCGTCGCCGCCCCCGCGCTGCTGGGCGGGGAGGGGGGACAGGGGTGCGAGCAGGGTCGTGGCGAGCAGGGCGCGCGTGATCGTGCCGCGGACGGGCGTGCGTGTGCGATGGTCGTGCATCGTGGTTCCTGAAGGGGTGGGGATGTTGGCGGTGCGCAGTGAGTCTACGGCATCGGCCGGGTTGTCACCATATGGGGGACCGTCGCGAGTTGAGTTATCGTTTGTCGTGTGAGGGCCAGGCAACGACAGGATTCGGATGGCGACCTTCAACGTTCGTGAGGCCAAGACCCATCTTTCGCGACTATTGGCGAGGGTGGAAGCGGGCGAGGAGATCGTGGTTGCCCGCCGAGGCAAGCCGGTCGCGCGCCTCGTGCGCCACCGGAGCGTCTGTCCAGTCCGGCGATTCGGCGCCTTGAAGGGTCGTCTTACAGTGGACGACAGCTTCTTCGAGCCGTTGGCCGAATCCGAACTGGAAACGTGGGAGGGTTAGTCTGCCAGCGTCGTTGGGTCAGACAGGTGGTTGGCTCTCATTCGCTTCGGAGCGAGAAGTCGTCAGCGACCGCGCCAGCCGCCTGTGCCCCATCGGAGCATCCTTTTGTCCCGGCTCGTTTCTGCGGAACCACCGGTCGGCTATCTGATTTCCTCCGGCAGGCGCTTCACCACCACGGTGGACACGTCGAGTTCGTCCCGCTCCCTGAAAGCGACCAGGCCATCGGGGCCGAAAGCGGACGGCATCGCGGTCGCGCCGGTCGCCAACGTGCCGATGTAACGGCCATCCGGGGTCAGCAGATCGATCGGGCCGTCGCTGGCCGGCTCCTCGCCACGCCGACGCACCCAGATAGTCCCCTCCCAAGTTGTTCGCAGGTCGCGGACAACCGGCACCTCGCGGTAGAACTCCATGGACCGGATGCGCTCGAGAGCCATCTCATCGAACTGGGCTCGCATGGCGGCCATCCGGCCGCCCGTTCGCACCGGTTCGTTGCTTCGGTTCTCGCGTTCTCTCAGTTGGCGCTCCCTCTCCTCGTCTGCAATGCGATCGGTCACGGGTTCGGGCCGCAATGGCCTGGTGAGAACTCGAGTGAGCACGCCGTCCCGGGTAGCCACCTTAATCGCATAGGCCGACGAGTCTGAGTAGACCAGGCCACCGTCCGGCAGCGCTCTGGCCATCAGGCGAGGTATGAAGCCACTCGCATTTCCCAACGGCCGCCACGCTTCGATCACCGTGTCCTGAACAACCTCCTCGCCACTGAGAATCAACCGCAGGATGGGACTGGATCCCGGTTCGGGATCGCCGACGCGACCACGACTGGTCATGCCAGTGAGTCCGGTCGTCAGCACGGTCTCGGTGCTGCGATCCGCTTCGAGGTTCGGGATCAGATACAGTGCCGCTCCCGGCATGCTGACGCTGCGTTGGAATACGCCGTCGGGTCCAAACAACGCGAAGTTCCCGTGTCCCGGATCGAAAGCCACCAGTCGCGCTCCCTGGAGCATGGCGATTCTGATCCCCGTATTCGTATTCCCGGCAAACTCCCCCGGCCCATCGCCGATCTGTCCGTACTCGCGAACGAACTCTCCCGCCGGGCCTACAACGACAATCCGCCCAGCCTGACTGTCCAGCACATGCAAGTTCCCGGTCTCGTCAAACGCCACACTGATGACGCTGCCGAAGGTCTCCCATTCGTCGCCATCGAACGAGCCCACGCGGTAGACCTCCTCGAAATCCGAGTCGAGGATCCGGTCTTCGGCTGGAAGCTCGATCACCTGCTGAGCCGTGAGGAGTTCACCGTTCGGCACAAGTGTGAACGCCATCCCCGTCAGAACAAGTGCGTATTGGGCGGGCGGTCGAATCACGGTGGTCCCCTTTGCTTAGCCAGAGAGTCTGGATCAGTACTGGTACAATTGGTCATGCCAACCAGGCATATGGTTGTCATACGCCGTGGCGTGAGCGCGTTTACCGGCCAAAGCAGGCACCGCGACCGGCCAGTCCTGTCCCATCCGAGCATTGATCTGTCCCGGCCCGTTTCCGCGGGACCACGTTCGACAGCGGACCAACCTTGACGCCGCTCCATTGCCTCCGTAGCTCACCACACAGCCACCCCGCCACTCGCAAGCCGCAGCGCCCATGTCCGAACACGACCCAGCACCGCAACCCAGCAGCTCCCGCCGCACCGCCCGCATCACCCTCGCCGCGCTCGCCACCCTCGTCATCGCCGCGGCGGCCGCCTTCGCCCTCCTCTACGAGCCTCCCCCACCCCCCCTCCCGCCCCTCGAGGTCACCTGGACGCCCGCCGAGCCCACCCAGGGCCACCTCTTCCTCATCCGCGTCGCCGCGCCGCCCGATTCCGGGGCGGTTTCCGCGACGGGCGAGGCCGGCGGCGAGACCCTCCACTTCCACGCCACCGACTCAGGCCTCGAGAGCTTCGCCCCCGTGCCGATCAACGCCACCGACTCGATCGACGCCTGGGTCCAGGCCACCTACTCCGACGGCCGCACCCAGGCCGACTCACTCCGCATCCCGATCGTCGAAGGCACCTACGAGCACGAGCGCCTCACCGTCGCGCCCCGCTTCGGCTCGCCCCCCAACGAAGAGGACCAGGCCCGCCTGGCACGCGACCGCGAAAAAGCCGCCCGGGTGTCCCGCGACGCCCGCGCCACCCCGCGCCTCTGGTCGCCCGCGATGGTCATGCCTCGCCCCTACCGCGTGACGAGCGAATTCGGCACCGGCCGCGAGTTCAACGGCCAGATCTCGAGCCGCCACATGGGGCTCGACCTCCAGGGCTTCACCGGCGACACGGTCGTGGCCGCCGCGGACGGCGTGGTCGCGCTGGCCGACGCGTTCCTGTACGCGGGCAACCTCGTCTACCTCAACCACGGCGGCGGCGTGGTGAGCGGCTACTTCCACCTCAGCGAGCAGCTGGTCGAGGCCGGCGACACCGTCACCGCCGGCACCCCCATCGGCCGCGTGGGCGCAACGGGACGCGTGACCGGCCCGCACCTCCACTGGGTCGTTCGCTACGGAAGCACCACCGTCGACCCCCGAAGCCTTCTGGCCCTGGTACGCTGACATGAAGCCACTCGCCATCCCACTCTGCCTTGCCCTTCTTCTTTTTCCCTCAGGCTCCGCCGCCCAGCCGCTGCAACTTTCGGGCGCCACCATAGCCGATCTGAACGCGGCCATGGATGAAGGAGTCCTGACCTCGGAGCGGCTCGTCGAGCTGTACCTGGCCCGCATCGCCGCCTACGACGACGAGGGCCCGCGCCTCAACGCCCTGCTCACCATCAATCCCCGCGCCCTCGAAACCGCACGGGAATTGGACCGCGAGCGCCGCGAGAGCGGGGCGCGGTCACCGCTGCACGGAATCCCGGTCATCCTGAAGGACAACGTCGACACGCACGACATGCCGACCACTGCCGGCTCGATCCTGCTCAAGGGCTCGATCCCGCCCGACGACGCCTTCATCACCCGCAAGCTGCGCGACGCGGGCGCCATCATACTCGGAAAGGCCAACATGAGCGAGTTGGCCTCAGGCGTGCAGATGAGCTCCATCGACGGGCCCATGCTCAACCCGCACAACCTGAGCCGCACGCCGTCCGGATCTTCCGGGGGCACCGGCGTGGCCATCGCGGCCTCGTACGCGCAGCTCGGCATCGGCACCGACACCGGCGGCTCGGTGCGGGGGCCCTCCACCTCCAACGGCATTGCCGGGCTCAAGCCCACGCTCGGGCTGCTCAGCCGCGACGGGATCGTGCCCCTCGCGCTCTCCTTCGACACCGCGGGGCCGATGGCCCGCCACGTGTACGACCTGGCCGCCATGCTGGGCGCGATGGTGGGCGTCGACCCCGCCGACCCGGCCACCGCCGCAAGCCAAGGCCGCTACGAAACCGACTACACCCAGGCCCTCGACGACGGCGCCCTGGCCGGCGCCCGTGTCGGCATCGCGCGCGACTTCCTCGGCTACGACACCGAGGTCGACTGGATCATCGAGGCCGCGCTCGACCGCATGCGCGAGGCCGGCGCGACGGTGGTCGACGTGCGCTACCCGCCGTGGCTCCTCGACGCCAAGGCCGCGTTCTACCAGACCATCCGCTTCCGCGAGTTCCCGGTGCAGATGGAGGAATACCTGGCCACCCTGTCGCCGGGCTACCCCCGCACCCTGGAGGAAATGGTCGAGCGCGCCAGGCAGATCCTGGCCCCGATGCCCGACGGCGGCAGGCCCAACCCCACCCGCTGGAGCTTCTTCGAGCAGGAGCTGGCCGGCGGATCGCTCGACGACTCCGAGTACGCGGCGATGCGCGACCACGGTCTGCCGCTCGTGCGCGACCTGCTGGTCGGCGTGCTGGACGACCACGACCTGGACGCGATCGTGTACCCCACCTCGCCGACGCGGCCTGGTCCGGCGGGGGTCTACCGCGGCTCGTCGGCGCCCAACCCGGCTCCGTCCGCGACCAATCTGGCCAACCTCAGCGGCCTCCCCGACCTGATCGTGCCAGCCGGCTACACAGGCGACCGCCTCCCGGTCGGCATCTCCTTCCTGGGGCGCGAGTACAGCGAGGCCAGGCTGCTCGCGCTCGGGTACGCATTCGAGCAGGCGACCCGGGTGAGGCGCGACCCGGTCCACGCGCCCGCGCTGCCGGGAGAGACGCTCCGGCGCTAACGGGCGAGACGCGACCGCACCGCCAGGCGAGACGATCCGGCGTTGAAATGTAAAGATAACACGACATTTTGTAATGTTGACATTACATACGTGAGCCGCCAGCCCGCGCAGTCAGCTCGACGACGAAACCACCACCGCAGCCGCCGCATTCGTCGCGGCAACCGCCGCCTGCGCCGCCGCCACCGCGCTCTTCACCGCCTCGTTCGCGGCTACGGCGGAGTGGCTGCTCGTCCAGAACGCCTCACCCGCCGCGATCGCCTTGAGCCGCTTTCTGCGCGCCCGGAGTTCCTTGCGGTCGAAATGGATCTTGAGCGACCCGGTCGTGTGGGCCAGCGACAGGACGACGCCGAGGCCGGGCTCGACATCGGCGTCGCCCATCACGGCTTCGCGCAGCGCCGCGATCACACGGCGCTCGGGCTCGGGATCGACCGTCGGGTAGACCTTGCGGCTGAAGACCAGCAGCAGCTGCGACTCGCTCGTGCGCAGGATGCCCCGGCGGCAGAGGCCCACCGCGGTTCTGTGCCGCAGGCGCTTGATGGCGCCGAACCGCTGCACCCACGAGGCCGACGGGCGCCGCCTGGACCCGCGCACCAGTTCGAGGGCCTCGTTCATGACCTCGTCGCGGACCCGGCCCAGACCCCGCACCGCCTCGACCCGCGCCTTCCTGGTATCGTCGATCCGGATGTAGCCGTCCAGCGCCAGTTCGGCGAGGATCGCCCCGCCCATCGCCAGGTTGTAGTGCCCGGCCCGGTAGTCGACCGTGCCCTTCCGGTCGCGCAGGACGAGGAGCAGGAGCTGCTCGTGCAGGTGGAGGTCGTAGCGGGACTCTGACATGCGGATCGTGGCTCCGGCTTTCCGAGTGATTCTCCCCGCCGGGAATCTGGGGTATCCGCCCGAGCCGCGTCTACCGCCTCGGTGCGGCGCGGGGATCGACCACCGACTGCCAGGCGTCGACATCGGGAATCCCGCGGCTGCTCAGGACTCCAGGCTCCGCCCCCGGCGTCAGACCGCCCGCCGCGTCCGCCTGAGCCAGCTCCTCGGCCCGAGCGCCACGCAGGATGCTCCGCACCCGCCCGGTCCGCGGATCGCGCACAATCACCATCGGGCGATCCGTGTCGCCGTCCATGGTCACCGTGCCGCCGGGGCCGGAGAGCGTGATCGCGGCGAGGTTCCCGGCCCACCCGGCCCCCACCGGCAGCGCGAAGACGAAGCTGGAGCCCCCGTCGCCATCCGCCACTTCGGGCATGGCGAAGGCGAGCGTGAAGATCTCCCGGCCGTCCGCGTTCCGGCCCGCCAACCGATACTCGCCGGCGGATTCGGGCAGCGCGGGCGGAGCGTCGGTCACGAAGGCCGGTTCGAGGAACGGGACGCCGCGGGCGTCGACGCCCCCCCAGAGCAGCAGCGACCCGGCCGGGGCCGGGGGTGCCGACGTGCCGTCATCGACTTCGTCCCGCAGACGGAAGGCGATGGCGTTGGTGAAGTGGTAGTCGCTGATCCAGCGGGGGTTGCAGTACGACATCAGGTCGAACAGGCCCGGGGACATCAGCGTGCCGCCCTGACGGGGATCGAAGCCCCAGGCACCGATCCGTCCCCCGGCGTAGGGGAACGAGGGATCCGGATTGTCCGCGTTCCCGCAGGGCGCGTGCTGAAGGCTCATGTTGTGCCCGAGTTCGTGCGCTATCGTGGTCGGATTCGGGACGGAGACGCTGATCCGTCCGGGAAGGTACGCGCGCCCACCCTGCTCCTCGAAGCGCGCCATGATCCCCATGTAGTGGCCGCTTCCGCCTTCCATCGTGCGTATGGCCCTCAGCTCTCCGAGCAGACGTGAGGAGTTGTTGGTCGACGTGGTCACGGGTGCATGCTCCGTCACCGCGAGGCCCGTCACCGGCAGGAGCGACCGCGTCGCGGAAAGCAGCACATGGCCACCGGGATCGGCGGCCATCTCGCCGACCAGCTCCACCACCCGCCGCTGCGGCTGCTCCGACCAGAGCAAGGGAATCAACGTCAGGTCCAGCACCGGCATGGCGCGTACGTCGACCGCCAGCCGCCCCGACTCGGGGATCCGCGTTGCGACACCCAGCCCGGGATCGAGCGTGCCCCCCGGATCCACCTCGATCACCATTTCCAGGCCGGGCTGCAGCACCCCCGCGGGAATCCTGGCGTTGGACGATGTCCTGAAGTCACCCTCAACCACCGCTGTCGGGATGGCAACCGGCTTGCCCGGGATGTCCGCCACGTGCACCTGGGCCCCATCCCGGTAGAATGTCGCGCGAACGGGCGGCATGCGCGCGCTGGTGGGCATTGCGGCCGTCACGAACACGCGCAGCACGGCTTCCTCGCCGGCAAGGAGCGGCACCGGGAATTCCCGCGACTGGACCGTCTGGGTCAGGTAGACCGCGGGCCCGGCTCCCGCGTCGCACCGGGCCAGGCGCAGCTTCGGGATCCCCGCCAGCCACGCCGCAAAGTCCGCATCGGAAGGGGCGCAGAGGTTGGTGCCCCCCGCAAGGAACTCTTCGAGCGCGCGAAGAGCCGTGAAGCTCGACGGCAGCTGTCCCGAGAGACCGGCGTTGTTCGAGAGCGCCAATTCGAGAAGTGCCGACAACCGGCCAAGCTCGGACGGCACCGGCCCCCGCAGGTCGTTCGACTCGAGCCGCAGGAGTTCCAGATCGGGAAGGTCGCCGAACTCCGGCGGGATCGGGCCGCTCAGTTCGTTCGATTGGAGCCACAGCCGCTGCAGCGAAGAAAGGTTGCCCAGCTCGGGCGGAACAGGGCCGCTCAGCTCGTTGCGCGACAGCGCGAGATGCTCCAGCGCGACAAGGTTGCCGAGCTCTGACGGAATGGAGCCGGTCAGATTGTTCCTGTTGAGGTACAATCGGTCCAGCGAAGTGAGCCGGCCCAGTTCGGGCGGAATCGGACCACTCAGGTGATTGGCGACCAGGTACAACCGCTTCAGGGAACGCATGCCGCCCAGCGCGGGCGGAATCGGACCGATCAGCTCATTGTAGGCGAGGGAAAACTCCTCCAGGGCGAGGCCGGTCAATTCGGTGGGAATCGGGCCGGTCAGGTCGTTCCTCGACAGCACCAGCTGACCCAGCGACGAAAGCCCGCCCAGTTCCGGCGGAATCCGGCCACTCAACTCGTTCGAGTCGAAGATCAGCCGCTCCAGCGAAGCGAGCCGGCCCAGCTCCGAAGGGATTCCGCCACTCAGTCGGTTGTTGTGGAGGAAGAGCCACGCAAGGGAGGACAGGTTGCCCAGTTCGGGGGGAATCCGGCCGGTCAGCCCGTTGTGGGAGAGCGACAGTTCCTCCAGTGCGTCAAGGCGGCCCAGCTGAGAGGGAATCCGACCGCTCAGGTTGTTGTTCGCCAGCCGAAGACGGACGACCCGGCCGCCCGCGCCGACGGTCACCCCGTGCCACTCGCCGACGGGCGACGCGCTCAGCCAGTTGTCGCTCCGGGTCCAGTCGCTGCCGCCCGTGGCCGCGTAGAGCCGCGTGAGCACCTCGCGGTCCGTGTCGGCCGTTGCCGGATCCGATCCGGTCGGGTCCGTCGCCCCGTCGCCGCACGAAAGAGTCCATGCAGCGAGCCCCAGCACCGCTGTGATCAGAACGCTTCGTGGCAATACGGTCCTCATGGCCAGCCGTCGACAGGGCGATTCCGCACCGATTCAGTACTATACCCCTTGCAGGGCGGCAGTGTTGCACCATCCTCAGAGCATGAGAGCTGCCTACCTCCGGCTGGCCCCGGCCATCGCATTCGCATCGTCGTGCGCAGAGCCCGGCCCGCCGGCCGACGCCGTGGCGCCCTTCCGCATCGCCGCCACCATCGACGTCGGCGAAGCCCCACACGGCATCCGCTTCAGCCCCGACGGCGACACCGCATACGTCGCCCTGAGCGGCGAGGGCCGCATCGCCGTCGTCGACCTCACGGCCGCGGCGGTCATCGCCCGGTGGGACGCCGGCGACACCCCCCTCGACCTCATCCGCCTCGACGACGGCTGGCTCGTCAGCCAATTCCGCGACTCCACGCTCGTCGCGCTCGACGCCGCGGGCGAGCGCACCGCCACCCACACCGTCACCCCCGGCCCCTCCCTCTTCTCCCCCGCCACCGTGCGCGGCCAGAGCTGGATCACCACCGAGTTCTCCGACCGCCTCTGGGTCGTCGACACCCGCACCGGCGAGCCAACCGCGTCCCACCCCACCGGCGACCGCCCCTACCCCGCCGATGTCATGTGGGACGGCTCCCACGCCTTCATCCCCAACCTCGACGACGGCACCGTCTCCGTCATCGACCTCCTCAACGACGAGACCGACGCCACCGTCGAGGTCTGTCCCGGCCCCCCCGGCGGCGCCCTCACTCCCGACCAGACCACCTACATCGTCGCCTGCGGCGGCTCGGACGAGGTCGCGTTCATCAACACCGCGTCATTCCGGGTCACCGGCCGCATCGCGGAAGGCCTCGGCCCCCGCCCCTTCTCGGTCGCCGTCCCTGGCGACGGCCGCTACGCGCTCGTCAACAACGCAGGCGGCAGCACCGTCTCGGTCGTCGACATCGAAGCCCGCACCGTCCGGCAAACCATCGAGGTCGGCGCCCAGCCGATCGTCGTGCGCCTCCACCCGGACGGCGAGCGCGTCTTCGTGGCCAACGAGCTCGCGGGCACGCTGGTGGAGTTGGCGCCTGCGTACACCGACGCCGCCGACGCCCGGCCCGAGCCCGACGCCCCCTCCGCCCCCACCGAAATCGCCGTCCTCGGCATGCTCCACAGCGGCCACCTCGACAGCGACCGCTTCAGCCTCGACGTCGTCCGCGAGCTGGTCCGCGAGATCGATCCCGACTACTGGCTCACCGAGATCCCGCCGAACCGCTGGGACCGCGCGCGCGCCGAGTTCGAGGCCACCGGCACCGTCGATGAGCCCCGCGTGCGCCGCTTCCCGGAGTACATGGACGTGCTCTTCCCCCTGTCTTTGGAGATGAGGTTCGAGGTGATCCCCACGGCGGGCTGGACCGAACCGATGTCGGACTTCCGCTCAGGCTACCTCGACGCGTATGCCCGTGACCCAAACCGCGCCACCGAATGGGCCGAATACCAGGCCGCCAGCACGGCCTCCGCCGACGCCCTCGCGGCCGGCGGCGACAGCGACGACCCCTACTGGATCCACACCGACGCCTACGACGACGCCTACGACATCCGCATGCAGGTCTACGCCCGCCTCTTCGACGCCGACCTCGGCCCCGGCGGCTGGGACGCGATCAACGCCTCGCACTGGGCCAACATCGAGCGCGCCCTCGACCGGCACCGCGGCGAAGGCGCGCGCTTCCTGCTCACCTACGGCGCCGGGCACAAGGGGCCGTTCCTGCGCGAGCTGCGACGGCGGGACGACATCGTGCTGCTCGACGTGGCGGCGTTCCTGGACCGGGTCGCGCGATAGCAGACCCGTGGACTTGACGCCGGGGGCTGTGCAACCATATTGCACATGCGTCCAACTATTGCACATATCTGCCAGGAGCCTGCACCATGTCCGCCCGCATCCATTTCGTCGCAAGGGAAACCGCCAAGATGGCATACCAGACTCAAGCCCGACGCGAGGGCAAATCGCTCGGGGAATGGCTGCGCGAAGCTGCGGATGAGAAGCTCGCGTCCCCACGTCCGCGCAAGTTCACCGTCGAGGAGCTTCGCGAGTTCGCGGCCAGGTGCGATGCCCGCCACCCGCCTGGGGCCCGGGAGCCCGACTGGTCCGAGGCCAAGCGCATCATCGCGGAATCCAAGATCGCGGGGTTGGGAGAGTGACCTTCCTCGACACGAACGTCTTCATCCACTTTCTCGGTCGTGAGCATCGGCTACGCAATGAGGCACGCGCTCAGTTGCAGCGGCTCGTGCAGCAGGGAACACGCCTTGCAACGTCGGCGGAGGTCCTTCAGGAATTGCTTCACTACTATCACCGAGACCAGCGAGTGCGCGATCTGGACGATGCATTCGCTCTGGTGGAGAACTGCGTAGACGAGATCTGGACCGTCGATAAGGAAGACGTCGAGACGGCGCGCAACCTGGTATCGACCTACCCCGGTCTGGAGGCCCGCGACCTGGTGCACCTCGCCTGCTGCATTCGACGGCAACCGCGTGACCTGATGACGTTCGATCGCGGGCTGGCGGCCGCGTGGCAGAGCCAGCGCTAGAGCCGAACTTGTCGCCAGGACTGCGGCTGCCTACCGTGGCAGTCCCAACTCACCTCTCCCGGAGACACAAATGACCCGCACCAAGATCGTTTTCGGAGTCTTTGCCGCTACGTCCCTGGGCGCCGCGGCCCCCCTCGCCGCCCAGCACGACACCAGCAACCCGTTCCGCCCCATCTACGGCTGGGGCGAGCTCCCCGAAGGCAGGGAGTGGGGCTCGACCAGCGCCGTCGAAATCGGGCCGGACGGGAACATCTGGGTCGCGGAGCGCTGCGGCGCCAACACATGTGTCGGCTCGGACGTCGATCCGATCCTGCTCTTCGACAAGGAGGGGAACCTGCTGCGCAGCTTCGGCGCGGGGCTGATCGCGTGGCCGCACGGGATCGACATCGACCACGAGGGCAACGTCTGGGTGACCGACGCGTGGCGGTCGATGGCGACCACCACCGGCAACACCGTGCTCAAGTTCTCCCCAGAGGGCGAGCTGCTGATGACGATCGGGGTTCCCGGCGAAGCCGGCGACCCTCCCACCCACCTCACCCAGCCGTCCGACGTGCTGGTCGCGCCGAACGGGCAGATCTACGTGGCCGACTCGCACGACCGCACCCGGGGCCGGATCGTCCGCTACGACGCCGACGGCAACCACATCGAAACCTGGGGCGAGCTCGGCTACGGGCCGAAGCAGTTCCGCGACCCGCACGCGCTCGCGATGGATTCGCAGGGCCGGATCTTCGTGGGCGACCGCTACAACAACCGCATCCAGATCTTCGACCAGGAGGGCGAGTTCCTCGCGATCTGGACGCAGTTCGGGCGGCCGAGCGGGATCTACATCGACGCCGACGACAACATCTACGTGGCCGATTCCGAGTCGAGCCCCGCGCCGAACCAGTTTACCGGGCAGCGCAACGCGGGCTGGGAGAAGGGGATCCGCATCGGCGACGCCCGCATGGGGTGGGTGCACCACTTCCTGCCGGACGACCGCGCCAACGTGATGGGGTTCAGCGGCCCCGAGGGCGTCGCGGTCGACGACGAGGGCAACGTGTACGGCGCCGAGGTGTCCCAGCGGCGGATCACGAAGTGGGTGCGGTTCAGGCCGTAGGGCGAACCGCGCGCTTCACAAGATTCTGCAGCAACGGGATCTTGAAGTGGTTGTAGTCGAGGGGGTCGGCGTCCTGGACTGCCAGCGCGCCCGCCATCTCGGCCGTCTCCTCGTCGCGGGGACGCCCCCGCACCAGGTCCTCGACCTCGGTCATGCGGCGCGGGATGCACTCGACCGCCCCGGCGACGATGCGCGCGTCCTCGATGACGCCGCCGGCCTCGCGCACCGCCGCGGCCACGCTGACCAGCGCGAAGTCCCAGGTCTTCCGGTCGGCCACCTTCTCGAAGTGGAAGTCGGCGCCGGCCCAGCGGCCCGGGATGCGGATCGCGGTGAGGAGGTCGCCGGGTTCCAGCACGGTCATGCGGGTGATGTCGACGCCGGGCTGCATGAAGAACTCCGCCGCGGGGACGACCCGGTCCCGGCGCGCGCTGCGGACGACCATCTCGGCGTCGAGCGCCACCAGCGCCGGGGCGACGTCGGACGGGGTGACCGCCACGCACCGGTCCGCGCCGAAGATGGCGTGCTCGCGGTTCATGGCTCCGCGCGCGCCCGCGTAGCAGGTGTTGCCGCCGGCGCGGTAGCAGGTCATGCCGTAGCGGTAGTACCAGCAGCGGGTGTCCTGGCAGACGTTGCCGCCGATGGTGCCCGCGTTGCGGATCTGGGGGCTCGCGACCTGGGCGGCCGCGTCGGCCAGGAGCGGGTAGCGTGACCGGATGAGGGGGTGACCCTCCACCGCAGCCAGCGTGGTCATCGCGCCGATGGTGATGCCGCCGTCGACGCCGGCGCCATCGTCGCCCTCCCTCACCCCCTTCAGTTCCTCCACCCCCTCGAGGTCGATCACGACTCCGGGCTGCTTGCCGCGGTTCTTGAACCAGTCGAAGCTGTCGTAGCCTCCCGCGAGGGGCCAGGCGTCGGCGCCGTGGCGGCTGAGCAGTTCGAGCGCGCTGTCGAGGTCGGACGGCTGGAGGAGGTCGAAACGGGTCATCATGTCGTTCATCATGGCCGCCTCCTCACTGCGTGTTGACCTCGAGCGGCCCGTGCGACTGGGCCTGCTCGGCGAGCACGTTCACGATCATGTCCGGGACCACCGGGATGCGGTTGAAGTAGTGTCCGCCGAGCGCGTCGGAGATGGCGCAGAGGAGCGCAGCGGCGGAGCAGCCCATGAGCGGCTCGCCGACGCCCTTGGCGCCGACCGGATTCTGGGGGTCGGCGATGTCGGTGGCGGCCCAGTCGAGGTGCGAGGGCACGTCGAGGTACGACGGCGGCTTGGCCTGGTGGAAACCGATGTTTCCGGCGACCCCGTAGCGGCGGTCGTAGACGTGGCGCTCGAGGGCGGCCATGCCGAAGCCCATGACGGCACCGCCCTTGACCTGCGCCGCCAGCCCCTGCGGGTGCACGACGGTGCCGCAGTCGGCGACGCCGAGGTAGTCGACGATCTCGAAGGCGCCGGTCTCGACGTCGAGCTCGATCTCGATGAAGCCGGCCGCAAGCGCGGGGACGGTGCCGTCGCGGGGCAGGTTGTCGCGGGCGACGCCGATCAGGCCGGTGCCCGCCAGGTTCGCGACGGAGGCGGCGGTGACCGGGTTGAGGTCGTCGGGGACCTCGTGGCCGCTGAAGCGCCCGCCCATGGCGATCGCCCGCTCGGCCGCGCGCGCGTAGCTGATTCGCCGCGAGGGATTGGCGCGAGCGAAGACCGCCTCGCCGCCGATGTCGTGGTCCTCCGGCGAGCCGCCCAGCTCCATCGCCGCGATCGCCTTGAGCTTCTCGACCGCGTCGACGGCCGCCACGTACGCGGCCCGGGTCATGGTGAAGGTCGTGTTGCTGCCCACCTGCGGGCTCGCCGACGCCAGGTTGCGCGACGAATCTCCGCGGACGATCACGCAGTTCTCCCAGTCGTAGCCGAGCACCTCGGCCGCCGCGCGTGAGACAGCCGCATACGAGTATGTGCCGAGGTTGCCCACCCCGCAGTGGATGTGGAGCTTGCCGTCGGGCGCGATCCGCACCAGCCCGTCCTGCCCGCTCATCCCGGCGGAATGGTAGGCCTGGCCGACCGCAACGCCGGTCACCTTCGAGCCGCGCCGCACGCCGCTCCGGGCCAGCCGCTCGTCCCATCCGAACATGTCGGCGCCCATGTCGAGCGCCTCGCGCAAGTGCGCGCTGGTGACCGGGCCCTGGTTGCCGCCGTAGCGCGAGTCGCTGTCGGGCGCGTTGATCCGCCGGATCGCCACCCGGTCGATCCCGAGCTGCTGCGCCGCCTTGTCGAGGATCGGCTCCACCGCGCAGGCGATCTGGTTCTGGCCGGGCCCGCGCTGCGCCCCCCGCGCGGGCGTGTTGGTGAGCACCGGAATCCCGCGGAAGCGCATGGCCTGGGGTGTATAGACGATGGAGACGGCGCCGGCCGCGCTGCCGAGGTCTCCGAACCCGCTGTTGGGCCCGTTTTCCTGCACGATGAAAAGGTCGACCGCCGTGATCCGGCCATCGCCCCTGAACCCCATGCGGATCCGCCCCTGGAAGCCCGCCCGGGCCGACCCGATCGCGTATTCCTCCGCCCGGCTGATGCGCATCATGACCGGGCGGCCGGTCTTGCGCGACATGTGCGCCGGGATCGACATGACCGGGTACGCGCTGCCCTTCGAGCCGAACCCGCCGCCGCAGAACTCGGCCACGAAGACGAGATCCGACGGCTCGATCCCGATGTAGCGCGCCAGGCTGCCCAGCGTCGCGCTCTGGCTCTGGCTCGAGCCGAAGACATGACACTTGCCGTTCTGCCAGTAGGCCATCGCCGAGCGCGGCTCCATCGAGTGGTGCGAGGTGCCCGCCGTGACGAAGCTCTCGTCGAGCACCAGCGCGGCGCCGCGGAAGCCGGCCTCGAGGTCGCCGTAGGACCACTCGTTGTTGACCTCACCCATCGGCAGCTGGCCATCGGTCGCCGCGGCGAAGTCGGCGTCGGTCCACTTGACCTCGGACACGCCGGTGCGGCGCTCCACGGTGTTGCCGTCCTCGCGCGCGTTGGGGCCGCCGGGACGCAGGCTCTCGAGCGGATCGACCACGAAGGGGAGCGGCTCGAGGTCGAGCCTGACCTTCCTGATGGCGTCCTGCGCGGTGGTCTCGTCGACCGCAGCCAGCGCGGCGATCGGTTCGCCGACGAAGTGCGGCGTGTTGGTGAGGATCGGATTGCCCGGCGCGGGGACCTCGGGGACGTCGTCGGCGGTGAGGATGGCGACGACCCCCTCCATCGCGAGCGCTTCCGAGGCGTCGATCCCCAGCACCCGGGCATGCGGCATGGGGCTCGTGATGAGGCGGCAGAAGAGCATCCCGTCGGCGCGGAAGTCCTCGGCGTACTTCGCTCGGCCCGTGACCTTGGCGATCACGTCCGGGGGCGTGAAGTCCTTCCCGATCAGCTCAGACATGGGAGAGCTCCCGGCCCGCCGCCCGCATGACCCCGTTCAGGTAATGGTCGTAGGCACCGCAGCGGCAGAGGTTGCCGGACATCGCGCGGCGGGCTTCCTCGCGGGTGGGGTTCGGGTTGGCGCGGAGCAGCGCGGCGGCGGCCATGACCTGCCCCGGCGTGCAGAAGCCGCACTGCGGACCCAGCTCCTCGATGAAGGCGCTCTGCACGGGATGAAGCTCGCCGCCGGGGCCCTCCAGCCCCTCGACCGTGACGATCTCGCGCTCGCGGACCCGGTGCGTGAGCGTCGAGCAGGAGTAGTGCGCGACGCCGTCGATCATGACCGTGCAGGCCCCGCACTCGGCCCGGTCGCACCCGAGTTTGGTGCCGGTGAGGCCGAGCTTGTAGCGCAGCGTCATGGCGAGCGTCTCCTGGGGAAGGACGTCGACCCGGCGCGTGCGCCCGTTCACCTGCAGCGAAACCAGCCGGCCGACCGACCCGCGCGCTGCCCCCTGACGCGGCGCGGCGGCCGGCGCTGCAAGCCACGAGATCGCCGACACCGAGGCGCCGGTCGCGATCACACCCTTGATGAAGCTGCGCCGCGACACGCTGCGGCGGCCGGAAAGCCCGGCAAGTCGCGCGAATTCGCGCGG
The DNA here is from genome assembly GCA_965211645.1 of Longimicrobiales bacterium. Taxonomy (GTDB): domain Bacteria; phylum Gemmatimonadota; class Gemmatimonadetes; order Longimicrobiales; family Gaopeijiaceae; genus Bin94. Next base: position 4,136,026 of record OZ242947.1, on the reverse strand, counting down.
ACGTTCGCTCATTGGTCGGCTCCTCGTGGACCAGAGTCGTCCGTTGTCGATGGGCTCATGGTACAGCCGGAGATCGACGCGGACAAGTTGTCTGCCGGTACATCGAGCGCGCTGCGGGAAAGTAATATGCAGTTTACATAGTGTCGTGTTCTCTTTACTGTTTTGTTCTCGCGGCCGACGTTGGAATCTGCTGTCCCATTCGAGCATCGGACTGACCCGGGCCGGTTCCGCGGGACCGCGGGCTGAGAGCTAACCTCCCGAGTCTCCGGACTTGCCGCCGCCGTCCCGGTCGCCGCCTGCCTTCAGCTTCCCCTCCAACGCCTCGCGCAGCCTGATCTCGGTCCGACCGGGCGCTCGTCCGTCGGGCCATCGCCCCGCCCCATTCCACAACCGCCCCCGCGGCTCCCCGGGCGCGCGCGGCAGCCTCCGCGCCGCCCCCGCCACCGTCGGCGGCACGCTCCGGATCGGCGTGCCCCGCTTCGTGAAGAACACCGCCGTGCCACCGCGGTCCAGCGCCATCTTCGCCCGCCCCTCGTGCAGCAGCCTGTGGTGGCGCCGGCAGAGCAGCACCGTGTTCTCCAGGCTCGTCTCCCCGCCGTCGGCCCAGTGCCTGACATGGTGCGCCTCCGTGAACCGGCTCCCGCAACCCGGATACCGGCACCCCCGGTCCCGCTCCTCGAGCGCGCGCCGGATGTGCGGCGGGATCGTGCGCGTCTTGCGCCCCACGCTCAGCACCTCCCCGCCCCGCCCGTGCGTCATCCGCACCACAGCCGCGTCGCACGCCATGCGCCGCGAGGTCTCGGCGCACACGCGCACCCCGTCCAGCTCCGAGCGCCCCGTCTCGCCCTTCTCCACCAGCGTCGCGGCTTCCGTGTGCACCACCACCTGGTACCGCTCCGCCCTCGCCCCCGACTCCGCCCCCCCGAACCCGGCCGCCAGCGCCCGCTCGGCCACCATGCCCACCGCATCGGCCCGCCGCTGCCCGTTGCTCGGCCGCGCTTCCGGGTCCTCCCCACGGTAGATCGCGTCGTGCGCGGCATCGATCGCCCGCATCAGCGCGGCCCCCGCCTCGGGCTCGAGGCGGCCCCGCACCACGTACATCCCCTCGTCGTCGATCACGACCGAGAGCTTCCGGCTCCGGTGGCGGATCTCTTCGGCGCTGATCTCGCCCTCTCGCTCCATGCGCTTCCACCCGTGCACAAAGGCTCGCAGCTGCACGGCCGAGCCGCTCTGGGCGTACTCGAGCAGCTCCTCCTCCGTCTCGGGCGTGGCCACGCGCGTGATCTCGCGCACCTTGGTGTAGGAGACGAGCCCCTGCTTCATGGCCTCGGAGGTCTTCGGCAGGCCGGCGAGCGCATGCGCGACCCGGATCTGGTGCCGGGCCGTCGTCGGCGTCACCCCCGTGCGCCACGCCAGCCACTCCACGCACGACGAGAAGCCGAGCTCGGCCCAGCCGTCGCGGCGGTCGAATTCGGCAATGAGGGTCAGCATCTCGTGGCGCGCTACGTTGATGCGGGCCGCAAGTTCGGCGATCCGCTCGCCGAGTTCTTCGAGGGTGGGCGGGGAGCCGGTGGGCTGAGAGTCGAAAGCGTCAAGTGTCCGGGCGGTGATCATGGGTCCTCCAAAGGGGCGCCAGAGCGCCGTGCCATCAGGCCCGGCGCCATGTATATTCGGTACATCTTCGGTATCCTAGTATAGGCACGAGCCCCCGGGATTCCATAGCTGGATCGGCCTGTGACTCGAAGATTTGGGACAACCGGACCGGATCACGGTCCCGCGGAAATCACCCGGGACACCGGGATGCTCGGATGGGACAAAGGCGACCCGCCCACCCATCCCTCGACACCGAAGAACTGGTCGACGTGCTCAACTGGTGGCACGCGCGGCGGATCAAGTAGCCCGCGGAACCGCATCGCGGGGAGCCCTCACGCTTGCTGGCCGACAGCAGCGGGCGCTAGAATATCAAACTGTTCCGTCCGGTGCAAGGTGCATTCATGCTGAATCAGCGCGGCTCGCGACTCCTCTGGCGGGCTCTCCCGGCCTCCCTCCTCTTCGCCGGGCTGCCGGTGGCGGGCCAGGACGCCGTGCATCCGGAAGCCGGCCCCAGCCCCCTCGCCGACTTCGAGACCCACTACCTCTCCAACGGCGTCAAGGTCTGGTTCAAGCACCTCGCGGGCGCCCCAGAGGTTTCGATCAGTGCCGGTATCCCGGTGGGGCGGGGCGCCGATCCACCAGGCAAGGCGCACCTGGCGCATCTGCTCGAGCACATGCTCTTCACCGACCGCGACGGTCGCAGCGAGCAGGAAATCAGGGACGCCGCCGAAAGGCTGGGCGGGCGTCTGAGCGGCGTCTCCTACACCGACCACACCTGGTACAAGATCACCATCGCGAGGCAACACGGAGTCTTCGCGATCGAATGGCTGGCCGACCTCATGGCGCCGCACCCGATGGACCCGGTGCTGTTGGAGCGCAACCTGGGACCGCTGCTCGTCGAACTCGGTGCGCGGCCACCGGATCCGTTCGACCGCCTGATCCGGTTCCTGACCCCCGACAGGCTCGCGCCCCCCGACTTCTGGGAGCGTGAATTCGGCATCAGGACGAACCCCGACCTGCCGCGGGATCTGTGGTCGGACGTGCACAGCATCACTTCCGACGATCTTCGCGACTTCTACGACCGCTACTACGCGCCGGGCAACTTCACGGTCACGATCGTCGGCGACCTCGACCGGCAACAGGCGCTGGCCACCGCCGAGCGCACCTTCGGCTCCCTCCCGCCCCGGCCGGTCAACCGGTGGTCCGTCGAGCTGCGCGATCCGGGTCGCTCCCGCACGAACTACCGGTGGCGCCCCGGCCCGACGCACTACTTCAAGTCCGAGCACAAGCTCTACAACCCGACCGCCGAGGAGCTGCTCACGGGACTCCTGGTCCAGCGCCTCCTTGGCCGGCGGGTCAACCAGCGCCTCCGCTGGGACGAACGCAAAGCGGCCTATGGCCTGCAGGTCCACCTGACAGCCCGCGGGCCGGCCGCGGTTCTGAGGATCCAGGGGGACATCGAAAGGGACGGATATGCCATCGCCCGAAGGGTGATCGACAGCGAGATCGAGTCACTCCGCACCGGGGCCCTCGATCCCGCGGAGTTCGAGGAGAACCGTGCCGCGGCGGTCGCCTTCGTTCGCGCCCTGAGCAGAACGGCGGAAGCGATCAATGACTGGACAGTGAGACGTTTCTACGATCCGGCCATCTTCACCGACTTTCCGGACCTGGCGTCATTCTACGAGAACATTTCCCAGGACGACGTCGCGTCGTTCGCGGACATGCTCTTCGACGACACCCGGCGCGTCGTCACGGTCACCCGTGCCCTTCCGGCCGGCGGGTTCACACTGGCGGCTGCCGGCCTGGCGGCACTGGCACTCGTGCTGGCCCTGGCGAAGTGGGAGCGTGGAGCGCCGCCCCCGAGCGAGGTCGAGTACATCGCCCGGCTGCGCATGCCGGGCGTCCTCCGGATCGGCTACGGCTTCGTGCTGGCGGCCGGCGTCGTCTTCGCGGTCCACGCCGGGCGCACGGGGTTCGAGTGGGCGGCGGACCGCTGGCTGTACACCGTCGACAGCCTGCCCCTCCAGACAGCCGTCAAGCTGACCGTTCTGTTCGCGGCGGTCCTGGGGCTGTGCCGCCTCGGGTCCCTGTTTCCGCATGAACTCCTCGTCACCGGCGATCACCTCCGGGTCAGGTCGCGGACCTGGCGCTCACGGGTCCTCGGGCAGCAGGACATCGCCGAGATCGCGGTCCGCGGATTCCGCGACATATGGCTGACCCGACGCCTGTTCGGATGCCTGCCGCTGACGTTCGGGGCCGGCCGGCCGGGGATCCACATCCGGACTCGCCGGGGGCGCGGCTACTACTTTCGCAGCCGGAACACCGTCGAACTCGCCGAAGTCCTGGACGCCTGGCGGAAACCCGCCCGCGCCGCAACTTGCGCGCCGGAAGCGCGGCCCCGAACGTTGAGACCGACGCGGCCGCCGGGAGTCCCGGGCTGACCCGGCCCGCCCGCACCCCCAGACGGAGGACCCGACATGCGATCACCCACCGACGCGATCCGCCAGCCGTTCTTCGCGGCCATCCTCGCCCTCGCCCTCGGGTGCGCCGCGCCCGAAGCCGGCACCGAAGACGCCATGGCCGACGCCGAGCCGGCCGCCGCCGAGGTCGCCGAGCTGCCCCCCGCGCCGATGGCCGACCCCGCCGACGTCGCCTCGATCGACGCCATCACCACGGCCGTCTACGAATCCATCTCGGGAGACGCCGGCGTGCCGCGCGACTGGGACCGCTTCCGCTCGCTCTTCGCCCCCGGCGCGCGCCTCATGCCCGTCGCCAGCGAACACGGGCAGAACGGCCGCACCAGCGCCGTGAACACCATGTCGCCCGACGACTTCGTCACCCGCACCAGCGACAGCTTCGCTCAGGACGGCTTCTACGAGGTCGAAATCGGCAACGTCACCGAGACCTACGGCGACATCGCGCACCGCTTCAGCGCCTACGCGTCCTTCTACACCGACGACCCCGACGAGGAGCCCTTTAACCGCGGCATCAACTCGTTCCAGTACCTCTACGACGGCGAGCGCTGGTGGATCCTCACCATCTTCTGGCAGCACGAGCCCGACGCGGGGCCCATCCCGGCGGAGTACCTCGACGAGGTGTAGATCAGTAGGGCGCGTCGACCGGCCGCTTCTCCCCCGCCGTCACCGCGAGCGCCAGCCGGTTCTCGTGCGGCGGCAGACTGCACACCGAATACGGCGTGAAGACGCAAGGCGGGTTGTAGGCGCGGTTGAAATCGATCGTCGTCCAGCCCTCGTCGTCCGCCAGGGGCACGCGCATGTACCTGCCCCCCTGGTAGGTGTCCGCGACCCCGGTCGAGTCCCATAGCGTCACGAAGTAGCTGCGGCTCGTGGCCGTCGCGAAGGCGATCAGCCGGTGCTCGCGCCCATCCGCGCGGAAGACCAGCTCACCGGGCGCCTCGTTCGACACCGTCCCGCCGGTCACGTCGGCCAGCGGCACTGTGCGCGGCTCGTCGTAGGGCTCGAACCGCGCCGCCACCCGCCAATCGTTGCTTACCGCGAAGTACGGCGGCAGCTCGAACGCGGCGACCCTGGGCGCGTCCGTGTCCCACATCCGGAGCCAGAGCCGGTCGGTTCCCCGTTCGGCGTGGATCCGCAGGCCGAGGGAACCCAGGGCGAGGATCGTCGTATTGCCCGATCGGTCGTCGAGCAGCTGCATGGGAGCGGTCACAGGGTCGCCTGCGCGAAGGGTCAGGCCGCTCCCCTCGGCCGGCTCCAGCCGCACCTGGCCGGCGTTCAGATGCAGCGTCCCGGCGTGCGGCGGCGAATCCTCCTCCGGCAGCACGATCGCCAGCGACGGGTCCGACCCGAAGGCGTTGGCCCCCTCGGCCAGCTCCCAGAGCCCGCCCCAGCTGATCACCCCGGCGTCGGGGCGCGAGAGGCTGGCGTGCCGGTTCGCGCGCCACTCGTCGTGCTCGGCGGCCAGCACTGCGGGGTCGACGGGTTCGGCCCGGGGCCACGGAGCGTCCGAGCAGGCGGTCAGGGCCGCGGCCAGCGCGAATGTGCGAAAGCTAGTCTTCATCCCTGCCCTCCCGGGCATCGCCGCGCCCGGCCGACGTTTCGCCAAGTCGGGCGATCTGGGCCGCCAGCCGTGACTCCATGCCCTGAAGATCCTGTTTGAGCTCGGCGCGGGTGCTCGCCAGCTCGCCCTTGAACTCTGCGCGCGTGTGCGCGATCTCGTCCTTCAGCTCCGCGCGGGTGCTCGCGATCTCGTCTTTCAGCTCCGCGCGGGTGCTCGCGATCTCGTCTTTCAGCTCCGCGCGGGTGCTCGCGATCTCGTCTTTCAGCTCCGCGCGGGTGCTCGCGATCTCGTCCTTCAGTTCCACGCGTGTGCTCGCGATCTCTTCCTTCAGTTCCGCACGGGTATTCGCGATCTCTTCCTTCAGCTCCGCGCGTGTGGCAAGCAGGTCGGCCTTCGACTCCGCGCGCGTGGCAGCCAGATCCGCCTTCGACTCCGCGCGCGTGGCAGCCAGGTCGGCCTTCGACTCCGCCTGGGCGGCCTCCAGACCGCGCTGGAATTCACGCCTGAGTCCGACACGCGTCGCGTCGATCTTGTCCTCCACACGGATCAGACCCGCGCCGAACCGCTCCTCCCATCCCGCAAAATGAGTCGTCAGCTTTTCGTCGATGCGTCCATCGATCATCGCGTACCACACCCTCTTCACGACCGCTACTCTGGTTCCACTCACGGCACTCGGACCTCCGCCCCCAGGCTTCCAACATAGTTCGGCTTCGTGGAGCACGCCACGAATACGGGTCGCGCGACCCCATCCGTCGGATACCTAACAAAGCTGGGGGAGCAGCGGGGCGATGGAATGGCTGGATGGGACGCCTTTCGCCGGCGACCGCAACTCATCCCCCCTCGATCTCACCCTCCACCCCCTCCCACTCCTCCATCAGGCGGGCGATGTCGTCCATCAGCCGCTTGCGCTCCGCTTCCAGCGCCTGTACCTCGGCCGGCCCGGCCGCGCCATAGAATCCCGGCTCCGCGAACACCCCCTCGATCTCGGCGACCCGCGCCTCGGCGGCCTCGATCCGCGCCGCCAGCTCCTCGCCGCGCGCCGCGAGCTGCCGCTGCCGGTAGGTGGGCCGCGCCGGGCGCGCGCGCCGTCCGCGTCCCCGCCGCTCCCGCCGTGCCTCGCGCGCACCCTCCCGCGCCCGCAGCGCCACCGCCGCCACATCCAGGTGATCATCCCCGCAGAACTGCACGTACTCGCCGTACGTCCCCCGGTAGTCGCGGATGCCGTCCTCGCCGATCTCCACGATCCGGTTGGCCAGCCGCTCCACGAACCAGCGGTCGTGCGACACGAAGACGAGCGTGCCGGGATAGTCCCGCAGCCCCTTCACCAGCGCGTCGATCGACTCGAGGTCGAGGTGGTTGGTCGGCTCGTCGAGGACGAGGACGTTGGGCTCGCGGATCATCAGGCTGCAGAGCACCAGCCGGGCCGACTCGCCGCCGGAGAGCGCCTCGAGCCGCTTCTCGACGTCGTCGCCGCTGAAGAGCACCATGCCCATCTTCCCGCGCGCGAAGCCGAGACCCTTCCCCGCGCAGAACTCCTCGATCCAGGCCTCGGCCGTGCGCCTGGGCGTGCGCAGATGATCGCCCGGGTCCTGCGCGAAGTACCCCGGATGCGCCTCGTAGCCCCACGTGACGGTGCCGGCGTCGGGCTCCAGCTCGCCCATCATCACCTTCAGCAGCGTCGACTTGCCGATCCCGTTCGGCCCCACGATCGCCAGCCGGTCGCCGCGCCCGACCCGCAGGTCGACCTCGTGAAGCACCCGGTTGTCCCCGAACGACTTCGAGACGCCGCGCGCCCGCACCACCTCCTGCCCGCTCGGCCGCCGCTGCCCGAAGCGGAAGGTCGGATAGCGGCGGGAACTCCGCGGCAGCTCCTCGAGCCCCTCCGCCTTCTTCTCGATCATGCGCACCCGGCTCTGCGCCTGCCGCGCCTTCGACGCCTTTGCCCGGAACCTGTCCACGAACCTGCGGTGGTGCGCGATCTCGCGCTCCCGCTGCGCGATCTCCTTCTCCCGCCGCTCCCGCTCGGCCGCCTTCTGGCCGAGGAAGCGGGTGTAGTTGCCCGGGTAGGTGATCACCCGCTCGTAGTCGATATCGACGATGTGCGTGGCGATGTTGTCGAGAAAGCGGTGATCGTGGCTGATGACGACCGCCGGGCCGCGGAAGTCGCGCAGAAACTTCTCCAGCCACCGGATCGAGAGGATGTCGAGGTGATTGGTCGGCTCGTCGAGGAGGAGCGCGTCAGGGGCGCTCGCCAGCACCTGCGCCAGCAGCACACGCAGCCGGAATCCGCCCGACAGCGTGGACAGCGGCTGGCGGTGCACCTTCGCGGGCAGCCCGAGCCCCTCCAGGATCGCCGCCGCGCGAGAGTCGGCCGTGTAGCCGTCGTGCCGCTGAACGATTTCCTCGAGCTCCGAAAAGCGCGCCGCGTCGAAGTGGTCGTCCGCGCGCGCCAGCACCTCGTTCAGCTCGGTGGTGGCCTGCCAGAGCTCCTCGTTGCCCATCAGCGTGACATCGAGGATCTCCTGGTCCTCATAGAGGAATTGATCCTGACGGAGGACGCCGAGCCGGACGCGGCCCGGAACCGACACCGATCCCCCACTCGATTCAAGGTCGCCTGCGAGAATGTCAAGCAGCGTTGTCTTGCCCGAACCGTTCGCGCCGACCAGCCCGTAGCGCTCCCCGGGGCTGAGGACGAAGGTCGCGTCACGGAAGAGCGTCCGGTCGCCGAACGATTTTTCGAGCCCGCTGACGGAGATCATGGCCCTGAAAGCTCGCCCGGCGCCCGTTTGTCCGCCACTTCGGGCCCGATTTGGCGGACAAACCCGGCGGAGGCGCGCCGTCAGTCGTTCGGCTGCGCGGTCATCCGGCCCTTGATGGGGTGCTCCACGCTCACGTAGCCACGTCTTCGCCCACTCGTGCGAGAAGCTCCTCGGCCGTGTCGCAGTCGATCACCGCATTTGCAACCGCGTCGATCCGGTCCTGATCCAGGAGTCGGTCTGGAGCCCCGAACAACTCATTAGCGGTATCAGCCCCGAATTTCCGGTCGACCAACTGCCGCAGAAGCAACACTCGACCTTCTTCGATGCCCTTCTCGATGCCCTTCTCGATGCCCTTCTCGATGCCCTTCTCCTCCCCGTCCTCGTACCAGAACGAGGCCCAGTGCCCGGTCGGCTTGATCATCTCCATTACCTCCTTCATCGTCCTGGCCGACTCCAGATGCGCTGCCCGGGCGCCTTGGAGATCCATGGCCAGCAACCTGACTTTGGCAGCGAGCGCCCGGTCCAGCGCCCCGCCCTCATTGTCGACCACCCAGTCCCGCAGCCGGCCGAGTACCTGGATCGCTTCGTCTCCCTGGCGCGCTCTCACCAACCGCACCAGCTCCCCAACCAGGTTGTCGTCTGGAAGGGGTGACGTCCCGCCCGGTCGCTCCTCAAGCAACAGATACTGGAATTCCGGCTGTCCCGCAACCCACTCCGGGTAGGGCGTCGGCCGCAACGCTTCGAACGCTGTCGGAGTGGTCCACGGGGTCTTTCCGCTATAGACGAGAAGCGGGAGAACGAGCGGGATCCTGTCTCCCACAGTCGAACCCCGTGGGCGAATCCGAGCGCGCAGCGCCCTCGCGGTGTACTCGAACAGGCGCACAGGCATGTCGTGGTCCACCGTAGACTGAAACTCGATCACGATGAGGACCACCGCTCCGTCGAGGAGCCGGCACTCCCACAGCATGTCCCCGTAGCGCGGCGCCTGTTCGGATGTCACATAGTCCGCGGGAAGCCGATTCAGCGAGGCGAAGTCCACCAGGCCGGCCCGACGCGGCGCCAATGCTCGAACCAGCCCCTCCACCGCTTCGGGCAGCGAATACAGCTCCTTGTAGATGGCGTCGTGCACGCGGACGGCTCCGGCAGACAGGGTCCTTTGGTGATCGGGTGCACGAAGGTGGATCCGAAATGCGGGCACTTCCATGGCTGGATGGGACATGATTCGGCAGTAATGTAATGTTTACATTACACAATGTAGTGTCAACATTACGTCGTGCGAATCCGGCGGATGGAAAAACGTTCCAGCTGAAACGTCCCTCGCGCTTTTCCTACCCCGCGTCGCGCCGCCCCTGCGGATCCGCTCCCCAGCTGCCCTCGCGGTGGAAGCGCGCGACCGCGCCCCGGCGCGCCGCCTCGCCCCGCGCGTAGTGGGCCGGCATCCGCTCGGACTTCCACCTGCCGGCCACCATGAGCGCCGCGAGGCCGACGCCGGCGGCGGTCAGGTCCTGGGCCATGCCGACGCGGGGCGAATGGCCGCTGAACCCCGGGCCCAGCCCCGCGGCCCGGGTCATCGCGGCGATCCGGTTCGAGATCGAGCGGCCCGAGCGGAGGCCGAAGACGCGGCGGTCGGGGCGCGGGCCGGGCGGGCGGATCCGGCGCAGGGCTTCGGTGGCGTCCAGTCCGACGTACTGCACCGCCGACGCGTTGCTCGTCTTCGAGCGGCGGATCGTGATCAGCGAGGAGCCGTCGGGGCGGAGCTCGACATCCCCCCAGCGCAGCTCCGCGGCCTCGCCCCGCCGCAGCAGGGCATCTCTCATCACCGAGGCGATCGCGATGTCGATGTCGCCCCGGCGGCGCGCGCCCGCGACCGTTTCCCGGCGGCCGGTCTGCCCGATCCGCCGACGGTGGGCGGTCGCAATGATCCTTTCCAGGCACCTGCCGGTCAGTCCCCTGGCCTGCCGGGGCTCGCTCCGTCCCTGCTCCGCCGCCTTGTTCCGCAGGCCGGCCAGCGTCAGCTTCACCCCCTCCGAGATCGTGGGCGTCGGCACGCCGGCGGCGCGGTGGTAGTGGCTGATCGCCTTGCGGTCGAGCGACAGGGTGGACTGCGAGAGCCCCTGGCCCGCGCGGTCGGTCAGGTAGGCCGCCACGGTCATGGGGTCGGCCGGGAGCGACTGCAGGCCCTCCGAATCCGCCCAGGACTGGAAGCGCTTCCAGGCCCCGAAGTAGACGCGGCGGGTCTCCGGGCGGCGGCTTTCCTCGACGGCGGCGAGGATCGCGTCCAGGTACCGCGAACGGAGGTCGGAGAGGGGCCGGGCGGGGGCGATTGCGCGTCGTGTCATGCGTCCGGCTACCGCGCGGGCGCCCGGCGGGTTCCGGGTTCCGCGCGGGTTCCAGGTTCCCTTCCTGAGCCGGGTGGCGGGGCTTACGCTGTCACTGGTCGTCGCGGCAGGCAAGCGTGTTTCCTCGTGCAGAGCGTCGGCGTCAGCCCCCGCCAAATGTTTCGGAGAGCGCCACTTGTCTTCCGAGCCGGGGACGGTAACGGTAGAAAACATGGGACTCCCCGGCGTGACTGTCCAGCTCATGGGCATCTCGAGCGCCTCGGCGGTCACCGACGACAACGGCCAGTACGCCTTCACCGGTCTCCGGATGGGCAACTACTCGGTCGAGATCTCGGGCTTCGACAACGACGAGATCGGGTTCTCCGCCACCGCCGCATCGGTCACGGTCGGCGTGGGCGAGTCCAAGATCGTCAGCTTCGACGGCACCTACCTCCGCACCGCCGGCATCATGGGCCGGGTGAGCGTCGAGGGCGCGGGCCTCGAGGGCGTCACGGTCAGCCTCAGCGGCGGACCCGACGCGACCGACATGACGACCGAGACCGACGCCGCCGGCCAGTACAGCTTCGCCAAGCTGCGCGCCGGCGACTACGCGGTCGGCATCTCGGGCTACAACACCGACGACTACGAGTTCGAGGTCACCTCGCAGAACGTGACGGTCGCGCTCGGCGAGACCGCCAACGTTCCCTTCGAGGGCGTCCTGCTCCGCACGTCGGGCGTCAGCGGCCGGGTGAGCGTCGAGGGCATCGGCCTGGAGGGCGTGATGGTCACGCTGTCGATGGCCGACGCCGAAGACATGACGGCCATGACCGACGCGGGCGGACTGTATGCGTTCGCCGGTCTGGCGGCTGGCGACTACACGGTCGCGATCGCGCTCTCCGACGAGCAGATGGCCGCCTACGTCTTCGAGATGACCAGCATGGACGTGACGGTCGGCGACGACGAGACGCAGATCGTCAACTTCGAGGCCGAGCACGCCGCCACGGCGAGCGTCACCGTGCAGCTGTTCGTCGACGAGGGCGCCAACGGCCGGAACGACATGATGGACGAGGGCGAGGGCACCTTCCCGACGGCCGACATGCTGATGATGGTGGCCGAGCTCGGACTGCCGCTGGCACTGCCGATTACCCTGGCGGGCCCGGGCGTCCATGACACGCAGGACGGCATGGCGATGCCCGACGGCAGCGTCGTGTTCTCAGGGCTCAAGGCGGGCCAGTACCAGGTGCTGGTCAGCGACATCCCGGCCGATGTGCTGGCCGCGCTGCCGGCCCCGTTGGCCCACGCCCTGCGCGACTACTCCTACGGCGGACCCGCCACCGGCTACCCGGTCGCCCTGACCGTCGGCCAGGCGGCGACGCAGCACGCGCCGGTCGACATCACGCACACGACGGTCCACTTCGGCGTCACGCTGAAGAACGGCGAGACGCGCGGCATGCCGCTTCCCGGCGCCCACGTCACGCTCTACGCGGATGCGATGGGCGAGACCAAGGTCGGCGAGGGCATGACCATGGTCAACGAAGAGACCATGCACGCCGCGGCGTCGATCCGGATCGCACGTGAAGGCACGAGCGGCAACATGGTCCACGCGGGAGTCTCAGCGGACTCCGCCTACACCGTGGCCGACGGAATGACGGCCGTGATGTGGGATCCGCAGAAGACCTACACCATGGGCGCGAACGACAACGACATCGTCAACCTGAACGTCGACGTGACCTTCGGCGGCGCGACGATCACCACCGACTACGGCGGCGGCGACGCGCTCGCTGGCTGGGCCGTCAGCGTCGCGCACGGCGATACGATGTACGCGGACACGCTGGACAGCGACGGCATGGCGGCGTTCGAGATGACGGTGGATTCCGCTGGTGCCCTGCCGGCGATGTACAGCTTCTCGGTCGACACCATCCAGGACAACAAGCTGGACGGCGGCGAGAACTTCGAGGGCACCACCGTCGAGTACACGCACACCGGTCTGGCGCTCGCCGGCACGATGGAAGCCGGCATGATCGAGGTGAACTACACGACCCAGACGCTGAAGGTCGGCGTGCACCACGAGCGCGACCAGGTCATGGGCTACACCGGCAACGTCCTCGGCGGCGACGCGAGGGACGGCACTGGCGATGATCAAATGGTCAAGGTCGGCATCCGGCACATCGACGACAGCGGACGCTCCCGTGCGTTCCAGACGACCGGCGCGAACGCGGTCAAGTACACGCACACCTACAAGAACGGCGTGCACACCTTCGGCAACGTGCCGGCCGATGCGAGAGTGATCGTCACTGCTTCGGTCGACGAGGACGCAGGCGTCATGCTCTTCGATCCCGACGAGCTGGCTGCCTACACGGGCACGGAAGCCAACGGCATCATGGGCGGCCACTTCGGCGACCACGGCGGCTACAGCCACACCGTGTCGCTCTGTCCGCTGCAGGCCACCGATCCGACCGCCCAGGACCACGACGAGTGCTCTTCGTTCGCGTACGTGAACACGTACAGCGTGAGCGGACTGGTGTGGAAGAACCAGGTCCTGCGGAGCACGGAAGGCGGCGCCAACGACGACGACTTCCTGATGGGTCCCGAGGATGATATGGGCCCAACGTTCGTAGAGGGGATTTCGGTCGACCTGGCCCCGGTCGAGGGCAAGAACCTGGCGGGTGAGGCCCAGTCCTTCACCACGCTGAAGAAGAAGGACGCCAAGACCGACCATCCCGATGACACCCACGCCTTCGCTTTCCCCGGCATCGCGGCGGGCGTCTACAAGCTCAGCGTTGAGGACGGATGGCGCGCGAGGATACCGGCTGATGACGATGAACTGGGGGAGGACAGCCCCAAGGGCGCGACAGGCATGGTCGGCGACGCCCTCAACCCGCTCGCGGACGATGTCTCGCTCGACGTGACGCCGACGACCACCACGGTCTACGGCTACGTGAGGGACTCGGACGGCTTCCCCGTGGAAGACGTGACCGTAACCGCCAACGGTGTCGAAGCGACGACCGACGTACACGGCCGGTACATCGCTGAGTACGTACCTTCCGGGACCAACAAGCGCGGCAGCGCGGCGAACACGAACACCATCGCTGTGAGCACCGCCCAAGAAGGCAGCGAGGAGACCGACACCGTCATTGCCTTTACCGCGAACAGCCGGATCCAGCAGGACGTCGAGATTTCGGGCGTCGGCAAGACCGCCTCGATCAGCGGTACGGTCACCGCATCCGGCAGCGGCGATCCGATCGCCGGTGTGCGGATCATGGTGGATGGCCTGCAGAAGTCGAGCTTCAACGCCAAGAGTGAGCCTACCGAAAAAGCGAACGACATTCTCGTGACGGACGCCGACGGCAGCTACACCGCAGTCGTCGAAGCCAAGGATCTCGGCGAGAGCGTCGATGTGAGCGTGTCGAAGAAAGGCATGAGCTTCGCGCCTGAGAAGCTGTCCGTGCCGGCCCACGGCGGCTCGGCGGTTTCGGGCATCAACTTCACCGGCTTCCTGCACGGAACGATTTCGGGCAGGGTGCGGGCTCCGGACGGCAACGCAATGGGTGGCGTTGAAGTCACCGCCACGAACGTGATCGCGGGCAGAGCCGGCGACGAGGCCTCGAGCACGACCAATGCCAGGGGTACCTTCGTGCTCAGCGTGCCGTTCGGCACGTACGAGATCGCAGCGTCGGCCACCAACCACACCTTCTCGTACCCGACGACCGGCCAGACGGTGAGCGTCGCTCCGGGTCAGGCCCTGGAGTTCGGCGACATCCATGCGATGACGTTCATGGCCATCAACGTCAAAGCGGAGCGTCAGCGCACGGCGGACGACGACTCAACCGCCGACATCGACGAGTCCGAGAGACTCGATGGACAGATCCGGGTGAGCTGGGACGCCAACGACTCGACGGCAATGCCGGCCGGGTATGATGCAATCGCCTACGCGGTCCAGAACAACCTGACTGGTACCTTCGCGGACGCCACCGGCGTCCAGGCTGCCGTCGATACGGCGGGACTGGCCAGGTTCGGTTCCCCGCCCGACACCGCCTTCATGGTTCGGATCCAGGCCACGGCCACGGATACGGATGGTAGCGGTGAGGGCGGCGCCACGCTCGATCCCATCGTGATCAACTCCATGGAAGTCACCGTTGGTGCGGTCGATCCGACGACCAGCGGCGTCAAGGCGAGCATGGACGTGACGGCTGACACGACCGTCGCCGACACCATCGCCGTCACCTGGAGTGCCACCACGAACACCAGCTCGGACTTCCGGGTTGCGGTTCAGGTGACCTTGGCCTCGCTGCAAGGTAGCACCGTGTGGGTCACCACCGGCACTGACCCGGGCAACACCGCGCGGGCGTGGACGACCTCCTTCGGCGAGAACAATGCCGACATCACCGGCTGGACCGTTGCCCTGCCCGGCGGGAACGGTGCGGCAGTCACCATCACCACGGCCGAAATGCAGGCGGCCACTATGGTTCGCGTCGACTCGAGACAGGGCGCTGTGAGCGCGACCAACCCGTGGACGGCCGGCACTGCGGTCGAGATCACGAAGCCATCGTCATAACCCTCCAACCCCATCGGCCTGGCCGACTCACCGGTCAGGCCGATGGGCCCGCAGGACGCGTCACCCCCCGCTCGGGGCAACCGGGCGGGGGGTGACGCTCATTGCAGCGAATCCCGCCCGGGACGCGAAACCATGGATCGGTCAACCCGAATCTCGCCGGCACGAGGCCGGGGGAACGACCGGGATGACAGCCCCTCCTATTGGAAACAACAACATGAACAGACTCAAGCTACTCGGGGCTGTTGCCTTGCTTGGGGTCCTCGCCTGTGAGGATGCCACTCCTCCAACGCCTGTCGGCTCGATTGTCGGCCAGGTGGCGATCGAGGGCACGGGGGTCGACGGTGTATCCGTCAACCTGAGCAACGGCAACGCCACCACCACTTCGGGTGGCGGTAGCTTCCGCTTCGACCGCGTCGAGAGCGGCGCGTATACCATCACGATCAGCGGCTATCCGCCGGACGCCACGTTCGACGCAACCTCTGCTTCGGCCGCCATCTCATCGGCTGGCCAGTCCGTCACTGTCAACTTCACCGGCGCGTACATCCGCACTGCGAGCGTCACGGGGACGGTCACGTTGGAGAACACGGGACTCGGCGGCGTGACGGTGCAGCTTTCGGGCATGTCCACCGCCACGGCGACCACGGACGACAACGGCGAGTACGCCTTCACCGGTCTCCGGATGGGCAGCTACTCGGTCGAGATCTCGGGCTTCGACTCAGGCGAAATCGCCTTCTCCGCCACCGCCTCCGCCGTCACGGTCGGCGTGGGCGAGAGCAGGATCGTCACCTTCGACGGCACCTACCTTCGCACCGCCGGCATTCATGGCCGCGTGAGCGTGCAGGGCGAGGGCCTCGAGGGCGTCACGGTCAGCCTCAGCGGCGGCCCGGACGCCACCGACATGACAACCGAGACCGACGCCGCCGGCCAGTACAGCTTCGCCGGGCTGCGTGCCGGCGACTACGCGGTCGGCATCTCGGGCTACGACACCGACGACTACGAGTTCGAGGTTACCTCGCAGAACGTGACGGTCGCGCTCGGCGAGACCGCGAACGTTCCCTTCGAGGGCGTCCTGCTCCGCACGTCGGGCGTCAGCGGCCGGGTGAGCGTCGAGGGCATGGGCCTTGGGGACATCCCGGTCACGCTTTCCATGGGCGACGAGGCCGCCGACAGCGCCATGACCGACGCGGGCGGCCTGTACGCCTTCTCGGGCCTGGCGGCGGGCGACTACACGGTCGGCATCATGGTCGAGGGCGAAGCCTACGTCTTCGAGACGATGAGCATGGACGTCTCCGTCGGCGACGACGAGACGGCGATCGTGAACTTCGAGGGCATGCACGCCAGGACGGCGAGCGTCTCGGGACAGCTCTTCATCGATGAACTGATGAAGAACGACATGCACGACGAGGGCGAGCATCCGCTGCCCGCACCCGGCGTGCCGGTCGTGCTGGTGGGCCCGGGCTTGAATGACCGGGTGCAGAGCGCGACGGACTCGACGGGCGCGTACTCGTTCATGGGCCTGCGCGCGGGCGACTACCAGCTGGTGGTCACCATCACCGACGAGGTTGCAGCGGCGCTCGCAATGCACGACGTCGCCTTCGGCGGATCCGCGACCGGCTACGAGGTCAGCCTCGATGTCGGGGAGGCCGCCACGCAGAACCTTCCGTTCGACATCACGCACACGACGGTCCACTTCGGCGTCACGCTGAAGGCCGGCGATACCCGCGGCATGCCGCTTCCGGGCGCGATGGTCACGCTCTACGACGGTATGGGCGAGGACAGGGTCAAGGTCGGCGAGGGCATGAGCATGGTCAACGAAGAGACCATGCACGCCGTGGCGTCGATCAGGGTCGCGCGCGCGGGCACGAGCGACAACACGGTCTACGCTGGCGTCGCCGCGGAGGGCTACGATGCGGCCGACGGAATGACGGCCGTGATGTGGGATCCGCAGAGCACCTACACCATGGGTGCGAACGACAACGACATCGTCAACCTGAACGTCGACGTCACCTTCGGCGGCGCGACGATCAGCACCGGCTACGGCGGCGGCGACGCGCTGGCCGGCTGGGCCGTCAGCGTTGCGCACGGCGACACGATGTACGCCGACACGCTGGACACCGACGGCATGGCGGCGTTCAAGACGACGGTGGATTCGGCCGGGGCCCTGCCGGCGATGTACAGCTTCTCGGTCGACACCATCCAGGACAACAAGCTGGACGGCGGCGAGAACTTCGACGGCACCGCCGTCGAGTACACGCACACCGGTCTGGCGCTCGCCGGCACGATGGACGCCGGCACGATCGAGGTGAACTACACGACCCAGACGCTGAAGGTCGGCGTGCACCACGAGCTCGACCAGGTCATGGGCTACACCGGAAACGTCCTCGACGGCGATAGGAGGGACGGTAGTGGCGATGACCAGGTGGTGACGGTCGACATCCGGCACATCGACGACAGCGGCCGCTCCCATGCGTTCCAGACGACCGGCCCGGACGCGGTCAAGTACACGCACGGCTACAAGGACGGCGTGCACACCTTCGGCAACCTGCCGGCCGATGCGAGAGTGATCGTCACGGCTTCGGTCCCCGACACCCTGGACTTCATGCTCCTCGATCCCGGCGAGCTTGCGGCCTACACGGACGCGGAAGCCAACGGCATCACCGGCGGCCACTTCGGCGCGCACGGCGGCTACAGCCACACCGTGTCGCTCTGTCCGCTGCAGGCCACCGATCCAACCGACCAGGACCACGACGAGTGCTCTTCGTTCGCGTACGTGAACACGCACAGCGTGAGCGGGCTGGTGTGGAAGAATACGGTCCTGTTGAGCGACGACGATGCCAACGATGACAGATTCTCGTTCGGCCTGGACGCGGACGGTGACCACGCATATGAAGATGTCCCCACGTTCGTAGAGGGGATTTCGGTCGACCTGGCCCCGGTCGAGGGCAAGAACCTGGCGGGCGAGGCTCAGTCCTTCACGACGCTGGAGTCCAACGCCAAGGCTACGGCGTTCGACGACACCCACGAGTTCGCCTTCAACGACATCGCGGCGGGCGTCTACAAGCTCACCGTTGAGGACGGATGGCGCGCGAGGCTGGGGCCGAAGGACGCCATCGACATGGTCGGCGACGCCCTCAACCCGCTCGCAGGAGACGTCTCGCTCGACGTGACGCCGGCGACGACCACGGTCTACGGCTACGTAAGGGACTCGGAAGGCTTCCCCGTGGAAGACGTGACCGTGACCGCCAACGGTGTCGAAGCGACGACCGACGCACACGGCCGCTACATCGCGGAGTACGTGCCTTCCGGGGCCAACAAGCGCGGCAGCGCCGCGAACACGAACACCATCGCGGTGAGCACCGCCCACGAAGGCAGGGAGAAGACGGACACCGTCTTTGCCTTTGCCGCGAACGGCCGGCACCGGGCGGACGTCAAGATTTCGAGCGTGGACAAGACCGCATCGATCAGCGGTACGGTCACCGCATCCGGTGGCGATCCGGTCGCAGGTGTGCGGATCATGGTGGACGGCCTGCAGGAATCGAGCTTCAACGCCAAGATTCCGCCTACTTCAAAAGCGAACAACGCCCTCGTGACGGGCGACGACGGCAGCTACACCGCGATCTTCGAAGCCAGGGATCTCGGCGAGAGCGTCGATGTGAGCGTGTCGAAGGACGGCATGAGCTTCGCGCCTGAGACGCTCTCCGTGCCGGCCCACGCCGGCTCGGCGGTCTCGGGCATCGACTTCACCGGCTTCCTGCACGGAACGATTTCGGGCAGGGTGACGGGTCCGGGCGGCAACGCTCTGGGTGGCATTGCGGTCACCGCCACTAGCGTGGTCGAAGGCGGAGCCGGCGACGAGGCCTCAACCACCAGCAACGCCAGGGGCACCTTCTCGCTCAGCGTGCCGTTCGGCAGCTACACGGTCACGGCCACGCCGCCCGAAGGCAGCCTCACGCGCTTCAGCTATCCGAATGACGTGCAGGACGTCAGTGTCGCTCCGGGTGAGAGCGTGGACTTCGGCACCATCGCGGGAGCGAGCGTCGCGGCCAGGATCATCGACATCGAACGGGAGAAGAACGAAGACGGCAACTACAGCGGCCCCGTCATGTTGACGATCGCCCGGGATACCGTTCCCGGCTTTACCGGTGAGCGATTCGTTGTGGAGACTTCCACCGATGGTGGCGAGAGCTGGTCGCCGTTCCTCCCGCTCGTAGTGGTTCTCGTGGACGGCAGTCGTGTCGAGGGCCGGATGAGGACGGTCGGGTCAGTACCTGACGTCGGCTTCCATGCCCGGGTCGCTACGGACGCCCAGGAAAACGGCGTCCAGATGCGTGAGACCTCTGCGCCGGTCGTCGTTGGCGCAGTCGACTCGTCGCCGAGCGATGCCGAGGCGGAGCGCGGTGTCGGTGAAGCCGGTGAGCCGGATGCCGGCGACGATCTGCTCACGGTTACCTGGAAGGCCTCTACGAACACCAACACGCTGACGCGGGTTGTCATGCTGTTTGAAGTCATCGAAGGCGTACACGCGTGGCTGGTTGCCGAGGGCACACCCGTCAACCCCATCGGGAACGCGGTCAGGGAATGGACCCTGAACATCACCGACTTTGACGCGGGTACCGATACCACCTGGGACTTCGCCAACGGTGGCGGTTCATTCACCATGAGCACGGCGACTCTCCTGAAGGCGCTAACGGTGCGTGTTGAAACGCAACAGCCCGGCGTCACTCAGGACGAGGACGACATGGACATCTGGGTCGAGTCCAACACGGTCGAGGTCGCTGCCAAGGAATCCTGACCCTCCAACCCCATCGGCCTGGCCGACTCACCGGCCAGGCCGATGGGCCGCGGGACACGTCATCCCCCGCCCGGAGCCGGATCCCCGAATGCACGGAATGAGACGCAAGGAAGGACAACAGCATGAACAGACTCAAGCTATTCGGGGCTGTTGCCTTGCTTGGGGTTCTCGCCTGTGAGGAGGCGACTCCTCCACGGCCTGTCGGCTCTATCGTCGGCCAGGTGGCGATCGAGGGCACGGGGGTCGACGGTGTATCCGTAAACCTGAGCAACGGCAACGCCACCACCACTTCGGGTGGCGGCAGCTTCCGCTTCGACAACGTCGAGGGCGGCGCGTACACCATCACGATCAGCGGCTACCCGCCGGACGCCTCCTTCGACGCAACCTCGGCCGCCGCGACGATCTCGTCCGCCGGCCAGTCCGTGACCGTCAACTTCTCCGGCGCGTACATCCGCACCGCGAACGTCATGGGGACGGTCACGGTAGAGAACATGGGACTCAGCGGCGTGACCGTGCGGCTTTCTGGCACGTCCAGCGCCACGGCGACCACGGACGACAACGGCCAGTACGCCTTCACCGGTCTGCGGATGGGCAGCTACTCGGTCGAGATCTCCGGGTTCGACAACGACGAGATCGGGTTCGCCGGCACCGCCTCGGCCGTCACGGTCGGCGTGGGGGAGAGCAGGATCGTCAGCTTCCAGGGCACCTACCTCCGCACGGCCGGCATTCAGGGCCGCGTGAGCGTGCAGGGCGAGGGCGTCGAAGGCGTCACGGTCAGCCTGAGCGGCGGGCCTGACGCGGTCGACGAGACCACCACCACCGACGCCGCCGGCCAGTACAGCTTCGCCAGGCTTCGCGCCGGCGACTACGCGGTCGGCATCTCGGGCTACGACACCGACGACTACGAGTTCGAGGTCACCTCACAGAACGTGACGGTCGCGCTCGGCGAGACCGCGAACGTTCCCTTCGAGGGCGTCCTGCTCCGCACCTCGGGCATCAGCGGCCGGGTGA
Organism: Longimicrobiales bacterium; assembly: GCA_965211645.1. GTDB lineage: Bacteria > Gemmatimonadota > Gemmatimonadetes > Longimicrobiales > Gaopeijiaceae > Bin94. The sequence goes on along the minus strand of OZ242947.1, from coordinate 4,114,960 downwards.
GCGTCGAGGGCATGGGCCTTGCGGACATCCCGGTCACGCTGTCGATGGCCGACGCCGAAGACATGACGGCCATGACCGACGCGGGCGGGCTGTACGCGTTCGCGGGTCTTGCGGCCGGCGACTACATGATCGGCATAGCGGTCGAGAGCGCGGCGTACGTCTTCGAGACGATGAGTTTGGATGTCACCGTCGGCGACGACGAGACGGCGATCGTGAACTTCGAGGGCATGCATGCCAGGACGGCGAGCGTCTCGGGGAATCTGTTCATCGACGAAGGGCCCAACGGCAGGAACGACATGGCCGACGAAGGGGAGAACCTGCTTCCGCACGCCGGCGTTCCGGTGGTGCTGGTGGGCCCCGGCGTCAACGACCGGATGCCGAGTGCGACCGACTCGACCGGCGCGTACTCGTTCACGGGCCTGCGCGCGGGCGGCTACCAGCTGGTAGTCCCCGTCACCGAGCCGCTGGGCGACTACGCCTACGGCGGTGAGCCGACCGGCTACTCGCTCTCCGTTGGAGTGGGCGAGGCCGTAACGCAACACCTGCCGATCGACATCACGCACACGACGGTCCACTTCCGGGTCACGTTGAAGCACGGCGAGGACTCGGGTGACCCGCTTGCCGGCGCTCACGTCACGCTCTACGCGAACCCGGAAGATGCGGAGAGCAAGGTCGGCGAGGGCATGACCGAACTCAACGAAGAGACCGGTCACGCCGTGGCAGCGATCCGGATCGCGCGCGCGGGCACGAGCGGCAACACGGTGCACGCCGGCGTCACCGCCGAGGACTACCATGTGGCCGACGGCATGACGCCCGTGATGTGGGATCCGCAGAGCACCTACACCATGGGTGCGAACGCCAACGACATCGTCAACCTGAACGTCGACGTCACCTTCGGCGGCGCGACGATCAGCACCGACTACGGCGGCGGCGACGCGCTCGGCGGCTGGGCCGTCACAGTTGCGCACGGCGACACCATGTACGCGGACACGCTGGACGCCAAAGGCATGGCGGCGTTCAAGATGACGGTCGATTCCGCTGGCGCCCTGCCGGCGATGTACACCTTCTCGGTCGACTCCGTCCAGGACAACAAGCTGGACGGCGGCGAGAAGTTCGAGGGCAGTGAAGTCGAGTACACGCACACCGGACTCGCGCTGGCGGGCACGATGGACGCCGGCACGATCGAGGTGTCGTACACGACTCAGTCGCTCGTCGTCGGCACGCACCACGAGCGCGACCAGGTCATGGGCTACACCGGCAACGTCCTGGGCAGCGACGAGAGGGACGACGGGACGGTCGAACTCGCCATCCGCTACATCGACGACAACGGACGCTCCCGTTCGTTGACGGCGAAGGAGTGGAATCCGAAGGGCAACGTGAGCAGCAAGGACGGTGTGACGACCTTCACGGGACTGCCGGCTGACGCAAACATCATCGTCCAGGCTTCGGTCGCGGAGGACGCAGGCGTCATGCTCCTCGATCCCGACGAGCTCGCGGCGTACACGGCCACGGAAGCCAACGGCATCACCGGCGGCCACTTCGGCGCGCACGGCGGCTACGGCCACACGGTGTCGCTCTGTCCCCTGCAGGCGGAAAGCCCGCAGGACTTCGGCGAGTGCTCCTCGTTCGCGTACGTCGAGACGCACACCGTGAGCGGTCTGGTGTGGCGGAGGAGCGTCGCGAGGAGCGGCGACGCATTCAAGGAGACCGATCCCGACTTCTCCGACGAAGTGAGCATCAGCCTCACGCCGGTCGAGGGCAAGAACCTCGCGGGCGAGGAGCAGGAGTTCGACGCCCTGGCGAAGCCCTCGAAGGCAGGCAGGACCGACGACCACGTCTTCGAGTTCGAGGCTGTCGCCGCAGGCGCCTACAAGCTCAACCTCCCGGCCGGATGGCGGGCGAGGACGCCTGCCGGGGATGAGACGGCGACCAAGGATGCCACCGGCATGCTCGGCGACGCCCTCAGTCCGCTCGACGACGACCTGGCAATCGACATCACGCCGGCGACGCAGACCGTCTACGGCTTCGTCACGGGCAGCGACGGCTTCGGAGTCGACGGCGTGGAAGTGACCGTCAACAACGTGACGGCCATGACCGACGCGCTCGGCCGGTACATCGCCGAGGGCGTGACCGCCGTGAGAGGCAAGGTCTTCGTCAGCACCTCGAAGGCAGGCTACAAGAGCGTCGCCAAGCCGGACTCGGCCAGTGTCACCTTCGCCATGAACGGTGCTGAGCAGCACGACATCACGCTCTCGGGCGCGGACAAGACCGCCTCGGTCAGCGGCACGGCGACGGCTTCCGGCACCGGCGAAGGCGTTGCGGGCGTGAAGATCCAGGTGGACGGCGAAGATCCGATCAACGCTGGCAAGAACGGGCTCCTGACGGACGACGATGGCAGCTTCACCGCCGTCATCCCTGCCAAGGGCCTGGGCGAGACGTCCAACCTGTCCGCGTCGAAAGCCGGCTACAGCTTCCAGCCCAGCCCGTTCCCGGTTGCGGCCCACGCCGGCGCGAACACCTCGGGCATCGCCTTCACCGGCTTCCTGCACGGAACGATCTCGGGCAGGGTGAGGGGTCCGGACGGCAACGCTCTGGGTGGCGTTACGGTCACGGCCACCAACGCGATCGAGGGCCAGGCCGGCGACGAGGTCACGAGCACGACCGGGGGCACCTTCTCGCTCAGCGTGCCGTTCGGCAACTACACGGTCACGGCCACGGCGCCCGAAGGCAGCCTCACCCGCTTCAGCTATCCGAACGACCAGCAGCATGTCCGTGTCGCTCCGGGTCAGAGCAGGAACTTCGGCACCATCGCGGGAGCGAGCGTCGCGGCCAGGATCATCGACGTCGAACGGATGAAGGACGACGACGGCAACTACGTCGAAAACCACGTCAAGGTGACGTTGGCCTGGGATACCGTTGCCGGGTTCAGCGAGATAGATCGCTATGCCCAGACTTCGTCCGATGATGGCGAAAACTGGTCGCCGGGCGTTGACCTCAGGGTGTTGGATGAAGATGAGTACAGGTTCTCGGCCCGGGATTATCGCGCCTTCCAAATCCGGATCCGAACCGAGGCCGAAGAGACGGTAGACGGCACAACCACACGATACATCGAAGACTCTGCCGTCACCGCGGTTGACGCAGTCGACGCGTCGCCGAGCGATGCCGGGGCGGAGCGCGGTGTCGGTGAAGGAGCAGATGAGGGTGACGACCTGCTCACGGTTACGTGGAAGGCCTCGTCGAACCGGGATACGCACCAGCGCATCCTCATCGAGGTCGAAGTCGCCGAAGGTCGTCGCGAGTGGCTCGTCGCCGAGGGCGGAGATCCGACCGCCCTCGCGCAGGACACGAGGAAGTGGGTGTTGAACGTCACCGACATCCAGGATCCCTCCTCGTGGTCCCTCCCCGACGGCACTGGAACACGCAACCTCACGTCGGCGGCTCTGCTGAAGGCGCTGAAGGTCCAGGTGCAGACGCGGCTGGTCCCAAGGTTCCGGGACCCTCACGAGTGGGTGGCGTCCAACACCGTCGAGGTCGAGGCCAGGGAATGAGACGCAAGGTCGCCCGGGTCGCCCCGGCCCTCGCGGCCGTCGTCTGGATCGCCGCCTGCGACAGCCCGCAGCACCCCGAGCTGTGCGGGTCGATCCCGGAGCAGACGCTGCTTGTGGGCGAGACGGTCACCGCTGACGCCTGCTTCGACGACCCCGACGGGGACATGCTCACCTTCGAGGTGTTCAACTCCGATCCCGCGGTGGCGACGGCGGCGGCGACGGGCAGCACGATCACCGTCACGGCGGTCTCGCCGGGCCTGTCGGTGATCACGGTCCTCGCCGCCGATCCCACCGGGCTGAAGGCGCAGCAGAGCTTCCGCGTGGTCGTGCCGAACCGTCCCCCGGCCGCCGTGGGGACGATCGACGACCGCGAGCTGATGGTGGGCGAGGTGGCCGTGATCGACGTCGCCGGGCACTTCAGCGAGCCCGACGGGCAGCCGCTCGCCTACTCGGCGGCGTCTTCGGACTCGAATCGCGTCGCGGTCTCGGCCGAGGGCGCGGTGGTGACCGTGGCGGCGCTGGCGAAGGGCACGGTGACGGTGACGGTCACCGCGGCCGATCCCGGAGGCCTGACCGCCGAGCAGACGTTCCAGGTGAAGGTCCCCAACCGCCCGCCGGTGCCCGTCGACTCGATCGCGGCCCGCGAGATCATGGTGGGCCGGGCCGACACCCTCGACCTCTCCCCGTTCTTCAGCGACCCGGACGGGGATCCGCTGACCTACGTGGCCGCCGTGGCCGACAGCGCGGTGGCCGCGGCGAGCGTGACCGGAAGCACCCTCACGCTGACCGGACTCGCCAAGGGCGAAACACCGGTAGCGGTCACCGCCACCGACGACGAGGGGCTCTCGGCCGCGCAGCGCTTCCATGTCACCGTGCCCAACCGTCCGCCGATGGCGACCGACACGATCGCGGCCCGGACGCTCTTCCGCGGCGAGGCCGACACGCTCGATCTGTCACGCCATTTCAGCGATCCCGACGGCGACCCGCTCTCCTGGCGCGTCGAGGCGTCGGACAGCACCGTGGTCGCCGCCCGGCTCTCCGCGCCCAGCGGCAGGCTGACCGTCACGGCGCTCTCCCAGGGCGAGGCGGCGGTCACCGTCGTCGCCACCGACACCGAGGGCCTGACCGCACACCAGTCCTTCGCAGTGACCGTCCCCAACCGGAGCCCGGCGCCAGCCGACACCCTCCCCGACCTCACGCTCCACAAGCGCGAGACGACCCGGCTGAACCTTACCCGATACTTCACCGATCCCGACGGCGACGCTCTTTCATATGAAATCGAGTCGACCGAACCCGTTGTTGCCACAGCTATTGTGACAGCTGACACGATTATTGTGCGGGCGCGAGCGAAGGGTCGGGCCACCCTCGCGGTGACCGCCACGGATCCGGGCGCCCTCTCCGCCCGGCAGACCTTCGCGGTGACCGTGCTGAACCGCCCGCCCGCCATCACCGATTCGATCCCCGACCAGACCATCTTCCGGTCGCAACGCCGCACCCTGGACCTCGACCTGCACTTCGGCGATCCCGACGGCGACACCCTCGCCTACGCCGCGGTGTCGTCCAACCGCCGCTTCGTGCGCGTCGAGGTGGACGGCGGCACCCTCACCCTCACCGCCCCGCGCAAGGGCGCGGCCGAGGTGACCGTCACCGCCACCGATCCGGACAGCCTGACCGTCGAGCAGACCTTCGCCGTCGTGGTGGGCAACCGCGCGCCGGTCGCGGTCGGCGCGTTCCCGGACCTGGAACTCGGCCGCGGCGACCGGATCACGCTCCCCGTGGACCGCTATTTCAGCGACCCGGACCGGGACGCGCTCGAGTACGCGGGCGAGACGTCGGACCCCGGCGTCGCCAGGGCGGCGGTCGGCGGCAACCTGGTCACCCTGACGGGCGTCTCCGACGGCCAGACCACCCTGACCCTCACGGCCACCGACCCCGACGGCCTCATGGCCGCCCAGACCTCCCGGATCATCGTATTCGGCTCGGGCAACACGCCGCGCCCGGTCGGCCAGATCCCCTCCCAGACCATCACCGAAGGCAGCACCCACAGGCTGATCGTCTCCGGACGCTTCGAGGACCCGAACGGCGACCCGCTCACCTACGACGCGAGCACCTCGAACCCCGGCATCGCAACGGCGTCGGCGTCGGGCGCGACGGTGACGCTCACGGGCGTGGCCTCCGGCCAGACCACGCTCACGGTGACGGCCACCGATCCCGACGGCAACTTCGCCACCCTGAGCACGCCGGTCTCCGTCGTCGTCCCGGGCCAGGCCCCGGTCGCGCGGACCCCGATACCCGACCAGACCGTCGCGGTCGGCCGGGCCAGGACCATCTCCGTGGCCGGCCACTTCCAGGACCCCGACGGCGGCAGCCTCGGTTTCGCCGCCTCGTCGTCGAACCCGGACGTCGTCACGGCCTCCGCGTCGGGGAGCGGCGTCACCCTCACCGGCGTGGCCGAGGGGCGCGCCACCGTCACGGTCACCGCCACCGACTCGGACGGCCTTTCCGTCTCGCAGTCGGTCTCCGTCACGGTGCGGGCCGCGGACCGGGCCCCGGTCGCCGTCGGCACCCTCGGCGCACTGTCCCTCGAGGCGGGGGGCCTGGACATCTTCGACGCCGCGCCCTACTTCCGCGACCCCGACGGCGACGGCCTGACCTACGGCGCGGGCACGGCCGACCCCACCATCGCGGCCGCTTCCGCGGCGGGCAGCATCGTGACCGTCCGGGGCGTCTCGGCCGGCACGACCACCCTGTCTCTCACGGCCACCGACCCCAGCGGCCTCTCGGCGACCCACTCCACCACCGTCGAAGTCACCCAGCCGCCCCGCGGCCCCGAGGCCGTGGGCACGGTCCCGGACGACAGCATCGCGTCCGGCGACCAGCTCCGCATCGACATGGCGCCCTACTTCACGCACCCCGACGGGCTCGCCCTCGTCTACGCGGCGGGCACCTCGAGCCGGAGCGTCGCGACGGCGAACATGTCGGGCGCCACCCTCCTCGTGAGGGGCCAGGGACGGGGCACGGCGACGATCACCGTCATCGCCTCCGATCCCGCCGGCCGGACGGCCACGCAGCGGTTCGGCGTGCAGGTCACCAGAATCGACACCGGCTTCGAGATCTCGCTCGGGTTCGCGCCCGGTACCCCCGCCCCCGTCGAATCGGCGATGCTTGCGGCGGCGACGACCTTCGAGGCCGTCGTGTCGGGAACCGAGTTCACGGACGTCACCTTCTCCGAGGACGTTTCCTGCCAACTCTACAACTACGTAATCAGTGTGGACATCGGATACCTGGACGACCTGGCCGTCGGAGTCGGGAGCGATGTCATCGACGGGCCGGGCGGCACGCTCGCCGCGGCCACCCTGTGCGTCGCGCGCGGAAACGGGGACCCCGCCCTGGGAATCGTCCTGTTCGACAACAGCGATTTGCTCCGCCTGCAATTGTCGGGCAGTCTGGCGGACGTGGCACTCCACGAGATCGCCCACGTCGTGGGGATCGGCGTGGGTTCGGGCTGGGACTCGTCGATCGTCAACCCTTCGGGCAGCAACCCGGACGCCGACACCCATTTCCCGGGAACCCGGGCCGTCGCCGCCTTCAACGCCGCCGGCGGCACCGCCTATTCCGGGGGCAAGGTACCGGTCGAAAACGGCCGCGACGACAGTCACTGGCGGGGATCGGTCATGGACGGCGAACTCATGAACCCGCGGTTCTCGCTCGGTGAATCCCACCCGCTGAGCGCGATCACCATCCAGGCCCTGGCCGACCTGGGATACAGCGTCGACGTGGGACGGGCCCAACCGTACACCCTGCCCTCGCCGGACATCGCGCCCGACATCGTCGCAGGGGCGCCCCCGATCGACCTGCGCGACGACGTCTACCGCGGCCCGGTCATCCAGGTCGACGCCGACGGAAATGTCGTGCGGGTCGTACCGGGCCCGGACGGCCGCATGCCCCCGCCGCCGCTCCGTCCCGGCGAAGCCGCCGCACGGGCGGACTCGGTCATCCGGATCACCATCGACCGCCGACGCTAGAGGGGGAACCTTTCTCCCAAACTGGGTTCCTTCTAGGTTAGCAAACAAACGGCTATACCACCGCAATTAGAGGCGGCGATGATGATTCCCAACAAGTCCGGTGCACCTTTCCGTCTCCTTCTTGCCGCCGCAGCGGCATTCGGGAGCCTGCTTTCGCCCGCTGACGCGCAGGCCCAGCGTCCCACGGTCACGATCGAGGCAGAGGCGGCCGGCCCGGCTGACGTCCCCCACGAGAGCTTCGAAATCACCATCACGTTCTCGGCGCGCGTCGACAACTTCACCTTCTCCGACATCAGGATCACCAACGGGACCGGCTCCAACTTCGTCGGCTCGGCCAGCAACGAAGATGTCTTCACCTTCGACCTGGAACCCCTCGAGGACTATGAGGGCTCGGTCCGAATCCTGGTCCCCTCCGGCGCGGGCGTGGGGGCCGCCGGCGGCAACGTCTCGAAGTCGCACAGCTTCCGGGTGGACACCGAGGCTCCAAGCGCCACCAGCGCAACCGTCAACCGCAACAAGCTCGTGATCGAATGGGACGAGGACCTCGACGAGGGCATCGTTCCGGCCGACGACCTCTTCCGGGTGGATGTCATCGACATCGACAACGACATCGACCGCGCCGAGATCACCCTGGTCGAGGTCGAAGAGGACTCGGTGACCCTCACGCTGGCGAAGACCGTCCTCCACGACGACTTCATCGAACTCTTCTACCGCAACGACGACGTCACCGCCGTCCGGGACACGGTCGGCAACATCGGCAACGAGTTCGGCGTCGAGATCCGGGTCAGGAACAACACCGAACAGGGGGCTGGAGCGCCCGATGCGCCGACGGATCTCGAGGCGAAGGTCATCAGCGGCTCGGTGATCGAGCTGGACTGGGTCGCGCCGGAGGATCCGGGCGACGAGCCGATCACCGGCTACCACATCGAGATTTCGCAGGACGGCGGCCCGTGGCGGACCGAGGTGGCAAACACCAAGGACACCGTGACCGCCTACCGGGATACGGGCCTTACCGTGGGCGTGACCTATTCCTACCGCGTGTCGGCGATCAACGAGATCGGCGAGGGGCTGCACTCCAACATCGCCAGTGGCGCGACGCAGGGCCGCGTTCCCAACCCGCCCACGGGGCTGACCGCGACGGCCAGGGGCACGTCGAGCATCCGGCTGGACTGGCGGCCCGGCGCGTCGGGCACGGCGGGGCCGATCAGCGGCTACCTGATCGAGATGAGGACCTCCACGACCGGCCAGTGGACCGTCGTTGTGGCCGATACCCGATCGAGAGAGACCTTCTACAACCACACGGGAGTGCCCGCGGGCGCCACCCGCTACTACCGCGTCTCGGCGATCAACAGCGCGGGCGCGGGCAGTCCGTCCAACATCGCCAGCGCGACGACCCAGGGCAGCGCGCCGGACGCGCCGAGGAACCTCACGGTGCAGCCCAGCGGCTTCGGGCAGAACATCGGCCTCCGGCTGTCCTGGACGGCCCCGGCCAGCGACGGCGGGAGCGCGGTGACCGGGTACAGGATCCAGGTGTCGGCCAGCCGGTTTTCGGGGTGGACCGACGTCGTGGCGAATACCCGCAGCGCGGTCACGAACTACACGCACAGCCCTCTGCCCCCCGGAACCACGCGCTTCTACCGCGTCGCCGCGATCAACCGCCTCGGCACGAGCCCGTTCTCGGAGGTGGCGAGCGGCATGACCCGGGCCACCCGGCCCACCGCGCCGACCGCCGTGAACGCGAGGGCGAACGGACCGCGCAGTATCACCCTTTCGTGGCGTGCCCCGCTCAGCGACGGCGGCGCCGACGTCACCGGCTACCGGATCTTCCGGCAGGGTCCGCGCGACAGCGGCTTCATCCTGCAGGGCACCACGGAGGCGCCGACCACGACCTTCACCGACACCCGCGCCCTGCTGCCGGCCACCAGCTACAGCTACCAGGTGACGGCGGTCAACTCCGCGGGAGAGGGGCCCCGGTCGGTTACGGCGAGCACGACCACGACCGCCGACGTTCCCGGCGCGCCCACCAACCTGACCGCCCGGCCCCGCGGCACCTCCCGGATCGACCTCGCGTGGAATCCGCCGACCAACGACCGCGGCGCGGCGGTGATCGGCTACCGCATCGAGCAGTCGAACGACGGCAGGCGGTGGCGGATCCTCCGCTCCAACACGAACTCGACCTCGACGAGCTTCACCCACGACAACCTGCAGCCCGCGACCACGCGCTACTACCGCGTCTCGGCGATCAACTCGCAGGGGGTCGGGGCCGCGTCCAACGTCGCGCGCGCGACCACCCTGGCGACCGTGCCCGGCCCGCCCCGCAACCTGGCCGCCGAGGCGGACGGAACCTCGCAGATCGACCTCGAGTGGGAGGCGCCGGCCACCGATGGCGGCGCCGAGATCGAGGGCTACCGGATCGAGGTCTCGGACGACCGCGGCACCACCTGGCACCAGCTGGTGCCGAACACCCGCAACACGCGCACCAGCTACTCGCACACCGGCCTCGCGCCCGCCAGCACGCGCCACTACCGCGTCGCGGCGATCAACCGGATCGGCCCCGGACACCGCTCGCGGGTCGTGAGCGCCACGACCGACGCCACCGTGCCGGACGCGCCGACCGGGCTCACCGCCGAGGCCACCTCGCCCACGCAGATCGACCTGGCGTGGACCGCGCCCGAATACGACGGCGGCGCGGCGATCAGCGGCTACCGCATCGAGGTGTCGGAGACCGGTCAGAACTGGACCGACCTCGTGGCCAACTCCGGGTTGACCAGCACCACCTACTCGCACGCGGGACTGATCCCCGGCTCCCGGCGCTTCTACCGCGTCTCGGCGATCAACGTGGCGGGCACGGGCATGCCGTCCGGGGTGGCTTCGGCCGCGACGGACGACCCGGTCCAGCGCGCCGGGAGGCTCAACACGATGGTGCTGCCGCATGTGGCGGCGGCGATGACCTCCAGCACGGTCGGCGCGATCGCCGACCGCATCGACGCGGTGGCGAACGGCCGGGGGTTCGAGCGCAGCATGGAGATGGGCGGCCTCAACTCGATGGCCGCGAGCTTCAGGTCCAACGGTGCGGCGATGGGGCCGGGCCGGAGCGGCCGCTCTGGCGCAGCCATCCTCTTCGGCGGCTCGTCGTTCCAGATGCCGTTCGGTGCGGACGGCGCACCGCAGATCTCCCCGGGACTCAGTCAGGTGGCCGCATGGGGCGCGGGCGAGTACCACAGCCTCGGCGAGCCCGGCTCGAGCATGCTGGAGTGGAAGGGCAGCCTGATGAGTGCCCACGTCGGTGCGGACACGCGGGTCACGCCGGACATCCTGGCGGGCGTCGCAGCGTCGTACTCGATGGGCGACTTCGACTTCACGGACAGGACCGGCGCGGCCCCGGTGACCGGCACCTACGGCACCGCGATGTCCAGCGTGAACCCCTATGTGGCCTGGTTCGCCGGCCAGCGCGGGAGCGCCGTCTGGGCGACGGGCGGCTTCGGCTGGGGCGACGTCGAGGTCGAGGACGAGCGCGAGGCGCTGCGGACCAGTCCCGCACGGATGATGACCGGCGCGGCGGGCGGCAGCTACCAGCTCCTCGCCACCGGCATCGGCGGCGTGCGCGTCAAGGCCGAAGGGTGGGCCGGCCGCGTGATGGTCGACGGCGGCGAGCGGATCGACTCGGTCACCCTCGACCTGCAGCGTGGCAGGCTCGCGCTCGAGTGGTCGGAGGGCTACCGGATCGATGGCGGCAGCGAGGTCAGCCTCGTGCTCGAAGGCGGCATGCGCTACGACAACGGCGACGGCGCGACCGGCGTCGGCGCGGAGGTCGGCGGCGGTCTCCGCTACAGGAACACGGCTCTCGGCCTGACCGCCGAAGGCCGCGGCCGACTGCTGGTCTCCGGCAGCGAGGGCTATGAGGAGTGGGGCGTCGGCGGCATGATCCAGTTCGACCCCGCGACCCGCGGCCAGGGGCTCTCGATCCGGCTGGCGCCCTCGTACGGCGACGCGGCGAGCGGCCTGAACGAGCTCTGGGACCGAGGCGTGTCCGACGCCGTCCACGGCCGCGACCTGGCCGCCGGCGCGAACGTGGACGCGGAGCTCGCCTACGGCTTCCCCGGATTCGACGGCCGGCCCTACACCGGCTTCCGGCTCACGGAGAGCGGCGCGCGCGCCTTCAGCAGCGGCCTGCGCTACAACGTGAGCGGCGGACTCGGGCTGCGGATCGAGGGAACGCGCCGCGAGAGCGCACTCGGGGCGGCCGCGCACACGGTCGGGATCCGGGGGAGGCTGCGGCTGCGGTAGGGCGACCCCGGGCGTCCGCCGGCGCGCCGTGCCCCGCGGGACAGAACGGCCCCCGCTCGGATTCGTACCGGGCGGGGGCTTCGGCTTTCGGGCCCGCCCGATGGTCCCGCGGGGATCGGCAGGGACAGGAGGATGCTCGGATGGGACAGGAAACGTAAAGTAAACATTACAAAATGTAATGCAAATATGACAACGGAAGGCCCGGCGGCTCACACAAGTCAGTCTGGCGCGCGAACTTGGCATCGGCCAGGAGGGTGTCTCGCGCCTGGAACAGCGTAGCGACCTCCTTCTGTCGACGCTTCGCAGGACCATCGAGGCAATGGGGGGCAGCCTCTCGCTGGTCGCGAGGTTCCCCGACCGTCCCCCGGTCGAATTGGCGGGCATTGCCGAGCAAGGCTGAACGCCTCACCTGAAATAGCGCTCTCCCCGCACTTTCAAATCCTTACATCTCTGGCCTTGTTATAGTGCACGTTTCTGGTATCTTGTAAACATATGTTTACACGATAGCGCACAGGGCCCCCGCAGGCGGGATTCGGGCCTCCAGACTCCCGACAAGGACGCCACGGCATGCACCGAGCCAGAGGCTTCGCGGCCACCGCCGCTCTGTTGGCAATCTCTCTCACCGGCTGCGAAGAACTCGAAGGTGTCTTCGGCACCATCGGCGGCCAGGTCTCGATCGAGGGCAAGGGCATCGACGGGGTCACCGTGACCCTCAGCGACGGGACCACGACGATCACCGGGGGCGGCGGCGCCTTCATCTTCGTCAACGTCCCGGCGGACATCTACACCGTGCTCATCAGCGGCTATCCCGCCGACGCCGTCTTCGAGCGCACCGCCGACGTGGTCACCATCCTGGCCGACGGCGTCACCCGCAACGTCAACTTCAACGGCACCTATCTCCGCACGTCGGGCATCTGGGGCCGGGTCACCGCCGGCGGCCGGGGCCTGGGCGGCATCGAGGTGCGGCTCACCGGTCCCTCCAGCTCCGCCGCCATCACCACGCCCAACGGCGAGTACGCCCTGTCGAACCTGCGGGCGGGCGAGTACACCGTCGAGATCTCGAACTTCCCCGCCTCGGATGTGGTTTTTTCAAGTACGACGAAAGCGGTCACGGTGCTGCCCCACGAAGCCAGGGTCGTGAGCTTCGAGGGCGAGTACCTGCGGAGCGCCGCGATCACCGGACGCGTGACCGTGGCGGGCGCCGGGCTCCCCGGCGTCACCGTCAACCTGAGCGGCCCGGAGAGCGCGGCCGCCGCCACGACCACGGACGCCGGCGGCAACTACACCTTCGCCGAACTGCGCTCCGGCGAGTACCACCTCGACATCTCGGGCTGGGACGCGGAACGGTACGCCTTCGAGGTCACCTCGACCACCGTCACCCTCGCCGGCGGCGAGACCGCGAACGTCCCCTTCGACGGCGTCAACCTGCGCGCGGGCGGCATCAGGGGACACGTCCGCGTGGACGGCGCGGGGCTCGACGGCGTCACCGTGGTCCTCTCGGGCGCGGCGGACGACACCGCGACCACCGCGGACGCCGGCCGGTACGCCTTCGCCGAGCTGACGGCGGGCGACTACCGGGTCGCGATCTCGGGCTTCGACACCGCGGCCTACAACTTCGCCTCGACCGCGTCGCCCACCATCGCGCTGGAGCGCGGCGAGTCGCTCATCGTCAACTTCGAGGGCTCCTCCAGCCAGTCCGCGACGATCGCCGGCTACCTGTACGTCGACGAGAACCCGAAGAACGACCGCTTCGAGTCCGGCGACGAGGACCTGCTGCCGCACCAGGGCTTCCCGGTCGTTCTGCAGGGCCCGGGTCTGGCCGACACCCGGCCCGGCACGACCGACGCCACGGGCCGCTACGCCTTCACCGGGCTCGGTGCCGGCAGCTACCGCGTGGTGCCCGACCTGACCCCGGCGGCGGTCGCCGCGCTCGACGCCGAGGGGTACGCCTACGGCGGCGCCCCCACGGGCGTGGCCGTCACGGTCGCGGGGGGCGGGAGCGCCGAAGCCCACCTGCCGGTCGACATCACGCACCAGACGATCACCGTGCGGGCGGTGCTCGGGGCGGGCGACCGGACCGGCCCGGCGGTCGAGGGGGTGGAGGTCGACCTCTACGCCACGGGCGCGGACGCCGACGCCGGGACCGGCCCGCTGGCCTCGGCCGTGACCGACAGCACCGGCACCGCGTCGTTCACCTTCCCGCGCGCGGCCGAGAGCGACCGGATCGTGCACACCCGCGTGGGCACGCTGCCCGGCGAGAACTTCGCCGTGACGGCCAATTCGAGCATGCAGCTGACCTATCCGCCGCGGCACCGCACCACCGCCGCGCCCGAGACCGTCAAGCTCGTCAACCGCCGCGCCGACCTGCGCTTCAGCGCGAGGACGGTCGGGACCGCGCGCGGCGGCGGCGGGCCGCTCGCGGAATGGGACGCGGAGGTCGTCGCGGGCGATCCGGGCAGCGGCAGCGGCATCGGCAGCGGCAGCACCGGCACCGGCGCCGTCGTCGTCCCCGCCGGGATCGAGCCCACCGACTCGCTCGGCGAGCTGGCCTTCCACGTCCTGCCCGAGGCGGCCGACCTGCCGGTGCGCTACACGGTGCGCCTCGCGGGCGAGCAGGCCGGGGCGATGGGCGAGCTGTTCGAGCAGACGCCGCTGCCCGGCGAGGACGCCGACAGCGGCGCCGTGACGCTCACCTACACCCACGACGGGCTCAGCCTGCCCGGCGACACCCTCGACCTGGGCGAAATCGAGGTCCGCTTCACGACCCAGACGCTGGTCGTGGGCGTGCACTGGGAGCGCGACCACAAGGCCGGCTACACCACCGAGGGCATCTACGGCGACGAGCGGCCCAGCGGATCCCGCGAAGCCATCGACATCACGCTCCTGGTGGGCGAGGGCCCGGGGCACCTCTTCCCGTGGCGCAGCGACGACCCGGACCACGACATCAACGTCGGCGGGAACCCCCGGCACCCCGGCGAGAATGGCCTGGTCGTCTTTCGCAACCTGCCCGCGGACGTCGAGTTCACCGTCGATGCCGACATCGGCGCCCACCGCGAGCTGGTGAGCAGCGGCCTGGTCCAGAGCTGGCAGAACCTCGGCGCGTACGATGTGGGCGCGTTCGGCTCCGGCAGCGGCGGCGGCCCCCGGGTGCGCCTCTGCCCGCAGTCCACCGCCCACGGACTGCCGGCGTGCTCGACCTTTTCCTACCTCTGGACCAACGGCGTGGTCTGGGGATGGGTCGGGTCGGCCGACTACGGCGGCGACCCCACGCCCAACGACGCCATCGCGGACCGCTTCGGGGTGAGCGCCCCCGACGTCTTCGCCAACGGCCTCGACGTGTCCCTCGCCTACGACGGCAGCCTCGTCACCTACGATGCGAGCACCGTGGTCGGCGCGCAGACCGAGGACGGCGAGTTCGTGGTCGGAGACGGCGAGTTCCGGTTCAGCGGCGTGCCGACCGGCCGCTACACCCTGTCCGTGACGGGCGACGACGAATGGGGGCCGGCCACGGAACAGAGCTTCCTCCTGTCCCAGGCCGGGGACGACGGGTCCGGCGCCCTCAAGGCATTCGCCGTCACCCTGCCCTACCTGAAGACGTCCGTCTCCGGAACCGCGGCGAACGATGCCGACGGCGACGGCCAGGCGAGCCCCCAGGAGACCGCCAGCGGCATCGAGATGGAGCTGCTGCGCGTCGAGGGCATCGACACGGTGGCCACGGGCCTCAGCGACACCACCACCGTCCTGGGCGCCTTCTCCTTCACCGACATCGTCGAGGGCCCGTACGTGGTGAAGGCGTCGAGCGACGACTATTTCGTGGCCGGCACCAACACGGTGCCCGTCGACCATTCGCCGGTGCTCGTGACCGACGCGCGCCCCGGCCGCCGCGCCATCACCAGCGGCGACGCGCTCCCGGTGTGGGACTACGCCACCAGCCTGATCGACGCCGACGCGGGGCAGGGGGGCGTCCAGTCGGGTGCGGCGGACTTCAGCGACGCGGACTTCGTCGTCCTGCGGAGTTCGGGTTACATGTCGGGGAGGGTCACGCGCCCCGACGACGGCACCGCCACGGACCCCGACGCCGACCCCGATCCCTTCGCGGGGCTGACGGTCCACGTGGACCACTGCCTGGCGACGGCCGGCGTCCGCTGCCAGCCGGGCCGATTCGGCGCGCGGGTCCGGGCCACGACCCGCCGCGACGGCTCATGGGAGGCCAGGGGCCTGCCGGAGGGCTACCACCTGGTCACCGTGAGCTTCCCCGGCGACCTCTGGCAGTACGGCGCGCTCCCCGGCACCGACGAGCCCCGGCGAAGCTACTTCGAGCGGTTGCAGGGAGAGGAGCCGGCCCGGGACAGCCTCGACTTCCACCTGGTGCCCCGCGGGGCCGTTGCGGCCGCGGGGGTCCTGTTCGGCCGGGTCACGCGTCCCGACGACGGCGGCACCACCGACGGCAACAGCGACCCCGACCCCTTCGCGGGACTCTCGGTGCACATGGACCACTGCGAGGTCCCAGCCGACGAGAGCAGCTGCCAGACGGGCCAGTACCGCACCCGCGTGTCCGTCGAGACCGCGGACGACGGCACCTGGACGGTCGACGAGCTCGAGGAGGGCTACCACCTGGTCACCGTGGACCTGCCGGACGCGGAGTGGGACTACGGCGCGCCGCCCGGGAACACGCAGCCCGTGAGCCGGTACTTCGTGGAGGTGGACGCGCCGTCGAGCGGCAGCGCGGCGGGGGTGGGCGCGGCAGGCGCCACCGCACTGGCCTCGGCCGAGGAGGGCGACACGCTCGACTTCCATCTCGTGCAGCGGCTGACATCGACGCAGCCCATGTTCGGGGTGCTCGTCCTCTTCTACAACTCCACCCGCGGACCCACCTGGGACGTCCAGACCAACTGGCTGACCGACAGGCCGTACGGCGAGTGGCACGGCGTTGTCACGGACAACGCGGGCAACGTCGTCGAACTGGTGCTTCCCACCAACGGGCTGGCGGGCCGTCCCACGCCGCTGCTCGACAGCCTCGTCCACCTCAGGCGCCTGGATCTGACCAGCAACTTCCTCGACGGCTACCCGTCCAGCTTCGGCAACTTCGACAGCCTGACCTACCTGGACCTCTCCAACACGTGGATGAGCGGGGACATCCCCGGGTGGATCGCCGACCTGACCTCGCTCGACACGCTCAAGCTCGACTTCAACCGCCTGACGGGCACGATTCCCACCGGGTTCGGCGACCTCGCGGACCTGAGCTACCTCGACCTCAGCGAGAACCGGCTGACCGGCTCGATCCCCGTCGAACTCGGCAACCTGACCGATCTCGAGCGCCTCTACCTCCACCGGAACCGGCTGACCGGCTCGATCCCCGATACGCTCGGCGCGCTGTCCGATCTCAAGGTGCTGGACCTCTCGGAGAACTCGCTTTCGGGCGCGATTCCCACGGCGCTGGGCAACCTGTCCGGCCTGCAGGCCCTCCGCCTGCAGGACAACGATCTCTCGGGCGCCATTCCGACGGAGCTCACCGGGCTCGAAAACCTCGAATGGCTCGACCTCGGCGACAACGGCCTCACCGGCACCATCCCCTCGTTCGCCGACCGAACCCTCGACTGGCTGCGGCTGGCCAACAACAACCTCACCGGCGCGATCCCGGAGGGGCTCGGCGACATGCAGTCGCTCCACGCGCTCGACCTCCGCGGGAACGGCCTCACGGGCGCGATCCCGGCGAAGCTGGGCCAGCTCGCCCGGCTCCAGATCCTGCACCTGGACGACAATGCACTGACCGGCAACATCCCGACCGAGTTCGGCGATCTGACCGCCCTGTCGGACCTCTATGTCAACGGCAACTCCGGCATGAGCGGCACGCTGCCCACCGCGCTCACCGGGCTCACGAAGCTGCGCTATTTCTTCGCCCAGGGCACCAGCCTCTGCGCGCCCACCGACTCGGCGTTCCAGACGTGGCTGGGCGGCGTGCGCAACCGGAATGTGACGAACTGCTCGCCGTAGGGGGGGCGATTCCGTCCCATCCAGCCATGGAAGCGCCCCTGGTCCGGATGTAGCTTCCGCGCTCTTGCCACATGGCAGGCTATATTACCATGTTCCAGTGGGAGGAGATGCATGAATGGATACGACCCTCATCAGTGTGCTGGTGACCGGCTTCGGCACGGTGCTGTTGACCGTCACGGCGATGGCGGCGCTGGTCGTGCGCAGCATAGGGAACCTGCGAAGCCACATGGACCAGCGCATCGACGCCCTGACCCACGCGAATCAGCAGGCCCACGATGCCATCGGCTTGCGAATCGACGCCCAGGGAGCCGAGCTGCGGGGACGCATCGACGCCCAGGGAGCTGAACTGAGAGGGCGGATCGAGAGCCTGGAAGTCAGGGTTGCGCGCACCAGCGAGGACGTGTCGTTCATCAAGGGCCGGCTAACCGGGCAACCGGACGACTGAGCCCTCACCCCGTCCCCGGCGGGCGCAGCGCGTTCCACCGCTCGATGAACCGCACCGCTGCATCCACGAACCGCTCCGTCGTCACGCGGCCGCGCTCGGCCGTCGCCTCCGTCGGATCGCGCTCCCCCCACACGCCGGTCGTCGACAGCTCGGCCGACGATGTGCCCTTGCCGGTCGACTCGTCCTTCAACCCCTCGGCCAGGAACACGGCCAGCGCGGTAGGATCGCCCGCCAGCACCTCGGGCACCATCGCCTCCAGGTGCGCGGGCATGGTGAGCTCGGCCGGGTAGGCCGCGTCCAGGTCCACCAGCTCGGGGATCAGGTACAGCGAATTCGAGGTCTCCCCGGTGCCGCCGTGCCGGTCGAGGACAGGCGCCGTCTGCCCGCCCGCGTCCGCGTCCGTGCCCGCGCCCGTGCCCGCGTCCGCCGCACCCGCGCCCGCGCCGTCCCCCTCCGGCCCCCGCTCCATCAGCGGCCCCGCCACCGCGCCCAGCTCCACCGCGATCCCCTCCGTCTCCTGGTTGATCCGGTCGACGATGAAGTTCGTGATCGCGCGATTCCCCCCGTGCGCGTTCAGCATCAGGAAGCGCTTGAAGCCGTGCCGGATCAGGCTCTTCGCGGCCTCGACGTACACCTCCTGGATCAGGGTCGAGGGCAGCGTGACCGTCCCCGCGAACCCCATGTGGTACGGCGACTGCCCGGGCAGCAGGATCGGCGCCACGAGCACGTCGGTCCTCTGCGCGACCCGCTGCGCGCGCGCCACGCCGTTCAGGTGGTCGGTCCCGATCGGCAGATGCGTCCCGTGCTGCTCGAGCGCGCCCACCGGAATGATCACCATGTCGGTGCGCGTCAGCAGATCCTCGACCTCGGGCCGCGTCATGTGCGGGAGGTAGTTGCGCACCTTGGCGACGGGCGGCGGTTCCGTGGCCGAGGCGGGATCGCCTTCCTGGGCGGCGGTGGTGGGGGGGATGAGGGCGGTGGTGGCCATCGCGGCGGCCACTGCGGCGAAGCGGATCATGGCGGCATCCTTGCGGTGACGAGTGGAGGCTGGAAGTCGACTTCCCTGCCAACCTAACGCGCCTGCCCTGCCGCGGCTGTCGTGCCTCAGTCCGGCCGCTGCCCGTTCGCCCCGGCCTCCCGGATGTCCCGGACGTAGCGCTTCACCTGTCCGTAGCCTCCCGGATAGCCCTCTTCCTGGATCTCCCTGTAGAGCCGGGCCGCGGTGAGGTCCGGGTAGTCCGACAGGCGTCGGTCGATGTAGATCTTGTAGGGATCGATCTTCGTCGCCCGGGGGGCCCTGGGCCCGTACACCAGTGTGGTGTCATCGGGATCGCGCTCGAGCTCTCCCGCTTCGATCCAGTTGTAGATGGTCCTTCTGCTGATCCCCAGAAGCCGGGCGGTCGCCGTCTTGCTGAGCCCCTGCTCCAGGTAGTGCCGCATCTGGACCCGTGTTTCGATTCCGAACATGGCCTCGTCCGATTTCAGGAATGGGAGTCCGGGTTCGTGTGCCGGTGTCAAGCCGTCACCCCCCGCCCGATTTCCCGGACGGGGGGTGCGGTGTCCTGCGCCCATCGGCCTGGCCGGTGAGTCGGCCAGGCCGATGGGGTTGGAGGGTTATGACGATGGCTTCGTGATCGTGACCGCGGTGCCGGCCTTCCACGGGTTGTCCGCGCTCACAGTGCCCTGGCTCGAGTCGACGCGGAACATGGTGGCTGCCTGCATTTCGGCCGTGGTGATGGTGACTGCCGCACCGTTCCCGCCGGGCAGGGCAACGGTCCAGCCCGTGGTGATGTCGGCATTGTTCTCGCCGAAGTCCCACGTCCACGCCCGCGTGGTGTTCTCCGGGTCAGGGGGAGTTCCGACGCTGGGGGTGACCCATACGGTGCTCCCTTGCAGCGAAGCCACGGTCACCTGAACCGCGATCCGGAAGTCCGAGTTGCCGTTCGTGGTGGCACTCCAGGTGGCGGCGATGGTGTCGGCGACGGTCGTGTCGGCCGTCACGTTCATTCTCGCCTTGACGTCGCTGGTCGTCGGATCGACCGCGGCGACGGTGTAGGCCATGGAGTTGATCACGATGGGATCGAGCGTGGTGCCGCCCTCACCGCTGTTATCCGTATCCGTGGCCGTGGCCACGATCCGGACCATGAAGGTGGTGTCGTGGGCCGTCGGAGCAGTGAACCTGGCCAGTCCAGCCGTATCGGTAGCGGCCGTGGCGCTGGCGTCGGCGAATGTGCCAGGAGCGGCACCGTCGTGCTCCACCACGTAGGCGACCTCGTCGTACCCCTCAGGCACCGCGGTTGTGTCGTTGGCGTCCCAGCTCACCCGGATCTGTCCATCGAGCCTCTCGGACTCGTCGATGTCGGCAGTGCCGGGGTCGTCCGCCGTGAGCTGACGCACCGCTCGGACGTTCACCGCCGCAAACGTCATCGCCTGGATGTCGCCGAAGTCCACAGCCTGACCCGGAGCGACGCTCACCCTCTGCTGGTCGTTCGGGTAGCTGAAGGTGTAGTCGTCAAGATCCGCTGCGATGTCATAGGTACCGAACGGCACGCTGAGCACGAAGGTGCCCCTGGCATTGGAAGTGCTTGAGACCCCGTCGCCAGCTCCGCCTTCGACCACGTTCGTGGCCGTGACCTCAACACCACCCAGAGCGGTGCCGTTCGGAGCCTTCACCCTGCCCGAAATCCTGGCGTGCAGGAAGCCGGTGAAGTCGATGCCCGAAACCGCCGAACCGCCGTGCGCCGGAACGGACAGCGTCGCAGGCGCGAAGCTCATGCCTTCCTTCGACACGGTCACCGCGACGCTCTCGCCGAGTTCCTTGGCTTCGACAGTCGCAGTGTAGGTGCCGTCGTCGCCCGTCACGAGGGCGTTGTTCTTGGCGCTGGTAGGCGGAATCTTGGCGTTGAAGTTCTGCAAGCCCTCCACCATGATCCGCACACCCTTGATCGGATCGCCGCTGCCGGATGCGGTGACCGTACCGCTGATCGATGCGGTCTTGCCGACGCCCGAAATCTCGACGTCCTGCTGGATCCGGCTGTTCGCGGTAAAGGCAATGACGGTATCCGTCTTTTCGCTGCCTTCGTGGGCGGTCCCCACCGCGATGGTGTTCCGGTTCGCCGCGGTGCCGCGCTTGTTGTTCGCGGAAGGCACGTACTCGGCGATGTACCGGCCGTGTACGTCGGTCGTCGCTTCGACACCGTTGGCGGTGACGGTCACGTCGTCCACGGGGAAGCCGTCCTCGTCCCTCACGTAGCCATAGACCGTGGTAGTCGAAGGCGTCACGTCGAGTTCGACATCGCCGGCGAGCGGGTTGAGCGCGTCGCCGACCATGGCTGTGGCACCCTTCGGACTGGTCAGCGTATCGGCTGTCGGCCCCAGCCTCGCGCGCCATCCGTCGGGCACGCTGAGCTTGTAGACGCCTGCCGCGATGTCGTCAAAGGCGAACTGGTGGGTATCGTCGAACGCCGTGGTCTTGGCGTTGGCCTTGAGAGTCGTGAAGGACTGATCCTCGCCCGCGAGGTTCTTGCCTTCGACCGGGGCCAAAGCGACGGAAAGCCCGGCTACGAACGTGGGGCCCATATCATTCTTGGCACCCATCAGGAAGCCATCGTCGTTGGCACCACCTTCCGTGCTCCGCAGGACCTCATTCTTCCAGACCAGCCCGGTCACCGAATACGTGTTCACGTAGGCGAACCCGGAGCACTCGTCGAAGTCCTGCGGATTGGTGTCCATCAGCGGGCAGAGCGACACCGTGTGGCTGTAGCCGCCGTGCGCACCGAAGTGGCCGCCCATGATGCCGTTGGCTTCCGTGCCGGTGTAGGCTGCGAGCTCATCGGGATCGAGGAGCATGACGTCCAGGGAATCCTCGACGGACGCCTGGACGATGATGCTCTCATCGGCCGGCAGGCCCGTGAAGGTCGTCACACCCTCCTTGAAGCTCGTGTTCTTGCCCGCATCCCACTCCTTCGTCGTGAACGAACGGGAACGGCCGTTGCCGTCTATGTAGCGGACCGAGAGATCGACCACCGTCCCGTCGTCCCTCATGTCACCATCGAGGACGTTGCCGGTGTAGCCCATGACCTGGTCGCGCTCGTGGTGCACACCGACCTTCAGCGACTGGGTCGTGTAGTTCACCTCGATCATGCCGGCTTCCATCGTACCGACCAGCGCGAGTCCGGTGTGCACGTAGTCGACCGAGGTGCCCTCGAACATCTCGCCGCCGTCCAGCGAATCGACCTGGATCGTGTCCACCGAGAAGCTGTACATCGCCGGCAGGGCACCAGCGGAATCCACCGTCATCTCGAATGCCGCCATGCCGTCGCTGTCCAGCGTGTCGGCGTACATGGTGTCGCCGTGCGCGACGCTGACGGCCCAGCCTGCGAGCGCGTCGCCGCCGCCGTAGTCGGTGGTGATCGTCGCGCCGCCGAAGGTCACGTCGACGTTCAGGTTGACGATGTCGTTGTCGTTCGCGCCCATGGTGTAGGTCTTCTGCGGATCCCACATCACGGCCGTCATGCCGTCGGCCACGGTGTAGGCGGAGTCCGCTGAGACTCCCGCGTGGACCATGTTGCCGCTCGTGCCTTCACGCGCGATCCGGATCGACGCCGCGGCGTGCATGGTCTCTTCGTCGACCATGGTCATGCCCTCGCCGACCTTGGTCTCGCCCATGGCGTCCGCGTAGAGCGTGACCATCGCGCCGGGAAGCGGCATTCCGCGCGTCTCGCCGTTCTTCAGCGTGACGCCGAAGTGGACCGTCGTGTGCGTGATGTCGACCGGCGCGTGCTGCGTCGCCGCCTGGCCGACGGTCAGGGCGATCGGGTAGCCGGTGGCGGGTCCGCCGTAGGAGTAGTCGCGCAGGACCGCACCCAACGCGGGCGGGAGCCCGGCCAGCACCTCGGCCGGGATGTCGGTGACGATCACCTGGTACTGGCCCGCCTTGAGGCCTGCGAACACGACGCTGCCGTCCGCCATTGCCGTGCCGGACTGCATGTCATGGACTCCCGGGCCCGCCAGGGAAATCGGCAGCGCCAGCGGCAGTCCGAGCTCGGCCACCATCGCCAGCATCTCTGCCGTCGGGAAGGTGCCCTCGCCCTCGTCCATCATGTCGTTCCGGCCGTTGGCGCCCTCGTCGACGAACAGCTGCACGGTCACGCTCGCCGTGGCGGCGTGCTCGGCCTCGAAGTTGACGATCTGCGTCTCGTCGTCGCCGACCGTCACGTCCATGCTGGTCGTCTCGAAGACGTAGGCGGCCATCTGCTCGTCGGAGAGCGCGATCGCGACCGTGTAGTCGCCGGCCGCCAGGCCCGAGAAGGCGTACAGGCCGCCCGCGTCGGTCATGGCCGTCGCGTCTTCGGCGTCGGCCATCGACAGCGTGACCATCACGTCCGCCAGGCCGATGCCCTCGACGCTGACCCGGCCGCTGACGCCCGACGTGCGGAGCAGGACGCCCTCGAAGGGAACGTTGGCGGTCTCGCCGAGCGCGACCGTCACGTTCTGCGAGGTCACCTCGAACTCGTAGTCGTCGGTGTTGTAGCCGGAAATGCCGACCGCGTAGTCGCCGGCGCGCAGCTTGGCGAAGCTGTACTGGCCGGCGGCGTCGGTCTCGGTCGTCATGTCGGTCGCGTCGGGTCCGCCGCTGAGGCTGACCGTGACGCCCTCGAGGCCCTCGCCCTCCACGCTCACCCGGCCCATGATGCCGGCGGTGCGGAGGTAGGTGCCGTCGAAGCTGACGATCTTGGACTCGCCCACGCCGACCGTAACCGATGCGGCGGTGGCGGAGAACCCGACCTCGTCACTGTCGAAGCCCGAGATCTCGACCGAGTAGTTGCCCATCCGGAGTCCGGTGAAGGCGTACGCGCCGCCGTCGTCGGTGACCGCGGTAGCGCCGGAGACGCCGGCAAGCGTAACCGTCACGCCGGGCAGGCCCATGTTTTCTACCGTTACCGTCCCCATAACGCTGGCCGTACGGATGTACGCGCCCGTGAAGTTGACAGTAACGCTCTGGCCGGCCGATGAGATGGTCGCCGCGGCCGAGGTTGCGTCGAACGTGGCGTCCGACGGGAATCCACTGATGGTGACGGTGTAGGCTCCCCCTTCGACGTTGTCGAAGCGATAGCTCCCGCCACCCGAGGTGGTGGTGGAGTTGCCGTTGCTCAGATTGACGGATACGCCGTCAACCCCGGTCCCCTCGATCGATACCGTACCGACGATCGAACCGACCGGCGGTGGAGGAGTCGCCTCCTCACAGGCAGCGAGGGGGATCCCAAGCAGCGCAACTGCCGCGAGTAGCTTGAGTCTGTTCATGCTGTCGTCCATTCCTTTGATGGAAGGGTTTGGTCGTCCCGGTTCTTCCCCGGCCTCGTGCCGTGGGATTCGGGCTGACCGAATCTATTGTTCGCGTCCCTGGCGAGCCGCGCGGGCCCGTCCGAGGGACGATTGCCAAGGGATTGTCAAGTTTCGACCCGGTTTTCTGGGTCGGGGATGGTTATAGCAAGAACGATGCCAAAAAGGCATTCAGGCGCAAGTCATTGACTATCAACGACATGACCCTCATGCCCACCCTCTCGGCCGCCTGAAAATCGAACGTTCGTTCAGCTTTCCGACCTCGTCGTTCAGCTATCCGCCTCTTTCCCGGGCCTCTCGACCCGTCCTGCCAGGTAATCCTCGGCCAGGTCCACGAGGCTCGCGGACCCCAGAAACAGGGGCGTCCGGTCATGCAGCCCTTCGGGCTCGATGTCCAGGATGTCCCTGCCTCCGTCCGAGGCCCTGCCCCCCGCGGCCTCGCAGACCATGGCGAGAGGCGCGGCCTCGTACAACATCCTCAGCTTCCCGCCGGGCGCCCGCGAGTCGGGAGGGTACATGAAGATCCCGCCCTGCAGCAGGGTCCGGTGGAAATCCGAGACCAGTGAACCTATGTAGCGGGACTTGTATCCACCACCCCCCTCGCCGTTCAGGCCGCGGAAGTGGTCGACCAGGCGCTGCTGGTTCCTCGACCAGCGGGCGTAGTAGGCCTCGTTGACCGAATAGATCTTCGCGGGCGGATCGGGGATGCGGATGTCGCGGTGGCTGAGCAGGAACTCGCCGATCGACGGATCGAGGGTGAACCCGTGCACCCCCTGGTCGATCCCGGTCGTGTAGACCAGCATGGTCGACGAGCCGTAGACGATGTAGCCCGCGGCCAGCTGGCGGGACCCCTTCTGCAGGCAGTCCTCGATCGTGCCCGGGCGCCCGCGCGGCGTGATGCGCTGATGGACGGAGAAGATCGTCCCGATCGAGACGTTGACGTTGATGTTCGACGAGCCGTCGAGGGGGTCGAAGAGGAGCACGTAGGGCCCGAGCTCGAAGCGGTCGGGGATGGCGATGATGTGATCGCACTCTTCCGACACCATGCAGCAGAGGTGCCCGGCGTGGTCCATCGCCTTGAAGATGACTTCCTGGGCGAAGGCGTCGAGCTTCTCGACCGCCTCGCCGTGGACGTTGACCTCGCCCGTGCGCCCGAGCACGTCGATGAGCCCCGCCATGTTGACTTCGCGCGAGATCAGCTTCGCGGCCAGCGCGATGTCGTACAGGAGCGCGGAGAAGCGGCCCGAAGCGCCCGGGTGCAGGCGCTCCTGGTCGATGATGTGCCGGTCGATGGTGACGACTTTGCTCCGCATGGCGTCCAAGGTCGCCCGGGGGCGGGGTGGGGGGCAAGGTGGGGGGGTGAGTAGGCGGCGTCGACGCTGGTCCGATGGGCCTGATGGCTTGCTGATGACGCGATGCGATCCTTGAGTGATGATCCGGGCGCCCACCCGGAGAGCACAGCCCAATCGCAGAGGGAGGATGTCATGCATGACCTGAAGCAGCATATGTACGAGCACCCGCAGACAACGGAAGGGTTTGCGGTCTGCAACGTACACCATGTACCATCGGTACACGGTGTACCGCGGGCATATCCGAAGCGATGCGGTGCGAAGTGGGGTAGTGGTGGAACGAGGGGACCCGCTGGGGAAGGAGGATCACCTGTGTCCAATGAACTCCGAACCGACGTATGGAACGATATGGTCCATACTGACGGCCTGGTTCGTTACTACGGAGAGCTGGCTGGCAAGCTTGCCCGGCGCGAGCGGGCCATGGCCGTGGCAACAGCAGTGTTCGCTACCGTCGGCCTGGTCGTTTCCCTGGTTGGTGTGGGGACGCTATGGATCTCAGTGGCGATCGGGCTGGCCGTGGTGTCGAGCATTTTGCCGTTGGTGTACCGGGTCAGTGGCATTGTGAACTCCGCAACCTACTGTCAGAAGCGCCTCGGAGACCTCCTGGTAGAGTGGCGGGATCTGTGGCAGCAGGTTGATCAACTGCCGCGCGACGAGTTGCGGGAACGGTGGCAACGCCTTGCCAGAAAGAAGAACGATCTTACCTCGCTGATGTCTTCCGGGAAGATTGACGAACGACTGCGTGACTCGACGGAGGAGCAGGCGGATGCGTACTGGGAAAGTCACGGTGAGCAACAGGTCGAGAGGCAGAACGATCCCCGATACGCCCTCCCCGCCGTCTAGGCAAGTGCCGGATGAAAGACGCGGAGGTGGATGGCCGCCGCGGAAGAACCCTCCCCCACCGCCACCACCGCCGCCGTCACCGCCGCAACCACCGCAAGAATAGGTCGGTCCCGCGGGAATCGACTGCGTCACGCCGATGCTCGAATGGGACAGGCGGCGCGCCTCGATCGATCGGCCCGCCCTACTACCGGCTGGTCCTGACCCTGACGGTGCCGTCGGGCCGTGCGATCACGCTTACCGTCCCCTGCGTGTCCGTTCTCAATATGCGCGCGCCCACGCGACGCAGCCGCGCGAGGACGACGGGGTCCGGGTGCCCGTAGCGGTTTCGCGCACCCACAGGGATAAGGGCGTACTCGGGCGAGGTCTCGCGCACGAAGGCTTCGGCGCTCGAGGTGATGCTGCCGTGATGGCCGACCTTGAGGAGGGTGATGTCGCGGGCGGCGTCCGCGTCCGCCCCCTCCCCCATCACCCGCGCCTCGATGTCGTCGCTCGCGTCGCCCATCAGCAGCGCCGTGAAGTCGCCGAACTCGACGCGGATCACGACGGACCAGTCGTTGGGTTCGCCGGGATCGAGGGGTGGGCCGGTGACAAGACCTCCGGGGTCGCCCGTCCCACCGGGCCGCGGCGGGTTGAGCACCCGGAACACGACCCCGTCCGTAGTCCACACGTCGCCCGCCACCGTGCGCCGCCACGGCACTCCCGCATCCCTCGCCTCGGCCAGCCCCAGCATGTGCCCGGATTGCCCGCTCCCCAGGCCCGGACCGAGCACCGCGCCCGTCGAGACATTGCGCAACACCGCCCCGAGACCCCCGGCGTGGTCTTCGTCGGGGTGTGAGAGGACGATCGCCTCGAGGCGGCGCGCTCCCTGCCCGTTCAGGTAGGGCACCACGCGCGTCAAGCCTGCGTCAGTGCCGCCGAAGCCGCGCGGTCCGGCGTCCACCAGCAGCCAGCGGCCCCGCGGGGTGCGGATCGCGATGGCGTCGCCCTGCCCGACGTCGATCGCGGTGATCTGCAGGGTCCCCCGCCCCGCGAGGGAGAGCGCGGCCTGCCCGGCCCAGAGTGTGGCAAGGGCGGTGAGTGTGGAGACGGCGGCGCGGACGGCGGGGCGGGTCCGCCAGGCGGCGGTTGCGAGCGCGAGGGGGGCGATCGCGCCCGCGGTGAGGAGGGCGGCTTCGCGGGGCGTGACCAGCGCGACCGTGCCGGGAAGCGCGCCCAGCCACGCGGCGATGCGGGTGACCGCCAGGAGCAGTCCCTCCGCGCCCATCCCGGCGGCGGCGGCGCCGGGGACGTGCAGCACATCCATCACGATCGCCGCGATGACACCGGGCACCGCCGCGGCCACTATCGGCGTGAGCAGGATCGACGCCGGCAGCGACAGCAGCGGGATCTGCCCGAAATGGTACGCGAGGACGGGGGCCGTGAAGACCGACGCCCCGATGCCGGCGGCCACGGGCGACGCGATCCACTCCCGGTACCGGTGCTCCGGCCAATGCATCATGATCCACCGCGTCATGATGAGGATCCCCGCCGTCCCCGTTATGGTGAGCTGGAAGCCGGCGCCCGAAACGGCCGAGGGGCGCAGCAGGGAGATCATCAGCATCGACAGGCCGAGGGCGCCGAGCGTGCGGGCCGGCGTCTGGCGGAGCCGCCCCAGCACGAAGGCCGAGGTCATCCAGGCGGCGCGCGTGGCCGAGGTCGGGGCGCCGATGACCAGGACGTACGCCCACACGCCGATCGCGATCCCGGCGGCGCGGCGGCGGGGAGGCAGCGCGGCGGCCGAGAGGATGCCGCCGAGGAGCGCGGCGATCACCCCGACGTGAAAGCCCGAGATCGAGAGCAGGTGCGCGGTGCCGGAGCGCGCGAAGGCGTCCCAGAGCTCGCGCGGGATGCCGTCGCGCTCGGCGAGGACCAGCGCGGAGGCGACGCCGGCCTGGGTGCCGAGTCTGCGCTCGAGGGCTTTGGCGGCCCGGCCGCGGATGGCGGCGCGCACGCGGACGGACCAGGGGACGGATATGCCTGCGGCGGGGCTCGCCGGAGCGGCCGCCCGCTCATCGCCTGCCGCTTCGAGCGCTTCCACCTTCGACGCGCTCAGGTACACGGCCTCGCTCCCGTCCGGACGGATCGACTTGAACCAGCGTCCCTCGACGGTGACAGGTCGGGCCTCGGGCGGCTCGCCGGCGCGGGTGTAGACCCTGATCTCGGCTCGGCAGCCGGCGGGCCCGCTCGCCCGCAGAGTCGACGCCCCTTCCGCGCTGACGGCGGTGAAATAGCCCGTGACGAGCGCGGGAGATCCGTCCGTCACGGCCGGCGAGCATCGTTCGAGGGCGCGGCGGTCGGCAGTGGTCCAGGCGAGGCCCGCCACGAAACAGAGCAGCAGGGACAGACCGCGCGATTCGGGACCGCGCCATAGCAGGATGGGACAGGCGGCGATCAGGAGTGAGAGGAGGGTCCGGTCGAACCCCATCGCCGTGCTGGCTGCCGCGCCCGCGGCGAAGCCCACGGCGGTCCACAGGATCGGGGGCGCGCCCCTCACTCCAGAAGCGTCTCTCCCTTCGTCGGGTCGCCGGGCCGTTGCGGTTCCGCGGGCCCGGGCAGGTGTTGTTCGGCGCGTTCGGCGAGTTCGCGGTCCTCCATGTGCCGTTCGCGCAGCAGGCGGCGGACCTTGAGGTCGGCGTTGATCCCGGCGACGAGAACGACGGCCATCCCGACGACCATGCCTCCGAAGGCGACGAAGGTCACCGGAACGCCGTAGAGGGCGAAGAGGCCGAAGTCGATGGAGACCTGGCGCCCCGCGTTGGCCATCGCGAAGCCGATCGCGAGGACGATGATGACGGCGAGGCCGAGCCAGGTGGCGACGCGGTTCATGCCCCCGGCCGCGCTCACGCCCGCTCCCCCACGAAGGTGGGCCCCGTCGTGCGCGTCAGGCGCGCCGTGACGTAGCGGCCGATGTCATCCTCCGACCCCTGCACCACCACCGCCTTGGCCCGGCGGGTGCGGCCCAGGACCATCCCCTCGCTGCGCGCGGCCCGCTCGATCAGCAGCTCCTCGGTGCGGCCCACCTCACCCCGGTTGATCTCCTTCTGGATCGCGCGCGTCGTCGCGATCAGCCGTTCGAGCCGCTGCTGCCCGACCTCGTCGCCGATGAACTGGCGGGCGGGCAGGCGCGTCGCGGGCGTGCCGTCGCGCGGGCTGTATTTGTACGTGAAGGCGTCGTCGAACCTGACCTCGCGGAGGAGGGCGAGCGTCTCCTCGAAGTCGTCCTCGCTCTCGCCCGGGAACGCGACGATGACGTCGGTGGAGAGTGCCACGCCGGGGAGCGCGGCGCGGATCAGCGCCACCTTCTCCATGAAGGACTCGGCGGTGTAGCGGCGGAGCATGCGGCGCAGCACGCGGTTGCTGCCCGACTGCACCGGCAGGTGGAACTGCTCGCACACGGTCTCCTCGCGCGCCATGACCTCGACGAGCTCTTCGGTGACGTCGTTGGGGTGCGGCGACGTGAAGCGCACGCGGCGGATGCCGGGGACGCGCGCGACGGCCTGGAGCAGCCGCGCGAACGACCAGTCGGCCCCGTTGCCCGCGCCGCCCCCGGCTCCCGCGCCGCCCCACCGGTACGAGTTGACCGTCTGGCCCAGCAGCGTGACTTCCGTGATCCCGTCCCGCGCCACCTGGCGCGTCTCGGCGAGCACCTCCTCCGGGTCGCGGTTCTTCTCCGACCCGCGCACGTACGGCACGATGCAGAAGGTGCAGCGGTGATTGCAGCCCCGCTGGATGGGGATCCACGCGGTGACGGTCGAGCGGCGGCGCTGTTCGAGCCCGCGGTAGTTCTCGTCGAGCGACAGGTCGAGGACGGAGAGGCGGTTGCGGGGCGCATGGGCCGGGCGGACGGGCGGGCGCACCTGCTCCAGCGCCGCGCCCAGGCCGCGGTAGCCGTCCGGCCCCATCACCAGGTCGACGTGCGGCGCCTTCTCGAGCAGGTCGTCGCCCATGCGCTGGGCCATGCAGCCGGTGACGCCGAGGATCATGCCGGGGCGGTCGCGCTTGAGGGCGTTGAGCTGGCCGACGCGGCCCAGGACGCGCGTTTCGGCGTGCTCCCGGATGGCGCAGGTGTTGACGAGGACGACGTCGGCGCCCTCGGGGGCGTCCACGATCTCGTAGCCGTGGCCCTCGAGCACGCCTTCCATGAGCTCGCCGTCCGAGATGTTCATCTGGCAGCCGTAGGTCTCGACGTAGGCGCGGGGGCGGTCCCGTGGGTCGCTTGCGTTCATGACGGTGCAAATGTGGCGGGGCCGGCGGGCACGTCAATGGCTACATGGGACCCGTCGGGCGAGAGGCGTCCCGTGTGGAGGCGGCGGGGATCCGCAGGCCGCCGCGGCCCGATCGCGACCCTCATGTAGTCACCGGTGAGCGCGCTGCCTCCGTCGCCCTCCATCACCACCTCCACCTGCGAGCCGCCCCGGCTGCGGGCGTAGCGCTCTCCCTTGGCGTTGCCGAGGGTGCGGAGTTCGCGTGCGCGCTCCCACGAAATGCGCTGCGGGATGCGGCCGGGCAGGTCGGCGGCGGCGGTGCCGGTGCGCGGAGACCAGGGGAAGACGTGGAGGTAGGTGAAGGGGAGCTCCTCGACGAGGCTGACCGTGTCGGCGTGGTCGGCGGCGGTCTCGCCCGGGAAGCCCGTGATGATGTCGGCGCCGAGGCCGATCGGGGCGACGGTGTCGGCGATGTCGAGGGCGCGGCGGCGGTACTGCTCGCGGGTGTGCCAGCGGCGCATGCCCCGCAGGACCGCATCGGCGCCGCTCTGCAGGGGCATGTGCAGGTGCGGGGCGAGGCGGCCGTCCGACTCGGCGAGGAGGCGGAGCATGCCGTCGTCGATTTCGGTGGCCTCGATGCTGCCGAGGCGGAACCGCGGGCCGGGCACTTCGCCCAGGAGCCGGCGCACCAGCGCGGTGAGCGAGCCGCGCGGATCGAGGTCGCGGCCGTAGTGGCCGATGTGAATCCCGGTGATGACCAGCTCGGGGTGGCTGCGGGTCAGCACCTTCGCCTCGGCGACCACCTCGTCGGGGGCGCGGCTGCGGCTGGCGCCCCTGGCCAGGCGGGTCGCGCAGAACGCGCACTTGCGGTCGCACCCGTCCTGGACCTTGAGCCAGCCGCGGGTGGCCCCGGCCCGGCGGCGGAGCGGGCCGCGCCGGAGCTGGACGAGCCCGGCGGCGCTGCGGCCGCGCGTCGCCGCGGCCAGCACGGCGGCCGGATCGTGCCCCTCGACCACCTCCCCCACCTCATCCATGGCGCGGTAGTCCTCCGCGCGCAGCACCGCCGAGCACCCCGCGACCACGATCCGCGCGCGCGGGTTGCGGCGCGCGATGCGGCGAACGAAGCGGCGCGCGTCGGCGTCGGCCTGGCTGGTGACCGTGCAGGTGTTCACCACGCACACCTCCGCGCGCTCGAGCGGCGAGGAGCGCACGCCGGGCCCGCTCGCCTCGATGAGCTGGCGCATGCGCTCGGTGTCGTACTGGTTCGCCTTGCAGCCGAAGGTCTTGTAGTGGAGGCGCATCGGGGTTCCTTCCGCCGCCTCCGCTAGAACTGCGAGATCCCGATCGAGATCGTGCCCCGCCAGAAGTTCTCGTCGAGCGGCAGGCTCGTGCGGCTGCCCCGTTCGACGGCGAGGTCCATCCAGCCGAGCGGCAGCCCGTCGAGTTCGACCAGGTTGAGGCCGATCCCCGCCGTCCACACCGACTCCGAGGGGTCCTGCGCGTCGAAGCGGAAGGGCGGCGCCCCGCTCCGGTACCCGACCCGGAACGGAATGCTCCGGGACTCCTGCTGGATCGCGCGCCACTCCATCCCCACGCCGTAGCTCATCCTGTTGCCGCTGAGGACGCCGCTGGCGAATCCGCCGGCGCCGGACCAGTCCTGGTAGACGAGCGACGTGTTGATGAGCAGCCGCTGGGTGAGGCGTCCGGTCGCGCCGGCGGAAAGCCTGAGCGGGATGCCGTAGCTGCTGGCCGCGCCCACGGTCTCGCCCCGCGGCGACTCCTCGAGGTCGGTCGACCACTCGACGGCGCCGGCGATGTGGACCAGGTCGTGGGGGTCGAGGGCGATCCCGGCCGCGAAGGTGTAGCCGCCGTAGTCCCAGAGGTACTCCTCGCTGTAGGGCTGCACGTCGGTGCCCACGACGAGAGAGTCGAGGTTGCGGTCGAAGGACTGGTTGAGCCGTCCGACGTAGGTCCCCACGCTCACCCCCAGCGCGATCCGCTCGCCGAAGGGCTGGGCGTAGCCGAGGCGCGCGACCGAGGTGCCGCCGTCGGTCTCGAAGCGGTCGTTGATCGGGACATCGACGCCGCCGAGCCGGATTTCCTCGGTCCGCTCGCCCGCCCAGCGCTGCTCCATGTGACCCGCGACGGAGACGGTCGCGGTGCCGCCGGTCGCGCCGACGGGGTAGCCGATCGCGATGAAGGGAAAGCCCGTGGTGCGCGTGGTGCCGCTCTGGTCGCCCATCGCGAAATCGCCCCACGACGGCTGCATGGAGGCGGTGATGGTGGGCGCCGCCAGGCGGGCCGCGGCGGCGGGGTCGGTGGGCGAGACGGCGACGAGCGACAGGCCGATCCCGAGGTTGCCGAGCGACGTCGCGCGTCCGCCCACCGCCTCGACCGGCACGCCGAGGGCGCGGAAGCCGAGGAAGGACTGGGCGGAAGCGGCCCGGGGGGCGATGCAGGCAATGATAGCGCAGGCAATGATAGCGCGAGCAACGATAGCGCGGCCCATGGTCAGCTCCCCCGCGCGAAGTTGAGGATCAGGCGGAGTTCGGGGGCTCCGTCCGCTCCCCCGCTGCCGGCCGCGCCGCCCAGCCCCAGGAACGACACGTACTCGATTGACAGCGGCTCAAAGATGGAAAGAAGCGCCACGGTGCCCGTCACCGGATCTCCGTCGAGGGTCTCGCCGCGCAGCAGATCGCGGACGAGGGTGGTGACCGGCACCTCGACGACCTCGCCGGCGGGCGGCGCGAACCACTCCGGCGAGAGCACGATGCCGGCCAGCCCCGCGAGGGAGGGTCCCAGCGGCGACTTCGGGAGGATGTCGGGCACGGTGACCATGCGCAGGTCCATGCTGACGGTGTCGGAGGGCGCGAAGGCGGCCCGCTCGGCGCGCGTGGTGAGGCGCAGCGCCGCGTACGACACATGATCCTCGGTGATCGCGACGGGACACTGCAGCGCCGCGCAGAGGGCCGGCGGGCCGTTCAGGGCGGCCGGAACATCGAGGTCGAGGATGCTCCGCCAGGCGGGAGCGCCGCCGACGCGCAGGCCGTCGGTGGGCGGGGTCGGCAGGGGGTTGTAGATGAAGGTGGTGTTCTCGGTCCCCGCGAGGACCTGGATGAGGGTGTCGGGGTTGAGGCTGGGCAGCGTCTCGATCCACATGAGCGACGACCGGAGCTGGAGCCTTACGCCTGGAACCTGCGTGGTAAGGCGGACGCCGCGCGAGAGGTCGGTGCTGTCCGCCCAGGCCGCCACCCGCGCCGAGTCGATCGGGATCACCAGGGAATCGCCCTCGGCGGGGTCCCAGACGGCCTCGCCGAGATACTCGACGGCGCCGCCGCCGGGGCTCGACCAGGGCACCCGGTTGAGCAGGGTGTCGACGGCATGGTCCCAGCTGGCGCTGACGGCGTCCCAGGGTTCGGTCAGCGCGTGGGCCCGGACCGCGACCGGCCCGGGGCGCACGCTGCCGATGGTGTCGAACCGGGCGACGATCCGCCCGCTCAGGAAGGTGAGCGACGAGTCGGGGCGGCTGGTGCCCGCCGTGTCGGGCACGGTGACGACCGCGGGGTAGCGTCCGAAGCGCAGGAGGGTGGCGGCTTCGAGGCCGGGGTCGTCGGCGCCGTCGGGTCCGGTGCCGGCGCCGAAGCGGTGCGCGATGAACCCCCCGCCCAGCTCGGAGGTGCGCCCGTATCCGCCGTAGACGCGCGCGCGGTCGATGAAGTCGCCGGCGGGGAGGGTCACCTCGATGGCGACGCCGGCCCGCACGAGGTCTTCGCTCTCGGCGGTGGGGAGCACCTCCTGGCAGGCCGCGGGGAGGAGGGCCGCCAGAGGGAGCAGGAGGGGGAGACTCCGGCCGGTCATTCGCGCCGCGCGGCCGGTGGTCGAGCGCCGGGGGGAGCCAGTGGCGGTGCGCACGGTCACAGCCCGCCGTCCTTGCCGTCGACAGCTGTCATCTCATTCAGATTGAAGGCATTGGGGATCAGATCCTTGAGTCGCCAGCGCGCCTGCTCCCTGCTTCCGAAACTGAAGACCTCGGTGTCCTCGCCGAACTCCGCCACCACCTGGCAACAGGCGCCGCAGGGCGCCACCGCCGCGTCCGAATCGGTCGCGATGACCAGACGGCGGAAGTGCCTGTGTCCCTCGGCGACCGCCCGCGCCACCGCGGAGCGCTCCGCACAGATGGTGAGACCGTACGAGGCGTTCTCAACGTTGCATCCGGTGAAGACGGCGCCGGAGTCGGACTCCAGGGCGGCCCCCACGCGAAAGCGGGAATAGGGCGCGTAGGAGTGCGCGAGCATGCCGCGGGCGAGCTCGGCCAGGCGGTCGAGGGAACGCTGCTTCATCTGAACTATACCGAAACTCTGGGCAATCTCCGGGTGAGTCCCGTCAGGATCTCGTAGGGGATGGTGCCCGCCTGCTCCGCGACCTCCTCCAGGGGCAACTCGATTCCTCCGTCACAGCCGATAAAGGTAACGATATCTCCGGGGCTGGGGGGGTGCGCGCGTGCGTGCGCCGGATCCCCGGAGATTCGTACCACGGTGGTGTCCATGGAGATCCGGCCGATGATGGGGAGGCGGCGGCTGTGCAGAATTGCGGAGCCGAGGTTGCCGAGGGCGCGGGGGAGTCCGTCGCCGTAGCCGATGCCGACCGCGGCCCAGCGCTCGCGGGTGCGCGCGCGGTAGGTGGCGCCGTAGCCGACGGTGGTGCCGGGGGGGACGTCGCGGACGAGGAGGACGCGCGCGCGGACGGCCACGACGGGCTCGGGGAGGCGGTCGGCGTCGCCGGCGGGGGCGCCGTAGAGGTAGATGCCGGGGCGGGCGGCGTTGGCGGTGCGCGAGGTGAGGCGGAGGGCGGCGGCGCTGTTGGCGCAGTGGACGAGGGCAGCCGTGGAGAGCTGGCCGGCGGCGCGGAGGGATTCGATGAAGGCGTCGAAGAGGGCGATCTGGCGGCGGGCGCTGGCGAGGTCGGGGGCGTCGGCGGAGTGGAGGTGGGTGAAGATGCCGTGGAGGTGGAGGCCGGATCGGGTGGCGGCGCGGATGGCGGGCCACCAGGGGGGCGGGGCGGGGGGCGGGGCGTGGGGCGGGGCGTGGCCAAGCGGCAGGCCCGCGCGGCCCATGCCGGTGTCGACTTCGAGCTGGAAGGGCGTGCGGGCGCCCGCGGCCGCGAGGTGGCCCGCGGACGCGAGGTCGCCCAGGGCGGTGAGGCTGTCCAGGTCGGAGATGGAGGGGATGAGGCCGGCCTCTACGGCGCGGGGGAGGGCCTGGGGGGGGACGGGCGCGCAGATGATCACGGGGGCGCGCACGCCGAGCCGCCGCAGTTCGAGGCCCTCTTCGACGGTGGCGACGCCGTAGCCGTAGGGGCGGGCCGGGCGAAGGGCGTCGACGACGCGGCGGACGCCGAGGCCGTACCCGCCGGCCTTCACCATGGGGACGAGCCTGACGTCCGGTCCGGCCGACGCCCCGACGTGGTCGAGGTTGTGGCGCAGGGCGGCCGTGCGGACTTCGACCCACGCACGGTCGCGGGGGGGGTCGAGGGGGGGCGGGGGGTTGGGGGGCATGTCATCAATATGGCACGGACGGATGGTGCCGGCCCCCCGCCTGGAGCGGCGCAAGGACGATAACCGAACATTTACCGAATTACGGTGTATAGGGAGGTAAGGCAATAGTCGACCACCTCCAGACTCCGGAATCAGATCAGAATGACCACCGACATCGACTCAAGCGGCCCGGCCTCTCCCGCCGCTCTCACCCCTCCTCCCGACGGCCACCGCCGACAACGAGGCCGAACTCCTCACCTTCGCACGTCACGGCACCACGGCCCATGTCGAGCGTCTGGTCCGGGGGTTGCGCCGGCTGGAAGCCGCCGACGCCGGTCAGGAAGCGCGTGCCGCACGCCGGGGACTCTCGCTTTACCCCACGGACGACGGCGACTACGAGATCCGCGGCAGGCTCAGTCCCGAGGTGGGTGCTCTGCTGCTCAAGGCGCTCGAAGTGGACGAGGCCCGGATCTACCGCGAGCAGCGCGCCGCCGGGACGGAGCACAGGACATCCGTGGCCCAGCGGCGGGCCGAGGCGCTCGGACTCTGGCTGGAAGAGCGCCTTCAGCCGCAGGTCCAACTGGTCGTGCACTCGTTCCAAACCGCGGCCGGCGAAGAAGTCCCGGATGTCGCCGACGCGCCGCTTTCCGTGGTCACCGAAGACGGCGTTCGCGTTTCAGCTGAAACGTCCGGTCCGTGGACCGGTACAACGCTGTGGCAGGGCGAACGCCCCGACCTCGACTGGGCCCTGGCGTGGTTCTGGCTGGAAGGAGGTGGGGGCGGCGACCGGCCTACCGCGGGAACGGCCCGATCTCGATGATCTCCTCCTCGTCCGAATCGAGCCAGATGAGAATGACGCTGCCCGGTCCATTCCTCGTCAGAGCCCAATCCGGGTGCCTGGACAGTTCCGGACCGCTGGCAGGGTCTTCCTCCACGACCTGGCGCCGGGTCAGGGGAAGCGCGGCCGCAAGCCCGTCCTTGTGTCCGAGGGACTCGGCGAGGTATCTGGTGATCCAGTTTCTTGCGGCTGTACGGTTCATTGTCGGCGGTTCAGGCAAACAAAAACAAAACAGGGAAGATGCGGTTTCGAGTGTTTGTCACACCCTTTCCGCCGAGTTGTTCCACGTTTCCCCTGCGACACTAAACAATATTGTTAAGTATTATGCACAGGACGCTCATCATGCGTGCAACTCCCGAGTCCGTACTCGCGGCGGCTTTCGCCATTCAACACAGCGCGAGCCTGAAGGGCTTCGACTGGGTGGACCCC
Source organism: Longimicrobiales bacterium (assembly GCA_965211645.1). GTDB lineage: Bacteria > Gemmatimonadota > Gemmatimonadetes > Longimicrobiales > Gaopeijiaceae > Bin94. Next base: position 4,077,083 of record OZ242947.1, on the reverse strand, counting down.
GCCGACGCCCTCGAGAAGGTCCGCGAGGAAACCGGCGAGGTCGCCTCGCTCCTGGCGCCGGAAGGCCGGGCGGTTGGCCTGGAGGAGGATCTGGAGGAGGAAGTGGGCGACCTGCTCTTCGCCGTGGTCAACGTCGCCCGGCTGGCGGGCATCGATCCGGGCACCGCGCTGACGCGCGCGATCCGCAAGTTCGAGATGCGCTACGCGGAGGTCGAGCGCGTGGCCCGGCAGCGGAACCTGCCCATGCCCGGCACGCCGCTGGAGGTGCTCGACCGGATCTGGGACGAGGTGAAGGCCGGAGATTCCCGGGGCTAGTAGCCGGCCTGCCTGTCCACCAGGTTGCGCAGCGGCTCGCCGCGCGCGAAGCGGCTCAGGTTCCCGGTGATCAGAGCCGTCTGACGCGTCCAGAAGTCGCGCGTGGTGGCCGAGACGTGCGGCGTCATCAGGACCCGCGGATGGCTGTAGAAGGGGTGGCCGGACGGGAGCGGTTCCTCGTGGAAGACATCGAGGCCGGCGCCTCGCAGCGGGCCGTCGGCCCCGAGCGCTTCGAGGAGCGCGTCTTCGTCGACCAGCCGGCCGCGCGCGACGTTGATCAGCACCGAACCCGGCTTCATCGAGAAGATGCGCTCGCGCGTGAGGATCCCGCGGGTTTCGTCCGTCTCGGGGAGGGTGAGCACGAGGTAGTCCGACTCGGTGATGGCGCGTTCGAGCATGGATTCGCCCGCGCCGTCGTGGATCCGGGCGGGGTCGGCGGTCGTGCCGGGGCCGGCGGCAGGCGGGCCAGAGCGCGGGCGCCGGCGCACCGCCACCACGCTGCTCCCCAGCGCCGCCGCCCGCACGGCCACCTCGTGCCCGATCCCCCCGTAGCCGAGGACGCCCACCGTGGAGGCGCCGATCTCGCGGACGGGCGCGTCGGCCGCCCAGTACGCGGGCGCTCCCCACTCGCCGGCCCGCTGGGACCTGACGGCGACGTCGAGGCCGCGCGCGAAGTAGTGGATCATCGCCATCACGGTCTCGGCCATCGGCACGGCGTGGATCCCGGCGGAGTTGGTGAAGAGGATGTCCCGCGACATCATCGCGGGGTGCAGCGACGTGGCCACCCCGGCGGCGCCCGAGTGCACCCATTCGAGCCGCGGCCCGGCCTCCAGCACCTCTGGCGGGATACCGTAACCCATGTAGACACGCGCGTCGGCGACCGCTTCGAGCAGCTCGCCGGTCACGTTGGGGATGCCGTCACCCGAGGCGTCGGCCAGCGTCTCCATGAACTTGATCTTCCAGCCGGGCGGGAGCGCCGCGGTGATTGCCTCGCGGGCGCTGTCCGGCAGCTCCCAGATGGGGCGCCGGTCGCGCAGATCGATGACGAGGGTGGCCATGGCGGGGGCTCACGCGCTCACGCGCTCACGGCGCTCACGGCTTGAGGCGGTTGATCAGGCGCGGGAACGGGACCAGTTCGCGGATGTGGGGCCGTCCCGTGATCCACCCCACCGTGCGCTCGAGGCCGAGGCCGAACCCGGAGTGCGGGAAGGTCCCGTAGCGCCGGAGGTCGAGGTACCAGTCGTAGGCCTCCTCGGGGAGCTCCTCCTCGCGGATCCGCGCCAGCAGGCGGTCGTAGTCGTCCTCGCGCTGGCTGCCGCCGACGATCTCGCCGTAGCCCTCGGGCGCGAGCAGGTCGTTGCAGAGCACCGTGCGGGGATCGTCCGGGTTCTCCTTCATGTAGAAGGCCTTCGCGCCCTTGGGATAGTTGTAGACGAAGACCGGCCGGTCGAACCAGCTGGAGATGGTGGTCTCCTCGACGGCGCCCAGATCGCGTCCCCATTCGAAGTCGCGGCCCTCGGCGTTCAGGCGTTCTACACACTCGCTGTAGCTGATCCGCGGGAAGGACGGCGCGACGCGTTCCAGCGTGGTCAGGTCGCGCTTCAACACCTCCAACTCCGGCCCGCAGCGATCGAGCGCGCGCCCGACGATGTGGCAGATGAACTCCTCCTGGAGGTCCATGTTGTCGCTGGAGTCGGCGAAGGCGACCTCGGGCTCGATCATCCAGAACTCGGTGAGGTGGCGGCGGGTCTTCGACTTTTCGGCGCGGAAGGTCGGACCGAAGCAGTAGACCTTGCGGAAGGCCGGGCAGGCGGACTCGACGTAGAGCTGGCCGGTCTGGGCGAGGAAGGCGCGCTCGCCGAAGTAGTCGGTCTCGAAGAGGGTGCCCGCGGACTCGCCGATGGCGCCGGTGAGGATCGGCGTGTCGATGCGGACGAAATCGCGCTCGTAGAAGAAGTCGTGGATCGCCTGCTCGACCTCGGCGCGCACACGCAAACCGGCCCGCTGCATGCTCGAACGGAGCCACAGGTGGCGGTGGTCCAGGAGGAACTCGACCCCGTGCTCCTTCGGCTGGATGGGGTATTCGTCGCTGGCGCCGATGAGCTGGATCGCTTCGACCGTCAGCTCGTGCCCGCCGGGGGCGCGCGCGTCGGCACGGACGGGGCCGCTGAGCGCGATGCAGCTCTCCTGGGTGAGCGAGGTGGCCAGCTCCCAGACCTCGGCGGGCACCTGCGACTTGACGACAACGCCCTGGACCACGCCCGTCCCGTCGCGGAGCACGACGAAGGCGACGCGGGCGTGCACGCGCAGCGTGGCGATCCACCCGGAGACGGTGACCGCCTCGCCGGTGTGGTCCGACAGATCCCGGACTTGATGGGTCATTGGAGTTGGTCCTCGCTGTGGCCGAGCCTGGAGCGCTGCAGAATCGCCCGGTCGATGAGACCTTCGACCGTCAGATCCACATTGACCAGGCGAATGCGGGTCATGAAGGCGCGCGGTCCCATCGCGAGGAACAGGCGTCCGAAGAACTCGTCCGCGAAGCTGCTCGTGATGATTCCGACACCTTCGAAGTCGAGCACGATGGAGGGACGGCTGTCCAGGAGGTTTCGGACCATCCGGCGCACGTGTCTTCCGCCGCGGCGGGAGCCGAAGTCCAGAGATGCCTTTTCCTTCATGTTCACGATCAGTGCGCCGTCATCGTCTTCGTACTCGCGCTCGAGGTAATCTCGCGGGGGATCGTGCGACTGTCCCCTGAAGCGGAGCGCCCGCGCGAGCAGCCCCGGATCTCCCAGACCGATGCGGCAGCGAACCGACGTTCCCGGATACGGTGCGGCCGACTGCTCGGTCCTCAGATCGCCGTCGCCGCTGCGCCACAGAGTTCCCCACCCGGAACGAAGCTCGAAAGTCCCGTCCGAGAGAACCGCGACCTGATAGCTGCCGAACAGACCGTTCCCCGCATTTCGCTGCGGGTCGCGCGTAACGCCTTCGGTGATCGCGTCCCTGAGCGCGGACATGTCATCCGCGGTGCCCATGCTCCTGGGGATCCCGATCCCGCCATCGGCGACGACGAACTCGACCGCGTTGCCGTTGTTGAAGGCAGTAGCCTGCACGAATCCACCCACTGGGGATTCCGCGTGCATCGGCACGTTTTCCATGATCTCGCCGAGTGACCATTCAACGGCCTTCAGCGTATCGCGGCTCGTCTCCAGGTTGCGCAGGATCAGCTCCATGACCCTCGCGAGGATCGTATCCTGACCATGGGCGCCATCGTCCTCGAAGCGCAGGGCGGGAACGTGGCCGCCCTGGTACACGTTGGGTTGAAATCCTTCGGGATCGATGTGGTGAGCCCAGTTCGCGTTGACGAAGAGCCTCGACAGTCCTTCGTCGGACGGGAGGCGCAGCGTGAACCCCACGCCATGGCGCTCGCGGTACGTCGTGACGATGGGCATCAGGGGAAGCATGACGGCCTGCGTTATGCCGGTGCAGGCGGAGAAATCCAGCGTGACGTTTGCGGCCCCTGGTTGCACGGTCTGGTGGAGCGCCGCGCACAACCTGTGCATATCGAAGGGATGGATCCCTCCGGCGACGGTGACATGGCCGTCCATGTGCTCAACCTGTCCCATTGTGGCTCCGTGCGTGGGCGATCGCCGATCATTCCGTCGTCAGCGCCACAAAGTCTCGATTGGATTGCCGGACCGCGTCAACCGTTACCCCACCCCGAAGAGCTTCGCCCGGTCTCCGTAGCGGCGGTCGAGGTGGGTGCGGACCACCTGGTGGAGGGCGTCGGCCAGCTTGGGGTCGGCGTCGATGATGCCTCTCGCGCGGTCGCGCGCGGGTCCGATCAGGTCCTCGTGCTCGATAATGTCGGCGAACTTGAGCTCGGTGCCGCGGCCGTGCTGCTCGGCGCCGAAGAAATCGCCCTGCCCGCGGATTCGCAGGTCCTCGGCGGCGATCTCGAAGCCATCGCTCGTGCGGGCAAAGGCAGCGAGGCGGGCGGTGGCGGCGGCGGCGCCCGTGCCCGCGCCCTCCCCGCCCGGAATCACCACGCACAGCCCCCCCTGGTCCCCCCGCCCGATCCGGCCGCGCAGCTGGTGCAGCTGGGAGAGCCCGAAGCGCTCGGCGTTCTCGATGACCATGGTCGTGGCGTTGGGCACGTCGATGCCGACCTCGATGACGGTCGTGGCGACGAGCACTTCGATGTCGCCGTTCTGGAACGCGCGCATGATCCCGTCCTTCTCTTCGGCGGGGAGGCGGCCGTGCATGAGGGCGAGGCGGCGGCCGGCGAAGTCCTCCGTGCGGAGGCGTTCGAACTCGGCTTCGGCGGCGCGCAGGTCCGTCTTCTCCGACTCCTCGATCGCGGGGTAGACCAGGTAGGCCTGGCGTCCGGCGGCGAGGCGGCGGTTCACCTCCTGGAAGATGGCGGTGCGGTCTTCGGGGGCGGCGATGCGGGTGGTGGCGGGCTGCCGGCCCGGGGGAAGCTCGTCGATCTCGCTCATGTCGAGCTCGCCGTTGATCGTCATGGCGAGGGAGCGCGGGATGGGGGTGGCCGACATGAGGAGCGTGTCGGGGCGGGGTTCGCGCTCGGAGAGGGCCATGCGCTGCCGGACGCCGAAGCGATGCTGTTCGTCGACCACGACCAGTCCCAGCGCGCGGAACTCGACCCCCTCCTGGATCAGCGCGTGCGTGCCCACGACGAGGTTGGCCGCCCCGCTCGCGACGCGGGCCCGCGCCTCCTCGCGGCGGCGGCCGGTCGCCGACCCCACCAGGATCTCGAGGGTGCAGGGAAGGTCGCCCAGGAAGTCGCGGATCCGCCGGGCGTGCTGCTCGGCGAGGATCTCGGTCGGCGCCATCAGCGCGGCCTGGCGGCCCCCTTCGACGGCCAGGAGCATGGCGAAGAGCGCCACCAGGGTCTTCCCGGCGCCGACGTCGCCCTGGAGCATGCGGTTCATGCGCCGGGTCGAGGTCATGTCGGCGTAGATCTCGCGGAGGACGCGGGCCTGCGCCCCGGTGAGGCGGAAGGGGAGCGACGAGTGGAGGGCGCGGATGAGGCGGTTGGTGCGGGTGTGGGCGATCCCGGGGCGCTCGCGGGTGGCGTCGTGCCGGACGCGCGCGTAGAGGAGCTGGAGGAAGAAGAGCTCGTCGAAGGCGAGGCGGCGGCGGGCGGTCTGGACGTGCGCCAGGGTGCGGGGGCGGTGGAGGTCGCTGAGCGCGGCGGAGAGCTCGATCAGGCCGAGTTCGCCCCGGTCGCCGGCGGGGAGGTGCTCTTCGCCGCGGATCTGGCCGAGGAGCCACTCGAGGTTGAGATCGAAGAGGCGGCGGAAGACCCACTGAGGGACGTCCTCGGAGGCGGGGTAGGTGGCGAAGATGGTGCCGGGGGGGGCGGACCGGGCGTCGGCGGGGTCCGATTCGCCCTCCGCGGACGACGCGCTCTGCCGCGACAGCAGCGTGTACTCGCGCGGCTGGAGCTGCCGTCCGTGAAAGAAGCGCACGGGGCCGGTGACCAGGATGCGGTCGCCCTTGCGGACGTTGCGCTCGACCCAGGGCTGGCCGGGCCAGGAGCAGGTGATCATGCCCGAGTCGTCCTGGATGACGGCCTGGAAGATGCGGAGGCCACGGCGCGTGGGGAGGATGCCCTTGTTGCGCACCTCGCCCACCACCGTCACGTCCATCCCCACCTGAGCGAGCGCGATGGGGGTGATGGTGGATGCGTCGTCGTAGCGCCGCGGGACGTGGTAGAGGAGGTCGCGGGCGGTCAGGATCCCCATGCGCTGGAGCGATTCGGCCCGGCGCGGTCCCACCCCCTTGAGGAACTGGACGGGCTTGTCGAGCCGCGTCAGCGTCATGACGGCGCGCTCGGCGCTCGATTGACGCAGAGGTTCATTCGCCGGCCGCCAGCACCCCCTGGACGAAGTCGTCGGGGTCGAAGCGCTCCAGATCCCGGAGCCGCTCGCCGACCCCCACCATCCTCACGGGGATCCCGAGCTCCTCGCGCAACGCCACCACGATGCCTCCGCGCGCGGTCGAGTCCATCTTCGCCAGCACGATTCCGGTCACGGTCACGAAACGGGAGAACTCGCGCGCCTGCACCAGGCCGTTCTGCCCCACCGTCGCGTCCAGGACGAGGAGCGTTTCGTGCGGGGCGCCCTCGAGGCGCCGCCGAACCACGCGGTCGACCTTGGCGAGCTGCTCCATGAGGCCGCCGTGCGTGTGCAGGCGCCCCGCCGTGTCGATCAGCACCACGTCCGCACCGCGCGCCTGCGCCGCCGCGATCGCGTCCCAGGCGACGGCCGCGGGATCGCCGCCGGGCTGTCCGCGCACGAACTCCGCGCCCGCGCGCTCGGCCCACCGTTCGAGCTGTTCGACCGCGCCCGCCCGGAAGGTGTCGGCCGCGGCGACGATCACGCTGCGGCCGTCCCGGGTGAGGCGGTGGGCGAGCTTGCCGATGGTGGTCGTCTTCCCCACCCCGTTCACGCCGACCACGAGGTACACCGTCGGCGGCGCGGCGGCCACCGCCAGGCCCGCATCGCCGTCCCCGTTGAATACGTCGCGGATCGCGCCTTCAAGGAGGCGCCGCAGCGCGGCCTCGTCGGCCATGCGGCCCCTTCGCGCCTCCCGTTCCACCATCTCGACGAAGCGCATGCTCGCCCGCACCCCGAAATCGGCCATGATGAGCCGCTCTTCCAGCTCTTCGAGGGTGTCGGCATCGACCCGCCGGAACGCGGGCGGGATCACGCGGCGCAGCGCGCGCACCCACACCGATGAACCCATCGTCAGCGCAGCCCCGCCCGGCGGCGCCCGATCCACTCCGCGCAGAGGGCGCCCAGGACGAGCAGGTACGGGAAGGGCCAGGCGCGCAGCGGCCGGTTCCCCTCTCGGGAGGCGTCGCCGGCGGCTGCGCGCACCGTGAGCTCGGCGGCGCCGGTGGGGATCTGCAGCATCTCGTCGGTGAACGATTCGACGATGAATGCGCCGCCGATGGTGTCGCCGGCGGCTGCCGTGTAGGCATACGCGCCGGCCGGGAGTGCGGCGGTGGCGAAGCGGCCGCCCGGGGGCACGATCAGCGTGGTGTCGAGGACGACCGCGTCCGCCGCGCCCATGACCGTCAGGGCGATCTCCTCGCCCTCGTACCCGCGCGCGAGCCAGGGGGCGGGCGCGCCCCGCTGGAGCACCTGCCGCGCCGGGCGCACTCCCGGCCCGGCGGCGAGAGGTTCGTCGGCCATCATCCACCCCCCGACAGCCGCCCACAGGCGCCGATAGTGCTCGCGCGGCTCGCCCCCCCGGAAGGCCCAGCGCCAGAACCCGCGCGCCAGGACCACACCCGCGCGGCGGCGGCCCTCGGCGCGCAGGACCAGGGCGGTCTCGGCCTCACCCGCCCCGCCCAGACGCAGGTGAAGCGCCGCGCCCGCACTCTCGCCTACCACCGGCAGGACGCGCGTCAGCGGCGGCAACCCCGCCCCCACGAACTGCTCGACCTCGCCCGCGATCGGCGACGGGGGCGCTTCGTCGAGGTACCACTCCCCGGCGCGCGCGGCCCCCGTGGCGATTCCGCCCGCCGCCGCCCCCGCCCCGTCGAGGGGGAACAGAAGGAGCCTCCGGGTCCGGGCGGTCGCGGTTTCCAGAAGGTCCACGCTGGAGCCGTCCACCCCCATCGCCACCACCATCTCGGCGCGGCGCAGCAGCCGCTCCATGGCCGCCTGGTCGATCGCCGCGGCGGCATCGGCGGTGGCGGCCTCCATCGGGTGGTAGCGGTCCGGCCCGGTGCGCAGGTACCCCCGCACCGGCAGTCCCGTGATCTGGTCCAGCACGGGGAGCAGGAAGCGCGGCTCCCAGTCCGGCGCGAACGACACCAGGAGCACCCCGGTCTCCTCCGGATCGACCTGCACGACCGCGGTGCGCTCGTCGTCGAGGGCGAAGGCGTCCGCATCGGCGATGCGCGCGGTCACCGCATGGGTGCCCGCCGCCAGTCGGCCCAGCGTGAAGTCCGCCCCGCTGGTGCGGCCCGGCGACGGGGGCGCCAGGCGGAGCGTGTGGCGGGGCTCGCCGTCGACGCTCACGGTGATCGTCACCGAGTCGGCGCCGGGGGCCTCTCCCTCCACCTCCACCCTTCCCCGCACGATCTCGCCGCTCGCCGCGCTGCCCGGCACGACCAGGCGTCCGACGCCCAGGTTCTCCCCCGCCGGCGGGAGCGTGTCGACCGCGAGCCGAACACCCATGCGGCGTGCGGCCATCGCCGTGGCAACCGGATCGCGCACTCTGCGGTCCGTCACGAGAACGACCTCGCGGGCACCCGCCTCGGCCGCGACGGTGACCGCTTCGGCCATCACCGACTCGACCCCGGCGGGATCCAGGCCGTCGAGCGCTGCGGCGTCCACCGTCCGCGGAGCGGCGCCGGCCACCAGGATCCGCGCGTCGCCGGCGGCCAGCGCCCGCGCCCGCACCACCGCAGCGTCCCAGAGCCGCCCGCCATCCGCGGAGCGGGCTCCCATGGACGCACTCGCATCCAGGACGACGTAGCGGTCGGGACCGTCGCTGCGCGGCCCCGTGGGGACCACCGGGTTCCACAGGAGCGCCACCACGCCGGCCACGGCGATCGCCCTGGCCGCCAGGAGAAAGGCGCGGCTTCGCACCTCGAACTCGCGCCTGTAGTAGACCCAGGCGCAGAATCCCCCGGCGAGGATCAGCGCGAGAAGAAGGATGAGTCCGGCCAAATTTTACGCGCTACTGATCTTCCGCTCGCACGGACGGCAGCGTCGCCGGGCCGGGAAGCCGTTCCAGCAGAGCCAGCCTGGCGGTGCTCTCCAGCAGCCAGCGGTCGAGGTCGTCCGACGGCACCGGATCGTCGGCCGGCAGCTCGATCGACAGGGGATCGACCCGGTTCCCCCTCCGATGCATCTCGTAGTGGAGGTGGGGACCGGTGGCGAGCCCGGTCATGCCGACGTAGCCGACCACCTGGCCCTGGGTCACCCTGGTGCCCACGCCGATGCCGCCGGCGAAGCCGCTCAGGTGGGCGTAGCGGGTCAGGAACCCGTTCGCGTGGGTGACGTCGATGACGCGGCCGTAGGTATCGTTCCACCCCCTGCGCGTCACGACCCCGTCGGCGGTCACCTCGACGGGCGTGCCGGCGTCGGCCGCGTAGTCCACTCCGCGGTGCGCCCGCCAGGTCTTCAGGATTGGGTGGAAGCGGCGGTTGGTGAAGCGTGAGGAAATGCGGCTGAAGGCGATGGGGCGCATCAGGAAGGCGCGCCGGACCGACTCGCCCTCCTCGTCGTACCAGGTGCCCCGACCGTCCCCGTTGGGGTCGAACCAGATGGCGTACCAGGGCCTGCCGTCGTTGACGAGTTCCGCCGCCAGGAGGCTCCCCGAGCGCATGCTGCCGTTGGGCCGCTTCTCGCGCTCGAAGGCGAACCGGTAGGTGTCGCCCACCCGGATGGCGCGCGTGAAATCGACCCGCCACTGGAAGACCCGATCGAGGCGGTCGATGAAGTTGAGGCGGTCGCCGCGCGGCATCGCCGCCAGCACCGGGTCGCTCATGACCGCCTCCCACAGGGAGGTCGTGATCTCTCCCCACGCGTAGACGGTGTCCACGGTCGTGGGCAGCACCGTGACCGCCGAGTTCCACCCTCCTCCCGCCCCGCGGTCGAGGAAGATGGTGCTGTCGCGGTTGAGGCCGACCGCGATCCGCTCGACCCGCTCCTCGTCCGCGTGCCGGCGAATCGTGATCTCGGTGCCGGCGCGCAGCCTGCGCGGGTTGAACCGCTCCCGGAACGTCTGGAGGACCTGCTGATGTTCGGACCAGTCCAGCCCCGCGTCCGTCAGAACCCCGCCGAGCGTGAGCCCGAAGGACAGCCGGTGCACCTCTTCCCGGTAGGGGGCGGCGGCGTACACGCCCTCCAGCGACCCGGATTCGGGAACATCCGGCCCGGACACGACGGCACCGAGGACGACGACCGCGGCGGCGGCGGCCACCGCGATGGCCTGCTTTCTGACGGCGTGGATCTTCAGGCGTTGAATCTCCTGATGAAGGTCGGAAGCTCCAGCTCCTTCACTCCAAACATATCACCGTCCCCCCCTGCGCGCCTCTCGCGGGAGCCCGCGGCTCCCGGGACGGCCGCGGCGAAGCGCCGGCATTCGCGCCGAGTCCCGCTCCGCCGCCCGCGCGGACCGGCAGGGTGGCGTCGGCCGGGTGCAGGTCGGGGGTTGATCTGAAGGTATGCCGGACGGTTGCCGCTCCGGTTCCTGCGCCCGCGCTCCTGTCGGCGCTCGGCATTACCGTGGTCATCCGCGGCTGACTGGCGCCGCCGACGGCTTCCCGCATCATCATCGGCTTCTCCGCGACCGGGACCTGCCGTGCCCGCTGTCCGACTCCGAACTGCGGTCTTATGACGGATCCGGCCCCGCGGCGGTCGGCGTTGTCATCGAATCCCGTGGCGATCAGGGTAACCCGGATCTCGCCCTCCAGGTTCGAGTCGTGCACCGCGCCGAAGATGATCTCGGCGTCGTCGCCGGCTTCCTCCTGGATCATCGTGGAGATGTCGGTCACCTCATCGATGGCCAGGTCCGATCCGCCGGTGATGTTGATCAGCACGCCCTTGGCGCCCCGAATGGAGACATTGTCCAGGAGGGGTGAAGTGACCGCGTCCTGGGCGGCGGTCAGCGCGCGGTTCTCGCCGCGGCCGACGCCGGTGCCCATGAGCGCCGCGCCGCAGGACGACATGATCGTGCGCACGTCGGCGAAGTCGACGTTGACGTCGCCGCTCACGCGGATCAGGTCGCTGATCCCCTGTGTCGCGTGCAGCAGCACCTCGTCCGCCTTCTTGAGGGCGTCCTGGAAGGACGTGCCCTTCCCGACGACCGCGAGCAGGCGGTCGTTGGGAACCACGATCATCGTGTCCACGGTGCGCGCCAGTTCGGCGAGACCCTGCTCCGCCTGGCGCATGCGCTTCTTGCCCTCGAAGGCGAACGGGCGCGTCACCACGGCCACGGTCAGAGCACCGATCTCCCTGGCCATTTCGCCGATCACGGGCGCGGCGCCGGTTCCGGTTCCGCCTCCCATCCCGGCCGCGATGAACACCAGGTCCGCCCCTTCCAGCGTGCGGCGCACATCTTCGGCGTCCTCGGCCACGGCCTGGCGGCCGATCCCGGGACGGGCTCCAGCGCCGAGCCCCCGCGTCAGCTTCTTGCCCAGCTGGATCACGTGGGCCGCCTTCGATCTCGACAGCGCCTGCGCGTCGGTGTTGGCCGAGACGAACTCGACCCCTTCGAGGCTCTCGTCGATCATGCGGTTCACGGCGTTGCCTCCGGCGCCGCCCACGCCGATCACCCTCATCATCGCGGATCTGCGAGGTGCATCGTCCAATTCGAACATCATCGTCTCATCTCCTCCGGGACCCTGTCCCGATTCCGTGTATACAATCCGTCGATAGCCGCTCTAGAAGAACTCCTTGAGCCATGCGCCCACCCGGGTGACCACTCCCGAGGCCACCGTGGACGCCCCCTCTCCCGTATCTATGAAATAGTCGGCCCCGTGCAGGGCGAGGCCGGCCGCGGTCGCGAAGGAAGGACGGGCGACCAGGTCCGCCAGGCCGCGCAGCCCCTCGTGGGGAATCCCGATTCGCGCCGGCGCGTCGAGGCACTCGCCCGCCAGGTCGCCGATCCCGGGCGTGGCGGTCACGCCGCCCGTGACGACGACCCCCGCGCCCAGCGATCCGGGCGCGCAGACGGCGCTCAGCCGCCGCCGGATCTGGAGGAACATGTTGCGCAGGCGCTGCTCGATCAGCTCGGCGACGTACTGCCGGGTCACCACCCGGACCCGGCCGTTCGTGGCGGGCAGATTGACCTTCTCCTCGGGGTCCACCACGCGGCGATGGGCCGCGCCGTGCGCCTCCTTGATCGCCGACGCTTCGGCGAAGGGCACCGACAGGCCGCGGATCAGGTCGCTGGTGATCGCCGACCCGCCGAACGGCAGCACGGCCAGGTCGCGGATCTTGCCCTCGTAGTAGAGGGAGAGACCGGTGGAGGCGGCCCCGATGTCGATGAGCGCCGCGCCGAGTTCCTTCTCGTCCTCCGCCAGCACCGCGCGCGCCGCGGCCAGGGGCTCCAGCACCCGGTCCTGCACCCGGTAGCCGGCCCTCTCGACGGCGCGGGTCAGGTTGCCGACGATGGCCGAGCACCCCGTCACGAGGCACAGCTCGGTCTCGAGGCGCGTGCCGATCATGCCCACGGGATCCTGGATGCCGCCCTGGTTGTCGACCCTGTAGTCCTGCGGGATCGCGTGCAGCAGTTCGCGGTCGTAGGGGAGCGGGACCGCCTGGGCCACCGCGTTAACCCGGTCGACGTCGCGCAGGACGACCTCTTCGGCAGCCACCGCCACCACGCCGCCCGAGCGCTCCACCGCCACGTGATCCCCGGCGATGCCGACGTAGGCCCGGTCGACCCGCACACCGGCCATGACTTCGGCTTCGGCCACCGCGCCGCGGATGCACTCGGTCGCGGCATCGAGATCGGTGATCACGTCCTTGCGCACCCCCACGGTGGGGGTCGACCCGATTCCGAGGATCCTGACTTCGGGGCGGCGGTAGTCGCGGACGTACTCGCCGATGACCGCGCGGGTGCGCGTCGAGCCGACGTCGAGCCCGGTGATCAGCACGGATCTCATCGGGTCCGCACCACGATCTGGCCCGCGAACCGGGCGTCGATCTCCCGCGGCGGCGCGTCGAGCCTCGCCACGGCGTCGTTGAGGGCGACGATCGTCTCACGCAGCCGCAGCTCCGTAATCGGAGGCCGATACCTGACGCGCACCCCGGAATCGCCGAGCAGCAGGGTGATGTCCCGGTCGCCGATGCGCGCCTCGGAGATCACGGCGAAGACCTCGGGGGCCGCGTCGGCCAAACGCGCCACGTCGCGGGCGAGGACCCGCAGGCCCCAGAGGGCCTCCGCGCCAGGCGTCACCACGCGCAGCACCGGCAGATCGAGGACCGGATCGGCGGGATCGAGCGGGAGCACGTCGCCGCGCCGGTCGACCGCCATGACCAGGGGTGAAGCGATCAGTCCGACGGGTGTCGGCTGCGCGGCGGCTTCGCGGGGCGCCGGGACGAGGACGCTGCCCGGGCGCGCCAGGTCCGCCAGCACGACGGCCGCAGCCGCGGTTGCGGTTGCGGTTGCGAAGAGGAGGATGGGGCGCTTCATCGCGGGCCGTCCTCTTCGGCGGAGCGCTCGCGCAACAGTGCAAGAACCCGGGGTCCGGCGGACTCGATCGATCCGGCGCCCATCAGGACGCACACGTCGCCGCGCGCGAGGTCGTCGCTCAGCGCGTCCGGCAGCGTCTCCAGCTCGGGGTGGTAGGCCACGCGCGCGCCGGCGCCCGTCACGGCGGCGACGACCAGCTCGCCCGTCACCCCCGGGATCGGCTTTTCACGCGCCGGATAGACATCCGTCACCCATACCCGTTCGGCGGCCCCGAGCGCACGCCCGAACTCCCGGTGGAAGTCGCGGGTGCGCGTGTAGAGGTGCGGCTGGAACACCGCCACGATGCGCCGGCCCGGGTTGGCCGCTCGGGTGGCCGCCAGGGTGGCCGCGATCTCGGTGGGGTGGTGCGCATAGTCGTCGACGACGTGAACGCCTGCGGCCTCGCCCAGGACCTCGTACCGCCGGCCGACGCCGTCGAAGGCCGCCAGGCCCGCACGGACCGCGTCCCAGCCGGCGCCGAAGGTGCGCCCCACGCCCGCCGCGGCAAGCGCGTTGCGGACGTTGTGGACGCCGGGGGCCGCCACGGTGAAGTCGCCGGCGTGGGCGCCGTCCTCGATGATCGCGAAGGAGCTGGACGCACCGTGCACGCGCACCGAGACGGCCCGCAGCCGGGCGCCGGGGGCGAGGCCGTAACTGCGGGTCCGGCCGCCGCACAGCACCCCGGCGCGGGCCGCGCCGGGGTCGTCGCCGCAGACCCACAGGGTGCCATCGGGAGCCAGCCGGTCGACGAAACTCGCAAAGGAGGCGCGGACGCCGCGCAGGTCCCCGTAGATGTCGAGGTGGTCGGCCTCCAGGTTGGTCACGACGGCCACATCGGGCCGCAACGTCAGGAAGGAGCGGTCGAATTCGTCGGCTTCCACGACGAAGACATCGGAGTCGCCCGGGCGCAGGTTGCCGCCCCAGGCGGACACCTCGCCGCCCACGACGCCCGTCGGGTCGATGCCCGCCTCCTCCAGGATCTGCGTGGCCATCGCAGTGGTCGTGGTCTTGCCGTGAGTGCCGGCGATCCCGGCGACGCGGCCGTCGTTGACCCATTGGCCCAGTGCCTCCGCCCGCTTCAGGATCGGCACTCCCCCGGCCTGCGCGGCGGCCAGTTCGGGGTGGTCCGGCGGCACCGCCGAGGTGACGACCACCGCGGCCACTCCCTCGACGTGGGAGGGATCGTGTCCCAGGTCGAAGCGCATTCCCAGGCGCGCGAGCGCCGCGGCCGCCCGGCTCTCCACCAGATCGCAGCCGCTCACCGCTGCTCCGCTGCGCTGCACCATCTCCGCGAGGGGGGCCATTCCGGCGCCGCCGACCCCCATGAAGTGGATCGGGCCCCTCCGGGCCAGGGCGCGCAGGCCGGGGGCGGCGCTCACGATACCAGCTCCGCGACCGCCGCGGCGACTTCGCGGGCCGCGCCGGGGCGGGCGCGCCGTGTGGCCGCGCTCGACATCCCGGCGAGGGTCTCCGGGGCGCGGAGAAGCCTCGTTACCTCGGCCCACAGCTTTCTGCCCGTGAGCTCGCGCCCGTCCCCGTCGCGCTCCGGCAGGTGCACCGCCGCGCCGGCGGCTTCAAGGGCCCGCGCGTTGGCCGTCTGGTGGTCGCCCGCCGCGGTCGGCAGCGGCACCAGGATCGCCGGAAGGCCCCACGCGAGGAACTCGGAGGTGGCCATCGCCCCGGCGCGCGACACCACGAGGTCGGCCGCGGCCAGCGCCTGGTACATCCTGGCCGGCTCGAGGTACGGCGCCACCGCGAACCGTTCCCGCGGGATGTCGCCCAGTACCGCGCAGGCAGCCTCGTAGTGCGCCGGTCCCGTGATCCACAAGACGAACTCGCCATCGATCGGCATATCGTCTTGCAATATTTCGATCGATGCCTCATTCGTCTTGCGGGCGCCCTGGCTTCCTCCGACGATGAGGACGACGGAACCGGTCTCGGGCAGGCCCAGGGCCCGGCGGGCCGCAGTGCGGTCGCGGGCGGCAACCGGCGGCAGCGGACGGATCGGGTTGCCGGTGTCGCGGGCCCTCGTCCGGGCGCGACGGGGCAGCGCCGTCCGCGCCTCCGGGTACGCGAGGTGGATCTGCCGGGCCCAGCGGGCGATCAGGCGCGTGGTCTTGCCCGGGTGGGTGTTCTGCTCCTGGAGCACGACCGGCAATCCGAGCAGGCGTGCGGCGATGCCGGCGGGGGCGCACACATAGCCGCCGGTCAGCACCACGGCCCGCGCGCGCCGCCTGCGGAAGTCCGGCACCAGCCTGCAGACCGCGAGCATCAGCAGCCACAGCGCCCGGAGGTTGGCGGCCGCCGCCGCGAGCACGCGGCCCGGACAGAGCGGATGCCTCAGCCCGGCCACCGGGAGCAGCCTGTAATCGTAGCCGAGTCCGGGGAGCTCGCGCGCCTCGATCCGTCCTTCGGTCCCGACGAAATACGGCACCGCTCCGGGAAGAAGGTCCCGGAGTGCTTCCGCGATGTTGCAGGCAGGGTGGAAGTGCCCCGCGGTTCCGCCGCCGGAGAAGACGATCACCACATCACCCTCCCACCGGGGCGACGCGCCCGCTGCGGCCCTCGGGCGTCTCGCGCGCAACCGCCAGCAAGATGCCCACCGCCCCCATCATCGTGACCATGTTGGTGCGTCCGAAGGAGATGAAGGGCAGCGAGAGCCCTGTCGCCGGAAAGACGCCGAGGGCCACCCCGATGTGCAGGAATGCCTGCAGTCCGATCAGCGACGCGATCCCCACGGCAAGCAGTTCGCCGAACAGGTTCCTGGCGCGCCGCGCCACCCGGAATCCGATGACGATCAGCGCCAGGTAGCACACGATCACCGCCAGGGTGCCCACGAGTCCCCACTCCTCCCCGATCATCGCGAAGATGAAGTCGTTGTGGGCCTCGGGGAGAAAGCCGAACTTCTGCTGCCCCTCCCCGAACCCGACGCCGGTCACGCCGCCCGAGCCGATGCCGACCAGGCTCTGGTAGCTCTGGTAGGCGGAGCCGTCCGACGGCCCGCCCGGATTCAGCAGCAGGGAATCCCAGCGCGCGCGGCGGTATCCGGTGGTCGCGGCGGGAGCGATGAAGGGCGCCGCCAGCAGGCCCAGAAAGACGAAATGCAGGATTCGCGCTCCGGCCACGAAGACGATGATGACCCCGAGCGCGGCGACCAGCAACGCCGTCGAGAGATCGGGTTCCAGCGCGATCAGCAACAGGACCACCGACCAGGCCACCAGGAAGGGGGCGAGCCCCCTGCCCAGGCTCCTGAAGTGCTCCCGCTTGCGCACGGCGAGGGCGGCGGTCCAGATGACGATCGCGACCTTGGCGAGGTCCGAGGGCTGAATGGTGACCCCTGCGCGAAGCCATCTGCGGGCGCCGTTGATCGTCGGCGCGATCGATTCCGTGAAGGGAAGGATGACGACCACCAGGAGCAGCACGGCCGCCAGCAGGATCCAGTGGGCCGCGCGGCTCCACCACTCGGTGGGGATGCGGGCGCACGCGAACATTGCGCCGAGTCCGATGAGCACGCCCACACCCTGGCGGGCCACGTAGTAGTAGTGCGGCAGATCGCCCCGCTGGGCCATCACCGAGCTGGCGCTGTGCAGGGTGACGAGGCCGAAGAGAATCAGCGTGATCGTGAGTCCGATGATCAGAGGCGCCTCCCAGCCTCTGCCCAGCCCGGTCTCCGGGAGGGATCGCGGCGCGCGGGCGGCGACGTCGAAGGCCCACGCTCCGCGCCGCAGTCGCCGCCGGGGCCGCAGGGTGGTGATCATGGCGCCGCTCCGGCCAGGGCCCGGAAGGCGTCGCCGCGGTGCTGGTAGTTCTCGAACATGTCGAAGCTGGAGCACGCGGGCGCCAGCAGCACGGTGTCTCCAGGCCGGGCCAGCCCACGGGCCGCGGCGACGACCTCCTCGAAGGGTCCGTCCACGCGCTTCACCGGGACGCCGCCTGCCGCGGGGGCGGTCAACTCCCGCTCGGCCCTGCCCCCCGCGGCGCCGTAGGCCACCACGGCCCGCATCTTGCCGTGCATCGCGGGGAGGAGGCCGCGAAAGTCCTCCTCCTTGTCGGTCCCGCCCAGGAGGAGGACGAGGGGCCCGTCGAGGCTGCGCAGCGCGCTCTCCGCCGCGGCCACGTTGGTCGCCTTGGAGTCGTTGACCCAGCGGACGCCGCCCGCCGTCCCGACCGGCTCGAGGCGGTGGGGGAGCGGGGGAAAGGACCCGAGCGCGGCGGCAGCCGCACCCGCATCCCAGGCGGGGTGCGAACCCACGGACGAGGCCGCGGCGAGCAGTGCGGCCAGGGCGTTCGCCAGGTTGTGGCGGCCAAGGAGGGCCAGGTCGGCCGCGCGGGCGACCTCGCGGGGGTGGCCGCCGAGGTCGAGCACCAGCGCGTCGCCATCGAGCCAGGCGCCCGGGATCGCGGGACCCCGCAGCGAGAAGTGCAGGTGGCTGCCCGGAAATCCGGCCGCCATCGCGAGCACCGCGGGGTCGTCGCCGTTCAGCACCCAGGTCGTCCGCTCGCCGCCGGCCTCGAAGAGTCGCCGCTTGTCGCGGTGATAATCGGCCACCGAGGCGTAGCGGTCCATGTGATCGACACCGAGGTTGGTCATCACCCCCACATCGGGGGTCAGGTCGCGGATGTCCGCCAGCTGGAACGAGGACATCTCCAGGACGATCCGCTCCGGGGCCGGGTCGGCGAGGGCGAGCGTCGAGGCCGGCGGACCGAGCCCCCCGCCGATGTTGCCGCCCAGCGCCGCGTCCACGCCCCCCGCGCAGAGCAGGTGCGCGCAGAGCGCCGCCGTGGTCGTCTTCCCGTTCGTCCCGGTCACGATCGTCAGTGGACTCGCGATGAACCGGCTGGCGAACTCAGGCTCCGATATCCAACCGACGCCCCGAGCACGTAGGGCAGCGAGCACCCCTGCGGACGGGGGAATTCCGGGGCTGACGACGATCGTGTCGGCCTGCGCGACCTCCTCCACGGAGTGTCCTCCCAGCCGAACGTCGGCTCCGAGACCGCGGAGCACTGCACCACGGGCTGCAGTTGCGTCGTCACTGATCGCATCCGTGACATGGACATCCGCTCCTTTCGCCAGGGCGAGTCGCGCCGCGGCATCTCCGCTCGCTCCAAGCCCGATGACAGCAACCTTTTCATGTTTCTCCCTCACGTCTTCAGCGAGTTCAGCGCAGCTTGAGGGTGGCGAAGCCGACCATTGCGCAGAGGATTCCGAGGATCCAGAACCGGACTACGACCTGCTCGTTCTTCCACCCCATCATCTGGAAGTGGTGGTGCACCGGAGCGCACCTGAAGACGCGCCGGCCCTCGCCGTAGCGCCATTTCGTGTACTTGAAGTACCGCGTCTGGATGATCACCGACGCCGCCTCGGCGACGAACACGCCCCCCACCGCCACCAGCAGCAGCTCGGCCTTGAGCAGCACCGCGATCGCGCCGATCGCGCCGCCCAGACCCAGCGAACCCGTGTCGCCCATGATCACCCGCGCGGGCTGGGCGTTGAACCAGAGGAATCCCAGCACGGTGCCGGTGATCGCGGCGGCGAAAACCGCGAGTTCGCCGGCGCCCGGCAGGTACAGCAGCCCGAGGTAGGCCGAGGTGTCGACCCGCCCGATCACGTAGGCGAAGACGCCGAAGGTCGCGACCGCGATCGCGACGAGCCCCGGAGCCAGTCCATCCAGTCCGTCGGTCATGTTGACGGCGTGCGTGGAGGCGTTGAGAACCAGGGTCACCCAGAGCAGGTAGGCGGGCGGGGAGATCCACAGCTGCCACTCGTCGAAGAGCGGAAGGTTGGTGGTCGTCGGCCCGACCGGCGAATCCGGGCCCCAGAATGCCAGGTACGCACCAAGTGCCAGTCCCAGGATGATCGATCCCGCCCACTTGTAGCGCTGGACCAGACCCCGCGGGGAGCCGCGCACGACCTTGAGATAGTCGTCGAGGAAGCCGAGCGCGCCCATCCAGATCATGACCACGAGCGCGATGACCGTGTAGGCGTTGGTCAGCTCGGCCCACAGCAGAGTGGTGAGCGTCACCACGCCCACGATGAGAACGCCGCCCATGTTCGCCTTGTGGCCGTTGGCTTCCTTCTCGTCGAGCTGGTTCCGGGGAACGTCGACGATCCGGTTCCTCTTGAGCCAGGCGATGACGCGGCCGCCCAGGAGCAGGGTGACGACGAGCCCGGTCGCCATGGCTCCGGCCGAGCGCACCGTCAGGTAGTTGAAGAGGTTGAAGACGATGTGGAGGTCTTCCAGGCGCGGCAGGAGGTGGTAGAGCATCAGGCCCCCCTGCCTCCGTAGCGGGACTCCAGCGCCGGAATCGCACGCTCCAGACGAACCCCGCGAGATGCCTTCAGCAGCAGCGTGTCACCGGGGCGCGCCAGCGACGGCAGGCTCCGGGCGAGCTCATCGACGCCCTCGACGGGATGGATGCGATCGTCCTGGTAGCAACGGGCCGCGCGCGCGAACGCTCCGGTCACGATGTACCGGTCGATGCCGGCACGAAGCACGCGCTTCAGGGTCTCGCAGTGGATTGCCGCCGAGCGTTCCCCCAGCTCGAGCATCGTCCCGAGCACGGCGATGCGGCGTCCCGGGGCCGCCATGTCCTCCAGCGTCCTTACCGCTGCCTCGACGCCGGCCGCGTTGGCGTTGTAGCAGTCGACCAGCAGGGTGAGCTCGCGCAGGCGGCGCACTTCGCTCCGCATCGCCGCCGGCTCGACCGCCGAGACACCCGCGGCCGCGCTCGCCGGCTCGACATCCAGGAAGCGGGCCACCGCCAGCGCCAGGAGCGCATTGTAGACGTTGTGCGCGCCGGGAAGCCGAAGCGATACGCGCGCGCCCATGCAGGAAAACGCGTAGGTGCCGTCGCGCCGCAGCTGCACATTCCGCGGGCGCAGTTCGGGGTCGGCACGCTCCGACCATCCGCTCACCGCGACATCCGGATGCACCGTGCGGGCCGCCTCCGCCAGCTCGGGCGGTTCGTCGCCCACGACCGCGCGCGCCGCTGCGGGAGCGCCGCGAAGCAGGTCCAGCTTCTCGGCAAGCACCCCGCCCAGGTCGCCGAGGCGCTCGACGTGCGTCTCGGAGACGGTGGTCACCACAGCTGCGGTGGGCCGTGCGATCCGGGTGAGTTCGGCGATCTCGCCGGGCTCGTTGGTGCCGAGCTCCAGGACCAGGGCCGAGGCATCGTCCGGCATCGACAGGATGGTGAGCGGCGTGCCCACGCGGTTGTTCTCGTTGGCGGCGGTGCCGTGCGGGGCCAGGGTGGCCGCGAGCGCCCCCGTCACGAGATCCTTCACCGTGGTCTTCCCCGAGGAGCCCGTGATCCCGACGACGGGCAGGTCGGCCTGGAGGCGCCGGTGGAGCGCCAGGTCCCCCAGCGCCTTCAGCGTGTCGGGGACCAGGTACACGTCGACGGGACAGTCGCCCGGATCCCGCTCCGAGACGACCGCCGCGCATCCACCCGCGATGGCCTGGGGAATGAAGTCGTGACCATCGAAGCGCTCGCCCGCGATCGCCACGAAGACATCGCCCGGGCGCAACGTGCGAGTATCGGTGGATATGGCCCGGCAGCGCGCCCCGGCGCCGCCCGCGCGCAGGCGCAACGCCCGCCGGACTTCGGCGGCGCTCCAGCGGAAGGGGGCTCCGCTCATGAGGACCCCCCCGCCGCCAGATGGCCCAGCACGATGCGCCGTTCGTCGAAGGGGAGCCTTGTCGTGCCCATGATCTGACAGGCTTCGTGCCCCTTGCCGGCCAGGATGACGGCGTCACCGGGCTGGGCCATGTCCAGGGCGGCGTGAATCGCTTCCCGCCGGTCCACGATCTCGAGCGAGTCGCATCCGCGCACGCCGGCCGCGACCTGGGCCACGATCGCGCCGGGCTCCTCGGTGCGCGGATTGTCGGAGGTGACGATCGCGATGTCGGCATGCCGCGCGACCGCCGCTCCCATCTCGGGCCGCTTGGTCGCGTCGCGGTCTCCCCCGGCGCCGAAGACCACGATGAGCCGCCCCGCCGCCAGCGGCTTCATGGTCTTGAGAATCTGCTCCAGCGCGTCCGGCGTATGGGCGAAGTCCACGAACACGTCGAACGCCCCCTGCACGATTCGCTCGAGTCGCCCGGCGACCGGGGACGCATCTCCGAGCCCGGCCGCGATGGCTTCAAGCGGGCGTCCCAGGGCGAGCGCGCAGGCCGCGGCGCAGAGCGCGTTCGAGATGTTGAAGCCTCCCGGCAGCGGCAGCTGGACCGGCGCCCTCCTGCCCCCGGCGACCAGCTCGAACCGCGAGCCCCCGGCCGAGAGCGTGAGCCCCTCCGCCCTGACGTCGGCGGTCGGGACCAGGCCGTAGGCCAGCACCGGGCCAGGCGGGCGAAGTTCGCTCCAGGCTGGATCGTCGGCGTTGATGACCGCGGTGGCTCCCTCCTTGCCCAGCTCCAGCAGGCGCGCCTTGGCCGCGAGATAGCCCGCGAAGGTGCCGTGATAGTCCAGGTGGTCGCGCGTCAGGTTGGTGAATGCCATCGCGTCGAACCGCACGCCGTCGAGACGGAACTGGTCGAGTGCGTGGGACGAGGTCTCGAGCACGACGCTGCGGACGCCGTCACGCGCGAGGGCCGCGAGCCTCTCGGCGATCTGGACGGGTCCCGGCGTGGTGAGTCCCTCCGTCCCTTCCACCACCCGGCCGCCGGGCCCGACGACGCCGAGCGTGCCCACCGCGGCGGCCGGAGCGTCCCCGTCGAGCAGGCCGCGCAGCAGCAAAGAGGTCGTCGTCTTGCCGTTCGTCCCCGTCACGCCGACTGTGCGCAGCGCCTTCCATGGCGACCCCGCCACGAAGCCCGAGGCCACCGCGGCAGCCAGGCGTGCGTTGTCGACCTGAACCTGCGGGATTCCCTCTCCCGCCACCGGGCGCTCCACGATCGCCGCCGCGGCCCCCGCTGCCGCCGCCGCCGGGAGGTAGTCATGCGCATCGTGCGCCGACCCCGACCAGGCCACGAAGAGATCCCCCGGCCCGACCACGCGCGAATCCTGTTGGACGCCGCCGACCTCGATCCGCTCGAGCGTTCCTTCGCCGGCCACGATCTCCCGTACGCCGACCCCCGCTCCCTCCAGTGCGGCCACCACCCGGGACATGCTCACCTTCACCTCCCCCGCCCCACCACGCGGATCGTGTCTCCGGAAGAGATCGCCGTGCCGCCGCGCGGCTCCGTTGCCTCGACCGTCCCGCCCCCCTCGAGGCGAATCCTCAACCCCATCTTGTGGAGCCTGCGCAGGGCGACCCGCAGCGGCGCCCCTTCCAGGTCGGGCACGGTCATCCTCCGGTCACGAATGTCGGACGGCTCATCGCGGTCGGGCCACACGGAAGCCGTGCTCCGTTCCACGGGTGCGGGCTGGTCCGTCACCGACGCAAAGCGGACGAGCGGCTCGGACGACGGAGGATGGGGCGGGCGCCGCTGCGAGCGAGCGAGCGCGGCGCGGTCCAGCGGCGACTGGCGTGCGGAGAGCATGCTCTCGAGCGTCGCGCGGGTGACCGGCGCCGCCGTGGCGCCCCCGTAGTAGGCGCCGTCCGGCCGGTCCAGCTTGACGAAGAGCAGCAACTGCGGGTCGTCCGCCGGGAAGTAGGCGCCGAAGGAGGCGTAGTACGCGCCCTGCTCGTATCGCCCGTCGCTCCCGGTGGCCCGCGCGGTCCCGCTTTTTCCCGCCACCGGGAAGACCGACATCCGCGCAAGGGTCCCGGTCCCGTTGTCGACGACATCCACCAGCACTTCGGTCAGGGCTTCGGTGACTCGTTCGGGAATCGCGCGACGAATGGCCCGCGGCCTCCCGAAGCGTACCGGTCGACCGGCCTCGTTTCGCACCTCCCTGATCAGCCGCGGCTCCATGAGCAGCCCGCCGTTGGCCAGTGCACCGAAGGCCATCGCCATCTGCAGCGACGTCACCGACAGTTCGTATCCGAAGGACAGGGAATGAGCCGACTGACCCGACCACATCTCCGGCCTGCGCAGGACGCCGCCCGCCTCGCCCGGAAGGGGAATCCCCGTCCGGGTGCCGAACCCGAAGTCCCTGAGCGTCGTGTACTGCTGCGCGCTCGACAGGCGGGTGGAGAACTTGGCGATCCCGACGTTGGACGACTCCAGAATGACGTCGTGCAGCGTCATCCACCCGCTGCTCTGCACGTCGGTGATCCTGCGGCCGTTCACCGTCCAGGTGCCGTCCCCCGTGTCCACCGAATCACCGAGCTCCGCCGCTCCGTGGCGCAGAAGCGCGGCGGTCGTGAACGGTTTGATGGTGGAACCGGGCTCATAGGTGGTGTTCACCGCCGACAGGGAAGCGGACGACCCGTTCAAGACCGACGTAAGCGCGAAGATCTCTCCGGTGCGGGGATCGGTGATGACGAGCTCGCCCCCCCTCGCTCCGGTGGACTCCAGCGCGCCGGCGAGCATTTCCTCGGCAATCGCCTGAAGGTCCTGGTCGATGGTCAGAACCACGTCGCGTCCGGCCACCGGAGGCTCCACCGTGACGACCTGCCCCGGTATCTCGCGGCCGCGATTGTCGCGCGCGACGACCTCCCGGCCCGACTGGCCCGCCAAAACCGAATCCATGGATTGCTCGATTCCCTCCCTGCCGACTCCGTCCAGCACCACCCCCAGCAATCCGCGGGCCAGCCCTTCCCGAGGATAAAGCCGCCGCAGCTCGCCCTCGATATGCACACCGCGCAGCCCCCGCAGCGCCGCCACCTGCGTCATGGAGTACCGTCCCGGGACCACGTGCCACGACCGTGACTGGCCGGACACACGGCGCGCCGTCCTTCCCGGAACCCCCAGGCTGGCCGTCAGCGCCCGCACCACCTCGTCGCGGTCGACGATCTCCCCGGGCGCGATTCCGACCCTGGCCCTCCAGTGACTCACCGCGAGCTCGCCGCCGTTGCGGTCGAGGATTCGCCCCCGCGGCGCCGGCACGGCGCGAGTCATCCGATGCTGCCTGAGGGCGTCCCGGGCCCACGCTTCACCCTCGACCACCTGCACCTCGATCGAGCGGCCGATCATGATCCCGGCCAGGACGAGCCAGGTCACGAGGAGGAGCCTTCGCCGCAGGTGGACCCTCCCCGTTGCGTCCCCGCCCTTCGCGCGGCGGTTCACCGTGAACCTCCCGAGGTGATCACCACCTCGTGCTCGCTCGGTGCACGCATGCCGAGCCGCCTGGCCGCCTCGGCTCCGATCCGGGGCCGGCTTTCGAGCCCGGCCAGTTCGCGCGCCAGCTCCTCCCGTTCATCGGCGGCGAGGGCAAGCTCCCGCTCGACCGCTTCCAGCTCCGCCATCGTCTCCCGGGTGGTCGACTGCCGCCACGCCACGACGGTGAGCGACGCGAGCAGAATCGCCAGCGCGAAGATCGCTCTCGGAGGCACCCGGCCGTTCTTCATGCCGCTTTCCTCCACGCCCTCAACCGCGCCGGACGGGCCCTGGGATTGGCCTCGATCTCCTCCCTCGCCGCGGTGACCGGCTTGCGCGTCAGCACCGACCCCGCCGGAGTCAGCTCCGCGGCGCGCACGGGCAGCCGCGGCGGCAGTCCGTGGGACGGATCGCTCCACTCGCGGAATGCCCGCTTGACCACCCCGTCCTCGATCGAGTGGTAGGAGATCACAACCAGCACGGCGTCCGGGTTCAGCAGGTCGCGGATCGCCGGAAGCGCCCCCTTAAGAGCCTCGATTTCGTCGTTGACCCGAATCCGCAGGGCCTGGAAGAGGCGGGCCTTCTCCGCGTGCGCCGCCCGGCGGGACAGCACCAATTCGAGGATGGCCACCAGGTCGTCGCTGGTGCGCGGGAGGCTGCGCGCCCGGCGCTGGACGATTCTCGCCGCAAGCGCGCCCGGCCGCGGGGCCTGTCCCGCGCGCAGCGCGTCCGCCAGTTCGGCGCGGGTCGCCGTCGCGAGGAAGGCGGCAGCGGTGGGCGTGCCCGCGGGATCCAGGCGCATGTCGAGCGCGGCGCCGCGGCGGAAGGTGAAGCCGCGGCGATCGCTGTCGAGTTGCCGGGAACTCACGCCCAGATCGAGGAGCGCCCCCGCCAGGCCCTCGACTCGAAGCCGAGGGTCCTTCGCCACGTCCCTGAACGATCCCCGCACGAGACGGACCCGGTCGCCAAAGGCCGCCAGCCGGGAACGCGCGGCGACGAGCGCCTCCGGGTCGCGGTCGAAGGCCACCAGGCGGCACCCGGGACAGCGCTCGAGCAGCGCAAGCGCATGACCTCCCCCGCCCACCGTTCCGTCGAGGTAGAGGCCGCCGCCACCGATCAGGTACCGCATGACTTCGTCCACCAGGACGGGGCGGTGGTATTCGGGAGCGCGCGCATCGTCTGCCCCGTCATCCGAAGATTTGCGCCGCGAACCCGTCATCGTCCACATCCTGAGCAAGCTGCTCGTCGAAGCTGGAGGGATTCCACAGTTCGATCCTGTCCAGCGCGCCGATGAAGAGAACCGTGTCGTCGAGCCCGATCCGCCCGCGCAGCCATGGGGGAATGCGGATGCGCCCGTGCGCGTCGGGCTCGACCTCCACCGCACTGGCAGTGATGCGCCTCAGGTAGGCGCCGCCGTCCCTCTGCGCCCTCCGGTGCGCAAGCAGGTTCTTCTGGATCTCGGCCCATGTCTCGCTCGGGAACAGGTCCAGATGGCTGCTCTGCCACTGGAGCAGGACAAGCGGGCCTCCGGATACAACCCGGCGGAAGGGAGAGGGAAAACTGACCCTGCCCTTCTCGTCGATCTGGTACTCGTGTCGTCCAAGGAAACCGTGCATGGCGTTTCATCCCATTTTATCCCACGGCATCCCACATTAATACACGAACATCCCCCCCGCAAGCATTTCAGGCAAAAAGAGAGAGGGGCGTCGCGGGTTCACATGCCCCGCGACGCCCCTCTGGGGCGACCAAATTGTACAGTGTCGGGTCAGCGACCGCGTTGAATTATCGCCTCCTGGATCTCGATGTACTGCTGGGTGGCATCGCGGAACTGCTGCAACCCGATGCCGCTCGATTGCGCATACTCCGCGACCCGCGGAAGAGCGAAGAGCCGCGCGGCCTGCTGGAACTTGGGAAGGGTCCGCTGCGCAGTCTGCAGCGTCTGCGGCGTCTCCTCCTCGGTCGCCTGCTGGTAGAGCGCGTAGGCATGCCAGAAGTCGATCTGGCCGGCCTGACCCTCCGAGAGCTCCGCTTCGAAGGTCTTGGCCAGCAGAATGAGCCGCAGGCCATAGGCGAGGTCGGGCGGTTCGGCGTTGATCCCGTTGTTGACACCCTGCGCGAACAGGATCAGGGCCGCCTCGTCCGCGGTCCGCTCGCCGTTCTCGACGGCCCCTTCGAGGTAGGGGAGCGCCTCCTCCTCGCGGCCCAGCTCGACCAGCCAGGTTCCCTGGCGGACCTGGACGTTCGCCATGTCCGGGTCGCGCGCGACGGCTTCATCCAGTGCATTGATCGCCTCGTCGACGCGGTCGGCCTTCCGGAGCACATTGGCGTAGTCGGACCAGAACTGGGCTTCCTCGGCGTGCGTTTCCAGAATCCGCTCGGTGATCTCGACCGCCTCCTGGATCTGGTCGAGTTCGCTGTACGTCGCAATCATCTGCCGCAGGCGGGGCACCTCCATCTCCACTCCGCGCACCTCGTAGGCGGCCCGGTAGGATGTCTGGGCCTTCTGGTAGAACCCGGCCGCCTCGACCGACAGGGGCGCGCCCGGCTCCGCGGCCGCGACCAGTTCCTGAGCCGCTCCGGTCGCGAAGCCGGCGTGCTGAAGGAGGAGGTCGACGTTGTCGGGTTCCAGCTCCAGCCCCCCCTCGATCAGCAGCATGGCCCCCTCGGGGTCTCCCGCCGTGGCCAGATCGTATGCGACCCGCATCCGCACCTGGGCATTCCCCGGGTTGAGCTGCAGGTAGTTCGAGTAGTGCTGCCGGGCCGCATCGTCGTCTCCGAGCTGCGCCGCCAGGTAGCCGGCGAGCTGGAGCGCCGGCTCGTGGAGAGGGTCCTCCTCCATTACGCGCAGCGTTTCGGCATACGCCTCGTCCAGCTGCTCCATCCCGTGGAGGACGTTGGCGTAGACGAACCGCACCTGCGTGTCACCGGGGTTCATCTCCAGGGCCCGGGTGCAGTTCGACATGGCGCCTTCCCAGTTCTGCGACTCGAAGTCCTCGCCGCAGAACGTCGCGTGACGCGACTGGGTTACGTAGTCGTCGAAGGACCCCGCGATTTCCTGGGCCGCCAGCTCGGCGTCGTCCCTGCCCCAGGTCTTGTCCTCGATCGCGAAGGAGACACCGCCGGGAGCCGCGAACTGGATCCCGCTGAGCGAGAACGTGCGTTCGTCCTCGTTCTCGGTCACGGCTCCGCAGAAGACGAGCGACGCGCGCACGATGTTGGCCAGCTGCAACGCCTGAATGCAGTTCAGTTCGTCGTATTCGATGTCGTAGTCATCGGCTGCATCCTTGACCTCGTCCTCGTCCACCGGCTGGAACCCGGGCACCTGGTTGATCAGGTCCCGAAGCTCCTCGGCCAGGTCTCTTCCGAAGTCCTTGTCGGCATCGTTGATGGGCTGGAGGTTCGTCACCAGGACCCTTCGGCGGTCCTCGACCTGCGCGCTCGCGCGCTCCGCCAGGAGGGGACTGCACAGCACTGCGAGCACGCCCGCGCCCATTGTCGCGATCCGTAGCCAACTCCTCATGTCTGTCTTTCTCCGTTCAGCTGGGGACAGGGTCCTACTGTCATGCTATAAACCAACAGCCGCAGGGCCAACCCCGGACGGATCTGCCAGGGATCGGCACGGCGGCGCCAGGCTCCGCCCAAAACTCGGCGGAAGATTGAGTAATGTATGCCTGCCTTTTGTGCAAGGTCAAGGAACATGAGGAGGGTCACAGCCGCCCTGATACCCGGACGGGTTCCATGACGACTTGATACCACGCCCGCGCCGAAAAGATCCCCTGTTCCTCGCGGGACGATTTCGGGGCTGCGGGTTGCCGGTGGAGCCGCGGGCCGCGGCGGTCCCGGCCATGCGGTCCGGTTCGAGTCTGGACGCACCGGCTCCGCGCTTGCAGATTCCGGTTCCACCTTCGGCCGGGCCACGGCGGCTCGGTCGGCAAACCACCGGAAGGAAGACGAAGACATGAAGAGAGCATTACTCGCACTGGTCGCCCTTGGCGCCGCACTTTCCCTTGGCCCCGCAACCCTGCAGGCGCAGAACTGCTGGGTTGCCCGCGGCGATGCGTCGGACCGCCCCAGCCCCCTCGATTCCGCCGTCGTCGCGATGGGCGGCGACATGGTGAAGGTATGCTACGGCGCCCCCTCGGCCAGGGGACGGATGCTCGTGGGCAGCGACGAATTCCACCCGTTCGGCCAGCCCTGGCGCACGGGCGCAAACGAGGCGACCTCGATTCACCTGCCCTTCGCGGCGACGGTGGCCGGAGCCGCGGTGCCCGCCGGCTCCTACTCGCTGTACACGGTTCCGGGGGAGGATTCCTGGGGGATCCACCTCAACTCCGTGGTCGAGCGGTGGGGAATCCCCATCACTGACGAGGTGCAGGGCAACGATGTCGGCTCGGGAATGGCCCCCGCGATGGCCAACGACCACGTCGAGACGATGACGATGGCCTTCGAGAACGCTTCAGCCGACGCGGCCACCCTGGTCCTGACCTGGGAGAGCTATCGGGTCGAGATTCCGGTCGCGCGGCAGAACTGACGACGCACTGTCAGCTGGGTCGGATGCTGATCCCGCCCGACCCGGTCTCGATCAGGACTCTGCCTGCGCCGTCGCCGACGGTGCCGCGGAAGTAGCGCCGTTTCGCCTCCGCGGTGCGGGTCTGGGGAACATCGACGGACACGCGTCCGCTGCCGGAATCGAGTTCCAGCGCGGCGCCGAAGCCGGCGGGGACCGTCACCGCCACGGCGCCCGACCCCGATTCCACGATCAGGCGGTCCACGTCGGCCGCCAGCCCCAGCCGCACCGCGCCGCTGCCGGTATTGCAGCTGATCCGGGCGGCGGCGACGCCCTGCACGTCGATTCCGCCGGACCCCGTGTCCAGCACCACCTCCTCGGCGGACAGGGCCCGGCCGGCAATGCGGCCGGAACTGGTGTCGACGGTCACGCGGGACGCCGAGACATCTTCGAGGGAGATGCTCCCTGAACCCGTGTCGGCGATGACGGCGGAGCCCGAGATGCCCTCCAGGTCGATCGCGCCCGAGCCGGTGTCGGCGAAGACATCGCCGTTCACATTCGAGATCCGCAGGGATCCGGAGCCGGTATCGAGGCTGACGTCACCCTCCACGCCCGTAACGCCGATGCTCGCGGAGGCGGTGTTGAAGGACAGATCGGCCGCCAGATCGCTGGCGCGGGCGTCTCCCACCGCAAGGTGAACCGCGATCTCGACCCCGCGCGGAACGCGCACGGTCAGATCCGCGTGCGCCTCCAGCCCGCTCCCCCGGCCCGAGATCCGGACCCTGTCCCCGCCACCGCGTCCGCCGAGGAAGGTGCCGTCGCCTCGCACGCGCACGGTCGCATTCAACCAGCGATTGGCCTCGCGGTAGACCACCCGGTCATCCGGATAGATCACGCGTAGCGTCTCGGCGCCGCCGATGCGTCCGGTGGCGACGGAGAGCCTGCTCGCATCCGCACCCCCGCGGGCCACCTCGACCACGACCTCGGACCCCTCGCCCCGCACGACCTCCACCACGCCCGCCAGGTTGTACACGGCGACGCGCGGGCCGGCCAGGCGGTATTCCTCCTGACCGATCAGGGAACCGGGTGCGGCCCCGCACAGGACCAGTGCCGCGGCCATGGGAAACCGCAGGGTCGTCGACTTCGTCATCTTCTCATTATCCTTTGCGGGCGTGGTTTCGTCGGTCTGGGAGGACTACGGGCCGCGGCCCATGCACGGTTTCAGACACACAGGAGCTGAGTCACCATGGAAGTGATACCCGTCGACCTCGTAGGGCTCGCAGCCGTCATCATGGGGATGTCCGTGGTGCTGGTTCCGGTGATCGGCCTCACGGCCCGCTACGCGCTCAAGCCGATCGTGACCGTGATCTCCAACGCGATCGAGAGCAGGAGCACCGAGGAGTCCGTGCAGATCGTCGAGAGGCGACTCGAGTTGCTGGAGCAGCAGCTGGAGGATGTGCAGGGGTCGCTGAGCCGCCTGGTCGAGGTGTCGGAGTTCGACGCCCGGCTGCGCGCCGGCGGGGGAGCCGCGCTGACGGCTGGAGAGGACGACGCGCCGGAGCCCGGGTCCGACGGGGCATAGCGTCGCCTGGCCGCAACCACGTCTTGCGGTTTCGGGACGGTCAGACCTTGATGAAGATCCGGCGCGCGGACATGGCCCAGGTGACCCCCAGCCAGAAGAGGACCGTGGCGGCCGCGAAGGCCAATGAGCCGTTGAGGGGGCCGGCCCAGGACGCGAAGAGGGTCTCGTACAGGGAGTTGTAGGCGGAGGTGGTTTCGCCCCCGCTGCCGGGAACGCGCCACAGAACCAGCGTCTTTGCCACCAGGCCCGAAGCCACGAAGACCGTGATTGCGTTGACGCCGTACACGACCAGGGGACGGGCCCACGCGCGGCGGCCGCGAACGTCGATCACCCAGTACAGGGCGCCGAGGGTCAGCAACGCCCAGCCGGTGGTGTAGGCCACGTACGAGCTGGTCCAGATCGGCTTGTTGATGGGGAAGACGAGGTCCCAGGCGTGCCCGGCCAGCACGAGGCCCGCACCGAGCAGCAGCAGTCGGACGGTGGCGGTGCGGCCGGCGCGATCGTCCGGGGTTCCGCGGTCGTCCGGAGTCCCGCCGGGTTGCAGCGTGCGCAGGTAGTCGCCCGCGAAGAGTCCGGCCAGGGTGCTGGACACCGCCGGCAGCGTGCTCAGCAGCCCCTCGGGGTCGTAGACGCCTCCGCCGCCGCTCCACATGTGCACGCCGAGGACGATGCGGTCGAGGTAGGCGCCCAGGTTGCCTTCGGGGGAGAGGTCGCCGGCGCCGAAACCGGGGACGGGCACCCAGGCCAGCAGGGCCCAGTAGACCGCCAGGAAGGCGAGCATCGCCGCGAAGACGGTCCGCCGCGAGAGGAACAGGACCAGCGTGCCCGCGACCAGGTACACCATGGCGATCCGCGCGAGCACCCCGACGAGACGCACGGTGGCGAAGTCGAAGCGGGGATACGCGGCCATGAAGAGGCCGAGGGCGTAGAGGATGAGGGCGCGCTTCGCGACGTGGCCCCACAACGTGCGCGATGAGTCTCCCCGCGCGGCGCGTGCCGCGAAGGAAAAGGACATCGCCACGCCGATGCCGAAGAGGAAGAAGGGGAAGACGAGGTCGGTCGGCGTGGCGCCGTGCCAGGCCGCGTGGCGAAGGGGTGCGTAGACGTGCGACCAGCTCCCCGGGTTGTTGACGAGGATCATCCCCGCGATCGCGAGGCCGCGGAAGGCGTCCAGCGAGGTGAGGCGGCCGGGGGCGGGGTGGCCGGTGGGAGAGGTCACAGGAGCCATCCCTCGGCGAGATCGGCAACCCGGGCGGCCACGCCGGGATCCTCCGGGTCGAAGACGGGGACGTTCCAGGGCAGATCGGGCCGGTCGGTCACCACGCCCAGGATGCCCCGCTGGTGCGCCTCCTCCGGTGGTGTGATGGGCTCGGGCTGCGAGCTGTGGCGGTAGATCTCCACCTTGGGGACGGCCGCGTGCCGGAAGCCTTCCACCACCACGATCTCCGCTTCGGACAGGTGGCGGGTCAGCAGCAGATCCAGCGACGGATCGCCCTCGCGGCCCCATTCGCCGATGAGTCCGAACTCGGTGGGGCCGGCCATGAGGACCCGTTCCGCCCGGCCCTCGTGGCGGTGACGCCAGGAATCGGTGCCGCGCGCATCGAGCCGGAAATGATGACCGTGCTTCACCGACATCACCCGGCGCCCCCGGGCCGCGAACTCGGCGATGACGGAGACGGAGAGGGTCGTCTTGCCCGAATTCTTGTTGCCGATGATGGCGAACGCCGGCGGGGGCAGGTCACCGGGCCGGTTCACGCTGCGGAAGGTGCTGGCCGGGACCCCGGTGTCGACCACGTCCGGGTCGAGCGAACGCACGAAGGCGCCGCTCTCCAGCCTCCTCGCCGCCAGCGCCCGGTTGAGTGGTTTCAGAGTCGAATCGACCGGATACACGGCGCACAGGGGGTGAAAGCCCCAGGGCGGCCCCGTCCTGGGCACGCACGCCCTGCCGTGGTCCCGCCACTCCTCCGCCAGTCGCCTGAGCACGTCGCGCTCCACCCACGGCATGTCGACCGCCAGTACGAACACCGCCTTGTGGCCCTCTCGCCGCGCGTGGGTCATCGCCGCTTCGATCCCGCCCAGGGGACCCATCAGGGGCCGTTGGTCGGGGAAGGTCTCCACCTCGACCTCCTGGGCCACGCGGGGGTGGTTCACGACGGCCACCACATCGTCGCACACCTCCCCCAGCCGCTCCGCGGCGACCTGCCAGAGCGGCCTGCCGTGCAGCCGCGCGAGAGTCTTCGGCGCGCCGAAGCGGCGGCTGCCGCCCCCGGCCAGAATCGCGCCCACCAGGCTCATTCGGTCATCCCTTCATCCCCTCGATCCGTTCACCCCCCGAATAGACATTGTACCCGTCGCGCTTCGCGAATCCCACAAGCGTCATGTTGAAGCGCCGGGCGAAAGTCACCGCCAGGCTGGAAGGCGCGCCCACCGCCACCACCATCGGAAACCCGGCCATCGCGGCCTTCTGCAGGATCTCGAAGGACGACCGCCCCGAAACCACCAGCCCGGTCTCCGACCCCGGCAGCCCCCCCGCCAGCACCAGTGCTCCGACGACCTTGTCGACCGCGTTGTGGCGCCCGACGTCCTCACGCACCAGGGTGATCTCGCCAGAGGCAGCGAACAGCCCCGCCGCGTGGATCCCGCCGGTGCGGTCGAAGACCTGCTGGGCGGAACGCAGCCGGCCGGGGAGCGCGCGCAGGTCGGACTCGTGGACGGACAGGGTGCCGTCCGGGACGGCCTGGCACCCCATCACCTCGACCGACTCCAGCGACGCCTTGCCGCACACGCCGCACGACGAGGTGACGTAGAAGTTGCGCGTCAGGCTGGCCGCGTCGAAGGCGGTGGGATCGCGCAGCGACGCAGTGACGACGTTGTACTCCTGGGGGTCCACGTTGCGGCAGTAGCGCACGTCGGCGAGCGCGTGCGGGTCGGTCACGACGCCCTCGGTGAAGAGGAACCCCGCCGCGAGTTCGAAGTCG
The DNA here is from genome assembly GCA_965211645.1 of Longimicrobiales bacterium. Classification (GTDB taxonomy): domain Bacteria; phylum Gemmatimonadota; class Gemmatimonadetes; order Longimicrobiales; family Gaopeijiaceae; genus Bin94. Next base: position 4,043,333 of record OZ242947.1, on the reverse strand, counting down.
TCGCCCGGGGTCCTCATCGTCACCGAAACGGGGTGCTCGCGGGCTCCTCCGTCGCCGGGGACCTCGAGCCGCACCTCCATCGGCTCCTCCACCGCCACGCTGTCGCCGCGGGTCGTGAACCAGCCGCCCGCATGCGGCCCACGCGCACGCGGGCGGCGCGCCGCCGCGACATGGTCGTCATGAGCGGGTCGTCCTGCGGTTCGCCATCAGTCGCCTCCTGTCCCACCGGCCATCGGCAGTACTCCCCGGCTCGAGTCCTCGTCCCGTCGAGACTTTCTCCGGTCGAGACTCGCCAAATGTTTCCGATCTCTATATCTATTGTCCCCCCGACTCGACCTCAAACGCAGCCACTCGATGCCAGTCCCGACCAACGCAGAACTCGTGGCGCGGTGGAAGGACGAACCCGCACCCCTTCTTCCGCTTCTCCACGCTTTTCACGAGCGGGACGGGCATCTCTCGGAGGCCGCCCTGCGAGCCGTGTCCAGCGGCCTCCGCATCCCCATCGCCGACCTCTTCGGCACGGTCACCTTCTACCACCACTTCTCGCGGGACGAAGCGGGCCTCGACCGGCCGCGCATCTGCACGGGTCCCATCTGCAGCATGCGGGGCGCCGAGGTGCTCACGGCAAGTCTGCGCGCCGCGGGACACGACCCGCAGCCGATGCCCTGCCCCGGTCGCTGCGATCAGCCGGTGCCGGTGATTCACGGGGGCACGGTGCTGACCGGCCGGACCGCCGGCACGCTGGTGAGCGGGCCGTCGCCGCTGCCGCCTCCCGCTCCCGACGGGGTCGAGGAGTGCGTCTTCGCGGGGATCCGGAATCCGGGCCGGGCGACTCTGGCCGGGTACCGGAGCGAGGGCGGCTACGAGGCGCTCGGCCGCGCGGTCACCGCAATGACGCCGGGCGAGGTGATCGACGTGATCGACGCGAGCGGGCTGGCGGGGCGCGGCGGGGCGGGCTTCCCCACCGGGCGGAAGTGGCGGGCGGTGGCGGACGCCGCGGGCGAGCCGAAGACGATCGTCAGCAATGCGGACGAGGGGGAGCCCGGCTGCTTCAAGGACCGGCTGCTGATGGACCACGATCCCCACGCGATGATCGAGGGGATGGCGCTGGCGGCGTACGCGACCGGCGCGGTGCGAGGCTTCATCTACCTCCGCTACGAGTATCCGGAGACGTGCGACATCCTGGAGGGGGCGATCGCGGAGGCGGAGGCGGCGGGGCTCCTGGGTGACGGGATCCTGGGCACCGATTTCGTGTTCGACCTGCGGGTCCGGCGCGGCGCCGGCGCCTACATCTGCGGCGAGGAGACGTCGCTGCTGAACTCGCTCGAGGGCAAACATCCGTTCCCGAGGAACCGCCCCCCCTTCCCGGTCACGCACGGCTACGAGAACCTGCCCACCGTGGTGAACAACGTCGAGACGCTGGCCTCCGCGCCCCCGATCGTGGTCCACGGCGCGGACTGGTACCGCGGACTCGGGTACGGCGACCACGCCGGCACCAAGGTCATCAGCCTCTCGGGCGACATCGCGCGTCCCGGCAACTACGAGGTCCCCATCGGACTGCCGCTGGCCGAACTGCTCCACGACTGGGCCGGCGGTCCCCCGCCCCGGCGCACCATCCAGGCCGTCACGATGGCCGGGCTGTCCGGCGGGTTCCTGGCCGGCGCCGACCTGGACGTCACCCTGGACGAGCCGTCCATCCGCTCGAAGGGGAGCTTCCTGGGCGCCGGCGGGATCATGGTCTTCGACGACTCCCGCGACATGATTCGGGTCACCCGCGAGTCGATGGAGTTCTTCGCGGAGGAGTCGTGCGGCAAGTGCTTCCCCTGCCGGATCGGAACCCAGCGGCTGGTGGAGCGGTTGGAAGGTGATGGGCCCCGCACCGTCGAGGCCTGGGTCGACGAAGTGACCGACCTCAATGAAGTCATGAAGAAGACGAGCGCGTGCGGATTGGGCCAGGCGGCCCCACTTTTGACGGAGAGCCTGATCCGGTACTTCCCCGAGCGGGTTCGCAGGCATGTAGCGGGCCGTGGCCCCGGTCACGGATCGCCAGGGAAAGGCTGACCACGATGAAGAGGAACGGTACCCCCGCCACGAACGGCGCCCGGCTCACGATGATGCTGGACGGAGAGAAGGTCGCCTTCACGCGCGGCGAGACGATCTACGAGGTGGCCGAGCGGCACCGCAAGGAGATCCCGACGCTGTGCTATGACCCCCGCCTCGAGCCCTTCGGCGGCTGCCGCCTCTGCGTGGTCGAGCTGGAGGGCGCGCGCAATCCGGTCGCCTCGTGCACCATGGAGGCCCAGCCCGGCATGGAGGTCCGCACCCGCACGGCGGCCCTCGAGGTCCAGCGCCGCATCCTCATGGAGATGGTGGCTTCGGAGAACCGCGACACCGACGTCGACCCCATGCACGGCTACGCCAGCCAGGAGATGGCCGACCTGCTAGACCGCTACGACGCCCGCACGGGCCGCTTCGAGGGCGCGCTCTCGGGCACGAGTCGCCCCGACGACGACAACCCCTTCATCAAGCGCGACTACGAGAACTGCATCTCCTGCTACCGCTGCGTGCGGGTCTGCGCCGAGCAGGAGGGCGACTACGCCATCTCGGTCATGAACCGCGGCTTCCACACCCAGATCACCACCGAGTTCGGCGGCCTCCTCAAGGACTCGGCCTGCACCTTCTGCGGCCAGTGCATCCAGACCTGCCCGACCGGCGCGCTCGGCGACCTCAAGGCGCTGGCCAACCGGGACGTGCCCGGCGAAACGGAAACAACGCGCACGATCTGCCCCTACTGCGGCGTCGGCTGCTCGGTCGACGTGATGACGCGCGGCGAGAAGATCGTCGGCATCCTCCCCGCGATGGACGGCCCCGCCAACGAGGGCGCGCTCTGCGTGAAGGGGCAGTTCGCCTTCGACTTCGTGAGCCACCCCGACCGCCTCGCCACCCCGTTCGTGCGCGATGACGAATCGGGTGAGCTGCGCCCCGCGTCGTGGGACGAGGCGCTGGACTTCGCCGCCGGCAAGCTGCGCAAGGTCGTGAAGGACCACGGCCGCCGCGCCGTCTACGGGATCGCCTCCGGACGCGCGCCCCACGAAGCCGCCTACATGATGCAGCGCTTCATACGGGCGGGATTGGGGACGAATCACATCGACAATTGCAGCCGTGCCTGACACGCCCCCACAGTCGCCGGTCTGGCGGCAACAATCGGAAGAGGGGCCATGTCGAACCCGCTCGCGGACATGGACAAGCCCGATGTGATCTTCTGCATCGGCACGAACATGACCGAGTGCCACCCCGTGGCGGCCACGCGGCTCAAGCGGGCGCTCGCCCGGGGCGCGAAGATGATCGTGGCGGACCCCAGGCGGATCGGGCTGGCGGAGATCGCCGACGTCCACCTGCCGCTGCGCGTGGGGTCCGACGTATCGCTGCTGTTGGCCATGGCGCACGTGATCGCCCGCGAGGGGCTGGTCAACGAAGAGTTCGTGGGCGCGCGCACGGCCCACGGTGAGGATTTCTTCAAGCACGTGAAGCAGTACACCCCCGAGTGGGCGGCCGAGATCTGCGAGTGCGACCCGAAGGACATCGAGAAGGCGGCGCTGCTCTACGGCGGGGCCGACCGGGGCGCCATCTACTACACCGTCGGCATCACCGAGCACATCTGCGGCGTCGACAACGTGCAGAGCCTCTGCAACCTGGCGCTCATGACCGGCAATCTGGGCCGCGAGGGCACCGGCGTGAACCCCATGCGCGGGCAGAACAACATCCAGGGCGCCGGCGACGCGGGCGCGCTGCCGAACAACTACCCCGGCTTCCAGACCGTCACCGATCCCGCCCACCAGGAGAAGTTCCACCGGGCCTATGGGCGCAAGGTCGACCTGGAGACCGGCATGACCAAGGTCACGGCGCTGGACCTGTGCGGCGACGGCATCCACGCGATGATCATCGACGGCGAGAACACGCTGGTCACCGACCCGGACCGCCACCACTGCGAGCACGCGCTGAAGAGCCTCGACTGCCTGGTCGTGATCGACATCTTCATGACCGAGACGGCCAAGGTGGCCGATGTGGTGTTCCCGGCCACGGCCTGGGCCGAGACCGACGGCGTCTGCACCAACACCGAGCGCCGGGTCCAGCGGCTGCGCGCGGCGGTGCCGCCGCCAGGCGAAGCGAAGCCCGACTGGTGGATCCTCACGCAACTCGCTCGGCGCATGGGCTGGCAAGGCTTCGATTTCGGGTCCGCCAAGGAGGTCTTCAACGAGCTCTGCGCCCTCTCACCCCTCTACAACGGCCTCGACTGGGACCGGATCGACGGGGGCGAGTATCAGTGGCCCGTGCCGACGCGCGACCACCCCGGGACGCCCCGGCTGCACGAGAAGCGCTTCGAGAACGGGCGCGGGATCTTCAAGATGCTCGAGTACCGCGACCCCGAGGAGACCATTTCGGACGAGTATCCGATGTGGCTCACGACCGGCCGGCGGCTGCCCCAGTACCACACGCGGACGCAGACCGGGCGTTCGGACGGGATCGACTACCTGCTGTCCGAGGAGACGCTGGAGGTGCACCCCGAAGACATCGTGCGCCTGGGGCTGGAGGACGGCGGCTGGGCCGAGATGAGCAATCCGCGCGGGTGCCTGCACGTCAAGGTGCGGGCGACGACGAAGTCGCCGAAGGGGACGGTGTTCGCGTCGTTCGCCTTCGAGGACGTGCCTGTGAATGTGCTGACGGGGGGCGGGTACGACCCGGTGACGCAGACCGCGGCGTTGAAGGCGTGTCCGGTGGCGCTGAAGCCGGTGGGGCCGCCGCCGGCGCTGGGGCAGGTAGGGGTGGCGACAGCGCAGGAGACGGGGTACGCATTGTAAAGTGTGATTTACATTATGTAAACTGTAAATTACATTGTTAAGTGTTTGACGGGTGGCCGGGCTGGCTCAACCGCCTCCCTGGCGTCCTGGCGTACAGCTTCTCCAACGTCGCCACGATTTTCGGCGCGTCCGCCAGGTAGCGCTCCCGCGCGGTCACCTTCATCTCCCCCGGGATCCCGTGCAGCGCCTCCGCGATCGGGCCCGCGATCGCGGCCACCGTGTCGGAATCGCCGCCCAGCGAGACCGCGTTGCGGATCGCGTCCTCGAACGACGCCGACTCGAGCGCGCAGGTGATCGACTCGGGAACGGTCTCCTGGCAGGTCTCGTTGAAGGCGTAGCCGGGCCGAATCTCGTCGACCGTGCGGGACAGGTCATAGCGGTACTCGGACTCGACGGTCGCCCGGATGGCGGCGGGGCCCTCGCCATGCAGCGCGAGCCAGATGGCGTGGACGGCGGCCCGCGCCCCCTTCATCCCCTCGGGGTGATCGTGGGTGATCGCGGTGACCCGGTCGGAGGCGGCCAGGGCGGCAGCGAGATCGTCCCGGTTGAGGAGCGCGGCGGGTGAGACGCGCATCGCCGCGCCGTTGCCGAAGCTGTTGTAGGGCGCGGGGGGTTCCTGCCATATCCACTGCCGGAACCAGCCGCCGTACGACGCGCCTGGGTACCGGCGACACCACTTCTGCAGCGTCGCCGCCTCGGGGAGATCGTGCAGCAGAATGTCGGCCACCGCGGCCGTGCAGACGGAGTCGTCCGTGAAGTGGCCCTCCTCGCTGAAGAACTCGAAGTCCTTCGTCTTGATCCGGTCCCACTCGTATACCGAACCGACGATGTCACCAATGATTGCGCCCCACATGGCTTGCCCTCCCGATAAGTCACAAATCCCTCGCACCCGCGCCGCGACTTGCCCGGCGAGCGGGTCCAGCGTCAGACTTCGCAGGCCGTTTTCTCCCGCCTGCCCTTCCACAGCCTCGCTCCCACACAGGACACCCATGCGCTCCGACATCGAAATCGCACAAGCCCATGAAATGAAGCCGATCGCCGGGATCGCCGCCACGGCCGGCCTCGGCGAAGACGAGATTCTGCAGTACGGCCACTTCAAGGCCAAGGTCCCCCTCGACGTGGTGCGGGCGCGGCCGGACCGCGGCGCCAGGCTGGTGCTCGTGACGGGGTGCAGCCCGACCGCCGCCGGCGAAGGCAAGACGACCACTTCGGTGGGACTCGCCGATGCCCTCAACCTGCGCGAGCGTAATCCGGTGCTGTGCATCCGCGAGGCGTCGCTGGGACCCGTGTTCGGGATCAAGGGCGGGGCGGCCGGCGGGGGCTACTCGCAGGTCGTGCCGATGGAGGACATCAACCTCCACTTCACCGGCGACTTCCACGCGATCACGTCGGCGCACTCGCTGCTGTCGGCGATGCTCGACAACCACCTCTTCCGGCCCAACAGCACGGGGCTGGACCACCGCCGCATCACCTGGGGGCGCGCCGTCGACATGAACGACCGGGCGCTCCGCAAGGTGATCGTCGGCCTGGGCGGACCCTTCGGCGGGATCCCGCGCGAGGACGGCTTCATGATCACCGCCGCCTCGGAGGTCATGGCAATCTTCTGCCTCGCCCGCGACCTGACCGACCTCGAGCGGCGGCTGGGCAACATCATCATCGGCTACACTCGGAGCCGCGAGCCGGTGCGCTGCCGCGACATCGGTGCCCACAGGGCGATGACCATCCTCATGCGCGACGCGCTGCACCCCAACCTCGTGCAGACGCTGGGCGGCACGCCGACGTTCATCCACGGGGGGCCGTTCGCCAACATCGCCCACGGCTGCAACTCGCTCATCGCCACCCGCGCGGGGCTCAAGCTCGGCGACATCGTGGTCACGGAGGCGGGCTTCGGAGCCGACCTGGGGGCCGAGAAGTTTTTTGACATCAAGTGTCGCCTTGGCGGGCTCAGCCCCGATGCCGTCGCGATCGTCGCGACGATTCGCGCGCTCAAGATGAATGGGGGCGCGTCGAAGGACAGTCTGGCGACCGAGGACGTGGAGGCGCTCGGGCGCGGCCTCGAGAACCTCTACGGCCATGTCGAGAACGTGGCGAAGTTCGGCGTCCCGGCGGTGGTCGCGCTCAACCGGTTCGCCAGCGACACCCCCGCCGAGGTTGCGGCCGTGCTGGACGGCTGCGCCGCGCGCGGGATCCACGCCGTCGAGGCCGACCCGCACGGCGGCGGCGGCGAGGGATGCGTCGACCTGGCCGACGCGGTCTGGGAGATCGCGAACAGCGGCGAAGCCGACTTCCGGCCTCTCTACCCGGACGCGATGCCGCTCAAGGAGAAGATCGAGACGGTTGCGACCGAGATCTACGGTGCGTCCGGAGTGGACTTTGCGCCCGCCGTACCCGGAGAACTCGAGCGCCTCGAATCGTTCGGCCTGGCGGGCGCCCCCGTCTGCATCGCCAAGACGCAGTACTCCTTCTCGGACAACCCGGCGCTGCTCGGACGCCCGCGCGGCTTCCGGATCACGGTCCGCGAGGTCACACCGTCGGCCGGCGCGGGGTTCGTGGTGGTGAAGACCGGCTCGATCATGACGATGCCGGGGCTGGCGGCCAGGCCGGCCTCGCTCAACATGACGATCGACGAAGACGGGGTGATCTCGGGGCTGATGTAGGGTGCCGATGGGATCAGACGACCAGAGCAGCCACCCGTCGGCGCTAGCGCCCGGAGTCCGATACGCGCCGTTCTTCGGCGAACTCGGTGCGGGCCTGGACGACGGTCGATGTCGACCGCCCCGGTTCCTCAGCGAGCTGGGCGCGAGCTTGGAACACAGCCGACGACGGCCTCCCCGGTTCTTCGACGAGGTCGGCGCGCGCCTTCACGACGTGCAAAGAGCCGACCGCCGCCGGCGCCTACACTTCTTCGCCCGGTTGTCGCCACGCCTGGAGGCTGCGAGAGCCCTCGAACGGGAGCTTGACCGCCACCTCGCCCGGCGGTTCAACGTCTTCGACTACTTGAGCACCGACGAGGTCGCACTGTCGCGAATCATCGCCGACCTGCTCGATCCCGGGGCAAGACATGGCCAGGCAACCCGCTTTCTGCGGGTGCTGCTGGACGAGCTGACCGAGATCGACGGCCGGCCGGAGCCCGACGCCGGAATGGTGAAAGGGATCCACGTCGTGACGGAGCGCGTCATCGCGGATGGCCGCCGACTGGACGTCTCCGTGGAGATTCCCGGAACCGATCGTCCGTATTGTCTCGCCATCGAGAATAAGCCCTATGCGGACGACCAGCGCAATCAGGTCAGGGACTACCTTTGCTTCCTGCAACGGACGTACCCTGACCGGTTCCTGCTGATCTACCTTTCACCCACGGGCCAGGGCCCGAGCCGCTGGAGTCTTCCTCGCCGGGAACTGCGGAAGTGGACGGGCCGACTTGCCGTCATGGGGTACTGGAGCAACCCGGAAAAGCTCCCTTGGGGGGACCGTTACGACGATTTCCGCGTCGGACTCTCTCTGGCGGCGTGGTTCTCGGCGTGCCGCCGCCGATGCGAGCCCGACCGGCTTCGATGGTTTCTGAGCGAGGCCGAAGTATTCTGCAAACGCCGATTCGGAGGACACTCGATGGCAACCGACAGCGAAACCCGCACGATCAAGGAATTCCTCTTCGCCAACCCGGATCATCTGGAGACCGCGCAGTCGGTGTCTGACGCCTGGCTAAAGGTCAAGGAGGTCCTGTGCCGCGGCTTCCTGGAACACTTGCGCACGGAGCTCGCCAAGAGGGCCAGCAAGGAGTGGCCCGACATCGCGCACGATCTGCGTGTGGGATGCAAGTATGGCGGGGAAAAGCAGCATTCCAATCTTCTGTGGCTGCATCGTGCCAGCTGGAAGCCGTGGGAGGGGCACGACAAGAAGCATCCTCCCTCCGAGGGATGCACGGCCATTACCCTTCAGTCCGGATGGACCAACGGTCCCAACAAGTGGTACTGGGGAGTGCGCCACCCGCGGGACAAGTCGGGCATGAGCGACGCGGACCTCGAGAGGCGCGCGCGCCTCGAGGATGGGCTCCGGAACGAATTCGACGGCGTCATCCAGAGCGGCAGTTGGTGGCCACACTGGCGTTTTGTCGACGACGAAATGGGCTACTGGAACGCCCTGCTTCCCGCCATCTACCGGGAATGGAAGAAAGGCCGCGGAGAAGTCACGAACTACTACGTCGGCGGCATGATGGATATCGCCAGCAAAGCGATCCCGATCATCGACGAGGTCGACGGGACGTGAGAAGGGTAATCTCGGGGCTGATGTAGGGGGACACGGATGACCAGGGGCGTGCGGGTCGCCAGATGGCTGGCGGCAGTGATCATGATCGTGTACGGCTTCGCGAAGCTGAATGGGTCCCAGTTCACCGTGCTGGATTCCGAGCTCACGAAGCCGATGGGCGAAGTCAGCGGGTTCTGGCTGACCTGGTACTACTTCGGATACTCCACCATCTACATGACGATCATCGCCCTGGTCGAGATCGGCGGCGGGCTGCTGCTGATCTGGCCGCGGACCTCCCTGATCGGCGCGCTTGTTCTACTGCCGGTCGTCGGCAACATCATCCTGACCGACATCCTTTTCCTTGTCGGCGCCCTGCCGGTCTCGATAGCGGTCCTGATCTGTCTATTGATCATCTTGCGGCCGCACGCGCAGCGGCTCGCCGAGACCGTGCTCCTCGACTTCAAGCCGTCCCGGAGAGCCGTGACGCTTCGGGCGACCGCTGTTGTGGCCGTGCTCGCGGGAGCATGGGGACTCACGTACTGGACCGCCAACTACACCAATCGCGAGCCCACGCCGATCGACGGCGTCTGGGCGGTCGAGGACAGCGGCGGCCCGCTCGAGCAGGTGTTCTTCGAGTACAATCGCGCCTTCATGGCCGTCTTCCGGTTTGCTGACGGGGATGCCGAACACCACTTCGAGGTGGACTCCGGTCGGGTGCGAGTGTGGGAGGAGTGGCTGGAGAAGGGACCGCTGATCTACGCAGGCGAGATCGTCGACACGGGACGAATCGAGTTGCGACCGGATGGGGGCGGCTCTCCGATCGTGCTGGTCAGGGAGTAGACGCCACGACGGGCAAGCTCGATCGAGGGCACGCTCGTGGTTCCGCGGGGGACAGCGTGGTTCCGCGGGGATTGCGTGGGTCACGGCGATGCTCAGATGGGACACCGCTTTCGCCGACTGGCCCTCGCGACCGCGCGATTCGGTCCCGCGGAAACGGGCAGGGACACGGCGATGCTCGATTGGGACACCCCGCTGCCGGAATCCTCAATCGCCGGTCGAATGGGTGCTACAAGGTGGTCCGGGGACGGTTACCCGGCCGTCGCTTCGCGCGCGGTCTTGATCGCGCCTTCGAACGCTCGCCTCTGAATGCCGGCGAACAGGCGCACCAGCGGCCGAAGGTTGCCGCCATCCGCCACCTCCAGAGCGTCGATGTAGTCCGGCCGGCCGGCGTCCGTCACCACGAGCGGAAACCAGCCGGCGCGAATCGTCACCAGGGTGGCCAGCGCGCGGGCGACACGGCCGTTTCCGTCCTGAAAGGGATGAATCTGCGTGAAGCGGTGATGAAGCCAGGCGGCCTCAACCTCGGGCGGTACTTCCCTTTCTCCGTGCGCGTGATGCATTGCGAGCAGCTGGTCCATTTCCGACGCCACCTGCTCCGGAGGGCAGTATTCATGGACCAGACCATCCGGCCGCACAGGATTGTTCGGGCGCTTCTTGTACTCGCCCTTGGCCAACGGCATCTCCACGCGCCGCCCGAAGATGTCTCGTGCACTGGCAGTGTCCTGATGGGCCAGGAGCACCGAGTGGAGTTCCCTGATGTAGCTCGTGGAGAGTTCGCGCTCCCGCTTGACGAAGTCGAACAGCCCGTCCACCGCGGCGGCATGGTCCTGAATCATGTCGAAGACGAGCCCCGGATCCCGGTCGGTCGCTGAAGAGGGGATGAGTTCCTCGCGCAGGCCGTGCTCGATGAGAACTTCCGTGATGCCCCGGGTGAGTGAGTAGACGCGCTCGATCAGGCCCGTCTCGATCGCCCACTCGCGCTTCAGGCGCTCGTTGAAATCGGCGATGGCTCCCTTTGCGCCAGGCTCTTCACGGTTCTCGTTCCAGTAGTCGGCCACCCGGTGGAGATCAGAGTCGACGAGCCGTCGCCAGTCTTCGGGGAGATCGTCGATGGGGCGCCAGGAGTGGCCCACCGGGACGTTCCGCGAGTCCTCTGGCATATCCACTCCATGTGAATTGGGGAAACCGATGTGGGAATATAGCAGGCCACACCGTACCCGACGCGCCGTGTCCCATTCACGTGGCATTGTAATCTTTACATTACATGATGTAATGCGTAGTTGACATTTGCTGGCTCCCGTGGATGTGGGCGAGCGCGGCGCCGTGCCGAGCAGGGTCGTCCTCCGCTCGCCGCGGGGCTGGCGAACGCCACGGCACTGGGCCAAGTTGGGGGCTGCCTGATTCCGTCGCCCTCACCCCCTTCAACCCTCCCCCATGTCCGACACCAACGCCTACTGGTCTCGCAACCTCCGGTATCTGGGGATCCTGCTCTCGATCTGGTTCGTGGTCTCGTACGGGTTCGGGATCGTGTTCGCCGACGCGCTCAACGCGATTCGGATTCCGGGGACCGGCTTCAAGCTCGGGTTCTGGTTCGCGCAGCAGGGGTCGATCTACGTCTTCGTGGTGCTGATCTTCGTGTACGCGCGGCTGATGAACCGGCTGGACAGGGAGTTCGGGGTGGCCGAGGAATGAGGCTGACTGGATGACCGGCGGGACGAAGGGCCGGGCCTAGCCGATGGACGTCCGGCTCTGGACCTTCGTCATGGTGGGGGTTTCGTTCGCCCTGTATATCGGGGTGGCGATCTGGTCGCGGGCGAGTTCGACGAAGGACTTCTACGTGGCCGGCACGGGGGTGTCGCCGCTTGCGAACGGCATGGCGACAGCGGCGGACTGGATGTCGGCGGCGTCGTTCATCTCGATGGCGGGGCTGATCTCGTTCATGGGGTACGACGGGTCCGTCTACCTGATGGGGTGGACGGGCGGCTACGTGCTGCTGGCGATGCTGCTCGCGCCGTACCTGCGGAAGTTCGGGGCGTACACGGTGCCGGAGTTCGTGGGGCAGCGGTACTACTCGCAGGTGGCGCGGGTGGTGGCGGTGGCGTGCGCGATCTTCGTCTCGTTCACGTATGTGAGCGGCCAGATGCGCGGCGTCGGCATCGTGTTCAGCCGCTTCCTCGAGGTGGACGTGACCGTCGGCGTGGTCATCGGGATGGGGATCGTCTTCTTCTACGCCGTGCTGGGCGGGATGAAGGGGATCACCTACACCCAGGTCGCGCAGTACTGCGTGCTGATCTTCGCCTACATGGTGCCGGCGTTCTTCCTCGCGATCATGCTGTCGGGGACGTTCATCCCGCAGCTGGGCTTTGGCGGGGCGGATCCCGAGACCGGCGTCTTCCTCCTCGACAAGCTCGACGGGCTGCATCGGGAGCTCGGTTTCACGGCGTACACCGACGGCACCAAGTCGATGATCGACGTGTTTTTCATCACGGCGGCGCTCATGGTGGGCACGGCCGGGCTGCCGCACGTGATCATCCGTTTCTACACGGTGCCGAAGGTGCGGGACGCGCGGATCTCGGTGGGCTGGGCGCTCCTCTTTATCGCGATCCTCTACACGACCGCGCCGGCGGTGGCGGTCTTCGCGCGCGCCAACCTGCTGGACACGGTAGCCGGCCAGCCCTACGCGGAGATGCCCGAGTGGTTCAGCAAGTGGGAGGACACCGGGCTCATCACCTTCGACGACAAGGACGGGGACGGCAACATTCGCTACGTGGGCGACGCGGCCGAGAACGAGCTCACGATCGACCGCGACATCATGGTGCTCGCCAACCCCGAGATCTCGCGTCTGCCGAACTGGGTGGTGGGGCTGGTGGCGGCGGGCGGGCTGGCGGCGGCGCTGTCGACGGCGGCGGGGCTGCTTCTGGTCATCTCGTCGGCGATCAGCCACGATCTGCTGAAACGGGCGTGGAAGCCGGACATTTCGGAGAAGGGCGAACTGCTGGCGGCGCGGATAAGCGCGGCTTTCGCCGTGGTGGTGGCGGGGCTGCTGGGGATCTATCCGCCGGGATTCGTGGCGCAGATCGTGGCGTTCGCGTTCGGACTGGCGGCTTCGTCGTTCTTCCCGGTGATCATCCTGGGCACCTTCACCCGCACGATGAACCGGGAGGGGGCGATCGCGGGCATGCTGTCGGGGATCACCCTGACCGCCGCCTACATCATCTATTTCCGCTTCGTGAACCCCGCTGCAGACTCGCCCGAGAACTGGTGGTTCGGCATCTCGCCCGAGGGGATTGGCACTGTGGGGATGCTGCTCAACTTTGCGGTTGCGTTCACCGTATCGAAGTTCACGCCGTCGCCGCCGGCCAGCGTGCGTGAGCTTGTGGACCGGATTCGGGTGCCGGGGACCATAGGAGGCGGAGACCAATCGTGAGGGTCGGGCTCCGGTCGCGCGCCGCGTTCGCCGCGGGTCTGCTGGCGGCCGCACCGAGTCTCGCCCACGCTCAGACCGAGATGCACTTCCAGTACGGGAGTCTCACCAACCCGTTCGCCGAGACCTCGACCGGCACCGTCGTCCTCACCATCCAGCACGCCTCATTCTGGAGGTTTGGCGACAACTTCTTCTTTATCGATTTGACGGACGACGGCGTTGGCGACGGCTTCAACGACAAGGACGCCTACGGGGAGTGGTATTCGAACTTCAGCCTGGGGAAGCTCAGCGGACGTGATCTCGGCTTCGGTCCCTTCGCCGACTTCGGCCTTTTCATGGGAGCGGCCATGGGGATGGACGCGAATGTGCTCCAGTGGCTGCCGGGCGCGCGCATCTCATGGAACCTGCCGGGATTCATCTTCCTGAATACCGACTTCATGATGTCGGTGGACGGGACCGACGGCCTGGACGGCGGGAGTCCTCCCGAGCAGGACAGCCGCGTGGTGATCGACATCAACGGACTCCTGCCCTTCAGCCTCGGCAGCCAGTCGTTCTCGATCACCGGCCACGCCGAGTACGCCGCATCGACGACCAATGAGCTGGGCGACGACGTGCCCGCCTCGATCCTGGCCCAGCCCCAGTTGCGCTGGGACATCGGCGGCGAGAACGGGCTGTTCGTCGGGATCGAGTACCAGTACTGGCGCAACAAGCTGGGGACGGAGGTGGACGAGAGCGTGGTTCAGTTGCTGGGGGTGTGGCAGTTCTAACGCTCTTCGCCGTCGGGTGGCGCAGCTTGATCGAGCCGCTTCACTTCGAATTCCAGTTTGGCGACCCGCTGATGCAATGAATTGCCCTTCACCCAGTTGCGGGCGTAGGTGGCTCCGAACCATACGGCTGCAACCAGCATGAGCGCTTGGGCAAACGTCAGCTCTTCCAGGAACGACATTCGTTTCTCCTGATCAGCTAGATGGTCTGGTCCTTCGGAAGCGAACGGCCCCGCGGACGCTCCTCCAGCAGTCTCTCAAGGAAGTCGACCCGTTCTTCGAGCCGGCGCAACTCGTCGGCCTGGTAGTCCTCCCGCGCCCCCCGGCTCCCGACCGCCAACCGATCGATTCTCTCTTCCAGCCTGTTGACCCGCTCCAGTAACCGGGTCCCCCACGATCGCTTTTGCCGGGTCCCCACCAGCAATGCGGCGGCCATCAGGAGGACGAACATTGTTGCGACGCTCATGCCTGACTCCTACGCGTTCGAGTGCCTTGCGGTTATTGCTCCGGCTACGGCCAACCCGCCCAGAATGATCGCGCCACCCACCGCCAGCCACGGCTGGGTCCCCACGATGATCCCCAGAATCAGAAGGTAGAGCAGGATCGTCAGCCCCGCCGTCCAGGCGCCGCCCGGCACGCGGATCGGGCGCTCGAGGTCGGGGCGGGTGCGGCGCAGGCGGAAGAAGGCCGAGAGCACCATGAGGTCGACCGAGATCGCGACGAGCATCATGAACTGGATGAGGAATTCGAGGGCCGCCGTCGAGGCCAGGCCGAGGATGACCGCGCCGACCAGGAGCAGGCCGGCTACGGGGGTGCCGCGCGGCGAAACGTGCCGGAAGACCTTCGGCGCCAGGCCCGCGCGCGCCAGTGCGAAAGCCACCCTCGGCATGCCGAGGAAGTTCACGTTCAGCGAACTGATCAGGATCATCAGGCTGGCGACCACCACGAAGGTCGCGGCGGTGTTCCCGAAGACGCCCTGCACGGCGTCGCGCGCGACCAGCTCCGAGCCGGCCATCTCGTCCGGGGTGAGCGCCGCGAGATACGCCGTGTTGACCATCAGGTAGAGGATCGCCACGGCCGCCGCCCCGCCGATGAGGATCCTGGGAATCGCCCGGCCGGGATCGCGGATCTCCTCGGCCATCTTGGCCGCGTCCTCCCAGCCGTAGTAGGCGAAGGCGACCGACTGGTAGGCGAGCGCGAAGCCCAGTAGCGACGCGCGCTCGACCGTGGGGGCTGCGACGAGGCCGCTCCCGTCACCGGCGGCGATGCCCGCGGCCGCGATCGCCGCGAGCACGATCACCTTGATGAGCGTGGTCACGTTCTGGACGGTGGTGCCGACCTTGAGGCCGCCCATGTGGAGGATGACGTAGCCGACCACGACCCCGGCGGCGAGGATGCGGACCGACCCGCTACCCACCAGGATGATCAGGTACTCGGCAATGGCCACCGCCTTGATTGCGCCGGAGAACGCGCGGCTCACCAACACCTCGGACCAGCCCGCCACGAACCCGGCAACCGGACCGTACGCCTCGCGCGCATAGACGTACTTCCCGCCAGCCTTCGGCAGCGCGGTGGTCATCTCGGCGAGCACCAGGGTGCTGAGCGCCGCGACGATCCCGCCCAGCACCCACACGCCAAGGATGAGCCACCCGTTGCCGAGGTATTCCGCGATCAACCCCGGAGTGCGCAGAATGCCCGCGCCGATGACCATGCCGACGGTGATCGCCAGGCCATCGCGCACCCGCAGCACCCGCTTCATCGCCCCCCCGACCCCCTCATCGACCCCGCCGCCCGTCGCGCGACCACCGCGGTCCCTGACACCGGCACAGCACCCGGATGTACGCCACCAGCGCCCGCTTCTCCTCGTGGTCCAGCGACGCCCCGAAGGCGGGCATGCGGTGACTCTTGCCGAGGATCCATCCGCCGGCGTGAATGCCGTCGTAGAGGGTGTCGTCGGGGCGCTCGGACATGGCCGCCGAGTCGGCGTGCACGGTCGGCGCGACCGGGAGGAAGGGCGCGTTGAAGCCGTCGCCGCCGCCCTCGACGCCGTGGCAGGCGGCGCACTGCGCGGTGTAGAGCGCGGCGCCGTCCACCGCGGCGCCGTCCACCGTAGCGCCGGGCGGCACGTCTCCCGGCACGGCCGCTGCGCCCGGGTCCGGCAACGCGGGCATCCCCGCCACCGCCTCGCTCCCCGTCCACGACCCCTCCCGGCGCACCAGGAACGACGCGATCAGATCCATCCGGTCCGGCTGCTCGAGCGAGGCGGGCATGACGGTGCCCGGCGCGAGGTGCCCCGGCGCCTCGATCAGGGCGCGCACGTACGCGGGCCGCAGCCGTTCGGCGATCCCGTCGAGGCGCGGACCGATACGGCCGCCGTCCTCCCCGAGCTGGTGACAGCCGAGGCAACTCCAGCGGTCGCGCAGGAGCGTCGCCGCCTTGGCGCCGGCAAAGGAAGAGAGCGCCAGCGGCTCCCACGCCGGGATCTCCGCACCGCGCTGCTCCATCAGGTACGCGGCGATCGCGGCTCCCTCCGCCGCGCTCAAGCGGAAGTCCGGCATCTGGCCGCCCCGGCCCGGAACCGGCCCCGCCGGCCGAATCGTCACGGGCGCCGACAGGTAGCCGGCAAGCCAATCCTGCCGCACCCGCAACCCGGTCGCACTCAGATCCGGGGCCGCGACGCGCGGCTCGACATCCGGGTGCGCATGGCAGCCCGCGCAGTTCAGCGTCTCGAAGAGCACCGCACCTGCCGTCCGGTCCGCATCCGGGTGCCGGGCCATCGCCGCGCGCATCGCATCGTCCATCCCCCGCAGTTCCTCGTCGTTGGTGACGAAGAGCGCGAGCGCCACACGCTGCCGCTCGTCGAGCTCGTAGCGCGGCATCCGCGCCGGAGCGATGTCGGGCCGCACCGCCTGCGGATCGGCCAGGTAGTGGAACAGGTAGGCCGGTGCGATCAGCGCGGTGCCCTCGCCGAACGGCCGCGCAGCCTCGCGAATCGTTCCGCCGTCCGGCACTCCCGCGTGACAGCCCGCGCAGCCGAGCGCCTCGACCAGCGCCCGCCCCGCCGACACCTCCTGGGCAGCCGGCTCTCGCGCTTCCAGCGATGGCGCCGGCACCGGCCGATTGGTATCGCCAAGCGCTCGCCAGGACGACTCGACCGCCCTCGGCCCGAAGACGCCGGCCAGAGCCAAAACCGCGGCAGCCACGAACATTCCCGCAGCGCCGGCCCGCACCACCACCACGACACCCCGCGTCGATCGAGGCCCCGTCAATCGAGCACCCATCAATGCAACACCAGCGCCAGCACGAACCAGTACGGCAACACCCCGAGCAATGCCGTCAGCACGGCCTTCGCCGTCCCGAAGTCCAGCGCCTGCCGGATCGCGATCACCCCCGCCGCGAGCATCCACGCCTGCGCCACAAACCCGATCCCTCCCACCACCGGAGCCAGCACGATCAGCAGCCCCGGCGTGCGCGCAAAGCCGAGCGTGCGCAGCAGCTCGCCCCAGGTCGCGGTCCCCCCGAAGACCCGGGTCCCGATCAGCCAGGTGATCCCCGCCCAGAGCAGCCAATGCAGCAGACTCGTCACGCCTGCCGAAGCCACCGCCAGCCATCCCAGCTCGTAGTCCTGCACGGCTGTCACCAGCGACACGACCAGCACCACCAGCGCCGCCTGTGCCGTCGCGCCGGGATCCGCCTCCACCTCCTCATAGACCTCCGCCCTCAGCATGGCGGCGCCGAACATCCTGGCCAGCAGGCCCCGGTCGGCCACGTCGCTCAAAGATGTCTCCAGGTTGGCGCGAAGTCGCAGGGCATCGCCCCGTCGGCTGCGAGAAACATGCGCCCGGCTCCGGGGCGCGCCAAGTCCGGGTTGTCGTACCCGCCCGATCGGCTACACTTTCCGGCGGCTCCACCCCCGCCACGAAGCCAGGCCACCCTCGACCCCGCGCCAATCCTGCACACCGACAACGTCCCATCGACCCTTCCCGCCCGAATCGGGCGCGCGTCATTCGCAGGCAGGATTGCGGTGGTGGATGAAGGGCGACCATCCAGCTACGGCGACCTCCATCGCGAGGCCCTGGCCTGGTCCGCCCGGCTCACGGAGGAGTGCCGCGCCGCCGGCGACGTCCTGGCCGGCCAGCGCGTGGCCTGCCTCGTCCCCCCGGGGCGAGCCCACGTCGCGGTGCAGCTCGGCATCTGGACCGCCGGCGCGACCGCCGTGCCGCTCGCCGTCTCCCACCCTCCGCGCGAACTGGAGTACGTACTCGACGACGCCGAGCCCCGCGTCGTGGTGGTGGACCCCTCCCTCCCCCACGCCCCCCACCTCTCGGCTGCTGCCCGGGCCCGCCGCGCGGCCGTGGTCACCCTGCCTCCCTCCGACCCTCCCCACCTCGCGGCTTCCTCACACGCCCGTCGCACGGCCGCCGACACCCCACCTCCCCAACCCCACGCCACCCACCCGGCCCTCCTCATCTACACCAGCGGCACCACCGGCCGCCCCAAGGGCGCGCTGACCACCCACCGCAACCTCGCGGCGCAGATCACCGCGCTCACCACCGCATGGGCCTGGACGGCGAGCGACCGGATCCTGCACACGCTGCCGCTGCACCACATCCACGGCGTCGTGAACGCCCTGGCCTGCGCGCTCTGGTCCGGCGCCGCCTGCGAGTTCGGCTCCGGCGCGCCGGCCTCCACCTGGGACCGCCTCGCGTCGGGCGAGATCACGCTCTTCATGTCGGTCCCCACCGTGTACGCGCGCCTCATCCGCGCGTGGGAGGACGCCCCCGCGAAGGTGCGGCGGCGGTGGTCGCGGGGGGCCGCCCGCCCACGGCTCATGGTCTCCGGCTCGGCTGCCCTTCCGGTGGCCACGCTGGAGCGGTGGCGGGAGATCACCGGCCACACCCTGCTGGAGCGGTACGGGATGACCGAGATCGGCATGGCGCTGTCCAACCCGCTCCTCGGGGAGCGCCGCGCGGGGCACGTGGGCCTGCCGCTGCCCGGCGTCGAGGTGCGGGTCGTCGACGACGCGGGCCGCCCGGTCCCGGCGGGCGGGCACGGCGAGATCGAGGTGCGCGGCCCCCAGGTCTTCCGCGAGTACTGGGGGCGCCCCGCCGAGACCGCCGCGGCCTTCCGCGACGGCTGGTTCCGAACGGGAGACGAGGCGCGCGTCGGCAAGGGCGGCTACTACCGCATCCTCGGGCGCCGCAGCGTCGACATCGTCAAGACGGGCGGGTACAAGGTGTCGGCGCTGGAGGTGGAGGAGCTGTACCGCACGCACGCCGCAATCCGCGACCTGGCCGTGGTGGGGGTCCCGCACGCCGAATGGGGCGAGCAGCTGCGCGCCGCCTGGGTCCCGGTCAGCGAGGACGATTCCCTCTCCGCCGACGAGTTGAGGGCCTGGGGCAAGGAGCGGCTCGCGCCCTACAAGGTTCCCCACGAGTTCGCCGCCGTGCCCGAGCTGCCCCGCAACGCGATGGGCAAGGTGCAGAAAGCGGCTGTCTCCCGCATGTTCATGGAGCGCGATTCCGGATCGCCGGCCGCGCCGCCCGCCAGCGCCCCGCAGGCGTCAACCGAGCCTAAGGAGCCCCCTTGATCCAAGCCATTCTGGACAACCTGCGCACCTACTGGATCGTGCACCTGCTGCTGCTCCTGTACACCGGGCTGCTGGCCTACCACGCCTGGACCGGCAACCGCAAGACCAGCGGCGTCGCCGACTACTTCGTGGGCGGGCGCTCGATGGGGCCGATCGCGATCGGGCTGTCGTTCTTTGCGACGTACTCCAGCACCAATTCCTTCGTGGGATTCTCGGGTCAGGCGTACGACTGGGGGGTGACCTGGTTCCTGCTCGTGCCGTTCGTGGTGGGGCTGTCGCTCTTCGCCTGGGTCGCGGTGGCGCCGCGGCTGCGCACCTTCACGGAGTCGCTGGGGTCGCTGACGATCCCCGACTTCATCGGCTTCCGCTTCGGCAGCCCGGCCGCGCGGGTGCTGGCGGCGGTGATCGTGCTCTTCTCGTCGTTCTTCTACATGACGGCGGTGTTCAAGGGAATCGGCAACCTGCTGGAGGTGTTCCTGGATATTCCCTACCGGGCGGCGATCATCATCGTGTTCTTCATCGTGATGCTCTACACCGTGGTCGGCGGCTTCATCTCGGTGGTGAAGACCGACGCGGTGCAGGGCCTGGCCATGGTCGTCGCGGCGGTGCTGCTGTTCACCGGCGTGGTGTCGGCGTCGGGAGGACTGGGGTCGTACGCGGTTCTGGCCGAGGATCCGGTCACCGAGCCGCTGCTGCGCTGGGGCGGCGGAGTGGCGGTGCCGCTGGCGCTGGGGGTCGTCTTCGCCGGGACGGTCAAGTTTGCCGTCGAGCCCCGCCAGCTGTCACGCTTCTACGCGCTCGAGAGCCGGGCGGCCATCCGGAAGGGGGTGTGGGTCTCGACCATCGCCTTCGTGGTCGTCTACTCGCTGCTGATTCCGGTCGGGCTGTACGCGCGCAACGTCATCCCGGGCGGGCTGGCCGACACCGACCTGGTGGTGCCGCAGCTGCTCACCACGCCGGGGGTCTTCCCGGCCGGGGCGAGCGCCTTCCTGCTGCTGGCGATGGTCGCGGCGGCGATGTCTTCGCTCGACAGCGTGCTCCTGGTGATGGCCTCGACGGCCCAGCGCGACATCGTGGGGATGATGGGCGGGTCGCACTCGGAGCGCTCGGTGCTCGCCGGGACGCGGCTCTACGTGGCGCTCTTCGCGCTGATCACGGCGATCATCGCACTCAATCCTCCCGACGGGATCGTGGGGCTGACCGCGCTCTCGGGCGCGATCTACGGCGCCTGCTTCGGTCCCGCCCTGCTGATGGGGCTCTATTGGCGCCGCGGCAACGGGACGGCGACCGTCGTCTCCTTCGTGACCGGGCTGGTGGTTCTGCTCCTCTGGAACCGGCTCCCCTGGAACGGGGGCATCCACCAGGTGTTCCCGGGGGTGGTGCTGTCGTTCGCGGCCTACTGGGCGGTGGCGAAGTTCACTCCCAGCTACGAATCGGCCGATGTCGACGGGCTCTTCGAAGCGGAGCGACGCGGGCTGGCGTCCTAGATACTTAACATTATTGTTAACTATCGCTGGAGGGCCGCTCCACCAGCACCCCGTCTCGCACCCATTCCTCGCCGCCGATGGTGACGGTCGCGTCGGTGAAGAAGTTCCAGCGCACGTAACCGCCGCCGACCGAGCCGCCCAGCTCGGTGTTGTCGCCGAGCGACAGCCGGATGACGCCGGCGCCGTAGCCGTAGTAGGGGATCCATTCCTCGCCCTCGGGGATCGCCAGCAGCGGATTGAGCCCCACCGCCAGCTCCCGGAAAGTGCTCGCGGCATCGCCGCCGGCCTCCATCTCCGCGAGAACCCCGTCGCGCCCGGTCTCCGCCTCGACCTCGACCACGCGGCCCGCCTCGAAGCGCAGGACCAGCCCCTCCACCCGCTCACCGCCCCACATCGCGGGCGGAAAGGCGATGCTGCCGCTGACCGTCTCGAGCAGGGGCGAGACGCGGGCGGCCCCCGCCGGCAACTCCACCTCGCGGTCGATCAGGTTGCGGGCCGCCGCCGCGCGCGCGGCAGAGGCGTCGCCGTCCTGCCGCGTCACCGGACGGTCGCCCACCTCGAAGCTGATGTCGGTGCCGGCGGGCGTCGTCACCTGCACGGTTCCCTCGCGCAGCGCCGCCTCGAACGCACCCAGCGCCCCGGCCAGCGCCCCGTAGTCGGTGTCGAGCAGCGCCCTCTGGTACACCTGGTCGGCCTGCGCGTCCATCGGCAGCTCCTCCATCTCGAAGGACGTCTTGCCGGCCCAGTGGAAGTGGACGGTGCGGCCATTGTCGCCGCGGAGCACGTCCTGCAGGACGCGGTAGACGTCGGTGGGGACCGAGGGGTCGGGGGTCGCGCCCGGGAGCTTGACCGCCACATCGACCCCGCCCAGCGCCTCGGGCCACGCGTCGGGTCCGGCGCCGAGCGCCGCGGTGAACCCGGTCGGCTCGGCTCCCGCGACCTCCCCGCCGTAGATGTCGACCGCGCCGAGGTCGCTGGCGCCCGCCGCGGTCACGCCCTCGCGCAGGAGCGGCACCAGCGCGTCCCAGCGGCCTCCGCCCTGCCCGACCACGAGCAGCACCCGCTCGCCCGGCTGCAGGTCCATCCGTTCGAGGAGCAGCGCCGATATTGCGCCGAAGTCGAGGCCGGCTCCGGCCTCAGCCGCGGCCTCGGGCGCGTCGCCGGAATCCCGGGCGGCGTCGGGCGCGCACGCCGTCAATGCCAGTAACGGAAGGATCGGGAGGCGAGCGAGCAGGTTGGGGCGGCAGCCCATGGTGGTCTCCTTGTCGGTGGAGCGGTGGTCCCGAGCCAGGCGGCGCGGCGAGTCCGAAGGTATGTGGGTAGCGGTGCGGTCGTCCATGTGCGGCAAAGCGGGCGCGGGCTCGCCGCAGGGTTTAGGTTTGAGATTGCAACCGAGGCGCGGCCGGGCAGCCGCGCGGGAGTGGTGCGATGCAAAAGGACAGCACGAGTATTGGCCGCCGGTTGGGAATGGCCAGGATGGCCGCGGTCGCCGCGATGGCCGCCGGAATCGCGCTGGCCCCGTGGGCCGCCATCCCGGCCGTCGCGCAGACGATCCGGGGGATCGTCACCGACCCCGCGTCCGGTGCCGTCGTGGCGGACGCGCTGGTGGTCATGGTCAACGACGAGGGCGAGCGCGTCGCCACCGTGTTCACCTCCGCGGACGGCACCTTCGCCCTCGCGCCGCCCGGTCCGGGAGGCTACATGGTGGGCGTCACGGGGCTGGGCTATCAGCAGGCGATCACGCCGCGGCTGGCGCTCGGCAGCGCGGACATCACCCTCGACATCCTGCTGCCCCCCGACCCGCTCACCCTCGATTCTCTGACGGTGGTCTCCACGCGCAACACCCCCGACGCGGGACGGCTGCGCGGCCTGATCATGCCGGAGCGGCGCCGCGGGACTCTCGTCGGACGCCTCACCCGGGCAGAGATCGAATCGCGCGGCCCCCGCAGCGACCTGGTCTCGCTGCTCGCGACCATGAACATCCCCGGACTGCGCGCCCGCAGGTACGCGCTCTCGACGGGTGCGCCCGAGACCGGGGTGTGCGTGGAGCTGGGGCGAAACCGCTCGGTGCTGGCCAAGACGGCCAGTCGCTTGAGACCGGCTTCGGACCCCCTGGGGTTCGCAACGCAGGACGACATCGAGGCGCGCGCCGACGCCTGTGCCATGATGGCCGTCTACATCGACGATTTCCCCGTTTCGGACCCGGCCAACGTCCTTGCGACCATCACGTCGACGGACCTGGACGGGATCGAGGTGCTGCCTCCCCTTGAAGCTCTCGCCCGCTACGGCGCCCGGGCGGCCAACGGCGCACTCATGCTCTGGACGACGAAGGCGCGCCGGGACTGAATTCTTTGAAAGCCCGCACCGTGCAGGTACATTGCGGGCGCGGTGCCGATTTTGCGCAACCACAGAACGGAAGGGCTCGTCAATGCGAAGATTGAATCCCTGGATCCTCGGGTTGGTGCTGGGGCTGGCCGTGCCGGCCGGACCGGCGATCGCGGCAGCCCAGGAACTGCCGCTCGAAATACAGGTGGACCTGTACCTGGTGCGTGCCGATCGACAGATCGAGAGCCAGGATTTCGCGGCGGCCCTGGAATCCCTGGACATCGTCCTGCTGCTGCAGGCCAACAACGGCCTGGAGACGCCGGTGGAGCTCTGGTTCAAACATGCACAGGTGGCGCTGGACGCCGGCTATCCCGAAACAGCCATCAACTCGGTAACTCGATATCTGCAGGAGGCGGGCCAGGCCGGCGAACAATACACTCCCGCGCTGGTGCTGCTAGACCAGGCCCGGATGCGTGCCGAGGGTGCCGCGGCACCGGCACCCAGCCCTGCGGCCCCCGACCCGTCAGCCCCCAACCCCGCGGCGCCCGCGCCGGCGCCCGTCGCTCAACCCGTCGGGAGCGGCAGCGGGCTGACCCTGCTCTTCCCCATGGTGGGCGTGAACGCGGCAAACATCGCATTCGGGACCAGCGGGCCGCTGACCCTCGATGCGTCGCAATACACGGGAATGGCGGGGGGAGTCGGCGTTTCCTTCCCCATCGGCGACGGGTTTCTCGGCGTCCAGCTGGCCGCGCAGTGGGCGCAGAAGGGCGCGCGAGTCACGGCGGGACTGAACGACCTGACCACCAGCGCCGACGTCACCTTCCAGAGCATCGATGTCACGGTGCTGGCCCGGGTATCGCCTCCGGCGGCGCCCGATCTGCCCTTCTACGCGCTCATCGGCCCCTACGTCGCCTTTGAGACCGATTGCCGCATTGCCCTGGGCACCACGGCCGGGACGGGGCGCTTCACCGCCAGCGACGATTGCGCAAACGCGAACTTCGACACACAGCCATTCGATTTCGGACTGTCAGGCGGCATCGGCTTCGAGATGGGCCTGGGTGCGGGGCGGCACATCACCATCGGGCTGCTCTACAACCACGGCCTTCAGGACATCGACAAGTACATCGGCGAGACGGCCAGGCATCGCGTCTTCAGCGCGCACGCCGGGCTGGCCACCGCGTTCTGACGAGACGAGCCGCCGGGCTCCGGGCCGCCCCTACCTCTCCGTCCTGTGCATCAGGAACGCGGAGTTCTGGCCGTCGCGCCCGCGGGACATCATGACCGCCAGTTTCCGGTCCGGGCCCGGTCCCTCGCGCTCCGCCTGAATCCAGCCCCTGTCGCGGCGCCGGTCGAAGTGCGTCCTTGACGTCGATATGCCGAAGCCCGCCCCCGGCAGGTTGTCGACGTACCACTCGTAGACCTGCAGGGGGCTCGCGTCCGTTTTCAACACGGCCCCGCCCATCGAGACGTTCCGGGAATCACCCGAGAAGACGAAGTCGACGCTGGCGCCCGGAGGCACGGGCACCCACCGCGGCATTCGGCCTGCTTCGTCCCCGGCCCCCAGCCGGACCCTGTCCCGAGGGCCCCGGATCCTGACCACGCCGCCCTCGTCGTCGCTCCGCACTTCCAGGATCGTGCGTCCGTTGTTGCTCCTGATCCGCAGGAAACCTCCCGACTCGTCCGCCCTGCCGTCGATGCGAATGCCGTCGGCCGCCGCTTCCTCGAGCGCCGATCCGATCCCTTCCTCCAGCCGGTTGCCCAGATCGGAGAAGTCGATGTGGATGTCTTCGGCCTGGTCCGCGAGGCGCAGGGTGACCGACTGGTCGGCGCCATCGGTCTCGACGAACGCCAGCTCCTCGCCCAGAAACGATTCCGCCATGTTCGCGAAGGTCTCCGCGGGGGTCGCCTCGAACTCCATCCCCGCGAAGGTGACGTCGGCTCCCTCGATGAAGTCGTCGGCCATTTTGCGGGCGAAGATCAGCCCCACCACCGCGAGGGTGACCAGGGCGGCGGCAAAGAGCCCACCCCCCACGAGGATCACCTTGGCGAAGGTCGGAAGGCGTCTGCGGGCGTGGCGTGTGGCTTCTTCGTACGGATCCGACATTGTCGTTCTCCCTGTGCGGGGCCGGGGGCATCTGTGCTGGGCCGGGGGCATCTGTTACCAATATCAGAGTCTACGAGCGAGGCCTGCGGTTGTTTCGCGGGCCGGCGCGGGCGGCAACCGGAACGCGAGGCGTCAGACATGTCGTGGATCACCGAGATTCCCCGCGAGGAGGCCACGGGGCTGCTGCGCCGCGAGCTCGACGCCGCGGTCGAGCGGTCCGGCCGGGTGTGGAAGATCGTCCAGGTGATGAGCCTGAACGCCCCCGTGCTCAGGGCCACGATGGGCCAGTACGCGGCCATCATGTTCGGGCCGTCGCCACTGTCCCGCGTGCAGCGGGAGCTGCTCGCGACGGTCGTCTCGGCCGAGGTGGGGTGCTTCTACTGAACGCAGGCGCACGCGCATGACCTCCGGGCCGAGGTCGAGAACGCCGGAGCAGCCGCCGAAGAGGCAGACACTCTCATCCACAACATCGTCCGGAATTGGCGGACCGCCGGCCTGTCGGACGTGGACACGGCGCTGTGCGAATACGCGGCCAAGCTGACCCGCAACCAGCAGGCGATGTCGCGCGAAGACCTCGAGCGGCTGCGCGGGGCAGGCCTCGACGACCGCGGCATCCACGATGCGACCCAGGTGATCGGGTTCTTCAACTACATCACGCGGGTCGCGGACGGGCTCGGCGTGGAGCCGGAGGAGTTCATCGCGGAGTGGGGGCGATGATCGGTCCGTTCGAGTGGCCCCGGGTGGTGTGCCGCGCGCTGGCGGTCCTGGTGTGGACCGCGGCAATGGTTGGGCTCGTGCTCCTGGCCGCGCTGCCGGCGCGGGTATTGGCGCGGTCGGGCGCGGCCCTGAAGGCGAGGGTGCAGCGCCGGGCCCGGCAGCTTTGGGGACGGGGCATGATGCGCGCCTGCGGCGTGAGGGTGGAGACCGACGGGCCGCGGCCTCCGCCGGGGGCTCTCGTGGTGTCCAACCACCTCGGGTATCTCGACATCCCGGTGCTGAGCGCGGTGGTCCCGATGGTATTCGTGGCCATGGCCGAGCTGAGGCGCTGGCCGTTCTGGGGATTCGCGGCTGCGGCCGGAGGGACCATCTTCGTCAATCGGGCGACCAGGCGCGACGTGCTGCGGGTGCGCCGGGAGATGCGCGGCGCGCAGGCGCGGGGAGACAGCGTGATCGTCTTCCCGGAAGCCACCAGCACCGCCGGCGACACGATCCTGCCGCTGAAGCCCGCGCTCCTGGCCGACGCGGCCGCAGAGGGGACTCCCGTGCACTGGCTGACCGTGTCTTACCGGACGCCCGCCGGCGGTCCCGCGGCCCGGGACCGGGTCTGCTGGTGGGGCGGCGCGGGGTTCGTGCCGCACGTGCTGGGGCTGCTGGCGCTCAGGCGGATTCACTGCACCGTGCGCTTCGGTGAGGACCCCGTGCGGTCGGCCGACAGAAAGGCTATGGCGGTGGAGTTGCGCCGCGCGATGCTGCGGCGCTTCGAGCCGGTTGGGAGCCCTGATCACACTGGACAGACAAGCGGGATCGCAATACCTTGCGGCGAATCGTTTCCGAGCGTATCGCCGGAACAAGTCACCAAGGAGCTGAGTGAATGAGCGGACAGGGCGGAACCCGGATCAGAGTGACGTTGCGATGGTTGCAGATCCTCGATGACCTCGAGCCGTTTTTCAAGGACAAGGGCGAGTTCGTCTTCTGGGCCAAGGTCTGGACCGACAACGGCGGCGGCCATGTGCAGGAGACGCGCATGCCGCGCAAGGGGCACTACCCGATTTCCGATCACCCGCGCTGGAACAGGCTGAACAACCTCGACAAGGTGCTCTTCGAGGGCGAGGTGACCGACCACCTGGCGATCGAACTGCGCGGCGAGGAGCTCGACCAGCTCAGCGACAACGACCAGCTGGAGTTCTACACCCGCACCTTCACGGGAGCGATCGGGGATCACTGCCGGCTGATTCAGCCGGGCGACGAGGGCTCCGACGATCCCGAGAACATGTCCAACTGGCGGGTGGGGTACGAGATCGAGGCGGTCTAGGCCGGCCCTTCCGAAGCACCCGAAAACAAGTCGGTTCGCCGCGTCACGCTAGGGAGAGCGCGACGCGGCGAATCTTTTCGACCATCGAGTAGAACCCGTTGCGGCGGTTCGGGCTCAGGGCCTCGCCCAGCCTGAGGCGCTCGAAGATGTCGGACAGATCCACCGCCAGGGCGGCCTCCGGGGGCTGGCCGTTGTAGACCCCGGCCAGGATCGCGAAAAGTCCCTTCACGATCACCGACTCCGAGTCGCCGACGAATCGCAGCGTCGGCGGCTCGCCGTCCTCGAGCCAGCCGTCCAGCCAGGCCGGGCTCATGCAGCCTCGCACCTGCGTGCGCTCCGTCTTCAGCTCCGGGTCCATCGGCGGGAGCCGCTTGCCCAGCTGGATGATGTAGTGGTAGCGCAGCGTGCGGTCGCCGAGGGCGTTGAGCCGCTTTTCCAGCTGTTCGATCGTCATGCCGGGGCGTTCCTCTTGCATGATTCCGAATAAATACCGAATATTGCAGGATGCGTATTCTTCCCGTCAAGGGCCGGGGCGTAGCTTACGACCCTCCGAACCGTTTCGAAACGGTCCACCTCGAAATGGAACCCGGACACTGCGCCGAGGAGAAGCCCCGCACGGAATTCCTGGCCGACGCCACGCGCTCCATCGTGGCCCGCAACCAGAGCCCGGACGTGGGATTCGACGCCTCGGTCAATCCCTATCGCGGATGCGAGCACGGGTGCGTCTACTGCTACGCCAGACCCACGCACGAGTACCTCGGATTCTCCTCCGGCCTGGACTTCGAGCGGAAGATCCTCGTCAAGCTCCGCGCGCCGGAACTGCTGCGCGAGGCCCTGTCCCGGCCCTCCTGGCTCCCGCAGGTGCTGGGGATGTGCGGCGTCACCGACGCTTTCCAGCCGGTCGAGCGGAGGCTCCGATTGACGCGCGGCTGCCTGAAGGTGCTGCGCGACTTCCGCAACCCGGTGACCATCGTCACCAAGAACCACCTGGTCACGCGGGACGCCGGCATCCTCGCCGGGATGGCCGCCCACGACTGCGCGCAGGTGACGGTCTCCGTCACCACGCTGCGGAACGAGCTTCAGAGGGTCATGGAGCCGCGCACCTCGATCCCGGCGCGGCGCCTCGACGCGATCCGGACACTCGCCGAGGCCGGAGTCCCGGTCGGGGTGTTCGTCGCGCCGGTGATCCCGGGGCTAACCGACGAGGAGTTGCCGGCGATCGTCCAGGCCGCCGCAGACGCCGGAGCCCGCTACGCCTCCTACCTCATCCTCAGGCTCCCGATGGGCGTCGCGGACCACTTCACGCAGTGGCTCGAGGCCCACTTTCCGGAGCGGAAGGAGAAGGTGCTCGGGAGGATCCGCGGCATGCGCGGCGGCAAGCTGAACGACCCGGCCTTCCACCGCCGTTTTCGCGGCCAGGGCGAGTACGCGAAACAGATCCGGGGGCTCTTCCGCGCGGCTGTGCGCAAGGCAGGCCTCGACCGGAAGCCGCCGCCCCTTTCCACCGCGGCCTTCAGGCGGGGCGGCGGTGTTCAGGGCGACCTGTTCTGAAACGGGCGATCCGCGTCGGTCGGGCCCGGCTACATCCGGCTCAGCATGTAGGCGTAGGCCGCGACGGCGTTCACCTGCTCGTCGGTGAGCGGCATGCCCGCCCGCGGCAGCATCGCGCCGAGGTGCTCGATCGGCTGAGCAACGCCGGTCTTCACAAGTTCGACGATCGACGAGTACTCCCCGTCCACGTTGATCCACACATCGTCCGTCAGATCGGGCGCCAGCGGCCCGCCGGTCGCCTCGACGGTGTGACAGGTGAAGCAGATTCCGCCGCCGTTGAAAAGGTCCCTGCCCTCCTGCACCATCTCCACCGTCACGCCCTCGGGCAGCAATGCCGGGTCGATCGACAGGGGAGCGTCGGCGGCAGCCTGGGCGGTACCCTGGGAGGTCAAATCCGCACCGGCGGCCCCGGAGGCCCCGGAGTCGCTCGAATCGCCGCCGCCGCAGCCGGCCACGAAGCCGAGAGCCAGCACCGTCGACACCGAAAGTGCCAACGCACACTTCTTTTGCATGGTCATTATCTTGATTCCGCAAGTGGTTCAATTCACCCGTTTCGCTCTGAAAGCTCGCCGATGCGCGCAATAGCGGTCAACCACCCGCGGACCCGCGCGGGATAGGGGTCGCGCAACGATGACCAACATTCCCCCGCGGATCGCGATCGTCGGCGCCGGACCCGCCGGCTTCTTCACTGCCGAAGCGCTGTTGAAGGGCGGCGAAGTGGCCACCATCGACATCATCAACCGGCTGCCTCCCCCCTACGGCCTCGTCCGCGACGGCGTCGCCCCCGACCACCAGGCCATCAAGTCCGTGGCGCGCGTGTACAGCAATCTCCTCGCCCGGGACGAGATCCGCTACTTCGGCAACGTCACCCTCGGCCGCGACCTGTCCGTCGACGACCTCCGCGCCCGCTACGACCAGATCGTCTACGCGGTGGGGGCCCAGAGCGCCCGCCGCCTCGGCATCCCCGGCGAAGACCTGCGCGGCAGCCACGCCGCCTTCGAGTTCGTCGCCTGGTACAACGGCCACCCCGACTACAAGGGCGCCCGCTTCGACCTGGATTGCGAGCACGTCGTGGTGATCGGCAACGGCAACGTCGCCATCGACGTGGCCCGCATCCTCGTCCTGTCGCTCGACAGGCTCGCCGCCACCGACATCGCCGACCACGCCCTGGCCGCGCTGCGCCACCGCCGCGTCAAGCGCGTAACGCTGCTCGGCCGCCGCGGCCCCGCCCAGGCCTCCTTCACCAACCCCGAGCTGCGCGAGTTCGGCCGGCTGGACGGGGTGGGCGCGCAGGTGGACGCCGCCCAGCTCGACCTCGACCCGGCGAGCGAGGCGTCGCTGGAGGGCAACGCGGTCAGGACCCGCAACATGAACACCCTGCGCGGCTACGCCGAGGCCACGCCCGACGCCACGGACCGCGTGGTGCACTTCCGCTTCCTGGCCTCGCCGGTCGAGATCCTGGGCAAGGACGGGCGCGTGACGGGCGTGCGCATCGAGAAGAACCGCCTGGTCCCGCAGGCGGACGGCACCATGCGCGCCGAAGGCACCGGCGAGACCGAGGTCGTGCCGTGCGGTATGGTGGTGCGTTCCGTGGGCTACCGCGGCAAGCCGATCCCGGGCGTGCCCTTCGACGAGCGGCGCGGGATCGTGCCGAACGAGGGGGGCCGGGTGGTGGGGGCGGGTGGCGGCGCGGTGCCGGGCGAGTACGTGGTCGGGTGGGCCAAGCGAGGTCCGTCGGGCGTGATAGGGACAAACAAGAGCGACGCCGCGGCCACGGTGGCCCTGATGCGCGAGGACCGGGAGGCCGGTATCGTCGCGGGGAGCCTGCGGGATGGTGCGGATCCGGGCGCGGCGGAGCCCGGGCGCGCGGCGGACGTGCCCGATCTGGCCGACCTGCTGCGGGAGCGCGGTGTCCGCTGGGTCGACGAGGCCGCGTGGAGGCGGCTGGACGAGCACGAGACCGCACGGGGGAAGGCCGAGGGACGGCCGCGGGTCAAGCTCTGCTCGGTCGAGGAGATGCTGAAGGTGGCGGGCGCGGCTGGTTAGCCCCCCGCCAGCCGCCACACCTGCGCCACCAGGAAGCACACCGCGAACCCCATCGCCAGCGGCAGCAGCGCCGACAGCGTCGTCCAGCGCCCGCTCTTCGTCTCCTTGTAGATCGTGTAGATGGTCGTCGAGCACGGATTGTGGAGCAGGCTGAAGAGCATGAGGTTCACGCCGGTCAGGAGCGTCCACCCGCCGGCCCGCAGGAGCCCCTCGATCTCACCGACCGAGTCCGACTCGAACATGACCCCGGCGCCCGCGCCCAGTGCCGGGTCGCCGAGCGTCAGCACCGTGAGCATGAGCACGGTCGGGATCACGATCTCGTTCGCGGGGATCGCGATCACGTAGGCGAGCAGGATCACCCCGTTGAGCCCCAGCAGGATCCCGAACGGGTCCAGCAGGGCGATCCCGTGCGCCGCGAGCGACGTCCCCCCGGCGGTGATGTTCGAGAGGAGCCAGATGACGGCGCCGGCCGGAACCGCGAACAGCACCGCGCGCCACAGGATGATCAGGGTGCGGTCGATGACCGACGTGTACAGCGTCTGCAGGATGCGCGGGGGGCGGTAGGGGGGCAGCTCCAGCGAAAAGGTGGTGGCTTCGCCCTTCAGCACGGTGCGCGACAACCCCCACGAGGTGATGAACATGAAGGCGATGCCGAGGAGCGCGATCCCCACCACCGCCCCGGCCGCGACCACCCCCGCGAGGCGGGGCTGGACGAGCGCGCCGATGAAGATCGTCGCGATCAGGATCTGGGTCGGCCAGCGCCCGTTGCACAGCGAGAAATTGTTGGTGATCACCGCGATCAGCCGCTCCCTGGGGCTGTCGATCACCCGCGTGGCCACCACCCCGGCGGCGTTGCACCCGAAGCCCATGCTCATCGTCAGCGCCTGCTTGCCGTGGGCGCCCGCGCGGCGGAAGAGCGAGTCGAGGTTGAAGGCGACCCGCGGCAGGTAGCCGAAATCCTCCAGCAGGGTGAAGAGGGGAAAGAAGATGGCCATCGGTGGGAGCATGACGCTCACCACCCAGGCAGTCGCCAGGTACACGCCGTCGAAGAGGAAGCCGCTGAGCCACCAGGGCATTCGGGCCCATTCGCCGAAGGTCAGCAACTGGGGGTGCAGGTTGTCGATGAGGAGGGTCGCGAGCATCGCGGACGGAACGTTGGCGCCCGCGATGGTCAGCCAGAACACCACCGCGAGGATCGCGAGCATGAGCGGGAAGCCGAAGACGCGGCTGGTGAGCCAGCGGTCGAGGGTCCTGTCCAGGGACGTTCCAGTTTGCCGCGCCGCCTTGTGCACGCAGGCGTCCCCGATGCGTGTCGCCTCGGCGTAGATGTTCTCGGCGAGCGCGTCGTGGAATCCGGGGCGCAGGTCCCAGCGGGAGCGGGTGGCGGCCCTGAGGATGCGTTCGCGTCCCGCGCCGGGGGCAGAGGATCGACCCGTTCCTGGACCGGCGCCCGAACGCAGTCCACCCCCGCCGGAGCCGGCGTCCTGGCTCGCGGCCGACGCAGAGCCGCCCCCGACCGACGCGCCGTTGCCGTTGCCCCCGAGCTGCCCGATCTCGCCGGACCGCACGGCTTCCGTCACCCGCTCGTCCGCGTTGAGGAGCCGCAGCGCCACCCAGCGCGCGTTGGGCAGCGTCGGGAACTCCCTCTCGACCAGCGGCTCGAGGGCGTCGATGGCGTCCTCGACCGCCGCGGGGTGCGACCGGATGCGGTGAGGGCGGTTCTTCCTGACTCCCGTCGCCACCTCGGTGGCCGCCTTCAGGAGCGCGTCCATCCCTTCACCCTGGCGCGCCACCGCCGGCACCACCGGCACCCCCAGCTCGCGCTCGAGCCGCGCAGCGTCCACCGTCACCCCGTGGCGGCGCGCCTCGTCCATCAGGTTCACGCAGACCACGACCCGGTCGGTGATCTCCAGGATCTGGAGGACGAGGTTGAGGTTGCGCTCCAGCCGGGACGCGTCGACGACGACCACCGTCACGTCCGGCTGCCCGAAGAGGATGAAATCGCGCGCAACCTCCTCGTCGGCACTGCCCGCCTGCAGCGAGTAGGTGCCGGGCAGGTCCACCACCTTCACCCTGCGGCCGTCGTGCACGAACGCCCCTTCGGCGCGCACCACCGTCTTGCCCGGCCAGTTCCCCGTGTGCTGGCGAAGCCCCGTGAGCGCGTTGAAGACAGTCGTCTTGCCCACGTTCGGGTTCCCCGCCAGAGCGATGAGGTGGTCCCAGCGGTGCGGGCTCAGCCCCAGCCGAACGAGACTGCGGGAGCGCTGAGGGGCAGACCCCGCGCGCGCGGCGGCGCCGGACCCGGTGCTCATGCGGCCCCCTCGTCCACCGAACCACCGTTGACCCGGATGTGCGCGGCCTGCTCACGCCGCAGCGCGATCAGGGCGCCGCGTATGTCGTAGGCCACGGGATCACCGCCGGCGCTGCGCATGCGCGCATGGATGACCGTGCCCGGCACCACGCCGAGATCGAGGAGGCGGCGCCTCGCGGGCCCGCGGCAGAGGGGCGATATGGCGGCCACCGTGGCGGAGTCCCCCGGAGGGACATCGGCCAGCGTGCGCTTCCAGCGCCGGTCGCTCACCTCATTCTCCGACGCCTCGACGGTGATGTTGCGGGCCACCGAACTGGAGACGTCGTGGTGCTCTCCTCCGATGCGGAAGCGAACCCGCCCGGCCTCGCCTTCCAGCCGCTCCAGCGGAGTCATGAGGCCCAGCCCCAGGGCGACGATCTCGCGGTAGATCTCGCCCGGTTCGTCCTCGAGGTGGATGATGAGGCCGCGTTCGCCCGGCGCGAGCGCGGAGAGCGGCACGCCCGTGCGCGAGGGCATCTCGCCGGCCGGGGTGGGAATCGGGTCGCCGTGCGGATCGTAGACGGGGTGGCCCAGCGCGGCGGCCAGGTCCTCCGTCTCGGCGACGGACATCAGATGCTCGCGCGCCTCGGCCTGAGGGTGCCAGTCCTCCGGCGGGGTCCCCGTGCGGTCGGCCAGGAAGCGCTCCCACAGCCGGTGGGTGCGGACGATGTGCAGGGCCTGCGCCCGCCCGGGCTCGGTCAGCTCGAATGTGGCGGCACCGGCGGTCACCAGATGCCGCTCCTCGAGGCGCTGCAGGAGCCGGATCGCCTGCTGCCTGGAGATCTGCACGCCGCCCGCGACGCTCTCGGCGGTCGCCGGCAGCTTGTCGTATTCCAGCTTGTAGAGCTGTTTGAGGACGTCCTCCATGCGCACCCGTTCGGTGAGCCGGGCCAGGCGCCTGAGGCGGGCCCCGATCCCGCGGCCGGGCCACAGGATCACGCCGCTCACCAGGAGCAGTACGAAGAAGACCAATAGCGCAACGGCTGGATTGGGCATTGGGGAGCGCTCCGGCTTGGGGTGCGGTAACCGTTGACCGCAAAAAAGTTAGGCAAGCCTAAATCTTTGCGCAACCCGTACGGGCGACTACCTTCGCGCGACGGCGAAGCCTATCTTGAAGGAGCGTGCAGACCCCGGGAGGGCGAAGGACCGACCCAATGGTACGAACGACGGTTTCCTGTCTGGCAGTGGCGTGCGCCCTCCTGGCCCATGTCGATGCGGGATCGGCGCAGCGGGCGCGCCGCTTTACGGGCACACCGGGCAGCGATGGCTTTTCCGCCGCATCGAACCGGGCAGAGTACTACGCCGACGTGATGCTGCACACCAACGCCCTGCTCGGCGAGTGGCGGGGCGCCTGGGCCGCGGACGACCTCGAGAAGCTGCTGGAACTCTACACCGAGGACGCCAACTTCATCTTCAACCAGGACGACCCGGTGCGGGGCCGGGACGCGATCCGGGAGAAGCTGACATCGCTGCTGGAAGAGTCGGGCGAGGTGCAGGCGTCGTTCACCGACTTCGACGCCAGCGGCCGCATGGGCGTGATCACGGGGCTCCTGACCTTCCAGATCCGCAACGGAAGGGTGTCGCGCACGCTGACCGGAATCCACATGACCGTCCTCATCCGCCGCGGACGAGACTGGGGGATTCGCAGCCAGCTGATCCGCCTGGACCGGGAGCCGGACGAGGCGCCTTCGGGGTAGCACGCGTCTCCACAGCGCCGAGGCGCCGCCTGCGAAGCGCGAAAGCGTTTTCTGTGAAACACCGACGTTCGGCGTGGCGTGTTTCAGCCCCGCGCGGGGTGGCCGTTCGCGGCCATGAAAGTTCAGGTGAAACGCCCTGCTCGGTCGGACACCGGCTACTTGTCGATCCGGTACATCCTGACGTATTGCACGTCCAGGTCGTCGGTCCAGACCCCCAGTACATAGTCCGCGCCGATCTCCATGTAGGGGGCCTGGTACTGGATGAACGCACGCTCGAGCCCCGGGGGCAGCGCGACGCTGCCGAGCCAGGTGCCGTCGGGTGCGTGGATCTCGAAGGGAGGGGGCTCGGCTCCGACAACGTGGTAGGGCGCCAGCCAGAGGTTGCCTGCGGCGTCTACGTGAACGGAGCGAAGAACCGGCAGTACGGGAGCTCTGGGGAAGTCGCGCCACATCCGTTGAACGCGATCGAGCTCCTCGGACGGAACGCCGCCGATCATGTCCAGGATTCCGGCCAGGTGCTCCTCGAAGAGGGCGTCCGTCACCTCCCGCGGCTCCACGTCCCGCCGGACGATCTGCTCGATGGCGCCGTCGGCGGGGGACAGCACACGAACCGACCAGGCTTCGGTATCGATGACGGCGACACGGTCGGCCGAGGCGCCGAATTCCGGGTGGTTGCCGAAGGCGTACCGGCCCTGCGAGCGGCCGCCGCGCAAATGGACTTCCTCACTGCCGACCACGATGAGGTCGTTGGCGGAGCCGTCTCCCAACTGGATGGCCACAAGGCGGTCGTTGAGAGGCCGAACGACACCGGTTATCCTCCGATCGCCGAGTTCGAGGAAGCGAACGATCAGGTTGCGTCCCACAATGCCCACGGCCTTGTCGGGGGCCGACAGGTCCTCGGGGGAGGGCGCGTAGCCGGCGCCGGCGGAATCGAATCGCTGGGGACGCACGTCGAAGCTCCGCGCAACGCGCCCCCCGGCGTCGAAGATCTGGACGCGCATCAAGGTCTCGTCGTAGGTCACGAGCGAATCGCCAGCCGTGGTTCCGAGGAAATCCAGGCTCTCGAACTCGCCGGGCCCTTCGCCAAACCGGCCTGCAGTCCACTGGAAGTCGCCCGCGGCGTCGTAGCTCCGCAGCTCCGAAGCGCCCCGGTCCGCGACCACGATGTCGCCGTTGCTCTGGCGCACTGCGGCCACGACTTCGCTGAACTGGTATTCGGGTGCTCCGTTCAGCGTGCCGATCGCGACGAGTGGCTCTGCTTCGACGGTCCAGCCGTCGCCGGGGCCCCAAAGCGGCCCCACTCCAGTGGCGATGGGGATCCCGGCCGAGTCGGCGTGGAGGGTGCCGGAGGGTGCCCGAGGGACATCACAGGCTGACAGCGACACGAGAAGTGCCCCGGTCAAGCAATTTTTGTATGGTAAACATGACATACTGTACTGTTTGCTTTACATATTGGATGGCCACTGCGGGATCGGTCGCCCGGGTGTCCACGGCACGCCTGCGGCCTCCAATTCCGCCTCGAGCGCGGCCAGGTCCGCCTCCACCAGCGCCCGCAAGGCCTCCGACATCTCGGCCAGCTGTGCCGACGCCACCGCGTAGCTGTCGTGCTGGGTGGTCGTGGGCGCGGATGTCGCCCTGAACTGCGCGCCCACGATGCGCGAGACGCGCTGCATGACCGACGGGGGCGCGAACTCGGCCCGGTCCAGCGCCGTACGGTCGCGTGACAGGACGCGCCGGATGTCGAAGAGGCGCGCCTCGAAGGCGGTGATGCGCGTCTCGTATGGTGCCGCGTCCAGCCTGGGGGTGGCGCGCACCGCCCGGCGGAGCAGCGCCAGCCGCTCAGACGTCTCCCGTGCCGCACGGTCCACGGCGACGGCGGCCCGCTGCAGTTGGGCGACCTCGCGCTGGAAGGCCAGCAGCGCGTCCCGGTCGGTGGCGGCGAGGGTGGCCGTGCCCAGCGGCCTGACCGTGAAGGACTGCGAGGCCGTGAGGTCTTCGTGGCCGTCGCCGGTCGCCAGGACGACCCGCGCGGAGAACTCGCCGGGGGCCACCATCGGGCCATTCGCCTCGCCGCCACCGGGTGAAGGCGGCTGCAGCGACGCGTACCGCAGGTCCCAGGCAATGCGGTGGAGCCCCGCCCTTCTCGGAGCGGGTACACGCCGCACCACATCGCCGGCAGCGTCGGATACCACCACGAACACCTCCGGAGCCCGCTCCATGTCTTCGGCGGTCAGCGTGGCCTGGTCGGGATACGCGATGTCCTCGCTTCGCGCCAGGGCCTCCCGCTCCAGCCGCTGCCGACGCTCCTTCAGCGACTCGTGGCTGCCCGGCAGGTAGTACGTGAATACGGCGCCGAAGGGGGGGTTGGGCGCCGTGAAGAAGGAGTCGCCAAACGTCCCCTTCTGCTGCCCGCCCAGCGGCCGCGCCGGGATGTAGGCCCACGGGTCTTTCACAGGGAACAGGTGGGCCTGGCCCGCTGCGCCGGCCGCACCCGCGTCGCCCGCGGTCCCCGCGCCCGCCACCGTTTCGTCCATTTCACGCAACGGCGAGTAGTCGTCCAGGATGTAGAACCCGCGCCCGAACGTCGCGAGCACCAGGTCGTCCTCGCGGCGCTGGATCTCCAGGTCGCGCACCGCGATCGTCGGCAGCCCGCCGCGCAGCCGCACCCACGAGGTGCCCCCGTCGCGTGTCACGAAGAGCCCGAACTCGGTGCCCAGGAAGAGCAGATCCGGGTCGACGTGGTCCTCCATGAGCGTCCAGGTCGACTGCCCGTCGGGCACGTCCCCCGTGATGTTCGTCCAGGTCGCGCCCCGGTCGTCGCTCCGCACCACGTACGGCGCGAAGTCGCCCTCCTTGTGGTTGTTGAAGACCGCGTAGACACGGTCCGCCACGTGCCGGGACGCCACCACATCGGCCACGTAGGCTCTCGCAGGCACCGCCGGGAACGTCTCGTGCCGGTGCCAACTGCCACCGCCGTCCTCGCTCACCTGCACGAGTCCATCATCCGTCCCTACATACAGCAGCCCTTCGACCAGAGGCGACTCGTCGAGCGCCACGATCGTGCCGTAGGGAGAAGTGAAGACGTTCTTCCAGACGGCCTCGGGCGGCCAGATCCGGCCCATCACCGGACGCTGGTTGCGGTCGAGCCCGCGGCTGAGGTCCCCGCTGACGGCTGTCCACGTCTCGGCGCGGTCGTCGGAACGGAAGAGCTTCTGGGCCGCGAAGTAGATGCGGCGCGAGTTGTGCGGACTGATGATCAGCGGCGAGTCCCAGTGCCAGCGGAGCGCCCCCTCCCCCGCTTCCGGCTGCGGCTGGATGTCCAGCTCCTCGCCGCTGGACCGGTCGTAGCGGACGATGCCCGCGTACTGGGACTGCGTGTAGACGATGTTCGGGTCGTCGGGGTCGACGCGCGCCTGGAAGCCGTCGCCGCCGTGGGTGATGAACCAGTCGCTGTTGCGGATCCCGTGCACGTTGTCGGTGCGCGACGGGCCGCCGACGGACGAGTTGTCCTGCGTGCCGCCGTAGACCGTGTAGAAGGGGGACATGTTGTCGATGCCGACGCGGTAGAACTGCATCAGCGGCATGTTGCCGGAGACGTAGCGCCAGGTGCGGGTGCCGTCGAAGGTCTCGTAGAGGCCGCCGTCGCTGCCGACGAGCATGTAGTCGGGGTCGTCCGGGTCGAAGACGATCTCGTGGTTGTCGACGTGCTTGAAGCGCGTGTTGACCTGATCGAAGGTGCGGCCGCCGTCGTTGGTGACGTGGATGATCACGTCGACCGCGTACACCCGGTCCATGCGGTGCGGGTCCGGGTAGAGCTCGCCGTAGTACTGGGGGTCGACGACGATGTAGTCGGACATGCGCACCCAGGTCTCGCCCCGGTCCGGCGAGCGGTAGAAGCCGCTACGGTCCTCGGTGGCGGCGGCATTGGCGTAGAGCACGTCGGGGTCGATCGGGGAGACCGCCAGGGCGATGCGGCCGAGGTCGCCGGCCGGCAGTCCGCTCGTAATGTCGCGCCAGGTTTCGCCCGCGTCGGTGCTCTTCCAGACGCCGGACTCGGGGCCGCCGGCTACCAGCAACCCGACGTGGCGGCGGCGCTGGAAGGCGACCGCATAGAGGACGTCGGGGTCGCGCGGGTCGAAGTGCACGTCGGCAATGCCGGTGTTCTCGCTGATCTCGAGGACCGGGGCCCAGGTGTCGCCGCCGTCGGTGGTCTTGAAGAGGCCGCGGTCGCCGCCGGGGGCCCACAGCCCGCCCATCGCCGCCGCGTAAACCACGTCAGGGTCGCGCGGATCGATGAGGATCTGGCCGATGTGCTCGGAGGTGCGCAGCCCCGTGTTGGTCCAGGTGCGCCCGCCGTCGAGGCTCTTGTAGACGCCGTCGCCCCAGCCGACGCTGCGCTGGCTGGTGTTTTCGCCGGTCCCGAGCCAGATCACGTTGGAGTCGGTGGGATCGATGGCGATGGAGCCGGTGGAGTAGGCCGGGTAGTCGTCGAAGATGGGCGTCCAGGTGGTGCCGCGGTTCTCGGTCTTCCAGACGTTCGACGAGGAGGTGGCGACGTACCACACGCTCCGGTTCGTCGGGTCGACGGCCACGTCCGCGATCCGGCCGGACATGAAGGCCGGGCCGATGCCCCGGAGTTCGAGGGCGGAGAGGAGGGATTCGTCGACGGTGGGGGGCGGGGGGGACTGGGCGCGGAGCGGGGCCACTGTGGCACAGAAGGCAGCCAGTACCAGTGCGGCGGTGGCTGGTGGGAGGAAGAGGGCGGCGGTGCGGGGCGCGGCATCGCCCTGGGCGCGCATCGTCTCGGACAGGGATGTGGGCAGCCTGCGGAAGACGGCGGTGACGTCAGCGGTGAAGCAGCTCATGCGTGGCCTCGGTGGCGGCTGGATTCGGCGCGTACAGCTAGCAGGATGCTTCCGGCCGCAGGCCCCCGCAATCACCGCCGAACCGGCACCCCGCCGCGTCTTCGGCTCGCCGATGTCGTTTCGCGCCGACGAGAACGCGCGTGCGGGGGTCCGGGGCTGACGCCGGACGGTGCACGCGGTGCGGCCTTCGGCGTCGGTAACCACACGCGCGCGTAACTGGCACTCCCCGCGCGCATATCTCTGTAAGTTACTGTTTGGTAGTGATTTACAATGTGCGCATAAATGCCGCCCCGACGATCATATTGCGATCGATCGCGACCCCGCAATCACCCCAGACCCCAGAACTCCCCGCCTAACCCCGCATCCCTTAGCAGCGCCTGCTTTGCCTGGGCCGAATACGGCCGCCATGCGTCGCCCAGCCGCCCCCCGTACCAGCGCCGGCTCAACTCGCCCAGCACCTCGACCGGCACGATGGCGCCGGGATCCCCGCCACGCCCCCGTTCCCACGCCCGCGCGTCCCCCTCCGACCGGAAGGCCACAATGTTGCGTCAGGTGAAGCCGATGTCGTCCCAGAAGTCGCGCACGGGCACGGCCAGGCGGACGACGGCCCCGCTCGGCCCTGCCCGCCCGCGCGTCATGGTCAGGTCGAAACGCGTGCCCGAATGGGGGCAGCAGGTGCGCGTCCGGCCATCGGTGCCGAGAAGGACAGGAATCGCCAGCGCATCCCAGGCGCAGTTGGCCCAGTACGCGCCGATCGGCATCTCGACCCGGTACGGCGTGGGCACCGCGGAGAAGGGATGGGCCATCCAGACTTCGCCGTGTTCGTCGAGCGCCAACACGTAGGCTTCCGCGAGGAAGTGGAGGGCCCGGTCGATCTCGGCGCCGGCCGTACCGAGTTCGGCGGCAAGCTCCGCGCGGGTGGGCACCGTCCCCCTGTCGCGGATCCGGCGATAGAGGTGCCCACGAAGTCGCCAGGCAAAGGCCTCGGTTCGGTTCGCCAACCTATCGGGTCCGGAGGCCGGTCAACCCGCCCCCTCCCGGGTGGTCCAGATGAGCACCGTACCTCCACAGTCCCGATTTCGGCGTCTTTCCCAAATCTCGATCAACTCCACGGATTCCGGCGCGATGTCGTCGATGAACAATCTTCCCTGAACGCGGCCACCGGTCCGCCGGGAGAACCCGTCCACAAACAGCGAGACGCGGCTGTTGCATTGTCCGAGGTACAGGTGGGGCGACCCCGATGCGAGTTTGTCGAGGCGGATGCCCGGCACCTTCCTGAACACGTCGGTAAGCTGGGCAGGGGCGAGCTGGTCGAGCATGGGGCGGGTGACCACATACGTCCGCTTGCTGTATCGGTTCAGCCTGTCATGAACGCCGTCCCCTGCCATGTGCCGGGAACGCATTTCGGTTTCGATCGGCCTGGGCGCAGCCGTTTCGGCCACCATCTCGACCCTTGCAGCAGTGGTCAGGTCCGGGCTGAGCGCCACGGGTGCGGCGCGCTTGCCGTAGCCGGCCGACTCCACCTCGAACTGGATCACGGGATCCCGCAGATCCCTGAACACCGCCAGCCCGTCCAGGTCACTGATGCGGCTCTCTCCCTCCGCCAGCGACACCAGCGCCCCCTCGATCGGATCTCCGGATTCGCCGTCCACAACCCTCACCTGCAAAGTGCCGGGCGCCTCCAGGTCGATGTCTCTCGTCCTGTGCATGTCCAGCGTTACTTCACCTGCCCGGTCTACATCCAGATGACCCGTCAGCCGGTCGTATCCCCACCTCCTCACACTGACCCAGTAACGGCCGGTCGGGATGTCGATCGCGGCGCGGCCGTCCGCATCGGTCACGTACCGGCCGTTCATGCCTGTGAACACGATCACGGCCTCGGGCACCACCACCTCGCTGTGCGGGTCGTATATCCGTACGGACAGCGGCACCGTCTCCCCTTCCTGAGGGGTCTCCCGGGCCTCGAGCGTCCGCGCGGACACTGCGGCAGCGAGGGCGATGCCGGCGAAGAGCACAGGCAGAGCGATGCGGGGCGGATCCCATCTAGCCGAACGTCCGACAGGCACGGTGTTGCTATCCATCTGATTCCAATCTCCTTTCGCCCCGGAAGAGGCAGGTTCCTTCAACACGAGGCTAGTGACCCCGACCAATCTTGGCAATCACCTCATACCCTGCTATATGTCACGGGTTCCATAACCGGAACCTCGCCGGCACCGCGGGTGTCGGCGGGTCATGACGCTGCCGAGGCGGCCTCCCGCCTCCAGGTCAGCCACGAGTCGAGGCTCAACCGGTCCTCATCGAACATGGCCAGTACCACAATCAGCAGGAGAGCCCGCGGGATCACATGGGCGTTGAACGCATACAGCGGCTCGGCCAGGAGGTGACCGAAGGTGACGAGCATCAGCACGGCGCCAAGGCCGATCGCCGCCGCGAAACGCTTCCAGCCGGAGAGCATGAGGGCGCCGCCGATCAGCTCGACGTGGGGGACGATCACGCCTGTGAACCATAGCGACCAGGCGGGTAGCGGGCCCGTCGCATAGGGTTCCACGAAGAGGCTGCGGGCGTGCTCGACCGCGCCGAGCCGGAACACCTTCCAGAACCCGGCCGCGAAGAAGATGAGGCCCAAAATGGTGCGGGCCAGGAAGACCGCCCAGCTCTTCGGTGTGATTATCGTATGCATATGCCCGGAAAACTTTGGGCCCGGGCGGGCGCGGCACAATGCACGGAGCGATACCGGAATGGCGCAGCGCGATTACATACTCCGGCTGATCGAGGAACTCGGCGCGGCGCTGATCGCGCTCCGCAACGCGATCCTCGGGGGCGGGGCCCCGGCGGGCAAGGTGGAGGCGACGCTGCGCCGGGCGGCCAGCGAGGCCGGGATGGAGCTTGAGCTCGCCCGCGCGGTGTCGGTCGAGGCGCTGCCGGCAATGGTGGCGCCCACGGGCGAGGTCGAGCCCGCGCGCTGCTGGGTGCTGGCCGAAGCGCTCATGACCGACGGCGTGAACCGGCTGCACGAGGGGGAGCCGGAGCTTGCGCGGTCGTCGCTCGCCAAGGCGGCGGTGCTCTTCCGGCTGGTGGCCCCGTGGGGAGCCTACCTGACGGGGTTTCCGGAGGCGAGTGAGCGGATTGCGGAGATCGAGGGGCTGCTGAGGACAGTCGATGAGTCGCCGGCTGGGCGCGAGAATGGCCCCTCCGGTGATTGAAAGGCCGCCGGGACGGGAATCAGACCGGGCTTGAACCCGGTTCGGCGGCCTTGGCCGGCTCCGGACGGACGGCAAAGCGGTTGATCCAGCGGACGAGGTCTGCTCGCCTGGTGCGGGTGGCGTGGAGCGCACGCGCGATCTCGTAGAGGGAGATGCCGCCGAGGGTGCGCAGTTCCTTGAACCGCGGGGGTGGAACCGCCCCGAAGAGTTGCGCAAGGATGGCACGGTCGGGACCGGAGAGCCGGGAGGAGCGGAACATTCGGCCCAGGCGCGAGCCGCCGGGCCGGTTCGGAACGCCCGCGAGGTGGGCGCCCGCGAGGTCGGCGAGAAAGGCGCGGGCGGCCTGTTCGCCCCCCGGCGGCAGGAGGTGCAGACGGGCGCGGGGATAGTCCCACCAGGAGAGTGGAAGGGGGTCCAGTGGGGTGGTGCGTTCCGCGCGGTAGGAGTGGACGGTGGTGGGCTTTCCCGGACCGCCGATCATGGAACCGTGCGGCCCGAGACCTTCGGACACGGGGTCACCACCGCGGCGGATGCAGTCTTCGACGCGGCGGCGCTCGTAGCGCGCGATCAACTCCTCGTCGCTGGGAACGCGCTCGGGATCGCTCGGCGGCGGGTCGAAGTAGTAGGCGCGGACGAGGTCGAAGTCGATCATCGGGGAAACGCGTCAGCCGCCAGGCTCGAGTTCCGGGCCGCGGTCCGGCCCGGGAGGGCGTTGGCGAAGCTCGTCGCGAACAAGGCGGTGGACGATGGCGGGCGATTCTTTGGCCAGGAGAGGGTCGGCGGGGCGAAGGACCAGAGGTGTCTCGTGGTGGTGCCCGGCCTCGGCGTGGTCCTCGAGGGCCCTTGTGATCCGGTTCAGCTGGTCGTTGCGGAGTGCCTTCAGTACGGTGCGGAGGGAAGCCGGATCCCGCTGGCGGGCGACGGCAATGTCGTAGAGATCGCGCGCAAGGATCTCCTGGTCGCGGGCCATGCGGAAGAGGAGCTTCTTGCCGAGGATCTCCGCGTTGGTCTCGAAGGGCACGTTGGTGCCACGGACGGTATCGGGAGAGCGGGGATCCAGGGGAAGACCGCGGCCGGGGGTGACGCTGACGTGACCCTGGCGGCCTTGGAAGCTGATGTAGGCGGCTGCCTCATCGATGACGAGGCGGTCGAC
Organism: Longimicrobiales bacterium; assembly: GCA_965211645.1. Classification (GTDB taxonomy): domain Bacteria; phylum Gemmatimonadota; class Gemmatimonadetes; order Longimicrobiales; family Gaopeijiaceae; genus Bin94. Next base: position 3,998,801 of record OZ242947.1, on the reverse strand, counting down.
GGGCACGGCCGCGGTGAGATCGAGAGTGAAACGGCCACCTGTGTTCCAACGGAATTCACGATACCGGGCGTTCCCGACGAAGAGGTCCACATCGGTACTGTGCCGGTGCGCCCAGCGGGCGGCCAGGGCCGTGCCGCCGCCGAAGCGGATGTTGTCCTCGCCGCCGAACGCGCGGGCGAGGGGTGCGCGCACCGCCTCGAAGAGCTCGCGCGGACCGTCCGGCAGGTCGTATTCAGCCATGGCCGATGGCAGTGTCCTGCTCGCGCACCCCGCCGGCCACTGCCGCCGCCAGCACCTCCCGCACCACCTCCCCCGCCCGCCGCACCTCGTCCATCGACACGTCCCGGTGCGCCACCGCTCGCACGGCGCGCGCTCCCGCCACCAGCATGAGCACGCCGAGCTCGCGGCACCCGTCCACAAACCCCGCCGCGGTGCCCGGCACGTTGAAGCGCAGGATGTTCGTCTCGACGTGCTCGCGCTCCAGTTCGACGCCAGGGATCGAGACCAGGACATCGGCAAGGCACCCCGCCTTTTCGTGGTCGTGGGCGAGGTCGCCGCGGTGGTGCTCCAGCGCGTGGAGCGCCCCGGCGGCGATGATCCCCGCCTGGCGGAATCCACCGCCGAAGAGCTGCTTGAAGCGCCGGGCCCGCTCGACCAGCGCGGCCGAGCCCGCCAGCGCCGACCCCACCGGCGCGCCGAGCGCCTTCGAGAAGCACACCGAGACGCTGTCAAAGTCGCGGGCGTAGCGGGCCGGCGGGATGCCGGTCGCCGCCGAGGCGTTCCAGACGCGGGCGCCGTCGAGGTGGCAGCGGAGCCCGGCCGCGCGGGCCGTCGCGACCACCTCGTCGAGGAGGTCCAGCGGCCAGATGCTCCCGCCGCCGCCGTTATGAGTGTTCTCTACGGTGAGCAGGGTCGCGGGCGGGGTCAGGGTGGTGGGCGATCCCGAATGCGTGACCCCGAGGGCGTCGCGCAGCTGGGCGGTCGTGAAGATGCCGCGGTCCCCCAGCAGCGGCTGCACGGTCGCGCCCGAAAGCGCCGCCGGCCCCCCGCCCTCCGAGCGGACCACGTGCGACGCGATGTCCATGATGACCCGGTCGCCGGGCTCGGTGTGGGCGCGGATCGCCACCTGGTTCGTCATCGACCCGGTCGGCATGTAGACGGCGTCCTCCTTGCCGAGGACCTCCGCCGTTCGGGTCTCGAGGCGCCTCACGGTCGGGTCGTCGCCGTAGACATCGTCGCCCACGACGGCGGCGGCCATCGCGTCGCGCATGGCGGGGGTCGGCCGGGTGACAGTGTCACTGCGGAGATCGATCATGCCGCAACGCTATGCGGAAGCGAGGGCAGGGATCAACCCCCCGGCCTCAGACCAAGTCGACATCCATCACGTCGAGCAGCGGACGATAGCCCAGGCGGCGGTAGATGCTGTTCGAGGTCGGGTTGGCCAGATCGGTGTAGAGGACGCAGTGGCTGAAGCCCGACTCCAGGACCTGGCGGCTCACCTGCGCCACCAGGGCCGTCGCGTAGCCGCGGCGACGGTGCTCCGGCGGCGTGTAGACGTAGCCGATCCGCACGCCGTGCCGGGTGCGGGCCGGGAATCCGGCCATCGACACCGGAGCGGCGTCCACCCAGAGCGCCAGCAACGGGCCGCCGCCGTCGCCCCCGGTGAGACGGCGCGCCCGCGCGCGGGGATCGCCCGGCACAGGCAGTCCGGTTTCCCGCGAGAATGCCCCCAGCCACCGGGTGACGAGAGGGACATCGGCACGCGCGGCCGGCCGCATCGCTCCCGGAGCCGTCACCGGCGGCACGACCACGTCCCCCAGCACATGGATGCGCTGCCGCGCCCCGGCGACGGCCTTCACCCCCCTGAGCGCGGCCCACGCCTCGCCGAAGGTGCGCGCCCCCCCATTGGGGCCGAGGACGGCCGGGATCGAGTCGTACACCTCGGCCACGTCGCCCGCGAGCGACGGGATCGCGCTGACGGGCATCCGCGTCAGCCCCAGCTTGTACGGCGGCGTTCGAAAGGCGCACCCCCGGACATCACCGCCCTGCTCGACGGTCGCGAAGTAGAGGGGTGCCGCGGAGGCCGCAGGCTGGCTGGTCGAAGCCGTCGCGTGGCGGGCCGAGCCCTTGCTTCCACCGGCGCCGCCGTCACCATCCCGGGCAAGAGCTCCCGCCACCCCCAGCGGCAGGTTGTTCTCGGCCTCCCGCTCCATCAGCCACGCCTCGGCCCGGTCGAGGAATTCGCGGGGACCGTCGTGACGGACGACCCGCCACCCCCCGGGCGGACCGGCTATCCGTCCGATTCGTCCCCCGTGACGAGGGTCTTGATGAACTCGGGGACCCCGGAAATCCGGGCCATCAGCGTGACGTGAATATCGTGCACCCGCGCGTCGCCGCCGTTTCTGCCGTAATAGTCACCCACCTCGAAGAGCGCAGAGCCGCCCCCCAGCGGCGCCTCCACACCGAATCCGCCGTGCCAGGCACGCTCGCGCGCCGCGCCGACGAGGGAATAGGGCAGGATGGCAATGCCGTCGTCCGGAGATCCGACGATCTTGGAGCCGTATCCGGTGAACATGTAGCCGCGCACCCCCTGATGCACGGGCGTGTAGAAGACGGCGTCCACCACCACCGTCTCGAAGTACTCCGACTCGGACGAGTTCCGCGGCGAGGACGGATTGCCGAGCACTTCGGTCGTCAGGTCCTGCTGGGGGTTCCACCCGGTCGACCGTTCGAAGAGCGCCCGTGCGCCGTACCACGAGCCCTTGCGCTTCATGGCCAGCTCCATGCCGTAGGTGGGCCGGCGCACGGCGCTTTGAGAACCGGAAACGCCCTGCGGCAGGAAAAACCCCACCCGGGGCGCGAACGAGACCTCCCAGCCGTCGGGCTGTGCGGAGTTGGCGACTGCACCGGGCCGGGCCTGCGCGGATCCCGCGATCGGCGAGCCCGCGCTCAGGATCGAAACGGAGACGACAAGTGTGGCTAGTCGAACAGGCTTCATGCGGCAGCTCCTCGGGTTCATCGCGCCGGTCCTGGCGCGCATCTTCCGTCTACGATAGCACGCCTCCGTACCCGGACGCCAGCGTGAACAGCCCGTTGAGCCGTGTGCGGAGTACAGGGCGGTAACCCCGCGCGACGAGCCATTCCTCAAGCTCCGGCGAGCGTGGCCCGTCGCGGTGCGCCTGCGGGAGTTCCACGATCAGGTGCCGGGGCCACAACGCCCGTGGCGAGCTCCGCAGATAGGGCATGATGACCTCGGCCTCGCGCCCCTCCACGTCGACCTTCAGGCAGTCGATGCGGTAGAGCCCGGCTTCGCGCACCACGTCCGCGAGGGTGAGGACCTTGACCGGGATCTCCACAGCCGCAGTCCCCGCCTCGTTGACGGCCGGACCAAGCGAGCCGTCGCGCCCCGGTCCGCTACCGGCATCCCGCCGCACCAGGCGGCTCTCACCGGAGTTCCGTCCACTGAGGAGCAGCATGCCCTTTCCCCGCTCCGCCCCCACCGCCGCTTCAACGACCTCCATGCGCTCCTCCGCCCCGTTCGTGCCCACGTTGAAGCGCAGCTGGCGGGCGAGGGCGGGATTCGGCTCCACCGCCACGACGCGTCCGGACGCGCCCAGCCGAGACAGGGTCCAGAACGAGTAGCCCCCGACGTTCGCGCCGACATCCACGAAGGTGAAGCCGAGCGTCACCCAGCCGGCAAGCACCCTGCGCTCGGGGCGGTCCCAGGAGCGGGGCAGGAAGAGGATCCTGGCTTCCGAGACCGAACGGTCCGGGAAGAGGCGGAGGCGCTGGCCCCAGACCTCGGTGTCGACCGGGCCGGTCAGGTGGCGGCGGGCGGCCCGGCGCGCGAGAAGGGCGAAGCGGCTCCAGGGCCAGCCGCCCGGGAGAGCCCGTGCGACGGCCAGCCAGAAGGCGCCGAGACCTCGAGGGAGATGAGCTCCCCAGGGGTCGGCCTCGTCGAACCGGTTTGCGTTGCCAAAGCGATCTTCGCCCATGCACGCCGTGCTCGTTCAGGGTCTTTGACGCGGGGTTATCGTAGGTGCTGACACAGCATACGAAAAAAGCGGGCATTCGGCCCGCACGGAGACGAATCCTGCCGATGAACCCCGCACCCCGCGGGACGCTCGACTCCGGGACCATCGCCCGGTTCTGGTCGCCCCTGGCCGCCACCTGGATCATGATGGCGCTCGAGGGCCCACTCATCGCGGCCACGATCGCCCGTCTGCCCGATCCGACGCTCAACCTGGCGGCGCACGGCGTGGTCTTCGCGATGGCCATCCTCGTCGAGGCGCCGGTCATCATGCTCATGACCGCGGCGACGGCGCTGGTGCGGGACCGCGTCAGCTTCCGCAGGCTGTGGATCTTCACGCAGGGGCTGAACGTGCTCGCGACGGCGCTGGTCCTCCTCCTGCTCCTCCCCTTCGTCTTCGATCCGCTGGTTCTCGGTCTCCTGGCGCTGCCCCGAGACATCGCCGACCTCATTTACGGGGCGCTGTGGATCTTCCTGCCCTGGCCCGGCGCGATCGGCTACCGGCGCTTCATCCAGGGCGTCATGATCAGCGCGGGCCAGACGCGCCAGGTCGCGCTCGGCACGGTGTTCCGCCTCTGCGCCATGGCCGGGACCGCTTTTTCCCTGCCGGTTCTCACCGACCTGCACGGCGCGTGGATCGGCGCGGCCAGCCTCACCGTGGGGGTGTGCGTGGAGGCGCTCGCCGCCCGCATCATGGCCGCGGGAGCCATTCGCCGCTTTCGCGCCATCTCTCCCGAGAAGAGCGGCAGGCTGGCGCCGAGCTTCCGGGGCATCGCGTCCTTCTACTATCCGCTGGCGCTCACGTCGCTGGTCGCTCTGAGCACCCACCCCATCCTGACCTTCCTCGTGGGGCGGTCGCGGGACCCGCTGGAGTCGCTGGCGATTCTGCCCGTCGTGCACGCGCTGTCCTTCCTCTTCCGCGCCATGGGGCTCAGCTACCAGGAGGCGTCGATCTCGCTGATGGGCAACGAGTTCGAGCATCGGCGCGCGGTCGGGCGGTTCGCGCTGGGGATGGGGCTGGCGACCTCGATCGGGTACGCGCTGATTGTCGTCACGCCGCTCTTCGGGGTCTGGTTCGAGACCATTTCGGGGCTGACGCCGGAGCTGGCCGCCTTCGCCAGGGTCCCGGCGCTGGTGCTGATCCCGGTGCCCGCGCTCGGCTTCTGGCTGGCCCAGCAGAGCGCGGTTATGGTGTTGAAGCGGCGGACCAAGGCGATCACGATGGCGACGACGCTGGAGCTGGCCGGCATCGCGGTGGTCTTCCCGGCGACGGCCTGGGGGCTCGGGTGGGTGGGCGCCACCGCCGCTTCGGGCGCGTTCCTCGTGGGACGCACCGCCTCGAACCTGTACCTGCACTGGAGCGAATCACGATGAGCATCAGCCGCCGCCAGTTCGTTGCCGCCTCCGCCGGTTGTGCCTCGTATCTCGCCGCGGCGGGGCCGTTTCTGACGGCGCCTGCGCTGCGGCGGTGGAGCGGGATCGGGGCGCGCCGGGTGGTCGCGCAGACGCCGTTCGCGCGAATCGAGGAGGTGGGCGACGGGATGTTCGCGATCATCTCGACGCCGCTCGACGGGGATTTCACCACGGTCTGCAACGGGGGGATCATCGGCGGGTCGTCGGGGACGGTCGTGGTGGAGGCGTTCGCGACGCCGGAAGGGGCGGCGTGGGCGGCCGGGCAGGCGCGGGCGCTGACGGGGCGGTGGCCGGACCAGGTGGTGGTGAGCCACTACCACGGGGACCATTCGGCGGGGCCGGCCGGCTTCGTGGAGGAGGGCGAGGCGGCCCTGGCGCTGCGGGCCACGGCGGCGACGCGGGATCTGGTGGGGAGGTCGCCGGGCGACGAGGCGGCGAAGGCGCCCTGGGCCGATGTCGTGCTGGTGCCCGAGGATGGGCCGGTCGAGATCGACCTTGGCAGCCGCGTGGTGACGGTGGTGCCGCGCCGCGGTCACACCGCAAGCGACCTCTCGGTGGAGGTGGACGGGGGCGAGGGCCCGGTGTGGTGCGGCGACCTGGTCTGGAACGCCATGTTCCCGAACTACATGGACGCGGTGCCGTCCAGGCTGTCGCGCTCGGTGCGGGCGTTGCAGGCAATCCCGGCGGGGACGTTCGTGCCGGGACACGGTCCGCTGGCGGACTCCGAGGCGATGTCGCGCTATGTGGCGCTGATCGACTCGGTCGAGGAGGCGGCGCGGTATGCATGGCAGCGGGGGATGACGTCCGACGAGGCGGCGGAGGGGTACGAGGTGCCGGCGGAGTTGGGCGAGTGGATGATGTTCAGCCCGAATTATCACCAGCGGGCGATTCAGGCGTGGATGGACGAGTTGGCGGGAGCCGAATACTGAACATGTTGGTTTAGTATCACGCCGTGCGAAAGCCCGCAATCCGGTCAGGTGGCGCTCCCTGGAAGGTGCCAAGGCGTTTCAGCTGAAATCAGTTAACAAAAATGTTTAGCATTGGGCCAGCGGGGAGGCCACCCGGAAATGGATAGAGCCGTCCGAGCACCCATAGCCGTGGGCTACTTCGTTCGCAGCGCCCGCCTGACCCGCTCCCCCAGCCCCCGCAACCGCTCCACCGGCTCGTTGCTGAACACGATCCGCACGAACCGGGCCGCGTTCTCCCGCCCCCAGTGCGTCATGGGGGTGGCGGCAACCTTCCCCCGCTTGAGCAACCGCACCGAGGCGGCAGCCCCGTCGTAGCCAAGCGCCCGGGTGTCGATCAGCAGCGACCATCCCCCGTCGCCGCGCACCACGGGCAGGCCGCCCAGCTCGGCCAACACCACATTGCGGCGGCGCTCCCACTCCTCAACCGCATCCGCGACACCCGCGCCGTCAGGGTCGGTAAGCGCGGCCAACGCGCCCGGCTGCGTCACCCCCACGGGCGTCACCACATTGTAGATGCTGACCAGCCCGATGCGGTTCATCACCCGGCGCGGTCCCGTCACCCAGCCGACGCGCCAGCCGATCATCCGGTACTCCTTGGAGACGGAGCCGACCGTGATCGTTCGGTCCGCGAGTCCGCCGACGCTGGCGGGGTGGATGTAGGAGCGGCCATCGAAGAGGATGCGCTCCATCGCGGCGTTGTAGAGCAACCAGATCCCGCGCTCCTCGCAGACGCGGGCGACTTCCTCCCAGTCCTCGCGGGTCATCACCGCGCCCGATGGGATCGACGGGTTCATGAGGAAGATCACGCGCGTGCGGTCGGTCACGGCGTCGCGGAAGCGGTCGAGGTCGAGCGCCCAGCCGCCGTCCCGCACCACGAAGGGAGCGAAGCGGGCGACCCCGCCGGCGAGGCGGACGCGGTAGAGCATGCCCGCGTAGGTCGGATCGGTGACGACGACCTCGTCGCCCGGCTCGATGAGGGCGAGGAGGGCGTTGAACAGGCCTTCGGTGCCACCGGCCGTGATGATGGTCTGCGTGTTCGGGTCGCAGGAGACGCCGCTGAGGCGGCTGACGTGGGCGGCCGCCGCAGCGCGGAGCGCGTCGCTGCCGAGGAATGGGAGGTAGCTGTTGGCGTCGTCCTGGCCGATGGCGGCCCGGGTGGCCGCGACCGCCGCCGCGGGAGACGGGATGTCGGTGTCGAGGTTTTCCAGGCGGAGGATGTCGGGGTCGGCCTCGGCAGCCGCAGCGACACGGTCGATGGAGAAGCCGAGGATATCACCGAGGCGGGAGGAAGAGCCGGTCATGGCGTCGTGAGCCTGGCCGCGAGCTCGTCGGGCAGACTCCGCCGCACGAATGCGATGACCTCGTTCACGGAGTCGGCGGTCGCAACCTGTGGCGGCAGCTCCTCCGCGCGGGCGACGTCGCCGAAGAGCACTATGGGGCGCCCGTATCGCACCGCCAGTTCGACCTCGGAAGCCGTGCCGACGCTGCCCGGCAGCGCCACGACCACATCCGAAGTCAGGATATTGACGTGGTTCCGCGAGGACGGATCCGCGCCGAGCTTCCCCAGGTGCGTGCGAATCGGGACCTCCACCCACGGGTTGGGGTAGTCGCCCCCGGCCGCGGGTCCGCCGTCCGCCACGGCCAGCGGCAGCACCCCGATCACCACTCCCGCACGGTCCTTCACCCCGGCGAAGGCTCGCGAGACCGAGGTCATCACGCCGGTGCCGCCTCCCGTCAATACGTGGACTCCCAGCCGGGCCAGACGCCGGCCCAGGGGCACGGCAAGTTCCTCGTGCGCGTGGGCGCCGGCACCCATCACGCCGACAATGGGGAGGCGGTTCATTGCGAAAGGCGATTCATGGCAGGATAGAATTGTGGAGGGCTGTCTCGAATCTCGCCTTTCAACTTTCGCCTTCCTGGAGGCTCATGCCAATCCGGCCCACCGCGAGCGATGCAGCGCGCCCCGGCGCGGACGCGCAGGCAGTCACCCCCCCGCGCCCAGGCGCCTCCCCGCGCGCCCGAAAGGGTTACGGCCCCTACGCCGCAATCTCGGTCGTCGTCGCCAACATGATCGGCACCGGCGTGTTCACCAGCCTGGGCTTCCAGCTCCTCGACATCCGGTCCACCTTCCCGCTGCTGCTCCTCTGGGTGGTCGGGGGCGCGGCCGCGTTCTGCGGCGCCGTCTCCTACGCCGAGCTCGGCGCGGCCATCCCCCGCTCCGGCGGCGAGTACACCTTCCTGTCGCGCGTCTACCACCCCGCCGCCGGCTTCGTCTCCGGCTGCGTGTCGGCGACGGTCGGCTTCGCGGCCCCCACCGCCCTCGCGGCGATCACCTTCGGCACCTACCTCGCCTCGGTCTTCCCTTCCCTGTCGCCCACCTGGCTCGGCGCGGGGCTGGTGGTCGCGATGGCGGCCGTGCACGCCACCAACCACCGCAACTCCAGCCTCCTGCAGAGCGGCTTCACGACCGTCAAGGTCGCGCTGATCGCGGCCTTCTGCCTCGCCGCGGCCACCCTGGCGGACTCCCCCCGGCCCGTGTCCCTCACCCCCGCCGCGGGCGACGGAACGCTCGTCTTCGGCGGGGCCTTCGCCATCTCACTCATCTACGTCTCCTACGCCTACACCGGATGGAACGCGGCCACCTACCTCAGCAGCGAACTCGACAACCCCCAGCGCACCCTTCCGCGCGTCCTGGGCCTCGGCACGCTGCTCGTCACGGTCCTGTACGTCGCGCTGAACTGGTCGTTCCTGAGGGCGGCGCCCATGGAGGAGATGGCGGGCAGGATCGAGGTCGGGTACGTCGCCGCAAACCACATCTTCGGTCCGGCGGGCGCCGCGATCATGGCGGTGACGCTGGCGCTGCTGCTCGTCTCGACGGTGAGCGCGATGGTGCTGGCCGGCCCGCGCGTCCTGCAGGTGATCGGCGAGGACTACCCGCTCTTCCGCCGGCTCGGGCGCCGGAAGGCCAACGGAATCCCGGCCGTGGCGATCCTCACGCAGACCGGGCTCACCCTGGTCTTCGCGCTGACCGCGTCCTTCGAGACGGTGCTCGTGTTCACCGGCTTCATCCTCGGGCTCAACAGCTTCCTCACCGTGGCGGGCGTCTTCGTGCTGCGCGTGCGCGAGCCGGAGCTGGCGCGCCCCTACCGGACCTGGGGGTACCCCTTCACACCGCTCGTGTACCTCGGGCTGACCTTCTGGACACTGGTCTTCATCGCGCGCGACCGGCCGGCCGAGGCGCTGATCGCGGGCGGGCTGATCGGGGCGGGGCTGCTGCTGTACCGGGTGGCTATTCGATCCCCAGCAGCTCGATCTCGTAGATGAGAACCTGGTTGGGGCCGATGTCCGGGAGCATTCCGGACGCGCCATAGGCCAGCCCGGAGGGGATGAACGCACGGAGGTGGCCGCCCACCTGCATCAGCTGGATCGCCTCCCCGAAGCCGGGGATGACCCCGTCCACACCGAAGGTGACGGGCTCGCCGTCGTACGAGCTGTCGAACTCGGTGCCGTCGGGCAGCGTCCCGCGGTAGTGCAGCCTGACCTCCTGGCCCGGCATCGGGAACTCCCCGTCTCCTTCGCGCAGCATGATGTACTGGAGCCCCGACTCCGTCGTCTCGACCCCCTCCTGCAGGGCGTTCTCCTCGAGGAAGGCCTCGCCGGCCGCCAGCTCGCGCGCCGCCTCCGCTTCCATCGCGGTCTGCACGACATCGTTGAAGGCGTGCATCGCGTCCTCGATCTCGTGTTCGCCGAGCGCCGGGTCGAGCCCGCCGAGCGCGTCGGTCATCCCCTGCGTGAGCGCGAGCATGTCAAGGTGCCCGGAGATTTCGGCGAGCGATCGTCCCATGTCGTAGCCGATCGCGTAACTGGCCTTCTGCGTGTCGGTGTCGAGGTTGGCCTCGGGCAGACAGCCCGCCAGGGCCAGGAAAGGGATCGCAAGAACGGCGCGGCGGATCGCCATGACGGGCTTCCTCGATTGCGGGATGTCAACAGCAGGCGCTGAATGTAACCCGCCGCGCCCGCGTGGCGAGAATCGGGGCCCTCAGGACAGAATCGAGTGCAGCTCCCGCAGGTCGTGTATGACTGAAAGCGCCAGCACCTCGGCGCCGCCGCCGGACATGCGCGTCGGGTTGTGCCAGACGACCGTCAGGCCTGCGCGAGTTGCGCCCCGGATGTCCAGGGGAGATCCCGCGACGAAGAGGACCTCGTCGGTTCGGGGCGCCGGCGCGGTGCTCTCCGCGGCGAGCCCCTCGACGCCTGCCATGTAGACCCGCGGGTCCGGCTTGTAGTACCCGGCGGATTCGGCGGTGACCACCGCGCGGAAGGGCGCCCCGACCCGTGCGGCGGCCCGCTGCCCCATCGCCTCGGAGCAGTTGGTGGCCACCGCCAGCGGCCGTTCGCGCGCCAGTTCGGTCAGCACCGCTCCCGCCCGCGGCCACGGGGAGAGTTCGTCCCAGCGCCGCTCCAGCTCGTCGGCGTGGGTGCGGGGCATCCCCACGGCCTCGGCCGAGTCCGCCACGAGGTCGAGGTACGGGACGTAGACGCCGGTCCCGTAGGTCAGCCGCAGGTACTCCATGCGCCACCTCCGGCCCGGCGCCTCGCCCCCGGCGATGTCGTCCCACAGCGACCAGGAGTCGACGAGCGCGGAGAGGAGGTCGAAGAGGACGGCCTTCACCGCGGGGGCCTCGGGGCGCGGGTTCATCCCACCACCGCCTCGGCCTCGATCTCGACGAGCAGGTCGTCGCCGACGGTGTTGGCGCGGACCAGGGTGTTGGCCGGCCGGATGTCCGCAAATCGCACGCCGTGCGCCCGTGCGACCGGCTCCCAGTCAACGTCTTCGCGGATGAAGACGCGGGTGCGCACCACGTCGCCGAGTTCGGCGCCCAGCGACTGCAACGCCCCCTCGATCTTGTCGATGATGAAGTGCGTCTGGGCGCCGGGATCGCGCCCGCCGACGAGGCGGCCGCCGTGCGAGGCGGTGGTGCCGGCGACGAGGATGCGCTTGCCCCTGCGCACCGCGCGGCTGTACCCGGCGAGGGCTTCCCAGGGGGTGCCGGTGGAAACGAGGTCGGCGGGGCCGCGGCTCTCCACCGGGTAGGGCGCGGGGAAGTGCATGATGTGGTGGCTGAGGTCGCCCGCGGCGGTGAGGAAGGGGGGGCGGCGGTATTCGTCGCCGCAGTCGCCGCCGATGGGGTCGAGTTCGGCGCAGGCGGCGTCCAGTTCGGCGCGCGCCGCGTCGTCGAGCTGGAAGCGGAAGAGGTTGAGGTTGTCGTCGATGTGGTCGGTCTCGCCGAGGCGCGCGCCGACGATGATTCCGGCGACGGCCGGGTGGTCGAGGATGTAGCGGCAGGCGACGTTGGCGATGGACAACCCTGACGTAACGTCAGGGTGGGCTTCACTCGCCGCCGCGGCCACTCGCTCGACTGTCCTCAGGAGGTGCTGGAAGCGCTCCCAACCGCCGCTCTGATCAATAAAACGACGGTACTTCATCTGCGACCAGGTGAGCGATTCGTCGATCGGGGGCTCCTCGCGGCCCAGCCAGCGCTCGCTGAGGAAGCCGCCGGCCAGGGTTCCGTAGGCCAGCAGCCTGACGCCGTGGGTGCGGCACACCTCCGACAGTGCGCCCGCGGCCCGCCGGTCGATCAGCGAGAAGGAGACCTGGTTGGAGACGATCGGGACGCCGCTGTGGATGGCCATGTCGAGGTGGACGGCGTCGCAGTTGGTCATCCCGAGGTGGCGGATGCGGCCCGCGGCCTGGTGCTCGGCGAGCATGAAGAGGCAGTCGAGCCAGCTTGGGTCGGCGTAGTTCCAGGCGTGGAACTGGAGGAGGTCGATGGTGTCGGTCTGCAGACGGGTGAGGGCGCGGTCGACGGCGTCGGCGACGGCCTTCTCGCTGGCGGGGCCCGGCTCCGGCACCCACTTGGTGAGGAGCTGGATGTCGCTGCGGCGGCGCCTGAGGGTGCCCGCGATGAGTTCGGCCGAGCCGTAGTGGTCGGCCATGTCGAAGGTGGTGAGGCCGGCGTCGGCGTAGGGGTTCATCGCGCGGGCGGCGGCGTCGGGGTCGAGGGGGGTGCCGCCGCGTTCCTGGTCGGCGACCTGCCAGAGGCCGGTGACGACGCGGGAGATCTCGAGGCCGGGGGCGAGGGGGGTGCGCTCGGCCGCGGCCTGGCGGCTCCTCGGGCGATCTGATGCGCCCATTTCAGTTCGTCACTCCGGTGGAAGCTCCCGGAAGAGCGCCCCGGTGTCGGTGCCTTCCCGCCGCATTCGACCGACTCGCACGACGAAGATCGTGGACGCGAGGGCCATCACGCCGAGCCACACCCAGGTGGAGTGGAAGTACCACGCCCCCACGTCGGCGGTCAGGTCCTTGTTGATGTGGACGACCAGGAAGACGGTGAGCAGGATGACGCCGGCCGTGCCGACGACCCGCTGTCCGGTGCGTCCCTTCAGCACCGTGATCTTCGCCGCGCGCTCCGGATTGCGGCGCGCCAGGTTGAGCAGCGACAGGCACATCAGCAGGAAGTTGACCAGCATTGCGGTGACGAGGATGTCGATGCCGAGGAAGAAGTCGCCCGCGAGGTGGCTGCCCAGGATGCCGACGGTGGCCATGAGGCCGCTGCCAACGAGCGCGACGTGCGGGGTGCGCCAGCGTGCGTTGACGGCGGCGATCCCGCGCGGGAAGATCCCGTCCTCGGCCCAGGCGAACATGAGGCGCGATACGGCCAGCAGCATGGCGGGGAGATCGTTGATGAGGGCGACCGCGGCCCCCGCGACGATCGCCACCGTCCAGCCGACGGGGAGAAGGTAGCCCAGGAGGCCGGGCGCGGTGAGGTCGCGCAGCTGCGCCTCCTCGGCCACGAAGCTCCACGGGACGGCGTGATAGACGGCGGCCGTGAAGAGGAGGTAGAAGGTGCCGACCGTGACGACCGCGAGGCCGGTCGCGAGGGGGAGGTTGCGGCCGGGGTCGCGCGCTTCGCCGCCCGCCTGGGCGATCGAGTCGAAGCCGATGAAGCTGGAGAAGAGCAGTGCGGCCGCCGCCAGGAAGGGGCCGAGTTGGAAGGGGGCCGCGGGCTCGGGCGGGACGGCGCGACCCTCGGTGGCCATGAGCGCCGTTGCGAAGTCCCCGTGGTCGAAGAGGAAGCCGGCCACGATGACCACGCTCCCAAGCGCGAACATCAGGAACATCATCGGCACGAGGGTGCGCTCGTAGATGCCCAGGCCGCGCAGGTTGACGATCACGAAGGTCCAGAGGAAGGCGAGCGCGATCCCCACGCGGATCGGACCGGTATCGAGCGCTTCCGCCGTCGCGGTCCACCCCATCGCACCTGCGATGTCCCGTAGGAACGGGACGATGACGTACGACACCACGCCGATCGCGATCGACAGCCCAAACCACTGCGAGAAGCTCGCGACGAATCCCCAGAAGGGGCTCAGCGACCGGCTCACGTAGATGTAGCTGCCCCCCGCCCGAGGCATCGCCGAGGACAGGCTGGCGTAGGCGAGCGCGGCGACCAGCGCCGGAAGCGCGGCAAAGAAATACGACGAGAGGACGTGGGGCCCGATCCCCGGCACATTCCTCTGCAGCATGATCGGGATCAGGTTGATCGCGGCCCCGAGCATCGCGCAGATCCCGGTTGCGGTAAGCCCGAGGAGCCCGAGTTGCCGGCTGAGCCCGGGGGACTGTCTGCCGCCGCTGTCGCCGCTCGTCATGTGCGTCCTTCCAGAGTTGGGGCCGCCGCCCCGCCCTGGCCGGGCGGCACGGACGAACTGTGACCGGAGACGAAGACCCAGCGGCCGCCTTCATGGCGCAGCACGATGGTCATCGCGCCGGAGAAGGAAAAACCCGCTCCGCCGTCGATCCCGATCTCCTGCACGAAGTGCCAGGTCGCGACCGCGGCGTCAGGGGCGAGCGCCGTTACCGTCAGATCCGACAGCGTGAGCCTGGCCGACGATGCCATCGCCACAAGCCCGGCAAAGGACTCGCGCGCCGCTTCCGCCGATCCATAGCGGACCACGCCCTGTTCCAGCCACTGGAAGTCGTTGCTGCCCGAGTAGAAGCTCGCGGCTGAATCGAGGTCCAGTGCGCTCGCCGCCTCGACGTAGGCCTCGATGGCGGCGCGGGCCCCCTCTTCGGCAGCTGCGAGATCCTGCGGGGCCGTCTCGCGGACGCATCCGAGCGGTGCGGATGCGAGCGCGAGCAGCGCGAGGGCTCGGATTGGGCGCAAGGTTCAGCCGTGCCGGTCGTGGCTCTCTTCGTACCGGATGCGCTCGTGCATGCGGTCGCGAGCCTGGGCCGCGTCCCGCTTCTTCGCGGCGCGCATGGCCATGTCGTGGGTGCTGGACGACTTCACGCGCGGCAGCGAAATGCGCCGTTCCAGCTCTTCGCTCTCGCAACCCGGGCAGGTCGGCGTCCTGCCGCCCAGCACCAGGCGCTCGAAGTCGAGGCCGCAGTCCTTGCAGGTGTACTCGTAGATGGGCATGGGTTGAATCCTACGACACCTTCCTTCTCACCTCCAGCCCGAGCGTCTTCCCCTTCAGCACCGCCGGCACCCCTTCCTCCATCCAGACCGGCGCGGGCGCATCCATGAGGTAGTGGTCGAAGAACTGCTGCATGCGGATCGCCCAGTCCTTGCGGTCCGCCTCGCGGCTCAGCCCGTGGCCCTGGCCGTTGTAGTTCAGCATCCAGACCGGCTTCTGCAGGCGGCGCATGGCGACGAACATCTCGATCCCCTGGTACCAGGGAACCGCCCCATCCTCGCCGTTGTGCATCATGAGGACCGGGGTGTGGATCTTGTCGGCGTAGAAGACCGGCGAGTTGTGCAGGTACTCGTTGGTCGATTCCCAAAGCGTGCCGCCGATGCGGCTCTGTGTGCGCTCGTACTGGAACATGCGGCTCATGCCCGACTGCCAGCGGATGCCGCCGTAGGCGCTGGTCATGTTGCTGACCGGCGCGCCCGCCTCGGCCGCCGCGAACAGGTTCGTCTTGGTGACCATGTAGGCGATCTGGTAACCGCCCCACGAATGGCCCTGCACACCGATCTTGTCCTCCTTGACGAATCCGCGGGCGACCAGGCTGAGCACGCCCGGCACCACCGCGTCGAGGGCGCTTTCGCCCGGATAGCCGATCTCGTAGGGGATGTCGGGGATGAAGACGACGTACCCCCGGCTGACGTAGAAGGGTACCGAGACCGACGAACCCCCGGGCCGGACCGAGCGGTGCTGGTGGATGCCGTCGGACATGCGCTCGTAGAAGTACACCATCATCGGGTACTGCGTGGACGGGTCGAAGCCGTCGGGGGTGAAGAGGATGCCCTGGAGCGGGGTCCCGTCGTTGGAGTGCCACTCGACGATCTCCGCCGAGCCCCAGCGGTATTCGGCCTGCTGGGGATTGGCGTCGGACATCCGTACCATGTCGTCGAAGGCGATGTCCACGCCCTCGCCGCCGGTCACCCAGAGGTCGGGGAATTCGCGGAAGTCCTCGCGGGTGACCAGCCAGCGATCCGCGTCGTCCGCCTTGCCGCGGATGCGGAAGGTCTTGTCGGCCACGACGACCGGTTCGGGCGCGGCGGCCCGATCGGTGCGCCCGCGGTGAAAGCCGCCCTGCTTGCCCAGGTAGTGGAAGGACTGCCAGAGCGCGTCGCCCTCCGCGATGGTGAAATCCTCGAAATCGGTCCGGGCGTAGCGGAAACGCGTGCCCGACTCGCGGCCTGCGCCGGCTGTGAGGTTGGTGACCTCGCCGGTGGCCGGCTCGTAGCGCCAGGCGTCGTAGCGGTCGTAGAAGAGGATGGCGTCGTCGCCCTCGGTCCACATGGCGGGGCCGTAGGGGGGCGGCAGGTCCGGGTGGTCGTCCAGTTCGTTCCAGACGGCGTGCGGGACATCGGCGCTCGCTGCCACCGGGTCACCACCGGCCGTCGGCGCCACCATCCAGTGCCGTGCATCGCCGTCCCACCAGGACGCGTAGCCGCCCATCGGCGAGATCGACGCCCCGCCGAACCCCTTCACCATCTCCGCGACCATGCGCCGCTCGCCCGTGGCGACATCGATCGCGTAGACGTCGTTGTAGCGCCCGTCCCACGATATGAGCTGACGGTACGGCACGTCGGTGGCGCCGATCGCGTAGTCGGCGTCGCCCTCGGCCGCAAAGCGCACGGTGGGCACCTCCGGGGTCCCCAGCTGCACGACCGCGCCGCTGTCCAGGTGCGCGACCGCCGCGTAGGTCCGATTGCGCTCCTGATTGGCCTGCACGAGCTGCATCGGCTGCAGGTACGGATCCCTCCAGTTCCACACGTCGAGGGTGACCTTGTCATCGTCCAGCGTGTCGTCGTCCTCCTCCGGCTCGGGCCGCGGCGCCGTGCCGAAGCGGACGCGGCCGCCGCCGTCCGAGAAGCTGACGTTGCCGTTCTCGCTCACCCACCATCCGTCCGGGACGCCCTCGGTGGCCGAATTGGCCACGGCGGCGCCCGCCCACGACGACCCGGCGCCGTGGTACAGCGTGAACTCGGCCTGCTCCGCCTCGTAGTCGTCCCGGTCGGAGAGGAACGCCACCTGCGAGCCGTCCTCGGCGATCGCGAGCTGCTCGTAGTTGCCCAGGCCTTCCAGCACCGCGTGCCGCGACATGTCGTCGAGCGTGATCACGAACACGCCGTCGCCCTCGCCGTCCTCGGCGGAGGCGGCGAAGGCCAGCACCGCGGCCTCGTCCGCGAAGAAGTAGTCGGTGACCTTCTCGTACCGCGTCTCTTCACCGGTGGCCAGGTTCAGCAGGGCCAGCGGCGAACCCTCATCCTTCTCCTTTTCGTCCGCGTCGTCCTCCCCCTCCCCTTCTTCCTCGGTCTCCGGCCCGGCCTCGGCCTCCGGCTCCGCCGCGGCCTCCTCCTCACCCTCGCCGGCTTCCTCGCCGGCCTCTTCCTCCTCCTCAACCGGCACGTACGCCACCCATGCACCGCTCCCGGCCACCCTGCGCCCCTCCATGGCCCCCACCGTGCGCGCCTCGGGGCCCCCGTCCCCCAGCGCGATCACGCCCAGCGAATCCTTCGGAAGCGCATCCCCCCGCTTCCCCTCGCGCCTCAGCGAATCCACGACGGCCTCCACCGGCGGCACCTCGTACACCACGAACCGGGAGTCGGAGGTGAACACCGGACTGCTTCCCCGCACGGTGAGCGGCGTCGCCCCCTCGCGCGCGGCCCGGATCGTGAGCACGGGATCGCCCTCCATCGCGGTCAGCACGTAGACCAGCCACGCGCCGTCGGGGGAGAGCGAAGGACTGCCGATCGTGTTCCAGTGGAGCACGTCCTCGTGGTCGAGGGCGCGCTGCTGCGCGGCTGAGGGCGCGGCTGCGACGGCGACGAAGGAGAGTGAGAGTGCGAAAGCCGCGGTGAGCGAACGCGGGAGAGTCATGGTCCGGATCTCCGGTTGGAGGACTTCAGGTTTCGCGACAAAGCTTGTACCGGATCGGTCCGGGCCGCCAGTAGCGGGGGCCGTCGCCGGGCCACCCACTTGTGCCACCACGGCCACCGGTCCGGGCGCGCGGCGGATCCGCTCAGTCGCCCGCCGTATCGAAGACCGTCGCCAGCATATCCTGGTTGAAGCCGACCACGAACGTGGTCCCGACCCTCATCGCGGGCGCCCGCAGCTTGCCCCAGCGGCTGACCATCATGCCGACGAGCTCGCCGTCCGCCGGCCGGTCGTCCGCAGTCAGGTCCACGCGCACCAGCTTCCTGCCCTTCGCGACGCAGAGTTCGGTCATGCCGTCGAGCAGGGACAGCGCCTCGTCCCTCGCCACCGGGTCCTTGCTCGCGCTTCGGGTTTCAGCCGCTTCGATGTCGTTCTTCGCAAGAAACTCCTGCGTGCGCTTGCAGCTGGTTCAGCCGGGGCGATGGTAGCGCCACTCGAGGGTCTGGCTCATCGGGGGCCTCCACATGTCGGGGTGGGTCGGAGTCATCCGCCTCCCAAGATAAGATCCCGGACCTCCACGCGCTCGACCCCCAGGTCGTCCGTCGACACGCCGACCAGCTGTCCCCCGCTCACCTCCTCCGGGCGGAAGGAGGCCGGTATCTCCACCCGGCCGAGGTGGTGCCCACCAGTGCCGAACACGTCCCAATGGGCCATGTCGGCGCCCCGCTGCCGATACCGCCGCGCCCACAGCTCCCCCGTATCCGCCAACAGCAGTTCGTCATACCCGGGCAGCCGCTCGGGCATGGACATGTCGCGGTACATGCCGATCCTCGCCTGAATCGCCGCCTCGTCGCTGAATGGACTGCCGGAGTTCCTGACGTAGGCCTCGAGGTGCTCGTCCGTGCGCAGCGGCGGCGCCAGGCCCAGACGCACGATCCGCTGCAGCGCGCCTGTATGGTTGTAGAGAGCGACCTCGTACTCGCTGCCCCCGGCAATCGCGACTCCCTGCGTGGACCCCACGGCGGTGGGCTGGCGGGAAAAGGGAACGACCAGCAGCTGCAGACTCATCTGCGCGCCGCTGCCGGACGTCGACATCGACATGGACTGACCCGGCCTCTGCGCCAGGGTGTCGACCAGCTCGCCGTCCAGCCGGTGCCTGAGGAACAGGACCAGCGACCCGTCCCCCTCTACGGCGTCCGCCAGGTCCTGGAGGGCCGATGCATCGAACGACGGGGTGATGCCGAAGTCCGTGACCTGGCTCAGTACGACCTCCGGGCCGGCCAGGCCCCTCATGCTGAGTGCTCCACCGCTGCCGGCGACCTCCGCGGTCCCGATCAGCGAGCCGCCCGCGTCGAACCGCGTGATGCGGCGCTGCCGCCGGTCCAGCGCAACCACGGTTCCATCGGCGCCGGGCCATGCCCCGCTCAGCACCTGGAACTCCCCGGGCCCCTCTCCCTTGCGCCCGAAGGTGCGGAGGTGCCCCCCGCCGGCGTCGAAGACGCGGATCTCTCCGGCGCCGTTGTCGGCGACGATCAGGTTGCCGTCCGTGTCCCGCGCCACCGACGCGATCCGCCCGAACATGAGCTCATCGGCGCCCTCCAGCGTGCCGAGCGACAGAGCCGGCTCCTCCGCCGGGCGCGCGTACACCGCGTCCGAGGGCCGACTGGTCACGATCGTCACCCCGGCCGAATCGGTGACCTGGGCCTCCGGCACACCGGACGAGTCCTCACCGCCGCAGCCGACAACGGCCAGCATCGCGCATCCGCACAGCGCTTGTCGCATCCTTCCGCCTTTCGATTGCTTCGCCAATGATTCGCGCTCCCGTCCGGACTTGCCGCACCGGCCGAGCCAACCTTATCCTCGCACCCGCTTCGGCATCCCCGCACCCACTTTGGACAGACCGGGCCGCGGTCCCCGTTGTCCGATCACCGGGGCCCAACTCCTACTTACGCGAAAGGCGAGTTTCCATGACCCCCGCAGCTTCCCGCAGATTCGCCCCCGGCGCGCTTGTCGCCCCCCTGCTCGTGCTGACCGCCGCTTGCGAAGCCGGCGACATGCCGGACGACGACGCCATGCACGACGCCGCGCCGACCGTCCGGTTCGTGAACCCGCGTTCGCCGGCCGACGGCGAGGGACTCCCGCCCTTCAGCGGCGCGGTATGGGTCGACAACACCTTCTACGTGTCCGGCATGCTCGGGCTCGAAGGAGGCCAGGTCCCTGAAACTCCCGAGCAGGAAGCCGCCAACGTCCTGGACGCCATCAAGGCCGTGCTGGAAGGCGAAGGGCTGACGATGGATGACCTGGTGGTCGTCCAGGTGTACGCCTCCGACGTCGCGGACTACGCCGCCTTCAACGACGTCTACCGGACGTATTTCACCAGCGAATACCCGGCGCGCGCGTTCCTGGGATCCGGACCGCTCCTCTTCGGGGCCCGGTTCGAGGTCATGGGGACGGCGGTCAGGCGGTAGGCCCCGTCCGTTCGGCGATACTAAACATTCATATTTAGTATTCCGCGCAGAGCATCGCCTGCGATACCGGTCCCGGCAGGGATACTAAACAACTTTGTTTAGCATTGGGCTCAGGACTCCGCCCGTGACCATGTCGCGGCCCCTTCCTACCCCAGAATCACCCCCCGCAGCGCCTTCACCCCCTCGACCGCGCGCGCCACATGCTCCCGCGTGTTGTACACGTGCGGGCAGAGGCGCAGCCCCCCCGTCCCCGCCCCGGCGATTCCGTGCTCCTCGTAGAGGCGGCGCAGGGCGGTGCCGCGGTCGCCGGGCACCTCGATGATGCACACGCCGCCGGACAGCCCCGGCTCCATCGGCGTCACCAGCTTCATTCCGAGTTCTGACAGACCCTCCTTCAGCTGTGTGGCCAACGCGGCGACCCGCACCTCCGTCTCGGCCCCGCCGATGGCGTCATGGAGCTCCGCCGTGGTGCCGACCGCCGCCAGGCAGGCGTCGTCCCGCTGGCCGAGCGACTCGAACTTGCGGGCGCCCCTCACGTCCGGGTCGGCGTCGTTGCCCCATCCGGGCGCCACGATGTTGGGCCACACCTCCGGGATCCGATCCTCCCTGACGTAGAGCAGGCCCGCTTCCTTCGGCCCCATGTACCACTTGTGCGCCGAGGCGGAGTAGGAGTCGCAGCCGAGCGCCCGGAGGTCGACATCGAGCGCGCCCCAGCTCTGGGCGCCGTCCACGTGGACGTGAATGCCGCGGGGGCGCGCCGCTTCGACCAGCTCGCGCACGGGGAGCCGGATCCCGCTGACGTTGGAGACGTGGGTGAGCGACAGGACGCGGGTCCGGTCGGTCAGCGCGGCTACGAACGGGTCGATGAGCTCCCGGGCGGAAGCCGGATGGGGCGGCACCGATACTCTCGTGACCGTGATACCGAAGCGCGCCGCCCGCACGTCCCACGCCACGTTGTTGGTCGGGTGGTTCTGATCCCATAGAACCACCTCATCGCCCGCGCGCAGGTCGACGCCGTTGTTGATCGTGTTGTTCGCCTCGCTGGTGTTGCGGACGATCGCGATCTCGTCTGGGCTGACGCCGAGCTGCGCGGCAACGCCGGCGCGGGACTGCTCGGTGAGGCCGCGGAACTTCGCGCGGTTGTTGAAGGAACAGTCGCGGTCGATGTCGCGGGTCAGCTCCTCCACCCGCGCGGCCACCGACCGGGGCGAGGGGCAGAGGTTGGCCGCGTTCATCGGCACGCGCTCCTCGGTGAAGGAGAACTGGGCGCGGACCATCTCCCACCAGGCCTCGTCGCGGGGCGCGCGCGACGCTCCTGCCGGCCAGGGGGGTGCAACGGGAGTGGTCGGCGCCGGTTTCGCAGAGCCCTGGCCGGATGCGGCGCCGGTCAGCGCGGCCGGCAAAACCACGGCGCCGGCGGCCATTTCGGTGAGGAAGGTGCGGCGGCTGGCTGGTCGCTTCATGGGACTGGCTCCGGGCAATGGCCGACTGTCGCTTGTCTTGATCATACTGGCGGCGCAGCTTCGGTTGCCAGTGGTTGCCCCCTCGGGGGCCGCTCGAAACCGCAGGGCCGCCACAAAGGAGAACCTCCCTTGGCCGTGATCTCCCGCCGCATGAGCCAGCTGGGCACCGAGAACGCCTTCAGGCTGGGCGACGACATCCAGCGCTGCGTCGACATGGGCCTCGACGTGATCCGCTTCAACCTGGGCGCGCCCGACTTCCGCAGCGCTCCGCACCTGAACCGGGTCGCCTACGAGGCCCTCGAGGCCGGCCGGTCCGGCTACTGCGATCCGGCGGGGATCCTGCCCTTCCGCGAGGCGATCGCCGCGCATGTGACGCGCACGCGGGGGATCGAGGTGAGCCCGTCGCGCGTCGTGGTCACGCCCGGGGCCAAGCCGCCGATCGGCTACACGATGCAGACGTATGTGGACGAGGGGGATGAGGTCATCTACCCTTCGCCGGGCTTCCCCATCTACGAGTCGTGGGTGCAGTTCGTGGGCGCGGTTCCGGTGCCGCTCCTGCTCGCCGCCGACCGGAACTTCGCCTTCGACGCCGACGATCTGGCCGCGCTGATCACCGAGCGGACCAAGGTGATCATCCTCTGTTCGCCGTCGAACCCGACCGGTGGGGTGCTGTCGCGCGACGAGCTCGCGGGGATTGCCGAGCTGATCCGGACGCGGTGCCGCCCGGACATCCGCATCTACTCCGACGAGATCTACGAGCAGATCCTCTTCGACGGGCTCGGGCACGAGAGCATAGCGTCGCACCCGGGGATGGAGGAGCGAACGGTGATCGCGAGCGGCCATTCCAAGGGATTCGCCATGACGGGGTGGCGGCTCGGGTGGGCGGTGCTGCCGACGGACGCCGAAGCCGCGCTCTTCAAGCAGATCAACATCAACATCGTGTCGTGTGTGCCGCCGTTCCTCCAGGAGGCGGGGGTGGCGGCGTACGAGGACCCGGCGTCGGCGGTGGAGGTGGCGCGAATGGTCGCCGCGTTCCAGCGGCGGCGCGACTGGATCGTGCCGGCACTGAACGACGTCCCGGGCGTGAGGTGCCTGATGCCGAAGGGCGCGTTCTACGTCTTCCCGGACGTATCGGGGATGTGTGACCGGCTGGGGGTGTATGATGCGCACGCCGCGCTGCCGGACGACGCGCGCGGCCGGACGACGCCGGCGGGGATGCTACAGATGTTCCTGCTGTACCGGTACGGGGTGGCCACAATGGACCGGGCCTCGTTCGGGCGGATCGGGGCGGAGGGGCAGGACTTTCTGCGCATGTCGATCGCGAACGGCATGGACGACATCCGGCGCGGGGTGGCGAGGATCGTGGAGGCGGCCGGGGACGCCGCCGGGTTCGCCGGGTTCGTGAGCGCCGAGGCGGCGCGGGGCGGGGAGGGACTCTTCGCATGAGCATCAAGGTCTGCGTGGCGGGGGTGACGGGGTGGTCGGGGCGGGCGGTGGCCGAGGCGGTGATCGAGTCCTCCGACTTCCAGCTGGTCTCGGCGGTGGCGCGGTCGACGGTCGGCCAGGACGTCGGCCCGGCGATCGGCCGCGACGGCCCCGTCGGCGTATCGATCACGGCGGATCCGGCCGATGCGCTGGCGCCGGGGCCCGACGTCTGGATCGACTACACGCACCCCGCGGCGGTCAAGGGACACGCGCTGGCCGCCCTCAGGGCCGGGACGCGGGTCGTCATCGGCACCTCGGGCCTCGACGAAGACGACTACCGCGACATCACGGCGGCCGCACTCGCCGCCCGCTCCGGGGTGATCGCGGCGGGCAACTTCTCCCTCACGGCGGCGCTGCTCAAGCACCTGGCCGGGATCGCGGCCCGGCATGTGCCTCACCGCGAGATCGTCGACTACTCGCACGCCGACAAGCCCGACGCCCCCAGCGGAACTGCGCTCGAACTGGCCGAATACCTGGCGACCGTCTCTCCCAACGAGATGGGGCTGCCGGTGGAGGAGACGCTGGGGGAACCCGGAACGCGCGGCGCCTCGATCGGCGGCACCCAGGTGCATTCGCTGCGGCTGCCAAGCTACCTGATTTCGGTCGAGGCCCTCTTCGGCCTGCCCGACGAACGGCTGACGATCCGCCACGACGCCGGCAACAGCCCCCAGCCCTACGTGGCAGGCACGCTCCTGGCCGCCAGGCGCGTCGGTGACGTCAGGGGGCTGGTGCGGGGGATGGGCGAGCTGCTGTTCGGCTCCTAACCTCCGCCGATCGCGATCTCGAACATCTCCGGCCAGTGCTTGCCGGTGACATAGAAGGTGCCGGCTGTCGGGTCATACGCGATCCCGTTGAAGACTGCACCGGGATCCGAGGGCCGGCGGCTGGCCAGCGCGAGTCCCAGCGCGTCCAGCTCCCCCGTGATCTCGCCGGTCCCCTTGTCGATCCGCACGATGCGGTTCTCCATGTAGATGTTGGCCCAGATGTCGTCGCCCACGCACTCCAGCTCGTTGAGGTTGCGGGTCGAGAAACCGTCACGGGTAACCCGAAACTCTCCGAGGAGGGCAAAGGTCGCCGGGTCGCGCCGCTGCAGGGTGCCGGAGCCGTCGGACATGTACAGGGACTCGCCGTCGTAGCAGAGCCCCCAGCCTTCGCCCTCGTATTCGAGCGTGTCCACCGGCGCGAAGGTGTCGACGTCGTACACGAATGCGAGCCCGGCCTTCCAGGTCAGCTGGATGATCCGGTCGCCGACCACGGCGATGCCTTCGCCGAAGTGCTCGTCCGAGAGGACGTGGCTGCGCGTGACCTCGCCGGTGACGATGTCGACCCGGCGAAGCTGGGACTCCCCGTACTGCCCGGTGCTTTCCAGAAACGCGCCGTCGTGGATGACCAGGCCCTGCGTGTAGGCCCCGGAGTCGTGCGGCAGGGTCCGCTGCACCTCGTAGCCGAGTTCGGGGACCGACGCAGACTCACACCCTTGCACTGCCAGTGCCAGCGCGGCGCTCCAGGCCACCGCGGCACGCCACAGGGGCGACGGTCTTCCGCCGTCCGCCGTGGTCGATGTCGCCGCCAACCCCGATCCGTCAGTCCCTCTTTTCACCATTGCAACCTTCATCCTCGCCTCATCTGCTTCCGGTGCCTCACGCGACCGGCTAATGTAGTACGCTCACCCGACCCCAAGGAGGCAGGCGTGCCCGGGCTGCTACCCGATATCGACCCCGACGGACTTCTGGAATACTCGGTCGTCTTCACCGACCGATCACTGAATCACATGTCGTCGCGCTTCCGCGAGGTGATGCGCGGCATTTCGGCGACCCTGAAGGATACCTACAACGCCGACGCCGTGGCGGTCGTACCGGGCGGCGGCACCTACGCGATGGAGGCCGTCGCGCGCCAGTTCGGGACCGGGAAGCGGTGCCTGGTGCTGCGCAACGGATGGTTCAGCTACCGCTGGACCCAGATCTTCGACGCGGGGGACATCCCGGTCGAGTCGGTCGTGCTCAAGGCGCGCCCAGCCGACGACAGTCCCACGCCCGCCTTCGCGCCCGCGCCCATCGGCGAGGTGGTCTCGACGATTGCCGACGTTCGCCCGGATGTCGTGTTCGCGGCGCATGTGGAGACCTCCGCCGGGATCCTGCTGCCCGACGACTACCTGCGGGCGGTCGCCGACGCCACGCACGCCGCGGGCGGGATCTTCGTGCTCGATGCCATCGCGTCGGGCGCGCTCTGGGTGGACATGGAGGAGTTGGGCGTCGACGTGCTGATCAGCGCGCCGCAGAAGGGGTGGAGCGGATCGCCGTGCGCCGGGCTGGTCATGTTCGGACCCGAAGGCCGCGCGCGCGCCGCAGCGTCCCGCAGCACCAGCTTCGCCGCCGACCTGCACATGTGGCTGAGGGTCATGGACGCGTATGTGGACGGCGGGCAGCTCTACCACGCCACCATGCCCACCGACTCGCTCAGGTTCTTCAGCGAGGTCATGCTCGAGACCCGCGCCTTCGGACTCGAGAACGCGAGGGCCCGCCAGTGGGAGCTGGGGAATCGCATCCGCTCGCTCCTCGCCGAGAACGGCTTCAAGAGCGTGGCGGCTCGCGGTTTTGAGGCTCCAGGGGTCGTGGTCAGCCATACGGACGACCCGTCCATACACAACGGCACCCGTTTCGCCGAGGCAGGCCTGCAGATCGCCGCCGGAGTGCCGCTGCGATGCGGCGAGCCCGACGGCTTCCGCACCTTCCGGCTCGGGCTGTTCGGCCTCGACAAGCTGGGCAACATCGACCGCACCGTGGACACCTTCGCGGCGGCACTGGAACAGGTCCTCGCGGCGGGCGCGCCGGCCGGCGCCGTGGGTGCGTAGCGGCGAACGGATGAACATGAAGATCGTCTCCCGTTTCGAAGTCACCAGCTGGGACGCCACTCCCTACGGCGAGCAGAGCGAAGGCCCCCACCTCTCGGAAGCGCGGGTTGTGAAGCGCTATCACGGAGACCTCGACGGCGAGGGCCGCGCGCGCGTTCTCATGTGCCGGGCCAGCGCCGAGGGCCCCCTGGCCAACGCGGGCTACATCGCGTCGGAACAGGTCTCGGGCTCGCTGGGCGGCCGCGAGGGCACCTTTGTGCTGCAGCACTGGGGGATCGCCGAGCAGGGGGCTCCGCCGGGTACGGCCGGACACGTCGTGCCGGGATCCGGGACCGGCGACCTGGCCGGCCTGTCGGGCACGATGGAGATCGCGGTGGACGCGGACGGCACGCACACGCTGGCCCTGGACTACCGCATCGAATAGGTGTCCGCTCACCCTGCGGACGCTTGCGCCAGGTCGCGCCGCAGGACCAGCTTTGCAAAGGCCGCCGACGGATCAGCGCCCAATCAAGCAACCTTGAGAGCGATCATGCACGAGACACGCATCGCCGAAGCCACCAGGGCAAACGCACCCCACACCGTATCGGGGACGCGCCGCACCGCACGTGGCGCCGGGCTCACCGCCGTGCTCCTGCTCGCGGCATGCTCCTTCGCGCCCCCGCCCGCCGTGCCCGAAGCGGCCGCCGAGCTGCCGGAGGCCTTCGAGGAGCGCGGCGCAGCCGGTGCATACGAAGCGCGCGATTGGTGGGCGGCGTTCGAGGATCCGGTCCTCAACACCGTGGTCGATTCGGTCCTGGCCGCCAACTTCGACCTCGCCGAAGCGGTGGCCCGGGTGCAGCAGGCCCGGGCCCAGGCCGGGATCGCCCGCGCCGCGCTCTTCCCCAGCGTCGGAGCCAGCGCCTCCGCTACCGACAGCGACAGCCCCAGCAACGCCGGATTCGGGCAACAGTTCCGCGAGTTGGCGGGCGGCGATGACAGCCCTCTGCCGGGCGGCTTCCAGTTCCCCGACCGGTTGGGGATCACCACCTACTCGCTCGGCACCGACTTCGCCTACGAACTCGACTTCTGGGGCCGGGCCCGCAACGACGCCAGGGCGGCGGGCATGGACTACCTGGCTTCCGAATCGGACTACGACGCGGCCCGGATCGGGGTGCTCGCCACCACGATCACGACCTACTTCGAGATCGTCGACCTGCGCCGCCGCACCGCGCTCGCCCGCGAGTCCGTCGACGTCCTCCTCGAGCGCGAGGAGCTCGCGGAGACCCGGTACGACCGCGGCCTCGTCACCTCCTTCGAGCTCTACCAGGTGCGGCAGGAGCTGCGCAACACCCAGGCCGGGCTGCCCCAGCTCGAGAGCGCGCTTGTCAACGCCGAGGGCCGCCTCGCGGTCCTGCTCGGGGGCTTCCGCGGCAAGCTGGACGCGATCCTGCCGGACTCTCTGGCCCCCATGACGGCGAGCGATCCCGTTGCCGCCGGCGTACCCGCCGACCTGCTGCTGCAGAGGCCGGATGTCCGCGCGGCCTGGCTGCGTCTGGAGGGTGCCCGCTACGCCATCGGAGCCCGCCGGGCCGAACTGCTCCCCTCCCTGTCGTTCTCCGGCACGATCGGCGTTCAGTCGTCCGAGGTCGACGGGCTGTTCAGCGTGGACCAGTGGTTCCGCAACCTGCTCGGCAACCTGACCGCGCCGATCTTCCAGGGAGGCCGGATCAGGAACAACATCGCCATTGCGCAGGGCCGCTTCAATCAGGCGGCGGCTGCCTACGGGAGGACGGTGGTGACCGCCGTGCACGAGGTCGAAGCCGCCCTCGCGACCCTCGACAACGAGGGCCAGCGCCACGAGTTCCTCAGCTCCCAGAGGGAGGAGGCCCTCGCTTCGGTGGCGCTGCAGTCGCAGCGGTACGACGCCGGGGTGGGCGGCTACACCGACTACCTCGACGCGCTGCGCTCGCTGCTCAACGTGGAATCGACGCTCGCGGGAGCGCGAAGGGATCTCGCCCTGGCGCGCCTGGCCGTCCACCGCGCACTCGGAGGTGAATGGTCCGCGCCACCGGAGGCGCTCGAAGGACCGCGCATGACGCCCGTCAACGGGTCGGACGATACGAATGGAAACCCGCATGGAGGGAACGGATAGATGAATCGCTTTCGCAGATTGCTGCTCCCCGGAGGGATCCTCATGGGTGCGGTCGTGGTCGCCGCAATCATGATCCGCCTCCGACCGGAACCGCCACTCCGGGAACCGCCCTCGCGGCTTCCCTTCGTAACCACCGCCCCGGCCCAGGCGCTGCAGGGCTCGATCCCCGTGTTCGGCGCCGGAACCGTCCGCCCGCGCGCCGAGATCGATGTCGCGGCGCAGATCAGCGGCAAGGTCGCCTGGGTGGACCCGGCCTTCCAGAGCGGCGGCCGGGTTGACGCCGGACAGGTGCTCTTCCGGATCGACGACGCCGACTACCTCAACCGCGTGCAGCAGGCGAGCGCCAACGTGGCCGCGCAGCAGGTGGCCCTCCTGCAGGCCGAGGAAGAGGCGCGGATTGCGCGCGCCGAGTACGAGGGCTTCCAGCGGCGGCGGTCGGACGGCGCCGGGTCGGGAGCGGCAAGTCCGCTCACCCTGAGGGAGCCCCAGCTGGCGGCCGCGCGAGCCGCCCTGGCGCGGGACAGCGCCGCGCTGGCCGACGCCGAGCTTGCATTGTCGCGCACCGAGGTCAAGGCGCCCTTCAGCGGCATCGTGCGCGTCGAATCGGTCGACCCGGGTCAGTTCGTGGGTCCGGGACAGGGCGTCGGACGCCTGTACGCAGACGACGCCGTCGAGGTCGTGGTGCCCCTTTCGGACGCCGATGCCGCTCTGATCGCAGGGCTCTGGGACCTTGTCGCCGGAGACGGAAACCGCAGCGTGCGGGCCACGGTGTCCACCGGCTATGGCGATGGCGTGTACACATGGGCGGGTTATGTGGACCGCGCCGAAGCCGCGCTCGATGAACAGACCCGCACGATCGACGTGGTCGTGCGCATCCCCAATCCGATGGCCGGGGGAACTCGCGCGGGCGATGGCTCCGGCGCCGAGGACATGATGGACGCCCCTCCGCTGCTGGTCGGCCAGTTCGTGGAAGTGCAGATCGCCGGTGCGGCGCCGGAGACGTACTACGCGATTCCGCGTGCCGGACTCCGGACCGGCAACGAAGTGTGGGCGCTGAGGGGCGGAAACATGGTGACGATCGTTCCCGTGCGTGTTCTGCAGAGGGCCGACGACCTGGTCTACGTCACCGGTGGTCTGCAGGATGGGCAGCAGGTCGTGGTGAGCGGCATCCAGATCGCCACCGAAGGGATGGCCGTGCGAACCGGAACGGAATGACGGGGCGCGCCTGCCCGCACGAGGGAATCTCCGGGTGAACGGGGAGGGCGGCCTCCGGCCGCGGGAGAAGCGCGGACCGATCGCCTACATGGCACGAAACGGCGTCGCGGCCAACCTCCTGATGTTCTTCATCCTGATCGCGGGATTCTTCGCGCTCACGACGCTCGTACAGGAGGTCTTTCCGGAGATCTCGCTGGACCGGGTCCACATCTCGGTCCCCTACCCCGGCGCCACCCCGGACGAGATCGAGGAGTCGATCATCCTCAAGATCGAGGAGCAGATCGAGGGCGTCGAAGGCCTGAAGCAGATCAGGTCCACGGCATCCGAGGGCGGCGGCTCGGTCGTGGCGGAAATCGAACGGGGCGCGGATCTGAGTCGCTTTCTCGACGACATCAAGGCGCAGATCGACAGGATTCAGACGTTCCCGGCGGGCGCCGAGCGCCCCGAGGTCACGGAGGTGACCAACCGGCAGAGCGTCATCCGCCTCGTACTCTTCGGGGACGTTGGCGAGCGCACCCTCAAGGAACTCGCCTACCGCACGGAAGACGCGCTCTCGGCGCTGGAGGAAGTCTCCTACGTCGAGACCACCGGCGTGCGCGAGTACGAAATCTCGATCGAGGTGCCCCTTCAGCGCCTGCGGGCCCTGGGGCTGACCCTCCGCGACATCTCGAGCGCCGTGCGCGGCGGTTCGCTGGATCTCTCGGCGGGTAGCATCGACACCCGTGAGGAGGAAGTGCGCATCCGCACCACGGGTCAGAACTACACCCAGCAGGACTTCGAGGAGATCATCGTCGTGAGCCGCGCCGACGGCACCGTCGTGCGCCTGGGGGATATCGCCGACGTGCAGGACGGCTTCCGCGAGGTCGACCTGATCGGCCGCTACAGGGGACAGCCCGCCGCCTATGTCGAGGTCTTCAGGACCGCCGACGAAAAGGCGCTGGAGATCGTCGACGCCGTGGAGCAGCACCTCGAGGACGAGGTGATTCCGTCGCTCCCGGCGGGGGTCGGGCTCGAGATCTGGAACAACGACGCCGACATTCTGCAGGACCGCCTCGGACTGCTCGTAAAGAACGGGCTGCTGGGGCTCGCCCTCGTGCTGCTCGCGCTGGCGCTCTTCCTGGAGATCAGGCTGGCCTTCTGGGTGGCGGTGGGAATCGCCGTCTCGTTCGTGGGCACCTTTGGCGTCATGGCCGCGCTGGGCGTGTCCATCAACCTGATGTCGCTCTTCGCCTTCATCCTCGCGGTCGGCATCGTGGTGGACGACGCGGTCATTGTCGGCGAGAACATCTACGCGGAGCGGGAGCGAGGCAACAGGGGGGTCGTTGCGTCGATCCGCGGCACCCGCAGGATCACCGGGCCCGTGATCTTCGCGGTGCTCACCACGGTTGTCGCCTTCTGTCCGCTCTTCTTCATCCCCAGCTCCATCGGAGGCATCGTCGGCCAGATCCCGATCATCGTCATCTCGGTGCTCGTCTTCTCGCTGATCGAGTCCCTCCTCGTACTTCCGAACCACCTCTCCCACCTGCCGGCCCCCCGCGGCGGTTCGTCCGGGCACAAGCCGCACGTCGTCAACCGGATCCAGTCGCGTGTGGAATCGGGGCTGAAGTGGGTGATCGAGGGACCGCTGGACCGCAGCCTGCAGGTCGCAACCGGACGCCCCGGAACCGTGATCGCGGTCGGCGTGGCCATGATCATCGTCTCGGTTGCAATGATTCCGGCGGGGATCATCAGGGTCGATTTCATGCCGGCGGTGGAGGCCGACCTCGTGACCGCCAGCCTGGAGATGCCCGAGGGCACGCCCGTTCAGCGGACGTCCGAGGTGGCCGACCGGCTGGAATCGGTGGGATACGCCGCGATCGGGCGGCTGGCAGCCGACCGCGACGCGGGCGTCGAAGATCTCGTGACCGGCGTGAACATCACGATAGGCCTGCCGGCCAGACAGAGCGGGCCCGCCGGCGATGCCGGCAGCGCGGCTCGTCCGCGGGCCAATATCGCGGCGGTCGAATTCAAGCTCGTGAGCCCAGATGAACGGGATATATCGGCCACCGAGGTGCAGCTGGCGTGGCGCGAATCGGTCGGTCCGCTTCCGGAAGCCAAGTCGCTGACCATCTCGGCCGAACTGATCAGTTTCGGCGCGCCTGTGCACGTCGAACTCTCCCACCCCGATCCCGACCGCCTCGGCGCGATCGGCGACACCCTGCTGGCGAGGCTCCGCGAGTTTGCCGGGGTCTTCGACGTGCAGGCGGATCAGGAACAGGGCCTGCGGGAGATCCAGCTGGACGTGCTGCCCGAGGCGCGCACGCTGGGGCTCACCCTCGACAACCTGGCCAGGCAGGTCCGCTCCGCCTTCTTCGGCGACGAGGCCCTGCGCGTGCAGCGCGGCCGGGAGGAAATGAGCGTCTACGTGCGGCTGCCCGAGGACGAGCGCAACGCCATCGCCGACGTGGAAGGCTACCTGGTGCGCACGCCGGGCGGCGGCGAAGTACCGCTGGGCCGGGTCGCCTCCGTGCGTTTTGGCAGTTCACCCACCACGATCCAGCGCAAGGACGGCTACAGGATCCTCACCGTCACCGCCGACGTGAACACTTCGGTCGTCACCGGCGACGAGGTCACCAACCTGCTGGAGCGCTCGATCCTGCCCGAACTGGCCGCCGGCAACCCCGGTTTCACCTATGCCTTCGGCGGCGAGCAGCAGGAGCAGGTCGAGTCGTTCGGCGCCCTCGGAGGCGGCTTCGCCCTCGCGCTCCTGGCGATCTATGCGCTGCTGGCGATTCCCTTCGGCTCCTACACCAAGCCGCTGATCATCATGGCGGCCATTCCCTTCGGCATCATTGGCGCCGTCCTGGGCCACGTGATCCTCGACCTCCAGATGGCGATCATGTCCCTGTTCGGGATCATCGGCCTGAGCGGCGTGGTGGTGAACGACTCACTGGTGATGATCGACTTCATCAACGAGCGCCTGCGCCAGGGCATGCCCGGCCGCGAGGCGATCATCGCCGGCGCCAAGGCCCGCTTCCGCCCGATCCTCCTCACCTCGATCACGACCTTCCTGGGCGTAGCGCCGCTGGTCTTCGAGACGAGCCTCCAGGCCCAGTTCCTGATCCCGATGGCGGCGTCGCTGGGGTTCGGGATCCTCTTCGCGACCGTGGTGCTGATGATGATCGTGCCCGCGCTGGCAATGGTGCAGCATCGGTTAGTGGGCCGACGAGTTCAGGCCACACTGTAAACTGTTCTTTACATAATGTAAAGGAAAGATTACATTTTCGATCGATCCCGCGGGTCGGGCCCGAGCTCCGTGGGCAGGTCCTGCCGGTCCCCCCAGTCGCGCCAGCTGCCGTCGTACAGATGGACATCCAGTCCGCTCATGCGCGCCGCCATGTACGCCACGCTGGCCCGCATCCCGATCATGCAGTAGGCCACGTGGGTCCTGCCTTCGCCGGCGCCGTGGCGCTCCAGGATCCGGGCGATCTCGGCGCGCGTCCGGAAGCGGGTGTTGTTGGCGGGGTCCATCAGCTCCTCCCAGTAGAGCTGGGCGGCGCCGGGGATGTGCCCGGGCCGGCCGCCGTTGCCGAGTCCCCCGTCGGCGCCGGTATACTCGTCGTCCGGGCGGGCGTCGAGGAGCACCACATCAGGGTCGTCCAGCCGCTCGTGAATCCAGTCGGCGGAGACACGGAAGTCCACGGGTGCGACGGGCTCGACGTCTCCCGGCTCGACCGGCGGCGCCGGGCCGCTCTCGACGGGGCCGCCGGCCGCCTTCCAGTCCGCGATCCCACCGTTCAGCAGGAAGGCGCGGCCGCCCAGGCCGAGGTACTCGAATGTGACCCACGTCCGGGCGGTGGCTGTCATGCTCGTGCCGTAGATGACCACCTTCGAGTCGCGCTTTATGCCGGCCGCGCGGAGGGCGTCGATTATCTCATCCACCTCCGGAAACTCCACGATCCAGCCCTCCTCGCCTTCCCAGGTGATGTCCTGGAAGCGCAGGGGGCGGGCACCGGCGATGTGCTCCTCGGCGAAATCGCCCGGCCGGCGTTCGGCTTCGACGACCACCACGTCCTCGTCGCCGATGTGGCCGAGCAGCCAGTCGACCTCGACCAGCGGATCGACCGGCGCGGTCTGCAGGCGCGGCTCCTGGGGGGCAGGCGGGGAGGGCGCGAGCGCATGGGCGGGCGCCGCGGAGAGGGCCAGAGCACACGCGGCAGGGGCAAGGAGGGGTGCGTTCTTCATCGGCGTTGATCCGGGTTGGGGCAGTCCGTTAGAAGCGGGATGTGACGGTGATCCGGAAGCTGCGGGAGGCCCCCGGGTTCCGTTCCTGAACATCCACGTATTCGGCCTGCAGAAGGTTGGCGACCTTGGCCTGAATGTCCATGTCCCTTACGGTGGCGTTCATCCGCAGGTCGACCACGGTGATGTCGCCCCTCTCGTCGAGCGGAAAGGCCAGCACCTGGTCGGCCCGGCTGCGGTAGCGCACGTCGAGCGCGACGCGGTCCGTCCAGCCCGAAAGCGTGGTGGTGAGATTGTGGGTCGACCTGTAGACCAGGGGCCGCTCCGTGTGGTGGTCCCTGGAATCGAGCAGAAGATAGGTGGTTCGCAGGTTGAGCTTCCGGGGGATGAGGCCGAACTGCGCCCCGAGATCGAGGCCGCGGACCCGTGCCTCGGAGACGTTCCGAAACTGGAAGGTCAGGATCTGGCCCGGGGCGGCGGACACCTCGATGAGTCCCTCGTACTCGCTCCAGAAGAACCCGGCGTCGAACCACAGCCGGTCGCTGGGGGTCACGGTCGCGCCCACTTCGGCCGCCCACGCCGACTCGCCGCGCAGTTGCAGGTTGGGGACGACACGGAACCCGAAGACCGTCGTCGAGCTGTACTGCTCGGCCACGCTGGGTGCCCGGTATCCGCGGCTGAGCGACGTTCTCAGGCTCACCCGCTCGGAAGGCGTGAAGACGAGGCCGACCCTGGGATTGATGGACAGGTCGTCCTCGACGACGGAAGCCCGGTGCATGTCGACCCGGATTCCCGTGGTTCCGCGCACCCGCTCGGACAACTCGATCTCGTCCTGGATGTAGACCGCCAGATCGGTGACGTTGGGGGTCGGTTCAAGGAAGTTCGAGGAGATGCTGGTGTAGGCGGCCTCGGCACCGGTGGTGACGGAATGGCGTCCATCGGTGAAACGCGAGATCTGTAGGTCCGTGCCGTAGCGGGTGGAGCGGTGGAAGTCGCGGTTGTCGTGGAAATGGTTCTGCGAGCGGACGTGGTGCAACTGGGGGCGGAGCTGCACCTTGAGGAGCGGCGTCACGATGGGATTGGCCGTCATGGCCATGACGAGGTCGGTGGTGCGTATCCAGTCGCCCAGTTGCGCAGGCTCCACCTCCAGGGGGCGCTCGGGGGAGCGCCAGGTGAAGAACTCCTCCGCGTCCTGCCGCTTCCAGCTGACGAAGAACTCCAGCGGGCCGGGCGATTCGGCGCCGAAGACGGTCTTGGCCCTCATGCGCCACCGCTGCAGATCGCCGTTCTGCCTGAAGCCGTCCGAGCCCTCCCGCCCGATCATGACCGTGGCGTCCGCGCTGCCGATCCGGCGCGCGTGCTGGACCTGCAGCCCCTGCATGTCGAGCTGCTCCTCGGTGAAGCTCATCTCGCCCGGCGTGTCGTATATGCCGTAGTACCCGCGCATGACCGTTCGCGGACCGTCGATCGGGGGGCGGGTGATCACGTTGACGACGCCGCCCAGGGCATTGGTGCCGAAGAGCGTGGAATGGGGCCCCTTGACGATCTCGATGCGCTCCACGTCGAGGATCGGAAGCATGCCGAAGTCGATGGCCGAACCCACTCCGCCGAGCACCCGGTGACCATCCAGGAGCATCAGCACGCGGCTTCCCACCCCGCGTGCGATTCCGCTCGCCCCGCGGATGTCCATCTGGCCCGCGTTGAAGGTCACGCCCTGCGCGTAGGGAAGCGCCTCGTTGAGGCTGGTGACATCCCTGCGCTGCAACTCGTCTCCGCTCATGACCGCGACGCTCACGGGCGCCTCGCCCGGCTGCGCGTTGCCCCGGTTGGCCGTCACGGTCACGCCCGGCACCTCGAACAGCGTCCTCTCCAGGGCCAGGGTGAGCGGAGCGCTGCGCGCGGCAAGCGGATCGACCGGGTGTTCAAGCGTCCTGAACCCGGCGGCCACCACGACCAGGTGGATGTGGTCACCGACATCCGGCAGTTCGAACTCGAAGGCACCGTCCGCCCCTGTATGGATGCGCAGCTGGGTGGACCGCACGAGCACCTGTGCCTGCGGGATCCCCTCCCCCGATTCGGCATCCACCACCCGCCCCCGCAGCGAAGTCGTCGCCTGCCCGGCCGAAGACGACGGAACCGCAACTGCAAGCTGCAACAACACGACCGCCAGGAGTCGTGCCCACACCGGCGTGCCGCGGGAGTCCCCCCGGCGCATGGTCCGCCGCAAGACCCTCCCGCCCACCGCTACTGCCGCTGCCAGACGGTGGTCGACACGTTGATGGCCGGCTCGGTCACCTCCACGGTCAGAACGTTGCCGACGAACGTATAGGTTCCCCTGGCCTGGACCAGGTTCCCCATCTGCTCCCAGGTTCCGTCGGTCCAAATGGTGAAGGTGCCGGTATCGACGATGTTGGCCGTGCCGCCCAGGCCATCCGGGATCGTGACGTCCATCGTCATCGTGCCCGACGCCTGGTCTCCTGTCGGCGCCGACTGCTGGAGCGAAAAGGTCCCGCTGACGTCCGGGGGCATCATCACCTGGCCGCCGGTTACCAGGGCATTGATTGAGACCAGAGAATACGTGCCGGTCAGGTCGGGCGGGGCATTGTCGGGTTCGACCGGTTCCTCGCCTCCGCAGGCCGTCGCCAGCACCACACACGCCGATAGAAGCAGGGGGCGACCGGCTACACTGCTGCACCTCGAACGAGTCACGGATTCTCCTCCAGCGTCGGTTCAAAGATCGCGCGCAGGGTCGCGGGATCCCGGAGCGCCCTACTTGGACAACCGGCAACCTGGGTGACAACGTAAGGTGGCGACGTGTCTGCCACCAGACACCGCAGCGCCCGCCAAACGGACACCAGCGGGCGCATCCCCAGGAAAGGACGCTTTCAATGGCCCACGATCTGCCGCCGCTGATCGACGGAGGCAATCCGGGGGAGGCCGCCGATCTTTTTCGACGGCTGGACGAACTCGGCATCGCGCACAAGACCATGGATCACACCCCGGTCTTTACTGTCGAAGAGGCCCGGCGACTCCGGGGCCGCATCGACGGCGCCCACTCGAAGAACCTCTTCGTGCGCGACAAGAAGGAGAACCACTGGCTGGTGTCCTGCCTCAGCGAACGTCGGGTGGACCTGAAGTGGCTGGCCGGGGCGCTCGGGACCAGGCGCCTTACCTTCTGCAGCGAACGCCGGTTGTCGGGCTACCTGGGGATCCGGCGCGGCGCCGTTTCCCCGTTCGCGGTCCTCAACGATGTTGGCGGCGTGGTGCGGGTGGCACTCGACGAGGAACTGGTGGAAGCCGAGCCCCTCAACTTCCATCCTCTCGACAACTCAATGACCACCACGATCTCGAGGGCCGGACTCTTGCGCTTCCTTGAAGCGGAGGGGCACGCGCCCCGGATCATCCGGTTTCCCTGAGCGGGCCGGGCGTCTCCCGGGGTCGCCTACGCGTTGCTAGCGAAACGCCGGGATGATGTCCTGAACGAGCATGTCCATCGTCAGGCGCTCGTAGTGCTCGTTGCCCCCGTCCTGGCTGACGCGGTACCAGTCGTTGGTCGCCACGACCACGAGTTGCAGGTCCGGGACGACAACCACGTACTGACCCCCGTATCCCCACGCGAAGTAGAGCGGCTCGCTCGACCCCGGCACCACCCACCAGAGCGAACCGTAGGAGATCCCGGTAAGCGCTCCCGAATGCATGCGCCAGTCGAACCGCTCCCCGGTCGAGAACTCGATCCAGTCGGCGGGAATGATCTGACGTCCTCCGCTCGAGCCTCTCTGGAGGAACAGCTGCCCGAAGCGGGCAAGGTCGCGCGGCCGCAGATCGAGGCCGGCCCCGCCGTTGTAGTATCCCCCGCCCAGCGGTTCCCAGCGGCTGATGGAAATCCCCATCGGTTCGAAGAGCGCAAACCTGGCCAGCGTGGGGAGTTGCATGACCGTGGCCTGCTCCAGCACGACGCCGAGCAGGTGAACCGCCGCGGAGTTGTAGGTGAACTCGGCGCCGGGCGGCGAGGTGAACGGCTTGCGCAGAAGGAAGCCCAGGTGGTCGCCGGAACGGATCCACTCGTTGTAGGACCCGAATCCACCCGACTCGTCCCACTCCAGACCGCTGGTCATCGTGAGCAGTTGCCGGATGGTGATGGCCCCCTTGTCCGGCTCGAGGTCCGGAACGACCGGGCCGAGGTAGTCCGATATCGGGTCGTCGAGGCCGCGAATGTCCCCGCGCGCCAGGGCCACCCCGGTCAGCGCCGACACCACGCTCTTCGTCACGGAGCGCACGTCGTGCAGGTCGTCGGGGCCGCCGGCGCCGAAGTACTCCTCGACGGCCAGCCGCCCGTCCTTGACGACCAGCAGGCTGCGCATGCGGTGGTTCCTGCCGGCCCTCTCAACCCCCCGAGCCACCATCTCCGGTGAGCCGCCCACCTCGGCGACGGTGGCCGTGGTCCAGGGCAGCGCGAGGTCGATGTCGACGGGTCCTTCGGCCCCCGGGCCGACCGTGGCCTCGGTGCAGGCTCCCAGTGCAAGCGCCAGCGCGGGCGCGAACAGGGATCGAGACATGCGGCGCGGCTTCACGCCACCCCCCGAAAAGGACACGAGTGCAGGCTCCGTCACGAAGTTATCTTTCTCATCCACATATGGAATCTGAAACCTGAACCGTAACGAGCGCCAGTCGGCCGAACGCAGCCGCAGGGGTTCATTGCCGGCGATCGCCGGGCGAAAACCGCGTGCGGCCCATATGTTGGACACCACGATGTCCCGCGCCGTTGCCCGGCGGTCCCGGAGGCGGACTGACGGGCTCCTTTCCCTGCAGCCAGGAGTGATGAATGCTCATCGAACGTGTTTCCCTCAGTCTCGCCGCCCTCGCGATTTCGGCCTCGTGGAGCTGTGTTTCATCGCAGGTGGCCAATCCCGACGAGCAGATCGCCCAGGCTTTGGCCGCGGCACCGGAGGACAAGGCCGATGGCGCGCGGGTACTCGGATACGCCAGCGACGGCAGCGTGGTGGAATTGAGAACGGGCTCCAACGATTTCATCTGCCTGGCCTCGAATCCGGCGAACGAGCGGTTTTCGAGTTCCTGCTATCATGCCTCGCTCGAGCCCTACTTTGCCCGGGGCCGCGAACTCAGCGCCGAAGGCGCGTCGCGGGAGGACCGCTACCGCGTCCGCTTCGAGGAGATGGAGGCGGGCAGGCTCGCGAAGCCCGTCATGTCGGCGACGCAGTATGTGCTGGACGGGACCTGGGACTCCGACACGCGGACCGCAACCGGAATGGTCCGCTGGGTCATCTATGTGCCGGGGGCCACTGCGGAATCGACGGGCCTGTCGGTCATGCCCCAGGAGGGCGGGCCCTGGATCATGGACCCGGGAACGCCCGGCGCCCACATCATGATCGTGCCGCCAACGGGCGGATAGGCCCATGGCGCCGGCGGCGCCGGAAGGCGAGGGGACGCGCTCGATGGCCAGAGAATGCTAGGGAACATCTCGGCATTCGCCTTTTCGGCCGGAGCGTACGGGCTCCACCTGCTCTTCGTGGTCTACGTGCTTCTCCGTCCGCGGTCCAGGCAGAACTCGTCGATGGCCTGGATCCTCTTCATCGTGGCCGTGCCCTTTGTGGGGATCGTCCTTTACCTGGTGGTGGGAGAGGTGCGTCCGGGGAGCAGCCGGAAGCGCCGGCACAGGACGATCGTGGCGAATATCCGCAAGGTTCTCAACGAGGCCTGGAGCGACCCGAAGGACACGGCGGTGGTCCCCCGGGGAACCGAGTCGATCGCGCGCCTCGCGCGGCTCGGCAGTGACACGCCTCCCCGCGACGGGAACAGGTTGACGCTGCTCGCGGGCGCGCAGGACTTCATCACGTCGCTGGTCAGGGATATCGATGGCGCAGAGGACCATGCCCACCTGCTCTTCTACGTCTATCTGGAGGACGGTGCCGGACGCGCCATCGGGGATGCCCTGGTCCGCGCCGAGAAGAGGGGGGTGGAGTGCCGGCTCCTGGTCGACAACGTCGGATCGAGCGACTTCCTGAAATCGGAACTGTGCCGGGAGTTGAGGCAGGGCGGGGTCGAAGTGGTGGCGGCTCTGCCGACGCGCATCACCCAGATCGCGTCGATCCGCTTCGACATGCGCAACCACCGCAAGATCGCGGTCCTCGACGGGAAGGTGGGCTACACCGGCAGCCACAACATCGCCGAAGAGGCGTTCCATCCCAAGCCGCGCTTCGCCCCCTGGGTCGACGCCACCCTCAGGATCGAGGGACCGACCGTCCGCGACCTGCAGGTGCTGTTCGTCGAGGACTGGTACATGGACAGCGCCCAGAACCTGGATCATCTCATCGCGCTGGCGCCCGCGGAAATCGAGGGTGGACGAACCGTGCAGGTCGTGGGCACCGGCGTGAATTCGCAGAACGAGGCGCTGGTCCGGGTGATCCAGTCGGCGATCCACATGGCGCGCGAGGAACTCATCCTGACGACTCCCTATTTCGTGCCCGACGAGGGGACGCTTGCGGCGCTTACGACCGCGGCCGTGCGCGGTGTGCATACCATTGTCGTCGTGCCCGAGCGCAACGATTCCCCCATCGTGGCCCTGGCCAGCCGCAGCTTCTACCAGCCGCTGCTGGAGGTGGGCGCCGAAATCCACGAGTTCACGAAAGGGCTCCTTCATGCCAAGACCATCACGGTAGACCGCGAATTCGCGATGGTCAGCACGGCCAACCTCGACCGGCGCAGCTTCGAGATCAACTTCGAGCTGAGCACCCTCGTCTACGACAGCGACTTCGCCTCCGAGCTGCGCCTCCTCCAGAAGCGGTACCTCGAGGACTGCCGCAGGGTCGACGCCGGGCAGTGGGCCGCCCGCCGCTGGCCCAGGCGGCTGGTGGAGAACGTGGCCGGCCTCTTCAGCCCGCTCCTGTGAGCCGCCGAAGCGGCGAGATTCCGTCACAGGTGGCGGCGGAGTGGGCGCATACTCGCCCCAACCACCCCCCCGCCCCGGCGACCTCCCTGATCCTGGGCGACCCCTCCCCCCACCTCGCCCGCGCCCTGCACGAATGCGGTCACATCGTCACCCGCTGGAGCCGGCACTTCACCCGGGAACCCCGTTGTCCGCCACTTTCGCCCCAAAATGGCCGACAAATCTGCTCGCCCTGGCCCCCGACCGGCCCCTTCGGCGAAGTCTGGGTGCGGATGCCCCGGTCCTCGCTGGAAGCCGCCATGCTCCTCCACGCCGCCGCGGCCCGGATCGAGGACGGCGCGCAGCTGTACCTCTTCGGCGCCGGCGACGAGGGCATCCGCTCGGCCGGCAGGCACTTTCCGGCAGGAGCCGCACCACCCCGCCCCGCGCTCATCAAGCGCCACTGCCGCGTCCTCGCGTCGACGCGAACCGCCGCTCCGCCGCGCGAAGACGGCCTCGACAGCTGGGAGATACGGACCTCCATCGACTGGGGCGCGGGCGAGCGCGAGTGGACCTTCTACCCCGGCATGTTCGCGAGCGGCCGCATCGACCCGGCCACCGCATTGCTCATCGAGAACCTCCCGCCCGTTGCCGGCGGCGTCCGCGTCCTGGACTTCGGCGCGGGGAGCGGGGTCATCGCGGCGGCGGTGCTGGCCGGAAACCCCGGGGCGCGTGTCGTGCTCCTGGAACGGGACGCGATCGCGCTCGTCGCCGCCGCGCGCAACGTGCCGGGAAGCACCCTGGTCCTGGGGAGCGGCCTCGCCCACGTGGAGGGCAGCTTCGACCTCATCGTCTCGAATCCGCCGATCCACGCGGGCCGCGCGCAGAGTCTGGCCACCGTCGAGGCGCTGATCCGGGAAGCGCCGCGGGCTCTGCGACCAGCCGGTGCCATGCTTCTCGTCGCCCAACGCCGACTCCCGGTTCCGCGACTGCTGAACGCGTCCTTTCGCAATCTCCGTACTGTCGCGGACCTGGGTCCGCACCGCGTGTGGCTGGCGAAAGGCCCGTAGTGGCAGCAGCCGGGAAGCCCGCGCCACATTCGAGCGACGATCCGCCGACCGCGGCGCTCACGCGGCTTTCCATCGTCATGTAAACATTACATATTGTCGTGTTTTGTTTACATTTGCGCTCTCCAGAGCGGTGCCCGGCGGGCCGCTACCGCGCGTCGTGGACGATCCGCCCGTTCACCACGGTGAGCACCGACGCCAGGTCGCCGATATCGTCGTCCGCCACCGTCCGGTAGTCGCCCGACAGTACCGCCAGGTCGGCCGCCATGCCTGGGGCGAGGGTGCCGCGCTCCGCTTCGGCGAAGACCTGGTAGGCGTACCCGGCCGTCATGAGAAGCAGAGCTTCTTCCCGCGTGACGGCATGCTCCGCGCCCATGACGCCGGCCGACAGAGTGCCCCGCGTGGCGAAGTGGTACAGCACGTGGAAGGGGTTGTGCGGGATGACCGGCGAATCGGTGCCGAGCGACACGGGGATCCCCTCGGCGGCGTAGAGTCCGACCGGGGTGGTCAGCGCCGCGCGCGCCGCGCCCCAGTAGTCCACCAGGCTGGGGGCCGCGACGAAGAGGTGGTTCTGGGCGGTGACGGTGACGCCGAGGGCGCGGAGGCGATCGAAGTGGTCGGGTGCGGGAATGAAGCCGTGCTCGATCGTCCAGCGCCGGCCGCGGATCGAGTGCCGGGCGTCGGCCCGCTCGTAGGCGTTGAGAACCAGGTCGATCGCGGCATCGCCTACGGCGTGGGTCGCGACGCGCCAGCCAAGGGCGTTGAGTTCGTGGACGATCCCCTGGAAGACTTCGGTGGGCATCGTCTGGAGGCCGAAAAAGGTGCCTCCCCTGCCCCACGGTTCCTCGTAGGGCTCGCGCATCCATCCGCCCTCGAATCCCCCGTCGACGCCCAGCTTGACGCCGCCGACGGTCAGCAACCCGGCGGTGAAGTCGTGCGCCACCCCCCATGATTCCACCGTGGCCCGCACCCCTTCCGGCACCATCCTCAGCCTGAAGAGGAAGTCGATCCGCATCGGCAGCCGGTCCTCCTCGGCCAGCCGCCGGTAGAGCGCGAACTGCTCCGCCGATGCCCCGGGGATGCGCAGCGACGTGACGCCGAGGCCGCTCATGGTCCGAAGCGACTCGAGCAGCCGCTCGGCGGGATCGCCTTCCACTTCGGGGGGCGGGAGCCGCACGGGATCCTTGGCGCGATCGACGAGTTCGCCGTTGAGACGACCGTCGTCGTAGCGCCCGATGCGGCCGCCGGGTGGCGAGGTGGCGTCCTCGCCGATGCCGAACCGCTCCAGCGCGACCGTGTTCAGGATGAACTCGTGGCCCCCGCGCACGACCACGACGGGATGGTCGGGAGCCGCCCGGTCGAGGTCATCGCGTAGCGGGAGCCGCTGTTCCACCAGCTGGCCCTCGTGCCAGTTGCTGTTCGTGACGACGAGTGCGCCCCGTTCGGTCCCGGCGGCGCGCGCCGCGATGGCGCCCAGCACGTCGGACATGGTGCGCGCGCCCGACAGGTCGACGCCGGGACCGCCGCCGAGCGCGTGGAAGTGATTGTCCGTCAGCCCGGGCACGACCGTTCGCCCCTCGAGGTCGATTACTTCCGTATCGCGACCGCGCAGGCGAAGCACGTCGCCGTCCGGGCCCGCCGCCGTCACGCGCCCACCCCGCACGGCCAGCGCGGCCACGTCGCCCACCTCGGAGTCGAGAGTGACAATCGCACCGTTGTGGAGAATCAGGTCGGCCGGGGGCGGCGGACCGGAGCATCCGGCAAACGCTGCGAAAACCGCGGCCACCGCGAATTCGCGCATGGTCAACCGTATCGCCCCTCGATGTAGTCCGCGGTCTCGCCGTGCTGCGGGCTCAGGAAGACCTCATCGGTGCGTCCGTGCTCGATGATCCGCCCCAGCAGCATGAACACGCACTCGTCCGACGCCCGCCGGGCCTGCGCCATGTTGTGCGTCACGATCAGGATCGTGTAGTCGCCTCGCAGCTTCCAGATCAGCTCCTCGACCGCTTCGGTCCCGGCCGGGTCCAGCGCCGAACACGGCTCGTCCATGAGCAGCACCTCCGGCTTCACGGGCAGCAGCCGCGCGATGCACAGCTTCTGCTGCTCCTCCAGAGACAGACCGGTCGCGGGCTTGTCCAGGCGGTCCTTCACGGTGTCCCACAGCAGGACCTGCCGCAGCGACGACTCGAGGATCTCGTCCGCCTCGCTCGCGGTAACCTTGCGCGTGCGCGCCTCGTGCAGCCTGAATCCGAAGAGCACATTCTCCCGGATGGATATGGGCAGCGGGTTCGGGCGCTGGAAAACCATGCCGATGCGCTTGCGCACCTGCACCAGTTCGACATCGGCGCCGAAGACGTCGTGGCCGAGGATCTTCACGCTTCCCGTCGTGCGTACATACCCCAGCCGTTCGATGATCCGGTTGCAGGTGCGCAACAGGGTGGTCTTGCCGCACCCTGAGGGGCCGATCATCGAGGTGATGATCCCCCGCTTCACATCCAGGTCTACGTCGTAGAGCGCCTGGAAGTCCCCATACCAGAGGTTCAGGCCCCGCGTCTCGATGGCGTGGTCGCCAGCCTGGCCGTTATCCAAAACGTCCCTCGATGTAGCCGGTGGTGCGCTCGTCCTCGACCCTGCGCTCGAACAGGTCTTCGGTGGCGCCGATTTCGACCAGCTCGCCCATCAGGAAGAAGGCGGTGCGGTCCGCCAGGCGGCGTGCCTGCTGCACCAGGTTCGTGACCAGCACGATCGTCATCTCCGACCGCAGCTCCTTGAGCACGTCCTCGATGCGCATGGTCGTAACCGGATCGACGGCGATCGAGAACTCGTCGAGGAGCAGCAGCTCGGGCTCCTGGGACAGCGCGCGCGCGATCGTGAGGCGCTGCTGCTGCCCGCCGGAAAGCAGGCTGCCCAGCGAGTCCAGCCGGTCCTTGACCTCGTCCCAGAGCGCGGCCCGCCGCAGACACCGCTCGACCACCTCGTCCAGCTCGGCCTTCTTCCGGATTCCACGCAGGCGCGGCGAAAACGCCACGTTTTCGTAGACGGTCAGCGGCAGGCCCACCGGCAACGGAAAAACGACCCCGATCCGGCTTCGCAGCGCGTACTCGTTGCGCCAGTCGTTGACGTTCTTGCCGTTGA
The DNA here is from genome assembly GCA_965211645.1 of Longimicrobiales bacterium. Classification (GTDB taxonomy): domain Bacteria; phylum Gemmatimonadota; class Gemmatimonadetes; order Longimicrobiales; family Gaopeijiaceae; genus Bin94. The sequence goes on along the minus strand of OZ242947.1, from coordinate 3,954,083 downwards.
TGCGGACGCTCCCCGCCACCTCCATGGCCGCGTTGAAGGCGTCCATGCGGTTGAGCGCGCGCAGGAAGGACGTCTTCCCGCTGTTGGCCGGTCCGATGATGCCGAAGATCTCGTGCCGGTAGATGTCCAGGGTGACATCGCTCAGGGCGGGCCTGCCGCGGTAGGCGATGGACAGATCACGGACCTCGATGATGGGAGGCTCGTCGTACGCCGGGCCCGGACCTCCGTTCGCGGCAGCCGCCTCGGCCGCTGCGCCTACCATTTCTTCATTCCCCTGAGATAGACACGGAACCCGATGGACACCGCGTTCATCAGGAGCACGATCGAGATCAGGACCAGGGCCACGCCGAAGGTGAGCTCCTCGGGTACGTCGGTCAGCTGGGTCGCGACGTTGTACAGATGGTAGGACATCGCCATCGTCTGGTCGAAGACACTCTCGGGCAGGAAGGGCACGAACATGGCGGCTCCCGTGAACATGATGGGAGCGGTCTCTCCGGCCGTCCGGGAAACCTCCAGAATCACGCCGGTGAGAATCCCGCTGATCGAATTGGGGAGAACCACCTTGCGGATTGTCTGCCAGCGTGTCGCTCCCATGTTCCAGCACGCTTCCCGAAACGCCTGCGGCACCGCCTGGAGAGACTCGCGGGTGGCGACAATGACGACGGGAAGCGTCATGACGGCAAGAGTGAGGCTGGCCGCAAGGATCGACTGTCCCATTCCGAAGAAGAGCACGAAGGCGCCGAACCCGAAGAGTGCGTGCACGATCGACGGCACCCCTGCCAGGTTGATGATCGCGAGGTTGATGGTCCTCGTCAGCAGGTTGTCCGGCGCGTACTCGCTGAGATAGAGGGCCGCGGCCACCCCGACCGGCACCGACGCCAGGAGCGCGACCACCACCAGCCAGATGGTCCCGACCAGCGCGGGAAAGATGCCGCCCGCCGTCATGTTGTTCGTCGGCGCCGTGAACAGGAATTCCCAGGAGATCGCCGGCGCGCCCTTGACCACCAGCGTGCCCACGATGAGCAGCACCGGAATCACGAGCACCACTGTCATCAGGAAGAACACGGCCTTCGCCAGGCTCTGGTTGCGGTAGCTCCGCCGATTGAGAGGCGTGGCGGTGAACATGGCCGGGGGGATTCTCTCCACGGGCTACTTCTTCCGTATTCCGCGGACCACGATGTCCGCGGTGAGGTTGATCAGGAAAGTGACGACGAAGAGAAGGATCCCCAGGGTGAACAGGGAGCCCCAGTGAGCGCCCCCGGTCACGGTGTCCCCGAGTTCCGAGGCGATCGTCGCGGTCAGGGCGCGCACCGAATCGAACACGCTCGTGGGAAGGTTGATGGCGTGCCCCGAAGCCATCAGCACGGCCATGGTTTCCCCGAATCCCCTCCCCACCCCGAGCAGCACAGCCGCCAGCAGCCCGTTTCTGGACGCCGGAATGACCACCTTGACGATCACCTCCCAACGCGTCGCCCCCAGGGCTTCCGCCGCCTCCCGGTAGGTATCCGGCACCGCCTTGAGCGCGTCCTCGGCGATCGTGGTCATGATCGGCGCCGCCATCAGGCCCAGGATCAGGCCGGAGTTCAGCACTCCAAGTCCCAGCGGTACATCGAAGACTTGGATGATCAGGGGATTCATGATCGACATTCCGACGAATCCCCACACCACGGACGGAATCGCCGCCAGCATCTCGACCAGGATCTTCAGCGTCTCGCGCGTCTTGCCCGTGGCGAACTCCGCGATGAAGAGCGCCGCCCCCAGGGACAGGGGCACCGAGAACAGCATCGCGAAGCCCGTCACGCTCGCGGTACCCACAATGAGCGCCAGCGCCCCGTAGGTCGGGTTGTTCGAGGTGGGCCGCCACGCGATCGAGGTGAAGAATTCTCCCAGGCTCAGCGGTCCCAGAACGAAGTCCAGCCCCTCCCTGGTGATGAAGACGAAGATCCCGATGATGAAGACGATCGCCGAGATTCCCCCGACGAACACGAGAACCCGGGCGGCGCGATCCACATACCACGCCATGTCCCTGCGATCCATTGCGCCGAGACCGGTCACGGCGCCGGGACTATCTGCCGGTGTCACTCGTCGTCCCGCACTCCGAGGGTCGTCATGAGGCCGCGGACGCGGACCATGAGGCTGCGGTACAGTTCCTCCACCGCCGAATCGGCCGTGACGCCGTCTTCGTCCAGGTCCCACTGGAGCACGGCCGTCCGGTAGGGAACGTCGAAGTGGGGAGACGGGTCCACGCCGATTCCCACGACCACGTGGTAGTGCGGGCCCACGTCGAGCGCCTCGTCGAAGGAGCGGGTGGCGTCGCCTTCCGGCAACTCGATGCCCCTGCGCTGGCAGAAGCCCACGAGCCTGCCATCGAAGTCGGGCGCGGGCTCCAGCCCCGCTGATCCGAAACTCCCGGCGTACGGATAGCTCTCCTCAAGCGCGATTTGAGCCAGCTTGCTCGCCAGCGAGTGGTCCGCATCCACGAACAGGATCCGGTAGCGCTTCTCCTTCTTCTTCTTGCCCTTGACGGCGAACAGGGTCATTTCACACGCGTTGTCCGCCTGCTCCGCCGTCCGCTCCAGGAGCCGGAAGACCAGCAGGTTCGCGAACAGGTCCCGCGTGGGCCGGGGATCGGACTCGGCGGCGTCGATCAGAATCTCCAGGGCGTAGGGATAGATCGCGACCGTCTGCGACGAGATTCCGCGGGCGACGCGCGCGCTGTCGGGATCTCCGTCCAGGAATCCCTTGAACGCGGTGCCGAGCGCCTTGCCGGCATGCTCGCTCATCATCTCCATGTTGTGCCGGACGGTGTCGGGCAGCGGGGACTCGATATGGCGCGCTACCCGGCAGATGGCCACCGAGTAGTCGCCCACTCGCTCCAGGGCCACGGAGAGCCGGAGCACGGCCGAAATGAACCGCAGGTGGCCCCCGCTCGGAAGGTGCCGTGCCACGAACAGATGGCAGAGATGGTCAAGGTCCCGGATGTCCTGGTTGACCGCCCGGTCCTTGATGAGCGTTTCGTTGGCAAGGCGCGCGTCGGAATCGAGGACTGCCCGGACGCTGTGTCTGAGATTGTCCTCGACCTGTTCCGCGACCAGTTGCAAGCGGGCCCGAATCTCGTGCAGGTCCGCTTCCAGCCGCTCTTCGTAGAGGCTCAAGCGCACTCCGTTTCCGTGTGAGGTGCATACCCGCGGTCAACGATAACGCACTGGCCCTCGGAGGAGAGGATCCAGTCCATGTACTCCTTGACCGCCCCCTGGGGCTGTCCCGCCGTGTACATCATGAGCGGGCGCGCGACAGGATAGCTTCCGTCGACGGCCGTGGCGACAGTCGGGGTCACGCACTCGCCGCCGTCTTCCACCGACACGCACGGCATCCCCACGTGTTCGGTCGCGTAGGCGAGTCCGCTGTAGCCGATCGCGCAGGGGGTGTTCTCCACCAGATCGACCACATCCTTGGAGCCGTGCATGTCCCGGGACCCGAGCTTGTACTCGGTGTCGTCGCCCAGAACGGTCTCCTTGAAGTAGACGTAGGTGCCCGAGTTGTTCTGGCGGCTCACGAGCACGATCTCGTCGGAATCGCAGCCGGGCACGCTCACCCCCAGGTCGGACCACTGCGTGATCGTTCCGCCCTCGCCATAAATGGCCTTGAGCTGGGCCAGACCGAGGCCCTCGATGGGGTTGTCCTCGTGGAGATAGACGGCCAGGGCATCGTATCCGACGATGAACTCGATCGGCTCGACGCCGTTCTCACGCGCCAGCTCGATCTCCGACTCGCGCATCTTCCGGGACGCGTTGGCGATGTCGACGGTGCCGTTGATCATCGCGGAGATCCCCGTGCCGGATCCGCCGCCGGTGACCGCAACCGCCACGTTGGCATTGACCGCGGCGTATGCCTCGGCCCATGCCTGGGCCACATTCAACAGCGTGTCCGAACCCCTGTTCTGGATGACCGCACGCTGGTCGCGGTCACCACCGCCACAGGCCAGGATCGCCATGGCTGCGAATGGGAAGAACCTCTTCATGCTTGTTTCACTCCGTGTTGTGATTGAACCACCTGGGGACCATATGGAGTCTTTGTAACGGCATCGTCACCGGGGAGCGACGACACCGCACCGATCGTCTAGTAGTAGAGGTAGGTTTGGAGTTTGAATGAGAACTCCGTGGAGCGGGATCCGGGACTGTAGATGTCCAGATTGCCGCCGATCCGGTTCTTGCCGGAGATGTAGAGGAACAGTCCCGGCGTAAGGAGCAGGCCGGCGTCGTCCGCTGTGCCCCGGTCGGGATCGCCCCAGCTCAGGCGCGCCACCGGCTCGATCCCGGCCAGGCGGTCGCTCTCCAGCGGCACGTATCGGCTCAGGATGGCCTGCCCGGTCAGAAAGCGCGGGGCGTCACCGTCCGCGGAGTCATCCAGGCGCCAGTTCGCACCGCCGATCAGCCCGATCTGCAGGTGCGTTCCATCGCGGAAGCCACCGATCTCCAGGTCGGCGCCGTAGGCCGTGCCGGCGCCCGTGTCACCGTCATCACGGACGAAGTCGTGTCGGGAGACATTGGCCGAAAGTGAAACGGCGTCGGCCAGGCGAAGTGAGATCCGCCCCGCGATCGTCTTTGCCGAGTTCTCGTCAGAGCCTCTGGTGCCCGTCCCGTTGGTGAGGGTAGCCAGATAGCTCAGCCGCTCGCCGATCGAACCGTCCGCCTTGAAGCCGATGTCACGATCGGAATAGCCCAGCTTCTCCGTAAAGCGGCTGAGGGTGCACACACCCCCCGGCCCGGCGCATCCGCTCAAGCCGTGGATCCGTCCGGTGCGCTCGACCACCACGATATCCGTCGAACTGTCGAGTTCGAAGATGTCGAACGCCCTCTTGAACTGCCCCACCGAGAGTCGGAAACCACGATCCAGGTTCAGGCGGAAGTAGGCATCCTTGAGATCCAGCTCTCCCTCCCCGAAGTCCGGTTGCACCCGGGCGTCGAGGAGGTCCGTCACGGAAAGGTCCAGCGTGAAGCGCGCGCGACGGGTAAAGAAGTCGGTCGCCTTGCCACCCTCGGCCGAACTGGTCGCGAACTGGGAGTGAAGACGTCCGCCGAAGCGTATGTCGGCGCTCCGGGCGCTGATCTCCACCTGTGCCTGCGTGCTCTGGACCGCGCCGCAGAGGATTGCGATGAGCGCCGCGAGAGCGGGAATTCTGATCACGAGTCGTGGTATCTCCTTGAGTCGACAGGTTGGCCGGACGGAGGATTCGCAGGCGCGATCGTGATTCCGGCCGACAGCGCCGGCAGCGCGGTACCGTTACAGCCGGCAGCGCGGCACCGTTACAAGAAACGGGAGGAATGTCACGAAATGGCTACAACGGGACCGCAAACCGGTAAACTCGCGATCGGTTGTGTAACGGATCGGAGGCGGACTCAGCCGGCTGAAAGCGCCCCGCTCGCCTCCTTCGCCGCGCCGCCGACAGCCCGTTCGAGCACGTCCTGGATGTCGAGACCCAGCACCGACGCGAGCCCCTCCAGCGTCCCGTATGCGCCCCTCACCCGCTGGTTGAGCGCCTTCGAGACCCCCTCGCCCTCGCCCCCGTCCATCACGACCACCCGGTCGATGTCGACGCCTTCGACCGCGCCTACCGCGATCTCCAGCAGTTCGGGCAGCTTCTCGGCCATGAAAACCGCGAAGGCGGCATCGCCACCGGCCCGAACTTCGCCGTACAGGCGCCGCAGCACCTCCACCTGTGCCTTGCCTCGCTCCAGGATCGGCGCCGCCTCCGCCTCGGCCCGCGCGAACGCTGCCATCTTCTCCGCCTTGGCGGGCTCCACCACATCGGCCCGGAGACGCTGCTCCTCCCGCTCCACGCGCTTCATCTCGAGGATCTTCTCGGCCTCGACCTCCGCCTCCTGCGCCTTGACCCGCGCAATCTTCTCGGCGGTCTCACCCTCGCGGTCCAGCTCGGCCTGCCGCACCCGGAGCGCGTTGCGCGCCTCGGATACCTTTATCGACGCCGCCGCCTCCCGCACCTCGGCCCTCCGCCTCGCCTCGGCCCGAGCCTCCCGCGTGTCCGCCTCGGCCTGCGCCTCCGCAATCTCGGCCTGGCGGATCGCCTCGGCGGACTTCTCGCGGCCGATCGCCTCGAGATAGCCGCGCTCGTCGCTCACGTTCTGGATCTTGAGCACGTCGAGGTGGAACCCCAGCGACGCCAGGTCTTCGCCCGCATCCTCCGACAGAGCCTTCGCGAAGCCGAGCCGGTCCTCGTTCACGGCCTCGGGCGTGAGCGTGGCCAGCACGCCGCGCAGGTTCCCCGTCAGCGTGTCCTGGGCAAGCGCGCGGATCTCGTCGTCCGTCTTGCCCAGCAACCGTTCGACCGCGTTGTTGAAGACCCACTCGGGCTGGGAGGCGATCTTCACGTTGGCGATCGCCTCGACGTTCAGCGGGATGTTCCCCTTTGAGAAGGCGTTGCTGACCATCACCTCGATCGGGATGGTCTCCAGGTTCATGTTCTGCACCTTCTCGATGATGGGCACGCGGAAGGTCCGCCCACCGGAAATCGACCGGTATCCGACCTTGTTGCCGTCGCCCAGCAGACGGTTTCTACCGGTGAGCACGGCGGCCTCGTTGGGCGGCGCGATCACGATGAGATTCTTGATGGTCACGATGACCATGATGATGACGATGACAGCGACGACGCCCAGTCCCAATGCGGCTGTGGGATCCACTCTGCTACTCCTTTGGCTGTTGTAGAGGCCTGCGTTGTTGTTGCAGAGGCCTGCGTTGTTGTTGAAGGGCCCTGCGCCCCGTTGAAAGGGGCCCGAGAGCCCGTTGTCGTGAATCAGTCTTCAAGCAGTTTCATCCCTACGGGAGCGACGTAGGCCACTCCGTCCTTCACCTCCACGACCATTACCGGCCGACCCGCCACGAGGATCCCGTCCGCTTCGGCGGGATCGTCGGAGCGGGCGCGCATGCGGTACTGGCGCTCGCCGCTCCGGATCCGAACCTCGCCGGTTTCGCCGGCGGCGATGGTCATGACCACCTCGCCGCGCAGCCCCACCAGCGACTTCTCGGCCTGGATTTCGCCCGCCTCGGTGCGCCTCAGGTAGCCGAAGACGGCGCTGACCAACGCCCCGCACCCCAGACCCATCCCGGCGGCGATCGCTGCCGTAAGGACGGGTTGCGCGCCGCCCCAGATCAGATTCAGCACCACGCCGGCGCCCCCGAAGCCGAAGAGCGTGTAGACGAGTGCCCGCAGCGACAGCAGCTTCGCGACTTCGCTGCCGTCCACGGCGACATCCGCATCGCCGTCGAGATCGATTCCGGCGTCGGCGTCGACGTCGCTGTCGAAGAAGTCGCCGAAGAGCGTGAGGGCCAGGAGGCCTCCCCCCACGACGAGCGAAAAGATGTAGGCTGCAAGCATCGATGTCCTCCTCCCTGGTGGACAATACTTTTCTACGCGCCCCGCGCGCATCATCTTCACCCGCGAACGGCCCGGCAAGTTCCCCTTTGCGGTCGACAGCCGGACACCCCTCACACCGGACCGGAGTCCACCTTGCGAACTCGTTCCAGGACCCCCAGGCTCGCCTGCACGGCCTTGTGGATGGCCGTACTCTCAGCGCCCGGCGCCGCCGACGCCCAGAGCGGTGCCGAAGACGGGCAGTGGCGCTACTACGGCGGCGATGCCGGCAGCACGCGCTACGCCCCGCTCGACCAGATCAACCCCGACAACGTCGCCGATCTGGAGATCGCCTGGCGCTGGCAGGCGGCCAATTTCGGTCCGCAGCCGGAATTCAACTACCGGACGACTCCTCTCATGGTGGACGGCGTACTCTATGCCACGGCGGGGTACCGTCGCACCGTCGTGGCGATCGACGCAGGCACCGGCGAGACGCTGTGGACGTATCGCCTGGACGAAGGTGACCGGGCGGCCCCGAGGAGGAACTCGGGCCGAGGCGTCGCCTGGTGGGAATCCGCCGGCGTCGCCCCACGCATCTTCATGGTGACCCCCGGGTTCCAGCTGGTCGCGCTGGACGCCGCGACGGGCCGTCCGGTACCGGACTTCGGCGACGGCGGTGTGGTGGAGTTGCGACTCGGGCTGGGCCGGGAGCTGGACCTGATCGACGCGCCAATCGGCTCGAGCTCGCCGCCAATCATCGTCGACGACGTCATCGTCGTGGGGTCGGCACTGCCGTCCGGAAGCGCGCCCCGTTCCCGCCAAATGCCGCCGGGACACGTTCGGGGGTACGACGCCTTCACCGGCGAACTCCGCTGGACCTTCCACACGATCCCGCAGCCGGGCGAGTACGGACACGAGACCTGGGAAGACGGCTCCTGGGAGTACACCGGCAACGCGGCCGTCTGGACCGCGCTCAGTGCCGACCCCGAACTCGGCTACGTCTATCTGCCCGTCGAGCTGGGGACCGGCGACTACTACGGTGGCCACCGCCTCGGCGACAACCTCTTCTCGCAGAGCATCGTCGCGCTGGACGCGGCCACCGGCGAGCGCGTCTGGCACTTCCAGACGGTCCGCCACGGCATCTGGGACTACGACCCCCCGGCGGCGCCGGTCCTGGCCAACCTCGTAGTCGACGGTCGCGAAATCCCGGCCGTCGCACTGATCACCAAGCAGACCTTCACCTTCGTCTTCGACCGGCGGACGGGCGAGCCGGTCTGGCCGATCGAGGAGCGTCCCGTTCCGCAGACCGACGTGCCGGGCGAACGGACCGCGCCCACGCAGCCCTTCCCCACGAAGCCGCCCCCATACGACCGCCAGGGCGTGGACCCCGACGACCTCATCGACTTCACGCCGGCACTCAGGGCCGAGGCCGAGGAGATCCTGGCGCAGCTGCACTACGGGCCGCTGTACGAGCCGCCCACGGTGCCCGTGGAGGGCGGCACCCAGGGAACGCTGATGGTTCCGGGCTCGCTGGGCGGCGCCAACTGGCCGGGAGGCGCGCTCGATCCCGAAAGCGGCTACCTGTATGTCCAATCGGCGACCGGGCCGAGCGTCATCTCGCTGATCAACGTGCCGGAAGTCTCGGATATGGACTACATCCGAGGCGGCGGCCTTCGGCTGAGGCAGGGCGGCGGACCTCAGGGGCTCCCGCTCTTCAAGCCGCCATGGGGCCGCGTCACCGCGATCGACCTCAACCGGGGCGAGATCGCGTGGCAGGTGCCCAACGGCGACGCACCCGACTACGTGAAGAACCATCCCGCGCTCGAAGGGGTCGACGTGGGAAGGACCGGTCGGCCGGACCGGGGCGGCCTCCTCGTGACAAGCACGCTGCTCTTCGCCGGGGAGGGCGGCGGGATGTTCGCCGCGTTCGGTTCGGGCGGCAACAAGTTCCGTGCGCACGACAAGGCCACCGGCGCACTGCTCGCCGAGATCGAACTGCCCGCCAACCAGACGGGACTTCCGATGACCTACATGCACGAGGGGCGGCAGTACATCGTGGTGGCTGTGGGGGCTCGGCGGCATCCCGCAGAGCTGGTGGCCCTGGCGCTGCCGGAGGGTTGAAGACGCCTGCCCGCTGCGGAGGCCGGAGACTGTTCGCACGCAGGGCTAGCGGCCGAGGCATGAGGTTCGCCGCACTTGAAGCTGGGAATCGATCCATGTAGGTTTCCTTTATTCCTTACTTCAAGGAAAGGAGAATCTGGTGCTGGCCAAGCTCACGTCCAAGAACCAATTGACGCTCCCGAAGGCTGTGCTGTCTTCGTTAGGAGACGTCACCTATTTCGATGTCACAAGCGGCAACGGGCAGATCGTCCTCACCCCCGTACGACTCAACCGGGCTGACGCCGTGCGGGCGAAACTGGCCGACATCGGGATATCCGAAGCGGACGTGGCGGCGGCCGTGGAGTGGGCACGCCGGGGCGAATGACCCGGCTTCGATGGGCCCTCGACACGAACGTGGTCCTGTCGGCACTTCTCTTTCCGGCGGGGAGGGTCACCTGGCTGCGTGATGCGTGGCGCGCGGGCACGATCACACCCCTGGTAAGCCGGAACACTGCAACCGAACTGATCCGCGTCCTCGCTTACCCGAAGTTCGGACTGACCGCACCCGAGCGGGAGGACCTTCTCGCCGACTACATCACCTGCGCCGAGACGGTCGTCGTGTCGGACGAGCCATCGGTCCCCGATTGCCGGGACCCTCTCGACCGGCCCTTCCTGGAGTTGGCGGTTTTCGCTCAAGCCGACGCTCTGGTAACGGGAGACAAGGACCTTCTCGCCCTCGCCCATGGATTTCCGGTGCCCCTCGTCAGCCCCGAGGCCGCGAGGGCTTTATTGCAGCGAGTGACACCAGGATAGCGTTATTCTGTCCTGTCCCCTGATCGACATCGCCAACGTTCCGCTACATGAGCCAACCCACCCACATCCCCCAACTCCTCCAGACCGGAGGCGGCGGCGACATTGCCTTCTCCGCGCCGGAGCGCCCCGACCTCACTTACCACGGGCTCCGCCGCCATGTCGACGCCACCGTGGCCGCACTCAACGAGCGGGGTATCGGGCGGGACGACAGGGTGGCCATCGTGCTGCCCAACGGGCCCGAGATGGCAAGCGCTTTCGTGGCGATCGCGGCCGGAGCGACCACCGCACCGCTCAACCCCGCATACCGCCAGCCTGAATTCGAGTTCTACCTGCAGGATCTGGGGGCGAAGGCGCTGGTCGTGGCCGAGGGCGACGACACGCCGGCCCGGGCGGCAGCCGCCGCGCTCGGGGTGCCGGCCATGGACATCCGCGCGCAGCCGGACAGTCCGGCTGGTACCTTCTCCTTCGTGGGCGAGCCCGAGGCGGAGCCCGCAGCGGATGGGGGCATGGCCGGGCCCGACGACGTCGCGCTCGTCCTCCATACCTCCGGCACCACGTCGCGACCCAAGATCGTGCCACTGCTTCACCGCAACGTCTGTGCGACCGCCGAGAACATCCGCCGGACCCTGCGGCTCGAGCCCGGCGACCGCTGCCTCAACGTGATGCCGCTCTTTCACATTCACGGGCTGATGGCGTGCGTGCTGTCGACGCTGCATGCCGGCGCGAGCGTCTACTGCGCACCGGGGTTCAATGCGCTCAGGATCTTCGGGTGGCTGGCCGACGCCGACCCCACGTGGTACTCGGCGGTGCCCACCATGCATCAGGCGATCCTCGCGCGCGGGGGGCGGAACACGGAGATCGTCAAGCGGCTGCGCCTGCGTTTCATCCGGTCCTCGTCGGCGGCACTCCCGTCGCGCGTGATGGCCGAGGTGGAGGAGCTGTTCGGCGCACCCGTCGTCGAGGCATACGCCATGACCGAGGCCGCGCACCAGATGACCTGCAACCCGCTGCCCCCCGCCGCCCGCAAGCCCGGCACGGTGGGGATCGCGGCGGGTCCCGATGTTTCGGTGATGGACTCCGCCGGCAACCACCTCGCGCCGGGCGAGGAGGGCGAGATCGTCATCCGCGGGCCGAACGTCACGCCGGGCTACGAGAACAACGACGCCGCGAACCGCGAGGCCTTCACGCACGGGTGGTTTCGCACCGGCGACCAGGGTTTCCGCGACGGGGACGACTACTTCACCATCACGGGGCGCCTCAAGGAGATCATCAACCGGGGCGGGGAGAAGATCTCGCCGCGCGAGGTGGACGAGGTGCTCATGGACCATCCGGCGGTGCAGCAGGTGGTCACCTTCGCGATGCCGCACCCGAAGCTGGGCGAGGAGGTGGCGGCGGCGGTCGTGCTGCGGGACGGCGCCGAGGCGAGTCCGGGCGACGTGCGCGATTTCGCGGCCGGTCGCCTGGCCGGGTTCAAGGTGCCGCGCAAGGTGGTGATCCTGGACGAGATCCCGAAAGGCCCGACGGGGAAGCTGCGCCGGATCGGGCTTGCGGATCAGCTGGGGATTGGAGGATGAGGGGATGAGGGCGGCGATTCGCGGTGCGGGGGCGGTCCGCGCCAGGCCCGGCAGCGCGATCGATGCGGGACGCCTGCGATGAGAATCGCGATCTACGGAGCGGGGGCGACGGGCGGTTACCTGGGGGTGAAGCTGGCGCTGGCCGGGGTCGACACCACCCTGATCGCGCGCGGCCCCCACCTGGAAGCAATGAAACGCCGCGGCGCACGGCTGCTCATCGACGGCGACGAACTCGTCGCGCGTCCCCTCTGCACCGACGACCCGGCCCAGGCCGGCCCGCAGGACTACGTAATCATCACGCTCAAGGCGCACTCGGCACCGCGTGTAGTCGACGCCATGCAGCCGCTGCTGGGGCCGGACACGGCGGTGGTCACCGCGCAGAACGGCGTGCCCTGGTGGTACTTCCACGGGATCGGCGGCGAGTGGGAAGGCATGCGACTGCAAAGCGTGGACCCCGGCGGCCGCCAGTGGGACCGCATCGGTCCGGAACGCGCGATCGGCTGCGTCGTCTACGCTGCGACCGAGATCGCGGAGCCGGGGGTGATCACGCACTCCTACGGGAACAAGTTCAGCCTGGGCGAGCCGTCGGGTCGCAAGACCCCGAGAATCAGAACGTTGAGCCGGGCGCTGTCCGAGGCCGGCGTGCGCGCGCCCGTACGTCGGATCCGTCAGGAGATCTGGGTGAAGCTGCTCGGCAACGTGTGCTTCAACCCCATCAGCGCGCTCACCCTGGCCACGCTGGACAGGGTCGCCACCGAGCCGGGGACACGGAGCGTGGCGCGCGCCATGATGGAGGAGACACTCGCGATCGGCGAGGCGCTGGGCGTCCGGGTCCGGCTCGACATCGAGCGGCGGATCGACGGGGCGGCCGCCGTGGGCGCGCACCGCACCTCGATGCTGCAGGACCTGGAGCGGGGGCGCGCGATGGAGATCGACGCGCTGGTCACCTCGGTGCAGGAACTGGGGCGGCTGGTGGGGGTGCCCACACCGACCATCGACGTGGTGCTGGCGCTCGTGCGGCAGAGGGCGGAGGTAGCGGGGCTGTATTCCAGGTAGGCGCGCCGGGGCCGCTGTCGCGCGGCACCTTGCCTGTGGTCGCGCGGCTTTTTACGCGCAACGTTTTTTGATGCGCACCTCGTCTACGCCCCGAACAGCGCCACGTCGAAGAGCCTGTCCAGTATGAGGATAAGGCTCATCCCGGTGAACACCACGATGCTGATCCAGGTGAAGGTGCGCGCAAATCGCGACGGGTAGAAGTGCGGGTCGTCCTTCGGGATCACCTTGAGGCAGTAGTAGAAGTTCAGGATGAAGATCACCGGGGCGACGAAATAGGCCAGCGCCGAGGCCACCAGCACCAGATACACCGGCCGGGGCATGCCGGCGATGATGGCGACCGCGGACACCAGCGAGAACAGCATGGTCGCGCGGTAGATGTTGTACTCCGAGTACCACGCGCGCCGGTGGTCCCGGGTGACCTCGTCGGCCGCGGTCCCCGCCAGTGCCGCCGTGGGGCGGAACAGGTTGCGACAGCACGCGCCCACGATCCGCGGCCAGCCGTCGAAGTAGTTGAACGCGGTCGAGAAGGTCGCCGCGAATGCCCCGAGCATGAAGATGGTCATCATCCACGGGCCCACGCTCTCGGTGAAGATCGTTGCGATCTCGCCCATGACCGCCTGCCCCTCGACCGGGTTGGGATAGAGCCAGACTGCGGCGAGCAGCACGAAGATGGTCGCGATGATGAACGACATTACGTGGCCGAGCCGGAAGTCCCAGATGCTGATCCTGAAGCAGCGACGGCTGTACTCCACCGCCCGCTCGGGCAGCCGGCGGACATCGACGGTCAGATCCGTCACCCGTGGCGCGAACGGATCGAAGGCGGGCGCCAGCCCCGCAGCCTCGAGCCGATCCCGGATCTTCGCCATCCCGGTGCGCTTCGCCTTCCCCCACTCGGACGCCTGCAGGGAGACGTCGATCCCCGTAGGAAGCAGGCCGAGGAAGCCGGCGATCACCAGCCACGACCCCTCCGGCGCGTCGAAGATCAGGAAGTGCTCGAGTTCGCCGATCGGGGCCGGCCGCACGAAGTAGACGATCACCGCCGATACGAACAGCAGCCCGCCCGCGATCTTGGCCCCCGCCTCCAGCGCGGCGTACCTGCCCCACAGCAGAATGACGACCGACAGGGTCCCGAGCAACGCCCCCCATCCCCAGAGCGGCACCGGCAATCCGAGCTGCGCCGAGAACAGGTAGTACAGCACCGCCGCTGCGGCGATCAGCCGCCCCGCCTGCCCCACCGCGCACTGCACGATGGTCGTCACCAGCACGTACCAGACCGGCAGTTTCCCCGGTGCTGTCGCGTACGCCGCCATGAGGCTCTTGCCGGTCGCGTTGGTGAAGCGGAAGGCGAGCTCGAAGCCATAGTACTTGAAGACGTAGGCGAGCAGCACGCACCAGAGCAGCGCGAACTCGAAGCGTCCGCCGGCCGTGGGGGCCGTAACCAGGTGGCTGGTCCCGATCCCCGTCATCATGAGGATCATCCCGGGCCCGAACTGGCGCAGCAGGCTGCGCGGGCTCATGTCGGGGATCTTGAGATCGTCGAAGGAGGGGGAGGATGCGGAGTGGTCGGACGATTCGGACACGGGGGCTCCGGTTTACGGTGGAGGCTCAGGGGATACCGACGTCAGGGTACGTGAGCCGGGGCGGCGCGGCAACGCCGAATCATGGGAGGTGCCGTGGGACGAGGGCGGCTTCAGTCGGATGTATCGGGCAGCTTCGCTGACTGGCGAAGCCGCAGGCTACATCTCCCAGTCGTCGGCGATAGCCGGCTCGAAGTCCTCGGGCTGCCGGTACCAGTAGACCGTATCGATGAACAACTCTTCGTCTACCATCATTTCGTTGATCTGCCCCTTGAAGTCCAACGATTTCCTCCCCCGGAAGTTGTCCCAATCAGGGCCTCCCAGTTCCTCCGGGAGGACATCGAAGACGAAGTAGACATCCACGAGATCGCTGCCGTAAAGAAAATCGGTCCCGGGCTCGAGCCGGATTTCGACCGGATGGTCCCCGAAGTGGTCGTGCCAGGCCCTCTTCACGATCTTCTCGATCTTCGCCAATTCCTTCTTTTTCACCACCGCCGCTTCTCCCGCCGGAGGGCTGTGTCGAAGAATCTAGTGTAGCGGCGCAGACTAGTCACGCCGCTCCTTGAAGAGCACATGAACGGTGAATGCGCGCCTGTCGGCCGGAGTGGCCCTTTCCAGATCCTCGAGGATCCTCCGTGCCTCGTCCACGTGGGCAAGCACATCCTTCTTGGCGAGCCTGACAACCGGATTGTAGTCGGCTCCGTTGCGGATGGGCTGCAGCTCCACGAGTGCCGTCCCAAGTTGACGCAGAGGATACGGCGTGGAAGGAGGAACCCGCCCCTTGTGACACCTTTGCCGCAGATCGCGGTGGTTGAGCGCTCGGTAGACACGCGTCCAGCTTTCGCCGGAGGTCTCGGCAACTCCGACGAGAGAGTCTGCGGCACATCTGGCAAGCCAGTGAAACAGCGCGTAGTACACGGTACTGACCGCCCTTCGGAGGTTGACCTGGCGGGGAGCGCCGGGGCGACGTTCGGAAATCAGATGATCGGCGGCATCCAGCAGGTGAATAGGATTCACGAATCGTTGACTTCCCGGCGACTGGTGGATTGGGCGGGGCGGAATTGCCGTCTGACCATCCTATCTCACGGACGTCACGAACCGATCAGCGCCCCAACCGACACGTTCAGCCATCCCAGCGTCATGGAGCCCGCTGGATCGCCACCCCTTCCCCTACCGTCCCCAATCCACCCTGCGTACATTGGTGCGGGTTGCGGGCGGGGCGGGATGCGACTCCCGCGTTTTCGCCCTGTCGCTCGGGCTGAAGGAGTGATAGGATGGCCACCGACTTGACGCCGGATCGCCGTTTCCCCGCGAGCGGTTGCCGTCTGGAACTGATCCCGTAGCCGAGCTGCCGCCCTTGCTGAAGCCAACGGATACAACCGATCCACGCCACTACCACCGCGTGGTCGACTGTCAGTGGGGCTGTCCCGCCCACACCAACGTCCCCGAGTACATCCGGCTCATCGCCAACGGCCAGTACACCGAGTCGTATCTGCTCAACCGGAAGTCGAACGTCTTCCCCGGGATTCTGGGACGCACCTGCGACCGCCCATGCGAACCCGTTTGCCGGCGCGTGCGGCTGGATGGCGAGCCCGTGGCGATCTGCCGACTGAAGCGGGTCGCCTCGGACCTCCGCGACGACATCACGGGGTTCCTTCCCACCATCCCCGAGGTGAAGAACGGCAAGCGCATCGCGTGCGTGGGGGCCGGATGCGCCTCGCTGACCGTCGCCAACGACCTGATGCCACTCGGTTACGAAGTCACGATCTTCGAGAAGCTGGCCAAGCCCGGCGGCCTGATGTGGACGAATATTCCCGAGTTCAGGCTTCCGGCCAAGGTGCTCTGGGAGGAGATCGACTACATCACCGACATGGGGGTGGACCTGCGTCTTGACAGCCCCATCGACAGCCTGGCCGCGCTGCTCGAGGAGGACTACGACGCCTTCTTCATCGGCTCGGGAGCGCCCAAGGGCAAGGAGCTGAACCTGCCGGGGCGGTGGGACTCCGACCGGATCCACATCGGCATCGAGTGGCTGGAGTCGGTGCGCTTCGGACACATCGAGAGCTGCGGTGACCGGGTCCTGGTGATCGGCGTGGGGAACACCGCCATGGACTGCTGCCGAACCGCGCAGCGTCTTGGGGCGAGCGATGTCAAGGTGATGGCGCGCAAGACCAAGCCCTACTTCAAGGCGTCGCCGTGGGAGCTGGACGACGCGATCGAGGAACTCGTCGACGTATTGGAGAATCACTCCCCGTCGCGGTTCATCATCGAAGACGGGGAGCTGAAGGGGATGGATTTCGACCTCGTGGAATGGCACGAGGGCGCGGACGGCCGCCTGCGCGCCGAGAAGCTGGACAGCAAGACCATCGAGTGCGACGAGGTGATTCTGGCTATCGGGCAGGACACGGCCTTCCCGTGGATCGAGCGCGACATCGGCATCGACTTCAACCACTGGGACATGCCGATCGTCGACAAGACAACGTTCATGACCTCGCGCCCCGGTGTCTTCATGGGCGGCGACGCGGCCTGGGGACCCGAGAACATCATCTGGGGGGTGGAGCACGGCCATCAGGCGGCGATCTCGATCCACGCGTACTGCGAGGGCAGGTCGCTGACGGACCGCCCACCCGAAGGCATGAATCTTGTCAGCCAGAAGATGGGGCTGCACGAGTGGTCCTACTCGAACGACTACGACGAGGCGCAGCGGGTGAAGATGCGCCATGTGGATCTGCAGGAGCGCTTCAAGCGGCTCGATATCGAGGTCGAGGAGGGCTTCGACATCGAACAGTCGCTGACCGAGGTGGAACGCTGTCTCAACTGCGACATCCAGACGCACTTCGAGGCCCACCTGTGCATCGAGTGCGACGCCTGCATCGACATCTGCCCCCTCGACTGCCTGACGATCACCCACAACGGGACGCGGGAAGACCTCTCGCAGCGATTGATGGCGCCGCTCCTCAATCCCGACGAACCCCTCTTCATCTCGGAGGACCTTCCGCAAACCGGGCGGATCATGGTCAAGGACGAAGACCTCTGCATTCACTGCGGACTGTGCGCCGAGCGGTGTCCCACGGCGGCCTGGGACATGCGCAAATCGGATCTGCTGATTCCCTATGCGGGGCTTGAGGCGGGTGACGCCCACCCGAGCCCGCTGTCCGTGGTTCTGGCGGGGACGGCGATCGGCTGATGGCGATTACAATCCCTGGCACTTCGCTGGCCCCGGGAAGCAAGGCCGCAGGCTCAACAATCGAGTCCGTGATTCCGGGCGACGCTCCGGCGAGCACCAACGGCGGACCTCCCGAGCCCCGCATCAACGACCTCGCCTTCAAGATCGGCACCGTCAACGGAACCGGGTCCGCGAGCGCGAACGGGCTGCTCCGGCGCGCGATCTTCCGCATGGGGATCCCCGTGTCCGGCAAGAACCTCTTCCCGTCGAACATCCAGGGGCTGCCGACCTGGTACGAGGTCCGGGCGAACGCGAGCGGGCACACCGCGCGGACGGCACGCTTCGACCTGGTCGTCGCGATGAACCCGGCCACCTACGCCCGCGACGTCGCCGAGGTGACCTCGGGCGGCTGGGTCATGTACGACTCCACCTGGCCGCTGCCGCGGGAGCTGGACCGCGACGACGTCACCTTCCTGGGCATCCCGCTAGCGAAGATGACGGTCGACAACTTCAAGGGATCGCGGGTTCGGATCCTGATGAAGAACATCTGCTACGTGGGCGCGCTGGCGGCACTGCTGCGGATCGACATCGACATCGTGCGCGGGCTGCTGAAGGAGACATTCGCGGCCAAGGCCAAGCTCCTCGACGCCAATTACCTCGCGATCGACCTCGGGTACGAGTACGCGCTGAAGCACTTCGACTGTCCCCTGCCCATCCACCTCGAGCCGATGGACGGCAACGAGGACTCGATCGTCATCGACGGCAACACGGCGGCCGCGCTCGGGTGCGTCTACGCGGGTGCGACAGTGGCCGCCTGGTACCCGATCACGCCCTCCACCTCGCTGGTGGATGCGTTCACCGCCTTCTGCCATCAGTTCCGCAAGGACCCCGAGACGGGGAGGAACCGGTTCGCAATCATCCAGGCCGAGGACGAGCTGGCGGCCGCGGGGATGGTGATCGGGGCCGCATGGGCGGGGGCGCGTGCGTTTACGTCCACGAGCGGGGCCGGTCTGTCGCTGATGAGCGAGTTCATCGGGCTGGCCTACTACGCCGAGGTGCCGTCGGTCTTCTTCGACGTGCAGCGGGTGGGCCCGTCGACAGGGATGCCCACGCGGACCCAGCAGGGCGACATCCAGTTCGCGGCCTACGCTTCGCACGGCGACACAAAGCACGTCGTCATCTTCCCTGCCAACCCCCACGAGTGTTTCGAGTTCGCCGTGGAGGCGTTCGATCTGGCGGAGCGGTTCCAGACGCCGATCTTTGTCCTCACGGATTTGGACATCGGCATGAACGACTGGGTCATCCCGAAGCTCGAATGGGACGACGCCTACCGGCCGGACCGCGGCAAGGTGCTCACCGCCGAGGAGCTCGAGGCAGCCACCGGGCCCTTCCACCGTTACCTGGATGTGGACGGCGACGGGATACCGTGGCGCACGCTGCCGGGGGTGCACCCGAAGGGGGCCTACCTGACGCGCGGATCGGGTCACGACCGCTACGGCAACTACACCGAGGACTCGGAGCCGTATGCGGACGTCCTGGCGCGCGTGGGTCGCAAGATCGAGCGGGCCGCCGCGCACCTGCCCGCGCCCGAGATCCGACTGCGCCAAGGGGCCCGGATCGGGCTGGTGACCATCGGCGGGTGCCGCGGCGCGGTGCTGGAGGCGGTGGATGAACTGGCCGGGCTTGGGGTGGAAGCGGACTACATGCGGATCCGGGCATTCCCCTTCCATCCCGATGTAGAGCCGTTTCTGGCCGCTCACGATGTGAACTTCGTGATCGAGCAGAACCGCGACGGTCAGCTGCGCAAGCTGCTGATCGCGGAAACGGACGCCGAAAAGGACGCGTTGGAGTCGATTCGCTACTACGGCGGCTATCCGATGAGCTGCCACCACGTGATGGACGGGCTCACGTCTTATCTGGAAGCGACGGCGGCGCTCGAAGGAGCGGCCCCATGAGCTACATCAAGAAGCCGCGCATCCACCACCCGGGCCTGACCCGCAACCGGCTCGGTCTGACCCGGCGCGACTATGAAGGGACCATGTCCACCCTGTGCGCCGGCTGCGGCCACGACTCGATCACCGCGGCGGTCATCGAAGCCTTCTGGGAGCTCGAGATCGCGCCGCACGAGGTGGCCAAGACCTCCGGGATCGGGTGCAGCGGCAAGACGCCGACCTACTTCCTCAAGGAGGCACACGGCTTCAATGGTGTGCACGGACGGATGCCCTCGATCACGACCGGGGCGCACGCGGCCAACCGGGAACTCGTGTGCATCGGCGTCTCGGGCGACGGTGACAGCCTTTCGATCGGCATGGGCCAGTTCGCGCACGTCGTGCGCCGCAACGTGGACATGCTCTACATCATCGAGAACAACGGGGTGTACGGCCTCACCAAGGGGCAGTTCTCGGCTTCCGCCGATGTCGGTTCGATCGCCAAGCGCGGAGAGGTCAACCGGGAGCACCCCATCGACTCCGTCCTCCTCAGCCTGAACCTGGGCGCCGGGTTCGTCGCGAGAAGCTTCTCGGGTGACAAGGAGCAACTCGTCCCCATCATCAAGGCGGGACTGCGGCACCGCGGGTTCGCGCTGATCGACGTGATCTCGCCGTGCGTCACCTTCAACGACCACCACGGCTCGACAAAGAGCTACCAGTACACCCGCGACAACTACAACCAGCTCGTGTACGCGGATTTCGTGCCGCCGGCGGAGGAGATCGCGACATCAATCGAGGCTGGCGATGTCCGCTCCGTCGCGATGCACGACGGCAGCCGGATCCAGTTCCGCAAGGTGCCCGACGACTACGACCCCACCGACCGCGACCAGGTGTACAGCTACATCAGGGAGCGCCAGCGGGCGGGTGAGGTGGCGACGGGGCTGCTGTATGTGGAGCCGGCGCCGGAAGAGGCTGAACATTCGGATTTCCACGGGATCCAGGGGACCGTGGATGAGCCTCTGACGACCTATCCGTTCGAGGATCTGTGTCCGGGGGCGGAGAAGCTGGAGGGGTTGCAGAAGCGGTTTCGGTAGTCCCGCAGACTCACGGCGCGCCCGCCATCCTGATCCGGTACCTCACCACCCGCTCCACCCCTGCTCGTCGGAGCAAATCCGTGCTTGCAGTATCCAGTATGCAAGACTAGCTTACATTAATGTCAATGGAATCGACAATTCGCATCGGTCTCCGGCTCAAGGTAGCGCGCGAGCGATCCGGACTGACGCAGCAACAATTGGCCGATGTCCTGGACCTGCGGCACCGCCAGACCGTCGCCAGCATTGAATCCGGGGAGCGTCGGCTGAGCGCTTCGGAGCTGATCCGTGTCATGCAGGTCCTCGGTGTAGATCTGGACTACTTCACTGATCCCTTCCGGCTTGTAGGCGAAGGGCAGTTCTCGTTCAGGACCAGCGCGGGTGTGGAGCCCCAGGTGCTGGATCGGTTCGAGCGGCGCGCCGGCCGGTGGATAGCGATGCACCGGGAACTGTCTCGCGAGCAGGGTTATCCGCCGCGATGGCTGGGTTACAAGCTGCATCTGAGTCCGGACTCCTCCTTTGAGGACGCGCAGGCCGCGGGCGAGGCGGCGGTTGCGGCCTGGAAGCTCGGACCCCGTCCAGCCGAGCGGCTGCGATCCGTGATGGAAGACCGGCTCCTGGTGCTGGTATTGCATGTCGATATGCCCCCCGGCGTATCGGGAGCGGCTTCTCGAGTGCCCGGACTGAACTGCGCCCTGGTCAATCGACAGGAATCCGCAGGCCGGCGGAACTTCGACCTGGCGCACGAGCTATTCCACCTGCTCACCTGGGATGCGCTTCCGCCTGAACGGACGACCGTGATCAACCGGCGGGGGCGCGGCAAGCAATGGCGGGTGGAGAAGCTGGCCGAGAATTTCGCCGCGGCCGTGCTCATGCCTGCGGCAGCCCTGAAGCCGGCCTGGGACTCGGAAGCAGACGCGGGCGACATGCACGACCGGATCAACAAGGTGGCCAGCCAGTTCAGGGTTTCCTCACAGGCGTGCAAGTGGCGGCTATTCAACCTCGACTTGCTCTCCAAGAGCGAACTGGACGGGATAGATGACTGGCGCCTCTCCAGGAACGGCAACGCGCGGTGCGGAGACCGTGAAAGACCGCTATTCTGCGCATCGTTTGTGGAGAGGCTGAGCGTCGCCCTCGATGGGGGCCGGTTGTCGGTCAAGCGAGCTGCGGCTCTTCTCGGGGTGTCCGTGACGCTGTTGGCCGAGATCCTTCGAGCTTACGGTCATGAGACGTACTTCGAGGCTTGAGGGCGTTCTCGTGGCCGCGGCCGGCATCGTGTTGGTCGACACGATGATCGTCATCGAGGCGGTGGACACACGTTGCTGGAACGCCATCACCGGCCAGAAGCGGGTGGTGACGGTGCAGGAGTGCGAAGACGAACTGCGCCGTGGAGACCCGGCAACGCCGGGATACGTGACCGTGACCGACGGGGACATCGGGCGCTGCGAGGTGGTAGCTCTCTCCGACGCTGACAGGGCCGAGTTCCAGCTCAGCTATCCTGACGCCCACCGTCTTGATCCCGGTGAGCGCGACCTGCTGGCCTTGGCGTCATCCCTTCAGGGCGACTTCAAATTGTGTTGCTGCGACAAAGCCGCGGTCGTGGCCGCTCATGTGCTCGGCTTGCTGGATCACGTGGTTTCGCTCGAAGCCTTGGCTAGTTCCGTGGGTGTCCGGCCACGCCGAGCGCTCAGGCGCCAGTACACTGCGCAGGTGCTGGGCGCTTGGCGAACTTCCTTGTTGCTCGGGAGCGGCCTGTGACTTGGCCAATTCGGAGGGTACTCCGATATAGTTGAACCAATTGGAAGTACATTCCGAATTGGTCAGGCTTTCAACACACCCTACCTCCACCCCCCGATGTCATACCAATCAACCGCGCGGGCGGGAATCCCCTCCGGGTCATCCGGCGTCGGCGCCCGCTCGACCAGCACCGCCAGGGTCGACCCCGCGACATCGTAGTCCAGGACGCGATCCGCGACCCTGACGCTGCCGAAGAACGTCCTTTGGCGCGGTAGGTAGACATCCAGGTAGGAAAACGCATCCCGATCCCGCTCGGTGGCGATCCAGAATCGGCCCTGCTCGTCGAACTTCTCACTCCACGCAAGGTGATACTCCTTGGGTGTGTTCCGGAATTCCTCCAGAGCTGAATCGTCTTCGGCGCTCCCGGCACGGCCAAACGACCTTTCGGATTCCATCCAGGCCGCGATATCCCGGTCCGAAGGCAGCTCGCCTGTATGGGTCGGGGCACGGATAACCGACATCTCGGCGTCGCTCGCCGCGAAGATCAGATGTCCGTCGCATGCGGTGAACACCCAGCCGCCTTCGGGAACCGGGAGACCGTAGAAGACCATCCCGCACTCGATATCGACGGGGGGAAACTCCTCCTCCCGGACCAGCGTCGCCGCCTCGATGTCGACCTCGAGCGTGCTCATGAATCCGCCGCTCCCGGGCCCGGTCTCGAACATGGCGAGATCAAGGGTTGTGATCGCGACGCCCACCAGGGTTTCGCCGAACCGCCACGCGGGTATCAGGTCTGCTGCAGCGGCGCCAGGAAGCAGCACCTCGGTCAGCAGCATGCCGGAGGGCTGGAACACCGAGAATCGATTAAGGCTGAAGTCCACCACGCCCAAGGTGCCGTCCACACCCCCAATCAGGCGGGCGATATACTCGAACTCGCCTGGCCCGGCGCCCTCACCTCCGAACACTCCGACAACTTCGCCGCTTCGGTCGAAGCAGCGAATCCGATTTTCGTAGCGTTCGACCACACAAGCCGAGGTCTCGTCCGAGAGCAGCGTAACGATTTCGCGGGTATCGGAGGGCGTTTCCACAGTGCCGATTCGCTCGGGCACCAGAGTCTGGGGCCCGGAGGGATCCCCCTGGCAAGCGAGCGCCAGGGCGAGTGCCGGCAAGACGCCTCGCAGCCTCATGTTGGCGCCGCCGTTCCTCAACCCCCAATCCCCGACACCAAATCCGTCTTCGCCGCCATCACAAAGTCGTTCACGTGCAGGTTGCGGATCTTGTGCGTCCACCACGTCACCGTCACCCGCCCCCACTCCGTCAGCAGTGCGGGATGATGGCCCTGCTCCTCGGCCAGCTCGCCCACGCGATTCGTGAACTCCATCGCCGCGACGAAGTTCCGGAACGCGAACACCCGCTCCAGCGTCGGGATCCCCTCGCGATCAACGATCTCCCACTCCGGAATCTGCCTGCTGTACTCGGCGATCTCGGCCTCGGTGGCCGGCGGCGCGCCCACCCGGCAAGCCTCGCACGTCTGCCCGACCAGCTCCGTCACGGCCACAGCCACCCGAAGGCGCCTCCGGTGAGCAGCGCGTAGACCAGCCCGTCGACCATGCTGCGGAAGGTCGCGGGCCATCCCTGCGACATCCAGATCGCGTCCTGGGCGTGCGCGAGGGCGTATCCCATGAAGGCGGTCACCGACACGATCCGGAACACCGCCATGTACTCCGCGCCCGGGCCGAGCGCCAGAGTCGCCACAAAGGCCGCGAACAGACCCACGACCACGCAGTACACGAACCACTGGACGAACTGCTTGCCCATCGCCGACGCATCCCCTGCCCGCAGTACGGTGATGAACGCGCAGGGGCCGCGCTTCGCCCTGGCCTGGAACTCCTCGCTCTTCATCTCTTCCGTGCTCGCCGCGCGCGGAATCATGTAGTTGCCCGGCTGCAGATCGAACCCCCGCAACGCGTCCATGACACCGTCCTCGTCGGGGACAGGCTGCAGGTCGTCCCTGTGCCAGTTGAGAAACATGTGGATGACCGAACTCGCGACAAACACGAGCACGGCAGCCAGCAGCACGGGAAGCCACAGGCTGAAGGTGGAGATCATCTGATCACTCCGTTGTTTGAAGGGATGAAGAGCGTCGATCCGGACGCAATCAAATTATTAAACATATATGTTAAGTATTGCAAACGGGACGGGTGAATGGTCGCGGCACGGACCCGGCGACCCCGCCTGCCCCCGGCTACCACGGCAGCTGCGGCAGATCCGCGATCAGGTCCTTGTACACGTGCTGCAGTCCGTCCGCGATGATCAGCGGCATCACGGTGAAATGATCGCGATCCGTGTAGAGCCGGGTGCGCAGGTCCAGCCCGGGGTACCGCCGCAGCCTCAGGTTCTCGGCGAGCAGTGAAGTGCGGCTCACCAGTCGTTGCGCGGACAGGCCCGGGTTGTTGATCTCGCCGTCGGCCATGCCGAGGAAGACCCTGGCGGCGAGGTCGCCGTGCTCCTCCGCGTACGCCGCCTCCAGCTCGATCGTGAGCCCGTTGGTCCCGCTTCCGATGATGAAGCGGTCGAAGGCGCCCGGTCGCGCCAACAGCGCGTAGCCCGCGAACGCGCCCCCGGCCGAGTGGCCCCACAGCGTGTGGTCGTCCGCCATCCGGTATTGCTCGCCCAGCAAGGGCCGCAACTGATCGACGAGGAACTCCAGGAACCGGTCGCCCTTCAGCAGCGGCTCCATCGTCGCGAAGTCCATGCCCAGCACTTCCCTCGTATAGTCCGCCGCAACACCTTCCTCCGCCACGATGCTCCCAGGCGGGAAGAGATCGAAGGTGCGCTTGCCCAGGCCCGCCATCCCCTCCTCGCCGGGATGCCCGACCCCGACCACGATGATTTCGGGGATGCGGCTGCCCAGGGCGTACAGGTTGACGATGCCGGCCGTCATGGAGAACGCCATCGCCCCGTCCATTGACCAGAGCACCGGGTAGCTCCTCTCGGGCGACACGTGGTACGACTGCGGCAGAGCGATCAGCACCTCGTGGTCGTAGTCGTATCCCTCGGCCCGGATGTGGATGGGCTCCTCCCAGGACATGGCGTAGGGAACGACCTGGACGGGCTCCGCAGCGGACCCACCGGTTGCCTGGGACGCGGCCGAACCCGGGATTGCCAGGCACGCCGCCGAGGCGAGGATCGGAAGCCACCTTCGCGTCGTCGAGATCATTGGCAAGCTCCGTTGGCAGAGTCTGATCATGGAGAGGAAGCGCGGACACTAAACATATTTGTTCAGTATTGCAACTGCGGGTGGGGGGACGGCATATGGCCTACCAATTCGGTTTCGGCAGATCCGGGATCAGGTCGGCGTAGATGTGCTGCAGCCCGTCCCCGATGATCTGCGGCATCACGGTGAAGTGGTCGCGGTCGGTGTAGAACCGGGTGCGCAGATCCAGCCCCGGATAGCCGCGCAGCCGCAGGTTTTCGGCAAGCAGCGTGGTGCGGCTGACCAGTCGCTGGGCGCAGAGCGGCGCGTGGTTGATCTCGCCGTCCGCCATGCCGATGAAGACCCGCGCTTCCAGGTCGTCGTGGCCCTCCGCGTATTCCGCCTCCAGGTCGATCGTGAGGCCGTTCGTCCCACTGCCGATGATGAAGCGCCCGAACGCTCCCGGACGGGCCAGCATCGCGTAGCTGGCAAACCCCCCGCCCGCCGAGTGGCCCCACAGCGCGTGATCGTCGGCCATCCGGTACCTCTCACCAAGCGACCGACGCAACTGGTCCACCAGGAAGTCGAGGAACAGGTCGCCCTTCATGAACGGCAGAGACATGCGGAAGTGGAAGCCCATGTCCTCCATGAAGTCCTGCGCCAACCCCGGATCCGACCACACGCTGCCCGGCGGAAACAGGTCGAAGGTGCGGTTGGCCATTCCGATCATGCCGTCTTCGCTCCGATGCCCGACCCCGACGACGATGATTTCCGGGATCCGCTTGCCCACGGTGTACAGGTTCGCCACGCCCGACGTCACCGCGAATACCATCGCTCCGTCCATGGACCAGACCACCGGATAGCTGCGCTCCGGCGAGACGTGGTACGAAGGGGGCAGCGCGACCAGGACCTCGTGGTCGTAGTCGTACCCCTCGGCGCGGGCGGATATCGGCTCCTCCCACGACATGGCGTAGGGAACGACCCGGGTGCGCCCGCCGGCCCCGCGAGACTCGCTCACCGGATCACGTACCACTCGGTCTGATAGGGCCGGAAGTACTTGTAGCCTTCCGGCGTCAGGTAGCCGTCGTCCTCCATGGGAATCCTGACCCTGCCGCCGTCGTACTCGGGGATCGCGGTCGTGGCGCTGAACTCGATCGAGCGGTAGGAGCCGTCGCGCAGGTGCGAATCCCACTCCGGGGGTCCGGACAGATCCATGTCCCGGGCGTTGATCGCCGGGCCCAGCGCGTGGCCGTGGTAACCGATGGGGTGCGAGTACAGGCTGGGCAGGAAGTCGACGCCCTCGAGCAGCGCCGCGATCGCGAGCGTGGCCTCCCAGCCGGTCATGCCGGGACGGGGCGCCGCCGCGAATGCCTCGTGCACGAGGTTGGCGTTGGCCAGCGCGGTCTTCAGCCCGTCGGGGACATCGTCCTCTCCCTCGCGCAGGATGTACGCCACCTTCTGCCAGTCGCTGGCGAAGCCCAGGTAGTCGAAGCCGCAGTCCAGGTGGATGATGTCGCCGCGCCGGAAGACCAGGTCGTCCGGAGACGGATGCATGTAGGGGATCATCACGCCGTTCGTCTCGTCGAAGCGCTGGACGGCGACGTGGATCTCGAACCAGGGTTTGCCGCCCACGCCCAACTCGGCGATGGTCTCGTCGAAGAACCACTTGATGTCTTCGGCCCGGGTGACGCCGGGCGTGATCACGACGTTGGAGAACGCGGTCTGGGCGATCACGTCGGTGGCCAGGACGAGCTGCCGGTAGTGCTCCAGTTCGCCGGGCAGACGGGTGTCGAAGACCTCCTCGATCAGTGGGGCAGCCGAGACGAACCGCGACTCACCCTCCGGGCCGAATGCGTCCGCGAGGAAGCGGTAGCTGTCGTGGGTCAGGCTGCTGTCGTGACCGCGGTTGCCGCCGATGGCGAGGCCGATGGTGGCGGGGTCGTAGCGTTCCCAAAGGACCCGCAGCCCGGTGCGTGTGTCCTGGATCCCGCGCGCATTGCGATCCGCGGGCATCGGCTCGAAGAAGCGGCGGAAGTCGGCGGTCGGCCGCCAGTAGTCGGAGTAGGCGGCAAGTCCGTCGTCGCCCGCGTCAACGAAGACCATCACGTCGCGCCGACGGGCATACTGGAGCGGCGGCGCAACGTAATACAGCGCCGGATCCTGATGGAACTCCTCGCTGACCACGATCCACATCTCGATCCCGTGCGTGCGCATCTGGTCCTGGAGGAGGGCGCGCTTTTCCGCCAGCCATTCCAGCCGCAGCTCGTACTGGGCGCGCATGCCCAGCAGCTCGGGCATCCCCGGGATCACGCGGCCGTCAAAGAGTTCGACGGGCTGGGCGGAGACTCTCGCGCGACCCCCGGCGTCAGCTTCACCAGCAGGAGTGCAGGATGGGAGGAGAGCGGCGGGGGCAAGCACGGCGACAGCCACGGCCCATGAGGGCGCGCCTGCGGGAGCGGTGCGAAGGAATGCTGAAGATCTCATGCGGGCAGCGCCTCCAGAAAGAACGACCTTGCGACCGGCAGCGTCGGTGTCATTCATCCATCTTGCCGTCCCCGGATGCGCCCGCAAGTGTAAGGCACCCGCCGGACACTCCACCTGGTCCCGAGTTTGCGCCATGAGAAACGCTACAGCACCCGTACTCGCCGCCCTGATTTCGCTCGTCGCCTGCCAGGCCGCCGACCAAACCTCCTCGGCGCCGGCGGCCGATGCGGCGTCCCCTCCAGGCTCCGATTTCGAGGGCCCCGCCTTCGAGTTCGAGGAGGTCCTGCCCGGCATCTACCACGCGCGGGGAACGGGCAACCTCTCGGTCGGATCGCACGGTGCGGTGATCGTGAACGAGGACGACGTGCTGCTGGTCGAGTCCCACATCTCGCCGGCGGCCGCCCAGGCGGTGGTGGACGAGATCGAGGCGCTGACCGACAGGCCCGTCCGGTACGTGGTCAACACCCACTATCACTTCGACCACGCGCACGGCAACCAGATCTACCCACCCGACGTGCACGTCATCGGCCACGAGGC
Source organism: Longimicrobiales bacterium (assembly GCA_965211645.1). Taxonomy (GTDB): domain Bacteria; phylum Gemmatimonadota; class Gemmatimonadetes; order Longimicrobiales; family Gaopeijiaceae; genus Bin94. The sequence goes on along the minus strand of OZ242947.1, from coordinate 3,925,455 downwards.
CACCCGCGAGATGCTGGAAAACGGTGGATCGATGGGACGCTCCTACGAGCTCTTCATAGGCAGTCTGCCGGATCAGGTGGCGGTGCTGGAGGAGCAGGTCGCGGCTGCCGAGGATGAGGAGGCGCGTGCCGAACTCGAAGGCCGTCTCGCCTACATGCGGAACTACCTGGCCGGCCAGCGGGATCTCGTTCCGGTGGGACCCAACACCACCCTTTCCGAGCGGATGACGCTCTTCCGAGGCGACCGCGAGATCCGGTTGCTCTTCTTCGGACGAGGACACACCGGTGGCGATGTCGTGGTGCACCTGCCCCGGGAGCGCGTACTCATCACCGGCGACCTGCTGCTGCCCGGCCTGCCCTACATGGGGGACGGCTATCTGGACGAGTGGGACGACACCCTGGAACACCTGAAATCACTGGAGTTCGACTGGGTCCTTCCCGGCCACGGCAACCCGTTCCAGGACAGGGAGCGGATCACGTATCAGCAGGAGTACATGCGGGACCTGCAGGCGCGGGCGGCGGCGCTGCATGCGGAGGGGCTGTCGTACGAGGAGGCGGCCGCGCGGATCGATATGTCGGATCATGCGGAGCACTACCCCCAGATCGCCGGTGCGGGGGTGCCGCCGGTGACGGTGCAGCGGATCTTCGAGTTGCTGGACGGGGGAAGCTGAGCCGTCCCGAAGCCGTCGGAGCCGCATGATGGGGGACACCCCGGAAACGTTTCAGCTGAAACCCTATTCATTCATGATTTGAATGATTATCATTCACACTATGAATGATTTTGTTCTACCTCGGTCGGTTTCCCCGAGGTTGGAAAGGGCGTTGCGGGTGATGCCCGCCGTGGTCGTCGCTGGAGCGCGTCAAACCGGAAAGAGTACGCTCGCGCGTGCTATCGGGCGCGGGGGGACCGCGCATGCAACCGGGGAGGCGGGGACCACGCATGCAAGCGGGCCAACAGCGCGTCCCGGCCGACGGTACCTGTCGCTGGACGACTTCGACGTGCTCGACCTCGCCCGGCGCGACCCGGATGCTCTGGTCCGCAACTCGCATCCGGTCACTCTCGATGAGGTGCAGCGTGAGCCCGGTCTCCTCAGCGCGGTCAAGCGGGAGATAGACCGGGGGCGCCAGCCCGGCCGCTTTCTGCTCACCGGGTCTGCGAATCTGCTTCTGATGCGCCGGGTCTCGGAGTCGCTCGCCGGGCGCGCCAGTTACCTGACCCTTTGGCCCATGACCCGGCGTGAGCAGTTGGGACTCGGCCAGTGCGGCATCTGGGAAGAGCTGGTCGAGGTTCCCCACCGGGATTGGCTGGATGTCGTGGCAGCAGAGGCCGGTGGGCGGGAGGACTGGAGGCCGTTGGCGCGACGCGGGGGATTCCCGTTCCCGGGCGTTCACCTCGGCACGGACGAGGAGCGGGCAATCTGGTTCGACGGCTACGTGAGAACGTACCTCGAGCGAGATCTCCAGATGCTCTCCGCGATCCACTCGCTTCCCGACTTCCGCCGACTCATGCGCGCCGCGTGCCTGCGCATTGGTTCGACTGTGAATCAGAGCGAGCTCGGCCGCGACATCGGAATGAGTCAGCCGACGGTCCACCGATACCTGAACCTGCTCGAAACATCGTACCTTCTGCTCCGGGTCCCGGCCTACGCGGTGAACCGGACCAAACGGCTGATCAAGTCGCCGAAGCTTTACTGGGGTGATACCGGCTTGGCGATGCACCTGTCGCAGGAGGTCGAGCCGCGTGGTGCTCATCTCGAGAATCTCGTGTTGCAGGACCTCCTGGTGTGGCGAGATTCACGTTCTTCTCCGGCCGAGGTCCTGCATTGGCGGGCAACCACAGGTGAGGAGGTCGACTTCGTGATAGAGACCGGGGACTCGCTGCTGCCCATCGAAGTGAAGGCGACGAAACGACCCCGGCTCGCCCATGCGGCCAACCTGCGGACGTTCCGCAAGGAATACGGCCGCGCGGCCCGTTCGGGTCTGCTTCTGCACGGTGGGGACTCTGTGGAGTGGCTCACCCCGGAAGTCCTCGCCGTTCCATGGTGGCTGGTCATGTAGCGCGACGTCCTGGCGAATGGCGTTTGCAGACAAAACGAGACCGAAGGAAACTGTGACAGGACGCGTACCCCGGACCAACCGGCGAAGACGGCAGGCGCGAAATCCGCTGGCCAGCCTCACATGCCACGCTACGGGAGGACAAAGTGACAGGTACGCGCAGGAATGGACGGAGAGATCGTGGGATGGGGCTGAGTGGAGTCCTGCTGGTTGTATTCGTGGTGTTGAAGCTGACCGGACTGATCGCCTGGTCGTGGTGGTGGGTGCTCTCACCAATCTGGATCGGCCTGGTTGGGCTGGTCGTGGTGTCGGTGGTCACTGCTGCATTGGCCGTCATCGCACAGGGCCGGGAGTCGTAGTCACCGCTCGGGCAGCGTCAACTCCTCACCCGGCTTCGGCCTCACGCCCTCGGCAAAGAGCTGCGCATTCAGCGCGGGCACGCGCGACGTGATCAGCTCGTTGAGCGGGCCGAGCAACTCCTCCATCACCTCCCAGGCGCGGTCGACCTGCCACAGATGGTCCTCGGTCGGCAGGGTGGACGAGCCCTGGATGGCCGTGGCCACGCCGGCGTTGCGGCGGGCCTCGCCCACGTCGTCGTCGATCTCTTCCAGCGTTTCGCGGATCGCTTCCAGCTCCTCTTCGAGCCCCTCGGGCGCTTCGGCCGCGGCCTCGATCAGCTCCTCGGCGGCGTCGAGCTGCTCCTCCAGCCGGTCGATCGCACGGCCGGCCTCGTAGATCGACGGGGCGAGCGCGTGCAGGCTCATCAGCGCGTCCTGGCGGGCCATTCGGTCGGCCTGCGTCATGGGGCGGCGCGGGTCGGCCTGGATCTCCACGGTTGACGAGTATGTCTCCCCGCCCACCGTCATGCTCACCGTGTAGACGCCCGGCATGGCAACCGGGCCCTGCGGCGTACCAGGCTGACCGAATCCGACGGGCCCCTGCGGGCCTTCCGGCTCGTAGGGCGCGTCCATGCGCCAGTCCCACACGACCTCGTTGATGCCGGCTTCCGACGGCGCTTCCAGGGTGCGGATGTGGCCACCGTCCGCATCGGTGATGGTGAGGGCGAAGGTGGACTCTTCCGCAGGCGTGCCGTCGGCCGTGTCGCCGCCGTCTCCGTCGACGGGGTCGTCGCCGTCGCCCGAATCGTCGCCCTCTTCCCCCTCCTCCTCGGCCATCGGCGCTTCCCGGGCATCGCGCAGGTAGTAGCGGATGAGTGTGCCGCGCGGGGGGTTCGGGGCCGAGTAGGTCGCGCCGGTGAAGGGCCAGTCGCCGCGCTGGGCCCACATGATGGTCTCGCGGGCCTGGGGAAAGATGCGCCCGGCTTCGGCGAGGGTTTCGGCCGACAGGTGCTCAAGGGGCGACACGTCGGCGAGGATCCAGAAGGAGCGGCCGTGGGTGCCGACGAGCAGGTCGTTGTCGCGGGGGTGGATGAGGATGTCGTCGACGGGGACGACGGGGAGGTTGTTCTTGAGCTGGACCCACTGCTCGCCGCGGTCGACCGAGACGAAGACGCCGACCTCGTTGCCCACGAAGAGCAGGTTCGGGGCGCGGTGGTGCTCGGTGACGACGTTGACCGACCATCCGTCGGGCAGGCCGTCGGTGATGCGGCGCCAGCTGTCGCCGTAGTCCTCGCTGACGTAGACGTAGGCGGCGTAGTCGGCGTTGCGGTGGCCGTCGAAGCTGGCGTAGACGCGGCCTTCGGCGTGGTGCGAGGGCTCGAGGCGGCTCACGTAGGTGCGCTCGGGCAGGTCTGGAATGCGGCCTGAGACGTTGGTCCAGGTGGCGCCGTCGTCGCGGCTGACCTGGACGTTGCCATCGTCGGTGCCGACCCAGAGCAGGCCGGGGGCGAGCGGGGATTCGGCGAAGGCGGTGAGGTTGCCGTAGGTCGAGATGCCGTCGTTGACCGACATCTGGGGCTCGGAGCCGGGGACGCCCATGATCTCAAGTTCGTTGCGGTCGATCTGCCTGGTGAGGTCCAGGCCGCCGACCTCCTCCCACGACATGCCGCGGTCGCGGGAGCGCAGGAGGAAGTTGGCGCCGAGGTAGACGGTGGCGGGGTCGTGGGGCGAGAGCTGGAGGGGGGAGTTCCAGTTGAAGCGGTAGGTCTTGGCGGTGTCGCCGTCGGCGCGCGGGCCGGTGATGGGGCGCATCGGGGTCTTCTCGCCGGTGTTGAGGTCGTACCGGTTCATGTTCCCGTTCTGGGATTCGGAGAAGACGATGGTCGAGTCGGTGGGGTCGACGATGGTGAAGAAGCCGTCGCCGTATGCGGTCTCGTACCAGTCCTGGTGGCGGATGCCGTGGAACGAGCGCGTGTTGGAGGGCCCGCACCAGGGGTCGTTGTCCTGGAGGCCGCCGCAGACGTAGTACGGGTCGCGCATGTCGAAGCCGATGGCGTAGAACTGGCCCAGCGGCAGGTTGTCGAACATGCGCCAGTGGGCGGTGCCGTCCCAGCTGGCGACCACGCCGCCGTCGCTGCCGAGGATGAGGTGGTCGGGGTCGTTGGGGTTGATCCAGAGCGCGTGGTGGTCGACGTGGACCTGCGCGGCGCCGTCGCTGCGGAAGGTGCGGCCGCCGTCGTCCGAGACCATGAGGTTGCCGCCGAGGACGTAGATGCGGTCGGGGTTGCTGGGGTCGATGCGGACCTGGGAGTAGTACATGGGCCGCGGGTTGGTGTTCGACATCTTCTCCCAGCTGTCGCCCCGGTCGAGGGAGCGGTACAGGCCGCTTTGGGATTGGCCGCCGCCTCCGCCTCCGAAGAAGCCCGCGTCGGGGCTGCGGGCGTCCGCTTCGATGAGGGCGTACACGACATTGCCGTCCTGACGGAAGATGTCGACACCGATGCGTCCCTTGTCGCCCTCGGGGAGGCCCTCGGTCAGTTCGGTCCAGCTGTCGCCGCCGTCGAAGGTGCGGTAGAGGCCGCTGCCCGGGCCGCCGCCGTTGAAGCCCCAGCCGGTGCGCTGCCGCTGGTACATCGCCGCGAAGATCGTGTTGGGGTCGCCCGGGTCCATGGCCAGGTCGATCGCACCGGTGTGCTCGTCTATATGGAGGACGTTCTCCCAGGTTTCGCCGCCGTCGTGGGTGCGGAAGACGCCGCGCTCCTCGTTCGGGCCCCAGAGATCGCCCACGGCCGCCACGTACACGATGTCCGGGTTGCGCGGATGGATGAGGATGCGCCCGATGTGTTTGGTGGCGTCGAGGCCCATGTGGCGCCAGGTGTTTCCGGCGTCCGTGGACTTGTAGACGCCGTTGCCCCAGCCCGACGACTGGCGGTTCTGCGGCTCGCCGGTGCCGACCCAGACGAGGTTGGGGTTCGACTGGTCGAGGGTGATGTCGCCGATGGAACTGGTCGGCTGGTCGTCGAAGAGCGGGATCCACGAGGTACCGTGGTTCTCGGTCTTCCATACGCCGCCGGTCCCGGTCGCGATGTAGAATACCTGCGGCTTCGACTCGACGACGGCGAGGTCGGCGATGCGTCCCCCCATTAGCGCCGGGCCGATCTCGCGGTATTGCAGGTGCGAGATGGCGGTCTCGAGGGTGGTCTGGGCGGTGGTGGGGGCGGGGACGAGAGTGAGTGCCGAGAGGCAGAGCAGGATGCGCGCGGTCTTCATCGAGTGGTCCCTGGGATCGGGTGGGTTGGCTTTCCGAGCAAAGTCCGGTTCGGGAGACGGCTGCGCAAACGCTCCGTCCGGTGGCCTGCCCGCCTGCCGCCTCGTGGGAGAATGGTCCCCACCGGCACGGGGGCTTTCCGACCGCATGCGTCGACGAGTCCGAGAGCACCACGGCGATCGTCGCAATGTAAACTTTGTATTACATAATGTAATGTTAACATTACCAATCGATACCGTGGATCGCCTTCGGGCTGCCGGTGTACAGGGAGTCCGGCGTTGGCACTGTGGTCGGAAAGCAGGATAATTCGGGATGGCACTGAAGAAAGCGATTGCCGGAGCGGTCAGGTCGGTCTACATCCGTGCGCGTTTGACCGAGGAGCGGCTACGGAGCGGCGTGGCCTGGTGGCCGCTCGCACCCAGCTTCGTCGCCAACCCATATCCGGTCTACCGCAGCCTCCGCGACCGGGATCCGGTTCACTACAGCATCCTGACCGAGCAGTTCGTGGTATCCCGCTTCGCGGATGTGGACCGAATCCTCCGGGATCATCGGAACTTCTCCAACGACCTGCAGCGGGCGCGCTCCTCGAGGGGCTCGCTGGGCACCCGCAAGAAGCTCAAGCCGAGCATGCTGTCGCAGGATCCGCCGGACCACACGCGTCTGCGGCGGCTGGTGAATCGGGCGTTCACGCCCCGCTCGGTTGCGAAGATGGAGGACTACATCCGCGCCACGGCTCACGGTCTCCTGGACGAGGTCGAGGGCGCCGGCGAGTTCGACCTGATGAAGGCTTTCGCCGTGCCGCTTCCGACGATCGTGATCGCGAGGATGATCGGCGTGCCCGAGCGGGATCTCGACCGCTTCAAGGTGTGGTCCGACCAGCTGGCGCGTGCGCTGGAACCCCTTCTCACGCCGGAAGAGGAGGAGCTGGTTTACCAGAGCGACCTGCAGCTCGCCGAGTACTTCAGGGCGATCATCGAGCAGCGCCGGCGCGAGCCGCGTGACGATCTCGTGTCCCGCCTGGTGGAGGCGGAGGAGCAGGGTGACAAGCTCACCCCGGGCGAGACGATCGTGATGCTTCGCCTGCTTCTGGCGGCCGGCAACGAGACGACCACCAACCTGATCGGCAACGGATTCCGGGCCCTCCTGCGGCATCCCGACCAGTTGGCTCTGCTGCGCGAGCGTCCGGAACTGGCCGCCCCGGCCGTGGAGGAACTCCTGCGCTGGGATTCCCCGGTGCAGCTCGACATGCGCATTGCGACCCGTGATCTCGAAATCGGGAGCGCCGCCGTGGAGTCGGGAACCATGGTCACCCTGGCTATCGGGTCCGCCAATCACGACCCGGATCGGTTCCAGCGGCCCGATGAACTCGACATCACCCGGTCCGACCAGGGGAACATCTCGTTCGGGCGGGGGATTCATCACTGTCTGGGAGCGCCGCTGGCCCGGCTGGAGGGACGAGTTGCGCTGGAGGTGTTGCTGGAGCGGTTTGACCGGATCGGGTTCGGTGCCCGCACGCCGAAGTATCGGCCCAGCGTCGTACTCCGAGGGCTTGAGCATTTCGACGTTCGGGTGGCGTGACGGCAATGACAAGTCCGACCTGTTCGATCGCCCGTCTCGGCATTGCCGCCTTTCTCGTGCTGTGCGGTGTTGTCGCGTGCAGCGACGGTGATTCGGGCACCCCCGTCGTCGTCGAGCGCGACAGCGCGGGCGTCCGGATCGTCGAGGCGATGCGACCGCTCTGGGCCGACTCCAGTCTCTGGCGCATCGACCCGGATCCCGTTGTTGACCTCACGCTTTCCGGCACCGGTCCGGCCCACGAGTTCCACCGGGCCCACAGCTTGAAGCAGCGTCCGGATGGATCGCTCATGATTGCCGACGGAGGTTCGCGGGAAGTGCGGGTGTTCTCCGCAACCGGCGAGTTCCTGGGGTCCTTCGGTGGGAGCGGCGAGGGTCCCGGCGAATTCAGAAGCCTGCGGCGGATCGGGAACGCGGGCGATACCCTGCTGGCCCTCGGACGCGGCCGCGTCACCGTGGCGGCCCCCGATCTGACGGTGGTCAGGACCTTCAACATCGATCGGTGGACGATCAACCTGCACTACCTTGGCGGGGGCCGGATCCTGCCGGAGGTATCCCGGCCGGTGCTGCCGATGGATGGCCTCGCCGGACTGGTCCGTCGTCAGGAACCTCTCGTTCTATTCGATCTGGAGGGGACCCGGATCGACAGTATCGGCGAGATGCGGGGGGCCGAGGTGTTCGTGCTCGTCCGCGACGGCTCGTACGTCGGGACCGCGCCGCGCTTCTTCGGCAAACGATCTCACGTCGCCGCACTGGGCCGGCACATCTTGCGGGGTTCCTCCGACACGATGCAGCTGGAGGAACTGGACCTGTCCGGGAATCTCGTGCGCGTCCTCCGGATCCCCGACTATCCTCTGGACCTGAGCGACGCCCAGATCGCCTCGGAGCGGGATTTGCTGCTGGACAGATTGACGCCCGGGAATCCGTTGAGGGCGCCCTTCGAAGCCGCTCCCGCTGCGGAAACCCGACCCGCCTTCACCGACATCCTCGTCGACCCTACCGGAGCGGTCTGGCTGAAACTGCACCGGGCAGAGAGCGAGCATGACCAGTCGCAGGAATGGCTGGTGCTGGAAGCCGACGGTACCTGGCTCGGAACCGTGGGGATTCCGGACCGCTTCGCCGTATCGGATATCACCATGGATGCGGTACTCGGCATCTGGGTGGACGAACTCGATGTCCAGCATCCGCAGGTGCTGCGGCTGACGCGCAACTGAGAATGTCCTACCTCAACTCCTTCATCGGCAGCACAATCCCCGAGGGGTACGTCGCGTTCCGCTGCACCGACAGCACCGGCACGCTTCCGTCGCGCGGGTAGCGCAGGAAGGTGTCGGCGTCGGCCCCTGCGATGGCCACGCGCATACGGTGCCCTGCCCTGATCAGCACCGACGTCGCCCACAGGTCGAAGCTGATCTCGGCGATCTCGCCCGGCACGAGCGGCATCGCGTCGGCGCGGTGTTCGGAGCGGTGCGGGCCGTACTTGCGGTAGAGCGGCGGGTCATCGGTGACGGCGCGAATCACAGCCCGCAACTGCCCCTCGGTGATGTAGCGCACCGTACCATCCGGGGCAACATCCTCCAGGTAGACGATGAACGCCCCGTCGCTCTCGGTCGACGACATCCATAGCGTGACCACCGGGTGGCCCGTGATCTCGGTGTCGACCGCCATCGGAGCGCTGGTGTAGGTCAGCAGCTTCGCGTCTTCGTCCCGCCGGTCTCCATACACGACATCGCCGCCGCCGCCATTGGTGTACCAGCGATTGCGGGTGCCCGTGGTCGCCGTGAAGTCGACGGTGTAGCTGTCCGCGCCCTCGGCATCGGCGGGTGACTCCGGGCTCAGCGTGCCGTCCGCGCCAAAGTACCAGGTCACGTCGTCAAAGCCATCGGGAGGCCAGGTCTCGGTCCGCGTCCACCGGTCCGCGCCGAGCGTGTAGTAGTTGATCTCGGTGGGCGTTGCCCCTGACCCGTCCTCCTTGAGGTGCTCGTCGAAGAACGCTACGAGTTCGGCCAAGCGCGCGTCCGCGTCGGGAGCGGCGGGCGTGTCGTCCGGCCGGAAGGGGTCGGCGTCGTTGCGCGCGCCGTGATCCCAGGGCCCGATGAAGACCTGCTGTGCGTTCGAGATCGTATTGTAGCGCCCCAGCGTTCCGTTCACCGTCCCGGCGTCCTGCCATCCCACCCGGATGAACATCGCCACGCCCGACTCCTCGATCTGCGGCAGGTGACCCGAGGGACTCCGCCGATGTCCGACGTTGGTCTCGTCGTAGCGGCCGAACGGGTCGTCGCGGTACTCGTACTCCAGCGCGGCTCCGAAGGGCACCGTGTTGGCCTCGTGCTCCGCCACCGCCGCCGCAAGCAGCGCACCGTCCACGTCCGCGTCGACGGGCTTGACGCCGGTTACCTGCGTGCGCAGTTCATCGCACTCCGCCCCGCTCACGCCGGAGAGTCCGCAGATGTCGTTGAGGTCCTGCATGCGCGTCCTGTCCGACCAGCTCTCCAGGAACCCGACCGTGAGCACGCCGCCCGGAAAGACGAGGTGGCCGAAGTTGTCGAAGTCGTTGAAGAGCGGCGCGACCGCCCTCACCGCCGGATGCCGGTTGACCGCCAGCATCTCGGCCGTGTTGCCCGCGTACGACACGCCGTAGGCCCCGACCCGCCCGTTCGACCACGGTTGCGCCACGATCCAGTCCGCGACCTCGCCGTAGTCCAGCACCTCGTCCTCGGCGAGCTCGAAACGCCGGATCCCGAACGAAGCCCCGCTGCCGCGTCCGTCGACGAGCACCAGCGCGTACCCCGCCGCGTTCCAGCGCTCGGCCTCGTCGAAGTTGGAATCGCTCTCGAGCGGGGCGTCGACGAAGCCACGGGCCCTCCAGTAGCGCGTTGCCCGGATCATGGTGGGGAGGAGGGCGCCCTCCTCGATGCCGTCGGGAAGCCACACGTCGACCGCGATCCTCACGCCGTCGCGCATGGGAATGTGCAGCGCCTGGTTGCGGGTGAGCGTGCTGACCGGGCCTTCCGCGGCCGCGCGGCCAAGAGAGGCATCCCCCGCCCCGGCAGGGATGTCGCCGTCGACGCACGCGGCCGCGAACCCCACGGCCGCCGCCAGCGCCAGGGCGGTCGCCGCGAACGGCGCAGCCGTGCCCCGGCCTGCAGCCTGGCGCCGCGCCCCCACCGAGCCCCCCAACCCGACCATCACCACGCGATTGCGTGACCGTCGCGGCGAGGATCCGATCCGCCCGCCAGCGCCCCGGTCTCCGCGTCTCTGTACACCCCCTGAACCCCTCCCATGTTGCCCGGCTCCACCAGATGATGGCCCCGGTCGGCCAGCTCAGCGTACACGCCGGGCGGGAATCCGGCTTCGAGATAAGTGACCGAGTCCTCCGGGATCGGCGTCCGGCCCCCGCCTCGGTTGATCGCCATGCGGGGCGAGGCGATCGCGAGCTGCATGTCCATGCCGCCGACCACGAGCTTGGTGATCGTCTGCCCGACAGTCTGCGGAATCGTGTAGCCGCCGGCGGCACCGACCGCCGCGACGAGCTGGCCGTCCCTCATGACCACGCATGGCGTCATGACCCCTTTCGCGCGCTGGCCGCCCTCGAGGTGGTTGACGTGGCCCTCCTCCAGGACGAAGCCGAAGGTGTGGCCGTTGTTGAGGAAGATCCCGGTGTCGCCCGCGATCACGCCGCTGCCGTAGATGCTGACCAGCGACTGGGTGAACGCGACGGCGTTGCCCCAGCGGTCGGCGGTCGAGAGGCTCGTCGTGCCGAAGAAGGGGAACGGCTCGCCGGCGAAGGACGCCACGCGCGCCGGATCGATCTTCGCGCGCTGCTCGTCGGCGTATCTCCTGGAGATGATGCGGTCGACCGGGATGTCGACATCCCTGCCGGTGTTGTACCGGTCGTCGTCCGCCATCGCCAGCTTGAACGCCTCCAGCCAGAGGTGGGCGAACTCGCTGCCGTACAGGTCCATGCCCGCCAGATCGAATCCGTCCATGATGTTGAGGGCCTGGAACATCGACATCCCGCAGGACCCGGGGGGCATCGCGTAGAGGTCGTGGCCCTGGAAGGTGGTTGTGATCGGATCCCGCCACTCGACTTCGTATGACTCGAGGTCGCCCTTCGTCAGGTGTCCGCCGTTCTCGGCCAGGAAGGCGACGACCCGATCCGCGAGTTCACCCTTGTAGAAGTCATCCGCGCCGGCGCGGGCCAGGTGCCGCATGCTGGCTGCCAGTTCCTCTTGCCGGATGACCTCGCCCATGCGCGGCGGACGGCCGTGCGGGAAGAGGACCCGGGTAGTCGATGGGAAGCGGCCCAGCTTTTCGGCGGCGCCGTTCGTGTGGAGTTCGTCGAACTTCGAGATGACGAAGCCGTCTTCGGCGAGCTGGATGGCGGGCTCGAAGACGTCGCCCAGGCCCATGGTACCGTAGCGCTCCAGGGCGGTGGCCCAACCCTTGAGGGCGCCCGGGACGATCGGCGCCTTGTAGCCGGCGTCGAAGTCGTCGAGGGTCATGGTGTCGGCTGAGGAGGCGACCGGCGCGCGACCGAGTGCATCGAGCCCGACGACGCGGTTTTCCTCGGCCAGGTAGATGACCATGAATCCGCCGAATCCGCCGATTCCCGACATGTAGGGCTCGGAGACGTTGAGCGTCGCGGCGGCGGCCACGATGGCGTCGACGGCGTTGCCGCCCTGCATCATGATCGTGGTGCCGGCGAGCGAGGCGTAGTAGTCGGCGGCGGCGGTGACTCCCCGGCGGCCCCAGACGCTTCCGTGGGCGATGCCGAGGTGTCCGGTGTCGGCCGGTCGGAAGGGCGCGGGCGAGTCCGAGGGACGTCCGGCTGGCGAGGACGGGTCACAAGCCAGCAGGCCGGTGCCGGCGGCAGCGGCGGAGGCGGCGAGGAAATCTCGGCGTTTCATGGGGGTACTCCTGGATGTTGCCTGGCGGATGGGGCGGCGGGCTGGCTGGCGCACCCGGGGTTGCCAACATAGGTGCATAGGGTCGGGGCTGCACTTGGAATCAGCGCGTTTCCAACCGCTTCACGACCACCGTCTCCACGCCCAGGGCATCGGTCTGGAGGAAGGCAACCAGACCGTCCGGGCCGAAAGCCGTCGGTAGCCTGGTCGTCCCAGGAGGATAGGTGCCCAGGTAGCGCCCGTCGGGTGCGAGCACATCGATCGGACCGTCGTCGAGGGGATTCTCCCCGTACCGATGGACCCAGATCAAGCCGTCCCAGGACGTGCCCAGTCCGCCCACTACGGGGATCTGGTCGGCAAACTCCAGGCTTTCGATGCGGTTTCGAATGCTCTCTGGCGCGATGCCTGTCGGAGCCAAGCCTTCGGCCAGCTTCAGTCTCCGATCCTTTTCGGCGCGAATCACGCGGCGAGACATCGGCACGGGCTGCAGGGGCCGCCTCAGGATACGCAACAGCCCTCCACCCGGGTCGGTGATCTTGATCGCATACGCGGACGAGTCCGAAAACGCCAGCCCGCCATCGGGAAGAACGTCCAGATGGAGAGCCGGACTGAACACGGAGAGCATCAGGGTGGGTATGGGTGCGCGGTTGCGCAGTCCCAACTCGTCCCAATTCTCGAAGTCGATCGGGGGCAGCCAGGGTTTGGCGATCGTGTCCGGAGTCGCTTTCTCGCCAGCGAGACTTGTCCTCACGACCACGTGTGACGACGGCAGCACGAGCGGGCCTCTGAATGCGTCCCCAGTGAACTGTACCCACCTGGCCAAGGTCGGGACCTTGATGATGGCATCCGCCCCGGGTAGCGCCCTGACGAAACCGATTGTCGTGATGTCCGGATTGCCGGCCATCGCCACCGTGCGCCGGAACTCGCCGCCCGCGACGAACATGTGATAGACGCGGCGGGACAGGTCGACCACTACCACCCGACCATCGGCCATGACCGCCATGCCCATTGCTCCCACGAACTCGCCAGGGCCCTCACCATTCCCGCCCAACGTCCGAATGAGGCGTCCGTAACGGTCAACGACGAAGACCTTATTGGCCTGGATATCAAGGATATGGAGATTGCCCGCGCGATCGAACGCCACATCGTCCAGATCCCCGAACTGTTCCCAATCCTCCCCGGCGAGCGTACCGAGGCGGTAGAGCTCCTCGAAGTCAGCCTCCAGCCAGCGATCCTCGCCGGTGAGCTCGATGATCTCCTGCGCATGCGCCGGCACGGCTGACAGCAACGCGACGGACGCGATCCGGAAGCCGATCCATCCGGCTCGATGCGCGCCCGCCACGTCCATCCGCCACGCTACCCCACCTTCCTCGAGAAGTTCCCGTGCACCGTGTAGCTCTCGATCGCGCCCGATTCGTCGCGCTGGAAGATGTACGCCTCGCCCAGCTCACCGTCGTCGCGCACGCGCTGGAAGATGTCGTCCCCCGTCCGCCGCAGCTTCGTCATCGCGTTGACCGGATCGCCCGTCGGCAGGCCGACCGATATCAGGCTGTCATCCCAGCGCAGGATCGCCGACTCTCCCCAATTGGACTCGTAAAGCCCCTCGTACTCCGCCAGCGAGGCTGGCCGCGCTGTCCCGCCGCCCGGATCACTCTGGATCGATTCCAGCGCCGCGCCCACCGTCGACATCATCCTTGCCCACACGTCGCTCGGGTTGGCCTGCGCGTTGATCATCGCGATTCCGGCCAGCTTCTTCGCGGGCAACAGCTGGAACGTCGTGCGGAAACCCGGGCAGCTGCCCCCGTGCCCGACCGTGCGCTCGCCGTCGCGCTCCCCGACGGAGAACCCCAGTCCCCACATGCTGTCGAAGTCGGGGTCCACCCAGTGCACCCGGTGCATCTCGCGCAGCGTGTTCACGTCCAGGATCTCGGTCCCCCCGTTCTCCAGCAGCCGGAACTGCCACGACGCCAGCCTGGCAAGATCCTCGACGGTCGACGAGAACCCCGCCGCCGGCGCGATCCCGTGCGCCTGGAAGAAGGGCGCCTCCGGGCGCATCCCGTCGCGCTTGAGCCTGCCGTAGCCGGTGGCGTAGCGGCCGCCCCTGTGCTGCTCGGGGATGTCGGTGTAGGTGTCCGACATGCCCAGCGGATCCAGGATCTGCGCGCGGATGTAGTCGTCGTAGGTCATCCCCGACGCCTGCTCCACGATCTGCCCGGCCAGCGCCATCCCCAGGTTCGAGTACTGGAAGTAGCGCTCGCCCGGATACAGCGTCTCCTGATCCGAGAGCCCGTCGATGATCTCCTCACGCGTCGGGAACGGGAACTCCGGACCCGTCCAGTACGGGTGCGCCGACTCCCGCGGCAGCCCCGACGAGTGCGTCAGAATCCCCTCGACACGCACCGGAGGCCCCCCCGGATACGCCTGCTCCACATCGTACCAGGGCAGAATCTCCGACACCGGGTCGTCCAGCCGCAGCTTCCCCGCGTCGCGCTGCTGCATCACCCCGATCGAGGTGAACAGCTTCGAGATCGAGCAGATCGAGTACATCGTCGACGGCGTCGCCTCGACACCGGACTCCGGGTGCGCATACCCGTAGCCCTTCGCCCAGACGAGGTCCTGGTCGTGCACCAGGCCGACCGAGACCGCGGGGATCTTTTCGTAGTCCATCCTGGCTTCGAGCCAGACTTCGAAGAGGTCGAGCGCCTGCTGGAAGCGCGGGTCTTGCGTGGGATCGCCGGAAGACTGGGCGCACCCCGTCGCGGGGACGAGGAAGAGGGCCAGAAGGGCGGCGGTTCGGGACAGGGAACGGAACGTGCGATTCATGGGACCTCCTCGTGGAGCACGGTCGCTGCGGAAGCAGACGGATCCCGTCCATAGTGCGGAGGATGACGGGCGGGCTGCAAGCGTGGGGAGTCGAGCAGCGTGGCGGGCCAGCGTGCGGCGCACCGGTGGCCCATGGTCGGGCGAATCGGTGGCCCGTGGTCCGGTGAACCGGTGGCCGTCGATCCGGCGCACTGTAAAGCAGACATTACATTCTGCTATCTAGACATTACATTCCCGTCTCCGCTGCCAGCTCTTCCTCCGCTGTCGGCTCTGCCACGCCCTCGCCGCCGTCCCTCTCCCCCACCCCGAGCCGCCGCGCCAGCCGCCGGTACGCCTCCGCCAGCCCCCAGGCCGCCCCAACCACAATCATCAGCAGAATCACCCACCGCATCACCAACGCCCAGAACGCCGAGTCCCAGGTCGGCGCCTGGAAGTCGTAGGCCGTCAGCACGCCCCAGCGCTCGGCCATCCAGTGCCAGCTGGTGTGGGCGACCAGCGCCGACACGAGGATTGCTCCGATCCGCGGCGCGATCACCTTGCCGAAGAGCAGCGCCAGCCCCGGAACCATGAACAGCAGCGCGAACAGCTGGCCGAACTCGACCCCGATGTTGAACCCCAGCAGCGACGTGTACAGGTGCGACCCCGCGAACTGGAGCGACTCGCTGAGCTGGAAAGAGAAGCCGAAGCCGTGGACGAGGCCGAAGCCGAATGCCCACATCCACCGCCGCCCGTGCGTCCTGCCGACGATGTTCTCGAGGGCCATGAAGACGATGGAAGCCGCGATGAGCGTCTCGATCAGCGGCGGGAACCAGAGCGTGTTGGGAGCGATGCCGAGGACCGAGGCCCCCAGAGTGATCGAGTGGGCGACGGTGAACGCCGTCACCACCGAAACGAGGGGCCAGAAGCGCCGCAGCGGGATCACCAGGCAGAGGAGGAAGAGGAGGTGATCGATCCCGTCGAGGATGTGGCCGAAGCCGAGCGCCACGAAGCGCAGGAACGCCTGATGCCATCGGGGGTCGAGGCGGACGCGCCCGGGATTCCCCGCGTATTGGTAGACGCGCTCCGCGCCTTCCGCGGTGACGAAGCGCAGCACGGTCGTGGTGCGGATCCCCAGGTGCGCCCAGGCCGGGTCGATTGAGAAGCGTGAGTCGGCGGACTGGATGGGGGTCTCGAGCACCACGTCCAGCATGGCCTGTTCCAGAACCAGGTCGATGCCGGCCGGGAGCGGGGGGGCGCTGACGTGGGCGAGCGCACGGTCGTAGTCGGCGAAGGAGGGGTCGGAGGGGAGCGAGATGCGGGTGGCGGTGACGACGGGCGCGGGTAGCAGGGTCGATTCCTCGTAGAGCGCCACATAGCTGGCGATCCAGATGGTCGCCTGGTCGGCCAGCAACGCGCTCGCCTCCTCGATTTCGACGTAGCCGGGACCGCGCACCGGAAAGGTCACGTCGCGCATGGAGGTCAGCGGGACGCGCACGACGAGCCGCAGCGCCCCGTCCTCGGCCTTGACGAAGGCGCGCACGACCACGTCGGCGGGGATCTCGTGAGGGAGGGGGACACTCGTGACCGCGCGCGTCGGAGCCCCGCGGGAGACAGGCGCCGAGAGGCGTGGGAGCGTCGCCGGCTCTGCAGGCAGCGCAGCGACCCTGGCCAGTTTGGCCGCACCGGGTGCCGGAACCGCCAGGCCGACCATCCCCACTGCCAGTGCGACGAGACCCGGCGTTGCGTGACGCTTCATTCACTGTCTCCGAAGGGGTCGCTCTGCCCGGCGGAGCCGGGAACCACAACAACGGTCTACCCTGGACCCTTGGCTGACAAGCGGCTGATGCCGTACTTTGCCCCCCTTCCCCCAACTCTGCGTCCCACCAAGGGAGACTCCTCATGAAGCGCAAGCTGCTTCTCGTTGCCGCCGTCGCCGTTGCCGTCGTCGTCGCGTGCGTGGCCCAGGACAGTGCCGAACAGACCGCGGCGTCGGACGGCGTGATGGCCCCGATGTTCGAGGTCGATCCGTTCTGGCCCAAGCCGCTGCCCGACCACATGGTGCTGGGGTCGGCGATCGGGGTTGGCGTGGACTCGCGTGACCACGTGTTCATCGTGCACCGCGGGAATCTGACCGAACGGACGGAGGGCGGGGCCGACGCGGATCCGCCGATCGGCGAGTGCTGCCGGGCCGCGCCGCCGGTGCTCGAGTTCGATCCCGAGGGGAACCTGGTGAACTCGTGGGGCGGGCCGTCGGACGACTATGTGTGGCCTGCGTCGAACCACGGGATCACGGTCGACCACATGGACAACATCTGGATCGGGGGGAACGGGCCGAACGACACGCACGTGCTGAAGTTCTCGCGCGATGGCCAGTTCCTGGCTTCGTACGGGGAGCCGGAGGCGGGGCCGGCCGACAGCCGCAGCACCACGCGCTTCAACCGGGTCGCGAAGCTGGCGTTCGACGCCGAGGCGAACGAGGCGTACCTGGCCGACGGGTACGGGGGGCGGCGGGTGGCGGTTCTGGACGCGTCGACCGGGGAGTTCAAGCGGTACTGGGGCGCGTACGGGAACGAGCCGGACGACACGCGGACGCCGCCGTACGACCCGGACGCGCCGCTGATCCAGCAGTTCCGCACCCCCGTGCACTGCGCCGATCCGTCGCGTGACGGGCACGTCTACGTATGCGACCGTCCCAACAACCGCGTCCAGGTGTTCACCACGGACGGGACGTTCGTGGACGAGGTGCAGCTGGCACCGCGGACGCTGGGTGACGGCTCGACGTGGGACGTGGCGTTCTCGCGCGACCCCGAGCAGCAGTACATGTACGTGGCCGACGGGAAGAACATGCGGGTTTACATCCTGGACCGGCTGAACCTGGAGGTCCTGACGAGCTTCGGCGACGGCGGGCGCCAGCCGGGGCTTTTCTTCGCGGTCCACTCGATCGCGACCGATTCGCAGGGCAACATCTTCACGACCGAGACCTACGAGGGGAAGCGCGTCCAGAAGTTCGTCTACATGGGGATGGGTCCCGTGACGGCGGAGCATCAGGGAGCGCCCTGGCCGACGGGGAACTGACACACCAGCAGAAGGAGCGGTGAAACGATGAAGACCTTCCCACTTGCAACCTGCGCCCTGTTTGCCGGCGCACTTTTCGTTGGGGCCTGTGCGCCGGGCGGCGATGCGCCGGAGGCCGAGGCCGAGGCCGAGGCCGAAATAGCCCCCATGACCTTCTTCATCACCAGCGCCGGGCCGGGGGACGGCGCCAACCTCGGCGGACTCGAGGGCGCCGACGCACACTGCGAGACGCTGGCGTCGGCCGTGGGCGCCGGCGGAATGGGCTGGATGGCCTACCTCAGCACCATCAACGATGACGGAAGCGCGGCGGTGAACGCGCGCGACCGGATCGGGATGGGTCCCTGGCACAACCAGGCCGGCGTGCTGATCGCCAACGATGTCGACGAACTCCACTCCGAGGCGGCGCATCTCACCAAGGAGTCGATCCTGACCGAGAACGGCGACATGGTGAACGGGCGGGGCGACGACCCCAACATGCACGACATCCTGACCGGTTCGAACATGGACGGGACCGCCTTTGCCGGCGAGGACTACGACAACTGCGGCAACTGGACGAGCAACGGCGAGGACGGCAGCACGGCGGTCGGCCACCACGACCGGACGGGCGGCGGCCAGAACCCGACGTCGTGGAACTCGGCCCACGCCTCGCGCGGCTGCAGCCAGGAGAATCTGCAGGGCACTGGCGGAAACGGCTTCTACTACTGCTTCGCGGCGGGAATGTGAGGCGGCGGGTGCGGGCGCGCGGCCCGGCCGGGATGCCGTCGGCAGCGCGCCTTGTCCCCTCGCTGGCAGCTCTGGCTGTAGCCGGGCTGGCGCTTGCGGCGTGCACTGCAGAGGACGCGTCCGAAGCCGAACGCGGGGCAAACGCCGAGGCGGGGACCGCCGGCACCGTCTTCATCGAGGAGATGACCTGGACGGAGATCCGCGCGGCGATCGACGGCGGTATGACCACGGTAATCCTGCCGACCGCCGGCACCGAGCAGAACGGGCCCCACATGGTGATGGGCAAGCACCGCTACATCATCGAGGAGGCCAGCGACCGGATCGCGCGCGAGCTCGGCAACGCCTTGGTGGCGCCGACGGTGACCTACGTGCCTGAGGGCGACGTGGATCCGCCCTCGGGACACATGCGCTTTGCCGGCTCAATCACGCTGCCGAACGAGTTCTTCATGAAGCTGGTCGAGTATGCTGCCCGCAGTTTCCGCGTCCACGGCTTCACCGACATCGTGTTCATAGGCGACAGCGGCGGGAACCAGCGGGGGATGCAGGCCGTCGCGGAGCTCCTCAACGAGGAGTGGGGCGGCGATGGCGCGACGGTGCACTTCATCGGCGACTACTACGCGAACAACGGCTTCCGCGACTGGCTGATGGAGCAGGGCGAGACCGACGAGACGATCGGGCGCCACGCGGGGATCTCCGACACGTCGATTCTGCTGTACGTGGAGCCGGCGCACATCCGCGAGGACCAGCTGGCGCCGGGGGGCGGCTTCGAGGGGAGCGGCGTTTCGGGGGATCCGACGCGGGCCTCCGCCGAGTACGGCCGGGTCGGGATGGAGATGCGGGTGGATGCGGCCGTACGGCAGATCCGGGCGGCGATGGGCTCGATGTAGAGCCGCGGGGTGCGTGTTGTGAGCATCCGGTCGGCGTCCGTTGTGGCTGTCGTCGGCGTGTTGGCAGCGCTGCCGGGCGTCGGGCTGGTCGCACCGACCCGTGCGGCTGCCCAGGACGTGCCGACGTTCAACCTCACCGGACAGATCCTGGATGCGCTGAACGACGCACCCGTGATCTCTGCGGTCATCAAGGTGCCGGAGCTCCGGCGTTACGCCTTCTCGGATGTGAGCGGGCGCTTCAGCTTCCCCGATTTCCCCCAGGGGACGTGGGACATCGTGGTCGAGATGCTCGGGTACCATACATTGGACGGGTCGATTTCCGTCGTGGAGGGAAACGGCCTCCTCCTGCGCCTGAACCCCGACCCTGTCGCGCTCGAGGAGCTCCGGGTGCGGACGCGCTCGGAGCGACTGCTGTCCGACCGCAGGCGCCGCATTCCCTACCGCGTCACGACCATCTCGACCGGCGCCTTCGCAAACAGCATCAGCCCCGACCCCACCGCGATCTTCCGGCGCAACTCCCGCTCGTACATCCTGCCCTGTTCCGAGACCGCCGAAGACGCCGGCGAGCAGATGGCGCCAAGCTGCTTCTGGCGCCGCGGCCGAACCGCGAAGATCACGGTCTTCCTGGACGAGGGGCGCCTGGAATCGGGAATGGTGGAACTCGCGATGTTCCCCAAGGAGGACATTCATTCCATGGACTGGATCCCGGAGATGGGAGAACTCCGCATCTACACGCGGCACTTTATCGAGCGGCTCGACAACACGCGAATCAGCCTGTCGCCGCTGGTGTATCCGTAAGCGGGCGCATCCGGTCGGCGTATGCGGAACCGAGCGCGGGAAGAGCAGCGACGGAATCGGGAGGACCATCGTATGAGGGTGCCGCCAGGTTCGCGGGCAGCGTGGATTGCCGTTTTGGCCACCTCCGTGCTGGCCCGTGTCGCGGCCGGTCAGGACACGGTTCCGCCGGTGCCGACCTTCACCCTCGCCGGCCAGATCGTCGACGCCCTGAACGAACGGCCGATCATCTCCGCGGTCATCAAGGTCCCCGAACTCAGACGCTACGTCTTCTCCGACGTGAATGGGCGTTTTTCCTTCGCAGGTTTCCCGGAAGGGACCTGGGAGATCGTGGTCGAGATGCTGGGATACCGGACTCTTGACGGCTCGGTCACCGTTTCGGAGGGGAACGGCCTGCTGCTGCGATTGACCCCGGACCCGGTCGCCCTGGAGGGGCTGGAGGTTCGGACTCGGTCCGCCGGTCTGCTCGACCGCCGGAGACGCCGGTATCCGTTCCGCGTGACCACGATCTCGCCTGAGGCGATCGCCGAGACCATCAATGCCGATCCGGCCGCGATCTTCAGGCGAAACGCGAACGCATTCGTGACTTCGTGTATCGACGGTTCCGGCTTTCTGACACTGGGGGCCTGCTACTACAGGCGAGGCCGTAAAACGCAGATCGCGGTCTTCCTCAACGAAGGCCGGTTGGTGGGTGGGATGAACGAACTGTCGATGTTCCCGGCCCAGGACATCCACTCGATGGACTGGCTCAAGGACATCGGCGAACTTCATGTCTACACGTATTGGTTCATCGAGCGCCTCAACACTTCGGGAACGAGAGTGGCGCCGTTCAAGTGGCCGATAGGGTGACAAGGGGGGCACCGTGACGAGGATTCCGGGCGCAGCGAGGGCAGTCACGCTGGTCCTGCTGGCGGGCTTGGCACCGGGGCGGGGCGCGGCCGGCCAGGACAGCATTGCGGCGCCCTCCACCTTCACTCTGACCGGCCAGGTTGTCGACGCGCTCAACGAACGGCCGGTGATCTCGGCGGTGGTCAAACTGCCTGAGCTCCAGCGCTACGTCTTCTCCGACGTGTATGGGCGCTTCAGCGTCCGCGAGTTTCCTGCGGGCACGTGGGAAGTCGTCGTGGAGATGCTGGGCTACCACACGCTGGAGGGATCGTTCACGGTGGCAGAGGGCAACGGGCTCGTCCTGCGATTGAGACCGGACCCCGTCGCGCTGGAGGGCCTGCGCGTGCGGACGCGGGCCGACGGGCTGCTCGATCGGAGGCGCCGCCGCCATCCCTATCGCGTCGACCATATCTCGCCGCAGGACATTGCCAACGCGATCAATCCCGATCCCGTCGCGATCTTCAGCCGACATACCAGGGTGCCTCTTCGGTCATGCTACTGGGGTCCGACTGACATGCCGTTTGGCTGCTACGACCGGAGGGGGCGCGTGAAAGGGGTGAGAGTCCTGCTCGACGAGGCGCCGCTGCTCGGCGGCATGCTCGAACTACAGATGTTCCCCGCAGACCACATTCACTCGATGGACTGGGTGCCCGCCGGCGGCGAACTTCATGTCTACACCAGGTTCTTCATCGAACGTCTGAACGATTCACGCATGCGGCTGATGCCCTTCGACCCCTTCGAGTGACCGGTTCCGCAGTCGCCCCGGCACTGGTCGTTGCGGCGGTAGCTGTCGTCGGCACTACGGCCTGTACCCGGACCTTGCCCGACGCCGAGCAGGTCGGGGACCCGCTGCCCGGTCTGAGCGACGATGAACTCGCCCGCTTCGAAGCCGGCCGCGCGCTCTTCGACCGTGTGTTTTCGGTGGACGAAGGCGCGGGTCCGCTCTTCAACGAGAATCAGTGCAGCGCCTGTCACACCTTCCCGGCGCCCGGGGGGACGGGCGAGCAGCTCGTCATCAAGGCGACGCGGCGGTTCCCGGATGGCAGCTGCGACATCCTGGGCCGTGAGGGCGGCGAGAACCTGCGCCGGCAAGCCACCCCTGCCCTGGCGCGGCTTGGAATCGCCCGCGATACGCTGCCTTCGGCCACTGCGGACATCGCCACGTTTGCGGTCCCGTTCCTCTTCGGCCTTGGAGCGGCCGACCTGATCCCGGAGCAGGCGCTTCACGATGCCGCAGATCCGGATGACCTGGATGGCGATGGGATTTCGGGCCGGGTCGGTCGCACTCCCGACGGGCACGTGGGGCGTTTCGGACGGAAGGCCGACGTGGCCTCGCTGCACGACTTCACCCACCTCGCGCTGTTCAACGAGATGGGGATAACCACCAGTGTGCACTCCCGCGAGCGCGGCCCCAACGGGGCTCCGCTACCGGACGGCGTCGATCCCGCCCCCGACCCCGAGCTCGGCGACGACTCCGCCGACCTCATCACCGATTTCGTGCGGATGCTCGCCCCCCCGCCCCGCCCCACCCCCGACCCCGACGCGGCACCCCTGATCGCACAAGGCGAAACCCTCTTCACGGCCATCGGCTGCGCGGCCTGCCACACTCCCTACGTCACGACCGGCCCCTCCCGGCTCGCCCCTCTCGACCGCGTCCGCGCTCCCCTGTACTCGGACCTCCTCCTCCACGATCTCGGCCCGGCCCTGGCCAGCACCTGCGCGCCCGGCGCAACCGAGACCGAATACCGCACAACCCCGCTTCTCGGCCTCGGCGCGCGGCGACCCTACCTGCACGACCTCCGGGCCTTCAACATGGAACGCGCCATCGAATTGCACGGCGGCGAGGCCGAATCCGCCCGTGACGCCTTCGGGGCGCTGCCCATTGCCGACCGGCAGGCGCTGCTCCGCTTTCTGCGGTCGCTGTAGCCTACCTGGGCTCCTCACGCTCCGAGCGGAACAGCCGGTCCGTGATCATAGCCACCAGGGGTACGGCCGCGGTCAGCGTCACCACCCCCAGACCTTCCAGAAAGTCCGTTTCTTCGCGCTGGCCCGAGATTCCCAGGGCGTATCCGGGGATGATGGCGACGGCCGCGCCGATCAGGGCCGGTCCCAGGGAGCCGCGCGACCGGTCCGTGCGTCCCCCGAGGCGGGCCCCGAGCGCAGACCCCAGCGCCGGCAGCGCCACGGCCGCGGCCGCAGCTGCCATGGTGGTGGTCGCGCTGCAGTCGGAAAACAGCGCGTCGTCGTCCGGCCCCTTGAATCCAATACATCGGCTCCCCACCCAGACCCCCGCGGCCAGTCCGGCTGCGTTGCCCACCGCGGAGCCCAGAAAGACCGTTCCCGCGCGGTGAGGCGCCTCTTCGAGCGACCAGTCGTACCTCTGCGGACCGTATGCCCGCCGCCTGGGTACTTCGTCCGGGTCCCGCCCGGGCCTGCGCGTCTCGATGATGAGCGCCCCCCAAAGAGACCCGGTCCCGAAGCGCGCGCCGGCCTCCGACGGCTGCACCACCTCGATATTCTCGATCGTCTCGATCGGCAGTGTGGCGTACAGCGTGGCCGGATTGCGAACGAGCACGCCGTCGAGGTAGACCTCGGGGGAGTTGCAACCGGGATCGCTGCTGCTCAGACCGCGAATGAAGTTGCCGGAGCGGGCACCTCGAAACTCCACGCAGGTAGGCTGCCCGACCACGCCGCTGCGGGTAATCCGCACACCCGGCACCTGGGCGGTGAGGAGTTCGACGAGCGTCATCGCCGTGTCCTCGTATCTCTGGATCTCTTCGCGAGAGACGCGGTTGAGCTGGCGGCCGGCCGCCCGGCGCTCCCGTCCCTCACGGCTCGTGGCTTCGACCACCAGGGGGGTCAGCGATATGCCGGTCCGAGTCAGCCGGATCGTCAGGCGGAGGGCTTCTTCCCCGACCTCCAGCTCCTGCCAGTGCGCTCCAAACGCGATGTGGCGGACCGTGAGCACCCAATCCCCCGGCGGAACGTTCGCAAAAGCAAACGAACCGTCGGCCTCCGTCACCCTCGTGCCCACACCGTCGATCCACACTTCCACGTCGGCCACGGGCGCACCGGTGGCCTGATCCTCGACACGCCCGGACAGGGACGCGCCGGCCTGAGCCATGCCGACCGACGGCATCCCGCAGAATACAGGCAGCGCAGCGATCACCATGCGCCGCGTCCGTTTGCGCCAGGTCCACCGCATTCGCACCTCCGGCCCTGACGTGAACCCCCTCGACACCGAATGTACGCAATGCTCGCCAGACTGTTGCGTACGTTGTATTGTGTCTCAGATCATAGTAGGGCATGAGACGCGAGAAAGCATCCCGCGCCAGGTGTATACACTCTGGCATCCATAACCCCGTCCATAGGAGGACACGCATGGAACGAGCAACGTGCACAGGACCGCGCAGCGGTTGGGGAGTCGTCGCCCTGGCGGCGCTTGCCCTCGCCCTGCCCTCCGCTCTCGAGGCCCAGACGGGCTCGATCAGGGGGCAGGTGGTCGACGCGATCACCCTGAGGGCGGTTGGAGGCGCCCAGGTCGAGATTGTGGGCACCGTCCGGGGTGGCCTGACCAACACCTCGGGGCAGTACCTGCTTCTCAACGTGCCCGTGGGCGACCACGAGGTGCGGGTGCAGTTCATCGGGTTCGGCACCGTGACGCAGAGTGTGACGGTGGCGAGTGGCGAGACCGCGGAGCTCGACTTCGAACTCGCCCAGGCCGCGCTCCAGCTCGACCAGATCGTGGTCACCGGAACCGCGCAGGGCACGCAGGCGCGGTCGATCGGCAACACGGTCTCGACCATCGATGCGGCCGACATCGTGGAGATCGCACCGATCGCCACCGTGCAGGAACTGCTGACTGCCCGGACTCCCGGGCTTACCCTGATGAAGAACTCCGGCCAGGCCGGATCCAGCTCCAAACTGCGCATCCGCGGAGCGGGATCGCTGGCCGCGGGGCTGCAACCCGTTGTGTATGTCGACGGCATCCGCATGAAATCGGGCACGCAGGGCGGGCAGGACGTTGGCTGGGGCGGCGCTCAGGGAACGGACGCCCTCGACTTCCTGAATCCCAACGACATCGAATCGGTCGAGACGATCAAGGGACCGGCCGCCTCCACCCTCTACGGGGCCGATGCGGCCGGCGGCGTCATCCAGATCATCACCAAGAAGGGACGTGCCGGATCCGGACTGGTGTGGAATGCCTCGTTCGAGACCGGTTACAACGAATGGGCGCTCGACACCCCGACGAACTACTGGAGGTGCACCGCGTCCAATATCTCCAACCCCAACGTCTACCCGGGGTGCCAGGGCGTCGCCGAGAACACGGTGTTGATGGATGATCCCGTGAAGCGTCACCCAATGGCGCTTCGCCAGAATGACGGCGGGCCCGACGAGTACGCCGACCTAAGCACCTTCAACCTCTCCGCGCGCGGGGGGGGCGAAGCCTTCAACTACTACCTCTCGTTCGAAAAGGGCGGCGAAGAGGGCGTCTACTACAACAACTTCTCCAACCGGACCTCGGGACGCGCGAACTTCGGTTTCACGCCTACCGAGAGATTCTCGGCAGCGGTAAACGTCGGGTACGCGCGCACCCACGTGCAGATGCCGTTCGCCAACAACTCGTCGAACTCGATTCTGCGGAACGGATTCAGGGGAAGGCCCGGGTCGTCCGCACCGTGGGAGGAAGGCTTCCGGGGCTTCGGACCCAACCTCTCCAACGAGTATGACAATCAGACCGAGGCCGAGCGCACGACGATCGCAATGACCGTCAACTACCAGCCATGGGACTGGTTCACGAACCGGCTGACCCTGGGGATGGACAAGCAGGATCGGAACAACTCCGAGATCAACATGATCGACACCACCGGCCTGCAACCATGGGGGGCCACCTCCTCCGGCGGCCGGGTTCAGCGCTTCCTGCCCGTCGATCACTCGTGGACGGCCGACTACGCCGGCACCATCGGCACGGACATAACCGACGACGTTACCTCGTCGCTGTCCTTCGGGGCGCAGTTGGTGAGGGAACAGTTCTCATCCCACTTCGTCGATGGACAGGGCTTCGTGGCCAACAACCTGAACCTCATCGGAACCGCCGCGGTTACATCGGCGTCGGAGGGGTTCGTCGAGCAGACCTCCCTGGGGGTGTATCTGCAGGAACAGGCGGCCTGGCGAGATCGTCTGTACGGCACGGTGGCCGTGCGGGTCGACGACAACTCGGCGTTCGGGAATGACTTCTCGCTCGTCGTGTACCCGAAGGCCTCGCTGTCCTACATCATCTCGGACGAGGAATTCTTCAGCCTGCCCTACGTGGACGAGATGAAACTCCGGGGCGCCTGGGGCCAGGCGGGCAAGGCACCGGCTCCCTTCACGGCGGACCGGGCATACGCCCCGGACGTCACCGTGGTGGGTGATGCGGCCGTAAACCAGCTTTCCACCGCCTCGTACGGCAATCCCGACCTGAAGGCCGAGACAGGTACCGAGATCGAGCTCGGCTTTGACGCGTCGTTCATCGACGGTCGCGCCGCTCTCGAGGTCACGTACTACAACCAGCGCACCACCGATGCGCTGATCTCGGTGCCCGATCCGCCGTCGAGCGGGTTCAGCGGCAGCCACTTCGTCAACATCGGCGAGATCAGGAACAGCGGTTTCGAAGTCCTGCTGACCGGATCCCCGGTCTACACGCGAAATCTCCAGTGGGACGCGAGCGTGTCGCTCTACACGAACTCGAACGAACTCGTCTCCTTCGGCGGCGCCCTGGAGGATATCTCCTTCGGTGCGTTCGCCCAGGTCCACAAGCACATCGAGGGCTACCCGCTGGGCGGCTACTGGTCGGTCGACGTCGTACGGGATGCGAGCGGCAACCCCGTCCTCACTCCCAGCGGAGGCGTGACCGTCGACTATGAGAACGAGGAGTTCGTGGGACCGCAGTTGCCTACGCAGGAGATTGCGTTCTCCAACACCTTTACGCTCATGGGGAACCTGCGGCTCTTCGCCCAGTTCGACTACAAGGGCGGCCACTACCAGTGGTGCGCGATCTGCTCGATCCGCAACCGGATCGATCGCAACAGCTGGGAGGTGAACAACCCCGACGCCGATCCGACCGAGGTCCTGGTGTGGCGCAGCCGCCAGACCAAGACGCACCTGTTCCCGGCGGACTTCCTGAAGTTCCGGGAGATCGCCGTCAGCTATACGCTGCCGACCGATTTGAGCAACGCCTTCCGCGCGGACCGCGCCACGGTGACGCTGTCGGGCCGGAACATCTGGATGTGGACCAGGTACGGAGGCACTTCCGATCCGGAAGTCACCTTCTACAGCACACGCGAGTTCAGCGAGCTCGACTACGCATCCACGCCGATGACCCGCAGGGTGTCGGCATCGGTCGCCCTGCAGTTCTGAGAGGAGGAAGCAAATGACTAGATACAGCAAGACGCTGCGGCTCCTGGCCGCGCTGGCCGTCGTTGGTCCGGTCGCCGGATGCGACACCCTCGACGAACTTCTGGTAGCGAACAACCCCGAGCGCATCTCGGAGGACGCGCTGAACGACCCGCTGCTGGTGGAAGTGCTCACCAACAGCGTCATCGGCGAGTTCTCGGCGATGTACGACGACCCGTTCATCTGGCGCGGCAGCATGTTCACCGATGAACAGATCACCGGGATCAACTGGGAGTCGACCGCGCGGCTGAGCCAGAGGCTGGTCCGGTTCGACGAGGGCGACCCCGACAACATGTTCTCGCAGATCAGCGCCGCCCGCGTGATGGCGGACAGTGCCGCGGGACGGTTCCGCACGCTGATCGACAACCCGGCGGGCGATGAGCGCATGGCAATCGCGCTGATCTACGCCGGGTATTCCCACATCATTCTGGGCGACGCCATGTGCGAAGCCGTGTTCGATGTGGGCGAGTCCATCGCGTCACAGGCGCAGATCTACGAGCGCGGCCTGTCGCGATTCGAGGAAGGCATGCAGGTGGCTGGCGCCGCCGGGCGCGACGACCTCGTGAACCTTGCCCGTACGGGGCTCGCACGTGCGCACCTCAACCTCGGCAATCACAGCCAGGTGATGCAGTACGCCGGCGACATACCCGCCGATTTCGTCCATTGGGTCGAATACGAGCAGACGTCCGACGGCGGAACCGACCTCGTACTGTGGGGACGCATCAACGGCGGAAACCACTCGCTCGGCGTTCACCCGAACTTCCTTAGCGGCACTTTCGGCGAGCAGGATCTCGTCGCCGGCCAGACCGACCCGCGGGTGCAGCACACGACCAGCTGGTCGCTGGGGCATAACCGCCTGACCCGCCTCTACAAGCCGTATCAGTCGCTGCCGTTCAGCGGTTACAACGGCGAAGCCATCGCGGACGGCGGTGACCCGCCCTTCTACGAGAGGGGCACGGACATCAAGATGGCCTCGGGGCTCGAGGCGATGCACCACTACTACGAGGCGGCTGGGCCCAGCGGGATGGGTCCGGCCGGGTCGACGCTCGACTTCGTGAACGCTCGCCGGGCGGCGGGCAATCAGGAGGCGGTCGACCTCGCGGGTGCGGATCTGATGGCTGAACTGCGCCTGCAGCGCGGACGCGACATGTACCTGGGCGGCTTCCGCCTGGGCGACCTGCGCCGCTGGAAGAACCAGGGCGCTGGCGATTTCTTCCCCAGCGGGGTCCACCCGACCACCGAGTGGGGCATGTACGGCGACGCGACGTGCTTCCCGCTCCCGCTGGAGGAGTACGAGGGCAACCCGAACCTCACCAAGCCCGGTTGATCGCCGGCGGGACGGTGAAAGAGCGTGTCTGAGCGCTTGACAGGAGGGGGCACGGCGGCAGCAACGGCCGCCGTGCCCCCTCGTGGCCGGCGACTCGGCGTGGTCCTGCTGGCCGCGGCGCTGCCGACCGCGGGTCTCGCGAGCTGCGACCTCCTGGACGACGACCAGCAGCTGCCGAACATTGCGCGCGTGGAGATTACCGGCAGCGCGCCACAGCCCCTGGAACTGGTCGTCTCCGACAACTTCGAGAGGGTTGCCGACTTCGACCAGGGCACGAGGTACACCGTTGTGGTGCACGCGGACACCTCTCTTGTGCAGCCCGACTTCACCAGGGACTATGACATCGAGGGCACGCACAGGTTCTATGTGCGATTGACCAACCACAGCTCCGAGGTCGCGCAGATCCTGCTCCTGGTGGCCTTCGACGGGGAGGTCGGGTATTCGCAGCGCGCGAATCTGTCCGAGGGCGGCGCTCTCGAGTTCAGCGAGGTCTTTTTCGGAACGTGAGGACGGAGGATTCGTCCCGGTGACGACATCTTCACGGCGGCTGTGGCGTCCGGAAGGCACGGGTGCAGTCGGCTGGCTCGCCACCCTGCTCGGCGCACGTGCGGCCTGCGACGGCAACACGACCGCGCGCACCAGCCCGGTTCGGTGGATCGCCGGCGTGCTCATCGCCTGCACGGCGTGCGGCGGAGACACGACGGACCCCATCGTCGAGCCGCCCGACCCCGAACCGCCCCCGATTCCCGCCGAGGCCACCGCCTGGATCGAGAGCAACGCGGTCCCCTTCGACGGCTCCCACCTCTCCCTGCCGCACGACGACATCGACTTCCTGCACGGCCTCGTCGGCGATGCCCGCATCGTGTCGCTGGGCGAGAACACCCACGGGACGCGCGACTTCTTCGAGATGAAGGCGCGCATCCTCCGCTTCCTCGTCGAGGAGATGGGGTTCGACGCCTTCGCGATCGAGGCCACCTGGCCCGAAGCCAACCGCCTCGACACCTACGTGCGCACCGGCGAGGGCGACCCCGCGGAGCTGCTGTCGGGGCTGTACTTCTGGACCTGGAACACCGAGTCGGTGCTGGAGATGATCGAGTGGATCCGGTCGCACAACGAGGCGGGCGGCGATGTGGGATTCTACGGCTTCGACATGCAATACCCCGGGATGGCGCTGCACACCGTGATCGAGTACCTGCGCGAAGTGGACGCGGAGGGGACCGACTCGGTGGCGGCGAAACTCGACTGCCTGGTCCGCTACGCCAACGACCCGTCGGGGCGCTCTCCCGATCCCGACTACCGCGCGCAGACAGCCGACTACCGCACTTCCTGCGCGGCCGCGCTCAACGAGGTGTACCAACATCTCACCGACAAGAAGGGAGACTACGAGGCCATCGCCGGCGAAGACGCATTCGCGCTGGCGCTGCAGAGCATGCGGGTCGCCATTCAGTACCACCTGTCGGTCACCGGGGAGCAGAGCCGCGACCAATCGATGGCCGAGAACACCGTCTGGCTCCAGCGCCGCCTGGGGCCCGAAGCGCGGTTGGTTCTCTGGGCGCACAACTTCCACGTCTCCACGCAGCCGGGCGCCCAGGGGTGGTTCCTCCGTCAGACCTACGGCGACGCGATGATCGTCCTCGGCTTCACGCACGAACACGGCACCTTCACCGGCGTGCGCCAAAGCGGCTCGAGCTACCTCGGGCTCGACCAGATGGTCCTCGATAACGTCAGGCCCCTGTCCTACGAGCACTACCTGTCGTCGGCGAGCGCACCCCGCTTCTTCCTCGATCTCCGCAACCGAAGCCTCGGTGCGGCGGGGGCCGCGTGGCTGTCCAACCCCCGCTATTCCCGCACGATCGGTTGCTGCTACGACCCGGGTGCATCTGCCCGCTACTGGAACCAGCTGCCCGCCGCCGAGTGGTTCGATGTCCTGATCCACTACGAAACGACGCGGCCCACCACGGTGCTGCCGTTCCGGTACCCGGGTACGTTCTGAGCGCGGGGACCGCGAGCCCACCCAAGCCCGCCCGAGCCGCGAGGGCCGCAAGAACCGCCTGATTCCGACAACCCTACCCGTGCCGGGCGCGCCGACCCCGCACGAACCGCCGGGCGCGCCGCATCGCCAGCGAAAGCCCGGTCCAGACCATCACCGTAGCGGCCAGCGAGAACAGGCCGGCCAGCAACTGTCCCCCCAGCCCCCAGTACTCCCCGGTGTGAGCGTAGCGAAGGAACTGCTGCGCGCGTCGGCCCGGTGAGTCATCGGCGAAGGACTCCCACTCCAGCGCGGCGCCGGTGGCCGCGTCGACGGTGAGATAGCCAATCCTCTGGGGCTGCCCCGCACGGCCGCTGTGCACCTCGACCCGTACCTCGCGGCTTCCGCCCCGCGGCAGCGTCAGGGTCAGGGTTCGCCACTCCGGCACCCACGCCTCGGCCGTCGCGAGGACGGCTCTCAGTTCGCCGCCACCACCGCCTTCACCCGCAGCACCGTCCCCTGGCGCCTCACCCGGCCACGCCTCCACCGGCACCACCGCCGCCACGACCGGATACACCCTGTCGCCCACCGCCGGATAGGAGGTCGTCACACCGCTCGCCGCGATCGCCAGCAACGGCACCGCCGACCAGATCCCCACCACCTGGTGCCAGCTCAGATCGCGCCACGCCCCCTTCGCCCCGGGACGGAGCAACAGCGCGTTGCCAAGCGCCTTCCTGGTCAGCCGCCGCGGGATCCACAGCACCGGCCCCGTCAACAGGAGGAAGACGAATGCGACGTTCACCGCTCCGGTAACGGCGCGCGCACGGCGCACGGACCCATCCGACACGTTGAACCACCGGTGCCAATTGTGGACGCCTTCGAAAAAGTCCTCGAGCGGACCCGGACCGTGGCCCAGGATTTCACCCGTATGCGGATCGACGTAGGCGTATCGATCCCGCCCCTCGTGGACCCGGACAGGCGCCCGGGGATGCGCACGATACTCCAGTGAGGTGGCCTCGAACGCCACAGCCGCGACGATCTCCTCCGGCGCCAGCCGGGGCGCCCCGTAGGCCGCGTCCACGAAATGCCGTCGCTCGGCGAGCCCCGTAACGGTCTCCTCCAGCGACAGGATGACCCCCGTCGCCGCCATCATGAGGATCACCAGCCCCGCAGCCACTGCCACCGACAGGTGCAGGCGAAAGACGACTTCCCGGATCATTCCCATGCCCCGTGAGCCGCCAATGCAAGCCCGCCGGTGGCGGCGCCGGCCAACTTCACGCCGCCATCAAACGCCAGCCGCCCCTTCGCGCGGCGGCCGCGCGCCACCGTTCCCCGCCTCAGTTCAAGGTCACGTAGCGCTCGAACCGCGCGACCTCGTCCTCGTCCACGTACTTCCCCATTTCGCGCCGGAACTGCTCCAGATCCGTGTACGGGCGGTATTCCTCGAACTCGTGCGCCATCCGCTCGGTCATCCCCGGCACCGCCATGATCGCCTCGCGGGTCGCGGTGTTCAGGTCGATGGGAACGTACACGTACCCCGCGAGCCGCTCGACCTCGCCCTCGTCCACGTACTTCCCGATCTCCATGCGGAACTCGTCCATGTCCACGTACGGGCGGTACTCCTCGAACTCGTGCGCCATCCGATCCCCCACCCCGGGGATCCGCAGGATCTCGTCGTTCGTCACGTCGTTGAGGTTGATCGGCAGCCAGAGCGACCCGTACGCGGCCACCGCCGCCTCGTCTCCGATCGCTCCCGCCAACACCGCGTGCAGATCCGCCGCGCGCAGGTAGGGCCGCCCGCCGGCAATGGCCGCCACGACCTCCGCGGTGATACCCGGGACCGTGGCCAGCTCGTCTTCAGTGGCGAGGTTGGGGTTGAAGAGGGCGGCCGTGGCCTCGGCGCCGCCCATCTCATCCGTGGCTTGCATCGCCTCTTCGGCGGCGGGTTCAGACTCGGCCGCATCGCCTCCGCCGCCACAGCCGGCCGAAAGCACCGGAATCATGACAAGGGCGAGCGGCACCGTGTGACTGCGGAACATGATTCTCTCCTTCCATGCGTGGATCGCGTCGCACTTGCGCTTTTGACAGCTGGCGCGGCGAAAACGTAACGCTTCGGGCCTGCGGGACAATGCCCCGGTGCCTGCGGGAGCAACGGCTCCCCCCTTGCCGGCCCGGTTTCCCAAAGGCCCTCGGTGCCACGCAGGATTTGTTTGCGTGCTCATCGGTGGACGGTACTGCCAACAAACACCGCCGCCCGCGTGTCTTTTCCCACAGGGCCGGACGATTCCGTCGGGCCCGCCCAACCGTGCATCCGGCCGAGGGCCAGGGAAGCTGAACGCGAATGAAACCAGTGCTTAATCAAGGGCCGGCTCTCGCGGCCTCGGCCCTCCTGTCCTGGGCGGCGTTGACTCCCTCCGGTGATGCCGCGGCCCAGACATCCAACGGCGACAACGGGGCGGTGGTCATGCTCGAAGCCGTCGTGCTTCCCTCGACCGCGGACATCGATCTCGACGGGCGCATCGACGAGGACATCTGGAGCACCGCGACGCCGATCACCGACTTCACCCAGCAGGAGCCCGTCGAGGGGGGCGTCCCTTCGGAGCGGACCGAGGTGCGCGTCGTCTTCGACGAGGACAACCTCTACATCAGCGCGGTCCTGTACGGGGACCCCGCGGACATCCTGGCCTATCAGCGGCAGCGGGACGCCAGTCTGCGAACCGACGACCGGTTCATGTGGATCCTCGACACCTTCCTCGACGGACGCACCGGATACTTCTTCGAGATCAACCCGGCCGGGCTGATGGGCGACGGGATTCTGACCGGAAGCGGGGGCGGTTGGGGCGGCGGAGGTGGTGGCGGCGGCGGGGCCGGCAAGGCCTGGGACGGCATCTGGGAAGCCCGCACGTTCGAGCGGGACGACGGCTGGTCGGCGGAGATCCGCATCCCGTTCAGGACGCTCAACTTCAACCCCGAACTGGACACCTGGGGGATCAACTTCCAGCGCACGATCCGGCACCGGAACGAAGAGATCCTCTGGCGCGGCTACCGGCGCAACGAGGGGCTCTTCCGGCCGGTGAACGCAGGGCGCCTGACCGGCTTGAGAAATCTTTCACAAGGCATGGGGCTCGAGGCCAGACCATCTGCGGTCGCGACGTGGAAGAACGTCCCGGACAACACCGATCCGACGACGTTTCCGAGCGATGTCAGCCTGGACGTCAATTACAGCCTCACTTCGAGCCTTCGCGCATCGGCCAGCGTGAACACGGACTTCGCCGAGGTCGAGAGCGACGAGCGGCGGGTCAACCTCACGCGGTTCCCCCAGCGCTTTCGCGAGCGCCGCGATTTCTTTCTCGAAGGATCGGGGGTGTTCAGCTTCGCTCCGCGCAGCGGCCCCACGCCCTTCTTCTCACGCCGGATCGGACTGAGCTCGGGGCAGCAGATACCCATCCAGTACGGAACCAGGCTCACGGGTCAGGCCGGGAGGTACGAACTCGGCTTCTACCAGATCGGAACCGCCGCTCACTCCTTCTTCAGCGAGAGCAGTCTCGCCGACGTGAGCATTCCGAGGGAGACCTTCACCGTCGCCCGCGTGAAGCGCTCGATCTTCGAGCAGTCGACGGTCGGCGCGATCTACACCCGCAGGGCCGCGGCCGCCGGCCTCGACGGCCTGTCGATCGCCGACGGACACACGGTGGGAATCGACGCCCAGCTCAACACGCGGCACTTCTTCGGCGACAAGCGCCTTGAGATGGAGGCGTTCTTCGTCTGGAACTCCAACCCCGATCCCACCATCGACCGATCGCTCAACGACCTCACCGCGCGAGGACTCCGCCTCAATTTTCCGAACGACATCTGGACCGCGCACATCTCGTACCGCGAGTTCGGGGACGACTACAGTCCATCCCTGGGCTTCGTGCCCCGCAACGGCTTTCGCCGGGTGGAGCCCCGGTTCGGCTGGGCTCCCAGGCCCGAGAGCATCGACTGGATCCGGCAGTTCGACTTCGCCGTCCAGTTCCGCAACCTCACCAGCATCGACACCGGCGTGCTCGAAGAGCGCGAATGGCAGTTCGACATCTTCAGCATCGACTTCGAGAGTGGAGACAACATCGAGATCGGCGCCACCCGCGTGCTGGAGTACCTGGACTACGGCTACGAAGTCAGCGACGGCATCGACATTCTTCCCGGCGAATACACCACCTGGGACTGGGAACTGCAGGCCCGCACGGCGGGACATCGTCGTGTGTCCATGTTCGGCGGGATCAGCACCGGCGGGTTCTGGGACGGAAACCGGACGCGCTTGAACGCCCGAGCCTCGTTCCGGCCCAACCCCGGGATCAGCATCTCCACCAACTTCGAGCACAACGAGGTATCGCTGCCGCGCGGCGACTTCACCGCCGACGTCTACGAGATCGAGGGCGAGTGGAATCCCAACCAGTGGGTGAGCGTCACCAACCAGGTCCGTTACGACAACGACAGCAACATCGTGGGGCTGTTCGCACGGCTTCGCTGGATCGTGCGGCCCGGCAACGACGTGTTCCTGGTCTACACGCACAACTGGCGGAACCTGGGACTGGACATCCTCAACGACCGCGACCTGATCACGCTGTCGAGAGGCAGCGCGATCAAGATGAACTACACGTACCGGTTCTAGCGGGCCCCGGACGAACTCCCCGCCTTCATTGGAGCGGCGAGGCATCCCTCCGGTCCGCTGCGCTCGCCGGATAGTTCGTGGGTGAGCGGGTGCCCGTCATTGGACTACGGGCAGGACGATTCGTGAAGGATAGGTCGCACTACGGTGCACCTGGATCGTGGGTGCGGTCGCGGGCAGCTCGATGTTGTCGGCGTCGGCGCCCATGATCGTCACCCGGATGCGGTGGCCCGCGTTGAAGATGTTGGCGGTCGGGAGGAGGTCCATGACGAGCTCCCCGGGCTGTCCGTCCGGCAGGGGCTGCACGTCTTCGGCGAAGCTGCGCTGGAAGGGCAGTCCAAGGTTGTCCCACGGAGCGTCCGCGAGGCCGCGGTGCGAAGCCCTGAGCACTCCTTCCGAGATGTAGTGCGAGACGCCCGCGTCGTCGATCTCCTCAAGGAGCACGATCACGTCGGCGTCGTTGGTGGACGACGACACCCACAGCGTCACCACGGGGTGCCCCGTGACGTTCACGTCGGCATTCAGCGGAGGCGTGGTGTAGGTAAGCGCCTTCGCGTCGTTGGGCGTAAGGTCGGGGTAGATCATCAGCGGAGCGCCGCCGACGGCGTTGTCCCAGCGGGTGTTGGTCCCGGTGGTGGTGGAGAAGTCGACATCGTAGCTGTCCGCCCCTTCGTCACTCGTGGGCGACGCTGGGGACAATAGTCCGTCGTTGACCGACTCGACGCTGCCCGACGGGCCGGCGGCCAGATACCAGGCGATTTCTTCCGCGTCGGACAAGGGCCAGCTCGCTGTCGAGGTCCAGCTCCAGTCCCCGGGATCGTTCATGACAGCGTAGTGGATGGGCGGCTCGTCCATGATCCCGTTGTCGATCCCCTTGAGCCAGTAGTCGAACCAGCGATGTTGCTCCACGGCCGTCAGTTCGGCGCTTTCAACCATCAGAAGGCTGTCGGGCATGCCGGCGTGCGACCACGCGCCGATTCCCAGCTTCTGCGGCCCGTCGTAGTTGGCCCACAGGAGCACCGCGTCGAGGACGAAGATGTCGTACCAGCCGTTCCAGTGGTACGCCGGCACGCGGGCCTGCTTGACCTCGTCCAGGACGCCGGAGACCCCGTGCTCGGTCCAGGTCAGGGTAGGTATGTCGTGGTCGCGGAACCGTCCGGCGGCGTACTCGACCGCCACGTCCCAGTTGTCCTCGTGCTCGGCGATGGCAGCCTGCAGCAGTGACCCGTCGGCGTCCTCGTCGACCGGCGGCGCGGCCCAGTTGATGTCCAGGTTGCGGGTCAGGCCGCCCCAGTGGTCGATCATGTCCTTGCGGTAGATGCCCCCGGGGTGGAGCTGGTCGTACATGTCGAGTCCGGCCACGTTCGGGAAGATGGCCCTGAGCGCGGGGTGCATCTCGGAGGCCGCCATGTACTGGGTCATGCCCAGATAGGAGCCTCCGTACATCCCCACGTTGCCGTCGCTCCACGGCTGGGTGGCGAACCACTCGATCATCTCGCGCGCGTCGTCGGTCTCGGCCTCCGAGAACAGGCCCTGGTAGGTTCCGAAGGACGCGCCGCCGCCCCGCACCTGCACCGCCGCGACCACGTAGCCGTGCCTTGCCAGGAGCTGCAGCGCTCCGTTGGCGTCGACCTGCGAGTTGACCTCGGGCACGTCGGCGCCCTCCGGGGCGAAGAACTCCAACAGCTGGCCCGGGTTGCGGTGGTAGCGGGAGTGGGTCCAAACCACCGGGAACGGACCCTGCGCCGCTTCGCCGCCGATCGCGGGAAAGGTGACGTCCACGGCCAGCCTGGCTCCGTCGCGCATCTCGACGTAGCGCGAGGTGTTGACCCAGCTATCGTAGATCGGCTCGGAGTAGCCTTCGTACCGGCCGAATTCGGAGACGAGCCCGGCGTAGGAGGAGTCGGAGGAGTCGGAGCACCCGGCGACCAGGGCGCCGAACAAAAGGAAGCCGACGCTACGGGGGAGGTGGATCATGGGTCCGGTCTCCGGCAGATGACAAGCCCTTGGGCGAAGTGGAGCCAACCGGGATCGAACCGGTGACCTCTGGCTTGCAAAGCCAGCGCTCTCCCAGCTGAGCTATGGCCCCGAGGCCGGCGCATGCCGGCGGCACACAAGATAGCGCAGCCCGGTCCGAGGCGGAATTGTGGATTCGCGGTTGCCGCCGGCGGCGTCAAGAGACACCGGACTCGATTTGCGCTAGATTAGGCCATGAAACGTGTCCTGCAGGTCATCCTCATCGCGGTCCTCGCGTCAGCCTGCACAGCCGATGACGGCCCCGGGCACGAGACAGTCGAATCGGCGCCCGAGGGGGCACCTTCCGCGACGCCGGCGCAGACGGAAGGGACTTCGCAGGCAGGGTCCGGCCACGATGGAACAGGCCCTGCACCCGCCGGCCAGGATGGAGCAGGCCCTTCGCCCGCCACCCCCGGTGGAGGCGACGTTGCCGCGGCAACTGCGCAGTCTCGACCGACGACACTGGAGCCGGATCCATTCGGCCCGGGCCGTATCTTCGACTTCCCGCGTCCCGACCACGTCCGCGGCCTCTACGTCAACGCCTGGTCGGCCGGTTCGCGGAGGCGCATCACGGCCCTCGCCGCCCTGGCCCAGCGCACCGAGATCAATTCCTTCGTCGTAGACATCAAGGACGCGACGGGTTTTGTCAGCCACCCCACCGAGGTGCCGCTGGCGATCGAGATCGGCGCGGTCGACGAGATCCGCATCCCGAATCTGCGAGTGACGCTCGACCGCCTCGAGAGGGCCGGCGTGTATCCGATCGCGCGCATCGTGATCGTGAAGGACCCGCTCATCGCGGCGGCGCGGCCCGATCTGGCCGTGCAGGATACCGCGGGCGGCCCCTGGAGCGACGACAAGGGCATCGTCTGGCTGAACCCCTACAATCGCGAGGTCTGGGATTACCACGTCGCGATCGCGCGCGAGGTCGCGGAGATCGGATTCCCGGAGATCCAGTGGGACTATGTGCGGTTCCCGGACGCGCCCACGTCCGCGATGAACCGGGCGCGCTTCCCGGGCGGCGAGGGCCGCGAGAGGCGTGACGCCATTCGCGAATTCCTCGCCTATAGCCGCGATGCGCTCTCGGACCTGGACGTACAGGTGACCGCCGACGTCTTCGGCGTAACGACCTCGTTCACCCGCGACGTGGGGATCGGGCAGGTGTGGGAGTCGTTCATCGACGTGGTCGACGTGGCGCTGCCCATGGTGTATCCGAGCCACTACTGGAAGGGGAGCTTCGGCTTCGACGAGCCGAATGCGCACCCGTACGAGATCGTGCGGGCCGCGCTGGAAGACGCGGTCGACCGATCGGCCCTGATCGCGGGCGCGGGCGCCACCCGGCCCTGGCTCCAGGATTTCGACCTCGGGCCCCCGCGGTACGACGCGCCCGAAGTGCGCGCGCAGATCCAGGCCACGTACGATGTCGGGATCGACGAGTGGATCCTCTGGAATCCGGGCAGCCGCTACACGGAGGAGGCGCTCGAACCCGCGGATGGTTTTGTGGAGGAGCCGCTCATGCGGGTGGCCAACCAGATCGTCCCCGTGTCGAGGCGTTTCGAGTTGTACGACACCACGACCGTTGTGGTCGACCCGGAGGAAGAGCGAGAGGGGAAGACGCCGGGCAATCCCGGTAACGGATCCCGCTAGTCGCCCGACTTCGGGTTCAGCGCCGCGGCATACCGCCGCACGATATCCCCGGCCGCTTCGATCTCGGCTATCCCCGCGACGCTCTTTCCCGCCTGCCACAACTCGCGGTCCTCGCGGTGCAGCGATCGCTTCAGCTGCCGGAATGACTTGACGGCGTAGAAGAGGCGCATCCAGTGCCTGGTGCGGCTGCCCCTGAGCAGCCGCGTCGCGATGGGTCCGGCCCTCAGGCCCATGCGCCGGATGTGCGGCGTGTTGATTACCGACACCGGCACGCCCGTCAGCTTCTCCGAAAGGACGACATCCTCTTCACCCGCGCCCAGGATGGCCCGCTTGTACGCATCCGACGCCGTGCATTCGTGGGTGGCGATGAACCGCGTGCCCAGTTGCACGCCCGCGTAGCCCAGGTCGAGCGCCCGGACGAATTCGGCCGGCGACCCCACCCCTCCCGCGCAGACCACCGGCACCCCGAGGTCCCCCACCTCATCAATCAGCGCTTCGACCGCCCTCGGCCCCGCGTGTCCCCCCGCCCTGCGATTCACGCCGATCAGTCCATCCACGCCCGACTCGAGCCCCTTGAGCGCCCACTTCCGCTCTGTCACGTCGTGGTACACCACACCCCCGTGCGGCGCGACCCGGTCCACCACCCAGCGCGGCTTCCCCAGCGACGTCACGAAGAAGCGCACTCCCTCCTCCAATGCGATGTCCACCCACTCGGACATGCGTTCGTGGTACCGCTTCGATCCCTTCTCGATCAGCGCGTTCATCCCGATCGGCCTGGACGTAAGGCGCCGGATATGGCGCAGCCCCTCGCGAAAGTCATAGCCGTGCACGTAGGTCAGGCTCAGGGGCTGCATGATCCCGATCCCTCCGGCCTCGGACGCCGCGGCCACGAGTTCCGGATTGCTGCACGGGTACATGGCGCCGCAGATCAGCGGCACCTCGATCCCGGCGTGCGTAGTCAGCGGGGTCTCGAAGGCGGCCATCGATGACCCGGCAATCCGGTCCGGTGCCGCCATCGAGCTTTCGGTTGCGGAGTTGGTCGACCGGCTCGGCCGCCTACGTGAGAACTCCTACCAGGACGATTTCCGCACCCCCGGAATGAGCCCGTGAAGCGACATGTCGCGGAAGGCGATCCTGGACAGGCCGAACTTGCGGAGGAAGCCCCGCGGACGCCCGGACATCTGGCAGCGGTTGCGGTAGCGGACGGACGATGAATCGCGCGGAAGGGCCTGTAGCTTCGCCATGGCCTCCCGCTTCTCGTCGGGAGACGCCTCGGCGCTCTTCATGATCTTCGTGAGTTCGAGCCGCCGCTCGGCGTACTTTTCGACCAGCTTCGCGCGCCGGTCGTTCTTTTCCAGTTTGCCCTTCTTGGCCATTCAGCGCTTCTCTGTCGGGGGGTTTGGCGGATGCCACGGTCCTTCGCGGCGTCCGGGGATTCGTTCTCGCTAGAGCGATCCGTCCTCGCGGAAACGAACGGTGCAGCCTTTAATCGTCGCCCGACGCGATTTGCAAGTCAAGTTGTGCGACTCAGTGCGGCCGGTGCGCCTTCACCCACTCCGGATCCGTCTCCAGGTACGGCCCCCCGATCAGGTCCACGCAGTCGGGCACCGCCGCGAACACGGCGTCCAGACATTCACGCACGGCCTTGGGCGACCCCGGCAGGTTGATGATCAGCGCGGAGCCCCTCACGCCCGCCGTCTGGCGCGAAAGGACCGCGGTCGGGACATGTGGACGCGACACGGCGCGCATGGCCTCGCCGAAGCCGGCCAGCTCCTTGTCCAGCACCGCGGCTGTCGCCTCCGGCGTCACGTCACGCGGCGCCGGCCCCGTCCCGCCCGTGGTGACGACCAGGCAGCACCCCTCCTCATCCACCAGTTCGACCAGCGTGGCGCGGATCAGGTCCTCTTCATCCGGAATCACCCGCCCCACCATCTGCCACGGGGTCGCCAGCACCCTGTCCAGGTACGCCTGAACCGCCGGCCCGCCCCGGTCCTCGTATTCGCCGCGCGAGGCCCGGTCCGACACCGAAACGATGCCGACGCGAACCGCCGCCCCGCCCGAGCCTGCCACTGAGTCGTCCATGGACGATAATATGGGCCCTCGGCGGCCTTTTTCACTAGTTTGGACGGAGCCGACAACCAGGGCTACTCCCATGAACCGACAATCAACCCCGGATGCCGCGAGCCAGATCCTGCCCGGCAGCTACGGCGGGCTCCAGACGCTGCAGGCCGAGTTCGACCGCTACCAGCAGGCCGCGTTCCCCTGTCGCCCGCCGCGCTTCTTCGCTCTCGAGCTGGCCGGCGAGACCGGCGAACTGGCCAACCTCGAGAAGAAGGTCTGGAAGGGCCGACAGGTCGACGAGGCCGACTTCGAGGATGAATCCGCCGACGTCTGCATTGCGCTGCTGAACTACGCCAACAGCCGCGGGATCGACCTCGCGGGCGCCGTCGCAGAGAAGATGCGGCGGATCGACGCGAAGCGGCTGGCCGACCCGGAAGCCCCGGGCGAACCCGAAGACGAATGACAGAATCCCTCAAGACGGCCCCTCTGGCCGATGTGCAGGCCCATCCCGACAACCGCAGGGTGCCGATCAGCCGGGTGGGCGTGCAGAACATCCGCTTTCCGATCGCCGTGAAGGACCGCGAGAAGACGGCGCAGCACACGGTGGGCACGATCGACATGTCGGTGGATCTGCCCCACCACTTCAAGGGCACCCACATGAGCCGCTTCATGGAGATCCTCAACTCCTACGACGGCGTGATATCGGGTGATGCCCTGCCGTCGATCCTGAGGACGATGCGCGACCGGCTCAACGCCGCGACCGCGCACCTGCGCATCTCCTTTCCCTACTTCATGGAGAAGGCGGCCCCCGTTACCGGCTCCGCCGGGCTGCTCTCGTACGATTGCTCCTTCGACGCCTCGAGCGGGGCCACGGACGACTTCGTCCTCACGGTGAAGGTGCCGGTCACCACGCTGTGTCCGTGCTCGCGGGAGATCAGCAGCCGCGGCGCCCACAACCAGCGGAGCATGGTCACGGTCCAGGCTCGCTTCGACGCGGAGCTGTGGATCGAGGATGTGGTGGCGCTGGTCGACGAATCGGCGTCGTGCGAGCTGTACCCGGTGCTCAAGCGGGCCGACGAGAAGTGGGTGACCGAGCACGCCTACGACAATCCCCGGTTCGTGGAGGACCTGGTGCGCGAGATCACGCTACGGTTGCGCGCGCTCGACCAGGTGACCTGGTTCAGCGTCCACGTGGTCAACTTCGAGTCGATTCACGAGCACGACGCCTACGCGCAGGTGGAGGAACCCTCTCCCGCCGACTGACGGCCCCGCGGCTTCGGCCGGCGGCGGCTACAGCGCCACGATGCCTCCGCCGGGCACCTCCAGATACGCCTCCAGCGCCGGGCGGCCACGGTGCACGTCGAGCGTCACTCCCAGGGCAGACAGGTCGGACCGCACGGATTCCGGATCGGGATGACCGCCTCGCAGCGCTCTCAACCGGACGCCGTAGTCGTGGAGACGCTTGCAGGGATGCGCCGTCTCTCCCCAGTCGATGAAGAAAGGCACGAGCCCGCCGTGCAGCGGCGGGGCGACCGGCATCGTGAGCGTCCAGGCGAGTCGGGCGCCGTCGGGCGTGGTCCGCGACATCGCCCGCACCTGGCCGACGAGGCCTTCGCCGGATCCCGCCGCCAGTCCGGCCAGGTCGTCACGCCGTGCGCACCAGGTGGCGAGGGAATGGCGCTCGGCCCCTTCGGCCGCGAGCCAGAGACCACCCGAGGGGCGTGGTTGCTCGGGATCCGGGCCCAGCAGCTCCAGGTAGATCCTCGGGCCGATCCGGAGCAGCGCGTTGCGCGTGCCCAGGCCGGGGTGACTGCCACCGGCGGTGAAGGGTACGCCGAAGCGGGCCTCCATCTCGCACACGGCGATCCCCAGATCTGGAACGACGTAAACGAGGTGGTCGGCCGCCGGGTCAATCACGGGAGTCGCGGGTGCCTCCGGGACCGGCCGTCAAGGCCGCGGATCCGGCCGGCTAGGCGTCCTCTTGCTCGATGCCGTAGCGGCGCTGGAAGCGTTCGACTCTTCCCGCCGTGTCCAGCAGGCGTTGCGTTCCCGTGTAGAACGGGTGCGAAGACGACGAGATTTCGAGCGTGACCAGGGGGTATTCCTTCCCGTCTTCCCACTCGATCGAGCGCTTGGTCGAAATCGTGGAGCGGGTCAGGAACGCGTAGCCGGTGGAGACGTCCTGGAAGACGACGGGGCGGTACCTGGGATGTATGTCTTTTTTCACAGCTGTCTTCCGGGTTGTCGCTCGGTGTCGGCCGCGGCCATGCGGCCATCGAAGGGCAGCACTAATTTTATTCCGACTGGACGATTGCGGTCAACCGGCTATCTTATCTGGGGTCAGTCGAACCAAGGAGAAACCATGGCGAAGAAGTCG
Source organism: Longimicrobiales bacterium (assembly GCA_965211645.1). Lineage (GTDB taxonomy): Bacteria > Gemmatimonadota > Gemmatimonadetes > Longimicrobiales > Gaopeijiaceae > Bin94. The sequence continues at coordinate 3,881,669 of OZ242947.1, read as the reverse complement.
AAGGGTCCTCGCGTGACGATCAAGATGTCCAGCACCGAAAGCCCCTATCGTTTCAGCACCACCAAGAACAAGCGCAACAACCCCTCGCGCCTCGAGCTCAGGCGGTACGACCCCGTCCTGCGCCGCCACGTCCTCTTCAAGGAAGAAAAGTAGGCGTCCGGGGTACGAACGGAGGACTCACACGATGTCTCGCAAGTGCGACATCACCGGGAAGCGTCCCCTGGTCGGGTACAACGTCTCCCACGCTCACAACAAGACCAAGAAGCGGCAGCTGCCGAACCTGCAGAAGAAGCGGATCTACGTGCCGGAACTCGGCAAATCGGTCCGTATCAAGGTCTCCACTTCCGCCCTGCGGTCGATCGACAAGATGGGGTTGACGGCATTCCTGCGGAAAAACGGGCTCACGCTCAGCGACGTTACCTGACCCGGCGCCGCCGGCCGGCCGGCATCGCCACCCAAGTCGTTTCCTTCAACCTTCTGTGTGCCTGCGTCGAATTGGCAGGCACAAATTTCATGCCGGGCCGTTCCCTCGCGGCCCAGGCGGCCGCCATCGACGATCCGGCCGCGCTGTCCCTCGTGCGCCGGGCGCGCGAACTCCGCGAATTCCCTCTGACACACTCGACGATCACCTCCTACAGGGCGTCGGCTGAGGGTCACATCTACTTCTTTCTGGACCGCGACGACGGGCGCGCGTCGGTCCCGATGCGCGTCGACCAGGTCGCGGTGGACCTCTACCAGGATTCGCGCGGCCGCAGGCGGCAGATCATCCGCGGGCTGCGCAAGCGTGAACTGCTGCCGATCGAGGATTTCCGCTACTACATCGACCGGCTCACGGCGGTGCAGAACGGGTTCGGGGACAGGATCGCGATCGGGGAGGGGCGCGATGTGCGGGATGTGCCGCACCCGCTCGGCAGCGATGGCGAGACGACCTATCACTACCGCGTCGTCGATTCGATCCGCGTAAGCGTCCCTACCCTGCCCGCCCCCTTGCGCGTGCACGAACTGGAGGTGATGCCTCGCCGCGAAGATCGCCCGGGCTTCATGGGCAGCGTGTTCCTGGAGGCGGAGACGGGGGCGCTGGTGCGGATGGCGTTCAGCTTCACTCCCGCCTCCTATGTGGATCCCAGGACCGACCGGATTACGGTCCGCCTGGAGCATTCCCTCTGGGAGGAGAGTCTCTGGCTTCCCTACCGTCAGGTCGTGGAGGTGAGGAGGGAAGTGCCGGAACTCGATCTGCCGGTGGGCACGGTGATCCGCGCCACCCTGGAGGTGAGCGACTACGAGTTCAACCCGGAGACGCAACCGGGTTTCTTCTACGGCCCTGCCCTGCTCGTCAGTCCGTACGGCGCGGCCGACTCTACCGTGTTCCGCGACGGCCTAATGGACAGGATGGCGGAGGAGGGATTGTCGCCGGCGAGCCTGGCGCAGGTGGAGGCGGAAGCGCGGCGCGCGGCCCGGGCGCGGCTGGTAAGCGGGCTGCCGAAGGTGCGCGTCTACGCGGACCGGGTCTCGTCGGTGCTGCGTGCGAATCGCGCCGAGGGTGTGTATGTGGGACTCGGTGGGTCGTACGCGCCGCGGGAATCCGTCAAGGTGGATGTGCTGCCGGGGTACGGGATCGGCGGCGGCACGCCGGCCGGCAGGTTGCGGGGGCGATGGATCGCGGGGGAGGCGTCGACGGCCACGGTCGAACTCTACCGCCACCAGCTGCGCGATGCAGGACCGTTTTCGGGTGCATCGGGGGCCGTCAACACCCTGTCTACGATCTTCAGGGACCTGGACTACTCCGACCCCTGGTTCGCCTCCGGTGCAAGCCTGGAACTGGACCGGACGGTGGGGGAGTCGGCCGGGGTCCGGGTTGGTGTGGTATGGGAGGAGATGTCGGCCGGGGGGCCCATCGACGCTTTCGGGGCCGCGGCGGTGCGGCGACCGCTCCGGCCCGTGGACGAGGGAACATTTGGCGCGATTCGCATGGGGATTGTGCGCCGCTGGGGTGGCCTGGGTGGATGGGAGGGCGAGCTGGCGCTGGACGGCACCGCCGGCCGTTGGGACAGCGGTGGCAACGCGACGCTGCTCGGGCGGATCGAGGTTAGCCGAACCGCCCGGGACCTGTCCGGCCAAACATCGCTGTCGCTCAAGGCGGGGATGGCCTGGGGCAACGTGCCCCTGCAGCACCACTTCGTGCTTGGAGGCAGGGGCACGCTGCCCGGGCACGAGTTCCGCGCCTACGCCGGCCGGCGATTCGTGCTTGCCCGGGGCGAGACGACACGCGCTGTGGCGCCCGGCTGGCTGTCAATCCGGCTGCTGGCGGGCGCTGGGGCCGTCGGCGCCACCCCCGCACCGTTGGCCGAGGAATGGGAGGTTGCGGGGACCACAGGACTGCGTGGCTACGGCGGCGCCGGTCTGACCACCCTGCACGACATCATCCGCGTGGACGGGGTGTGGGGGATGCCGGACGGTGCGTTCGAGCTCGTGCTGAGCGTCTCCCCGGTCCTTCGGCCTTACCTTTAGGAAGAGTTCGCGGGAACACCCGCGCACGCACGGGGACCGGCAAGGCAACCGTGGCGGCGAGGCGCCGCGAGGAGCGGATAGGCAGGAGCGACGTCATGAAGATTCGGCACCGAACCCTGCGAGCGACGATCGCGTTCGCGCCACTCATGGCGGGCATCGGCTTCGACGCTCCCGAGGTCGCCGCCCAGGCAGCCGACGAGCTGTCGATGGGCCAGATCGTGCGGATCACCGGCGCGACGGTCCTTCGCGGCGGACCTGCCTCACCGCCCGTCATCTACCCCGTGACGCTGGAGGGCAACGTCGTCGGGATGCAGGGCGACACGCTCCTCTTCGAGACCGGCGCCGAGCCCGTCTACTGGATCCCGCTCGGCGCGGGCGGGCTGTTGGAGAAACGAGCCACCGTAACGGACACGAAGCGCATGGTGCTCGTCGCCGGCGGCGTCTCCGGCCTGGCAGGCGCAACGTTCTCGTGGGCTCTCAAGGACGAGTGTCACGCCAACCCGGTTGCGCTCGAACTTGGATTGAATATCGCGAGCTGCCAGGAGAACGAATCCGGGGGAAGGATTGCCCTTCGGGGATTCGCAATCGGCACCGCCGTGGGGGTGGCCGCCGGCCTGGTGCTGGGCCGCTTCGCCAAACGGCAGGCCTGGGTACCGGTTCGCCTCGATGGCCTCACGTTCCGGGGGATGCCGGGGGTGGGCGCCGGGCGGGCCGGCTTCGTGCTGCGGGTTCCGGTGGGGGGAAGGCCCGGCGGCTAGGACGCCCGGCCGTCCGCCACCGCCGTCTCGTAGCTGTACAGGAAGTTGGTGAACCCCCGGTCGTAGTCGGACAGGCCGTTCTGCCCGGTCAGCTTCATCCGCGAATCGTAGAGCTCCTTGAGCGTGTCGGAGATCAATCCCGACCGCTGGTCCGGAGGGCGGAGCCGGCGGAAGTCCTCGAGGACCTGACCCGAAAGCGGGGTCTCCTCGAGCAGTTCACCGTAACGCTCGGGATCGTCGCCGTCGAGCACCCGCAGGTTGCGGTAGACCCGTTCCGCCAGCGCCGACTGACGCAGCTGCGGGTCGCGCGAACGGGAGAGCGCCAGGTAGGCGAGCGCCTGGGCTTCGAGCTCCTTCAGGTATCCCTTCCTGTGACAGAACTCGTGGGCCAGGATGTGTGGCTCGAAGACCCCCGTGCTGCGGAAGACCGCGATGTCGCCCGAGAGGATGTCGCAGCTGCCGACCGCGAAGGGGACCAGGAAGCGGGTCAGAGTCAACTCGCGCACCGAACTGCTGGTCTCGACGCGCTGGCCGGTGACGCTGGCGATGTAGGAGGTGAGCCGCTCGTTGATGTCGGCGGCCAGGATGTCGCGGTCGCGCGCGACGGGCTCGTAGATCGCCATCAGCTCGCCGGAGTAGCGGCGCACGTCCTCTCTTCGCCGCGCCTCGGGCATCTCCTCCAAGTGCTTCACATCGGCGGTGTACGTCGCCAGGAAATCGATCTTCCTGACGCCCCGCCGGCTGGCCCAGTCCCCCAGCACGGCGCCCGCGTACGCCCCCGCCGCGGCCGCCTGGATCACCCTGCCGGGCAGCGTCGCCCCCAGGAGGAGCCGCGACGCCAATGGGGCCGCAAAGATCACGTCGGTCAGCGCGAGGGGCGAGTACGTCGCGCTGTTGGGGATCTTCACCGTGTCCATATCTTCTATCGTCCGTCGTTCGAGTTCGTCGTTCCGTAAAAGAAGCCGCGCATGTCACATCCCGGCAAGGGAGGCCCGACCGAAGCCGCCATCGCGCCCCTCGCCGGGGTGCGGGTGACGGACTTCTCCCAGAACCTGGCAGGACCCTGCGCCGCGCAGATCCTGGCGGACCTGGGTGCCGACGTGGTCAAGGTCGAGCCGCCCGGCGGCGATCCCGCCCGTCGCTGGGGGCCTCCCTTCGTCTGGGGCCAGAGCACGCTCTTCAACGCAGTCAACCGCAACAAGCGGAGTGTGGTCCTGGACCTGAAGACGGAGGCCGACCGGGCCCGCGCCTTGGAGCTCGCCACCGGGGCCGACGTGGTGTTCCAGGCTCTACGGCCGGGAGCGGCGCGGCGTTTCGGGATCGGCTACGAGAGTGTCCGCGGCGCCAACCCCGCGGTCGTGTACGTGTCGATACTGGCGTACGGCGAGAGCGGTCCGCTGCGGGACGAGCCCGGATACGATCCGCTCATGCAGGCGCGGTCCGGGCTGATGTCGGTGACGGGCGAGGTGGAGGGCGGGCCGGTGAGGGTCGGCACCTCGATCGTGGATCTGGGCGCGGGGATGTGGGCCGCGATCGCCGTGCTGGGCGCCCTCAGGGAACGCGACCGGACCGGACGCGGCTGCCATGTGACCACCTCGCTGCTGGACACGTCCCTCGCCTGGATGTCGTACCACATGACCGGGTACCTGGCCGGCGGGCCGCTCCCCGGGCCGATGGGGACGTCCATCGCGATGATCGCGCCGTATGAGGCGTTTCCCTGCCGCGACGGCTCCGTGATGATCGCGTCCGGCAACGACGACATCTTTCGGCGGCTGTGCCGGGCGCTGGAGCTGGATCTGGCGTCGCACCGCGACTACGCCGACAACGCGTCCCGGGTGGCGAACAGCGCCGAGCTCGCGGCGATCGTTGCCGGGAGGACGCGGGAGCACTCGGTCGAGTCGCTGCTGCGCTGCCTGAGCGAACACCGGGTGCCCGCGGCGCCGATCCACACCGTGGCGTCGGCGCTCGAGGACCCCCAGACGGCGGCCAGCGGGATGCTGGTCCATCACGAGCACGAGAGAGGCGCGTACGTGGACGTTCCCATGCCGGTGCGCTGGGACGGCCGGCGGGCGGAGTTGCGCCGGTTCCCGCCACAGCCGGGAGAGCACCAGGGCGAGCTGTTTCCCGAGGAGGCGTAGGCCGGTAGCGAGTGTTGCGGCCGGGCCGACCGGGCTGCGACGTGCGGCATTCGGTCGCCGCCGTTGGTCGCGCCCCCGCGCAGAAACCTTCCCCGCGCGCGACCAGTACCATATACATCAGCGGTGTGGTCGGCAGAACCCCGGGGAGATGAGGTCCATGTCAGACAACCGATTCCTTCGCTACGGGACATTGGCGCTCGCGATCGTGCTGGACGCCCTCTTCTTCCGGCCGGTGGGCGATCTGCGAACCCGCTTCGGCAACGATGGCGGAATTGGCCAAGGCGACCTGGCCGCCGCCATCTCCGCCCAGGAGCTCCTGAACCAGGACCTGCTGAGCCAGCCCGGCGTGGCCGGCACCGCGGTCGCCTTCGACCTGAGCGGCCAGCCGGTGGTGAAAGTCTTCCTCACCCACCCCGGCGCCCTCGCACTTCCGGCAAGCTTCGACGGCCACCCGGTTGTCAGTGAAGTGACGGGGCCGTTCCGGGCGCTGGGCGAGATGCAGGAGCCCTCCGCTGACTCGGACGAACGCGCCGCACCCGCCCGCGCGGCAACCAGCGACATCACGAATCCGAAGCTCACCTTCCCGCGCCCCGTTCCCATCGGCGTGTCCACCGGGCAGGTCGACGTGACCGCGGGCACCATCGCCGCGCGGGTCGTCTCCGATTCAAAGGTCTACGCGCTCAGCAACAATCACGTGTTCGCGAACCGGAACCAGGCCGAGGTGGGCGACAACATCCTTCAGCCCGGAACCGTGGACGGCGGCGCCAACCCGACCGACGCGATCGGCACGCTGCACGACTTCGAGCCGATCAGGTTCTGTCAGCCCTTCCCGGTCTGCCCCAACAACCGGATCGACGCGGCCATCGCCGAGACCACGACCGGGAATCTCGGCAACAGCACGCCGTCCAACGGCTACGGCACCCCGCGCACCGAAACCGCAGCGGCCCGGCTCGGCATGGCGGTTCAGAAGTACGGACGCACGACCGGGCACACGAAGGGGCAGATCACCGGGATCAACGCCACCATGAATATCGGTTTCCGCGATCGCACGGCGCGCTTTACCGGCCAGATCGTCATCTCGGGGGCCGGATTCTCGGGCCCCGGCGACTCGGGTTCGCTGATCGTCGGCGGCGCCGGGCCCGAGGAGCGCAGGCCCGTGGGACTGCTCTTCGCCGGCAGCCAGACCACCACCCTGGCCAACCCCATCGACCTGGTCCTCGCCCGGTTCGATGTCTCGGTCGACGGGAACTGACGCCATGGACGACGCGATCGGCAGGGCGCAGCGGCAGGTCGACCGCAGGGTGCGGGGGATGAAGGGCGTGGCCGGAACGGCCCAGGGGATGAGCGGCGGCAAGCCCTGCATCAAGGTCTATCTGGAGAAGGACGACCCGCGCCTGCGCGCCAAGCTGCCGCGCAGGGCTGGCGGCGTTCCCGTCAAGGTCGAGGTTACGGGCAGGATGCGGCGCTGGTAGCACTCACCGCTCCAGGCGCCAGAACCTCGCTTCGTAGCTGAACACCGTGTAGGCGAGCCATTCGCCCGTGGGATCGTATGCGGGCTGAGTCTTCTGCGTCGGGTCCACGGTCAGCTGCTCGGCCTGGCCGCCGCCGAAGGCAACCCGGTGGATCTGGAAGAATCCTTCGCTTCCCGGGCCGATGTAGGCGACCCAATCGCCCTGCGGCGATACGGCGATGCCGGAGTGGACCTGGTTCGACTCCCATTCGTGGAAGCGCTGCGGCTCGCCTCCTTCGCGCGGCACCGAGTAGAGTGCCTTCCGGCCCGGTCCCTCTGCCGCCTCGAAGATCAGCCGCCGGGAGTCCGGGGTCCATTCGGCCTGCAGCGCATCGTGCGGGAAGTCACCCATCGGCACGGGCTGCTGGGGGGCGGCTTCGCCCGTCTCCTGGTCCACGGGGATGACGTAGAGATGGCTCTTGCGCCCGCCCGATGCATCGAGGGTGTAGCTCGGGAACGCGATCCAGCGGCCGTCGGGGGACCAGCGCGGCCATCCCGTCTCGTGGCCGTGGGCCGAAATCAGCCGGGGAGACGACGGATCGTCGGCGGGGATGAGGTAGATGTCGTCGGTGGCGTCGATGTGGCTGTGATAGGTGATCCAGCGGCCGTTGGGGGACCAGTGCATCCCCTGATCCTCGGAGTAGGAGTTGCGGACGACGCGGTCGGGGGCACCCTTGGGGAGCTGTCCGTCGAAGGAGACGATGCCGATGTGCTGGTCGATGTCCGGGTAGTCCACGTCGTCGGTGGCGATGCGCCAGCCGCCGAAGGTGAAGGAGACCTCGGTACCGGCCGGGTCCCAGGTGGGGGTCTCGGACTGGAAGGTGGTGATCCGGGTGACGTCGCCCCCGGCCGCGGAGACGGCCGAGAGGGAGACCATGTACCACTGGCTGCGATAGATCACGGCGCCGCTGCGGGTGACGCCGGGGCCGTAGACATCCCGCTCGGCGGTGTCCAGCATCTCGCCGGGACCGCCGCCGACCGGCCGGGCCCAGAGTTCGAGCGGACCGTCCTCTCGCGGCGCGGCGTAGTAGATCTCCCGTCCGTCCCGTGAAAACGCGACGTGTCCGTAGGGCTGATGACCCTCGAGCCAGTCGACCGGACCCTCGGCGCACGGATGGCGCAGGTACTGGATGCTCCCGGACCGCTCGATGCATGCCACTTCGCCGTCGGGAGACACCACCGGGAGCGACAGCCGCTGCCCTTCGGCGACGACCTCGCCGGAACCGCCGTCCCGGGAGATGCGCCAGACCTGCGACCCGGCCATGGAGCGGACGACGCCCACCACCGCCTCGCCGTCCGGGGCCCAGGTGAGTTCCAGGAGGCTGGCGCGGGGTGGAAGATCACCGGAAAGGGCGCCGTCGCCGCCCCAGAGCGTCTCCTTGGCCCCGGTTTGGACGTCGTAGAAAAACCAGTCCTGCCGGCGGCGGTCGAAGGAGCGCTCGTGCACCAGGAGGCTCTGGCTGCCGGGGTGCCAGGTGAGATACCGGACCTGGCTGGGTGCGGTGCCGAGGGTGCGGGTCTCGGGGCCATCGAGTGACATGACCATCACGTCGCGGCCCTGCGTGAACGCGAGCCAGCGGCCGTCCGGTGACACCGCCCCCGCCGGGTCGCGATAGGCCACCGGCCCCATCTGATGCGCCGTGACGAGGTGGACGGGCTCCGGGTTGGAATCACAGGCCGTGAGGACCGCCGCGGTTACGCCGATGGCGACGATGGCTGGGCGGCGGGTGCGTGGGCGCGTCAAGGTCATGGGGTCTGCCTCCCGGGGAAATGGCGCAGCCATCAAGATGGCACCTTTGGGCCGGGTGCGCCTGGCCGGTCACAGTCCGTGCACAGTCCCCGCGCCGCGCCGAGGACAGCGAGGGGCCGGGCTGGAAAGGCGCGATGAGCGAGAAGAGCGACGCCATTTCGGCGAGTAGCAACGCACAGCGGCGCTCTGAAGGAATTATGAATGTAAAGACAACACGACATTATGTAATGTTTTCATTACATTTTCGAATGGCATGAGCGCCGGACTCGGCGAGGACGCATCGCCGTTGGCAAGCAACTGGGGCTTGTCCCACGGACCGCCGGGCTCCTGACTGGATAGCGGCGGCGTTCGGCTTCATCTTCCAACCACGAGCCGGCGCGGCGTGGTGCGACGCCACCGCCCCGGCGCGGCACCTACCCCACGACAGGATCAGGACTCATGCGACCCCGACACTCCCTTCTCATTGCGACAGCGCTCATGCTCGCCGTGCCCATTGCGACCCTCGGTCAGACCACTGCACGGCCCACGGGCCTCACGCCCGCGGCGGACGGTCTCCCGGCCCTCTCGGCGGCGGGGCTCTCGGCCTTCCCTGCGGCTGGCCTCTCGGCCTTCTCGGCCGCGGTCGTGGTTCAGAACGGTCAGATCTTCGTCGGGCGGCCCGGCGGGATTCCTCTCTTCCCCATGCCTTCCGGCCGGCAGGGCGGCGTGCACGTCTTCGGGCGGTCGGGCGGCGAGTGGGCGCAGACGGCGACGCTGTCCCCTTCGGAGTCGGGTTCGGCAACCGGGTTCGGCGGCGGGCTCGACGCCGCAGGCGGCCTGCTGGTCGTGGGGGCGCCGACGGAGGGTGCGGGCGTGGTCTACGTGTTCCGCCGGGCCGGCTCGGGGTGGGCCCTGGACGGGCGGCTCACCTGGGATGACGGCGGCGCCGGCACCGGCTTCGGTCAGGCCGTGGCCACGAACGGGGACGAGGTTCTGGTCGGCGCGCCGGCGGCCGGTTCGGGTAGCGGAGCGGCAGTGGTTTTCGGGGCAGGTGACGGCGGATGGACGCTGAGCGCTGTCCTGGACGGCAGCGATGAGCCCGACCGGGCCGGATTCGGGACCTCGGTGGACATGGAAGGGGACCTCGCAGCCGTGGGCGCCCCGGGGGAGATGATCGGGCTCATTCCGGGTACCGGCCAACCTGTTCTGCTGCCCGGCGCGGTGCACGTGTTCCGGCGCGGAGGGGAGGGCTGGGCCCGCGAGGAACGCCTGTCGCCCCCCGGAGCCGGTCCGGGTGCGATGGGGTGGAGCGTCGCCGTATCGGGCGGTGAAGTATTCGCCGGAGCGCCGCTGGAGGCGGGAACCGGCGCGGTCCAGCACTACACGCCGGGCGATGGCTGGAGCCACGCCGGCACGATCACCGACGACGACGCTCCCATCCCCGCCGGGTTCGGCATGGCCGTGGCGGCGACGGGCGACGACCTGATCGTGGGGATGCCGCTGGTCGGCGGCGGGATCGGCGGCGGTGCGGCCTTCCGGCGCGACGGGTCCGGCGACTGGGCGCAGGTTGCGTCGTTCGGTCCGGGCACACCGTTCAACTTCTACGGGCTCGCGGTTTCCGTGGACGGCGACATGGCGGTCGTGGGCGCACCGGGTGCCGATTTCTTCGAGGGGACGGGCTTCCTCTTCCGCCGCACGGAGTCGGGGTGGGAGCCCGAGGGCACCCTGATCGACGACAACGCGGGGCTGGACCCGCTCCTGGGGGCGGAACGGGAGTGCGAGGAGGGTTCGGCGGGCGGCTTCAGCTGCAGCGAGGTCGATCTGGTCGCCTTTCTGCCAACCCATGCGGCGGGGGGCGGCCGCGGCGTGATCGCGAACGACCTGTGGGGATGGACCGACCCGGAAACCGGCCGCGAATACGCGATCATGGGGCGCGCCGATGCAACGACCTTCATCGACCTCGGCGACCCGTCGAATCCGGTCTACCTGGGAGAGCTGCCGCTCACCGACGGCGCCATCGTCAACATGTGGCGCGACATCAAGGTCTACGACAATCACGCCTTCATCGTCGCGGACAATGCAGGGGCGCACGGGGTGCAGATCTTCGACCTCACGCAGCTGCGCGACCTGTCGGGACCGCCGGCCACCTTCGAGGCCACCGCGAACTACGACGGCATCAACTCGGCGCACAACATCGTCATCAACGAGGAGACCGGGTTCGCCTACGTCGTCGGGGCTTCGGGAGGCGGGGAGACGTGTGGGGGCGGCCTGCACATGATCGACATCCGGGACCCGGCCGCGCCCGTCTTCGCGGGCTGTTTCGCCGATCCGAACACCGGTAACGCCGGCACGGGCTACAGCCACGACGCGCAGTGCGTCCGCTACGACGGACCCGACGAGGCCTACGTCGGGCACGAGATCTGCTTCGGGGCCAACGAGACCGCCCTGTCGATCGCCGATGTGACCGACAAGGAAGCGCCGGTAACGCTGTCCGCGGCTTCCTATCCCAACACCGGCTACCTCCACCAGGGCTGGATCTCGGACGATCATCGCTACTTCTACATGAACGACGAGACCGACGAGGTCGGCGGCAACGTGTCGCGGACGCGCACCCTCGTGTGGGACGTCCAGGAGCTCGACGACCCGGTCCTGGTCAAGGAGCACTTCGGCACAACGGGCGCGTCGGACCACAACCTGTACGTGGTGGGCGACTTCATGTACCAGGCCAACTACCTCAGTGGACTGCGGATCCTGGACATCTCGGACCCGGAGGAGCCCGTGGAGGTGGGGTTCTTCGACACGGTTCCGTTCGGAGACGACGGGGCGGGGTTCGCGGGAGCGTGGAGCGTGTACCCGTACTTCGAGAGCGGGGTGCTGATCGTGTCGAGCATCAAGGAGGGGCTCTTCGTGCTGAAGAAGAGGCCGCCGCGGGTGTCGTAGGGGAGCGCCCCGGCGTCGCGCCGAGGTGGAGAGGCACCTGCCCGGACTGGCCGCCGCATAGGGGCGTCCGCCCGGACCGGCTACGGCGGGGGGCCGCGGTGGAGCCGGTGGGCCAGGTACAGTGCGGCCTCGCCCATGCGTGGCCCCGGGCGCCCGAACAGCGAGGCGTCGACCGAGACGACCCGGCCGGCCTTGACCGCGGAGAGTACGGCCCAGCCGGGAGCGCCGGCCAGACGTTCGAGCGACGGGTCGCGATAGCCGGGCTGGATGGACGGGGTCCCGTAGCCCTCCACTGGCACGATGACGAATTCGGGGTCGCGGCGCAGCACCTCTTCGAGACTGATGCGGGGCCAGTTCCCCTGGATGTCTGCGAAGACGTTGACGGCGCCGCCGGCCTCGAAGACCGAGTCGAGGAAGGTCCCGGCGCCGGCAGTCATCGGCGGATCCAGCTGCACAACATGAAAGACATCGACCGGGGCGCGGGCGGACCACGCGGCGCGCGCGCCAGCCAGGTCGGCCCGCACGGCGGCGATCACCGAATCAGCCGCGCGCTCGAGGTCCAGAAGGCGTCCGAAGTTGCGGGCATGCCGCTCGAAGTCGGCAATGGTCTGGATCCCGGCCCCGTACCAGCCGATTCCCACGCGGTCGAGCTGCTCCCCGACAGCCCCGCCATCCCCACCCGAAGGCCACATGATCACCAAGTCGGGATCGAGCCCGGTGAGGGCTTCCACGCTCGGCTGAAGGAGCGCGCTCAGGACCGGCAGGGCTTCGAGTGCCGGCTGATCATCGTACTCGGTGCGCGCGACGATCCGCTCCGCCGCGCCCATCGCCACCAGGGTCTCCGTGACCCCGGGGATGACCGAGATGATCCGGTTCCGGGGCTCGGCAGTGTCGTGGAGCCGGCCCGTGTCGTCCGCTACGCCGGTGACGGGCGGTTCGGGACGCTCCGGCGCGCAGCCCGAGAGAGCGGCCAGCAAGCCAACGAACGGCAGCGCGACGAGAGCGGACCGGAGACCGTCGTGTACCACGGCCCCGTCAGAGCAGCGCATTTGCCAGCCACGCCCCGCCATAGGCGAGGGCCAGCATGTAGGTGAATTGAAGCGCCGGCCACTTCCAGCCACCCGTTTCCCGCCGCATGATGGCCACCGTGGACATGCACTGCAGCGCGAAGACGAAGAAGATCAGCAGTGCGACCGCCGAACCCAGGTCGAGATCCTGCTGGAGCGCCGCCTGGAGCTCGAAGTGGGTCTCGTCGTCGCTCTCGACCCCGTAGATCGTGCCCAGCGTGCCGACGATCACCTCCCGAGCCGCCAGCGAAGTCACCAGCCCGATGCCGATGCGCCAGTCGAATCCGAGGGGCTCGATCGCCGGCTCGATCACCTGTCCCATCCTCCCCAGCGCGCTGTCGCCGATCTCGGGTGGTCCGCCGCCGGGGGCGCCCGGCACCTGCGTGAGGATCCACAGGACCACCGCCACCGTCATGATGATCTTGCCCGCGCGGCGCAGGAAGACCTTCGTGCGGTCCAGCAGGCGCGTCCCGATCGACCGGAGGCCCGGCACGCGGTAGGGCGGAAGCTCCATGACGAAGGGGGTGGCCCGCCCCTTGAGCAGCGTGCCCTTGAGGAGGGCCGCCGTTGCGATCGCCGCCACGAGTCCGAGCGCGTACAGCCCGATCAGCACGGCGGAGCGCATCCCCAGGAACGGGCCGAGCAGGGGCGTCGCGGGGATGAAGGCCGCGATGAGAAGCGCGTAGACGGGGAGCCGGGCGGAGCAGGTCATGAAGGGGGCCACGAAGATCGTGGCGATCCGGTCGCGCTCGTCCTCCACGGTGCGGGCCGCCATGACCGCCGGGACGGCGCAGGCGTAGGCGGAGAGCAGCGGCAGGAAGGACTTGCCCTGCAGGCCCACGCGGTGCATGAGCCGGTCCGCGATGACCGCCGCGCGCGCCATGTAGCCCGAGTCCTCGAGGATGGCGATGAACGCGAAGAGGATGAGGATCTGGGGGAGGAAGACCAGCACCGAGCCGACGCCCGCCCATACGCCGTCGATCAGCAGCGATCGGAACCAGCTGTCGGGCAGCGCGCCCGCAACGAATTCGCCGGACGCCGCGATCAGGGCTTCCGTGCCGTCCATCAGGGGCACCGCAGCCGTGAAGATGGCCTGAAAGACGAGCGCGACCGTCGCGGCGAACACCAGCGGCCCCCAGAATCGGTGCAGCACCACGGCGTCGATCCGGTTCGTGGTCCGGGAAGGGCGCGGATTCCGGAAGTCGGCGGAGCGGCCCAGTTCACGCGCCCGCTTCCTCCGCTCGGCAAAGAGGTCGATGACCGGGAGCGGCCGTCCCTGTCCCCGGCCAGCCGTCACCGAATCGGCGACCGAAATCATGGGACAGGCCCGAATCTCTTCACCCCCGGTGAGGAGGGCGGCGAGAAAGCGTCTCACCGGCGCCAGCGTGGTGCCGTCGCGTCCGTTCACAAGCGCGACCTCGACGCCGAGTTCGGCCGACAGCAGTTCGGTGTCGAGCGCGCCGCCGCGCCGGCCCAGTTCGTCGGCCATGGTGAGCACGACGATGGTCGGGAGCCCCAGCCCCAGCACCGGGTCGGCGACCATCAGGTGCGAACGGAGGCGGGTCGCGTCCAGAACCAGGATTACGGCGTCCGGCACGCGGTCGCCGTCCAGTCTCCCCAGCAGAAAGTCCCGGGTGACCCTCTGGTCCAGGCTGCGCGGCGAGAGGCCGTGCACCCCCGGCAGGTCGATGACCTCAACCGTTCCGGTCGGCTCCGACACGACGCCGGACCTTCGTTCGACCGTGACGCCGGGGTAGTTCGCGACGCGCTGGCGCAGTCCGGTCAGCTCGTTGAAGAGCGTCGATTTACCGGAGTTGGGAGGTCCGACCAGCGCAACCAGCGGATCGGAAGAAGACGCCGCGACCCCTTCCACGGGTCCGGCGTCAGGAATGACCGTCGGCGCCCCCGCGCTCAATTCGCGTCGAGAACCCCCGCGGCCTCCAGCGCGCTGCGAACGCACAGACAGGACGCGGTCTCCTTCCGGAGAGCGACCAGGTGTCCGTCCACGCGATATACGATCGGCCCGCCCGCGGGCGAGAGCCGCACGGGACAAACCTTGCAACCCGGAACGATGCCCCGCTCCAGGAGCGGCTCGATATCCTCGCCCGCCACGTCGATGCGCACCAGAATCACTTCCTCGTCGAGCGGTACGTCAGCCAGCTTGCGTTCGGCTTCCCCGGATGTCGGATCGTTGGCCCTCGTCAATTTCCCCTCCAGCGAGCGGTTGCTCTCTTTGGGTCGCGGCAATGCGTGAATCGGCAATGGATGAGATTGAGACTGATTCTCAATCAGCATCGCACGATACTAGAGTAAGTGTGCGAAACCGAATTGGAAAGACCGGAGTCCGGAGTTGAGCAACCAATACTCTGTCCCCGCAACCACCGTCGAAGTGGAGGAGGCGATTCGGCGGAGCCGGTTCGTCACCCGCCTCGGCCGCGCCGCAAGCCGCGAGGAAGCCGCGCGCTTCGTCCAGGAGGCGAGGGACCGCTTCCCCGGCGCGACGCACCACTGCTGGGCCTTCAACGCCGGTGCGCCCGGCTCCACCGTGCAGATCGGCATGAGCGACGATGGGGAGCCGCACGGCACCGCGGGCAGGCCCATGCTGACGGTTCTGCTTCACTCGAAGATCGGGGAGGTGGTCGCGGTCTGCACGCGTTACTACGGCGGTGTGAAGCTGGGCACCGGGGGATTGGCCCGCGCGTATTCCGGTGGGGTGAAGCTGGCACTTGAAGCGTGTCCCACAATGGACAGGGTGGACAGGGAGCCCGTGCTGGTGACAGTCGCATATGAGGCCGCCGAGCGAGTCCGGCGGGCCCTCGGGGGACTG
Organism: Longimicrobiales bacterium; assembly: GCA_965211645.1. Taxonomy (GTDB): domain Bacteria; phylum Gemmatimonadota; class Gemmatimonadetes; order Longimicrobiales; family Gaopeijiaceae; genus Bin94. The sequence goes on along the minus strand of OZ242947.1, from coordinate 3,866,192 downwards.
GACGCGATCATCGACGAGACGAGGTTTGGCGCGGAGGTGTGCTACCATGTGCTCATCCCCCGCGGACGCAGAGCCGATCTTGTCGCCGCGGTTGCGGATCTCACCGCGGGCAGGGGTGTGGTATCGCACGCACCGGCCTCGAAGTCCGCGGATTCCTAGGGAACCGGAAGGGAACTCCCCATCCCCACCCCCACCAGCCAGACGGCCAGCGCGGTGACCGGGGGGACGGTCAGGTTGTCGTCGATTCCGGTGGGGAGTACCTCGAAGCCCGCGACCAGGGCGGCGGCCGGAAGGGCAATCCCGGGCCCCACGATTGACGCCAGCACGGCGGATGCCACAACGAAGAACGCGGCGGCGCCCTCCCAGCTGCCCTTGCCGAGCCGATGTCTTCCCCAGAGACGGCCGACGACGCTCGCGGCGGGATCCGCGAGAGCCAGAACGAGCAACGCCGGCATGAAGAGCCGCGGGGCGACGAGCATGGTGATGAACGCACCCGTCAGGTACCATGTCGACGAAGCGATCTTTCGGGCTTCGCGCGGTGAAACCAGCGCCGAGAACCATCGGAAGAAGACCAGGTTTGCACTGCGGGATCCGAGACGGGCCCAATCAATGGCCAGGCTCGCCAGGAGCGCAACGCCCAGGCAGAGCAGATCCATCCTTCCGTCAAGCGGACCGTATTCGACAAAGGCCACAATGACGATACCGCACGCCGCGTGGAAAGCCCGACGCCAGGGCTGGACGCCTTCGGTTCGGCGCACCGCAACTTCCAGTTCGCTCGGTGTTTTCACGGAGGAAGCACTCCGGGTCGGGTCGGCGCGGTGATCGGGGCCCGAGTGCGAGTTCCCCGACGTCTGCGGAGCATACACGTGCGAATCATACAAGTATATTCCCATACCATGACGAGGACTTCGAACTCGTGAGCAAGTCGTCGCCGGACGCCGACCCCACAAGGGCCGCCCGCGTCCTCGTTGTGGAGGACGAAGTCGAGATCGCCGCCCTGGTCGCCTTCCACCTGACCCGCGAGGGGTACCAGGTCGAAACGGCGCTGAACGGGACGGAGGCGCTCGATGCCATCCAGCGGCGCCTGCCGGACCTGATCGTCCTGGACCGCATGCTCCCCGGCGTCTCGGGCGACGAGGTGCTGCAATCGCTGAGGGCCGATGACGCGACGCGCAGCCTTCCGATCCTGATCGTGACCGCGAAACGCGAGCAGTGGGACCGTATCGACGGCCTGGAGCTGGGTGCCGACGACTATCTCACGAAGCCCTTCAGCCCTCGCGAACTCGCCCTGCGCGTGGGCGCCATTCTGCGCCGCGCCCATGGTGAGCTGAGACCGGTGGCGCGGGGCGGGAGGGTCCTTCACGCCGGTTCGCTCAGGGTCGACCTGGGCGCGCACATCGTCACGCTGGATGGCCGGGAGATCGATCTGACGCCGACGGAGTTCCGTCTGCTCGCGACGTTGATGGAGCGGCGCGGGCGTATCCAGAGCCGGCGGCAGCTGCTGTCCGAGGCATGGAACGAAGACTCAACGACCGCCGCTCGGGACCAGACGCGGACCGTCGACATGCACGTGCGGCGGCTCAGGGGCAAGCTGGGCGACGCGGGCGACTGGATCGAGACCGTGCGCGGTTTCGGCTACCGGTTTCAGAAGCCCGGCGGCTGAAGGTCGTCGTCCCCTACCCCGGCCGGCGGCTCGACGCACTCCCGCCGATCGGATCTCCCGGCGGCAGCTGCAGCGACTCGCCCGGCGTCGTGTTCTCGATCCGCTGCTGCCAGCGACGAATATCGGCCGCGACCAGGCGCTGGTGCGGAGACGGACCCGCCAGCCCTTCCAGCCGGCCGGCCAGCCCCTCGAGACGGTCTGCCAGCACCGCGCGCGCCTCCGTCATCACGTTCGCGCTGCCCGCGTGCCGCATCATGCGGTCGACCACCGCCCGCTGGATCACGTGCTGCACCCGCATCCGGTATTCGTCCCCCTCGGCGGGCCCGTCCCAGGTGGCCTCGAGCAGGCGGTCCGCCACCTCCTCCAGGTCGGGGTAGTCGCCCATGCTCCCGTACACCACCAGGCGCGCCATGCGCTGCGGGTGCAGGATCTCGCCCACCGTGAAGTCGGCGGCCGCCTCGGCCGCGCCCAGCGGGTCGAAGAGCACCTCGGTGTGCCCCGCGAACACCTCCCCCTCGTCGTGGCGGAAGGCGGACGGCGGGATCATCGAGACGACGTCCTGCGGCAGCGCGAGGAAGTCCACGGTCAGCGCCGACAGAATCGTCTCCAGCGCGTCCCGCTGCTCCTCGCCCGGCACGATCGAGAACGGCGTCTGCCCGTCGCCCTTGACCGCGTAGCTGTAGTCCGCCCCACCCAGCGTCTGCGCCCCGGCGCGAAGCTGGAAGCGGTGGTGCATGTAGAGCGGCAGCAGCACGTACTCCAGCTCCGACAGCGGCCGGCCGGTGCGGATCATGTCCGCGCCGAACTCCGCCAGACCGATGTTGCGGACCTGGATCTCGTGCTTCAGGTGGTCGACCAGATTGGCGCCGTTGTCCCAGACACCCGCATACGGGTGCCCCGAACCGATGAAGTTGTTGTTCGTGTGGGCCATGAAAACCAGGCCGTCGCGTATGCCCTGCAGCACGATCTCCTCGAGCCCCGCCGCTTCGTCGGTCCCCGCGGGAAACTCCCGGTAGAGCCAGTTGACCGAGAGCTTGTCGTATTCGCCGATCCGCTGGACGTAGGCGTTGGAAAGGTCGAGGTCGCCGTCGCCGTCGATCTCCACGAACGGAGCGGGGTAGTCCATCACGCTTTCGCGCCCGTAGGTGCTGGAGAGGTAGTTGTGGGGGAATCCCAGCGTGTGGCCCACCTCGTGCGCCGACAGCTGCCGCACCCGCGCCAGCGCCATCTCGACCGCGTCCGACCCCTCCGAGACCTGGGCCAGGTAGTCGAAGCCCGGCGCGAACGCCAGGTCGCACGACATCGCCCCCATGTCCGCATCGCCCCCTACCGTGCCGACAAAGGGCGCCACCATCCCCTGCCCATGCAGGTAGTCCTGCCGCAGGCGCAGGCTCCCCAGATTGACCACGCCCCGGATGATCTCGCCGGTGCGCGGGTCGGTCACGGTGTTGCCGTAGGAGTATCCGCGCGTCCTTCGGTGCGTCCAGTGGATCATGTTGTAGCGGATGTCCTGCGGATCCACGCCCTCGGGCAGCACCTCCACGCGGTACGCGTCGATGAACCCCGCCGCTTCGAAGGCGTCTTCCCACCACGCCGCCCCCTCGATCAGCGCGCTGCGAATCGGCTCGGGCGTCCCGGGGTCGACGTAGTACACGATGGGCTCGACCGGCTCCGACGGCCCCGGCCCCGGATTGCGCTTCTGCAGCCGGTGGCGGGCGGTCAGGCGAAGGCGGAGGTCTTCGTCGATCGGCGACGCGTAGTCGAAGATCGTCGGCCCGTTCACGCCGATCCGCGGATCCGCCAGCCTCGGCCGGAAGCCGTCGTCGGGAAGCTGGATGAACGAGTGGTGCTGGCGCAGCGTCACGGCCTCCGGGTTCACCGCCACACCCTGCACCAGCCCCCCCGGATCGCTGCCGGTGAAGGTCAGCAGGGCCTCGACCTCGGTGTTCTCGGGGAATGACCGCGTCGCCGGCATGTGAATCGCCGACCGCGAGGCATCGAGCTGGAAGTTCCCCTGCCCCCTCTGCGCAATCTGCCCGATCACGTTGCGCGCGTCCCGGATGAAGAACGGCGTCGCATCCACCAGCACCCGGCTGCCGGTCTGCGCCACGATGTCGAATCCCCAGTAAACCGATGGCGCGAAGGCGTCCCGCACCGCCTGCACCTCGGTCGCATTGTCGCTCCGCGCCTGGAACTGGTAGTTCGGCTCCATGAGCAGCACCCGCGGTCCCACCCGCTTCGGCTCAAGCACGTGCGTCCCCCGCAGCTGGCCCCGGTCGATCCCCACCGGATTCGAGCCCAGCCCCGACCCCATCGAGATCTGGTAGAGGAACTCGCCCCCCTCCAGGTCCAGCTCCCAGTACAGCAGTCCGGCGCCGTCGTCCCAGTAGAGGTCGAAGAACCCCTCCATCGCCGTCATGCCCTCGGTCTTCTCGGCGATGGTGGGGCGCGATTCCTGGGCCGCGGCGGGCGCTCCAAAGGCCACGCCGGCCGCGATGGCCACAGCAGCCGAAACGAAGAAGCGGACGAAACGTGCGGGCGTGATCGAAGCGAACATCTGGCTGCCTTCCCCGGGCTCTTGCCGGCGCGCTGGTTTGGTCGGGCCGCCGCCTGCCGCAAAGGTGCCGGGCGGCGTGCGATGATACGGTGGAGAGACTGAGAAGGACTGGCGATACGCGCAAGGTCGCCAATTGTGCCCGCGGGCGCCATGGCCGCACAAACTGTAATGTCTACCTTACATAATGTAATGTGTTGTTGACACTATGGTGCGCCCATCCCCGCCCTGCGGTGCACGGCCCGCTAGCGCGGCCCTTCCACCAGCGCCGGCGGCACCCTGGCAAGGGTCGCCTGCTCGATGTCGTAGGCGTAGGCGATCAACTCCGCATCGGTCCAGAGGTCGCCGATGAACGCGAGCACGAAGGGCGTCCCGTCGTCGTAGTAGGCGAAGGGGACGGCCACCGTGGGCAGCCCGATGTCGTTGATGATGTTGCTCGGCAGCTCGGCGTGGTTGTTGGGACGGTAGTCCGGGCGTTCGGGGTCCTCCACCAGCGGCCGGATGGGCTCCCCCGCCTGGGGGAAGAAGAGCCCGTCGAGCCCGTTGTCCTCCAGGACGGACCGGAAGAGCGCGCGCATCTCGCGCCGCCAGGCCTGGAAGGCGTCCCCCTCCTCCGTGGCGGTCGGCGCGACCGGCAGCCGGCGGCCCCGCCCACCGCGGAACTGTCGCCCCGCCAGCGCCTCCCACTCCTCGACGCTGTGGAACGCGGCATCGGGTCCCAGACCCCGCAGGTAGACGGCAAGATCGTGGCTCCCCACCGAGGGCACCCCGGGTCGTTCTCCGTACAGCTCGACCCAGCCGCGCCCCGCGAAGGGATCCTCCACCACCGACCCGCCCTCGGCCTCCAGGATCCGCACCGCCTCCCTGTAGAGCGCCTCGGTCTCGGGCGCGAGCGGCAGGAACGACTCCCGCCACCCCGGACCCACGAGCCCGAAGCGCTTCCCCCTCAGCGCCGTCACCGAGAGCGCGGCCTCGTACCCGGATTCGGGGATGTGCAGTGCTCCCGCGTACGACGCCAGATCCTCCGGGCTGGGACCGGCGATCACATCGAGCGTAATCGCGGCGTCGCGCACGGTGCGCGCCAGCGGCCCCACGACGTCGCGGTACGTGGCGTCGCTCGGCACCACGCCTTCGAGCGGCACCAGGCCGAATGTGGGCTTCACCCCCACCAGCGCCTGCGCGGCGGCCGGGTTCTGGATCGAGCCGCCCGTCTCCGTCCCCAGCCCCAGCACGGCAAAACTCGCGTTCACCGCGGTCGCCGTCCCGCCGCTCGACCCGCCCGGCACCCGGTCCAGCGCGTACGGGTTGAGGGTCTCGCCGGCCACCGTGCTCCGCGTGCGGGTCCCGTGCGCCGCGAAGTCCGGCATGTTGGTCTTGCCGAGGATGACGGCGCCAGCGTCCCGCAGCCGCTCCACCGCGACCGCGTCGTCGCCCGGCACCATGTCGATGCCCTCGGTTGCGGCGCTGAACCCGTTGAAGCCGGCCGTGGTCACCTGCCCCGCGTAGTCGAGGTTGTCCTTGATGACCACCGGAACCCCGTGCAGCGGCCCCCGTGGCCCGGTCGTGCGCAACTCCTCGTCGAGCGCGGCGGCGATCGCCAGTGCATCCGGGTTCATCGAGATGAAGGCGTTGTAGTGGCCCTCGTAGCGCTCGATGCGGTTCAGGAAGGCCTGCGTCACCTCCACGACGGTGTAGGCGCCGGCGGCATACGCCTCCTGCAGCTCAACGGCTGTGAGTTCAACCACGTCGAGCGCATCGTTCGATTGAAGCGCGCCCAGGGGCGCCCGGGCGGTAACTGCCACCACAAAGAGTAGCGACCAGACAGGACATGACCGGGTAACAACCGGCCGCAAATTAGCGATCATTCGGCGTGCTCTCATCGCCTCACTTCAGCGGCAGGGGGGCCACCTTTTTTCCGCTTGGCGGCACCTGGAATGCGAAGGGCACCGGAGTCTTGCCAGCCAACTCCTTCATCCGCGGCCAGTTCAGCACGAGTTGCTGAATCAGTTGGCATCGGCTCCGCTGCTTGCCACCCATGAAGAATGCGCCGACGCCGTGCTCCTTGAAGGCCGTCCACTCCGCCGGCCGATAGCGGATTCGCTTGTCGCGCGTAACCAGGATCAATCCCTTCGAACCGATGTGGGGCAACCAATCAAGGTCATCGGTATCGTCAGGGAAGATCTCCGTGATATGGACAACGTCTTCTCCAAACGCCTTCATTCCTTTGGCCAGCCCCGGGCTCAGGTTGTTGTCCAGAAAGAACCTCATGCTGCCAGACCGACTTCGAATTCCACTGCCGCCTCGATCTCCGAGTCTGTCAGATCCCACCACGCCCGAACTGACGCCAGGCTCTCATTCTCGGCGATAAAGAGATCGTGGACGTTGGCAGTCTTGACTCCGCGCCCGACTATCGAAGGCGCCCCGAACGAAACGAATGGATCGAGAACCACAGGCTTCCCTCGCCCCAGGGGATACCACCGACGCGCCAAGCCCTCTGTGGACTCGAAGTCGATCTGCCGAGCCAGCTGCTGAATGAACGGAGCAATCACCCATTGTCCCCCGGTAAGGAGTTCGACAATCGCTTCTCCTCTATCACGAACCTGGAGATAGATATTGCTCCCATCAGTGAAGAACGTCTGCCTTGCGAAGTGCTTCGTCCCCAGAATCTCGTGAGCTTCCTCGAGGGCGCGACGAACTCTCTGCAATGAAAACCCATCATCGAGAAACCGCTTCACAAACAGCAGATCCACCAAGTCGAGGAAGGAAGCGTACGATGAACCCCTGGTCCTGCCGCGGTGCAGCACCGGCGGCAGGTGGCGCACGGTGTCTCCGTAGCTATAGCCGTACCCCTGCAACCATCGACGCACCCTGGGTGCGGTGAGGCCTACAAGACGACCGGCCTCGGCCGCTGCATACGCCGGACGGTCCAGTTGTTCAGGGAAGCGCGAGTCGGTCACCAGTCGTGTACCTCTTTCCTCTGGCCGGTGCTGTTGGAACGCTCCGAAAGGTAACCCGCGGTCCAACTGCAACCGGTCATGGTCTCTGAAGCAGGACACCTCGGAACCCGGGATCACCCTGACAGTACGGCGGTACCGACATTCCAGGAAAGGACAACGCCGACGCTGGCGGCCCGTCGGTTCCCCGGTACCGCCCGCGTCGCCAAGGGACTATCGTCAAGCCATGGCCAACCCCACCGAAACTCTCGTCACCCTCCTCGACGTCGAGGCGATCGGCGGGAGTACGTTCGTGGGGCGCAACCGGGACCTGGGGGCGGGGCGCATCTACGGAGGCCAGGTGCTCGCGCAGGCGCTTGTCGCGGCCCGGCGGACGATCCCGCAGGCGGACCGCGAGGCACACTCGCTGCATGCGTACTTCATCCTCGAAGGCGATCTCGCGGAGCCTGTCACCTATTTCGTCGATATCCTGCGCGACGGCAGGAGCTTCGTCACGCGCAACGTCTCGGCGCTTCAGCATGGCCGCACGATCTTCACACTTTCGGCGTCGTTTCACAGGACCGAATCCGGCCTGGCGCACCAGCTTCCGATGCCCGACGTGCCGCCGCCCGAGGAGCTTCGTCCCGACCTGGAGGTGCTTCGCGAGGAGGCTCACCGGATCCCGCAGCGGCTGCGTCCGGTGCTGACGCAGGACCGTCCGGTCGATTTCCGGTCGGTTCTGGAGTACCGTCCCTTCGATCCCAGACCCGTGCCGCCCGTGCAGCGCATGTGGGTCAGGACGATGGGAGCGCTCGGCGACGAGGCGGTGCAGCATCAGGCCGCGCTTGCGTACGCCTCCGACCACGGCGTGCTCGCCACGGCGCTCAGGCCGCACGGGCGTCATGTGCGCGACCCCGGCCTCATGGTCGCATCGCTGGACCACTCGATCTGGTTTCACCGGCCCTTTCGAGCCGACGAATGGCTGCTCTATTCCATGGACAGCCCGGTCACCCACGGCGGCAGGGGCTTCGCGCGCGGCACGTTCTTCACGCGCGACGGAACGCTGGTCGCTTCGGTCGCCCAGGAAGGCCTGCTGCGCACGGGCATCAAGCCGCGACGGAAGCGGCAGCCACGGGCCGCCGACGCCCGGTGAGAACCGCGCACCCCCCTTCCCTCCCAGCCGAACAGGAACACACGCAATGACTGATATGGAAGCAAGATTCGAGTCTGCGCTCTCTTTCCCCCAATACCTGGAGACCGTCCGCAAGAACGAGGACCTTTGGCGCGGCGTGCACGACCGTGTGCGCCTGCCCGACGGAGCCGTCGACGAGGCCCGCGAGCTGCCCGGCACCTGGCACCTGCTGGCGCTGAGCGAGGACTGGTGCGGGGATGCCGTCAACATCCTGCCGGTCATTTCGCGACTGGCGGAGTGGCTGCCGAACGTGGACCTGCGCGTGCTCTCGCGCGACGAGAACCTCGACATCATGGACGCCCACCTGACCAACGGCACGAGCCGCTCGATCCCCATCGTGATCCTGCTCGACGAGGACTACGTGGAGCGCGCCTGGTGGGGTCCGAGGCCCGCGGAGATTCAGAAGTGGGTGATGGAAGAGGGGATGAAGATGGAATCGGGTCCCCGCTATGCGCAGGTCCGCCGCTTCTATGCGCGGGACAAGGGGAGGGCCATCATTTCGGAGCTGCTCGACCTCATCCGCTCCGCCGCAACCGTCCCTGCAAGGTGATCGAAACGGCCATCGGCGAAACAAACGGTGCCTTGTCGGAGCGGCCAAGGTTCTGGTCCACCACCGTTTTGCGCCAGGAATCGGCGCGCTTTAGAATCAGTCTGCCCTACACACCCACCCTTCCTGTCACGATGCGAATGGCTCGTTTTCTTCGCTGCACCGTACTGGCCGCAGTGTGTGCAGTCCCGGTTGCTCCGCAGTCGGCGGCCGCCCAGGTCCCCCTCGGCATTCGCACCGCCGCTGGCCTTTCCATCTCACCCGTCTACGAAGGCTGGTACGAAAACCACGACGGGACGTTCAGCCTCTCGTTCGGCTACTACAACCGGAACTTCGAAGAGATCGTCGATCTCCCGCACGGTGCGGCCAACCGCCTGGAGCCTGCGGCCTTCGACGGCGCCCAGCCCACGCACTTCCACCCGCGAAGGCACTGGGGGGTCTTCACGGTGACGGTCCCGGCGGACTTCGGCGACGAGGCTGTCGTGTGGACCATCGACTTCCGCGACGAGCGCTACTCGATTCCCGGCCGCCTCCATCTCGACTGGAGGATCGATGCGCTTGACGGCGAGGCCGAGACCGGCAATACGCCGCCAGTCCTGGCCTTTGCGGAGGATGGGCCGAAAGGCGCCGGACCCGGAGGCCCGTGGGGTGAACCGGTCGAGGGCGTGGCGGGCACGCCGCTGCCGCTGACCGTCTGGGCCTGGGACGACGGCCGCGCCCGCGGCAGCATCGCCAGGGCCGGACGCACCGGGGTGCCGGTCACCCTGACCTGGTTCAAGCACCAGGGACCGGGTGACGTGACCTTCGACGAAGGTGAGGCGAGCGTGCCGGTCGAGGGAGGCAAGGCCACGACCATGGCCACCTTCTCGGAACCCGGCGACTACGTGATTCGCGTGAGAGCAAATGACGCCTCGGGGGTGTCCACCGCAGGCCATTCCCAATGCTGCTGGACCAACGGCTTTGTACGGGTGACAGTGACCCGCTGACCGAAAGAGAGAAGATGCACCGACAACACCGTCAGTTCCGCAACTCCGCCTCCTGTGGCGTGTTCGTGGCCGCCGCCCTGGTGATCGCACCCGCGCACGCCGCGGCCCAGGATCACCCCACCTTCGCCCGCGACGTGGCCCCCATCATCCAGCAGAACTGCCAGATCTGCCACCAGCCGGGCTCGATCGCGCCCATGTCGCTGACCAGCTACGAGGCGGTCACTCGGTACGCGCCCAGGATCCGCGAGAAGGTCGCGGCCCGCATCATGCCGCCGTGGCACATCGACCGGTCGGTGGGGATCCAGGAGTTCAAGAACGACCGTGGCCTGACCGACGAGGAGCTGGAGACGCTGGTCACCTGGCTAGACGGCGACATGCCCTTGGGCGATGAGGCCGACATGCCTCCTGCGCCCGTGTTCCCGGACGGCAGCGAGTGGCAGTACGAGGGGCAATTCGGGCCGCCCGACCTGGTCGTCCGATCCGAGCCCTACACTCTGGCCGCGCAGACGCAGGACAAGTGGTTCCGGCCCGAGACTCCGACCGGGCTGACCGAGGAGCGCTGGGTCAAGGCGATCGAGATCCGGCCGTCGTGGCCCGACGGGCGGCGCATCGTCCACCACACGCTGGCCTACCTGGTCCAGGACGAGGACCCCGACGAGATGACTGCCGAAACCGCTGCGCTCAGCACCAGCAGCCGTGCGATGGGCGGACCCGGGCTCTTCATGGAGTGGGCCGTCGGCAAGGTCGGCGAGATCTTTCCCGACGGGGCCGGCAAGCTCATGCTGCCGGGTTCGAAGATCCGGTGGGAAGTCCACATGCACGCGATCGGCCAGGAAGTGAAGGACAGTTACGTGGAACTCGGCATCTGGTTCTACCCGAAGGACGAGATCCCCCAGAACCGGACCCGCCTGGCGTTCTTCAACGCGACCGGCGACGACATCGACATCCCGCCGGGCGAGATCGCGGTCACCCAGGACTTCCACCTGCTCAGATGGCCTTCCCGGCTCGAGAACTACCAGCCGCACATGCACATGCGGGGCAAGGCGATGTCCATGACGGCCCTGTATCCGGACGGCCGCAAGGAAGTCCTGAGCCAGGTCAACAACTTCCAGTGGCAGTGGCATATCAACTACATCTACGCCGACCACGCGGCGCCGCTGCTGCCGGCGGGGACCACGCTCATGTTCACCGCGTGGCATGACAACACCCCCGAAAACCCCAACAACCCCGACCACACGCAGTGGGTCGGGTGGGGCGACCGCACGGTCGACGAGATGGCCCACGCGTGGGTGGACGTGACCTACCTCACCGAGGAGCAGTACGAGGCGGAAGTGGCGAAGCGGGAAGCCATGGCCGACGACAACGAGACCAGGGAGGGGACGAACCGGTAGGGTCTTTCCTGCACGCACAAACCCCTCATGGCCGTCGAAAGACAAACCACCTCGAAGGGCCGTGCCATCGGCCTCTGGCTGGGCCTGGGCGCCTTCCTTTTCCTGCTCGCCTTCCCGGTAGACCCCGGCAACATCCCCGCCAGCCGCCTGGCCGCCGTCGCCCTCCTCATGGCGATCTGGTGGGTAACCGACGCCATTCCCCTCTTCGCCACCGCGCTGATGCCGCTCGTCCTCTATCCCCTCCTGGGGATCATGTCCGGGCACGACACGGCGCCCATCTACTTCAACAGCACGATCGTGCTCTTCCTGGGCGGCTTCATGATCGCCCTGACGATGGAGAAGTGGGATCTGCACCGGCGCATCGCGCTCAACATCATCCACGCGGTGGGCGGAGGGCCCGCGCGCATCGTGCTCGGGTTCATGGTCGCGGCCGCGTTCCTGTCGATGTGGATCTCGAATACGGCGACGGCGGTGATGATGGTACCGATCGGTCTCGCAATCTGCCTGCAGATCGAGAGCGAGGCGGGGCGCGATGGCGCGCGTCACCTGTCGGTGGGGCTGATGCTCGGGATCGCCTACGGCTGCACGGTGGGCGGGCTCACGACGCTGGTGGGGACGCCACCCAACCTGTCGTTCGTCCGCATCTTCCAGATCCTCTTCCCGGAGGCGCCGGCGATCGCATTCGGCCAGTGGCTGATCATGGCGTTTCCGGTGGGCCTGATCATGCTGGTGGTGGCGTGGTTCCTCATCACGCATGTGCTCCACCGCGTGCCGGAGGGGGTGACCATCGATCACAGGGTGGTGGAAAACGAGCGCCAGGGTCTCGGCGGCATTTCCTTCGAGGAGCGGGCGGTGCTGGGGGTCTTCGCGGCGACGGCCCTGCTGTGGGTCTTCCGCGTCGACCTGCAGCTTGGCTTTGTGACTGTGCCGGGATGGTCGCGCCTGCTGCCCGACCCGGGCATGATCGACGACGGTACCGTGGCCATCACAATGGCGTCCATCCTCTTCTTCATCCCCGCGCGCAATCCCAAAGACGGCGCCACTCGGGTCATGGGCCCCGACGTGATCCCGCGGCTGCCCTGGAACATCGTGCTCCTCTTCGGCGGCGGCTTCGCGCTGGCGGCGGGCTTCCAGGAGACGGGACTCGCGCAGCTCATCGGCAGCCAGTTCGAAGTGCTGGGGAGCCTGCCGGTGTTTGTGATGATCCTCCTGGTCTGTGTCTCGCTCACCTTCCTCACGGAGTTCACCAGCAACACGGCCACCACGGAGATGATCCTGCCGATTCTGGCGTCGGTGGCCGTTGTCACCGGCACCCATCCCCTCGTGTTGATGATCCCCGCCACCTTGTCCGCATCCTGCGCCTTCATGATGCCGGTGGCGACCCCGCCCAACGCGATCGTCTTCGGCAGCGACCGCATCACTGTCGGACAGATGGCGCGCGCGGGCATCTTCCTCAACCTGATCGGGGTGCTGGTGATCGCCACCATCGTCTTCACGGTGGGGCTGGCGGTCTTCGACATCGACCCCGCGGTGGTGCCGGAGTGGGCGAGGTCGATGGCGGAGGGGCCGCTGCAGTAGTCCGGCAGGCCCGCCCCCGGACCTGGATGGGCGCCTCGCTCGTCCCCTGAACGCACAGGATCGTATTGACAGGCCCCAATCGGTCGCTCCACTTTGTTCGGTGTCCGAACAAAGTCTGTCGATGTGATTCCGGTGGGTGGCCACGCTGCGTGCCGGGCGCGCTCGATCAACGCGGGACGGCAGAGATGACAGCAAGCGCCCGACACCGGTCGCCGGTCGCGGCCGACATGGTGCGGGTGTCGAATTCGTGACTTCGCAGCGGCGGAGAGAACGTGGGCGCGCGCGCGTGGCCGCGTTCGTCGTGGTCACATTCGGCGTCGCCTGCGCGAGGGACCTGACCGAGCTCGATCCGGCGTCATTCCCCCCCGAGGCAGAGGTCTTCCATGACGACTTTGGGCCGGGAGTCCAGTATTCGGCCTTCGGAGGATCCAAGGTAGATGCGCTGTCCATCGAAAACGACGAGGTCTACCGGGGCACGGCGGCACTCAAGTTCACCGTCCCCGCGCCGAACGACCCATCGGGTGGTTACGCGGGGGGTGCCTTCTTTTCGACCGTGCCCAGGGATCTGTCGGGGTTCGACGCCCTCACCTTCTGGGCCCGCGCGAGCACTGCGGCCACACTGGACAGGGTTGGGATCGGCAACGACAACACCGGCACCTCGCGCTTCCCGGCCACGGTCGACGGCCTGTCCCTCTCGACTCGCTGGACGAAGTACGCGGTGCCCATTCCATTGCCTTCGCTGCTGACCGAGGAGCGCGGGCTCTTCCTTGTGGCGGACGCCTCGGAGTACCCGGTCGGCTACGACATCCTTTTCGACGATGTGCAGTTCGAGCGGCTCGGGACGATCATCAACCCCCGCCCTGCGATTGCCACGCGGACGGTGAGCGGCGAGGTCGGCGGCACCCTGGCGGTAGGCGGCACGCAGGTGACCTTTGACGTGAACGGCGCCGACGTGACCGTGGGCGCGGCGCCGGGGTACTTCACCTTCACCTCTTCCAACCCCGACGTCGCGTCGGTGAGACCGGACGGCTCGATCTCGCTGGTCCGGGCGGGCAGCGCCACGATCATGGCCATGCTGGGAGCCGTTCCCGCCTCGGGAGCGCTCACGGTGAACGTCGAGACGCCGCCGACTGACGCGCCTCCCGTGCCGACCGTCCCGGTTGCGGACGTCATCTCTCTCTTCAGTGACGCGTACCCGGACGTGTCGGTCGACACCTGGTCGGCCGAGTGGGACCAGGCCGATGTGGAAGACCTGGAGATCGCGGGGAACCTCATCAAGAAGTACACGAACCTTGCCTTCGCCGGGATCGAGTTCACGTCGGCACAGATCGACGCCACGTCGATGACTCACCTCCACGTCGACCTCTGGACCAATGACGCGACCGCCTTCCGTGTCAAGCTGGTGGATTTCGGGGAGAACCGAGTCTTCGGGGGCGGGGACGACAGCGAGCACGAGGTCACTCTCGGTCCGGCCTCGTCGCCGGCGATCGCGCCCGGAGCATGGAACACCCTGGACATTCCGCTCGACGCCTTTGCAGGGCTGACGGGCCGCCGCCACCTCTCACAACTGATCGTGTCGGGATCAAGCCCGACCGTGTACCTGGACAACATCTTCTTCTACAGGGGCGAGACTGTCGTTCCAACCGGCCCGACCAGGCCCGCACCGACGCCGACGGACGCGGCAGAGGACGTGATCTCACTCTTCAGCGACGCGTACACGGACGCTCCGGTGGACACCTGGTCGGCGGAGTGGGACCAGGCCGATGTGGCGGACGTGCAGGCCGCGGGTGATCCGGTCAAGAGGTACACGAGTCTGGTCTTCGCGGGGATCGAGTTCACGTCGCAGACCCTCGACGCCGCCGGCATGACCCACTTCCGAATGGACCTTTGGACCCCGGACGAGACCGCTGCGGCGGCGTTCAAGGTGAAGCTGGTCGACTTCGGCGCCAACGGCGTTTACGACGGGGGCGGCGACGACAGCGAGCACGAGGTCACGGTCACGGCCAGCGGCGGACTGACCACCGGAGAGTGGGTCCGGCTCGACCTGCCCCTGGAGGACTTCACGAGTCTCGCGGCGCGCCAACACCTCGCGCAGCTGATCATCTCGGGAGACCTGAACACGGTCTACATCGACAACATCTACTTCCGGCGGGCCGCAACCGGGGCCAGCCACCCAACAGGAGCCAGTCAATGAAGTTGCTCAACCATCGATTCCCCATCGCCGCGAGGTCGCCGAACCCCCCCACGCGCCGGAGCGCATTCCTGGGAGCCGGACCTGCGCTGTCGGCCGTCCTCGTGGCGTGTGCAGCGCTGGCGTGCGGAGACGACGAACCCGTCGCCCCTCCCCCGCCCGTGGCCACGACGGTCGAAGTGGCACCCGCGACGGCCCAGCTCTCGGCCCTGGGCGAGACCGTCCAACTAAGCGCCACGGTCCGCGATCAGAACGGGAACGCGATGGCGGGAGCTGCCGTCAACTGGTCCTCGAGCTCCAGCGCGGTCGCGACCGTCAGCGCCGCCGGAATCGTCACGGCAGCGGGCAACGGCACGGCAACGATCACGGCGACTTCGGGCACGGTGAGCGGCACGGCATCCGTCACCGTGGCGCAGGCTCCCGCCACCGTTGCCGTGACGCCCGATGCCGTCCAATTGACGACGATCGGCGAGACGGCGCAGTTGGCGGCAGAGGTGAGCGACGCGAACGGAAACGCCATCGCCGATGCCGCGGTGGCCTGGGCCTCGGCAGACGAGGCGGTTGCGACGGTGGACGCGACGGGGCTGGTCACCGCTGTCGCCAACGGAGAGACGACGGTGAGCGCGACATCGGGCGGCGCGAGTGCAAGCGCATCCGTGGCAGTCATGGCTCAGGCCGCACCCTCCGCGGGACCGGAAGCGCCCACGCACGCGGCCGACGACGTGATCTCCCTTTTCAGCGACGCATACGACGACGCGATGGTCGACACCTGGTCGGCCGAGTGGGACCAGGCCGATGTGGAGGACGTCGACATCGCGGGCAACGCGGCGAAGAAGTACACGAACCTGGTGTTCGCCGGGATCGAGTTCACCTCGCAGACCGTGGACGCGACCAGCATGACCCACTTGCGGATGGACATCTGGACCCCGGACGAGACGGCCGCACCCGCGGCGTTCAGGGTGAAGCTGGTGGACTTCGGCGTCGACGGCGCGTTCGGAGGCGGCGACGACAGCGAGCACGAGGTCGCGATCACGGCCGGCGAGGGATTGGCCACCGAGGCGTGGGTGCAGTTGGACCTGCCGCTGGCGGACTTCGCGAGCCTCGGCTCCAGGGCACACCTGGCGCAGTTGATCATCTCCGGCGAGCCGAATACGGTCTACCTGGACAACGTTTACTTCCGGCGAGGAGCCCGGCCGGATGCTCCGACCGAGCCGGCGCCGACGCCGACGGACGCGGCGAACGAGGTGGTTTCGCTCTTCAGCGACGCCTACGACGACGTGGCGGTGGACACCTGGTCGGCGTCGTGGGACCAGGCCAACGTGGAGGATGTCGAGGTGGCGGGCGACGCGGTCAAGAAGTATACCGGTCTGTCGTTCGCTGGGATCGAGTTCACCTCGGCGACCCTGGACGTCGCCAACATGACCCATTTCCGAATGGACATCTGGACACCGGATGAGACCGCGGAGCCAGCGGCGTTCAGAGTGAAGCTGGTGGACTTCGGCGCCGACGGCGCGTTCGGGGGCGGTGACGACAGCGAGCACGAGGTCGCGGTCACGGAGACCGGAGGGCTGACGACGGGCCAGTGGGTGCAGCTGGACCTGGCGCTGGCGGACTTCACGAACCTCGCGGCGAGGCGACACCTCGCCCAGTTGATCATCTCCGGCGACCCGAACACGGTCTACGTGGACAACGTCTACTTCCGGGGCGGCACGGCCCCGCCACCGGCGCAGGCGCCGACCGAGCCCGCGCCCACACCAGGTCACCAGGTGGACGATGTCATCTCGCTCTTCAGCGACGCATACACGGACGCGACCGTGGATACGTGGTCGGCGTCGTGGGACCAGGCCGACGTGGAGGACGTGGCGATCGAGGGCGACGCGGTGAAGAAGTACACAAACCTCGTCTTTGCGGGGATCGAGTTCACCTCGGCAACCATCGACGCCGCGTCGATGACGCACCTTCACATCGACTTCTGGACCCCGGATCCCACCGCCGACCCGGCTGCCTTCAGGGTCAAGCTGGTGGACTTCGGGGCCGATGGCGCGTTCGGCGGGGGTGACGACACGGAACACGAGGTCGCGCTGACCGCCAACTCGGATCCCGGACTGGCCACCCGCCGGTGGGTCGGCTACGACCTTGCCCTGTCCGACATGGCCAACCTCACGGCCCGGGGCCACCTTGCCCAGTTGATCATCTCCGGAGACCCGAACACGGTGTTCCTGGACAACATCTACTTCTTCGCGACGGCGCCCACCGAGCCGACCGGGCCCGCGCCGACCCCGTCCCACGCCGCCGACAGCGTGATCTCGCTCTTCAGCGATGCCTACACCGACGTAACCGTCGACACCTGGTCGGCCGATTGGGACCAGGCCGACGTCGAGGACGTGGAAATCGGCGGGAACGCCACGAAGAAGTACACCAATCTGGCTTTTGCAGGGATCGAGTTCACGTCGGCGACGATCGGTGCTGCGGAGATGACTCATTTCCACATGGACATCTGGACCCCCGACCCCACCGCCAGCCCGGCCGCGTTCAAGATCAAGCTGGTCGATTTCGGGACCGACGGCGCCTTCGGCGGAGGCGACGACAGTGAACATGAAGTCACTCTGACGTCAGAGTCGGACCCCGCACTCGCGACGGCCAGATGGGTGATCTACGATCTCCCGCTCTCCCTCTTTGCCAGTCTCGCGGCACGCGGGCACCTGGCGCAGCTGATCATCTCCGGAGATCCCAACACCGTGTTCGTCGACAACGTGTACCTGCACAGATGACTCGTGTCAGCGCCGTGGTGGCGGACGACCAGCTGACCCGGACGGTCCTCAACCTCGTCTGGGAGCGACGGGAGGTCTCCCGTGCAGGGATCGCACGCCATACCGGGCATTCCCGCTCGACCATATCGGACGTGGTGGGACGCCTCCTTGGCACGGGCCTGATCGCGGAGGTGGGGGCAGGCAAGAGCCGGGGAGGCCGGCGCCCCATTCTCATCGGTTTCCAGGATCAGGCAGGGGTCATCCTGGGGGTGGACGTGGGAGCGACCCACATCTCGGTGATCCTGACGGACCTCCGTGGCAGGACGCTGGCCTGGAAGGAACGGCACCACCCCGTGCGCAGCGACCCCAAGGGCGCCGAAACGCTGATCACGGCGCTGGGTAACGGATGCCTGCGGGAATGGAACGGGGATCGGTCACGGCTCATGGGAATCGGAGTAGCGGTGCCCAGTCCGGTCGATCCGGATTCGCCGGACCGGGTGCTCGATCGCGTTCTCCCCGCCTGGCGCGGGCACACCGTCCTGAACCGGCTCAACAGCGAGTTCGGCGTGCCCGTGTTCGTGGACAACGACGCCAATCTGGGTGCCGTGGCGGAGCGCTGGTGGGGCAAGGCCGTCGGGATCGACGACTTCGTGTATCTCAAGGTCGCGACCGGGGTCGGGGCCGGCATCATGATCGGTGGCGAGATCCATCGCGGGGCCACCGGTGTCGCCGGCGAAATCGGCCACGTGGCGATCGACCCGGCCGGGCCCGAGTGCGTATGCGGGAACCGGGGCTGCCTGGCCACCTTCGTCGGAACCCGCCAACTCGTGGACCGGGCCAGAGATCTCTGCTCGTGCTTTCCCGATAGCGTGCTCGCCGGCGCCGAACCCGATATTCGCGCGATCGAGGATGCCGCGCTCTGCGACGACCCCCTGGCCACCCAGGTCGTGACCGAGGCAGCGGTGAGGCTGGGCATCGTCGTGGCCGGCGTGCTCAATCTTCTCAACCCCAGCTCCGTGATCCTCGGCGGCAGCCTCGCGCGCGCGGGCGACCGGCTGGTCAAACCGCTGCGCGAGGCAGTCGCGACCCGCACGCTGGTGGATTCGGCCGCGGCCTCGGACATCCGCACCAGCGAACTGGGCGAGCGTGCGGTGGCGCTTGGCGCCGCCACCCACGTTCTCGTCGCGGCCCTCGCCAACCCCCGGCTGTTTCCCGGTGTGAAATCGGCATGACCGCGGCGCGGTCCAGGGTCGCGGGACCCGCGATCCTTCTGCTGCTCGCGCCCGCGGTCCTCCCCCTTCTGGCGTGCGCCGCCTTCGACAGCCCGGACGATCCTGTCTGGACCCTGGCGTGGAGCGACGAGTTCGACGGCCCCGCCGGGCAACTCCCCGATCCCGCCAACTGGACCTTCGACATCGGCACCGGCTGGGGCAACCGGCAGCTGGAGTACGACACCGACCGGCCCGAGAACGTGTCGCTCGACGGCAACGGCAACCTGGCGATCACAGCGCGCCGCGAGCCCTGGATGGGCAGCGCGTACACCTCCGGACGCATCAAGACCCAGGGTCTCTTCGAGCAGGCGTACGGCCGGTTCGAGGCCCGCATCCAGCTCCCCACCGGGCAGGGGATCTGGCCCGCCTTCTGGATGCTCGGCAGCGACTTCTCCACGGTGGGCTGGCCCGAGTGCGGCGAGATCGACATCATGGAGTTCCGTGGGCAGGAGCCGACGATCGTCCTCGGCACCGTCCACGGCCCGGGCTATTCCGGGGGCGGCGGGATCAGCTCCCGCTACGCGCTCACCGGCGACCGCTTCGACACGGGCTTCCACGAGTTCGCGATCGAGTGGACCGAGGACGGGATCGTCTGGTTCGTCGACGGCCAGCGGTACCACGCCGTGGACCCGGGCGACACGCCCGGCCGCTGGGTCTTCGACCACCCCTTCTTCATCCTTCTGAACGTCGCCGTGGGCGGCAACTTCGTCGGACCCCCGAACGAGTCCACGACCTTCCCCCAGTCCATGCTCGTCGATTGGGTGCGCGTGTACCGGGCGGAGTAGCCCGTGGCCCACCGCACCGCGCCCGCAGACCGCGTATCGTTCCCGCACAAGGTCGTCTACGGCATCGGCGGGTTCGTGAACAACCTGCTGGCGCAGGGAATCGGCAACATGATGGCCGTGCTGACCCTGGCGCTGGGTATGGACTTCCGCGCCGTCGGCCTCCTGGGCGGCCTGCCCCGCTTCTTCGACGCGCTCACCGACCCCCTCGTGGGCTTCGTATCGGACAGGACGAGGTCCCGGTGGGGCCGCCGGCGGCCGTTCCTGTTCGTGGGCGCGATCTCCGCGGGCATCATCTTCCTGCTGCTCTGGCAGATGCCGGCGCCGACGCAGTTCCGGCTGAAGCTGGTCGACTACGGTGCCGACGGCGTCCATAGCGGCGAGGAGACGGAAGAACCCGCGGGGTGGCTTCGGGCCGCGGGCAACGCGCTCAGGGGAATTGTCACGGTAGAGACGATCGATGATGTAGAGGGCGAAGTCATCACCCTGCCACCCACCCTGGTCACGGGCGGCTGGGTGAGCCTCGACGTGCCGCTTGTGGGATTCGACGGCCTCGCCACGCGCGAGCATCTGTCACAGATCCAGCTTTCGGGCGACCTGACCGAAGTCTACGTCGACAACCTCTATCTGTACCGCTCGGACGAAGCGACGGAAGCCGCGACCACGATGCCGCCGGGACAGGACGTGGCGGGCCTGGCGGCACCCGCCACCGCCGCACCCCCGCCGACGGTGCCACCGGAAGACGTAGTCTCGCTCTTCAGCGGCGTCTACGACGACGTCCCGGTCGGATCCTGGTCCACCGGCCGGGACGAGGCCGAGGTGGCCGACGCGGTTGTCGGCGGGGACGCGGTCAAGCACTACACCGACCTGCGCATTGCGACGATCGACTTCGGCGCAGAGCCCGTCGACGCCCGCGCGATGACTCACCTCCACGTGGACATCTGGACCCCGGATCCGACCGGCGAGGGATGGAGCCAGGGCGCCTACTTCTGGTACTTCTTGATCGGGTCGCTGGTCTTCTTTCTCGCCTACACGGTGTTCGCGACGCCGTGGGTCGCGCTCGGCTACGAACTCACCCCCGGCTACAACGAGCGCACCCGCCTGATGGGCGTGCAGAACTTCGTGTCGAACACGGTGTTCGTGATCGGGCCGTGGTTCCTCGTGATCGCGACCAACGCGGCCTGGTTCCGGAACCAGATGGACGGAGCCAGGTTCGTCGCGCTCGCGATCTGCGTGGCCACCATCGCGCTCGGGGTGCTGCCCGCGATCTTCCTCCGGGAGCGCAGGTTCCAGGGAGAAGGCGCCAGCGGCGAGGGGACGCACGCCGACGGCTTCAGGAAAAGCGTGATGGAGTTCCTGCAGGGCCTGTGGCAAACGCTCAGGACCGGTCCGTTCCTGATGCTGTGCGTCGCCACGTTCCTGATGTTCAACAGCTTCATCATGATCTCCCAGTTCCAGTTCTGGGTGTTCGCCTTCTACGTCACCGGCGGCAACGTCGCCGAGGGGGCGGCGCTCGCCGGCGTGGTCGGAACGCTGGGCACCATCACCGGTTTTCTGGTGATCGCCATCGTGACCTGGCTGGGCACCCGGGTGGGCAAGAAGAACGCTTTCTTCGTCTCAACCGGCATCTCGATGTTCGGCTACGCGCTGAAGTGGTTCTGCTACACGCCCGACCAACCGATGCTGGCGCTCCTGCCCGCTCCGTTCCTGGCCTTCGGCCTCGGCGGGCTGTTCACGCTCATGGGGTCGATGATCGCGGACGTCGTCGACCTGGACGAGATCACCACGGGCGAACGCCGCGAGGGAATGTTCGGATCGGTCTTCTGGTGGATGGTGAAGCTCGGCCAGAGCGGCGCGATCGTCATTGGCGGCTTCCTGCTGTACTCGACCGGGCTCGACCCCGCGCTGGGCGCAAACCAGCCCGAGGGTACGGTCTTCTGGCTGCGCTTTTACGATGCCTTCCTCCCGATTCTGGCTTCCGGGATCGCGATCTATGCCGTCTACAGGTACCCCATCACCGAGGAGAGCGCGGGCAAGGTGAGGGCAGAGCTTGAGCGTCGGCGCGGCACGGCGGCCGTGGAGTAAAGCAAAGATTACATTATGTCGTGTTTACTTTACTTTTTCCACATGTGCAGGCCGTAGCCCAACGGGAAGAGGACCTCGCTGTCCAGGGCGGCATCCCCCCGCGCGCCGCCAGTCGGCGTAGCCACCGGCCAGGACATCGACAGCCGCCCCACGAAGTCCTGGTCCCCGAAGAGCAGGTCGGCCACGCCGGCCCCTTCGGAGCCCGGCAGCCACGCCGCCACAAATGCGCTCGACCCGGTCAGTTCGTCATTCACGACCAGAGGCCGCCCGGAGATCAGCACCGTCACCACGGGAATCCCGCGTGCGGCCAGCCGTCGAATGGTACGCAGGTCCCCGGGGTGCAGCGACGTGAGATCGAGCGTGTTGCCATACGGCTGGAGGATCCCGGAACCGGGGGGCAGATGGTTCGTTCCTGGTCGAACCGGACTCGGCTCGCGGATGTCACCGAGTCCCTCCGCATAGGGGCGTTCGCCAATCACCACGACGGCAGCGTCGAAGTCCTCTGTCCGCACCCCGGCACCGCCCTCGTCGCAAAGCACCGCCTGGGGCGCTACGGCGCGAATTCCCTCCCACACGGACGACCCGCCCTCGATGCGGTCGTTGCCCGATACACCCTGCCACTCGATGGTGAACCCGCCGCACTGGCTCCCCCGGTCGTGCGCATTTCGTCCCGTGACCAGAATCCGCGCACTCCTGTCCAGCGGCAGCACTCCGTCCTCGTTCTTGAGGAGCACCAGCGACTTGCGCACCGCCTCGCGCGCCACCTCACGATGCTCGCGCGATCCGAAGCTGCTGTCCATTGATCCTCGCCGGGCCCAAGGCCGTGGCCGGTCGAAGAGGCCGCACGCGTACTTGACGCGCAGGATCCGCGCGACCGCATCGTCGATCCGATCCGTCGTCACGGCGCCACGCTCGACGCAATCGCTCAGCCCGGCGATGAACTCCCGCCACGACTCGGGCACCATGAACATGTCGATGCCGGCGTTGACGGCCATCGCGACCGCTTCGGCGTACTCCTCAGCCAGAGGCTCGACGCCGTTCCAGTCCGACAGCACGAAGCCCCGGAACGCCATCTGCCCCTTGAGCACGTCCTGGATCAGGTAGCGGTGCGCATGGCACTTCTCCCCGTTCCAAGCGCTCAGCGACACCATGACCGTGTGCACCCCGGCCTCGATGGCGACCGGATACGGCGCCATGTGCACGCGGCGCAGTTCCCGTTCGGCGACAACCGTGTCGCCCTGGTCCACCCCGGCCTCCGTGCCGCCGTCACCAACCCAGTGCTTCGCGCAGCCCACGATGCCGCCGTCCTGCAACCCCCTCACCATTCGTCCCGCGTAGCGGGCCACGATCTCGGGATCCTCCGAGTAGCTCTCGTAGGTGCGCCCCCATCGCGGGTCACGTGCTACGGCCAGCGTGGGCGCGAAGGTCCAGTCGACCCCGGTCGCCAGCACTTCGCGAGCCGTCACCCGCCCGATCCGTTCGATCAGGTCGGGATCCCGCATTGCGCCCAGTCCGATGTTGTGGGGAAAGACGGTCGCGCCCAGAACGTTCCCGTTGCCGTGGATCGCGTCGACGCCGTATAGGAGCGGGATCGCGAGGTGGCGGCCGTCCTCATCCATCGAAGCCGCCCAGTAGGCGTCGTTCATCGCCACCCAGTCGGCCGGGCGGTTGTCGCCGGGCGACGAACCTCCGCCGCTCAGCACCGAACCGATGTGGTACTCCCTGACCTCGGCGGGGCTGATGTGCAGGCGCTCGGGCTGGGTCATCTGCCCGATCTTCTGTGCGAGGTTCATGCGACCGAGCAGGGACCGGACGCGTTCCTCGGTCGCACGTTCGCCACCGGCGCGGATTGTGACCAGGGAGTTTGTGAAACCGGTCACAAGCCGGTCCCCGCGCCTGGATTCCGCCTGGAGGTCGTCACGGGTCGGGAGCGCCCCTACATCCCGACGTGCAGGTAGGTGCGGATCTCCCACTCGCGGCCGGGATCCCCGCCGATACCGGGGTTGCATTCCATTCGTCCGAAATCGTCGGGTGTGCGTGCCGGACAGTATCGCGGCGAGTACTCGTTCAGGGTTCGCACGGCAGCCCGCACGCCGAAGCGGGTCTGGGGCAGGTCGAACCACTCCGGAGCCCCGAGGGCATACGAAATGTCGCCCATCAGCTGCAGCGGGAAGGTGAGGTTGAAGTCCCGGTGATAGTCGTAGGGACCCCAGTCGTTGACGCGTGCCATGGTTTCGAGCTTCAGCGAGCCGGCGATCAGGCGGAGGTCGAGGCCGGCCCGGTTGATCTCGCGTGCGTCTTCGCCGTTCGGCTCGCCTTTACCTGCGTAGATGTTGGCGACGATCCCGTTCGCGGGCGACCGTTTCGCGACGAGCCGTGCCTTGGCCTCCCAGAGATCGCGGGGCGGCGGCGCTCCGGGAAACGCGAAGGTGGAGCGCCCGTCCGCGAAGATCCCGATGCCGGCGTCCTGTGTGGTCTGGAAGCTGTAGTAGACGAACCCGAACGAGGCCGCGAAGCGCGCGTCTTCGCGCACGTCGCTGTCCCAGTTGTACATCCAGGTGGCAGGGGTCGGGTCGTAGGTGAAGAGGATCTCGGCGGCGCGGGTCTCGCGGTTTCCGCGCACCGCGAAGGGATCGTCGAGGATGTTGCGGGGACGCCCCGGCGCCGGAGCATCGCTCGGAACCGGTCCCACGAGAGGCTTCCGCCAGAGGAAGTTGGGCGCGATCTGCCAGTTGCCCGACGTGACCGCGAGTCCGGTGATCACGTTGCGCTGGTTGCCGTGGCCGGTGTCCTTCAGCGTCCAGCCTGTGAAGGTCTGCGTCTGGTCGGATCCGCCGTCGGCCACCAGGCCCATCGCCGCCGCCTGCAGGTACCAGAGCAGGCGTCCTCTGGTGAGGGTGATCCTGGCCTTCGCGCCGAAGGCGTCCGTCCCCCTGATTTCGTCCTGCAGCACCCGGTAGCTGCCGGGTGATCCGTCCACGACCTGGAACGGCTGGCCCGCCTTGGTGCTCCCGGACCAGATCCCGCCCGCCTCCAGGACCATGTCCCCTCGCGTCGCCGCCATGTGAAGGGTGGCCTTCCGGGTTGGCGGCAGCGGGATCGCGAACGAGGTGTTGGCCTTCCCCGCCGCCGCCAGGTCTTCCTGGTAGACGGCCGTGGTCTCGAACGGCCCCACCCGCCGCTGGACCTTGGCCAGCACCGCCGGGTTGGCCCCCCACCACAACTCGGGGCCGACCGCCACCTTCCACCCGCTCAGCGACCGCTTCCCGGAGATCTCCATCCCCACGGGAGCCAGCCCGTTGTAGATGTCGATGTTGGGCCCGTAGTTGGCCTCGCGATACAGCCCGAAGAAATCGCCCTCGTAGCTCCAGTGGTAGTGGCCGCTGCGGTAGAATCCATCCAGCCGGAACCATCGGTCGTCCCAGGTGGCGGTAGCGTTGTACACCTTCAGGCGCTCGATGTCCTGCAGCGGCAGGGTCTCGCCGCCGTCCGTCCTGACGGTCCGCGGCCGCCCCCGGTTCTCGTAGAAGATCTCGTCGATGGGGTTCTGCGGGACATCGCCGAGCACGTTGAACGAAACGTTCGCGATCATGTTCTGCGTGGGCCGGGCGGTCAGGTCCGCGTAGAACGACTGCATCCTGTCGAAGCCGCGGTGGCTGGGATAGGAGCGGTTCCGTTCGGGCGGCTCTTCCGGCGTGCTCACCAGGCTGCCGCCGGTGCTGTAGGTCTCGAGCTCGACGCGCACGCCACTCAGGTGGACCCTGTCGCGGGCAGCGGCCAACAGCGCCGCGCGGTCGCCCAGGGCCTGCAATCCGACGCTGGACGGCGCGATCGAGGCGAAATGGTCGCGGATGGCCGCGAGATCGGTGTCGGGAGCGTAGGGATCGAGGGTGTACGCCTGCTGCAGGGCGTAGAAGGCGGCCCTGGGGTAGAGCTCGTAGAGGTTGTCGTGGTCCGCGGGTCCCTTGGCCACGATCCCCCACCACTCCTCGTTCATGTTGTTGTCGCCCTCGACGAAATCCTCGGGATAGCCCGCGTTCGCCCACGAGGCGTCGGTATCCTGAATGTCCAGCCGGTCCTCCTGGCCGAACTTCCACCACCCGTCCGACCACTGGAAGGTGAAGCCGCCGATCGAGTTGCCGACCAGGCCCTTCCCCGCCGACTGCTCGTAGATCTCGCGCCACTGCCCGATCAGGTACCTGGCCTGGGTGACCTGGTCCTCGCGCATGTTCCTCGCATCCCACACGTCGGCGCCGAACTCGGTGAACATCACGGGACGGTCGAGTTCGTCGCGCACCTCCTGGAAGAGTTCGCCGAAGGAGATGCCCCGGTAGACGTTCGTGCCGAAGATGTCCAGTTCGGGGACTTCCTCGGCGATGATCTCGATGTATTGGAGGTCGCCGTTCGCCATCGCGACCGGACGCGTCGGGTCCATCTCCTTGATGCGCCGGGTCACGTCGCCGAAGAGCGAATACATGTAGCGCGCGCGAACCGTGTTGGCTTCTTCCGTGGGCAGATCCTCGGTTTCAGGCGAACTCCAGACCAGCCCGTAGTTGTTCTCGTTGCCCAGGAGCCACATCAGGAGGCCGGGGGTGTCATTGAAGTCGTCGACCATCTCCTCGACTTCGGCCGTCAGCTGGGCGCGTGCCTGCGGGTCCGAGTAGTCGGTGTCGGCGCTGTAGACGCCGTCCACCGTCACCCCGTAGCGGCCGAGCGCGTGGTTCAGGATCGTGTAGATGCCGTAGCGCTCGTAGATGTGCCGCACCCACTTCGGCGTGATCCCCACGTACACGCGAACCGCGTTGCCGCCCATGGCCCGGAGGAGCGACATCTCGCGCTCCAGGGCCGCCTCGATGATGTGCTCCGGCTCGGTCCAGAAGCTGTAGTTGTAGGTCGTGCCGATCGGGAAGTAGTCCCAGTTGACCCCCTGCACCATCATGTCCGCGCCATCGACCCGCAGCCGCGTCCCGGAGTCGTCGGACACGAGTTCGACTACGGGCATGTGGGGTTGAGCTGCGTCCTGGGCAGCGGCGGGGGAAGCGGCCGGGACGACCGGTACCGCCGCCAGGGTGAGGACCGTGGGCGCCCACGACGCCACGAGTCGGGCGATCTGGTCGCGTATCGAAATCATCACAGCGTCCTTCCTCCGGCGCGGCCCGACTACTTTGTTCGGCTATCGAACAAAGTGCTGACTGGCCCGCGCCCCTGTCAAGAATGCGGGCGAGGCTGCTTCAGGTCGCGTCGCAAACGTGGTCGAAGATCTCTACCGCAACGCGTCCGCAGGCCGACTTCACCTTGTTCCCATCTCTCCATTGGGCCGCCAGGTCCCGGTACCCGGAGAGATCGGATTCGCCGAGAGATCCGTGAGCACATGATGGATCGCCTGGAGGTGCGCGGCTGACGACAATAGTTGTTCCCAATCAGGAAGGTGCTCGGGTTTCTTTGGCATACCGCATCCAGAAGTGATACCGCTGCGCGCGCGGATCCTGGACATACTGGACGCAAATCCGTTCGATCTTGTCCAGGATCGATGGATCTCGCCGGGCGGCTCGGCGAAGCTCAGCCCAGTGCCGCCACTGACCGCGAGAGATGATGTCGTCAATCGCGGCAAGCGTCAGACGACTGTGATTGAGGTGGCGGTGGCGCATGATTCGTCTTGGCTCGCTTTAGGCGGGCACCTCTACCGTGGCTGCCTTCGAGCCAGCCTCGCGCTCGGAAGCGAAGAGCGGCAACCCGTCAGTCGGCCCGCTGAGCGTAGTAACCCTTGTTTCATCGTCGAACAGGAGCGCCTGGAGGTCAGACGGATCCTTCGGCTCCGGCCAAGGGCGGGCATCCCGCTCGATCAGACCGTCAAGCCCAGCGCACGGTTCTTCGGGACGCCGGACATACACCGGCACGTAGCGGAGTTTGGTCAACTGCTCGGTCGCCCCCGCCCAGGTGCCTCCATGCCGATGATCCGATTTCACAACCAGCGCCGCGTCGGCCAGCGCATAGATCTGCTTGTTGCGTTCCATCGCCTGCCAACCGCGGAACCGGACCGCGGGATCGAAGGAGGAGACCATCACCAGACGCCCGTCCATCAGGGGCTCCCGGTTTCCTCGGTGCAGCTGCCGCACGCTCCAGGCCATTCCCCAATACGCCGACCGCGCGGCCACCCTCCTTCAGGGATCCGCGCATCGCGGCCTGATCGACGCCACGGGCCCCGCCCGACACGATCGGCACACCCGCCTCAGCAGCGAGGCGTCCGACACGCTCCGTGTACTCGATGAGCTCGTCGTTCACCTTTCTGGAGCCCACGACCGCCAGCCCGCCGTCGTCCAGGCCGTCCCGTTCGCCGCAACCGTACAGTACCGGTGGCGCCTTTGCCTTCATCTTCCTCTTTAGGCGACTGGGATAATCGTCATCGGCCGTCGTGACCACCCAGATCGCACGTGCGCCCCAACGCTCCAGCGCATGCGCCAGAAGAAAACCCCGTCCAAGAAGTCGATGAACATCTTCCAGGGTTCGCCTGGTCCTTAACGCGGACCACGCGTTATCGAGCTCCCTCAGGCCGTCGGAATCAAGAAGATCCGCGGGCTGCATGTCTGTGTCGTGAAGGTGCTGCGCCAGGCTGTTGTAGGCACCGAGGGGCAGGGGCTTCACCGAAGTCGGGGATCTGCCCACAAGAAGCGGTGCCGTGAGGAGAAGGATCGCCTGGGCGTTGGGACTGAGTTCGTCGTCCATCAGGTACACCCCCCTCAGAACGCCTTCATATACGTCAGCTTCACCACCCCCGTGCGCCGCTGCCAGCGCTCCGTCCTCGGGTCCAGCAGATCGCCCGTCAGGTACCCCGAGTCGAAGACCACGAAAAGGTCGCTGCCGGGGGTGTGGATCCAGTTGATGCGCACGTTTGCCTGGACCTCGGTCGACACGTCGTCGTACTGGATGAGCGCGTTGGCGAAGAGCGACCGGCTGACCGCGGCCAGGACGGTCATGCTGAGCAGGCTGGTGGTGAAATCGCCGTCCTCGACGGGAAGGCTGATGTCGTTGCGGGTGTAGTCGCCGCTGATGGTGAGGTAGGGTCCCGTCTTCCACATCCCGCCGATGGTCACCTCGGTGCCAGTGCCTCCCCAGAATCCGCCGCGCGAAAGGCCGCCCCGGGCCGAAAAACGGCGACTCGTGTCGGTATCGAAGCGAATCTGCGCTCCGCTGAACACGTAGTCGCCCGGAGCCAGCTCGCGTCCCTGAATCCGCACCGGCGCACGAAGCACTTCACCGCGGCGCGTGATGTTCAGCATCATGCGGTGGCCGCTCTCAAGGGTCAGCATGTTGTGTGACAGGAGAAAGGTGCTCTGCTTCTTTCCGTCCATTCCGGCGATGTGGTCGGCGCTCACAGCCGTGATCAGCTGACGCGCCCAGTCGCTCTGCTCGAACCGGGGGAATGCGGCGAAGGAGCCCGAACGGGTGCGAGTGTCGCGGCGACGGACGAAGCCGAGCGCCGGGTTGAATCCGTTGGGCACCTGGGCGAAGCTGCCTCCGGCCGAGAGCAGGTCGTTGCGCAGATCGACCTCGAAGGTGCCGGCGGTGGCACCGCCGTCGGACGCGTCGCTCTCGGACGACCGGGCCACCCATCCCCGCACCGTCGATCCCCCGAAGCGGTACTGCATGTCGCCGCCAACCACCCGGTTGCCGCCGTCGTCCGTGTTCAGCGACGTGAAGATCCCGCCCACGGTCGTCCGGGGAAACGGATCGGCGCGCAGTCGCAGCACCGAATTGAGGCCACCTGCGATCAACCGGCCCTGGGGGTCCCGCGCGTCGTCCGTGAAGAGGCTCAGGGCGCCCACCGAAAACGGGCCGGCCTGGCCGGTCAGCCGCGCGCCCCCGGCGATGTCGTTGGTGATGCCGATCCGCCGGCTGAAGAAGACCTGCGTCTCCTGCGGATCACCGAAGTCGAAGAGTCCTGCGCGCTCCAGGAAGAACTCCCGCTTCTCCTCGAAGAAGAGGCTGAACCGGGTCAGGTTGATCTGGACGTTGTCGGCCTCGACCTGTGCGAAGTCGGGGTTGAGGGTCGCGTCGAGCGTCAGGTTGGAGGTGATCGAGTACTTGAAGTCGAGGCCAAGGTCGTTCTGCGTATCGGTCCGGCCGTCGATCTCGCCCCGCTGCCCCGTGACCGAGCGCCCCGTGATCGCGAAGGGCTTCACCTCCATGTAGCGTCCGCGGCGCAGCCCCTCGAGCCCGGTCAGGGTCGCGTACTGCGACACCTGGCTGAGCGCGCGGCTGAACTCCTGGCCGATGTGCGGGAAGTACACCATCTCGTTCTTGCGACGGATGGTGCGCTCCATGAGGATCCCCATCTCCGGCGCCTCCGCGTCCGCGAAGCGGATGGTCGTGAAGGGGACGGCGGCCTCGACCACCCAGCCGTCGTCGGTAATCCGCGCCTGGCTCTCGTAGACGCCCTCCCACCACCAGTCCGACAGGGTCATCGACTCGTCGGAGATCAGCGCGTCGCCCTGGGTGCCGAAGGGATTGATCTCGAAGATGTACGCGTTGCGCCGGTCGTGATACGTGTCGAGGCCGATGCGGATGTTGTCGTCCTGGTCGATCCGTCCCTCGCGGTGCAGGATGCTCCGCCGGATCCCGGACGGGTCGGAGTCGTGCAAAACGACCCCGAAGTAGATGTTGTTGTCGTCGAAGGCGACCCTCAGCTCGGTGAGTTCGGACGAGGGCGCGCCATCGACGGGCACGCGCTGGCGAAAGTCGGTGACGGGCTCGATCGCCTGCCAGAAGGGCTCGTCGAGGACGCCGTCGATGGTGGGTGGCTGCACGGTGCGCACGGCGCGCACGGTCGACTCCTGCGCGGCCGCAGGGATCCCAGTGGCGAGGATCCCGGACGCGAGAACGCAGAGCGACGCGATCCAGCCCGGATGCACCGCCGGTCGAATGCCGGGAGGATTCTGTCCACGGACTCCAGCTACCCAGACGGCCGGGCAGATCCTCAAATCAGGAGTCGCCGTCCTCGTCTCCGCCCTCGGCGGCTTCAGCCTGGTACCCGCAGCGCCCGCAGATGCAGCCGCACGGCGGCACCTGGCAACCGCCGGAATCGCTGTCATCCGAACCGCTGCCGCAGGACCACATCCAGCAGCAGGATTTGCCCACCGGTTTGCCGCACCTTCTGCGCCTGATCCAGCAAATCAGCAGGATCACGAGAAGGAGTTGGGGCAGCCCGATCCTGATCGCTGTGCTCCAGAACTCGGCGAGTGAGGTCAAATACCAGTTCACGAACTCGATCATGATCTCTCCATCTCCCTTGCTAGATCAGTGAATCGGACCTGAGGCGGTAGAGGGCGAACCCGATCCACGCCCCGAGCAGGAACGCGCCGACGACGGCCCAGACCGTCACTGGAAAAAGGACACCGGAATAGACAACGGCCGCAAGGACGATCCCGCCGATCAGGCAATAGATCGACAGGATTCGGAATTGGCGGCGGCGGTCGGTCATCGGGTGCCCGCTTCGCGGCACGTGACGGTCATGTGGCATTCCATTGGCGGCAGCGGCCCGTCAGGGCCTGATCATTGTACGTTGGCGGTCCGTCATCGGTTTCTCACCACCGCAATGTGCGACCCGTCGGCGCTGACGGCGAGCCGCGAGATGTCGCCGGCCGCGTCACCGAGCTCCGCCACCTGACCCCACCCCGCCCTGGCGGTCCAGGCGAAGAGCGCCGCGCCGTCACCCATCAGGATCTCGCCCGCGGGCGTCCAGGCGTAGTCCTCGCGGCCGGGCAGCGTCTGCGCGATGCGCTCGCTCGCTCCGGTCGCCGGGTCCAGGCGCTCGATCCACCACTCCTCGTCCGACACCTTGCGCATGAAGGAAATCGACGCCGTGCCGGGGATCCGGTGGATGGAACGGCCGGGGTTCTCGGCCACGGTGCGCACCTCGCCCGAGAGCGCGTCGCCGACCTGCAGCGTGGGGGGATCGCCGAGCACGAACATCGCGGTCGTGCGCTCGTCGGCCCAGGCGTGGTAGCCCACCGGCTCGACGGTCGCGAAGATGGCGCCCATCTCGGCGCCGTCGCTCCCGTAACGCCACAGGTACTGCAGGCCGCGCGTCTCGTGGATCGCCGAGAAGGCGTCCTGGCCGGGGATGAAGGTGGGGGAGAACTCGCTGGCGCCGGGGGTGCGGGTGACCTGCTCGACCGCGCCGCTGGCGACATCGTAGCGGAAGGTCTCGGTCTGGGTGGCGTCGAGGGCCGCAGTGTAGTACAGGGCCGCTCCGGACGGGTCGAAGGCGGGCTGGTTGTCGTAGCCGTCTCGGTCGGTGGCGTTGACGAGGCCGGAGACCGAGAGCGAGCCGTCGGTGCCGCGATCGAGGCGTCCGACCCAGATGTCGGTTGAAGGGGCGCCCGCGGCGGTGGGGACGTAGTCGTCGGGGACGGGGCGGATCCTGGGGGGCGGGCCGTCGGCGGGGGTGGCCGCGAAGGGGTCGGGGGCAGTGGCGGTGGCGGCCGTGGCAGGGTCGAGCGCGTCCGCGGACGGGTCGCCGGACCCCGCGTCCGGGGTGCAGGACAGGGCGAGCGCGATGAGCAGAGCCGTGACAACGGCGGTGGTGGCCGATCCCGAGTCGTCTTCGTCCGGAGGCTCGGCGGTCAGGGCAGCCGCGAGGGCGTCCTCTTCCATCCCCCACTCCTCCAGCACCGCGCGCGTCTCATCGTCGCCGGCTTTTGCGACGCCCAAGAGGAGGTGCGAACTGCCGGTCGCGTCGTCGCCCTTGGCGGAACTGGCTTCGATGGCCGCCGCCAGCACCTCGTGGCCGGCCGGGGTGAAGGGAAGGTGCCCCCCGTAGGTTTCGGGGGCGTCGCGCAGCGGCTCGGGAAGCGCCTCCAGGTCGAGGCCGAGTTCGGCGAGGGCGTCCAGGAGCGCGGGGTCACGCTGGGAGAGGACGCCCGCCAGGATGTGCCGCGGTGCGATCGATTCGCCGCCTTCCCGCGCGGCCACGGCAGCGGCGCGGTTGAGTGCGTGGACGGCGTCATCAGCTAGGTTAATGGCCATGGAGGAATCTGTAAGGATGGCGGCGCGGCTTTCAAGGGCGGGCGTGCGGGTGTGGCGGGCGGCCCCGCTCGTCCGTCGCGGGTGGCCGGTTGCGCTGGTGCTGCTGGCCCTCGGCGGCTGCCAGGGGCCCACTCGGGAGCTCACCGAACTCGTCGTCCAGGACAGCACCTACCTCGATCCCGAGACGATGCTTCCGTTCTCTGGACGGGTCTTCCGCAACTTCGCCGGCGACGATGGCGGTCCGCAGCTCGAGGCCGCCATGCGCGACGGGACGTGGGAGGGCGAGCTCACGGTCTTCCACGAGAGCGGCCGGGTCCGCTACCAGGGGGAGATGTCCGGCGGAGCGCGCTGCGGCGCGTGGGTCGAGAACGAGAACCCCGTGGAGCCCGAGAGCGTCTACGAGGCGATCAAGGAGGATCTGGAGTCGCTGGTGATGTATCCGGAGTGTCCGGGGGGGTAATGGCGTCCAATTGAAAGTCAATCGCCGTCCAATTGAAACTGTGCAACCAGCCAGTCGCTTGACCGAGCCGCGGCCTATTCCAGAATCCAGTCGATGATCCGGCGCCCGATATCGTCGGGATTGAACGCGGGCACGTGGCCGCCCGCCTGCACGGTCCAGAGTTCGACCCTGATCCCGTCCGCGCAGCCGGCGCTGTAGAGCCGGCGCGTGGTTTCGGCGTCCGGCACCGTCAGGTCCAGGTCGATGCGTGACAGGGACTCCGAGGCATCGAGGTCGCAGCCGGCGCGCGCGGCCCAGCGCCGCACCGTCTCGCGGGCTCCGGGGTAGCGCGGGCCATCGGCCGGACCGCCGCCGCCGTAGCGGATGATGTTGTCGTTGGTGCCGTGGATGTGAAGGACGGAAACGGGGTTGGCCCCTTCGCAAACCTCGGGATCGTCGAACGACGTGCCGGCGACGGGGACGATCGCCCGCAGGCCGGGCATCGACTCGCAGGCCATCCGGTAGGACATGAACGCGCCGTTGGAGAGGCCGACGAGGTAGACGCCATCCGGGGTGACGTGCTCGCCCGCCTCGTCGACGAGGCTGTTGAGGTATCCCACGTCGTCGACTCCGGTGCGGTAGCCGTCGCAGCAGAAGTCGGTGGCGTTCCAGAAGCTGATTCCGTCGGGGTTCCGGGTGCCGTTGGGGAGGATGAGGGCGACCTGGTGCGTGTCGATCCACCGGGAGAGGCCGAAGTAGCTGTTCGTGTCGCCGGCATTGCTCGTGAATCCGTGGAGGGCCATCACGATCGGGACGGGCGTGCCCTCGACGTAGTCCTGCGGGCGGATGATGGTGGCGGGGCGCTCGCCGCCGATCCTGCGGATGGCGTCGTCGACCGGCGGGGGAGGCTCGGTCGGTGCCGGATCGCCCTGGCAGGCGGCCTGGACGGCGGCAGCCGCGAGGAGCGCCAGCGCAGCCGGCCGCGAAGGGCGGCTCACCGCGCCCCGCCTTCACCCGCGTCGTCGTTCCCTCCCCCGTAGTCCCGCGCGGCGGCCTCCGGACTCACCAGCCCGTCGAGCACATCCTCGCGGATCTTGTCGGCGCAACGGCTGCGCGGATCCCCGAGGCCGCCGCCCCCAGGCGTCTCCAGCACGATCCGGCGCGCCGGCGGCACCACTTCGCGCCCCTTAACTCGCAGCTCGCCCACGCCCGGCACCGTGACCCGGCCTGGCGCACCCGCCCCACCCCCGTCCCGGCCCCGCGCGGCGTTGCGCACGCGCTCGAACATCTTGGACACCGCGAAGGCGGCGCCCTGCGCATGCGAGATCTCCATCACCTGGCCCAGACCGCCCCGGTACTCGCCCGGGCCGCCCGAATCCGGGATGTACTCCTTCCGCCAGAAGATCAGCGGCGCGACGGTCTCGGTGATCTCGATCGGCGTGCTGCGGACGCCCGAGGGGAAGGCCGTCGCCGAGAGTCCGTCCTTGCCCGGGCGCGCGCCGGTACCGCCGGTGTGGAACGGGTTCACCACGAACGGCTCGGCATCGCCGTAGCCGTAGGAACCCGCCAGCCCCGGCCCGCCCATGATCACCGGGTTCCACAGGCAGGACGCGCCCTCGGCGGGCACCGACCCGGCCGGCATCGCCTGACCAAGCGCCCCGAGAACCACGTCGGGCAGCATCTGGCCGACCGAGTGGCGGGCCGAGACGGCGGCCGGCGGCGGCGCGTTCAGCAGGCAGCCCTCGGGCGCGGTGACGTCGATCGCGCTCAGCGACCCCGCGTTGTTGGGCACCTCGGAGCCCACCACGCAGCGCACGCCGAACGACGCGTACGCGCGCGTGTACGTCACCGGCACGTTGATCCCGTACGGCGACTGCGGCGAGGTGCCGTCCCAGTCGATGCGGATGCCGTCCGCCGAGACCTCGAGGGTGCACACCAGTTCCAGGTCCTGGTCGTAGCCGTCGATGGTCATGCGGTCGCGGTAGGTGCCGGGGCGGAGCGCACGGATCCGCTCCAGCATGGCGCGTCGCGAGGCCGAAATGATCTTTTCGGCCAGGTCGTCGAGGGAATCGAGCCCGAACTCGGTCATCATGGCCGCGAGGCGCTCGCAGCCGGTCTCGTTGCACGCGGCCAGCGAGTACAGGTCGCCCTGCGCCACATCGGGCTCGCGCACATTGGCCCGCACCATCCGCATCAGCGTCGCGTCCACCTCGCCGGCCCGCATCAGGTAGCCGATCGGGATGCGGATGCCCTCTTCGAAGACCTGGTTGGCGTCGGCGCCGAAGCCGAGTCCGCCGACGTCGGCGATGTGGCTGGTGGCCGCGAAGAGCGCGACGAGGCGGCCGTGCAGAAACGCCGGCGTGACGACGGTGAAGTCGTTGAGGTGGCCGGTGCCCTCCCAGGGGTCGTTGGTGACAAGCACGTCGCCCTCGCGCAGGGTGTCGGCCGGGTGGTCGCGCAGGAAACACCCCACCGAGGCCGCCATGGCGTTGACGTGCCCGGGCGTTCCCGTGACGGCCTGCGCCAGCATGCGCCCCTTCAGGTCGAAGACGCCGGCGGAAAGGTCGCCCGCCTCCCGCACCGGGGTCGAAAACGCGGTGCGCACCAGCGTCCGTGCCTGCTCCTCCACCACCGACAGCAGCCGGCTCCACATGATCTGGTCTTCCAGGGCGGAGAAGCCGGTCCGCGCGGTCTGGCGGGCGCGCCGCTGGACCAGGAGGTGTCCGCCAGGCAGCACCCGCGCCTCCCAGCCCGCCGGAACGACCGTGGTGGTCTGAGCCTCGGCGATCAGCGCGGGGCCCAAAACCGCCGCGCCTTCGCCCAGATCGGGCCGCAAGTGGACGGCCGCCCTTACAACCCCCTCATCCGCGCCTGCGAAGAGGTCGGTCCACTTCGAGGGATCGGGTGCAGGACCGTTGGTGGAGGGAGAGAGGGCGACCGCCTCACGCGGCTGCGGCTGCGGCGCCTGGCCTCCGTGCCCGTGAGCGGACGCGGAGATGACCAGCGTCCAGCTCAGGACCTCGATGTCGAGCCCGGGAATGGTGCGTCCGTACACGGCTTCGTAGCCGCGGTCGAAGGCCTCCCGCAACCCGGCCTCCGCGTTCTCGCCGCCGCGCACCACGGCTTCGGGCAGCTCGACGCCGATCTCGTGGCCCTGCCCCACGTAGCGCATGTAGGCGTGGGCGCGCTCGGTTGTGGCGGCACCGGGGGCGCCGCTCGCGACGACGGCTGCCGCCTCCGCCCTCATCGCGGCGAGCACCCCGCGCACCAGGGCGGGATCGAAGGCGGAGAGGCGCATGTAGCGGCTCTGCACGACCTCGTACGAGATCGGCGCCAGGAGGAACCCCACCGCCGAGCCCACCCCCGCGTCCCCCGGCACGACGAAGCGGTCCAGCTCGAGCTTGTCGGCGAGACGGGCCGCGTGAATCGGCGCCGATCCCCCGAAGGCCACCACGGTGCGCCCACCCAGCCCCTTCCCCCACTCGATCGCGTGGGTGCGCGCGGCGTTGGACATGTTCTCGTCCACCATCTCGCTGACCCCCAGCGCGGCCACCGCCCCGTCGAGTCCCAGCCTGCCGCCCACCCGGGACCCGATGGCGGCCTCGGCGCGGCCCCGGTCGAGCCCGATCGCCCCCCCCGCGAAGAGGTCGGGATCGATGCGCCCCAGCACCACGTCCGCGTCGGTGACGGTCGGCTCTTCCCCACCCCGCCCGTAGGCCGCCGGTCCCGGCTCCGACCCGGCGCTCTCGGGACCGACGTGAATGCGGTCGAGGTCGTCCACCCCCGCGATGGAGCCGCCCCCCGCCCCGATCTCCACCATCTCGATCACGGGGATGCGAACGGGCAGGCCGCTGCCCTGCTTGAAGCGGTAGCTGCGGGCCACCTCGAAGGTGCGGGAGTGGAGCGGCTCGCCGCCGTCGATCACGCACAGCTTGGCGGTGGTGCCCCCCATGTCGAAGGAAAGGACATCGCCCAGGGCGAGTTCGCGCGCGAGGTGGCTGGCCAGGATGGCGCCGCCGGCGGGGCCGGATTCGACCAGGCGCACGGGTGCGGCAACGGCGGTCTCCAGGGTGGTGAGGCCGCCGCCGCTGGTCATGAGGAGGAAGGGGCAGGCGAGGCCCGATTCGCGCAGCGAGGCGGCCAGACCGGTCAGGTAGCGGGCCATGCGGGGCTGGACGTAGGCGTTGGCGCACGCCGTGGAGCTGCGCTCGTACTCGCGGATCTCGGGGCAGACGTCTGACGCGAGGGTGACGGACAGGTGCGGGCGCTCGGCGGCCAGGATCGCGGCGATGCGCC
Organism: Longimicrobiales bacterium; assembly: GCA_965211645.1. GTDB lineage: Bacteria > Gemmatimonadota > Gemmatimonadetes > Longimicrobiales > Gaopeijiaceae > Bin94. Next base: position 3,828,509 of record OZ242947.1, on the reverse strand, counting down.
GCTCGTGGGCCGGGTTGGCGTAGCCGTGGATGAGGCACACGGCGACGGCTTCGACGCCGTGCTCGTCGAGAGCAGGCAGAGCGGCGCGCACGGACTCTTCGTCGAGCGGGATGAGGACGCGGCCGTTGCGGTCCATCCGCTCGGTTACCGGGAGGCGGAGGTGGCGGGGGACGAGGGGCGGGGGGCGGTCGACGCCGATGTCGTACTGCTCGAAGCGGTTCTCCTGCGCCATTTCGAGGGCGTCCCGGTGCCCCTCGGTGACGATGAGCGCCGTGCGCGCCCCCTTGCGCTCGATGATGGCGTTGGTGGCCAGGGTGGTGCCGTGAATGACCAGGCGGACGGCCGAGGGCGGGACCGACGCCATCTCCAGCACCTTGTGCACCGCGTCGAGGACCCCGTGCTCGGGGGCGGCGTGGGTGGTGAGGACTTTGGTGGTGACCAGGCGGCCGTTGGCCTCGAGGGCCACGTCGGTGAAGGTGCCGCCGATGTCGACGGCCAAGCGGGCGCCGTCGGCTCCGGCCTGCTCCCTGCGGCCGCCGTCAGCCAACTTCATGCTCCGTACGGGTGCCTTCGGCCATTTTCACGCCCTCCGTGCGGCCGCCGTCAGTCATCTTCGCGCAGCGGTACGGTGTAGTTGAGGGACAATCTGCCTCCATCCGGGAAGATGGTGTCGCCGGTCAGATACGACGCGTAGTCCGAGGCCAGGAACACGGCGACGCTCGCCACTTCGGAGGCATCGCCGATCCGGCCCATCGGTGTGCGCGACAGGATCGTGCGCCGGGCCTCGTCGTCCGCGATGACGACCTTCAGCATGTCGGTCAGGATGGTGCCCGGCCCGATCGCGTTGACGCGGATGTCGTGGGGCGCCAGGGCCATCGCCATCGCCCGGGTCATCTGCGCCACGCCGCCCTTGGACGCCGCGTACGGCAACTGGTCGGGAATCGCCACGACCGCGTTGGTCGAGGACATGTTGATGATCGCGCCCTTCGTGCCGCGCTCGACCATGTGGCGCGCGACCAGCCGGCTGAGGAGGAAGGTGCCGCGCAGGTTGATCGCGAGCACCCGGTCGAAGTCCTCGATGGAGGCGTCGAGGATCGAGCCCGGCACGATGACGCCGGCGTTGTTGAGGAGGATGTCGCAGCCGCCGAAGCGGTCGGTGCAAGCGGCGAGCAGGGCCGCGCAGTCGTCCGGGTCGCTCACGTCGGAGCGCACGGACAGGGTGGCCGCACCGGTGTCGGCGGCAATGCTCCCGGCCGTTTCGGCGCACTCCTCCGCAAGGATATCGCCCAGCACCACGTTCGCCCCGTGCTCGGCGAAGGCCCGTGCGCAGGCGGCCCCGATCCCCCTGGCCGCGCCGGTCACGATGGCGGTCTTTCCCGCGAGAGAGATCACTCGATCGGGCTCCATTTCCTTCAGTGTCAGATCCCCTGTCCCCGTCCGCCTCCCAGCCTGGAAAGCTCGCATGATTCGGGTGAACTGGCGAGTCGGGCGACGATGGCGGTGGATGTAAACCATGCTTGTCATTATGTAAACTTCTGTTGACATTCTGGCTGCGGAAGGTTCTCGGCACCTCCAGGGCGAGGCGCGGCTCGAAGTCCACCGGTCTCCGGGCACCGTCTCCGAGCGGCCCGTTGGCAACCCCCGATCCGCCCCGTACCTTGCACGCCCATGAAAGCCCTGCGATTCGTCCTGGCATCGCTGGTGGGCGTGGCGATGTTCCTTGCGCCCTACCCCACCGCCGACGGCTTCAACATCGGACTGGGCATCCTCACCGACTGGGCCAGCGGGCTGCTCGGCGACTCGCTGCCCGCGATCACGGTGGTCATCGTGTGCGTCTCCGCGCTGCTGTCGCTGTACGCGGCGCTGGCCCGGCCCGCATGGTCGCGGGACGCGAAGGGAATCGCCGCGATCTTCGCCGTTTCGCGGGCTTCGGTGGCCGTGCGCGCGGTCGGGGCTGTCGTGGCGTGCATGATCCTCCTCGGCACCGGCCCCGCGTGGATCACCTCCGGGGAGACCGGCGGGATGATCCTGAACGATCTCATGACGGTCATCACGATCGTCTTCGTCTTCGCGTCGTTCCTGCTGCCCTTCCTGACCGACTTCGGGCTGATGGAGTTCATCGGCACCATGGCGCGGCGCATCTTCCGCCCGCTCTTCCGTCTGCCGGGGAGGGCGGCGGTGGACGGTGCGGCCTCGTGGTTCGGCTCGTCGATCGTGGGACTCGTGATCACGACCGGGCAGTACGACCGCGGCCACTACACCGAGCGCGAGGCCCTGGTCATCGCGCTCAACTTCTCGGTCGTTTCGGTCGCGTTCGCCAAGGTCGTGACCGACTTCGCGGGCCTCGGCGAACACTTCCTGCCGCTCTACGGCGCCGTGGTCGTCAGCGGTCTGGCAGCAGCCGTGATCTTGCCGCGCCTCCCACCCCTGTCCCGCAAGCAGGACCGCTACTCGCCGGCCGGACCCGTACGCGAAACGGGAGACGCACCCGGGCTCGGCCTGCTCGCCCAGAGCCTGTCGCTGGCCGGTGAACGGGCGGCACGCGCTCCCGGACCCGCCGCCCTGGCGCGGCACGGCCTGCGCACGACCTTCGACGTCTGGTTCGGCCTCCTGCCGCTGGTCATGGTCATCGGGACAGCACCGCTGGCGGTCGCCAATCACACCCCCATCTTCGACTGGCTCTCCTATCCGCTCGTGCCGTTCGCCGAACTGCTGCGGCTTCCCGAGGCGTCGGCGGCCGCGCCGGCGCTCCTCGTGGGTTTCGCCGACCAGTTTCTGCCCGTCATCCTGGGCCAGTCGATCGAGAGCGAACTCACCCGGTTCGTGATCGCCTGCGCAGCCGTGACCCAGCTCGTCTACATGTCGGAGGTGGGCGCCTACCTGCTCAAGTCGAAGCTGCCCGTGAGCCTGCCAGAGCTGTTCGCGGTCTTCCTGCTGCGGACGCTCATCACGGTGCCGATCTGCGCGCTCTTCGCCCACATGATCTTCTGACTCAGCTGTACGGCATCGGCGCCACCTTGCCCACGAGCCGCGCGTAGACCGTGAGCGCTCCCCGGTGGTGCGCCGTGTGATCCACGATGGGCCCGACGATGGCGGACCGCGGCGCGCCCTTCATGATGCTCTCGTCGGGAATCGTCCCCGCGAGATCTTCGTCGGAAGCCGATTCGAAGGTCGCGATCGCCTTCTCGAAGGCCCGGTCGAGCCACGCGTTTGCATCTGCGAGCGTCTCGACCGCGCGGGCGGCGGCGATCAGCCCGTCGAAGTCCAGGTTCCAGCCCTCGCCGAAAGCGCCCTCGACAAACCACTCCACCGAGTCGGCCGCATGCGCGATGTGACCGGCCACGGTATAGAGTTCGGGCTGGGGCGCGAATCCCGCATCGTCCTCCTCGAAGATCGAGATCGTGCTCTTCATGTACTTGTGGGACGTTTTCAGCTGGATGACGAGTGCATCGGTTTGCGACATCGGTGGTCTCCGTGGGTGCAGCGGATTCGTTGTGAATCGGGGGCCGCCAAGTCTAGCTTACCCCCCAAGTCTGCTCCAGCCCCGCGAGATCCATGACCCGCATCTTCGCCGCAGTCCTGTCATCGGCCGCGCTCCTGGCCCCATCGACGGCCACGGCGCAGGAACTTTCCCGCCTCGCCCCGGCCGAGGCCGGCTTCGTCCCCGGGAGGCTGGAGCGCATCGAGGCCCTGCTGGAAGACTACGTCGCCGACGGCAGCCTTCCCGGAGCTGTGGTGGCCGTCCTGCGCGACGGAGCGGTCGTCTACGAGGAGGCGGTCGGGTACAGCGATGTGGAAGGGGGGAAGAGGATCGAGACCGACGCGATCTTCCGCATCGCTTCGCAGACAAAGGCCATCGTAAGCGTGGCCGTGATGATGCTTCAGGAGGACGGCGCACTGCTGATCTCGGACCCCGTGGGCAGGCATCTCCCGGCCTACTCCGAGACCACGGTGGCGGTCCCGGGCGAGGACGGAGCCTACGACATCGTGCCGGCCGAGCGCCCGATCACCATACGCGACCTGCTCACCCACACGGCGGGCATCTCCTACGGCTACGGGCCCGGCGGCGACCGCTGGGCCGAGGCCGGCATCACGGGATGGTACTTCGCCCACCGGGACGAACCCGTGCGAGCCACCGTGGATCGCATGGCCGTCCTCCCCTTCCAGGCCCAGCCCGGCGCGCGCTTCGTGTACGGCTACGCCACCGACATCCTCGGGGCGCTGGTGGAGGAAGTCTCGGGCCTCACTCTGGACGAGTTCCTCTCCACGCGCCTCTTCGAACCCCTCGACATGCGCGACACCCACTTCTTCCTGCCGCGCGACAAGACCGGCCGGCTGGCGGTCGTCTACGGCCACAACGGGCCGGGCAACCTGAGCCGCGCGCCCGAAGGCCCCGGCATGAACACCCAGGGCCAGTACGTGGACGGTCCCCGCGCGAGCTTCTCCGGCGGCGCCGGCCTCCTCTCCACCGCGCGCGACTACGCCCGCTTCCTCCAGATGATGCTGAACGGCGGCCACCTCGGCGAGGCCCGCATCCTGTCCCCCGCCAGCGTCGCGCTGATGACCGCAAATCACGTCGGCGATCTGCTCGGCAACGGTGCCGGCTTCGGCCTCGGATTTGAGGTCCGCCTCGACCTCGGCGCGGCGGGCCAGCCCGGATCGGAGGGGGACTACGGCTGGGGAGGCGCCTATCACACCACCTTCTGGGTGGATCCGGCCGAGCGGCTGGTCGTCGTCTACTTCACGCAACTGCGCGGCAACCGGCCTGTGGACGACCACGCGAAGCTCCGCGCGCTGGTGTACGGTGCGCTGGCAAACTAACGTGGTCGTTTTCCGTAGTATGCCCGTTGGCAATATGTTTACCGCGCAAGCGGCACCAATGACTTCGCGATTGAAGAGCAGGATGAAATGATCCTCGTAGACCGGCACACGCGCTCCGGGCAGGGCCCCTTCCACGCGACGCTGCGCATCATGCCCGCGTCCCGCATCGAACTCATCAACGTGCGGGGCAAGCTGCTCGAGGAGTTCGGCGACGACTTCACGAAGTACACCCGCTCCTTCTATATCTCGAACCACACGACCGCGGGCTATCTCGACCAGCGCCTGGCAGAGCTGCTCGAACACGACGGCGGCGGGATCAAGGGCTACCTCCAGCTCTTCCAGGAACTCTTCCCGGCCGGCGCCGACTACACGCACGATGCGATGCACCTCCGCTCGGAGCTCTCCGAGGAGCAGCGCGACAGGGAGCCGCTGAACGCCGACTCCCACCTGACCTTCATCGGGGCCGGGCTGCACAACTCGGCGTCGTACGAGCTGGGCGGCTCCGAGCCCGTCTGGTTCGTGGAGCTGGACGGCGTGCATGTCGGCGGCACCCGGCATCGGCGCACGACGGTGGTCGCCTATGACCACGAAGAGGAAGCGGCAAGCGCGCGTGTGTCGGTCAAGGCCTCTCCGCACCCGATCGACGCCCAGAACCTCCGCAACCCGGATCTGGGCTTCATCGGCACCCTTCAGACGATGGTCGAGGAGCACGGCGTGTCGTTCGGGCGCTTCGACGTGTCACTTCCGGAGGACGAGGAACACGCCGGCCTGACGGTGAACGAATACGAAGCGCTCCTCATGAACTACGACCTGCGCGAGGCGCTCAGAAATCCGTTCCGCTTTATGGCGCAGACGGGGAAGGACGTGACGGCGGTGCTGCGTGACCCCCGCACGATTCCAGCCAAGGCCATGAACTTCGCCCAGTACGACGCCTTCTACGTCCTCAACCAGGTGCTCGACCGAATCCGGCTGCGCGAGTCGCTGGTCGAGCGGGTGGTCAACAAGGCGGTCGCGCTCCCCGTGTCGCACTTCCTGCGCATGAAGCGCGGGTTCAGCCTGCCGGTGCTGGACCGGCGCGGCGACGGGACCGGCGAGATCGGCTGGGGCACCTACCAGAGCCCGATTCTGGTCCAGTGGAAGGGGGCGCCGCGGCGGACGCGCGCGTTGGACGTGAAGCTGGTGAGGTTCGTATAGCGTTGGTGACAACGAAGACATCGGGTGTGCCGGCGTTGTCCCGGATGCAGACACAAGCGAATCGCCGGCCCGCGCGCTCGCAGGCCCGCGCCCTGCCGCCGCTCCTGGTCGCAGCCGCCGTGTTCGTCGTGTGGTCCACCGCGGCGGCAACCACGCTGCACGCACAGCAGGGCGCGATCAGCGGCCGGGTCTGGTCCGAGGACGGCGTTCCGGTGGGCGGAGCGGTGGCCAGCCTCTTCCCGGCGGACGACTCCACCCGGGTCCGCTTCGCGCCGACCGACGATCTCGGCTTCTTCACCTTCGCCAACCTGCGGCCGGGGTCCTACGTGCTCGCGGTCGTCCGCATCGGCTTCGCCGACCACAGGCAGGAAGTGGAGGCCGGGGCGACGGACGCCGCGGAGATCGAGATCGTCATGCGCACCGCGGCGCTCCAGCTCGAAGGGGTGGTGGTCGAGGCCGAGCGCAGCCGCGCGCGCGCACGCTTCGAGGAGGCCGCCGGCATCACGGCCCAGGACATCGGACGCGCCGACCTCAAGGCGATTCCCGGGATCGCGGAGAGCGACCCGCTGCGGGCGATCGAGGTGCTCCCGGGCGTAACCACGGTGTCCGACTTCTCGGCCGCGTTCAACGTGCGCGGAGGGTCGGCGGACCAGAACCTGATCCTGCTGGACGACATTCCGATCTACAATCCCTTCCACCTGGGCAACCTGTTTTCGGTTTTCAATGCCGACATGGTCGCCCGGGCCGAGCTCCGTGCCGGCGGCTTCCCCGCGGAGTACGGCGGGCGGGTTTCGTCGGTGCTGACCGTGGAATCCGACGCAGGCGACGGGGTGACGAGCGTGGACGCGGGCGTGAGCGTACTGGCGTCGCGGGTTGCGGTCGACGGCGCGCTCCCCGGCGCCGCGGAGGAGATGCTGGGGTTCGCCAACACGCGGTGGCGAGTGGCGGGGCGCCGATCCTACTTCGACGTGCTGCTGAAGCCGTGGGCCGAATTCCCCTACCACCTGACCGACCTCCAGGGCGTCTTCGAGGGATGGACGAAGGGCGGCAACCGCTTCCGCGTCACCGGCTACAGCGGGCGGGACATCATCGACCTGTCGGGAATCGACGACTTCGCGCTTCCCGTCTCGTGGGCGTGGGGCAACGACGCGATCGGCGGGTCGTGGATCCACCCCATGCGGGGCGGCGGGTCGATGTCCGTGCGCGCGGCGTTCTCCCGCTTCGCCTCCGACTTCGCCTTCACCGATTTCGAGGCCGAGTTCGACACCCGGATCCAGCGCGCCACCCTTTCGGCCGATCTGGAGCGCCGCCCGGCGCCCGGTCTGCGTTGGAAGTCCGGCCTGGCCGCGAACGACCGGGAGCACGAGAACTCCGCCCGGGCCGGCGGCACCACCTTTTTCGGGAGCGCGGGCAGCGGAACCGAGCTGACCGCCTACAGCCAGATCCATTGGGAGCCCGGGCCGCGCTGGCTGGTCGAAGGGGGGCTGAGGGCGGACCACTGGCGTCCCTCCAGCGAAGGAGACGCGGACGCCGGCGGTGCGGCGCCCGTCACCACGACGCTCTCCCCCCGGTTGGCCGCCAAATGGTTCTTTCGCGACCGCAGCTCGGCCGTGCGCCTCTCGGCCGGGCGCTACACCCAGTTTCTGCACTCGCTTCGCGACGAGGAGTTTCCCTTCGGGCTCGATGTCTGGGTGCTGGCCGGGGCCGAGGCGCCGCAGGTGGTCTCCGATCAGGCGCAGCTCGGCGTGGAGAGCTTCTTCGGCCCCGACGACGCCTGGTTCGCTTCGCTGGAGGGCTACTATCGCACCTTTGACGGCGTGATCACACAGAACGCCGCCGAAGACCCCAACGACCCGTTCGACGACCTGGTCTCCGGCCGCGGCGGTGCCCACGGAATGGACCTGTTCGTCCGGCGCGACCTGGGCCGCACGACCGGCTGGATCTCGATCTCCTTCCTTCGCACCGACCGCACCTTCCCCGACACGCGGTACGGCACCGACCCCCCGCCCGACATCACCTATCCACCCGTCTTCGACCGGCGCCTCGACGTCGATCTGGTGCTGCGCCGCAACCTGGACTGGTGGGGACTGGAGGCCGGGGTGCGGGCCAACTTCGGCACCGGGCTGCCGTACACCCGGCCGCTGGGCGCCTACGAGATCTACAACCCCCGCCCGCTCGACCGCGTGCTGGACCCGGAGAGGGAGCGCGCCGTCGTTCTCGGGCCGCGCAACGCCGAGCGCTACCCGGCCCGGCATCGGCTGGACGCGTCGCTGCGGAAGACCATCGAGCGCGGCTGGGGCACGCTCACGCCCTACCTGAGCGTGGTCAACGTGTACAACCAGAAGAACGTCCTTTTCTACTTCTTCGAGTTCGACCGCAACGTGCCCCGGCGCAGCGGCATCTCGATGATCCCCATCCTGCCCACGATCGGGCTGGAGGCGTCGTTCTGATGGCCCGTCCGCCTTCCTCCCGGGTTGCAGCGTTGCTCGCCAGCGCATTCGTGCTGGGGTGCGAACTCACCGAAGTCGTGATCGCCGCGGCCGAAGACGTCATCGTCGCCGAGGCCTTCGTGGTACTCGATCTGCAGGAAGACGGCGAAGGCGCCACGCTCGACGCCTACGCCTACCTGCACCGCACCCTCGACTATTCCAGGGATCCCCGCGTGGGCGGTGCGTCGGTGCGCGTGACGGGCGCCTCGGGGGCGGAGTTGCTCCTCGCGGAACAGGACAGCGCGGCAAGGTGCATCGACTGGGGAAACCTGGTGGATGTGACGGCCGAAGGGGATACCGTCGTGGTCGAACCGATTCACGCCGGCACCTGCTACCGGGCCCAGGTCTCTCCCTCGCCCTTTGCGCCGGGCGAGCTGCTGGAGCTGGAAGTCGTGACGGCGGGCGGACGGGTTCTCACGTCGTCGAGTCGCGTGCCCGGCGCCTTCACACTCGAAGGCGTGACGGAGGAAGACGGGGTCTGCCGCCTGCAGCCGGACACGAACCTGGGCCTGAGGTGGACCCCGGTTGCGGATGCGTGGGCCTACGTGGCGAACGCCCGGATCGAGGGACTCGCCGACGCCCTCAGCGCGCGCGACATCGAGTCGCCCGACTCGCTCGACCTCCTGGGACTGGCGATCGGGCGGGAAGACACGGAGATCGTATTCCCAAGGCAGTTCGCGCTCTTCAGCATCTTCACCGATGACGACGCCGCCGACGCCATCCGCGAGCTGCAGGAAGGAATGCCCGAAGGGACGCGTGCCGCCGTCTCGATCGTGGCCACGGATCGGAACTGGACCAACTGGGTTCGCGGAGGAAACTTCAATCCTTCGGGCGAGATCCGCATTCCGTCCGTGTTCGGGGACGGCACCGGCGCTTTCGCCACGGCTACGCAACGGCGGCTGGAGGTCGTGGCCGAAGCGGCAGCGGACGGAGGTCCGCCACTTTGCGGTTCCGCCATAGCCGGCGACGGGTAGCTTGTAGGGTGCTGGTCACCGGCACTAACTTTGCCTGCATGTTGAGGACGCGCCACGCATTTTGGACCCGGAAGGCCGCCGCCTTTGCGCTTTCGCTGCAGTTTGCCGCAATCTCCGGGTTGGCCGTCGTAGAGGCGTCCCACAGCCACCTCGATCCGCACACCATCCAGTGGCACGGCCATACGGATGACCACCCGGGCGACGGCCAATCCGCCCATGCGCCGTGCATGCTGTGCGGCCATGGCGGCATGTGCATGTTGGCCGCGCAACGGGCCGGCGTCGTTCCTGGACCGGCGGTCTACGGTTTCCGCGCTCACCATCAGCCGAACTCTCGCCTCGCTGCGGTCGACGCCGGCTTTTCGACCCAGCCCCGGGCGCCTCCCGGTCACCTGATCTAGTCAGCGTCCCAGCCCGGGTCGGCGCATCTCCGGCCGCCCGGGCCATCCTCACCATGCGGTCGTCGTGACGGAGACCACACTCCGACCTGTGACGACTCGTTTGGCGCCTCGGGATCCAGCAGGGGTCTCGGGCGCAGGAGTCCGACACCATGAAAGTCTCTCTCGCAATCACCCCGTCGAGCGCGCATCTGGCTTCCGGATCGCGGCTGGCGGCGGGCGCCGCGGCCTGGTGCGGCCTGCACTGCGCGCTCACACCTTTCCTGGCCGCGGCAGCACCCGCGCTGGCGCTCTCCGAAGGCGTCGAGCGAGCCCTTTGGGTCGGAACCGTCCTTCTCGGCACCGCAATCCTCCTCATGGGCCCGGCCCGCAAGCACATGGCCCTGGTCTTCGCGTTTGCAGGGGGGGCTGCGCTCTGGGCGGCCTCACTCGCCGGCTGGCTCGATCCGCTGCCCGAGAACCTGTCGTCGGCCGCCGGCAGCCTCATCCTCGCAGGCGCTCTGGTACGGAGTGCCCGCGTCTGCCGAGCCGGCGAGTGCTCGGTGTGCGCCGACGAGTAGGATGCGGTCCGAGGCGTCGGCGGCTCGGACGGCACCGCGCACCTCTTGACGCCCGGACTCCGCATGGCCTTCAACCCCCGCCTTCTTGCCTGATCACCTTCGTGCTGTCCGCCGGCCTGGCCGCGTGCGGGTCCGGCGTGTCCGACGTTCCGGGGATGGTCGAGGGCGAGGTGGTTGAGACGCCTTACACGCAGACCTTCAGCGTCGTCGAACGGGAGGGCTATCGCATTGTTGACATCGAAGCCTCCGTCGTGAGTTGGGGCGGATCGGCGGGCGGACCGCCGCAACGCGCCCGCCTCGTACTGGTCCCCTGGGGTTTGGAGCCGCCGCCCCTGACCGGAGATCTGGCAGGCGCCTCGTTGATCCGCACGCCCGTCCGGCGGATCGCCGTCAACGATCACCCCCACGAGGCCATGTTGCGCGCAATCGGGGTCGAGGACCGTATCGTCGCCGTCGGCGGGCACAACAGCTACGACGATGACCTGCGCCGCATGGCCCGCGCGGGCGAGATCCAGCAGATCGGCTATGGCTGGCACATGCCGCCGACGCTCGATGCGCTGGTGGCGGCGCGCCCGGACGTGCTGATCGCCCGCATGGCCGACCTCACGCACACCCAGCACATGGAGCGCGTCGAGTCGCTGGGCATCCCGGTGGTGCCGACCTTCATCGATGCCGAGCCGCACTACATGGGCCGCGTGGCGTGGGTGCTGCTGATGGGCCTGCTGACCGGAAAGGAGGCCGAAGCGGATGCGTTCGTCGAGATGATCGCGCAGGAGGTCGACCGTCTGAAGTCCCTCGCCGGGACCCAGCCGCGACGGTCGCTTCTCTGGGCGTGGTTCAGAGGCGGAGGCAATCGCTGGGCCGTCACGCAGCGCAACGCCGATGCAGCCCTGATACGCGACGCCAACGCGGAACTCGTGCTCGGGGCCGAGGACGATCCCGAGCTCGACACCTTCTCCGACCTTTCGACGGAACGTCTCCTGCGCGACGCGACGGACGCCGATTGCTGGATGATCCGCGACCCGCTGTCCCCGAAGTTCGACGACCCGGACGTTCTTTCGCGCTTCAAGGCGTACCGGGAGGGCTGCGTGTTCTGGGAGCCGGGCAGGCGCCATCCCGCCGCCGATACGTGGGAGATATGGGAGATGGGTGAAATCCGGCCGGACTGGCGCCTGGGCGACATCGTGAAGATGCTGCATCCGGCACTGCGTGACGGCGAGTGGCATTACCTGACACCGGAAACATGGGAGGCAGGGCGTGTCGGCGCGGGTGTGCATTAGCGGCGGCGGCGTCATCGCCGCGCTCGCCGCGGTCTCCCTGCTGCCGCTGTCTGTCGGTCTGGCCGCGTGCGGATCCGGCGCAACCAACGATCCGGGGATGGTCGAGGGCGAGGTTGTTGAGACGCCGTTCGCGGAGACCTTCAGCGTCGTCGAACGGGACGGCTATCGCATTGTCGACATCGAGGCATCCGTCGTCACCTGGGGCGGCACGGCGGGCGGACCGCCGCAACGTGCCCGTCTCGTGCTGGTCCCGAGGGGTCAGGAGCCGCCGGCCCTGACGGGTGATCTGACGGGTGCCACGCTGATCCGAACGCCCGTCCAGCGCATCGCCGTCAATGATCACCCGCATGAGGGCATGCTGCGCGCACTCGGGATCGAGGACCTGATCGTCGCGGTCGGCGGGCACAACAGCTACGACGATGAGCTGCGCCGCAAAGCCCGGTCGGGCGAGATTCAGCAGATCGGCTACGGCTTCAACATGCCGCCGACACTCGATGCTCTGGTGGCGGTGCAGCCCGACGTGCTGATCGCGCGCATGGCCGACCTCACGCACACCCAGCATATGGAGCGCGTCGAGTCGCTGGGCATTCCGGTCGTCCCGACCTTCATCGATGCGGAGCCGCACTACATGGGCCCTGTCGAATGGGTCCGTCTGATGGGATTTCTGACCGGGAAAGAGGCGGAAGCCGACGCGTTCGTCGAGATGGTCTCACGAGAGGTCGACCGTCTGAAGTCCATCGCCGCGGGTCAGCCGCGCCGGTCGGTGCTCTGGGCCTGGTACAAAAGCGCGGGCAATCGCTGGGCCGTTACGCAGCGCAACGCCGATGGAGCTCTCATTCGCGACGCCAACGCGGAACTTGTGCTCGGTGCCGAGGACGATCCCCGGCTCGACAGCTTTTCCGACGTTTCAACGGAGCGCCTCCTGCGGGACGCAACGGGTGCCGATTGCTGGATGATCCGCGAGTCGCTGTCCGCAAGGTTCGATGACCGCGCCGTGCTTTCGCGCTTCAAGGCCTATCGGGACGGTTGCGTGTTCTGGGTGCCGGGCAAGCCCCATCCCACCGCCGATTCGTGGGAGGTGTACGAGATGGGGACCATCCGGCCGGACTGGCTGTTGGCCGACATCATGAAGATGCTGCATCCGGAACTGCGCGACGGCGCATGGCGTTACCTCGCACCGGAAACGTGGGAGTAGGGCCATGTCCGCACGGGTCAGCACCAGCAGCGCCATCCTCATCGCCGCGCTCGCCGCGCTCGCCCTGCTGACGCTGACCTACGGACAGATCGCACTGCCGCTGGCCGACACGCTCGGCGCGCTGACGGGGAGGCAGTCGACCGACCTCGCCCGGCAGATCGTCCTCGACATTCGCCTCCCGCGGGTCGCGGCCGCGATCATCGCCGGCGGTGCGCTCGGCATGGCAGGGGTGCTGATGCAGGCCCTCTTCCGGAACCCGGTCGCCGACTCGTGGTCCCTCGGCCTGCTCGCAGGCGGCCAGCTCGGGGTCGCGCTCACCGTGACCGCGGCGGCCTTTGCGGGTCCTGCGGCCGTGTCTTTCCTCACCGTCTTCGAAGGCCCGAGCATCACGCTCGCGGCCGCTGCGGGGGTCGCAGTTGCGGCCCTGGCCATGCTTGCGCTCGGCCGCCGCGTCGGAGCCATTACGCTGCTCGTGATCGGCCTCATGCTCGGGTTCACCTCCCAGGGCCTGACGAGCGTCCTTCTTCACTTCGCCGCCCGCGCCGGTGGCCGGGTCTACGGCGGATGGCAGGACGCGAGCTTCGCCGCCGTCGCCCCCGAGGCCCTGCCGTGGCTCGCGCTGCCGATCCTCGTCGGGACCTGCGTCGCGGTCGCGACGGCCAAGCCCCTCAGTTCGCTGCTTCTCGGCGAGACCTACGCCCGCAGCCTCGGCGTCAGGGTGACGGCGCTGAGACACGCCGTGCTCGCGGCAACCGTTCTTCTGGTGGCGCCCGTCGTGGCCTTCTGCGGCCCCGTGAGCTTCGTCGGCCTCATCGCACCGCATTTCGCCCGGGCGCTGGCGGGGACGGCGCGGATCCTCCCGCTCCTGCCGCTCGCCGCACTTGGCGGCGCGCTGCTTGCCCTTTCCGGAGACGCCATCATTCACGCGCCGTGGGAACAGCACTTTCTGCATCTGAACGCGATCCTCGCAATCGTCGGCGCTCCGGTCGTCATCCTCATCCTGATCTTCTCACCGGCCGTGAGGCAGTGGCGCTGATGCTGGAGCTGCAATCCCTCGCCGTGGGCTATCGCAACACGCGGGGAGTGGTCCTGTCCGGAATCGACCTGTCGGCCGCTCCCGGCGACTTCATCTGCATCCTCGGCCGCAACGGCTCCGGCAAGTCGACCCTCATGCGCACAATCGCGGGGCTGCAAACGGCGCTCGACGGCACCGCATCGCTCGACGGCGAGGACATCGCCTCCATGCGGCCGGCCACCCGCGCACGCCGGATCGCCGTGGTGCTGACAGAGCGCCAGTTCAATCCGGGACTGCGTGTGGACGACGTGATCGCCCTCGCCCGGCAGCCCTTCACAGGCTGGAAGGGTGGACTGGCGGACGACGACAGGGCCGCAATCGCCGATGCTGTTGCGGCTACCGGTGTCGAAGCGTTCCTGCGCCGCTTCTTCAGCGATCTGAGCGACGGCGAACGACAGCGCGTGATGATCGCGCGCGCACTCGCACAGACCCCGCACCTCATGGTCCTCGACGAGATCACGGCCTTCCTCGATCTTCCGAGCCGGGTCGAGATCATGGCCCTGCTGCGGGCGCAGGCCAGGGAGAAGGAGCAGATCGTTCTGCTATCGAGCCACGACCTCGACCTGTCGCTTCAGCTGGCGGACAGCGTCTGGCTGCTCGACGACGCGGGCGGCTTCTCGGTCGGCACGCCGGACGAACTGAGCCGGAGCGGCGCGCTCGGCGGCGCCTTCGATACCGACGCGATCCGGTTCTCGCCCGAGCATGGGCGGTTCGAGATCGGAGCGGCCGGATCCGCACAGCTGGTGCATGAACGGGGTTGAGGATGTAACGTTAAGTTGTCAATATGTAATGTTGTGTTTACGCTGATCCACCGCCGCTACTCGAGTCCTTCGACCGAGAGATAAGGTTTGCGAGACCTGGCCGAGCGAGTGCGTGCTTCCCTTGAGCACTGGCAGACGATCGCTCAGCGATTCGTGCTGCGTTCGCGCGCCCACAACGCCGTGCGCCGTTGCCGGCCTTCCACTGCGGGAACCCTTCTCCTATTGCTCTCAACCGGGTGCGGAGACCTGTTCACTGGCCCCGGCGTTGACGAAATCACCGAGCTTCCGCGCGCCTTGAGCGTGGCGGAGATCGAGGTGATCGGGGCAGGCAACCGATTCGCTTTCGACCTCCTCGCGCAGGCGAACCGGCCCGACGACAATCTCTTCCTGTCGCCGCTCTCGGCGTCGATGGCGCTCGGCATGAGCATGAACGGGGCGGCGGGAGAGACCTGGAGCCAGATGCGCGGCGGTGGCGGAACTCGATTTCGCGAGCCTGTCGGCGTCCGTGCGGATCAACGAGTGGGTCAAGGCCGCGACACAAGGTCGCATCGAGGACATCGTTCCCGCGGCGATTCCCGCCAATGTCCTCATGTACCTGATCAACGCGATCTACTTCAAGGGTTCGTGGACCTTCCGGTTCGATCCTTCCGACACCCGGGACGAGCCTTTCCACCTGGACGACGGATCCACTCGAGCCGTGCCGCTCATGACCCTCCGGGAAACGCTCCCGTATCAGGAGAACAACGACTTCCAGGCCGTGGAACTGCCGTACGGGGGCCGTGCCTTTGCGATGACCGTGCTCCTGCCGCAGCAAGGCGTCAGCGTGGACAACCTCGCGGCAACCCTCGACGCAGCCGAATGGGAGGATATCGCCGACGGCTTCCACGATACCGATGTGGAGATCTACCTACCGCGCTTTCGGATGGGCTACGAACGCAGGCTGAACGACGACCTCGCCGCCCTGGGCATGGTCGATGCGTTCGACGGGCGGGCGGATTTCACAAGACTCTCGCCGGTCGGCGGCCTGTTCATCTCCGAGGTCAAGCAGAAGTCCTGGGTGGAGGTCAACGAGGACGGGATTGGTGAGTGGGACTGGGGACAGACGCTCAACTCTCGCCGGGAAGCCGTAACTCGTGCACGACGACCGTCTCGATCCCGAGATCGCTGGCCGACACCCCGAGCGCGTAGTCGGCCCCGAACTCCCAGACCGAGAAGCCTGCCGCCTCGCCGGGGCGTTCGAGGTGGCAGAGGAACTCGCCATCGGGGGAGAAGGCCATGGCGCGTGTCGGGCCGGCGCCCGGCCGCCGGTACGGCCAGACCCAGAGACGCCCGTCGCGGCCGACCAGCAGGTTCGAGATCGCCGGCATCACGTCCGCCACCGGCCGCCCGGAGCTGATCATCGGACCGTCGTAGTCGTCGCTCCAGATGCTGCCGCCCGTCGTGCGCCGCCTGATGTACTCCTCGCGCCAGATGCTCACGTCGGCGGAGGTCACCTCCTGGTCGGGGACGCGCCAGCGGACGATGGAGCGGAGGTTGAACGCCTCGTCCAGCAGCCGCACCTCGGGGGTCGCGGTGTGCGCGAGCGCGATGGTCCGCTCCCTCGCGTCCACACGGGCAACGGGATCGAACAGGACGCCGATGTAGTAGTTGTACGCCTCGGTGTCCTGGGCCCGTCCGAGCCTCCGCGTCGGCAGCCGTGAGAGCACTCCGACCCGGCTGCCGTTCCGGTCGTGAACCTCAACGACCGTGGTGTCGGGTTTCGTGAAATCCCGGCCGCGTGGCCGCCGCTCGATCGAGTTCACGGACGCGCCGTTGTCGAGCACTCCGCCGCCGCGTGACGGGTTCGGGTAGATCGGGTCGAGCGTCACGTTGCGGACCCACTCGCCCTCGGCGGTGAAGACGACGAAGCGGTAGGGCCGATAGTCTCCGACCCAGATCGTGTCTCCCGGCAGCACCCAGAGCACGAACGGATCCTGGAATTCGCCGGGCCCCTCGCCGTGGCGGCCCATCGAACGCAGGTGCCGCCCGTCCGGCGCGAAGATCCGCACCTCGGCGCTCGTCCGGTCGGCAACCGCCACCGAGCCGTCCGAAAGCCGGCCCACGCCCCGAACGCTCGAAAACCACTGTTTATCGTCGCTCTCGTCGTCCCCGACCCGGAAGATCGGCACCTCGCTCAGCGTGCACGCCGCGGTAGACGTAGCCGGGTCGCTCGTCACGATCCGCACCCCCGCGCTGTCGATCGCGATCGTGGGGACCGGCGGGTCGCTCCCGTCGCACGCAACGGCGGTCAGGGTGGCCAGGAGGAAGATCGGTGCGCGGCGCTCAAGGGACGGGTCTCGGGTAACACACGTCTTCCGCTTCTCCCTTGTCGTCCTACCGATGGTCCGTCTCATTCGATGTCCGAACTCCGTTCCGCTCCGGGCAGCCACTCTGCTCTTCTCATGCAATCCTATTGCCAGAGCAACATCGTTGCCACCGCAGGTTCGGCTCGATCGCTCCGCAGTCGGTTGCGGACGAGACGCCTGATTGCCTAGCGTAGTATGCAAGGCTCTCGATCTTGCTCGTGCATCGCAGGAGAATCCATGTCTACGTTCGTGTTGGTTCGTCGTGTCCAGGTATCGGACACCCAGGTGTGCGGACCTGTCACAGCACTTTCTGCGGAGCAGGTCGCTTGCGGTTAGCCTGATCGCTCAGGCTCCAGTCGAACGAAACGATCTGGTCGTGGAGATCGGGCCGGGCAGGGGTATTCTCACTCGAGAACTGGCATGTCGATGCCGTGAGGTCGTCGCGATAGAGGTTGACGAGGCGCTGTCGGCGGCGCTTCGTGCGCGGTTCCTGGGCAACAGCCGCATCACAATCATCAGGTCCGACTTCCTGCGTTTTCGGCTGCCCGGTGCCCCCTACAAGGTCCTGGGGAACATTCCGTTCAATCGGACTGCCGCAATCGTCCGGCGGCTTGTCGAGGCCGATCGTCCACCGCAGGACGCCTATCTCGTGGTCCAGCGTGAAGCGGCCGAACGGTTCGCCGGCAGTCCCTGTTCGCGGGAGACCCTGTCCTCGCTGCTGCTCAAGCCGCGGTGGCAGATCGAGGTCGCGCGGCGATTTCGCCGTACCGACTTCGATCCCCCTCCCGGTGTCGACGCCGTAGCGCTCTGGCTCGCCCGCCGGACAAGACCGCTTGTGGACCGATCCCAGACGGTGGACTACCGGCACTTCATCCAGAGATGCTTCGGTCGTGACGGCCGCTCGATCAGGCGGTGTCTGCGACCCGAATTCACGGGAACGCAAATCCAGCGGCTTAGTCGAGATCTCAGGTTCGATCCTGCCGGGCCACCGCGTGGCCTCACCTTCGACCATTGGCTCGCGTTGTTCAGGTTCTGGAGCCTGGCGCGATCGCAAGGGGCGATGGCGCATCGGCGCGCTAGCCACTCAAGTTCCACGAGGTGAAGCGCCCCGCGACCTGAGCGAAAGAGGCCATGTACCGGACCTGCATGTTCTGCAAGAAACCCCTCGGCTCCAACGAGGTCGTGGAGACCTTTCCGGTCGGCCGCCGCCTTGCCTTCGATCCGGCGAAGGGCCGCCTCTGGGTGGTGTGCCGCAACTGCGAGCGCTGGAACCTCACGCCCCTCGAAGAGCGCTGGGAGGCGGTCGAGACCTGCGAGGGGCTCTTCCGCGCGACGCGGATCCGCACTTCCACCGAGAATATCGGCCTGGCCCGGCACGCCGAAGGCCTCGAACTGGTCCGCATCGGCGAGCCGCTGCGTCCCGAGTTCGCCGCCTGGCGCTATGGCGACCAGTTCCGCCGCCGGCGTCGGCGCTGGATCGCGGCCGGGTCGGCGGGCGTCGCGGCGAACATTGCTACCTCGACGACCATCCAGTTGGCGACGGGCGGATTGATCGGGGGAGCCGCGGCGGCTGGACTGGGTGGCGGCGTCGCCGGGCTGGCCCTGTTCACGGTGCAGAGATTGCTGAACAGGCAGGCCAATTCAGCCCGGTTCCGGCGCTCCGACGGCACGCCCTGCACGCTCACGCGGGAGCAGGTCACGCAATTCGCCCGCATACTGGCCGACGACAACGAACCCGGCTTTCGCATCGAGATCCACAAGGGACCGCTCTCACGGAAAGGCCCGGACTCGTTCGTGGGCGACGACGCCGGGCGAGCCATCAACGCCCTCCTTCCCCTGGTCAATGGCGCAGGCGCTATGGCTCACCACATCCGGGAAGCGGTGTCCCGGATCGAATCCCACGGCGACCCGCATCGGTTCATCGTCGATTCCACCGCACGAGGGTCCGCTACCACTGCGCGTGAACTCCCCACGCCTAGGCGCGGGAGGAAGGTCCGGTTGTCCGGGCCCGGATGGGTCCGCAAGATGCCCAAGCCCACGCGCCTCGCGCTGGAGATGGCGCTGAACGAAGAGCAGGAACGGCGCGCGCTTGAAGGCGAACTGGCTCAGTTGGAGGCGGCGTGGCGCGAAGCCGAGGAGATCGCGGCGATCGCCGACAATCTGCTCCTTCCCGAGCATACCGACGAGTTTCTGGACCGCCACAAACGTGGGGGAGAGTCTGAGGGGCTTCGATGACGAGTTGCGCTGCTTATCTTGAATGTAAGGTCAAGTTGTCAAAATGTAGTGTTCTGTTTACGGTGGAGTTGCGCCCAGGCCATTTTCAGTCGCGCGACGCCAGCCTGTAGCGGAGCACTCTCTCCACACCCAGATCGTCGCGCTCGACCGCCCAGACAAGGGAGCGGCCGAACACGGGAGGAGGAGAAG
This sequence comes from Longimicrobiales bacterium, assembly GCA_965211645.1. Lineage (GTDB taxonomy): Bacteria > Gemmatimonadota > Gemmatimonadetes > Longimicrobiales > Gaopeijiaceae > Bin94. Next base: position 3,808,996 of record OZ242947.1, on the reverse strand, counting down.
GGCTGAATCCTTCTGGCGGTACTACTGCCCCGAGGTAGGTTCCGTCGGCTTCGAACACATCATACCGGACCGGTTCGACCCAGGTGAATGGGGCGGACTCGGGATCGGCCGGGTCGTGTTCGTCGTTCGGCACCTGTCGCCCCCCGGTCCAGAGCCTCACCCAGATCCGACCGTCGTCTGCAGCGCTCAGGCCCCTGAATGGCGGCTTGCGATCGGGAATGCCGGGACCGTTCCAACTCCAGCCTGCATCGAACCGCCGCATCCCGGCCACGATGCTCCGGCGATGGTGGTCGCGTTCCTCGTCGGACACCACCACCGGCCTGTGAACCCTTTCGATGCGAAGCACTCCACTGTCCTGCTCAAGGTCGATTCGGTACGCCGTTGACAGAGCCGACAGGAAGTGGCCGGTAGAGTGGACTGTCCAGTACCAAGCCGGGCTGAACGGAATGTTCTCGCCGACGGAGATCCGCTCGTCCTCGTAGGTGACGACGTACTCGCCCTCGTCGAAGTCGGCCGGGGCGTCGGGGGCCGAGATCGTATCGACTTGTGTGCCGTCGGAGTCCATGACGATGAAGCGTTGCTCTTCCTCGGTGATGTCTACGTAGATGCGGCCCCGGTCATCCTGGTAGAGCGGGGTATTCGCGAATACTCCACTCGGCAGGTATCGCCACTCCTCGGTCTCTCCTGTCCCCGGTTCGAACAGCTGCACACGCCCGTTCGCCGGATCCCGCACCAGCACGCGACCGTTGGAAATGGCAATCCCTATCGGCACCTGGAACTCACCGGGGCCCTCGCCCCTCCTCCCCAGCGTCTCGACGTAGGTGCCGGCTGAATCGAAGACGCGAACGTGCCGGGCTTGCCCATCCAGGACGTAGACGTTGTGGTCCACGTCGACGGCGATCGCGCGCACGGAACCAAACAGGTACTCCTCGGGCCCTTCCATCTCGCCGATCGAGGTTTCCGGCACTAGCGCGACTTCTTCTCCCCAGACGCTTCCGCTCACGGTTCTGATCACGGTCGTGTCGCCGATGGTTTCGGTCTCGACGACGGTGCCGGCCTGGTTCCCGGAGTCCGAGACCGGACCGCAGGCGAGGGGCAGTGACGCCACTGCAAGAGCAGCGGTGACACGCGGCATCCTTCCGATCGGGCTAGTTGGCATCGCCTGCCTCCTCTGACTCGTACACGTTCATGGTTCAGACCGAGGGTCCGCCCCGAAGTAGTATCTGCTTCGCATTTGCCTTAGGGCGAAAGAGAGGTCGACAGCGTTGCCAAGTGCCTGGCGGAACTTTGTCGGACAACCTGACAGGTGACGTGGGCGTTCATGACCAGTGATCCAGTCCGCGGATCGCTGAACCCCTCCGGCCGTCGTCGACGCACGGCACGACGACTAGAGGTCGGCGCGCCACCCGGCATTGACCGCCCACCTGTCGCGGGCGTCTACGTACCCCTGGTAGTCCGCCGGAGGCAAGTCTCCCTCGGCGGTCGCCCGGGTCCGGGCGTTCTCGATCTGTTCTTCCAGCGGCGGGAGCCCGGCGGCGGCTCGGCGTTCGGCAAGGAGCTGCGGATCTTCCACCTCGCCCGGCGAGAGGCTCCCGTCGGCGTCCCAGTCGAGCTGCGTACCGTACCGTTGCGGGCGCCCCTCGAAGAATCGGATCCGGTCCTCCAGCATGGCGGCGTGCGCAGGATCCGCCTTCCCTTCCCGGGCCGCCGTCTTGAGGAGCGGCAGTGCTCGACGGAGCAGAGCGGGCTCCGAGATCGCGTGTTGCAGGATCAACCAGGACGCCTCCGCGCCGTCAGGGCCGACAAGGTCCGCTCCCGGCCATCCGATCGCCTCGATGATTCGCCGGAGACGCCGGGCATTGCGCCGGTGCACCCGAGCCATCCTAGGTTCATAGCCGGCGTTGAAGAGCGTGCCGGAGGCTGCGAGTTCGGCCCGTACAGAGCGGTCCAGCCGGGCCATGTCCAGGAGGTGGCGCCGCAGGTCCTGGGAATCCTTGGAGACTCTGGTCATCGTTTCTCACGAGCTGATGTGCTGCCCTGGCCACGCCCTGCGCGACTGGATCAGGCAGCACGACGTTGCGTGAGAATGTAATGTTTGGTTGTCAAGATGTACTCTCTTGTTTACGCTAGCCACCGCCCAGATCGCTGTAACGTGAATTGAATCCGGAATCGCAATGGCCCAGCCCCAGAACTACGCGAACCACTCGAAGCGCCCTCCCCTGCTGTTCCTCGCGGGGTGCTATCTCTCAACGGCCGCTACCGCAGGCATCGGATACCTGCTCGTCGTGGATTTCAGCGCAGGGACCCTGGCCCTGTTCGTGGTCGCCGCCTGCACGGCGATAGGCCTTCTGTATGCGCGACGCTTCTCAACGGGCGTTCAGGACCGGGTGATCCGCCTGGAGGAGCGCCTCCGCCTGGAGAGGATTCTGCCGGACGAGCTCGAGGGCGAAATCGGGCAGCTGACGACGGACCAGCTTATCGCTTTGCGCTTCGCTTCCGACGCGGAACTGGCCGGATTGGTCCGCCGGGTCCTCGCGGGCGAACTGACGGACCGGAAGTCCATAAAGCAGGCCGTCGAAGACTGGCGCGCCGACCACGAGCGCGTCTGAACAGGGGACTCACGTCGTCATCGGGTCGAGGCTCGTCCTGTAACTACCAGTCCTCTTCAGGTTCGTCCCAGGTTTGGGCCCAGAACTCGTCCTCCTCGGCCCGCACCCGCTCCAGGTCAACCGGTTCGACATCTTCCGCGTCTACGCGGCCGACCGTCTCGATTTGATGGACGATCTCGTCCGTCACCCTGCTCCCGGTCTGGTGACGCAGCCGGTGACGGATCCGCCAACCGGCTACGCCCACGAGCACCGCGAACGCCATGAACAGATATCCGGTCACCTCTCCTCCAGGCTCCTGAATAAGGCAAGCTGCCGGTGGCCCGTCGGCCCTGCATACAACATGTCGCGCTCGACGCCGAAGGGCATCCTTCGAATGTAATGTTCAGTTGTCAATATGTAGTGTTTTGCTTACTATCTTTCATCAATCGGTGGCCGCCGTTCTCCGTTCACCTGCCACGATCCCCGGTACAATTGATCCGCGTACCTATGGCCCAAAGGCTGATCACGGTGTGTCTCTTGGCCGTGTCGGGAGTCGGTTGCGGCGCCGACACAGGCTCTCCTGCCACCGGACCCGAGGTCGTGACCCAGGTCCTCGGCGACACCACCGTCGTCCGCACCCTGTCGGGCAGCGTGTGGGGCGCCGAAGCCACCCTGGTCCCCGAGATGTCGATCGGGGAGTTGGACGGCCCGGAGGAATACCTCTTCGGCAGCATCTACTCGATCACGGTGGACGACGACGGACGGGTGTTCGTCCTGGACGGGCAAGCCAGAGACATCCGTGTCTTCGACGCGGAGGGAACCTACGTCGCTACGGTGGCAAGGCGAGGCGAAGGGCCGGGGGAGTTGAGCAATGCCTCGTCGGTTGCGGTCCTGCCCAATGGCCGTGTCATCGCACATGAAGCGGGCGACATGCTGGTCAAGGTGGTGGGACCCGCTCCCTTGGATCGCGAGCAATGGGCATACCCTCCGGGCGCCATCGTACTGCCCGTGAAGCCGCTTCGAATCGACCGGCTTGGCCGTGTCCTGGTGCCCGCGGCTGGCACGACCCCGAACGGCGACTTCGTCCAGTACCTGTACGCAATGGGCTCGGACGGCGAAATCCTGGACTCTCTCACCCCTCCCGCCGGCGGCTTCAAGCCCCCTTCCGTGGAGGTTCGCCTGCGAATGCAAGTGGCGGGCCGGTCCACGGCACAGGTGGCCGTTCCCCTCACCGCCCGTCACTACTGGACGACAAGTCCCACCGGCCAGTTCCTGTCCGGCACTTCCGCGGATTACCGGATCGATGTGGTACGCAACGACGGGGTGTTGAGGATCGAAAGAGCATACGAGCCGGTTCCCACTTCAGAGGACGAACGAGACTACCATCGTGAGCGCATCACGCAGAGCCTGCGCCGCACACAACCCGACTGGAGCTGGAACGGACCCCCGATCCCCGACGCCAAACCTCCTTTCAAGGGACTGGTTGCCGGGCGGGATGGGCGGATCTGGGTGCAACTCTGGACCGAAGCGCACCCGGTCGCCAATGAGGACCACAACCCGGAGAACCCGCTTTCGGCTCCGGTGATCTGGGAGTCGCCGGTGCGCTACGACGCATTCGAGCCCGATGGCACGTATCTCGGGAGACTCGCGGCCCCGGACGGTTTCGGCGTTCTGGCCGAGCCCATCTTCGACGGTGACCATGTCTGGGCGGTAACCCGGGATGAACTGGGCGTCGAGCGCGTGGCGCGATACCGGATCCTGGTGGGCGGGGACGAAGGCGCTGGACTGCCCTCGTTTCCGTAGCGCTGACCGGACCCGAGCCCAGTCGAATGGGCTCGCGCCGCCTTGACCCGTTTGCAGGATTTAGAAAGAGAGAGGTGTTGATCTAAATTTAGTATTGATACTAACTTTATATCATCTCCTAACAACATCTAACGATCAGGCGGACCCTTTGGAAGATGCAATTGAGTTTCGGAACCCGTTCCGTCCCGGGGCTGGCCACACGCCCCCGTATCTCGCCGGAAGGAAGGAGGAGCGAAGCGAGTTTCTCAAGCTCCTGAACCAGGACATCGTCCTTTCCAACCTCGTCCTCACCGGGCTCCGCGGTGTCGGCAAGACGGTTCTTCTCGACACCTTCAAGCCATTGGCAGTGCGGAAGGGCTGGCTCTGGGTGGGCGCGGACCTTTCCGAGAGTACAACGGTCGACGAGAAGCGCCTGGCTACAAGGATCCTCACGGACGTGGCCGTGGCAACGTCGAACTTCGTCTACGACATGAAAGAGGTTCGTCGTCCCGGTTTCGGCCGCCGGGCGGATCTGTTCGAGGCCACGCTCAACTATCCAACGCTTCGCGCGGTGTACGAACAGGCGGGCGGCCTGGTCGCTGATCGATTGAAGGCCACGCTGATGTTCGTTTGGCGGGCTCTACGGGCATCGCCGCACCCGCCCCAAGGAATCGTTTTCGCCTACGACGAAGCCCAGAACATGGCGGACCACGCCAGAAAAGAGGAATACCCGCTCTCGGTGATGCTTGACGTGTTCCAATCCATCCAGCGGCAGGGGGCTCCATTCCTCCTGGCGCTGACCGGTCTGCCCACGCTCTTCCCGAAGCTGGTCGACGCCAGAACCTACTCGGAACGAATGTTCCGCGTGCTTTTCCTCAATCGCCTGGATCCGCCGGACGTGCGAGAGGCGATCGTCAAACCGATTCAGGAAGACGGCTGCCCGATCAGGTTCACCGAAGAGTCCATCCGCCAGATCGAGAAGCACTCGGGCGGATACCCGTATTTCATCCAGTTCATCTGCCACGAGGCGTTCGACGTCTTCGTGTCGCAGATCAACACCGGATCGAACGCCCCGAGCGTCCCGATCGAGGAGATCACGGCCAAGCTGGACAGCGACTTCTTTGCTGGCCGGTGGTCGAGGGTGACCGATCGGCAGCGCGACCTCCTGTATGTCGTGTCGAGGCTGGACGACCCTGAATCCGAGTTCAGCGTTCAGGAGATCGTGGAGCTTGCCAGGGCATTGCCTGTAAAGGGCTTCAGCTCCAGTCACGCGAGCCAGATCCTCTCGGCGCTCATCAACTCGGGCATCGTCTTCAAGAACCGGCACGGGAAGTACTCCTTCGCGGTTCCTCTTCTTGGGGATTTCATTCGGCGGCAGTATCCGGCCGAAGAGCCTGAACTCTTCGACCAGGCAAGTCGGCGACGGAGCCTTGGCAGCTGACCGGTCCAAGCCGGGTGAGCGGAGCGGAATCGACATCGGCCGGGTCGTGTTCCTCGTTCTTCTGGCCGTGCCTCCGGCGCCATCCTATACTGCCCGCTTCCACGACGGTCGACGAAAACTGCAATTCGCGTTCTTTCGAATACATGAATCGTTACCGAGCTCTCCTCCGGCTGTCCGTGGTGCTGGCGACCGTAGTCCTGGCGAACGGGTGCGGGGAAGGCGACGACCCTGCCCAACCGGAGCCCGCCCGCCCGACAACGGTCACGGTCACTCCGGCCACGGCTGAGCTGACCGCGTTGGGCGCGAGCGTCCAGCTGTCTGCGCGGGTGCTCGATCAGAACGGTCAGGCGATGGCGGGGGCCAACGTGACCTGGGCGAGCAGCGACGCCGCCGTGGCAACGGTGAATCCCAACGGACTCGTGACGGCGGTGGGGATTGGCGGGGCGACGGTCACCGCGACGGCGGGCGCCGCATCGGGCGAAGCTGTGGTGACGGTGATGCAAGCGCCCAGTTCGGTCGTTGTGTCACCACCCGCGGATTCGGTCGCGGTGGGCGACACGCTTCGGCTTGTCGCGGAGGCGTTCGACCAGAACGAGAACCGGGTCGAAAGCGTGGAGTTCACCTGGTCATCGAGCGATTCGTCGGTGGCCACGGTGGACGGATCGGGACTGGTGCGGGGCGTCGCCGAAGGCGTGGCCTCGGTCACCGCCACGGCGGCGAGCGCACGGGGCACCGCAGGGATCACGGTAACGAGACGCCCTCCCAAACCGGGTCCGGGGCTGGACATCTTCGATTTCCCGATGCGCGCCGTGGCCATTTCGGGCTATTGGGGCACCAACCGGAGAGTGGCGCAACCCTGGGAAGACGCGGGCCAGCGCGGACCCCTTGTTCCCCTTGAATTCGTCGACTGGCTCCACGGCATGCACGCCAACTGGATCCTCATCTCGGTCGGGCTTCACTACGATGACAGCATGGACGGTTCGGTCTCCCGGGAGACCGACCGAGGCCGCAATGTCCCGACCTGGCGAGACGGGACGCTCCGGCAGGTCATCCGCGAGTTCCGGGAGCACGAGTTCAACGTCTACATGACCTTGGCGTTCGAGGCTCACGAGGCCGAAACCTCGTCCCGGCCTCTCCACCGCGGGCAGCTTGGAGATCCCGCACCTCCGCACACGGGCGGCGTGCCGCCAGGCGATTGGGGAGTGCTGATCAAACCGGAGAATTGGCCGTGGCGGACCGACCACCCGGATCACCAGCGCTTCACCGCCGAATTCTGGGAGACCTACACCCAGCAGGCCGAGCACTTCGCCGCCCTGGCGGAGGATGCGGGAGTTGCCCTCCTCTCTCTCGGGACCGAAACGGATGCGCTGTTCCGCACACGGCCCGACCCCGGCTACATGATCAACGACTTCGGGGACGAGCTGCGGTCGATGGTGGACCGTGTACGCGCGGTGTTCTCCGGTCGCCTGACCTACAACATGCACTACAGCACCGTCATGTATGCTGACCACTACGGCCGGGGATCAGGCGCGGGCCATCTCTGGGAGGACCTCGACCTCGACATCGTGGGCATCAGCGGATGGTTCCCGCTCACGCCGAGCGCCCCGACGACTGTGCTGAGCGTTTCGGAACTGCAGGCGAGCTACGAGTCCGTTTTCAGTGACCTCCTGCTACCGCTTGCCGCCCGGAATTCCGGACGGGCGATCGTTTTCACCGAGTACGGGTCCATGGATGTGGTCGAAGCTCCGGCTGACCCGAGTTCGGGAGAGCGCCACGGGGAGCTGAAGACCCTGGTCGACCGGAACCGAAACGGGCTGGACGACGGGGAGGAAACCCAGGCCAACATCTTCCAGGCGTTCTTCAATGCCAGCGCAAGCCATCCGGGCCTCGTCAATGGCGCCTTCTTCTGGGACAACTGGATCGCAACGGACGCCATGTGGGCCGAGTTCTGGCTCGAGAGGCGGAGCTTTGCCGTGCGCGGCAAGCTGGCGGAAGCGGTTGTGAGGGACTCCTACGCCCGTCTGGCTGGAGGGCGGAGGTAAGGCGTCCTGGGGGCACATCGAGGAATCGAAACCTGGGCGGAGTCTCCACCCGTCCCAACCACTCCCCGTCCGGGGAGATAACGGTGTACGGCGACCCCTCTTCCGGGCAGGCCGGCCGGTAGGAGGGCAGCCACACGTTTCCGTCGGCGTCGGCGAAGGGGGTACCGAAGAGCGGAATCGGCTGGCCGATCATGGCGCGATACCGGGACATGTCTCTCTGGATTATCTCCTCGAGCCGGGCTTCGGATACTCCGTAGTTCGCGTGGGTTTATCCACGGACTCCAGGGACCAATACCGCGTAGGGGAAGATGACTGACAACGCTTGTGTTGCGGCAGTCAAATCGGTGGGGTACCTTGGCCGCCCAAGTCACCCCAGCGCGGCTTGTCAATTCAGCACTCGGCCGTCCTCATCGACTTGAAGGCACCGTGATGACACGTCTTGCCGTTCGCAGGTCCTTCCTGACGGTGGTCGTCTCCCATGCCGCCATCGCCCCGCCCCTCGCCGCGCAGGACCCTCCCCCTCCCGATCCCGACAGCCTTGTCGTGCTGGACTCCATCGTAGTCACTGCCCGGAACCGGGCGGAGGTCCTGCAGGACGTCCCAATCGCCATATCGGCGCTATCGGGCAGGGAGCTCCGGCTTCAGCAGGTCGACGCTACCGATCAGCTCTCCTACGCCACCCCCAACCTCACCTTCAATTCATCCGGCGCGTTCGTCGGCGCCAAGTCGGCATCGCAGGTCTTCATTCGGGGCGTGGGCCAGACCGACTACATTCCCACCACGGATCCTGGAGTCGCCGTCTATCTGGACGGCATCTACATGGCCCGGTCGGTCGGCCCGCTGATGCATCTCCTCGACATTGGGCGCGTCGAAGTACTGCGCGGGCCTCAGGGCACGCTCTTCGGACGAAACGCTATGGGGGGCGCGGTGTCCGTGTACTCGAGACGGCCCGGCGAGGCGGCGCGCGGCAGTGTACGCCAGCAGCTCGGCATCAACGGTATGGTCTATACGACCGCCGCGGGGAGTGGCCGGATCGCGGAGGGTCTGTACGCGGGAGCCGCGGTTTCCTACCGCCACCGGGACGGCCACGTCACGCGCGTCCACGACGGACTAGACATGGGCGACGATAACGCACAGGCGGCTCGGGGATCCCTCGTGTGGCGGCCATCGGACGACGTCGAGCTGTTCGTCACGGCGGACTACTCCCGGCTACGGGAAAACGGTGCGCCCACGGTATCCGGGGGACTCAACGACCGTCAGGCCTTCGCTACCTTCGGCAATGCCCTTCTGCCGGAATGTGAGGCGGTCAGGATAAACCCCAACTTTCCCCGTGCGGGTCCGCCGACCTTCCCTCCTCCGGGGACCGCGACCGGCGGTGCGCCAGGCTGCTATGGGCCGGACAGCTTTGCGGGCGAATACACATCGGAGGGCACGTTTCCCGCCTTTGAAGACCTCGACTCCTGGGGAAGCAGCGCGGAGCTGTCCTGGTCGCTGGGAGATTGGGGCACGTTGAGGTCGCTCACCGGTTACCGCGGGTTCCAGCTGAGGACCTCGCGCGACGCGGACAACACCCCGGCCAACATGGTGAGCAACCAGCAGGACTGGGACCACGAGCAGCTCACCCAGGAACTGCAGATCGGCGGACTGGTCGCAGGAAGGCGACTCCACTGGCAAACCGGCCTCTACCTGTTCCGCGAATTCGGATACGAGGTCGGCCATGTGCTCATTCCCGTGGGCGCGTCGGTAATCGGACGCGATTACGACAACCGGTCGGTGGCGGGGTTCGGCCAGATTACCGCCGATGTGACGGACAGGGTGTCGTTGACTGCTGGCGGGAGGTACACACTCGATCGGAAGGGCCTGAACCCCGACATGTACGCCGTTGGCGATGCCTCGCAGAGCAGGGGCAGCATCTTCGGTCCCACCTGGCCGCTGCTTCAGGGGATTTTCAGCTCGCCAGGGGGTCCGATGCGCCCGGGAGACCGGATGCTCCCGCGCAGGGATTTCACCGAGAACTTCAGCGCCCTCACGGTAACGGCAACGGCGGCGTACCATTTCACGCCCGGCGCGATGGGCTACGTCGGATACTCCGAGGGATTCAAGAGCGGCGGGTTCAATGGGCGCTTTCCGGCGCCTCCGCCGGGCCACAAACCGAATTCCCCGACCGCGGCCCCCGACACCTATGAGCCGGAGGCGGTCTCCAGTTACGAGCTGGGATTCAAGTCGCTTCTGGCCGGGGGCAGACTGTTGTTCAACATCGCGCTGTTCCGGGCCACCTACGACGATATGCATATCATCGTACGTGAGACGTTCATCCCGAAGACGTTCAACGGAGGGACCGCCAACATCTCCGGTGCCGAGGTGGAGACCGCGTGGGTGCCCGGCGGCGGATGGGACTTTCGGGCCAATCTGGGGACGATCCGGGCCGCGTACGACGAGCTCAGCGAGAGCGTCCTGAACAATTCCACCCCGATCCTTCCCGATTACCGGCTCGCCAAGACGCCGGACTTGAATTACTCCGTCAGCGTGTCCAAAGCGTTGGCTGCCGCGCGCGGCGTGGTGCTCACACCACGGGTCAATTGGTCGTTCACGGGATCACTGTACCACGACGCAACCAATTCATCGCATCTGCTGCAGGATGGCTATCGCCTCGTGAACGCGGCGGTGCGCGCCCGGATCGGTAACGGGCGTTGGCAGGTGGAGTGGGCGGGCCGCAACCTGACTGACGAACGCTACCTCGTAACCGGGAACTCTTCCTTCAACACGGGAGGGTCGTACGTGGAGCTGGTCTACGGGCGGCCGCGGGAATGGTCGGTGTCGGTGGAGTACAACTGGTGACATGCATACTTTGCGCGACCCGTCACAAGTCGTTTACGCTGGAGGTGTCGTGGACGGCTGCGACTTGATCGTCGCGCGCCCATCATTCCGAAAAAGGAGATACAGATGTCGGCCTACGTCGTAACGCACGTTCGTGTGCACGATGCGGATGAGTATGAGGGATTCCTGGCGGCAGCGATGCCCCTGTTCAAGAAGTGGGGCGGGGAGATCGTGGTCGGCAGCGCCGAGTGCACCGCGTTGGAGGGCGAATGCCCCAGCAGGGTCGTGGTCCAAAAGTTTCCCGATGCCGACTCGGCCCAGGGCTTCTACGAGAGTGAGGAACGCCGAAACCTTCGAGCCGCTACGTCCGAATGCTGCACGTTCCACGCCATTCTTCTGGGGGACGACGCCTGACCCGAGGCGTCCGGCGGTTCAGGAGCCCGTGGACAAAGCCCGCGCGGGCATTCGAGCGGCGATGCATCCGGGCCAGGCCGGCTCCATCGGATGGAACCGCTATCCCAACATCGCCCGGGGCAGGAATGTGACGAGCCCTGGCACGAGCGCGAGCAGGGCCAGCAGCGCCAGCATCGCGAACCAGAAGGGTATGATGCCGCGAAAGATCGAACGCATCGGGATATCCGGGGCCACGGTCTTCACCACAAAGGTGTTCAGGCCGACCGGCGGCGAGATCAGCGCCATCTCGAGGGTGATCACAAGCATGACGCCGAACCAGATCATGTCGACGCCCAGTGACGTGAGAATCGGCTGGACCAACGGGGTCATCAGAACGAGGATCGCGAATCCGTCCAGGAACGTGCCCAGCACGATGAACATGGCGAGCACCACCGCAACAACCTGGGGCCCCGACCATCCCTGCTCGCCAATCCAGCCGGCCATGGCCAGCGGTGTTTGGGTGTAGCCGAGGAACACCTTGAAGACGTAGGCGCCGATCAGGATCAGGAACACGGTGCCGCATGCCCTGAGTGTCGAGAGCAGGCACTCTCCGAGGGCATTAGGGGTCAGCGAGCGGCGCCCCAGTGCCACCAGCAGGGTGAGGAACGCGCCCACGCCGGAAGCCTCCAGGGCGGAGAAGACTCCGGCGTAAATGCCTCCGAGCGTCACGGCGGCGAGTGCCAGAATCCAGTAGGCGCCGGTGGGGCGGCGGCCGGGCTGCTCGAGTTCGATGATGGCGGTCCGGCCGCCCCGGGGTGCCCTGTCGGGATGAAGAGCTGCGATGATGATGACGGTCATGACGAAGATCGCCGTCAGCAGGATTCCGGGCAGCAACCCGGCCATGAAAAGGCGGCTGATGCTCTGCTCGGTCAGGATGCCGTAGAAGACCAGCCCGGCCGAGGGCGGAATGAGGATGCCGAGAGTCCCTCCGGCAGCGACGGCTCCCGCTGCCAGCGACTTGTCGTAGTTGAAACGCCGCATCTCGGGCAGCGCGACACGCCCCATGGTCAGCGCGGCTGCAAGCGAAGACCCGGAGAGCGCCGAGAAGCCTGCGCAGGCGATGACCGAAGCCGCGGCCAGGCCGCCCCTGACGCGGCCCAGCCAACGGTTGGCTGCGAGGTACAGATCGCGGCTCATTCCCGAGACGACGGTCAGATTCCCCATGAACATGAAGAGCGGGATGATGATGAGCGTGTACCGGGACGACACGGAGAAGGTCTCGCCCGCGATGACGGCGAGAACGGCCTGAGGCCGGATCAGGGCGATGGCGGCCGCGCCCGCGATGAGCATGGACAGCCCTACCGACACCCGCATGACGATAAGGACAAGCATCAGGGCGATGCCGAGCAGAGCAGCCACGGACCCGTCCATCAGTTGCCCGGGCCTCCCCGTTCGTCCGCGTCAGTCGCAGTGGTTCGGCGGATGAGTTGGTACGCAAGCAACAGTGAGCACGTCGCCATGGACACACCCAGCGCGTAGTAGAACGGCGTGTGCACGATGGCGATCGTTCCGGTGACCTCGCCGCACTCGGTCCCGCACCCGCCCTTGGCGAAGAGGGCGAACGCCGCGAGCGCGGCGGCGATCGCCCCCACGAGCCTTGCCAGCACATCGGTCACGTGAGTGAAGACACCGCCGACCACGCGTCCGATGAGGTCGACCGACACATGCGTCTGGTTCTGGGCCGCGCAAACCACCGCGGCCGCAACGAGCACCGTCAGCCCCATGGAGGCAACATCCTCCACGCCCGGCAAGGGAGCCTGGAAGAGATGGCGCGCCACGACCTCGGCCACGGTCAGACCCACGAGCAGCAGCAGCGCCCCGCCTCCGGCGACGGCGCAGGCGGCCACCATACCCCTTTGAAGCGCCCGTTGGAAGCGACTGAGATCCCGGTCGGACTCCTGTCGGAAGGCCCTCAATTGCCGACCAACTCGGCAAGGATTTCAGCCACCGTCGCGTCCCCGATCCTGCGGGAGAGTTCCGCCTCGTAGATGTCCGCGACCGCTCCCAGGAATCGCGCCTTTTCGCTGTCGGAGAGATCGATGATCTCGATGCCCGATTCACGGGCGAACCCCAGACCGCGGGCGGTAGCGAGTTCGAAGGCCTGGCCCCCGGACTCCGACAGCCGGACACCCGATGCCTCGTCCACCCATTTCCGTTCCTGCGGCGTGAGAAGATCGTAGGCGCCTCGCTTCATCAGCAGCGTAACCGGAGTTGCGGAGAGAGGCATCCAGGTAGTGAGGAACGAGGCCACCTCGTTCAACCGAAAGGCGGGAATGCCCCCCGCCGGTATCACGACCCCGTCGATCACGCCGGTCTGGAGACTTTGGTAAACCTCCGTCACCGGCTGCTGCAGCGGCGTGGCACCCAGGGCCTCCAGGAAGGGCATTTCGATCGCCGACGGCACGCGCAACTTGAGGCCACGAATATCCTCCACCCTGCGCACCGGCCTGTCGCGAGTGAGGAGCACCGGCGGACCGGGGGACCACATCGCCAGGATCCTCGCGTTGTAGTCGTCCTCCAGGACCCCAAGGCCGCGTTGCAGGGCGGCCGTACAGTCGACGGGGCTGTCGCACACGCCCGGAAATGTGCTCAACGCCGTTCTGGGGAACGTTGTGGCCGTGTATCCCGGGACTACCAGGGCTATGTCCGCCACCCCCTCGAGCAACATGGGGTAATACCGACGGGCATCGCTGCCGAGGGCGCCCCCCATGTACTCCGCCGCCGTCAGCCTGCCGCCGGACACTTCCGCCAGCCGTTGGGAGAACGGAACGATCACTCCGGACCTCGGGGGAGCGAGCGGGGGCAACGGGTGCGCCAGGATCAGAGACTTGCTCCCCGCCTCGTTGCCATCGCCCTGCGAGACGGGAGAGCAGGCAGAGAGCCCGACGAGCAGGACGGAAGTCACCGCGGCGATACCCAAAGGCGGCAGTCTCAGCATCTCAACGCCTCGACCCCTCCGGTCGACCCCCGGCAACCTTCAGGGTGACAATGTCCACATTGTGGTATTGCTGGTGCCGGACCGACGAAGCCAGATGCCGGAGCAGCCGTAGCGAGATTGCCTGCTCCTCCAGTTCGCTCCCGGTCTCATCTCCGAGCCAGGCCAGCCGATCCTGAAGGTTCAGCTCCTCCTGTCCCGCCGTAGTTGCCTTGAATTGCAGGACGGCGTGCCCTTTTTCCCGTGAAGCCGTGAGCAGGAGTGCGCGCCGGCTCCGCACCGGGTCGTCCTCTCTCTCCGCCTCCGTACCGCGTGGCTCCACCAGCATCAGCAGGGTCTCCTCAGCGGCGGCTTCCATCCGGCCGATCAACGCCTCCAGACCAGCACCGCGTGCGAACCTGCGAATGAACTCATTGATCCGTGGCAGTTCGCGCACGTCGACTCTTCCCCTGAACCGCGCTGCGCGTGGCATCGTCAGGCCCACGAGCAGCATTGCGAGCATGCCGCCCGCGGTCATCCCGTTGTTCAGGAGCCCACCCGCGAAGTCGTTGAAGAAGTCCGGGAACACCAGGTCGAACTCTATGGCGATACCTGCCCAGACCGCGAGTCCCGCGATGAGTCCGGACCGCGGATTGTTGCGAATTCCGACAACTACCTCGCGCATGCCAACCACGAAGAGCGTGCACAGGGTGACGATGATCACGGCAGCCACGACAGCATCCGGAATCGCAACGATCACCGCCACCAGCTTGGGGAAGCAGGCCAGGGCGATCAGGGCAAGCCCGGCGAACAAACCCACGCTGCGAGACGCCACTCCAGTGGTCTCGATCGTGGCGATCGGTGTGGGGTGGAGCGTGTTGGGGAGCCCACCCGCCAGGCTTGCAAGGATGTTGCCGCCGCCCTCCGCCGCCACGGCGCCCTGTACGGAGCGAAAATCCACTGCGCGAGGGGTTCGCCAGGATACACGCTGGGTTGCGACGGCTACCCCTACCGCCTTGGTGGTCCCGACAAGCGCTATGAAAACGAAGCTCGGCAGCAGCGCCCAGAAGGCTGGGCCGAAACCAAGGTCCAGCCCCGGGGGACGGCCTTCGGGCAGCCCGACCCACGCCGCCTCGGCCACGCCCCCGAACTCGAAGATCCCCATCAACGTGGCCACGGCGGACCCGGCTGCGAGCCCGACCACCGGGGCCCACAGGCGAAGTCCGGGTGATCCCTTCAGGTGAATCCCGGTGGCCGCGGCAATCGTCACGCACGCGCTCAGAGGGACGGCTGCGGCCGGGGCGCCGGTCGGCACCTCGTTCAGCATGCGCAACACGATGGGCATGATGGTGACCGGCAGAAGCATGATGACCGTGCCCGTCACCACTGGGGTTAAGACGCGGTGCAACAGGGCGAGCTGCCGGGACAATGCCACATGCACCATCCCCGACACGAAGACCAGAGTCGCCAGCAGCGGCGGCCCCCCTTGAACCAGAGCCGCAACACATACCGCGATGAACGGCGCGGAGCACCCGTGGAGCATCTGGTATCCGGCGCCGAGCTGTCCCGGCCGGACTGCCTGCACCGCGGTGATGATGCCGCACGCCAGCATGCCGCCGAAGATCGCCCACAAGAGGAAATCCCCGGCATTGGCGGCCCCGAAGACGATGGTGGGGAGTAGCACCGCGGAATGCACCGAGAGCAGGGCCAGCTGCGATCCGAGCCCAATACCGACCAGCGGTCGCAGGGGGTCGGTGGCCTGGTAGCGAAGGCTCTGGTCAGGTCTCATGGAGTGTTTTGGTCAAGAGCCTCCGGACCCGCCCGGCGTCAATCCGCGCGGATAGCGCGTTTCGGTCCGCAGGTCTCCAGCCTCGAGCACGACGATGAAAGGGGCATTGAGCACGGGGCTTCCCGTGAGCAGTCATCGGAAGATGCAGCGCCGTCCGCTGAATTGCCAGAGACTGGAAATGGCCCGGATCCCGCGCATCCTGGGGGGCGCAACCACGCTACTCACTTCTTCCGGACAGCCAACTCACGGCCCTGTCTTCAGCGATAGCCGAGTGCTTGCCCAGGGCCGCTCATCGAACCAACTCATACACCACCACATTCTCCACATCCATCTCATCCCTCAGCACCCCGAGCACCAGCCCTCCGGTCACATCGAGGATTCGGAACCTGGGCGGTGTCTCGACCTCTCCCAGCCACTCCCCGTCCGGGGATATGACGGTGTACGGCGACGCCTCTTCCGGGTAGGCCGGCCGGTAGGAGGGCAGCCACACGTTTCCGTCGGCGTCGGAGAAGGGGGTACCGAAGAACGGCACCGGCTGGCCGATCATGGCGCGATACCGGGACATGTCTCTCTGGATTATCTCCTCGAGCCGGGCCTCGGATACTCCATAGTTCATCCGGCCGATCATCCGGTTGTAGGCCTCGCCGTGCTCCAGGAGTTCCTTGGTCAGCAGGTTGGGCCCAGGCCGCCAGCGCACGATCTGCTCCAACGTGCCATCCGGCAGACGCCAGGTGATCTCGGGCCTGTCGGACCTCGTTTGGACGAATCGCCCTGCAGCGGCCGTGACCTCGCCAACCGGCCGGATGATCGGCCTCGGCTGCCCCGATCGCTGTCGCGGGACGTGGTCGTATGACGCGACCGTGTCGAGGGCGCCGGTTTCAGTATCGAACAGGGTCATGTGGCCGGCGAGCCACTCCTCCTCTATATCAACCCAGGAACGGTAGGGGGTTCGGTTCCAGAGCAGCAGCTCACCGGATGAACCGACCGCCGCCACGCCGAAGTGCTGTGCCCGAGGAATGCTCACGATGCGCGCGACCGAATCGCCGACGAAGAGCGTGAGGCGAGACTGACGACTGTCGGGCACGAGGACGCTGTCCTGGCCCAGGACGAACACCGCGTAGGGGGCGATGACTTCGCCCGGTCCCTCTCCAACCCTGGCGAGCACCTCGTGCGCCGTGCCGTCCGGACTCAGGACGACCACTTCGCTGTACCAGTCGGCAACGACCGCGCTTCCATCCGGGAGGAGCCGGCCGGCATCGGCGAACTGGAAGATGTAGTCGCCCGGGTTGGCGCCGTGGCGGTAGATGGGATTTGCCGCGAGGACGAAGGGGGGATTGACGTCGGGCACGCCCATGTACTCGACGATCCGCACGCCGGCGCTGTCCGTGACTTGGACCTGGATGTCGCGTGTCGGTTCGGTGTCGCCACCGCAGGCTGCGAGGACTGCCGACAGGATCAGGGTGTGGTGTCCGGTTCGCATTTGACTTTAGGACACCGATGAGATGGACAGCGTTTACGCAAGAGCCCCGAGGACGGGACACCGCCTCGGGGCTCCTACCTCAGCGTCTCGCTGCGCCCGAAGGCTTGTACAGTAGAGGACGACCTGAGGAATTACGTATGGAATATCTCGTCCTCACCCTCCCGGCACCAGCGGCCACACCAGAGGAAGCACCGTCAGGACCACCGCCATTACCAGGAGGAACAGCGGGAATCCCGCCTTCATGAAATCGACGAACCGGTATCCTCCGAAACCCATCACCAGCAGATTGACCGGATGGCCCACCGGACTCATGAAGGCGCAGGAACTTCCTATCGCTACCGTCATCATCAGGGCCTGGGGCGAGAGCCCCTCAGCGGCGGCCGTGCTGAGTGCAATGGGCGACATGAGCACCGCCACTGCCGCCGTCGGCATTACCTGAGCTGAAAGAGCGGTGATCAGGAAAAGTCCCGCTACCACTGCCAGAGGACCAAAGTCCGCAATGGACCCCAACACCGCTTCGGCGACCAGCGCAGCGGTTCCGGATTCCTGCATCGCCAGTCCCAGGCTGAGCATCCCCGCGATCAGGACCACCGCCTTCAACTCTATGCAGCGATAGGCCTCTTCCATGTTGAGGCAGCCCGTCAGCACCATCAAAACCGCTCCAATCGGCGCCGCGATGAAGATGGGCAGAAGGCCCGAGACGACCGTAGTCAGCACCCCTGCCATGATGACGGCGCTGACTGGAGCTTTCCGGCTTCGCACCTCCTCTACCGCTTCTTCGGTCACGACGAGGAAGTCCGGGTGTTCCACAAGGAGCGCGAGCTTGTTTCTGTCGCCATAAAGCAGAAACGCATCGCCCGGGAGCAGTTCCATGTGCCGGAGCCCGCTCCGGTAAACCTCTCCATTCCGCCATATCGCAAGGATGGAAACACCGAAGTTTTCACGGAAATCGAGTTCCTCGATCGTCTTGCCTGCGAATGTCGTGCGTGGGGACAACGAAGCCTCCGCCAGGCCGACCGTGTCGGACTCCAGTCGGCTCAAGTCCAGGGGACGATTGTCGCCCACTTGCAATTCCTGGAGCCCTTTCAGGATCTTGAGATCATCGAATCGTCCCCGGAGCAGGAGAACGTCCCCTCCCTCGAGTTTTGTGTCTGGATCGGGCATGAGAAGCTCTTCATCGGCCCGCAGGATGCCCACAACCGTCAGGTTGAATGCATCGGCCAGCCGGGTTTCGGCGAGCAACTGACCGGCGAGCAGCGATTCTTCCGAGATTCTGACGCTTTGAATCCTGCGTGCCATCTGGTATTGGGGAATCAGGTCTTTTGCCAGCACTGAGTGGATCGCTCCAAAGGTTTTGTCCCCCTCCAGTGCGGCAAGTCGCCCGCTCTTCGTCGCAACCAGCAGTCGATCCCCCGGAGCAAGAGTCATTGACCGCAATCCTGTGCGATGTACGCGATCACCCCGCAGAATCGCGAGTACGTGCAGGCGACGAGTCCGGCGGAGATTCGCCTTTCGAACCGTCTGCCCGATCAGCGGTGAATCTTCTGCCAACTCCAGCTCCGCCAACTCGACGGAGGCATTTGCAATCCGCTCAAGAGTCCGACGTCTCGACTCAAGCTCCAGATGCTTCCATGCGCGCAGGCTTTCAAACCTCTCCAGGGTTCCTTCGACAACCATCTCGTCCCCGCCCCTCAGAACGAAGTCCGTCCCGGGAGCGAGGATCATCTGCCCGCTTCGCTGCACGGCGACCACGTTCAGGCCCAGCGCCTGGCCCAAACGGCTTTGCTGCAGTGTTCGACCTGCCAGAGTTGAATCGTCGGGGGTCTTCAGCGTACCGATCAGGCCGCCCAGGTCGTAGAGTCCGCCCAAATCCGCGGGGGCCGACTCCTTTTTCGGATCCCGGTCCGGAAGCAGTCGCCGCCCCAGGAAAGTCATGTAGGCGAGTCCTGCGGCAAGCGCCGTCAACCCGACCGGTGTAAACGAGAACATCCCGAACGGCTCGAACCCCGCATCCCGCAAGGCCCCGTTCACCAGGATGTTCGGCGCCGTTCCGATCAGGGTCGTCATCCCGCCGAGCAGGGATCCGAAGGCGAGGGGCATGAGCAGCTTGGATGGCGGCGTCCCGATGCGGCGGGCCATATCGAGCACCACCGGCAGCATGAGGGCGGTGATCCCGATGTCGTTCATGATTCCCGACAACAGGCCCACCGTGGCCATCATCACCGCGGTGAGGCGGCCGACTCCAGCGCCCGATGCCGCCAGAACCCGTTGGCCGATGAAACGAGCGACCCCGGTCCGCGCCAGCGCTCCGCTCAAAATCAGGACCGAGGCGATTGTGATGACCGCTTCGTTGGCGAAGCCCATGATCGCCTGCTCGCCCTCGAGGATGCCTGCCACCACGAGGCCCAGCATCACCATCAACGCCACAAGATCGACCCGGATCCGCTCGGTGACGAACAGGACGACGGCTGCTGCGAGGATTCCGCCGACCAGGAAGACCTGGAGGTTCATTCAGCAGCCGGGAGTGGAGGACCGCCCAGACGAACTGGACTACGCATGGACCGCGAGTCCAAGGAAGTCTGTGGGCGTTACGATTCTGATGCCACGGAAGGGGTCCAGCACGAGAAGGTCGGCATCGCCTGTGATTATCCAATCGGCACGACCGCAGACCGCCAGCTCAAGTACCTGGTCATCTTTGGGATCGCGACAGACCCGAATCGACTCGGTGATTTCTACCAGTTGAGCGTCTCGGAGCAGCAGTCCAAGAAACCGTTCTCGCTCGCTCGGCGTAACATATCGATCGAATTTCCGGCGAGACACCACGTCATGCAGCTCTCTCATCAAGGGGACTGATATGAGAATCTCACCGGTGTCGTAGGCGCGCGCGAGGGCAACCCCAGGCGCCGAAGTATTGGAGAGCATGGCACTGATGATGACGTTTGTGTCAAAGACGCATCGCATCACCTAGTCGCTCAGGAGCTCCTCCAGAACATCGGGAGTCAAGCCACGCGCCTGCGCGTTTTCCGTGATCTCGGCCATGACGTCGTGGAGGGACTCGCCGGTCCGCGTGACATCACGCAGACGAAGATTGAGGAGGAGATCGAGCTTGCGACGATCCTGGTTCGACGCAGCTCGATACGCCTCAGCCAGATCGGGATCCACGGCGATCGTGATTGTGTCAGTCACTTGAGTCTTCCTCCCGAGGTGAAGTGCCTGGCCGGTTGCCTCCTCGACCACGTGTGGAATATAGCTCGGGACGACGTCGTAAGGCGATCTTCTTCCGGGTCCGTTAGCAGGGTGATATGATCACCCTTGCCGTGTCGGTGAATGCCCAGTGCGCAGGGAAGTAGATGTCGGTGCTGCCGTGGTATCGGGTCAGCGAGTACGACACCCAAGACCTCCCCACGCAGCCGGTTACGCGCCAGTTGAAGGCGCCTTCGTTCGTGATACCTGGTCCGGTTCCGCGCGTGTACACCGTCAGCCCAAAACAGCTCTTCAGGCTGACAGTTCCCTTAGTACCCGTGGGGGTTCCGCAGTCGGGCGCCATGCCCGCCAGAATCTTCACGACGGTGTCTGTTGTCTCGCAAATGAGCCAGCCAGCGGAATCGGGGAACTCGTCGCAGTCCGTGACCGGCCATTCGTCCGGGACGTATTCGCCATCAACACAGTCCGCCATCACCGGGTGCGCTGGATCGAACGTCACCCCGACATGGTTGCCCAAGGATACGGTAACGCTCTCGGGCGCCGCCGTGATGGGAAGAATGGCCTGCATCGTGTCGAGTACGACCACTCGCTCCACCTCGCTGGGCATGGGGATCTCGGGCTCGCAGGAAACCAATAGAAGCAGGGCAGAGAGGGCAGGCTTCCCCGGCTTGCGACTCATGAGCTGCCATATTGGCCTATGGGGGCCAGTTCTTCGACGACGGCGTCAAGCAACACTTTCATCGCCCACCAGTGCCGTCTTGGCGCGCTCAAGCAGTGCTACGGCCTGTTCTCTCGTTACCGTCGGGTAGTCATCGAGGAAATCGTCAAGCCAGTCACCCGCTTCGAGATGCTCCATCAGTATCCGCACCGGGACCCGTGTGCCGTTGAACACGGGAGTTCCGCCCAGGATGTCCGGGTTTCTGTCGATCAGCTTGTCGGTCATGACTGCCTCCGTCCGTGGCCGGGTGCCCAGTCTAACGATAGCCCAATCCCGCAGGTCCCCGCACCATCCGCCGCTCATCGAAGAGAGCCGAGCCGAGTCCGCCGTTCCGAGGTCGAAGTGGGGAGCGGAATTCGGACGGGGGCCACTGATCGTATCTTCGACGAGGGTTCATGACGTTTACAGTGGAAGGAGGCCAGGAATGTCCGACGAAGTACGGTATCTGCGCCGCGAAGTGGAACGGCTTCAGGCGCGGTTGGCATCGGTACAGGGAACGCAGGACGGCTACTACGAGTCGCCGCTGGTCAAGACGGACTGGTTCAAGCTGCGCCACATGCCCGAACAGGGCCTGGATCGGAGGGCGGTCAGGCAAGTCGTGGAAGACGCCCACGCGCTCGACTTCGACCACCGGCTGAATACCTCTTCCTATGTGAACGTGACCCTCGACCCCGAGGAAGAGGCGATCGCACTCCTGGGGCTACGGGTCAACCTGGCCGACCAGACGGTCTACCCACAGTCCTACCGGCTCCACGACACGACCGTCAACATGATCGGCGGCCTGTGGAACTGCCCCGAGGGTCCCGACTTCGAGGACTTCGGCGTGTTCCCGGGTGCGGGCACGGCAGGTTCCACCGAAGCCTGCCTGCTGGCTGGACTGGCGCTGAAGTTCCGTTGGCGCGCCTGGTACGCCCAAAGCCGCGGCATGACCGTGGAGGAGACGGCGGAGGTGCGCCCGAATCTGGTCATATCCACCTGCTACCAGGCGGCATGGGAGAAGCTGTTCAGGTACATGGACGTTGAGCCCAGGCTCGTCCCGCCTTCGGTCGAAAGCTTCACCCTGGATGCAGCGAAGCTCCCGGACGTGATCGACGAACGCACGATGGGGGTCGTCTGCATCATGGGCAATCACTACGGCGGCCACTACGACCCTGTCCAGGAGATCAGCGACGTCATCGACGAAATCAACGCCGAACACGGCTACCAGGTCGGCATCCACGTCGATGCCGCGTCCGGAGGATTCATCGCGCCATTCCAGGATGGCCTGCCGCCATGGGATTTCCGGGTCGGAAACGTCCTGTCGATCTCCGCAAGCGGACACAAATACGGCGAGTCGATCTGCGGAACCGGCTGGATCGTCTGGCGACACCGCCAGCACCTGAGCGAGCAGATCGCCATTGCCGTAACGTATCTCGGGGGCAGGGCGGAGTCGTACACGCTCAACTTCTCCAGACCGGCGGCGGGCGTCTACGTCCAGTACTACAAGCTGCTCCACTACGGAATGTCCGGCTACCGCCAGTGCTGCGAGAACATGATGGCCAACGCCGCCTATCTGCGCGCCGGATTGCAGTCGATGCGCCACGGCGGCAAGCCGCGGTTCGTCCTGCTCGACAACGGCGACGACGACTGCCTGCCGGTGGTCACGGCCAGGCTCAACCCCGAGTGCCGACTCCCGTATGACGATTTCGACCTTCAGAACGCCCTGGCTCAGCATCATTGGTACGTAGGAAGCTATCGCATGCAGTTCGATCATCCCCTGACGCAGGAGAAGCTGCCCCTGTTCCACGATGCCGATGCCGGTGCGTCCATGTTCCGGATCGTCGTGAAGAGCAACCTCACCCGGGGCATGGCGGAGCACCTGCTGGAGTCCATCCGGGCGGGTCTCGCATTCCTGGACTCGATTTCGGCCGATGGCTCGCTGGCGTTCGACACGCACGGCCTTCGGCATAGGGACCAGCGGCGGCTTAGCAACCACTGCTGACCTTCCTCCTTCAGCCGGTGTACTCGTCCAACCTGGTTCCCGGGTGGAGCAGCTTTGCACGCTTTGACACCGTGAGGTGTTAATAGGGGAAAGAGGGGGGCCGAGTGACCCGGGTTACCGTCTGCGGTCGTTATGGCCGACTCCAGACAGGATGCCTCGCGTTGCGCCTGGAGCTTCGAAGCTCAGGTTGGGGCCCTCAGAGGCATCTTCTCCAGCGAAGCCATCCGCAGACCCGAACCGGCGCTATCATTGTATTGGAGAGAGGTGTGACACCTGCAACTACGCGTGCTGTCTGGATGAAATCATCGTTCACTGACCTGCGATGATTGGGACTTGTGTGCCGGTCTTGAGCAACCTTCGTGGGCCCGCGCGAGAGTGCGGCCGCCTGACTGCGATCCCGATTGCGTCACTACTTGCGACCTGCGGGCAGCCAGGCGTGTCCACGGACTACTCGGAGTCGGTCTCGGCGACCTTCGAGCATGTGTTCGAGATCGAAGGCGTGTTCGAACTGCAGGAAGACCCAGGCGATTCCATTGCCGAGCTTGGCGCCTTCACGGAGCTTCGGGACGGAGGTTTCGTTGTTGGCGACAATCTTCTGCCGAGGATTCGCCGCTACGGCGGGAACGGTCGGTTGGTCGCAGCCTTTGGCAGATTCGGCGATGGTCCCTTTGAATTCCGCTGGATCAACAGCGTTACTGAAACGGCTTCAGGTGCGATCGTCGTACCCAACTCTCTACAGTCGAACCTGACCTACCTGACGAGTGGTCTTCAGCCGGACACACTCGTACCGATTCCTGGACCGGCCTCGAGCGCGGTCGCAATGGGACAAGATCTATTGGTGCGGATGACCCGGGCTGCTGATCACGACACATGGTTCGATTCACGCGGTCGTCCACCAATTCTTCATCGGCTTGTCAGCGGGAGGCTGGCCTGGAGCAGCTTCAACTACCCGTTCCTCACACATGAAAGGCCATACTGGAGTTCGATGGTGGGAACCCCGTTCGCGGTACGCGGTGACTCCATCTACGCGATGTCGGGCGCCCGTTTTCCCGCGACGATCCTCAATGGTGATGGCGATACCTTGGGGGTGATTGGCGCACCATCAGGGTCGTTTCGCCCGATACCGGTGTTGGAAGGGGGCGCTCTCGCGAGGCCCGAGGCCTATGGCGCCTCGTTCGGCGACTTCCTGGGCAGTTTCGAATTCATTCACCGGATCGATGTTGTGGGTCAACACCTTATGTTTACAAGGGCCGTCTTCGACCCGACGCAGGGCACCGCCTTCCGGTGGTCTCATGTAATGATTGACATCTATGACCGCCACACTGGCAAAGGGCTGTACCACGATATCCCGCTGCCCGAGGATTCCATGATTCTCGGGGGAGGAAGGTTTCTCTACCTGCTAGTGAACAAGGACTTCCCTCCCTGGCGCATCGCGAGGCTGAGGGTGCGGGACGAGGTGTAGTCAGTACACCACCACATTCCCCGCGTCCATCTCGTCCCTGAGCACCCCCAGCACGAGCCCTCCGGTCAAAAGCGGGACCGCTACACCCTATCGCCGGTAGACCTCACGGCGGTGGCCGATGGTGGCGATGAGCACGGTGCGAGTGGCGTCTTCGACCGTGTAGATGATTCGGTAGTCGCCGGCGCGGATGCGTAACAGGCCGCTGGACCCCTGAATTCTGACGGCCTGGGCCGGTCGCACGGTCGTGGCAAGCCCGTCGATCGCTCGGACGATGCGGCGGCGGGCGATGCGATCCGCAATCTTCTTGAGTGCCCGTTCTGCTGCGGGTTTCAGGTAGACGGCGTATCGCGGGGTGTCCGTCAAACTGCGGCGTCGTCCTGCAGAGCGAGCTCGGCCCTTACCTCGTCCCAACGCCGACGGCCGGGCTCCCTCAACGCCTCGCGGGCCGCCTCGAGGTCCATTCGGTCTTCGATTGCTTCGAGGAGTTCCAGATCCTTCGAACTGACCAGAGCGGCGACCGGCTTTCCATACCGTTCAACCGCGACGCGCTCGCCATGGTGGACCACACGGTCGAGGAGGTCGGAGATCGTGCTCCGCAGTTTGGTGGCGGCAACTCTGGTCATCGAGGAATCCCTCCTTCTCACTAGCGAAGCATAACGGTAATCATATACAACATATACAAAAGTGACCTGGCCAAACCATCGGAGGCATCAGAACCTCGCGGGCGCTGTGGAAGGGAACATCTTCCGGGATGCGGGGGGATCGGGTACGGAACCTCCTGGCCCGGGGACAGCCAAGTGCCAGGAACCAGTTGCGGCGAAGCGGGGTAGTCCTGACCATGGTCTCCGAACACGTTACCGCCGGGCAGGCGGACACGTCCGTGACTGCCTCGCCTGATCGAAGGTGGGCATGTCCCCAGCACGGAACTGCCTCGTTGGCGACGACAGTCGGCAGGCGAATCGTGAAGCCCGCGGTGTGGCGGGCCGGGGTGTTTCTGTTCCTGACTGCGACTTCCGTCTCCGGTCAGCAACCGGGCGACACGGCAAGAGTATCGGACGCCGTCCCCTTCAAGGATTGGCCTGTCGCGTTCACGCTCGAGTTGTTTGTCCCCACTCTCGGCCATGCCTATGCCGGAGATTTCGACCGCGGCATCGCTCCCGCGCTTGTCACGGGCGTCGGCGTCGGCCTGGTCGCCCTGGCCTACCATCGAAACCCCGATCTTGGAGCCAATTGGTTCTATGTTGGCCTGGTCGGCCTTGGAGCGGTCGCTGGCGGCAAGACATGGGGAATGGTATCCGCCGTGCGCACCACGCTCGACCACAACCGCGCGCTTCGAGAGCGCGTTACGCCAACGCTGGCCCTGACCCCCGACGGCCGCGCACTCATCGGCGTGTCCGTTCGGTTCTGACTCGAGGCTTCCAGTCTGCTTGGTCCTCGTGTGCCCTCACGGGTGGAACGCGGTACCGCTTCACAGTGTCACGCCGAAGTCGTCCGCGAGCTCACGGACGACCTCCCGAGCGTCGCGGCCGGTATCGCCGGCTTTGAGGCGCTGGAGGGCGGCCTTCCAGACATGACCGCGCTCGACCGCATGGACGAGGAAGTCGTAGCACCTTGGACTCATCACGACCATGGCCGCTTCGCCGTTCTGCTTAATCGTCTCGATGCGGCCCTCGGCCAGGCGGGCCAGGTGTTCGCCCGTCTTCTCTCGGAAGTTCGTGAGCGAAAAGGTGTCCTGGGTTCGGTGGGTCATCGTGCCTTCCAGCTCGAGTGCCTCAGGGCGACGCCAGCAGCGCACGCCTAACCGCGTCGGGTTCGCGCTCGATGATGCGCAGAAGCGTAGCCGCCGGACCGCTCACGCGGCGCGCTCCCTGCTCCCATTTTCGGTAGCCGGACACGCTCATTCCCATCAGGGTGGCCATCTGAGCCTGTGTCAGCTTCGCCTGCTTCCGGACCTCACGTGGGGTCACCGGTTCATGCACGATGGCGGGGCCTTCGCCCTTCGCATGAGCCAAGGCTTCGTTCAGGGACTGGATCAGGTCTTCTCCGAAGGGGGCAATCTTCCGTCTCCATAGACAACAGATGACCCGGACACTACCCCGCTTTCCGCGGCCCAAGGCCCGAAATCGCAGCTTTCGCACCCCGCCCGTCTCCGGAATCTCATCACCCGCCAAGGGATTCCCGGCCGGATAGTCGATCACTTCGCGCCTCTCATCCTCGCTGAACAGCCTGTCGGCCTGGCGGGAAAAGAGGGGAGTCTCGGCGATGGTCTGCATATGTGGCCAATTGTAACCCATTGGGGTAGTCACCGAAATCGTGGAGCTTCCCGTACCCAAGCCAACCGAACGTGAGGGATATGTAATGTTTGATTGTCATTCTGTCGTGTTGTCCTTACAATCGAAACCGAGACTTGGCACATCGCCGAAGTCCAAACAGCACGGATGGAGCCGGCCGGAAGTGAAGCAGCGAAACCCGTCAAGCGGCTTGCGGCCGATCCTGGGGCGCTGCGGCCGGGAGCTTCTCGGTCCGCGTCGTATGATCCGGGCTTCACCGCCCGGCTCGGATTCACCACCTTGGAAGCAAGTAGGGCGGCGGCCTCTCACCGCGTGAGAGAACCGCCGCCCCAAGGCAACCGTCCAATCGGGTCGCTAAGGCAACCGCGCCGGTCGCATGACTCAACCTATCGCTGAGTGCCGCAACCCGTCAACTGGAGTCCGTCAATGTACCTGCTCTACCTTGACGAGTCGGGAAACGAAAACGATCCGAGCAATCGCTACTTCGTACTCGCTGGCCTGGCACTCTTCGAGCGCCAGATACACCATCTGAATCAGCGCCTCGAGCGCGTCCAAGAGAAGCACTTTCCCAACCAGCAACCGATTCCGTTCCACGCCTCAGCCATTCGAGCTGGCCGAAGATTCTGGCGTAGCGTCAGCGAGGAAAAGCGCCAAGCGGTTCTGGTCGATGCGGTTTCCGCCATCACCGCAACGGATGACTACGGCGGCCTGAGCCTCTATGCCGCAGCAATCGAAAAGGACTCCGAAGTCTACGGAGACCGCGCCGTCGAGGTTGCCACCGAACAGGTCTGCCAGCGCTTCGACACCTTCCTGACGAGGCGCTACCATGAGCGCGGGGATGCGCAACGCGGGCTGCTGATCTTTTCCGAGGGCCGGTTCGATGCCCGTGCCAAGGTCTGGGTGAGGGAGTTTCGGCGCCGTGGAACGCAGTGGGGTTCGATCAACAACCTTGCCGACATTCCCTATTTCGCCCCAATGCAGGAATCACGAATGCTCCAGGCCGCCGACTTCATCGCACACGCTACTTGGCTGTTGTATGAGAGGCGCGACCACGCGTTGATACGACCGCTTCTGGGGCACTTTGACGTGCGCGAGGGTGTCATTCATGGCTTGGTCCACGTTGGTCCAGGTCGCGGCAGGCATTGCGACTGCCCACCATGCGCGACCCGGCGAATACCCGGACACTTCGGTTCCTGGATTCCCCAGGAGGAGCAGCTGGAACTCCCGGGAGACGATTCTCGCAGGATGAGCGGCGGTGCGAGACCATGACAACGCACGACGATACGGTTCGCTCTCTGTGCTTGCTCGACGAACTGGAGACGTCGAGGGAGCTCCTCAAATCGGGATTCGGTCACCTCCAGGAAATAGACATGGGGAGCACGTTCTACCACCTGCCGCATCAACTGCTTGCCAGCGGCCTCGAACGCTTGATGAAGTGCTACATCGCCGTTGTTCGCAAGGGCCGTGACGGTGCCTACCCCGACATGGCGGCGATGAAGTCGCTCGGACACGATCTGGAGAACCTGCTAGCGATGATCTGCAAGAAGTACTACGGCGGAACGCAACGACCCCTGTTGCGACAGGATCTCGCATTCATCAGGACGGATTCCGTGCTGAAGGAGTGCGTGAGAATCCTCTCCCTGTTCGGGAAGATGGGCCGTTACTACAACCTCGACGTTGTGGCGGGCGCGAGCCACAGCCCGATGGACCCCAAGGCTGAATGGGGAAAGCTGGAGTCCCGTGTCGAGGACCCGATTCCCTATCTCGGCGATCCGTCTCGATTGTACCGCGACTACTATCCGCGAGTGAACAGCGCGTTGATTGCCAAGATGGAGCGATTGGTCCGGGCGCTCGCCATGCAGTTCACGCTTGGGGGGCATGCCGATCCCGCAGGCGAAATCAGACGGCTCTCAGTCGTGTACCAGGAGTTCAGGAATCTCCGTGACGACCAATTCGGGACTGTGGACTATCGCCGTTCGGTCAAGATCCTCAGGATCGACGCCGACCAGTGGATCAGGCGCTCCGAGAAGGAGATCGAAGCATCGGGCTGGCCATCGCTCGCAGTAAGCAAGGCAGAGTTCAGTGACGAGTGGCCGTTTCGCGACGAGCGGGTGACCGTCGAGTGCCAGGATGGCCTGTTCTGCGTCGTCAACATCGGTGGTTACGACTTCGCGCTCAACGGAGCGGCGCGCAGCCGGTTCAAGTTGCCATTCGCCCACGACGCGGGCATGGCGGTGCTGGGGAAGTCGATCGGGCCATTCATTGAGATGGCCCTCGGACTGTCGTCGTGACCTAGAGGCGAGGCCAGCCGGGTTGGAGTCCGGCGACGAGGCGTCCCTACCCGCTGACGAGGGTGTGCGAGACGTGGCGGGTGGCGCGTTCGAGCGTGTACGCGCTGCGGGCCAGGCTCGGTGACTCTCCGGAGTCCGATCGCCCGCAGCCTGGGAAGCGGGGCCCGAAGACGGCCCTGAGCGACGAGGAGCTGCTGCAGGAGATCCGGACGGTGCTGAAGGCGAGTCCGTTCCTAGGCGAGGGCCACCGGAAGGTGAAGGCGCGGCTTGTGGGAAAAGATAAAATGGTCGGGCTCGCGTCCGACCCTTTCTTCTTTCTCTCTTTGCGCACCGAGAGCAGCCGCACGTATGCGGACCAGGGTAGCGGAAAAAGTGATCGGATGGTGTCCAGCAGAGATTCGGCAGACGGCGTCTGCCGTTTTTGCCCCACGTCTATCTTCGACGACGTGCCGCCCGATCAACCAGTATGCGGCGGTCATCACGGCGTTGACGGAACGAGCCGCTGACCGACGGGCGGCTTCGACGATCTGGGAGACCTCCTCAAAGACCGTACTATATCGGGCAGCCTCAGCGGTGGAGGGGCACGGACTTCTTCATGCCGTCGAGCCGCCGTTCAGGTCGTCGGCGCCGCACCCCATGATCCGCTCAAGCAGGCTCTTCATCGCGTCCACGTCCTCCGTCGCAAGTCGAATCGGTCAGCCCAATATAGGCGTCCGTCGTGGGCGAGCGACTCCGGACGAGTATGCCGGAGCGATGCTGCCCAGCCTTGGGCGACCGGGCGCGTGCGCTGACCGGAGAGAGAAGAATCGGCGACCTGCTCACGACCGGCACCGTCAACCGGGCCCACGCCGCTGGTCCCTTGCGGTTCGAGCAGCGCGAGCACGCCCCGGTTCCTGGTGTACTCGGTCACTCTGCGCGTCGTAGAGCTCGTCGGGAGGGAGAGGCTTACGCGCACTCTGGGCCGCTGCACTGAGCGGGGTCAGTGCCGGGAAAGGACGCGTGCACCCTCGACCAAGGGCTACACGCGCTTCCCGAAACCGCTGGTCCGCCAACAGGTCGAACGCAGTGGTCCCCTCACGGGCGTCAAGCAGAGCCGCCCGTGTCCTTCGTGCCGTCCCACGGTCAGCGCCTCGGACAACATCCAGCACACGCATGAGCCGCTGGTGGTCGATTGCGTTCAACGGCTTCCCACTGGCCCAGAAGTGGACGCTGCGACGCGATACCCCGAACAGCCCGCCGAGCTGCTTCCAAGTCAGGCCGGAGATTCGACGCAGCTCGGAGACGGCCTTACCGGTGGCTTCGGTCCCTGTCTCCATCTGTGTCGCCACCGCGTCGCGGTCTGGTCCGCTGGTGGTCGTATCGGATTCGTGCATGTACGGTGCCCTCCAGATTATCGTAGGCTCTGCGCACGACGTGCCGGCAACCGACAACGTGCCGCTTACCATGATCACCGAGGGCGAGGTGCGGTCCCGGATGCCATCGCGTCGGACTCCTTAGGCTCGCGAGGATGCAGGGATCGTTGCCTTACTCGTCTCCTTGAATCTCCCAATCCGCGACCGAATCCGCTCTCCTACTTGGATTCCGCGAGAGATCGCGGCTTCCGTCTGTCCAACGTTGTCGGCCATTCTCTGGACTTCCTTAGCCGTAGATGCGATTGACCGATTCAAGTGACGTTCCAACGGCGGCACTTCGGTCATTGACGTGTTCAGCGAAAGAAAAGCCCGTCTGCCGTCCCGGACCGCGTCGAGGACATCGGCCATCACGGCCAGCTCTGAGTCCAGCCGCCCCTTTGTACCGACTGGATCTTCTTTGGCAGCGAGGCCGGTGTATTCGAGTACGAATTCAAGGCTGGTCTCGACTGCACCAGCCGCGGTTTCGTAACGGTCGTTCGCGTCGGCCATGAATACCCGAAAATCTTCCAGGTGTCTTGCCAGCCCACGAGCTAGTTTTCTCACCCGGTTCCGCCCCGGAGCACCTCCTTGGGAGGAAGCCTCCTTGATTTGATCTCCCGCCTTTTCCGTAAGGCCACCGATACGGTGGGTCCTATCGCCAAGCTCCCGCAGGATGACTGTCAGCTCGCTGTATCGTGTGTCAAGATCGTCTAGGTGATCGATAAGGCCCCGGCCGTCGGACATGTCGTCCTTCCGTGCCCGGTTGGCTGGCGCCGTTAGCGAACGCCGCCGCCCCTCGACCTCTAATCCCAAGAAGTCTGCTACGGGGTTCCCAAAGGTCACCTCCCCGCTAAGAAAACCACGTGCGGACTCCTCGAAGGCCTCTCTGGCATCCTTGATTTTGGCGAAGTGTGTGTCATAGATGACGAGCCGATATGAGCGGATATCGAAGGGGATCTCCTCCATGTCCTGACCGAGCAGGATAACTGGCTTCCGAAGCGCGTGGGCCAAGCCCAGCTCGTAGTACACGTTGGAGTTCGAGTCTGTGAGGTCGGCGACGACGAGGTCGGCAGACGCGATCGAGGTGAGGATGTCGCGCAAGATGTTCTGCTGATTCAACAGATCGTCCGCACGAGAGACGTCGAAGCCCAAGTTGTCCAGCGTGGGGAGGATAAAGTCCTCATAGACAGGCTGAGCCTCGGCGTCGAAGGGCATGATCACGAACACCTTCGGCTTTTCGCGGTCGGTAGACATACTGGGAGTCATCCTCGTGGAAACAGGGCAGCCTGACGCAGGGAAGCCTCCGAACCTGCGCGCACCCGACCATGAGGTCAACCGTGGCTCTCACGGGTCGTGCAGGGCACGACTTCCAGTGCCTCGCCTTCAGATTCGACGAGTTGGCATCCGCTGAAGGGGATTCGCCATAAAGGACGACCCTGAACTGCCGCTTCATCAGAGGCCACTCTAGAGGATCGCAGGCATCGGTCGCACCCTCCCTCACGACACGCCCTCGTGATCAGCCTCGTTGCCTCGCACCCCCAGAACGTAACCACGTCGTCCACCTGCTAGTCTCCGTTGAATCCCCCAGTGGCGATCATTGGCCCCCCTTGTCGTATCCGATGGCCTTCGACAGAATACGCTTCTAGCGTCGGTCCCGGCATTCGCATTAGTCCGATTCAACACCGGAGCGCCGCTGCGTTTGCATGGGCGCCAGCGCCGATGCTCCTACCCCTTGATGATTGGTTGGGTAGTAGTCACGACAATACGATGAGAGGATACTGATGAGCATTCCCCGTGGACCAATCCGCCTTTCCGAATTGGGCGACTTGCCACCACCCAGTGACTATACGATGTTCTCGCTGTCCACCAGTCGCGATGCGCAAGTGCCAACAGGAATCAATCCAATCCGGTTCGCCGTCCTCTACCGCACGGGCCATACATCGAATGCCTGGGGAGTGAAAGTCGAGGCCACAGGTGATGCCTATATCTATTGCCGTGACAACATGAAGGGACAAAAGATAAGCCTTCACGCCTCTGGGAAACAGCACATTTCGATTAGTCCAAGCCGTTGGACAGGACCCAATTTGAGCGAGAAGCAGTTCTTGAACCAATGGCATGAACCAAGTGACGGAATCGCAACCTTCAAGTTGGTGTTTCCACCTTGGGGAATCCAACTTAGCGACAAAGACCGAGATGGCTTCAAATCAATATGGGGAAAGACGGACATCTATATCGAAGGACATCATGAACTTCTGACTGTAGTGTCATTCTTCATTTGTGGCGATAATCTAACAGTAGAAAAGCAAGGTGCTTTCCCGGGATTTATAGTTGGCGAACTACCATTGAGAGCCAGTAGGAAGCTTGTAATCGTCGCTGAGTGGACTCCCCAAGCCGACTTTAGAAGCCTGATTGACCGCAGTCTCGGACGAGTACCTTTAGCCGAGGATATGCAGGGCGTTCTTGCAAATCGACGCGGACAACCGCTGACATTATGTGTTACGGGCAACTGTCCTCCTGAGAATTCAGTTTACATGGTTACCTTCCCAGTAGTCGTTTCGAACTCGCATTCGGAGAAGTCAAACCTGTGAAGCAGAGTCCTGGCGTTACTCTGAGTGCTCCGTTGACAACTCGGCCTGTCGCAAGACGAGCTGCGTGGCGTCTTCGGCCAGATCCGGAGGATAGCCGTACTTTGCTAGCAACCGGCGAACATTGCGCCGCAGGCTGGCCCGCACCGACTCGCGTTGGGTCCAGTCGAGCTTGGGCATGTTCTTGACCATTTCTGTCAGTTTCCGGGCCATGAGACGCAGCGTATCGATCTCCATCGCCTCTCTGGCTGACCTGTTGTCTGCCAAAGCGTCGTAGAAGGCCGCTTCCTCGGCTCTCAGACCGAGCTCTTCGCCGCGCCGCTGTGCGTCTCGCAGGCTCTTCGCCAAGTCTATCAGACGCGAGATCATCTCGGCCGTGGTGATCGCCTTGTTCGTATAGCGCAGCATCGCTTCTTCGAGCGCCTGGCGAAACCTTCGACTCTGGACAATGTTCTTGCGCTCCGTAATGCGAATCTGGTCATTGAGCAGCTTGCGCAGCGTCTCCAAGGCGAGATTCTTCTGCTCCAACGCAGCTACCCGACCGAGGAATTCATCGCTAAGGATGTCTAGGCGGGCTTCTGACAACCCTGCGGCGGCGAACAGGTCGACCACTTCGTCGGCATCGATCGCACCCCCGATCACCTGCCGCACGGCGGCGTCGATATCACGTTGCCGAGCGCGGTCGGCGCCACCGTCGGCATTGTCGGCCAGTCGTTTGCGAATAATCGCCACAACGCGTTGGAAAAAGGCTAGGTGAGGCGTGATGGTCTCGGTCTCCGGGCGTGGAACCGCCAAGGCAAAGGCCGCGGACAGTTCCTTGACCAGCGTACGCAGACGCTTCCAGCCATCGTTCTGCCCGAAAACGTGATCGATCGCTCGTAGATACACCTGCAGCACGGATTGCGGCCTGGCGTCGAGTGCCTCCTCATAGTCGCAACCGTGGAAAAAGCCCCGTAGCTTCTCAAAGGCCGCTTGCATAGCAGGTACAGCTTCGTTCTGCACCTTCCTGACGGCCTCGCCCGTGCCGCCAGCTTGCGTGTAAGTCGCGACCGCATCCGCCAACTGGTCTGCTAAGCCCAGGAGGTCCACAATCAGTCCACCGGGTTTGTCACCGTAGACACGATTAACGCGTGCGATGGCCTGCATCAAATTGTGTCCGGCCAGCGGCTTGTCCAGATACATGGTATGCGCTGGTGGACAGTCGAAACCGGTAAGCCACATATCACAAACGATGACCAAGCGCAGGTCGTCGTCGGGGGCCTTGAAGCGCTCCGCCAGACGTTTGCGAGCGGCCTTCGTACGCACATGGCCCCTTAGCGGCTCGGGATCGTCGTTTGTGCCAGTCACGACCACCTTCATCACCCCCCGTTCGTCGTCGATGTCGTGCCAGTGCGGGCGCAGCACGCGAATCGCCTCGTAGAGCCGCGCGGCGATGTCGCGGCTCATGGTCACCACCATTGCCTTGCCTTCCATCGCGGCGCGGCGCATCTCCCAATGCTCAACGATGAACGTCGCGAGCCGTCCAATACGCTCTTGGGCGCCCACCACGGACTCAAGCGGTACTCGAATATTGTCTTCCGTCCCTGCTGTCCCACCGCGGTCGAGGTTGGCAACGTACTCGACTTTTCGCTCAGCTACGCGCGCACCCTCCTCGTCTACCTTTAGTTTGACAATGCGGGATTCGTAGTAGAGCGGCCGAGTGGCGCCGTCTTCGACGGCTTGACGAACGTCATAGATGTCCGCGTAATCGCCGAAGACATGGATCGTGTTCTTGTCGTCGCGCTCCAACGGCGTGCCGGTGAAGCCGACGAACGTGGCGTTCGGCAGCGCCTCGCGCATCCAGCGCGCGCCGCCCTCAACGAAGCCGTACTGGCTGCGGTGGGCTTCGTCGGCCATCACGACCACGTTTGAGCGTTCCGAGATCACGCCCTGCGCCTCGGCGAACTTCTGAATCGTCGTGAACACCAAACCACCCGCCGCGCGGTCCAGCAACTCCTGGAGATGTTCCCGGCTCCCGGCCTGAACAGGGTCCTCCGCGAGGAGCGCGCGCCCGGCAGCGAAGGTGTCGAAGAGTTGATCGTCCAGATCGTTGCGGTCTGTGATCATGACGATCGTTGGATTGCTCATGCGCGATTCTCGGATCAGGCCCCCCGCCAACATCAACATCGTCAGTGACTTGCCAGCACCTTGGGTGTGCCAAATGACACCACCGCGACCGTCGCCCTCGCCCGAAGGTGGTTTGAGACGCGCAAGCACCCTGGTCCGCGCGTTGCGCACCGCGCGGAACTGATGATAGCCCGCGATCTTCTTGGAGATCTCGCCACGCTCGTCCTCCTCGAATATGACGCAGGTCCGCAGGTAGTCCACGAGTGCTCGCGGATCGAATAGGCCCCGGATCAGTGCCTCCAGGGTTGGCGCGCCGCCAGCTTCCAGGGCGTCGATTGGACGCCAAGGCGTGAAACGGCTACGCCCGCTGGTGATCGAGCCGACACGAGTCAGCATGCCATCCGAGACCACCAGCACCACGTTCGGCACGAAGAGGTCGGGAGCCGTCTGCATGTAGCGGTCGAACTGATCGATAGCCACGCCCAAGTCTGCTTGGGTGTCGGTCGGCGTTTTCATCTCGATCAACGCGATCGGTAGCCCGTTCAGGAAAACCGTCAGATCTGGGCGGATCATCTTGCCCGACGCTCCGGCGACACTGAGTTGCCGCAACACCATGAGATCGTTCGCGGTCGGGTTTTCGAAATCGACCAGCCGAGCGCGGTCGCCGCGAATCTCGCCGCTGTTCGACTCTTGGTACTCAATCTCGACACCGTCGGTGACCAAGGTGTGGAACCAGCGGTTGTTCTGGACCAGTGTCGGGTGAGGCGGGCGCGACAGAATCCGCACGGTTTCCTCTATAGTGTCCTGCGGTAGCTTGGGATTGAGCCGATGAAGAGCACCATTTAGTACCGTGGTAAGGATCACACTTCCAGGTCCGAACCGACCCTGCTCGGTCAGTTCGGTTGCCGACATGACGGGAATCCTTGCTGACTCAAACCAAGCAGCTGCAGCGATTTCAGCAGTCAGTTCATCCATCGGAATCCTCCGATATGCTCTCGCCTTCCCGAATCTCCCCGTTGTCCGCTTCAGACGGGTGTCTGAACTCCACTAAACTTCTGCGATAGGCCAAGGGATCCTGGTGGTGAAGCGCCTGACTCGCACTGATCGGAACCTCTTCGATTTCGATGTCCGAGTACTTGGTGTCAAGGAAGTTGTCGAAATCTGGGTGAACCCCGAATCTCAAGTGATTGATAGGATCACGGCCGAGTTGCTTTTGATGTAACCGGAACATAAGGCCGACCGCGGCATCGACGGCTGTTGCGGCCAACATTGCATAGTCAGTAGAAAGTACAGATTCCAACGCGTCCCGACCATGTGGACCGACACCTTGACTGTTGCGCAAGTTCACGACACCGTCAACCAATAAGTTCAAGCCGCGAAGTATGTGCTTAACGCCATGTTCTGCCTTCTTGTCGTCGGGGTTCCGAGATGTCAGTTGCAGCGTACCGATGGCCTCGCTCATGAGCGAGTTCGGATTTGTATTTCGAGGAATCTTGCTGCCACGATCGGCAAGTATCGTTACACACACGGTTTCCAGTAAGCCACGGCAGTGTGTGAATGCAATACCGGGTTCATCATGGATGGTCCGTTCGATAACCTCGACAGCAGGTCTCAGCGATGTTGAAGCTGGATACTGTTCGAAGAGTTGTCGACAGCCAGGAAGCACGAAGGGTCGGTCAGGATTCACTATCGGTTCCTCCATCCACTCGGACCCGCAGTTCGCCGGACAGCAGGTGCGGCAGGAGGACGTCGCGCATGGTCGCTAGCTTCCGCGATTCGATCATCAGCTGACCGAAGAGATCGTAAATCGGGCCAATCACATCGTTCGCTCCATCAAGAACCTCGTGAGGGGGCACTACGACCAGCGCTTCTCGCAGGTGTCCACGCTTGATGTGCCCCATTGTCGTGGCCCTGCTCGCCGCCACGGCGCGAAACCAGGGCAAATACTGGCGAATCCAGAGGAAGCAAAACCAACTTGGGAATCGAGCCGACGTGACCTTGAACAAGTGCTGATTCAGCGCGCCCTTGCCGCCGAACCAGAAGTTCGACTCGAGAGTGCCAGACCAGGAGAACAACAGATCACGATCGCGGACTATGTACTGCTCAGGCACATCGCTGTTCGCCCGGGCCGCCCCTTCCGCTGAACCCTTCCGGAGTTGGGCGATCTTGATCACGGGCAGGTCTTCGCCATTATCGCGAGGCGAGTATTTCTGAAGTGCCAGCCCGTTCAGGAAGGTCGCGATTGATGCGAGCGGCTTCAACTCCCACCCCTCCGGCACTGGATCGATCTCGGAATCGACCAAGCGGGTAGGGAGGGTATCGAAGACTACCCGGGACATGGAGGGGAACGAGGTGGCGCCGCTGGCTCTAGCATCCACCGGCTCAAAGTCCACGAACCACGCCCGGAAGATTGCCCGCGCCATGCGGTCCAATGCATGAGCTGTGCGTCTGTTCTGGTCGATCTTGTCGTCAAGTGCCCCGAGGACACCCGCAATGGCGCGTTGAATTGAAGTCGGAGGAAGTGTGATCGCCATCTGGCGCTGGTCTGTCAGGCTGACATAGTCGGCCATGTCGGTCTGCCCTTTCACCCCGGTAATCTGTTGCCTGAACTCCCTTCCAAGCATCCAGTAGTAGAGCCAACGCGGGTCGATCACGTCAGGGGCTAGTGACCTCCAATAGCAAAGTTGCGGAGCATATACAAAGCGTGGCGTTGTCTGGCGAACGAACGCCAGGCGACCGACCGTTCCCTTCGACGTGAACACCACATCGGATGGCTGACTGACTTTTTCTCCTACTCTGGCCAAGTCCTGTACGGGGAATCGATCCGCGTGATCAAAGTGAAACCCATCGTCGATGTTGCCGGCCCTGGCAAATGGGAGCCCAGATGTAGACAACTCAGAGTTTTTTGCGCGATATCCGTCACCGATCGACAGACTTCCTTCCGCGATCAAGTCGGCTGTAGAGCGCGTGTTGCCAATGTTCCGCGGGTCCATCTGTATCATGTGTCACCCTCATCAGCTTCCACACCAGACAAGCGCTTCAACACCACCCCCATCAATCGCTCCCCCTGCGCAGAGTGCTCCCGTAACTCCCGTAGCAGCCGCGGGTACTTCTTCGCGAACGGTTCGCCATCGTCTTCTTGTTCCGCAACGCCCACGTAGCGGCCCGGCGTGAGTATGAAGCCGTGCTTGCCGATCCCCGCGATCGTATCCGCTTTGCAAAAGCCAGGAATATCGGTGTACGCCCACTTGCCATGCTGTGTCTTATCCCACCAGTCCGGCGCCGCCTCCCCCCTCCATTTGCGGAAGGTGTACACGATGCGGCCGAGGTCGGAATCAAAGTTGGGGGCAACCATTCGGTCAGCCAATACGTTCTCGCAATCATCGCCGCCGGTGAGCACGCGGAGGGTGCGGGTCTGCATCGTGCCGAGATTGCGGCCGTCGATGAAGAGTGTCTCCCCCGTGCGGTCGCGCCCGCCGTGCTTAAGGTTCGCGCCGGTCTTGTCGCGCGCCAAGAACCAGAGGCAGACGGGTATGCCTGTGGTCAGGAACAGTTGGGCCGGCAACGCGACGATGCAGTCCACCAGGTCGGCCTCGACAATGCGCTGGCGGATTGCCCCCTCGCCGCCAGCCCGGCCGGAGAGCGATCCGTTGGCCATGACGAAGCCGGCAGCACCACCCCCGCGGCCGTTTGGCGGAGCGAGGTGGTGGACGAAGTGCTGGATCCAGGCGAAGTTGGCGTTGCGGACTGGCGGCGTACCGTAGCGCCAGCGTACGTCGTCGGCCAATAGCCTCCCGGACCAGTCAGAGATGTTGAACGGAGGATTGGCGAGGATGTAGTCCGCCTTAAGGTCCGGGTGAAGGTTGCGTAGGAAGATGTCGGCGGGCTGCGTGCCGAGATTGGCCTCGATTCCCCGGATAGCGAGGTTCATGTGCGCCAGCCGCCACGTTGTAGGGTTGGACTCCTGGCCGAAGATCGAGATGTCAGTCTTCTGTCCACCGTGGGCTTCGACGAAGCGCTCGGACTGCACGAACATACCCGCCGACCCGCAGCAGGGGTCGTACACGCGGCCTTCGTAGGGTTCAAGCATCTCAACCAGCAGCCGCACGACGCAACGTGGGGTAAAGAACTCGCCGCCGAGTTTGCCCTCCGCCTGGGCGAACTTGCCGAGGAAATACTCATAGACGCGGCCAAGCGTGTCACGGGCGTTAGCGCGATCGTCCCTGAAGCCGATGTCGGCGATAAGGTCGATCAGTCCCTTCATTCTCTCTGGCGCGATGCCACGACGAGCGTAGTCGCGCGGCAGTTTGCCCTTGAGGTTCGGGTTGTCGCGCTCGACGGCGAGGACGGCGTCATCGATCAGCGTGGCGATGTCGGGCCGCACGGCTTGGTTCTGGAGGTTCTGCCAGCGTGCCTCTAGCGGCACCCAGAAGATCCGTTCAGCGGTGTACTCGTCACGGCTTTCCAGCAGGCCTTCGATTTGAGGCCCACTGATGCCTTCGGCTTCCAGTTCCCCTTTGAGTTGGTGGCGTCGGGCCTCAAAGGAATCGGAGATGTACTTTAGGAAGAGCAGGCCGAGGACGACGTGCTTGTACTCGGCAGCATCGACCTGACCGCGCAGTTTGTCGGCCATCTTCCAGAGGGTTTCGGCATAGGCCAAATCGGCGGTGGTTCCGTCACTGTTTGTCATGCCCGTTTCAGACCTTTCCTATTCGGCTGCCAAACTCCGAGCCACAGCGGTCGGTACATATGGCAAGGGAACTCCTGCACTCTGACGAGTATCGGACCAAGAATAGCTGCTATGGGCCGTCCGACGGATCACTACCAGCTCCGCTCACCCCCCTCACACCAACGACCGCCCCTGCGCTCCGTCCACCGCGATACACGCCCCGGTAATCAAACTCGCCCGCTCCGACGCCAGGAACGTAACCACATCCCCCACCTCCTCACCCCTCCCAAACCGCCCAAGCGGCAGGTTCGCCCGCACAAAAGCCCGCATCCCGTCCGGGTCCGCCTTCACCCGCTTGTCCCAGCTCCCGCCCGGAAACTGGATCGACCCGGGCGCCACACAGTTCACCCGGATTCCGTCCTTCGCCAGCTCCAGCGCCATGATCCCGGCCGCCGAAATCAGCGCCGTCTTCGTCGTGTTGTAGATCGACAGCCCCGGGCCGCCCTTCTCCCGCCCGAACACCGACGACACGAACACGATCGATCCGCCACCCCCCTCGCGCATCAGCGGAATCGCCAGCCGAGCGGCCCGGAACCCCGACAGAACATTCAG
Organism: Longimicrobiales bacterium; assembly: GCA_965211645.1. Classification (GTDB taxonomy): domain Bacteria; phylum Gemmatimonadota; class Gemmatimonadetes; order Longimicrobiales; family Gaopeijiaceae; genus Bin94. Next base: position 3,768,380 of record OZ242947.1, on the reverse strand, counting down.
CTGAATGATGTCCAGCCAGTCCTCGTCGCTCGTCTCCTCGAAGCGGCCGCGCCGATTGCCCCCGACGTTGTTGACGAGCACGTCCAGCGCACCGTACCGCTGCCGCACCGCCTCGATCAACTCACCCGCACCGCCCTCCTCAGCCACATCACACACCACCGTCAGCACCTCGGCCCCCTCACCCCGCAACACCTCAGCCGCCGACGCCAGCCCCTCCTCCCCCCGCGCGCAGATCGCGATCCGCGCCCCTTCAGCCGCCAGCGCCCGCGCGCTGTAAAACCCGAGGCCGCGGCTGCCACCCGTGACAACCGCGACCTTCCCTTTCAGCCCCAGGTCCACCGGGTCAGCGCCCGGATGCGGCGTTCGCAGGCGAGCCGCCGCCGTCCTTCCCACCGAGCCCCTCGGGCCCATCCCCCCCATCCGAGATATTCGCCCGCAGCAACCGCTCCAGCCGCGACACGTGCTCCTCCAGCGCCGTATTCAGCTGGTCATACCGCACGATCGCGTCCTGCCCAGGCTCCTGGTCCGCACGCGTCAGGTTGCTGTACAGGTACTGCAACTGGTCCACCAGCATCGGACGCGAATACCGCCTCGGCGCCGTAACCAGCTCCCGCTCGATCGCCTCGATCTCCGCCGCGAGGTTCCCTCCACCCCGCTGCCGCGCCTCATTAATCCGGTGCACAGCCAGCCGCCCCTCGCTCAGCGCATCACGAGCCTGCAACGCCAGCTCCACCTGCCGCATCACCACATCCTCGCCAACCCCCTCCGCCACCACCCGCGGATCCAGCATCACGTCGAAGCTCCGGCTCGCGCTCCAGTCCTCGGCCGTCAAACGCACCGTATACGTCCCCGGCGGCACCATCGGACCACCGCGCCCCGACCGCGCCGGGCTCGCATCCCACGGCCCCGGATACGTCAGGTCCCACGTAAACCGATGCGTCCCCGCGTCCGAAGGCAGCCGCGGCGTACCGAACCGCTCCAGCCGCCACTCCCGCATGCCGGGCTCGGCCGGCACCGTGTACTCCCCGGGACCCTCACTCGAAAACGACCGCACGACCTCGCCGCTCGAGGCCACGATGTCGAGCGTGACCGGTCCCCGCGCCGCCGACGCCAGCATGTAGTCGATGTTGACGCCCGCCTGCGGGAACTCGGGCTCGTGGGGGTCGCGCGGGCGGAAGCCGCCGAAGCCACCGCCGTAGCGCAACCGGTAGGTGTCCCGGATGTCGAACAGGTGTGCGTCAGCGCCGGCTACACGGTCGCTGAGTTCGTGCAGCGGCGTGAGGTTGTCGAGGATCCAGAATCCCCGACCCATTGTCGACAACACCAGGTCCCCCTGCACCACCTTCATGTCCGTGATGGGCGTTGCCGGAAGGTTCAGCTGGAAGGGCTGCCACGAACCGCCGTCGTCGAACGAGATGAACATCCCGAACTCGGTGCCCAGGTAGAGCAGGCCCTCGCGGTCGGGATCCTCGCGCACGACGCGCACGGGGTGGTGGTTCGGCACGCCGTTGTCGCCGGTCGTGATCCGCGTCCAGGTCGCGCCGTAGTCGTCGGTGCGGTAGGTGTGCGGGGTGAAGTCGCCCATCATGTAGCGGAGGATCGCGACGTAGGCCTTGGCGGGGTCGTGGTGCGATACCTCGATGGTCTGGACGCGCCCGTAGGGGCCGATGCCGGGGGGCGTCACGTCGTCCCAGCTGCGGCCGTTGTCGCGGGTGACGTGCACGGGGCCGTCGTTGGCGCCCGCCCAGATGACGCCCGGCTCCAGGACCGACTCCTGGATGTCGTAGAGGACCGAGAAGTGCTCCTCGCCGGTGACGTCGATGGTGATCGGGGTGCCCGAGACGACCTGCGTTTCGGGGGTGAAGGCGGTGAGGTCGGGCGAGATGGTCTCCCAGTACTGCCCGCCGTTGGTGGTCACGTGCACGTACTGCGAGCCGTGGTAGACCTTGTTGGGGTCGTGCGGCGAGACGTGGATCGGCACGACGCGCTGGAAACGGTAGTCCAGGTCGCGGGGGTTGTGCCCGTAGAGGTTGCCGAAGCCGACGTAGTACTGCGCCTCCTGTCCCGTGCGCCGGTTGTAGAGCCCGAAGCGGCCCTTGCAGTTGGCGTAGACGATGTCCGGATCGCCGGGCTTGGGCACCACCGGACCGGTCTCGCAGCCCCCGTGGGCCTCCCAGGTCGACTGTGAGCCGCCGGGCTCCGAACGCTCGGGCAGGGCGGGCACCGAGATCGTCGAGTTGTCCTGCTGGCCCGCGTAGAGGCGGTAGGGGAAGTCGTCGGAGACGTCCACCTGGTAGAGCTCGGCGGTGGGCTGGTTGAGCTGGGTGGACCAGGTCATGCCGCCGTCGAGCGAGACGTTGGCGCCCCCGTCGTTCGACTGGATCAGGATGTTCGGGTTCTCCGGGTTGATCCACATGTCGTGGTTGTCGCCGTGGGGAGTCCGCTCGGAGATCCAGCTCACGCCCCCGTCGACGGACTTCCAGTGGCCCTCGGCCATGCCCCAGAGGATGTCGGGGTCGGTTGGGTGACCCTCGAGGTTGTTGTAATAGAAGGGCCGGTTGCGGATCGGCTGGAAGTCGGTGACCTGACGCCAGGTGGCGCCGCGGTCGTCGGAGCGGTAGACGCCGCCCGCGTCGGCGGGCGCCTCGATGAGCACGTACACGCGGTCGGGATCGGCCGCGCTGACCGCGAGGTCGGACTTGCCGCGGAGGCCGGTGGGGAGGCCGTTGGTGGCCGGGTCCCAGCTGTCGCCGCCGTCGCGCGAGATGAAGACGCCGCCCTGCATGCCGCCCGAGATGATCGTCCAGGGCTTGCGCTCGGCCTGCCACATGCTCGCGTAGATGGTGCTGGGGTCGTCGGGCGCGAACTCGAGGTCGACCGCGCCGGTGCTGTCCGATACGAAGAGGACGTTCTCCCAGCTGGCGCCGCCGTCGCTGCTGCGGTAGACGCCCCGCTCGTCGTTCGGCGTGAAGGGGTTGCCGATGGCCGCGACGTAGACCAAGTCGGGGTTGTCGGGGTGGATGAGGATCGCCCCGGAATTCCCGGTGGCCTCCAGACCGATGTGCTCCCATGTGGCCCCGGCGTCGGTGGATTTGTAGACCCCGTCGCCGATGATCACGTTGCTGCGCAGCCCGTCCGATCCCGTCGACACGTAGACGACGTCCGGGTCGGAGTCCGCCACGCGGATCGCGCCGATCGAGCCGGTGCCGATGTACCCGTCCGAGATGTTGTGCCAGCTGTGGCCGTTGTCGGTCGTCTTCCACACGCCGCCGCCGGTGGCGCCCATGTAGAAGGTGGTCGGGTGGGCGACGTGGCCTGCGACGGCGGTGACGCGGCCGCCGCGGGAGGGGCCGACGTAGCGGTAGCGGAAGCTCCCGAAGAGGTCGTCGCTGAAGGTTGCGGCGCCGTTTTGTCCGGCGGCGGCGGGCGCGGCGTTCTGTGCGCTGGCGCCTTCGTTCTGCGCGGCGGCGGGCGCGGGGGGGAGGAGGGCGGCGCTGGCGGCCGCGGCTGCGATCAGGGTCGTGATGCCCAGGAGCCTTCTCATGCAGGGTCTCTTTCGGGTTGGGGCGTGGGGTCTCGCTTGCGTTTGCACCCGGGTGCCGGGGCACTCGGAGCCGGTTGAAGGTACCGCACGGCGGGGAGTTGGTACAGCGGGGGTTGGCGTACGGTGAGGGCTACCGGGCAGCGGGGGGCGACCGTCCGATCGGAATCCCGCGTAGCGCCACCTTCAGCACCACCAGTTCCGCGTTTTCGCGCACTCGCCAGACGCCGTCCTCCAGCACGAGGGTGGCCGTGGGCGCGGCTTCGATCACCATGCCCATGTGGTCGGTGGTCTCCCGGTACACGACGTGGCGGATCGTGTCGCCCTCGGGGACCACGCCCAGAACGCGGAAGTCGGTCATGACCTGCGACTCCATCAGCCCGCGGGCGTACCGTGTGAGCCCGGCCATCGAGCGCTCGAAGACTTCCCGACTCGACCAGCCCGCCCATTCCTCGTGCAAGGCGTCGTAGAGCTGGATGAGTATGCTGTCGCCCCGCAGACTCTCGACGAGTTGCCGGGAGATGAGTTGGAACTCGGCCAGAGCTTCCGAATGCATCTGCTCCGACACCTGCTGCCAGCGAAGTCGGCTGAGCCCGTCGAAGAACCGCTGGGCGGTCTCCTCGGGTGTGCCCTGGGCGGCGGAGTGGGTCGGTGCGGCCGCAGTGAACGCGGTCAACGCAAGAAAGAGAAACAGAAGCCGGGTTGGGAGCGAGGAAGCACTCTTGTCTCGCTGGCTCGCCCTTACGTAGCCTGCCATCATCCTGGTTGTGCCCTTTGGGGGGTTTTCGTACTTCGGGAACCCAAACATATCCCCCAGCCACGCTGGGGGAGTATGTCCCCTTCCTCCAGCGTCGTCCTGCTCTTGGTTCAGTTTATCGTCTAACCCGAACCAAGAGTGACACACGCGTGCTTGGGGGATTCGTGCCCCCAGGACCCCGGCGCCGGTGCGGCGCGCAGGCTTCACCTTCACGTTTCGTGGAAGGGCTGGCTCGGCCCTCTACCGCAGCGTCGGCTTGTCCAGCGAGTCCCAGCCGTAGGCGCGCTGGATGCGCTCCATGACCTCCTGGAAGACCTGGCCGCCGCCCGACGCGTTGGTCATGACGGCGGCGCCGTAGCCCTTCGCCTTATGGGCGACGAGGTAGCAGGTGAAGCCCCAGTTGCCGCCCGAGTGGCTGAAGTACCAGCCCTCACCCTGGCGCATGATGTTGAACCCCACCGCGAAGTCGCCTATGCCGACCGGGCTGAGCATCTCGGCGGCCGACGCGGCCGTGATCACGCGGTCGGGGTCGCCGCGCGCAGCCTTCTGCACCTCGATGGCGAAGCGTGCCAGGTCGCGGGCGTTGGTCCAGAGCCCGGCCGCGGCCATAGCCGAGTAGACGTGCCACTTGGCGTCGCCCATCGGCTGGCCCCGGCCGTGGGCGCGGGCCGCGTTGGCGTCGCGGTCGGGGGGCAGGGGCTGCTCGAAGGTGCTGGTCGTCATCCCGGCGGGTTCGAGCACGGTCTTGCGCATGAGGTCCGGGAAGGGCTCGCCGAAGACGTCGGTGAGCGCGAGCTGCATGATCGTGGTCCCGCCGCCGGAGTAGTGCATGGCGGTGAGCGGGGGCCGCACCATGGTCACGGCTTCCACGTTCGACGGCTCCTCGCCGTTCAGGATCTGTACGGTCGTGGGACGCGGCTCGTCGGGGTCGTAGCCGGGGAAGCCGTGGCCGTCGCCGAGCCCGGCGGTGTGGCTGAGGAGGACGCGCGGCGTGACGGGCCGCTCGTCGGTGAAGCCGTTGCCGGGCAGCTGCCAGGACGTGAGGATCGAGTTGATGTCGTCGTCGAGCGAGAAGCGGCCGTCCTGCACGGCCACCATCGCGGCCATGGCGGTGACGGGCTTGCTGATCGACGCGGCCTGGAAGAGCGTCTCGACATCGACCGGGGCGCCGGTCTCGACGTCCGCGACACCGTAGCCCTTGGCCCAGTGCACGTCGAAGTCGTGGATCACGGCCACGCTGATGCCGGGCACGCCGAACCGCTCCATCACCTCTTCGAGGGTCAGCACGTCGAGCCCCTGGCGGTTCGGCGTCTGGACGCCCTCGATGACCGCCTGCATCTCCGCGGGGGTGCCGACCGTACCGCCGCCCGCGCCCCCGGAGCCGCGCTGCTGGGAGGCCACCGGCGCTGGCACGGCTACGGAGGCCAGCACAGCCGACAGCGCCGCGACGGCGGTGAGCGCCGCCCACCTGACCCTGCTGGCGAGTCTTGTCATCCTGCTACTCCTTCACGGCTTGAATCGCCCCGCCATGGATCGACTGAGCGAAGTCGCGTACCTCGGGCTCGCGAGCCGGGTCGCGGCGGATCACCTCGCGCACCTGCGGATCGGCGAGGATGTGGTCGGACGGATAACGCTGGCGCTTTTTGACGCCGATCTCCGTGAATCCGGCGGCGGCCAGGTCGGCCTCGTACTCGGCGGTCTGGACGGGAAGACAGCCCACAAGCGAATGCCTGGAGTTTGCAATGAAGTCGGGCATTGGGCGGTCCGACACCAGGTCCGAGATCATCACCCGGCCGCCCGGCTTCAGCACCCGCCTCACTTCGGCGAGCACGCGCGGCCGATCACCCGAGAGGTTGAGCACGCAATTGGAGATCACCACATCCACGCTGGAGTCGGCAACCGGCAGAGCCTCGATCTCGCCCAGGCGGAACTCGACGTTGGCGACGCCGATCTCGAGCGCGTTGGCGCGGGCGCGTTCCACCATCTCGGGTGTCATGTCGACTCCGATGACCCTGCCCTTCGGTCCGACGCGCTCGGCAGCCAGGAAGCAATCGATCCCGGCGCCCGAGCCGAGGTCGAGGACGGTCTCTCCCGCGGTCAGCGATGCGAGCGCGACGGGGTTGCCGCACCCGAGGCCGAGGTTGGCGCCCTCGGGGAGGCTGGCCAGTGCGTTCTGGTCGTAGCCCACAGAGCAGCTCATTTCGTCGGCGGTCGCGGTCGTTGCGGCGCCGGAGGGGTCGGTGGACGGCCCGCAGCAATCGGACGGCGGGCAGCAGCCGTCGCCGGTGGTCGCGGCTCTCGCATAGCGTTCGCGTACCGCGGCGCGGCGTTCAGTGGCGGTGATGGTCATGTGGTCGCTCCTTCAGCGGCGGGGGCCTTGGGGTCGCGCACCCGCTGCAGCAATATGAGCCCGATGAGGAAGAGTGCGGTCAGCACGAGAAAGCCGGGCCGCTGGTTGCCGGCGGCGAGGTAGGTGACGCCGCCGAAAAGCAGCGGGCCGAGGACGGAAGACGACCTCCCGCACAACGCATAGAAGCCGAACAGTTCCGCCTCCCTGCCGTCGGGGATCAGCGACGCCATCAGCGCCCGGCTGGCGGACTGTACCGATCCGAGACCGAACCCCGCCGCGACCGCCAGGCCGTAGAAGACGTTCGGGTTCTCGACGAAATAGACCGCGATGCCCGCCGCAACCCACAGGAAAAGCACGCCGGTCAGCACCTTCTTCGGCCCGACCGTGTCGGTCGGCTTCGCCAGCGCGTATGCCCCGGCCAGGGCGGAGAACTGCACGATGAGGAAGAGGATGATGACCTGCTGCTGGTTGAAGCCGAAGGTCTCCTCCGCGATGATGGCGGCCATCACGATGATGGTCAGGACACCGTCGATGTAGAAGAAGAAGGAGAAAAGAAACCGCCGCAGGTTCTTTTGGCCCCACACCTCGGCGGTGATCCGCCTGAAGTCGGCGAGCCCTTTCGCCGCCGCCTGTCCGATGCCCATGCCACCGCTGCTGCCCCTGGGAAGGTTGCGGAACGCGGGAATCGAGAAGACCGCGAAGAAGGCGATGACGATGAGCCAGACGATCTCCATCTGCCCGGCTTGCGCGAAGGGGAGCACGAGCAGCAGGCCCAGCGCCGACCCGAGATACCCGAGGCCGTAGCCGTAGCCGGAGGTGCGGCCGATCCGTTCCGCCGGGACGATATCGGGAAGGTAGGCGTTGTAGAAGACGTTCGCGCTTTCGAACCCGACGTTGGCGATGACAAAGAAGAGGAAACCGGCGACGATCATCCCCGGCTCCAGCGTCGTCATCAGCGCTACGCCGATCAGGCACATCACGACGTAGAAGGCCAGGAAGCGCTTGCGTGCCCCGCTACGGTCGGCGATCGCTCCCAGCAGCGGCGACGTGAAGGCCACGATGATCGCTGAGGCGGCCACCGCCCAACCCCACCAGAGTTCGCCCAGGCCTCCCTCGCCACCGACGATCCGGCCCCGGTAGAACAGCGGAAACACCGCCGTCGTGACGACGGCGGGATAGATCGAATTCGCGAAATCGTAAAGCACCCACGAGCGGACGGTTCGCTTATCGTGTTTCAAAGTGTGATTCACGGTGTGGGGATCGATGGCTGCGGGTTCACCGCGCGAAGGCGGTCCGTCAATCTCCCCTTCGCGCCTGCTTGATGCCCATGGCCACCCCGGTGCCCACGCCCACGCCCACCAGCACCGCCGGCAGGAAGGTTATGATCGGCAGGGCGGCCAGGCCGAAGGTGGTCACTGCACCGGTGGCCACCCCCACGCCCGTCGCGGGCTTCTCGGCGACCTTCGTGTACTTGAGTTTCCGCCGAACGAAATCCTTGGTCTTCACATGCCCGAACACACCGGCCGCGCCGGCGATGACTTCCAGAATCATTGTTCCCTGTCCTTTCCCGGGAATCGGCTCCCGGTTTTTCGCCGTCCTACGGCAGTCGCCTGCCGATCGTTTCCTGTGGCCGCACCGGCGCCGGCCACGGAGCCGGAGCACCGCCGCAATCTGCGCCGGCTTCCGAGCCGCACCAGCGCCGCAACCTACGACGGCCGCCCCATCTCCGCCCAGGCGCGGCTGACCTGGGTGGAAACGTCCTGGAGCGCAAAGATCGAGGCGGCGTCCAGCTTTCGGGTGATCTTCCGGCCTACGAGCCTCCGCAGGAAGCGCAGGGGCTCCTCGAAGTCCGCGTCGAAGAGCGGCTCGGCGCCCCGGTTGAGGTTTTCCATGATTCGCAGGGCAAGGTAGGTATCGTCGAGGAGCCCGGCCATGCCCTGGGTCATCTCGGGGATGAGGTCGATGGGATTGATGAAGTAGTCGGCCGCGTGCTCGAGCAGCGGCATCACCACGACCTTCAGGCCGCGCTGGTCGGCGGCCTGGGCGGCCCGGGCCAGCAGCAGCGGCACGGTCTCCACCACCTCGACCGCGACCGACGCCGCGTCCGCAACGTCCTGCTCGGTCGCGTCCGGCGCCATCCCGCGGATGAAGTCCTCGAGCTTCCCTTCGTCGCGCACCTTCGCGCTGTCGATCACCGCCTGTACGTCGGCCAGATTCATCCTCCGCCCCCCCTCCGATACAAGGTCAGTCCCCCGCCGATCCCGCCCGAGACCAGGTCGAGGTCGCCGTCGCCGTCCAGATCGACGAAGGCGGGCGCGGCGAAGTTCGGCACCGGAAGCGGGAACGGCTTCGTCTCGACGAAGACCGGATCGGAGCGCGACCCCTCGTTCAGGTAGATGCGCACGCCCGAGGCCTCCGAGCCGAGGGCCAGGTCCAGGTCCCCGTCGCCGTCCCAGTCGACCAGGGCCGGGATGCTGCGGCGCCCCGCGTCGATGTCCTGGAACTCGTCCGACACGAGCTGGAAGTCGGGCTCCTGGCGGGTGCCGCCGTTGCGGTAGTAGTTGAGCGCGCCCGAGGATTCGCCGATGAGGAGGTCGAGGTCGCCGTCGCCGTCGAGGTCGCCGAGCGCCGGGGTGGTGTTGCGGCCCCGGGTGAGGGTGGCGGCGGCGGAGTCGACGAGGGTCCACTGGGGCATCGCCCCTGCGCCGCTCCCGCTGTCGCCGGCGCCCCCGCCACGGGCGTCGCGATCGTTGCGGTAGAACGCGACCTCATCGCCCCATTGGCCGAGAATGACATCGTCGTCGCCGTCGCCGTCCAGGTCGCCGAAGGCGGGCGCGTAGTGGTAGGCGTCCGGCAGCCCGGGCACGGGCCCCCGCGCCGCGAAGGCGGGCGCTCTGACCGACCCGGTGTTCTCATACACGTAGATTCGGCCGGTGCGCGTGTTGTCGGTCTCGATCTTGTTCGACAGCAGCAGGTCGAGGTCGCCGTCGCCGTCCAGATCCGAGAAGGCGGGATACGACTCGCTGCCCACGTCCACCATGCGGATCAGCCGCGTGGCCGCGACCGAGAAGGCGCCATCCGACCCCTGCTCGAACTGGTACAGGTTCTCGACGCTGGTCCGGTTCGGGTTGAAGGCGCCGCCCAGGACGCCCATGACGAGGTCCATGTCGCCGTCGCGGTCCACGTCGCCCAGCGCGGGCGCATTGTACCCCGAGGTCGCGACCGGATCGCTCAGCGGCCAGGGGCGCGGCGTCCCCCGCAGCACGGGGCGCTGGCAGGTGCCGGTGTTCTCGATCAGCAGGAGGCCGGGCTCGAAGAAGTCGCCCCAGAAGAGGTCGTGGTCGCCGTCCTGGTCGAAGTCCTGCAGCGCCATCGTGTTCGCGCCGTGGAGACTCCCCTGCATCGCGCCGACGATCTCGATGTCTTCGAACGAATCGGTGACGTGCTCGAAACGCGGCACGCCGTTCTCGTCCACCGTCTCGGCCTCGTAACGCGTGATCGTCCCCGTCAGCCGCCCGATCAGCAGGTCCAGAAACCCGTCGCAGTCGATGTCCGCCGCATTCGGGATGTTCTGCCGGTCCGAAAACACGGCCTCGCCGTTCACGTCCCAGAGCGTATCCGCCGCCAGTACATACGAAGCGGGCCCTGCACCGCCATCGTTCCGGTAGTAGCGGATGTAGCTGAACGGCGCCTCGGCGAGCAGATCGAGATCGCCGTCGAGGTCCACATCGACAAACCGGAACCACTCCCCCACCGACAGGTCCTCGTAGGTGTCGGTGATCCATCTGTACTCGCTCCCGCCCCCCTCCGCGACGTTGCGGAAGAACATCACCCGGTCGGAGCGCTCCTGCACGAAGAGGTCGAGATCGCCGTCCCCGTCCGCGTCCGCGAGCTGCGGCCGCGGCAGGTTGAAGCCCCCGAGGAAGGGGTGGTCAAGAGGATCCCCGGCCTCGTCGACGACTTCGATCCCATAAACAACGCGCTCCCACCCGGCCCCGCCTGCGGCATTCGCTTCCGTCGCGGTCTGGGCCGTGGCGCAAGAGGTGAGGCTGACGACGGCGAGCGCCAGGACGGCGAGCACAGCGAACGGGGTGCGATTCGGCTGCCCGAATGTAATCCAAACACGACATCTTGTAATGTTGACATTACAGTACGGAGTCGCGCGCACGCCGCGGCCCGCGCGGATGTCTCGTGGTCCGAATGCAGTGGGGACCCGTTCCACCCGCTGTCTGCCCATCCGGCCCTTCCCCCTACCCCGCCGGGCCGATCGAGATGCCGGCCGCATAGGCTCCAACCTCGATGACCTGCACGACCTCGAAGGTCTCGGTGTCGATCTTCACGACCGTGCCGACCTCGGCGTTGTTCTCCACCTCGCGGCTGGGCGTGTATGCCCCCTTTTCGTTGCGGTTCGAGACGAAGAGGTAGCGGCCATCGGCCGTGATCGCGCTGCCGTGCGGCTCCACGATCCCGGGACCGGTGGCGCGGCGCGTGACCGTCCATCCCGCGGTCTCGACCTCGACGATCGCGTCGTCGTCCTTGGCGCCGAAGTAGACGCGGGAGCCATCCGGCGCGAATACGGGGTGCCAGGGCTGCGTCCCGACGTCGACCTCGGTGAGCAGCTCGAGGCCGGGCGTCGCGGCGTCGAAGACCAGGAGCTTTCCGGTGAGCTGCGCGGTGGCGACCAGGCGGCGGCGGTCGGGTGACAGCGCGAACTGCACCAGGGTGTGCGGAGGCCCCGCCACATCGGCCAGATCCAGATCGCCCGAGCCGCCGTCCAGCACGGCGATGCGGTTCTCGACGAGCGACGCCGCGAAGACGCGGTCGGCCTCGGGGTCGAGTGCGAGGGCGTGGGGACGCGGGAAGAAGACGTCCAGCTCCTCCACGCTCATGTCGTCGCGGACGACGGCGCCGATGCGCTGCGGCGGGTTCACCGCCATCATCGAGCGCCCCACGTAGAGCAGGTCGGAGGCGGGGTCCACCGCGAGCAGGCCCGGGGTCTCGAAGGGGGCGCGGCCGACCAGTTCGCCCTCGGCGGTGAAGCGCAGGACGTGGCCGCCTCCGATCAGCGAGACGTACCAGTGCCGTCCGTCGGGGTCCACGGCCGTGTCGTGGGGGCGGCAGTTGGCGTCGAAGCCGAGTTCGGTCATGTCGATGGTGCGCACGACCTCGCCGCTGGCGGCGTCGATGATGGAGACGCTGGCGGCCGCCTGGTTGGCGACGTAGACGCGCTCGCCGCCGCCGGGCGATTGCGCGGCGGCCGCGGCCGGGCCGCCGCCCGGGAGCCATGCGATGCTCGCCAGCAGTGCGGCGAAGGCGGTGCTCCGCGCAGGCGAGGCCGCGGCGTCCGCGCGCCGGGAGCGTGGGCGGGTCCCGCGCGGCTCACTTCGGGCTTGTTTCACCCCCAACGTCCTCCAGCGGCGCACGCTCCCTCGTTTGCGCGTGCGGAAACCTGTCGGCGATCCTCCCATCGGGCCCACCGCGCTACGAAACCGGGGTCCGGTCGCGCTTCCGCACGAGGAACAGGCCCTGGCGGCCCGAGGTCACGACAATGATGCCCGACGCGAAGAACGGGTAGTTGCTCCAGGAGCCGTCCATCGAGGGGGAGTCCTCGCCGGGGACCGTGTCGAAGAAGGCCACCTCGCGGGGGTTCTCCACGTCGGTGATGTCGAAGACCCGCAGCCCGCTGTTGTAGTTGGACTGGTACATCAGGTTGCCCCTGATGTAGAGGTTGTGATCGCTCGACGTGTTCTCGGAGAAGTGCTCCTTGAGCAGCTGCGGCTCGTCGAGGTCCATGACGTCGAAGATCAGGGTGCGCGTGTTGGGCGCGAGGCCCTGCACCTCGTCCAGCTCGTCGTTCATGTAGAAATGGGCCTGGTCTTCGGTGAGCCATCCCTGGTGGGTGTAGGCGACGTTGGGATAGTCCGCCAGCCCGAGGACGACCGGGTTCTCCTTGTCGGTGACGTCGGCGATGCTGAGCGCGGTCTCGTTGGAGCCGAAGCAGATCTCCTTGCCCGCGTGCTCCTCGTCGGGACCGTTGTAGATGACGCACTGGGCGTCGTGCGCGTAGCCGGTGCCGCGGCGTCCGGTGTTCGGGTGCGCGAAGCAGCCGGCGAAGGTCGGGTTCTTCGGCTCGCGAATGTCGATCATGTGGAGGCCGCCGCCGCAGGTGTTGCCGCCGCCGCTGGCGCCGACCGCGTAGGCGAAGCCGGTCTCCTCGTTGATGACGATGTTGTGGACGCTGTTGACGCGGTCGTAGTGGGTGTCGACGTCGAAGGTGAGCATGGTTCCGGAGAAGTCGCGCAGGCGGGTGAGGTCGAAGACCTGCATGCCGTGGTCGGCGGCGCCGTCCGCGACGATGTAGACGTGGTTCTCGTACACCTTCATGTCGCGCCAGGCGCTGCCGGGGGACGACTCGGTCTTGGGGAGGTTGCCGATCACGACGGGGTTGACCGGGTCGGTGACGTCGACGAACGACGTGCCGTCCATGCGGCCGACGATGGCATAGTCGCGGTTGGTTTCGGGGTCGGTCCAGCCCCAGACGTCGTTGACGCGGACGCCGCGGTCGCCGCCCAGGTCCTCGACGGGGACGAAGGAGACGAGGTCGACGTCGCTGCAACCGAATACGGAGGCCTCGCCCTCGGCGCAGTCGAGCGGCTCGCCGACGACGGCTTCGTAGCCCTCGACCTCGGACAGGATGGGCTGGCCGGCGCTCCAGCCGTCGCCCTGGCGGTCGAAGATGAGGGCCGTGCCGAGGCCGTAGTCGTCCCGCGGCATTCCGGAGACCAGCACGTCGCCGCTCTGGGCCACGACGGTTCCCATCCAGTCGCCCGACTCCGGGGCCGGGGCGGTGATTTTGGTGACCGAGGTCCAGTCGCCCGCGCCTCCGCCGGCGAATTCGTAGATGCCGCCGCGGCGGCTGTTGGCTCCGGGGGCGCCGACCCAGAGGGTTTCGCCGTCCGTCGCCATGGTGGACCCGAATCCGTCACCGGCGCCGCCGTCGAACGCCGCGAGGCGGCCGGATTCCGTCCACTCGCCGTCCTGCTGCGCGAACATCACCACCTGGCCGGGCTGGCCGAAGGGGCTGCCCGCGGCGACCAGGATGCGGTCGCCGAGGACCATTGCCGACGTCCCGAAGAACGATCCCTCTCCATCGGGGCTCGCGAGTTCGTGCGACACGCTCCAACCGTCCTGTCCGCGCTGGTAGACGTAGGCGATGCCCGCCTGTGATTCGGCGAGCGGGGCGCCCACGACCAGCGTCTCGCCGGAGATGGCTAGCGCTCCGCCGAATCCGGACTGCTGGCCGGTTGCGGGGGCGTTCAGCATGGCCTCCTGGGTCCATTCGCCGTCCACGTTGCGGAAGACGAACACTGCGCTGGAGCCGGCCCGGGACACTGCGCCGATCGCTGCAACGTCTCCGCTCACCGCCTTGTTCATCCCGAGGATCATGCCCTCGGGCAGGCCGTCCGCCACGATGCGGCCATCGTGGCTCCATCCCTCGGCGGTTCGGGTGTAGGCAAGGACGCTGGCGTTTTCGGGCGATCCCGGGTTCACGGAAGTCACGAGCAGCCGGTCTCCCGACAGCGCCAGGCTCATGCCGAATCCGTTTTCGGCGGAGGGCTCCGGGTGCGTCAGCCTCGCCCCCTCGACCCACCCGTCGGCGCTCCGTGTGTAGATGTAGACGATTCCGCCCTCGTCCCCGCCGGCCCGCGGCTCGGCGACCAGCACTTCGTCTCCGGCCACGACGACGCTCGAGGCGAACCCCTGCGCCTGAAGTAAACCGGGGAGCAGGCCAAGCCCGGCAAGCAGCAGCGCCGCACGGTACAATGCGTGTCGCATATGTCTCTTCCTCTTCCAGCCAGTGTTCTCGAAGGATTTCCGAACTATGAAGGCTGACACTAATCTACCTGTTGGACAAGGTTGCCTCCGCTGCGGTGGCGGCCCGGCGCGGCGCGCCCGTCTGCGGGCGCATGGGCGCGGGCGCGCGGCACACGCGGAGCAGACGACACGGAGACCGACATGCACGTGACCTACCTGATCCCCGGCCCGCTCTCGCGTGGCCCGCTGGGGCCCCACGAACTGCGGCGGCGACACGAGTACCTGGAACGCCATGCCGCCCCCGGCACGACCGTCTCGGTGATCGACTGCGAGACCGGACCGCCGTCCATCGAATCGTCGGCGGAGGAGTACCTGTCGGTGCCGGGGCTGCTCGAGGCCGCGCCGAAGCTGGAGGCCGAGGGCGCGAGTGCGATCATCGTGGGCTGCTTCGGCGATCCTGGGCTGAGCGGCGCGAGGGAGGTAACGGGCATTCCGGTGGTGGGGCCAGGGCAGGCCAGCGCGCATCTGGCGGCGCAGCTGGGGTCGCGCTTTGGCGTGCTCACGGTGGTACACGAGGTGGTGCCGGCCGTGAGGCGCCAGATGCGCGCGCACGGGGTGGAGGGGTTCCTCACCGAGGTGCGCGCGGTGGATATCCCGGTGCTGGAACTGCGTCACCGCCGTGACGAGGCGGTGGCCGAGCTGGAGCAGGCGGGATGGGAACTCCTTCGCGGCGGCGCGGACGCCATCGTCCTCGGCTGCATGACGATGGGGTTCCTGGACGTGGCGCGCGACCTCCAGCGGGATCTCGGAGTGCCGGTGGTCAATCCGGTGTTGGCATCCCTTAAGCTTGCGGAGACGATGGTGGTCGCCGGCCTGGCGCCTTCGGTGACGGCATATCCCACTCCCCGCAAGCAGCTGGATTCCGCCCTGGTCTGACTGCCCGCAAGCAGGTGCGGCGAGCGGTCGGATCCACCGAACGAGGCGTGAGGGCCCGGACGACTACTTCTTCTTCGCCTTCTTCTTCTTGCTGCGCTTGCCCTTCGGAGGCTCGGGCTGCGGCATGGGGGCGAAGAGGTCGAGAAGCCATACCGCTTCCGAGAGGCGCTGGGCAACCTCGTTCGCCTGCCGGCGCAGCTCGGTCAGAACGAAGGGAAGGCGCTCGGAAACCTCTTCCCCATACAGCGACTCCAGCTCGTGCAGCCGCGCGAGCCTGGGGATCGGGACGCGGGGAGTGGCCGGATCGTGCTCGAAGCGAGGGCTCTCGGCGTACCCCAGCGGCACCAGGATGCGGCCGAGCCTCAGAAGCAGGTCGTTGGCGATGTCGGCGGGCACTTCACCCGATTCGATCTTCTGGTAGAGATGGTCGAGCCTGAGCTTGACCGCATCGAGGGACTTTCGAATGGCACTGATGTCGAAGCGCTTGAGGGCCTTGGTTTCGTAGTCGGCGAGCGCCTCGTCCAGCTCCGCCGCCGTCTTGCGGAAGTCCAGCGGAAGCACCTCGGCGGTGAGAAACTCGCTGATCGCGGTCAGGTAGACGCGAAGGTCGCGCTCGAGGTTGCTGCGGTCGGCCACCTCGATTCTGTCCCATTCGGTATGCCAAGCGATGTTGCCGCCGCAGCCGCCGACCGGGTAGAAGCCCAGTCGTTCGCGCTCCTCCTGGGGGATGTTGGAGAGGAGCATGAAGAAGGAGCTGATGCCGAGCTGGTTGAAGGAATAGTCCCCCGCACGCAGGGGGCGCTGGTGTCCGGGCTCGATCTCCGCCACCGACTGGATAGAGGCACGGCAGACATCCTCGGTCTCCGCCATCCAGGGGACTTCGTCGTACCGGTTGGCGCGCCAGCATCCCGGCGAGTCGATGTTGACCGCGGCGACGCAGTGACGGTGCAGGTCAAGCCCGAACTCGTCGGCGTACCAGGTCGATCCCCCGTATCTTCCGGTGGAGTGCGCGGGCCACCAGGCGACCCGCAGCGATCGGCGCATGCCTTCGCGATGCTCGTGAAAGATGCGCGCGAGTTCCAGCAGGGTCGCGTCTCCGACGGCGTTGTCCCCGATTCCGATATCCCACGAATCGTAGTGTCCGTGGACCAGAACGAACTCGTCGCTTTCGCCCTCGATGCGAGCCACCGGCAGCGAGCAGGTGGACCACCCCTCCGCAAGCTCGGTATGAAGCGTGACCTGCTCTTCTCCGGCCTCGATCGCCTCGATCACCCGGTCGCCGTCGGGCCTGTTGATGGCCAGGATCGGGGTTGACGGCTTGTCCCGAAGTTGCGCCTCGGTCGGAGCGCCCCAGATGGAGGTACAGATCCCCCAGTGCACGCGGCTGCCCGGGTTGATGTAGATCTGCCCGGCTGCCCCGGCCGCTTCGAAGCGCGCCACGGAGACGGGCATTGCGAGCCCTTCGGTGACCACCACCTTGCCGCGCAGATCGGGGAGCTCGCCTTCGACGGCCGACTTGAACAGATCCGACCCGCCGCGAACGGTGGTGGCGGGTACATGGATCGGCTGTCCGGTGAGGCCCTTCGCGTCCGTGGAGGCCGAGAACGAGGGCGGCTTGCCGGCCAGGGTGGCCCCCGCGACATCAACCGCGCCGCTGCGCGGCACCGACAGATAGAGTTTCGGCTCGTGGAGGTCGTAGGGGATGTCCAGGGACTCGAGCCGCGACGCGATGAAATGGGCCGCGGCCCGCTCATCCGCCGAACCCGATTCGCGCACGAGGACCGAAAATCTCTCGATCAGGCTCCAGCCCAGATCGAAGGAGACATCCCCGAGAACGGATTCGACCAGGCTCACGGCAGACCGGTAGTGATTGGCGACATGGGTCCTTCCAAATCCAGGATTTCAAGCGCTTCTCACTAATGTAACAACGGGCACAAGGCTCTCCCGCCGACGGCCTGCAACCTGCGGCTGGAGCGCGTTTTGCGACTCGACTCACACCGTAAGCGGCGATTGCGCGCGCGAACCGGCCGAACGCGGGATGCTCCCGCGCCCCGCTACCAGTCCACCTTGTCCGGCTCCGGGCGATAGCGTGCGATTCCGTTGCGGGTCAGCAGGTACGAAAGCGTCATGACGATCGTGCTCAGAAGCAGGATGGTCGATACCAGTATCCACGGCCCCGAATCTCGAGCCATCAAATCGGTGAGAACGTCAACCGGGTTCCCAAAAAGCCAGTCGAACAACCATAGCGCTCCGACCAGCACGGCGAAGGGGACAGCGAACCCTATGCTTGCCAGGCGCGTCATTGTGAAACGCGTCACCAACGCGATGAGGAGGCAGGAGCCGGCCGACGCGCTGAACCATGAGAGCGGATAGGCGGCGGTCACGACTCGTATCGCCGGGATGCCGAGCACGGGCGGGAGCAAGACGCCGCACGCGGCGGCCACGAAGCAGGCACCCAAAGCGGTCAACACACCGGCCGCAGCGCAGCGCGCCAACGCGAGACTCGCGGGATTCGTCGGTAGCCCGGCGAGGAACTCCATTGTGCCATCCAGCTTGTCCTTCATGACATGCATCGGCCCCATCAAAGCGAAGCTGAATCCGATGGCAGCCAGAAGCACAAGCGCGGCACTCGAGCCGAAGCCTGCCAGAACCACGACCGCGATCACCGCAAGCGACCCCCCCAGGGTGTGGAGCACTTGCTTCCGCACCCGCCGGAATTCCAGCCCCAGCAGACTCCTGATGGCAGGCCATTGGAAACCGTGTCTATTCATCTGTGGAGTCATCTGTGGAGCTCAGTAGAGTGTAGAGGTTCGTGGACATCGGCGTCGCGGGGTCGCGCCCACCCACCTCCGCGGCGGACATGTCGGCCACCACGCGACCGCCTTTCAAGAGGACCACGCGATCGGCAAAGTGCTCGACATCCTCGAGGATGTGGGTGGAGTAGAGGAGGAGACGGTTGGCGCCGCTGGGCGCGCACTCTTCGATAACCCGCAACAGCTCGCCGCGCATCACGGGATCAATCGACGACGTGGGTTCGTCAAGGACGAGGACCGGCGGACGGAAACCCTCGGCGGCCACGAGAGAGAGCTTGACGCTCATCCCCTTCGACAAAGTCCCGACCTTGGAATCCAGCGGCAGTTCCAGACGTTCCGCAAGGGCTGTGACGTGCGCATCGTCCCAGGCGGAATAGAGGCTGGAAAGGAATCGGAGGTGCTCGCCGACGGTCAGCCACCCGAACCCCAGCAGACGCTCCGGCAGGAACCCGACACTGGCCCGGATCGCCGGTGGACTTGATTGGACTTCCGTCCCCCCGACGGTGATGGAACCCCGATAGTCGTTCATCCTCCCGGCGACAGCTTTCAGGAGGGTACTCTTGCCCGCCCCGTTCGCCCCGACCAGCGCAACCCGCTCTCCTGGCTGGAAATCCAGGGTCAGAGGGCCAAGGGTGAAGTTGGGATAGTCGACCCGGAGCTCCCTTAGGCGGACCTCCGGATTCAGATCGCCCGGATTCACAGGGACACCTGAGTGCGAATGGCCGCGAACAGCAGTACGGCTCCCCACATGAGCGAAGCCAGACCAAGCGCTCGGGCCCTGCCTGGTCCAACGCAACGGCGGAACGCCATGGTCAGGAAGACGAACCAGGCCAGGTGGAACAGGGTGGCGGACTGCGCCACAGCCCACAGGACCGGCATCGTGGGGGGCACGATCGCTGCCAGGCCCAGGGGGAGCTGCAGGTCCTGAGGCGACGATACGGCCCCTCCAGTGGTGATGTGCACCAACAGGACGACAGCCACTCCCTGGAACATCAGAATCGCCTCTCCGTACAGCAGCACCGACAGGAGCGGCCTTATCCGGCTCTCGACGCCGACAAGTGTGAGTGCGGCCCACCCGACGGCGGTCAGAAGGAGGGCCTTGAGCAACATCAGTAGCGGTGCGATCAGCGCGGCCAACACGAGCACGAACTGGATTGTCGACGCCGCCGCTGGCTGCTCGCCGCCTACCGCGCGCAGGATCAGCGGCCGCGAAGCGATGGCAGCCACAACCGAGAACACCCACCCCGCGACCAGCGGCGGGAAGACGGGCTCATGTTGCCGGATTTCATCCAGGCCCGGCACCAGCAGGGCGAGGAAGCGCCTGGTCCGGGCCCAGCCCGTGGGCTGAAGCGTCCGGTCAATTGCCGTTTCAGTCATTGTCGGGGATCATCTCCTGTAATGGTCAGTATGTTGTTCATCAGCCTTCGCCTGCTGGTCTGTCCGATCTCGACGATGCGGACGGTGTCCGCAGCATCGACCCAGAAGGCGGCGGGCACCGCGTTTACCCCCAGCGTCCGTGCGACGCTTCCGTCCGGGTCCCGGACCGTTCGCGCGCGGAGAGGCCGGGGCACCCACTGTGCGTCTTCCATCACCGAACCGGGCGAAGCGATTACCCAGACTCGCTCCACAAAGTCGGACTCGGGCGCCAGAGCTTCCCACTGGTTCAGCTCGGCCTGGCAGTACAGGCACTCGCGATCCACGTAGATCAGGACTGCGGAGGATCCCGATCCCTGCATTCCCTCCAGGCCCCCAGCGCCTCCCCCGACCTGCGCAACGGTCAGGGGAGGCAACGGCCAGGGAGGCTGCCGCGGACTGGACCGGATCCGATTCCCGTTCGCCAACAGCACGGGCAGCATCGCGGCGGCAACGGCGCTCACAGCCACAAGAATGGCCGCAAGCTTGCGAGGAACAACTACGCGCATGCCAGCATGCGCATATAGAGAGTGAGGCCGGGATGGGCAGGACCGCTCGTTATGCAGTCGACCCACATGATGACTTGTATCGCCGACCCGATGAGGTCGAACAACTGGCCGCCGGACGGATCGCTCGCGGCCGTCTGCCGACACATCTCCCGCACGGTGGTCTCGCCGGGACGGGCCACCGAGACTCCAACAACGGCGGCGCATGACATGGCCAGGGCCAGCCGCACGGCTACGGTCCGGGGAAAGATCGCTTTGCCCATTGTATCACCTCTCCGCTAGCCGAATGTCCCGAGCAGTACGCCGCCGCATGTGGGAATCGCGAAGAGCCATGCGAGCGGCGCCACCAGGGAGAGGCCAACGAGTCCAATGCAGAGATAGATCTCGTCCCCCGACTGGCCTCCGGCGATTTGCGTTGCGTCGAGGACGTGAACAGCCTCGGTGACGTGAGCAGTGTCGTCCCACGCCGCCGCGTGATGTCCCAGGAATGAAGTGTTGATGATGGCCAGAGCCGCCAATGTAGCCAGGGCAGGCCGAATGTTCGTTGATGCAAGAAACTGTTTCATTTTGTTTACCCCCATGTCCGCACTACGGCTGAGTAGCACGACGTTGCTGCAAAGATCCCAATGAACGGGAAGAAGTAGGCGCCGGCGCCCGACACGACGCACATCACCCAGTCGATTGCCTGGCCCCCGAGCACATCGGGACCAGGACGTGTTTCTGCCTGGTACTCGACAGGTGCGCTTGTCCCCTGCCCCTGCATGGAGCTTCCGAGGTACAGCGCACTTGTCAGCGAGAGCGCCGTAACCAGGCACAGCACTCTCCGATTCAATCTTGAAGTCATGATTCCTCCTGAATTGCTTGTGGGTCGGTCAAGACGGACGCGGCCGTCTATGCGAAGCCAATGGTGCAGACGCCCGCGCAGAGTCCTGCTCCGGCGGCGTGTGCGCCTACGAGCGCCAAGAGACCGATCACTGACGACCCGCCTCCCAGGATTGCGGCAGCCGCACATCCCGCGCAGGCGATCTTGGCCAGCCACGGACCACTGCCGACAACCGCTTCGCTCGCGGTCACAGGGGTTGGAGTCGATGTTGCGGCATCCGCCGCGGCACCACCGCCGATGACGGCGGCCGGAAGAGCGGCCAGTGCCAGAATGCCCGCGATGGTTCGCACTACTGATTGTCTTTTCATTGTTGGTTGTTTCTCCCGGTTGCGGGGGTAGATGGTTACATCTTTGCGCACGCTGCGATGCACCCTCCCAGAGCGAACGACGACCCCGGGACCGACGCCGCCGCAACGATGGCACCAGGGCCCCCGGCGACGATGCCGGCTCCGGCCACGATACATGTCACGCAGGCTGCGAACGCCTTCCAGCCACTCCCGGTAACATCCTCCGCCGCCGCCACCGGTTCGGCAGGCCCATGGGATGAGCCCGTTTGGCCGGCACTGTGCATCCCCAGCACCGCGAGACACATTGCGAGGGCCAGCGCCCTCAGTTTCGATCGAAGCATTTTTCCTCCAAAACAATGGTGTTTGATCCCATGGCGGCGTTCGCCACGGGCGATCCGGCTCCTATCCGGCAAGCAGCAGTGCTTCTCCGGACCAGATGGATCTGAAATCCTGTTCGCTGATCGTGTAGCGACCCACGCGCGGGTCGATGACCGTGATGGTCCCGGCGGGACTCAGGTCCGTCACTGTGACGAAATGATTGCGGTTGACCCACGCAATGAACGGTCTCGGCGCTGCGGCCACCTTCTCGGGAGCAATCCACTCCAGGGTCATCGGGAGCCCGAAGGTTGCACTGGCCCGTATGAGCCCACTGGCTCTGGTCCCGATCGGGCCAGTGCCGGCGAGCGCACCCAGCGAGTCCAGCGCCGGGGCATCGATGCCGACAGCGTGGAGCAGGTTCGCCAGGGCCGCGGGCCCGCAGTCGTTGAGAGCGGCCTGCAGGACCACTCCCTCCGTACCGAGGTACGACCCCCCGAGATCGGTGAGCTCCTGGCGCGCGGCGATTCTCCCCATGCGCGGCAGTTCCGAGACTGCAAGCGACGCGATACCGATGGTGGCTGGCACCACCACCAGCACTGCGATCGCACCGAGTCGCCGGACTGCGGAAGGGTGTCGGAAGAACGCCTTGCGCGGATCTGTGGAACCGGACCGACGTGGGAACATGCTGAGGAATCCGTGATTGTGAGTCGTCTCTGCGATCAAGCGAGAGAGACTCTACATGGTCCTCAGGGGCGCTTCCATAGCTGGATGGGACAGATTTTCGGCCGGAGACAGTCCGCCGTGGATTGGGGTGGGGCGCCAGGCCTCGGCGCCCCGGTGTCGCGTCCCGGAAACGACCCGGCCGTTCGCGGGCTGCCGGGACGTGCCCCTACAGGGCCATCAGCACCGCCAGGATGTCCTCGTTGGTGGGCCTCACGCGGTAGTCCACCTCCACGAAGCTGTATCGGACGACCCCCTCCCTGTCGATCACGTAGGTGGCCGGGTGCGGCAGCGGCCGGTTCGGGGGCGCGTCCTCGTTGAAGAGGCCGTAGCGGTCGATCACCCGGTGGTCCGGATCCGACAGCATGATAAAGTCCGGCGTCATGCCGTCATCAGCGGCGACGCGGTCGATCATCAGCTGCATGCCTTCGCGGTCGTCCACCGACACCGTCACGATCTCGGTCTCGTCCTGGAGTTGGTCGGGGAGGAGGGCTCTCAGCTCCACGAGCTGACTGGCGCAGTACGGTCACCAGTGTCCGCGGTAGAAGACCAGGACGACGTTCTTCTCGCCCCGGTAGCCGGCAAGGTCCACCGGCCCGCGATCGAAGGACTCGAGGGTGAAGAGCGGCGCCTCGGTGCCCACCGCCACGCGCGCGATGTCGGTGGGGGGAAGGTCGTGACCATCGGCAGGGCCCAGCGTCTGGCCGGCCAGGGGCGCGGATGCGAAGAGGCCAGGGAGAAGCAGCGGGAGCATGCAGGCGCGGACCATCGATCTCGGAGAGGGGGTCATCGGGGGCCATTCGTGAGCGGGCGGAGTGTGTGGTCTCGCAGGTACACCGACGAGACGGCTTGACGATATGTTAACGGCATGTGCTCCGTCCTCGCCATCCTCGAAATCGATCCGGCCGCTCCGTACCCGCGCGAGCGCGCCTTGGCGCTGTCGCGGCTGCAGCAGCACCGCGGGCCCGACTGGTCCGGCGTCTTCGCCGGCGAGCGCGCCCTGCTGGCCCACAACCGCCTGGCCATCGTCGACGTCGAGCACGGCGCGCAGCCCCTCAGGAACGCCGCGGGCACCCACGTCCTGGCGGTAAACGGGGAGATCTACAACCACCGTGCCCTGGCGGCGGAGCTGGGCGACGCGTTCCGCCCCCGCACCCGCAGCGACTGCGAAGTCATCCTCGGCCTCTACGCCGAGCAGGGCAGCGACTTCGTGGACCGCCTGAACGGGATCTTCGCCTTCGTCCTCCACGACACCGAGCAGGACCGCTACGTCGTCGCCCGCGACCACCTCGGCATCGTGCCGCTCTACACGGGGCACGACGACGAGGGCCGGTTCTACGTCGCCTCCGAGATGAAGGCGCTCATGCCGGTCTGCCGCACGGTCTCGGAGTTCCCTCCGGGGCATGTGCTCGACTCGGTCGACGGCACGCCCCGGCGCTATTACAAGAGGGATTGGCGCGGGTTCGAGGCGGCCACCGCCGATCCCGGTCCCGCCGGCATCCGCGAGGCCCTGGAGGCAGCGGTCCACCGGCAGCTCATGTCGGACGTGCCCTACGGCGTGCTCCTCTCTGGAGGCCTCGACTCGTCGATCATCTCGGCCGTCGCCCGCCGGTTCGCGCGCCGCCGCGTGGAGGACGACGACCGCAGCGAGGCGTGGTGGCCCCGGCTACACTCCTTCTGCATCGGCCTGGAAGGCTCGCCGGATCTGGCCAGCGCGCGGATGGTCGCCGATCACATCGGCACCGTGCACCACCAGTTCCACTTCACGGTGCAGGAGGGAATCGACGCGTTGTCCGACGTCATCCACCACCTCGAGACCTTCGACGTGACCACCGTGCGCGCGGCGACGCCCATGTACCTGATGGCTCGGCGCATTCGCACGCTGGGGATCAAGATGGTGCTGTCGGGCGAAGGGGCCGACGAGGTCTTCGGCGGCTACCTCTACTTCCACCGGGCTCCGGACCCGCGGGCGTTCCACGAGGAGACCGTGCGGAAGATCGACCGGCTGCACCAGTTCGACTGCCTGCGGGCCAACAAGGCGATGGCGGCGTGGGGCGTCGAGGCGCGGGTGCCCTTCCTCGACAAGGAGTTCCTGGACGTGGCCATGTCGATGGACCCGGCCGCGAAGATGCCCGGCGGCGGAATCGAGAAGCGGATCCTGCGCGAGGCCTTCGCCGACTATCTGCCACCGGAGATCCTGTGGCGGCAGAAGGAGCAGTTCTCGGACGGGGTCGGCTATTCATGGATCGATTCGCTGAAGGAGCATGCAGAGCGGAGCGTCAGCGACCGGGAGCTGGCCCGCGCGGCCTTCAGGTTCCCGGCGAACCCGCCGTTGGACAAGGAGTCCTATCTGTACAGGCGGATCTTCGAGTCGCACTTTCCGCTGCCCTCGGCCGCGGCGTGCGTGCCGGGCGGCCCCAGCGTCGCCTGCTCGACGCCCGAGGCGCTGGCCTGGGACGGGAGTCTGTCGGAGACGATCGATCCGTCGGGGCGCGCGGTGGCGGGGGTGCACCGGGCGGCGTATTAACGGCCATATGTAATGTGGACATGACGATTTGTAATGTTTTCTTTACACATCAAACAGCCGCTGGGCCGCCGTGGCTCTATTCCGAAGCCGGCCTCCCCGCCTCGAGATAGTCCAGCAGCAGGTTCGTCATCGCGCGGATTCCGACGGGGACCGCCGAGTTGTCGGCCTGGAAGTCGGGGGTGTGGTGCCCGCCGGAAGTCCCCCCGGGGATGACCTGGCCCAGGCGGAAGAAGAACCCGGGCACTTCGTTGGCGAAGTAGGCGAAGTCCTCGCCGCCCATGGTGGGATCGAGTTCCACGACGTTCTCGGCGCCCACCGCCCGCGCCAGCGTCGGCAGCATCCGCTCGCCCAGCGCGGGGTCGTTGATCGTGGCAGGCGTGCCCCGGTCGTACTCCAGCTCGTAGGTGCCGCCCCCCGCCGCCGTGATCCCGGCCAGGATCTCGCCCATGCGCTGCTCGACCGCGTCGCGCACGTCGGGGTTGTAGGTGCGTACCGTGCCCTCCATCTCGACCACGTGCGGGATGATGTTGAAGCGGGTGCCGCCCCGGATGATTCCCACCGTCACCACGCTGGGCTCGAGCGGGGGCAGGTTGCGCGACCGGATGGTCTGGAAAGCGCCGACCGCCTGGGACGCCATCACGATCGGGTCGATCCCCAGATGGGGCGCGGCGCCGTGGGCCTGCAGCCCCAGGATACGAATCTTGAAGTGGTCCACCGCCGCCAGCGCGGGCCCGGAGGTGAACCCGACCTTGCCCACCTCCATCTCGGCGAAGGAGTGGAGGCCGAAGATCGCGCTCGGGGCCGGATCCTGCAGGACGCCCTCGGCCACCATCATGCGCGCGCCGCCGTCCTCGCCCGGCGGGGGCCCTTCCTCGGCCGGCTGGAAGATGAACTTGACCGTCCCCGGAAGCTCGTCGCGCATGCCGGCCAGCACCGACGCCACGCCCAGCTGCACGGCGACGTGGATGTCGTGGCCGCACGCATGGGACACCCCCACCTCCTGGCCCAGGTAGGTGGTGCGCACCGTGGACCGGAAGGGGTAGGGCGTCATCTCGGTGACGGGGAGCGCGTCCATGTCGGCCCGCACCGCCACCACCGGGCCGGGCAGGCCGCCGCGGAGAATGCCCACGACGCCCGTGTGCGCGATTCCCGTGTGCACCTCGTCGAAGCCGAGCGCGCGCAGGTGGTTCGCCACCAGCTCGGCGGTCCTGAACTCGCGGTTGCCGAGCTCCGGGTACTGGTGGATGTGCTCGCGCAGCCGGATGATCGTGTCCTGCACCTCGGCCAGCAGCTCGTCGA
Source organism: Longimicrobiales bacterium (assembly GCA_965211645.1). Taxonomy (GTDB): domain Bacteria; phylum Gemmatimonadota; class Gemmatimonadetes; order Longimicrobiales; family Gaopeijiaceae; genus Bin94. Next base: position 3,742,215 of record OZ242947.1, on the reverse strand, counting down.
CCGTGGCATTCTGGGCGCGCGCGGGCGCAGCAGGGGCCCCCAGGACAAGCGCCGCGCCGGCAATCACAACCGCAAACCGAATCATTCGTTCCCTCCCGTCACGCTGATGTAGACTGCCCGAACAAAGCCCTCGGAGTTCTCTCCCCACAACGCATCCAGATCCGACGTGGGCGCCGCCGCCACGACCTCGTCCTCGCTGCTTCCGTCGGCCGCCATGGCCGCCACGCGCTCCCGCACCGTCGCCAGCATGTCGCGATACCCCCGCAGGTCCGCCGCCGTCGCCAGTTCGCCGTGCCCCGGGATGATCCGCGTGGCTTCGGTCGCCTGCCCCAGCACGAAGTCGGCGGCCGCGATCACGCCGTCGACGCCTCCGCCGCTGTTGACGTCGATGAAGGGGTAGCGGTCCCGGAAAAACGTGTCGCCCATGTGAAAGACGTCGGCGCGCGGGAAATGCACGATCGCGTCGCCGTCGGTGTGCGCCGTCCCGATGTGCGTGACGCCGATGTGACGCCCGTTCCAGTGAAAGCGCACCCCGTCATCGAAGGTGACCACCGGCAGCGCGGCCCGCGGCGCCTGGTCGGACCGACCGACCAGGTCCGCGAAATCCGCCGGGTTCATCCGCCGGTAGACGTTCTCGTGGGCCACGATCAGGGCGCCCGCCTCGCCGAAGTTCTCGTTGCCCCCGGTGTGGTCTCCATGCCAGTGGGTGTTCAGCACCCAGCGCACCGGATGGTCGGATACCTCCGCCACCGCCGCCTGGATCTTCGCCGTCAGGGGCGCGAACTGGTCGTCGATGAGGAAAGCGCCGTCCTCTCCCACCGACAGCCCCATGTTGCCTCCGCGGCCCACCAGCATGTACAGATCGCTCTCCAGTTCGATGGTCCGGATCACCACGTCCGCCATGTCCTGCTGGGCAGCGGCGGGCAGTGCCGGCGCCGCCGCGCCAAACGCAGCAACAAACGCTACGCAACCGACGCGGCCTGATCGATGCCGTAGGGGGGTCATCATCTTCTGCTCCTGTTCGAGAATCCCGGCGCGGATCCCGGCGCCGGATCGCGAGGTTCGAGTGCGGCGGGGCCGACCCGACTGTATGGTTAATGATTGCGCGGAGGCGGCAGGTCGGGCAACGCGGACGCCCTGTCTTGTGAAGAGAGGGCGACGCTCTTCGCGCCGCCGCCCGAGTCGTCAGGAGCCGGCGGCCTCGCGCATGCGATCACGAATGAAGAATGGAGACTTCCCGCCATGTTCCGATTCATCCACGGAGTGCTGGCCCTGACCACCTCGGCCGCGCTCGCCGCGGGATGCGCCGATTCCGCACCGCCGGACGCCCCGCCAGCGGATTCGGCGACCGGGCCCGACCTGCCTTCGGCCATCGTCGGCAGCGGCGGCGAGCTCGAGGGGGCCGACCTCAACTACGTCGACGGCGACGCCGAGACCACCGGCTACCTCACCGTCCCCGACGGCCCCGGGCCCTTCCCCGCCCTGATCATCATCCACGAGTGGAACGGCCTCCAGGACCGCGTGCGCCAGCTCGCCGACGACTTCGCCGGCGAAGGCTACGTGACCCTCGCGGCCGACCTCTTCCAGGGCCGCACCGGATCCAACCCGGAGGAGAACATGGCGCTGGTGCGCGAGGCGCAGGCCGACCAGCCGGCGATGATCGCCAACCTCAACGCGGCCGTCGCCTACCTGAAGGGGCGCCCGGACGTGACGGGGCGGGTCGGCGCGATGGGGTGGTGCTTCGGCGGGGGCGTGGCGCTCTCCTTCGGCCTCGACGGCGACAACCACGAAGCCACCGCGATCTTCTACGGCCGCCTCGTGGACGACCCGGAGGTCGTCGCCCGCCTGGACCACGAGGTGTACGGGACCTTCGCCGCGCTCGACAACGGGCCGTCGCCGGAGTCGGTGGCCGCCTTCGAGACCGCCCTGCGCGCCGCCGGGATCGAGAACGACCTGCACATCTACGACGATGTCGACCACGGCTTCTGGCTCCGCGTGGACCAGGATCCCGAGGTTCGGACCGCGCCCGCAGCCGATGCCTGGCAGCGCCTCAAGGCCTATCTGGACCGGACCCTCGGGGCGGCTTCGGAGTGAAAGGCCCGCGCGGGTGTCCCCTCCTGATGACGCGGGTGTCCACCAAAGCGGTGGGAGAATGGCCCGCCCGGGCCCTGGACACGCCCTTTTCGCCCGGCACGTGTCTTGCTGTAAGGTTCCGCCGTTGCGCACAAGCACACGACTCACGAGGAGTTCAACCATGAACCGACCTGGACTCACCGGAATCCGCCCGCTGGCGGGGTTCGTTGGAGCACTGGCGCTGCTTGGCCTGACCGGCTTGGAGCAGCTGTCCGCCCAGACTACCGGTGGCCGCGGGTTCCTCTTCGGCAGCCCCCGGGCAGCCTTTGCCGTGAAGGGCGGGCTCAGCATGCCGCGGGCGGCGAGCGGGAACGACGTGCAGAGCCTGTGGGACCTGACGCGCGAAGAGCTCACGGTGGAAAACCGGGACCTGACCGGCGGCTCGATCATCGCCGAGCTGGCGATCCGCGCCAACGAGCGCTTCGACGTCACCTTCGCGTTCGGCTATTCCCTCACCGAACCCCATTCGGAAATGCGGAAATGGGTGGGCGAGGACGATCTGCCGATCGAGCAGGTCACCAGCTTCTCGACCAAGCCGCTGACCATCGGGGTCAAGGCCTACCTGCGGGAGCGGGGACGCACCATCGGCAGCCTCGCGTGGATCCCGCGGACCTGGAATCCGTACGTGGGCGTTGCGGGCGGCGTGGTCAGCTACCGGTTCAACCAGTACGGCGAATTCGTCGACTACGAGACGCTTGACATCTTCCAGGACAACTACCTTTCCGAGGGACGCGCGCCCACCGTACATTTCATCGGCGGAATGGACTTCACCGTCAGCCGCCATTTCCTGCTGGTCGGCGAGGCCCGGTACGGTCTCGCCAGCGCGCCTCTGGACAGTGACTTCGTCGGGTTCCCCGACCTGGATCTGGCAGGATTCCAGGTTACCGGCGGAATCGCCTTGCGGTTCTAGGGGGAACGCACAATGACGCAATCAGGAAGACGTTCGATGCAGGATGAGAAGGGAGCGAGCATGACCAGGACAACGATCAGCAAAGGTACTCTGGCCGGCCTCGTCGCCGCGGTAGCCCTCGGCGGGCTCCCCGGGGCAACGGAAGCGCAGGAGCCGAACACCCGTCTGGGCTGGCAGGCCTATCTCGGGTGCTGGGCGCGGCCCGCCGACCCGGTCGACGTCGACCGCCCCGAAGAGGAGGCCGTGGACGACGGCGTCCTCTGCTTCGTGGCCTCCGGCGAGGATGTCGAGATGGTGACGATCGTGGACGGCGCGATCACCCACCGCGAGCCCTTCCCGGCCGATGGCCAGCCCCGGACGGTGGAGCAGGACGGCTGCACGGGGACCGAGACTTCGCGTTTCTCCGAAGACCAGCGGCGGATCTACGTCACCTCCGAGGCGACCTGTCAGGACGGTACGCCCCGCCGGAGCACGGGGATCATCTCCATGCCCGGGCCCTCGGAGTGGCTGGACGTTCGTGCCATGGAGGTGGACGGCCGGGCCACGGCCTGGGCCCAGTGGTACCAGCGGACGAGCAGCAGCGCGCTGGACGAGGTGGGCCTTCAGTCCGGAGAGAAGGAGGGGCCGGTCGCACTGCGGGCCGCGGGTTCCTACCTGTCGTCGCAGATCGCCATCGACGACGTGATCGACGCCTCCTACAACGTGCACCCCGAGGCGGTGTCGGCCTGGCTGTCGCAGGCGGCCCGGCCATTCGCCCGCCTGGACGCCGACGCCCTCATTCGTCTCGACGACGCCGGCGTGCCCGGCTCGGTGATCGACGTGGTGGTCGCGGTTTCCTTTCCGCAGCGGTTCGCTCTGAACCGGGAGGACGTCTACGCCGACGACTACGGCGAGTACGGCGGCGTCCGCGCCGCCCGGACGATCTGGGTGGATCGGCTCTACAGCCCGTTCTACTCCGGTTACGGCTACGGCTACAACCCCTACCGCTCCTATTACGGCTGGAGCGGATACGGCTGGGGATACCCGGGCGGCTGGTACGGCGGCGGGCACTACCGGCCGGTCGTGGTGGATGTCACGCCGCGGTCCGGCGGAGGCCGCGTGATCGCCGGCAGAGGCTACAGAGGCCCGAGGACGGGGATGAGCGGGTCCCGCGGAGGCTCGACGACCGGCGCGTGGACCGGGAGCAGCGGCGGCAGTCGCGGCAGCGCGGTCTCGCGCGGCGGAAGCGGCAGCAGCGGAGGTTCGCGCTCGGCCAGACCTCGCCGCGGAGGCGATTCCGTGCAGGGCGTGAGCAGCTCCACGGGTTCCTCCTCGGGGAGCAGCACCGGCCGCACGGCCAGGCCCCGCCGCGGCGGCAAGTAGACACACGACCGCCTGACAGCCAGATTCGGGCTCTCGCGCCTCTTGCGGGCGCGGGAGCCCTTCTGCTTTGAGAACCATGACACCGCTGCTTCAGCTCAACGAAACGGCAGGGCTGTCCGAAGCCCTCACGTCCAGCCCGCTGCTGGCGCTGGTCGTGCTGTTCGGCGCGGGGGTGGCGATCAGCCTGACGCCATGCGTCTATCCCATGATCCCGATCACCGCGTCGGTCATCTCGGGCACGGCGCGCGAGGGGCAGCCGTGGCGGCGCACCCTGGGCCTGACCATGACCTACGTGGTGGGCATGGCGCTCCTCTACGCCTTGCTCGGCATGCTGGCGGGCCTGACCGGCACCCTGTTCGGCACCGTGGGCGCGAGTCCCTGGGCGCTGTTCCTGATCGGCAACCTCCTGCTCTTCTTCGCGCTCGCCATGTTCGACGTGATTCCCGTGCGGGTTCCGCAGCGGCTGATGGCGTGGGCGGGGAGCCGAGAGGGCGGATCCTATGGGGCCGTGTTCGTGCTGGGCGCCACTTCGGGCCTGGTCGCGGCGCCGTGCGGGGCGCCGGCATTCGCAGCCGTGCTGGCGTGGGTGGCGGCTACCCGTGCCGGACTCATGGGCTTCGTCTACCTTTTCGTGTTCTCGCTGGGGATGTGCACCCTGCTCGTAGCGGTCGGGCTCTTCTCGGGCTCGCTGTCGCGGCTGCCGAAGTCGGGGCAGTGGATGGTGACCGTCAAGCGCGTGGCGGCGGTGATCATGCTCGGGGTGGCGCAGTACTACTTCATTCAGGTGGGATACAATCTGTGAGGGACGGAATCGTGATGGATGGAATCGTGAGGAATCGGATCGTGAGGAATCGGATCGCAGGTCGTCCGGAGTCGGCGGGCCGGGCAGGAGGCCTGGCAGCCGGCCGGCGCGTCTCGGCGTCCCTGGTAGGCGCGTTGACGCTTCTGATCGCCGGGCCGGCCGTGGCGCTCGCGCAGGATGAAGGTCTGGGCCTCCCGGCGGGCACCACCGCGCCGGATGCGCAGGTGGAGGACCTGGAGGGCAACGCCGTCTCCCTGCTCGATGTCGTCGGCAGCGGCCCGGCGCTGATCGAGTTCTGGGCCTCGTGGTGCGAGCAGTGCGAGTTGCTGCAGCCGCAGATCGACGAGATCCAGGAGCGGTTCGCGGAGGAGGTGAAGGTGGTGGCCGTGGCGGTGGCGGTGAACCAGTCCGTGCGGCGGGTGCGCCGTCATGTCGAACGGCATGCCCCGGGCTACGCCTTCGTGTACGACGCGAACGGCGAGGCCGTGAGAGCGTATCAGGCCCTCACGACCTCCATCGTGGTTCTGATCGACGGCGAGGGACGCATCGTCTCGACCGGCGTGGGGCCGCAGCAACCGCTGGTCGAGGCGGTGGAAGCGATGCTCGGGGGAGGATAGGGACGCCGAGCCGGCTACGGCCGGTTTCGGTCCGCGCCGGTGGATCCCAGGAGCCCCCGGACTCCTATCCTTCCTCCGGCTCCGGCGTCACCTCGTCGATCACCGCCGCCAGTTCGTCGTAGGCGGCCGGATCCACCTGGTTGAACGTCGGGATCACCTTGGCGACGCGGCCGTCGGGCCCGACCACGATCACGGCCCGGCTCCCCACCGTTCCGTTGTCCCGGAGCGATCCGCCGAACGCCGTGAAGGCGCCGCCATCGGGGTCGCTGCCGAACAGGTAGGGGAAGTCCTCGTCCTTGAGCCACGAGGCGCCCTCTTCGGCGGAATCGTTCGAAATCGCCATGAGCACGACGTTGCGGCCTTCGTTGAACAGTTCTGCGTACTGATCACGGTACGCTCTCATTTGAACCGTTCAGCCACGCGTCCTGACTCTGAAGAAGAACGCCAGGACCACCGTCTCGCCGCGGTAGTCGCTCAGGCGGACCTGGTCCTGGAGGACGCCGTGGCGGGTCGCGCCGGCGAGGGCGAAATCGGGGGCCATCGCCCCAACCTCGATGAGGCCGTCCGCCTCCTGGGCCGTGGCGCCGTCGGGGGCGCCGATCACCACTGCGGCCGCCAGAGCAGCCGCTGCCAACAGTCTTCGCGTCATTCGTCGTCTCCGTTCTCGTTGAGAATGTGTATGAGTATATGAGTATATGAGTAGGAAACCGCCTGCGGAGGCGGGCCTGCCGCGCAACATTGTAGCGCGGGCGCGCGGGAAAGGCGACCTTGGCCGACAGGGCCGCGCCTGCGGCGCCACACAACCGCCAGCCAGGAGAGCGCACGTCATGTCGGCAGAACCCATGGACACGGCCGCCCGGCAAGCGCCGATCGGCGACGCGCCCAATCGGGCCGCGCCACTCGGCCTCCACGCCACCCTGCCGGCCGCCATCCTGGCCGCGGCCGCCATCTCCTGCGCCCCCGCCGCGGATGACGCGCCCGGCACTGCGGCCACCTCGGCCGCCCCCGCCGGCGACGTCCTCCGCACCGCCGACCCCTACGCCCGCGGCTACACCGACGACGACTTCCCGCGCGTCCAGGAACTCGCGCCCGGGGTCTACTCGTACGAGCAGCTTCGCTCCGCGGGCGACGAGCGCTTCACCACGGTGAGCATGTTCGTGGTCACGGACGAGGGCGTGGTTGTCGCCGACGGCCAGGGCAGCCCCGAGGAGACGCGCCGCATGGTGGAGACCATCGCCGGGATCACCGACCGGCCCATCACCGACGTGGTGGTCTGCTCCGATCACGGCGACCACACCGCCGGCAACTCCGAGTTCCCGCCGGACGCCCGCTTCTGGGCGCACCCGACCTCGCAGGCCGTACTGAAAGTCACCGCCGACAACCCGCTCCGCCCGGACGACGCACCCCCGGTCGTGGTGCCCACGCACCTGGTCGAGAGCAGCGAGACACTCATGCGCGGCGGCCGTGAGATCGAGATCCTCTTCCTGGGACGCGCACACACCGGGGGCGACCTGGTGGTCCATCTGCCCGCCGAGAAGATCCTCTTCATGAGCGAGGCGTACCTGCACCGGGTCTTCCCCGCGATGCGCTCTGCGTACCCGTCCGAGTGGGTGGCGATGATCGAGGCCGCCCAGGCGATGGACGTGGACGTCTACGTGCCCGGGCATGGGTTCGTGGATTCGCCCGAGGTCCTTGCCGAGGAGCTCGAGACCTACCGCCGGGCGGTGGTCCAGGTGATCGAGGAAGCCGGGCGGCTGCACGCGGCCGGGCTGACCCTGGAGGAAGCGGTCGGGGAGGCGGACTTCGGCGACCTCGAAACGTGGTCGCTCCGGTCCAGCCAGGGCAGCCGCGCACTGGGCCGCGTCTACATGGAGCTGAACGGGGAACTGCCAGCCGCGTGATGCGGGTGCCGGGCCGGAGCGGGGCCCGAGCGCCGAGCGCGCGGCCGCGCGACCGACCCGAGGCTCTGGCCCAACCGTCCCGCACGGAATATTCTCATTCGGCGTTTCGAGACGGGCGGCCGCGTCCGTTTCGCAGACACTCGTTCATCAAACCCGTCAAAACCGGGAATCATCTGGAGGAACATGTGAAGCCGACTCTCCGGGCCTTCGCCGCCGCTTGCCCCCTCGCGGCAGCTTTCACCGTTGCGACCGCACTCGCCTTTGTGGCCCCGCCCGCCGCCACCGCCCAGCAGGCCGAATGGCGCCACTGGGGCTCCGACGCCGCCAGCACGCGGTACTCGCCGCTGGGCCAGATCGACGCGTCCAACTTCAACGACCTGGAAGTGGCGTGGATGTGGCGCAGCGACAACTTCAGCCCCGAGCCCGAGCCGCTCCTGCGCGCGACCCCGATCTACGTGGACGGCACGCTGTATTCGGTGGCCGGTTCGCGGCGGACCGCGGTGGCCATCGACCCCGCGACCGGCGAGACGATCTGGACCTTCCGCGAGCCCTACACCAGGCGGTGGGAGGACTCGATGCGGAAGAACTACGGCAAGGGCGTCGCCTACGCCGAGGTGAACGGGCGGGAAACGATCTACCTGGTGACGCCGGGGTTCTTCCTGCACGCGCTGGATCCGATGACCGGCACGCCCATCGAGTCTTTCGGCAGGAAGGGCAAGGTGGACATGCTCGGGGATCTCGGCCCCTGGGAGCACCATCCCACAGAGGGCCTGCCCCCGGAGGTCGGCTACATCACCAACTCGTCGCCCCCGATCGTCGTCAACGGCGTGGTCGTGGTCGGCAATTCGCACGAGCAGGGCTACTACCAGACGATGCAGGAGAACGTGCCCGGCAACATCCTCGCCTACGATGCGGACACCGGCGAGCATCTGTGGACCTTCAACGTGATCCCGCAGGAGGGCGAGTTCGGCAACGACACCTGGGAGAACGACGCCTGGAAGCGGACCGGCAACGTGTCGGCCTGGGCACCGCTCTCGGCCGACGCCGAACTGGGCCTCGTGTACATCGCCACCGATCCGCCGACCGTCGACTACTACGGCGGCTTCCACCCGGGCGACAACCTCTTCGCGACCAGCATCCTGGCCCTCGACGCCCAGACCGGCGAGCGCCGCTGGCACTTCCAGACCGTCCACCACGACGTCTGGAACTACGACAACCCCACCGCGCCCAACCTGGTCGACGTCAACGTGGACGGGCGCGCGGTCAAGGCGATCGTGCAGACCACCAAGCAGGGCTGGGCGTACGTGCTGGACCGCGAGACCGGCGAGCCCGTCTGGCCGATCGAGGAGCGCGCGGTGCCGCAGTCCGACGTGCCCGGCGAGCAGCTGTCCCCCACGCAGCCCTACGTCACCCGCCCCGCGCCCTACGAGATGCAGGGGATCACCGAGGACGACCTGATCGACTTCACCCCCGAACTCCGCGCCCAGGCGCTGGAGATCGTCAGCAACTTCCGCATGGGTCCGCTCTTCAACCCGCCCGCACGCGAGGATGGCCCCGGCGGCCCCTCGATCCACTGCCCGGGCGCGAACGGCGGCGCCAACATCCCGGGCGGCGCGGCGGTCGACCCGACCACCGGTGTCCTCTACGTCGCGTCGACCCGCGGCTGCAGCGCGCCCCGCCTGGTTCCCGGCGTCGACGTCGACCCCGACTCCAACGTCGAGTGGGTGAGCGTCGGCCCCGGCGGCGTCCGCGGCCCGCGCGGGCTGCCCATCACCAAGCCGCCCTACGGCACGATCACCGCGATCGACCTCAACACCGGCGACCACATCTGGCAGATCCCCAACGGCGACACCCCCGACAACATCCGCAACAACCCGGCGCTCGAGGGCGTCGACATCGGCAACACGGGCGCGCGCTCCCACGCCACCAAGCTCGTTACCAGCACCCTGCTCATGTACGGCGAGGGCCGCGGCGCCGCCCCGGTCTTCCGCGCCGTCGACAAGATGACCGGCAAGGAGCTGGGCCGCGTCGATCTCCCCGGATCCACCCTGACCGCCCCCATGACCTACATGCATGACGGCGTCCAGTACGTGGTGATGGCGATCGGCATGCGGGGTTCGGCGGGTGCGCTGGTCGCGTTGCGCCTGCCGGAGTAGGGGGGTCCGCCGGAGGAGAAGAAGGAGAAGAGAGCGATGAGACACGCGCGTTCCAGCGTCCTGGCGCTCGCCGGGGCGCTCCTCGCCACGGGGTGCCTGCAGGAGGCCCCGCCCCCCGACGCGGCTGCCCCCGACCACAGCGGCCTCTTCAACGGCTCGGCAGGCGAGTGGGTCGAACTCGGCCACGCCTTCGGGCCGTCCACGATCTACTGGCCCACCGACACCCTCGGCTTCCAGCTCACCGAACTGGCGTACGGCCACACCGAGGGCGGCTACTTCTACGCGTCGTACTCCTTCGCCTCGGCGGAGCACGGCGGCACCCACCTCGACGCGCCGATCCACTTTGCGGAAGGCCGTCGCGCCGCCCACGAGATTCCGCTGTCGAGCCTGATCACGACCGCCTCTGTGGTCGACGTCACGGCGGGGGCCGACGCCGACCCGGACTACCTCCTGTCGGTCGACGATCTGGTGGCGTGGGAGGCCGAGCACGGCCCGATCGCGGACGGCACCGCGCTGCTCATCCGCACGGGATGGTCCTCACGGTGGGGCGACCGCACCGCCTACCTGGGCACCGACCTGACCGGCCCCGAAGCCGTGCCCGAGCTGCACTTCCCCGGGATCGGCCCCGACGCCGCGCAGTGGCTCGTCGACAACCGCAACATCGGCGCGATCGGCCTCGACACGCCCAGCATCGACTACGGCCAATCCATCGACTTCCAGTCGCACGTGATCCTCTACCGGGAGAACATCGTGGGGTTCGAGAATCTCACGAATCTCGACCGGCTTCCGGCGACCGGAGCGGGGATCGTCGCGCTGCCGATGAAGATCGAGGGGGGGAGTGGCGCGCCGCTGAGGATTGTGGGGTGGGTGCCGGGGGGGTGATCCCCGAGTAGTCCCCGGAATGAATCCCCGCCGCATTCGAGCGGCGATGCGTGCACAATGCTGAATTGTGAGCATCCACCCGCGCCACGAGCGTGCGGCGAGGCATAGTAGACACGCGACGCTCGTACGCTTGTCGTGCAGAAGCACCGGGATGATCGGTTGAAGGCGTCGATCGAGGCGCAGGCCGCAACCAGGGGGAACGAGCGGAATGGCAAGTGCAGGTGCCGGGATCGGAGTGGACGGCTTGGTGGCATTGGCGCTGGGACTCGGCGCCAACTTTGGGGCGGTAGGCGGATCGGTCGCCGCACAGGAAGCCGGTGATGTCTTCCGGGATTGCGAAGCGTGTCCCGAGATGGTGGTGGTACCGGCCGGCAGCTTCGTTATGGGCTCGCCAAGCACGGAGAACGGTCGATACGACAACGTCGAACCGATCTGGGAAGAACCGCAGCACCGGGTCACCATCGACTACCAGTTCGCGGTAGGGGTATACGAAGTCACGTTCGGCGAGTGGGATGTATGCGCGCTAAGCGGTGGATGTAGAGGCCACCTGCCACCGGACTCCGGACGGGGCCGTGGGAGGCGTCCGGTGATCAGAGTGAGCTGGGAGGATGCTCGGGCGTACGTGGAATGGCTTTCCCGGTCGACAGGGAATCAATACCGGCTCTTGACGGAAGCGGAATGGGAGTACGTGGCGCGCGCCGGGACCCGGACCGCGAGGTATTGGGGGGAGGCGGAGTCGCAACAGTGTCGATACGCCAATGGACTCGACACTTCTGCACCGTGCTCCGACGGCTACGAGAATACGGCTCCGGCGGGCTCCTTCGAGCCCAACGCTCTCGGCCTGTATGACATCCTGGGCAACGTGTGGGAATGGACCGAGGACTGTTGGAACGACAGCTATGCGGATGCCCCGAATGACGGGAGCGCACGGGACTCCGGGAATTGTTCTGTTCGATCGTTGCGCGGCGGCTCCTGGCTCACCGCTCCCAGGGTGCTCCGTTCGGCGCAGCGCGGCAGGACGCATGCCGTCAACCGGCATACAGACCTCGGCTTCCGTGTCGCCCGAACCATAAGTTGACTGAAATGCGAGACACCGCCGACATTCAGCTGTCTCCAAGCCCGCCCAGGACCGTGAGATCGGGCCGGCCAACACGACAGTTCCTGACAAGAGCCGTGGTGTTGGCCGCGCTTCTCGCCGGTCTGGTCACGTCGACGGTTGCCGCCCAGGATGAGCAGGTATTGACCTTGCTCAGGGGCGAGACCGGGATCGATCCCGAGCCGGGCACTCTGCTGGCGACCGTGTCGGGGCTCTCGATCCACAGAGCACCGCTGGCTGAAGCACTCGTCCGCCTCGCGGAACGGTCACGGGTGCAGATCGCCTTCAGCCCGAGTCTGTTTCCGAGCAGCCTGCGGGTCAGCTGCGACTGTACGAAGCTGAATCTCGCGAGGACCCTCGACCGGCTTCTCGCCGACACCCAGTTGGGGTACGTCGAAATGGGATCGCAGGTCGTCATCCTGCCGCTGAGCGACAAGGAAGGTGTGCTGAAGGGGAGCTTGAGCGGCCGTGTGCGGTCGGAGTTGGCCGTACCATTGGCGGATGCCACCGTACGGCTCCTGCGCGCGAGCGACGAGACTGATGACAGGGTCACGGGAACGGACCGGTTGGGGTACTTCTCACTCCACGACCTTCCGCCGGGAGACTTCGTCCTGACCGTGGCGCTCATCGGCTATGCCACCCATGAGAGAACGATCGCGGTGGCGTCGGACACCGAGACTCGAATGGACGTCACGCTTTCGAGGAAGGCCGTTCCACTTGAGGAGGTGCTTGTGGAGGCGCCGAGAACGCGCCAGCGGGCCGCATTCGAGGAATCCGCCGGGGTCACGGTACAGGAACTCGACCTGGCCGCGCTCCAGACGCTTCCGGGGGTAGCGGCGGGCGATCCGATCCGGGCCCTGGACGTGCTGCCCGGCGTGACCAGGGTGTCCGACGTCGCGGCCTCCTACAACGTGCGGGGAGGGTCGGGGGACCAGAACCTTGTCCTGCTGGACGACATCCCGATCTTCCATCCGTTTCACCTGCTCGGTGCGTTCTCGGTGTTCAATCCGGACATGGTGGAGCGGGCGGAGTTGAAGTCCGGGGGCTTCCCCGCGGAGCACGGCGGCCGTGTCTCATCGGTGCTCTCGGTCGAATCGAACCCCGGAGACGGGGATCTGGGGGCGGACGCCGCGGTGAGCCTGCTCGATTCCCGGATCGCGGTCCGGGGCGGCCTGTCAAGCGGGATGGCTGACGCGCTGGGACTTGGCGCTGGCCGGTGGAGAGTCTCGGCACGCCGAAGCTATTGGGACGTGCTGTTCAAGCTGGGGCGGGACGCTCTCTTCCCGTACAGCATGACCGATTTCCAGGCTGCGTTCGAGGGGTGGACGAAGCGGGGCAACCGCATCCGTGTCAACGCCTACTCCGGTCGGGATCGGGTCAAGCTCAGGGATCTGGATTTCGTGTTCACGAATACCGAATCCGTCGCGGACGAGGTTGGAGCCGATGAGGCATCCGACCCTGGCTGGAACGTGCACTGGCCCTGGGGGAACGATGCCATCGGAGCATCCTGGACCCATCTCATGCATGGGGGAGGGACGCTGGAGGTGCGCGGGTCGTTCTCGAGGTTCTCCGCGGAGTTCAACTTCTCGGGATTCGAGGGGACGCGGATGTTCACCGAGATCGACCAGTCGTCGCTCGAAGCCGATCTGGAGCTTCGTCCGACCCATACCACTCGGTGGAAGTCGGGGCTCGTCGGCCGCCGGCTGGAATCCGCCAACCTGACGGAAGGCATCCCGCCCAACTTCCAGGACAGTGAAGCGGCCGGGTGGGAGTCGGGTGCTTACACACAATTGAGCTGGAATGCGAGCCCCGACTGGTTGCTGGACGGCGGGGTGCGTCTGGACCGCTGGGAGTCCCGGGACGGCAAGGTCATTGGCTCCGTGTCGCCCCGCATCGCGATCAAGCGTTTCCTGCACGACGGGAACCTGGCCGTTCGGGTGGCGGGAGGCCGCTACACCCAGTTCCTGCATTCGCTTCGGGACGAGCGCCTGCCCATCAGCCCGGATGTGTGGGTCCTTTCCGGAGAGCGGATTCCGGCCCTGGTGTCGGACCAGGTTCAGACCGGCGTCGAGGCATTCCTTGGTCGCGACGAAGACTGGTACGCTTCTGTCGAGGGGTACCATCGAACCTACGACGGCGCGGTCACCCAAAACTGGGCGGAAGACCCGGTCGATCCTTCGGACGACCTGCTGTCCGGCGAGGCCAGCTCGTACGGCCTGGATCTCATGGTGCGCAGAGACATGGGAAAAACCACAGGCTGGCTCACGCTTTCCCTCCTCAAGGTGAGTCAATCCTTCGCCGATACCGATTCAGGGCGGCATCCTCCTCCCACAATCGGGTTTCCGCCCGTCTTCGACCGGCGGCTCCAAATCGACCTGGGGCTGGTCCGGGACCTGGGGTGGGGTGTTCGGGGAGGACTGCGTTGGGATTTCGGTACGGGGCTGCCCTACACACGTCCGCTCGCGCGATACGAAGTCTACAGACAACGGCAGATCGATCTGCTCGTCGAGAGGGATGGTACGCGGGCGTTGGTGCTCGGCCCCAGGAACGGCGAGCGATACCCCGTGCGTCATCGTCTGGACATCAGTTTGCGCAGGCCCATACACAGGGATTGGGGTTCGCTGACACCCTATGTCAATGTCATCAACGTATACAACCGCAGGAACGTGCTCTTCTACAACTTCGACTATGGACCTTCCCAACCGACGCGAAGCGGTGTCTCCATGCTGCCGCTGTTGCCCTCAATAGGCGTAGAGGCATCGTTTTGATGGGGCGGAACAGGGCATTGGCCCTCGTGATCGCGCTTGCGGCCTGTGATCTTGCCAACGTGGAAATCCTCCCTGCACCGGATGTGATAGTCGCGACGGCGACGGTGGTCGTTACCGTCGATCCGGCCTCGCACTCGCACAGGACGATGCACGTCGTCACGATGCTTACCCGGCACCGCGACGAGGTGCCATTCGAGGTGCCCGGTGCATCGGTCGTGGTTGCAAGCGAGTCGGGGCACACCGTGCCGCTCGTCGAGGCGGAGCGCCCGAGGGGCACGTGCACGGTGCGCTCCGAAGAATCGGGATACCCGTTCGCGCCCGTAGGCTCGTGTTACACGAACTCGACCTCGGCCGATTCGTTCAGTTTCTCGCCCGGCGAATCCCTGTCCCTTACAGTGACGACGCCGGAGGGCGAAGTTCTCCACGGCGTGAGCACTATACCAGCTACCTTCCTGCCGACGGATCTGACACTGGCTGGCGGGCGGTGCCGGATCGATCCGGACACCAGCCATCGCTTCACTTGGCACGCCGTGAAGGGTGCCTGGGCACATTTCGCCGAGGCCGAAATAGCGGGCTTGAACGCCGACTTGTGGTCATCAGCAGAAGCCCTTTACCTGCCTGTGTCGGTGCTCGGCCGTGGTCGCGAAGTGACGGACATGGTCTTTCCAAGGGACTTCCTGCTCGAATTGCTGAGTGATGTCGATCACGTGGCACTGTATCGTACGCTGCATGCGGGGCTTCCCGGAGGGGCTTCCGCAGACATCGCTTTCGCGGCTGCGGACCGCAACTGGGCCAATTGGATTCGAGAGGGGCGTGCCAACTTAGGCGGAGTCAACGTGATTCCCTCCGTCTTCGGCGATGGGACAGGGTGGTTCGGAACGGCCGTGCGCTGGAAGGTGGAGGTGGAGTCGCGGGCCGCCAACGAAGGGGCCGGTGAGAAAGAATCGCCGCTGTGTGGGCCGCCGGCCAACTGACACCACTCGAGTCCGCGCTGGAGCGCAGGCGCAGGCTGTTCGACAAGGTCTTCGCCGATCTCGACGCACGAGGTGTTGGGCTGCGCATGGCCGACAACCTGCCGCGCGCGGGAACTCCTGGCGGAACCGAATCTCGTCGTCTCGGTACAGCGATCTGCGGGCTGTCGGCGGGCGTACGCCCGTCCGCAACGCTATCTTGGTCCGCGCCGTGGGATCCCGTGGCACCGTGGAAAGGAAGCGCGATGAGGAAGCTGCCTGCCGCCCTCGGGGAAGGAACTCGGTTCCACGCCGTACATCGCCCACGGCGACTTCGACCGCGCGGCCCTCTTGTCCTCCGCCTCCTGCTCCTCGCGACCGCGACAGCGGCGACCGGATCCGCAGCTCACGGACAACAGTCCGAAAATCGGCCCCGCGTGGGGCTGGCGCTCGGTGGAGGCGCCGCGCGCGGGTTCGCACATATAGGCGTGCTCGAATGGCTTGAGGAACATCGGATTCCCGTCGATGCGATCGCGGGCACAAGCATGGGCGGGCTTGTCGGCGGCAGCTATGCCGCGGGGCAAACGGCCGCGCAAGTAGGGGCCATGGTGGCCGGCGTCGACTGGGACCGGGTGTTCGGCGGCGAGGTGGAGTACCCGCTCCTGTCGTTCAGGCGCAAGGAGGACCTTCGCGGGTATCCGGTGCGGCATGAGCTCGGTCTGCGGGGCGGGCTGCGCCTGGTGCAGAGCCTCGACCCCGGCCACTATGTCGAGCTGCTGCTGAGCCGCTTGGCGCTGCCCCACACCGTGCCGCTCGACTTCGACGATCTCCCGATCCCGTTTCGCGCGGTTACCACCGATCTGGAAGCCGCAACGACCGTCGAGGTCGGGAGCGGCTCGCTCGCCAGCGCGCTCCGAGCCACAATGGCGATTCCCGGTGTGTTCCAGCCGGTCCTGCGCGATGGTCTCCTGCTCGCCGACGGCGGCATGCTCAACAACGTGCCCGCCGATGTGGTCGAGCGGATGGGCGTGGATGTCGTGATCGCGGTCGACGTAAACGTCCCGCTCCAAACCCGTGAAGGGATGCAGTCCTGGGTTCACCTGGCGGGCCAGGCGGTCACGGTGATGATGAACGAGCGCACGCGCGAGGTGCTCAGCGCACACGCCGACCATGTCATCGTACCGCCCCTGGAAGGCATTTCGCTCATGGACTGGAGGCGCTCCGAGACCATTCGGGCGCTTGGATACCGCGCGGCAGCCTTGGCGGGCGACGAGCTGGGCTATCTCGCATTGTCTCCGGCGGAGTGGGAACGGCATGTCGAGGAGCGGCGGCACCGAGGTGCTGCCTCGCCGGACGTGCCGCGGTTCGTACGCGTGGAGGGTGTGACGGGCCGGGAGGCCGAAGAGATCGCCGGGGTCGTCGAACCGGTGCTCGGTACCGAACTGGATCCCGACGAGCTTGAAACGCGCCTGACTCTGCTCGCAGGGCGTGGCCGCTACGGGAGCTTCGGATACGATCTGGCGCGTGACGGCGATCGGACCGGGATCAGGGTCCGCGCTCGCGACAAGCCTCACGGTCCCCCGTTTCTGGATCTCGTGACGGAGATCGAGTACCTCGGCAGCGACCTGGACCTGTCGGGCGGGACCCGCGTCACCGTCATGGATGCCGGCACCCGGGACGCCGAGTTGAGACTCGACCTGACGCTCGAGCTCGGGTGGGAAGTGGATGCGCTGCTCGACTACTACCTTCCCATCCGCGGATCGCCCGTGTTTCTGGCGCCCCGCGTGGGCCTGTACAGGAATCGGCAACGCGTGGCGGTTGACGAAGACCTGGAAGCGGCGTATCAGACCCGGCGCGGCCTGGCCGGGTTCGATCTTGGCCTGGCCTTCGGTCCCAGGAGCGAGCTCCGGATCGGATACGAAGGGGCCTACCTTCGCGCGCGGGTCGAAAGCAGTGCCGCCACCCTGCAGGACCTGGACGGATGGGAGCACGGCGGACGGGCGAGGTGGGTGTACGACGGGCACGATCACTGGCTCGTGCCCGGCAGCGGGACGCGGATCGAGACCGAAGCACGGTGGCTGGCGACCGCACCCGGTCAGCCGTCCGGATTCGTGCAGGCCCGTTTGAGGAGCACCACGTTCTTCTCGGTCGGGAGCCGTGGCCGGGTGTTCCTCACGCTGGCCGGCAGCACGGCGTCCGACGACCAGCTCTCACCCATCTACCAGTCCACCCTGGGTGGTCCGTTTCGGCTCGGTGCATTCGATCGCGACCGGTTCCGGGGCGTGAGCACGGGCTATGTCGGCACCGGCTACCTTCACCAGCTCGCACGGTTGCCCGACCTGCTGGGCGGCGCGATCTACGGGGGTGCCTGGCTCGAATCCGGGTGGGTCGATGCCGGCGATGCACTTCCCGGAGCCGGCCGGACCGACCCCGGTACCGGTGTATCGGCAGGGTTGCTGGTCGACACGTTGCTGGGCGCCGTGTTCGCCGGAGGCAGCATCGCCGGAGGCAGCAGGCGACTCCATTTCGCACTCGGCCGGCCGCCCTGGTAGGAGCGGCGGGAAGTCCCTACGCGGCGGCTTCGCGCGCACTCTCCTGCGATTCGCATGGAAGCGCGTCCGGGCTCACGCCAACAGTTGCCAACACCTGCTGGCGGGCGCAGGAACCTCAGATCGCATTCGAGGGTACGAAAGGGATTCGCACGACAGTTCCAGATGGGAGGGGTGGGGAACATGGCTGCTTTGGGAAGCCACCGAAGGGTGAAGTACACTACCGGTACACGGCTTGGCACCAGCACGGACCGGGGCTGGAAAGGGCTCCTGGCCGAACGCTGGAGCCACTCCGAAGGCGATCTTGGTGAGGTTCGGGTTCGGGATACGGAAGTCATCGTCCTGCTTCAGGGCCGGTTGCGCGTCAGACGGCGCGGCGACAGTCAGCTGCAACATTGCAACGCGGTCCCGGGCACGATCTGGCTCTGTCCCAACGGGGTCGAGGAAGACATGATCCGCCTCTACGGCGAGGTCCACGAGAGCATTCACCTCTTCCTGCCCGCCCTGCCGCTGTCGCAAACGTTGGTTCAGGAAACCGGTATCGAACCCGACAATGTCGACCTCCACTACCAGGGCGGCTTTCGCGATCCCCTGATCGAGCAGATTGCGCGGGAAATCCGTGATGAGATGACCGAGCCGGCGCCGGGCGGAAAGATGCTGGTCGAGACCCTGGCCGCCGCGCTCTCGGTTCACCTGGTCCGGCAGTATTCCAACCTGGCGCCCGCTTCGATATCGCTGCCGTCGGCACGGGGCGCGCTCGATCCACAGCGCCTGCGGCGCGTCACCGATTTCATCGAATCCCAGCTCGGCGAAGACCTGACCATCGAGGCGCTTGCGAAGGAAGCTTCCCTCAGCCCATTCCATTTCGCCCGTGCCTTCAAGGGGGCGACCGGGACCACGCCGGGCCGCTACCTCACCTACCGCCGGATCGAACGCGCGAAGACGCTGATCGCCAGGCGTGAAGCTCACCTCGCCGAGATCGCCGATGAGTGCGGCTTCTCTTCTCAGGCCCACTTGATCCGGCGGTTCAAGCAATTCGTCGGCACCACGCCGGGCGAGTACGGAGGGATGTCCGGTGCTGCGCCAAAGCGGGCCGCAAGTCCCGGGAAGAATGCGCGCGACAGCGAGGCAATCCACTTGGCGACCGAACGAAATGGCGATGTCCTGTCCATCAACGTGAGTGGCCAAATCGACAGTGCTGCCACCTCCGAGATCACGGCGGCGGTGCGACACGCGACGAGGCAGACCGACCGAGCCGTGATACTGGACATGGGGGAACAACCCCTGATCAGCGACTGGGCGTTGCGGACCCTCTCCCTGATCGCACGGGACCTTCGCAGCCAGGATACGAAGCTGTCCCTCTGTGGTGTCTCCGCCCGGGTTCTCGAGAAGATCAGGCGCACCGGCTTCGAACAGTTTCTGTCGATCCACGAGTCGAAGGAACAAGCGCTGGCCTCGCTGGTGTCCAGGCCCTAGCGCAAGGAGAACCCCGGCGGACTCTCGCAGGCCCGCCGGGGTCTCGTTTCCCGCCGAGTTGGTTCGGCGATCTAGCTAATTATCTAGCTAAGTCGCACGGCTGTCGTCCGCACGGAGCGGTCACCGCGACTCCCACAGCCAGTCGTAGCTCAACCGCACGTAGTAGTAGCCCCCGTTGAAACCGTAGGGAGCGCTCTCGGGATAGAGCGCGCCGAGGCCGGACGCGGCAGGATTCTCGTCCGGGTAGGTGTTGAACAGGTTGTTGGCGCCGAAGGCGATCGCCGCGTTGTCCGCCAGCGGCAGCGAGACCTCGGCGTCGAAGAGGACGCGCGCGCCGTACCGGAGGTCGGGGTCGCTGAGTTCGGAATCGTAGAAGCCGTCGTAGTAGGTCCCCCGGACCAGGGTGCTCAGGCTGCCCAGCTGCCGCGAAAGGCTCAGCACGCTGCGGTAGCGTGGCAGCGCCCGCTCGAGCTGGTTCACGCGGGCTTCGTTCACGACTTCCGGATTGTACTCGGTGACCTCGGTGCCGGTGTAGTTGAAGAGCAGGCTAACGTTGGTCGCCTCGCCGGGCGAGTAGTTCGCCACCAGATCGATTCCTTGGTTCAGCGTCGCGAAGTCGTTGGTGAAGAAGCGGAACTCCGCGAGGTTCGCGGCGCTCGTCACACCCTCCGACACAAGTTTGGTGACCTCGTCGGGCGTGAGCTTGAAGGTCCTGGTCTGTGCGAAGCGGTCCGAGATCGAGATGCGGAAGTAGTCCGCCGTCAAGCGGAATGCGCCCGCTTCGTACATGACGCCCCCGGTCAGGCTGACCGAAGTTTCGGGCTCGAGCTGTCTGCCGTCACGGGCCATCGCCACCGCGGAGGTGGAGGGAATTGTGCCCCGATTGACCAGATCGCCGAGTTCGGTATCGAACACCGTGGAAACGTTGAAGGCATTCTGCTGCCCCGGTGTGGGCGCGCGGAAGCCGGTGTTGGCGTTCGCCCGGAAGGCGATCTGATCGGTGGCCTCGAATCGGAAGGAGATCTTTCCGGTCGCCTTGCCGCCGAAGTCGGAGAAGTCTTCATACCGGCCCGCAATCCCGACGGCCCACGGATCGTCGGCCCTGCCCAGGTTCAGGTCGGCGTACACCGCGGTGTTGCTGCGGGTCCAGTCGCCGGAGGCCAGCGGGCTGAAGCCGGGGAAGCCGTTCGACGAGGAGCTGAAGCCCTGGGCCGCGTACGGTCCGATCTTCCAGGATTCGTCCTGCCCCTGTCCGATCTCGAAGCGCTCCTCGCGCTGCTCGAATCCGCCTGCCAGGTTGGCCACGTCGCTGACCTGATAGGAGAGATCGAGGTTGAAGTTGATCTCTTCCTGGTTGTACAGGCCGGGGTCGAACTCGGTGGGGGTCTCGGGGCCGAGTGCCGCATTCACCGTGTTGTAGATGAAGAAGTCGGCCAGGTTCCTGCCCCAGCTGGTGCTGGCATCCCAGTTGACGCCACTGTCGGTGCGGCCCCTGATTCCACCGACGATCGAGGCGTCGAAGACCTCCCCGCCGAACTGCGGCGTGAAGCCCCCGGGGAACATCTCCTGGAAGGAGAAGCAGTTCGGGTCGTCGAACACCCGCTGGAGCGCGGCCTGATCCGGAACGTTGTTGGTAATCGTCACGACCGGGCAGTTCGCCGAGCCCAGGCCCTTCGCCTGCAGCACGTCGCCGATCAGCAGGGTAGCGCCGCCGTCGCCCGAAAAGACGCCGCCGCGGGTGTTCGGGTTCCGGAAGAAGAAGCCGCCGTCCACGCGCTTGGTGCCGATGTTCCCGAAGGCGTAGACCTGCTCGTCGTCGTCGAAGTTGTAGCCGGTGTTGAGGAACACCTTGAGGTCGTCGGAGACCCTCGGCGACCCCCACACCTGGGCGGTCGGCGTCCGCACCGCCGTGTTGCCCGCCGCGACCAGCCCGGCCGCGTCGTTCCGCTGGATGGCGCGGTCCGTCGGCTCCTGGTTGCCGTACTCCACGCTGAGGTTGGCGAATCCGGACTCGCCGAGCGGAATCCCGAAGTTGCCCGCCACCGAAATCGCATTCCCGTGGCCGCCCCAGCTCCGGTCCGAGCCGTCGACGAAGCCGTCACCGTCGAAGTGCCGGCCCTGCTTGACCTGGACCGATCCGCCGGATCGGTCGTTCTTCAGCTGGAAGTTCAGCACGCCCGCGATGGCGTCCGAACCGTACTGCGCCGAGGCGCCGTCGCGAAGCACCTCGACCTGGCGCAGCGCGATCCCCGGGATGGGCCCGATGTCAGGCCCCTGGGCGCCGTCGGAGAGGCCCGCGCCAAGCCAGGTGATGACCGCGCCCCGGTGGCGGCGCTTGCCGTTGATGAGCACCAGCGTATGGTCGGACGCGAGGCCGCGCAGGTTCGCCGGCCGCGTGATCGTCGCCGCGTCGCTGATGGGCTGGATGTTCACGTTGTACGACGGAACGACGTTGCGAAGCAGGAAGTCGATGTTGGTCTCGGACTGCCGCGCGATCTCGGACACCGGGATCACGTCGACCGGCACCATGGACTCGGTGACGGTGCGGGGCCTTGTGCGGCTCCCCACCACCACCAGTTCGTTCAACTCGAAGGCCGCGATTCCGAGCGAGATGTCGAGGGTGACGGTCTGTCCAGAGGCCACCGTTACGTCCTGCGTCTGCAGTCCGTATCCGAGGAGCCGG
Organism: Longimicrobiales bacterium; assembly: GCA_965211645.1. Classification (GTDB taxonomy): domain Bacteria; phylum Gemmatimonadota; class Gemmatimonadetes; order Longimicrobiales; family Gaopeijiaceae; genus Bin94. The sequence continues at coordinate 3,719,930 of OZ242947.1, read as the reverse complement.
ACTTCGAGGGCATGCGTGCCCGCCGGCACGCCGGTTATCGAGAAAGTGCCCGTGGCGCCGGTGTACTCCACCAGGCCGAGGGCCGGGAGTTCGACCCGGGCGTTCCCGAGTCCCATCCCGCTGTCGTCACTTCGCACGGTTCCTTCGATCGTGCCCTGAGCGAGGCCCGTCGTGGGTATCGCCAGCAGAGCGAGGACCATGAATCCGCGTCTGATCATTCGTTTTCTCCTTGGGGGGGTTGTGAGGGGACCTGAGGTCGCTGGAGCGCGGTCTTGTCGCGCCCCTTCTGGTTCATTCGCGCCGCAGTAGCCGGTCAAGGTCGCTCGGACACACGGAAATGTCCTGTTACCGCAGGCCCGTGAATCTAGCCGCAAAGTCAACTTCGCTGTTGCTGCGATCCGTGAATCGGCGCATTCTGACCGATGGGCCCATGCCTGGGCTCGCCGCCGCTTCCCGCAGCGCCAACGGAGGTACCACATGAGCCCCCAATGTTCCCCTGCACCAATCCCCGGGCGCACCCGCCGCCTCTCCATGGCCGTACTCTGGATGGCCATCGCGACTGCCCCTGGTCACCTCCTGCGGGCACAGGAGACGGACGCGCCGGAGTGGGACGTCACTGCGCCCCGCGGCGAGACGCACGAGATCGACTTCACGACGAGCGAGGGCACCTGGATGTCCGTCGACCTCTCCGCCGACGGCGAATGGGTCGTCTTCGATCTGCTGGGCCACGTCTACCGGGTGCCGGCCACGGGGGGCGAGGCGGTCGCGCTGACGCAGAACAGCGGCATCGCGGTCAACTATCATCCCCGCTTCTCCCCCGACGGCGCCACGATCGCCTTCATCTCCGACCGCAGCGGCCAGAGCAATCTGTGGCTGATGGACGCCGACGGATCCAACCCCCGTCCCGTCTTCGAGGACCAGTCGCTACGTGCCTGGGAGCCGGCCTGGTCTCCGGATGGTCGTTTTGTTGTAGTGCGGCGTTCGTCGACACGGCGCGGAGCCGGAGGCGCCGGGCTGTGGATGTACTCACGGGACGGAGGAGAGGGGGTCGAGCTGGTCGGCCCCGACCAACCGGCCGCCGCCTGGCCCGCCTTCTCGCCCGGCGGCGGGTCGCTCTACTTCCAGGTCCGAACGGCGCCTCCCGGTATCTGGTCGGGGCGCTCCGACATCGTGCACGGCTACAAGCAGATCCGCCGGCTCGACCTCGAAACGGGGCGCGTGGACGAGGTCACGACGGGCCAGGTGGTGCAGCAGGGACAGACCTCGAGCGGCGGCGCGATCGCGCCCGAACCGTCGCCGGACGGGCGCTGGCTGGCTTTCGGGCGGCGCATCCCCGACGGGACGATCTCACACAAGGGGCTGCGCTTCGGTCCCCGCACCGCGCTCTGGCTGCGCGACCTCGAGACCGGTGCGGAGCGGGTGCTGATGGACCCGATCGAGGTGGACATGGCCGAGGGCATGAAGGTCTCGCGCGATCTCCCCGGCTATGCCTGGTCGCGCGACAGCCGCTCGATCGTAATCCCGGCCGGCGGGAAGATCCGCCGGGTCGATGTCGAAAGCGGCGACGTGACCACCGTCGTGTTCACGGCGCGGGTGCACCGCGTCATCTCCGAGATGGCGGGACGGCCCCAGGAGCCGCTTGGCACGACCTTCACGGTGAAGTTCCCGCGCTGGACCGCCTCGTCCCCCGACGGGAGCCGTCTCGCCTTCCAGGCCACGGGCCGCATCTGGATGATGGACCTGCCGGGCGGCACGCCCACCCGCCTCACCGACGACTCCTTCGACCACTCCGAGATCGCCCCCGCCTGGTCCCCGGACGGCCGCGACATCGCATTCACGGGCTGGGAGCCGAACGGACGCGGCCACATCTGGCGCGTACCCGCAACCGGCGGCACGCCCCGGCAGCTCACCACCCGCGAGGGCGAGTACATGAACACGGTGTGGAGCCCCGACGGCGGCGAGATCGTGGCCACCCGGGGCGCGGGCGCCACCAGCCGCGGACGCACGGTGGCCAGCAACGAGTACTTCGAGTTCGTGGCCGTCTCCGCGGACGGCGGCGACATCCGCACAATCACCAAGGTCGCGCGCCCCTACACCGGCGGCCGCCCCATGATGCCGCGGCGTCCCCCGCCCCAGGCCTGGTTCGGCCCCGACGGGCGGCTCTTCTACGCCGAGGCGCTCGGCCCGATGGGCGACGACCCCGCCGGTACCGACATCGCCTCCATCCGCATGGACGGCACCGACCGCCGCGTCCACTTCACCCTGCCCGACGCCGACGAGGCCGCCGTCTCCCCCGACGGCGCGTGGCTCGCCTTCCAGGAGGGGGACAACGTCTACCGCATGCCGTTCCCCTACGGCGGCACGGGGGCCAACACGGTGAGGATCGCCAAGCGGGACGGCCAGCTCCCCGTGACGCAGGTCAGCCTCGAGGGCGGCATCCATCCCCGCTGGCGCGACGCCACCACGCTCGAGTTCGTGAGCGGGCCGCGCTACCATGCGCACGACGCCAGCACGGGTGAGACGGAGGCAGTGCCGATCCGGCTGGAACTCCCCCGGCACATCGCGTCCGGCACGGTAGCCTTTACTGGCGCCCGCATCGTCACCGTCGAGAACGGCGTCGTCCTTGAAAACGGAACACTCGTCGCCACCGACGGACGGCTCACCTGCGTCGGCGAGTGCGACACCGCCGGCGCGGACCAGGTGTTCGACGCCACCGGCAAGACGATCATCCCGGGGCTGATCGACATGCACGCCCACCACCACCGCGACCACCTGGGCATCATCCCGCTCCGCAACTGGGAGTCGGCGATCTATCTCGCGTATGGCGTGACGACGACGCTCGACAACTCGCAGTGGTCGGCCAACGTCTTCCCGGCCGCCGAGCTGGTCGAGTCGGGGAGGATGATCGGGCCGCGGGTCTACAGCACCGGCGATCCGGTCTACTCGGGCGACGGCGCGCGCCAGAACGAGATCTCGAGCTACGAGCTGGCGGATGAGAATGTGGCGCGGCTCATGTCGTGGGGCGCGGTCACGATCAAGGAGTACCTGCAGCCGACGCGGCAACAGCGGCAGTGGGTGACCGAGGCGGCACGCGTGCGCGGACTGCGGGTCACGTCCGAGGGCGGCGACATCGAGTTCAACATGGGCATGATCATGGACGGACACACCGCGTGGGAGCACCCGCTGAGCTACATGCCGCTCTACAGCGACGTGGCGAAGTTCTTCGGACAGGCGGACGCCGTGTACTCGCCGACCTTCATGGTGGGCGGACCGGGGCCCTGGAACGAGGAGTACTTCTACCAGGAGTACGAGATCTGGAAGGACCCCAAGATGCGGCGCTGGCTCCCCTGGCGGATGCTGGTTCCGGTGACGCGGCGGCGGATGCTGCGGCCGGAGACGGACTACTCGTTCCCGCTGATCGCGCGCGGGATGGTTGACATCATCGAGGAGGGCGGCTGGGGCGCGATCGGGGCGCACGGCCAGCTGCACGGACTCGGTCCGCACTACGAGGTCTGGATGGTCGCCGCGGGCTCGGACGAGCACACCGCGATCGAGGTCGGCACCATCCACGGCGCGCACTTCCTGGGGCTGGCGCACGAACTGGGCTCGCTCGCCGAGGGGAAGATCGCCGACTTCGTGGTGCTCAACTCCAACCCGCTGGAGGACATCCGCGCCACGGCCGACATCGACTACGTGATCAAGGACGGGATCGTCTACAACGGGGACACCCTGGACGAGCTATGGCCGAACGACCGGCGCTACGGTGAGCCCTACTGGATGGACCCGGACGCGCTGCTCAGCGACGACCGGCCGACGGACTACTGGGACCGGATTCGGAGGAGGTAGGGCGGCGGGTGATGGGCGACAACGGATCCCGCGGTGAGAAACCCGACCGGGTGGCACGGGTTACGCGCGTCACGACCAGAGCGGAGGAGGCTCTGGGGGACGTTGGCAAGGCGAGGCGCTGGCTGAGGAAGCCCAACCGTGCGCTCCAGGGCAGGCGTCCGCTGGACGTTCTGGACAGCGATGCGGGAGCTCGATTGGTGGAGCAGGTGCTCGGTCGTATCGAGCATGGGTTGGGCGCGTAGGCCGCTATTGCACGTCTTGGAACCCAGGGCTGTTAGCAGGAGTGGACGGGACGATTGCACGAAGTGTCGTGCGCCGCGGTCCATATGAGTGAAGCCCCGCTCCAGCTTTCAACCTTGCCCGGTGACCGAGATGTCCACCTTCGCGAGAGCATCCGTCGACGAAGCAGCCTGCGGCCCGCTGGCCATTCCGCTTTGTGGCTTGTGCGAGTTGGAATACGATTGCGTTGGGGACACCGTTGGTTGGGTACGGGGGGAGATCGGTCTCTCGCGAGAGTTCCAGGAGGGCAGAGGAGTCGTGGTGTTGGAGGTCGACAAGCAGCGCTGCGCCCGGTGCACCGGCCTGATGGCCGAGTGTTTCGGATGGTCCTCACCCCGATTCCGATGTTGACCGCAGTCGAGGGCGGGACGCGTCCAGGTCGCCCGACGGAGCCGACGGGTGTGAACCATCGGCCGTCCTCTCGTGACTAGACCGAGCCCCTCGGCGCCACCCATTCCATGGCCTGCCCGGTGACCTCAGCGATCCGGTCAAAGTCGGAATCGTAGTGCAGCAGGACCATCCCGGCGTGCTCCGCGGCGGCTGCGATGATCAGGTCCGGAATCGGCACGCGGTGTTGCCCGCGGAGCGCCAGCAGACCCTGGACCTCGATTGCGCGCTGGAAGATCGCCTCGGTCAGTTCGATGTTACGGTAGGCGAGGGCGCGGCGTCCGCGGGTGCGGGCGTGGTCGGCAGCGTTTCGTTTCGAGTACAACACTTCGAGGTCGATGATGGCGCAGGTGGCGGCCTCACCCGCTTCAAGTATGGGGACGAGCCTGGCCTGCACCCTTGGGTGTGACATGCGGGCCAGCGCGCTCTTGTCGATCAGGCAGGGCATGGGGGGCTCTGCACCGCTAGTAGCGCCACGCTTTCGACATCACCGCCGGGTCGCTCAGGTCGAGCCCGTCCATCTCGATAAGCGCCCGGATCTCCTGCCGCCTCGCTTCGCGCCGCTCCACTTCGCGGAGCGCCTTGTCGATCGTCTCCCTGATGGACGAGGTTCCGAGCAGGATCCGCACCCGGGCAATGAGTTCATCGTCGATGACCACGCTGGTTTTTCTCACGGGATTGCTCCGTTTGCCATGTTGGTATATCTCTGTAGCATTGTTGAGTATATCCACTTTTGAATTCATAGTATATCCTGGTGCCCACAGGTCTGGAACAGCCACCCGCCGTGGCTAGATTTAGACCCACGCAATTGCGGGCAACCAGAGCAATCGGCACACAACCAGAGGCGCAGAATAGATGAAGACCGCAACGGCCGGCCCGCAGCGGGCCGCAACCGGAAGAGATATCGAGCGACCGCCCTTCAAGGTGGCCGACCTTTCGCTGGCCGAGTGGGGCCGCGATGAGATCCGCCTGGCCGAGCACGAGATGCCCGGGCTGATGACGATCCGCCGGGAGTACCGTGACCGCCAACCCCTCGCCGGCGCAAGGATCATGGGCTCGCTGCACATGACCGTGCAGACCGCCGTCCTCATCGAGACCCTGATCGACCTCGGGGCCTCGGTGCGCTGGGCGTCGTGCAACATCTTCTCCACGCAGGACCACGCGGCCGCGGCTGCAGTGGTGGGGCCGGACGGCACCCCCGACGATCCGCGCGGCCCCGCCGTCTTCGCGTGGAAGGGCGAAACGCTGGAGGAGTACTGGTGGTGCACCGAGCAGGCGCTCACCTGGCCGGCCGGCTTCGGCCCCACGATGATCCTCGACGACGGCGGCGACGCCACCTTGCTCGTCCACAAGGGCGCCGAGTTCGAGCGGCTCGGCCGGGTTCCGGACTTCGATCCCGACGCCGACAGCGAGGAGTACGGCGTAATCCTCGACCTCCTGCGCGCCCACCAGCGCATCGACGACGGGCGCTGGCAGCGCATCGCGGCCGACATCCGCGGTGTCTCCGAAGAGACCACCACCGGCGTGCACCGCCTCTACGAGATGGCGAAGAAGGGTACCATCCTCTTCCCCGCCATCAACGTCAACGACTCAGTCACCAAGTCCAAGTTCGACAACATCTACGGGTGCCGGCACTCGGTGATCGACGGGCTGAACCGCGCGTCCGACGTGATGCTGTCGGCAAAGCAGGCTGTGGTGATGGGGTACGGCGAGGTCGGCAAGGGGTGCGCGCAGGCGCTGCGGGGCCAGGGCGCGCGCGTGGTGGTCACCGAGATCGACCCGATCTGCGCGCTGCAGGCGGCGATGGAAGGCTTCCAGGTCTCGCGCCTCGAGGACGTGCTGGAGACGGCCGACATCTTCATCACCGCGACGGGCAACCGCGACGTGGTCACCATCGACCACATGCGCCGCATGAAGGACAAGGCGATCGTGGGCAACATCGGCCACTTCGACAACGAGATCGACATGGCCGGGCTCGAGTCGTCGGAGGCCGTGCGCAAGACGATCAAGCCGCAGTTCGACGAGTGGACCTTCCCCGGCGGTCGCAGCATTCTCGTGCTCGCCGAGGGGCGGCTGATGAACCTAGGGTGCGCGACGGGCCACCCGAGCTTCGTGATGTCGGCGAGCTTCTCCAACCAGGTGCTCGCGCAGATCGAACTGCACCGGCGGGCGGAGGAGTACGAGCTGGGCGTCCACATGCTGCCCAAGTCGCTTGACGAGAAGGTGGCGCGGCTGCACCTGGACCATCTCGGCGCGCGGCTCACCCAGCTGACGCCCGGGCAGGCCGACTACATCAACGTGCCGGTGGAAGGGCCATACAAGCCGGAGCACTACCGGTATTGAGGTGCGCCCGCGGGGCCGGGGGGAAAGGGCTCCTGTCCGGGGCGGCCGGCGCGCTGGCACCGCGTGACGCGCCCACCAGGCCGGTCGCGCGGGTCGTTCTGCCCGCGTTCGCGCTGTTGATTCTTGCCTGCGGCGCGCCCGCCGAGCCGCTCATCGGCGAATGGGTGTCGGTCGGATCCGCGCGCCCCGCCATGATCTACGTCTTCGAGGACGGCGGGCGGTCCCGCTGGGTGCTGGATCTGCCGCAGGGGCCCGACACCTTCGCGGTCGACTACCGGGTGGACTACGACGCGACGCCGATCCACCTGGATGTGGGCCCCTGGTCTACGGGCCCGGTCGCCGGACAGACTCTCTTCGGGATTGTTGAGATGCTCGGACCCGATCGGTTCCGGGTCGACTTCGAACCCGGCGATCCGGAAAGCGGCGGCATCGACCGGCCGGGCACGTTTTCAGAGCAAACGGTGACCTTCGTTCGGAAGCGGAATTGAAGGCAAGTCCGCGGACAAACCGGGCCTCGCACCGAAGATGGACTGACTGGGGGCGGACGCGGCGACCTTCACCGCGCCCGCCCCCGGGGTTGCTCCCGCTCGGAGCGTCGTCCTGGCCGACAGTCCTCGGCTTCGCGCCGCGTCGCGAGCGAAAGCCGGGGACCGGCCAGGAGCCGGACTAGTTCCGGCGGCTGACCTCGATCTTCCTGCTCAGGGCCTCGTCGGCCTTCGGCAGGCGAACCGTGAGCAGCCCGTTGTCGACCTCGGCCGTGATCGCGTCGGCGCGGATCGTGCGCGGCAGGGTGAACGACCGGCGGAAGGAGCCGAAGCTGCGCTCCACGAGGTGGTACTTGCCATTCGGCTCGCCCTCTTCCCGCGCCTCGGTCTTCTCGCCCGAGATCGTGAGCACGTTGTTCTCGAGGTTGATCTCGACCGCGTCCTCGGTCATCCCGGGAAGCTCGGCGGTAAGGAGGATCTCCCCGTTCCGCTCCTCCACGCTGACCGGCGGAACCCAGTTGGCACCGTAGGTCAGGTTGCCGAAGGGAGAATCGCCGAAGATCCGGTTCATCCGGTTGGCCAGGACATCGAGGTCGTTCCAGGGGGTGGTGCGATGGTTTTGCTTGATCAGGGACATTGCATGGGTCCTTTCGCTGATGGGGTGTGTTGTGATGTCGGCCTCGTCGGGCCGGTCTCGCGCTACAGCAGGACCCGTGCCAGGGGAAAGCTGCCAATATGGCAGAAGTACATGGGGGACAGTAGGTTGTGGACTGCCAAAATGGCAGGGTTTCCTGCCGGAATGGCAGGTTTCCTGCCAAAATGGCAGGAAATCCGAGGCCTGAGTCCTGACGGGAAATTGTCTGGAGTCACCGGGGCTACCCCGGCTTCCGCTTGCCTTGTCCGCGGGGCGCCCGCCGGGGTCTTGATTGCAACGCAAGCATCCGACGAGCTTTCTCGCCGCACAAGGAGGCACAGCCCATGGCAAGCATCACGATCCGAAACCTCGACGACGACATACACACCCGCCTGCGAGTGCGGGCGGCCGGCAACGGCCAATCGATGGAGGAGGAGGTCAGGCAGATCCTTCGCAAGGCCGTCGGGCGCGCGCAGAGATCCCGGGACCTGACGAGCATCATCCGATCCCATTTCGGGCCGGAAAGCGGAGTGGATCTGGAATTGCCCGAGCGCGATCCGGCGCGTGAGCCGCCGTCCTTCGAGTGAGGTCGGGACCCATGTCCACGTGCTCCCGTTCGACAGCGATGCCGCTCGTGCCTGCGGCTACATTGCCGCCGCGCGTCGCTCGGCCGGGCGTCCGGTGGCTGCGGATCAGCCCCCGGCGACGCAGATCGCGGTCCTGAGGGCGCCCCGTTCGGGCACGACCGGGTCGGGGTGCACGCCGCACCCCAGTTCCGCCGCGATCGCCGTCGCCGCTTCGCGCAACACGCTCCCCTCGCGCACGAGCCCGCCCACGAAGGCGACGACCGGGCGCTGCTCCCACTGCGGGGTGCGCTCCAGCGCGGCCTCCAGGTGCGCGCGGATGGCGCCGAGCGCTCGGTGGACGATGCGGGCCGCGACCGGATCGCCGTTGCGCGCTTCGGTGGCCACGAGCACAGATAGCGCTGCGACCTCGCCCTTTGTGGCGCGCGCGGCCCACCCCACAAGGTCGCGCGGTTGCTCGGCCCCTGCGGCCCCGAGGAGCACGGCGCTGAGAGAGGTGTGCGGCTCCCTCCCGTCGCTGGCCCGCATGACCGCGCGCAGGCCATCCAGGCCGATCCGGTAGCCGCTCCCTTCGTCGCCCAGGAGCTGTCCCCATCCGCCCACCTGCACCACCTCGCCGCGCGGCCCCACGGCGCGGACGGACGACCCCGTCCCCACGACGCAGAGGATGCCCGGGGCGGCGGCCGGCCCCGGCCCACCCAGCCGCGGCCCGGGCGACGGCTGCGCGGTGCCGAAGGCGTCGGCGTGTGCGGCCTCGACGTCGGTGCCGACCGCGACCCGCTCGGCCAGCCCGACACCTTGCAGTGCGGCCTCGACCGCCGCGCGGGCAGGCTCCTGCCCTGCGCCCGCCAGCCCGGCCCACAGGCCGCGGACAGGGAGCGCGACGTTCGCGGACCCGGCCGCCGCGCGCACCAACTCCGTGACGGCGGCCACCGCGCGCCCCGGATCGGCCGGGTCGATCAGCGCCGGGCCGCCGTCCGCGGCGCCGAGTTCGCGGCCGTGCGCGTCTCCCACGAGGGCGCGGGAGCGCGTGCCGCCGCCGTCGATGCCGACGAAGTGGTGGGCGGCGGTGCCAGTGGTGGGCGCGGACCCCGGCTGCGTGGCCGCCGCACCGGCCGCGGCGCCCTCTGGCCGCGCCGTCACACTCGCCGCCGGAAGAGGGAGCCCGCGACGAGCGTCACCGCCAGCCCGATGAAGACGAACCAGGGCCACGCCACCGCGTCGCGCGCCGTCGCCCAGATCGCGACCACCGTCCCGACCCCGGCCGTCATGCCGACGAGCGCGCCGGTCTGGCTGACGCGCCGCGTGAGGACGCCGAGTGCGAAGGCGCCGAGGAGGCCGCCATATGCCATCGAGGCGGCCGCGAGGGCGACTTCGACCGCCGCCGTGCCGCGCGAGAGCGGGATGAAGACGATCGCGCCCGCGATGAGGAGGCCGGCCCACACCAGGGTGAAGACCTTGCCGGCGATCATCACCGGTCGGTCGCCCGTGCGGCCGGTGAGAGGGCCCCAGAAGTCGTAGGCGCTCGCCGACGCCAGCGAGTTGATCGACGACGAGAGCGACGACATGGCGGCCGCGAAGACGCCGGCGATCAGGAGGCCGCGCAGTCCGGTCGGCATCTCGTCGATGATGAAGCGCGCGAAGATCTCGTCGGAGCTGTCGAAGGCGCGTCCCTCGAAGAAGACCCAGAGACCCAGGCCGACGAAGAGGAAGAGGGCGAACTGGAAGATCACCGCGATGCCGCTGCCGATCAGCGCGCGCTGGCTGTGGCGCACGTCGCGGCAGGTCAGGAGGCGCTGCACGATGAGCTGGTCGGTGCCGTGTGACGCCATCGAGAGGAACCCGCCGCCCACGAGACCGGCCCAGAAGGTGTAGGCCACCGCGGGCGAAGGCGAGAAGTCCAGCGTGGCCAGCTTGCCGGCCGACGAAGCCTGAGCGAGGATCGCCCCCCATCCACCCTCCACCGCGCCCTGGAGCAGGATCAGCGCGATCAGCCCGCCGCCGACGTAGAGCACCATCTGCAACGCATCCACCCAGACCACCGCCTTGATGCCCCCGTAATACGTGTAGACCAGCGTCGCCGCGCCGATCACCAGAATCGACGCCGGATACGACCACCCGGTGATCAGCGCGAGCGGGATCGCGGTGGCGAAGAGGCGCACGGAGTCGGCCAGCAGGCGCGTGACCATGAAGACGCCGGACGCGTAGCGGCGAGCGGCGGTGCCGAAGCGGGTCTCGAGGAGCGCGTACGCGGTCGACAGTTCGCCGCGGTAGTACGCCGGCAGGAGGACGCGCGCGACGACGATGCGGCCGGCGAGGTAGCCCAGGGCCAGCTGGAGGAACGCGAGGGTGCCGAGGTAGGCGATGCCGGGGATGGAGAGGAAGGTGAGGGTGCTCGTTTCCGTCGCAACCACCGAGAGCATCACGGCCCACCAGGGGAGGTTGCGGCTCCCGAGGAAGTAGTCGGTTGCGCCGCGGTTGGCTCGGCCCAGCCAGGCTCCCCACGCCGTCACGGCGGCGATGTAGATGACGAGTACGGCGAAGTCGGTGCCGCCGAAGGTGGTCATCGACGCTCGCGCGGCTGGGGCGGCGTGTCGGTGATCGCGCGGGCGACGCGGTCGTGGACCTCGCGGCGGAGCGGCACGTGCTTCGAGTTGTTGCGCGTGGGGTTGACGCGGTTGGTGAGGAGGACGACGGCGAGGTCCTGCGTGGGGTCGATCCAGATCGAGGTGCCGGTGTAGCCGGTGTGGCCGAAGGAGCGCGCCGAGAAATGGTCACCGGCGGAGGAGCGGGGGGAGGGGGTGTCCCATCCGATGGCGCGGGTGGAGGCGTCGGACTGGCGGCGGGTGAAGCGGTCGACCCAGCCGGGGGCGAAGATGGCGACGGGGTTGAAGCGGGGGCGGTGACAGGGAAGGCCGGAGACGCGGTCGGCGCGGCAGGGGCCGGCGATGCCGCGGTCGAGCATCATTTGCGTGAAGACGGCCAGGTCGCGGGCCGAGCTGAAGAGCCCGGCGTGGCCGGCGAAGCCGCCAATGGCGTGCGCGTTCTCGTCGTGGACGACGCCGTGGACGTGTTGGCCGCGGTAGCTCTCGTCGAGTTCGGTGGTGGCGACGCGGTGCCAGAGCGTGGGGTCGGGGGTGAAGCCGGTGTCGGCCATGCCGAGGGGGCGCCAGACTTCGTCTTGCAGGAAGTCGTCGAGGGGGCGGCCGGTCGTTTTCTCGACGATGAAGGCGACGGTCATGAGGCCGATGTCGGAGTAGACGGTGCTGTCGCCCGGGGTGTAGTCGAGGGGGAGGGCGCCGATGGCGTCTTCGTAGGCTTGGCGGCCTTCCATCTCGAGGAAGAAGCGGCGGAAGGGGGGCAGGCCGCCCTGGTGGACGAGGAGGTGGCGGATGGTGACCTGCGACTTGGCCGGGTCGCCCGCGCCCCACCAGGGGAGGTGGTCGGTGACGCGGTCGTCGAGGGAGATGGCGCCGCGCTGGGCAAGGATGATGGCGGCCGTGGTGGTGCCGACGACCTTGGTGAGCGAGGCCATGTCGAAGATCGAGGCCGGGGTGACGGGCGGCGCGGCTTCGTCGTGGTCGAGGCGCCCGTAGCCGCGGAGCCGGACGATCTGGCCGCGGCGGACGATGGCGAGGGCCGCACCGGAGGCGGCGGAATCGGCGAGGGCGGCCAGGATGACGTCGTCCAGGGCGGCGAGGGAGTCGGGGTCGAGGGCAACCCGGGCGGGGTCGATCTCGCGGGGGGAGATGATGGCGGCGCCTTCGCGGCAGAAGGTGTCGGCGAGGTCTTCGGCAACGTCGGCGCTGGTGGGGCCGGCGGAATCGTCGCGGCTGGCGAGGTCGGCGGGATCGCCGCGGCTGGCGGAATCGGCGGGATCGGACGGCGCGGGCTCGGTGAGCGGACCGGCGGGGGTGCGGCCGGTGCAGGCGGGGATGGGTGGGGAGGGCCGCCACCGGCCGGGTCCACCCGTCGCGGCCACCGCCGCATCGCCAGCCGCGGGTTCGTCCGCCCCGGTTCGGGCACCCGGCACGAATCCGGCCTCCTGGAGCGGGTCGATGGCGGCGGCGGATCGCCGGGCGACAACCTCGCGCGCCGCGCGGTCGAGCCCCTCCCCGGCGCTGTGGAGCGGCGGAATCGACACGGGCAGGCGGCCCGAGATCGGCGCGGCGCCGGTCACTGCGCGCGCCGCGGCCCGCTGCGACACCTCCCACCCGCCCCAGGCCGCCAGGTAGGTGCCCGTCTCCGGGAAGGCGGAGAGGAGGTAGGGGTTGCCGAAGGAGACGACCGCCGAAGCCGTGCCGTCGAGGCGGCTCATGCCGTCGACAAAGGTGCGGAAGGCGGCGGGGACGCCGACCGAGCCCGCACCGGAGCGGGGGGATACGTAGGCTCCGATGACGACCGCGTCGACGGCACCGGACCGGGCCTCGTGCAGGAGCGAATCGTAGACGGCCCAGGGCGTGTCGGGGCCGACCCGGGCGGTGGAGAGGCGCACCGCTGATGTCGTCGCCAAGGTGCTGGTGAAGGTTCGGCCGGCGAGAAGGTCGTCGGGGCGGGCGTAGGTCACGCTCAGGATGGTGGCGGCGGGTGGGAGCGGGAGGGATCCGCGCCGGTCGCGCACCAGCGTGAGCGAAGCCGCGGCCGCCCGGTCGGCGGCGGCGCGGTGTTCGGCCGTGCCCACGCGGGTCGCTACGGTCGCGGGATCGACCAGGCGGCGCCGGTGCAGGCCCAGCCTGGCCTTCGCTTCGAGGAGGCGGCGCACCGAGAGGTCGACCCGGGCGCGGCTCAACCGCCCGGACTCCACCGCTTCCGTGACGGCCTCCACCGCCGCGCCGATCCCGTCCGGCGCCAGCACCACGTCCGACCCGGCTTCCAGCGCGACCACGGCCGCATCTCCCGCCCCGTACCCGTCAGTGATCGCGCCCATGCGCAGCGCATCCGTGAAGAGAATCCCGCCGAAGCCCATCTCCTCGCGCAGCACATCGGTCATGAAGTACGACGACATCGTTGCAGGCCGGTCGTCCCCCAGCACCCCCGGCACCGCAACGTGCGCGGTCATCACCGCGTCGACCCCCGCGTCGACCGCCATGCGGAAGGGGAGCAGCTCCACGCGATCCATGCGGTCGCGGTCGGCGCCGATGACCGGCAGCTCGATGTGCGAGTCCGTCCGCGTGTCGCCGTGCCCCGGGAAGTGCTTGGCGGTGGTCAGGGCCCCACCCGCCCGCGCGCCCCGGATGAAGGCGGCGCCGAGCCGCCCCACCGCTTCGGGGTCCTCGCCGAAGGAACGGGTGTTGATGACGGGGTTGCCCGGGTTGCTGTTCACGTCGAGCACCGGCGCGAAGAGCCAGTGCACGCCCACCGCGCGCGCCTCCAGCGCCGTGATCCGGCCGTATTCGAAGGCGAGGTCCTCGTCCGCGGCGGCGCCGAAGGCCATTGTGGGCGGGAAGCTGGTGCCCCCGCCCTGCGGCAGCAGCGACGGGAGCGCGTAGCTGTGGTTGATGCGCATCCCGGGGCCGCCGTTCTCGAAGTCCGCGGTGACCAGGAGCGGCACCCGGGCGCGGGACTGGAGGCGGTTCAGCTTGGCCACGTACGCGTCGGGGACCCCGATCGATATGGACACGCCCCCCAATCCTTCCTCCACCCACCCCAGCAGCTCCTGGAAGTCCGCGTCGCTCTCGGAGGCGTAGCCGCCCGGGATCCACGGTATCACCAGCTGCGCGACGGCTTCGCGCAGGGTCAGGCCGGCCAGGGTCCCATCCACCCATCGGCGGGCCTCCGCGTCCAGTTGAGCGTTCGACGCGGCGAGCGTCGGGTCGGGCGGCGCGCCCGGGCCGGGTGGCACGCCGGTGCCAGGGTCGGGCAGTGCGGAGCCGCCCGGATCAGGCAGTGCGGAGTAGCCGGCGCCCGTGCACGACACCAGCACGGTTGCCAGCCCAACGGCGATGAGCCGCCTCGTCAATGGATGGCCGCCTCGCTCAATTGCCGGCGGCCTCGCCGCGCGCCGGTATCTGCAGTCCATCGCCGATCTGGAAGGCGCCGATGCGGGTGGGCGCCTTCCCGGTCACGTCGATCCGTCCGAGGATGGCGTCCGCCGCCGCCCGCTCCGAGACGGGCACGCCCGACCACGCGGTCAGATAGGTCCCCACCTCCGGAAACTCGGCCAGCAGGTACGGGTTCCCGAACGCGATCACGATCGACGGCCGGCCCGACCGGGCCAGTTCCCGCACGAACCTCAACGCCTGCTCTGGAAGCGCGACCGATCCGGACGCGGTCCGCACCCCGACATGGAGCGATACCACCGTAAGGTTCATCTGCCGGGCCCGGGCCAGGATCCGGTCGTACTCCGCGCGCGTCGTCTCGGGCTCGACGTATGCCGACCGCAGGCGGCGATAGGTCTGCCTCAGCGAGGCGTTGAAGGCGCGGCCCGCGCGCAGGTCGGTCGACCGGCGATAGGTGACCGAGTAGACGCTGGCGGTCGGCGTTCCCAGCAGGGGCAGCAGCTCGCGTTCGTCCTTGAGCACCGTGACGGAACGGTTGGCGACCCGGCGCGCCACGGCCGTGTGGGCCTGCACGCCGACGACCCGGCGCACGCGGCCGATGTCGACGGTGCGCCGGCGGTCGAGGCCCAGCTTCTCCTTGGCCCTCAGGATCCGAAGCACCGACCGGTCGATCCGAGCTTCCGCAAGGCGGCCGGACTCGACGGCCTCGATGATGCCGTTTCGGGCCGCGCCGATATCGGGCGGCATGAGAATCACGTCGGCGCCCGCTTCCAGCGCCCGCACCGCCGCCTCGCCGCGATCGAACATCCGGTCTACGGCCGCCATGTCCATCGCATCGGTCACGACCAGGCCCGCGAACCCCATCTCCTCGCGGAGCAGCTCGGTCAGCACGGCGGGCGCCAGAGTGGCCGGCGTGCGCGCCCCGGTGATCTCCGGGACCGTGATGTGCGCCGTCATTACCGCCCCCAGCCCCGCGTCCACCGCGCGGCGGAAGGGCAGCAGCTCCACCGAGTCCATCCGCTCGCGGCTCACCCGGATGACCGGAAGCGCGAGGTGCGAATCCACCTCGGTGTCGCCGTGGCCCGGGAAGTGCTTGGCGGTGGCGATCGCGCCGTGGTCCTGCATGCCCCGGACGAAGGCGGCGCCGAGGGTGCCTACCCGCTTCGGGTCCTCCCCGAACGACCGGACGTTGATGACCGGGTTCTCGGGGTTGTTGTTGACGTCCAGGACGGGCGCGAAGGGCACGTGAACGCCGATCGCGCGGGCTTCCACCGCGGTCACCCGCCCCATCTCGTAGGCCATCCCGGGATCGCCCGACGCGCCCACCGCCATCAGCGCCGGGAACCTCGTCGCGCCGCCGAGCCAGATGTTGGTCGGCGCGTGCACGACGCCTTCGAAGCGGAAGCCGGCGCCCGCCTCGAGATCCGCGCCCACCAGAAGGGGAAGATCCGAGACCGTCTGGAGCCAGTTGAGCTTGGCGGCCACCTCCGTGGGCGATCCCACCGACACGATGACGCCGCCGACCTGGTGCTCCTCCACGAACGCGCGGGCACGCGCGCTCGACGACGACCCTTCGGGCGCAAAATCGCCGAGCAGCCAGGGCATCATCAGTTGGCCGGCCTTCTCTTCCAGCGTGAGCGACTCGAGGGTGCGCGCCGCCCAGCTTCGGCCATCGTACCAGGCTGCGCCGGGAGGATCGAGGCGGTAGGGCAGCGGAACCGGGCCGGCATCGTCCGGACGGTCCGGCGTCACGGCCGCGGGCTCGCCGACAACGGTGTCTTCCGGTCCCGCGGCCAGCGGCCGGCCCGAGGGCACCGCACATCCGGCGAGAAGGGGAAGGAACAGCGCGGCGAGAACCCGAAGCGGCGGCCGGGCGGGCGCGCGCGCGGTGACGGGGAGCCCAGCCGGATTTCGCGTGGGGATTCGGGTCACGGAACAGCCTTGCGCCTAAATGTCGGGAGGTCAGCCGCTATCTTGGAAGATAATCCGATTCTCCTGACCCGAGGGAGTGCCCAGCCCATGCGGTTCCGCGATGTGACGGTCGTGATTCTCACCCTGGGAGCAGCCTTCTGTTCGCCCGGTTCCGACGCGGGCCAGGGTGCGTCCGCCGTCTCCGCGGGCCAGAGTGGATCCGCCGCCGCGGCCAGCGAAAGTGGCGCCGCCTCCGCCAGCGAGGGTGGCGCCGCCTCCGCCGGCGAGGGTGGATCCCCCATCGCCGCCAGCCCGGCGGACACGTCGCGCCCGGAGGGCGACGTGCGTCCCGGCATCGAGGTCCTCCTGAGCGACTCGCTGCACCTCGTGCGGGGGCGCCGGGTCGGGCTCATCACCAATCACACGGGCCGCGACCGGGCCGGAACCCCCTCGATCGACCTGCTCGCGGAGCACCCCGAGGTCGAGCTCGTCGCGCTGTACTCGCCCGAGCACGGGATACGCGGGAGCGCCGAGGCGGGGATCCGCATCGACGACTCGGTGGACGAGCGAACCGGGCTGCCGGTCCACTCGCTCTACGGCGACACCCGCCAGCCGACGCCTGCCATGCTGGAAGGGGTAGAGGTGCTCCTCTTCGACATCCAGGATGTGGGCGCGCGCTACTACACGTACCTGTCCACCATGGCGCTGGCGATGGAGGCCGCGGGGGAGCGGGGCATCTCATTCGTGGTCCTCGACCGGCCCAATCCAATCGGCGGGGACCCCGTGCAGGGGAATATTCTCGACCCTGAATACTCCTCCTTCGTCGGCCTTTATCCCATCCCCATGCGGCACGGGCTCACGGCGGGCGAATTCGCGCGGATGGCGGTTGGCGAATTCGGCGTGCGCGTCGACCTGAGCGTCGCCGTCGCGGATGGCTGGGAGCGGACGATGCCCTTCGGGGAGACCGGCATTCCGTGGATTGCCCCGTCGCCCAACATGCCGTCGGTCGAGAGCGCGCTGCACTATCCGGGAACCTGTCTGTTCGAGGGGACGCCGATTTCGGTCGGGCGCGGGACCGACCGGGCCTTTCAGCAGGTGGGCGCGCCGTGGCTCGACGGCGAGGAGCTGGCGGCGCGGCTGACGGCGCTGGGAGTGCCGGACGCGCGTTTCGTCCCGGTTCGGTTCACGCCGGAGGATCCGGGGGACGGCAAGTTCGGGGGCGTCGAGGTCGGCGGGGTGCGGCTGGAGCCCGGCGGACCGGCCTACGACCCCACGCTGGCGGCGCTGGCGCTGCTGGTGGAGATTGGGGCCATGTCCGGCGACCGCTGGAGCTGGCGCATCGGGCACTTCGATCGGCTTGCGGGCACGGATGCGCTGCGGAACGCTCTGGACGCCGGGGTGTCCTATCAGGTGGTGGCGGACCGATGGGGGGATGGACTGGACGACTACGCAGCGCGCCGCGAGCCGTATCTGCTCTACCGCTGAAGGAGATGGAATGACACGCCCCGCATCACGCTTCTGGACCGCAGCCCTGTGCGGAATCGTGCTGGCCGGCTGCTCGGAGGACGCCGATCCCGTGGCGCCGCCGCCCGTCACGCCCATTGACGCCGACAATCCGGACCGGCAGGTGCTGGTCAGCTTCTACAACGCGACCGGCGGATCGGGCTGGAGCCAGGATCGGAACTGGAACTCCCCGAGCGCGATTGGCACCTGGTACGGTGTCGAGACCAACTCGGCCGGATTCGTCACCGAGCTGGAACTGGATGACAACAACCTGTCGGGGGGTTTGCCCGCTCAGCTGGGCGAGTTGGCGGAGTTGCGAAGGCTTGTCCTGGACGGGAACGAAATCACGGGCCGGATTCCGCCCGAACTGGGGAACCTGGGCAACCTCACCATGCTGACCCTGCGGGGGAACAGCATGGAGGGGCCCATCCCCTCGGAACTCGGCAATCTCACCGCCCTCGACACGCTGGACCTCTTCTTCACCGGCGTCTCCGGCACGATCCCGGCGTCGCTCGGCAACCTGAGTTCGGTACAGAGATTCACCGTGGGGTGGAACCAGCTCTCGGGTCCGATACCGCCGGAGATCGGGCAGCTGGATAACGCGACCTACATGAATTTCAGCCGGAACGAACTGACCGGAACAATCCCCCCGGAGCTCGGGGATCTGGATTCGATCGAGTTGCTGTCGGTCTCGCGGAACAACCTGACCGGCACGATTCCGACCGAGCTTGGGGAGCTGGAGACCATCGAGCGCCTCTACCTCTACGACAACCGGCTGACCGGCGGAATCCCTCCCGTCCTGGGACAGCTGACGCGCCTCGACCTGCTCTGGATCCACCAGAACCAGCTCACGGGCCCGATACCGGACGAGTTCGCCAACCTGACGGCGATGGATCACCTCCGCGCCTACGAGAACGGGCTGAGCGGTCCGATTCCGTCGTTCCTGGGCGATTTTCCGCTGACGATTCTGTATCTGCACGAGAACAACTTCAGTGGCGGCATACCGGCCGAGATCGGCTCGATCGGCACACTGCAATACGTCTCCCTCGACGGAAACCCGGAGCTGGTGGGCCTTCTGCCCCGGAGTCTGCTCGCAATCGAGCATCTGGAACGGCTGACGTTCGAGGACACGGGCCTCTGTCCACAGGTCGACACCGAATTCCAGGATTGGCTGCAATCGGTCCCCAACCGCAGCGAGGTGGAGTGCGATACCGGGCGGGTCGAGAGACTGGCGCTGTCGGAGTTCCACGAATTGACCGACGGTGAATCGTGGAAGAACCGTGGCGCCTGGGGAAGCGGCGCGGAAGTGGGCGACTGGTACGGCGTGACGTCCGAGGGCGGGCGCGTCGTGGGCCTGTCGCTGCCCGAGAACAGCCTCGCCGGTCCCCTGCCGGCCGAGATCGCCAACCTCGGGGAGTTGAGGGTGGTCGATCTCTCGGGCAACGATCTGTCCGGAACGATGCCGGGCGTGCTCGCCGACCTGTCGGGGTTGACAGAGCTTCGGGTCGGCGGGAACGCGGGGCTCGAGGGGGCGCTGCCGTTCGGTCTGCGCCGGCTGGACCAGCTGCGCGTGCTGGACTTCGAGGACACCGGCCTGTGCGCGTCGCCGTCCGCGAACTTCCAGGCGTGGTTCACCGCACTGCCGGAAACCGCGGGTGCGATTTGCGACAACCCGGAGGAGGTCACGGTTTCGCTGGAGACGGTCTACCTTACCCAGTCGGTCCAGACTCCGTTAAGGCGGGTGCGTCTGGTGGCGAATCGGGAAGCCCTGCTCAGGGCGTTCGTCACTGCCGAGGAGCCACGTGGGTACTTTGAACCCGAAGTGGTGGCTGTCTTCACGATGCTCAGTGAGGAGCTGCACCGCGTGGTGATGACACGCGATGACAACCAGATCCCGGCCGAGACGGACGAGGGTGACCTGGCGCTGTCCTACAACGCGGTAATCCCGGCGGAGATCATCGTCCCGGGGGCGCAGCTGGTCGTGGAGGTCGATCCCGATGGGACCCTGCCTCTGGCCGAAGGCAGCAGCACGCGCTTCCCCGCTTCAGCTTCCGAATTGCTCAAAGTTGTGGAAGTGCCGCCCATGCAGGTTACGGTGGTGCCCGTACTGACCGAACAGGGGAATGACAGCCTCGTCCTGGCCTGGGCAGGCGAGATCAACGACGACAGTCCTCATGTCGGTTTGTTGAAGAACGCCTTCCCGTTCTCGGAGTTCAGCGCCAGTTCACACGACGCCTACGTCACTTCGCTGGACCTCAGACCCTCTTCCGGACAGGTGGCGCTGCTCGGAGAGCTCGACGCGCTGCGAACCTCGGAGGGGGGGACGGGATACTACTACGGCGTCGCGGACATGAGTGGCGCGTCCGCCGGTGGTCGCGGGCGCCTGCCTGGATGGGTGGGAATGGGCCAGGCGAGCCCCAATACGCTCGCGCACGAGGTAGGCCACAATCTCTCGCTGAGACATGCGCCGTGCGGAGGCCCCGAGGGCGTCGATCCGGCCTACCCCTATCGCGATGGAGGGATCGGCTATTGGGGATACGATTTCCGCTATGGATCGTCGCTCTCCCCCGACCGAAGCAAGGACATCATGACCTATTGCCGGACGAGCCCCTGGCTCAGCGACTACCACTTCAAGAAGGTGATCGACCACCGGGCCGGTCTGGCGGGCGATATCGCGGGAGCCCGACAGGCCGCAGCAGCTCCGACGTCGGACATGCTGGTGCTATGGGGCGGCGTGGCCGACGGCGAGATCATGCTCGAGCCGGTGTATTCGATGTACGCCCCGCCCCGTCTGCCGGAAGCGGCGGGCCCCTACCGCATCCGCGGGATCGGTTCCGACGGCCGGACGCTGCTGGCGCTGGATTTCACTCCCGGCGAGGACGCATACGGCGACAAGAACTTCTTCTTCACGGTACCGATAGAGCCCGAGTGGGAGGATTCGCTGGAGAGAATCGTCCTCACGGGGCCTGAAGGACTGGCTGCCGTGGACAGCGAAGACGGCCGTGCGCTTACGGTGGTGACCGAGCGCGGGACGGGCCGCATCCGGGCGATCCTGCGGGACTGGGAAGGAGCGCTTCCGGCCGTGCTGGGTGATGCGACCGGGCTGGAGGCGAGGACGACGCGCGGCGTGGCGGAAGCGGTGCGGCTCCGCAGGTAGAGGGTGGATGGCGCGCCGGTAAATCCGGGCGTGGCGGCCCGAAAAGCAGCCGGAAAAAGGCTGGCCGCGGCTTAGCTTAGCTAGATTTCTAGCTAACTCCCGCCCGTAGTCGCCAGGAAGCTCTCGAAGAGGCTCCGCGACACGGGGCCCACCCTGCCGTCGCCGATCGTCCGGCCGTCGATCTTCACCGACGGACGCACCTCGGTGGTGGTGCCGCTGAGGAACACCTCGTCGGCCGCGTAGAGCTCGTCCAGCGTAAACGCCCGCTCTTCGACGGGAATGCCGAGCCCGCCCGCCAGCTCGATGATGAACTCGCGGGTCACGCCGTGGAGGATGTAGTTGGACCTGGGCGCCGTGGTGAGCACGCCGTCGAAAACCGCGAAGAGGTTGGCGTGCGAGCCTTCGAGGGCGATTCCATCGCGGACGAAGATGGTATCGGTCACGCCCGCGTCCACCGCGGCCTGCTGCGCGAGCGCGTTGGGGAGCAGCGCGATCGCCTTGATGTCGCAACGCGCCCAGCGCTGGTCGGGAATGGTGACCGCGTCGTATCCCTGCGACCACCGGTCCAGCGAAGGCCGGATGTACTGGTTGGCGAAGCCGTACACCGTGGGGGCGACGGGCGGATCGGGGAAGGCGTGGCTTCGGGGCGCGACTCCGCGCGTCACCTGCACGTAGACGTAGGACACCGGCACGCCGGTGAGTCCGTTTCTCTCCAGGAGGCCTTCCTTCACCGCCCTGAGAGAAGCAGGGTCGAAATCGATGCGCAGGGACCCGAGCCCCCTGGCCATGCGGGCACAGTGCTGGTCCCAGCGGAAGAGACGCCCGCGGTAGGCCGGCGTCACCTCGTAGATCCCGTCCGCAAAGAGAAAGCCCCGGTCGTTGACCGGGACCTTCGCTTCGTCAGCCGGCAGGTATTCGCCGCGCAGGTAGACGATGCTCATGCCTCGTGGCCCCCCTGCCGCTCAAGCTTCTCGAACTCTTCGAGGAGCTCGGCGTCACGGATCGGGGCGGCCTTGGGCGCCTCCGCCTCGCCATCACCGTCCGCGGCGTCGCCGGCCTCCAGCTGCCTGGGCTCCTCGGTGGTGCCTGCCGGCAGCAGGCCCATCTTGGCCTTCAGGGCGATCAGCTTGTCATCGAGGTCCGTCGCGGTCGACCCCGACTCGAGGCGGAGCCACTCCTTCTCCATGGTGCCGCCGGTCAGCGCCTCGGTGACCTCGGCCTGGGCCAGGTTGCGCTGCTCTTCCTCCTCGATCTTGTCGGCCATGCGGTTGAACGCCTCGAAGGCCGAGGTGTCCGACAGACCCGACATGGTCTCGTGGATCCGCTTCTGGGCCTGGGCCCGCTTCTGCTTGGCGATCAGCAGGTTCCGCTTGCGCTTCGCCTCCTCGATCTTCTCGTGGAGCTGGCGGAGGGACGCCTTGAGCTTCTCGGTTTCCTCCCGCTGTGCCTGCCAGCTGCGATCGAAGGCCGCCACATGCTCGGCCTGCTCCTCGTGCCGGACGAGGGCCTGCCTGGCCATGTCGTCCCGGCCCTCCTGCACGGCCAGTACGGCGCGCCGCTCCCACGCCTTGGTCTGCTTGGTCGCTTCGTCGAGCTGGCGCTTGAGCTTGCGTTCGTCGGCGATGGCGCCGGCCACTTCGCGCTTCGCCTTCGCCAGCTGGTCCCGCATGTCCACGATGATCTGGTTCAGCATCTTCTCCGGATCTTCCGCGCGGGAGATCAGGTCGTTGATGTTGGACTTGATCATGGTCGAGAATCGGCTGAAAATGCTCATTCCTGATCGTCCTCCCTGCTGGTCAGGTCCCGAATCCGCGACAGATGGGACGACGCCGCGAGCTGGACGCTCTCGAGCGACGCCCTGAGCTCCTCGAAGTCGAGATTCCCCAACTGCAGCGTGTCGCTCAGAATCAGTTCGCCTTCCTCGATCCCGTAGGCGCCGTGGATCACATCCGTCGCGTTGAGCCTCAGCAGGGTCTCGTAGAGATCGCCGAGCCCACCCGAGTCGGTTGGGAGATCCATCACCTTCATGCGCACCACCAGCACCGGATCGGAGTGATGAACCACGATCGGCGCACCGCCGTTTTCCGTGCGGACGAGGAACATTCCGTCGTCCACCTCCTCGAAATCCGCATCAAGGCGGATCAGATATCCTTCCAGGTCTTCACGGGTAACCATGACCACCTCCTTCAGGTTCTTGCAGATGATACCAGCCGGAAACTAACACGGCCCCTGTTTGTCATCCAACGGAGCCCGGGGCTGACAAACGCATACGGGCGAGGTCGCGAATCCCATCACCTGGGCCGCTCGTCACACCCGCGCCCTTCCCAGCAGCGGGGCGAGGTACTCGCCCGTGTACGACGCCGGCTCCTCGGCTACGCGCTCGGGAGTCCCTTCCACCACGATCCGGCCGCCGGCATCGCCGCCCTCGGGACCGAGATCGATGACCCAGTCCGCGGTCTTCACGACATGCAGATTGTGCTCGATGACCACGACGGTGTTGCCGCGGTCCGCGAGGCGGTGCAGAACCTTCAGCAGGATCCTGATGTCTTCGAAGTGCAGACCCGTGGTGGGCTCGTCCAGGATGTACACGGTGCGGCCCGTCGCCTTCTTCGACAGCTCCGCCGAGAGCTTGATCCGCTGGGCCTCGCCGCCCGACAGGGTCGTCGCGCTCTGTCCCAGGTGGATATAGCCGAGTCCCACATCCGACAGCGTCTGCAGGCGGCGCCTGATCTGCGGCACCGCGTCGAAGAAGTCGAGCGCGTCGTCGACGGTCATCTCGAGGACATCGGCGATGTTGCGGCCCTTGTAGTAGACGTCGAGGGTTTCGCGGTTGTAGCGGCGGCCCCGGCACACGTCGCAGGACACGTACACGTCCGGGAGGAAATGCATCTCGATCTTCACGAGGCCGTCGCCCCGGCACGATTCACAGCGCCCGCCCTTGACGTTGAACGAGAAGCGGCCCGCCTGGTATCCCCGGATCTGTGCCTCGGGGACTCCGGCGAAGAGCTGCCTGACGGGGGTGAAGAGGCCCGTATAGGTGGCGGGATTCGAGCGCGGGGTCCGGCCGATGGGCGACTGGTCAACCTCGATGACCTTGTCGACGCTGGACAGGCCGTCGATGCGGGAGTGGGCTCCGGCGACTGCGCGGCTGCGGTAGAACTGGCGCGCGAGGGCACGATAGAGGGTGCCGTTGACGAGCGTGGACTTGCCCGAACCGCTGACGCCCGTGACGGCCACGAAGCAGCCCAGAGGGAATGCCGCGTCGATGTCCTTCAGGTTGTGCTGGGAAGCTCCCCGCACGGTGAGGCAACGGTCCGGGTCCGGCCTGCGCCGCCGCTGCGGCAGCGGAATTTCGCGGTCCCCGCGCAGATAGGCCCCGGTGATCGATTCGGGGTGGGCGCGCACGTCCTCGACCGGCCCCGCCACCACAACCTCACCGCCGGCCCGGCCCGCTCCGGGGCCCAGATCGATGACGAAGTCGGCCGCGAGGATGGTGTCTTCGTCGTGCTCCACGACCACCACGGAGTTCCCGAGGTCGCGCAGGTCCTGGAGGGTGCGCAGCAGGCGGTGGTTGTCGCGCTGGTGCAGGCCGATGGAGGGCTCGTCCAGGATGTACAGCACGCCGACGAGCCGGCTGCCGATCTGCGTGGCGAGCCGGATTCGCTGCGACTCGCCCCCCGAGAGCGTGTCCGCCGACCGGCTCAGGGCCAGGTAGTCCAGTCCCACGTTCCTCAGGAACCCCAGCCGCTCGCGCACCTCCTTGAGGATGGGGCCGGCGATTTCGCCCGGAAGGAGGTCGCCGGCCGCGGGCACGACCCCGGGAGCAGGCTCTTCGCCGGTGACGGGGAGCGAGTTCATGAAAGCGAGAACTTCGCCGATGGGCCTTTGCACGATGTCGCTGATGCCGAGCCCGCCGATCCGCACCGATCGCCCGAAGGGTCCGAGCCTGGAGCCCTTGCAGTCGGCGCACTGCTGGCTGGACATGTATTGGTCGAGCTGGGAGCGCACGTGCTCCGAGGTGGTCTCCCGGTACCGGCGCTCGACGTTCGCAACGATGCCCTCCCAATAGTCCTCGTAGTGCCCGCGCATCTTCCCCGCGTTGTAGGGGAACCGGATCTTCATCCCGGACGAGCCGTGGAGGATGGCATCGCGCGCCTCCATGGGGAGATCGCGCCACGGAGTGCCGGGATCGAACTCGTAGGCCTCGGCCAGTCCCGGAATCACGGAGCCGCGCAGATGTCCCCCGGGTTCCCCCCAGGGGATGATGACCCCCTCCAGGATGGAGAGCGACGGGCTGGCGAGGAGCAGCGCCCCGTTCACTTCCTTGGTGGTTCCCAGTCCTCCGCAGGTGTTGCAGGCGCCGTGCGGCGAGTTGAAGGAGAACACCCGCGGCTCCAGCTCGGGGAAGCTCGCTCCGCAGTTGGCGCAGGCGTAGTGTTCGCTGAACAGGTGCGGGATGTCCCGGCTGCCGCGCCTCTCCAGGACTTCCACGACGCCCTCGGCGGCCCGCAAGGCGGTTTCGATCGAGTCCGAGAGCCTCGCGCGGTCCCGCTCCCTCACCACCAGCCGGTCGACGATGATGCCGATGTCGTGGTTCTCGTAGCGGTTCAGGCGCGGAACCTCGCGCAAATCGTGCACTTTTCCATTGACTAGAGTGCGGACGAACCCGTCCCGGCGCGCCTTTTCGAACAGATCGCGGAACTGTCCCTTGCGGCCTCGCACGAGAGGGGCCACCACCTGGATCGGGGTCCCTTCCGGAAGCTCCAGCACCTGCCCCACGATCTGTGTGGCCGGCTGCCGCCGGATCGGCAGGTCGCACTCCGGACACCAGGGGGTGCCCGCGCGCGCAAAGAGGAGGCGCAGGTAGTCGTAGATCTCGGTCACGGTCCCGACCGTGGAGCGCGGATTCCGCGAGACCGACTTCTGTTCGATCGAGATCGCCGGCGAGAGCCCCTCGATGGTGTCCACATCGGGCTTTTCCATCAGCCCCAGGAACTGGCGGGCATACGCGGACAGGGACTCAATGTAGCGGCGCTGTCCCTCGGCATAGATGGTGTCGAAGGCGAGCGACGACTTTCCCGATCCGGAGAGTCCGGTGACCACCACCAGCCGCTGCCTCGGGATGTCCAGCGAAATGTTCCGCAGGTTGTGCTCGCGCGCGCCGCGGACGGCAAGTACGTCGGGACTCAACGGTTGAGCCCCGCTGGCTCGGCCTTGCTCATTCCCTCAGTATCCCCATTCCCGAAACAGCAGGAATCCCCAGATGCTCTCCAGCTCGAGCGAGGCGTCGCCCAGCCCGCGGTACCGCTCCCGTGTGCAGCGTCCCTCGAGGAATCCCTCCAGCCTCACATCCCGCGGCATCGCGACTTCGACCCTCACCCCACCGCTGCTGACCGGCAGGGTCGGGTCGGCGCAGAAGCCGCGCTGGTAGACGCCAGTCACAAACACGTTTTCGAGAAGATACTTCCCGACCTCCAGTTGCAGCGACGAGGTCCCGAACGCGGCGTTGGCCTGTCCCTGCTCGGCCTGCGACAGCGACAGATGGTCGAGGTCCAGCTGCTGTGCGAGAATGTAGCCGATCTCGTTGGCGACCTGTCCCAGCAGGAGGTTGGTTCCCGCGCCGACCGAGACGACGCCGGCATCGCCGAGCAGGGCAGATGTCGGCTGACCCAGAAACAGGTAGTTGATGAGATCGGCTTCGGACATCGCGGATTCGGCGTCGCCCGAGAATGCCAGTGCAGGCTCGAGCAGCGTGCCCGATACATTCGCCGTGATCACCAGGGGCTGACCTTCACGGGTGCGCACCCGGTTCTCCGCGGTGATCGTCAACCCGGGATTGAACCCGGGCGTCCCGGGGAACTGAAAGGTCCCCTCGGTCATCCGCATGGTGCGGGGTCCGAGGCTCAGGGTGCCTCGCACCACCTCCATTTCGCCCGCCAGGATCAACTGATTGGTCTGACGGTCGAAGGTGACCGAAAGGTCCCCCGTGGTCTCGATGTTCATGTCTCGCGAACGAAGCCAGTTGCCGCTGCCGACGTGCAGGTCGATGAACACGCTCAGATTCTGCAGAAACGGGATCCGCTCGCCGGCGCCGCCTTCATCGCCGGCGGGCTCGACGGACCCGATCCGCAGCGTTGCCGCGCTGAACAGGGCGGGATCGTAGAGGTCGACCACTTCGGCGGTGCGCTGAAACTCTTCCATGAATACCGTCCCGCCCTCGACCTCCACGGCCCCTTCGATGTACGGAAAGTCGAAGGAGCCGGTCAGCGTGACGGCCTCGCTGGTGATCGCCGCTTCCATGTCGGCCCTGTCCACGACCTGGAACCCCACCGGGCGGAAGGTGAGATCCAGCGGAATGCTGTCCCCGATCTGGCCGAGGTCTATCGTGCCGCGGACATCCATCGTTCCTCCGGACACGGTTGAGCCCTCGATCTCGACCACGCCGTCCGGGCTGAGCTCCATGTCGACATCCGTCGAAGAAAAACGAACCGCGAAGGGGGTCATCAAGGCGCTGACGTTTTCCAGGCGAAGCGAACCGTCCGGCTCGATGTCCGTGGGGCGTCCCCCCAGCGTGACGCTGCCGCTCACGGTCCCGTCCACCTCCTCCAGCGCGTTCAGGGTTCCGAAGATCATGCGGGCCGGGAACGAATCGGCGACGATCTCGAGCTCCACGGGTGCATCGGGAACCCTCTCCATGACCGACGCCAGGCGGAGGTCCAGGGGCACGTTGCCGGCGACGTGGATCGTTCGGCGGCCGCTGGTCCAGCTCTCGACCTCCGTCGCGAGGGTGTAGTCCGCGAAAGCGCCGTTCGCGGTCACGCTGTCAAAGCGCAGTGTCTCGAGTCCCACACCCTCCAGCCGGATCGCCGTCTCCCACTCGGGATCCCCGCCGGACCCTCCGGCACTCGCCTCGGCCGTCAGCGTGCCCGTGGGCGGCGCCTCCATCTGGAAGAGCCGCCCCAGAGTCCCGATATCCAGAGCGGCAACCCGCAGCTCCAGGTCGGACTCCGTCTCGCCCCGGGAAAGCCGTCCGTCCGCGCTCAGCCGCAGTCCGCCACCGCCCGGGCGGATGAGGCCGAAGTCGCGCACCACGATCGCATCCGGATCCCACTCGAAGCGGGCGGGCCCGCGCAGACTCCACTGCCGGTCGTCGAACACCAGGGTGAAGCGGTCCAGATCGACCCTGCCGCTCTGGTCGTCCAGCTGGATGACAGCCTGAAGGTCGTAGTACTCCTCCTCCGACCGCTCGATGAGCGCGCGCAAGCGACTTTGAGCATCGGGCGCCAGATCTCCCTCCAGGGTTGCGGATGTGAACTCGCGATCCCAGAGGATGACGGAGTCGCCCGTCGCCGCGCCTTCGACGACGATGGCGGGGGGGGCGGCGCGCTGATTGCGGACCGAGTCCGCGGACACCGGTTCCGGCGGGGGGACGGCGATCCCGGTCACGGTGAAGCTCGCCTCGAGAGATCGCGCCGAGGAGCGCCCGTAGACGAGGTCGGCGAAAGCGATCTCGACCGCGGCCGAGAGGTCGTCAAGCCCGCCCGTGAGGTGAATGTCGCCGTCCATGCGGCCCGCGAAGCGGATGTCCCGCGCCCTCGGGACGGTGTCCGGATCCACGCCGTCCACCTCGGTCATGAGACCCTGTTCGATGGGCGACAGTTCATCCCAGGCGACGAGGTTGCGGCCCATGAACACGTCGCGCAGCGGCGCGATCGATGGCGAGCGCAGCGACAGCGCGACACCGTCGCCGCCGACTCCGGGCGCGGCCCCGATACTTCCGCTGCCGCGCACCTCCACGCCCCCCGCATTCGCGTACATCGTCTCGACGTGCAGGAGGCCGTCGTCGTCCACCCAGGCGCTGACGGCTGCAGTGTCCACCTGGAGCGCACCGATCGAGGAGGGTCCCGCGTCGAGTGTCCACGCCCCGCGCAACGATGCCAGATCCAGTCCGCGCCCGTTCAGGGTCGCGGCTCCCGCAACGATGGTCGAGTCCGGCAGACGTGCGAACAGACGCGACAGGTCGAAGCCGTCGCTTCGGACGAACGCCTCGTAGCCTGCGGCGAGGTCGCGGGCGTTGAGGATTCCCTCCGCCTGGAGCGGTCCGGCGTCGGTATCGAGATCGGCGGCGATGGTCAGACGGTCGATGCCTCCCCGAAGAGAGAAGGAACCATCGACAGCACCTTCGACCGAGCCTTCGAGAGGAGAGTCGGGAAACAGTCTGGCGAGAGTCAGGAGGGACATCGGGCGCACCGTCGCATCCAGATCGACCACCTCGATCGCGGTGTCCCCGTACACGCTTCCGGTGAACGCCACCGTGCTCAGGGCACCTCCGCCGACGGAATGATTGGCGGCAACCTCGATCGCGATCCCTGTTTCGAGATTACCGTCCGCCCGGATCGTCATGTCGCCGGTTCCCTGCCAGCGCGGCCCCGGAGCGAAGACTTCCAGCAGCGAATAGTCCAGCGCAGCGGCCCTCAGGTCGACATCCTCCATGGCGTCGGCGCCGAGGGCGGTCCCACTCCCCGACAGATGCACCAGCGTGTCCGTGCCGGCCTCTGAAACCAGCGCGAGATCCCCCCCGATGCCGAGTTGCCCGGCACCGCCGTCCAGGAGCACGTCGCCAGAAAGCAGTCCCGACACCGGCAGTGACTCCGGGAGGAATCGCTCGAGTTCGGCGGTCGCAAAACGATCGGGCTCGACGCGGAGGTCCCTCAACTCCACGCTGTCCCCAGGGACCAGCGCGCCGGTGAACGCGATCCGCCCCCCTGCTCCCAGATCCGCTTCGACCCCGCGCAAGTCGATGAGTGGGTCGCCCGGGTCGTTCACGATGCGAACGCGTCCGCTGGCCGTGCCGTGGTCGAGTCGCCCGTCGAGCCAGTACAGGTCCGCCAGCGCAAGACGAGTCATCCGGAGGTCGAACCCGGTGACCAGCCGGCCGCCCAATGGTCTCGCTTCCAGGCGGCCCGCTCCCTCGGATCCCGGCAGCAGGAAACGGTCGGCGTCGACAAACGCTCCGTCCGGACCTATCCCGATCTCTCCCGCGATGCCGGACAGGTCCAGATCACCGGTGCCCATCGGATAGACGAGCGCCGCGTCCTCCATGGTCGCCGTCAGATACCCGCCCGATGGCGGCAGGATGTCGAGCACGGGGAAGTCGGCAACGATGCCGCGAACGCGTCTTTGCAATCCGTCCGCAGCGCGCAGCAGCGCGGTGCCGTCCCGAATGCTCACGTCTCGAATCCGGAGGGCCGGCGCGGCGTTCTGCGGCGCATCGGAAGCCTCGCCTCCGCCCCCCGACGCATCGTCAATGGTGATCAGAGCACCAAGATCGACCCGACCGCCTCCGGCCGGAGCCAGATCGACCACCACACCCCAAAGATCCAGATCGGCAATGGTTCGACTGCCGCCGAGCAACCCTGCCACCGAATACCGCGCCTTGATCGAATCGGCGACGACCACCGGGTGTCCGTTCTCGTCGCTCAACTGGACCTCATGCAGGGTGGCACCCCCCAGCAGACCGCCTGCCCCCATCGCGCCTACGGAAACCGACCCGTTGACGATCGGGCGGATCCGCTCCATGGCCCACTCCAGCGCCACCTCGCGCCCGCTGGCGGTACGGCTCACCCAGACCGCGCCCGCCACCCCCAACGCAAACAGACCGCTCACCGCCATGACCATCCACAGCAGGACGGCCCGGACCCGGCGTCGCGCGGGCTTTGTTTCCTGTCTCATTGGTCAGAAGGCCTGGCCGATCGAGAAATGGAGCTGGAATCGCCGGAGAGAAAACCCCGGATCGTCGCCGAAGTGAACCGGGGGACCAAGGATGGCCAGATCTTCGGAAACGACCCAGTCGATCAACTCCGGCGGCCCGCCGGCCGGGGCAATGTCGATCCGGTCCGCCATCCCGTCCTCTCCACGAACATAGGGCCGGATCTGGGAGGTGACCACTTCGAGCGGCTCGCGCGCGTGGAAGGAGTAGGCGACATCGAGGCGGATGGGCCCAAACGCCGTGTTGTAGCGGACGCCCAGGCCTGGGCTCATTTCGAGGTCGTCGAACGTCGGCCCTTCGGGCCACACCTGCCCCACGTCGACAAAAGCCGCGCCGCTCAGGACGGCGCCGGCCAGATCGAAGCGCAGTTCCGCGCTTGCTTCAAAGGTCGACAGGCCTCCAACCGGACGGAGTTGGAAGAGTTCGGTATCGCCCAGCGCGGCAGCGTCGCAGGTCAGGTTCACCACCGCGGCGGGAGGGCAGGCGGGTTCAACTCCGCTTTCGCTCCGGCGGAGCAACTCCCGTACATCGATCGACAGGCTCCTGGGGCCCAGACTGCTCTGCGCGAATCCCCGGACGCTGTTGGCGCCACCGCCGTAGAAGCGCTTTTGGGATGGCACGACTTCCGCGAACCGGTCCGTGTCGGTCGCGATGCCGAGGAAGCCTCCGGGGCTGATCCGGCCGGCGCGGACCCGCAGGGCGAGAACCCTCCCTTCGCCCATCCGGTTGTAGAAGCTTGCATCGGCGAATGCCCGGATGTAGGCGTAGTCGGATCCGGTGAAGCCCTCTGCAAACTCGATGTCCAGAAGCGTCTTCGAGCCGGTAGTCGGGCTGAAGATGTTGTCGCTGCGGTCGCGGTTGAGCGACACTGCGATCGGCGACAGCCAGTTGGCGCTGGAGAGGGCGTCGATGTCTTCGGGACTGCACGCGAGAAAGGTGGCGCAAAGCGTGACCTCGGCGGCCGCCAGGCGAGTCAGTTGCGGGCGGAACCTCGCGCTCAGGAACGACCCGGGACCCATCTGGCGGCTCACGCCGGCATCGAGGCCGAATGCGTCGCGTACAAAGATGTTCTTGCGGCTCTGGCGCTCGGCGAACACACCAAGCGCAAGGTCGTTCCGGCGCGACAGGAAGCCGGGCTGGCCGAAATCCACGCTCACCAGCCAGTTGAGACGGCCGAATTCGCCCGTTCCGGCCTGCGAGCACAGAGGCGTGGCCTGCAGCAGCCCCGCGAGAAGGTTGGAGAGCCGGGCCTGGGCCTGCAGCGTGCGGCCGCCCCCGAGGAAGTTCCTGCTGGCCCATCGACCCTCGACATTGAAACAGTCGGCGCTGTTGGCGCCGCCGCCGGTACGCACCCGATGCACATCGCCTTCAACGATGTCCACTCGTATCGGCAGCACGGAGTCGTTTACCATCCTGGTCGTGTCCCGCTCCACCTGGGCCCGTGACACGATCCCCAGTTCATGGAGGCTTCGCTGCGCCTCCCGGATACGGCTCTCGCGGAACGGTTCGCCCTCATCGAACGGCAGGCGCGCCCGGATCAAGTCGTCGCCAAGGAGTGTGTTGCCCGAAACTTCTATTGGGCCGAAGGTCGTCGGCGTACCCAGCTCCACCCGGTAGTTCACGGACGCGGTGTCGCTGTCCCGGGCGCGGTCGAACTCGAAGAAGACCTCGGCGAAGGCGTAGCCCGCATTCCGCAGGCGCAGGGTCAGGGTGTCACGCGCCTCCGTAATGAGCAGGAAGCTCGCCGGGTCGCCCGGACCGACCGGAAGCTCTTCCTCGAAATCCAGGCCGGCCGGGATCGAGTCTCCCAGGAACCGGATCGAGCCGATCCGGAAGGGTTGGCCCTCGTCGATGAGAAAGGCGACCGAAACCGTCCCGTCGCCGTTGGGACTCACGTCGGCATCCGCGGTCATCGCGCGAAAGCCGTGCGCGTGATAGAGCTGCCGCAGCCGGTTGAGGTCGTCCTCCAGCACGCGGGCGCTGAAGTACTGTCGATCCCGAAACCAGTCGATACCCGCGGCGCAGGTCGTGACAGTCAGGATCGGCGGGCAACTGGACGCCCGGGTAAGTACCGCCCGACGCAACTCGGTGTCGGAAAAGGTCGCGTTCCCTCCGAAATCGACAGAGGCGATCTCCAGGCGGACCGCCTGACCTGAAGCGGGCCCCGGAACCACCAGGCCGCCGAGCAGAGCCAGGGCCGCGCACAGGCTCCGACTCGGGCGACCAGCCCGTGGACAAAATCCCCCCGGCATTCGAGAGGCGATGCATCCGCGCTGGGCGCTGCGCTTCACCGTCTCCTTGGTCACCAGGCTGAACGCTCCCCTTATCGCATACGCCGCGGATACCGGCGGCTCTCCGTGGGAATGAAACGTCCGGAATCTTCCGAGTAAAGATAAACGGTGGCCTCGGATGACGACTTCCCTGCCCTGATCAGGTTTAGCGCATTCTTCCCCTCTTCCCTACCCCGTCCGCGGGTGGATGATGCGGTGCCGGCGATGATTACGGGCACTCCCACATGCTCGTTGCCCGGCTCACGGGCGCTCCCAAGCCAGGACTGGTGGATGTGCCCCGAGAGGATCAGATCAACACCCCACTGCCCGGCCAGTTCCAGCACGCGCGACGCTCCAGGCAGCGTCGGGATTGGATCGCCGCCCGCAGGTGCAAGAAGGTTGTGGTGGACCACGAGCACACGAAGCCACCCGGGCGCGGCCTGCGCAAACGCTGCCGCGGCGAAGTCGAGTTGCCTTGGGCCGAGGCGGCCGTTGACGATCGCCGACAGCGGCGAGGAGGAGTTCAGTGCGACGAACCGGGCCCCGCCCGAGTCGCCGGCATTGCCATCGCCCAGGTCCAGGACCGAATCCAGCCGGTCGTCGATGTACCGGCGGTAGTTGCGGTACGGTGCGAAGACTCGCTCCCAGACCCGGTAAAGGGGGACATCGTGATTCCCGGCCGTGACGACCACGGGCCTCGGGGCGAGCCGCTTCAGGAAACGCCGCGCGGCCCGGTACTCCTTCACCCTGGCTCGCTGCGTGAGGTCGCCCGATACCACGATCGCGTCCGGGTCCTGCTCCGCGACGAAGGCAAGGACGGCTTCCGAAACCGCAGGCCGGTGGGGCTTCCCGAAGTGCAGGTCGGAAGCGTGAAGGATGATCACCCGCGGGCGGATCCCTTCGCGCCGCGCAGTCTCCTCATCCAGATCACCCCAAAGGCGATCATCCCGAGCGAGATCACCTGGGCAAGGGTCAGCGCACCGAAGAAACGGTCGTCCTTGGCGCGGAAGATTTCCACGATGAACCGCTCCGCACCTGCCAGGGCCAGCCAGGTCATGAAGATCCATCCCGGCCGGTTCCCCCGGCCGCGCAGAGACCAGAGCACCAGGAAGATGAGCGTGGAAAGCGCCGTCTCGTAGAGCTGGGTGGGGTGGACGGGGAGGATCTCTCCGTACCGTTCCACCATCGCCGGATCGACGGTGATACCGAAGTGCTCACTGATCGTGTCGACGTGGGTGGGCGGCGCACCGTTCGGAAACGCGATTCCGACCCACGAATCCGTCGGGCGCCCATAGTCATCGCCGACGAGAAAACAACCAATCCTGCCCACGCCGTAGGCAAGGGCCAGCGCCGGCGCGGCGGCATCCGCGGTCTTCCCCAGCGGCAGACCCACCTTGCGGATCCGCCAGACGACCAGGGCCGCAGCCAGCAGAAAGCCGCCATACCACACCATTCCCGCACGCGCGAAGAGCATCCCGAAGGGGTCGGCCGCGAACCGCGGATAGTTGAGGAACACGTAGTACAGCCGTGCTCCGACGAGACCACCGATCACGGCCATGAAGAGCAGGTCCCAGGCGAGTTCGGGGTCGTGGCCCTTTCGGCCCAGTTCCGACTTGAGGATGTAGCCCCCCGTCAGGAAGGCCAGGAGCATCATCACCCCGAACGAGGTAATCGGGTCGCCCCCGAGGATCGGAACCCACTCGGGCATTCGAAAGAGTATCGGATACATTTCGCCTGGTCCTGGTCAGTGATTGGTTTCCGGGGTCCATGGTACCATCCCCGGGATGGATACGCTTGCCCGGGCGTCATTCAGGTCGCCAAAGCGGCGTTCTCCGGCGCGGAACTGCCCCGCCCGGGCGATCATGGCGCCGTTGTCGAGCGACACCCTGGGCGATCCGACGAAGAGGCGTCCCCCCGAGCCGAGCCGTTCGCGAAAACGCCTTCGCAGCGGGCCGTTGGCCGACACCCCTCCGCCGAGCAGGAGCCTGCCGCACCCGACGGCCTCCATGGCGGCGAGGGTCTTTCGGGTGAGGACATCCACCACCGCCTCCTGGAAGGACGCGGCCAGATGTGCCCGCTCGCCTTCCATCCTACCGGTCTCTTCCAGGCGCGCGACGGTCCGGGCCACGGCCGTCTTCAGCCCCGAGAAGGAAAAGTCCAGGGGCACGCGGCCTCCCGAGTGCCGACCTGCCCGCATCATCGGCCTGGGCAAGGCGTAACGGGCGGGATCGCCCCGGACGGCCTCGGCCTGGACGGCGGGGCCGCCCGGGTAGGGAAGCCCCAGCAGCTTGCCCACCTTGTCGAACGCCTCGCCGGCCGCATCGTCCCGGGTCTGGCCGAGAAGGAAGTATCGCCCCCATTCGGGAACCCACAGCAGCAGCGTGTGCCCCCCCGACACCAGGAGCGCCACAAAGGGCGGGACGGCGTCGGGATCCTCGAGAACGGGACCGAACAGATGTCCCTCCATGTGGTGCACCGGGATCCAGGGAATGCCCAGGGCGAAGGCAGCGGCCCGTGACCACGATACCCCCACCAGCAGGGCCCCGATCAGCCCCGGCCCCGCCGCCACCGCTATTGCGCACAGCTCGCGCCGCTCGATCCCGGCCTCCCGGAGCGCCGCGCCCACAACCGGCTCGATCCGCCGGAGATGGTCCCTGGCGGCAAGCTCCGGCACGACCCCTCCGTAGATCCGGTGCACGTCCTGCGAGTGGATTACGAGCCCGAGGATCGTTCCCTTCGCATCAAGAACCGCGGCAGAGGTCTCGTCGCAGGTGGTCTCGATGCCGAGGACGGGCCCGATCACAGGCCCCCGGCCCTCCTCACGGTCACCGAGTCCGCATCCGCGGCCCCCTCCAGGAAACGACCGAGGCCGCGCACCTCGACTGGAACCCGCACCTCCCCGTTCTCCTGGATTCCCTGCCGCAGTGCCTCCGGATCGATCGACAGCCCCACGGTCACGTCCGCGGTGTCGACCGCTTCGAGCAGCGCGCCCGCGCCGGAGATCGTGACCGCGACCATTGGAGGGTCCACTTCCAGCTCTTCGTCCTCGAGCCCCAACTCGATGGCCAGGGGGCCCAGCGTCCGGCTCTCCCGGGCGGCTGCCTCCACCAGGATCGTCGCACTCATGGGGTTGACGACCAGTCCTCCCAGACCCTCGGTATCCACGCCCACATCGAAGCGCCCCGGCCCCGTCACGGTGCTCAGGTCGAACGGTTGCAGGAACACGGCTTGCAGCGCGTCCACTTCCGAAGCCGGACCGCGCACCTGCGCAAAGAGCAGGTTGGCCCGGGGCTCCGCAACCAGAGCGAGCGAGTCGGGCAGTCGCCCAATCACCCTCGGTGAAACAGGGATCTCTTCGACCCTGTGCTGCTCGAAGAGCAATCGAACCGTGCTCGGCGCGAAGCCCTCGATCGCCACGCTCCCGCGGTCCACGTTCCACACCCAATCCGGCACCAGTTCGAGGACCAGGTCTTCATCCGCCACGGAATCCACCGGAATCACCACGACGGGCTC
The DNA here is from genome assembly GCA_965211645.1 of Longimicrobiales bacterium. Lineage (GTDB taxonomy): Bacteria > Gemmatimonadota > Gemmatimonadetes > Longimicrobiales > Gaopeijiaceae > Bin94. The sequence continues at coordinate 3,683,250 of OZ242947.1, read as the reverse complement.
TGCCATCGCAACCCGGAAAAGGTCCCCCATGGGACCGGTCACGGTCATGTCCACGGTCGCGGGCGACGGATCACCCTGCAGGAACCAGTCGGAAGCGACCTGGTCCACACGAACCTGCACGTCCGGGATCTCGAGCCGGCTCACCTCATCGTCGCTCAGCCGCATCGTCGCCCACAGGAGCACGGCCAGCGTCAGGGCGGCCAGTTTGAGGCGCCAGTTGCGCGTGAAGACCCCCGCGGACGACACGAAGCTATCCGCCCTGGTCCATGAGGCGCCTGACGAGGCCGACGTTCGCTTCGGAGTCCCACGCGGTGGAGCCGGCCACCTTCTTGTAGATGATCCCGTCGGTGCCGATGAGGAATGACTCGGGGACGCCCGTCGTGCGGTAGGTGCGCTGAATGTCGCCGGAGGGGTTCAGCAGGATGGGGAAGGTCAAATCGAGGGCGAGGGCAAAGGCGACAGGATCGCCGCCGGGATTGCCGGCGCTGTCGGTTGCTCCGAAGGGGGCGTCGATGCTGATCGCGGCGATCTCGAAGCCGTCGCGCGAAAAGCTGTCGTACAGGCGCTGCATGGACGGCATTTCCTCGCGGCAGGGGCCGCACCAGGTCGCCCACACGTTGAGAAGCAGGACCTTCCCCTCATAGCTCTTCAGCGTGACCGGGTTGCCGTCGACGTCCACCACCTCGAAGTCAGGTGCCGGATAGCCGGCGACAACGGGTGGAACGCGGTTGCGGCCGAACCAGGCGCCCGCGACCAGTCCCACGCACACCGCCAGCGCCACCAGGTACGTCCGTCGACCGGATGGCCGCTTCTCCGGGTTTCGCAGGTTGCTCATGGCCATGGCTGGGTCCGTGATCGGTTGTTGTCGCGCATAGGCTCCGGGAGTTCCGTTTGACCGGGCAACTGCCCGATCGGACGCACTTCGCGCCCGACGACCAGACTCACCGCGGTGCCTTCCGCGACGGGGACGTCGGGCTCGGGATCCTGGCCAAAGACCATGCGTACGTTGAGCAGACTGTACCTCCTGTCCACCTCCCCCAGCACCAGCCCGAGCGAGCGGAGGAGCGCGTACGCTTCTCCCTGTGACATACCGGCCAACCGGGGCATCATGAAGGTGGGAGGACCACGGCTCACCACCAGCCGCACCGCACCCGGGATTCGGATCTCGCTTCCGGGCGCGGGATCGATGCCAAGCACCCGCCCGGCCGGAGTGCGGGAATCCGCCGTGTCCACCTGGACGACGAATCCGGCGGCGTCCAACAACTCCGCGGCGCGGGTGCCGTCGAGGCGCGTGAGGTCCGGGATCGCGCGCATCTCGGGCCCGGACGACACCGTGATCCGCACCGGCGCCTGCACCCGCGCCGTGAGGCCCGGCAGCGGGCTCTGCCCGATCACCAGCCCCGCGGCCACGCTCGGGTGCCGCACGGAGTCGACGTGGCCGATCACAAGCCCGGAGTCCAGCACCGCGGCCCGGGCCAGCTCGAGGGGCTCCCCGCGCACATCCGGCACCGCTTGCAGTTCGAGCGGCTGCTCGACCGCCGGAAAGATGAGGACGACGGCGATCAGGTACCCCAGCCCCAGTCCGGCGCCGCTCACCAACAGAGCAGCGATGGCGGGATGGAGGGAAAGGCGGCCCACGCGGACCGGCCCCGCGCGGGTGGCCTTGCGGGTACGTCCCCGGCGCGATTTCGCCCCGGCGGGCCGACGCGGACGCTTCGTCCTGACGGCACCCTTCGGCCTGGCGGCCCTCTTCGACCTGGCCGCACCCCTCGGCTTGGCGGCACCCTTCGCCTTGGCGGCACCCTTCGCCTTGGCGGCACCCCTCGGCTTGGCGGCACCCCTCGGCTTGCCCGAACGGCCGGCCTTCCGGGTCCGGGCCTTCCTGTTCCGCCGGAGTGAGCGGCGCAGATCCATCAGTCGCCAACCCTCCTCATTCTGGCCGCAAAGGCTCCGTCGAATCCGCTCTCGTGGGGATACACGGCGAGGCATTCGTTCGCGTCCAGAAACCGGCCCGGGACTGGGCCCGGTTCGATGCGGAAGTCCGGACGACGCGTCAGAAAAGCCTTCACCTGCCCCCAGTTCTCCTCGTGCTCAAGGGCACATGTAGCGTAAACAAGGACGCCGCCACGGGGAACCACGGAGGCGGCGCCCGCCAGGATCGAGCGCTGGAGGTCCGCGAGCATTTCGATGTCCTGCTCCCGAAGGCGCCATCGCCCGTCCGGGTTGCGCCGGAGCGTTCCGGTCCCGCTGCACGGCACGTCGACCAGCACGACCTCGGCCCTTCGCAGGGGCGGACGGCGGGCATCCGCCGCTACGGACCATACCTGCGGATGTGATGGGTCCCGGCCGGCGTTCCGTTGCCCGCCCGCCGGCTCCGCCTGGCCGGCCCGTTGGGCACGCAGCCGGCTCACCCCCTCCACCACCCGCGAAAGGCGGCGGGGCGAGAGGTCGGCGGCCAGAACGCGGTCCGCCTGGGCACTCAGCGCGAGCGTCTTCCCGCCGGGAGCCGCGCACAGATCGGCGATCAGGGCACCGTTCGGCGGCGACACATGGTCGGCCACCAGCGACGCCGCAGGATCCTGGATGACTCCCGGTACGACCGACAGCGCCACCCGGGGATCCGCTCCGGCCGCCAACCTGACCGCGGCATGCGGAGCGGACCGGGTCTCGCCGCCGATGATCTCCGTTTCGGCCGGGTCCGCCCGGCAGAGTCCCTCCACCGCCAGCCTTGCGCGCGCATCCGCAGCGCTCGCGCCGACAGGCCGAAGGTAGACGCCGGGTTCGCGGTTGTTGGCCTCCACGAGCGCACGAGCGTCTCGCCGGCCAAAGGCGGCGATCCAGCGGCGCACAAGCCAGCGCGGATGCGATCCCCACGTACTCAGGTAGCCCTCGGGGTCCTTCCGGGGATCAGGGAAGGAGGATTCGTCGGCGCGATCCCGCGCAACCTTTCGCAGCACCGCATTCACCAGACCCGATGCAGCGCGGCTCCGTGTCCCCTTGACCTGCTCCACCGCCTCGAACACGGCGGCGTAGGCGGGAACGCTCCCCATTTCCAGAATCTGGTAGGCGCCCATCCGCAGCGCGGCAGCAACATCCACGTCCAGGTCGACAAGGTCGCGCGCGCAATGCCGCGCCAGGATGTGGTCGATCCTGCCGCGCAGTCGAATCGTCCCATACACCAGGTGGCGAATCCACCCACGCTCGGGGGACCCGGCGGCCCCGGATGCCTCCCATGCCACATCGAGGCGCCGACCCGACTCGACCTGCCGCAGGATGGACGCGGCCAGGGTCCGGGCCGCCGGCAGCCCTGTCCCGCGGGGGCCTCCCGCCGAGCGGCCGGTCAAGGGCTCTCCGGATCCAGCATCCCCGATGCGGGCGACGAAGGGACCGCGATCTCCCGGGCCGGCATCCGGCCGGCAAGGTAGGCTTCCCGCCCCGCCCGGATCGCCAGCTTCATGGCCCGCGCCATGCCGACCGGGTCCGAAGCCGCGGCAATCGCCGTGTTCATCAGCACGCCGTCCACACCCTGCTCCATGGTGATGCACGCGTCGGACGCCGTCCCCACGCCCGCGTCCACGATTATGGGGACGCTCAGCCGGCGCTTTATCTCGCGGATGTAGTAGGGATTCACCACGCCGAGCCCGCTCCCGATCGGACTCGCCAGAGGCATGACGGCCACGCAGCCCGCATCCTCGAGCCTCAGCGCCGTGATGAGGTCGTCGCTGGTGTAGGCCATGACCTTGAAGCCGTCGGCCACCAGCTCCACCGCCGCCTCGAGCGTCGCGGCCGTGTCCGGGAGCAGGGTGCGCTCGTCGCCGATCACCTCGAGCTTGACCCACTCGGTGAGCCCCGCTGCCCTGCCCAGCCGCGCGTAGCGGAGCGCGTCCCCGGCCGTGTAGCAGCCGGCGGTGTTGGGAAGCAGGAAGAATTCCCCGGGGTCCAGGTGATGGAGGATGCCCTCCGCCTGGCTGCGGTCGAGGTCGACGCGGCGGACGGCCACGGTCACCATCTCGGCTCCGCTCGCACGGATGGCCGCCACCATTTCATCGTTCGTCCGGTACTTTCCCGTCCCGACGATCAGCCTGGAGGTGAAGGTCTGGCCCCCGATCACGAACGGGAGGTCCGGGCGCATCTCCACCGTCATCTATCCCCCTCCTACGAAGTGCACGATTTCGATCCGGTCTCCCTCTTCGACCGGGGTTTCCTTCAACGCCTCCCGCTTGAGGATTTCGCGATTCCGCTCGACCACCACCATGCCCGCGTGGAGTTCCAGCGACCCGAGGAGCCCCATCACGGTGAGCCCCGCGTCCACCGCCCGCGTCTCGCCGTTGAGCACGATGGAAACTTCGCCTGCGCAAAAGTCGGATCCGGATGACGGTGCCGTCATCGTCGCTCCTCCTCCCCGATAGCCTGAAGGTAGCGCGTCACGGCCACATGCGGTTCGGCGGCCCGCCACACCCCGCTCAGGACCATCACTCCGTGCGCCCCGCCGGACAACAGGGCCGGCACTTCGGCGTGCGTGATTCCACCGATCGCGATGACGGGGAGGCTGCCCCACTCCACAGCGCGGCCCACCGCCTCCGGCCCGAGAGCGGGACGCCCGGGGTGCGAGCGCGTGGGGTAGACCGCCCCCAGGACGAGATAGTCCGCGTCCCCCACGCGGTAGCCGCGCGCCTGTTCGGGCGAGTGGATGGACCTGCCCACGCGCAGACCCGGCCCGGCCATCTCACTGACGAGCGCGGGGGGCAGCGAATCCTCCCGCAGATGTACGCCGCCGGCGCCCGCCGCCATCGCCACGTCGACCCGGTCGTTGACCATGACCAGCGTCCCGGTCTCGCGCGAAAGCCCGGAAAGCCAGGATACGGCGTCGAAGAGGCGGCGAGCCGAAACGGTCCGGGTTCTGAGGTGCAGCGCCATCGCGCTTCCCCCCGCAGCGAGCACCAGCCGGATCCGCGCGCGGAAGTCGCTCGAGGCGACGAGGTCATCCACGGCGATGACGTGCAGCCGGGGTAATCCGCCCACGCTAGGCCAGGCACTCGCCGGCCCGGGGGGGCCGTCCGCGAAGCCAGGCGGCCGCGGCCATGCGCCGCTTCCCCGCCGGCTGCACTTCGCCGATCCTCACCAGCCCGCTGCCCGTCGCGACCAGGAGTCCGGCCGCCGGGTCGGCGCCCACGATCTCGCCGGCCTCACCGCGCCCGCCGCCCCCTCCGCTCGCCCGCATGCCGTCATCCACGACAGTGGGGCAAAACACCTTCACGGGATCGCCTCCCCGCAGGGTCCACGCACCGGGCACCGCGTCCATGGCGCGGATGTGATCCGCCACCATCCGAGCGTCCAGCGTCCAGTCGACCCGCGCCGACCGCCGGTCGACCTTCGGCGCGTAGGTGGCCGCCGCATGGTCCTGTTCGACCTCCTTCACACTCCCTGATTCCAGGTTGCGCAGCACCTCCGTGATCAGTCGTGCGCCCAGCTCGGCAAGGTCTCTCGACAACGACGATGCCGTGTCGCCGGGCCCGATGGCGACCGACTCCCGGGCGAGCACGGGCCCCGCGTCCATGGCCTCCACCATCCGCATCACCGAAACGCCCGTGACCGCATGACCGCGCGCGATGGCCCAGGTGATCGGAGCCGCGCCCCTCAGCCTGGGGAGGAGCGAGGCGTGGAGATTGAGCGACCCCAGGCGCGGAATGTCGAGCACCTGCCGCGTCAGGATACATCCGTAGGCCACGACGACCGAGATATCGGGGCTCGTGTCGCGGATCGCGCGCTCGAAGGCGTCGCCCCGCGGCGCCTCGGGCGTGAATACGCGGTATCCCTCGCGTTCGGCAACCGTGCGGACCACCGACGGCTGCGGCTTGCGGCCGCGGCCGCGGGGGCGATCCGGCCGGGTCACCACACCGGCCACCTCGTACCCCGCCGCTGCGAGGGCACGAAGGGTCGGCACCGCAAACTCCGGCGTACCCCAGAAGAGAACGTTCACCGCACCGCCCCCGGCCCCGCCCTCGATGCTACACGTGGCCTCGTCACGGGCTCCCGGCACCGCGGCCCGAGTGCGCCGCCCTGGCTTTCCGCCACTTCTTCAGGACGATGCCCCGCTTGAGCGGCGACAGCCGATCCACGAAGAGCACGCCATCCAGATGGTCCACCTCGTGCTGCAGCGCCCGTGCCAGGAGGCCGTCCGCCTCGATGCGTACGGGGTCGCCGTCCGGGGACAGCGCCTCCACGGTGACGCGGACCGGCCGGGTCACCTTCTCCTCGATGCCCGGGATGCTGAGGCACCCTTCCACCGCCTTGTCGGTCGCCTTGCTCGACTCGACGATGACGGGGTTGACCAGGGCATGAACGTGCCGGCTCTCGTCCTCGTTGGTCACGTCCACGACCAGCAGGCGCCGGGACACGCCCACCTGCGGCCCCGCCAGCCCGATCCCCTCGGCGTGGTACATGGTGTCGAACATGTCCCGGATCAGGCGCCGGGTCTCGTCCGTCACGGTGTCCACCGGAGCCGCCTCCTCGCGAAGGATCCTCGAGCCCAGGATTTCGATGTCCAGCAGTGCCACGGCCCGTCAGCCCTGGCTGTCCTCGATCTTGCGGGCGATATGGCCCCTGTCGATCACGATCCGCGTGTTCTCGGCCGTCGTGATCGTGAGTTCGGCATCGGTCGAGTGCACGATCTGGCCGAGGATGCCGCCGTTGGTCATCACGCGGTCACCCTTGGCAAGCTTGCTCAGCATGTCCTGGTGCCGCTGGCGCTCCTTCCGCTGCGGCCGGATCAGGATGAAGTAGAAGATGGCGATGATAAAGATGATCTGGAACAGGAAAACGCCCATTCCGCTTGCACCTTCGCGGGGAACCATCGGCGGGGCGGGCGATGCCGTGAACACGGTTGCGGCGACGGCTTGAATCGGGTTGAAGATCGGCAAGGTCGTATCGTCCTTCGAGTTTTCGGGTCAGGGCTGACGCGCGGCGGACCGGCCCGCCCGGTATCGGTCGAGCCAGTCGCGGCACCACATAGTAAAGGTTCCCGCGCGGATGCGTAACCGTGCCTCGCCAGCCAGTCGCAGCAGGAAACGGAGGTTGTGGATGGAAACGAGGCGGTGCCCCAGGCGCTCCCCGGCCACGAGGAGATGGCGGATGTACGCGCGGTCGTACCCGCGGCAGGCGTAGCAGTCGCATTCGGGGTCGATGGGATCGCGGTCGAGGCGGAAGCGGGCGCCCTTCAGGTTGATCTGGCCCTCGTCCAGGGTCCAGGCGGTGCCGTGGCGGGCGTTGCGGGTGGGGGCAACGCAGTCGAACATGTCGCAGCCGCGGGAGATCGCCTCGAGGAGGTCGTCGGGGTATCCCACGCCCATCAGGTAGCGCGGCCGGCTCCGCGGCATCAGGGGATCCAGCAGGGAGAGGATCCTCCACATGTCCGGCTTCGGCTCGCCGACGGACAGGCCGCCGATCCCGAACCCGGGCCAGTCGCCGAGTTCCATGACCTGTTCCAGGTGCCGGGCCCGGAGATCGTCGTACACGTTGCCCTGCAGCACCGGGAAGAGCGCCTGCCGTGCGGGGGCGTCGCCCTCCGTCATCTCGAATCTGGTCCGGCAGCGTTCGAGCCACGCGAGCGTCCTCCGGTTCGCCAGCTCCGCCTCGGCGTGGGTCACGCCCGCCGGTGCGCATTCGTCGAAGGCCATGATCACGTCCGCGCCGAGGAGCCGCTGGATGTCCATCACCCGCTCGGGGGTGAAGTGGTGGCTGCTCCCGTCGATGTGGCTCCGGAAGGTGACGCCATCGTCCGTGATCTTGCGGATCCGGGCCAGCGAGAACACCTGAAAGCCCCCCGAATCGGTGAGGATCGGCCCTCTCCAGCGCATGAAGTCGTGCAGGCCTCCCAATTCGGCGACGACATCGGCGCCGGGGCGGAGATAGAGGTGGTACGTGTTGGCCAGAATGATCGAAGCGCCGGCGCCCTGGAGCTCCTCCGGCGATACCCCCTTGACGGTGCCGAGCGTGCCGACCGGCATGAAGGCGGGGGTGTCGACGTGGCCGCTCGGGAGAGTGAGTCGACCCGCTCTGGCCTGATGGTCGACTGCTTCGAGGGTGAAGCGGGCACCGCCCAATACGGCGCTCACGGGGGCACCGCCGGAGTGTATCGCCGCACGCCCGTCGGGGGAGCACCGCCGCGGCCTCGCCAGGCCCTCACGGTAGCACTCCCGCAGCCTCGCCGGGCTCTCACGGGAGCACCGCCATCGCGTCGCCGTAGGAGTAGAAGCGGTAGCCGGCGGCGACAGCGGCGTCGTAGGCGGCCCGCGTGGCATCGATGCCCGCGAAGGCTGCAACCAGCATCAGCAGGGTCGACCGCGGCAGGTGGAAGTTGGTCACCAGACAGTCCACGGCGCGGAAGTCGTAGGGTGGATGGATGAACAGGTGCGTCCGCCCGGGACCGGGCCGGATCCGGCCGCGTTCTTCGGCAACGCTTTCGAGGGTGCGCACCACCGTCGTCCCCACCGCCCACACCCTTCCCCCTCTTTTGCGGCAGCGCCGGTACTCGCGGGCCGCCTCCCCGGGCACATCGTAGTGCTCCGCGTCCATGACGTGGCGCGACGGATCCTCCACTTCGACGGGGCGGAATGTCGCGGTCCCGACATGGAGGGTGACGGCCGTGCGGCTCGCGCCCCGCTCGGCGACCTCGTCCAGCAGCGCCTCCGTGAAGTGCAGCCCCGCCGTCGGCGCCGCCACCGACCCCTCGCGGCGTGCGTACACCGTCTGGTAGCGCTCGCGGTCGATCGGCTCCTCGTCGCGATCCAGGTACGGAGGCAGCGGGACGCGTCCGAACCGCTGCAGGGCGTCACGCACCGGGATGCCGGTTTCGAGACGGACGATGCGCCGCCCGTCCGGACACGCCTCCAGGATCCTCACCGATAGCTCGGACGCCACCGTCAGCAAGCGGCCCGGCTTGAGCTTCCGGCCGGGACGCACCAGCGCCTCCCACACCCGCTCATCGCCGCCCGTTGCCGGGCGCAGCAGAAGCACCTCGCCGGCGGCCCCGGTCGGCTTGCGTCCGAGCAGCCTCGCCGGGAAGACCCGGGTGTCGTTCACCACCACGAGATCGCCCGCCTCCATGAGCGAGGGCAGGTCACGAAAGCGGCGATGCTCGATGCGCCCGGTCGCGAGGCGCAGGACCAGAAGACGAGACTCCGCGCGGCGCTGTGACGGATATCGGGCTATGCGCCCCGGAGGCAGGTGGTACTCGAAGTTCGCAGTCGCCAGGTTCCCGCCGGAGCCCCGGCCCGCGGCGGCGGCCGGACGAAAGCCCCGGTTGTCGCCCAACTCAGTTGAACAGGTTCGGGAGAGGGGGGATCGGGTCTCCGCCTGTCCCTCCGGCTGACCGGTCCGGCTCGGGCAATCCCAGGATCCGGTAAGCCTTCGGCGTAGCGACGCGGCCCCGCGGTCCGCGCATCAGGAAGCCCTCCTGGATGAGAAAGGGTTCGTAGACCTCCTCGATGGTGCCGGCGTCCTCGCCAAGTGCGACGGCGAGCGAATTCAGTCCCACCGGGCCGCCGTCGAACTTCCGGACAATGGTGCTCAGGATGCGCGTGTCCATCGAATCGAGGCCGTACTCGTCGACATCGAGGACTTCGAGCGCCCGCCGGACGACGGGGACGTCGAGGATGCCGTTGGCCCGCACCTGGGCGAAGTCGCGCACTCGCCGGAGCAGGCGGTTGGCGACCCGTGGCGTGCCGCGGGCGCGCCGGGCAAGTTCGCGCGCGCCATCCGGAGTGGCGGCAATCCCCATCAGTTCCGCGCTGCGTGAGATGATCGCGGCCAGATCGCTTGCCGGGTAGAAGTCGAGCCGCTCGGTGATCCCGAAACGGGCGCGCATGGGCGCGGTGAGGAGTCCGAACCTCGTAGTCGCACCGACCAGGGTGAAGGGCTCGACCGCCATGGTCATGGTCTGCGCCCGCGGCCCGTCGGAGAGCCGCACCTCGACCCTGTAGTCCTCCATGGCGGGGTACAGGAACTCTTCGATGACGGGGCGCAGCCGGTGGATTTCGTCGATGAAGAGGATGTCGCCCCGTTCCAGGTTGGTGAGCGCGCCAACGAGATCCGCAGCCTTCTCGAGGACCGGGCCGGAGGTCGTGGTGATGTTGACCGACATCTCGCGCGCGAGCAGCATGGCCAGCGTGGTCTTGCCCAGGCCGGGCGGTCCATGAAACAGGATGTGGTCGAGCGGCTCGCCGCGCCCGGTCGCGGCCTCGATCGAGATCTGCAGCCCCTGCTTGACCTTCTCCTGCCCCACGAAGTGCTCAAGGCGCCTGGGGCGCAGCGAAAACTCCGAGCGCGCCTCCTGCGGCAGGATCTCCGGCGTGGTGATCTCGGTTCGCTTCGTCATCGTCGGGTCATCAGTCGCGGTCCTGGCCGCGCCGCGAGAGCACGTGCCGCAACACTTCCTCGCTGCTCTCGAAGGCCGTCCCCTTCAGCGCCTGGCGCACCGCCGCGTCCGCCTCCGCGAATCCGTATCCGAGACTGACCAGCGCCGCTACCGAATCCGTCGCCAGCCTGTTTTCCGGGCCGTCCCCGTCCGGCACGATCGCAAGGTCGCGGACCCTGTCGGCCAGCTCCAGAATCAGCCGCGCCGCCGTCTTCTTCCCGAGGCCCGCAATCTGCACCAGCACCGGGATATCCTCCTCCGCCAGCGCCCGCGCCAGCCGGCGCGCGTCGTAGGTGCTGAGCATCGACATCGCGAGCCGCGGGCCCACCATCTGGACGGTCATCAGAAGCCGGAAGAGCCCGCGCTCCGCTTCGCTCAGAAACCCGTACAGGCTGGGGGTATCGTCGCGGACGACGTATTCGGTGCGCAGTTCCAGCTTCGATCCCGCCGGGGGCAGCCGCTGGAAGACGCTGAGAGGAACGTGAAGCTCGTACACGACCCCGCCCTCCGTGAGGACCTCGACCCGGTCGACGTCGCCGCCGAGGAGCTCGCCCCTGATCCGGCTGATCACAGCGCCGCCAGGGTACCCGGGCTGGCCTCGCGGAAGGGCAGCGACCCCGTGAAGGCATGGCAGAGGGCCACCGCGACACCGTCCGCCGCATCGCTCGGCGCGGGCTCCGTGCGCAGGCGCAGGTGACGGCGCACCATGTATGCGACCTGGTCCTTGGCGGCCCCGCCCGTGCCCACGACCGCCTTCTTGATCTCGCGCGGCGCGTACTCCACCACCTCGACCCCGCGCCGGGCCGCGGCCACGATGATCGCGCCGCGGGCCTGCCCGAGCGTCAGGGCACTGCGCACGTTCTTCCCCTGAAAGACGTTCTCGATCGACATCGCGGCCGGCTCGAACTCGGCGAGCAGCTCGCTCACCCCGTCGTGGATTTCCATGAGGCGCGTCGGCAGCGGCGCCCTGGCCGACGTCCGGATCACGCCGCACTGCAGCAGCCGAACCCGCCGCCTGGCGTGCACCGATACCACGCCGAAGCCGGTGACCGCCGTACCCGGGTCGATCCCCAGCAATACGCAGCCGCGGTCGCCGCCGTCCTGTTTTGCGACGCCCGAGCGTTTCACAGCGCCCGCGCGAGCACCGACTCGTCCAGGTCGGCGTTGGAGTGCACCTGCTGCACGTCGTCGTGGTCATCGAGGGCGTCCAGCAGTCTCAGAAGACGCTCCCCGACCCTTCCACCGACCCCGACCTCGTTCTTCGCGACCATCGTGATCTGCGCCGAGGCTACGGCCAGCCCCGCCTCGGCCAGCGCCCCCCGCACCTCGTGGAGCGACGCCGCGTCGGTCGAGACCACGTACTCCCCTCCTTCGCTGCGCACGTCGTCGGCCCCGCCCTCGACCGCCGCCTCGAAGACGGTGTCCTCGTCGACGTCCTCTCCCGACACGTAGATCACCCCCTGGCGGTCGAACTGCCACGCCACGGAACCGGCCGTGCCCAGGTTGCCCCCGTTCTTGTCCAGCAGGTGCCGCACCTCGGCCACGGTGCGCTTCTGGTTGTCCGTCAGCGTCTCGATGTAGAGCGCGACGCCGCCCGGACCGTATCCCTCGTAGGCGATCTCCTCGTAGGTGACTCCCTCGAGCTCGCCGGTGCCCCGCTTGATCGCCCGGTCGATGTTCTCCTGCGGCATGTTGCCGGCCTTGGCCGCGTCGACGGCCAGCCGCAGCCTGGGATTGAAGTTGGGATCGCCCCCGCCCGCCCGCGCGGCAACGGTGATTTCGCGGATGAGCTTGGTGAACATCTGGCCGCGCTTCTGATCGTTGACGGCCTTTTTCCGCTTGATCTGCGACCATTTGCTGTGTCCCGCCACAGCGCGCCTCCATGGGGTCGGGGTCGATCCGGCGTCCGTCGGGCGGGCGCGGTTTCCGGCCGACTCGGCCAACTTCAAATATAGTCCGCTTCATCGAAGAGAAGTATTATATCTGCAGGAGCGCCGGAAACGATGCCGGCCACCCTTCGTAGAATCAATATCCGCGCTCGGCCCATATGCTTACCTCGCCACTGCATCAGAATCCCATCAGCCCGCAACTCCTTGCAGCCGCCGTGCGTGCGACGGGCGCGCTGGCGGCCACCGTCCTGCTCCCTGCCGCGCCGCTGGCGGCCCAGGATGTGGAAGAAACGACGGGCACCATCGTCGGGCTCGTCTACGACAGCACCATGAGCGCACCTCTGGCCGACGCAAACGTGGCGGTGGTCGGGACGAACGCCTTCGCCGAGTCGGACGAAAGCGGCGAGTTCCGCATCGACGGCGTGCCGGCGGGAGAGCAGACGGTGGTATTCTTCCATCGCCGGCTGGGCACGCTCGGGGTGAGCGCCACACCTCTGCGGGTGCAGGTGGCGGACCAGGCTGTCTCCGAAGTGTACCTGGCCATTCCCTCCCGGCCCACGATTCTGTCAGCCTGGTGCTCCGCGGAAGAAGGCGAGGGGGACACCTCGATCGGGGGCGTCGTGACCGACGCGCTGACGGGGGTTCCTCTGCCGAGAGCCAGGGTGGTTGCCCTGGGCGATCCCGCCGGGGTATTCCAGCGACCGCGGGTGGTGAAGGAAGTGCGGACGGAGAACTCGGGCGAATACCGACTCTGCAACATGGATTCCTCGGAGGAGCTGACAATCGCGGTCGTCTTTGGCAGCAGCGAGGCGATGCCCTACACGCTCACCGGGTCCGGCCCCCAGATCTTCGATGTGCCGATCCACATATCGGATCCCGTCACGATCACGGGCACGGTGCTGGACTACGCGACCAGGACCCCGATTCCGGGAGCCCACGTGCAGCTGATCGGGTCCGACCACTCCGGCTTCACGGATGTCGAGGGCAGGTTCGGGTTTGCCATGATCCCGCCGGGCAGGCAGATCATCGAGACGACGGTGCTGGGGTACGCTCCGCGGATCGATTCGCTGACCGTGTTCAGCAACGAAGCCCTGGGACTTGAGATCCTGCTGGCCACCGAGGCCATCGCCCTCGATCCGCTCGTGGTCACCGGACGGAGGAGGGAACCGGTATTTACAACGCCGGGCACGCGCTTTTCCGGGCTGACCGAAGCCCAGGTCGATTCGATCATTCCCCGGGTGCTGGATTTCGCGGGGATGGCGCGAGCCGCGCGGGTACCGGGCGTGCAGATCTACGAGACGACGATGGCCAACGCCTTCGGCGACGCGCGGGTGGGGGTCTGCATCGAGATGACGCGCAGCCGCGGGCGCGGCGCCAACACCTGCAACATGGTCGAAGTCCGGATCAACGACGGACCCGTCCCCGACCCGTCGTTCTTCCTGCTGGACATGAACCCGCAGGACGTGCGGCGGATGCAGTTCATCACCCCCATCGAGGCCGGCCTGCTCTACGGCGACCGGGGGGCCAACGGGGTGTTGCTGATCTACACGCGATAGGAGCCGGCGTCAGTCCAGATCCTCGGCTTCCGCCACGATCTTCGGGACTCGCATCGGCGGCACGAAATCGTATCCGAGCAACTTGCGCCGGTGGTGGCCCCTGCCCTGGGTGATCGAGCGCAGCGCCGACGCGTACTTGTAGAGTTCGGCTTCCGCCACCTGCGCGCGGACCACCGTACTGCCGCCCAGCGGGTCCATGCCGAGCACCCTGGCCGACCTGCCGTTCAAATCGCCCATGATGTCGCCGACGTATTCGTCCGGCGCGGTCACCGTGACCTCCACGATCGGCTCCAGAAGCGCCGGCTTGGCCTTCTCGGCCACGTTCCTGAAGGCGTACGAACCCGCCACCTTGAAGGCGATGTCCGACGAATCGACCGAATGGTAGGATCCGTCGTAGCACTCGGCCTCGAAGTCCACCATGGGATACCCGGCGACGACGCCCTTGGTGGCCGCCTCCTGAATCCCGCGGTTCACCGACGGAACGTATTTGGTCGGGATCACGCCGCCCTTGATCGAGCTGATGAATTCGTAGCCTTCGCCGCGTTCCCTCGGGCGCAGCCGGATCCAGCAGTCCCCGAACTGGCCGCGGCCGCCGGTCTGCTTCTTGAACCGGCCCTGTCCCTCGGCGGACGCCGTAAGGGTCTCGCGGTAGGCGATCCGCGGCGTCTCGGTCTCGACCGACACCCCGTACTTCCGCTTCATGCGCTCGAACTGAACCATGAAGTGGAGTTCGCCCATCCCCCGCGCGATGGTCTGCCGCAGCTCGGGATTGAACTCGGCGACAAAGGTGGGATCCTCGTCGTGCAGCCGGCCCAGCGCCTCGCCGAGCTTGTCCTCGTCCGACCGGGCCGCCCCGCGAACCGCCACGGAAATGTCCGGCTGCGGGAAAACCACGCCCTCGAGCGTGACCGCGTTGCCCGGCGCCGCAAGGGTGTCGTTCGTGCGCGTGGACTTGAGTTTGGCCACGACGCCGATGTCCCCCGCGTACAGGGCCTCGACGTCCACGCGTTCCTTGGCCTGGGGGATCGCGAGATGATTGATGCGCTCGTTCGCACCCTGCCCGACGTTCCTCAGTTCGGTGCCGTTCGTCACCATCCCCGAGTAGACGCGGAAGAGCGACAGCTCGCCGACGTGCGGCTCGGCGCTGGTCTTGAACACCAGGGCGGTCGCGGCTTCATCGGGGGCCGCGCGCAGATTCACGGTTTCGCCGTCCGCGCCTGTCGCCTCGACGCCGTCGCCCTGTCCGGGGTGGGGCACCAGGTCCACGAGCTTCTGCATGAGGGCGCCGACCCCGAACGACTGCTCGGCGGCCCCGCAAAGGACGGGAACGACCTCCCCCTCGGCCACCGACATGGCCAGGGCGCCGATCAGTTCCTCCTGGGCGATCTCCTCTCCCTCCAGGTAGCGGTCCAGCAGGTCCTCGTCGGTGGTTGCCAGCGTTTCCATCAACTCGGTGGACCAGGTTTCCACGTCGTCCGCGACCTCGTCGGGGACCGGGGCCTCCTCGTACTCGCCGGTCATCGTGCCCGCCCTGTAGACGAACGCCTTGCCCGACAGCAGGTCGACGATTCCCCGGAAACCGGCCTCCGCACCGATCGGGATCTGCAGCGGCACGGCGCCCGGCGCCAGCTTTTCCTTCACATCCTCCAGCGCGGAATTGAAGTTGGCGTGCGCCTTGTCCATCATCGAAACGAAGATCATCCGCGGGATCCGGCGCTTTTCGCACAGCTGCCAGACCATCTCGGTTCCGACCTCAACGCCGGACGAGGCGCCGACCGTGATGAGAGCCGTGTCGGCGACGCGCACGGCGGCGGTAGCCTCGCCCACGAAGTCCATGTAGCCGGGAGTGTCGAGGAAGTTGATCTTGGTCCCGTCGTGGATCGCGTGAGCCACCGTGAGCTCCAGGGACATCCCGTGGCTCTTTTCCTCCGGTGTGGTCATGGTGAGCGCCGAGCCTTCGCCCACGCTTCCCTTCCGCCTGGAGGTTCCCGACGCGAAGCACACCGCGTCGATCAGTGTCGTCTTGCCCGATCCTCCGTGTCCGAGGACCACTACGTTGCGAATGTCTTCCGTTCTGAAGGACTTGGCCGCGGCCATGCCACCTCCCGTTCAATCCTGTGAGCCGTCTCGATAAGGCCACGCATTGTAGAAACCCCGTCACGGACGGGTCAAGGCCGTGGTCAGTTGGCGCGGGTCTGCCTGGAAACCCGATCCAGCAGCTCACGCTCCTCCGGTGTGAGGGAGTTGATCCCCTCGGATGAAATCTTGTCGAGGACAGCGTCCACCCGGTCGAGCTCGGCACTCTCTCTGGCTGCGCGTTTCTCGGCGCTTTGGCGGTCGAAGACCTCGATGACCCTGGGCGATTCGGAACGGGGTTTCGCCTTGCCCGAGGCCCGTGGTCCTTCCTTGCGTCTCCACAGATCCCCGAACTTGAACCCGCGGCGCTGCCCCGGCCGGCCGGGGACCGCGCGACGTGAACCCCGGCTGGATGCGCGGCCGGAACCCCGGGCCGATGCCCGGCCGGAACCCCGGCTGAATGCGCGGCCCCAACCCCTTCCGGTCGGGCGGCCCCGCCCCGCGGCTTGAGCACCCGGGCCCCAGTCGGCCGGCGCGGCGCTGCTCCGGCCGGATCCCGGCATCAGGCCGCTTTGCAGCAGCAGGAATCCGGCGACGGCGCCACCGAGATGCGCCAGGTGGGCCACCCCGTCGCGCGTGGGACCGATCGCGCTGGCAAAGCTGAGCGCCACCATGAAGATGACCAGCCACTTCACCTTGACCGGCACCAGGCCCCAGATGTACACGGTCGCGTTCGGCCAGATCATCGCGAACGCAAGCAGGATCCCGTAGCACGCCGCCGAGGCCCCCACGATCGACGCCCCGGAAAAGACGAAGCTGAGCAGCACCCCGCCCAGTCCGCAGATCAGATAGAACTTGATGAACAGGTCCGAGCCCCACCTCGATTCGAGGGGAGGCCCGAAGAAGAAGATGAAGAGCAGGTTGATGAGCAGGTGCCAGAGCCCCGCGTGCACGAACATGTAGGTCAGCATGCCCCAGGGCCGGGTCAGGAGCCGGTCGGGCGAGAACGCGAACAGGTCGGCCATCAGGCCGTACCCCACCGCGACGGTCACGAGGAAGACCGCCGCGTTGGCGATCAGCAGCCGCTTGACCCACGGCGTGATGCGCAGCCCGCCCGGGGCGCCGCCAAAGGCCGTCGGGCGCGCGCTTGTGAATCTCACGACTCTGCTCCCGTCCATGCCGGACGCCGGGTTCCGGCACTCTGTCCCATTCTACAAATACGTTCGCAGAGCTCCGGGAATTCAATGCCGGCCGCCCGGGCCGCCTTGGGCAGAAGGCTGTTCCCGGTGAGCCCCGGCAGCGCATTGGCCTCCAGGCACCAGGCCCGGCCTTCCTCGTCCACCATGAAGTCGACACGCGAGTAATGCTCGAGGCGAAGGGCGTGGTGCACCCGCAGTGCGGTGGACTGAAGCGTACGGGTCAGCTCCGGCGGGATCCGGGCGGGTGCGGTCTCGATCGCCATCCCCTGCTCGTACTTGCAGTCGAAGTCGAAGAATTCGCGGACCGGCTCGATCTCGACCACCGGCAGGGCTTCGTCTCCCAGGATCCCGACGGTGAACTCGCGCCCCGGCACGTACGCTTCGTACATGACGGTATCGCCCCCTCGACCCGCGACCTCGGTGGCCTCGTCCACTGCATCGATGGACCGTGCGAGGACCAGGCGCACCGAGGAGCCGCCCGCCACCGGCTTGACGATGACGGGCAGGCCGAGCCGGTCCGCAACGGCGGTCCCGGGGACCCTTCCCGCGATCCAGTCGGGGGTGGGGATGCAGGCGTCGCGCAGGAGCCGCTTGGTGAGGTCCTTGTCCATCGCAAGCGCGCACCCGACCGGCCCGCTCCCGGCAAACGGGATGCCCGCGGTATGCAGGAGCGTCTGGACGGTGCCGTCTTCCCCGGCTCCTCCGTGCAGGGCGAGGAAGACGACGTCGGCGGCGGCGAGTGACGGTTCGCGCGCGATCACCTCGGCGTCCGGGAGGGCATCCGGATTGCGGGCCGGAGAGACAGGCAGCCCGGCGCGCCCGATCCCGGCGGCGAGGATGGTGCGCTCCTGCTCGCGGGACAGCGGTCCCCCCGCGGAATCGATGCTCGTGACCTCGTGGCCCGCCGACCGGAGAGCGGCCGCGACCTCGCACCCGCTCGCCAGCGACACCTCCCGCTCCTCGGAGCTGCCCCCCAGCAGCACGGCCACGCGCTGGGACCCGGACGCACTCATGGCGCGGCCGCCAGCGACCGAACCAGGTCGTGCCGCGTGAGGATGCCCTCCAGGGCCCCGCCGGCGCGGATGAGCACGGCTTGCGCACCCCCCGTCAGCAGCCGCACCGCGGCATCGGCCTCGGCGCCTTCGTCGAGCACCGGATACGGCTTGCCCATCACCCCGTCGACGTCGGTCTCCAGGAGCGACCGGTCGGCCAGCACCGCGGTCATCAGACGGCGCTCCGACACGCTGCCGACGCACTCCCCGTCGACGACCACCGGCAGCTGCGAGATGTTGTGGGAGGACAGCGTGGAGATCGCCACCCGGACCGGCGTGGCGGGCGTCGCGGCCAGGAGGCGCGGGAGGCGTTCGAACTTGGCGGCCGCCATGTCGGCCACCGTCGACCTGTCGCGCTGCAGGAACCCGTTGTTGAGCATCCACTCGTCGTCGTACTGCTTGGTCAGGTAGCGCTCGCCCCAATCGCACAGAACCGCGACCACGCAGGCCCCGGGGTCGTCGATCGCGCGCGCCGCTTCCAGCGCCGCGTGCACGATGAGCCCGGTGGAGCCGCCCACGAACAACCCCTCTTCGGCGACAAGGCGGCGCGCCATGCGGAACGCGTCGCCGTCCTCCACGACGCGGTAGTCGTCCACGTACTCCAGATCCAGGGCCCCGGGAATGCGGTCGTTCCCCAGTCCCTCGACCATGTACGGACTGCTCTCGCCCACCTCTCCGGTCCTGTGGAAGTTGGAGATGACCGACCCCTCGGGATCCACGCCGATCACCCGGACGGCCGGATTCCGTTCCTTGAGGTACCTGCCCGTGCCGGAGATCGTGCCCCCGGTTCCGGCCCCGGCAACGAAGTGCGTGACCGCGCCTCCGGTCTGCTCCCAGATCTCCGGCCCCGTGGTCATGTAGTGGGCTTCGGGATTGTCCCGGTTGTAGAACTGGTTCGCGAGGAACGCCCCCGGCGTCTCGTCGGCGATCGTCCGGGCGCGGTTCACGTAGTGGTCGGGGTGGTCCGGCGCGACGGCGGTGGGGGTGATGACCACCTCGGCCCCGAACGCGCGCAGCAGCTTCACCTTCTCCCGGCTCATCTTGTCGGGCATGGTGAAGATGCACCGGTAGCCGCGGATCGCGGCCACCATGGCCAGCGCGAGGCCGGTATTGCCGCTGGTGCCCTCGACGATCGTCCCGCCGGGCCCGAGGAGCCCCCGGGATTCGGCCGCATCGACGATGGCCACGCCGATGCGATCCTTCACCGACCCGCCGGGGTTCATGAACTCGGCCTTGCCGAACACCGGAGTGCGCAGGCCCGCGGTCACCCGGTTGAGGCGGATGAGGGGGGTCCATCCCACCAGCGCCAGCACGCTGTCGCAGGGATCCAGGTGACGCGTGTTGCGACGGCCGGGCCGTTCGGTCTGCCGCGCCCCAGGCGCCCCGGTACTCATGGCAGCCGCTGGCCCGGCTCGCCGCCGGACGCCTGTGCTTCGGACTCCGACGCCGTGTCCGCCGGGCCGCGGTCAGGCGGCCGGTCCGCCGGGAGGCCGGGTTCCTTCGCGAAGTAGACCGGGAAGCGCGCCCATACCTCGAGCGGCTCGCCTCTTCGCACGGCCGGTTCGAATTCCATGACCCGGGCCCCCCGGATGGCGGCGGAGTCCAGCGGCGCGTGTCCGCTGCTTTCCGCGATCATGGCGCTGTCCACGCCGCCCCCTTTGTTGACCAGCACCCGCACCACCGTGGTTCCCTCAACGCCCCGATTCCACATTTCCAGCGGGTACTCGACGGGGCTGGCCGCGAACCGGGGGCTGGGCCGCTCGATCCCGCGGCCCGGATCGCAGGCCGCCAGAAGGAGCGCGGCCGCGACGCCCGGGGCGACCTTCGCGCGTCCCGTGATCAATGTCGATCCGATGCGTGCAACGCACCCTCCAGTTCCACCAGTCGCCGCCCTTCCACCCAAAACTCCTTCCTATTCGTCCGACACAAGCGAGCGCAGGGTATAAAGTACATTCAACGCATCGATCGGCGTCATCGTGTCGGGTTCCAGCTCGCGGAGCCGCTCGACCGCCGGGTGGGGGATCTCGAAGAGCGACATCTGATTGGCCCTGCCGCCGGGGCCTTCGCCACCGGCGTCCCGCTGCCGCCCGAGTCCGGCGTGGCCTCCGGCGTGAGCTCCCTCGAGTTCGCCCAGCAACTGCCACGCGCGCTCGATTACGCCGTGCGGCAATCCGGCCAGACGAGCGACATGGATCCCGTAGGAACGGTCGGCTCCGCCCTCCTCGAGCCGCCTGAGGAAGACGATCCGCTCGCCCGCCTCGCGCACCGCCACGTTGAGGTTCCTGACGCGGTCCAGAAGATCTCCGAGCTGCGTGAGCTCGTGATAGTGCGTGGCGAAGATCGCCTTGGCGCCCACACGGTCGTGAATGTGCTCGGTGACCGCCCACGCAATCGAGACGCCGTCGTAGGTCGAGGTGCCCCGGCCGATCTCATCGAGGAGGATCAGGCTGCGCTGCGTGGCGCCGTGAATGATCGCCGCGGTCTCGTTCATCTCGACCATGAAGGTCGACTGGCCGCCGGCGAGGTCGTCCGACGCCCCCACGCGGGTGAAGACGCGGTCGCACATGCCCAGCCGCGCGCTGGACGCGGGCACGAAGGAGCCGATCTGGGCCATGATCTGGATCAGTCCGGCCTGGCGCAGCACCGTGCTCTTTCCGGCCATGTTGGGTCCCGTGAGGATCGCGATGCGCGCGTCCTCGTCGAGCCGCAGGTCGTTGGGGATGAAGCCGCCGCGAGGCATCATGGTCTCGACGACCGGATGGCGGCCGGCCACGATGTCCAGGGTGAAGCCGGTCGTGATCTCCGGGCGGACGTAGCCGTTGCGGCCGGCCGCCTCGGCCAGCGAGGCCAGCGCGTCGAGCGTTGCGATCCGCCGGGAAGTCTCCTGGACACGCGGAACCGCGAGGGCGAGCTCTCCGCGCACACGCAGGAAGAGGCCGCGCTCGAGGTGGGCGATCCTGTCCTCGGCGTCGAAGACCTTCTCCTCCCACTCCTTCAGTTCGGGGGTGAAGTAGCGCTCGGCGTTCGTCAGCGTCTGTTTTCGCACGAAGTGGTCGGGCACACGGGAACGGTTGGCGTGCGTGACTTCGAGGTAGTATCCGAAGACCCTGTTCTGGCCCACCTTCAGCGACGCGATCCCGGTTCGCTCGCGCTCTCTGGCCTGAAGCCCGGCGATGAAGTCTTCGGCGTTGTCGCGGACTTCGCGCAGCTCGTCCAGCTCCGCGTCGAATCCTCTGCGGATCACGCCGCCCTCGCCGAGTGAAGCCGGTGCATCGCCGGAGATGGCTTTGGTGATCGTGGCCTCGACCTCGTCCAGGGTGTCGAGGTCGCCCACCAGTCGGGCCAGAATCTCGCTCTCAAACGCGGCACCGGCATCCGCCACCGCAGGCAGCTGCCGGACGGACTCGCCGAGCGCCAGCACCTCCCTGGGCGCGGCGCGCCCCGATCCGATCTTGGTGGCGAGGCGGTCCAGATCCCGAATGCGGGAGAGTGCGGAGCGCAGGCCGGCCAGGGACTCGGGGGCCTCGAAGAGCTCCGCCACTCCGGCCTGTCTGGCCCACACCTCCCGTTCGTCCAGGAGCGGCCGCAGCACCCAGCTCCTGAGCAGTCGCGCGCCCATCGGCGTCGCGGTGCGATCGAGCGCGGACAGCAGGCACGCCTGGCTCTGGCCGGGCGTCAGGGGCTCGACCAGTTCGAGATTGCGTCTGGTCATGGAATCCAGAGTCATGACGTTGTCCGGCCGCTGAATCCGGGGCGGGAGGAGATTCTCGAGCGCGCCGGGCCTGATCTCCTCCACGTAGGCGACCAGCGCGCCGGCGGCGCGGACGAGCAGTTCGTCGCCGGGCTCGAAACCGAAGCCGTCGAGGGAGTGGACCGCGTAACGGCGGGTCAATTCCTCACGTGCTGTGGCGAGGTCGAAGATCCAGTCGGCGCGCGCGGTGCGAATCGCCGGGCCGAATTCGTCCAGCTCCGGATCGAGCGACTCGGGGACAAGCAGCTCGCTTGGCTCCAGGCGCGCAAGTTCGTCCTCCAGCTCTGGCCGAGTGGTTTGCTGAACGACGAGCTGTCCGGTGGAAACGTCAATTGCGGCCAGTCCCGTTTCGGTTCCCCCGGCCAGGAGGGCCACGATGAAGTTGTTGCGATTGGCCTCGAGCAGGGCGTCCGAGACGACCGTACCCGGGGTCACCGTCTCGGTCACCTCTCGGCGCACGATGCCCTTCGCCTCGGCCGGGTCCTCGACCTGATCGCAGATCACGGCCTTCCGCCCCAGTCCGACCAGGCGGTTGACGTACTCCTCCAGCGCCCTGGCCGGGACCCCAGCGAGCGGAACCCGCTGCGCGGCCCCGTTGTTGCGCGAAGTCAGGGTCAGGCTCAGGAGACGCGAACCCTCTTCGGCGTCTTCGCAGAAGAGTTCGTAGAAGTCCCCCACGCGGAAGAACACCAGATCGTCGGGGTGGCGGGCCTTCACCTGCCGCCATTGCCGCATCAACGGGGTGTCGGAGCCGGCGGGCGTGCGCAAGTCCGGATTCCTTCTACGCGGGCGCGAATCGCCGCAACCGATTCGCGTTTGCGACGACCGTCACCGAACTGAAGGCCATGGCCGCTCCGGCGATCATCGGAGACAGCAGGATGCCGAGCGATGGGTAGAGCGCCCCCGCCGCCACCGGTATTCCGACCACGTTGTAGGCGAAGGCACCCAGCAGATTCTGCAGGATGTTGCGGTGTGCCGCCCAGGAGATGCGGATCAGCGTCTCGACGCCGCGCAGCGAGTCGCCCAGCAAGGCCGCGTCTCCGGACTGAAGGGCGACATCGGTTCCGCCACCCATCGCGATGCCGACATCGGCCGTTGCCAGGGCGGGCGCGTCGTTGATCCCGTCGCCGACCATCGCGACCACGCTGCCCCGGCTGCGCAGCGCCTCGATGATGGCGGCTTTCTCCGCCGGCGAGACGCGGGCTCGCACATTCGTGATTCCCACCTGAGCCGCGATCCTGTCGGCGGTGGCCTCGTGGTCTCCCGTCAGCATCGTGACCCCGACGCCCAGGCCGCGAAGGCGCGCGATCGCCGCCGCCGCCCCCGGACGCACCGAGTCGCTCAGCCCGAACGCGCCCGCGACCACCCCGTCCACCGCCACCACGACGGGCGTCGCTGCCTCCTCGGCGATCCGCGCCAGGTGCCCGGTCGCGGGTTCCGTGTCGACCCCGGCCTCGCTCAGAAACGACGGCGAGCCGGCCAGCACGCGTCTCCCGCCGACGACGGCCGACACCCCTCGCCCCGGGTGCGCCGCGAAATGCCGGGCGGGGCCGGGGGCGGCCC
This sequence comes from Longimicrobiales bacterium, assembly GCA_965211645.1. Lineage (GTDB taxonomy): Bacteria > Gemmatimonadota > Gemmatimonadetes > Longimicrobiales > Gaopeijiaceae > Bin94. Next base: position 3,659,750 of record OZ242947.1, on the reverse strand, counting down.
CACGCTTACGCGCATGCCGGAGGATCGCGCGGGCGGCAGGGTGTTCCGAGGAAGCCTCCGCAGCCGCCGCCACCGCCAGGAGGTCCTCTTCGCCGAAGCCCCCTTCCGCGGCCGAGTAACACACCACCGGCTGCCCGATCGTCAGGGTGCCGGTCTTGTCGAGCACGACCGCGTCCACCCTGCGCGCGCGTTGCAGCGCTTCGCCGTCCCGGATCAGCACGCCGTGTGCGGCCGCCCTGCCGATGGCGATCATCACCGAGATGGGCGTGGCCAACCCCAGCGCACACGGGCATGCGATGACCAGGACGGCGATGGCCGTCACCATGGCGTAGTTGAGCCGGGGATCGGGTCCGGCGAGATACCAGATCGCGAAGGTCAGAAGGGCGACCACAATCACCGCGGGCACGAAATAGCCGGCCACCGTATCGACGGTCCTCTGGATCTCGGGCTTGCTGCTCTGAGCTCGCCGGACCATGTCCACGATGCGGGCCAGCACCGTATCTTCACCCACGTTCGTGGTCTCGACGGTGAGCGCGCCCGTGGCGTTGACGGTACCGCCCACCACATCGTCGCCGGGGGATTTCGTCACCGGTTCGCTCTCGCCGGTGAGCATGGATTCGTCGACCTCGCTCACGCCGCTGCGGACCCGGCCGTCCAGGGGCACGCGCGCCCCCGGCCGCACCATCAGGAGGTCGCCGGCAACGACCTCGTCGAGGGGAACGGTCTCCGCCCCGCCGGGTCCGATTCGCTCTGCGGTCTGGGGTGCCAGATCGAGCAGCGCTCGCAGGGCTCGCGAGGTCCGCCCCCTGGCCCTCGCCTCGATGGCCTGGCCCAGCACCACCAGGGTGATGATCACCGCCACGGCCTCGTAGAAGGTGCGACCGCTGCCCGCCGGGAACAGCTCCGGCGCGAGCAACACGGTCGTCGAATACAGCCAGGCGGCTCCCGTACCCAGCGCCACGAGCGTATCCATGTTCGCCGACCGCCGCCTGGCCGCCGTCCACGCACCCACGAAGAAGCGCCGCCCGACGTACAGCAGGATCGGCAGGGTGAGCAGAGCCGAGACCCACCACGCCGTCCGCATCGCTTCGCCGCTGAGGGACGGCAGCCCCGGCACCATCTCCAGGTGCCCGACCACCACCACGGGGAGGCCGAGAACCACCCCGGCCCGAAAGCGCCGAATCAGATCGCGGCGTTCGGTATCGCGTTCATCGTCACGCGCGCGGGCCGCGTCCATCTCGGCTCCGGCCCCGGCCAGGACTTCGGCCCCGTACCCCGCGCCCTCGACCGCGCTGACCAGCATGTCCTCCCCGGCCACCATCGTGGCGCTTACCCTCGCCGTCTCCTCCACGAGGTTGACTCGGGCCTCCGCCACCCCTTCGACCGATGCCAGCGCGCGCTCGACGGTGGAAACACACGACGCGCAGTGCATTCCCCGGATCCGGAGCCGGATTTCGTTGCCGGGAGCGCCGGCCTTCACCGGTTGCGCCGCATCCTGCGGGTTCATGATGGCGCTCCCCGGTCGGCCCCGAGCAGCTGACATCCGAGCAGCCACTCCTCCATCAGCACATCGGCCGGAAGCGCGCTGGCCTTGAGAAGTTGATCCAGCCGTCGAAGGCGGCGTATCGCGTCCTTCAGCTCGGCTCGCTTCCAGCGATGCGCCTGACCCACGATGCGTCGAGCCACAAAGCGCTGGTAGGGCGGGAGCACCGCGTTGAGAGCCGGCGCCCCACCTTCAGCCGCGACTCCCACTCGCAACAGATGGGTCGACAGCCCGACCACCAGTCCGACCGCCGATTCCCCCTGGTCGAGCAGAATCCGCAGCCCGCGCATCGCCTCGCCGATTCGGCGGCTTCCCACGAGATCGAACCAGGCCCAGCGATCCTGCCGAGGCAGCTCAATGCCTCCCCGCCGCACATCCTCCACACCGATCGAGCTTCCGGATTCCACCATGTCCGCCAGTTTCCGCAACTCCTGAGTGAGCACACCCAGATCATTGCCGGCACTCTGGGCGAGCCCACGCGCCGCATCCAGTTCGAGAGCCTTGCCCAACTCCTCACTGGCAAAGGTAACCAGCCAGCCGGGCACCGCGTCCGGCGGTACCGGCCTGAACTCCACACTCGTTGCAATCCGTGTCAGATCCTTGTAGAACCTGGCCTTCGACCGCTTGGGGATCGTCGCCTGCAGGATCAGCGCGAGGCCCGGAGGGGGGCTCTTCGCAACTTCGAGAATGACCTGCCTGGCCTTGGGACTCTGGACCAGCGCCTCCGTCTCCTTGAGGTGCACGACACGCCACTCGGCCATCATGGGGGGTGTGGCGACCACCGATGCCAGCCGCTCGACAGACACCTCCGATCCCTGGAGGCGATCCAGGTTGAAGTCGCGGGTGGCGGGATCGGCATAGCGCTCCACGAGGAATCGGGCCGCAGCCTGTTTGCTGAACTCGTCTTCCCCGTGGAGGAAGAAGACTCCGCCGGCGCGGGCGGCGAGAAGGAGCTTGGGGATCAACCTTTGCGGTCCGTGGACAAGGCCGTCCGAACACCGAGAGCGGTGAGGCGCCGGGCCGGCAAGGCGCGACGAGAGGAGAATAGCCCGGCTATTCGCCCGAGAGGCAACGCAGAGCGCAGTCTTGAAGTGGCAGAATGTACGTTAGACATGACAAAACGTAATGTTTTCTTGACGTCGCGACAGCGTGAAGCGAAGCGGTCCGGTCCGGATGCATCGCCGCTCGAATGCCGGAGGGATCTTGTCCGCGGGCCGCCAGCGGTGCGGTCAGTCTGCGGACACTTTGAAGACTTGCAAGGAACGCTAGTCCGGATCCACTCCCGCCGCGACCCCGGGCGTCAGCGGGACACGCTCCCGAACCGCCGGAAAGACCGGCGCGGAGCTGGACAACCTGCCCGACAATCGCAGCGGAAGGCGTGCCTGAGCCCGGTCGCCCCAGGAGTAGGCCGTCAGGGGTTCGAATACCGGCGCCACCGCTGCGACCGGTGCAATCTCCACCTCCGCAACCCCCGGAAGGCCCAGCGGGAACCAGGCGAAACCTCCAAGAAGAAGCGCGATCAGCACTACACCTGCTGTCGTGATTCCCGATCCGGCCGCCCCGAGAGCCATTGCCTCGTTTCGCTCCAGCTCCCAGGCCCGATGGCGAACAGTGGTCACCGCGACCGTGTGATCGATGAACCCGCCCTCGTCGGCGCGCAGCACCGAAACACCTGTGCGAATCACCCGGTCGTACCTTCGACAGGAGGAGCACGCATCCAGATGGGCCTCTGCCCGGCGCTGATCTTCGGGGCCGAGGCGCCCGTCGCGGCAGTCCGAATACACATCCAAAAACCAGCGACAACTTGCGGGTGAGCCCGCAGGTGCGGAGTCACACCGACCTGTACGCAGTCGAGTGCTTGCTTGCAAGATCGCCGTTCCCTGAACCGCAGGTTTTCATGTCGTCAAATGACCGCTCAAACATGGAGCGGACCGACCTGACGCGCGAGCCGAGGCAGATCCGGCGGATCACCCTCGTTGGATTTGTATACCGCCGCAAGTGCTGAGAGTTCCCTTGAGTTCCACCGGGTTTCTCCGGCATCCGGACAACGCCGGGGCCTCCAGGGCCTCTCCGACCCCGGAAGACCCCGACGGTTCCGTGGGATCCCTGGCGGCGCGCGGCGGAGCTACTCGATCATCGGCGCGATGATCCGCGCAAACTTGTTGCGCGCACGGTTCAGCCGGCTCTTTACCGTGCCCAGGTTGCAGCCGGTGATCTCGGCGATCTCCTCGTAGGTCTTGCCGTGCAGTTCGCGCAGCACGAAGACCACCCTGTGATGCTCCGGCAGCAGGGCCACCGCCTCGTTGACCTTCTCCCGCAGGAACCGCTTGCGGTACAGGTCGTCCGGACGGGTTGTGGGATCTTCCCACTCCAGGGGGCGAAAGTCCGCCTCCCAGTTCTTCACCAGTGCCTGGAAGAGCACCAGCGGGTTCCGGGAGCGGTTGCGCAGCTCGTTCTTGGCGAGGTTCCCCGCGATCGTGTAGATCCAGGTGGAGAACTTCCGCGACTGGTCAAATCTGTGGAGGTGTCGGTAGACGCGGACAAAGGTCTCCTGAATCAGATCCTCGGCCCGCTCTCGATCTCCGACGGTTCGGTAGACAAAGTTCTGCAACCGCTTGTCGTAGCGGTGCACCAATTCGGCAAAAGCTCTTTCTTCGCCGGCGAGAAACCGTCGCACGACCTGGCTGTCGTCAAGTTCGGCGAGTCTCTTGTTGTCCTGGCTGGTGGTTCTCTGCCTGGCGAGAATCGGGTTGGTCTGTCCCATGATTCCACCATCCTCTCTGGCGGCGCTCCGGCCTGGGAAAGCCCGGAGTCGCGATCAAATCGACGGTTCAAGTCGAAGACCGTCTCTCGCACAAACCGTGCCAACGCTCAGGTGTGCTGTCCCGCGACCGGTCGGGGGTCCGATGTCCCCGTCAGGTGACACCGGTTTCCACTGCGCAAGACAGTCCGCCGATACTGCGGCCGGCGAAACTAGCCGGGCAGGCCGAGGAAGAAGCGAGCGGCGTAGAGCACCGAAACGATCGACTTGGCATCGGTCATCTCGCCGCGGCGGATCAGATCCAGCACGCCGGACAGAGGTATCGGCGTGACTTCGAGGAACTCGTCCCGGTCCCTGCGCCGCACGCCACTGGTCAGATCGAGGGCGGCAAAGAGATGGATCTGCTCGTTCGTGAATCCGGGGGTCGTATGTATCGTCGTCAACCTGACGAGTCGCCCGGCCCGCACGCCGGCTTCCTCCTCGAGCTCCCGCCGGGCGCAGTCCTCCCAACTCTCGCCCGGCTCGACTATCCCGGCCGGTACCTCGTAGATCACGCCGCCCGCCGCATAGCGGTACTGCCGCAGCAGCAGCAGCTCCGGATCGGCTTCCGAGGCAGCGTCCAGCACGGGAAGAACGGCCGCGGCGCCACGGTGGCGCACCAGCTCCAGCTCGCCTTCCGACCCGTCGGGGAAGCGCACCCGATCGATGCTGAGGTGAACGACCCGGCCGTCGTGAATGACGTTGGAATCGAGCAGGGCGTCCCGGTCTTCGCTCACTTCAGCCCGGCCCGCCTTCGTCGGTGTGCACGGCGATCGGCCCGATTTCGAGCGCTTCCAGGCCCGGAGCCACCTCGCCGGCCTCGCCCACCACAACCGTGCACAGCTCGTCCGGGCGGATGTACCGTCGCGCGGCTTCGGCCACCTGGTCGCGGGTCACGGCCCGCACGCGATCCCTGTAGCCGTGATAGTAGTCGGCCGGAAGATCGAAGACGATCGTCGCCGCCACGCGCGATGCGATCTGGCCGGTGGTCTCCATGCGGAGCGGGAAGACGCCGGCCAGGTAGCTGGTCGCGGCCCCGATCTCCTCGTCGGTGGGCCCCTGTTCCACCATCGTTTCGATCTCCCCGATGATCTCCCGCACGGCCGCATCCGTAACGGCGGATTCCACCGACGTCGATACCGCGAAGGGACCCGCACCCCGGCGCGCGGCAAAGGATGAGCGCACGCCGTAGGTGAAGCCGTTGCGTTCGCGCAGGTTGAGATTGAGCCGCGAACCGAAGGAGCCTCCAAGTACGAGATTGAGGGTGATGAGGGGGAAGAAGTCGTCGACGAAGCGCGACGCCCCCACGTGCCCGACGCGAATCTCGGACTGCACCGACCCGTCCCGGTGGACGATGTGCACCCGCCGCCCGAAATCGCGGTTCCCGTCCACGGCCTCCGGTGGAATCTCGGCGTGGTGATCCCAGTCGCCGAAGTTGCGATCGGCCAGTTCACGGGCCTCGCTGCACTCCACGTCGCCCGCCACCACCAGCGCGGCCTGACGGGGGCCGTAGCGCGACGTTACGAAATCGCGTGCGCACGCGGGGTTCAGGGTGCTCAGCGACGCGTCGGTGCCGCCCAGCGGACGGCCGTAGGTGCCCTCCTCGCCGAACACGAGACGGGCGAAGGAGTCCGCAGCCAGAGACCCGGGGTCCATTCGCCGGTGCGTCGCGGTCGCAAGCCGCTGCGCCCTGTATCGCTCGAAGTCCGATGGGGCGAAGGCCGGAGAGCGCACCATCTCGGCAAGCAGCGGCATGGCCCGGCTCAGGTGCTCCGCCAGGCAGGAGACCGACACCGTCGTGTAGTCCCAGCCCGTCGTGGCCCCGAAGCTCGCCCCGATGTCCTCGAGCTGTGCGGCGAGTTGGCGGCTGGAGAGACGCCGCGTGCCCCCTTCCAGGGCATCGCCGGTCAGCACGGCCAATCCGCCCTGGCCGTGCGGCACGCCGGTCTCGCCGGCCCGCAGCACTACCATCGCCGTGACCAGCCGGCCCGGCAGATTGTGGACGATGCGCAGCCGCATGCCATTGTCGAGGTTGTCGTCGACCACGGGAGGGAACTCATAGGGCCGAATGTCGCCGGGCCGCGGGGGCAAATCGCGTTCCGTCACGCCGCGGCCGCCGGGATGTACCGGACCACTGCGCGATTGTCCGGGTGGAGATGGCGTCCGGCCCACTCTCGCACCTCTTGCCGGGTGACGCGCCGCAGGCGCAGCAGATCCTCGTTCAGACGCGTGGCCGAGCCGAAGTAGGTGGCATACATCGACAGCAGGTCGGCGCGGGCCTCCGCCTGCTGCAATGCTCTCAGCATTCGGGTCTCCTCTCCGATCACGGCCCGGGACACCTCCGTATCCGTGATGTCCGCCGCCTCGTCCAGTTCCCGCGTGACCGCCGCCTCCAGCTCGTTCACATCGGTATCGGGGTAGCCTGTGGCAACCGTCAGAAAGATGGTCGCGCCCGACGTGAGAGGCAGAACATGGCAGGACGCCGACTTCGCCACGCGACTGCGCACAACCCTGTCGTACAGCCGCGAGGACCTCCCTGTGCCGAGGCAGAATGCGGCCACCTCGGCCGGGTAGTACGGGTCCGTCGTGAACGGCGGCACCCGGGCCGCGGCGTACACCCTCGGCAGCGGCACGGAGCCGGGAACGTCACTGCGCAGGGTTCCGCCGGTCTCGAACGCGACGCGATCGTCCCCGGGCGGTGGTGGTGGAGGATCGCCCCGCGCGATTGCACCGAAGTAGTGATCGACCCGCCCGAGCGCGTGGCCGGGGTCGAAGTCGCCGCAGATCGAGAGCACCGCGTTGTTGGGGATGTAGTAGGTGGCGAAGAAGGCCCTGACGTCGTCGAGGGTGGCCCCCGCAATGTCCTCCAGGCTGCCGATCACGGTATGGTGATAGGGGTGCGTCTCCGGGAACAGGAGGGACTGGAGGCGCTCGTCCCAGTCGCCGTACGGCTGATTGTCGTAGCGCTCGCGGCGCTCGTTCATCACGACCTGGCGCTGGTTCTCCAGCTTTTCGGGCGTCAGCGCCGGAAGCATCCACCCCATGCGGTCGGACTCCAGCCAGAGCGCCAGATCGAGATGATGCGAGGGAACCGTCTCGAAGTAGTTGGTCCGGTCGAACCATGTCGTCGCGTTTGCGGATCCGCCTACGCCCTCGATGTGCTTGAAATGCCCGTTCTTGGAGACGTGCGCCGACCCCTGAAACATCATGTGCTCGAAGAGGTGCGCGAATCCGGTCTTGCCGGCCTCCTCGTCCCTCGACCCCACGCCGTACCACAGATTCACCCCGGCGATGGGAGCCCGGTTGTCCGGGGCCAATACGACCCTCAGGCCGTTGTCGAGAGTGTGCTCCTCGACCTGTATCATTCCGCTGTCATTCCGCGTTTCCTCCCGGCGCACCATTATTCTTCTGCAGCAAGTCAACACCCTCCGTGCCCCGTCGGGCGCACAACACCAGTGCCGAGCCTGAAAAGCCCGCGACTTGGAGGCTACCCGTTGGCAACGGCATCCACAACCGAGGAGGAGTCAGCGACGTGGCTTTCACGCCCTTTGAGATGGAGCGATGGCAGTCCACCTACGAGCACAGGGTCGACTACAACCTCTCCGAGAGCGGCGTGCATCCGCTCACGGTGGGCGAACTGCTTTCATACGCTCCCGATGCGGGCGACCTTTCCGGCGTGCGACTGGGGTACAGCCAGTCCAACGGCACCGATGAGCTGAGAGCGCGGATCGCCTCGCTCCATCCGGGGGCCACGGACCGGTCGGTGGTCGTCACGATCGGGGGCGCCGAGGCCAACTTCGTGGGCTTCTGGGAGCTCGCGCCCCGCACGAACAAGGCAGCGGTGATGCTCCCCAACTACATGCAGGTTCCCGGCCTGATCCGGAACTTCGACGGAGAGGCGATTTCATTCCACCTGCGTGAAGAGGCCGGCTGGCGCCCGGATCTCAACCAGCTCGAAGCGGCTCTGAAGGCCGGTGCCGGCTTCATCCTGGTGACCAATCCGAACAACCCCACCGGCGTGGCGCTGACCTCGGCGGAGATGGACGAGATCGTCTCGCTGGCCGACAGGCACGGAGCCTGGATCCTCAGCGACGAGGTCTACCGCGGTGCGGAGGTCGCGGACGCCCCGGTGCCCAGCTTCTGGGGACGCTACGACAGGGTTCTGGTCACGAACTCGCTCTCGAAGGCGTACGCGCTGCCCGGGGTCCGGCTGGGGTGGGTCGTGGGACCGGAGGATGTGGTGGAACGCCTCTGGGCGCGCACCGACTACACAACCATAGCGCCCCCGTCGGTCTCCGACGCCCTCGCCAGGATCGCGCTGTCCCCCGAGGTGCGGCCGAAGATCCTTGAGCGGACCCGGGGGATCATCCGCCACAACCTGGGCATTCTGGCCGACTGGGTGGCATCCTCCGGCGGCCTCTTCAGCTATACCCCGCCGGACGCCGGCGCCATCGCCATGGTGCGCTACCGGGCCGACATCGCTTCCGGTGAGCTGGCGGAGCGTCTGCGGGTGGAGGAGAGCGTCCTGATCGTCCCGGGCGTCCACTTCGGAATCGACTTCACCATGCGTCTCGGATTCGGTCCGCCCGAAGAGGAGCTGGTGGCGGGGCTCGACCGTCTGGGCGCGGCCGTCGAGGCGTTTGCCGGAGTGGCGACGGGCTGAGCGGTCCGCGGATAGCGCCCCCGCGAGCCACCGAGGCTATCCGTCTGCGTGCGTCAACTCCACCCGGTCCACACAGCCCGGTTCGTCGTGCCCCGCGCGGTTCACGGCCCGTGACACCGGGTGGAGATGCAGCTCCGGGGAGTGCGCCGCCGCCAGAAGTTCGTGCAGTACGGAAGCCGATGTGCCGCGGGCCAGCCAGTCGTCCCACGCCGGTTCGGGAAAAATGACCGGAACCCGATCGTGAAGCCATTGGAGCGATGGCGGAGCGGATCGCGTGAGGATCGAAAAGGTGGCAATCCGGTCTCCCCCCGGGGGTGCCCAGAACGACCAGATGCCCGCCATGCCGAAGAGGGAGCGGTCCGGCCGGTGGATCCAGTAGGGCTGCTTGCCGGACGAGCGCGCTTCCCACTCGTAGAAGCCGTCGGCCGGCACCAGACAGCGCCGGGCCAGGAATGACTCGCGGTAGGCGCTGCGCGTGCCGACCGTCTCCGAGCGGGCGTTGATCATCCGGGCTCCGGCGCGCGCGTCGCGGGCCCAGTGCGGCAGCAGGCCCCACCGCATCGGCCCGGCCCGCCTTCCCCCCGGCACCGCGATCACGATGGGGACTTCGTCGGTGGGGGCCACATTGTAGCGCGGCCGATGAACGGAGCGAATGGGATCGATGTCAGCGGTGAAAGCCGCCGCCACCGCGTCCGCTTCTTCGGTCAGGGTGAAGCGGCCGCACACTGCCGGCTCCCCTAGTGACCGTCGCGGTCTCGCAACTCGCCGCGATCCCGGATGACGAAGAAGCCGTCCTCGCCGAGCTCCTGATAGAGGGGCATGAGCAGCATGCCGCCAACAGGCGCCACGATTTCGCCGGTCCGGTCGTCTCCGATCACGGTCCCGGCGCGGACCGGCTGGAAGTTGGTGAATCCGGGTCGCGTCCGATAGCGGTCTTCCGGTTCCACGGGATGGCGGTGGACCATCTCGAAGGCCTCCGGCAGGTCCCGCCGCGCAGCGCGCATGATCCGGTAACTGCGGTCGAACTCGGGAACGGCCGCGTCGGAGAGCATTCCCGCCGCCCGCAGCACCAGCCAGACCGCGGCTTGCGCCCTGTTGACGGCGCGGGGCTCTTCGTGCTGCCCGCATTCACAAACGGTGGTCGTATATCCGAGGTCGTCGAGGTGTGTGAGAAGGGTACCTTCGAGGTGCTCGTTCAGTCCCAGCACCAGCGGCACCGGAATCGCCATGGCGAAACGGCGATGCGCAGGGCGATCCGCGGTCGAGGTGAACGTTCCTCCCCACCCCGATGTCGTGTGCAGGTCGAGGACGTGGACCGGACCCCGCCGCCGTCGCGACACCGCGTCGAGGAGGTGCAGCAGCCTGACCATTTCCGCGTCTTCGGCCGTCAGCGTGGACTTCCGCTTCCGGCTCGGCGAAGGCGCGCCCTTCCGGTTGCGGTGCAGCGACAGTCCGTGTCTCGAGCTCTCCACACGCGACGGCGTCCACGCGCGGTTCAGATCGTAGGATACAAAGCGTCGCTCGGACGCGAGTGCACTCGAGTTGCCGACTACGGCCACGAAGTCGCCGCAAAGGACGTGGCGCCGCGCCCGGATCGTTCCGACCAGGCCATTGAGCGCCCGCACGCCCGCCGGCTCGTTCCCGTGCAAGCCTCCGACGCAGAGGAGCAGCGGTCCGTCCGAATGTCCCTCTACCCATCCGATCAACCCGTTCGGGGAGGCGGGAACAGGCTCGGTTGCGAGGCACTCGGCGCTCGACATCATCCAGGCTCAATCCCCCTGCAAACGCTCTTCGAGGAGGTGGTAGGCCATCGGCATGAAATCCGTCTCGCTCACCAGGCCGACCAGCTGCTCGCCCTTGATCACGGGCAGCGCGGACACCTTTTCCTCGCGCATGATGCGGATCGCTTCAAGGGTTGTGGTTTCAGGCGCGATGGTCAGCGGATCCCGCACCATCACGGCGCTCACCGGCATGTTGTCGGCCTCCTCCAGCGTTCTTCCCTCCGCAATGAGCCTCAGGATCGACCGATAGGAGACGATCCCGACCAGGCGGTGGTCGTTGTCCTCGATCAGCACATGTCGAATCTGGCGGAGGTTCATCAGATAGGCGACCAGCTCCACGATCTCGTCCTGGTTCACCGTGGTCAGCGCGGTCGTCATGTACTGCTCGACGCGGACGTAGTGGTGCTTCCAGCCCCCCGCCTCCTGGATCCGCGCGGGCTCCCATTGCGAGACGGGAACTCCCTTCAGCTGGTGGCGCACCGTTGCCGCGGTCAGTGCGGACAACCGCTCCGAACGGGTTCCGTGCTTCTTCAGCCTGCTCAGCGAGCGCAGGGTCCAGGAGGCTCCGGTCACTCCCGCCTTGACCCGTTCCTCGATGACACGCAGGTACCGCTCGACTTCGCTTTCCCGGAGCGGATACTGCGACAGCCCCTCCCGGGCCAGCGGGAGCAACGTCTCCAGAATGAGCCGGTCCGCGGGACCACTCTCTCCGTCCAGCCAGGCCAGCCCCGATGCCAGCCCCAGCCGGGAGGCGGCGAGGAAGTTGCCCTTGGCATCGTCGAACTCCATGCGCTCGGTCAGGTCGGGGAACTTGCGGGCAACCCCCAGCACCGCGCCGATCCAGAAGACGGTGTTGGCCATCTCGTCGAGGGTCGTGGGGCCGGCCGGAAGTGCACGGCACTCGATTCGCAGATGCGGCTTTCCATTGGAGATGCCGTAGCACGGCCGGTTCCACCGGTACACGGTCCCGTTGTAGAGCTGCAGTGCTTGCAGCCTGGGAACGCCGCCGTTGTCGAGTACGTCGATCGGATCCTCGGCGACCGGTGTCGCCAGCAACACCCGGAAGGTGGAGATGTCCTCCTGGAAGAGCTCCACGACCGACTCTTCCAGCCAGCTTCCGCCAAAGCGCACCCGCGGGCTCATCTCGCGCAAGTGCAGATCCGCACCCCGCGTGTCGAGGGACTGCTGGAAGAGGGCGATGCGCGTCTCCGACCAGAGGCGCCGGCCGAAGAGGAGAGGCGAGTTGACGCACGCCGCCAGAGCCGGTCCGGTGACCGCCTGCGCCACGTTGTAGAAGTGGGCGAACTCCTCCGCCGAGACCTGAAGGTGGACCTGGAAGCTCGTATTGCACGCTTCGAGCATGACCGAATCGTGCTGGATCATGAGTTCGTCCGTACCCCGGATGCGCAGCTGGAACTCGCCGCCCCCGGCCATGTTCATGGCCTCGTTGAGGGCGTAGTAGCGGGCACGGGGCGTGATGTTGTCGAGCGAAAGATCGGACTTGGTCAGCGTGGGAAGGATCCCGGTGAGGACCACTTCCGAATCGTGCAGGCGGGCCGCCTGCCTGACCCGCTCGACATAGCCATCGAGTTCCGCCTGCATGTCCGAGAACGCGGAGCCTTCCAGCACCCGCGGCGACAGGTTGGCCTCGAGGTTGAAGCGGGCGAGTTCGGTGGTGAACGGCTCGTCGTCCAGCTCCTCGAGTACTTCGATCGACACGGGAGCCGGCCTGTATGCCTCGTTGACGAGGAACATCTCCTGCTCGGCCCCGAAACGGCGTATGCCGGACTCGATCAGTCCTTCGGACAGGATCCGCTCCATCGCCATCAGATCCCTCAGCAACGCCCGGGTGAACTTGCGGATGGCTTCGGGTGAAGTCTGTGGCGCCAGGTCTACGCCCATCGAGTGACCTCAACTGCAATGACGTGCATGCGAAGGAGGAGCGACCGCGCCGGAGGCTTGCCCGCGCCGCCACTCCTCAACCCTTTAACCTCGCGGGAATGACCGCCGATTACAAGAAGCTCGCGATCTCCTCCAGGGGTTTCTTGGTGATTTGCGGCACGCGCGCATCTGCGGCCGGGTATCCCACGACCAGAATGAGGAAGGGGCGTTCGTTGGCGGGCCGGCCCAGGATCTCGTTGAGGAATCCCATGGGAGACGGTGTGTGCGTGAGCGTCGCGAGCCCCGCGTGGTGAAGGCCGGTGATGAGCATCCCTGTCGCGATCCCGACGCTCTCCTGAACGTAGTAGTTCTTGACCTTTCGCCCGTCGCCAAGCAGTTGGTAACGCTCGGCGAAGATCGCGATGAGACAGGGTGCGGTCTCGAGAAATGGCTTGTGCTCGTCCGTACCCAGCGCCGCGAGAGCGTCCAGCCATTCCCGGGGCGCACCTCCCCGGTAGAACTCCCGCTCCTCGATTTCGGCCGCGATCCGGATCCGCCGCTTTATCTCGGGATCGGACACGACGGCGAAGTGCCAGGGCTGGTGGTTCGCCCCGTTGGGTGCCGTTCCGGCGGCTCGCAGGCACTCCCGGATCACCTCCGGGGCGACGGGGCGGTCGCTGAATTCGCGCACGGTCCGCCGTCTGGCGAGCTCCCTGCGAAAGCTGCGGGCCCGGCGGACCATCTCCTCGCGCGGGTACTCGACAAAGGAGCCAAGCGGTTGATACCGGGGCCCGCTCATTGCGAAACCCCCGGCAGTTCACTCAAGGTCCGCCACCTCGAAGGCGCTGGAACACGCCGATGATGCCTCCGGCGCCGCCGAGCTCCTGCGCGACCCGCGTGGGCGGCACACCCAGGAACCGGGAAAGGAACCGCACGTTGACGAGGCCCACGACCTCTTCGTCGGTAAGCGGGATGTTGCGCCACTCGGAGGCCGCGCGGCCGCTGAAGCGATCGGACGCCGCATCCAGTGTCCCGGCGGGTCCATCGATCTGAACGTGGAAATCCCCAGCATGGACCGAGTATGCTGCCGCGATCTCCATCCAGCTCTGTCCCCGCCTCCGCTGCACCACGACTACATCGGGCGAAACCCCGGCCCGCTCGGCCAGAAAAAGAACCACCGGAATCTCGCCTTCGGAAAGCTTCCACCTCGAGAGGACCGCGACTTCACGCGGGGCGATGTTGAAGTGTTCCCCGACAGCGTTCAGGAAGGTCGTCTGGCCAGGTCCGGTCCCGGTTCCCTGGCTCTGGAGAGCCGCCGGGGCCAGCGCAACCAGCACCGCCAGCGCGGAAAAGAGTCTGCCCAAGGTCCGCATGGAGGCGTCTCCTGTGCTGTTGTCGGTTGTGGTAAGGGAATGTCGTCGCGCCCGGCCGGACCGGTCAACGGGTCACTCGCGCGCGAGGGCCCTCCGTGCAATCCTGTCAGCGGCGACCACCGGAGAGGTACGGGCTGCGTCCGCTTCCCGAAAGATGCCATCGAGCGACCGGCGTATGCGCTGCACGCCGGTCTTCAGTTCCTCCACCTCTCCGATCCCTTCTTCCATCAATCCGAAGGCCATCGCCCCGCCACCGTTTACGACGTAATCAGGCGCGTAAAGGATGCCTCGTTCGTGGAGGCGGTCCGCATCTTCGGGCGTCTCGAGCTGGTTGTTGGCGGAGCCTGCGATGATCCGGCAGCGCAGTCTGGGGATCGTGGTGGCGTTCACGGTGGCACCAACCGCGCATGGCGCATAGATGTCGCATGCGGTGTCCGGGACATCCTGCGGATCGATCGCGATCCCCCCGCACTCGCCGGCAACCGCGCGAGCGCGGCTCTCGTCCACATCCGAGGTGATGACCGACGCGCCCGCGCGGGCGAGGAGCAGCGCCAGCGGCCTCCCGACCTGTCCGACGCCCTCGACCAGAACCGTCCTTCCCGCCAGGCTGTCGCTGCCGAACAGGTGTTCGACGCAGGCGAGCATGCCGGCGTGCACACCGACCGCCGTGAACGGGCTGGGATCGGGCGGCTGTCTCCCCTCGGACGTCCCTGCCACATGCGGAGTGAGCGTCGCCAGGAACGACATGTCCGCGAGGGTGGTCCCCAGGTCTTCTCCCACGCCGTAGGCACCATTCAGGCCGTTCAGCAGGCGTGCGAAGTGCCTGAAGAGGCTCCTCCGCGCCTCTCCCTCAAGCGGTCCGGGCACGGCCAGCACCGACTTGCCTCCCCCGTATCCGTACCCCATCGCGGCCCACTTGCAGGTCATTCCCTCCGCCAGCCGCATCGCATCGCGCAACGCCAACGCGGGCGACTCGTAGCTCTTCAGCCGACAGCCGCCGGTCGGCCGTCCCAACGTGGCGTCGTGCAGCGCCACGAAGATCCAGGTGCCCGTAGCCGCGTGATGGGATGTGACCACGCCCAATCCGTCCCAGCGCTCGATCAGAGACTCGACCGTAATGCCCATGTGCGCCTCTCCCTTTGACTTGAGGCCCCGGCCTCGTCTTTCCGGAGCACTTTCCGCTACCCGCGGGATATCCCACGAACGTCAGGAATTTATATATCTTCCAGAGACCCAAGAGCGCGCACCCCGGGAACGGCTGCCAGCCCGGGAAGGCGGCACGCCCCCTGGAATCGGTGACACCATATGGAATGGATTTCGAGTCCCGAAGCATGGGTCGCTCTTGCGACCCTGGCGATTCTGGAAATCGTCCTCGGGATCGACAACATCATCTTCATATCCATTCTCGCCGACAAGCTGCCTCCCGAGCAGCAGCCGGCGGCCAGGAGAAACGGCCTGATCCTGGCGATGGTGACCCGGCTCGCCCTCCTCGGCATGATCTCGGTCATCATGAGGCTCACGGCGCCACTTTTCAGCGTGCTGGGCCACGGGCTGTCGGGACGCGACCTCATTCTGATCGGAGGTGGGCTGTTCCTGCTCGCCAAGGCGACCCGCGAGATCCATCACCGCCTGGAGGGCGACGACGAGGGCGGCGGCAAGGCCACCGCGGCGAGCTACGGCGCCGTGCTCGCGCAGATCGCCGTGATGGACATGGTGTTTTCGCTGGACTCGGTGATCACCGCGGTCGGGTTGGCCGAGGACTTCATGGTCATGGCGATCGCAATCGTGCTTGCCATTGTGGTGATGTTGGCCTCGGCGGCCCGCGTGTCGGCGTTCGTCAACGACCACCCCACCGTGAAGATGCTCGCCCTGAGCTTCCTGCTCCTGCTCGGCATGACGCTGGTGGCCGAGGGCTTCGGCCAGCACATCCCGAAGGGTTACATTTACTTCGCCATGGGTTTCTCGATCTTCGTCGAGTCGCTGAACCTGCGGGTTCGCGCCAGGAAGCCGGTCCGGCTTCGCAGATCCCCGTCCCATCCGGATTCGCCGGGGAAGGCCAAGGCATCCTCGTGAGCGATCCAGGGGTGAGGATCCTCGGGAGCCGCAGATGGCCGAATACGCCCGAGAGGATTCGAACCTCTGGCCTCTGCCTCCGGAGGGCAGCGCTCTATCCAGCTGAGCTACGGGCGCAAGATGCAGTAATGATCCGCCGCGGGCGATTCCCGGTCAACCCCGTCCTCCGGGCCGTTCGCACGGGATCGAGAGTGGCCGGCCCGGCGGCGCTGACGCCGCACTCGGCGAAGCGCCAGGAGGACGGGCGTCATAAGCCGAGTTCTGTCTCCCGCCGGGGCGGGCTGGGATCATTTATCTGGGGTCCGGATCGCTCCGGACCTCGTGCGGCCTACCCGGGACTCGGACGGGACAGGCGGTCCCTCGTCCCCTATTTGGCCTTGCTCCGGATGGGGTTTGCCATGCGACCCCTGTTGCCAGCGGCCCGGTGCGCTCTTACCGCACCCTTTCACCCTTGCCTGTATTCCCCGGCTGGGGGAACCATCGGCGGTCTGCTCTCTGCGGCACTTTCCGTCGCCTCGCGGCGCCCGGGTGTTACCCGGCATCCTGCCTTGCGGAGCTCGGACTTTCCTCCGGCCGGCAAGCCCTCGGGCTCCCGCCGGCGATCCCTCAGCCCGTCCTCCTGGACGCGCTACCAAGTTGCAACCGATCCTTCGGGCGGGGCCAGCCCCCGGCGCCGAATCCTCCCGGGCCGGATGCGCCGGCGTCTGGTCGACACCGGGTCCCGACCCGGGGGCGGTTCCGATGCCACCACGGTAAACATTTGTTTACTCAATACACCTAAGTGGCTGAACGCCAACAGAACATATAGATTTTCAACAGAAAGATCAGCGATGCCTGGTCGTTTGCGCGACATCGGGTTACGTGGCCGCGAAGAGGGAGTAACGGAATCGTGATTGCCCAGCCCCGCCCAATCCGGAAGCATCTCGACTCCGGACTGATCGCCGCCCTGGTTGCGCTGATCCTGAGCGTGCCATCGCACTCCCCCGCCTCGGCGCTGCCTGTTCAAGACGTCCCGGGAGCAACGCCCCAGGCCCCGGAAGCTGTTGTGGTCTACCTCGTCCGGCACGCGGAGAAGGCCATCGACGAGACGGACGATCCACCTCTGTCGCTCGCCGGACAGATTCGTGTCCAGGACCTGCGGCAGCTGTTGGCCGAATCCGACCTGAGCTACATCCATACCACCGACTGGAAGCGGACCCGGGAGACCGCGCGCCCCATCGCCAGGGATGCGGGCATCGAACCCTCGATCTACGATGCCGGCGATCTGGCGGCGTTCGCGGCAAGTCTCAAGGCGACTCCGGGACGCCACCTCGTGGTGGGCCACAGCAACACCACCCCGATGCTCGTCGAGACCCTGGGCGGCGATCCGTCGATGCCCATCCACGACCTGGAGTACGACCGCCTCTACATCGTGGTGATCCCACCGGGCCTGCCGCCCGTGACCACCATCCTCCGCTTCGGAGAGCCCTACGTGGAGGGTGAGGATTTCGGCCTGCGCGCGGAATGGACGAGGCGGCCGCGGGAGCCGTCACCGCCCCCTCCGCCCGACTAGCGCAGCCCGCGGACAGCATCCCCCCGGCCTGCGAGCGGCGACGCTTCCGGGCCGAGGGCATGCCGGGCAGCCAGGCGGCCGTCTAGAAGCTCACCACCAGAGCTACCGTAAACACACGATCGAACTCCTTCCGCGGGACCAGGACGTTTCCCGCCTCTTCGCCGCCGGTGGAGACCAGGGGTATCCGTGCAAGTGCCGGTTCATTGTCGAAGGTCGTACGAAACGACGTCTTGAGCCCGAGGTGTTCGTTCATGGACACGCTCAGCGCGTTGGTCCAGTCCGCGCGCAGGTCCGAAGGGTCGTCTCCATTGCCATCCATCACGAGATTGCTCGTCCATTCCGCGTTCCCGGTTATCTGGCGCCAGTACTCCGTCGACAGCCGCAGTCCCAGAAATCGGCCGTCCCGCTCCGGATCAGGCACGACATCCTGCTGGATCGTGTGCGTGAATCCGTATGCGGTGCGGATCCGCTGGGTCTCGGTGGCGGTCCAGCGGGTGGAGACCCCCAGCACATTGACCAGGCGGTGCCGGATGCCGGAGAAGGTGTTGCGCGTCCACCCCGACTGGACGAACACCGATGTGCGGTCCGAGAACCTGCGGTCGACGCGCATGCGGGCGTTGTAGTTCTCCGCCGAGATGTCGCTGTCGGAGGTCTCGTCGACGCGGAAGTCGGCCTCGGTGCCCACCGCGATGCGGCTGTAGCGCGTCGAGCGCGTCCGGATGCCGCCCGCCTCGATCTTTATCTCCGTGCGCTCCCAGGCGCGGGTAACCGTGGTGGCGACGCCGAACGTAGCCGACTCGGCGTTCCCCCCGGTCTGCACGAAGCTGAATTCGCTGGAGCTCGACCATGGCGCCTGAGCCGACTGGCCACCGGCCGCCGACACGCTCGCGAGCAGAATCGCTATCGACCCCAGCGCCGGGCGGAGCCGTCCGGCGGGGTATCGCAGGCACGCACGTTGGCCCATGGCAGCCGCAGCCCCTCGCGGACCGCTACCAGACCGTTTCGTAACCGTCGGCGGCCAGATTCCAGCGACGGCCATACACATGCAGCCGCCTGGTGGGCACACCGTCGTGAACCAGCGGCCCTCCGGCGTGCGTCCACGCGAGGACGCTGCCTTCGAGGTTCCGCACGTCGACCCCGCGTCTGCCCATCTCGCGCGCGTACGCCGAACTGCGGGCCCCGATCGTGCAGTACACCACCACGGTGCGGCCAGCCAGTTCGGCGAGGCGCCGCTCGAATTCGCCGGCCGGAATCGCCCCGGGCAGCATGGAGACGCGGCGCTCCCGCTCGGTCCGCACGTCCACCAGAACGAAGTCGCCGCTCGGGAGCGCTTCGCGGAGCGTCGCGGCGGAGATCGTCGCGACATCGGGGTGGTCCTCGCGAATCTCCTCGATCATGCGCTCCATGATCAGGCGGCGCCCCTCCTCGGTGTCGCGGGATTGGGCGGCGACCGTGCCGAACGGGGGCGGCAGCGCGAGGGCGGCGGCAAGGGCGGGCAGAGCGACCGCCACGCGACAAAAGGCGGCGGCCCCGATGCGCGCGCGTCTCGCCGATTGCGCGGTCATGCCTGCCGACGCGTCCAGTCACACATGCGCGTACGCCCCGCGGAAGATGTCGTTGACGGCGGCGACCCTGAATCCCTCCCGCTCGAGCAGCGACGCCGCGGCCGATGCGCGCGCGCCGCTCAGGCAGTGCACCATCAGCTCCCGGTCCCGGGGGAGCTCGCCGAGGCGGGCGGCCAGGCGGGTGTGCGCGATGTTGCAGGCGCCCTCGATGCACGCTTCCGCAAACTCCGTGGCGCGCCGGACGTCGAGCACCAGTGTGTCCGGACCGGTGCGCCGCACCTCGACCGCGTCGAAATCGACCACCTCGATCCCGGCCGTCTCGCCGCCGGCGTCGCGAAACGCCTCCAGTTCCATGGCCGGCGCCCATCCCATCACCCGATCCAGCCCGATACGCACCAGATCGCGCACCGCCTCCTCCACCTCGGACTCGCCGCAGACGAGCACGATGTCGCAGGCCGGGTCGACGTAGCAGCCTGCAATGGTGGGGAACGACGTGTTCAGGGGCGCGTAGATCGAGCCGCGCACGTGCTCGGCGTAGTAGCCCAGGCGGTCGGCCCGGGTGTCGATGACGACTGTTGCCGGATTCCTGGAAACCGCCGCCAGATCGCCCCCCGACATGCGCCGCGGCCGGGGCAGCGGCCCGAGCACCGCGGGGCCGCGCCGGTTCTCCTCCTTCATCCGGCCGAAGTAGAGCGGAGGTTCCGGCTGGCCCTCGAGGATGTACTCGACGAAGGCGTCCTCGCCCGCCTGCACCGCCGCCAGGGCCGGGCTGAAGCGCTTCTCGTACCCGGCGGTGGTGTCGGGGACGGCCCCCAGCGCCTTGCCGCAGGCGCTCCCCGCGCCGTGTCCCGGCCAGATGCGCAGGTAGTCGGGCAGCTCGAACACCTCGCGCGCGGAGCCGTACAGTCGCCGGGCCGAAGGCTCCATCGCCCCCGCGTGCCCCGCGGCCGATTCCAGGAGGTCGGGGCGGCCCAGGTCTCCGACGAAGATGAAGTCGCCCGACGCCATGCCCATCGGCTCGGTGGCACCCGCGCCCCGGTCGGTGATCAGGAAGCTGATGTGCTCGGGGGTGTGGCCCGGCGTGTGGATCGCCTCGAAATCGATCCCGCCCACGCTGAAGTGGTCGCCGTGGCGCAGCAGCGTGACCGACTCGCGCCCCGCAGCCCATCCGTACTGCCACTCCGCGCCGCCTTCGGCCGACAGGAAGGCGCGGCAACCGTACCACTCCACCAGTTCCAGGCAACCCGAGAGGAAGTCGGCGTGAATATGGGTCTCCGCCGCCGCAACGATGCGCAGTCCCTCCCGGCGCGCCATCGCCACGTAGCGGTCGACATCGCGCTCCGGGTCGATGATGATCGCCTGCCGGGTACGCTGGCACCCCACCAGATAGGCGTGCTGGGCCAGCTTCGGATCGACGATCTGCCTGAAGAACATATGGACTCCCTAACGCAACACGGCCGCCGCCTGTCAGCGGTATGGAACGGGCAAAGCTAAGCGACGTTGCCCGTCAGCGCACTCATTTCACTCACAAGGTAACGGAGAAAATCGATGAATACGGTATCTGGAAAATACACTCTTGCAAGCGCCGGCCTGACACTGGCCCTGGCGATGGTCGCGACCACAACCGGACTTCAGGCGCAGCGCCAGGGTCCGGCAGGCCGCGGGGCGGTCGGGGGCGGCGCGGTGGAGCGGAGCATCCGCCTTGCCGACGAACTCGAACTCACCGCCGACCAGCGCGCGCAGCTCGAAGCGATCCGCGTCGAAATGCTCGAACAGCGCACCGCGCAGACCACGGCGATGCTGGCGCTCCGATCGGAGGTGGCGGCCGGGATTCGCGAGCCGGAGGCCGTGCGCGAGGTCCTTGCCGAGCGCCTGAGCGCGGCGCGGGCCACGGGCGAGTCCGTGCGCGACCGTCTGGGCGATATCCTCACCGACGAGCAGCAGGAGGAGCTCCGGGGCATGAACCGCCGGGCGATGTGGCGCCAGCGCGGCATGCGCGACCGGTCCCGGATCGGGGGACAGCGGGGCTGGCGGGGTGACCGGAGGTTCGACCGCGGCCGCGGGCGGGGAGGACAGCGGGATCGCGGCCGGTAGTCGCTGGCTGCGTACCGGGCGCGGGTGTAGCTTGCTGCCTAACACCCGCGCCCGGGCGGGCCCCCGGTGCGGATGCCGGGTCCCGACACCTGACGTACAGCGAGGCAGCCCATGAGAATCCCCACTTCCGGATCGACAGCGTCAGCCCTGCTGGCCTTCGCCCTGTTCGCGGTCGTTGCCTGCCGCGGCGGAGTCGAATCCGGTTCGGCCGAGGGCGCGGAGGCAGGCGCCGAGGAGGAGTCCCCCGCGCAGGCCATGGCCGCCGAAGGCGAACAAGGCGCGGAACCGAGCGCGATGGAGGCCGGCGAGCGCGGTGGTGAAGTTGAGGGAGATGAGGGCGGCGAGGCCGATGAAGGCGTAGGAGGCCGCGAAGCCGGCGACCTTGACGAAGGCGGGGAGCACGGCGAGGAAGGTGAGCGTGGCGAGCACGGCGACGCCGACGAACATGGCGGGCGTGCAGAACGGGGTGAACACGGCGTTGGTGGCGAAGGCGGCGAGCACGGCGAAGGCGGCGAGCACGGCGAAGGCGGCGAGCACGGCGAAGGCGGGGAGCACGGCGAAGGCGGGGAGCACGGCGGCGACGGGCACGGCGAAGAGGGCGAGGAATCCGGCGAATATCTGGGCCGCACGCAGAGCTGGGACGCGACGCGGCGCGGAATCCGGCTGCGGCTCACCTTCGACGCGGAGCGCGACGCCTTCGTGGGAACCGCCGAGAACACGACCGAAGCCACGGTGTGCGCCGTGCGGGTCGAGGTGCACCTCCGGCCCGGCCCCGAACTCGGCCCGACAGCGCGCCGGGATCTCGCCCCGGGAGAATCGGCCGCCGTCGAGCTCCCGGCGGGCGGAGAGAGCTTCGAGGAATGGACCGCCCACCCGGAAGCCTCTGCCTGCGGGGCCCGTTGAGGCGAATCCACGCGCCAGAATCCACGCGCCTGAGGGTGTCGCAACGGGCACCGCGACGGTATACTTGAGTCCCTTTTTTCGCCCTGCTAGCTCAACTGGTAGAGCATCCGACTCTTAATCGGCAGGTTCGGGGTTCGAGTCCCTGGCGGGGCACTTGGCGCGACCGGCACAGGCCGGCGCGCGATCAGGGCAGGTACGTGCGCAACGCCACCACATCCGTTGCGGCCCAACACCCGAACACCCCAATGGCGGCTGGCAGCAGGATGAATCGCCCCGCCTCCAATGCCAGCGGCCGGTCCGCGGCCGACGCGACTGCAGCGGTCCCCGACAGCAGCCCCCACACCTCGAAGGTCTCGCCGTTCAGCACCGACTCGAAGCGGCACCCCGCATCGATCGTGATGCGCTCCACCGCGAAGTGCGCGCATTCGGTGAGGACCTCCCTGCGGACGCCCCCGCCCGCGGCGGCGAGCAGCGGCGTTTCCGGCACGGGCCGGGAGCGACGGAAGTGGATGGCCTCCATCGCCTGCTCGATGTGCAGTTCCCTGGGCTCCCCGTCCGCCCCGGGGCGGTCCCAGTCGTAGAGCCGGTAGGTCGTATCCGAACACTGCTGAATCTCGACCAGAACGATCCCGGACAGGATGCCGTGGACAGTCCCGGCAGGCACCAGGATGGCGTCGCCCCGCTGGACCCGCACGCGATTCAGGCAATCCTGCACCCGGCCCGCCGCGACGGCCCGCTCGAACGCCCCCCGACCGGTCCCGCCCCTGAGCCCGTGGATGATCCGCGCCCCCGGTCCGGCGTGAACGATGTACCACATCTCGGTCTTCCCGGGGTCGGCCAGGCCGTGAGCGGCTGCATAGTCGTCGTCCGGGTGCACCTGGACGGACAGCGCATGACTCGCGTCGAGCAGCTTGATCAGCAGGGGGAACTCCCCGCGGGCAACGGCCTGTTTCCCACGCCGCCCCACAAGCTCGACCCCGTACTCGGCGACGAGGCCAGGCAAGTCCCGGCCGGCCAGCGGACCCGAATCCACCACGGACGCCCCCGCCGGGTGGCCGGATATCTCCCAGCTCTCGGCGATCACCCCCTCCGGGAGCTCACGGCCGAAGAGCCGCTCCAGCTCGCGGCCTCCCCAGAGATAGTCCTTGAGATGAGGTGCAAAGGTCAGGGGCGCTCCGAGCGCCTTCGCGGATGCGGGCATGCCGAAAAATGGTCTCGCACCCGCGATCCGGGAATGGCTGCCCGGGACGCCCCGGTATCATCCCGACCCTTGCCAACGAAGGTGAACGCCTTGCAGGCAGCTGACCTGCCTTACCTCCCGGGCACTATCTCGTCGTGAACGTGATCGGCAACTGCACCCAGGCGGGCACCGGTTCACCCCGGTTTTCCGCCGGTGTAAACTCGAACACCGGCGCCACCCGCAGCGCCGCCTCATCCAGCGCTTCGTTGCCGGAGCTCGCCTGAATCGTCTGGTTCCTCACGACACCATTCTCGTCGATGAAGAACCAGACGACCGTGGTGCCACCGATTCCGGCATCGCGCAGGAGCGGCGGGTATTCCCTTTCCATAGCCCGGCGAATCTCGGCCGCGTTGTTGTAGTCGGGTTTCTTGGTGTAGGGGGTGAAGACGGGTGCCGCCGAGATTGCCGAGATTTCGCTCTCGGCCACCCCGAACTCGTCGATGCGACTTCTGATGATCTCCGCAGCCCTCCTCAAGGCTTCCTCCCGGGTCGCTCGCCGCTGCGCCACCTCTTCGTCACTGAGCTCAACACCGGTTGCGGCAACCCCTTCCGCCCCGCCACCAGTTGTGAACGTGATCGGCAGCTGTACCCATACCGGCACTGCCTGGTCCCGATTCAGCGCGGGGGTGAATCTGAAAACGGGTGCCACCCTGAGCGCGGCCTGATCCAGCGCCTCGTGACCCGAACTTCGCTGGACGAGCTGATTACGAACCACGCCCTCCTCGTCGATGAAGAACCACACGATCACGGTCCCACCGATCCCCGCATCGCGGAGCAGCGGGGGGTACTCGCGCGCGAGCGCCTCATGGACCTCTGCCGCGTTGACGTAGTCGGGCCTGACGGTGTACGGAGTGAAGATAGGACTGGACATGAGAGCTGGTGACTCCGCTGGAGGTACAACTACTTCGGATTCGCCGATTTCCGCCGACCCGTCCACGTTCGCCGGCCCCTCCCCCGTAATCCCCGGAATCGACAAGGCCACACCGATCACCAGGATCGCCCCGAACACCAGAAACGCCGCCTGCGCCATCCGCACCTCGGGCGCCTTGCTGAGCAGTTGCCGGATTCGCCGCTCCAGCAGCGACCGCTGCTCGGCCAGCGCGGTCACCGCGATCCCCGGCAGGGCGCCGGCGCCCGACCCGACCCTGAGAAGCAGGTCCCCGTAGAGCCGGCGGTGGTCCGGCAAGCGGTCCATGACGCGCTGGTCGCAGTCCAGTTCGATGGCCAGGTTCAGCCGCCGAAACTGCAGCCAGATCGCCGGGTTCCATGCAAAGGCGAGGAGCAGCGCGCCGAAGAGGAAGCGGAGGTGGACGTCGCGCGCCCGCAGGTGTTCCTCCTCGTGGGCCAGGATCAGCTCCTGGCGTGCGGCGCCGGCGGCCTGGACCCAGGTCGGGAGGACGACGCACGACCCGAAGAGGCCGACCACCGCCGGTCCCGTATCGCGCGACCACAGGACATCGCGCCCGAGCAGGTTCCCCGCCTCCCAGGAGGCGCGGCGACGGAGGAACCGCACGCCGCCCATGAGCGCCGCTACGAGCAGAATCGCCGAAAGCAACACCCACGCCAGGAGCAGGGTGTCGTCGAGGGAGTGGAGGGTCGAGTCCGACGCCACCGTCATCGTCACCGGGTCGAGCAGGATCGGCGCCACGGGCAGGACGCCGCCCTCCGCGCCCCCGCCGCTCGACATCATGCGGATTGCGGGAAGCGCGACCGTGCCGATTCCAGCAGCGACCCACACCCAGCGGCGGCGGCGCTTGAGCAGCCTTTCGGTGGCCAGTCCCGCCAGAACGAACAACAGACCCGCTCCGACCGACCAGAGCATCCATGCAGCGATCATTTCTCTTTCTCCCCTTCCAGGCGCTGGTCCAGCAGCTTGCGGAGCCTCCTCACCGCGGCCGGCGACAGCTGTTCATCGGATACGAGTTGGGCGACCAGGAGCTCGGCCGAGCCCGAAAACACCTTGTCCCTGAGGCGGCCCAGCACCGACCGGCCCGCCTCCTCCCGCGCGAGGAGAGGATGGTAGTGGTGGGCCCGCCCTTCCTTGGTGTGGCCCGCCAGACCCTTCGACTCCAGGATCCGGAGGATGGTCAGGACGGTGTTGTAGGCGAGGTCGTCCTCCAGCCGCTCGTTGACCTCGGCCACGGTGGCCGAACCCAGCTCCCACAGCACGGACATGACGTCCATCTCCCGTGTAGTCAGCGTTTTCTCCACTTTCCCAATCTCCTTGCGGGTCATCGCCCGCGCTCAATGTCAAAAAGGGCTTTTCTTCGGCACTCCCGGAGAGGCCGGTGCCCCGTGCTCCTATATTGTTAGTAGAGAGTGGGGCGATTTGTTCCCGATGTCAACTAATTTCTTAGGATAGGTGCACGTTACCGGGCCGGGGGGAGGCTTGAACACCTCCCTAAATCCGCAGGCACACCTCCGCGAGCAGCGAGAGCAGCGAGGCGAAGTGTGTCGCCTGGCACGCCCAAGTCACACCAGCATGTAAACTCGGGTTGTCAATCTGTAAATTTTAGCTTACAGGTCGCGTGATCTCGTACTCCTTCGGCGGCTCGGCCCCCAGCAGGTGCTCCACGAAGTAGTCCCACCTCCGCCGGATGAAGTACGGCTCGTTCAGCCCGTGGGCCCTGTCCGGCGCCCACACCAGGTCGTAGTCCTTGTTCGCCTTGGTCAGTTCGTCGATCAGCTGGACGGTCATTGCAGGGTGCACGTTGTCGTCCATGTCGCCGTGCATCAGCAGCAGCTTGCCCTTCAGGTTGGCGACGTGGGTCTTGTTGGCCTCGTCGGTGAAGTTGGTGGTGCCGCTGGCCGAATCGGCCACGAGCAGTCCCTGGTACTTCTCGGCCCAGTAGATGTTGTAGCTGGCGTTGTCGTGGTTCCCCGCCCCCGACACGGCCACCTTGAAGAAGTCCGGGAAGCGCACCATGGCGTCGGTGGACGCGAAGCCGCCACCGGAATGCCCGTAGATGCCTACCCGATCGAGATCCATGAAGGGATAGCGAGCGGCCAGCTGCTTGATCGCGGTGACGTGATCGGGAAGGCCGTTATCGTTGAAGTCGCCGTAGTAGATGTCGTGAAACGCCTTGGAGCGGTGGGGCGTGCCCATGTGGTCGAGCTGAATCACCACGAACCCCAGCTTCGCCAGCGAGAAATCCTCGCCACCGGACTTGAAGGTCCACGAACCCACGCTGCCGACCTGCGGACCCGGGTAGATGTGGTCGATGACCGGATAACTCCCCGACTCGTCGAGGTCGTCCGGGAGATAGATGATCCCGTAGATGTCCGTCACGCCGTCGCGCGCCTTGACCGAGAAGACCTCGGGGGCGCGCCATCCGACCTCTTCCAGGCGGGTGATGTCGGCTTCCTCGAGGGTGCGGACCACGTTGCCTGTTGCGAGGTTGCGCAGCAGCGTGACCGGCGGATCGCCTATCGTCGAGTAAGTGTCGACCACGAAGCGGCCGCTCGGTGACACGTTGACCGCGTGGTTCCCCACCTCGCCCGCGATCGTCGTCAGGCCGCTGCCGTCGTAACCGACCCGGTAGAGGCGGCCATAGTACGGAATCCCCTCCTCCCGCCCGTACGCGGTGAAGTAGAGGCGCTGGTTGGCCTCGTCGACGTGCCAGATCGCCCCGACCGCCCAGGGACCCGACGTGACCTGGTTCTTCACCGTCCCGTCCTTGGAGAAGCGCCAGATATGGGCCCATCCGTCGCGCTCCGACCACCAGAATGCGTCGTCGGTGGACTCGGAGACGAACCACGAGGTGGGATTGCGCTGCGCTGTCTCGACCCAGGTGCGCGATTCGTCGCCGGCGATGATGCGGAAGTCGCCGGTGGCCGCGTCCACCTCGGCAAGATGGTTGCTCTTCGACGCGCGCGTCTCCCAGTGCATATAGGCGAAGCGCGAGTCCGCCGACCAGAGCGAGTCGACCTGGGAGCCGCCCAGATAGAGCCGGTTGGGCCGGGGCTCGAGGACGACGCGGATGTTGCCGACCTCCGGCAGTGCGCGTGCGCCTCCGGATGCCGCGTCGCCCGCAGTCCCCGCGGAGCCGTCACCGTCGGACCCGGTCCCATTGCCGCCGGATCCCCCCGCCGCGGCCGCGGTCAGCGTCTCGCCCACATCGAGGATGTGGAAGGCCGGCAGCGGCACGATCGAATCCCCCGGCAGCGCGTAGGGCTGGGAGTAGTGGACCGTGCGCTGCGGCGTGTACGACACGTAGTGGTGATGCTCGACGTCGCGCTGGTCCATCCGCTGCACGAGAATCCTGCGCGAATCGGGCGACCAGTACACGTCGGGCCGCCGCACCCGACTGTTCCTGATGTCGTTCGGGCGCGGGTAGGCGAGGCCGTAGCCGTTGAACTCCTCGCCGTCGGTCGTGAGCTGGATGGTGTCGCCGCCCGCCGCCGGCCGGATGTACAGGTTGTGGTCCATGACGAACGCCTCCCAGCGCTCGTCCGGCGACTCGACGAAGGGGGTGTCGTCGGGAAGCGTGTCCCCCACCTGGCACATGTATTCGCCCAGATCGCACTCGAATCGCCGCGCACCGGTCTCGAACGCGATCTGCCCCACGTCGCCGTCCACGAACTCGAAGTCGTCGAAGGGCAGCTTGCCGGGCACGTAGCTCGTGTCCGCCGCCACCGAGAGCGCCGCCGCCAGCCGCGCGTGGTCGAAGAGCGGCCGCTTCACATTGGCCGCCGGGTCGACGAAGGTGAACTCGTGGCCTGAGCCGGTGTTGTTGCGGTACCAGAAGCGGTCCGTATCGTTGATCCAGTTCGGGGTGACCGGAGTTCCTGAAATCAAGGGCGACGTATGCCACCCCAGCAGCATCTCCGCACGATGGTAGTCCACATCCTGCGCGCCTGCGGGAGTGACCGCCGCCATCACCACGAGGCTTGAAATGCATCCGATCCAGCGTCTCTTCATGGCTCCGTTCCCTTCGTTGAAATCAGCGATCCGGCCTGCGTCCATCTTGGGCCCGGCGCGGTCTTCGGGCAAACCGGTGGCGACCGGGACCCGCCTCCCCTTGGCGGACCCAGGGCTTCTCGATTAGACTGGTCGTATCGTCCAGTCGAAAGGAGTGCCCTTTGGAAAGCGTTGGCGCCTACGAGGCCAAGACCCACCTGCCCCGGCTGCTCCGACGGGTCATGGGCGGAGAGAGCGTGACCATTACGCGGCACGGCCGTCCGATCGCTCGACTCGTGCCGGTGGAGCAGGACGACCGTTCCCGCGCCCGGGAGGCAGCTCGCCGCATGAGGGAAAGCCGTCGTCGTTTGCCGGAAAGGGTGTCCATCGAGGAGCTGGTGGCAACCGTCCACGAAGGACATCGGTATTGACGCCCCTGGTCATCGACGCATCCGTCGCGCTTTGCTGGTGTCTGGCCGACGAAGAGCACCCGCTGGCGGACAGGGCAATGCAGCTGACGGTGGAGCATGGGGCGGTGGTCCCGGGCATCTGGTGGTACGAAGTCCGCAACGCGCTGGTCACCAACGAACGACTCGGCCGCATCGATGCAGGCTACAGCCGCGCAAGGCTCACGGACCTGCGGGCGATGCGCATTTCGCGCGACCACGACCACGACGACCGCGTCGTCCTTGATCTGGCCAGGAAACAGGGGCTGTCGGTGTACGACTCCGCCTATGTCGAGACCGCCATGCGCCGATCAATGCCTCTTGCCTCGCTCGACCGTCGACTGTGCGACGCGGCAGCGGCGTGCGGGGTCACTCTCGTCCAACCGCAGGCGCACGGACGCATGTAGGGAGGATCCGAATGCACACGACCGCACGTTCTGCCGCGGCTCTCCCGCGAGCGCTGATGTTCGTGGCGCACACCGCCTTCGCAGTCCTTGCGGCCGGGGGCGCTACGGCGCAGGATCGGGCCGGGGTGCTGCGCTACCCGAGCCTGATGGGCAACATCCGCGGCGAGCTGCACATGCTGCCGCCGGTCAGCACGGGCCCCATGAGCCCGACGTGGTCGCCCGACGGGCGCTGGATCGCATTCGCCATGGCGGGCGACATCTGGCGGATCCCCGCGCGCGGCGGCACGGCGGAGCAGCTGACGCAAGGGCCCCGGTACCACTTCGAGCCCAGTTGGAGCCCCGACGGGTCGCGGATCGCGATGACGGTGGAGACTGGAGCGGGACTCGACATCGCGCTGCTCGAAGTGGAGGGCGGCGCAGTCGTGCCGCTGGTGGAGGGCGGCGGGGTCGACGTGCAGCCGGCTTGGAGCCCCGATGGCCGCTTCGTCCATTTCACCACGATGGGACGGGGGATGGACGTGCATCGGGTGGAGGTCGCGACGGGTGCGCGGGAGGAGGTCTTCACCGGGCCGGGGAGCCAGTACCAGGCGCGGGTCTCGCCGCAGGGGGCTGTCGCCTACATGGCCCCGGCGCCCGGCATGACGGGGACGGGTGGAATCTGGACGCGGGGACCCGGCGGCAACGTGCCGGTGCTGGTGCGCACGGAGGAGACTGCCTGGCGGGCGCGGCCGGACTGGCTGCCGGACGGCAGCGGTCTCGTGTACGTCTCCGACGACGCGGGGTCGAACGACCTGGTGCTGATCGGCGCGGACGGCGGCAATCCGCTGCGGCTCACCGGGGGCGAGAGCCACGAGCTTACCCCGCGCGTCAGCCCGGACGGCAGCGAGATCGCCTTCGTCTCGAATGAGGAGGGGGCCACGCAGCTCCACGTGATGGCGGTCTCGGGAGGCGCGCGGAGTTCGTGGCGCACGCTGGACGTGAGCGACCGCGTGCACGCGGCGCCGATGGGCACGCTCAGCGGCACGGTGCTCGACGAGCGCGGGCGCCCCGTCCCGGCGCGGGTGACGGTGATCGCCTCGGACGGCCGCGCCTACGCCCCGCGCGGGGGCTTCCACCGGGTGCTGTCGCCGACCGAGACGCACTACTTCCGCACCGCCGGCGCCTTCGAGGTCGAGGTCCCCGCGGGCGAGGTGACGGTCACGGTGCGGCGCGGCCTCGAATACCGCCCGGTTACCGCCACGGTGGAGGTGCGGGAGGGTGGGCGCAGCGAGGAGCGCTTCGAACTCACGCGCCTTGTCGATGCGCCGGCCATGAGCTGGTACGCCGGCGACACACATGTGCACGACCTCCATCAGGGCCGTTACGGACTCACCCACCAGGACTTCTTCAACGACCTGGTCAGCGAGGATCTCCGCGTCTCCATTTCCCTCATCCACATGGACGGGACCCGGCTCATGGGACGCTGGGACGACCTGACCGGACGGCCCCACCCACTCTCAACCGGCGACCACATTCTGCTGTATGCGCAGGAGTTCCGCGGCGCGTTCGGGCATGTGGGGCTGGCGGGTGTGAGCGATTTCATCACGCCGCTGATCGGCGGCGCGGCCAACACTCCGTTCGCAGCCGACCGCCTGAACGCCGACTACCTCGACGCGGCGCGGGCGCAGGGGGCGACGGGCGGGTTCATGCACCCGTTCACCGGGCTGGTTGAGACCCCCGAGAGCGTCGGCACCCAGGAAATACCGGTGGACGTGGCGCTCGGTTCGGGCGACTTCTACGACGTCATCTGTTTCTGGTACGACGAATTCGCGAACGCGCGGATGTACTACCGCATCCTGAACGCGGGCTTCCGGGTCGCGGCGACCGGCGGGACGGACAACTTCTCGGACGTGTGGCGGGACCCGGGGCCGGGCGCGAGCCGCACGTACGCGCACCTCGACGGGCCGCTCTCGGTGGACGCGTGGCTGACCGCGATCCGGGCGCGGCGCACCTTCGCGACCAACGGCCCGCTGCTCTTCCTCACGGTGGATGGTCAGCTCCCCGGGAGCGAAATCGCGGTGGCGGCCGAGGACGGCGTGCGCGCGGCGCGCCTGGTCGAGATCGACGTGGCCACCAACAGCCCGCTGGATCGGGTAGAGGTCCTGGTGAACGGCGAGATCGCCGCGACCCACGACGTGCGCGACCTGGGCGACCGCTTCCGTGTGGAGAGTGCCATCGAACTCGACGGCAGCGGCTGGATTGCGGCCCGGGCGCGCGGACCGGCCTCACCGCTCGTGGCGGACAGCTACGCCTTCGCGCAGACCAGCCCCGTGTGGATCGTCGCGGGCGGCCGCGAGTTCCGATCCGCGGAGGACATCCGGTTCCTGCTCGCCGCGGTGGAGGTGTTCCGAGCGCGGGTGGTCGAGCGCGACCGCTGGGTCACCGCCGAGGACCGGGAACACTTCCTGTCCCGCGTGGACGAGGCGGCGGCTGTGTACGAACGACTGCTGCGCGAGGTCGAGGGGCGCTGAGCCTTGAGTATGAGTATATGAGTATATGAGTAACTAGCGCCCGGCCCGCCCCAGGATCGAGCTCTCCGGCAGCATCACCGCCCCCCGCCTCACCCGTCAGACCCCGGCAGCCGGCCGCTCGGCCGCACCGGCAACCACCTGCAGGGATGCGCCGATGCGCCGATGCGGTGATGTCCTCAGGTCACGGGCCGCTCCTCCGCAGCCAGATGCACTTCCAGCCAGGCCGCCCAGCGCGCCCAGAGGTCCAGCAGCGTCTCGCGGGTCGCCGGGCCGTGATCCTCGAACGGGTACAGGTACATCGCCGCGTCCTTGCCCAGACCGTTCAGGGCGTGGAAGAGGCGCGGGGAATGGTCGGGCGCGGTGCCGACGTTCTGGTCGTGCATGCCGTGGTACAGGAGGACCGCCCCGGTCAGGTTGTTCGCGTACACGAACGGGGACATCCCGAGGTAGACCTCGCGTGCATCCCAGAAGTGCCGCCGCTCCCGCTGGAAGCCGAGCGGGGT
Source organism: Longimicrobiales bacterium (assembly GCA_965211645.1). Taxonomy (GTDB): domain Bacteria; phylum Gemmatimonadota; class Gemmatimonadetes; order Longimicrobiales; family Gaopeijiaceae; genus Bin94. Next base: position 3,627,516 of record OZ242947.1, on the reverse strand, counting down.
GAAGGTGCGGTTGTAGTTCCCGTCGCCGGCGATCCCCGCCTTGAAGAAGGGCGTGTGCACCATGGCGTTGAGGGTGCCGAAGGCGCCGTAGGAATGGCCGCCCAGGCCGAGCCGGCGGCGGTCGATGATCCCCCGCGCGTCGAGTTCGTCGATCACCGCGGCCAGGTTGTTGCGCAGGTCGTGCTGGTAGTTGTTGTTGATGCGGCCCGCCTCACCCACGATCGGCGCGTCGGGCTCGACCACGACGTAGCCCAGGCGGATCAGGTACTCGATCGAGCGGGTGCCGAAGTTGGGGAAGGCGTTCTTGTCGAAGGTGCGCGCGCCCTCGTCATACGACTCCTGGTCCTCGTATTCGCGCGGGTAGAACCAGAACATCGCAGGCCGCTTCTCGCCTTCCGTATAGTCCGGAGGCAGCGTCACGTTGACGAGGAAGCGGAAGCCGTCGGGCCGCTCCACGGTGAAGCGCTGCCGCGGGGCGTTGGTCAGGTCGGGGGTGTAGTCGGTGTTGTCGGTGAGCTGCGTGCGCGAATCGCCGTCGACCAGGTACGACTGGGCGACCTCGGTCGGGGACTGGCGCTGCACGATGAAGCGCCCCGCGCCAGCGTCCAGTACTGTGCTGAGGCGCTCGGACTGACCGTCGTTGGAACTCTCGTAGACGCGCTCCGTGTCGCCGGTGCGCAGGGCAACCCGGTCCATGAACGAGACGGGAGACTCGGCCAGCGGATCCTCGTTGTAGGTGGTGCCGGTCAGGTAGACGGACTCGGCGCCCTCGTCACCGGTCATCTCGACGAAATGCCCGCCGGCTCCCCCGCCGCCTCCCCCGCCGAAGCGGAAGACGGCGCCCCCGCCGGTGCGCCCGCTGGTCATCAGCAGCGATCCGGGATTGGCGTAGAAGTCCTCCGTATCCCACTCGGTGATCTCGTAGCGCGTCTCGGGATCGTCGAGGCGGACGGCGTAGTTCGTAACCGTCCCTCTTCCGCCACCTCCTCCGAACCCGGCCGGCCCGCCCCCGCCGCCGCCCTGGGTCACGAAGAGCCACCCGTAGTCCTCCGAGTAGCGGTGATTCTGCATCCGCTGCCGGCTCTCGTACAGCACGGTCTCGTCCTCCTCGCCGAAGGGCGGCGCCCAGAGCATCACCCGGTCCATGCGCCGCGCGTTCTCCTCGTCCTCCTCCTCCGCCTCTTCCTCTTCGGCCCCCTCATCGTCCTCGGGCGCCGGCTCTCTGCGCAGGTACGTCAGCCCGGCGCCGTCCTCGCGCCACGAGATCTGGCGCCGGTCGGCCTCCTCCTCGTCGCCTGCCACGCCGGGAGCGGAGGGCGCGCCCCGGATCCCGGTGTTCAGCTCGGTCTCCTCGATCTCGGCGAGGACATTGCCGTCGCGGTCCCAGATCTCCTCGACCCGGCCGAAGCTCGTGACGGGGACGATGTAGCTGAACGGGTGTTGCATGGTGGTGACGCGCGCGTACGTCCCGTCGGGGGAGAAGTCGAAGCTGCGGATCATCGCCGGGGCGCCGATGTTCGTAACCCGGCGGTTGTCCACGGCGATCGTCGCCAGTTGGCCGGTCGCGTGCCACTCCAGGAGGGATTCGTCGTACGGCGTCGCCATCAGGCTCGCGTAGGTGCGCAGCACGTTCCTGCCGTCCTCCGTGCGCTTCACCTGGGGGCCGGCCGGGATCGAGGGCGCCATGGGGCGCGAGGGACGGTCGTCGGGGATCAGCACGGTCGCGATCTCGTCGCCGCCGGAGGTCCACTCGAAGCTCGTGACCATCGTGGCGAGCACCGCGTCGCGGGTGATCTGCCGCGAATCGCCGCTCCCGGGGTCCGCGACGTGGATGTGCGTGGCGTCGTCGGTGTGCACGTAGAAGGCGAGCTGCGATCCGTCGGGCGACCACTGCGCCGCGGAGACGCGCGCGCCCCGCGGCACCTCGATGTCGGTGACGGACCCGTCCGCCGCCGAGATCACCTGCAGGCCGGCCATGCTGCGAATCGACAGGCTGCGGTGCCGGTTCGCCTGCGGCTCCAGGAACTGCCCCCCGAGTTCGTCGAAGGGACGCGAGAAGCGATCCATCGTGACCGGGCCGTCGCTCACGTTGTGGAGAAACCACATGCCGTTCGGGCTGGGGTTGTTCAGGCTGACGTTGAGGTAGCGCGGCGCGAGAACGGCTTCGGCGATCTCGGCCGGTGGCTCCACCCACCCCGTGGCGTCCAGGGTGGCCTGGGCTCCCGACGATGCGTCCTGCGCACCGGCGTCCTGCGCGTGCAGGGCCGCCCCGGACAGGGCAAGGGCGAAGAGCGTGGCGAGTGAGAGAAGGAAGGCTGGCGAGCGGGAGCGAGTGCGGCTCATGGGTGCTGTCTCCATCCGGGTTGCGACGGTCGCGTGCGAAGGTAGTGTAAGGTGCGACGGCAAGCCCGAACCCGCCACACCCGACAACCTCTTGCAGGAGATCCCCATGAGCCTCCGCCCGCTCCGCCCTGTTCCCGGCGCCGCTCGCCGCGGCGGCGCGGCGTTCGCCCTGGCCCTCACGGCCGCGGGCGCCGCGCCCGCCCTCGCCCAGCCGGAGCCCCCATCCGAACCGCCGGCCGACTGGGAGGCCACCGCGATCGACTACTCCAACGTGCCGTACCCGCACCCCGTCCACTACCTGACCGTCCGCCTCATGGGGCAGGACCACCGCATGGCCTACATGGACGTGGCGCCGACCGGCGAGGCGAACGGCCGCACGGCCGTCATCTTCCACGGGATGAACTTCTTCGCCGGCGCCTACGGGATCACGATCGACGCCCTCAGCGAAGCCGGCTTCCGCGTCATCGCCGTCGACCGCCTGGGCTTCGGCCGTTCCTCCAAGCCGCTCGTCCACTACAACCTCCACATGCCCGCCCGCCACACGAAGGCGCTGCTCGACGAACTGGGCCTGGAGCGCGTCGCCATCGTCGGCCACTCCATGGGCGGCATGGTCGCGACCCGCTTCGCCTCGACCTATCCCGACATCACCTCGCACGTGGTGATGGTCAACCAGATCGGCCTGTCGGACACCCGCCCCGGACGCCCCTGGGGTGACCCCGAAGCCGCCTACCAGCGGGTCCTGACGGGCACCACCTACCAGTCCGTGCTCGCCGGCCACCGCCGCTACTACCCCAACGGCTGGCGCGACGAGTACCTCCCGTGGGTCAAGGTCCAGTACGGCCTCACTCTCGGCGGCGACTGGCCCCGAATGGCCCGCGTGCGCTCCTCCCAGCAGCGGATCCTGTACGAGGACCCGGTCGTGCACGAGTGGCAGTACATCGAGACCAAGGCTCTGGTGATCGGCGGCTCCGACGACCGCCTGGTGCGCGACTATCCCGCCGCCGCGCGCAACGTCGCCGAACGGCTGCAAAACGCCGAACTGGTGCTCTTCCCCGGTGTCGGACACTCTCCCCACTTCGAGATCCCGGACGAGTTCCACGCGGAGCTGATCCGCTTCCTGCGCTCGGACCCGGACGAGCCGGCCGACCAGAGCTGGAGATAGCCGGGCGCGACACGGAGGTCAGCTTCCGAAGAGCGAATGCAACCCCTCGGGCGAGGTCCACATCGACCGGTTCGAGTGCCCGATCCCCTGCACGATGGTCTCGATGTGCCCGTGACCCGGATGTAGCGCCTCCATGAACCGCACGAGCGTCCGGCCACGCACGTACCGGTTGACCCCCTGCAGGTTCGCCCCGCAGCTCACATCCAGCGACGCGCTCAGCGTGTCCGCGTCCCCGACCAGGATCCGCACGTCCCGGCGCGCCAGCAGCGCCCGGATGGTGTCCGCTGCAAGCGCCTCCGCATAGCTGTTGCGATCCTCGAGCCCGTAGTGCCACTCGTTGTAGTCGTCGCAGCCGACCCCGCCGGGGACGGTGAAGTTCCCGTCGAGGTTCTCCCGTTCCGGACCGAGGTACAGGTAGGTCGACGGATTGGCGACGACGTACCGGAACGACACCCCGTCCCGCGCCCCCTCCTGCACACGGCTCGTCGCCGCGTAGCGGTGCAGCACCTGGCCGCCCGCCGAATGACCGGTCACCACGATCTCGCGCATCGCCGGGAAGCGGCCAGCGTCCAGAAACAGCCGCACGATGCTGTCCAGCGCCGCATACGAACTCACCCTCGGGGACGGCCCCTCCGAAAGGGACAGATTGCCGCGCTTCCACCCCGGACTCGACCAGTACGGCTCGTTGGGAGCGGGACCATCGTCAGCGGTCTGGAAGTGGGGCGCGACCACCGCAGTCTGCCCGGCCACTCCCCCCTGGGTGACCGCGGCAATGCCGCTGAGGAAGTAGGTGTCCGGATTCCGGTTGTTGCCGTGCACCACGATCAGTCCCCGCGAAACACCCTCGTCCCCGGTCGCCAGCTCGTGCGTGCTGAAGACCGGCAGGTACACGTTGGACCCGATCACGACGCGCTCGGCGCAGATCGTGCCGGCCAGGTTGCAGGGCACGGGCCGGGTGGGGGGCTCGGGCGGCGGGGGTTCCACCGTCTCGGTCACGGTCGTGCCTCCGCCGCCGCAAGCGGTGAGCGCCCCAAGCAGCATGACTCGGAGGTGGTATGAAGTCCGACCAGACCCACGCGGCGACCCCGCATGCCCGCGCCGGCGCGTGCGCCGCCCAGGTGAGCCTGCGGAAGGTTCCGCGCCGGTCATCCCGGCTTCCGGTATCTGCCCATGAACCCCATGTCCATCCACGTGACCTCTCCCCGCGGACCTATGGTGAACATCACGAAACTGCTGCCGTAGGCCTGGCCGTCGCCGCCATGGTGGAAGAGCCGAAACACGTCGTGATGCCAGTGCTCCATGTCGCCGGAAAAGCTCCCGGGCTCGCCGAAGTGCACCCTGAGCGCGCCGTCGCCGCCCAGTTCGACGTGGGCCTGGCCTCCGACCTCGTGCTCGTAGGTGCCGGTGTAGCCTTGCAGCGGCAGCGAGGGCACCGTGCCGGGGATTCTGGCCGCGTCCTGGGCCGCGAGCGTGGCCTCGACCTGCGCTTCGATGGCGCCCGTGCGGGTCATGACCTCGCCGTGCCAGTCCCGGTCGGGGACGCCGATGAGGCGGGCGAAGGCCCAGGCAGCGATCTCCTTGTGGGGGTAGTAGGGCGTCCACAAGCTCCCGTTGGCGAGTACCGCCACGCCCGCTCCCACCTCGGGAAGGAACGCGACGAAGGCCGGAAACCCGAAGATGCCTCCGCCGTGCGAAAGCTGCGTCCGCCCTTCGAAGGAGGACCTGCTCCAGCCCAGCCCGTATGCACCGGGCCCCTCGTCCGCGAACGGCTCCGCCAGGGCAGTGACTTCGGTGCGAATCTGGGGTGCGTGCATCTCCGCCACGCTCGCCTCGCTCAGCACCACTTCATCCCCGAACGTGCCCGCGCCCAGGTGCAGCCGGATCCAGTTGACCAGGTCGCTGACGCTCGACACCACACTCCCCGCCGCCTGCATGCTGTCGTACGACTGCCAGGACAGCACCCGCCGCGATCCGTCGCGGGCTACCCCGTGCGGCATCGCGGCATTGCGTCCAGGGGCGTCGGCGATACTCACGGCGCCCGCCGGCGCGCTGCCCAGGAAAGCGGGGGCCACAAAGCGATCGTCCCACACCTCGTAGGGACTCGCGGTACTGCGGTGCATCTGTAGCGGCTCGAAGATCCGCTCGCGCACCCAGTCGCCCCAGGACATCCCCGTCACCGCTTCCACGACCAGCCCCGCCACCCCGTACCCCTGATTGCTGTATCGGTAGTCCTGCCTGAGGGGACCCTGGTTGTCGAGCAGACTGAGTCGCTCCGCGGCCTCGCGCGCATCCATCACCGCGAGCACCGGATACGCATCGCCCGGCATGCCGGAACGGTGTGACAGGAGGTCGCGAATCGTCATGCTGCGCGTGACCCACGGGTCCTTCACATGGAACCAGGGCAGGTGTTTCACGACAGGATCGTCCCAGTCGACCAGCCCGTCGTCCACCAGGGCCGCGATGGCGCCCGCGGCGACCGACTTGGACACGGATCCGATCTGGAAGAGCGTCTCGGCATCGACGGGATCCGGGCGGCCCAGCTCCTTGACTCCGAATCCACCGGTAAAGATGACCTCGTCCTGGTACACAACCCCCACGGCGAGCCCGGGCAGATCCCAGTCCGGCATCGACTGTTCGATGTAGTCTGCCAGCCCGGCGATCCGCTCTCGTGCCTCGGCGGCGTCGGCAGCGGCCTGACCGGAGAGGTCAAGGGGCGCGACAGCAGCCGGAAGCAGCGCGAGCAGGCCAAGAACGCCTGGGACAGCGACGGGCATGGCTGCAAGCGGAGCCGAACGGCCGCTCACCGTCTGCCTCCTCACAAATGGAAACCACAGTTTACATAATGTAAAGTGTTCCTTACACATCAAGCGCAGCCTGTCTGCGATGGTTGCACCTGTCCACGATGGAGACCCCCGCCCGCGATTGCGACCCCCTACCCCCGGTTGAACACGAAGTAGTCGTGAATCGCCCGCGCAATCTGCGCGATCACCGCCTCCCGCTCGGGGATCTCGACCTCCGACTCCTTGACGTAGACGACCGCCACGACGTGCCCCGCCCCGTTCGGCAGATCGATGATCCCCACGTCGTTGGTCGTCTGCCCGATGGTACCGGTCTTGTGGGCGACCTCGGTCCCGGCCGGAAGCACCCCCTTCAGGCGCGCCTCGCCGGTCTGGCACCGGTACATGATGTCGATGAGCAGCGCCGAACTTTCCTCCGAGAGAATGTCGCGGTTCCAGATCTGCTGCAGCAGCATCGACATCGCCGCCGGGGTCGACGTGTCGCGCCGGTCGGTGTTGAAGTTGGCGTTGTTCGCGGCGACGCTGGCGTCGGTGCGCGGCGCCCGCAGAATCTCCTCGTAGTCCGCCGGATCGATCCTGTTGTCCTCGCTGACGTCCGGAGCGCCGAGCCAGTTGGCGATCAGCGCCCAGGTGGGACGGTCGACGCGGATCCCGTCGGCGCCAACCTCTTGCATCCGGCCGGTCACGGCCTGGGAGCCGCCCGCCAACTCCATCAGCACGTCGGTCGCGATGTTGTCGCTGATCTGCAGCATGAGCTCGAGCAGGTTGTGCACCGAGATCTGGAGGCCCGGGTCGTCCAGCAGGTCGCTGATCGCGCTCGAGGTGACGTATACGTCGTCCTGGCCGATCTCGATCAGGTCGTAGAGCCCGAGTTCGCCGCGGTCGACCATGGAGAGGATCTGCACTGCGATCGGGACCTTGTAGGTGCTCGCCATCGGGAAGAGTTCGTCGCCGTTGAGGGTGATTCCGCGACCGGTTTCGAGGTGGTAGGCCGCGACGCCGACGCGTCCCTGGGCCTGCTCGGCCAGACGGGCGACTTCGGCGGCCAGGAGCTCCAGCCCCGGGTCTTCCCCCTGAACCTGGATGTCCTGGGCGGCGGCGTCCGAAACCGGCAGCCTGCAGCCGAAGAGGCCGATGAGGGCCGCCGTCCAGAGAAGCGAACGGACGGTACGGGAGTGGACACGACGCATGGGAGGCCTCCGAAACCTGACGGGGAATTGAAACGGAATGAGCCGGCTGGGGATCGAACCCAGGACCTACGGATTAAAAGTCCGTTGCTCTACCAACTGAGCTACCGGCTCGCCAGAAAAGTAACGCGGCGCCCCGGCCAGGGGCATCGCGGCTTTGCCCGGTTGCGGGGTCTTCCTCACCCGCCCGCGGGGTCTTCCTCCAGGGGGAGTTCGAGCTGAAGCAGGCCGAAGGTGGTCCGGTGGTGGGGCGTCAGGCCGCATCTGCGCACGGCCTCCCGGTGCTCGCGGGTCGCATAGCCCATGTTGCGCTCCCACCCGTACTCCGGGTACCTGGCGGCCAGGCGGGTCATGAGGCGATCGCGGCAGACCTTCGCCACGATCGAGGCGCAGGCGATCGAGTGCACGATGGCGTCGCCGCCGACCACCGCGTCGTGCTCCCACTCCAGATCGCGCACCGGCAGCCCGTCCACGACCACGTGGTCCGGCGCGACGGCGAGCCGGCCCAGAGCCCGGTTCATCGCGCGGGCGGTGGCGCGGAGAATGTTCAAGCGGTCGATCTCCCGCGCCGACGCGGCCCCGATCGCCACGGCAGCTGCGCGAGCGTGGATCTCTTTGGCAAGCTCGGTGCGGTCCTTCGCCGTGAGTGCCTTGGAGTCGGCCGCACCCTCGATCTCCACACCGTCACCCAGAATGACCGCGGCCGCGACAACCGGTCCCGCGAGCGGTCCCCGACCAACCTCGTCGACTCCGGCTACACGGACGAGGCCACGGTCCCGGCAGCGGCGTTCATACCCGAGTGGATCACCCTCGCCATCCGGCGGATCAGCGGTGCGTTCAGGGGCTGGCATGGTCCCCCGGGGCGGGCCCGGCAGTCGCGGGTCCCTAGTTCGGCCGGTGGGTCCGCTTTTCCTTGATGCGGGCCGCTTTGCCGCGCAGTCCCCTCAGGTAGTAGAGCTTGGCCCTGCGAACCCGGCCGCGGCGCACGATCTCGACCCCGCCGACGGTCGGTGCGTTCACGGGAAACACGCGCTCCACGCCGATCCCGCCGGAGATCTTGCGAACGGTGAAGGTCTCGCCCATGCCGGAACCGCGTCGCCCCAGACAGACGCCCTGAAACACCTGGATCCGCTCCTTCTGACCCTCGCGGACCCGGTAGAGGACCTTGATCGTGTCGCCCGGCGCAAAGTCGGGGAGGTCGTTGCGGGCGTGTTCCATATCGAGTTGGTGGAGGATATCCGCCATGACCTGGCTCCTCGTTCTGCTGTTTTGCTTCGCTCACCATTCGTTGATAGGCAGCCCGGAAAGATAGACGGACTCGCGGATCAGTGGAAGTGCAAGTCTTGTCCAATGAGAAATGAGCCTGAGCGGGGAGTCGGTTTCCAACGAGAGATGAGCCTGAAGTCCGGTGCGGCCATCGAGGGAGCGAAGCCGTCAGACCCTGCGCCGCTCCCGCGTCAGTCGCTCCGACTCCGCACGGCGCCATTCATCGATCCGCCGGTGATCCCCGCTACGCAGCACCTCGGGAACCGTGAGGCCGCGGTACTCGGCGGGCCGGGTGTAGGACGGGGCGGAAATGGCGTCGCCCTCGTAGAAGGAGTCCGACGAGGCCGATTCGTGATCGCCCAGGGCACCCGGCAGGAGCCGCACCAGCGCGTCGGTGATGGTGAGCGCGCCGATCTCGCCCCCGGAAACGACGAAATCGCCGATGGAGAGCTCCTCGGTCGCGAGGTGGTCGGCGACCCGCTGGTCGACATCCTTGTAGTGGCCGCAGAGGAGAGTGACTTCGCGCTCCAGCGAGAGCCGGACCGCGTCGTCGTGGCGGAAGCGCCGGCCGCGCGCGGAGAGCAGGACGATGGGCCCCGCCGGGCGCAGGTCGTCGATGGCCTCGAAGAAGGGCTCCGGCTTCATGACCATCCCCGCGCCGCCACCGTAGGGCTCGTCGTCGACGGTGCGGTGCCGGTCGTGGGTGTAGTCGCGCAGGTCGGTGACCCGGTATTCGACCAGGCCGGCGCGGGCCGCGCGTCCCGGAATGCTCGCCGCCAGCGGAGCCGCGAAGAACTCCGGGAAGATCGTGACGATGTTGACCCGGATCACCGTGCGACGCCCCGGCATGTCTCGCTGCGCCGGCATGCCGCGACGCCCCGGTTCATTCGAGGAAGCCTTCGGGGAGATCGACCACGATGCGCCGCTCCTCGCGATCGAAGTCGACGACGAATTCGTCCGAGAACGGGAGCAGCACCTCGCCCCGGGGACCCACCACCTGCAGCAGGTCGGCCGGACGCACCGGGAAGACCTCGGCCACCTCGCCCAGAGCGGTACCGTCCTTCGTGGCCACCGACGCGCCAAGAAACTCGTGGTAGAAGATCTCCCCCTCGTCGAGGTCGTCGATGGCCTCGAACGGGCGCAAAAGGTAGAGACCGCGAAGCCCGTCGGCAGTCTCACGGTCCTCGACACCGGCGAACTTGACCAGGAAGCCCCTCCGGTAGGGTCGAACGGTTTCGACGGTCAGCGGCGGAAGGGACGCTGAAGGCTCCCGCGCAGCGTCATCGGCCGGGAGATGGACCTGCCCGGGTGCAAAATGGCTGTCGGGGTAGTCCGTCAACGGCCACACGAACAACTCCCCCTTCTTCCCGTGGGCCTTGTTGAGGTGCCCGACGACGAGGAATGGGGGATGCGGTTGTGACATCGTTAACGGCCCGTTGCGAAGCTCCACGCCCGCGACGGAAACGGCGGTGCGTTAGGCCAGCAGTGCGCAACGCACGCCACGGAATGCGCGTTGGTCCCAGGCGGACTCGCCAGCCGCGGCAATGTCCGCGCCCTCCGCGGCTTCCGCTTCGTCCGCAGCTTACGCTTCGGCGGTGGTTTCCTGATCGGCGGCGGCCCCCGTATCGGCTTCGGCTTTCTGGTCGGTGGCGGCTTCCGCGCCGGCCTCGGCACCTGCTTCAGCCGCGGATTCCGTTTCGGCGGCCGCCTCGACCACGGTACCCGAATCGGGCGCTGCTTCGGCCGCGGCTGCTTCGGCCGCGGCAGCTTCGGTCGCGGCAGCTTCGGTCCCGGCAGCAGCTTCCCCATCGGCACCCGAATCGGGCACCGCTTCGGCAACGACCGTCGCCGCGGACTCGGCCCCCACCAGCGCGACCTTGTCGTCTCCTCCGCCTCGCGCCTTCGACACCAGGCTTCCCACCGTCGGGGAGGTGATCGCGCCCTCGCCCAGCCAGTAGTCGACCCGCTCCAGGTCGACCTTCAGCTGCGCCGGGCTCGGGAGGGGGTTGTAGTACCCCACGTTCTCGACGAACCGGCCGTCGCGGGGCGAACGGCTGTCGGCGACCACGATGCGGTAGTGGGGCTGCTTCTTCTTTCCCATCCGCCGGAGGCGAATCTTCACTGACATGGGCTTCTCTCGTCTGCGCTGGTTTTTCGGGCACTGCGTCCCGGATTCATGGTTTGAATGAGGGCATCAGCCCCTTCATCCTGTTCATCATCTGTTCCATCTCGGCGAACCGCTTCATGAGGCGGTTCACCTCGGCCACGGGCCTCCCGCTGCCGCGGGCGATCCGTTTCCTGCGCGACCCGTTCAGGATCTCCGGACGGCGGCGCTCATCGGGCGTCATCGAGAGGATGATCGCCTCGATGTGCTTCATCTTCTTCGGGTCGACATCCGTCGCCGACAGCCCCCGCGGCATTCCCGGCACCAGCTTCATCAGCTGATCCAGGGGTCCCATCCGCTGCACCTGCCGCATCGCCACGAGGAAGTCCTCGAGGGTGAAGCGGCCCTTGCCGAGCACCTTCGCCTCCAGCTTCCGGGCCTCGCCCGCGTCGACCACGGCCTGCGCCCGCTCGACCAGCCCGACCACGTCGCCCTTCTGGAGGATGCGGCCGGCGATCCGCTGCGGGTCCATCGCCTCGAGGGCATCGAGCCCCTCGCCGGTGCCGACGAACTTCATCGGCTTGCCGGTCACGCCGTGGATCGAGAGCGCCGCCCCGCCGCGCGCGTCGCCGTCCATCTTGGCCAGCACGAACCCCGTCACGTCCAGCACCCGGTCGAAGCCCTCGGCGATCCGCACCGCCTCCTGACCGGTCATTGCGTCGGCCACGAGGAGGATCTCGCGCGGGTCGAGCGCCTCCTTGATCCGGGCCAACTCGTCCATCATCGGCTGGTCGATCTGGAGGCGCCCGGCGGTGTCGACGATGAGGGCGGCGGCCTTCATCTGCTTCGCGCGCCGATGGCCCGCCTTCGCCACTTCCACCGCATCGGTGGCGCCTGCCTCGTGGTGCACCGGGATGCCGGCGCGCTTGCCCAGGACACGCAGTTGGTCGACCGCGGCCGGCCGGTACAGGTCGCACGCGGCCAGGAGCGCCGGCCGGCCCTGCCTCGCCAGCCGTTTGGCCAGCTTGGCCGCCGTCGATGTCTTCCCCGACCCCTGCAGCCCCACCAGCATGATGACGGTGGGCGGGGCCGGCGACCACATCAGCGCGGTTTCGCCGTCGCCCCCGATCAGCGCGGCCAGTTCGTCGTGCACGATCTTGACGATCTGCTGGCCCGGCGAGACGGCCTTCATGACGCGCTCGCCCATCGCCCTTTCCTGAACCCGCTTCAGGAAGGATCGGGTGACCCTGAAGTTGACGTCGGCCTCGAGAAGTGCGCGCCGCACCTCGCGGAGGCCGTCCCTGATCATGGGTTCGGTCAGGAGTCCGCGTTGCCGGAACCGTCCCAGAACCCCGTCCAGTTTCCTGCTCAGGTCTTCAAACATCACAGTCCGCTGTGAAAGCGGCACAGCTATTAAAGGTAGCCATTGGGCGAACCGGACTCAACTGACGTTCAGCAGCGATTGGCTGCTCATTCAGCTCCGGGAACGCCGGCCAAGCAGGTATCCCACAGCAAAGAACCCACCTGCCGACACGGCGTGAGTAACCAGCATCGTCGCGATATCCCGCTGCTCTTCCCCACCCCAGAACATCATTCCCAGGATCACGCCCAGCACGGCGACGACAGCAATCACCACTAGCCAGGTGATCTGCATCACATGGGTGAGCTGCCGATTCCGGAAATCATCGTCGCGACGCAGGCGTTCGGAATGGAACTTGAATTGGCGCTCGTCTGTAGCATCGAGCCGAGCGAATCCCTCTCGCATAGCCTCGATCGCGCGATCTCGATTGGCAATCCGCTCCTTTTCGACCGCCACCATTTCCTGCCACATCTCCAGTTGCGTATCCGCACCCTGCGTTGTGGCGACCTCGGCTCCTCTTTCCTCGCTCACTGGTGGAACACTTCTTCCGCATAGGTTGGGCGGTTCACATCTCGTGAATCGGGCAGTGTCCCCGACCCGGCCACATCCAGAAAAAACTCCATTGCCATGCTGAGCGATACGGTGTAGACCCTGTATCCTCCGTAGGGCGAGCGGTCAACGCGGGTCACGGCATCGTCGGCGACGGGCGACGTACGGCGTTCGGTAGCCTCGCTCATCGCCTCGTCCCAGGTTGCGCAGTGAAGGTCGGGGACGAGACGAGGAAGGATGTCAAGACGTAGCATCTGGGAAGTCCTCACGGTCCGGGAGTGACACAATAAGGTAGGCTTGCGGTCAAGTTGGGTCCAACAGCTTTCCTGATGAGGAGCATACGGACTGCCGACAGGATGGTTCCCCCCGGCATCCCCTGCACTTCAAGACTCGCGAATGATCTGGCTGCGGCGCGTCCCCACCGACACCATCGCGATCGGCGTGTCCACCAGCTCCTCGATGCGGTGCAGGTAGGCGCGCGCGTTGCGGGGAAGGTCGCGCAGCGAACGCACTTCGGTGGTGGGGGACTGCCAGCCGGGCAGCGTCTCGTAGACGGGCTCGACGCGGGCCAGCTCCCAGGAGGCGGCGGGGAACGGAATGTCGCCGCGGTCTGTCAGGCGGTATCCGGTCGCGATCCGGATCTCCCGCAGCGTGTCGAGGACGTCGAGCTTGGTCACCGCGATGCCGGTGAGGCCGTTGACGCGGGCGGCGTAGGCGACCACGGCCGCGTCGAACCAGCCGCAGCGGCGGGGGCGGCCCGTCGTCGCGCCGAACTCGGCGCCAAGTTCGCGGATCCGCTCGTCCATGGCCGGCTCGAAGGCGGTCGGGAGGGGGCCCTCGCCGACTCTGGTGGTGTAGGCCTTCACCACGCCAATCACGGAGTCGATCATCGTGGGGCCGATGCCGGCGCCCACCGCCGCGGCCCCTGCGGTGGTGTTGGACGACGTCACGAAGGGGTAGGTGCCGTGGTCTACATCCAGCGCCGTGCCCTGGGCGCCTTCGAGGAGGACCCGCTTGTCCGCCGCGAGGGCGCGGGCGATCTCATCCCCCACATCCGTCGCGACCTCGGGAACCCGGCCTGCGACGGTCATGGCCTCCTCGACCGTGCCGGCGAGGCCGGGATCCGCGCCCAGCCGGGACAGCTGCTCGCGTGCCCACTCGATGCCGGCGGCGATCCTCTTCTCGCCGCGCCGCCGCTCAAGCAGGTCGGCGACCCGCACCCCCCGCCGCCCCGTCTTGGCCTCGTAGGCGGGACCGATGCCGCGCCCCGTCGTGCCGATCTTGCGGTCCGCCGCCTCTTCCGCGGCATGATCCAGCGCCATGTGGTACCCGAAGACGACGTGCGCCCGCGTGCTCAGCCCGATCCGCCCCGAGGGATCGACGCCGCGCTCGACCAGACCGTCGATCTCGCCGAAGAACTGCGCCAGGTCCACCACCACGCCATTGCCCAGCAGGCACCGCTTGTCGGGGTGCAGCACGCCCGACGGCACCTGGTGGAGCACCACGTGCTGGTCGCCCACATGCACCGTGTGGCCGGCATTCGCCCCGCCCTGGTAGCGCGCGATGATGTCGACATCGCTCGCCAGGACGTCGACGATCTTGCCCTTTCCCTCGTCCCCCCACTGGCAGCCGACGACGACCGTGCAGGAGCCGTCGAGGGCGCCCGTGTTCAACCCGCGGTTCTTCACGCGTGCGCCAGCGCTCCTCGCGCGGGCTGCCCCAGGCCCGCCCTGGCCAGACACTCGGCCAGTTCCTCGTGGCGCGCTTCCGGCAGCGGCCGGAGCGGGGGGCGCGGCACTCCGCCGTGGTAGCCCAGCAGATCGAGCGCCCGCTTGACGCCGGCTACCCCCATCCCGCCAACCACCGAGTTGTGCAGCGCCCCGATCCGCTTCTGCAGCGCCCCCGCAACCGCCATGTCGCCCGCCGCGAAACGCTCGCACAGCTGCGCGCACTCCCGCGGGGCCAGGTTCGCCACGCCGAGGATGCCGCCCACCGCGCCGAGCTCGAGCGACGCATAGAGGAGCGCACCGCTGCCGACCAGCACCTGGAAGCCGCGCTGCGTGTGGGTGACCAGTTCCGCGACCGTCTCCAGCTTCCCCCGCGAATCCTTGATCCCGACGATGTTCTCGTGGGCCGAGAGTTCGGCGATCAGCCCGGTCGGGAAATCCAGCGTGCTGAACTGGGTCGGCACCTGGTAGAGGATGACGGGGACTTCGGACGCATCGGCCACGGCCCGGTAGTGGTCGCGGACCACCGCCGACGTCATGGCGCCCTTGTAGAAGGCGGGCGGCTGGACGAGGACGGCGTCGGCGCCGCGGGCCGTTGCCGAGCGGGTGAGGCGCAGCGTGGCGCGCAGAGACTCGGCGCCGGTGCCCGCGACCATCAATTGCCCGTCCGGCAGCACGTCGCGGACCAACTCCCACGAGCGCTCCCGCTCGGCTTCGTCCAGGAAGACGGCCTCGCCGGTCGAGCCGCCGATCACCATGCCGGTCACCCCGGTGGTTGCCCACTTCCTCACGTTGTCCCGCAGCGCCACCACGTCGACCTCGCCCGTAACGGGGTCGAAGGGGGTGGTGGTGGGGATCATTACTCCGCCGATGTCGAGGGGGGTCTCGCTCATGTCCGCACTCCGGTTCGTGTTTGGCAGTCCAGTCCCGTCCGCAGCCCGGCTCCCGTACGCAGTCCGGCTTCGGAGGGTTGAAGTTGGGGTGGCAGGCTCAGGTCGCGACCGCGCGCGGCGCCCCGGGCGGGAACAGTCCCATCTTCTCTCTCGCGCGGGCCAGCGTCTCGCCGGCCATGGCCCTCGCCCGCTCGGCCATCTCCATGATGCGGGCGTCGAGGTCCGTCTCGCGTCGAAGCACACCGGCCCGGCGGTCACGCATCTCGCTGGTCAGCGCCACGAGGGCGTCCGCGGTTCGGCCCTTCAGGTCCACGTAACGAAGAGTACCCGCAAAGTAGTCCTCGCGCATCCGGTCGGCATCGTCCGGATGTCCGCACGCGGTCAGGAGCGTCAGCAGGTTCTCGATCCCCGGGCTCACTTCCCCGCTGGGCGTGGCTCCCGAATCCGTCACCGCCGAACGGATCTTCTTGCGCACCGACGCCTCCTCCTCGAAGAGCCCGATGTAGTGCTTCGGGCCCAGGCTCTTGCTCATCTTGCGCGTCGGGTCCGCGGTCGACATGACCTTGGGCACATGCGTGAGCAGGGTCTCGGGCTCGGGAAAGAGGAAGCCGAAACGGCTGTTGAAGCGCCGTGCGATCCCGCGGCTCAGCTCGAGGTGCTGCGACTGGTCCTGCCCGACGGGCACCGCCCCCGCCCGATACGCCAGGATGTCGGCCGCCTGGAGCACGGGATAGAAGAGGAGTCCGGCCGAAATGAACGACCCCTCCTCTTCGCCCGAGCCGTCCTTGAGCAGCGCCGACTTCTCCTTGAACTGCGTCATCCGGCTCAGGTCTCCGAGCGACGTAAGCGTGGCGAAGAGCCAGCAGAGCTCAGGCTGCTCGGGTACGGTGGACTGGATGTACACGGTCGTCCGGTCGGGGTCGAGGCCGGCCGCGAGCAGGCTGACGAACATTTCGCGCGCCGAATTCCGCAGATCGCCGGGTTCGTAGGGGGCCGTCAACGCATGAAGATCGACGACGCAGTAGATGCACTCGCGCTCGTCCTGCAGCCTGACCCAGTTCTGCACGGCACCGAAGTAGTTGCCGATGGTCATCACGGCGGTGGGCTGGATGCCGGAATACACGCGTGAGAGGGTGGTCATGGTGACTGGACGGGGTTCCTGACGCGGGAGTGATGTGGTGCGGTTTGCGCCGCCGTCTCGCGGGTTCGGGCCGCGGCCGGCGAACTCCGGGCACAACCAAGCTAACTTAGCGTAGCCCGCACTTTGGTTCGACCCCTTTTGGATGAATGAGGGCGGAGACCGCGTCGCGGGTGCTCCCCACAACGGATTTCATGGTAATGACTGACCGTGGCGAAGGAAGAAGTCCCACCCCGGCCGGCCCGGTGCGCCCCGGCAGCGGTGGCGACCACTCCGACGCGATTGACCGGCTCCTCGCGACGGCCACCGCAGCGGCGCGCGCGGCCGCGAAGATCCACGCGGAAGCCATGGGGCGCGGCGGCCAGAGCTGGGTAGACGAGAAGACCGTGCACAGCGACTTCGTCACGGACGTGGACATGGCCGCCCAGAAGGCCGCCCTGGAGGTGATCCGGACCCGGCACCCCGACCACGCGATCATGGCCGAAGAGGAAGGCGGCGAGCACTCCGGCGCCCCGGACACGGGTCACATCTGGCTGGTCGACCCCCTCGACGGCACGACCAACTACATGCACGGCCACCCCTATCACGCGGCGTCGGTGGCGGTGTGGGACGCGGCAGGCCCCCTCGCCGCCGCGGTGGACGCCCAGGCGCTCGGCAAGGTGTGGACCGCTGCTCGCGGCCGCGAAGCCTTCGAGAACGGCGCGCCCATCCGCGTGAGCCGCACCACCGATATCCGCGCCTTCCTGCTTGGCACCGGCTTCCCCTTCAAGGCGCACGACGTGATGGAGCCCTACCTGCGGCAGCTGAACCAGGCGCTGCGGAAGACGTCCGGCGTGCGGAGAACGGGCGCGGCGGCAATCGACCTGGCCTATGTCGCCAACGGCATCCTCGATGGCTTCTGGGAGGCCCGGCTGAACCCGTGGGACTTTGCGGCCGGGATCCTGCTGGTCACCGAGGCGGGCGGCGTGGTGGAGCGGGTCGAGGGTGGACCGATCGACGCCACCAGCGGTTCGGTGATGGCGGCGAATTCGGCGGAGGGGATTGCCAGGCTGAGGGGAATCGTCGGGATCGGAGTTGCTTAGCCTCGGAGTTCAGAAGTCCTCCTTTGCGGGCCATGAAACTACTTCTAATACTTAACGTTATTGTTTAGTATCCTCCTGCCCCCGGTCGCCAACTACGCCTGCGGACGCTCCCCCGCCCGCTGCATCAGCGCATTGAACAGCAGCTTGAACGTCCCGTGCGTCTGCGCGCGATGCTGGGCGCGGAAGCCGATCATGACGATCGTGCCGTCGCCGTGGTCGACCGACACCATGGCCGCCTTGTTGGCGATGGCCTCCTCGCCGAGGAGCCAGCCGCTCTGCAGGATGTCGCGGTCGATGTAGGTGACGACGCGCCGCACGTCGGAGCTGCGCGCGCCCGGCAGCGTCTCGTAGACCTGGCCGCCCGCGAGGTAGGCAGCAAGCGCGCGCTCCGGCATGCCGTAGCCGAAGGGGCTCGAAGTGTCGACATCGACCTTCAGCGTCGAGCCGGGGGCCCAGAACTCGTTGCCCCACATGTCGGCCACGGCGTCGCGCACCGGGACGTCGAAGCCCTGGAGGACCAGGTCGCCCGCCTGGGCGAAGGTGACGAGGGTGCCGCCGTTCTGTACGAAGGCGTCCAGGGCCGCCACGCCCTCCTCGCCGAACCCGCTGCGGTAGTCGGGCGGCGTGCCGGCCGGATCGGGTCCGCGGGGGCCTCCGGCGCCCTGGATCGGCCCGAGCATCATCTGGCGGGAGTCGTTGGGGAGGATGATCACGTCCCAGCGCTCGTGCAGGTCACCGGCCAGGATGTCCGGGTCGAAGAGGCTGGTGTAGTCGAAGTCGAAGTCCTCCAGCAGCCAGCGCGTCCAGCCTTCGTCCATGTTGCCGCCGTAGTAGCGCTGGTACATGCCGATGCGCTGCTGCGTGAGGGGGTGACTGATTGCGGAGGCGTCGCCGTCGAGCGCGGCGAAGTCGACGCCGGTGGCCGCGGCGATGTCGGCGAGCGCATCGGGGGCGGCGCCGGGCTCGACGATGAAGTCGCCGGGCACGAGGGCATCGGCCGGCACGGCACCGTTGCCGGGTGTCGCCTGCGCGCCGGGCATGGCGCCCGTGCCGTCCCCGGTGACGCGGCGCACGGAGGCGCCCGCCGCGAAGAGGTGGTTGACCGCCTTGAAGGCGGCGTTGAGGGAGCCGTCGATCACATATCCATGCGGCGCGGCAGTGGCGACCATCCCCGCAGGCTCGATTGGGCCGGATACCACCGTCAGGTCGGCCTCCACAGCCGTGCCGACGGGGTCGACCCTCACTCCCATGAACTCCGCGATCACATCGGCGGACATGTCGTAGGGGCGGATCGGGTCGCCGTCGCGGTTGCGGGTGTAGCTGTTGTCCGGGTAGTAGGTCTGGCCAAGCAGCCAGCGGATGACGCCGCGCTTCGGCTGGGCGAGCGACACCACGTAGCTGCCCTCGCCGTAGACGCGGCCCTCGTGGGCGAATTCGGCGGACGCGCGCTCCACGGTGATGCCCTGCAGGAGGAGCTTGTTGACCATCTCGGTCATGGTGAGCGGGTCGTGCTGGGCCGCCGGGATGACGTACGCCTTCACGTCGCCTTCCATGCCCCGCTGGATCTGCCGGCTGGACTTGAGGTGTGCGTTGCGAAGCACGGTCTCGCGGTTCTTCGCGGCGATCTCGAGCGGCGAGAAGGTCGCCACGATCTGCCGCTCCACGATGTCGCGCACGCGCCACCAGCCGCCCGGCCACGGGTTCGGGAAGGTCGTCTGGGCCTCGTACTCGGGAAGCTGGCGCGAGCCCTGCAGCTGGTCCGGGTGAACGTAGAGCGGCGTCGCGAGGCGGGCGCTGGCGGACTCGGTGAGCATGCCGGCGATGTTGTGGAAGGGCGTGATCCAGTGGAACCCGAAGTGGCCCCAGCCGGAGTAGATCGCGGAGGTCACGGTGCCTTCGAAGCCGATCTCCTCCATGCGGTAGGCCATGTGCGCGCCGTACCACGACATCTCGCGCCAGACGAGCGGGTCGCCCCCGGGGCGGATCGGCTCGGCGTAGGGCGGCAGGTAGATGCGGGCGGTGAACGGTCCCATCTGGTGATGGTCGATGAACGCCTGCGGTATCCACTCGCGGAACAGGATCTCGCCGCCGTAGCGCGACTCGACCGTGTTCTGCATGAAGGCGTCGCGGTTGTTGTCGTGCCCGATGTAGTGGTGGTAGAGCTCGGGCGGGCTGGCGCCCTCGTACTCGGTGCCGACCCAGCGGTCGTACCACTCGTTGACGATGCCCACGCCGTCCGGATTGAAGGCCGGGATGAAGATCGAAATCGTGTTGTCGAGGATCTCGTGGATCTCGGCGTCGTCGCGGGTGGCGAAGAGGTACATGATCTCGGCGGGCGACTGGCTGCACGCGACCTCGGTGGAGTGGAGCGCGTAGGACTGGACGAAGACGACCTTGCCGTTGGCGATGGCGTCGTCGATCTCGGCCCGGGTGTGACCGCGCGGATCCTGCAGGATCGCGTTCATGCGCTTGTAGTCGTCGAGGCGGGCCAGGTTGGCGGGGGACGAGACGAAGATGGAGAGGAAGGGCTCGCCGAGGGTGGACGGGCCCATGTTCACGACCTGGACGCGATCGCTGGCGGCGTCGATGAGCTCGTAGTACTCGACGAGCTGGTCCCAGTGGGCGAGCTCGCGGTCGGCGCCCATCTGGTGGCCGAAGAAGTCTTCGGGGGAGGGGATCTGGGCGGTGAGCGGGGCCGCGATGGCGAGGACGAGAGCGAATGGGACGCCCGCGAGAATGTGACGGTTCGGTCGTGTCATGGGATGCTGTCCGTGGGTTGCGTCGGGAGGATCGGGACCATGAAATCTGGGGGGCAACGGGCAGCGGTGCGCAAGCGTTGCATCGGGAAGCCGTCCGTTACTGTTGGCTCGTTGGATGCCATCAGGGGCAATGGCTATCTTGCAGGAGCCCAAGGCAGTTACGGAAGGAGCCGTTGCAAGGCATGACCCAGTCGAGTCCACGACAGGAAACGCGTGACGCAGGCCAAGTGCTTGACTTGCGGTCCTCAGACCCTGCTGTGCAGCGCTTCATCGGTGCCCTGAGACCCCTTCTTGACGAGCACTGTGCACGGTCGGCCTGGCTGGTGGGATCCCATGCCCGTGGCGACGCCGCACCGGAGAGCGACATTGACGCAATCATCGTCGCCCCTCGGACCGCGCCTTTGTGGACAGGTTCCGGGACTACCTGCCCGCCGTACTGGCGGCTGGTGTCGGTGTCGACCTGTTTGTGTACACACCGGAGGAATTCGAGCGCCTGCAGCGTGAAGAGCGTCCGTTTCTGACGCATGCCATGGAGTCGGCGAGGCCAGTCCATGTGGGATAGCGCCGCAGAGGCGAAGCGGTGGTTGAGGCAAGCGGAGAACGATCTCGAATTTGCCCGGCTCGGGCTCCGGGAGGGGTTCTTTTCACAGGCTTGCTTCCTCACGCAGCAAAGTGCCGAGAAGGCAGTCAAGGCGATCGCCTACGGGCTTGGCGAGCGGACTGTCCTTGGTCATTCGGTTCTTGTGTTGGCCGATCGCTACAAAGACCGGGTCCCGGAGCTTGACGCGCTGCGGGGAGAAGCTGGTATCCTCGACCAATACTACATCCCCTACCGCCCCGCTGCCGCCCTCCCCGCCGTCACGGCGGCCGCATCGGTCACGATGAACATCCGGAAGCCCTGCTCGATGCGCTCGGCGATGTCGTCCACCCCGGCGGTGATCCCGCACGGCACCCCGTGGGCCTGGCAGGCGGCCAACACGCGCTGGATCGCGGCCTCGACCGCTTCCATGTCGCCCTCGTAGGCGCGGCGCAGGTCGCCCGGGCCCGGGAACACCACGCTGACGCCGCCTGTGCCGACGATCGCCTCGACCTGCTCGACGCCGCTACGGTCCTCGACGATGAGGATGCTGAAGAGCGAGCCCGCGGCGTTGCCGGGCCAGTGGTCGCCGCCCATCGCGGCAACCGCGGCGGCAGCGTCTTCGCCCGACTCCACATGCGGGAAGACGATCGCGCCGACGCCCGCGTCCAGCGCCTCGGCAACATGCGCCCGGGCCGCCTCGACGCCATCGCGGATCGGCGGGATGCGCAGCACGAGCGGGTGCGGCGGCTCGGCCCCCGACCCCTCCACGATCCCGTCCATGTAAACTTTAGTTGACATAATGTCAAATGGACCTGACTCCAGGGAGTAGAACACGAAGTCGAGTTCGCGGTTCTCGCCCATGAGCGCGCCCTGCTCGCGGGTGGTCGGTCCCGGGAAGATGCCGAAGACGACCTCGCCGGCGGCGATCAGGTTGACCAGGGGCGACGGGCTGGCGGGGGCGGGTTCGGCGGTGCGGGTCTGGGCCGCGTCAGGTCCGGCCTCGCCCGATTGCTCGGGTGCGGAGCAAGCGCCGGCGGCCGTGAGAGCCGCGGCAAGGCCCGTGGTCAGGGCGAAGAGCGAGATGCGAGGCTGCGTGCGGGACGGTGTGCGCGACATTGGGTCCTTGCCTTGGCTGGATCCTGGACGGGTTGACTTCGAGCGAACCGCCCCCCGATGTCATGGTTCCCGCGCGCGGGGCGGTACCGGCGGTTGGGGATCGGTTGCGGACGACAGAGTAGCCTCGGCTCGCGGGACGCGACAGACGCCGCGACCGGCGGCCAGGCTGCGTTCAAGGGCTGCCCCATCTGGTTCCCCCGCGCAAAGGTGCATACCTTTTCGCTCCCAACGACGACCGGACGAGAACACGTCAATCTCTTGCACCAAGGAGCAAAGACCATGGCCAACGCGAAGTTCGTGATCACCGCGGCCCTTGCAACCGCCGCGCTGGCGGCTGCCGCACCCATCTCCGCGCAGAGCGCTGCGCACCGTCACATCGGGCATGTCGGAGACATGTTCAACGGCACCCCGGACAACGTCGGGCTGCTGGCGGCCGCCCAGGCGGAAGCCGAAGTCGCGGCGGCGCACGCTGGATACGCCGCGGGCTCCGAGGATCTCGCGGGGATCCAGAGGCACATCGTCCACGTGCTGCACGCGATCGACCCGTCGACCTCCGAGCGGGGTCCGGGCGCGGGCTACGGTCTTGCGAGAGCCGCCAGCGGTTGCGCCCAGCACATCGGGATGGCCGGCGGGTCCGACGACGCCTCCGACGCCGTGAAGGCACACTCGAACCATGTGGGCACGAGCTGCTCCAACGTGGCGATGTGGGCCGAAAGCATCGCCGGGAAGGCCGGTGAAGTGGCGGCGGCCACCGACATGGCGGCGGCAAAGGCGCTCGCCGACGAGATCGTGGCGATGCTCGACGCGATCGTGAACGGCACCGACGCCGACGGCAACGGTCGGGTGTCCTGGGGCGAGGGCGAGGGCGGCCTCGCGCAGGCGGCGACGCATCTGCGGCTGATGAAGGAGGCCGAGGGGCTGGGTTAACCGCCTCGAGACTTCCATGACAGATCAATCATCTTCACGCACCGCCCGTGTTGCGTCCGTGATCGCGGTGACGGGCGCGCTCGTTGTCAGTGTGGCCGCGTTCGCAGACCGCGTCGACCCCCGGCCCGGCCTTGAAGGGACCGCCGCCGCGAGCGTGTCGCCGTCCGCGCAGGACACCGTCAGCTTCGCGAACGACGTGCTCCCGATCTTCCGGCAGCGCTGCGCGGAGTGCCACGGGGCCACCGACGAGAACGGCGAAGTTCGCACCGAGGTCAGCCTGAACCTGCTCGAGTACGAGAGGGTGATGCTCGGCTCCGAGTTCGGCACGGTCATCGAGGCCGGCGATCCCGCCAACAGCTTTCTGCTGGACATGATCGTGGACGGCACCATGCCCGAGCAGGGGGATCCCGTGCCCGAGGAGGAGATCGCGATCATCCGGGCCTGGATCGAGGCGGGGGCGCCGAACAACTGACGTTGAGCGGGGTGGGCTCAGCGGCTCCCCCGCCGCCGCAGCCACTCCACCGTCACCAGCAGCAGCGCCGCGAACGCGATCAGGAAGGTCGCCACCGCCAGGATCGCCGGACTGATCTGCTCGCGGATCCCCGACCACATCTGGCGCGGGATCGTCCGCTGCTCGACGCCGCCCATGAAGAGCACCACCACGACTTCGTCGAACGACACGGCGAAGGCGAAGAGCGCGCCCGAAATCACGCCGGGTGCGATGAGCGGGAGCTGCACGCGCCGGAAGGCGGTCCAGGGGCCCGCGCCCAGGCTGGCGGCGGCGCGCGTCAGGTTACGGTCGAAGGCGGCGAGCGTGGCGGTCACCGTGACCACCACGAACGGTACCCCCAGCGTCGCGTGCGCGAGGATGATGCCCAGGTGGGTCTGGCCGAGCCCCAGGTCGGAGTAGAAGAAGAACATCCCCGCCGCCGCGATGATCACGGGCGTCACCATCGGCGAGATCAGGATCCCCATGATGGCGCGGCGCGCGGGCACGGCCGGGCTGGCGAGCCCGAGCGCGGCCAGGGTGCCCAGCACGGTCGCGAGGACCGTCGCGCTCACGCCGATGACGAGGCTGTTCACCAGACTCCCCGTCCAGGCCTCGTTTTCGACGATCTCGCGGTACCACCTCAGCGACCAGGCCTCCGGGTCGAGTCGCAGCATGCCTTCTGTGAAGGTGAAGTAAGGCTCCGCGTTGAAGCTGAGGGGGACGATCACCACGATCGGGGCAACCAGAAACACGAATACGAGAGTGCAGAAGGCGAGGTAGGCGAGGCGGCCCGCGCCTGGGCTCGTCGCGGCGTTCATCATCAGCTCAATCCCATCCGCTCGACACCGACCAGCCGGTCGTACAGCACGTACAGCACCAGCACCCCTACCAGCAGCACACCGCCCAGCGCCCCCGACAGCCCCCAGTTGAGCGATGTCTGCATGTGGTAGGCGATCATGTTGGAGATCAGCTGCCCGTCGCTGCCCCCCACCAGCGCCGGCGTGATGTAGTAGCCGATCGCCAGAATGAAGACGAGGAGCGACCCCGCGCCCACGCCGGGTAGCGATTGCGGCCAGTACACGCGCAGGAATGCCTGCCGCGGCGTGGCGCCCAGGGAGGCCGCCGCGTTCATGTGGTCGCGGGGGATGCCGCGCATGACCGAGTAGAGGGGCAGGACCATGAACGGGAGCAGCACGTGGGTCATGGCGACGATCGTGCCGGTCATGTTGTAGATCATGGCCAGGCGGCCGTCGTCGCCGATGAGTCCCAGCGCGACAAGGAGGTCGTTGATCACGCCCTGGGTCTGCAGCAGCACGATCCAGGCGGTGGTCCGCACCAGCAGCGAGGTCCAGAAAGGCACCAGCACCAGCACCAGCAGCAGGTTCGCGCGGCGCGGCGGCGACTGGGCGATGAGGTGCGCAATCGGGTAGCCGAGCAGCAGGCACAGCAGGGTGATGACCCCGCTGACCACCAACGTCCGCCAGAACAGGCGCAGGTAGATCCGCCGCTCCTCGGGCTGTGAAGCCACCGAACCATCGGGCAGCCGCTGCAGGTCCACCGCATTCAGGTAGTGGCGCGATGTGAAGCGCTCCCCGGTAGTCCGGATCGCGTGCCAGGTGGCGGGGTCGGCCCACGCCTCGTCGATCGCCGCCATGGCCTCGCGCCACGGGCCCCGCTCGATGTCACGCAACTGTCGCGCGGTGCCGGTGACCACGCTGCGGAGTCCGCTCTGCACCCGGTTGATGCGGCCGGCCACCTGACCGAGGGTGCGTTCCGCCGCGGCACGCTCCAGTTCCCGGGCCGCGGCCGCGAAGACGGGCTCCTGTGGGAGTCCCACACCGTCCCACGCCCCGAGCAGCGCCACCGTCTCGGGCAGCGCGTCGGCAACTACGGGATCATGCACGCTGCGCGTCAGCATCGTGGCCAGGGGCGCGACGAAGGTCACCCCGATGAAGATCAGGAGGGGCGCGACGAGAGCCAGCGCCCGCAGTTGCGCGCGACGCTCCGGGCCGGCCGACAGCTTCACCGCGCCAGCCAGGCGCTGAAGCGCTCGTTGAGTTCGTCCTGGTGGTCGACCCACCAGGACCAGTCGTAGCGCAGGGCTCGCGCGGCGTTCGCAGGGCTCGCGGGCATGTGCGGCTCCATCTCCACGCCGGCGACGACGTGGGTGGTCACGAGCGGCATCCCCGACCTGCGCATGGGAGAGTACGAGATCCGGCGCGCGATCCGCGCCATCGACTCGGCGCTCGTGGAGAAGGCCACGTACTGCAGCGCCTCCTCGAGCCGCGGCGTTCCCGCCACGATTCCGACCTGCCCCACGTCGAGCAGCTGCCCGTCCCAGACGATCACGAACGGCTGGTTTTCCAGCACCTGGGCGTTGAAGATGCGGCCGTTGTAGGCGGTGGTCATCATCACTTCCCCGTCGGCCAGCATCTGCGGCGGCTGGGCGCCCGCCTCCCACCAGATCACCTCGTCCTTGATCGTCTCGAGCCTGGCGAAGGCGCGGTCGAGCCCCTCGGGAGTGTCCAGGGCGGCGTAGACCTGGTCGAGCGGCACGCCGTCGGCGATCAGCGCGAACTCCAGGTTCACCTGCGGCACGCGCCGCATCCCGCGGCGGCCGGGAAAGGCCTCGAGGTCGAAGAAGTCGGCCATCGTGGTGGGCTTCGTGCCGGGGATGTTCTCCTCGTTGTAGGCGTAGACGGTCGACCAGTACAGGTTGCCGACTCCGCACTCGGTCTGGCCTTCGGCCACGAAGTCCTCGACCGCGGGTGTTCCGTCGGCCCCCGGCGGCAGCGAGCCGATGTCGATCGGCTCGAGGAGTCCCTCGTCGCACCCCCGCACCGCGTCGGCGATCTCCAGGTCGACGACATCCCAGTGAATGTCGCCGATGTCGACCTGCGCACGGATCTGGGCGAGGCCGCCGTTGTAATCCTCGACATCGATTCGGATTCCCGTCGCCTCGGTGAAGGGAATGTTGGCGCCCTCGTTCACCGCACGTCCGTATGAACCGCCCCAGGACACGGTCGTGATCGACCGGGGCGCGTCCGATCCGCACGCGGCGACGGAAATGGCGGCCAGCAGCGCGGGAACGGTCTGGGGCGGGGGATGTCTCATGGCCTGGTCCTCTCGTTGCCGGGGGGCGCCCGGTCAGGGATGCTCGTAGTTCAGGGCGCGGCAGTCGCTGACCGTCCACCCGATGCGCACGGTGTCGCCCTCCAGCAAGCCGCCGTGCCCAAGAATGTTGGGGATCGTGGCGATGAAGTCGTCGCGCCCGCACGCCGCAAGGCGGATGCGCAGGTGGTCGCCCAGGAAGGTCATGTCCTCGACGGTGCCGGCCACCTCGTTCTTGTAGCGCCCCGGCTCGGGGTTGAGCGCGATTCGTTCGGGACGGATCGACAGCGTGACGTCGTCCCCCACCGCGCAGGGCACCACCTTCAGCGCTCGAACCTTCTCGCCGCCCGTTGCCACCTCGCATACATCGTCGCCGTCCAGCATCGCCGTGACCCGGCCGTGCAGCTGGTTGTTCTCGCCGATGAAGCGGGCCACGAATGCGCGTTCCGGCTCCTCGTACAGCCCTTCGGGCGCCGCGATCTGCTCCACGACGCCGCCCCGCAGCACCGCGATCCGGTCGGACATGACCATCGCCTCCTGCTGGTCGTGCGTGACGTAGACGACGGTGACCCCCAGGGTGCGGTGGATGCGCCGGATCTCGTACTGCATCTCTTCGCGCAGGCTCCGGTCCAGTGCACCTAGCGGCTCGTCCATCAGCACGAGGCTGGGCTCGAAGACCAGAGCGCGCGCGATCGCCACGCGCTGTTGCTGACCACCGGAGAGCTGGCCGGGCCGTCGGTCGGCAAACCCTTCAAGGCGAACCAGACTGAGCGCGCGCGCGACCCGCTCGCCCCGCTCCACCGCATCCATTCCCCGCACCTCCAGCGGGAAGGCGAGGTTGGCGCCCACGGTCATGTGCGGGAAGAGGGCATAGTTCTGGAAGACCATGCCGATTCCGCGCTTTCGGGCCGGCAGATTCTGGATCGGTCGCCCCTCCAGCCGGATCTCGCCGGCGGTGGGCGCCTGGAAGCCCGCCAGCATCATCAGGATCGTCGTCTTGCCCGACCCCGACGGCCCGAGGAGCGTCACGAACTCCCCCGTGCGGATCCGCAGGTTCAGGTCCTCGACGACCAGCGTGCGGCCGTCGTAACTCTTGCTGACGCCGTCGAATTCGACGTGCACGCCCTCCGTCACGACACCCCCGGCGGCATGGTCAGAAGCGCCGCGTAGAGGTCGATCGCGTACCAGAGGTTGGCGATCCGCAGGTTCTCGTCCGGCGCATGCTGGTTATTGTCGTGATTCGCGACCGGGACCACGATCGCGGGCTTGCCGGCGACGTCGGTGAAGTGGTAGAGCGGGAGCGTGCCGCCCATCCCCGGCGCGAGAACCAGGGAGCCGGGCCCGAAGGCGCGGTCCGCCGCGCGCGAGGCCGCGCCGATCACCTGCTGGACGAACGGGTCCGCCATGCTGGTGCGCGCGGCCGGGTAGCCACCGCCGCCCGTCACCCTGGCGATGCGCGGATAGCGGCGCCGCGTCTCCATGTCGGGATCCTCCGAAACGACGTGGAAGCCCTGCCGCTCGATGTGATCCACGACGAGCTGGCGCAGGTGGGCGGGATCGTTGCCCTTGACCAGGCGAATGCCGAGTGCGGCGACGGCGGTGTTGGGGATGACGTTGCGGGCCAGCGCGCCGGTGTTCCCGCTCGTGAGGCCGCGGATGTTCAGCGCGGGCAGCAACAGACGCTCGGCGATCGTCTCGGGCTGGCCCTCGGTCCAGGCGAGTCCCAGTTCCCGGCGCAGCAGCGGGTCGACGTCCGGGATCGACTCCAGCGCCGCCTGCTCCTCGGCGCCAATGGGGTCGGCGGTGTCGTACCACCCCTCGACAAGCACGTTCCCGTCCTCGTCCTTCATCGAGGCCAGCAGGTGCGCGAGGATGCTGCCCGTGTCGGGCGTCCAGTTGCCGTAGTGGCCGGAGTGCAGGTTGCGCGTGGCGCCGTAGACGGTGACTTCCATCCCCATCGCGCCGCGCACGCCGAAGGTCAGCTGCGGCCGCCCGCTCTGGTGCGCGGGCCCGTCGCAGAAGAGCCAGATGTCGACCTCGTCGAGCTCCTCGGGCTTCATCTCCATGTACCGCCCGAGATTGCGGGAGCCCGCTTCCTCCTCGCCATCGAAGAAGAAGACCAGGTTCGAGGTGGGCGTCACGTCCCCTTCACGGAAGGCGTGCAGCACGGTGAGCACCGCCGAGATCGGCGCCTTGTCGTCGCCGGCCGATCGCGCGTAGATGCGCCACTCGGGGTCGACCGCTTCGCCGGGCTCGGGCATGGGAATGGGCCGGCCGCCAGCCTCCATCGACGCCGAATACAGGGTCGGCTCGAAGGGGGGATGGGTCCAGTTGCGCGGATCGACCGGCTGGCCGTCGTAGTGGACGTAGATGCCGAGCGTGCGGGTCGCCCTGGGGACGTCGAGCCGGCCGTAGACCAGTGGCGCCACGCCGTCGAGGGTCAGCAGTTCGGACTCGGCGCCCGCCTCGCGGAGCAGGTCGCGGATGTACACCGCGTTCCGCGTGATGTCCTCGATGTCGCTCGCCCGGTTGGGGTAGGTGAGCAGCTCCGCGAAGTCGCGAACGATCTCGGCCTCGTGGGCCTGGCGGTAGGCTTGCGCGATGTCGGCGCCGGACTGGGCGGCGAGGGGGGTGGGGAGGAGGGCGGCGGCCAGCAGCGCCGCTCTCGTGAAGCGTGCGAAAGGTGACATGGGCAGTGGGGCCAGGGGTTCAGGAGGCCGAAGCGGCGCGCTCCTCTTCGATGAAACGGTCGATGTGGCTCTCCAGCACGGCGATCGGCAGGGAGCCAGGTCCGAGCACGGCCTCGTGGAAGCGCCGGATGTCGAAATCATCCCCCAGTGCCGCCTCCGCCTTGCGCCGCAGCCCCAGGATCGCCCGCTTGCCCATCTGGTAGCCGAGCGCCTGTCCCCACATGTCGGTGGAATAGCGCAGGGACTCGGACGCGATCTGCGTCTCGGAGTCGAAGATGTGGTCGCGCATGTACTGGCGGCCCTCTTCGAGCGTCCAGCCGAGCAGGTTCATCCCCGTGTCGACGACGAGGCGCGTGGCCACGAAGATCTCCATCATGTAGGCGCCGTACTCGCTCAGGGGATCGTCCGCGAGGAAGCCGGAGTCGATGCCCAGGAAGGTCGAGTACATCCCCCACCCTTCCGTGTAGGCGGTGTGCATGCCGTTGCGCCGCACCGCGGGCAGAGCCTCGTTGGCATACTGGCGGGTGATGTGGAAGTGATGGCCGGGGAAGAGCTCGTGCAGCGAGATTCCCGCGTAGGTCAGCCAGCTGCGCTTGTCCAGATCGGAGCCGTTGAAGTTGTAGTAGCCCACCGGGTCGTTCGGCGTGGGCGGGTTGTAGTAGCCGAAGGTCTGGGAGCCCTCGAGGGCGGGGTCGAGGCGCCGGGCGCCGAAGGGGGCGTCGGGCTTGGTGAGGAAGAACTCGTCCGCGCGCTCGAAGAACCTCCGGGACGGCGAATCGAACCGCTCCGCGACCTCTTCCACGGACTCGGGGAAGTAGTCGGGATTGGCCGGAATGCTGCGCCTGAAGTCGTCGACCGAGCCCTCGAAGCCGATCCGCGCCTGGATCGCGAGCATCTGCTCCTCGATCTCGGCGACGTTCTGCAGGCCGATCTCGTGGATCTCCTCGGGGGTGATGTCCATGGTGGTGTGGACGCGCACCAGGTAGCGGTAGGCCGCTTCGCCGCCGGGTTGCCGTGAAAGGCCGACCTCGGGTGGAGCGGCCGCGCGGTATTCGCCGTCGAGGAAGGCGGCGAGGCGGTCCAGCGCGGGGTTGACCTCGTCCTCGACGATGCGGGCGGCCTCGGCCAGGAAGGCGGCCGCGCTCGCACCGGCGTCAGGGCTTTGGCCCTCCGCCCCGAGGCGCGCTTCCGCCACCGCGAAGGGACCGGTGGAAAACGGGGCGGTATTCGCACGAACAACCCCCACCACGGCATCCATGTTGGGCTGTGGAACGACGATTCCCCGCTCCAGCTGGCCGCGCGTGTGCGACTCCGTGAAGTCGATCATGGCGGGCACCTGGGCGAGCAGCTTCAGGTAGGTCTCGCGGCCGGCGTCATCGGCGACCGGCACCATGCCGAAGAGCTGGCGCAGGCTCCCGATGCCGGAGGAATAGGGGGTGAGGACGTTGGTGATGACCCAGTAGTGGTCCAGGCCCTCGATGGTCATCGAGGCGCTGCGGTGGAGGACTTCCCAGGTGATGGTTTCGTCGGAATTGAGGGTGCCCGTGTCGATCGCGGCGAGGCGGTCGAGGACGGCGCGGCTGAATTCGGCATCGGCCTGCGCGCGCTCCAGCGTGGGCAGCGGAATGCGGTCGAGAGGCAGCCCCTCGCGGGCGCGGGCGCGGAAATCGACCTCGAGCTGGCGCTGCCAGGCGTCCTCGGCGATGGCGGCGAGTTCGGCGCTTGCGGACGGGGCGGCGGTTTGATCCTGCCCGGCGTCCGTGCAGGCGGCGACGGTGACCCAGAGCCCGATCGCGGCTGTGGCGAGGACGCGCTCGGCAGTCGGCACCGGACGAGGCGGACGGCGCGGCGGCGACGGAGGTCCGGGGGGCGTCGGCGGCGCAGGCGGACGGGGAGGTTGCTGTGGGGTCGTCGTCATGAGATCGCCTCAGTTTCTGCGGCGGGAGGCCATTTCCTTTTTCAACTCGGCGACCTTGACGGTGCGATGACCGCCCTCGCCGTCCCGGAGTGTAATCGTGTCGTTGAAGATGTTCACGCTCACGACCCTCTCCGAACCCTGCGCCGTGTTGAGCATCCGCCCCTCGCGCGGGAACTTCCGCCGCGCCTCGACGTAGCTGTCGTGCTCGTACATCAGGCAGCACATCAGGCGGCCGCAGCACCCCGAGATCTGCGCGGGGTTGAGGGAGAGACGCTGGTCCTTGGCAAGCTGTAGGCTGACGGGCTTCAGCTCCGGCAGCCAGGTGGAGCAGCACAGTTCGCGTCCGCACCGCCCCACGCCCCCCAGCAGCGCGGCTTCGTCCCTCACCCCGATCTGCTTGAGTTCGATGCGGGTGCGGAAGGCGCGGGCCAGGTCGCGCACCAGCGCGCGGAAGTCCACCCGCTTCTCGGCGGTGAAGTAGACGATCAGCTTCTTGCGGTCGAACTGCCACTCGGTCTCGGTGACCTTCATCTTCAGCCCGTGGCGGGCCACGTGCCGCCGGGTCTCCCGGCGCGCCCGCCGCTCGTCCTCCGCCTTGTGCCGCGCGCGGTACAGCTCGTCGCCGCTGGCAACCCGCAACACGCGCTGGGTGGGTGTCGGAGTCGAGCACCCGCCCGACGACGAGCACTTCCGCTCGGCGATCGTACCGACGGCGGTGACCCGGCCGAGGTCTTCGCCGCGGTCCGCCTGCACGACCACGCCGTCGCCCGGCGCCAGATCGAATCCGTCGAACCGGTAGTACCCCCGGCGCGTGCCCTTGAAGCTGACTTCCGCGAACCCCGGCATCGCTAGCGGCTCACGGTAAAATGTATATTATACATGACATAATGTAATGTTTAGTTTACTTTTCTGACCCTGGTCAGGGCTCGATCCAGGCGCCCATGGCCTCGTACTTGGCCCACCGCTCGGTGAGCAGCGTGTCGACCTCCCGCGTGTCGAGGTCGTTGAGGTGGCGCACCACGGCTTCGGCCACGCTGGTCATCGTGGCCTTCGGGTCCGCGTGCGCGCCCCCGGCCGGTTCGTCGATGACCTCGTCGGCCACGCCCAGCTTGAACAGGTCGGACGAGGTGAGCCGCAGGGCCCGCGCCGCCTCGGACCGCTTCTCGGCCGAGCGCCACAGGATCGCCGCGCACCCCTCGGGCGAGATCACCGAGTAGACCGAGTGCTCGAGGAGCAGGATCCGGTCGGTGACCCCCAGCGCCAGCGCGCCGCCCGATCCGCCCTCGCCGATCACCACCGAGATGGTCGGCACGCGCAGTCGCGCCATCTCGCGCAGGTTGGTCGCGATCGCCTCGGCCTGCCCGCGCTCCTCGGCGCCGAAACCCGGGTATGCGCCCGGCGTGTCGATCAGCGTGACCACCGGCTTGCCGAACTTTTCGGCCATCCGCATCAGGCGGAGCGCCTTGCGGTATCCCTCCGGATGCGGCATCCCGAAGTTGCGCTTCAGGTTGTCCTTCATGTCCCGGCCCTTCTGGTGACCGATGAGCATGACGGAGCGCCCCTCCAGCCGGGCCCACCCGCCGACGATGGCCTCGTCGTTGCGGAAGCGCCGGTCCCCCTTCAGCTCGAACCAGTCCGTGAAGACGGCGTCGATGTAGTCGAGCGTGTAGGGACGGCGGGGATGCCGGGCGACCTGGACCTGCTCCATCGGATCCAGGTTGCGGTAGGTCTCCTCCCGAAGCACGTCGAGCTTGGCGGAAAGGACCCGAAGTTCGTCGGCGACGTCCAGCCCCCGCCTGCCCGCCATCTCGCGCAGCCGGGTGATCTGGCTCTCTATCTCGACAATGTCGCGCTCGAATCCGAAGTGCGCGGCAGATGACATTGTGGACCTCCTCGAATATGTACTTCAGGCCTGCGGGGCCATGCCGGAGCTGTAACCCACCATGATAGAGCCGCTTGTCGGTGGGCCGCCAGCCCTTGGGCGTGCCTTGTGCGTGCGGTCGGCGGGGCGGTCAACCCGTTGATCGGGTGTGGATTGGAGGGCGACGCATTTGCAGCGGCGGGCTTGCGGGGTCAATGATGGGGGCGGGTATGAACGCTGGAGGAGGGAGATGCGCGGCATGATTGGAAGGGGTGGCTGGATCGCGGTCTGGGCCGTGGCGGCGCTGGTGCCGCCGGGGGTTGCGAGGGCGCAGGCGGTGGCTGGCGACGCCGCGGCCGAGGGGCCCGCGCGGACCGTCTTTCGCGGCGCGACGGTGATCGACGGGACGGGGGCGGGGCCGCGTGAGGGCATGGCGATCGTGGTGGAGGACGAGGTGATCGCGGGCGTTGTGCCTGACGCAGAACTCGCGGACAGCGTACTGGAGGGCGCCGAGGTGGTGGACGCAAGCGGGTGGCATGCGATCCCCGGCCTCATCGAGTCGCACACCCATGTGGCGACGATGGCGAACCGCGAGCGCGCACAGTTCATCCTCAACCGGTATCTGTACGCGGGGATCACGACCGCGCGCGACATGGCGGGCGATGTGCGCTCGCTGATGGATCTGCAGCGGGCCTCGCTGGTGAAGGAGATCGACGCCCCGGACCTGCTGTTCTCGGCGCTGATGGCCGGGCCGGATTTCTTCACCGACCCGCGCACGGTGTCGTCGGCAGCCGGAGAGGCGCCGGGGGCCGTGACCTGGATGCAGGCGGTGACCGCGGAAACGGATCTGGCGGAGGCGGTCACGCTGGCGCGGGGGACCTGGGCCACCGGGATCAAGACCTATGCGGCGATCGACGGGGAGCTGCTCGCCGGGATCGCCGCCGAGGCCCGCAGGCAGGGCATTCCGGTGTGGTCGCATGTGCACGTCGGGCCGGCGCGGTCGCTGGAGGTGGCTCGCGCGGGCGTGCGCGCAATGTCTCACGTGTGCGATCTGGGCAGCGCGGCGATCCCCGACGATGTGTTCCGGGAGGGCCAGGAGGGGCGGCGGTCGGGGTTCGTGGATGTCGACCTGAACGACCCGTTGATCGACTCGGTGTTCGCCGTGATGAGGCGGAACGGGACGGTGCTCGACGCCACGCTCCGGATCGTGGTGCAGATCGGGCAGCGGCGGATGGCGGCGATCGACACGGTCGGGGCGCGTCCACCCGGTCAGGCCGGTGACAGTGCGCGGGCCGGGCCGGACGCGCGCCGCCCTCCGCCCATCGACCGGCGCCGCCGTGGCGTGCGCCCGAGGTGCGGGACCGAGGACGCCTTCGCGCTCACCCGCCGCGCATACGAAGCCGGCGTGATGGTCGCGGCGGGCACCGACGGCATGACCCCGCCCGACTCGGTCTTCCCCGCCCTCCACGAGGAGATCCGCTTCCTTCACGACGACGTGGGCATGCCGATGCTGGACGTGCTCAAGGCCGCTTCGCTGCACGGCGCCGTCGCCCTCGGCCTGGAGGACGAAATCGGCACCCTCGAGCCGGGCAAGCACGCGAACATCGTCTTCCTGCGGGAGGATCCGCTGGCCGGCGCGGAGAGCCTCCGCTCGGTCGAGCTGACGGTGAAGCGCGGCACGCTCTACTACCGGCGCGATTTCGTGCTGGGAGCGCCGCCGCAGCTGCCAGGCGGGGTGCCGGGGCGGTAGGTCGATTGCCGAGCCCTCGGGCGAGCTGTAGTCTAACGCCGGACGCCTTGCGTCACGGATCGGCCGTCGCGCGGCGGCAAATCGCAAGGCGCATCCCCACCGTCCTCTCGCTATCCCGGACTTTGACGCCATGAACCGGACCCAGCCCCTTGCCCTCGTTCTCGTGACCCTCGCGGCCGCCTCCTGTACCGGCGGCGACCCGCCTCCCACGCAGGACTCGCCTTCCGCGCAGGAATTCGAGGTGCCCCCCGCGCCCGGCGCGTCCCACGCCGAGCTCGTCTCGTTCTTCTCGGCGTGGCGCGACTTCGAGGAGCCGCCCATGCTGGACGGCGTGCCCGACTACTCCGCCGCCACAATGGCCGCGCAGCACGTCGCGCTGGAGGGATGGATGGAGGCGCTGGCGGCCTTCGACACCACCGGCTGGAGCGTCGAGGAGCAGATTGACTGGCACATCGTACGGGCCGAGATGAACGGACTGGACTTCGATCATCGCGTCCGCCGGCCCTGGGCGCGGGATCCTGCCTACTACGCATCCGTCTTCGCCGCGCGCAGCGACGTGCCGGCGCACGAGGGGCCTGTCGTGCACGGCTTCATCGACCTGTGGACCTATGCGTATCCGCTCTCCGACAGCGACGCCGAAGAGCTCTCCGGACGCATCGGCAGGATACCGGCGCTGTTGGACCAGGCGCGCGTCAACCTTGCCGACGCCGAGGCCGCCGACCTATGGCAGGCCGGAGTCCGATCCTTCAACGCCCAGGCGAGGGACCTCGGCGGCCTGGCCGTGCAGGTGCGCGGCGCGCATCCCGGGCTCGATCAGGCGATCGGCGACGCACGCGAAGCCTCGCTGGCCTTCCGTGACTGGATCGAGGCCGAAGCCCCGAGCCGCACCGGGCCGTCGGGCGTGGGGAGCGACAACTACACCTGGCTCATGCAGAACGTGCACCTGGTGCCCTACTCCTGGGAGGAGCAGGAGACGCTCATGAGCCGGGAGCTTGCCCGCTCGCACGCCACCCTGCGCTTCGAGGAGAACCGCAACCGCGCCCTGCCTGAACAGGATCGGATCGGATCCGCACAGGAGTACGATCGGCGGCTGAACGAGTCGGTGGACCGCTACATGGAGTTCCTGGTCGCCGAGGAGGTGCAGAGCGTCGCCCCCTACGCGGACTCCGCACTGCGGGCGGTGAACGGCGGCTTCACCCCGGCCGAGCCCGGCCAGATCCGCAACTTCTTCTCCGAAGTCAACTACCGCGATCCGGACGCCTTCCGCCCCCACATGCACCACTGGATCGAGCTGGCACAGATGGATCTGGAGCCGCATGCGAGCCTGATCCGGGCCACGCCGTCGCTGTTCAACATCTACGACGCCCGTTCCGAAGGGCTGGCGACCGGGGTCGAGGAGTGGTTCATGCACCTGGGCCTGCTCGAGGGCTCGCCCCGATCGCGCGAACTCACCTGGATCATGGTCGCCCAGAGGGCGGGCCGGGCGCTGAGCGGCCTGCGGCTGCACTCCGGCGACTACGACATGGAGGAGGCCGTGGCCCACTCCATGAAGTGGACGCCGCGGGGGTGGCTGCCGGACGGCGCGCTCGTCCGGGGGGAGCAGCACCTCTACCTGAGACAGCCTGGGTACGGCACCAGCTACCTGAGCGGCAAGGCGCAGATCGAGGAGCTGGTCGCGGAGTACGCCCTGCAGGAGGGCGACGACTTCACGGTCAAGGGGTTCTTCGACGAGTTCTACGGCGCCGGGGTCATTCCCACGGTCCTGGTGCACTGGCAGATGACCGGCCAGCTGCACCCGATCCTTGTGGAGGGGGCGCTGGGCATGGAGTGAGTCAACGGGGTCACTGTGGCGGGGGCGGAATGAGTGCGCCCGAATGGGCCTATTTCCAGGGTCCCTCCAGCGCGGACTTCGACGTGGACCGCGAGTACGTGGGAACCTTCGCGGCGGCTGCGCCTGGGATGCCCGCCGCCTTCGGACCGGACGGCCTCGCGCTCTACTGGGAAACCGACGAGCTCGACGTGCCGACCCTCGTGGTCAAGAGGCTGCCGACGGAAGTCAGGTAGACGGGGCGGCCGTGTACACGACCCTCATGTTCCGCAGGGAATCCCTCGGCAGCAGTGCCTTCCTGGTTGGCCTGACAGCAGCCGCCCTTGCAATCCCCGGGTCAATTCACGCCAGCTTGCCGCAACAGGACCCCATGGATCCGGATGACGCCTTCGGCGACTCCGTGGCCCTCGACCTCCACGCCGCGGCGGTGGCCCACTGGAAGAGCCTGGACGAATCCCTGGTGCTCTATTCGGCGCGCATCGACCAGAGGATGGCCGCGGCCGTCCGCACTGCTCTCAAGGACCGGGTGGTCTACCGAAGCGAGTCGGCCATGCGCGTGCTTTGGCAGCGCGACGGCGAACCGGCCATGCAGGTTTTGGGTACTCGGGCGCGCTACCCCGGTCACAGCACCAGGGCAAGCGCCGGGAGCCTCCGTTGGCTGCGCGACATGCCCTTCGACGAGCCCTTCGATCCGGCGGGCGACCGCCTGCTCTTCGGCCTGGCCAGGGAGCCCGCGGACTCGGCCGAATCGAGAGTGCGTTCCCGAACCGAGATCCGGAACCTTGGGGTCGTCGGTCCATCGGACGATTTCTGGTTCGCTCATCCCCTGGCCGAGAATGCGGACACCGAGTACCGCTTCCGCAGCGGAGACACGCTGACCCTTGCCTTCCCGGACGGGAGCCGGCTGGAGGCGGTGCAGCTCGATGTTCTGCCCATGGAGGCGAACCCGCACCTCATATCGGGCACCCTCTGGATCGAACCGGAATCCGGCGCCCTGGTGCGCGCCGTCTACCAGCTTGCCCGTCCCCTCGACATGATGCGGGACATTCCAAAACCGGAGCCGGACCAGCGTGGGCCGCCTCCAATCCCGCCGATGCTTCGTCCGCTGATCATGAGGGTGTCTTTCGTGTCGGTGAGCTACAGCCTGTGGGACAACCTCGTCTGGATGCCGCATGCCATGCGAATGGAGGCGGAGATCCAAATGGGGATATTGAAGTTCCCTGTGTCCTTCGAGATGTCGTATGGAATCGAGTCGGTGGTTGTGGAGCCGGACCAGGCGGCGGACGCGGCCACGGCCTTCGTTGCGGCGTCGCGTGAGTACGACAGCGTTTCCTACGAGGTCATGGAACGACCGGCAGCTTCCGGGGAGGCGGCGCGTACTCTGATCGTGCCCGCCGACCCGAGCCTGGTGACGACAAGCCCGCACCTGCCGCCCCCCATCTGGGACAAGGGCGGCGGCTTTCTCACAGAGGACGATGTCGCGGAGTTCGCCGCCGCACTGGCCATGCTCCCCGCCGCGCCGACCGCCGCGGCAACAGGCCGGTGGACCCTGGACTGGCCATGGACTCGGGAAGGCCTCCTGCGCTATAACCGGGTCGAGGGGCTTGCCGTCGGCGCCCGAGCGGAAGCGGCTCTGGGCCGACGATTCACACTGGCCGCCAGGGCGAGCCTCGGGTTGGCGGACCTTCGCCCCAGGGCCCGGATCGCACTCGAGCGCTCGACCATGCTGCGGCGCCTGTCGCTTGCGGGCTATGACGAGTTGCAGGCCACCGATCCCGCCGGAGACTATCTCGGCATCGGCAACTCGGCCCGTGCTCTGTTCCTGGGTCGCGACTACGGAGACTACTATCAGGCCACCGGCGCAGAGGTCCTGTGGCGTCCGCCGGCCACCAACCGGGAGTCCTTCGGACTTCGACTGTACGGCGAACGTCAGTCCCCCGTCGAAACCGGAGCCGCTTTCGCCCTCTTCCGGGCTTTCAATGACGACTGGAGCTTCCGTCCCAACCCGATCGTCGATGAAATCGAAGAGGCGGGGGCCGAGCTCCGGCTTTTGCCGTGGTGGGGCAGCGATCCAGCCCATGCCCAGTTCGGGATGGAACTGTACGTCCATGGAGCCGCCTGGCGGTTCCTCTCCACGGACACATCGGAAGGTGGAGACAGTCCAGCGGACGATTCCAGGGGCGACTACGTCCGCACCAGCGCCATCGTCCGGACCGTGATCCCCCTGTTCGGCGGCACCGGGCGGACCTGGCGGTTGGGGGCGGTGGCAGGTGCGGGCACGGTGTGGGGGGACGCTCCCGCGCAGCGGGCCTGGCCACTGGGCGGCCCCGCCACGCTACGAGGTTTCCAGCCCGGAGCCGTTTCGGGGACGTCCTTCATGCGAGGGCGATTGGAGCTGGCCCCGGCCATGGGCGATCTGGGCGTCGGATTCTTTGGCGACGCAGGCTGGGCAGGCGAGAGGAGAGCCTTCGACGTCAACGATATCCTGTACAGTGTGGGAATGGGCATCACGATCATGGACGGGCTCATGAGGGTCGACCTGGCCCGGGCAGTGAATGGTCCGGATCCCAGGATTCGGGTCCATGTACATGTCGATGCGATCTTGTAGGCATGTACACCACATGCATGTTCTGCAACAAGCCCCTCGGCACCAACGAGGTCGTGGAGGAGTTCCCCGTGGGACGCCGCCTGGCCTTCGACGCGGCGAAGGGCCGGCTCTGGGTGGTGTGTCGCCGTTGCGAGCGGTGGAACCTCACTCCGCTGGAAGAGCGATGGGAGGCGGTGGAGACGTGTGAGAAGCTCTTCCGTGACACGCAACTTCGCTCTTCTACAGAACACATAGGGCTGGCGCGGCACGCCGAAGGGCTGGAGCTCGTGCGGATCGGGAAGCCGCTGCGGCAGGAGTTTGCGGCCTGGAGGTACGGGGATCAGTTCGGTAAGAGGCGGCGGCGGCACATCATGATCTGGTCGGCGGCCGGCGTCGCGTGGGTGGGCGGCGTAGCGTTCACATCCAGCATCGCAGTAGGGGGATTTGTGGCGGGGTTTCTCGGAATGCTCCCCTTCGGCGCCATCCAGGCGTGGCACGACTCGCGGCAAGTCGCTCGTTTCGTCCACTCCGATGACGAGGTCAGGACCCTTACGCGGGAAGCTCGCAAGGCCACCCGGGTCGCCCCGGCCGACGACGAGATCGGCTTCCGCGTCGAGACCCACCTGGGCAAACACCTGACGCCGGGCAGCGGACGCTTCTGGGCGGACAAGCGCGAGTGGTTCGAGGGCGAGGACGCGCGGCGCGCGATGAACGCGGTCCTGCGGCTGATCAACTTCGGCGGTGGCGGAACCGAACAGGTGAAGCGGGCCGTGTCGCGGATCGAGTCCCACAGGCACCCCGATGCGTTCCTGAATGATATCGTCGGCCAGTCCGTACACCAGAACTCACGGGGCGTCCCCGGCTGGATCCACAAGATGCCGAAGCCGACCCGGCTCGCGCTCGAAATGGCCGTACACGAGGAGGACGAGCGCCGCGCGCTGGAAGGCGAATTGTGGCGGCTGGAGCAGGCCTGGCGGGACGCCGAGGAGATCGCGACGATCTCGGACAACCTGCTGTTGCCCAGGGGCGCCGAGGAGTTCATGGCCAGTCAACGTGGCCGAAACGGAGAATCAGATTCATGAGAAGAAGCGTGGCAGGGCTTGCCCAACTGACTATCGCGATGGGGTACGGATTGGGAGTCTGCGCAGACTCCGCCGCCGCCCAGGACCGACCGCTCTCGGCCGACTTCGCCGAGGTCTACCGCGCGGGCGGGATGAATGCGCCGGAATGGGCCTTTTTCGAGGATTCGGCGCGCGCCGGCTTCGACGCTGCCGGCAGCCTGTACATCCTCGATGCTTCAGCTGGACACGTCGTCGTCCTCGACTCGCAGGGACAGATGGCGCACATGTTCGGACGCCAGGGAGAGGGACCGGGCGAGTTCAACCGCCCGGTGGACTTTGCCGTCTGGCGCGACGGGCGGTTCGCGGTCCTGGATCTGGGGCAAACCGCATACCAGGTCTTCACCGCGGAGGGAGAACTCGACAGGTTCGTGAGAATCGGCACCGGCCAGGGCCCGGCGGCCATGTTCAGCGCGATGAGAACGAGGAGCAGACCGGACCCTGACGGCAACGCGCTCATCGCGCAGGGAACATCCTCGGCAATGAACCGGATGGGGAGTCTGCTCCGCGAGATGATGGGCGGCGGGCAGGAGTCCGAAGAGCCCGGAGTTGACGATCGGGGACTGGAACGGCTCAGCCTCGACGGCGAGGTCGTGTCGTCGACGCCGGTCCTGCAAGGGTGGAAGGTTCCGCGCGAGGATGCCGGCGCCGACCTGAGCCCGGAGGACCTGATGGACTTCTCCGCAATCGCGGGAATGATGGGTGAGCAAGCGTTCTTCGAGCCCGGATTCCACTGGGACCTGCTCCCCGACGGCACCATCGCCTACTCCGATTCGTCTGCCTACGCGATCAAGTTCGCCGAGCCCGAGGGTCGGGTGATCGACGTGGTGCAGAGGTCGATCGCCCCGGAGCCGGTCACGCCGCGGATCCGGGAAGGAACTGTCGCGGACGCGATACGCGAACTCGAAGAGCAGTCGAATGATCCGCGGCTGGAGGAAGCGGCCGGACCGGCGGCCGCCATGCTCCCCGGAATGATGGAGACGATGAGAGTGGCGATACGGGATCGTGACTTCCAAGCAGAGGTCCCGGTCGTGCGCGGCGTGCGCGCCACCTGGGACGGTGGCCTGTGGATCCAGCGGCGGGGGGAGGATCCGTGGGATGACGACGGGCCGATCGATGTCTTCGGCGCGGACCGCGAGTACGTGGGGACCTTCGCGGCGGCTACGCCGGGGATGCCTGCCGCGTTCGGACCGGACGGCCTGGCGCTCTACTGGGAACTTGACGAACTCGACGTTCCGATCCTCGTGGTGAAGAGGCTGCCGGTCGAGGTCAGGTAGGCGGGAGCCGGGTGAGGCCGGGCCAGAGGGCCATCCCCCGGACCGTCAATGCGTGGTGGCGGCGCGGTACCCCCGTGCGTCTCTCAGTTCGTAGTCCTCTCCCGCGACCTGCATCACGCGGACGCGGTAATGCGGGAGCTGGCTACGGTCGGGTACGCGCAGGCGGAGGACACGACCCGCGCGCAGGGAGCCCGCCACGATGACCCGATGCCGCCCTGAGGCTCTGGACTCGAACAGGTCGAACCCTGGAGCCCGCACTTCCCCGATGCCCGGACCCTCG
The DNA here is from genome assembly GCA_965211645.1 of Longimicrobiales bacterium. Lineage (GTDB taxonomy): Bacteria > Gemmatimonadota > Gemmatimonadetes > Longimicrobiales > Gaopeijiaceae > Bin94. The sequence continues at coordinate 3,585,615 of OZ242947.1, read as the reverse complement.
AGCTCAAGCAGGACGCCGCTGTCGCGACTGGCGGCCGGCGTGACCAGTGACACGGTGATCAAGCCCGGATCCTGGTCCTGTTCCGGGGCGGCCGGTCCGACCAGACCGTCGCCGCACGACCAGGCCAGGGTCACGGCAAGCAGCATTGCCAGAGTGCTTCGCACCCTGCCCGTCCGGCGCCGCCGCCTGGTATCGCGTCGTCCTCCCGGTCGCCTGGAACCTCGTTGGCCTCCGGCCGCACCCGTCAGTACGGCGGCCGCACCCGCCGGTCCCGGATTGGCGGAGCTGCCCCCGCAGTCCGCGACGCCCTGCCTGCACCGTTCGATCCAGGCCAGCATGTCGCCGAGGTCGTAGCGGCCGTTCCGGTTGCCGAGCCGGTCGACCGCCTTCAACCGCGCCTCGCTGAGCCGCGCTTCACCGAACAGGGCAGCGGCGGCAAGGTCCGGGGTGATGCCGCTCGCGACGGCCAGCGCGGCCTCCACGTCTTCCCGTGCGGTTCCGCTGGCAACGTCACCCGAGGACGCCGAAGCCGCGTCGATAACCGTGTCCGACAGCGAGTGCGACAGCGGCCGCTTGTCCGTCGTGCAGATCGCGCCGGTCGCATCGCAGTCCGTCGTCTCCAGCAGCGCAATCGTCACCGTGTCCCTCGCCGAGGCCGGATCGACACGGATGAACCAGATGAGGTTGCTCCCCTTCAGCCGGCGCCGCGCACTTGTCACGTCGCCGCCTGTGACGTTGAACGCCTCGTCGCGCAACGTCCTGTAGCTGATCGGGAATTCCTCGCTGAACTTCAGCGCGAATTCGAACGCTATGTTGTGGTGCGTCTCCGGCATGCCCTCGAAGGTCGCCGTCAGCGGCGTTGCAGTGGCGTCGTTGTCGACGATCGTGCCGGTCGCCGACGCGGTGCCGAGCGTCGCGTTCGCCGGGTTCGACAGCGTAAGAGTGAAGGTCTCGTCCTCCTCGTCATCCGAGTCGTCTGTGGTCGCGACGCTCACCGTCTTCGACAGCTCGCCCGCAGCGAAGGTCAGCGTCCCGGAGGCGGCCGTGAAGTCGGTCCCGCTCGCCGCGGTCCCGTCCGAGGTCGCGTAGTCGACCGTCACCTGCTCGCCGCTCGCCTCCGACAACGACACCGTGAATGCGACCGCGGCGCCTTCGGTGGCGCTGGCGTCGGCCACGCCCAGCGACGGGACGGACGCCGCCTCGCCCTCGACCGTGGCCGAGAGCGAGTGCGACAGCGGCCGGTTGTCCGCCGTGCAGATCGCGCCGCTCGCGCTGCAGTCCGTCGTCTCCGGCAGCGTGATCGTCACCGTTGCGGTCGCCGAGTCCGGATCCGCCGAGATCGTCCACCGGCGGTTGCTGCCCGCCTCCTTGCGCTGGGCGGCGAAGACCGTGCCGCCCGTCACCTCGAACGCCTCGTCGCGCAGCGTCTGGTAGCTGACGCTGAGCTCCTCGCTGAAGGTCAGGCCGAAGCTGATCCGGCTGCCGTCGTGCGACTCCGGCATGTCCTCGAAGGTCGCCGTCAGCGGCTCGGGCGCTTCGGTGTCGTTGTCGACGATCGTTCCGGTCGCCGTGGCGGTGCCGAGCGTTGCGCCGGACGCGTTGCTCAGCGTCAGCGTGAACGTCTCGTCCTCCTCGTCCACCGAGTCGTCGGCCGTCGCGACGCTCACCGTACTTGAGCTGTCGCCCGCTGCGAACGTCAGTGTCCCCGACGCCGCCGTGAAGTCGGTTCCGCTCTCCGCCGTCCCGCTCGCGGTCGTGTAGTCGATCGTCACCTGCTGGCCGCTCGCTTCCGACAGCGACACCGTGAACGTGACCGCCTCACCCTCGGTGGCGCTGGCGTCGGCCACGGCAAGCGACGGAACGGTCGCCTCCTCCCCTTCGACCGCCACCGTGTCCGACAGCGAGTGCGACAGCGGCCGTCCGTCTTCCATGCAGATCGCGCCGCTCGCATTGCAGTCCGTCGTCTCCGGCAGCGTGATGGTCACGGCGCTGTCCGCCGAGTCCGGATCCACCGAGATCGTCCACCGGCGGTCGCTGCCTCTCTCCTTGCGCTGCGCGCCGAACACCGTGCCGCCCGTCACCTCGAACGCCTCGTCGCGCAACGTCAGGTGGCTGACCTCCAGCTCCTCGCTGAACGTCAGCCCGAACCTGATCCGGCTCCCGTCGTGGGTGGCCGGCATGTCCTCGAAGGTCGCGGTCAGCAGCGGCGGCGGCGCGATCCTCGCGGAAAGCGAATGCGACAGCGGCCGGTCGTCCCCGGTGCAGATCGCGCCGCTTGCCCCGCAATCCGTCGTCTCCGGCAGCGTGACCGTCACCGAGTCGCTCATCAAGTTGGGCTCGACCGTGATGTACCACCGGCGGTTGCTGCCCGTCTGCCTGCGGTGCACACCGGTCACCGAGCCGTCCGTCACATCGAACGCACCGCGCATCGTCTCGTGGCCGACCTCCACCTCCTCGCTGAACGTGAGGCCGAAACTGAACGTGCTCTCGTCGTACGACTCCGGCATGTCCTCGAAGGTCGCCGTCAGTGCCGCTGCCTCGTCGTTGTCGACGATCGTGCCGGTCGCCGTGGCGCCGCGCAGGCCCGCGCCGGAGGCGTTGCTCAGCGTCAGCGCGAAGGTCTCGTCCTCCTCGTCGTCCGAGTCGTCGGCCGTCGCGACGCTCACCGTCCTGGAGCTGTCGCCCGCGGCGAAGGTCAGCGTCCCCGAAGCCGCCGTGAAATCCGTGCCGCTCTCCGCCGTCCCGTCCGAGGTCGCGTAGTCCACCGTCACCTCCTGGTCGCTCGCAACCGACAGCGTAACCGCAAAGGCGACCGTGTCGTCCTCCGTCGCGCTCGCGTCGCCCACGCTCAGCTCCGGGCCCCGCTCCTCGCCCTTGACCGCCGCCGACAGCGAATGCGACAGCGGCCGGGCGTCGGCCGTGCAGATCGCGCCCGCCGCTTCGCAGTCCGTGGTCTCCGGCAGCGTGATGTTCACCGCGCCGATCGCCGAGTCCGGGTCGACGGAGATCGTCCACCGGCGGTTGCTGCCCGCCTGTTTTCGCTGCGCGCCGAAGACCGTGCCGCCCGTCACCTCGAACGCCTCGTCGCGCAGCGTCAGGTGGCTGACGCCCGGTTCCTCGCTGAACGTCAGGCCGAAGCGGATCCGGCTGCCGCCGTGGGTGGCCGGCATGTCCTCGAAGCTTGCCGTCAGCGGCGGCGTCACCACCGTGTCCGCGGGGACGCCGGCCGCTATCGTCGCGGAAGCCGCGCGGTTACCTGCAGTGTCCTGCAGAGCGTCGGCGACCGGCTGGGTATAGCTCACCGCAACGGTGTCGCCAGGCGCCGCCGCCGAGTCGAGCGCCAGCGTTACGGTCGATCCGCTCACCACCACGGGGCCGGTCGCCGCGAGGCTCCGCGCCTCACCCGCCACCGTCACCGTGAACGCCGCCGCCGCGGGCGTCGAGGACTCGTCGAGCGCCTCGCTGTAGGTCAGCATCAACGAGTCCGTGCCTGCCTCGGCGCCCTCGAGCTCCGGTGCGGTGGTGTCGCCTGGCGGTGGGTCCTGGGGCGTGTAGTTGTTCGCCGCCTGATCACTCACCGCGGCCACGGCGTTGCCCGCCCTGTCCTGCACGGGGCTCGAAGTCGGCACGCTGTAGCTCACCGTCACCGTGTCGCCGTGCCCGACCGCCGATGCGAGCGTCAGCCGCACCCGCCGCCCGTCCACCTCCACCGGATCGCTCGCCGCCAGATCTCGCGGCTGGCCCGCCACGGTCACGGCGAAGGCGCCCGCCCCGGGCGTGGAACTCTCGTCGAGCCCCTCGTCGTACAGCAACACGAGCTCGCTGACCGTCACCTCCGCACGGAGCAGCTCCGGCGCGGTCTCGTCCACCGCATTCGGATCGCTGGGCTCGATGTCCAGATTGATGCTCTCCGAAAGGGGCCGCCCATCCTCCGTGCAGATCGTCCCCTCGGCGGTGCAGTCGGCGGCCGACAGCAACTCGACCCGTACGGTCTCGTTGTACAGCGGCTTGATCCAGAACGCCCAGGTCCTTGACCCATCGTTATGGGGGAACGCGTTCGTCGCCTCGCCGTTGACGACCCGGACCGCGTGCCGGTACATGGCCTCGCCCTCGGTCACCACCGGCGAGCTGAACACGGCGCTGATCTGGAAGACCGCCGAGCCGTCGTGCTTCGGGATGCGCCCCAGCCACTGCGCCGTCAGCGGAATGCTCGCCGGCCCCTTCACCCGAACCTCCGCACCGGACGAGAGCTTGCGCCCGTCCGCCGCGCACAGCGCGTGCGAGTCGTCGCAGGAGGCGGGCGGCGACACCGTCAGAACCACGTCTTCGATCGATGTCGGCTCGACCGTGAGCTGCCAACTCTGGCGCGCTCCGATCTCGTGCTCCGCCGCCCGTATCCGGCCCCCGCTGACGCTGACCGCCCGGTTGGCCATCATCCACTCGCTCAGGTCGACCGGCCCGTTGAAGTCGAGCCATACCGTGAGATCCTCCGACCCGTCGTGCTCCGGTGGCGCGTCGAACTCGGCCGTCAGCGGCGGTACGGCCCCCTCGGCGATCGTCACGGACACGGGATTCCTCAGGTATCGGCCGTCTTCGGTGCACACCGCGTCCCCGGACTCGCAGTCCCTTGTCGCCGGCAGCCGGATCGACAGGTCGCCGCCCGTCGGCTCGATCGTGATCTCCCACCGCTGATTCCCGGAGTCCATCCGGCGCGCGCGCGTGAGCTGTCCGTTCTCCATCAACAGCAGCCGGTCCCGCATCGCGGACCATGACACGTCGGGCGCTTCGCTGAAGACCAGCGACAGCACGACCAGCGCGCCGCCATGCGTATCCGGCACGTCTTCGAAACGCGCGGTCAGAGATGGTCCCAGGAGGGTTTCAATCGTCGCGGAGTCGGCCGGGTTGCCCGCGAGGTCCCGCAGTGGATTGGAGGAGGGCACCGTGTAGCTTGCGCTGACGGAGTCTCCCCAAGCCAGCGCCTCGCCGGTCAGCGTCAGCCGGACCACGTTTCGCTCCAGCCGCACCTCCGTCACGCCCCGCGGTGCAGCATTCACGTCCACCGCGAAGGCAGCCGCGGCAGGCGTGGATGTCCCGTCCAGGATCTCGTCGAACATCAGCAGCAGCGCGTTTCCGTCCTCCACCGCCGACCTGAGCTCGGGGCCGCCCTCCTCGTCGACGTCCGCGAGCGTCACGGTCAGCGTATCGCTCACGGTGTTCGCGCCGTCGCCCACCCGCACCGCCACCTCGTAGCTTCCGTCGCGACCGTCGTCGTCCAGCTCCTCGAAGTCCTTGGGCGCCCAGAAGGCCAGCACACTGCCCGCGGTGAGGGTGAAGTGATCTGCGTCGACACCACCCCGGATGGACCACGCCAGGTCCTCGGCCGGCGTGTCCGCGTCCGTCGCCGTCAGGGTGGCCACCGGCGTTTCTCCCTCGTTCACCGTGAACGGGCCGGTGCTGGTGATTACGGGTGCGTGCGTGACGGCAAACGGATCGCTGTAGACGCTCTCTTCGGCACCGCCGTCGTCGGTGAAGGCCACGTGCACGATGACCTTCTTGCTCAGGTCGGACTGCCTGGGCTGGTACTCGGGCTCGGTGGCCCCGGTGATCTCCACATACCCGCCGTCGTCGCCTTCGCTGACGTACCACTGCCACTCGAAGGCCCGGCCGGTCAATCCGTCCTGGTCGTGGATCCCGGCGGCCGATGCGACCAGCGTACCGTTCCGACTCGATATGGTCGGTTTGCCTACCGGCGCAAAATTGTGCGAGGGGTCGTCCGCCAACTCGTACACGCGGACCCAGTCCACCTGTGCCTCGTTGGGGAACGTGCCGGTACGGGCGTTGCCCTGGGACCAGCTCACCCCGGTGGAGAGAATGACGTAACCGTCACTGTGGGACAGCCCGCGCGTCATCCGGTGCTTGCGCTGTCCGTCCGCGTAGAAGGTGTAGTCGTCCGGTGTCCACGTGAGCGCATAGGTGTGGAACCGTCCGTCGTGTATCGGAGCGAAGCCGGCGTGGGCCCCGATGCTGGACCGCCCATCCCAATGCACGGCCATGGCATAGTGATTGCTGGTGTACACCGACTCGAGGATGTCGATTTCGGCTCCGTCGGAGGCCCCGTCGACACCGCCGTTGCTGGCCCTCTTGCCCCGGTTGTCATTCTGGAGCCAGAAGGCCGTGTGGATGCCGTCTCGGGTGGGGGCGATCCTGATGCTGGCCTCGAAGTAGCCGTAGGTCTGCTCGAACTTGCCCTTGGTGTCGATCGCGGCGGCTTTGACCAGGTCGTATCCGGCACCCGCCTCCCTGGTATTGCGCAGTACCAGATGGCCGTCCGCGAGACCGACGTTGTCGTGCTCGTACCGCCACCGGATGCGGCGTCCGTCGTGGGTGCGCTCAGCTCGAAACCCCTCGCTCCGGTGGTTCCATTTCGACCAATCGAGCGAGGAGCCGTTGAAGTCCTCGGTCCACGCCAGGACCCAGACCTTGCCGGGAGGGGGAGTGGGAGGCTGTGCGTCGGCTACCCGGGGAAGGAGGCACGCGAAAGACAGGGCCAGCCACGCAGCTGCGGCCCATGCACGGGTCGGGGCGCTTGCGTGCGGCTCCTCCTTGGAAGTGCTCTCTTTTGGAAACGGATCGATGGACTTCTGTCGGGGTGCAGCCGTCCGGGTATTTGTCATGGATCCGGGCTGTAAGGCGGTACGATGGCCTCAGCTCGTGAGGCTATTGAAACAGTTACAGATCCGTCATATCAAAAATCGTCCACACCAAGGGTAACACTCTTTCCGGGGCGGTAAAGGGCGATTCCGGACCACCGCCGCTTACGGGTTGGGCCTGGCCGAGGGCGGGGCGGGGTCCCCAGGGATTTCGGTTCCCAATCAGGAGATTAGTAAAGTAAACACGACATATCGTAATGTTTGCTTTACGTTTGTCGCTGCACCCTCGCCATGCGGCACCGAAGGAGGGAGGCGCTGCGCTTCATGCGGCGCCGCGTGAATCGCCCATACCACGGGCGCGCCCCGGGCCGTCAGCGCGTGATGACCGCCCGGTACTCCCCTTCGTCCCTGAGTTCATAGTCCTCGCCGGCGACCTGCATCACGCGCACCCGGTAGAGCGAGAGCCGGTTGCGGTCCGGTACGCGGATTTGCAGGACGCGGCCCGCCCGCAACGAGCCCGCCACCATGACCTGATGCCGCCCCGAGGCCGTGGATTCGAACAGGTCGAACCCGGGAGCCCGCACTTCCGCGATGCCCGGGCCCTCGAGTTCCAGCAGCACGCCGCTGTCGCGACTGGCGGCCGCCGTGACCAGTGACACATTGAGGAGGCCCGGGTCCGGGGCTTGTTCAGGGGCGGCCGGTCCGACCAGACCGCCGTCGCCGCAAGAAAGCGCCAGGGCCGCGACGAAGAGGATCGCCAGCGCGTGGCGCGGCCCGGCGGCCCGGCGCCGGCGCCCGGCCCCGCGCCGCCCTCCCGGACCCCTTGACCCTCTGCCGCCCCCGGGCACGGCCGCGAGCAGCGCCGCCGCGCCCGCCGGGCCCGGGCTCGTGGGGCTTCCCCCGCAGTCCGCGTTGCCCCGCCTGCAGCGTTCCCTCCAGGCCAGCACGTCGCCGAGGTCGTAGCGGCCGTTCCGGTTGCCGAGCCGGTCGAGCGCCTCCAGCCGCGCCTCACCGAGCTGCGCGTCACCGAACAGCGCTGCGGCTGCCTCCTCCGGGGTGATGCCGCTCGCAACGGCCAGCGCAGCCTCCACTTCATCCCGTGCGGTGCCGCCGGCAACGTCACCCGAGGACGCCGAAGCCGCGTCGACCGTGTCCGTCAGCGAGTGCGACAGCGGCCGCTTGTCCGCCGTGCAGATCGCGCCGGCCGCGGCGCAGTCCGTCGTCTCCGGCAGCGTGATCGCCACCGTGTGGTTCGCCGAAGCCGGATCGACACGGATGAACCAGATGAGGTTGCTCCCCTTCAGCCGGCGCCGCGCACTTGTCACGGTGCCGCCCGTCACGTCGAACGCAGAGTCGCGCAACGTCCTGTAGCTGATCGGGAACTCCTCGCTGAACTTCAGCGCGAACTCGAACGCAATGTTGTGGTGCGTCTCCGGCATGCCCTCGAAGCTCGCGGTCAGCGGCTCGCGGGCTTCGTCGTCGTCGACGATCGTGCCGGTCGCCGTGGCGTTGCCGAGCGTTGCACCGGAGGCGTTGCTCAGGGTGAGTGTCAAGGTCTCGTCCTCCTCGTTGATGGAGTCGTCGGCAGTTGCGACGCTCACCGACTTCGAGCTGTCGCCCGCAGCGAATGTCAGCGTCCCCGATGCCGCCGTGAAGTCGGTTCCGCTCTCCGCCGTCCCGCTCGCCGTCGTGTAGTCGACCGTCACCTGCTCACCGCTCGCCTCCGACAGCGACACCGCGAATGTGACCGCCTCCCCCTCGGTGGCGCTGCCATCGGCCACGCTCACCGACGGAACGGACGTCGCCTCGCCCTCCACCGTGGCCGACAACGAGTGCGACAGCGGCCGGTTGTCCTCCGTGCAGATCGCGCCGCTCGCGCTGCAATCCGTCGTCTCCGGCAGCGTGATCGTCACGGCGATGCCCGCCGAGTCCGGATCGACCGAGATCGTCCAGCGGCGGTTGCTGCCCGTCTCCTTGCGCTGGGCGCCGAAGACCGTGCCGCCCGTCACCTCGAAGGCCTCGTCGCGCAGCGTCTGGTAGCTGACGCCGGGCTCCTCGCTGAAGGTCAGGCCGAAACGGATCCGGCTGCCGTCGTGCGTCGCCGGCATGTCCTCGAAGGTCGCCGTCAGGGGCTCGGGCGCTTCGGTGTCGTCGTCGACGATCGTGCCGGTCGCCGCAGTGTCGGCGAGGCTCGCGCCGGAGGCGTTGCTCAGGGTGAGCGTGAACGTCTCGTCCTCCTCGTCGACGGCATCGTCGAGCACCGGCACCGACACCGTTTTCGCCGTGTCGCCCGCTGCGAAGGTGAGCGTGCCCGACGCGGTCGTGTAGTCGGTCCCGGCCGCCGCGGTTCCGTCCGACGTCGCGTAGTCGACCGTCACCCCGTCCGTCGCGGCGCGGCTCAGCGTCACCTCGAAGTCCACCGTCGCGTCCCCGCCTTCCGTCGCACCCGCGTCGGCCAGCGTCAGTTCGGGCGCCGGGACGGCAACCTCGCCCGCGACCGTCGCCGTGACCGTCGCCGAGAGCGGCCGGTCGTCCCCGGTGCAGATCGCCCTGGCCGCCTCGCAGTCCGTCGTCTCCGGCAGCGTGATCGTCACATCCCCCGTGCCGCCCGGCTCGACGGTGATGTTCCATTGCCGGTTCTCGCCCGTCACCACGCGCCCCGCTCCCGTCACGCCGCCGCCCGTCACCGAGAGCGCGCCGGGCTCCGAGTCGGTACCCTGCAGCAGCGTGTACCTGATCGGGAACTCCTCGCTGAACACCAGCTGGAAGGTGAACGGCCCGCCGTCGTGACTCGCCGGAAGCCCCTGGAACTCCGCCGTCAGCGGCACCGTCACCACGGGCGTCACCACCGTGTCCGCGGGGACGCTGGCCGCGATCGTCGCCGAAGCCGCGCGGTTGCCCGCGGTGTCCTGCAGGGCGTCGGCGGACGGCTGGGTGTAGCTCACCTCGACCGTGTCGCCCGGAGCCGCCGCCGAGTCGAGCGCCAGTGTCACGGTCGAGCCGCTCACCACCACGGGGCCTGTCGCCGCAAGGCTCCGCGCGTCTCCCGCCACCGTCACCGCGAACGCCGCCGCCGCGGGCGTCGAGGCCTCGTCGAGCGCCTCGCCGTAGGTCAGCACCACCGACTCCGTGCTCGCCTCGGCGCCCTGAAGCTCCGGTGCGGTGGTGTCGCCTGCCGGTGTGTCCTGGGGGGTCTGGTTGGTCGCCGCCTCATCACTCAACGCGGCCGCCGTGTTCCCCGCCCTGTCCTGCAGCGGGTTCGAAGTCGGCACCGTATAGCTCACCGTCACCGTGTCGCCGTGCCCGACCGCCGATGCGAGCGTCAGCCGCACCCGCCGCCCGTCCACCGCAACCGGATCGCTCGCCGCCAGTTCGCGCGCCTGGCCCGCCACGGTCACGGCGAAGGCGCCCGCCCCGGGCGTGGAGGCCTCGTCGAGCCCCTCGTTGTACAGCAATATGAGCTGCGAGGTGTCCACCTCCGCGCCCTGCACTTCCGGCGCGGTCTCGTCCACCGCGTTCGGGTTCCTGGGCAGGACATGCCAAAGCGCCGTGTTCGACAGCGAACGCCCGTCGTCGGTGCAGATCGCCCCCTCGGCGGCGCAGTCGCTGGCCGGCAGCAACGTGACGCGCACCGTCTCGTTGTACAGCGGCTTGATCCGGAACACCCAGACTCTTGGCTGATTCTCTCTGGGAAACGCATCGGTGGCCTCGCCGTTGGTAACCTGGACGGCATCCCGCACGGCCTCGCGCGAGGTCGCCACCGGCCAGCTGAACTCGGCGTTGAGCGTGAACACCGTCGAGCCGTCGTGCTTCCGGTAGTACGGCCGCCACCACGCCGTAAGCGGAATGCTCGCCGGCCCCTTGACGCGGACATCCGCGCCGGCAGACAGCTTGCGCCCGTCCGGCGCGCACACCGCGTCCGCTTCGCCGCAGGAAGCCGGTGGTGAGAGCGCCACAGTCACGTCCTCGAGCGATGTCGGCGCGATTGTCAGCAACCACCGGTCGCGGCGTCCGATTTCATGCTCCGCCGACTCTACCCGACCGCCGCTCACGCTCAGCGTCCTGGTGCGCAGTGCCGTCTCGGTCACGTTGACCGCCCCGGTGAAGTTGAGCCTGACCGTAAAGCCCTCCGATCCGTCATGCTCACCGGGCGCCTCCGAGAACTCCGCCGTCAGCGGCGGGACGGTCCCCTGGGCTATCTTCGCCGTCACGGCCTCGATCAGGGGACGCTCGTCTTCCGTGCACACCGCGTCGCCAGCCTCGCAATCCGTCGTCGTCGGCAGCTCGACGGTCACGTCGCCACCGGCCGGCTCGATGGTGACCTGCCAGGCCGCGTTCTCGGGACCACCGTGGTTGAGCCGTACCGCACGGGTCACCCGCCCATTCCTCACGGTCAGGACGCGGTCGCGCATCGCCTTCCAGGCCACGGTGGTCGCCTCGCTGAAGATCACCGAGAGCAAAAAGGGTGCGCCGCCATGCGCATTTGGAATAGCGTCGAAACGCGCGGTCAGCCGCGGCTTCAGGAGGGTCTCGATCGTCGCCGAGGCGGCCGGGGTACCCGAGACGTCCCGCAGCGGATTCGACGACGGTACCGTATAGCTCGCGGTGACGGAATCGCCCGAAGCCAGCGGCGGGCCGCCCAGCGTCAGCTTGACCAGGTTGTTCTCCAGCTGGACATCCGAAACAGCCCTTGATGCCGAATTCACAGCTACCGCGAAGGCCGTGGTTGCCGGCGTGGACGAAGCGTCCAGTACCTCGTCGAACACCAGCAGCAGGGCGCTTCCGTCACCCCTCGCCGATTGGAGCTCGGGACCGCCCTCGTCGTCGACATCCGCGAGCGTGATGGACAGGGTATCGGTCGCCGTATTCGCGCCGTCGCCCACCCGCACCACCACCTCGTAGCTTCCGTCGCGATCCCCGTCGTCTGGCGCCTCGAAGTCCTTGGCGGCCCTGAAGGCGAGCGAGCTGCCTCCGGTGAAGGTGAAGTGATCGCCGTCGACACCGCCCCGGACGGACCAGACCAGTTCCCCGGCCTTCGTATCCCCGTCTGTCGCCGTCAAAGTGGCCACCGCCGTCTCGCCCTCGTTCACCGTGAATGGGCCGGTGCTGGTGATTGTCGGTGGCTGAGTCACGAAAGTGGCTCGCTGTACACGGTCTGCCGGGTATCGTCGGCGTCGGTGTAGGTGGCGCGTACCTTGAGCGATTTGCCCTGGTCGGATGGCCTGACGGTGTACTCCGTCGCGGTGGCTCCGGCAATCTCCGCGTAGGAATCGCCGTCGCCATCGCTGACGAGCCATTGCCACCCGAACGTCGGAGTGCCCGATCCGGCCTCGCCCTGGATGCCGGTGGCGGATGCGGTCAGCGTGCGGCCCACGTTCGCGCTGCCCGTCACGGTGATCGCGGGGGCATCCACCAACTCGTATACCCGGACCCAGTCCACCAGGGCCTCGTTGGGGAACGTGCCGGTGTGCGCATTGCCCGCGAACCAACTTAAGCCGGTGGACAGAATGACGTATCCGTCACTATGAGACACGACATCGAACATCTGCTCCTTCCGTTGTCCGTCTGCGTAGAAGGTGTAGCTGTCCGGTGTCCAGGCGAGCCCGTAGACATGGAACTGTCCGCCGTGCAAAGGAGGGAAGTCGGTTTCCTCGACCTGACTGCGGCCGCCGTCCCAATGAACGGCCATGGCATAGCGATCGGTGGTGTACACCGACTCGAGGATGTCGATTTCGGCTCCGTCGGAGGGCCCGTCGACACCGCCGTTGCTGGCCTTCCTGTGCCGGTTGTCGTTCTGGAGCCAGAAGGCCGTGTGGATCCCGTCTCCGGTGGGGGCGATCCTGATGCTGGCCTCGAAGTACCCGTAGGTCTGCTCGAACTTGCCCTTGGTGTCGATCGCGGCGGCCTTGACCAGGTCGTATTCATCACCCGACTGCCGGGTATTGCGCAGCACCAGATGACCGTTCGCGAGACCGACGTTGTCGTGCTCGTACCGCCACTTGATCCGGTGTCCGCCGTGGCCGCGCTCCCCTCGAGACGCCTCGCTCCTGTGATTCCATTTCGACCAATCGAGCGACGAGCCGTTGAAGTCCTCGCTCCATGCCAGGACCCAGCGCTTGCCGGTTGGAGGAGGAGGCTGCGCATCGGCAACCTGGGGCCCAACGCACGCGAGTGACAGGATCACCAACGCCGCCCTTACCCATGCGCCCGGCGGGAGGCCTGTCGGCGGCTCGTGGCTCGAGGTACCTGTTGTAGCGACCGTGTCGATCGACCTGCGTTGGGATGCAACCGTCCGGGTGTTCGTCATGGGTCCTGCCTGCTGGCGGTAGGCTGGCCTCAGTTTTCGGGTCGATACATTTCTATACATTCTCGACCAATCAAAATACTACGACACAAGACGACGAGCTAACAGCGTTTGCCGATGCAGGAGATTCGTAAAGCAAACATGACATATCGTAATGTTTGCTTTACTTTCTTGGATACACTCTCGCAATACGGCACCCGCAGGAGGGAGCCACTAGGCTTCACAAGGCGTCGCGCGAATCGGCCGCACGACGGCACGCGCCGGGGCCGTCAGTGCGTGATGACCGCCCGGTACTCCGCTTCGTCCCTGAGTTCGTAGTCCTCGCCGGCGACCTGCATCACGCGGACCCTGTAGAGCGAGAGCCTGTTGCGGTCCGGGACGTGGATTTGCAGGACGCGGCCCGCCCGCAACCCGCCCGCTACCATGACCTGATGGCGCCCCGAGGCTCTGGATTCGAGCAGCTCGAACCCGGGGGCCCGCACTTCCCCGATGCCCGGGCCCTCGAGTTCCAGCAGCAAGCCGCTGTCGCGAGTGGCGGCCGGCGTGACCAGTGACACGGCGAGAAAGCCCGGATCCGGGGCCTTTTCAGGGGCGGCCGGTTCACCCAGACCGCCGTCGCCGCACGACCACGCCAGGGCCACGGCGAAGAGCATCGCCAGAGCGTGGCGCGGCCTGCCGGCCCGGCGCCGGCGTCCGGCACCACGCCGCCTTCGCGGACCCCTCGACCCTCTGCGGCCCCCGGGCACGGCCGCGAGCAGCGCCGCCGCGCCCGCCGGGCCCGGGCTCGTGGGGCTTCCCCCGCAGTCCGCGTTGCCCTGCCTGCAGCGTTCCCTCCAGGCCAGCACGTCGCCGAGGTCGTAGCGGCCGTTCCGGTTGCCGAGCCGGTCGAGCGCCTCCAGCCGCGCCTCGCTGAGCAGGGCGTCGCCGAACAGCACTGCGGCTGCCTCCTCCGGGGTGATGCCGCTCGCAACGGCCAGCGCGGCCTCCACTTCATCCCGTGCGGTGCCGCCGGCAACGTCACCCGAGGACGCCGAAGCCGCGTCGACCGTGTCCGTCAGCGAGTGCGACAGCGGCCGCTTGTCCGCCGTGCAGATCGCGCCGGCCGCGGCGCAGTCCGTCGTTTCCGGCAGCGTGATCGTCACCGTGTGGTTCGCCGAGGCCGGATCGACACGGATGAACCAGATGAGGTTGCTCCCCTTCAGCCGGCGCCGCGCACCTGTCACGGTGCCGCCCGCGACGTTGAACGCAGAGTCGCGCAATGTCCTGTAGCTGATCGGGAACTCCTCGCTGAACTTCAGCGCGAATTCGAACGCTATGTCGTGGTGCGTCTCCGGCATGCCCTCGAAGCTCGCGGTCAGCGGCTCGGGGGCTTCGTCGTCGTCGACGATCGTGCCGGTCGCCGTGGCGTTGCCGAGCGTTGCGCCGGAGGCGTTACTCAGGGTGAGCGTGAACGTCTCGTCCTCCTCGTCGACGGCATCGTCGAGCACCGGCACCGACACCGTCTTCGCCGTGTCGCCCGCTGCGAAGGTGAGCGTGCCCGACGCGGTCGTGTAGTCGGTCCCGGCCGCCGCGGTGGCGTCCGAGGTCGCATAGTCGACCGTCACCCCGTCCGTAGCGGCGCGACTCAGCGTCACCTCGAAGTCCACCGTCGCGTCCCCGCCTTCCGTCGCACCCGCGTCGGCCAGCGTCAGTTCGGGCGGCGGGACGGGCGCCTCGCCCGCGACCGTCGCCGTGACCGTCGCCGAGAGCGGCCGGTCGTCCCCGGTGCAGATCGCCCTGGCCGCCTCGCAGTCCGTCGTCTCCGGCAGCGTGATCGTCACATCCCCCGTGCCGCCCGGCTCGACGGTGATGTTCCATTGCCGGTTCTCGCCCGTCACCAGGCGCCCCACTCCGGTGACGCCGCCGCCCGTCACCGAGATCGCGCCGGGCTCCGAGTCGGTGCCCTGCAGCAGCGTGTAGCTGATCGAGAACTCCTCGCTGAACACCAGCTGGAAGGTGAACGGCCCGCCGTCGTGACTCGCCGGAAGCCCCTGGAACTCCGCCGTCAGCGGCACCGCCGCCACCGTGTCCGCGGGGACGCTGGCCGCGATCGTCGCCGAAGCCGCGACATTGCCCGCGGTGTCCTGCAGGGCGTCGGCGGACGGCTGGGTGTAGCTCACCTCGACCGTGTCGCCCGGAGCCGCCGCCGAGTCGAGCGCCAGCGTCACGGTCGAGCCGCTCACCACCACGGGGCCTGTCGTCGCAAGGCTCCGCGCCTCGCCTGCCACCGTCACCGCGAACGCCGCCGCCGCGGGCGTCGAGGACTCGTCGAGCGCCTCGCTGTAGGTCAGCACCACCCAGTCCGTGCTCGCCTCGGCGCCCTGAAGCTCCGGCGCGCTCTCGTCTTCCACATCCAGGAGCGTGACGGTCAGGGTATCGCTCGCCGTGTTCGCGCCGTCGCCCACCCGCACCACGACTTCGTAGCTTCCGTCGCGACCGGTGTCGTCCAGCGCCTCGAAGTCCTTGGCCACCCGGAAGGCCAGCACGTTGTCCCCGGTCAAGGTGAAGTGATCGCCGTCGGCGCCGCCCTCGATGGACCACACCAGGTCCTCGACCGGCGTGTCCTCGTCCGTCGCCGTCAGGGCCGCCACCGACGTTTCCCCCTCGTTCACCGTGAACGGACCGGTGCTGGTGATCACCGGCGGGTGAGTGACGGGAAACGGATCGCTGTAGACGCTCTCTTCGGTGCCGCGGTCGTCGGTGAAGGTCACCTGCACAGTGAGCGACCTGCCGAAGTCCGATTGCCTGACCGCGTATTCGGGTTCGGTGGCCCCGGAGATCGCCTCACCAACGCCGTCGCCGCCATCGCCGACGTACCACTGCCACTCGAAGGCCGGGTCGGTCAGTCCGTCGTCGTCGCGGATGTCGGTGGCGGATGCGGTCAGCGTGCCGCCCAGACTCGATATGGTGGGTTTGCCTACCGGCGCATAGTTGAACGAGGGGTCTTCCGCCAGCTCGTACACCCGGATCCAGTCCACCAGGGCCTCGTTGGGGAACGTACCGGTATGGGCATTGCCCTGACCCCAGCTCACCCCGGTGGAGAGAATGACGTATCCATCACTGTGGGACAGGCCATCGGACGTCTCCGTCCTGGGCTCGCCGTCCGCATAGAAGGTGTAGCCGTCCGGTGTCCACGCGAGAGAATAGACGTGGAACTGTCCGTCGTGAATCGAAGCGAAGTCCAGTTTCTCGCTGACCGACCTGTATTGGTCCCAATGGACGGCCATTCCATAGTGGTTGCTGGTATACACCGACTCGAGGATGTCGATTTCGGCTCCGTCGGAGGGGCCACTGACCCCACCTTCACTGGGCCTCTTGTCCCGATCGTCGTTCTGGAGCCAGAAGGCCGTGTGAATGCCGTCGGCGGTGGGGGCGATCCTGATTCTGGCCTCGAAGTAGCCGTAGGTCTGCTCGAACTTGCCCTTGGTGTCGATCGCGGCGGCCCTGACCATGTCGAAACTGCTGCCCTGCTGCTGCCGGATGTTGCGCAAGACCAGGTGGCCGTCCGCGACACTGACGTTGTCGTGCTCGTACCGCCAATGGATCCTGCGTCCGCCGTGCGTGCGAACTCTCCGCAGGGCTTCGCTCCTGTGATTCCATTTCGACCAATCGAGCGTGGTGCCGTCGAAGTGCTCGGTCCACGCCAGGACCCACATCTTGCGGGGCGGAGGGGGAGGCTGGGCGGCGGCAGCCCGGGGAAGGAGGCACACGAAGGACAGGACCAGCCAAGCGGCTCCGACCCAGGTGCGGGTCGGGAGGCAAGCAAGCGGCGTCTGGCTGAGAGTGCTCATGAAAATAATTACATAGTGGTCATATGAAATATTGTCACCAATAGAATCGCACTCGTCCCACGGGTAAAGGGCTGCTCCGGCCGATCGCTGCCTCGGGGTTGTTGGCTGGCCGAGGGCGGGGAGGGAACTCCGCGGACTGCGGTTCTCAAATCAGGAGACTTGTAAAGCAGACACGACATTCTGTAATGTCGACTTTACTCTTTTCTGTACGCCCTCACGATTCCAACCGCGGGAGTGAGGCGCTGCGCTTCATACGGCGCCGCGTGAATCGCCCGCACGACGGGCATCCCCGAGACGACCTCGCCGAACGCCGCGAACCCCTGCCCGTCGGGATTGCGCATGCCGCCGAAGTCGAGCGACGGCTGGTCGCCGATGCAGATGAAGAAGCTCTGGGTGGCGGTGTCGGGGCCGCCGCGCGCCATCGAGATCGTGCCGTCGCGGTGGGCGATCCCGGTTTCGCTGGTGCGCTCCAGCGCGATCGGCGGGAAGGACTCGCCGGCGGCGTCCGGGTTGCGGCCCCCCTGCACCACCGCGATGCGGATCGAGTCGTCGGGCTGGTTGTCCGCGTGCACGGTGCGGAAGAAGGAGCCGCCGTCGTAGTGGCCGCCGTCGACGTAGCGGAGGAAGTTGGTGGCAGTGACGGGTGCCCGGTCGATGTCGATGTCCAGCTCGAAGGTCCCCAAGTCGGTCTCGAAGACGACCCGCACGGGGTCGCGGGTGGGGGGCGGCGCCGGGTGGAGCGCGTCGGGGGGCGGCGCCGGGCGGAGGGCGTCGGGGGCCACGGACCGCGCACCACCGAATGGCTTGGCGGGGGCTCCACCGGGTGGCGTGGCCGACAGGCCGATGGCAAAGAGCGCCGGCAGCGCAGTGGCGGCGGTCATCCTCCGTCGCCGGGAGGCTGGCGAGAGTCCGGTTCGGGTGCGGCGCCGTGCTCCGAATCGTCGCACTTCTTCCCCCTCCTCCTTTGCAGAGCGAATCGGCGCGCGCTTACGTTTGCGGGCCAACCCGGGCGACGACCGCCCTCACGCCGACTTCCAACGCATCTGCATCATGACCGAAACAGGAAAATCCAGTCCGCAGCGCCGCGCCGCCAGTAGCAGGCGCGCATTCGTGAAGTCCGTCGCGGCCGGTTCCGCGCTTGCGGCGGGTCTGCCGTCGCTGGTCTCGGGCCAGGCAGGATCGGGCGAGGCGGCTTCGGCAGGCGCGGAGTCCGCCGGCGGAGTGACCGGCACGGACGGGCGTCCGGTCCGCACGATGTCGCGCACGCCGCTGTCCGCCACGCAGGTCGCCCCCTCCGACCGCATCGGCCTCGCCGTCATCGGCGCCGGCGGGATGGGGATGGCCGACGTGAACACCGCGCTTCGCATCCCCGGCGTCGAACTCGTGGCCGCCTGCGATGTCTTCGACGGCCGCCTCGACGCCGCCCGCGAGCGCCACGGCGACATTTTCACCACCCGCGACCATCGCGAGGTCCTCGCCCGCGACGATGTCGACGCGGTCATCGTCGGTACGCCCGACCACTGGCACCAGCCGATCTCGGTCGACGCGCTGCGGGCCGGCAAGGCCGTCTACTGCGAGAAGCCGATGGTGCACGACATCGCCGAGGGCCGCGACCTGATCCGCGCGCAGGAGGAGTCGGGCCGCGTTTTCCAGGTCGGCAGCCAGGGGATGAGCTCGCTGGGCAACGAGAAGGCGAAGGAGCTGTACGAGGAGGGCGCGATCGGCCAGCTCAACTACGCCGAGGGCTTCTGGGCGCGCAACGATCCCATCGGAGCATGGCAGTATCCCATTCCCGTCGACGCTTCCGAGGCAACGGTCGACTGGAAGGGCTTTCTCGGGCCGGCCCCCGACCGGCCCTACGATCCACTCCGCATCTTCCGCTGGCGCAACTACCGGGACTACGGCACGGGGGTGGCGGGCGACCTCTTCGTCCACCTCTTCTCGAGCCTGCACTTCGTCGTCAGCTCGCGCGGGCCCAGCCGCATCCAGGCCGCCGGCGGGCTGCGCTACTGGAAGGACGGCCGCGAGGTGCCGGACGTGCTTCTCGGCGTCTTCGACTACCCCGAAACCGACACGCACCCGGGTTTCAACCTGTCGCTGCGGGTCAACTTCGTGGACGGGACTTCCGGCAGCACCTTCCTGCGCCTGGTGGGGAGCGAGGGCGCCATGGACGTGACCTGGACGGATGTTGTGCTTCGCAAGAACGTAGCGGTCGATCCCATGGACGCCTTCTCGCAGGAGAAGTTGGCCGAGGCGGCGGCGGCCGAGGACGGTCTGCCCCCGCGAGTGCGCATGCTGCCCCCGGCCGAGGTCCGGTACGAGGTCGAGCGCGGCTACCGCGGCGCCCACGTCGACCACTTCTTCAACTTCTTCCAGGCCATCCGCGGCGGCCCGCCGGTTCTCGAGGACGCGGTCTTCGGGCTGCGCGCTGCCGCCCCGGCGCTGGCCTGCAACCTCAGCTACTTCGAGGACCGGATCGTTCACTGGGATCCGGATGAAATGAGGCTCGTCTGATGCGCAGACTCCTGCTGCTCTTCCTGATCGCTGCCTGTTCGGGCCCGGATGCCCAACCCGACCCGGCCACCCCGCCCCCCAACACCCTCACCGAAGCCGAGCGCGTCGCCGGCTGGCGCCTCCTCTTCGACGGGGAGACCACCACCGGCTGGCGCGGCTACAACCGCGACGCCTTCCCGGACACCGGATGGGCGGTCATCGACGGCATGCTGGTCGTCGGTGCGACCTCCACCGACCCCGATGTCGCGGTCGGCGGCGACATCGTCACCGCCGAGTCCTTCTCCGACTTCGATCTCAGGTTCGACTTCATGCTCTCCGAGGTGGCGAACAGCGGCGTGCTCTACCGCGTGATCGAGGAGGAGGGCGCCGCGATCTGGCACAACGCGCCCGAATACCAGGTCCTCGACGACCCCGCGTATATCGAGATGGGCACGATGGACATGAACACCCACCTCACCGGCGACAACTACGACCTGCACGCGGCGGGCGAGACGACCCTTCACGGCCCCGGTGAGTGGAACACCGCCCGCATCCGCATCGTGAACAACCATGTCGAGCACTGGCTGAACGGGACGAAGACTGTGGAGTACGTGCTCGGCTCGCCGGAGTGGGAGGCGCTTGTCGCGGCGAGCAAGTTCGCGCCGTTTCCGCAGTACGGCCGCGCCGCGTCCGGCCCGATCGGCCTGCAGGACCACGGGCGGAACGTCTTCTACCGCAACATCAGGATCCTGCCGCTTGAGCCCGTCTCGCTCTTCAACGGGGACGACCTGGACGGCTGGCAGGTGCACGGGACCGAGCTGTGGTACGTCACGGACGGCGAACTCGTATGCGAGAGCGGCCCCGACGCGCAGTACGGCTATCTCACCACCGAGCGGACCTTCCGCGACTTCGACCTGACCGTCGACTTCAAACAGGAGGCCGACGGCAACAGCGGCGTCTTCTTCCGCTCCAGCGTCGAGGGCACGACGGTGAGCGGCTGGCAGGCCGAGGTCGCGCCGCCGGGCCTGTTCAGCGGCGGGATCTACGAGTCGTACGGGCGAGGGTGGCTGGTGCAGCCCGACCCGGCGCTGGACGGGGCGCTACGCATGGGCGAGTGGAACACGATGCGGGTGCGAGCGGTGGGCGACCGGGTGACGACCTGGCTGAACGGCACGCGGATGGTCGACTTCGAGGACGAGACGATCGGGGCCGGGGAGGGGTCGATCGCGCTCCAGATCCACGATGGGGGCGGGATCAAGGTGAGGTGGCGCAGCATTGAGGTGGTGGATCTGGGGGGATAGTAGGCAGGCTCCGGGGATCCGTTGCTTAGATGTGACAAATAATAGGTATATCTGTCATTGTTGAGTGTTGTGATTGTCGAGTGCACTGTTTACACCGTCAATAGGCGGTGAATGCAGTCACATAATGCCTGTAATCTGTCAATTCGTCTGCTATGCGGAACGCCCGTATTTCCTCCTCCGGTCGTCCACGATGCCCCGTCTGACCGGGACGGCCACTCAAACGTCGACGACGATCTCGCCCTCGGCCACCACCACTTCCCCGTCGATCCACACCGTTGGATTCCGCGCGACGGCATCGAAATGGGTCTTGGCTGACACTGAGCCGCCCAGGTTGGCCGACGTCCCGATCCCGATGTGCACCGTGCCATCCACGCCCTCGTCGTTGAGCATCTCGCCGGTGAACTCCGTGCAGTCCGGATTCAGGCCGAAGGCGAACTGAGCGAGGTTGTAGACCCAGGGGTCGTCCTGGCGGGCCAGCAGATCGGCAAGGAAGTCGGCCTGCTCTCCACCCTCGATGTGCGTGACGAAACCTTCCGAGATGCGGAAGGTGACCGGTTCGCGGACCGGACCCACGCCGTAGTACGGGATGCTGCCGTCGCAGACGAACACGCCCTCGGCCGTGCCCTGGGCGGGCGCGCAGTTGGCCTCGATGTTGGGGACGGCCGAGAACCCGGGTCCATCGAGCAGGCAGGCGTGGCTGTTCCCCGCAACGCCCTCGAGGCTCATGGTGAGGTCGGTGCCGGCGGGGTTGGTGACGCGGAGACGCTTGCCGGAAGTGAGGCGTTCCGCGATGGCTCGGCACAGCGGGTGGCGCGCCCGGAAGTCCGTGAAGAGCCCGCCCTCGCGCATCATCCGCCCGGTGAATGCGGTCATGGACAGGACCCGCGCCCCCGCGCCGATGGCTTCGCGGACGGCACGGGTGTGCGCCATGGCGAGAGTGACGGGGAGGAAGACCGCATCCGCACCCGAGAGCGCCGCGGCGACGGCCGGTCCCGGCTCCTCGTTGTCGATGGTGCGCGCGGGCGGGATCACGATGCTCGCGACGGCTCCGGCCGTGAGCGCCTCGTCGGCGACGGCCCGGGCGATCGTCATCCGCTCAGGGTCCGTCACCACCACCACCTGCTCGCCCGCCACCACGTTGGCGCAGGTCCGCACGAGGATTCGGGCACCGGCCCTCATTGCCGCACCGGTCTGCCTCGCCGCGCCGCGTGGTCTGCGCGCGTCTTCATGCCTGTCCCGGCCGACCGTGCCGCGCACCGCCCCCGTCACACCAGCACCTCCCTGCCCCGTTGCACGATCCGGCCGTCGACGACGATCGTCGGCTCCCACATCAGCAGATCGTAGTGCGTGGGCGCGACGATCTCGCCCCCGAGGGTGTGACTCGTCCCGATCCCGATGTGGATCGTGCCCATGACGCCCTCGTCCTCGAGCATCTCGCCGGTAAGGCGCGCGTTCGGATTCAGGCCGACGCCCAGCTCGGCGACGTTGAAGCAGTGCCGGTCCGCGAACGACTCCAGGTGCTCCCGAAGGAAATCGGCCTGCGCGCCGCCGGTCATTTGGACGATGTAGCCGGCGCGCACCGTGCACACGATGGGCTCGTCCAACACGCCGATGCCCAGGTAGGGCACCGAGGCGTCCGCGATGATCGTCCCCTCGGCCGAGCCGGTGACCGGAACCACGTTGACCTCGATGTCGGGGACCGGGGCGAGCTGTCCGGGGTTGGGGATGTTCGTAAGCACGTTGGCGACGCGGCCCTCGATGCCGAAGCGCAGATCGGTGCCGCGGGGAGAGGTGAGCCGGACCGATGCTCCGGCGGTGAACGCCACGCCGAGGCGCCTGCAGAGGTCGGCCTGGGCCTCGAAGTCGGTCTCGAGCAGCGCCGGGCTGGTCATGATGGCGTCGGTGTAGGCGGTCATCATGCAGACGCGCGCACCGGCCTCGAGGGCGGTCCGCATCGCCCGCGTGTGCGTGATCGAGATGCGTACGGGTGAGAAGATCACAGCGGCTTCGGCCATGGCGCGCGCGACCGGCGGGGGCGGCTCCTGGCCGTCCTGGTCCCGCAGGGGAATGATGCAGACGGTCACGTGGCCTCCGGCCTCGCGGGCGGCCGCGGCTACCGCGTCGGCGTAGCGGCCCATCGTCGGATCGGTGACGATCACCACCTGCTCGCCCGGCTGGACGCGTCCGTTGACGTGCACGAGCCGGCGCGCGCCGGGTGAAAGGTCCACCGGTCGGCCGACCGGGTTTCCGCTCGCCGCGCCTGCGTCGCCCACGTCAGCCGCGCCCCCGCGCGAAGAATTCGTCGAATCGCCCATCGAAGATGATCGCGGTGTAGCCGTCGCCGGTGCAGTTGGTCGCCGTGCGCAGCATGTCGGGGATGCCACCCGAGAGGGCGATCCAGGTCGCGATGAACTCGCCGTGCGCCTGGCCTTCGAGACCGAGGATGCTCGCGAAGAGGGTCGCGCTCCAGAGCGCGGTTCCCATGCCCGCCGGGAGCCCGGGCGCTGCGACCGTGAATAGTACGACAGCCGGCCAGACGGCCAGCATCATCATCCAACTCAGCTCCAACCCGAAGACATGGCTCACCACGAACGGTCCGTAGGCGACATAGGCCAGCGCGCTGGCGTCCAGGTTCACCACGGCGCCGAAGGGGAGCACGAAGTCGGCCACTTCGTCGCGCACGCCGACCCTCTTCGCGTTTGCGAGGTTGACGGGCAGCGTCACCAGCGACGAGCAGGTGCCCGCCGCGAAGACCGCCGTGGGGAGATAGTAGCGGCTGAGCACCGGGCCCACCGGCCGGCGCCCGACGCGGCGCACGAGCACGAAGGTGTAGAAGGACCACCAGACCAGGACGAGCGCGGCCGTGTAGGCGGTCATGGCGAGGTAGTGCGAGAGGCCCAGGCGCGCGCCGAAACGCACCCCGAGGGTGATGCCGAACGCGAGGATGAGCGGGACCATCACATACGCCAGCCTGCCGCCCGACGTCTCGATGGCGCCGGCGATGCGGCGGAGCGCACGGTAGGTGGGATCGTGGCGCGCCCCAACGGCCCCGACGAGTACGCCCACGAGGATTGCCAGCAGCGGCCACGATGCGCCGCCCGCCCCGAGGCTCTGGAGCATCGCCGCGGCCTCGGCCCAGATGCCGCGGTCACCGGTGGTCAGGGGGATGCGAAAGATGACTGCCGAGGTGATGACGGCGATCAGCCCCGCGACGGTCGAGGTGAAGATGTACCAGAGGACGACCGCCCCGGCGAAGCGTCCGGCGAGCCCGCGGCGCACCAGGGTGGCGATGGCCGGGCTGAGGGCGGCGAGGATCAGCAGGGGAACGATGGCGACGACCCATGAGATGAGCGTCGAGGTCGCGTCGGCCACGGATTCGAGCGGCCCGGGGAGAAGACCGCCCGCGGCCAGCCCCGTCACCAGGGCCAGAAGCGTCCACACGTACGTGGGGATCCTGCGCTGTCTGGGCAGGGGTTCCTCCTTGCCGTTGGCGCGCGCACCTCGCGGGCGCAGTGTACACCGCCGGAGATGATATCTTCGTCACGCAGGTCTCCCGCAAGCCTTCGGGGCGAGCTTTGGGCCCGAGCCTGCGGCCCGAGCCGCCGACATGGAAGGAGCCACCATGCCCGACCGTCCGCTTCACGACCAGGTGGCCGTCGTCGCCGGTGCGACGCGCGGTGCGGGCCGGGGCATCGCCCGCATGCTGGGGGCGGCCGGAGCCACCGTCTACTGCACGGGCCGCAGCGTGAGCGGGCGTCCCGCCACCCCTGGGCGGCCGGAGACGCTGGAGGAGACGGCCGAGCTGGTCACGGCGGAGGGCGGCCGGGGCATCGCCGTCCGCACCGACCACACGATCGAAGCGGAGGTCGAGCGGCTCTTTGCGCGGGTTCGAAGCGAGGCGGGCCGGCTCGATGTCCTGGTCAACGACATCTGGGGCGGCGACGCGCTGACCGAGTGGGGGACGCCGTTCTGGGAGCTGTCCACGGACAAGGGGCGGCGGATGCTGGAGCGTGCCGTCCACAGCCACATCATCACCAGCCGCCACGGAGCGCCGCTGATGGTCGAGCGCGACGCCGGGCTGATCGTCGAGGTCACCGACGGGGACACCCTCGGCTACCGCGGCAACCTCTTCTACGACCTGGCGAAGAACGCGGTCATCCGGCTCGCGTACGCGATGGCCGCCGACCTCCATGCACACCGCGTGACGGCGCTGGCGGTCACCCCCGGTTTCCTGCGCTCCGAGGCGGTGCTCGACCACTTCGGGGTCACCGAGGACAACTGGCGCGAGGCGATCGAGAAGGACGAGTACTTCGCCGAGTCGGAGACGCCGTGCTTCGTGGGCCGGGCGGTCGCCGCCCTGGCCGCCGACCCGCGCGTGGGCGCGAAGAGCGGCGGGCTGTTCTCGAGCTGGGGGCTGGCGAAGGAGTACGGCTTCACCGACATCGACGGGCTCAGGCCGGACTGGGGCAGCTTCTTCCGGCGACAGGTGCAGGTGATCCTCGACCGGGACACGCCTCCCGGCGATTTCGATGTGTTCGTCGTGCGCTCCCGGCTCTACCAGGCCGAACTCGACCCGTCCGCCGCCGGGGAGGCCGAGCGGCTGCGCGTGTGGCTGGAGCGGCATTGACGCCTCCGTGACCTGGGCGCGGGTCCGGCGCTGATACACCGTCGGCCGAATACAGCGGGGCTTCCTCCGTGGGTCTGTGGCCCGCCTGTGTCGAACTCTGGCGCAATGCTCAGCTGGTGCACATGGTACATGCCATGTGCAGGAGCAAGCGTCAGGCGAGGTTCATGCGGCTCACCCTGTGGGCCCCGATGATCTTCTTCGTGCATGGGTGCGGCATCACCGAGCCAGAGGACCAGAGCCACCTGCGGATCTGGAACCTCACCGAGCACTGGACGCTGACCCCGGAGGTCGACCGTGTGCAACGCGAACCCGTTTTGCCCGGGGAGGCGGGGCGCTACATCGTCCGCGCCAGGGAACACGTCAAACTGGTCATGGTCCACACGGGGAACGGTCTCCCCGCGGACACGGTGGTAGTCATCTTTCCTCCACGGACCGACGGAATCCGATTCGCTCTCGACGAACGTCCGCGGTACAGCCCCTTGATTCCGGTGTACAACCTGATCGTTGAGGACGCGGAAGGAACCGACGGAGTGGTGCTGCGCTGGGAAGTCCGAAACGACCTGGACTGACTGGCCGCTCACCCCGGCGGCCGGCCCGCATCCAACCCCTCCACCAGGTCGAGCAGCCCCGATGCCTCCCAGAGGCGGTTTCGCTTCGAGGTCGACACGGGGATCAGCACGCCCGCGTTCACCAGCTGCGCAACCGCCGCATGCACGGCGGCCTTCGTGCGGCCCGTGGCCGTGACGGCTCCCGCAGTCGAGATGACCGGGTGGGCGGGCAGAGCGTCGATCAACATCCACGCGGCCGCATCGGAGCGTGGGTTTGCGGCCGTCGTGAGCAGCCTGCGCCACTCGGCCTGCAGGTCGCTTACGGCTTCGAGGTAGCGGGCCGCGAGGGTGGCGGCTCGGGCACAGGCGACAGCGAACCTGGCCACCCAGCGCATGGGGTCGCTGAAGCGGAACTCGCACAAGCCATCGATGTACGCGTCCCGTTCGGCCGCCAGAATGACGCTGACGGGAGGAACGTAGCTCGGCGCGATGCCGCGTCGACGGAGAACGACCTGGACCAGCGCGCGCCCGGTTCGCCCGTTCCCGTCCTCGAAGGGGTGGATCGTCTCGAACTGGGCGTGAATCAGAGCGGCCTGCACAAGCGGGGGGAGATCCTCGCGATTCACCGCTTCGGTGAGATCCGCGAGCAATGAGCTCACATGTTCAGGCGGGGGCGGCACGAAATCGGCGCCGCATGGGTTGTAGTCGTTGCCCCCGATCCAGTTTTGCACCGCACGCACGTGGCCTGCGATATGGCGGTTGGGCGCATGCGCCATCACGCGCCGATGTATGGCGGCGACATCCGCCGTGGCGAACGGGCATTCGGTCGCGGCGGCGTCCATGGCAGCCTGCGTGGCGTCGACGTTGGCCAGTATCTCGCGCTCCGTGGTCCCCACCCGCATGCCGGCTCGGGCGCGCAGTTCGGCACGTGCCAGCGCGCGAGCGTCGACGGACAAGCCCTCCACCCGCGATGAAGAGATCGATTCGGTGCGGAGCAGCAACCGGGCCAGCGGTGCCAAAGCGTCGGAACGGTGTGCGTTCAACTCCCGGATCGCACCCTCGGCATCCGATATGATGCCGGCGGCAGCTCCGTCCAGCGAGATGCTCAGATCTGCGAGCCGCTGCGGAATGAAGGCGTCGTAGGCGCACGCCTTTCGGTATTTCGGCGGCGCGTAGAGTGTGGGATCATAGCGCCAGAGCTGACGGATGTGTTTACCGGGCATCCTGTACCAGGGCTTCTGCTAGTATAGTTTATAATTTATACTATACTAAATGATTTAGGGAATCGGCAACTGCGGTAGTCAATCCCGCGGCGACCCCTCCAGCAGCCCCTCGAGCGGCTCTTCCCTCGCCCCGTTCTCGTCGCACACCGCGAACGCCGATTCCGCCGAGCCGTACATCGCCACGCCCGCGTAATCGCCCGCCTTGTTGAGGATGAAGAAGCGCAGGTCGAAGCCCGGCAGGCCCCGCGAGTTCTGCAGGCGCGACTCGATCGTGTTGTCGCTGACGCGCTTCAGCACCGCCATGCCGGCGTCCTTTGGCGACATCCCCTGGCGCATGAACTCGACGATCATGAAGCAGCTCAGGTTGTAGAGGTTGGCCTCGCCGCGGCCGGTCGAGCCCGCCGCGCCGACATCGTTGTCGACGTACTGGCCCGCGCCCAGGATCGGCGAGTCCCCCGCCCTGCCTGGGATCTTCCACGAGAGGCCGCTGGTGGTGGTGACGCCGCAGATGTCGCCGTCCGCCGAGACGGCTTCGAGGCTGGTCGTGCCCCAGAACGAATCCGGGTCGATGAGGCCGTCGTCGACCATCGAGAGACCGGCCGCGAGGGAAGCGTCGTGGAAGCGGCGGATCGCATCGGGATCGGTGTCCTCGCCCGGTCGCGCGGTGCCGCGCAGCCGTTCTTCCGGGTCGAGCCAGTGGCCCGGGTCGACCCGCCGACGCCATTCCAGCCACAGGGCGCGCGAATTCTCCGTGTTCAGGTCGTCGTGGACGTCGAAGCCGAGGGCCCGCGCGAAATCCTGCGCACCCTTGCCGACGATCAGGTGATGATCCGTCAGTTCGGCGACCGCTTTTGCCACGATCGATGGCGTCTTCACCCCTTCGAGACCCGCCACCCCGCCCGCCCACTTGCGTGGCCCGTGCATCAGGCACGAGTCGAGCTGGACCACGCCGTCGGCGTTGGGAAGGCCGCCGTAGCCGATGCCGCGCTCCTCGGGGTCGAGTTCGGGGATGTTCACCCCGGCCACGCACGCGTCCAGGATGTCCTCCCCCTCGGTGATCCCGCGGAAGGCGCGCTCGATCGCGCTCTCGGGTCCGCCGTTGCGGAACCGGATCGAGGACACGTCGGCGACCAGGACCGGGCGGGTTGCGCGGGTGTGGACGGCGGGTGCGGCTGCGTGGGCCACACCGGCCCCGGGCTGGCCGGCAGCTGCGCGGGAGGGCGCGGCCAACGCGGGTACGGCGCCGACGGCGGCACTCGCCGCGGCCGTCTTCACGAAGTCACGTCTCTTCACGGTGGGAACTCCTTGTCATGGTGTTGTCGATTCAGAAACCCGGTACGCGCTGGCCGCCGCGAACCGGGATTCCCCCAGGTCCTCGAGCCAGTACGAATCGGACGGAAGGTGCGGAAAGCGGAACTCGGCCGACCGCGCGCCCTCCAGCATCCGCTGCGGCACCTCGAAGCGGGCCGGACTCAGGGAGAAGCCGGTGCCGAGCGCCTTGATAAGCGCTTCCTTCAAGCTCCACAGCCGGTAGAACAGATCCGCCTTGCCCCTCCCGGCTGCCGCAGCCAGCGCACGCCGCTCCGCCGGACCGTAGACCCTGCTCCCGATGCCGTCGAAGTCCCTGCCCGGCGCCCGTATCTCCAGGTCCACTCCGAGTCCGTCCTGCTTCGCGAAGCCGATCAGCCCATGCCGTCCGCTGTGGCTGACATTGAAGCTTGCGCTCGACGGGGCACCGGCAATCTTCGCGAACGGCTTGCCGTGTTCGAGATATCCGAAGGACAGCTCTCCGTTGGCGCACCCAAGTCGCTCGCAGAGGTTGACCCTGAGTGCCGCGCGGCAAAGCGCGTACTGACGGCGGGCGCCCCTGTGCACGAAACGGTTCCACCGCGCCCGCTCGTCCTCGTCGAGGATTTCGAGTGCCTGCGCTTCGCGATCCCGGTCCGGCCGGAGGTCGACGTGCACGATGAGCGAGCTGGCATCCTCGCGCCACGGGCTCCACCAGGCGTCGCCGGCGGTCATCGGCCGGTCGCGCCCTGGACGGCCGTGCCCCGAGGGGCCCGCGTGATTTCCCGCAGGTAGGCGCCGACCCCCCGCCGGCGGTCCCACTGATTGGGATACCCCAGCGACACCTCCTGGAAGGGCACGCCGTCGAGCCAGTGCGTGGCGCGGATGTGAAGGTGGCCGTACACCACCGCGCACGCGTTGAAGCGGCAGTGCCAGCCGCGGGTCCGGCGGGTCCCGCACCACGGCGTGAACCGGGGGACTCGGGGCAGCACCGCGTGTTCTTCCTCGAGCGGAAAGTGATTGACGAGGACCTTGGGAAGATCCGCCGGAAGCGACGCGAGGCGGGATGCGGCGTCCTCACAACGCGCCGCGCACCACGACTCCCGATCCGGGAACGGGTCGGGGTGCAGCATGATCTCGTCCGCGCAGGCGGCGCCGGTCTCCTTGGCCCATCCGACGACCTCGTCACGCGCCACCCACAGGGGCCGAAAGCTGTAGTCGTAGAGCAGGAACAGCGGCACGATCAGAACCGGCCCGTCCTCGAGCTCGACCACCGGGTAGGGATCCTCCGGGGTCAGAACGCCGCGGCCGCGGGCGACCTCGACGAGCCGCTCGTAGAGCGCGACGCCGCGAAGCGCCGGCACGTCGTTGGGATCCGACCACAGTTCGTGGTTTCCGGGCACCCAGACCACCTGGCGGAACTTCGGCGTCAGCTGCCGGAAGCACAGGTCCAGCCGCTCGGCGCCGTGCGTGACGTCCCCCGCCAGAATCAGCCAGTCGTCGGGGAACGCCGGCAGGCTCCCCAGCACGTCGCGGTTCTCGGGGTGGGAGATGTGCAGGTCGGACAGCGCCCACAAACGCAAGGGACTACCCCCCCGCCAGCCACCGATAGACGGCGCCGACGTTCATCGGGAACCAGTCCTCGTACTGTCCCCAGTGGGCGTAGTCGTCCAGCCGCACCTGCTCCATCGCCTCCTCCTCGGACAGCCCGTCGTCCACGGCCTGCTGCACCGCGTCGCGCAGATCGGCGTAGTAGGCGAGCTGGCGCTCGATGGTGCTCCGGTCGCCGACCGCGCCGTGACCGAAGACGACGGTCTCGAAGGGGATCTCCATCAGCCGGTCGAGTGCGACGTAGAGGTCGTCGAAGTACCATCCGGGAAGGTCCCGATAGCCGACCCGGTCGTTGCTCACGAAATCGACCGCGAAGAGCACGCCCTGATCGGGGACGAGCGCGACCAGCAGGTTGTCGGTATGGCTCGGCCCCAGATAGTGGAGCTCGATCGCGCGCCCGCCGAAGCGCAGGGTGAGGTCGTCGGCGAAGGTCAGATCCGGCGGCGGCAGGTCGGGGTCGACGCGCTCCGTGAGGATGGGAACCGCGTTCTCCTGGGCGATGATCGGCACGTCGCCGCCGAACGCCTGCTGCAGCACGGGCGCTCCCGTCGCGTGATCGGCGTCGCTGTGGCTGTAGACGATGGCCGCGAGCGGCTTGTCCGGGGCCGCCGAGCGAATGGCCGCCACGAACCCCGCCGCCGTCTCGATCGAGATGGGGTCGAAGGCCACCACGCCGCCGTCCGTGTCGACGAAGAAGGCGTTGTGAGAGCCGGCGTTGACCTGGTAGACGCCGTCGGCGACCTCGGTGTGCGAGACTCCGGCACCCGGATCCGCCTCACCGGCGGGCGGGCTGTCGGGTTCGGCGCAGGCCAGGGAAACAAGTGCGAGCGTCGGCAGCCCGAGGACGAACCCGGCCCATGGCGGCGGGGGATACCGCACCGTGCTTGTCGGGCCTGTCGAAAGGCGAACAGTGTTGCGGGTCATGGGGGTCATCCTCCGCTGAGGGGATCGAAGCCGGGCAGGTATAGTAAGCTCGCCGCCCGGTGGAGCCAGCAGGACCGGATGCATCGGTGCTCGAATAGCCCGGAGGCTTCGGGGCGCGACCCTACCCCAGCAGCGTCTCCACATGCGCCGCGGCTGCGAGCGCCGTCCCGTCGAGGTTGTAGCCGCCCTCGAGCAACGACACCAGGCGTCCGTCGCAACAGCTCTCGGCGTAGTCCATCGCGAGGCGGGTCATGCGACGGAACGCGTCGTCGGTGAGGTCGAAGCATCCCAGCAGGTCGTCGCGGCGGCTGTCGAAGCCGGCGGACACCAGCACGAAGTCCGGGTCGAAGGCGGCCACCGCGGGTGAGAGGGCGTCGTCCCAGTGGCGGAGCATGTCTGCGTCGCTCGCGCCGCACTCCAGGTGGACGTTGATGTTCAGGCCCGCGCCTTCCCCTTCACCGGTGAGCGACGGATCGCCGGTGCCGGGGTACGCGTTCCAGTCGTGCGCCGAAAAGAACAGCACGGAGGGATCGTCGTAGAAGGCGTTCTGGGTTGCGTTCCCGTGGTGGTAGTCCCAGTCGATGACGACGACCCTCCCGTACCCGTGCACCTCTTGCGCATACCGGGCCGCGATCGCGGCGTTGGAGTAGTAGCAGAAGCCCTCTTCGGCGCCGGTGTTGTTCGCGTGGTGACCCGGCGGACGGATGGCGCAGAAGGCGTTGCGCACGGTGCCGTCGGCCACCGCGTCGACAGCGGTGAGGGCCCCGGAGACCGCCAGTTCGGCCACGCGCGCGGTGACGCCGAGCTGGCGGACCGAGTCCACGTGCTCGTCCGTGTGGTGGGCACGGATCCGGTCGAGTGGCTGGGCTGTGGGGGACAGCGGCACCGTGGCCTCGATCAGCCCGCGGGCTTCGAGTTCGGCACGGATGCGGACCAGGCGCTCGGGTATCTCGGGCGGACGGGTCCCGTTCGGGCGAATGAGGACGTGGTCGAGGTAGCGCGGGTCGGATAGGAGGGCGGTGCCGGTGGCGGGGGTGTTGGCGAGGCCGGTGTCCGCGTCGGTTTCGGGGGTCTCGGAGCCCCGGGCGCACGCTGGCAGTGCCAGGGCCGGCAGGGTGCCGGCCGCGGCGGCCGCGGTCCTCACAAAGTCACGTCTGTGCATGGGCAACTCCCTCGGGATTCAGGTCAAAACCGGAGCAGCCAGCCGACGACTGCAACCAACTCCTGCCCTCGGACAACCGCTTCATGTCAACCACTCTTTACATAATGACAACGGGACATAACATTTCGGATAAGGCGATCATAGCATTCGGGTTCACTCGCGGCAATTGCCGATACAGGAGACCAGGGTGGCCGAAGTCGAGGATGGCGCTCGCGGAAGCAAGGTTGGCGGCCCGATCGGCCAACGCATCCATGTGACCGGCAATGTCGCCTCGGGCAAGAGCACGCTGGCGAGCAGGCTGGCTGATGCGCTCAACGCGCCGCATGTCGAGTTGGATGCGCTGAACTGGCTGCCGGACTGGGTCGGCCTCAACGCGACGGACCCTGAAGAGTTCGAGCGCCGGATTCGCGAAGCGACGAGGGGCGAGCGCTGGGTCGTCGCGGGTTCCTACGGAAGATTCGCCCGCCGCATTCTTTGGCCGCGCCTCGACACCGTCGTCTGGCTCGACTTGCCGATGCCGGTCCTCGCCTGGCGCGCGCTCCGCCGCTCGTGGAAGCGCTGGCGCACCGGGGAACTGCTGTGGGGGACGAACCGGGAGCGGTTCTGGCCCCAGCTGATGATCTGGCGGAAGCACGATTCCTTGCTTGGGTGGCTCATCACCCAGCATGCCCGGAAGCGAAGGGACATGCTCGAGCGGCTGGCCGATCCGCGCTGGGAGAACGTTCGGTTTGTGCGGTTGAGGTCGGAGCGGGAGGTAGCGGAATTTCTGCGATGTGCCGCTGACGTTTACAGGCGTCAACCGGCAGGGTGACTCCCGGTTTGGGATTAGCTCCTAAAGCGGCGGCCGGGGCGGCTTACGCTCGGCGCGCAACCGAATCAACGCAATCCCGTCCAAGTTCTCAAAGTGGCGGTCGACCGACACCAGATCGGCTCCGGTCTCCATTGCCTGGGCCGCGATCCAGACATCGTTGGTCGGGATGGGGCGGCCCTTGTCGCGAAGCGAGGCCGCAATCCTCGAGTAGCGGTCGGCGGTAGTCGCCCCCACCGGCACGAGGGACACGTAGGCTCACTCACACTTCGGTCAAGTCGGAGTCGGTGGACGGTCCCGGACGGGAAGCGCCGAACCTACGGGTCGGGCTGCGCGGAGGAATCCATGGCGTCGGCCCAATCCGCCAGCACGCGCAGCCACAGCCGCGCGTGCGCGTCGATTCCCTGATAGTTGAAGTGGCAGCCGTCGTAGCGGAACCGCGGACCGACAATCGCGTCGGTGTCCGGCCCCGCCCACACGTTGTCGATCCGCTCCGGGAGGCTCGCCTGCGCCCGCCGGATGCGATCCGCGCTGGCCATGCTCGCGACTTGCATTTCGTCGGTGAAGTAGCAGTGCGTCGCCTGGGCGGGGAACACGGGCGCGTCGATGCCGAGGTCGGCCAGCGCCGTCACCAGCGCCTGGAACCGTGCCACGTAGTCTTCCGGCGGCGTGTCGGCGACCACGTCCGACTCGCCCTGGTGCCAGAGCACGTGCGTCGGGCGAATGCCGGCGTCCGCCAGCATGCCGGCGGTCTTCTCCACTCTGACATGCAGGTCGCCGCCGGGCGCCCACCGCACGAGCTCCGTGCCCCCGACTCCGAACGGCGCGATCAGTACCCGGCGGTAGAGTCCCTCGCTGACAAGGACATCGCCGAGCCGACCCCAGACGCTGCCCCCCGGCCCGTTCGGCCCGAGCAGGGGATCCCGGGCGAGGTAGCACCTGCCGTCGTGCGGATTGAAGTTGATGACTTCGTGGCCGGCGACATACCGATCCTTGCCGGCGTTTGCGCTGTTCGACTGCCCGAACACGAACAGCACCGCCTGATCCGGACTCTCACCGGCGAAGGTGTCGCACGCCACTTCGACCCGTCCCTCCGTGTCCGCGAAGCCGCAGGATGCGGGATCTTCCGCGCAGGGAGGGCCGGACGAAGCAGCAAACCAGCCCATTACCCTCAGCGCGTCGCCGGAAGCGTTGGAAACCCGGTCCGGCGTGAACATGCCGGCGAGTCCTCCAAGGCCGTAGGCCAGGTACAGCGACCCGAGCCAGGCGACCACGATCACAGCTCCCGCAATCCATTTCTTCATTGCTCTGCGCCCTCCGGGGACTTTCGGCATGGCATTCCCGCGATCAGGATGAGTGACGAGGTGTCACGACGCCATGG
Source organism: Longimicrobiales bacterium (assembly GCA_965211645.1). Taxonomy (GTDB): domain Bacteria; phylum Gemmatimonadota; class Gemmatimonadetes; order Longimicrobiales; family Gaopeijiaceae; genus Bin94. The sequence goes on along the minus strand of OZ242947.1, from coordinate 3,551,466 downwards.
GGTCGGGGAATGTCGAGGGCCGGTGAAAAAGGGGCAAGCGGCCGAGCTGGAATGCAGCCGTCCGGCCGAGAGGCGAGGTGGTCCGTGTCGACCTCGGACACAGTCCGCGACCGGCCGTCCTCCGCAGCCACCGCGCGGACATGGCGCGCCACCTCGCGCATCCCGTCCACGCCGATCCGAGCGCCGAAGGCCTGGTTGTAGTTCGTCGTGCCGTTGATGTCGTATGTGTAGCGATTGCCCCGCCCGTCCTCCACGAACTCGATCCCGGCGATCTCGATTCCCTCCTCGCCGCAAAGGCGGATGTACTGCCGCACCAGCGGATCGTCCGCCGTGATCGGTGACGGGCTGAAGAGGCCGGTCGCGCCGACGCGTCCCTGCGGCATCGGATTGCACACATCCGACGGGCACAGCTCGAACCCTTCGGCGGTCGAGCTCCGCATGGCGAACACGAACCGGCCGCCGACGATCTCCACCCTCGTGATGAACGGCTCGGGCGCGATGATGTATTCCTGCAGGATCACTCGCGCGCCGGGTCCCGCATCGAATCCCTCGCCGTCGAGATGCGCCGCCAGTTCGCGGGGGCTGTGGAAGAGCCGGATCCCCAGACCCTTTCCCCCCTGATCATGCTTGGTGATGAATGGGCCGTCGAAGGTGCCGGCCGCCGCTAGCAGGTGCTCCCTCCCCACCGCCAGCACGGTTCGGGGCGTCCTGATCCCGTACCGGCGCAGGACAAGATCCTGCCGAAGCTTGCTCATCTCCAGCTCGAAGGCGGACAGTCCGTTGATCACCCGGCGGCCGCTCGACTCGAGCCGGTACAGGAGCTGGCGAGCGAGCTCCACCGTGTGGACGTGGCCGCGCGTGTGCGAAGACGGGCTGATGCGATTCATCCAGATGCCATCGGGAGGAGGAACCGAGGGGTCGATGCTCCCCTCCTGCACATGCACGAGGCGGACCCGGAAGTCCTCGCGCTCGAGTGCTTCGTGAAGGGGTGGAATCCAGGCGGGGTTTTCATAGAGGATGTGTATCGTGGGAAGAACAGGGCTGATCATGTTGTTCTCGCAGGTTCCGGAAAGATCGGTTGGATGGTTGAGGGCACGAAAAAAGCCGCCCGGATCGGATGACCGGGGCGGCTCTGAAGCGGCTCGAGTGGAAGACTCAGCGCATCATGACACCCCGATCCGGGCGGCGCAGGTACACGAACAGCTGCAGGCGCAGGCGGCCCCGCGGGCGAAGAAGGACCTGATGTCGGACATGTACATCACCTGGTGCTCACCAGTTCGGGAAACCGATAGACGATGACGCCGGTGCCGGGCGCGTTGTCCACATCCACATACCCCTTGTCGGCCATTTCGTTCAGGACCTTCTCGACCTCCTCGAAGCTCTTGTCGGTCGTCAGCACGCCCTGGCTCACCGTGATCTCCCCCCCGTTGTCCATCGCCGCCTTCAGCAGCTGCTGGCGCACGCTCGGGGGTTTGGAACGCCCGGATTTCGGCTGGCCCGCACCGATCCGGGCGGGCGTGACCGTCACCTGCTGGGGAGGCGCCATCTGGAAGGGATGCGGGATGCGCCCGTCCCGGTAGTTGGAGTTGCGCACCAGCGTCTTCATGCGGAACAGGTCGAGGACCTGGCCGACGCCCAGCAGCCCGAGGGTGAGCAACCAGAGGAGGCCCGTGCCGGGCTTGCCCATGTAGAAGCGGTGGACTCCGCAGACGCCAAAGAGACCCGCGCACCAGAGGCCATAGCCCATGCCGGTTGTGTACGGCGGCTCCTGGCTCCCCTGCACGGCGGGAACGTTGACGTTCAGGTTCACCGAGAGTTCTCCCGGTTTCTCGCTCATGGACCCCTCATCCTGTAGTGCGTCCGCTGGTAGCGCGTCCGCGTTTCGGACGCTGAATCTGTCCAGGAAGTGCGGCCGCGGACAAGCCCCCGGCCATCGGTGTACCTACGGCGGCGCCTGGGCGGTTGTTGCGCCTGCGGCCCTCGGCGCCTCGTCGTCTTCAGCCCTGGATCGACGCCTTGAAGCCAACGCGGCCACCGCCCGCCTTCCACTCCACCGCATGCGGCACTCCTTCGCTCGCCAGCTCTTCCAGCATGGAGCGCACCTCGTCCGCGAGGCGCTGGTCGAAGAGATGGGGGTGGTCGAGATACCAGAACATCCACGACGCGTTGCGCAGGTGGTCCTTGAAGGAGCGGCGGTAGGACTCCCACATCTTCTCTTCCATCGCCCCGGTCTCCCGCTGGTAGAGAAGATTGCCGAAGTGGCGGTAGATCGCGGTCATGTAGGCGTCCCAGCGCAACCGCTCGCCCGGCGTGAGCCCGCCGGGGTCATCGGCCGCCCGTGCGACAAAGTCGGCGAGTTCGCGGTCACGAAAGACGTGCTCGAGCAGGCGGATGCTGTTCTCGACCATCGAGTTGAATGTGGCCGCACGCACGCTCCTCGTGTTGCGCCGGGTCTGCTCGTGACCGAGCCTCATCTGGCGCGCGACCAGGAGCAGCGAGAATACGACGCCGAGGGCACCGATGAACTCGCCAAGGTTGCCGAGGATGTCCAGGCTCATTGGAGACTGTCACGAATGAGGGAGTGCGTCAGCGCGCCTGCCGGGAACCCGCCACGGTTGGGAGGAAACCGGCTTGGCCGCAGGCGGAACGCCGCCGGTGGGACCGGCGGTGCCGATAATGTACCCGTCCCCGGAGCTCTGGCGCCACAGGCTTGTCGCTGGATCAAGCCGGCCAGGCGCGGCGCATGGGGCACAGCGGGGAATCGATCCGGGCAAGAGGGTAGGCAATGACCGGTATATTCCGGAACAGACCGTCGGAACCTGTTGCCAATGCGGGGTGTATCAGCGACAGCGGGCTGCAGCGAAGGAGGATTCCCATGCACACCCGAAGCCCTGTTCCCTTTTGCCTGCTGACACTGGCCTTCGTCGGCTGTGACCTCTTCGGCCCCGGGTACCTCGAGGAACGCGAGGTGACCGTCGGCCCCACCCTGGCCAAGTGCTACGGCGTGGGCCCCCAGTCATGCATGATCGTCGACGGCGAATTCTTCTACGGCGGAATCGAGGGATTCAGCTACGAGCCCGGCTACGACTACCGCCTCCGGATCGGCAAGTACGATCCGTGGGGCGGCGGCGAACCGCCGCAGGACGCCGGCCGGTACGCCTACCGGCTGCTGGAGCAACTGGAGAAGACCCCCGCACCGCACACCCCCGCAACCCTGTCGCTGGCTCCTACGCGCGTGACTTGCATCCGCGGCGACGACTTCTGCCTGGTGGTCGACGGCGAGTTGTACGACGACATGATCACCAGCTTCGAGTTCGAGCCCGGCGATCATTACGTCCTCGACGCCGACAGGTATCGCGACGGCCGATACGTGCTGACCGAGGTCTCGTCCAGAACCAGGGCGACAGGCCCGGAAGAGGAGATCACCGTCGACCGCCACAGGGTGCAGTGCGACGACGGCCATCCCGGCTACTGCAAGGTCGTCACCGGCAGCCCCTACCGCGGCGAGATCGTCGGCTTCCAGCCCCTGCACGGCTACGACTATCGCCTGCGCGTCGAGCGGTTCGAAATGTTTCCCGAGGGCATGACCGGGGCATCGTACATTCCGGCCCACGGATATCGCTGGCTGGAAACGCTGCAGCGTACCCCGAGCGGTTGATTCCCGGACCTCGGACTCCCGGACTCCAACCGAACGCCCTGCAATGCGAGCTGGTCCTGGTGGCGGGTCCAGGGCCGGGCCGAGCCCTCGCCGCCGTCAGATACCGCTCTTCTGCAATCGTTCCGCGGCCGTGACGATCAGGCGCCATGCCCTTTCGACGTGTTCCGCTTCCGTCCGTGACTGGCCGACGCACAGCCGCAATACGAAGCGGTCGTTCAGCCTGGTGTGGGTGAGGAAGATGTCGCCGCTGCCGTTGATCTCGTTCAGGATGCGCTCGTTCAGCTCGTCGCTGCCCCGGTGGCGGAAACAGACGAGGTTGAGCGGTGTGGGAGCCACGATCTCGAAGCTCGGGTCGGCCTCGATCCACTCCACCAGCCGCCGGGCCAGCTCGATGTGCCGGCGGATGTGATATCGGAGCCCTTCGACACCGTAGTAGCGCAGGACGAACCAGAGCTTCAGCGCCCGAAAGCGGCGGCCCAGCGGCACCTGCCAGTCCCTGTAGTCGAAGACGGCGCCGCTCCGGGTCGCTTCGTTCATCAGGTATTCCGGGAGAATGGACAGTGCGGCGATCAGCGCCGCGCGGTCGGCCACCCAGAAACAGCTGCAATCGAAGTTCGTGAACATCCACTTGTGCGGATTGAAGCAGTAGCTGTCGGCGTACTCGATGCCCTCGTGAAGGTGGCGGTGTTCCGGGCAGATCGCCGCCGTGCCCGACATGGCCGCGTCGACGTGGAACCAGAGGCCCTCCTCGCGACAGATCCTGCCGATGGCGGCGATGGGGTCGATCGCGTTGGACGAGGTCGTGCCCAGCGTGGCGCAGACGAAGATGGGCCGCAGCCCGCTGGCCTTGTCGGCCTTGATCCGCGCCGCCAGTCCGGCCGGATCGAGGGCGAACCGCTCATCCACTGCGATCTGGCGCAGGTTGGCCCGCCCGAGACCGGCGACGCCCATCGCCTTTTCGAGCGACGAGTGCGCCTGCGTCGAGCAATAGGCGACCTGGGTGCCGTCGCAGCCTTCCCGATTCGTGCGCAGCCGGGAATCCCGCTCGCGCGCCGCGATCAGGGCGCACAGGACGGCACTGGAAGCGGAATCCTGGATGACGCCGCCGCCGCTGCCGGTCGAGCGGTACGCCTCCGGGAGGCCCAGGAGGTCGACCAGCATGTCCAGCACCCGGGTCTCGACCTCGGTGCAGGCGGGACCGGTCGACCAGAGCATGCCCTGTACGCCGAGGCCGGCGGACAGCAGTTCGCCGAGGATGGCGGGCCCCGAATTGTTGCTGGGGAAGTAGGCGTGGAAGCCGGGCGATTGCCAATGGGTCATGCCGGGGAGGATCCGCTCCGTGGCGTCCTGAAGGATGGCGGAGAAATCCTCACCTTCGGCCGGGACCTCGGTGCCCAGGGAGTCGGCGATCTCGCCCGGTCGCACGCGCGACAGAACAGGATGGCGAGCGACGTGCTCCTGGTAGTCGGCGATCCAGTCGATCACTTCCCTGCCGTGCCGGCGGAAGTCCTCCGGCGACATGTGGTAGCTCTTCGGCTCGGCCATTCCGCTGCCTTGTCTGTGGCGGGCCGACCGGGCGGGCGCCGCGGTCGGACGAGGGACCAGTTTCTACCCTGGGCGGCGCCGGTGCAATGGCACCTGCGGAACGGTGAGCTGTCAGCCTGGCGCCTCGACGTCGATCTCGCGCGCGGCAGTGCCGAAGTGGCGCACATCCCACGTGATGATCGTCGTGGCGCCGGCTTTCAGGGCACATGCCGCGATGAGCATGTCGTAGGTCTGCCCGCCGATCACACCCCGCCGCTGCGCCCGGCGCAACGCTTGCCAGACCTCGGTCGCGGTCAGCTGCGCGACCGGCGTCTCCCGCCAGTTCGCTTCCAGCAGCGCGATCGCGTCCTCCGATCGCAGGCGGTTGGGCGCTGGGAGCCGGGTGAGGACAGCGTACGCTTCGGCCAACGAATGCGCGGCGAGCACCAGCTCTTCACCGGCGCACTCACGTCGCTCGAGTTCGGCAATGGTCCGTGACGCCTGATCAGGTCCAGGCGGAATCCGTGCTACCTTCCAAACCCTTTCCGATCGACCCCCACCCCACGTTATTCCTGCAAATGGGCATCCAGGGCATCGAATACGGCCATGAGCACGAGCGGCTCGAGCAGCTCCTGCGTTCGGTCAACCGTCCCGGCGACTATTGCGTCGGCGGGCGGCTTTATGTCCCGATGCCGCGCGTCATCGTGGATGGCGCCGGAGAGCTGTCGTTCCCGATCCCCGCCGCGCAGATCGAGGCGCTGATCGCCGCGGCGGAGCGCGCGCCCTACGGGAAGGGCACCGAGACCCTCGTGGACACGGCGGTTCGCGACTGCTGGCAGATCGACGCCACGCGCGTTCGGGTGGCCGGGCGGGCATGGCCGGATTCCTTCGCGAAGGTCATGGAGCTGGTGGCCGCCGGCCTTGGGCTGCCCGCCGAGAGGCTGAACGCCGCGCTCTACAAACTCCTCATCTACCGCCCGGGAGGCTTCTTCGCCGAGCATCGAGACACCGAGAAGGTGCCGGGGATGGTCGCGACTCTCTCGCTCTCGCTGCCTGCGCCGGGGGCGGGAGGAGAGCTGGTCGTGCGCCATGGAGGGAGGGAAGAGGTCTTCGATCTCAGTGCGGGCGAGCCGTCCGAGCTGTCCTTCGCGGCGTTCTACGCGGATTGCCTGCATGAGGTGCGGCCGCTCGCGGAGGGCCACCGCGTCACGCTCGTCTTCAACCTGTTCCTGGGTTCGTCCGGCGAGACCCCCGGCGCACCCGACTACTCGGACCTGGCGACGCCCGTCGCGGAGTGTCTCGCCCGCTGGCGCGACGAAGGAGTCGAGGACAAGCTCGTGTGGGTGCTCGAACACGAGTACAGCGAGGGCGGGCTGTCCTTCGACACGCTGAAGAACGCCGACGCGGCCGTCGCGCAGGTGCTCGGCGACGCCGCGGACCGCGCGGACTGCGAGCTGCACGCCGCGGTGCTGCGGATCGAGGAGTACGGCTCGCCGATGCATGAGGGATTCTACCACAGCTGGGATTGGGGTCTCGACCTGGAGTGGGACGACGAGTGGGACGACGTCGGGCCCGAAGCCGACATGGACGGCGTCGAGGAGCGGTGGGAAGCCCTGGACGGCTGGGCCGCGCGCGACGGGAGTCACCCGCCGTTCGGGGAGATCCCGGTGAACGCGTTGGAGCTCCTGCCCCAGGGTGCTCTCGACCACGCCGAGCCGGATCGCCGGAGGCTGAAGGGATCGACGGGGAACTCGGGCCCCACGCTGGAGTTCATCTACCGCCTGGCGGCGCTCGTCGTCTGGCCCAGGGAGAGCACGGTCGAGATCGTGGCCGGCGGGAGCATCGACCGGGCGGTCGAGTGGGTCGAGACGCAGTGGGCGGAGGTGGGGCGCGCGGGCGACGGCGAGGGCGGACGGGCGCGGGCGCGCGACGGCGGCGGACGGGTTGGCGAGCGGGCGGGCGACGGCGGGAGCGAGCGGATCCGCGAACTGCTCGGCACACTGACCGGCGTATGGCCCATCGGGATGGACGCCCCGCGGAACCAGGATCGCGCGGCGATGCTGCGTCTGCTGCATGCCACCGGGGAGGGCGAAATCGCCGCCGATTTCCTGGACCGGGTGGTCATGGCCAACTACGACGGGAGCGAGAACGAGGCGCTGGCGGCTGTGCTGCCGGTGATCGGGCCCGGGGACGCAGGGGAGATTCTGCCCTGGCTCGTGGAAGAGCAGCTGCCGCGGCGGTTCGCGGATGTCGTCGAGCTGCTGGTGCTGGCGGCCGTGGAGTGCATGGGGAGCGGGGGCGGGAGTGGCCTGGAGGATCCGGTCATCGACCCCGCCTGGCACGGGGTGCTGCGTGCGTCAGTGGCGGCCGCACTATCCGGACTGGGTGCGGCGTTGCAAGCAGAGTCGGAGATCCGGCCCGGCAAGGACGACAAATGGCCGCTGGGAACCTGGCTGCGGTCACGCGCACGGCCAGGCCGCGCACCGCAGGACGAGTGGATCGACCATGCTGCCATCTGCGGCCTGCTGTTGCTTGCGAACCGCTTCGGCCTCGACGAGGAGGCCGCGGCAGCGGGCGACGCCATCGGAGATCATCCGGATATCGTCGCCCCGGATCGAATGCTGCCTGCAGCGCTGGCGCTCATGCACGAGCAGGGGACGCTCGCCGCTACTGCTGCATACGGTGTGTTGTGGCGCCAGTCAGCCGATTATCTGTTGGAGCGCAGCTCCACAGTGCCCGGGGAGCCGGCCGACTGGACCATCGCGGCGGACGCCTCCTGCGAGTGCGACCTGTGCGACAGGTTGCGCGCCTTCTGCGAGGACCCCGTCAAGCAGGTAGAGCGCTTCAGCGTGCGCACGGACCTGCGGAGACATCTGCACCAGGTCATCGATCGCGGGGGCCTCGATCTGGATCACGAGACCGAGCGGCGAGGCAGTCCCTATACCCTGGTCTGCACGAAGAACCGCGCCAGCCACGAGCGGCGGCTCGAGGAGTACTCGGAGGATCTGCGGTGCATGGGCACGCTGCTGGCGTCGATGCCGGAGGGTGAAGAGTGGGGGACGGGGAATGCGAGGGTGGAGCGGCTTGAAACGGCTACCGCTCCCAAGGCTCGCTGAGCGGCACGGCCAGCATCCTTCGGTCCGTCACGTAGCGGCCATTTGGCGTGTCAGCACGACCAGATTTGTCACTGCTCCATGGCTTTCGAGCGGCGCGGGAGATTGCCGGGGTGGCGGTGGGTTGAAGCTGCGGAGCAGGAGTTGGAAGGAGAGGGCGACGTGCCCCTCGCTGCCGGCGTCTCGCGTAAGGGATCAGCGGGGCTGCGGAGCCCGGCACGAGGGAAGGGTGCGCCTCGTTCCTCCCAGCCTTCATTGTTGACAAAACGCACACATTGGGTGTTGATTGGAGCATGGAACCCGATTTCGATTGGAACGAGGACAAGAATCAGCTACTCGTTGAGCAACGCGGCATTTCATTCGAGCGAGTCATCTCCGCGATCGAGCGGGGCGGGCTGGTAGACATACTCGAACACCCCAATCAGGAACGGTACGGGGGACAGATGATCTACGTGGTCGACGTCGAGCAGTACATCTACCTGGTGCCCTTCGTCACGCGGTCGGACGGTTCGCGGTTCCTGAAGACGATCATCCCCAGTCGCAAGGCGACGCGGGACTACAGGAAGAGGAGGTTATCGTGAAAGACCAGCCGAACGCCGAAGAGCGGGAAATCCTCGAGAAGTTCGAGCGCGACGAACTACGGTCGGCAACGGGCGTTGACCGCGAGATGGCGATCGCCCCTCGAGCGGCCCGCAACACCTTCAAGAAGACCCGGCGGGTCAATCTGCGGGTCACGGAGCGTGACTTCAATCGAGCGCACGCTCGGGCGCGCGAGGAGGGCATTCCTTACCAGACACTGCTGTCCAGCGTCATCCACAAGTATCTGTCGGGACGATTGACCGAGAAGAGATGAAGCGAAGCCTCGGTCAACTGGCGCAGTCACCTGAGTCACGCCCCGTATCACGCAGCTGGGACGACGAGTATCGCCGCGGCCGATACCGCGACGAGCCGCCCGTCCCGTTCGTCGGGCGCATCGTCGACATCCTCCGTGATCGACCGGAGATCATGACGGGAAGGGGCTTGTATGTCGGCTGCGGCAACGGACGGAACCATGTCGCTCTCGTCGATGCGGGACTGAATCTGATCGGGCTCGACGTTTCGAAGGAGGCCATCGCACAGCTCCAGGCGAGCCACCCGCATCTGGCGCCGAAGCTGGTCCGGGCGGACTTTCGCGACTTCGATTCGGAGCTGCCGTTCGACTATATCGTCGCGATCCAGGTCTTTCAGCACGGAACCGCAGCCGCGGTCCGATCAATGTTCGCGCGCGCCGCGAAGCTGCTGAAGCGCGGAGGACTGCTCTTCGTTCGCGTCAACTCCGCTTCCACCGATGTCTACTACTCCCATCGGGTCTTTGAGCGGGGCGATCGAGGCGGGTTCACCGTCCGGTACGATGAGGGGCCCAAGCGCGGGCTGGCGATTCGCTTTCTGTCGCTCCGCGAGCTGCGGGAGACGCTGGACCCGTGGTTCACGCCTCTGGTCCCGACGAGGGAACAGGTAACCTCGCGAAAGTCTCCCCAGCGCGGCTCGTGGGCTCAGTGGGAAGGCGTCTGGGTCAGGCGGTAGGTGACGAGCGTTTCCGGGCCAGGTTGCCGAGCCGATCCCGGTCAGTAGCTTCAGCACTACAGCGCGAGAGAGGAAGTCGACCGGGTGTCCGCCTGGCAAGCTCCACCCTCGGCCGGCACAGGAGGACACCGCGATGAAGCAACTCACATGGATAGCCGCCGCCGCGGCCCTGGCAATCGTCGCGTGGCTCGGGTCGGGGCCGGGCGCTCACGAAGACGTCTCGCCCACCGCGGACGGAGGCGTCTTCGCCACCATCGCCCCCTTCAACAGCTACGGCGTCGTCCACGACGCCGACAACGTCGAGGCGATGCGGCCGCGGGTCATGGGCACGCACGGGGTCATCTCTTCCGGGCACTACCTGGCCACGCAGGCCGGCTACGAGGTCCTCAGGGCCGGGGGCAACGCCTTCGACGCGGGCGTCACCGCGGGGATGGCGCTCAAGGCGCTCAAGATGGACTACGCGGGGTGGACCGGGGTCGCGCCCCTCATCCTCTACAGCGCCGCGGAGGACCTGGTGATCACGCGGGTCGGGGCCGGGACCTCGCCCGCGCTCGCCACCCTCGACCATTTCCTCGAACACGGCAAGTCGCCCGTCAACAACGCGCTTATTCCCGCGGACATCGATGTCTGGCTCGCCGCGCTCGACCGCTTCGGCACCCTCAGCTTCGGCGAAGCCGCGCGGCCCACCCTGCGCATCGCCGAGCAAGGCTATCACCTCTACAAGATGCAGAAGTGGATGATCGAGGATCAGATGGACGAAATCCTCGCCTTCCCCTACAACGGCGACTTCTGGTTTCAGAACGGGGTCGGGGAGCAGCGTCTGGGCGATTTGATGGTGAACGCCGACCTGGGGCGGCTCATCCGCTACATGATGGCGGCCGAGGAGCAGGCGCTTGCCGCCGGCGGAAGCCGCTCCGAAGGGATCCGCGCGGCGCGGGACGCCTTCTACAAGGGAGATCCCGCGCGCGACGTGGACCGCTTTTTCCGCGAGCAGGGCGGAATCGTCCGCTACGAGGATCTGGCGGGGTACGAGAGCCGCTGGGAGGAGCCGCTGGGCACCAGCTTCCACGGCTACGACGTGTACACGGGCGACGGCTGGAGCCAAGGGCCGCGCATCGTCCTGATGCTCAACATGCTCGAGAACTTCGACCTGCGCGCGCTCGGCTACAACACGCCGGAGTACATTCATCTCATCTCCCAGGTCATCAACCTGGCGATGTCGGATTCCCACAAGTACGTCGGCGATCCGGACTTCGCGCCTGCGCCCGACGGGCTCTATGGGAAGGCGTATGCGCGCGAGCGCATCGGGCTCATCGACGAGAAGCGCGCGTTTCAGGACATGCCGCCGTGGGGGGATCCGGCGGCGATGGCGGCGGTGGCGGACGGCGCGCCGGCGGGCTTCGTGACGGCGAGCGGTGCGCCGACGAGCCTCGCGGTGGCGAGCGCCGACGGGAATGAGCCGGCCCGCTCCATCGACACCTCATCCCTCAACGTCATGGACGGGGAGGGCAACCTGTTTTCGCTGACCGAGAGCGATGGCCACACCGGCACGCCCCTGATTCCGGGATGGGGGTTCGGGCTTGGCAACCGGATGGCCCAGTTCAACCTGGACCCGGAGCTGGCCAACGTGATGGCCCCCGGCAAGCGCCCGCGCAACACCAACTCGCCTCTTCTGGTGATGAAGGACGGGCGGCCGTTCATGGGACTCTCCACCCCCGGCGGCGACCAGCAGCTGCAGTCGCTCCTGCAGGTCTTCCTGAACGTGATCGTGTGGGGGATGTCGCCCGAGCAGGCCCTGGACCAGCCCCGCTTCGGCAGCTACAACTTCCCGGCCACTGGCAGCGAGGTGAATACCAGTCCCGCGGTGCTGCGCCTCGAGGACCGGATCCCGGCGGAGACGGCCCAAGCGCTGCGGGCGATGGGCCACGACGTGCAATCCTGGGGCCTGTGGAACTGGCGCGCGTGCGCTCCCACGGTGACCTGGCGCGATCCGGAGACGGGGGTGATGATCGCGGCGGGGGATGTAAGGCGGGAGACGGTGTCGCTGGGGTTTTGAGGGGGGTCGGTCGGCGGATCGGCCGTGACGACTCGTAGAATCCGGGTGAAGGGCATGGAACACCGGGCCGGTTTCCCGGACCGGGGTTCGCGGAGCTCCGCAAAGCGCTGTTTGCGTGGGTGGCGGGTGCCGCGGAAGCGTGGCAGATTCCCGAAGAAGAACTGGCGACGATGCAAACGTCGATGGAGGAAGAGACGGTGTACGAGAGAGTTAAGGAGATGCGGGACCAGGTGCACCGCGATGGTGTCCAGCAGGGTCTGGAGCGCGGTCTGGCACGCGGACGCGCGGAAGGGCGGGCGCTTGTGGGGCGTCTGGCAACCAGGAAGTTCGGTGCGGAGACGGCAGCGCAACTGTCCCGGGTGCTGGAGGATATCGCGGATCCGGAAAAGATCGCCGAGGTCGCCGACGCGATCATGGACTGTGACAGCGACGCGGAGTTGTTTGCCCGAGTGGGGGGTAGGGGCAAGCCACGCCAGTTTGGACCATTGCCCTGAGTCCTTCGGGGCTCGACCACCTTCTCCCCCTCGCCGCCAAGCACGAAGGCAGGGCAGCGAACGGATGACTAGACAGTCGGCGACCAACCACCCCACCCCGCCCCTCGCCCCAAGCCGTCGCGCCTTCATCAGGGCGGGACTCGCTGCGGCGGGACTCGGCCCCGCCATCTCGGCGCTGCCGGGCTGTGGCGACGGACCTGACCGGCTACCCCGCGGGCGCCCCGCGCCCCCACCCACGCAGACCGACGAAAGCGTCCTGGTGATCGGCGCCGGAATCGCGGGTCTGGCCGCGGCGTCCGAGCTTCGCGCCAGCGGCTTCGACGACGTTGTCGTTCTGGAGGCCCGCAACCGGATCGGAGGGCGCATCTGGACGGAAAGCCTCGGCGGCACGGCTCCCGTCGACCTCGGGGCCTCCTGGATACACGGCGTCCGCGGCAACCCGATCGCCGACATCGCCCGCCGAAGCGGCATCGAGACGCGCCCGACCGACTGGGACAACGCGATCCTGCACTTCCACGACCGCGGCGCGCCGATGTCCGACACCCCTGACCTGGACGGGTTCTGGACGCTTGCGGAGACACGGCCCCGCGCGAGCCTCCGATCCATCCTGGACGAGTACCTGGAAACGCACGCCCTCAGCGCCACCCAGCGGCGGTACCTGGAGCATCTGCTCAACACGACCGTGGAGCACGAGTACGGCGCGGATCTGGCCGATCTCTCGCTCGAAGGGGTCGACGGGGGCAGCGAGTTCGGCGGCAGCGATGTCCTCTTCCCGGGCGGATACGGTCAGATCATCGAGGCGCTGTCGGACGGTCTCGATGTCAGGCTCCGGCAGGCCGTGATCGGGATCGACCACAGCGGAGCGCGCGTCGTCGCGACCACGGCATCGGGCGCAAAGTTCGAGGCCGACAGGGTCGTCGTCACCCTCCCCCTCGGCGTTCTCAAGAACGGGCTCGTGTCGTTCTCACCGCCGCTGCCGCCGGCCAAGCGCCAGGCGATCGCCGACCTGAAGATGGGCGTGCTCAACAAGACCTGCCTGCTGTTCGAGGACGTCTTCTGGGAGCCGGGGGTCGAAGTCATCGGGTACGTGGGGGCGGACAGGGGGCGATGGGCCGAGACCCTCAGCCTTCACCCGTACACCGGCCAGCCGATCCTGATGATGTTCAACGCCGGTGCATACGGCACCGAGATCGAAGGCCTTGCCGACCGGGAGATCGTGGCCGAGGCCATGGCGGCGCTCGCGGACATGTACGGGGCCGTGCCGCAGCCGACGGACGCGCTCGTCACGCGCTGGGGCTCAGACCCGTGGACGCATGGATCCTATTCGTACGTGCCGGTTGGGTCCTCGTTCGAGCGCTACGCGGCGCTGGGCGAGCCGATCGGCGACCGGGTGTTTTTTGCGGGCGAGGCTACGCACCTGGACCACCCGGCCACTGTGCACGGGGCGTTTCTGTCGGGCGTTCGAGCGGCGCGGGAGATTGCCGAGGTAGAGGTGGGTTGAAGCGGGGGGAATGGGATTGGAGGAGAGGGCGACGTGTGCCTCGCTGCCGGCGTCTCTTGTAAGGGATCAGCGGGGCTACGGAGCCCGGCACGAGGGAAGGGTGCGCTTCGTCCCTCCTGGCCGTCATTGTTGACAAAACGCACACATTGGATGTTGATTGGAGCATGGAACCCGATTTCGATTGGAACGAGGACAAGAATCGGCGACTCGTCGAGCAACGAGGCATCTCTTTCGAGCGAGTCATCTCCGCGATTGAGCGGGACGGGTTGGTGGACGTTCTCGAGCATCCAAATCAGGAACGATACAGGGGACAGATGATCTATGTGGTAGACATCGAGCAGTACATCTACCTGGTGCCCTTCGTCACAAGATCGGACGGCTCGCGGTTCCTGAAGACGATCATCCCCAGTCGGAAAGCGGCGCGGGACTACAGGAAGAGGAGCTCATCGTGAAAGACCAACTGAACGCCGAAGAGCGCGAAATCCTTGAGAAGTTCGAGCGGGACGAACTGCGGCCCGCTAGGGGCGTTGACCGTGAGATGGCGATCGCCCCTCAAGCGGCCCGCAACACTTTCAAGAAGACTCGGCGGGTCAATCTGCGGGTCACCGAGCGTGACTTCAATCGAGCGCACGCCCGAGCGCGCGAGGAGGGAATTCCGTACCAGACACTGCTGTCGAGCGTCATCCACAAGTATCTGTCTGGACGGTTGACCGAGAAGAGATGAAGCAGGACTACGGGTTGAACGTGGAGGCCACCTTGGGGGGGATGGGGGTTTCGGCATGAGTGAAGGGGATCAAGGGCTGCTCGCCCACCAATCTGCGGAAATGCAGGGAGTTCTATCAGGTCTTCGCCGAGATCCAACAGACGGTGTCCGTTGAATCTGGGGACCACTCGGAGATTCGACAGACACTGTCTGTTAAATCTCTCCCACCAAGGCTGGACATTGCGTCCCCCACCCTGACGGACCTCGTTGCCCATTCCGCCGATGCCGATCACCTGTTCCAGCATGCCGATCACCGATTCCAAGGCATGCCGATCACCCGATGAGGAGAGCGGAGGTCCGTAGGGGCGCTGGGGGTTGGGTTGTGGGTTGAAGGTAGGGGTTGGAAGGGGTCTTCGTCGAGTGACGGGCCTGTTGCGAGGACGGTGGGGGCTGGTTTTCCAGAGGGGTGGAGGTAGGGCGAAGGGCATCGGCCGGCCTCTACGGCGGTCTCTGCAGGTCTCCGGGGGCTGGTTTGTGCCCGGAGGCGGGCCATTTGCCCCGGATTCGGGGGATTCGGACGGATTCGGGCCAGCCGCGGCGCATGTCCGGACGGCCATACGGCCTCCTCAGGGCCGTCTTTCCGTCTTCTCGCTCCCGATCGCGGGGAGAGACGCGCTTGCGGAGGCATGCTTGAGCCCGGTCCTTCGGCGGATCAGGCGTCGCCGGGGACGGTGTGGACTTCCTTCGTCGAGTCGTACAGCCGTCTCATCGAGGCGCCCTTGAGGGTGATGCGGTGCGCGTTGTTGAGGAGACGGTCGAGGATGGCGTCGCCGAAGGTGGGATCGCCGACGACGTCGTGCCAGTGCTCGACGGGGACCTGGCTGGCGAGCAGCGTGCCGCGGCGGGCGTAGCGGTCGTCGAGGACCTCGAGGAGGTCGTGCCGTCCCTGCCCTGACAGCGAAGCGAGCCCCCAGTCGTCGAGGACGAGGAGCCAGGTCCGGGCGAGCCGCTGGATGAGCTTGGGATACGACCCGTCGCCCCTGGCGAGGGCGAGTTCGTCGAGGAGGCGGGAGACGCGGTAGTAGCGCGTCGAGATGCCGAGGCGGCAGGCCTGGTGGCCGAGCGCGCACGCCAGGTACGACTTGCCGGATCCGGTTGCACCGCTGACGAGCACGGTTTGGCCGTCCCGGATCCACTGCCCGGAGGCGAGGCGGAGGACGAGGGAGCGGTCCAGTCCGCGGGGGGCCTTGAAGTTGAGGTCTTCGATGGTGGCGTCGAGGTGGAGCTTGGCGAGGCCCTTGAGGCGCACGTAGCGGCGCTGCTCCCGCTCGGTCTTCTCGCGTTCGAGGAGCAGGGAGAGGCGGTCGTCGAAGGAGAGTTCGCTGATGTCGGGCATGGCGGTCTGCTCCTCGAAGGCCTGGGCCATGCCCGAGAGCCGGAGTTCGTGGAGCAGGTCGAGGGTGGGTTGGCGAAGCATGATCGTCACGACTCCTTTCCATTCTGGGAAGTGGTGTAGTACTGCGGCCCGCGGATGTGGGCGTGCTGGGCGGGCAGGGAGAGCGTGTACTGCTGGTCGTCGCGGGCCTGGTCGCGGCCGGTCGAGAGGATGGACTTGACGGACTTGTAGCTCAGCGTGCCGATGTCGAGCGCGTGGCGGCAGGCGGCCTCCAGACGCTCGGCGCCATAGGCCCGCAGGAGCTTCTTGAGCCCGAGGCAGCTGCGGTAGCCCTGTTCGGGGTGGGGCCGGCTCTCGAGGAGCCGTTCGATGAACGTGGCCGTGTGCGGTCCGACCTTGCGGCCCCAGGCGATGAGCCGCGACGGCGTCCACTCCGCGTGGGCGCGGTGGGCGGCCGGCATGTGCGACGGTTCGGTCGCGTATCCGCCTCTCCTGTGGATCCGCAGGTGCGCGGCGACGCGGCGGTGCTTGTGGAAGATCTCCACGGTATGGGCCGTGATCCGGACGTCGACCTCGCAGCGGCCCAGCGGGTGGGGAACGCTGTAGAGCGCGTGCGCGACCTGGATGTGGTAGTCGATGTTGACCCGCGCCTTGCGCCACTCCGCGTACTCGTAGCGCTCGGCCGGGAGCGGCTTGAGCGCCGGCCGGTCCAGGTCCTCGAACCAGCTGCGGCGGCTGCCATCGGTCTTCTTGAACGGCCGCTCGTTCAGCGCGGCCAGCAGCGGCCGGATCGCCTCGCGGAGCTCGCCGAGCGAGAAGAACGTCTGGTTGCGCAGCGGCGCCATGATCCAGCGCTCGACGTTCTGGACCGCGGCTTCGGCCTTCGCCTTGTCCCTCGGAGAGCGGGGCCGCGCCGGCAGCACCGTGGTTCCGTAGTGGGTGGCCAGTTCCTGGTACGTCGGGTTCAGATCCGGCTCGTAGCGGCTGGCCTCACGCACCCCAGCCTTCTCGTTGTCCGGGATCACGAGCTGGGGCACCCCGCCCCAGAACTCGAACATCCGTACATGCGACATCGTCCAGTCCGGCAGTGCACGGCTCCAGGTCACGTCCACGAAGGTGTGGTTCGAGGCGCCGAGGACACCCACGAAGACCATGGCGTCCCGCACCTCGCCGGTGCTCCGGTCCACGACCTCGAACTTCGGTCCCGCGTAGTCGACGAACGCCTTCTCGCCCGCCCGGTAGACCTGCCGCATGACCACGTCGAGTTGTCCCCGCCACGCCTTGTAGCGCTCGCAGAACCAGCTGTACTGGTAACCGTTCGGATGATCCGCCCGGTACTCCAGCCACAGCAGCTGCAGTGTCACGCCCTTGTGGCGCTGAAGCTCCCGGTGCACGCGGCCCCAGTCCGGCTCCGGCCGGCGAACCCGCGACGGCGGCGGGGGCGGGAACAGGGCCGCCTCCAGCGCAGCGTCGTCCAGCCCCTCCGGCAACGGCCAGGAGAAGCCAGCCACTCTTGCCCGGCCCACATAGTCGCTCACCGTGCTGTTGGCGATGCCGAGCGATGCGGCGATCTCCCGGTGGCTGCGCCTCAGCTCGTACTTCAGGCGCAGAAGCTCTCGAATCTTCCGCATGGACAACCTCTTCTGCGACACCCTCTTCCTCCTCGGCTCAGGGGACCTCTCGCGAGGATGGAAGAAGACGTCGCTACAGCAGGTTCTCCAGCGCTCCTACTCGCTCACTCCAAGGGTGATCGGCATGCTCTGGAATCCGTGATCGGCATGCACCGGAATCACCGATCGGCATGGAATGGAATCACTGATCGGCATGCGCCGGAATCAGCACCTCGCCGACCGGTTCCCTCTCGGCTGGTCCCACTACGTCACCCTCCTGTCCGTAACCAACCCCGAAGCCCGCCGCTTCTACGAGATCGAGGCGGCAGAAAACGGTTGGAGCGTCCGGGAACTCAAGCGACAGCTCGACAGCTCCCTGTACGAGCGGCTCGCGCTCAGTCGCGACAAGCACGAGGTCCGCCGGCTGGCTCGTGACGGGCAGGTCGTCGAGAAGGCGTCGGACCTGATCAAGGGTCCGGTGGTGCTGGAGTTCCTGACGCTCCCCGAAGACGCCAACATCTACGCATCGAAGTACCAGCTCTATCTGCCGTCGAAACGCGAGCTGGCCGATCAACTCGCGAGGGTCCGCCGGGAGATTGAGGGGCGCGAGAAGTTTCTGGAACGCGCGGACGCTTTGGCGGCGACCACTTCCGGCACGAAGCAGACGGACAGCACCGTCCTCATTCGGGAGGACCGCGATCGGTGAGGGTGACGGTCGATGCGAGCGTGGATATAGACAACGATTTCGTTGTCAACAGTTTTGTTGTGTATGATGTCAGCTGCACATGTCAATGTGTAATGTGTCGTTGACAGTCTTCGGTTGCTTGCGGGGACCTTGAGCTCCGAGGCTAGCCTTCCCTCGCGAGCCGGGCACTCACCAGGCGATTCATGCTCACTCCTTGCTCCGCTGCCCGAATGGCCAAGGCACGGTGCATCTCCGGCGGCACCCGCACCATGAACTTCCCGCTGTAGGCCCTGTCCGCCATCGGCTCCGGGACCGGCTCGCCATTGGTCCGCATGTCGGCCACACAGTCGGCCACAAGCCGTTGGATGCCCGACAGGGCTTCCCCCGGGTTAGCCGCCGGCCAGCTCAGCGACGGGAACTCGGCGCAAAGGCCCACATGTTCCCCGTCCTCGGCCGACCATGTGATGCGGTAGGTGTAGTGGTCGCTCATTGCATCCTCCAGTCTTTCGACGTCTTGTGATATTAATATTGATACCATAAGCAAGATGGCAGAGAGCACCAGTTTGGGGACTTGAGGACCGACCCGTGGACTGGACAGGCCACGCCAACCAATCCATATTGAATTCAGTCCGAATAACATATGGAGGTCGCCATGCACCGCACCCAGGACACCTATTCGCTGAGCGATTTTCGGCAACGCACGAGCGCACACCTGGAGCGGATTCGAGAGGGGCGGGTGGAGACGATCACCCAGAATGGCCAGGCCGCCATGGTCGTGATGAGTCCCGAGCGCTACGACTTCCTGGTCCATTCGGCCGAGCGCGGGCACATGTGGCGCGAGGCGATCCGGGCCCACAGGGCTGGAGAGCCGGGCATACCCGCGAAAGAAGCGATCCGCGACCTGGCTGACGAACTGGGTCTGGAGTTGTGAGCCAATATGCTTCGATCCTCTCAGGCGCCGGACCACGGCGACGCACGGCAGTCTCTCACCCGCGTGCTGCTCACGAGCGATCCCGGGGCTGACCGGATCCGAAGTTGGACAAAGGGCATCGGGCAACGCCTCCTGCTCGAGTCGTCCCACGCCCGCGAACCCGACTTTGCGCGGCTTCATGTCGACGATCTCTCGTTTCTGTTCGTCGCCTACGATACGCGTTTCCTGAACGCGCTGTGCGGGCAGCTGCTCGGTCCGGAAGGCGTGACCTTCCGCCTCTCCAGCCGGATGACACGCGCGGGCGGCAAGACCACATGCTTCCGTCGCCCGGATGGCACGAAGCGTTTCGAGATCGCCGTGGCCACTTCCATCCTTTTCGACGGTTTTCTGGCGTACGATCCGGAAGTGACCGTCGGCGGCCTTCCATGCGGCACCCGGTTGGAAGCGCTACAGCGACTGTTCGAGCACGAACTCGTCCACCTCGCAGAGTGGCTGTGCTGGGACGAGAGTCACTGCGGGCGCAACCGCTTCCAGGGCATCGCCGCGAGACTGTTTGGCCACCGCGCACACACTCACCAGCTGATCACCCGCTCCCAGCGCGCCGCCAAACTGGGCTTCACCGTGGGCGCCCGCGTGAAGTTCCGCTACCGGGGCCGGTGGCTGCACGGGCGCGTCAACCGGATCACGAAGCGCGCCACTGTGCTGGTTGACGATCCGGCCGGTCAGCTCTGGTCCGACGGGCGCCGCTACGTTCGCTACTACGTGCCGCTCGGAGAACTCCGGCCGGTGGGGGCGGACCCGATCCGGGCTGCGCGATAGCGCCCGGCTTCACCCCATAGCGACTCGCTGGAGGCTCCACGAGGATCCCGACCCATTCATGGCCCAGGACGTGAAGGCGACGCTACGCTCGAAGGGATTCGACAGCAGGACAGGAGCGACCTTGATGCGGAAGTGGTTGCGAACCGACGGTTGGCTGGCCGGGGGTGTCGGCGGCTTGGTGGCCGTCCCGCTCGCGATCGTATTGCACGAACTCGGGCACTTCGGGGCATACGTCGCATTCGGATTCCCCGACCCGGTCCTTCGTTATGCCTCCGTCAGCTGGG
Source organism: Longimicrobiales bacterium (assembly GCA_965211645.1). Taxonomy (GTDB): domain Bacteria; phylum Gemmatimonadota; class Gemmatimonadetes; order Longimicrobiales; family Gaopeijiaceae; genus Bin94. Next base: position 3,531,129 of record OZ242947.1, on the reverse strand, counting down.
CCGGTTCCGGGGAGTGGGCTACGCTCTTCCACGCCGGAGACATGGCGGCGACGACGGCGCTCGCTGAACCGTGGAAAATGGCGGTCGCCGTAGCCGCCGGGCCAGCGGTGAGCTACCTGACGGCCATCGTCTGCGTGCTCGCGGTCCGTCGCTCCGGACCCGGCCCTCTATCCCTGGTTCTTGCGCTTGGATTGTCGGCGCCGGGGCAAGGGCTGGGAGCCTTGATGGTTCTCTACATCAACCTCTTCGGCGGAGGATTCATAGGAAACCAGGACGAAGCGTGGGTGGCGTCGATCGCCGGAATCTCGTCTTCCCTTGTCGTTCTACCCGGTGTCGCTTGCGTCGTGCTCGCACCCTGGTTCCTCGTGACGGCCATCCCTCGCGGCCGAAGAGTCCGAGTCGTGGTCCCGGTAGCGGGCGGAATGGCTCTGGGCCTCTTCGGGTGGCTCGGTTGGCTGGGGCCCCTGCTTCTTCCGTGAAGGTCGCCTCCGCATGAGACAATGGCCGTATCTCGGGACGTAGCCCTTCCCGGCCATTTCCCCACGCCTGTGCTGTACATGCTCCAGGGATGCGGGGGGAGAAGGATTGGGAGGAGAGGGCGACGTGTACCTGGTTGTCGGCGTCTCGAGTAAGCGACCGGCGAGCGCGAGGAGCCCGGGACGAGGGAAGGGCGCGCTTGGCGCCCACTGCTCCGATAGCTGCCCCCTTGCGGCCGCGCCGGACCGCCGCCTCGACAAGCCTCGCGCGATCAAGCAGGGTATAATTCAGCAGCTCCTCACAGGTTCCATCCGTCTGCCCATCCGACCCATGACCCCGATCCGCATCTTCATCAGCAGCGTGCAACGCGAGTTCGCGCGGGAGAGGGAGCAGCTGCGCGACTACCTGCGCGGCGACCCGCTGATGCGGCGGTTCTTCGATGTCTTCCTGTTCGAGGACGTACCGGGAGCGGAGGACGCCGACCGGCACCCGCGCATGCGCGCGCTCATCGCACGATCGCAGGCCGGTTTGGTGAGGCGGCGGTTCGCGACATCCGTCGAGTTGGTGACCGGGCTCTATGCCGCGCTCGTACAGTACCTCGAAACCCGGGAACTCCTGCGTTTCGGGCCGTTCGACGCCGCACCCTGCTTCGGGGCCACGCTCGATGATCTGGATGTCGAGGACATGTACCGCTTCATTCGCACCGCACGCCGGGCGAGGCAGTTCCCGTTGCCGCCGGAGACGCCCCCGCCGGACCTGCTCAGACATCTGAACCTGTTGAACAGGGGCCGGTTGACCAACGTGCAAGACCCAGCAGGCAACCGGAACATCCAGAAAACAGCCAGAAAAACGCCAGAAAACAGCCAGAAGCGAAGACCAACCGCCAGAAAACAACCAGAAAACAGCCCGAAAGCCGGCGGAAGCGAAGGCCAGTCGCCAGAAACGCTATCCCTCCCCCAGCGTATCCTCGCCCTTCTCCGCCAGAACCCCTCTGCGAGCCGCCGCGAGATCGCCGCCACACTCGGCACCACGCAATCCAGCGTCCGGTACCGGCTGGACAAGTTGCGCGCGGCCGGGAAGATCGCGCGCATCGGTCCCGACAAGGGCGGCTACTGGAAGGTGCTGGGCCAATCGGCGGCCGAGCCCGACCCTACCCCCGAACGCAAGCCCCGGAGTTCGCCATGAACGCCGTCGGCGACATGCTCGGCGAGTTGGATGACCCGAGACGCACGGGAGTCCTCAAAGAACGGCGTGTTCGCCCTGGTCTCGGACCTACCTCGCTGCTTTCAGTTTCGGCGTCGATTGGGCCGGCACGGTCAGAACTTCTCCGGTTTCGGTATCCACGCCGACGAGGACGTTCCTGACCGTGGCTTTCGACTTCTCGAGCTCGACCGTCCGGTACTCGTAAACGATCTCGACCCTCCCACGTTCCGGCGCCAGAGCGTACCCGCGATCTCCGTCCCGCAAGATCTTCATCTCAACTCGCTCCTCGATGAACGCCTATGAAGACCGCTTCCCGGTCGTCTTTGGGGTCCGCCCTCAGCCGATCCGTACCCGTTCGATAAAGTCGTCGCCCGTAGTGCACTCAAAGAGGGCGTCGGTGACCTTGTCGATGTCTTCGGGGCGAGTCAGTTCGTCGAGCAAGTCGGACAACTCCCCAGCCGTCGCCTCGCCGAATCGACGGGTCACCTGCCGCCGCAAGACCATCGCCTGACCCTCCTGGCGACCCTCCCGGGCACCCCTTTGGACCAACTCATCCAGTCCCTGCCGAAATCTGTCAACCATCTCGGTCATCGTCTTCGCTCCTCCCAGCTTCATTGCCTCCGGGTAGCCCCTCAAGGTTAACACCGTATCCACTCTCTCGACCATGAACGCGTCCACGCCTGCATCCCCGTGCCCTTCCAGTGCTTGTCGCAGGGCCGCCAGGTGCGTGGCCATATCCTCCGGCGAGAGGTTGCGCGCCAGCCCGAGCACCAGTGCAGCGATGTCGTCCCGCGGTGGACCGGCACCCTCCCCCTCTTCCACGAGACCAGGCGGAATCGCCCCGGATCCGACCGTCGAAAAAGATCCGCCACGCGGGTAGAGGCGTGCCAGGGACCGTCGCCGTGGTAGAGAACCAGATAGACGAACTCCGGCAGCAGGTCCCCGGCACGGAAGTCCTCCCGGTTCACGATTCCCTCAAGCGTTAATGCCGTGTAGGTGGTCGTCCGGAGGGCCATGAGCCGCTCGACTGTGCGCTGGAACTCGATCAGGAGCATGACCCTCCCACCGTGGACGGTATCCGCGGACCAGATCAGGTCGGGATGGCGCAGCTGCAGCGTCTTTTTCGCCACGAGCTGTGTGGGTTCCTCGCGCAGCGTCGCGAAGTCGATCTCCCCGGCCCATTCGGGCACATGGCTGCGGATGAGAATCTCTACCATCCGCCGATCAGCGAAGACCGACTTGAGAAAGGCGTCGTGCATGGAGCCTCCGGGTCGGTGGGGGCTCCAAGATGTCGAGGGGGCGTGGGCGAAGGGATAGCTGGATGGGCCAACTTTTGGATGGGATGGAACGAGAGGGCGACGTGTCCCTCGCTGCCGGCGTCTCGAGCAAGGGGTTGGCGAGGTTGAGGAGCCCGGTACGAGGGGAGGGTGCACCTGGCGCGCACTGCTTCTTCCATCGGATCCCTGTTCGGATACGATGCCTTGTGTACCACACCGGCAAAGGCGCGGGCGGAGTCGTACGCATCCGCCAGAACCCCCAGGACGGACTTGAGAACTCCTCGGGCTTCGTCCCGGGTGAGGCTCTTCCAGGGTTGGCGTCGTCGAGAGAAGATCTCCGAGGCGTGGAACTCGACTCCGTGCGGGTCGCTGGGGTCGATGCTCTCCGCCAGCTCGTCCATTCGGCGTGTGATCCAGTTTGCTTGCGCCTCGAACACCGATACTCCCCCGAGGACCAAGTATTCCTCGTTGGGGTTGCCGGCGGAGCCTGAATCGTCAAGGTAGAGGAGGTGCATCGCTATTGGCGGCCTATCAGCACTCGGCGACGGTCGGTTCGGCGGTCGACAGCCTCGAGACCCCCAAAGAAAAATGCAGCCGGGCGAGCCCAACGGCTCGACGGACCGCCGAGGCAGCCCTCCCAACTGCAAACCGACTGTAACAGCGTCCGGTCTGCGACGTCAATGATGGCTTGGTGAGGATCTCGGCCATGCGACGGTCGGCGAAGGCGGACTTGAGGAAGGCGTCGTGCACGGAGTCTCCGGGTTGGTGGGGACTCCAAGGTGTCCAGGGGACGCGGGCGATGGGATAGCTGAATGGGCCAACTTTTGAATGAGATGGGAAGGAGAGGTCGACGTGTCCCTCGCGGCCGGCGTCTCGCGTAAGGAAGTAGCCGGGTTCACGAGCCCGGAACGAGTGGAGGGTGCACTTGGCGCGTGCCGCTCCGATGCCCGACAGTGGCGGCGGTTAAACGCGCACTATCGCTGCCAAACCGCGAACCCTTTTCGCCGGAGCGATTCGGCCAACTCCCGCTCCTTGTCCTCCGCTTCGGCCGACGCCACCGGGTTACGGTGCTCGTACTGCCTCCGCATGAGGTACTGGCCGTATTTCGTGACGTAGCCCTTCCCGGCCTTCTCCCCACGCCTGTGCTGCTCGAAGCGTTCCTCGGGGGTGAGTGAGGTAACACCTACGTACACGCACGGCTTTCGGGGCCGATAGCCAGGGTTTTCTTTCCTGAACTTCGAATCTTCCAGCACGGCCTCATCAAGTCGAATCACATAGAGGTTCCTCGTCCTGTTCATGACACATGCTCCAGACTTGGGGGGGAGAGGGTTTGGAAGGAGAGGGCGACGTGTACCTCGCTGTCGGCGTCTCGAGTAAGGGGTCGGCGAAACTGAGGAGCCCGGTACGAGGGGAGCGTGCCCTTGGCGCGCGCTGCTCCGATGCCTGACTGCCTCGGTCAGTCCCGGCACGACTTTCTAGGCCGTTCGCTCGTCGTCCCCACGTGCAGCCTCCGCTTTCTCCTTGTCATCGGCGTCGCGCTGCACCGTAGTCTCCATGTTCTGCGACCGCTCGTACTCCACCGTCACGCCGCCTTGCCGCACCCGGAGCCGTTCACCGGCGCCCGGTTCGAACGGGTTGGGAAGCCAATCGCACTCGGGTCGCTCGGACAGCGCCCGTCGAACACGAAGGATGCGCCAAACCTCTTCCCTCCTGGGAGCGATGCGGCTTGCCGCGTTGAGTTCGCTCGATGGCAGATCGAAGCGGGTGCCGTCCCCGGTGGTGGCTTTGACCTCGACACACCACGTCTTGCCGTCGTGCTCGAACCGGAAGTCGTAGCCGTGGCTGTCGCTTGTCTTACCCTCCTCGCGGTCCAGCAGGGGTACGACCCTGCGTCGGAACTCCGAGACCCATGCGCTCTCGTTGATCCCGAACCTGTCCTTGAGGAAACGGAAGGCTTGCATTTCTCCTATGATCCCCACGAACTCAGGAAGGTGGGGCGAGTCATACAAGTGCGCCGTCTTGGGGCCGGGCTGGCCGCTCTCGGTATCGCGGCGCGGCTTTCCACCACCACCGTCCGGTCCCGTCGATGGTCGAACGATCCCCTTCCCAGCCTTCGGTGGCTCAGGCAGCTTCTTGAGGCGTTCAAAGATGTCGCGGTAGTTCTCGTCGGTACCGTCAACAGGCTCGGGCACGCCAGCGACATCGCGCATCGGCTGTGGTCGTGTCCTCTTGCCGCCCCTGTCTGTGCCGGTGATACCCAATTCCTTGCGCATTTCGTCTATAGTGTCGCAACCAGCGACAGCATCGTGGAAACCGCTGTCGTCGACCGTCTGCTTGGCACGCTCGAACAGGTCGTCTTCCGGCCAGTCGCGCAGGTACATGGAGTCGTCCAGACGGACTTCAGGTGCCTTCGCGCCTGACGTCGGCTCCGCACCCTCCTTCTCGAGCCAGCACTCGTAGAGCCTTCGCATCCCGCGGACCACCTTGTCGAGGCGGTATTGGTTGCCACGAGCTACCTCGAGCGGGTCCGGCTCTAGGGCCACCTTTCGCCGCTCCAGCGCCGACCGGAGAACCTGGATGGATGTCACGCGCTCGAAGACACCGAGATGCGGCTTTGCCTCTTCGATTCCCTCGTATCCTGTGCGGAGGGCGTCAAGGACTTCGTCGAATGGCACCTTCCAGAAACTGCAGGACCATTGGGCGCAAAGACGCGGCCATTCCGGATCCTTCTCGAGGTTCTCGTGCACGTTGGTGAGCCTGGAAAAGAGCTTGCCCTGATCCGCAATGGATTCACCGCCGTCCGCTGTAGCGACATGCTGGGCAAAGAAGCGGAACAATCCGGCGGCCTCGTAAAGGCACCGCTTCGCCTGGGCTTCGGCCTGCGCATTGCTGACCTGCTTGTACTCGCCGCCGAGCGCCCCGAGAGCCTCGTTCCATTCCCTGAGCTCGAAGGCGTCACCCAGTACCTGCCATGTCCGATAACCCATCTCGGAGTCGTCGTAGCTCTCCCTGGCGGTTGCCAACAATTCCTCGGTGGGCCACCCGTCGATTCTGGCGTTCTTCGACAGCCATCGAGTCAAACTGGAGGTGTTCTTGGCAGCGTCATCGAGACCGTCCTGGGAGACACCAAGGAGGTGCAGCACCGGTCGGATGCGGCGGACCAGTGTGGAGGTCCCGACGTCCCAGCGATGCCGGATGTCGGCCACAGCCACGGCATCGATCTCCGCCCGGTCCAACGCCGCCTCGATCTCGTTCCGGGTCGGTCTTGGAGTGCGAGGCAGGGCGCCAAGCACAAGGCGAAGATCCTTCACCAGATCCTGGCGGTCGAGAATGGCCTGGGATGCGGCGGCGATCTCCTCGTACCGTCCGCCTTGCGTGATGTCCCGGTGCAGGACGAGTACCCGATCCCGGGAGAGCCAGTGCGCTCGAGGCTCGCTATGCGCGACGCCCCGTCCCGCGTGGACAAGCTCCACCCTGATCGAGGAGCATTGGCGGACACGGGAACGGCGAAGTCGGGCGGCGGCCTCAAGCCACGCCTTGGTCGCGGGTCCCGCCGGGTTGCCGCCTCCGTGCGCGTGAAGGGCGAGCAGGACGACGGGGAGCCAGCCCAGGCCCGCCGCGTCGAGTGTTTGCGTCCCGTCCACGGCTTCAGCACTCGGGCGATGGTCGATTGAACAGCGTTCCTCCAGCCCGGCCGCCCGTCTCGCTCCGAGCTCGACGAGCCGGTCACGCAGCGGCTTCTTAGACGCCTCCTCCGGTCGCATGGCGACGATTGGCTGGCCGTGTTCGCGCAGAAGCCGTGTGTTCCAACTGTGGTCGGGAAGATAGACGTCTTTGAGTTCGTCGCGCGGACGGACCGTCAACGTCCGCGGCTTCGTGCGAACGATGAATCGCGTCGGAAGATCACCCTCGGGGTCCAAGTGCCTCCATCCGTGGCGGATCTGGCCGAGGAGTACGTCGAAGCCGCCCGCCGGCCTTGCACTGCGGACCTGGGCGCCATCCGCCAGCCGCTCGGCGACATCGGCCAGTGCCTCCAGGAGAGCCGGCCCCGTTCGGGCTTCCTCGGTCGGATAGACGTTGAGTCCGAGTCCCTCCAGAGCCTCAACCATCTCCGCGTCTTCACCCAGCCGCTGGGCCATCGGCCATGCGAGCGGCGACAGGTGGCGGAAGCGGCCGCTCTGGCCGCGAAGAAGAGATGCAGGTACAAGCCAGCGCTGGCGCAGCGGTCGGGGGCCGTCTCCCGGTCCCTGGCCGACGGGAGCGTCATCGAGCCATGGCACTGTCGAGAGCCAGTGCTTGAGCGGAGACGGGATTCGTTGTGACCACCAGGTCCTCCGGGTCGTGACTTCCTCCCACCCCGCCTTCCAGTGCGCGAGCGAAGCGAGGAGCAGGTTGGACAGCGCCGTTTGGGCGGAGTCGCCGAGATCCTCGCGGTGGAGTATCGGAAGTACAGTGACACCCTGAAGCTCGTGCTCAAACCACCCCTTCCAATGGGGCTTGACCTTACCCAACGCCGCCTGCTTCCAATCATCCCACGCCGATTGCGGCATTGAACCGGGGGACGCGTCCGGGAGATTCGGATGAGAACGGCTCATCTTGAAACGGATCGGCTCACAGGCCTCTAGCCGCAGCCCGTTCACCACTCCCGCGCGAGCGAACAGTTCCGCGCGATTCTCGAGGTCGGTCACGTCCTCGTCCCCGTCATCGACACCCCGCTTGTCTGCGCCCGGCGACCAACGATCGTCGTCCGGGGGCAAGAGCGCGCTTCGAAGCAGTTGGGCGCCTTCCTCGGCGGACAGGCCGTTGGCCAGCGCCTGCAGGTGATCGCCGGAGCGCCCAGGCCAACCCGGCCCGAATACAGCCTCCTTCATTGGCAACCAGCCAGCGGTGCAGGCGACGGGAAGGTCGGCGAGCCGATCCGACAGGCCCTCCGGTTCCTCCTCGCCGATCACCTCCAGCGTCCAGGCGAGTGCATCGGCGCATTGCGCCGCCTCCGCACTTCCATGCGTGGCCGGAAGCGCCGGCAACGACGGAATGACGACCTCTCGGAGAAGGTCCTCCCTCCGAAAGCTCTGCACGAACCGGCCATCGAGGAACTTCTGGACCGCGGTGCGTCGCCGTTGTGGGCGTTCGAGCGTCTGCACGTCGCGGTGGAGGAACGCAATCCGCTGCTTGAGAGAGACCGGAACAGAGCCCACGAAGTCCGCGGCGTCGTCGGCACCCTGGCGAGGCTGGAAGAACATCCGCACGGCGTCGGATGCCGCAAGCAGCCGTCCATCCTCGGTGGGCATGAACCCCGCGCCGGCAAGAGGATCGTTGTCCGGCTCTTTCGGCTCGGCCCGCAGCTCCTGGGGCAGCACGGCAAGCACGCTGCTCAGGAACCTGTTCCAGTCTGGCGGCGCCTCCGCAGCGCGGGATGGATCGGCTTGGGCGTCCGCCTGGCCCCGGCCGACGCGTCTGGCCATTCGCTCCAAGGTGTACGCCCACTCCTCGTCCCGCGGACCCGGCGAGCCACCGAGAGACCCGAGCAAGGCCTCGACCGGTTCACGCCGTTCGTCGAGAGCAGACGACGCAACGGCGAAGCCGGCATGGGTGCGCCACTCCGCCTCCCCAAACGGATCGCCGGACGGGACGTTGGGCATTGTTCGGGCGAAACCGGGCTTTCGCCAACCCCCGTCGCAGAGAATCAGCGCCTGCCGTTCGAGGGCGGGACAGTCATCCCGATCGCGAGCGCGTTCACGTTGGCGCCGCGTCAGTTCGGGATCGTCGGACGGGGGCGAACCGGCCTGGGCCAGCAGATCGATCACGGCCCGCCCCCGCCACGGCTCCGCGGGACCCCTCGCCAGTTCGAGGACCGCGTCGAGCGCCAGGTCCGTCACGAACTCGAGCATCAACTCGTTGTATTCGTCGCCGAAGTTGATCGTCTTCCGGTCCAGCGATCCGTAGAACGGCGCGTTGACGTGCGCGCCGATGCCGGTCTTCATCGTGGTCGGCAGGAAAATGACAAGCGCGCCCCGCCTGGCCCTCCGGGTCTCCTCTACCGAAACGGAGACCTCGACCGCCCGCACTTCCGGCCATCGATTGGGGAGATGGCGGACGGCTGCGGCGATCCGTTCAGTCGCCTCCGGCTGACCTGCACCGCCAAGGACCCGGCTCCAGACGTGGAACGAGCGCTCGGCGGTCGCGGCCGGCTCACTCCTTGCAACCCTCAGTCGGGTGTGACGGGCTCCGGGGATCCCGCCGCGGTCAGGTTCCTGCCGAGTGGAGGGTAGCGTGCGTTCGGCAGCGACCTGCCGGTTGAGTTCGACCGATTCCTCGTCAATCTCGATCCGAAGCACCGACAAGTCCGGCAGAAACACCACCGCCGCCTCGTCCAACTCTTCAAGCTGCCTGCGGACCGACTGGACGGCCTCTTCCGCTCTGCCCGCCCGCCCTCCGTCCAGAGGAAGGCGAATGACCGTCACGTGTCCGGCTTCCAGCAGCCTGGCGACTTCAGGCGGCGGATCGCCGAGAAACCGCGGAATCACATAGGGCGAGAGATAGTCGCGCACCTGTTCCACAGGGTCGATTCCGTCCTCATTCAGCCGCCTTCGGTACTCCTCGATCTGTTCGGGCGACCAGTCAACGACCTGCGCCGTTCCGAATTCCGGGTCGGTCGGCGGGTCACCGGTCAGGAGCGCCCTGGCTACACGTTGGATCGGTTCGCGCACATCGGGGTCGAATCCGAAGGTAAACGCGACGCCATCCTTCGCCGGGGCGGTCGACCACACCTCCGGGCGGGTGGACACCTCGAGCACGCTCTGGAAACCGAGCCCCTTGTTGCCGACACTTTCGTTCGGACTCTTGGGACTCTGCGCGAGCTGGCAGATGCCGCTGAAGTCCTCATGGCGGAAGGGGCGGCCGCTGTTGGCGACCAGCAGTTCGGGTTCGGGCGACGACCTCAGCACAAAAGAGATCTGCCGGGGATCGTCGTCCTCGGCGAAAGCGAGGACATCGTGGGCGTTCTGCAGCAGCTCCAGAATGGCCCGGCCACGGTATTCCTGCGCGACCTGACTACCGAGGCTGGCGACCGTCCGGTAGTTCCGCGTGCCGTTCTTCAGCTCATCGAGGAACGTCCGCACCTGCCGGCGGGCCTGCTCCTCGACAATCGGCTTGCTCGCAAGCGTGCGCTCTCGATCGAACCGCTGCACCGGCCTACCTCGCTTCCTCCGCCGGGGCTGCGGCCGCCGCCCCGCGTGAATACGCCAGGCACCGGAAGTAGTCGTTGATGCGCGTGTAGTCCGAATCCTCCGCATTCAGGAAACCGACCACCGCCTGCAGCACGGATTCCGTGACTGCCTCGCCTGACCCTCCAGAGAGGATTTCGTCGCCCACGAGTTGGTGGGAGTAGATGTCGAAGTAGCTGAACTCTTTGGGCCTCATCGGATATCTTTCCCGGCGGCGGCGGTCGATCGGCGTTGCGCGCACGAAAGTCAGCACGTCCTCCACTGCCCTTCGGCAATGCGGTGGAACCTCCAGCAACACGCTGATCCGGCGATACTCGAAGGCCAGGACCCACGAGATACACCCGCCAATCCCCAGCGCCTGCGCTGCCTCCAGCTCCCAGTACAGCCAGGGCCCCCAGATCCTTGTCCCGATCTTCCGGCTCGTCAGCATCTCCCGCACCGCATCCCGCAACCGCCCCGGCTCCTGCCCGAAGTCCTTCGCCAGCCGCACCACGGTGTCGCGGTAGTCCGCATGACGCTCAGGTACCAGCGCCCGGACCCTGTGCTCTCCCCCCTCTTCGCCAAGCTCGCCGGACATGTGCTTCAGCAGGGCATGGTGGTCGTCCAGCAGCTTCCTGAAATAGTCCGCGTCGCTGTCCTCCGGGCCGATCATCCGACCGACCGCCACGAGGTATTGCCGGATGAAGGCGGCCACTTCCCCCTTCTCGAAGTCGCCCGCGTCGTGCATCGTCCTGATCTTCGCGCCCACATCCCGCCAGCTCACATGCGCGACGTCGTCCTCCCCCTTGATTCCCTTCCGCGACGAGGAGAGCAGCACGTTGTGGATCTCGTGGCCCCGATACTTCTCCCGCAACACCCCGGCGTAGCCCCACACCTGCTCGTAGTGCTCCGGCGAAGCCCACCCCGGCTTGTTCTCGACCGCGACAATGTGCCGACCCTGATCGCTCTCCAGGAAGATCGTCACGTCCACGTAGTGCAACTCCCGCTCCACTCGCACCGTCTGCCCGCCGTCGCCGCGGACGATCTTTTCCGGCAACTTTCCGCGCAACCTCGCCTTGCGCAGAAACCACTCCAGAAGTTCCCGGCCAATCCCGTGGGTCCCGCCCGGGTCCAGCAGCCAGGCCATCACATTGCTGTGGCGGATCTCGTACTCGGCGTAGCGCAGCACGTCGAAGGCGTTGAACTCGCGCAGCTTCACAAACTCCCTGTGATACCGCTGGAATCCCGAGTCCCCGACCAGCTTGTCCAGTTGCGCGTCTCTTGTCATCTCGTCCTTTGCCTTCCGGTCCATCGTCGCTCCATGGTCGCCGTTTTTCATGTGATCGCCCTTCGAATTCGTTCCAGCCTTCGGTCATGATACGCCGGGGGTGAGCCCCTCGCACCTTCGGGGGCGGGCGTCGGCATCCGCGAAAAGGTCGTAAAATTCGATGAAATCACCGTACAGTGGACGCGTGACGCGTGGCAGTATTCCGCCCGATCGGCAATCAGGAAGGCGCATCTCGGTCCCACGCCGAACGCGCTGGATCGCCTCGATGGCCAGGGCTGGGCGGATGCCCTGCGAGGTGCGAGGGAATGCCTGAATCCCCGGAAGCAACATCGCGGCCACAGGAAGGTTCCGGTCACTGTGCTCCCTCCTCCGCATGAGGTACTGGCCGTATTTCGTGACGTAGCCCTTCCCGGCCCTCTCCCCACGCCTGTGTTGCACATTGCTCCAGAGTCAGGGGGGAGAAGGATTGGAAGGAGAGGGCGACGTGTCCCTCGCTGCCGGCGTCTCGTGTAAGGGGCCGGCGAGGCTGAGGAGCCCGGCACGAGGGGAGGATGCGCTTGGCGCCCACTGCGCCCATGGCTGACAGTGGCGCACGCGGCTCAACGAGGGAAGGTCAGGATGTCCTCACCCGCTCGATGAACTCGTCGCCCGTGGCGGAAGACCTGCGCGGGGACTGGCCAAACGAGGACATGCCTCGTGTGCCCTTCCGGGCGTTTCGCTCGCCGACCTCGATGGTCGGATCTTCGACGACTACCGGCACCGGGGTGTCGAGAGCCAGCGGCTGCCGCCTCAGGCTCTGAACGAGTCCGATGAAGCCGTCATCGAGCGCCTCCGGCTGCGGGACGGCACTCGTCTCAAGCGGGCCGCAGTGCTGCTGTTTCACCCCCAGCCGCATCGCTTCTTCATGGAGGCAAGCGTCAAGATCGGTGCGTTCCGGGGTGCCGAACTGTTGTATCAGGACGAGATCCAGGGCGACCTGTTCACGCAGGTGGATCGCGTCCCGCCGGCTCGCAGACGGGCCCAATCCGCCACCGAGCCCGACCCTACCCCCGAACGCAGTCCCCGGGTCTTCGGAATGGAAACCAGACATGACATTATGTACATCGGAGTTGACATTTTTCGATCACTGAATGGGCACCCGACACATCGCCCACGGCTCCGGCCACGGCAGCTTCGCGATTCGAGGCGCGAGAAATTCGTTGTGAACAGTATTGTTGTGCAACAAGGTGTACGGGATGACAGAAGACGATCCAGCACCCCATTGAAGCTGGCTCAGCCTTGCGGTCTCCATCCGCGCCGAACATCCTCATAGTCGAAGACGCCCGGGCGTGGCACGCGGCCACACCATTCGGGGCGACTCAGCGACCACCACACGGTTGCGGACGGCGACATGCTGCCCTTCTTGTGGCTGGTCGTTTTCTCACTGCGGCTGATCGGTTCGCTCGCCAGCCCGATCTTCGCGTGGATCAAGCAATGACTCAAGCGACGGAGTAGGCCATGAAGGTCGCAGACGCCATCAAGCAGATGTCGAAGCTGCCCCTGCAGCGCATTGTGGACAGCTTCACGAAGGATTTCCCGAAGCCCAGCGAGGACCAGGCGCGGGACATCATCCTGCGAAACGTCGAGGAACTCACCGACAGGAAACGAATCACGACCGTTCTGCAGTTCGACGGTCCCTTCAAGGACCAGATCCGGCAGATACTGATGCTGGAAGCGTTCGTGAACCGTCCCGACTGGTCGGCATCGGAGCAGGATATCGTCGAGAGCTTGACCCGCCTGGAGCAAGACGTCCTCGACGCCGCCGCCGCGGACGACAGCCTGCGCTACGAGGATCCTGACCGCATCGAAATCCTGAGGGACGTGCTCAAGGCTGCGCTGGACGACAAGCTGATCACATTCCGCGAGCTGAACCTGCTACGTACTCTCCGCGACAGCCTCGGACTATCGGAGGCTGTTTTCCGCATCGTGCTTGCCCAGCTCGAACACTTCCCACAGCGGGGCAACGTCCTGCATACACCGAGCGAATGCCGCGACGTGCTGAACAAGCTGCAATGGGGTGGCATCGTCTTCCACTGCAACAAGGCCGACGGCGCGCCCTACGTGATTCCGGACGAAATGCGCGCTTCCGTGATGGACGCACTCGGCCTGGAACTTGGGTTGCATGCGTGGGGACTGCTCCTCGACGCCCTCACGGTTGGCCAGTTGAAGCAGACGTTGGCCAGGAAGAAACTCCCCTCTTCGGGCACGAAGTCGGAACTGAAGAGCCGGGTGATCTCCTCCGGACTGAGTCCCAGCCGAGTGTTGGGCATCCTGTCCAGCGAGGAGCTACGCAAGCTGTGCTCCTCGCTTCCGGGTGTCCCGGTGAGAGGCAACAAGGCAGAGCGAATCGGACGAATCATAGGCTACTTCGCCAATCTGATCACCAAGGAGGTGTCCGACGAAGCTTCGCCGGGAGAGCGATTCTACCAATACCTGCCGGAACTCGCCCGACGCGACCGCGAGAACCTGCTGGCGAACCAGATCATCAAGAAGGACCTCGACATCGAGCACGGGTTCGAGGCGGCAACCCGGTTCCTCTTCGAATCAAGGCTCGGGCTCAAGCTGATGGAGATGCCTGGCAGCGAACACCCCGACGGTTGCATCCGGTTCGGCGGGCGTCGGAAGTCAAGTGGAGACGTGCTGATGTGGGACAACAAGAGCACGGAGACCGCCTACACCTTCCCGCCCACCCACCTGAGGCAGTTCAAGCGCTATATCCGCGACTCGAGCGATCCGGTCGCCTGCTTTCTGGTCGTCGTGGCGGACGCCGACGACTCCGCAATGGATCGGGTCTGGCAGCTTGCGGCCGCCTGCGCCGGCACCAACGTCGCCGTGATCGCCGCCGAGAACCTGGGCTGGCTCGCTGAAGAATGGTGGTCGCGTGGCGGCGATGGCCGGTTCAATCTCGAGGTGCTCAACATGACGGGGATTCTGAGTCGGCCGCTGCTGGAGCAGAGGATGAGGCTGTTTCTTTAGGCACTTCCCGAAGGACTTGGACCCGCTGGCCAAACTCGCCAGTCTCGGACAAAACCTTACCCCTCCTGGGACTTCGACCGCCCCAGTACCACGGTGATCAGGGGGCCGGCAATAACGATTCCGGCACCCCAGATATGCCCGAGAGCCGCGAGGTAGATGCCGCCACCGACAGTGGCGAGACTTGTGAGAAGCGTCCCGAAGCTCAAAGCCTTGACGGCGAACGCGTTGGCCTGGCTCTCCCGCCTCTTGATGACGCGAGCAGATGCGGTGCTGAGATCGGAAATGGTCGTGGCGAGATCGGACATCACGACCTCACCGTCCGAACGGTGGTGGGGCCGCAGACGGCGGCGATCAGCGCCGCGTGTCGCCAACGACAGGAGAAACGCCGTCATTTCCGTATGGGTATCGACCATCTGGCGGAGAAACGCACCCAATGAATACCTCCGTTTTCCGTAGACGCGCGATCGTCGAAAGGGCCGCAAGACTACACAGAACCTAGCAATCCTGTCAACCATCAATTGATGATGCGGGGCTGCCGTCACCCGCCGAGGTGGTGCTCTTCCAGACGGCTGACGAGGAGCGGATCCAGCGCGATCACCTGCTTCCGGACCCTCCGAGGCATACCCGATCGACTATCGAATGGACGGGACGGGGGGCGGCCAGGTCTTCGTCTACGGCCAGGTTGTCGGATGTGGGAGGGGACATGGTGTCGTCGTCGGCGTCGAGGGAGAACATCCGCCGGTAGGTGGAGAGGCGGGTTGGCTAGGGGCGCGCACCCTCCGCTACCTCGGCAAGGCCGGGTGTTGCTCGCACTCTCCAAGTCAGCCAACATGGAGTCCTCGGACCGGAAACGGAGAGCACACGTCGAAGAAGCCTTGGCCCTTTTCGTCGAGACAGCCTCCACCGAGGAAATCGAGCAGCGCCTGCGAACACCGTGAGCTCCGCCCGGGCACACTCAGGGCGGTCATCAGGCAGTCGGGGTTGCCGCGATCGGAATTCGAGTGAGCCAGCTCGGCGTTGACCCCCCATGCCCATCCCCACCCACCCCAGCGAAGCCCTGAAGAGCCTCTTCAGAGACATCTTCGGATGCCGCGGAAGGGACTTCGGCAGCCCATCCCGCGGCGTCCTGGGCATCTCGGACGGCAACGAGGGTGTCCAATGCAGCGCCGCGTACCGCCCCGGTGACGGATTCGTCTGGTTGGGCGTCCACCTCGAGGGCATGCAGTACGACGACTGGCCGGTCGCGCGACTCATCGAGCGGGAGATCTCCCGTCCGTTCCTCCTGACCCGCTACCCGCGGAAGGGTCGCAAGACCCGATGAAGTCACCGTGCAGTGGACGCGTGACGCGTGGCAGTATTCCGCCCGACCGGCAGGACAGGATTGGAAGAAGAGGGCGACGAGTAGCTCGCTGCCAACGTCTCGGGTAAGGGACCGGCGGGGTTGAGGAGCCCGGCACGAGAGGAGGTGCACCTGCCGCGCGCTGCTCCATTGCCCGACGGTGGCGACCGCCGTCGGCCCCTGCCACGCTGTTTCTTGCTGCCCGGCTGCAACTAGCCGGCCACATCCGGACGGCGCAGCGCTCTGCATGATCGGCTGATTTCTGTTCGGAAGGCCTTCGAACCGGGTCTTGGGTCGCGTCATCCTGGTCAAACGTGTTGGTCTCGGACCTAGACGGCCCGGGCAATCGCCTCCAGTTGCCGCTGCCGCTCTCTCGCGCCATCGTCGAGCACATCTTCCTTCGCCGCCACGATTGCACCTCGAACCATATCGCTCTTGGTGGCTCCTTCAGTCGCGACTGCGATGTCGCGCAACCACACAAGAAGCTCCCGCTGTATCCTCAAGCGCAGATCCTTCTGACACCTCCCCGTTGCCAAGCGGCTCTTGGAGAGCGTGCGCAGACGCTGAGCCATGTCGCCATTCGCGCAAGCCAACGTGAGGTAGTATCGGATAACCGCGGGAGCGAACTGCTTGGGCGCCACGCGATAGCGGTCCGCCACGAGATGCAGCACGTCGTCGAGCTCCCGCGGCATCCGTACGCTCATCACCTCCCGTTTCTTCGCCTCCCTCGCTGCTTTCAGCTTCGGCGTCGACTGGGCCGGCACCGTGAGAACTTCTCCGGTTTCGGTATCCACGCCGACGAGGACGTTGCTGACCGTGGCCTTCGACTTCTCGAGTTCGACCGTTCGGTACTCGTAAACGATCTCGACCCGCCCGCGTTCCGGCGCCAGAGCGTACCCGCGATCTCCCTCCCGCAAGATCTTCATCTCAGTTCCCTGCTCGATGAACGCTTATGAACATCGCTTTCCGGTCGTCCCCGTCGGTCTCCACGAAATACACCTTGATGTACCACCGTTCCTCCCGAACCGTTGGTGTAAACGTGTGCACCACCACGGACTGATCCCAGTGGTGGGGGGATTCACCGTAGTCTTCAGAGCAAGTCTTGAGCACGAGTTCTGCAACCTCGCTCGCATCGACATCACCAGCCGCCAGTAGATTCTTCTCCGCGAGAGTCTCGCGAGCCTCGTGCTCGAAGTTCCCCTCGCGGAGAACCGCCACCACCACCCGCTTCGCCTCCGAAAATCCCATGTGGGATGGTACTACATTCGCAGTACATAGGCAAGGAGATCCCTCACGCCGGCTCGCGAGACTGGCATGAGGCAGTCGCCCCCGCTGGGCGGCTATCGTAGGAGAAGCCTGCCCGTCCTGTGGACTTTTCGGGTTGGAACTGTCCGTGAAGAAGTCGTTCAATCCCTGGAGGAGAGGCGACCGATGCACCTGTATCACTCTACGCTGCAAGGTCTGCGACGCCAGTCTATCGATCGGATCAATCTCTCGTTTCCTCAATGAAACTCTGGAAGGGATTCCGCCGCAAGATCCCTCTTGACGCGGAAGTCAGGATCTCCCTTGCGGAGACGCCAGGTTGCCCTAGAATGGGAAGGGGTGAGAAGCGGCGACCCGTCTCGTCCAGTTTCGAGAACGGGCCGCGCAACTGGCGCTCCTCACCTGGAGCGACAGTGACCCCAGACTGGACGTGATGTCGGTCCGGACGTGATGTCCGAGTGGGTCACTCTCCGTTTTTCTAAGGAAAACGGTCGAAATCCCCTCCCACAAGATCGGAGATCCCCCTATGAATGCTGGACCGGACCGAGTTCTAGCTACCCTGGCGCGAGGAGATATGGAACTCAACGACCTCGCTGCGGTGACGAACATTTCCCTCGCTCGTGCTCGTCACTGGTTGAGATCATTGGAAGAAAAAGGACTCGTCGAAGAGGATGAGGCCGGGATCTACGGATTGACGGCAAAAGGCGACGCGGTCGTTGTGGAACGAGACCTGGACGAAGACGAGGACGACTTCGAGATCGATACGAACCCCATCCCCGGCTAGCCTTGACGCAGGGGTGGAGACCCCCCAACGTAAAGGGGACACTCTTCCGGTAGTGTGAGATTCTCCGGAAGATCCACCTCTTGAAAACACCCCCGAGGGTGGCGGGATGCCTCCCCCGGGGGCAGCGCTCGGACGACCCGTTCTAACCCGGCATCGTCCCGGAGTAGGTTAGGCTCCGAGAAGTGTGCGTCCGGTCCTCGCCGGAGCGCGGCCAGCTCGGCAACCAGCCGGGCATATCCAGCCGTGACTCCGCGAGGCCGAACGAAAAAGAGTCCCGCGACCCCTCTGGTCGTGATTCCCGGGTAGGCTAGTCCGCTATGTAGATCCCACCGTAGTTGACATTCTTCGATCACTGGATCAGCACCCGACGGTTGCCGGACCCCCTGAAGGGGTTCACTCTTTCACGTCCTCGCAACTGAAACCGGAACGCATGGATCCCAATGCCTCCCAATACTGAAGACCCTGCTCCCGTCGACGCGGATGCTCGCGATGCCTCCGCCGAAGCCGTCGCGCCCCGGTATGACGACTTCCAACTGATCGACGATCCACCCGAAGAAGACGAACCGGCCGCACCGGACTCGGCCGAACGTGACAAGACCGCCCGCTTCCGCGGTGCACTGGACTCCGCCACCGGGACGTTGAGACGTGGTGCGGCCGGTTTCGGCAAGACGGCCGCAGCCATGGGTGACGGGATGCTGGGCTCCGCAAGAGCGGTCGGGGGACGTGTGAGCGATGTGTCCTCCCGAGCGGGGCGCCTTGCCTCGGATTCACTCAGGAAGGTGCCAGTGCGACGCCTGTCCGAACCGGTGACGTCCAAGGCAGCGAGCATTGGAAACGCCCTGCTCGCAACCGATGTCGCGGTCAGCCTGGATCGGTGGGCCCGGGACGTGTTCGCGTCCGGTCCTGCCACGCGCTACGACAGGGCACTGGATCAGTTCTACATCGACACGGGGAAGTACGGTGCCGACCACCGGCTATTCGACGGCAGCCACGACCTCGTCGGCGCGTGGAAGACCATCGCCGAGGCGTTCCCCGACGAGGGATGGCTTCAGCGGGCGGATGGGTACGTTTCCGCAATATGGAAGGACATGGTCACACCCAGGGGAATACCGGTGGTCACCTGGGACAAGCAAGCCTTTGAAGCCGTCGCGGGATTCCTGAACGAGACTCTCGGAGTGTCCCGAAAGTGGGTCAAGGACATGGCGGACTTCACGGCTACCGAGTTCGTCGGCGCGACCTTGGCTGTCTTGGCACTGGTTCTGAGTTGGGACAAGGCCGAGCTCCGCCGGTTTTCGGAAATCGTCGCGAGCCTGGGCTTGTCCGCACTTGTCGGCGCCAATCCGCTCCTGGTCATGGTCACGATCGTCGGGCTCGCGAAGTGCTTTCACGAGGCCAGACACGGCGCGGGATTCAAGCGGGTCTTGAGCGGTGGCGGTCGTGGAATGGTCGGAACGACGGCGTTGCTCGGTGCCTCGCGTCTGATGCCGGCACCCGCGTGGGTGACGTTGATGATGGGCGTTGTGAGCTATCTTGTGGCAACCAGGCTCTACGACAAGGCGGAACCGAAGGCTGAAGAAGCAGCCCGGATCGTCCGAGACTGGTTCGGATCGCAGGAATGGACGAACAACTGTTCGGACCTTGCGAAGAATACGTACCTGCGGGGCAAGGCCGCAGTCGGGACCGTCAGTGACTCGGTGCTGGCACGGGATGTAGCGAAGACGGTGTCGGTGTGGTCCAGTGCGAGTGCCGGCGCGATCGAGAGGGGATGGTCGGGCGCGTATCGGAGCACGATCAGAGTGGCGTGTGCGGCGGTGCCGTCGTGGAGGTCGGCCGGGGCCTGAGGGCCTCTATCGCATTCTGGCGCCCGGGTCGGAAACCTGCCGTGGCCGGGTTAGAGGGATTGAATGGCTGTCGGCCCCAGCATAGGGAAGCCCGTTTACATGCGGTTAGCGACGCCTACACATCCCACTAACCAAGCACGTCCGAAGCCAATTCAAATCGCGCCGGGCACTGCCCGCAGGTGACCCAGATGCTCACGAGCAAGCGTGGCACCCGGGTCTTGCTCCCGCACTGCTGACATGCGACCACTCGCGGCTTTAGCGCGGGTTCCAGAAAGCCGGCACGCGGGGTCCG
Organism: Longimicrobiales bacterium; assembly: GCA_965211645.1. Classification (GTDB taxonomy): domain Bacteria; phylum Gemmatimonadota; class Gemmatimonadetes; order Longimicrobiales; family Gaopeijiaceae; genus Bin94. Next base: position 3,511,145 of record OZ242947.1, on the reverse strand, counting down.
CCCTAGTTGAATGGGGTAGTAGCGGGCGGCGTCATCAAGCGCGGCTATCACCGTCATGAGCGGCGCCTCGAAAAACTCCTTCGCGGGGTTGATTCGCGTGGCTGCCAGCGCCTGGTGTGCGTGACCCTCGGCAAGGTCCCGATCAGAAACGTGAACGAAATACACGAGCTCGAATCGGCGGTAGACCGACGTTGAACCGCTCAGTTGCTCCACCCGCATGACCGGTGAGACCTTCGTCTGCCCCACCTTGAAGACCGCATCGGCAAAGCACGGATTCCGTGCGGCGTACACCCACCCCAGTCTCTTGTATTCCCGGCGGCGTTTGTCGAACGAGTCGAGCATCACGATGCTCTGCATGATGGGACTGTTCCACATGTTACGGGACACGGACACCATCAGCGACCGGGTACGGACTGAGCTTCGTGTCCATCTTCTCCTGGCGCCGTAGTTGAAGACTGCCTTGTGGACGGTACTGGGCAGCTTTCACCGTAGCGACTTCCGGAACTCTTTGGAAGACCGGTTGGATCACTGCCATACATCAACGTCACGGTGGTCGGCCATGACATCTTCGGAAGCCGCGGAGGGACTTCGGGAGCCCAACCCGTGGCTTCTTGGGCATTTCGGACGGCAACGATGGTGTCCAATGGACCGCCGGGTACCGCCCCGGTGACGGCTTCGTCTGGCTGGGCGTCGATCTCGAGGGCACGCATTACGACGACTGGCCGGTCGCGCGACTCATCGAGCGGGAGACCTCCCGTCCGCTCCTCCTGACCCGCTACCTGCGGAAGGGGCCGTACGACCCGATGAAGTCACCGTGCAGCGGACGCGTGACGCGTGGCAGTATTCCCGTCGGGCATTCTGTCTTGACCGCCATGATGACAGCGACGAGCCGACGGTGTAACTCAGTCTTGCTTCTGCCGTTCAGCACAGCAGTAGCACTCGCAAAGGCGACCGTGAGAGCATCGACCTCTCCGCTCAGAATGCGATCGTTCGAGTTCCGCGATCTGCTGCAAGCCAAGGAGCAGTTGGGACATAGCACGGCTGATCCGCTTGATTCTAACTCTGGCTCGCTTCTGGTAGAACGGATTCTGGAACCCGCAGTACCATAGAAAGCCGAGTAATCGCGTCGTGCCGGACGGCGGGGCGTGGATGATGTCGCGACCCGCTTGGCACCCCTGGGGCTTGGCAGTAGATGCGGTATCGCAGGGGACGACTCGTTGGCGGGTGGGATAAGGACTGTTGGTGTAGCGCCCCCTCTCCGAGTTGGCGTGCTTCCTGCTAGGGACTCCCGCGATTGGGCCCGGCACGCAGAGGTCCTAAGGTAAGGTCCTGCCTAGTGGTCCGCGGCATCAAGGGCCACGCGCGTTTCCACTGATGGGCCGTCCTCTTCATCAGGCGGCCCGACGCGGGTCTCTGCTTACTGACGCCAAGAGGGCACACCGCGGTGGTGGTCGCCGCAAGGGGAGGTGGCGGCTCTAGGCTCCGATGAGGCTCGGGCGAATGGCTCTGGACCATGTTGCCGGGGGCTGGTAGGTTCACCATACCAAACCAACGTCGCTACCTAGTAGTGGGCCGCTTGACGGCGAGAAAAAGTGGGGGCCATGACCGAGTTCGACGAAATGGTGTGCAATCACGTCCGCGCGATCCGGCCGGGCAAGGTCTCTACCTACGGCCGCGTCGCCGAGGCGGCGGGGTCGCAGCCGCGGCCGGTGGGACAGGCGCTCAAGCGGTGTCCGCCGGACGTGCCATGGTGGCGCGTGACCAACGCTGGGGGTGTCATCGGCGACGTCACCCGTTCCACATCGCACAGATCGTCATGCTCGAGTTGGAGGGAGTGCCGCTCACGACTCGCGTGTCGGAGCGCACGATGGCGAGGTGATCGTGGCTGGCGCTGAGCGAAACCGAGACGCTAGACTGGAGACGCGAACGCGCCCAGTCTGAAGCATTGCGAGCTACTCACAACGGATGAGGTGTCATGCGGAAACTAGTTGTCCTTGAAGATGGCGACATCGCCGATCTCCAAGGGGCCACGATCCTCGAGGCAAGCGCCGGGCAAACGGGCCTTCTATACATCACGAAGAAGGGAACTTACGTCCTCGGCGTGTATGACCGCAGGAACGAACCAGTGGGCGTCGAACCAGTGCGCCTCTACCGTAAACTGTATAGCAAGGAGGCGGCGGCCTGGATGATTCAGAACGGCTTAGAGGTTCCCGAAAAGCTCCTAGCCAGCGTCCGCATCTTCTAATGGACTCCGTTCCGACTGAATTGCTAGTTGTCTTCATGGGGGCGGCCATTGTGTTCGCTATGCGTATTGAGGGGTGGAAGGGAAGAGTCGACGAGATGCTTAGGGAGATCAACCGGAAACTGGACCGCAACCGTCGCTCGCCGCCGGTCATTGAACAAGGCAGTCGGCTTCGACTAACCGAACTTGGAGAAGCGGTCTCCGCAGAGCTCGGCGCGGGTGCATTGGCGGATGTGTTGGTGCCCCATCTCCTGCACCGCGTGAAAGGAAAATCAGAATACGAAATCCACGAGTTCTGCATGGACTACGCACAGCGCCGGAACGTGAAGTTCTCGCCTCACACGAGGTTTTGGGCCGAACAGGTCGCCTTCAACAACGGATTGGCGCTTGAGGACGTGCTGGAGGTGCTAGCGATCGTCTTGCGTGACATGCTGCTTGAGAAGGCCGAACTCCCAGAAGCGCCTGAGTGGACACCCCTATCGGTCGACCCAACGTAACCCTCGCTGTTAGCCTACAGAATCGCGGACTCCGTAATAGCCAAACGCGTTGCTGTAATACGACAGGATAGAGAGCACCTTAGTCGATTCTAACCAATTCCACGCCGTTTTGCCGAAAGAAACTCTCCAGCGCTTGTTGGTACCCTCCCTCAGGCCGTACGTTCACGACTCTGGCCAATTCCCTGGCTGCCCATGTCAACACCACTCCATATAGTTTAACAATCCTCTGATCAACATCCGGGGGCGCGAGCTCCAAGTCCCACCGAGAACCTTGGAATACAAAAGGACGTTGGATTTCCTGTCCGCCGCTGTCGACGAAAGCCTCCCTTGCTACAACGTAGTCCATCCACGCGTTATAGTCTGCTATCACTAAACCATGCTCATTCAGGCGATTGAGCGTATCAAAGTCCAAGCGGTAATCAGCAAGGCAGTTTTGCGCAGCATTTCCGCCCAGCGAACATACCCTCGCATCGTCAGCTAGTTCACGACCCGGTGTATAGTGGAACAAGCTGAGTGAACACAGCGTTCGAAAACAGTCTGCTGTAGTTTGATCGAGGTTTTTCAGAACCCCCAGCGTACGAAGTGACGTGCTTCCTCTTCGTCTTACCTCACCGGTGAGGACACGGGCCCACAGTGACTGCATCTGCTCCGATGACACATCCTGAACATCGTTGAAGAAACGAGCTGTCCAGTCATGATCTGGTTCGCTATCTTCGACGAGCGCGTCGCCAAGCTCATCGGCCGCTTGCGCCACCACTGATTGGATGTTGAGCAGCCTCTTCCGTTCTTGGAACTGGATCCTCTGCGTAACGGCTTCTGCTATCCCCAGCTCGCCCGTGACATCGGCATCTTCGCTGAGAAGCATCTTGCGCGCTGTAGCTTGAGCGTCGGCCTGAATCAACAACGCGCCTGCCTGGCCCTTCGCCGCTATCCTGTCTGCCTGGGCTTGCTTCTTAGCTTGCCATGACCTTAGGGATGGTGTAAGGATCGAATGTGCCACGCTGCCTATCCCACTAGCGGTATGGTCAATTAGCTTTTCCAGCGCGGGGACACTGACCGTCACATTCACGTCCACTGCTCTTCAACTCCTTCTTGGGATTGCGGTCGGAAACACACATCGGCGAGGATGGCGGATTCACGACCCGAGTCTGGCCGTACAAGCAAGACCGGCCTCGATGGCCGCACACCAGACATCCAGATGTGGCAGGAGTTCAATACCTCATCCGGGGACACGCCATTCCCTAGGCCCGCCCCGCCTTCGCGGACAGTTCCTTTCTGTGGTTGACAGTACCTGATCCTACCTCCTCTCGCTCCCCGCGATTGGGAGAGCGCCATCGTTCGCTGCCGAAGCAACGGGCAAGAGCACTTCCGCCTGCTTTCGGTAGGGTTAGGGGCTCACGCAGCCTATTGGCACGTGCGCAGCTAGGCAAGCCCAGCCCGTTCCCTTGGTCTTCGTGTCCAGATCGAGCGGCCGGACGATCTGTGCTCCGGCAGCAGTATCGGACTCAGTCCGACCGTGCTCCGGAGCCTCGACCATACAACGTAACGGTAGCGAATGGTTAGAATCCGGGAGGACGCCGTATCGGGCCACGCCAGCTTGGAGACCACCCATTGTAGCGTGGCCGCTCTCGCTTCCCCCGCCCGCCCGACACTCGATTCTGGACGGGACCAGTGGAGACAACTGGAGCCGGACAGTTCAGTCCATCTACCATCGCCATGATAGGGTGCCCCACGACCCTCCTTGACGCTCGTTCCGGCTACCCGTAATCGTGATGGGTTACCCAGGTAACGACGCCGCCCGCCACACCCATCCCACCCCCACCCCCATGCCCCTCCGAAAATCCCACCTCTACTCCTCGCTCTGGCAGAGTTGCGACCAGCTGCGCGGCGGCATGGACGCGTCCCAGTACAAGGACTACGTCCTCACGCTGCTCTTCATGAAGTACGTCTCGGACAAGTACGCCGGGAGCGACGACTTCGCCGACATCACAGTGCCGCCCGGCGGCAGCTTCGACGAAATGGTCGCCCTCAAGGGAACCAAGGAGATCGGCGACGGGATCAACAAGGTCATCGGCCGGCTCGCCGACGCCAACGACTACCTCCTCAAGGGCGTGATCGACCAGGCCGACTTCAACGACGAGAGCAAGCTCGGCAGGGGGAAGGAGATGCAGGACCGCCTCACGAAGCTGGTCGGGATCTTCGAGGGGCTCGATTTCCGCGCCAACCGCGCCCACGGCGACGACCTCCTGGGCGACGCGTATGAGTACCTGATGCGGCACTTCGCGACCCAGTCTGGCAAGAGCAAGGGACAGTTTTACACCCCGGCCGAAGTCTCGCGCATCATGGCCCAGGTGATCGGGATCGGCCCGGACACCAGGAGGGATCACACCGTGTACGACCCGACCTGCGGCTCCGGCTCGCTCCTCATCAAGGCCGCCGACGAAGCGCCCCACGGGCTGACCGTCTACGGCCAGGAGAAGGATGTCGCGACGTGGACAATGGCGCGCATGAACATGATCCTCCACGGACGCGTCGCCGCCGAGATCGAGCGCGACAACACGCTGGCCGCCCCTCGGTTCACGGACGGACCGGGGCGTCTCAAGCGGTTCGACTTCGCGGTCGCCAATCCCCCGTTCTCCGACAAGGCCTGGACGAACGGCCTCGACCCGGCCAACGACGAATACCGCCGGTTCGAATACGGTGAGCCGCCAGCCAGGAACGGTGATCTTGCCTTTCTAATGCACCTCGTCGCATCGCTCAACAGCACCGGCAAGGGCGCAATCATCATGCCCCACGGCGTGCTCTTCCGCGGCAACCGCGAGGCCGACATCCGCCGGCGGCTCGTCCGGCACGGCCTGATCAAGGGCGTCATCGGGCTTCCCGCCAACCTCTTCTACGGCACCGGAATCCCGGCGTGCATCGTGGTGATCGACAAGGAGAACGCGGTGGGCCGCCGCGGCATCTTCATGATCGACGCCAGCAAGGGCTTCCGGAAGGACGGCGCCAAGAACCGGCTGCGCGAACGCGACATCCACCGGATCGTGGACGTCTTCACGGACCAGAGAGAGGTTCCCGGTTACTCACGCATGGTGCCCTCGACCGAGATCGCCAGCGAGGCCAACGACTACAACCTCAACATCCCCCGCTACATCGACTCCAGCGAGCCCGAGGACCTGCACGACCTGCCCGCGCATCTCCACGGCGGCATCCCGAACCGCGACATCAACGCTCTCGGCGCCTACTGGGAGGTGTTTCCGGGCCTACGGGAGCTGCTCTTCTCGCCGAATGGCCGGGATGGGTACAGCGACGCGCGGGTCGAGGCGGACGCGGTGCGGGGGGTGGTGCTCGAACACGCGGAGTTCAAGGCGTATGGGGACCGGGTCCGGCGGGTGTTCGACGGTTGGCGGCGGGAGCACGTGCCGCGTCTGGACGAGCTTGCCGTCGGGGATTCGCCCAAGGCGTTGATTCAGGATCTGTCGGAAGATCTGCTGCACCGCTTCGCCGGACTCCCGCTGCTCAACCGCTACGGTGTCTACCAGTGTCTGATGGACTACTGGGACGGGGTCATGCAGGACGATGTGTACCTGGTTGTGACGGAGGGGTGGACGGAGGCTGCGCGGCCGCGGGTGCTGGTGCCGGTCAAGGGCAAGGGAACCGCGGAAACGCCGGATCTGACCGTGAACCGGAAGAAGTACAGGATGGATCTGGTCCCTCCCCGGCTTGTCGTCGCCCAGTACTTTGCGACGGAGCAGGCCGAGGTTGAACGTTTGCGGACGGAACAGGAGAACATCGCTCGCGAGTTGGAAGAGTTCATCGAGGAGTACTCCGGCGAAGACGGGTTGATGGAGGGTGCCACGAGCGATACCGGAAAGGTGACACAGGCCGCGGTGAGGGCGCGGCTGAAGGCGGTGGCCGGCGGTTCCGAAGAGCAGGAGGAGCGGGATGCGCTGGAAGTGTGTCTGGATCTGATGAAGACCCTTGCCGCGGCGAAGAGGTCGGCGAAGACGGCACAGACGCGGCTGGATTCGAAGGTGCTCGCGCGGTACGCGACGCTGACTGCGGCGGAGATCACCGAGCTCGTGGTCGGCGACAAGTGGATGGCAAGCGTGGAGGGCGCGGTTGGACAGGTGGTGGAGCGCTTGACGAGTGGGCTCGTGGCTCGCGTGAGGGTGCTGGAAGGGCGGTATGCGAAGGCGCTGCCGGAGCTGGAGCGGCGAGTGGAGGACTATGGGGCGAAGGTGGAGGGTCACCTGGCGCGGATGGGGTTGTCGGTGTGAGTGAAAGCATCGACTTCGAGCAGCTGGTCTGCTGTGCAAGGAGCTGGCTGACCAGTTGGGGATGGCGCGGCGGGAAGTTCTGGGGGGTGATGGGAGGAGAGATGGGTGAGGACCTCGGTTCCGCACTGCTTGCCAGAATGATCCCTGACCGGGTTCGGGCACTCTTGGACGCCTCCCGGCACGAGGTACATGCCGACGCGATTGGTCCAACGCTATCGGACCAATTCCCGCGCTCCTCCTGCGCCCGGCGAAGTCCAACACCCGAGACACCGACTCGGAATCCGCGGCGTGATGCCAATTCGCGCAACGCCGTTGCGGATTTTCGCTTGCCCGGCGATTCCACAGACCGTGTCTGTTGGATCTGTGGCGACACGGCTGATGGGGCAGCATGAGTGAGGCGTGCGTGGCCAGAGAGGGTCGTGATCCAAACCGTGCAGGGCACGCGCCGGAAGTATCTACGGGATATCGGCTCACCGAGGTGGGGATGATTCCGGAGGATTGGGAGCTAGTGCTAGCGGGCGATATCGGCCATTTTGGAAGCGGAAGTGGCTTTCCGGTGCGGTATCAGGGCGCAGCGCAGGGTGATTACCCGTTCTTCAAAGTCTCCGACATGAGTCGCGATGGCAACGAGCTGCTTCTGAAGGAGTGTCCCAACTACATCACTGACGATACTCGCCAACTCTTGGCTGCAAGTCTGTTTCCACCCCAATCGATCACATTTGCGAAGGTAGGCGCAGCGGTATTCCTTGAGCGAAAGAGGATTCTCGCGCAGCCAAGTTGCCTCGACAACAACATGGCGGTATTCGTGCCCACTGATGAGCGCGTAGACATTCTGTTCGCATACTATTGGCTTTTGAGCATCCGTCTCAGTTCCTTTGCTCATACAACCGCACTCCCGTCTCTTAGTAGCGCCGCTCTATGTGGACTCAATCTCCCCCTCCCTCCCCTCCCCGAACAACACGCCATCGTTGCCGTCCTCTCCCACGTTGACGAGCTGATCAAGTCGCTGGGAGCGCTGATCGCCAAGAAGCTGGCCATCAAGCAGGCGGTGATGCTGGGGCTGCTATCGGGTAGGACGCGGCTGCCAGGGTTCGGGGAGGAATGGAAGGTGAGGCGGTTAGGGGATCACCTCACCTTCCTACGGCACGGCAACAATTCCCGCTCCGATCTCACTATGGACGGCACGATACAGTATCTGCACTACGGGGATATCCACTCATCCGTCGGTGTCTGTCTCGATCCGCGTGTCACACCTATGCCGACCCTAGCGACAGAACATGCGAAGAAGCTCGACCGACTTGACAACGGGGATCTGGTATTCGTCGACGCCTCGGAAGACATCGAGGGCGTAGGAAAGTCAGTTGAACTCCGTGGGCTGCGCGATCGCCACGTAGTATCGGGGCTTCACACCATTGCGGTCCGGTTCAACAAGTCAGTCCTCGCCGATGGCTTCAAAGCCTACCTACAGTTCTGTCCCGCCTTCCTTCGTCACTTACGTCGGCTTGCGGCAGGTACCAAGGTCTATGCGACCAACCGTAGTCACATCGCCAGCGCTCACGTCCTCCTCCCTCCCCTCCCCGAACAACGCGCCATCGCCACCGTCCTCTCCGACATGGACGCCGAGATCGCCGCGCTTGAACACCGCCTCGACAAGACCCGAGCGATCAAGCAGGGTATGATGCAGCAGCTCCTCACCGGTTCCATCCGCCTGCCCATCCCCGAGGACGCCCCGAGAGACGAGGACCATGACGCCTGAATCGCAGCAAATCGAGTGGAAGCGATCCTGGCGTGACGAGCACCTCAAGTGGATCTGCGGGTTCGCCAACGCCCAAGGCGGCGTCCTGGAGATCGGAAAGGACGACCGTGGCGAGGTCGTCGGGGTAAGAGAGGTCCTCCGCCTCCTCGAGGAGATCCCCAACAAGGTGCAGTCCCTGCTCGGGATCGTGGTCGACGTCAACCTGAAGTCGGAGTCCGGTCGGGAGTACCTTGAGATCGTGGTCGAGCCGCACACCAACCCGATCAGCTACAAGGGCCAGTTCCACTACCGGAGCGGCAGCACGAAGCAGTTGCTCAGCGGTGCCGCGCTGAACCGGTTCCTGCTCGAGCGATACGGACGGACGTGGGACGATGTGCCGTGGCCCGGCGTTCGTTTGAGTGACCTCGATGACCGAGCGATCGACCGCTTCCGCAGTCGCGCCGTCGAGAGCGAGCGGCTTGGTCCCGAGGTTCTGGACGAACCCGTCGATAGCCTCATCGAGAACCTGAGTTTGCGGGAAGGAACCTACTTGAAGCGGGCGGCTGTTCTGCTCTTCCACCCGTCGCCGCAGCAGTTCATTCGGGACGCCTACGTCAAGATCGGCTACTTCCGCGGCTCCGAATTGCTGTACCAGGATGTGGTCGAGGGCGACCTGTTCGCGCAGGTCGACCGGACGATGGACCTGTTGTACAGCAAGTACAGCCGGGCCCTGATTTCCTACGATGGCATCTACCGCGTCGAGACATTCCCGGTGCCACACGAGGCCATGAGGGAAGCGGTGATCAACGCCATCATCCACCGGGACTACGCCAGCCCCACGACAATTCAAATTCGCGTGTACGACGACCGGATCTCGATGTGGAACGCGGCTCACCTGGCTCCGGAGTGGGCCACCGAGCAGCTTGCCGAGGAGCTGTCTTCCCGTCCGCACAACCCGCGCGTCGCCTACGCGTTCTTTCGAGCCGGGATGATCGAAGCCTGGGGGCGCGGCATCCGCCGGATAGTGGACGTATGCCGCGAGGCGGAGAATCCGACGCCCACCTGGAGGCTGGAGTCGGGCGGCAATGGGCTGTGGGTGAGGTTTCCGTTCTCGGACGCGTACCAGGCGGCCGATGCCGCTGCGCGAGGGTTCGGAACTACTCAGAAGACAGCCGCAGGTTCTGGGACTTTCGACCAACATCCAGAAAACATCCAGAAAACATCCAGAAAACATCCAGAAGGGAGCGACACCAGTCAAAGCCTCGCCGACCGGATCGTCGCGTTCCTGCGGACGAATCCATCTGCAAGTCGTCGCGAACTCGTCGAGGGACTCCAGGGCGCCACGGAGGGCAGCGTCAAGTATCAACTGGGTAAACTCAAGCGTGAGGGTAGATTACGCCGTGTCGGGCCCGACCGGGGAGGACGCTGGGTAGTCGTTGACGGTTTCGATGATGTGGGCGACGGCGAGACCGATCCGTGCGCCGATGACGACCAAGATGCGGGAGGAGCACCGCCGGAAGACGATCGGAAAGCCACCAGAAACGACGACCAACAGCCAGAAAATTACCAGAACACCACCAGTAAACCGCTAGATCAGACGGTTCAAGAGCCAGAAAACCACCAGAAATGGGGCGCGACCGCCAGAGAACAGCCAGAACCACCTCCGCTCCGCGACCGCCTCCTCGCTGTCCTCCGTCAGGACCCGTCCGTCAGCCGTCGCGAAATCGCCGCCGCTCTCGACACCACCCCGTCAACCGTGCGGTACCAGCTCGACAAGTTGCGCCGGGCCGGGAAGATCGCCCGCGTCGGTCCCGACAAGGGCGGCCACTGGAAGGTGCTGGGCGACTCCACCACCGAGCCCGATCCCAGCCCCGTCCGCAATCCCCGGAGCCCCCGATGACGACCGTCGGTGAGCTCGAGAGAAAGACGCAACGCCGCGTCATACGCCACTTCCGCGACCACCTCGGCTACACCTACCTCGGCGACTGGCACGAACGCGACGACAACCGGAACATCGAACCCGACCACCTCGGCCGGTTCCTCAGGCGCCAGGGCCACTCCCCCACCCTAATCACCAAGGCACTCGACAAACTCGACAAGGCCGCCGCCCTCGGAGGGAGCAAGACCCTCTACGACGCCAACCGCGAAGTCTACGGTCTCCTCCGCTACGGAGCCCGGGTCAGCCCCGGACTCGGCGAACACACGGTCACCGTCAACCTGATCGACTGGGAGAATGCCGCCGCCAACCACTTCGCCATCGCCGAGGAAGTCACGGTCACCGGCAAGAAAACCAAGCGGCCCGACATCGTGCTCTACGTCAACGGGATCGCCGTCGGGGTCCTCGAACTCAAGCGGTCGACCGTTTCGGTAGCGCAGGGGATCCGCCAGAACCTGGTCAACCAGAAGAAGGACTTCATCCAGCCGTTCTTCAGCACCGTGCAGCTCGTCATGGCGGGCAACGACACCGAAGGGCTCCGCTACGGCGTGATCGAGACCCCGGAGAAGTACTGGCTCCGCTGGAAGCAAGGCGACGCCCCGGACGATGACGACTCCACCTCCCCCCTCCTCGCCGAACTCGGCCACCTCTGCGCCCCCGACCGCCTGCTCGAAATCATCCACGACTTCGTGGTCTTCGACGCCGGCGTCAAAAAGATCTGCCGACACAACCAGTACTTTGGGGTGAAGGCAGCCCGGGAATACGTCGGCCGGCGCGAAGGCGGGATCATCTGGCACACCCAGGGCAGCGGAAAGAGCCTCACGATGGTGTGGCTGGCGAAGTGGATCCGCGAACTCCGGAACGTGGACGGCCGGGTGCTCATCGTCACCGACCGCAAGGAACTTGACGAGCAGATCGAGAAGGTCTTCAAGGGCGTGCAGGAGGACATCTACCGGACGAAGAGCGGGGCGGACCTCGCGAAGGCGCTGCGCGACCCCGGCAAGTCGCTGATCTGCTCGCTCGTCCACAAGTTCGGCAGCTCCGAAGAAGGCAACATCGACCGCTACTTGAGCGACCTCCGGAGCCACATCTCAGGTGACCTGCGACCGCCAGGCGAGGTCTTCGTCTTCGTGGACGAGTGCCACCGGACCCAGTCCGGCAAGCTGCACAGGGCCATGAAGGCGATTCTCCCCGGCGCCACCCTGATCGGGTTCACGGGAACGCCGCTGCTCAGAGCCGACAAGCAGCGTAGCATCGAGATCTTCGGCCCGTACATCCACACCTACAAGTACGACGAGGCGGTCGACGACGGGGTGGTACTGGACCTGCGCTACGAGGCGCGGGACATCGACCAGGACATTACCTCGGAGGCGAAGATCGACCAGTGGTTCGACTCGAAGACCAAGGGGTACACGGACCTCGCCCGTGCTCAGCTCAAGCAGCGATGGGGCACCATGAAGAAGGTCACGAGTTCGCTCCCCCGGATTCGGGAGATCGTGGCCGACATCCTGATGGACATGGAGACGCGGGACCGCCTCAAGAGCGGCCGCGGAAACGCGATGCTCGTATCGGATAGCGTCTACGCGGCTTGCCGTTTCTTCGAGGCGTTCAGCGAGACCGAACTGAAGGACAGGTGCGCCATCGTCACCTCCTACAGCCCGGCGACAGGAGACATTACGGGAGAAGAGACGGGCGAGGGGCTCACCGAGAAGCTCCTCAAGTACGATGTCTACCGGAAGATGCTCTCCGACCACTTCGGCGAACCCGAGGACACGGCCATGCACAAGGCCGACCAGTTCGAAAGGGAGGTCAAGCGGCGCTTCGTGAACGAGCCCGGGCAGACGAAACTGCTGATCGTCGTGGACAAGCTGCTCACCGGCTTCGACGCCCCGCCGGCCACCTACCTGTACATCGACAAGAAGATGCAGGATCACGGTCTCTTCCAGGCGATCTGCCGCGTCAACCGGCTCGACGGCGACGACAAGGAGTACGGCTACATCATCGACTACAAGGACCTCTTCCGGTCGCTGGAGGGCGCGATCAAGGACTACACCGGCGAAGCCTTCGAGAACTTCGACCGCGAGGATGTGGAGGGACTGCTGAAGGATCGCCTGGAGCAGAGCCGGAAGCGGCTCGAGGAGACCCGCGAGGCGGTCAAGGCGCTGTGTGAACCTGTCGAGCCGCCTCGCGATTCGGACGCGTACCGGCACTACTTCTGCGACGGAGGCAAGGGTCTCGCCGCCAACGAACGGAAGCGCCTCACTCTGTACCGCGCGGTTGCGGCCTTCGTGCGCGCCTACGCAAACCTGGCCAACGAGATGACCGAGGCGGGCTACACCGAGGCCGAGCGGCAGACCATCCGGGACGAGGTGGGCCACTTCGAGAAGGTCCGCCAGGAGATCAAGCTGGCCAGCGGTGACTACGTCGACCTGAAGGTGTTCGAGCCCGCCATGCGGCACCTCCTCGACAACTACATCCGGGCCGAGGACAGCGAGGTCATTTCCAAGTTCGACGACATGACGCTGGTGGACCTGCTCATCAGGGACGGCGAGGGTGCCATCGGCAGCCTTCCCGAAGGGATCCGGGGAAGTAACCGCGCAGTCGCCGAGACGATTGAGAACAATGTCCGCCGCCTGATCGTCGACGAGATGGCTGTGAATCCCAAGTACTACGAGAAGATGTCGGCGGTGCTCGATGCGCTGATCAAGCAGCGTAGGGAGGAGGCGATCGAGTACGAGGACTACCTGAAGAAGGTGATCGAGCTGGCCGAGCAGGTGAAGCGAGGGGAGGGTGGCACTTCGTATCCGCCCAGCATCAGGACCCGGGCGCTCCGAGCGATCTATGACAACCTGCCGGAGGAAATGCTGGCCAAGCAGGTGGCCGAAGGGACCGGCACGCCGGAATCTCACGAGACGGTCGATCCCCGCGAAGTCGTCGCGGTGGCCGTAGATCGTGCGATCCGCAAGGCCAAAATGGCCGACTGGCGGGGCAACCCGATCAAGGCGAATCGGATCGCCGCGGCTATCCAAACGGCACTGGGCCCCGACAGGGCCCTGACGCTCAGAATACTTGAGATTGTGAAGGCGCAACGTGAATACTGAAGGCGCCCGCATCGAGATTCGCGGCATCGAGGTCGAGATCGTCCGCAAGGACATCAAGCACCTGCACCTGGGCGTCTATCCCCCGGACGGACGTGTTCGAGTCGCCGTACCGCTGCGGCTGGACGACGACGCAGTACGCTTGGCCGTCATCTCCCGGCTGGCCTGGATTCGCCGGAAGCGAGCGGAGTTCCAAGGACAAGATCGCCAGTCGCGACGAGAATTCGTGACGGGCGAGAGTCACTACTTCGAGGGACGTCGCTACCGCCTGGACGTGATCGAGTCGACCGGCCCGACCGGCATTCGCCTCCGGGACAAGGCCTGGATGGAGATGCGAGTGCGCCCCGACTCGGGTCGTGACGCTCGTGAGGCCATGCTGTACAGCTGGTACCGGGCCCAACTGAGGGAGCGCATCCCGGAGTTGGTCGCCAAGTGGGAGCCGAGGATCGGGGTCACGGTGGCCGAGTGGCGCATCCGGCGGATGAAAACGCGATGGGGTACCTGCAATCCAGATGCCCGACGGCTCTGGCTGAATTCGGAGCTGGCGAAGAAGCCAGTTACCTGCTTGGAATACGTCGTGGTTCACGAGATGGTCCACCTGATCGAGCGGGACCACAGTGATCGGTTTCGACAGATCCTTGAGCGGGTGATGCCCAGGTGGGGGGCACGGCTAGAGGAGTTGAATCGGGCTTACTTGGCAGAGGAGGGCTGGGACGAACCGCCAGTTGACGCCCACCCGGACCTTCCCGCCTCAGGGAACGACAATTGAATTGCCGGCCTCCCCCTCAATGTCCATTCCACGATCGCGCGAAAGCCGCACACCCGCAGGCCCTCAGCCACAAGAGAGGTCAAGACCGCAGCGTCGAACTGACCTCGGCGAGGCCGGGTGCCGAGTGAATACCGTACCTTGCACCAACGGCCGCTCTCAGAAGCGGCCGCTTCACCTCGAACAGAATCTCGGAGACCGCAACCCGGCGGGTAGAATCAGGCTGCCGCCTGATGCAAGAAGACGCAAACCCAGCCGCTATAACCCGACTTGCCGATTCCAGTCGGCAATATACATGTCAATTCGCTCACATTCACTCGGTGACAGCAATCGGTTGTGTGCGATAAAGTTGCGAGCCTGTTCCAACTCATCAAACCGCTGCTTCAACCAATGCTGAGTAGGGACCAGGTCTTGAAACGCGTCCCAAGCGTTCATGATAATCTGAGCAAGATCGCCGAATTCTGCAAATGACAATAGTCCAACGGTGTCTCCATCCAACCACGAGTTGTCAACCGCCTTCTTCTTCCGACGTTCCGTCTGTCTCCGTATCTTCTCAGGCACGCCCCGCTCCCACCAGGCCGGACCGTACTTCTGTTCGAGCCGCTCCCGAACTACTTCACGTACGGAGTTCTCAAAGCAATAGATCTGGGCATACACCCGACACATCGCCAACGCTCGGTTACGAAGTACGACTGGAAACGGGCTTAGGACCTCCTCGAGGAGCGTCATTTCAACATCTCGAAGATCCGCACCAACCCGGATTCCGGCGCTGCGAAATCTATCCGCTTCGGCTTCGAAAGTCAGTGCGCGAAATAGCCAATCACGAACTGACGATGGCTTAGTCGACAAGCAAGTGCTCCCGAAGTGACTTGAAGATGGCGTTGTAGACGTGAATGTCTTTTGTCGCAGGTAAGTGGACCTCAATATTGTAGCCAAGCTGCAGTGAACGAGGCTTGGGCAAGGCGTCGTGCGGTCCTGCCAGTGGTTGGTCTGTAGGGATGCCGTCTTGTTCCACATCCTCCGTTACAGGTGTTCGAAAGGTGCTGTCTTGTGAAGCATCGAGATCAGCTAACTCGAGCAGCGCGAAAAATGTCATAGCTTGTAATTCGGCCACGCGATCGGAGACGTTGTGGGTCGACTTGAATCTACCTCGGATTGCATCTCGGTCATCGGAAGTGGGTTTTTCGTTGATCGTGAAGATATCTCGATAGGCCTCCCGAAGTGCCTCGGCCATGACGGCCTTGGATCGGGATCGATCCCTGTACGCATGATATCGCTCGGCGGGTGTTCCATCGGATGAAAGAAAACCGATGGCCTTGAGAAGGGGAATGACGGCCCGATCATTGCTGCTATT
Source organism: Longimicrobiales bacterium (assembly GCA_965211645.1). GTDB lineage: Bacteria > Gemmatimonadota > Gemmatimonadetes > Longimicrobiales > Gaopeijiaceae > Bin94. The sequence goes on along the minus strand of OZ242947.1, from coordinate 3,495,240 downwards.
GAACCCGATGCCTCTCAAGTGGTCCTGGCTGAACTTGGAGGGGGCTGCACCCTCGACGATCCGAGACATAATGCTTGGCAGGTTCTTGGCCGAGACGAGGTACCTCTTCGTGAGCATGGTGTAGACCCGATGGTTATTGGAATTGTGTATGTGGTGATCGGCAGGTGTGTTGTAGCGTCGGAGTGGACTGTAGCATATGCAAGCGCAGGCGCACCCGCAACCTCGTCCGCCTCGCCCTCCGCCCCCTCGCTCTCCAGGTCCGGCCCGCGAGGCGCGGGGTGACATCGTCGGCGCTGGGTTGCGCTGGAAAGTTTGCCACCGGGCCGAACGCTACTGAACGTCGATGTCCGGGCGTCGAGATGACCATCGGGTCGGAAGCGGAGGGCCATATGAACTTGAAATCTCGAAAGCGTCGCCGAGGGAGGGGAGCGCGACACCGCGACAATCCACATCAACCATCTATTCCCTCTCGTTCCAAAACCTGGCGTATTTCCTCGAACGCCGACGCAATGTCGTCCCTTCGAAACCGAATCTGTCCCAACCCGAGGATGTTGCTGAACTCCTCACACTCATCTTCCAATAGAATGATCGCTCGTTCGAATCCCAAACGTCCTTGGAACAGCCCCAGTTCATGCACCACGTTCATTCGGGGTTGTAGGCCTCCGTCCTCCATTTCGTCTTTTCCGGTCAGCACCAGAAACGCAAACCCAGCCCTTCCCAGCATCTCCTCCAGCCGATCGGTGGTAGTCCGCCCGGCCACGGACACCCTGTTGAACTCCTCTACTTCAAGTCCAAGTCGGTCCTTCAGAAAGTCCTTTAGCACACGCCATGTATGTGATCGCCCGTGTCCTATGAACACCACCCTGCCATCGGTTGAGGCCTGAGATTCGGGAGGCTCAACACCAATGGCATTCGGCCTAGCCGTCGGAGATTTGGTAGGGTTGACTCTAAGCAAATGCTGCCTCGTGGTCCGAACGATGGTCTGAAGCTGAGCAATCACATCAATGACCTCCTTGGCTTGGTTTACCCTACCTAAAACATGGTAGTGCTGAGGAATACGTCTTCCCTCAATGGCGGCTTGCTCGTCTCGTGTGATGAGCTCACCTTGCGGCATAAGTGATGATACCGAATCCAACAGCGTGGGCAACGTGACACTTTCCGCCTTGGTCTTTACGCGGCTGAGGAAATCGTCGATTCCCGATCGTTGGCCCAACACTGCGAGCACTGACAACACGATGAGTCTTTGCTCTTCGATGCACTGGCTGGCGCGGTCGTTGAAATCCGTCAGTACTGTGTCGTCAGGGACACCCGCGCGTTCATAGATTAACTGTTGAACATGGTCTGGGTCTTGCTCCGCCCAGTTCCCGGCCGATCCGAACGGGCCTCCGGTGATTCCCCATTCAACGCTAAAGCTCTGTCCCGGCGGTGGGGCCTCAAAGTCCAGATAGTAAACATTCGCATGGTATCCAATGCATGAGCCACTCCAAGAACGGTCTACGGAACGGGCTGCAGACCAAAGGCGTCTAATAGCCTCTTGAATCTCTGTGTTCTGGCTGTCTCTCCACAACTCCGCCAACTCTTCAGTCACGCTCGAGAGATCGTTCACTACTTGGATCAATCACCGGCTCCGATATTTCAGTCCACGTAGTCATAGACCACGCATCATGGGGTTTTCCACATGATCCCCCCTACCCCGCCACCCCCTTCTCCCTCAGCACCTCCCACACCCGGTCCGGCCGAATCGGAATCTCCATGTGTGTCACGCCCAGGTGCGCGAGCGCATCCACCACCGCATTCGCAATGGCAGGCGGCGCCCCCACCGTGGCCGACTCCCCCACCCCCTTCGCCCCCAGCGGGTGATGCGGCGACGGCGTCACGGTATGCCCGGTCTCCCACGCCGGCGTCTCCACCGCCGTCGGCACCAGATAATCCATAAACGACCCGGCGAGGTTATTCCCATCCTCGTCGTACGGAATCTCCTCGTAGAGCGCGGGACCGATGCCCTGCGTCAGCCCACCATGGATCTGCCCCTGCACGATCATCGGGTTGATGATGTTGCCGCAGTCGTCGATGGCCACGAACCGCCGCACGCTCACCTCACCCGTCCCGCGGTCGATATCCACCACGCAGATGTACGTCCCGAACGGGAACGTCAGGTTCGGCGGATCGTAGTAGTTCGTCGCCTCCATCCCCGGCTCCAGACCCTCCGGCAGGTTCGTATACGCCGCAAACGCACAGTCCTGAATCGACACCGACTTGTCCGGCGCGCCCTTCACCGAGAACGTCCCGGGCTCCCAGTCCAGGTCTTCCTCACTCACCTCGAGCAAGTGCGCCGCGATCTTCGCCGCCTTGTCCCTGATCTGCCGCGCGGCCATCGCCCCCGCGGCCCCCGCCGTCGGCGTCGACCGGCTCGCATACGTCCCCAACCCATACGGCGCGGTATCCGTATCCCCCTCCTCCACCTGCACATGCGCCGCCGGCAGCCCCAGCTCCTCGGCAATGATCTGCGCATACGTCGTCTCGTGACCCTGGCCCTGTGACTTCGTCCCGAACCTGGCGATCGCCTTCCCCGTCGGGTGCACGCGCACCTCGGCCGAGTCGAACATCTTGATCCCCAGAATATCAAAGTCCTTCGACGGCCCAGCCCCCAGCACCTCCGTGAAGCTGCACACCCCAATCCCCATCAGCTCCCCCCGCTCCCTCTTCTCGGCCTGCTCCTTGCGCAGGTCGTCGTAGCCGATCATCTCCTTGGCCTTGTCCATCGCGGCCTGGTAGTCCCCGCTGTCGTACTCCCAGCCGAGCGGCGAGTGGTACGGGAACGCCTCCTTCGGGATGAAATTCTCTTCGCGCAGCGTCGCCGGGTCCTTGCCCACCTTGTGCGCCAGCGTGTCCACCACCCGTTCCAGGCAGTGCACCGCCTCGGTCACGCGGAACGAACACCGGTACGCCACACCCCCCGGCGGCTTGTTCGTGTAGACCGCGTCCACCTCGGCGTACGCGTTCTCCATGTCGTACGACCCCGTGCAGATCGAAAACAGCCCCGCCGGGAACTTCGACGGCGCCGCCTGCGCATCCGAATAGCCATGATCCGCCAGCGTCTTGATCCTCAGCGCCCGAATCTTCCCGTTCGCGTCCGCCGCCACCTCCGCATCCATGTGGTAATCCCGCGCGAACGAGTCCGCCTGCAGGTTCTCCATCCGGTCCTCGATCCACTTGACCGGCTTGCCGAGCACCACCGACGCCGCGATCGCGATCACATACCCCGGGTACACCGGCACCTTCCCCCCGAAGCCGCCCCCGATGTCGGGAGACACCACGCGGATCTTCTCCTCCGACAGCCCCACGTGACCCGCCACCAAGGCCAGCACGGTGCGGATCGCGTGCGGGGCCTGTGTGGTCATGTACACGGTGAGGTGTCCTTCGACCGGGTTGAAGTCGGCCAGGCAGCCGCAGGTCTCGATCGACGCCACGTGGATGCGCGGGACGTGCATCTTCTCGCGCACGACCACGTCGGCCTCGTCGAAGATCTTGTCCGTGGCCTCCTTGTCGCCCGCCTCCCAGTGCCAGATGCGGTTGTCCTCCTGCCCCTCCTTGTCGGTGCGGAGCACGGGGGCGTCGTCGTCGAGCGCCTTGAAGGGGTCCATGACCGGGGTCATCGGCTCGTACTCGACCTCGACCGCGGCCACGCCGTCGGCCGCCGCATAGCGCGACGTCGCGATCACGCCCGCGACCTCCTGCGCCTGGTACATGACCGTGTCGGTCGGCAGCACCATCTGGGTGTCCGACATGAGCGTCGGCATCCAGTGCAGGCCGTACGCCTCGAGGTCCTTGCCGGTCAGCACGGCAAGCACGCCGGGTATCTCGGTCGCCTTGGACGTGTCGATGTTCACGATCTTCCCGTAGGCGATGGGGCTGCGCACGATGTCGAGCCACAGCATCCCCGGCAGGGTGAAGTCGTCGATGTAGTTGCCCTTGCCCTGCAGGAAGCGCGGGTCCTCCTTGCGCTTCATGGAGTGGCCCATGCCGCAGATCTTGGCGGAAGTCCTGGGTGCGTTTGTGTCGTTGGCCATCAGTCGGCCTCCTCGGCGGCGGGGGCGTCGGCCCCGGCCATTTTCGCGGCGGCGTACTCGACCGCCTTGACGATGTTCACGTATCCGGTGCAGCGGCAGAGATTCCCCGATATCGCCTCGCGGATCTCGGCCTCGCTGGGGTTCGCGTTGGCGGCGAGCAGCGCGGTCCCGGTCATCAGCATGCCGGGGGTGCAGAAGCCGCACTGGAGGCCGTGCTCCTGCATGAAGCCCTCCTGGAGCGCGCTCATTCCGTTGGCGTCGGCGAGCCCCTCGACCGTGCCGATATCGGCGCCGTCGGCCTGGACGGCGAGCACGGTGCACGACTTGGTGGGCACGCCGTCGACCAGCACGGTGCACGCGCCGCAGTGCGTGGTGTCGCAGCCGATGTGGGTGCCGGTGAGCGCGAGTTCGTCGCGGATCAGGTGGACGAGGAGCAGCCGCGAGTCGACCTCGCGAGAGTGCGCCTCGCCGTTGACGGTGACGGTGACGTTGTGTCTGGCCATGTCCCTACCCTCCCGCGCGCGAAAGCGCCTGCCGGATGGCCCTGGCGGTCAGGACGCGGGCCATGTTTCTCTTGTATTCGACCGAACCGCGGCGGTCTGCGACGGGGTCGGTGGCGTCGGCGGCGGCCTGCGCGGCGGCCGCGATGACCTCGTCGGCGTCAAGGCCACCCGAGAAAATGCCCCGGACCTTGGCGATGGCGCCCATGAACCCGCCCTTCTCCAGCAGGGTAGCGCCGGTCAGCACCTCCTCGGCGGCGGAGGCCCGGATGGGCGCGAAGCCGAGGTTGGTGAGCCCGATGCCGGCCTGGGTGACCTTGCCGCCGTCGAGCGTCAGCTGCACGGCCACGCCCGCGACGGCGTAGTCGCCGACCTTGCGCTCCAGCTTGAGGTAGGCGCCGCCGCTCTGCGCGCCGGGCGACGGGATGCGGATCTCGGTGAGGATCTCGCCGTCCGCGAGCGCCGTCATGAAGAGGCCGTGGAAGAAGTCGTCGACCCCGATGGTGCGCTCGCCGTCGGGCCCCGTCGCGACCATCTGCGCCCGCAGCGCGAGCATGGTCGCCGGGTGGTCGTTGGCCGGGTCGCCGTGGGCGACGTTGCCGCAGATGGTGGCCCGGTTCCGGACCAGCGGATCGGCGATGACCTTGGCGGTGTCCAGAAGGATCGGGAAGCGCTCGGCAACCGTCGCATCCTCCTCCAGCGCCGTCTCGGTCACCAGCGCGCCGATGCGCAGGAAGCCGCCGGACTCGCTGATCGAGTCGAGGCCGGGGATGCGACCGATGTCGACGATGTTGGCGGGCGTCGCCAGGCGCAGCTTCAGCATCGGCAGCAGGCTCTGGCCCCCCGACATGACCTTGGCGTCGTCCAGTTCGCCGAGGAGCGCGAGCGCCTCCTCCAGGCTGCCAGGCGCGTGATAGTCGAATTGCGGCGGAATCATGTCAGCTCCTTCCCCAAAACCTCGGTAAACTCCTTGAACATCTTCTTGCTTACGTGCTGCATCATGCCGCGGCCCAGCTGGGCGAGAATCCCCGTCACGCTGAGATTCGCGACGACCGTGACTTCGGCCTCCGAGTCGCCGAGCGCCACGACGCTGCTGGTCATCTTCATGTCGGCGTTGCCCATCCCGGCCTTGCCCTGCCCCTTCGCGTGCACGACCGCCGAGCGATTGGCCTCGTCGAGATCGAAGGCGACGGTGCCGGTGTAGGCGGCGTTCAGGGGCCCGACCTTGACCGCCATCCCGCCCTTGTAGGTGGTCTCGTCGAGCTTTTCGGTGATTTCGGCGCCCGGGAGGGCCGCCGCGACGCGTTCGGGGTCGATCAGGAAGGCCCAGACGTCGTCGGCCGGGGCGGAAACGGTGAACTTTTCCTCGATTCTCACTGGCTCTCCGGTTGCGGTTGGCTAGAGCAGGTCCACCAGCTTTTCAAGCGACTCCAGGTTGTGAGCCGGCACCAGGTGGTCCACATGCGGAAGCGCGGTCTTCATGCCCCGGGCTTCGGGACGGTAGCGCGAATCGCCCATGAGGGGATTGAGCCAGATCACACGCCGGGCCCGGCGCCGAATCGCCAACAGAGCCTTCGCCAACTCCCCCGTATCGCCCCGGTCGAGCCCGTCGCTGAAGATCAGGATGGATGTATCGCCCGTGACAGTCGTCCGCAAGTAATCGTCCACAAACCCTGCCAGACACTCGCCGATCCGCGTGCCGCCGGACCAGTCCTCGACCTCGCGCGCGAACCGGCTGAGGGTGGCCGCGACGTTGCCCGCCGCGATCCACGGCGTGAGGCGCGTGAGCGAGGTGTTGAAGGCGAAGGTCTCGGTGCGCCGGGCGACCTTCCCCAGCGACAGGACGAAGGTGAGCAGCAGGCGTGAGTAGGGATCCATCGAGCCGCTGGTGTCGCAGAGGACAAGGAGTTTGGGAAGTTCGACCGCACGGTCGCGGCGGGCCAGGTCGATGAACTCGCCGTCCTGGGCAAGGGCACGGCGGAAGCTTCGCCGCAGATCCACGGCGCGGCCCCGGGCCACGGGCACCAGACGGCGGCTGCGGCGGGTGGCCAGCTTGCGCGCGACCTGGATGAGGAGGCGCTCCATCTCGCGGAGTTCGTCGTCGGTGCACTGCTCGAAGGACTTGCGGCGGAGGAGGGCGCGGGGGCTGTAGCCGGGGCGTCCGGTGTCGGGGGCGGCGGGGTCGGGGGGGCCGACGCGCCCGTGCTCGGCGATGGTGCGGGCGACTTCGGCAAGCGGGTTGGAGTGGCCGGGCCAGGGGCGGGGGGCGCGCTGGCGGCGGGGCTTGCGGGCGTGTGTCGGCTGCCTGGACGGGCCGTTGGCGTGCCAGGTGCGGTCGAAGATGTGGTCGAACATCGGCCAGGCACGGTGCTCGACCTTGAGACTGGTGCGGAGGGCCAGTCTGACTTCTTCGCGATCGCCGATGTCGACGGCGGTGAGCGACTTCGCGGCGTCGATCTCGTCGCCGAGCGCGACGGCGATCCCGGCTTCGCGCAGCTCGACCGAGAAGCGCGCGACGTGCGTGATCAGGTCGGCGGCGGGGCCGCGTGCGGAGTCGTTCAAATGCAGGCTTCCCGTGTAGCTGCGTGCCGGGGATCGCCGCGGCGCGGAGGGGCCGAGGGCGTGGATCCTGGAACCCCGGAACCCCGGAACCCGGGAACGGCCTCAGGCCCAGGGGGTCCATCGGACACGACAGGGTCTTTCACCGAAAGGACAGTACCACAATGAACAGCCAACCGATAGAAACCGATTTTGCCTCGTGGGAACCCGCTCCCTTGCGGTCTGTGCCGTTCGCGGCGCTTGCGCTGCTCGCCGGTCTCACGGTGGCGTGCGCCGTCGCGACCGACCCGATACCTGAGGCCGACGGCGGTGTCCCTCCGGCTCCTGCCGGGGAGACCAATGCGATCGCCAACGCCTCGGCCGCCGATCACCACACCGCGTTCAAGGTGCGGATCGAGAACGTGTCGCCCGTCTACGAATTCCTCGTGGGCCGTGGGTTCAACCGGCCCTGGAACGCCCCCCGGCCCGGGCCGCTGCTGCCCGGCCAGTCGTACGCATTCACCTTCGACGCGCATCGGGGCCACCGGCTCTCGTTCGCGACGATGTTCGTGCAGTCGAACGACCTCTTCTACGCGCCGTCCGACGAGGGGATCGAGCTGTGGACGGAGGACGGCCGCACCGAGGGAGACATCACCGACCAGATCCTGCTCTGGGACGCGGGCACCGAGGTCAACCAGGAGCCGGGGTCGGGCGCCGACCAGCCGGTGCGCGGCGGGAACGAATCCGGGCAGGCCGACGCCGATGGCACGGTGCGCCTGGCCGACGACGAATTCGGCAACCTTCCCGACGTGGCCGACGTGATCCGCGTGACGCTCCAGACGCTGGGGGCGACCACCTTCCGTCTCGAGATCGAGAACGTGAGCGGCGAGGAGACGCTGCAGACCGCGGACGGGGCCTACCACCCCACGCCGCTGGCTCCCGGCGTGTTCGTGGTCCACACCGCGCCGTACCCGCTCTTCGAGGAGGGCGAGCCGGACTACGGTCAGGGACTCGAGGCACTGGCGGAGGACGGCGTGATCGGCGCGCTGGTCGAGTCCGTGGCGGCGCGTACCGGCCTGACCACTCCCCTGGCTCCCGGCGTGTACGTGGCGCATCCCGAGCCCGGCGGGCTCTTTGTGGCCGGTGAGCCCGCGAGCCCGGGGATGGAGGCGCTGGCGGAGGACGGAAATCCGGCAGAGCTGTCCGACGAGGTCCAGGCGAGGTTCCATGGCGGCGGCACGGGAGCCGACGGGGCCGGGGCCGACGACGGCGTGGCAGGTGACCACCACGACGCCCACCCCGGAGGCGTCTTCGCGGTCCCCGTCGGCGAAGAGAACCCCGGACCGCTCTTTCCCGGCCAGGCCTACGAGTTCACGGTCGCCGCCGAACCGGGCGACTACCTCTCGTTCGCTACCATGTTCGTTCAGTCGAACGACCTCTTCTACGCTCCTTCCGACAGGGGCATCCGGCTCTTCCCGAACGGGCTGCCGCTGGAGGGCGACATCACCCACCTGGTCGAGCTCTGGGACGCCGGCACCGAGTTCAACGAGCGCCCCGGTGTCGGGCTGGGCCAGGCTCCGCGTCAGGCGGCGGCGAACACGGGACCGGAGGAGGAGCGGACGGTGGAACTGCTCGACCCGTACTTCAGGTATCCGGCCGTGAGTGACGTCATCAAGGTGACGATCCACCCGGTCAAGAACTGACATCCCGCTGAAGCAGGGTCGGCTCGGGCGGGGTCTTGCCGCAAGGCGGGGCCCCGCCCTTTGGCGTGGGGCCGCAATGACGGACCGATGATGGCGTCGCTGTATCCTCCCAGGTCGAAACGGTTAGCGCACCCAAGGGCGAGGAGGTATGATGTGGCCACAATGCAGACCACCACACCGACCACATGGGAAGACGTCCTGCGGATGCCCGACGACGGCAACCGCTACGAGTTCATCGGGGGGCGGCTGTACGTGACGCCGGCCCCCGTGATACGGCACCAACGAGTTTCGAGACGGCTCCAATCAGCCCTGATGCAAGTTCTGCGGGACGGCGGTCACGGAGAGGTCTTCTACGCACCGGTCCTGGTCGAATTCCCGGGCACCGGCGATCGCGTCCAGCCCGATATTCTCTTCGTGTCCAACGAGAGGCGCGGGATAGTCGGAGAGAAGCAGGTGACGGGCGCGCCCGATCTCGTCGTCGAGATCCTCTCGCCTTCTACCGCGCACCGCGACCGCGGCGTCAAGCTCGATCTGTACGCACGACGCGGTGTGCGTGAATACTGGATTGCGGACCCAAACGAGGACGTGGTGGACGTGTGGCGATTCGGGAACGACCCGGGGCACGAACGCTTCGCGGGCGAGCTTCCCGTTCGGATCGGAACCGAGCGCGTGGGCGCTATCGACCTCGACGAGGTCTTCTCGCGACACCTGGACCAGTGGGGGACAGGGAAGCCCGGGACTTGAGCCCCACCATGCAGACTCGAGCACCGACCACGTGGGAAGACGTCCTGCGGATGCCCGACGACGGCAACCGCTACGAGTTCATCGGGGGGCGGCTGTACGTGACGCCGGCCCCCTCGATCCGGCACCATGACGTCTCGCACAGGCTGGAATCGGCACTCAGGCGGATTCTGGAGCGGACCGGCCGCGGCCGGGTCTTCAACGCACCGGTCCTGGTCGAATTCCCGGGCACTGGCGATCGCGTCCAGCCCGACATTTTCTTCGTGTCCAACGAGAGGCGCGGACTCGTCGGTGAGAAGCAGGTGACCGGCGCGCCCGAGCTTCTCGTCGAGATCCTCTCGCCTTCCACCGCGCACCGCGACCGTGGAATCAAGCTCGATCTGTACGCACGATGCGGTGTACGTGAGTACTGGATCGTGGATCCGGACGAGGACACAGTGGACGTGTGGCGATTCAGGGACGACCCGGGCCACGAGCGTTTCGCGGACAAGCTTCCCGTCCGGTTCGGCGCCCAGCGCGTGGGCGAGATCGACCTCGAAGACGTCTTTTCGCGCCACCTGGACCGTTGGGGGACCGGAAAGCCGTAGACCCGCCGATCCGCCCACGGCAGGATCATTTCACCAGCCTGACACGATAGCTTGACAGAACCGGCGCCGACGTGCGATCCTTCGCGCTGAATGTTTCACCATAGCCGGATATTCGTGTCATGTTGACCAGAGATCGTGTCATTCTGTCGTATGTGGCGAGCCACCCCGGGTGCGCCCGCTCGCAGATTCGCCGCGAAGTCGCCCCCGACGCGAGCGCGTCCACGGTGTGGAGATCGCTGCGCAGGCTCGTGGACGCGGGCAGGCTGGAGGTGGTGGGGGAGGGACGGGCGACCAGGTACCGGGCGGTTGGCCGGGAGGTGGTGCTTGCTCACCTGGACGTGCCTGCAAGCATGCGGCAGCCGATGCCCTACCGTCCGGAGTTTGCCGGTGGCTACATCCCGAACGAGTCCCGCTACCTGACGGACGCCGACCGGGCGGAGCTGCGGAAAGCGGGCACTCCGGTCCTGGATCCCTTTCTGGCCGCTCAGGGGGTGACCTTCGCTCGACGAGTGCTCGAAGAACTCGAAATCGACATGTCGTGGGCATCGTCGCGGTTGGAGGGCAACAGCTACGACCTTCTGGAGACGGATCGGCTGATCCGATACGCCCGGGAATCCCCGGGCAAGCCGGGACGTGACGCCATGATGATCCTCAACCACAGGAACGCGATTCGGTATGTCGTGGAAAACCTCGACGAGATCGGGATCGGGTGGCCGGACCTGCGCAACATACACGCGCTTCTGTCGCACGGGTTGATTCCGGATCCCACGCTCCGCGGAGGCCTGCGGAGGCTGCCGGTGGCGATCGGCAAATCCGCCTACAGGCCTCTCGAGGATCGCTTCACGCTTCAGGAAGAGTTCGATGCGCTCGTCTCCAGCGCAGAGCGGATCAGCGACCCGTTCGAACAGTCGTTCTTCCTCCTCGTCCACATTCCCTACCTGCAACCGTTCGCGGACGTGAACAAGCGCACATCGCGGATCGCCGCGCTCATTCCCCTGCTGAAGGCCGACCTGGCTCCGATGTCGTTCTTTGGCATCAACGACCGCGAGTACATTCGGGGACTGATCGGCGTGTACGAACTCAATGACGTATCGCTTATGCGCGAAGCGTTCGTCAACGGCTACATCGCGACGGCCCGACGGTACCGGTACCTGCGACCTGTAGCGATCAATCCAGCAAAGGGAGACCTGGAGTACCGTTTCTTCACGAGCCGTGCGATGCAACGCTGCGTCCTCAAGTGGCGTGCATTCGAACCGACGCGAGTACGTCGCATGATAGAGCGGGCGAACATCCCGCCGGAGGACCGCGATCATTTGTTGGAACACGTGGGACTGTGCTTTCGTGGACTCACCCCCGGCAACGCGATTCTCTACGGACTCAAGCCGGACGCGCTGGAGGGGTTGGAAGGCATTGCCGGCGATGAATGAACGCCCTGATCGACCGCTGACGGCACCTTCGTACACTCCCCGCTCGCACGGGTTCGCAGACCCGGGACCGGGGAGGTATGATGTGTCCACCATGCAGACGACCGCACCGACCACGTGGGAAGACGTCCTGCAAATGCCGGACGACGGCAACCGCTACGAGTGTATCGGTGGGCGGCTGTACATGACGCCCGCGCCTGTGACCCGCCATCAGCGGATTTCGAAACGGCTCGAGATGGCCCTGATGTCGATTCTGGAGACTGACGGACACGGAGAGTTGTTCCGTGCTCCATACCTGGTCGAGTTCCCGGGCACCGGCGACCGCGTGCAGCCCGATATCCTTCTCGTGTCCAATGAACGGCGGGGAATCATCGGTGAGAAGCAGGTGACGGGCGCTCCGGATCTCGTCGTCGAGATCCTCTCCCCTTCGACGGCCCACCGGGATCGCGGCGTCAAACTCGATCTCTATGCGCGGTGCGGTGTGCGGGAATACTGGATCGTGGACCCGGATGAGGACGTGGTGGACGTCTGGCGATTCGCGGATGCCTCGGGGCATGAACGGTTCGCGGGCGAGATTCCCGTCCGGCTGGGTGACCAGCAGGTAGGCGTGATCGACCTCGACGAGGTCTTCTCCCGCCACCTGGATGTGTGGGAAGCGAGGTAGGCGCGCACCATATGTACAGCCAACATTACATTTTGTAATGTGCGCTTTACATTATGCGCTCGCCGAAGCCGCGAGAGCTAAATCCCCCAGAGCACCAGCGCCAGCCACACGCTCCCGGCCAGTGCGCCACCGTAGCACGGCAGCTTGAGGAAGCCGGCCATGCGCCGCATACCCAGGTCCATGAGCGTGTGGCGGATCCGGTGTGCGCAGTGGAAGAGCGAGAGCGTGATCACCCCCAGCAGCACCAGCTTCACCGGCCACCAGCCCGCGAGGGCCGCCAGGCGCTGGGCACCCTCGGCCGCCGCGGCGGCGTCGCCGCTGGGCAGGAGGAAGCCGGTGACCAGGATGAACGCCGGGACGAAGATCGCCGCCATCACTCCGCCCGCCGAGAAGAGGGCCCACCAGAAGGCCTCGCCGGAGGGCCGTGTGGGGCGGCCGCTCTTTCCTCCGCCCCTTCCACCACCGGCGCTCATCGGAGCACCCCCCAGAGGATGACGGCGGTTGCGGTCAGCCAGGGGCCGTAGCCCATCACGATCTTGGCGATGGGAGCCGGCAGGCGTTCTTCGCCGAGGTAGATCGGCATGGCCTGCGGGACGGCCGCGAAGAAGGTGATCGTGTGCCAGACCGTGGCCGCGAGGGCCACCGCGTGCGCCACCTTCCAGCCTGTGGTGCTCAGCGCCTGGAGCCATTCGGCCGCGGCCGCCTCGCCGGCGCCGACCTTGGCGAGGGTGACGATCAGCACGATCAGGTAGGCCGCCATGAAGAAGCTCGTCACCTCGCGGATCATGAAGCGGATGTAGGCGGGACGCTCCATGAACCACGCCAGCCGGTGGGGCCTGTGGTACTGTCCGCCGCTCATGCGCCCGCTCCCTTCGTTGCGCCAGCCCCCTTCGGCATCACGAAGCGCTTGAAGTACTCCTGGGCGCCCATAGCCTTCGCCTGCTGGATCGCGCCGGCCGGATCGACATGCTTCGGGCAGACGACCGAGCACTCGCCCACGAAGGTGCAGCCCCACATGGCCTCGCTCGACAGCATCACGTCCAGGCGTTCGGACTGGCCCTGGTCGCGCGAGTCCTTGTTGTAGCGGTGGCCGAGGGCGAGCGCCGCGGGGCCGAGGAAGTCGTCCTCGTGGCCCACCACAGGGCACGCGGAGTAGCAGAGCATGCAGTTGATGCACATCGAGTACTGCTTGTACTGCGCGAGTTCGGCGGGGGTCTGCAGGTATTCGCCCTCGGACGTGTCGTTGACGTCGTCGCGGATGATGTACGGCTTCACGTCCTGCAGCTTGTCCATGAAGCCGTCCATGTCTACGACCAGGTCGCGCTCCACGGGGAAGTTGACCAGCGGTTCCACCCTGATCGGGAACGGGTAGTAGTTCTTGAGGAAGGCCGCGCAGGTCAGCTTGGGCTCGCCGTTGACCATCATGCCGCAGCTTCCGCAGACGCCCATGCGGCAGCTCCAGCGGTGGGTGACCGAGCCGTCGACGTAGTCCTTGATCCAGTTGATCGCGTCGAGGACCACCCAGTCCTCGTCGTAGGGGACCTCGTACGACTGGAATCGCGGCTCGGAGTCGGTCTCGGGGTGGTACCGGAACAGCTCCAGCGTGATGGTCTTCGTGTCGGCCACGGTGGTGCTCGTATCGGCCATGGTCTGCCCGCCTATTCCCGCTTGAGCCCCGAGTCGGCGCCGTAGGTGCGGGCGCCCGGAGGCCACTTGGTGATCGTCACGGGACTGTACTCGATCCTGGGCGCGCTGCCGTCCTCCCGGTGGAAGGCGAGCGAGTGCGCGAGGAAGTCGTCGTCGTTGCGCTCGGGGTGGTCGAGGCGCTGGTGCGACCCACGCGATTCGGTCCGCTCCATGGCCGAATGGGCCATCGACTGCGCGACGTCCAGCAGCGAGGACAGCTCGAGCGCGGCCGTCAGCTCGGTGTTGAAGCTGTTGGTGTGGTCGTCGAGCGCGACGTTGGCGTAGCGCTCACACAGCTCGGCGATCTTGTTGCAGGTCGCCTCGAGCGAGTCCGCGTCGCGGTAGATCCCGGCGCCTTCCTCCATGGAGTCGTGCAGTTCCTTGCGCAGAACCGCGATCCGTTCGCCGCCGGATTTGCCGGGGGAGGAGAAGTACGTCCGCCTTATGCGGTCCCGCTCGTCGCCCGCCTGCGCCACCAGTCCGGACACGTCGTAGTCGGGATGGTCCATCGCGAAGCGCGCGGCGTGAGTCCCCGCCTGGCCTCCGAACACGAGCAGCTCGGTCAGCGAGTTCGACCCCAGCCGGTTCGCCCCGTTGATCGATACGCAGGCGCATTCGCCCGCCGCATAGAGCCCGGGGATGTTCGTGGCCGAGTTGCTGTCGACGTCGATCCCGCCCATCACATAGTGCACGACCGGCCGCACGGGGATCGGCTGGTGCACCGGATCGATCCCCGCATAGCTGCGGGCCAGTTCGCGCACGAACGGGATCCGCTTGTCGATCTTCTTCTCGCCCAGGTGGCGCAGGTCGAGGTGGACCGCGTCGCCGTCCTTCGTCTTGATCGTGCGGCCCGCCCACATCTCCTTGATGAAGCACTGGCTGAGCTTGTCGCGCGGCCCCAGTTCCATCGTGCGCGTCAGCGGGTGGCGGGGGTCGTTGACGTCGAGCGGCTGGCCGAGGTCGTAGTCCTGCAGATAGCGGTGTCCGTCCTTGTTCACCAGGATCCCGCCCTCGCCACGCGACGCCTCGGTGATGAGGATCCCCGTGCCCGGCAGCCCCGTCGGGTGGTACTGGATGAACTCCATGTCCTTCAGCGCCACGCCCGCGCGGTAGGCCATCGCCATCCCGTCGCCGGTCTTGATCGCGCCGTTGGTCGTGAACGGGAACGCCTTCCCCGCCCCGCCCGTGCAGATGATCACCGACTTGCCCAGCACCGCCCGCACCGTCCCGGTCCGCAACTCGATCGCCGCGCACCCCCGGCACCGGCCCTCGTCGTCCAGAAGCAGCTTCGTGGCGAAGTGCTCGTCGTAGCGCACGATGTTGCCGTACTTGAGGGTGGTCTGGAAGAGCGAGTGCAGCATGTGGAAGCCGGTCTTGTCGGCCGCGAACCAGGTGCGCTCGATCTTCATGCCGCCGAAGGGGCGCACCGCCACCGTGCCGTCGGGCTTGCGGCTCCACGGACAGCCCCAGTGCTCCAGCTGGATCATCTCCTCCGGCGCGCGGTTCACGAAATACTCGACCGCGTCCTGGTCGGCGAGCCAGTCCGCCCCGCTAACCGTGTCGTAGATGTGGTCTTCCAGGCTGTCGTTGTCCTTGATCACCGCCGCGGCGCCGCCCTCGGCGGTCACCGTGTGGCTGCGCATCGGGTAGACCTTCGAAACGCAGGCGACGGAGAAGTCGGGGTTCTCCTCGGCGATCGCGATGGCGGCGCGCAGTCCGGCCCCGCCGCCTCCGATGATGACCACGTCGTGGTGGTGCGTGGATACGTGGCTCATGCCTGGCGCACTGGGTTCATGGCGATTGGCCGGGGAGCGGCGAGCGGCGTGCCCGCAGGGAGGATGAAGTGGGGAATCGGGTGCTCACCATGGCAAGTTAAACGAGCACCGGACGGGGCAACAGGGGTAGCAGCCGCGGACCGGGGGCTCGCCTACCCGGCGGTCGCTGCGCCGACCAACTCCCGCAGATCCCCCTGCTCCAGCTCACGCATGTCGTGCTGGTCCTTCACCAGGCAGCCCAGCGTCTCTCCGACGATCTCGGCATCCAGCCGGTCGCGGTGCAGCGTGACCAGCGCCCGCGCCCAGTCCAGCGTCTCCGCCACCCCCGGCGGCTTCATCAGCGAGCGCCCCCGCAGCGCCTGGACGAAGTGCGTGATCTCGATCGCCAGCGCCTCGGCGATGCCCGGCACCTTCGTGCGCACGATCTCGACCTCCTTCTCGAACGACGGGTGCTCGATGTACAGGTACAGGCAGCGCCGCCGCAGCGCGTCGCCGATCTCGCGCGTCCGGTTCGACGTGAGCAGCACCAGCGGCCGGTGCACGGCGCGGATGGTCCCGAGCTCCGGAATCGTCACCTGGAAGTCGGAGAGCACCTCGAGCAGAAACGCCTCGAACCCCTCGTCGGCCCGGTCGATCTCGTCGATCAGCAGCACCGGCGCCCCCTCCACCCGCGTGATGGCCCGCAGCAGCGGCCGCTCCAGCAGGTAGCCGCGGTCGAAGATCAGGTCTTCGAGGCCGTCCGCGTCGGCGTTCGCACGCCCTTCGCCGCCTGCCGCCGGCTCGTCCGCCGTCCGCTGGTCCGCCGCGATCCGCAGCCGCAGCAGCTGCTTCTGGTAGTTCCACTCGTACAGCGCCGTGTTGACGTCGAGTCCCTCGTAGCACTGCAGCCGGATCAGCTCGGTCCCGAGAACCGCCGCCATCACCTTGGCGATCTCGGTCTTGCCGACCCCCGCATCGCCCTCGACGAGCAGCGGCTTCTCCATCGCCCGCGCCAGGTGCACCGCCGTCACGATCGACCGCTCCGCGATGTACCCCTCCCCGCGCATCGCCCCCTGCACGTCGCGAATCTCGGGCCTCATGCCGCGCCTCGCGCCGCCGCCGCCGGCCTACACATACGCCGCCGGGTTCTCGTCGAAGCGGGCCTTGCACCCGGGGCAGCAGAAGTGCACGGTCTCGCCTTCCCAGGTGGATGAGGGCCGCGATCCGTCCGCGGGCACCGTCATGCCGCAGACCGGGTCGGTTGCATGTTCAGGTGCGCCTGCGGGAGTTGCCCCGGCGTCCTCGGCGGCTTCCGCACGAGCGCCCCCCTTCCCCGCCCCCACGGCGACGATCTCCGCCAGGATGCTTACCGCCACCTCCTCGGGACTCTCGGCCCCGATGTCCAGCCCGGCGGGGCCGTGCACCCCGGCGACCTCGTCGTCGCCGAGCCCCGCCTCGCCGAGCACCCACCGCACCCGGGCCATCCGTTTCGGCGACACCACCACGCCCAGGTAGTCCGGCTTCGCGGCGGCGAGCTGCTGGACGGCCTGCTCGTCGCCCTGGCCCATCGTGGCCACGACGGCCAGGAGCCGCGCGCCCGGCGCGCGCTGCGCCCACTCCCGCGCGGCGGTACCGAGGTCTTCGGCGTCCTCACCCGCGCTCGCCACCAGATACCCCATCGCCCTGCCGAGCCGCGCGACCGCCTCCGCGATCGGCGACGAGCCCACCACGACCATCTGCGGAACCGGAAACACCGGGTTGATATGCACCTCCACCTTCCCTTCGCTGCCGCAGGACATGGGTACCGGAACAAGATCGTCGCGTTCGCCCGGCGCCGCACCGAACCCGAGGAGTCGGGGCTGGCCGTCGGTCAGCGCGGCCAGGGCGTGGCGCACGACCTCCGGCTGGGTGCAGCTGCCGCCGATCCAGCCGTGCAGCTGCCCGTCGGCCGTGATCACGGCGGTGTTGCCGGGGCTCGCCGAACTCGGGCGCTCGCGGTGCACGACGGTGGCGATGGCGTAGGAGCGCCGCTCGTCGAGCAGCCGCGCTGCGACCCGGAGCAGGCGGCTATCCATGGGCGGGCTCGGTAGCCGCGACGAGGTGGTCCGGGGCCTGCGCAGCCGGTGGCCGGGCGGACAGCTCCGCGTGGGCGATTGCATGGTCGGATGGGCGATCGAGGTCGCGCATCCTATCCAGCGGCCATTTCACCTCGGCGGCTTCGGCCCGGTGACGCTGCACGACCCGGCGGCCGCAGCGGCGGTCCATGCGGGTGAGTTCGCCGAAGAGGCGCCGGTCGTACAGGATCGGCGGGGCGATGGTCTCGGCGCCGTAGCGGGAAGCCACCACGGGAGCGCCGGTCGCGGCGTGGCGGTCGGCCACTGCGCGCAGCATGTCGGCGGTGACGAAGGGCATGTCGGCCAGCAGCACGATCGCGGCGGTGGGCTCGTTGGCCTCGGCGGTGGGCCCGGCGAGCGCGGCGATGCCAGTGCCGACCGAGGTATGCTGGCCCTGCGCGTGCTCACTGTTATAAACAGTTCTGCAGGGCAAACCGTGCAAAGCGGCTTCGACGGCCTCGCGTTCGTGGCCGGTGACGACGACGACCGGGGCCAGGCCCGCGGCGCTGGCGGTGCGGGCGGCCCGGTGCACCACGGTCTCTCCATCGAGCTCGAGGAGCAGCTTGTTGCGGCCCATGCGGACCGACGCTCCCGCCGCGAGCACGACCGCCGCCACCTTGTTCATTGTCCGGAGCTGTCCGCCGGGCCGGAGCCATCCGCCGGGCCGGCGCTCTCCAGCCAGGCCGACAGCCACAGGACGGCCAGCATGTTCGCCCCGGATGCGATCCGTGCGGCGGCGAACTCGACGGCGGCCTCGTGAGCCGGCTCGAAGGGCTCGAAGCCGACCTCGCGGTCCAGGCGGTACAGCATCTCGACCAGATGGTGCGCCTCCAGGATGTGGCTCAGGACCACGTCCCGCACCGAACCGGCCATCGGCGGAGCGGGTCCGGGGTGGAGATAGCGCGCTACGTCGTCGTACGTGACGTGAACCTCGACGAAGGAGCTCTCGAAGCGCGC
Organism: Longimicrobiales bacterium; assembly: GCA_965211645.1. Classification (GTDB taxonomy): domain Bacteria; phylum Gemmatimonadota; class Gemmatimonadetes; order Longimicrobiales; family Gaopeijiaceae; genus Bin94. The sequence goes on along the minus strand of OZ242947.1, from coordinate 3,476,502 downwards.
GTGAAAGCGGGGATCGCGGGTGTAGCGCTCCGGATTGGGGATGCCGCGCGCCCAGCCGTTGAAGTGGATGGTCGTGTGGTGGGGCTGCGAGGCGTCGGTAACGTAGTGGCCGAGGATGCCCGCGTCGTTGATGATGCGCTGGGCGATCCATCCCTGCCGGGCAGGATCCTCCTCGGCGCGCCACTGCCGCCATCCGGTGACAAGCCTCTGGTAGAGCTCCACGATCCGGAAGGGCAGGAAGCCCACATCGCGCTCCGGCCGCGCGACGCCGGCTTCGTACAGCATGCGCAGGAACTCGAAGCGGTTGGTGGCGTCGAGCGCGCCCGACGGCACGTTCTCCAGGTCGATGTAGTGATCGTAGGCGAAGGCCTGGTCCATCTCCTCGCTCTCGCGGACGCGCCAGCGGTCCGGTTCCGGGTTGAGGTAGACCAGTTGTTCGCCAGCTTCGCGGAAGAAGGCGGGGACGTCGTCCGGCAGGGCCGCGACGGCGCCGCGGGCGGCCATCTGGTGTCCGGTGGCGCCCCAGGGCGGGGCGGGGGCTGGCCCGGGGCGGGGCAGATCATCCGCGCTCAACGGCAGAGTGAGGGCCGCTGCGCCGAGAACTCTGGCTACTGGAAACATCTTGCGGCTCCTTCGGTCAATCCGGGCGCCTGCTCACGCCTCGCGCGCGATCACATACGGCGACCGCTGCTGCGTCGGCATGACGACCATCTCCTGAATATTCACGTGCGGCGGCGCGTTCAGCACGTAGCAGACGTTGTCGGCGATGTCCTCGGGAACCAGCGGCTGGACGCCCGCGTACACGGCGCTCGCGCGGTCTTCGTCGCCCCGGAAGCGGACCAGCGAGAACTCCGTCTCGACCATCCCCGGATCGACGCTGGACATGCGGACCTGCGTGCCGACGAGATCGATGTTCGCGGCCTGGGTCAGCGCCTTCACCGCGTACTTGGTCGCACAGTACACGTTGCCCTTCGGGTACACCATGTGGCCGGCGATGCTGCCCAGATTGACGACGTGGCCGGAATCGCGGGCGATCATCCGCGGCAGGATCGCGCGGGTCACGTTGAGCAGACCCTTGATGTTCGTGTCGATCATCTCGTCCCAGTCCTGGTGACTGCCTTCCTGGAGGTCGTCCAGGCCGCGGGACAGGCCCGCGTTGTTGACGAGGATGTCGATCGCCACGGCGCGGCCGTCGAGCCAGGCGGCGAGGGCGTTGACGGCGGCGCGGTCCCGCACGTCGAGTTCGCGCACCAGCGGCTCGTCGCCGTGCTTGCTGTGGAGTTCGGCGGCGAGTGCCGCCAGCCTGTCGCGGCGGCGGGCCGTCAGCACCAGGTGCACGCCCATGCCGGCCAGTGCGCGAGCGCAGGCCTGGCCGATTCCCGCGGTCGCGCCGGTGATGAGCGCGGTCTTTCCCCGAATACGGTTCATGGTGACTGGGAGTGTATCTGTGGCCGGGTGCACCAGCAAGGCGGCTCGGCGCGGGTCAGCTCCCCCGGCGTTGCCTCGAAATGTCAACTAAACTATACATATTGTCGTGTTTTCTTGACACTACAAGGGTCTCCACTACCGCGCCGGCGCCCGAGGGCACGAACAGGGTCGCCTGCGCGCGCAGGTCGCCGTCCTCCGGGCCGCCTACGGCGACGCGGAGCCGCGACCCCTGCCGCACGCCGCACACCATGAACAGGCCGCGCTCGTCCGTCGTGGTCTCCGCCGTTGTGAAGTAGCCGTCGCGGCCGTGCTCCCAGACCGGACCCGGTTCGCCGTCGGGGCGGAGCGGAGCGGCGATGGCGGCGGGCGCGAAACCAGTCGCGGCGGGCCAGGCAAGGCGGACCCGGAGCCCTGCGCGAACCGATCCGCCAGCGTCGGTGATGCGCCCCAGCAGGGTCGCGGTGCCGTCCGCGCCCGAGGCGGCGGCGCACGAGTGGGCCAGCGCATCGGCCATGGACGGCAGCCGCATTCGCGCGTAGGCCACCTCGCCGATCCTGCCCTCGACCACCGTCTCGGGCGCCGCGATGCGCCACCGCTCGAGGACGGGGGTCATCAGGCGCAGGACGTGGCGTCCCGAAGGCAGCCGCGTGAACAGGAAGGTCCCGTCCGGATCCGTCACCGCGAAGTCGCGAGTGCCCACTCTCTCCACCCCGACCGGCACGCTGGGGGCTGCGGTCCCCGCGGAGTCGGTCACCACGCCGAAGATGCTGGCCGCGCCCGCGTCGAGCACCCGGCGGCCGCGCGTGTCGGTGATCGCCTCGGTGAATCCGCCTTCCTCGCGGTAGCCGGTGCGCCGGATGCGCCCTCTTCGGTTCTCGTCGAGGACCGGCATCCGAATCCGCCACAGGCGCACGATCCAGGCGCCGTCCGGAAGGCGCGTGAAGTAGACCTCGCCGCCGGGCTCCCCGATCTCGCTGGATCTGCGCAGGTTGACGTAGCGGAACACCAGGCGGTCCAGTTCGGCGGTGGTTTCGTCGACCCAGAGTACGCCGTAGATGTCCGGCACCATGCGGCCTTCGACCGGTTCGAAGGTGAGGCCGATCTGCCCGTTCACCGGCTCGGTCACGCCGAAGCAGTGGGTGTCCAGAAAGGGGTCGGAGAGCAGCGCGTCGGCGTCCGGAGCGTAGAAGACGGTCGCGGTATCGCCTTCCGCCTGGGCGAATCCCTCGTCCGCCAGCGTCTCGATCTCGGCGGAGTAGAATGCGGCGTCGCGGGCTTCGGTGAGGGGCTCGGCGCTCGAAACCACGCCCTCGGCGTCGCGATCCAGAGTGCGTTCGAAGCGCTGCAGCATGTAGGTGTAGAGCGCCGCCTCGCGCGTCCAGGATTCGGCGGCGAGCGCCTTGCGCACCTCTTCCCAGACGCGGGCAGTGGCGCGCCCCTCCTCGGGCCTGACTTCGCAGCGCGGTCCGGCCTCGACGGCGAGCCCCCGCAGCGACACCGGCTCGATGGGCACGTCGATGACCATGACGGGGTCGTCCGGCCCGGGCTCGAAGCGATCCGTGGTCAGATTGGCGTAGCCGATGCGCTCAACGGTGATGAAGTGCGGCCCGGGCTCGGCCACGTCCAGCATGAACCGCCCGGCGGCGTTGGTGAGGAAGCGGTCGACCCGCTCGCCGGTATCGTCGAAGAGGAGGACCATCGCGCCGGCAACCGGCAGGCCGTTGCCGCGTTCGACCACCACGCCGGTGACGACCTGCTGGGCAGACGCACCCCTGTGGCAGAGGCCGGCGACGCCGATCAGGATCGCGATTGGAACGAGTAGGCGCACCCGCTCAAGCTGCCGTGCCACCCGGTCTCCGGTCAATTCGCTGCTCCGCCTTTCAAAACGGCCGCTTGGGGTACAGATTTCGGGCCTTGCGAACGAGCCTTGTGCATGCCCGCCCGCCTCACCGCCCCCCAAGGAGCCACCGATGAGCGACGCCCGCGTCCGCCACTACCGCGTAGCCGACCAGCCCAGAGAGGAACTGAATCCATTGATCTCACGCAGCCTGATTACGGGCGAACGGGCGATGCTTGCACACGTCTACCTCAAGAAGGGCGCCGTGGTTCCCATGCATTCGCACGACAACGAGCAGATCACCTACGTCATCGACGGCGCGCTCGAGTTCAGGATCGGCAACGGCGGGCCCGAGGGTCTCGTCGTGCGCTCCGGCGAGGTCCTGCATCTGCCCAGCAACGTCCCCCACGAGGCCGTGGCGCTCGAAGACACCATCGACGTCGACGTCTTCACCCCTCCGCGGCAGGACTGGCTCGACGGCACCGACGACTATCTGCGCGACGCCCCCGCCGGAAAGGACGGGTAGCGCGATGGCAGGCACGCTCACGGGCAGTCCCTGGATCTGGAAGGACGGCGAGTTCATTCGCTGGGAGGACGCCAACGTCCACATCCTGAGTCTCGCGGTACAGTTCGGGGCATCGGTGTTCGAAGGCGTGCGGTGCTACGAGACCCCCGACGGTCCCGCGGTCTTCAGGCTGCACGACCACTTCCGCCGCCTCATGGCGTCGAGCCGCACCTACCGCATGCAGCCGTCCCACACCATCGACGAGCTCGTGGACGCGACGCTCGCGACCATCCGCCGCAACGAACTCGACAGCTGCTACATACGCCCCATGGTTCTGCGCGGTTACGGGGCGGCGGGGATGCACGGGAAGAGCAGCCCGGTCGAGACCTACATCCCCATGTGGCCGTGGGGGGCGTACCTGGGCGAGGACGCGCTCGCCAAGGGCGTCGACGTGTGCGTTTCGTCGTGGAATCGGCCGGCCCCGAACACCATTCCCAGCGGCGCCAAGTCGGCCGGCAACTACATCCTGTCGACCCTGATGGTGATGGAGGCCGAGTCCCACGGATACGCGGAGGCGATCGGCCTCGGGCCGGGCGGGCTGGTGAGCGAGGGGAGCGGCCAGAACCTCTTCCTGGTCATGGACGGCGATGTCGTCACGCCGATCCTCGACGGAACGTCGCTGTGGGGGATCACCCGCCACAGCGTCCTCAAGATCGCCGAGGAGCTGGACCTGACCGTTCGCCAGCAGCTGGTGCCCAGGGAGATGCTGTACAGCGCGGACGAGCTCTTCTTCACCGGCACTGCGTCCGAGGTGACGCCGATCCGGTCGGTGGACGGGCTGCGGATCGGCGACGGCCGGCGGGGTCCGATCACCACGCGCATACAGACGCGGTACCTGGAGCTGGCCAAGGGCGAGGGCCCCGATCCGTGGGGGTGGCTGACGTACCTGGACTGAGGCGCCGGCCGGCAGGCGCGAGCGAGTTTGCAGCCGCGGACGCCGTCGCGTCAGCCCGAGCCGTCGAGCGCCAGCACCGACCCCAGCAGCACGTTGGCGCCGCGCGTGATGTCGTCGGGCGCCGAATACTCGTCCGGCGAGTGGCTGATCCCGGCGCGGCTCGGCACGAAAATCATCCCGACGGGGCCCAGTTCGGCCATGCTCTGGGCGTCGTGGCCGGCCCCGGACGGCATGCGCACATTCGTGTAGCCCAGGGCGCTCGCCGATGCCTCCACGATGTCGCGGAAGCGGGGGTCGGTGGGCGCGGCGAGGCTTTCGTAGAAGGGATCGAGGGCGATGGTGACGCCGCGGGCTTCCTCGACCGCGCGAGCCCGCCCTTCGATCTCGGCGAAGACGGAAGCGATCTTGCCCATCTCGAGGTCGCGGATCTCGAGCGTGGCCCGCACCTCGCCCGGCACGACGTTCGGCGCCCCCGGCACGGCCTCGATCCTGCCGACCGTGGCGACCTGGCGTCCCGGCGTGGTGTTGGCGACCTCATTGACGTCGCGGATCAGGTCGGCGGCGGCGACGAGGGCGTCGCGGCGCTGGGGCATGGGGGTCGTCCCGGCGTGGTTCTGCATGCCGCGCACCGTGATGGTCCAGCGGCGGATGCCGACGATGCCCTGCACCACCCCGATCTGGATGCCGTCGGCCTCCAGGAACGCGCCCTGCTCGATGTGCAGCTCGAAGAAGCCCGCCATGCTGCCGGGTTCGCGCCGGGTCTCGGCGATTCGCGCGGGGTCGCCGCCTATGCGTGCGGTGCCGTCGCCGATGGTGAAGCCGGACGCGGTGGCGACGTCGAGCTCGAAGGGGAACACCCGGCCCACCAGCGCACGGCTCCCCGTCTTGCCGCCCTCCTCGTTCGGGAAGATGATCACCTCGAGGGGGTGGCGCATGGCGATGTCGCGGTCGCGCAGGGTGAGCGCGACCTCGATCGCGGCGGCCGATCCGACGTGGCCGTCGTAGCTGCCGCCCGCCGGTACGGTGTCGATGTGCGACCCGGTGATGATGGGCAGGGCGGCGGGGTCGGTGCCGGGCCGTCGGCCGATCAGGTTGCCGGCGAGGTCGATGGAGACCTCGAGGCCGGCGCGCTCCATGACGTCGGCGCAGTAGTCCCGGCAGGCGAGGTCGTCGTCGCTGTAGGCGAGGCGCGTGGTGCCGCCGTCGGGCCCGCCGCCGAACCGGCGGAAGTCGGCGAGCATGGCGTTGAGGCGGTCGCCGTCGACGGTGGGGGGCTGGGGGCGGCCGGGGGATTGGGGGCCGTAGGCGAGCAACGCTCCCGCCGCGGGGGCGGTCTTCACGAAATCCCGCCGTGAGCACGTCGTGGGGTCCGATCGCGAGGGGGTCGCGAGATCCCCTCCGGCCCGCGGCGGTCCTACCCTGCATCCCGGTCGATCGGTCATCTTTTGATCATCCCTATTCAATCCTGAGCCTGGAAGACTCCCGATGCCACCGGCCGTGGACCTCCGGCCTGGGCGCCACTTCAACCTGAGCAGTCCGTGGACAGATTGCACGAGGAAGCCTTCGACTTCGACGGCGTCTACGGAGAGGGCTACGAGGCCCTCGCCCGGCGCGTGATTCCGGGATACGACACGCTGTTCCCCATGATCGGCGCGCTCATCGACCCCGACCTGCCGCCCGGGGCGCGCGTGCTCGTCGTCGGGTGCGGCACGGGGATCGAGCTCGTCACCTTCAAGCGCATCCGTCCCGATCTGCGGCTGCACGGCGTCGATCCCGCCGGCCAGATGCTGGAGCTGGCCAGGCGGCGGGTGGCTGGCGCCGACCTCGCCGACGGGATCACCTGCCAGCACGGATACGCCTCCGACGTGCCGCTCGTACCCCGCTTTGACGCGGCCACCCTCATCAACGTCCTCCACTTCGTGCCCGACGATGGCAGCAAGGCCGGACTCTTTGCGGACATCGCGCGGCGGCTCAAGCCCGGCGGCGTCTTCGTCTTCTTCGACCTGCACGGCGACCCCGGCTCGGAGGAGCACGAGCGCTACATGCCCGCCTGGCGGCGCTACTGGAAGATCCGGGGCATGACCGGGGCGGAAAGGTCCGAGTTCGCCGAGCGGATTCGCCACGGGATTCACTTCGCCTCGCCGGAGCGGGTCGTGGAACTGGCGCGGGCGGCCGGTTTGATTCAACCGCGGCGCTTCTACCAGAGCCTGTTGTACGGCGGCTGGACCTTTCGCCGGGCTGGCGGGTGATTTATGCGTAAAGGAGTTTAACCACCTGTACGCCGCAGCGATCAACGGGAAGGCCGCTCCAATGCAAAGCTGGCAGCGAGCGCCCGGGCTTCTGACCGGGCACAGGTCTCTGACCGGGCTCGTGTATGTGACCGGGATCGCCGTCGCAGCCGCGTGCGCCGACCTCGCCCTCGAGCCGAATCAGATCCCGCATTCGATTGCGATCTCTCCGGAGGACGCCCGCGTCAAGGTCGGGGATGTGGGGGAGTTCACCGTGACCGTGTTCGACGAAGACGGGCAGGTCATTCCCGGGCCGCCGTCGTGGGCCCCCGCCGAGTGGGAGGTTGCCGATCCGTCGATGGTGGAGTTCACCCCGGGTGGCGGCTTCACGGCGCTCGACAACGGCGAAGCGAGGATCGGCGCGCGTTCGGCGGGACTGCTCACCCGCACCACGCTCCTGATCAGCCCGAGCAGCGTCCGGCTGACGGCGCCCGCCGTGTACCTCAACCAGGCCATCCAGCGCCTCGACGGCACCGTTCCCCTGATCGCGGGACGCAAGGCGCTCCTGCGCGTGTTCGTTACGGGCGACGAGGTCAGCTACTACGAACCCCGGGCCTACGCGAACTTCCTGCTGCACGGAGGACTGGTCCATAAGGCCGACATGGGCCCGCCCCATGTAATCCCCGACATGGTGGACGAGAAGTGGCGCCTGCAGTCGTTCAACGCCGAGATCCCCGGTGAGGTGATCCGGCCGGGCATAGAACTGTCCGTCGCGATGGATCCCGAGGGGTTGGTGCCCCTCAGGCCGGGCAGCGAGTTCACGGTCCCCGCGGAGGGCACGCTGGCCCTCAACGTGGTCGAGCTTCCCGTGCACTTTCAGACCCTGGTGCCGGTGATCGCCGCGACCGATCCCCGCGAGCAGATCCGCATCTGGGCGCAGGACATGACGGCGGAGAGCGAATGGCTCCAGTTCGCGCGCAGTGTTCTGCCGATCGGCGAGATGCACCTGACGATGCACGAGCCGTTCTACACGTCGGTCGACCTCGGCACCTTCGACGGCTGGCTGCAGCTCATCAGCGACATCAGGGCACTGCGGACCATGGAGAACGGCAGAGGCTACTACTACGGAGCCTTCCACCGTGCCAACCTCACGGGGATCGTGGGGCTGGGCTTCATCGGTGGGCCGGTCAGCATCGGGCTGAGTCAGGACGAGACCTTTGCGCACGAAGTGGGGCACAACATGAGCCTGCGCCATGCGCCCTGCGGCGGCGCGGGAGGACCGGACCCGCGCTTCCCCTACAGGGACGGCAGCACCGGGGTCTGGGGATACAATCCGGCCGGCGGAGGAATCGTCGATCCCGATCAGTTCAAGGACCTGATGGGGTATTGCGATCCGAGCTGGGTCAGCGACTACAGCTTCGAGAAGGCGTTGAACTTCCGGATTCGGACCGAGATCGGGCGGAGTGGGGCAAATCCGGTGGATCGGCGGCCTGCCGAGCAGACGCTGATGCTGCGCGGAAGGGCGGTCAACGGTGAACTGGTGCTTGAGCCGGCCTTCCTGATCGAGACGCAGCCCGTCCTGCCGGCGGAGGAAGGCCCCTACCGTCTGGCAGGGTTCGGCCCCGGCGGCCGCGTCGTTTTCTCGTTCGACTTCACCCCGACCCCGCTGGAGTACGGCGGTGGGGACTTTCTCTTTGCCGTGCCCTACGACGCGGAGTTGAACGGCGTGCTGGAGCGGGTGGTCCTGTCGGGACCCGAGGGCGAGTTCACGCTGGGGCCCTCCAGCACCAGCCCGATGGCGATCATCACGGACCGTGCGAGCGGGCAGGTGCGGGCCATTTTGCGCAACTGGAGCGGCGGCCTGAATCTTCTCGATGGAAACACTGAGGTAATGGTCAGCGACGGGTTGCCGCAGGGCGTCCGCTAGGCCGACAAGCTGAACGGGCCGCGATGCATCCGGGCTGGGCCGCTTTGCTCACCCGCCCACAATGTAATGCCAGCATGACATATTGTCATGTTTGGTTTACATTCTTTAGGCGTCATCATCGGCGTGGAAAGGCAGCTCCGTTGCCGGGACGTCGGTGCGGGTGAAATCGTTGCCCTTGTATAGCAACGTCTCTCCACTGACGCGGGCGAGCGCATACGCGAAGCAGTCTCCGAAGTTCAGCGCTGCGGGATGCCTGCCTTTGCCAAAACGCCGCCACGCCTGACGTGCTGCCGCAAGCTGCTCGGTCGTTACCGCGACCGGTTCGATCCCGGCGAGTTCGATAAACGCATCGAGTCCCTCGCCCGCATCCGCCCCCCCGCGGCTTTCGACCACGATCGACGTCTCCAACATGTTGGCGACCGACATCCGGCAGGGTGCCGCCGTCAGGATCGCAGCCAGATAGCGCTCTGCGTCGGCTTCCCGGTTCAGAACCGCGAGCACCGCGGAGCTGTCCACAATCACTTGGGAAGACCCCGCTCATCGTATAGCATGTCGCCGTGCTCCGCGGCCGATGGGCCCGGCCCCATCAGCCTGGCACAGCGTTCTGCTATGGCGCGCAGTTCATGGGCGCGGGTCTCCACGCTGCGTCTTCTGTGCTCGCGTTCGAGACGTTCGCGCAACGCCACCGTGATTGCACCCGTCTTCGTCTCGCCGGTCAGCCGAGCCAATTGGCCAGCAAGCCGACACGTCTCGTCGTTCTTGATATTGAGGCCCATCGTGGCCTCCGGTCGATGAATGGTAGACGAATTTACTCTGGTCTACCCTAACAGAACCGATCAGCCAGAGCAATCATCGCGGCCAGGCGCAGCCGGGGTAGCCGGGCCGACAGCCCACTCCTTCCACCCGTGGCCTCGCCCGAGACCCGTCAAACAGTAACGAGCTGGCCCGCCGGGCCGACCAACGTCGCTCTCACTTCAATCCTCTCAACCCTCCGGCCCTGTGATCCTGTACTCCGTCGGCGGGGTCTCGCCGCGCAGGTGCTCGATGAAGTAGTCCCAGGTCCGGCGCACCACGTAGGGCTCGTTCGCGTAGCCGTGGTTGCGGTTCGGCAGCACGAACATGTCGAAGTCCTTGTTGTGGCGGATGAGCTCGTCGATCACGCGGACGGTCATGTTGGGGTGGACGTTGTCGTCGAGGGTGCCGTAGTGGAGCAGGAGCTTGCCCTTGAGGTTGGCGGCGATGTTCTGGTTGGCCTGGCTGTCGAAGCTGTCGGTTCCGTCCGGGTTCTCGACGAGCAGGCCCTGGTACTTCTCGCCCCAGGGGAAGTGATAGCCGCGGTTGTCGTGATTGCCGGCGCCCGAGACCGCCACCTTGAAGAAGTCGGGCCAGCGCAGGATCGCGTCGGTCGACGAGAAGCCGCCGCCCGAGTGGCCGAAGATGCCGACGCGGTCGAGGTCCATCTGGGGGTGGCGCCCGGCGAGTTCCTTGAGGGCGGAGATATGATCGGGGATGCCGTTGTCGCCCATGTTCCCGTAGTAGGCGTCGTGGAAGGCCTTGGAGCGGAGCGGGGTGCCGAAGGCGTCGACGGCGAAGACGATGAAACCGAGTTCGGCGAGCGCGCGGCCGTTGCCGCGGCCGGAGGCGGAGAAGTCGTAGCGGGTGACGGCGCCGATCTGGGGGCCGGGATAGATGTAGTCGACGACCGGGTAGCTGGCTTCGGGGTCGAAGTCGGAGGGGAACCAGAGGAGGCCGTAGACGCTGGTGGTGCCGTCGCGGCCCTTGGCTTCGAAGGGGACGGGGGGGATCCAGCCGGCTTCTTCGAGGCGGGAGATGTCGGCGGTTTCGATGGTCTGGACGGTGCGGCCGGAGCGGTCGCGGACGACGGTGGTGGGGGCGGTCTCGGGGGTGGAGTACTGGTCGACGAAGTACGTGCCCGACGGGGTGGGGGTGATCTGGTGCACCGCGTCCTCGGCGCTGAGGAGCTGGAGGCCGGAGCCGTCCAGGCCGACGCGGTAGAGGTGGAGGTGGTAGGGGTGGCGTCCCTCTTCGCGGCCGACCGCGGTGAAGTAGACGGTGCGCGAGGCTTCGTCCACCTGCAGGAGCTGCGCTACGAGCCAGGGGCCGGAGGTGACCTGGTTCTTGAGGTTTCCGTCGCCGTCGTAGAGGTAGAGGTGCCCGAAGCCGTCCCGCTCCGACCACCAGAGGAATTCGGAGCCGTTGCCGAGCACCTGCCAGGCGGGCGGGAACGAGGTGAAGTTGTTGAGTTCGACGTAGGTCGGCCCGGTCTCTTCGAGCAGCTCGGTCGCGCTGCCGGTGGCGGCGTCCACGCGGAAGAGTTTGTAGCTCTTGAAATCCCGGCTGCGGTGGGTGTAGAAGACGTGGCTGCCGTCGGCGGTCCACTGGACGTCGGCGAAGGCGGTGTCGCCGCGGGCGAAGTTGCCCGGCTGGGGCGGGATGTCGGCGCGGACCGAGGTGCCGGCCTCCGCGTCGAGGATCCACAGTTCGGAGGTGGGGATGATGGAGTCGCCGGGGAGGGCGTAGGCCCAGGAGTGCAGGATCGGGCGTCGATCGGTGGCTTCGATGAGGTGGAAGCGCCCGACTTCGCGTTCGTCGTAGCGGTGGGTGGCGATGCGGCGTGAGTCCGGGGACCACTGGAGGACGGGAGAGCGCTCGCGGTTCGCGCGGCGGCTGGTGATCTCCTGGCAGCAGCCTTCGGGGATGGCGCCGTAGCCGAAGTCGGTTTCGCCGTCGTGGGTGAGCTGGGTTTCCTCGTCGCTGGCGGCGTCGCGCACCCAGAGGTTTTCGTCGCGGGCGAAGGCAATCCAGCGGCCGTCGGGGGATGGGCGGTCGGCGTCGGAGGGCGCGGTGGCGTTGGTGGGTCCGGTGCAGGTGTAGGCGCCGATGTCGCAGGTCCACTGCACGGAGTCGGCGACCTGGAAGCGGATGGCGCCGGTGCCGTCCACGAAGTCGAACTCTTCGAAGGGGAGGGCGCGGCCTTCGTAGGCGGTGTCGGCGGCGAGCGACAGGGCGGCCGCGAGGCGCGCGTGGTCGAAGGCGGGCTGGCGGGTGGCGGCGGCGGGGTCCACAACGACGAACTCGTGGCCGGAGTCGGTGCGGCTGCGGAACCAGAAGCGGTCGCCGTCGAAGAACTCGGGCACGACCTGGTCGCCGGAGATCAGGTTGGACGCGTTCCAGGGGAGGAATTGCTCGGCGCGGGCGTAGGCGCTTTCGGTGACCTGCTGGGCGGCGAGGGGCGGATTGGACAGGGGCAGGTGGGAGGCAGCGGCCAAGAGGGCGAGCGCGGCCGTGGTGTGCGGGAGTGTGCGAAGCAACTTGGGCATTGTGACCTCGGGGGCTGTCATGCAGGCGCGAGTGTGTGGGGCCGTGGCTGGTTGAGCGGCCACGTCGCCGATATAGTGACTTCGGTCTGGGTCCCAAGCCAGTCCCTCCCTGACGTTTGCAATCCACCTGGAGTCCGGCCATGCGCCTCGCCGCCTGCTTCCTCACTCTTTTCAGCGTCCTCGCGCCGGCGACCGCCGCCGCCCAGGAGTCCCTCGACCCCGAGCGGGACGAGATGTACGCCCGCTACATGCAGATCCCGAGCCTGATCGAGGGCGGGGTGATCTGCCCGGACATCGGGCCGCTGGGAGGAGCCGCGTGCGCCGTCAACTGGATGGCCGACGGGCAGAGCTTCTGGTTCGCCGAGGGGCAGCCCGACCAGACCGTGATCTACCGGACGGATCCGGAGGCTCGCGCGACCGAGCCGTTGTTCGACACCGAGCGTCTGCGGGCCGCGTTGACCCCTGTGCTGGGACACGAGCCGCCGTACCGGGGGCTGCCTTTCGACAGCTTCACCTTCGCCGGCGAGGGCGAGCGGCGGGTGCGGTTTACGGTCGAGGACCGCGGTTTCGAGCTCGACCTGGACGACTACTCGGTGAGTGCCCGGCCGGCGGTCGAGGCCGAGGCTGCCGCGCGGGCGACTCCCCGGGTGGTGCGCGAGGGGTTCACGAGCGGGGCCCCCGCGGTGATGGAGGTGCCCTCGCCCGACGGCCGCTGGCTGCTGACCGAGAAGGACCACGGGCTCTGGGTGCGGGCGACCTTCGACGGCCGCGAGCATCCGGTCGTGGAGGATGGCGAGGAGGGCTACGCGTGGAGCGTCGAGGGGGCGAGGTGGGCTCCGGACGGGGGGCGGGTCGTCGCCACCAGGGAAGACAGCCGGCTGATGGAGCGGGTGCCGATCCTGCATTGGCTCAAGCAGACCGAGGAGGTCGAGTACGCGCCTTACGCGAAGGCCGGGAATCCGATGCCGCGCCAGGAACTGCACGTCGTGGACGTCGTCGGCCGCCGGGCGGTCCAGATCGATGTCGGCGAGGACGAGCAGATCCTCAGCCCGGTCGGGTGGCTCCCCGATGGGTCGGAATACCTCTTCCTGCGGATGCTCAGGAGCTACCAGACGCTGCACCTCGTCGCCGCCAACCCCGCGACGGGCGAAACCCGCGTCGTACTCGAAGAGACGCAGCCCACCTTCATCAAGGGGATCGGGACGACGCCGTCGTGGCGCGCCCTGGCCCGCCCGCTGGCGGATGGCGAGCGCTTCCTCTGGATCAGCGAGCGCGACGGCTGGGACCACCTCTACCTCTACGGCATGGACGGCGGGCTCATCCGCAGGCTGACCGAGGGCGAGTGGCCGGTGCTCGGGATCGTTCACGTCGACGAGGCCGCGGGCTTTGTCTACTTCGCCGGTCACATGGAGGAAGAGAGGCCGTACGACACACACCTGTACCGGGTCTCGCTCGACGGCGGCGAGGTGGTGCGCGTCACCGAGGGAGAGGGTCAGCACAGCGCCACGGTGTCGCCGAGCGGCGCCTACATCGTCGACACGCATTCGAGTACGAGTCGTCCGCCCCGCACCGAGGTGCGCACGGCCGACGGCGAGTTCGTTTACGTCGTGACCGAGGCGGACGTGAGCGCGCTGGACGAACTCGGCTGGATCCCGCCCGAGGAGTTCGTCGTGAAGGCAGCCGACGACGAGACCGACCTCTACGGGGTGATCTACAAGCCGCACGACTTCGACCCGGCCCGGAAGTACCCGGTCATCGACTACATCTACAACGGTCCCTTCATCAGCTGGGTGCCGAAGACCTTCACCGACGGGCGCGGTCTGAGCCAGGCGGCGTTGGCGCAGCTGGGGTTCGTCGTGTTCATGGTCGACGGGCGCGGCACTACGGAGCGCGGCAAGGCCTACCAGGACGTGGCGTACCGCAACTTCGGGCGCAACGAGATCCCGGACCACCGCGCCGCGATGGAGAACGCCGCCGCCGCCCGGCCCTGGATGGACCTCGACCGCGTCGGAATCCACGGCGGTTCATGGGGCGGCTACATGACCGTGCGCGCGCTCGTCCTCGAGCCCGACTTCTACGACGTCGGCGTGGCGGTGAACGGCGTCTACGACATCCACGACCAGAACGCGTGGGCGATCGAGCCCTACATGGACCGGCCCTGGGAGAACCCCGACGGTTACGAGTACGGTTCAAGCCTGCGCCTGGCCGACCAGCTCAAGGCAAAGCTGCTGCTGATCCACGGGACGAGCGACGTCAACGCCACCTTCTCGGCCACGATGAAGCTGGTCGAGGCGCTGATCCGGGCGGGGAAGCCGCATGACCTCATCGTGGTGCCCGAGCAGCCGCACTGGTTCACCGGGCAGAGCGCGGAGTTCACGGATGCGGCGAGGCGGCGGTATTTCCAGGAGCACCTGCTGGGGCTGACGGGGAGGGGGCGGGAGGTGGTTCCGTAGGCTGGACTCCAACAGCCGAGCGAGGACGACCCCCCGCCGATTCCGGGTCCGGGCCCCCAGATCGCGCGAATTACCTCCAGTTTGTTTGATCGGGAACCCGCCAAATCGCGCCCAAAACCTGTAACCCGTTGTCCTGCAATTACTTGTTTATTTGACTGGTGTTTGATTGTTACTAAACTATGTTATTTATTATTTCGTTTCCCTGACCGCTCTGAATGGCCGAATGCATCCGTTCCTCGCTAGAATGGGAATCGCACCCGAACACGGCAATTGCCCCAAGTGGAAAGCCGCCCCCGCTGATGCACGCTCGCTCATCCCGCTACCAGATCGATCTGGTTCGTCGGCTCTGCGCCCTTCCCCACGAGACGGAGTGGGTGGAGTTCAAGGGGAACTACAAGAAGCCGGAGTTGATTGGCCAGTAAATATCGGCTCTGGCCAACTCGGCCGTGCTGCATGGCCAATCGTGCGGCTATGTCCTCTGGGGCGTGAAGAACAGCACTCACGATCTCGTGGGAACGGACTTTTTTCCAGGTAACACCAGGAAGGGGAACGAACTGATCGAGCCTTGGCTGGCGGCGTCCCTGCAGCCGCAGGTCCACTTCCGCTTTGAGAGAGTCGAGGTGGACGGATCACGGATCGTCCTGCTTACGGTTGAGCGGGCGTCAAGCCAGCCAGTGGCCTTCCGAGGCACCGAATTCATCCGCATCGGCAGCTCGACACGGAAGCTGCGAGACCATCCGTCCAAGCAGAAGAGGCTCTGGCGCCTCCTCTTGGACTCCGCGTTTGAAGACGGCATCGCGGCTCGGCACCTTGCTGGCAGAGACACCCTTCAGGCCTTGGACTACCCGACCTATTTTCAGCTTCTCGGACTACCGCCTGCGGACGGACGCGACGCCATATTGGAAGCTCTGGCCCAGGACCGGCTGATCAGACCGAACCAGGCCGACGGCTACGACATCACGAATCTGGGCGCTGTTCTCTTCGCCCGCAGGCTAGCCGAGTTCCCCAGCCTCGAGCGGAAGGCCGTGCGCCTGATTCGTTACCGTGGCTCCGGGCGCACGAATGCCGAGCGAGAAATAGAGGGGAGCAAAGGCTACGCGAGCGGCTTCAATGGTCTGGTAAGCCACGTCCGCGCCTGGACGCCGTCCAACGAGGTGCTGGGACCGGCGTTCCGTCGCGAAGTGCCGATGTTCCCTCCGGTCGCGATCCGCGAACTTGTAGCCAACGCCTTGATTCACCAGGACTTTTCGATCACCGGTGCGGGTCCGATGATCGAGATATTCGACCGGCGCCTTGAGATCAGCAATCCCGGGGAGCCGCTGATCGACACAAAGCGTTTTCTGGACTCGCAACCCCGTTCGCGTAACGAAAAGCTCGCGCGCCTCATGCGTCGACTGAACATCTGCGAGGAGCGAGGAACCGGCATCGGCAAGGTCGTTGACGCCGTGGAAGCCTACGAACTACCAGCGCCCGTGTTCGAGACGCCGCCAGGATCCACGCGGGCTCTACTCTTCGCCCACAAGCCATTCCGCGAAATGGACCGTCGGGAGCGTCTCCACGCTTGCTACATGCACGCCTGCCTCCGCTACGTGACCCAGAAGCCCATGACGAACTCGTCCCTGCGGGCGCGTTTCGGGATTGCCGACCGGAACGTTGCGATGGTTTCCCGGATTCTCGCTGAGGCCGTGGAGGAGGGACTGATCGTAATCGCGGATCCGACGACAGGTCGCCGCATGCGACAGTATCTGCCCGTTTGGGTGCGCTCCTGACCACCGACCCGCCCGGAACCGATGGGCCCGCAATCCGCTTCGCCGATTCGATTGCTCCGACTTTATTTGACTGGAAACCCGCCAAGTGACGTTCGAAACTCGTAAGTCATTGAGTTGCAACAACTTTCCTTTTTGACTGGTATTCGCTTGATCGTTGTTTGATCGGGAGGGCTTGGATGGGCCGTATTCGGCCAGCAACGGATCGTGACGACGCGCTCCGAATGCTTGCCGTACATCATTGGTTTGCACCTGGCTTTTCTTGACTGAGAATGCAAGAGACCGCCTGCTATTCCCGTAAGGCGTTGGCGCACAAAGACTTGTTTTCTTGCCGGGCATTTGATAGATACTAAGCCACTTGGTTTACTAATTCGAAGCCGTAGTGGCTGTCCATTCAACCAGAATCGCCGGGCGGGACGTTCCAGCTGAAACGCTTCGCCTGCGAAAACGCCTGATTGAACACCCTCTCCCCCCCCGCCCGCAGCCCAGCGATCGCGCCCGATTCCAGCGACGCCTCGGCAAACGTCTCTCCGTAGCCGCGCGCGAGCGTCATCACGACGAGGTCGGTCGCGAAGGTGACCACCTGGCAGGGGACGTGCAGGATCGGTCCCTGGGTGAGGAAGGGGGTGGCGCGGGCCGGATCGAAGAGGTCGAGTGGGGTGAGGTGCTCCAGAACCTCCGGGACGCCCGCGCCCACGAGAGCAAGCATGCAGTGGCCGTCGCCGGTGTCTGTGAAGCCGGGCTCGGGCGGCATGGGCAGCGGCGGTCCTTCGCCGAGGTGCCAGATCGCGACCTGGGTGCGGTTCATGCGGTTGATGACGAGGGGGCCGTGCACGCCGACCCCGCCGAAGCGTTCCGGAACGGGCAGTCCCATGGGCCGATGGGTCGTGACGCGGCTGTCCTGGTAGTCCCAGCGGGGGCGGTGGGAGAGGTCGACGAGGAACGGGCCCGGGTGGCCGTCCTCGCCCTCGTAGCGCAGCGTCACGGTCCAGCCTTCGCGTGACTCGGTGGCCGCGGGCGTCGCGCCGAAGGACACCGGGGAGCAGCGGGGTGCGGGTCGGGGCCGTGCGGTCGTCTGGGTCCTCATGCACGCAACCTTGTGCCCTTGGGGTCATGGAAGTGCGGCGATGTCACCGTGGCGGAAAACGTCGCCCTCTGCCCCGGCTTCTGCTCTTCCTGGAGAGAGATGGTGGCGCCCATCGCGGCATGTCCGTCGCGCACCAGCGCCATTCCGTACTGCCACCCGAGCGTTTCGCTGCGGCGCGTGGTGCAAACGTAGCCGACGACCTCGCCGCCGTGGACGACCACCGCCCCATCGCGAGGAGACTTGCCGTCGTGGGGAGACTCGCCGCCGCCGGTCGCCCCCTGCCCTTCGCCGACCCGGAAGCCTACCAGCTTCAAGCGGCCCGGCTGCTGTTCGCAGGCACGGAGCGCGGGGGCGCCGACCTTCTTCGACGCGGTGTCGGTGCGGTCCCACATCCAGCCCATGCCGATGTCGGTGAGTGTGACCCGCGCCTCGGATTCGGCCCCGATGATGACGTGGCCCTTCTCGGCGCGCAGGCAGTATTGGGCCTCCAGACCGAACGGCTGGATGCCGAGCTCGTCGCCGGCTTCCATGAGGAGGTCCCACAGGTACCGGCAGTAGCTGGACGGGGCGTGCAGTTCGTATGACAATTCGCCCACGAAGCCCAGCCGCAGACAGCGCGCCTCGACGCCGTCGCCGACGGTGATGCGCCTGCAGGCCATGTACGGGAAGGCTTCGTTCGAGACGTCGTCGCCGGTGACTCGCTGGAGCACCTCGCGGGCGTTGGGCCCCGCGATGTTCAGCGAGCCCAGCACGTCGGTGAGGTTGACGAGGTTGTAGTCCCAGCCGTCGTGGCGGGTGTGGAAGCGGAACCACTCGACGGTGGCGCCGGCGCGGCCGGAGCTGGTGGTGAAGTAGTAGTCGCTGTCGCCTTCCTTGATGACAACGCCGTCGTCGACGAGCTGCCCCATGTCGTTGCACATCGCCGAGTACTTGCAGCGGCCGGGGCGGGTCTTGCGCATGTCGGAGATGTACACGCGCTGGAGTGCGTTGAGGGCGCCGGGGCCGAAGATGCGGAACTTGCCGAGCGGCGAGCTGTCGAGGATGCCGACGTTGTTGCGGACGTTGCGGATCTCGTCGCGGCAGGTGAGGTCGCTGGAGAAGTAGCGGGCGCGCGTCCAGGGGCCGGCGCGGCGGAAGATGGCGCCGTGCGCGGCCTGCTCGGCGTGCAGAGGGGTGCGTTTGTGCACGTCGTGGCCGGGTCCTGCCAGCGTGGCGAGGCTGGGAGGGACGAGTGGGGGCCTTACGGTGGTCGGGGTGGCGGTTTCGACCGGGTCGCCCCTCAGGTCGGCCATGATCATGGCCAGGTTCTGTCCGGTGACGCGGTACTGTCCCGGCCCCAGGCCGAATCCGCCGAAGCGCTTGGCGAGTTCGGGCACGTCGAAGCCCTGCGCGGCGGATTCCTTGACGTTCTTGTAGGTGCCGTCCTCGTCGAGGTCCACGAAGGCCTTGGCGCCGCGGCCGATCCCGGGGCCGTGGCGAATGTCGCAGCCGGCGACGGGGCCGGGGAGGGCGTCGGCTGTGCGTCGGGCGGTGGTTGCAGCGTCGGACGGACCCGCGGCGCGGTACCCGGCGAGCCTCCCCGACGCCTCGATGGATCGCGGGTCACGAAGGCCGGTCATGCTCCCGGCCGCGAAGACGCCCGGTGGCAGCTCGACCGGCTGGTAGCTGTGGGTGTGCGTGCAGTAGGCGAGCCTGGCCTTGGCCGTGGCGAGCGCCCCGATGCGGGGCTGCATTCCCGCGTTGGCGACGAGGAGGTCGCACTGGAAATGACTGGAGCCGCCGCCGTTCAGCGGTCGTATTTCGCACGCCCGCACCCGCCTGCGGCCCATGGCGCGCGAGACCGCCCAACCGGGAAGCACCGGAATGCCCCGCGCCTCGAGCGCCTTGACCAGTTCGGGGTCCTGCCGCCCGGCTTCGCGGGCATCGGCGACGCCCCGGACCTCCACCCCGAGATCCGACAGATCCACTGCCGCTTCCAGACTCAGGTCGTCGCCAACGCTGAAGACTGCCGCCCATCCCGGCCTCACCGCGTAGGTGCGCGCGAGGCGCCAGGCCGCGCCCGCCTGCATCACTCCGGGGCGGTCGTTGTGGTTGAAGACGAGTGGGCGGTCCATGCACCCCGATGCAACCACGACCGCTTGCGCGCGGCACTCCCAGTGGCACTCGCTGAAGGGATCTTCCTCGGTGCCGACTGTGAAGCCGGTCACAAGGTTCTCGCCCCACACGCCGGTCACCGGGGAGTTTGTGAAGACTTTCACATTCTCTGCCGCCTGCACCCGGGATGCCAGCGCCGCCGCCCGCCGGTGCAGCGGCTCGCCCTCGAAGTCGCGCACCCGCCAGGCCAAGTGTCCTCCCAGCCACGGCCGCCGCTCGAACAGGCAGACCCTGAGCCCGCTCTCCGCGGCCGCCAGCGCCGCAGACATACCCGCCGCGCCACCGCCGACAATCGCGACCTCCGCGTTCATGTAGCGCTCGGCGCGCAGCCCGTCGCGGTGGTGGTCGCGCCGTGGATCCAGCACCCCGGTCCCCGCCATCCGGCGGAGCCCGTCCTGGAAGAGGGGCCAGAGGCGATACGGGCGATGGAACAGCCGGTAGTAGAACCCCGCCGGCATCAGGCGGTCGAAGGGATTGATGATGCCGAAGAAGTCGGTCCTCGGATCTCCTCGCACATTCTGGGCGTGCACCGACATCCCCGCCCGGAGCGCAGTCGTCTCGGCGCATTCGTTTGGCACCCCGTCGATCGCCATGAAGGTGTTCGACGACTCGCCCTCCAGGCTGTAGAGGCCGCGCGGCCTGTGGTACTTGAGGCTCCGGCCGAAGACCCGCACGCCGGCGGCGAAGAGCGCGGATGCCACGGTGTCGCCTGCGAATCCGCGTACGCCCCGGCCGAGGAAGGTGAAGTCGCGCGGCCGCGAGAAGTCGACGCGGCAGGTGGGGCCGGGCGGCAGGCGGCCGGACGGCGGGCGACCGTCGTCGCTCGCGCCGAGGCCGTCAGCGTGCCTCATCGCGGCCCTCCACCTCGCGGTTCGTCCCCGGATCCCTCGTGGTCCTGAACCACACGCCGCACCCCTGGGCGTGATACCACCACTCCTCCTGCGGCTCGTACGGGATCATCCGGAACTGCGTCCAGCGGAAGTGCTCCTCCGCGCTCAGCCCTGCCTGCTCGGGCCTGGGTCCCCGCTCCTGTCCTCCGAAGGTGAATTCGTACACGTCGCGCTTGCCGCAGACGGGGCAGGTGAGTCGAAAGGTCATGGCCGCGCCGCCATCAGTCCCAGTGCCCGTACTTCATGACGGCCGCCGTCTCGCCCGAGTAGCGACCCTCCAGAAAACGTTTCAGCTGAAACGCCTCGAGGATCTCCGGCCGCTCGCCGGTGGCCATGTAGTCGGCCATGTACTTGCCCGCGACCGGCCCGGACTTGAAGCCGAAGTAGCCCCAGCCGGCGTCGAGGTACAGGTCGTCGTAGCCCAGGTGGCCCTCCATGATCGGCGCCATGTCCGGCGTCATGTCGGCGAGGCCGGACCAGATGCGCATGAAGCGCACGCCGCGCAGCGCGGGCATGAGGTCGACGAGCGCCTCGGCCTGGTGCTTCAGGTAGTACGCGGTGGCGTCGTTGGTGTAGTTGACCTGGGGGTCCATGTGAGCGCCGGTCGCGATCTCGCCCTTCAGCGTCTGGTTCGCGTAGACGTGGTACGCGCCCGAACTGAAGACGTGGTGCAGGAAGGGCTTCATGGGATGGGTGACCATGGCCTGGATCGTGAGGGGGTGGATCGGCAGTTCGATGCCCAGCATCGCGGCCACGGCGGCGCTGTAGCCTCCGGCCATGATCCCGAGGCGGTTGCAGCGAATGGCGCCGAGCGTGGTTTGGACGCCGGTCACGCGGCCGCCGTCCGTGTCGATGCCCTGCACCTCGCACCCCTGGTGAATGTGCACGCCGTGCGCCGCCGCCCCCTTGGCCAGCCCCCAGACCACCGCGTCGTGCCGCACGATCCCGCCCGGCGGATGGTACAGTCCCCCGTGAATCGGGAACCCGGGGCGGTCCGAGATGTCGAGCCCCGGAATCAGCTCCCCGCACTGCTGCGCGTCCAGCAGCTCAGACTTTACCCCCAGCAGATTGTGGGTGCTCGCCAGCATCCGGTACTCATTCACCGCGGCCTCGCTGTGGCCCAGCATGAGGCCGCCGCAGTTGAAGAACATGAGGTTGAAGTCGAGTTCGTCGGTGAGGATGCGCCACAGCTTCAGTCCCTCGTCGTAGATGCGCACGTTCTCGGCGGTGCGCTGGTTGGCGCGCACGATCGCGGTGTTGCGCCCCGACCCGCCGAAGCCGATGTAGTGCGACTCCAGGACCGCCACATCGCGGATGCCGTGTGTGCGCGCGAGGTAGTAGGCGGTCGCGAGACCGTGGATGCCGCCGCCTATGATGACGACGTCGTAGTGGCGCCTGAGCGGCGCGGGACGCCAGAGGCGCCGGAGCCGGAGCCAATTAACCGAGCGGCGCACCCCGGGGAGTCGGGCCACTCCCTACCCGATCACCGAATACGACGAATCCGGGTTAAGCGACCGGCGCCGGCTGAAGAATCCGATGTCGCAGGTCCTGCGCGTGTACGGGAGCGGCATCGTCACGGGGTCGGCGTCGTGGTCGCGGCCTCCCTCCACCTGCTCGATCAGCTCGGCCATTAGCTTGCCCGCCACCGGCGCGTTCTTGAACTGGTTGCCCGAGGTGCCAACGGCCATGTAGAAGCCGGGCAGGTCGGACTTGTCGTAGATCGGGATCCAGTCGTCGGAGACGTCGTACAGGTCGACCAGCCCGCCCGTCTGCCCGGGGATGCCCAGGCCCTTCAGGCGCTGCGCCTCGCGCATTACCTGGGTCTCCCACTGGTGGGTGAAGTTGGTGTTGTAGTCGTCGGGATCTTCGACCCACTCGAGCACGTCGCAGGGCGGGTCCTCGGAGCCGATCAGGATGTGGTTGCCGGTGGTCGGCCGCGAGTAGCACCCGATGTCGCCGTCCGAAATGAGGGGCGCGAGCTGGTGGTAGTCCATGCCGGCGGGGGCCGGGACGTAGCACACTTCCTGCTTGAGGGCGCGGGTGCTGATGTTCATGCCGTCGAGAACGCCGGCCATTGCGTTGATGATCGCCGAGTGGGGTCCGCCAACATTTACCACCACCGGTGCGTGGATGCGGGAGCCGTCGGCGAGGCGGATTCCAGCGACGCGGCCGTCGCTATTCAGAACCTCTACAACTTCGGCATTGAAACGATACTCGCCGCCATGCGCCTCGTTTGCCCGCTGCAGGTTGTGGCACGCCAAAGTGGGATCGTCGATGTAGCCGGACTCGGGGATGTAGACGGCGCCGCGGATGTGGCCGCCCGTGGGCTCGCCGAAGCGGTCGTCGTCGGTGGTGACCGGGGGGCCGTAGGTGCGGGTGTCGATCCAGGGGAAGCGCGCGCGGACCCCATCGGCGCTGAGGTCCTCGTAGGCGACGTGCAGCTCGTCGAGCGCGGCCATCACGTTCACGAGGTTCCTGTTGCGGTCGTTCTTGATGACGAGGCAGCCGGTGTTGACGTACTGGGCGAGCCCCATCTCGTCGGGGACGCCCAGGTAGCGGCCCCAGTCGAGCCAATGGAAGTAGCTCTCGCGGGCCATCGCGCAGCCGTCCGGCGTGGAGTAGTGCAGGCGGATGATCGCGCAGGTGTTGCAGGTCGAGCCGGAGCCGGCGGTCGGCTGCTTGTCCACGTTGAGGGTGCGGTAGCCGCGTTTGGCGAGCTCGAAGCCGGTTGCGGTGCCGATGACGCCCGCGCCGATGATGATCGCGTCGTAGTCGTGGTTCATTGGGGTACCTGTTGCTGATTACTGGCCGGGCAGAAGGCGCAAACCGGTAACATAGCCCACATCGAGTTCGTCGCGCCGGACCCCCCAGATGTGGGTAGTGGTGACGTCGAGGGGCTGGAAGGATTCGGGCACGGTGATTCGCTTGATCGGGCCGTCGGGCGCTCCCTTGGCGACGGCATACCACACCGGGGTTTGGCTCCCCGGGGACTCGAACCAGATCTCGCCGTTCGACATGAGGCGGATTTCGCGGGCCACGGGCCAGTATTCCGGGATGTGCCAGGCTGCCCGAATCCTGCTCTTCAGCATTGGAGATGCATTGGCGACCCCAATGAGCCCGGCGACCATGGCCGCTTCCTCCTCTACTTCGGCCTCAATCTGTCCCTGCGTAAGCGGTATGGGTGGCAGCTGGATCCTGCGGGCCCAGAGCGTGTCGCCCGCTACGGATATTTCGATGAATTCGAGCAACCCGGGGCTGGTTGTCAGTGCACGCTTGACCACCACACTGCCGTTCAGATGGTCCACTTCAAAGTTGTCGGGGGCGACCCAGGGCTGTCTGAGAGGGATTGGACGTTCCCTCTCCTCGACCTCGATCGATGCTTGCCAATTCTGAAGACTCAGGCGGGCCAACTCATCGGCCCGCCAGGCACCCTCGTCTGCCACAATCCGGAGCATCGGGAGCTCCTCGGTCGGATCGCTCGTCGAGGAGCCGGCCAGAAAGGCAGGCAGGGGCATGGCCGCGAAGCTGCCATCGTTGAAGATGTCCCAGATTTGAACCCGGAATCCGTGGAATTCGACCCCCTGGGGATAGGCGTCGGTTCCGACGAGTTCACCGTCGAGTGTGAAAGTCGTTGTCCGGCGCATGTCCTTTACGTAGAAGCCCTGCGGGACGAAGGCGAGTCTGCTCGGCATCTGGAACTCTCCAGGTCCGCCACCCGCCCGGCCCAACCGCTTGATCAGCTCGCCGTCGGGTGTCCATATCGTGACTTCGGAGGCTTGAGAATCCAAAACGTAGACCCTGGACCCGTCGGGCGCCGGAAGCAGGTCGAGGTAGGTGCCAAAAAGCGCGTCGCCCTGCCCCTGGTCGCCGATCTCATACTCGGCCTCGGTGTGCCAGTCCTCTACTGTGGTAACGGTCACGCCGCCATCGTCCGCGCACGCGACGAGCAACCAGGGGGCGAGCGCCCAGAGGTACGCTGCTCGCATACTTTTCTCCGTACAGTTGTTGACGCCGTTCAGCACCATGTCACATCGCTGGTGCGGAAGGAGGATGATACCCGGTTGCCTCGGCCGGAGCGACCCGCCATGGTGATCGGCAACACGAATTCGGACAACCGATCGTGACCTTCCGAGGAACTGGACCATGAAGACGAAGCCACCGCACCCTCGCACCCGGATGCTCGCACCCTCCACGGTCTCTCCGGGCCGACTGCTCATCGTCCCCGCGGCGCTGGCGCTTGCCCTCACGGCACCGAACCCCCTCACCGCCCAGTCCCCCGAGGTCGTCGTCGGCCCCAACCTTCGCGTCGGCCCCGGCCAGTTCAACGAGCCCTGGATCGCGGCCAGTCCGGACAACCCCGACTTCCTGATCGCGGTCACCCAGACCGGCGGCATGAGCTTTCCGGATCCGGCGATGGCCCTGACGCTGTCCACGCGGAGCAACGCGTCCTTTCTGAGCCGCAACGGCGGGGTCTCGTGGGAGCCCTTCACGCTGCCCGGCGACGAGCCCGGCGCCTTCGACCCGATGGTGGTGCCCGGCCCCGACGGCAGGATGTGGATCCTGTACTGCTACGTGGGCGCGAACACGATGGGCGGTCTGCTGCCCGATCAGCCGGTGCGCAGCGACGGCACGATCATGGTGTGGTCGACCGACGACGAGGGCGCCACCTGGACCGGCCCGGCGCGTCTGCGCAGCCCCGTGCCGCCCGACCACGCCCGCATCGCCGCGGACTGGAGCGACAGTCCCAACCGCGGCCGCCTCTACGTGGTCTGGAACGACGTGCGCGACTCGTTCATCCGGGACGACTTCCAGCTCTTCCTGCACACCCTCGACGACGGGGGCAACACGGTGAGCGAGCCGAAGCTCCTGACGACCATCCCGGGCGGGAAGCTGGTGGCAACCGAGCCGGTCGTGCTCTCTGATGGTACGCTTCTCGTCACCTTCTACCAATATTTCTTCCCGCTGAGCGACGATAAGAACGCCGAAATGCCCTTCTTCACGATGCGGTCGGAAGACGGTGGCGAGACCTTCACGGACGTGGAGGTGGCGTTCCGGGTCGGCACACACTCCTGGCCCTACGCGCAGACCGAGATGACCAGCGCGTTCACGCTGCCGATCGTGATCTGGGACCGTACGGACGGGCCGCACGGCGACAACATCTACGTCGTCTGGGACGGGGTCAGCGACGGCACCTCCGACATCTGGTTCCGGCGCTCCACCGACGGCGGGCGGAGCTGGTCGGACCAGATGCGGCTGAATGACAACGACGCGGCCGCGCCTGGCGACCCGCTCGACGACCGCATGCTCCCGGTCGTCGAGGTCAACCGGGACGGGGTCGTGGGCGTCGCGTGGTACGACCGGCGCCGCGACGAGACGCGCCGTTGCTGGGAGCTCTTCTTCACATCGTCGTCGGATGGCGGGGAGACCTTCGCCGCGAACGTCCCGGTGGCGAGCGCACCGTCCTGTCCGCCGCCGGCCCACGCCCCCGTGGCGCGTGTCCACAACCTCGCGGCCGACCCTGACGTGAAGGAACTGACCGAGGAAGAGATCGCGAAGATGGACCTGGTTCAACGCATGACCGTTGTGATGGCCCAGCAGAGCCGCAATGCCAGGGCGGAGTACTTCGGCGATCTGGGCCACGCCCGCCTGGAGGTCTCCTTCGACAACGCGCGCGGAAACCAGCCCGGTCATTACCTGGGTCTCGCGGGGGACGCCAACGGCGCCTTTCATCCCCTGTGGATCAGCCGCCGGAACGGGGTGGACGAACTGTTCACGACGACTGTGGAAGTGACGGCAAGCGCCCCTGCCGCCCCCGCCGGCGAGGAGACGGACATCACCGGCGAGCTGCTTGTGGTGACGGGTCCAGTCGTCTGGGATGCGGCCGGTGGCACGGCAACCGTCGAGGTGCAGCTCCGGAACGTGTCGGACGCGATGGTGCATGGACCGGTGCGCCTTCGGGCGGTTGGCGGCGAGGACCGCGAATGGTCGTTCGAGGGGCGGATGGGATCGCACGACCGGCTCCCGCCGGGGGGCTTGAGCGAGCCGGTGAAGGTGGAGCTGACGACGGGGCCGGGGATGGACGCGAGGCTGGACTTCCGCGTCTACGGCAGGGTCGGCGGGTAGGAGGCGGCTACGCCGGACACGATGGGAGGGGGTGGCGCCATTTCAGTCCCTCGAAACGGCTGAAATCGCGATCGGTGGTCACCCACTCGCACCCGCTCTCGATCGCCATGGCGGCGAAGTACGCGTCGGGGACGAGGTTGCCCTTCGCGGCAGCCTGATGGCACAGCCGCATGAAGATGGACCAATGGCGAGCGCCCGGTGTCACTTCGATGCAGTTGGGCCGCGCGCGGAGTTGTTCCGCGAACCTTGTCGCATCGGAAAGAGTGCTCGGCACCTTGAAAACCCTGGGGTGCGTGACCACGCGGATGAATCCACTGAGAACCAGCGGACTCAGCCCGAAGGCCGCGTCGGAGTCGACCTCGGCGACCAGCCATTCGAGATATCGGTCGTGATCCCGGGCGTCCCGGCGATGGGCGTACACGAGGACGTTGACGTCGGGGAGAATCAACCGCCGTCCTCCATCAGATCCATGAGGGTTGCGGAATCGTCAAGGTCGACGCCGGGCAGCAGGCCACCTTCCCCCGTGGTGGCAAGCTCCAGCGGCGCAGGCGGTTGCGAGGCCCGGTCCCTGTGTCGCTCCAGCCGTTCCCGCAGCGCCTCCGCAATGACGGCGGTCACGGTCGTTCCCGACTCGAGTGCGTGACGCTTCACCGCCCGCATGAGATGTTCGTCCAATCGAATCGTGGTTCGCATGACATAAAGTCATATGCTATTGATGACAATATGTCAACCGCGAGCATAGGTGACTCACGGCTTGCAGATTGTCGATCCGAATGACAATCGACAAGCCCATGGAGTTGGCGCCCGACCAGGATCCTACGACACCGGCCGCCTTCTCACCGGCACGCTCAGCCGACTCTGATACTCGCCCCCGTGGTGGAAGGTGATCGTCGCGGTGCGCGCGTCCGCCCCCGACTCGTGCGTCACCCGGCCGCCGCTGTTGTAGTTCTTCTGCAGCCACACCGAGTTGGGCGAATTGAGGATCAGGCGGAGGCGGCTGCCCTTCGCAACCTGGCGCGCGAAGAACTGGAAGCCGTTGAAGCGGTAGAGGTTGACCTCGCCCGGCGTCACCAGCTCCTCGACGGTGCGCGAGTTGCGGTAGCGGGCGCGCATGATGTCGCCCGTCAGAAAGACGCTCGATCCGTCCGGCATGATCTCGTAGACGGTGACCATGAAGTCGGTGTCCGGCACGTCCATGCTCATCCAGGCGCCGAACTCCATGAACCCCGCGAGATCGGTCTCGGTCTCGAAGGGCTCGGTGTGGTACACGAGGCCGTTGCCGAACATGTTCAGCGCGAAGTGCTCGCTGAGCGGCTGCTCACCCCAGAAGAAGTGGGAGAGGTTGTTGCCGGACTCGTGGCCCTCGAGCTCACCGGGACGGGTGTCGAGCGGGTCGTATACGTAGGAGTCGCTGGGCGTGTTGCCGGTGGCCTCCGGCGCCAGCGTTCCCGAGTGGAAGACGTCGTTGGGGCGCCCGTCGGCGGAGTCGAAGTAGTAGGCCAGCTCGTCGTTCGCCACCTCTTCCAGGGCGTCTGCATACTCCCAGGCGTCGCGGCCGGCAATGTACACCGCCACGCGCTTCTCGAGGAACCAGGGACGCGGGCCGTCCTTCAGCGTCCAGTCGTACCACGCCTTGCGCAGCGAGTCCTGGGGGAGCAGCGCGTTGGGACCGAATTCGAGGCCGCCCACCTGGTCCACCGAGGTGCCGACGCCGCCGTGATTCCAGGGGCCGATCACCAGGTAATGCCGCGCCTTCGCCGCCTCGTTGCCGTGGCGCATGTGCATGCGGTAGTGCTGGAGCGCGCCGCGCTGGTCGCCGTCGTAGTGGCCGGTGATCGTGAGGATGGGGATGTCCATCGCGGCGAGCTGTTCCGGAGAGGGCGCGGAGGCCAGCCAGTACTCGTCCGGCGTGGGGTGCTCCATCCACGTCTGGAAGCGCGTAGTGAGATTGCCGACGATCCGGTCCAGCTCCGCGAAGGGGCGGTGGTTGAAGTACCGCTCGCTGAACGCATCGGCCCACAGCTCCGCGTCGCCGAAGATGGTGCTCTGCGCCGCGTTCCCGCTCGTGAACGTCAGCCATGTCATGTTGTACGGCACGAAGACGTTGTGCACGAAGGGAAAATCGGTGCCCAGGTACGCCGCCGCGGCCGGCACGATCGACTCCAGGCTGGGCGGCAGCTCCTTTGCGGTCGTCCACTGGTCCCATCCGCCGTACGAGGCCCCGTACATGGCTACCTTCCCGTTCGACCACGGCTGTGTCGCGAGCCACTCGACGACATCGTGACCGTCCCTGTCCGCGTCGTGGAAAGGCTCGAACTCGCCCTCGGAGTTGCCGCGCCCGCGCACGTCGACGGCCGCAAATACGTAGCCGCGTTTTGCGTAGTACCGCGCCTTCCCGTGATACACATCGGCGATGTACGGCGTGAACCCGAGGATCACCGGCAACGGCTCCGCCTGATCCGCCGGGCGGTAGACGGTGCCACGCAGTACGGTGCCGTCGCGCACGGGAATCGACACGCCCCACTCCATCCGAACATCGGAGAGCTGTGCGCCAGCGGGAAGCGGCGGGACCAGTACGGCAGCGCTGAGTGCGGCCGCCACGCAAACGAAGAGTCGCCTGAATGACATCGAAGCCTCGCTTTTGACGGATTTTTTGGGGGAAGGGTGCAAGTTAGCCGTTGCGAAGACCACACCGCGCAAGCTCGGGCGCATCGGCACGGCGTGCAATGCATGGTCGCGCTACAGCCTCCTGCTACATTTCCCGACCCGATCATGCACACGCTCGCAGCCCCCATGTACGCCCTCCCGCTGGACATCATGCGGGTCCTCGCGGGCAGCGTCCTCTTCGTCTACTTCCTCAACGCCCTGCGGGAGGCAAGCGACTTCAGCGACCCCGACGGCCTGATCGACCACCGGCTGTGCATCCGGCTCTTTCCCCCGACCCGGATCAGTCTGTTCCAGCCGGGGATGCCCGGTCGGGTCTTCCGCGCCGTCTACCTGGGCGCGTGCGTCGCGGCAGTGCTGGTCATCGTCGGCTACCACCCCCGGCCAGCGGCCGCGTACCTCTTCGCGGCCGCCGTGTCCACCTATCGCTGGAACGTCCTCGCCGCATACCTGGACGACAGCATCGTGCACCTGTTCTGCCTGTGGCTGCTTCTGCTTCCCGTTGGCCACACCTTGAACCTGCCCGACCTCCTGGACGCCGGGGCGGTCACAACCGCCGGAGCATGGACCGCGGCCATTGCCGATTGGTCCACCGAGACCGTCCCCGGCGCCGCGCCCCGCGCCTTCATGGCCAACATGGCGCTGATCTACCTGGTGGCCGGACTGTACAAGTTCTCCAGTCCCATGTGGCGCAACGGGTCCGCCATGCACGCCGCGCTGAAGATGGCGATCGCCCGCACGCCGGACTTCTGGACCATCCGTTACCGGAGCCTGCTGCGCCTGGTGACCCACGCCGCGCTGGTCCTGGAGCCGCTGTTCGTCCTGATCTTCGTGCTTCCCACCAACTCCACAGCGAAATGGGCGCTCATGGCGGCCGCCATCGTGTTCCACGCAGGCATCATCGCGACGCTGAAGATTTCCTACTCCAACGCCTTGATGCTGGCCGCGCTGGCGATCCCGTTCGCGCCGGAGATCGTGCAGACGGCTCTGCAACCGGCCGCGCAGACTCCCACCACGGCAACCGGCAACGGTCCAGCGGAAGTCGCCGCTCTAGTCCTCGTCACCCTCCTGGCGATCATGAGCATCTGGCAGGCCGTGAGGGCCTGGCTACAGCTCCCCAAACCGGGCCAGCCATACTCCCGCAGCGGCTGGGCGAACCCCGTGCGCGCACTCCTCTGGCTCGCGGGCATCTTCCAGAGCTACCGCCTCTTCGACTGGGTCGATGCGCGCAACTATCATGTCCGCTACGAAGTGTGGAAGCTCTCTTCGGCCCGCGCCGAGCCCCTCGAGCCGCGGGAACTCTTCCCGGACAGCATGCGGCACCTCCTCCTCCAATCCTATTTCCTCGACAACATCTGGCTGCAGATGGAAGGCGAAAAGCGCGAGGCCGTCCGCAGGTCGCTGCTGGAAAGGCACGCCCGCAGATTCGCGCGCGCCCACCCCGACGCGGGCGAGATCGAAGCGGTCGCCGTCGTCCAGCGGATCACCCCGGACAACCTCGATCTGACCCGTGGCGAGGAACTTCCCCTGATGCGCTTCACCTGTGCCGGCGGCCGCGCCATGGTTCGGTTCCCCGGCGAACCCGACGGCCCCGACGACCCCGGCCTCCCCGCCTGACCCGCCGATGTGTGGAATCGCCGCAATCCTGTCCCTCGACGCCCCGGTTCCCGAGCAGGCCCTGCGCCGCGCCACCGCCGCCCTTCGCCACCGCGGACCCGACGGAGAAGGCGTCTGGATCGCCCCGTCCGGACGCGCAGGGCTGGGTCACACGCTCCTTGCAATCACCGATCCCGAAGGCCACCAGCCGATCGCGAGCGAGGACGGACGCCTGCACATCATCCACAACGGCCAGTTCTACGACTACAGGCGCATCCGCGCGTCGCTCGAGGCAAACGGGCACCGCTTCCGCACGCGCTCGGACAGCGAAATCGCGCTCCACCTGTACGAGGACCTGGGTCCGGCTTGTCTGGAGCACCTGCGGGGCCAGTTTGCGTTCGTCATTTGGGATGAAGAGCGCGGCGCTCTCTTTGCGGCACGCGACCGATTCGGCCTGAAACCGCTCTTCCACGCGGAGAAGGAAGGCCGCCTCTACCTCGCGTCCGAGGCCAAGGCCCTGTTGGCCGCGGGCATCGCGCCTTCCTGGGACTCACGGGGCGTCTACCACGCACTCCATGCCTGCCCCGACGAGAGGATCTCGCTCTTCGGCGGCATCTCCCAGGTGCCGCCGGGGCATTTCCTGCAAGCCGACGGATCCGGCGTGCGTCTGGAACGCTACTGGGACCTGCCGCTGCCGCCCCGCCGCTCCCGGACCGCTTCGTTCCGGCGTGCGCACCACCCCACCCCGACCCTGGACGCCGCCATCGAGCGGGTCCGTGAACTCACCGAGGAATCGGTCGCCCTGCGCATGGTGGCCGCCGTACCTGTGGGGTGCCTGTTGAGCGGCGGGCTGGACTCGTCGGCGGTCCTCGGGGTGGCCGCATCGTGCACCGACGAGGCCGTCGCCGCCTTCACGGTCGGATTCGAGCGCCGGAATTACGACGAAAGCGCCGGGGCCCGCGAAGCGGCCGCGGCGGCCAGAGCGAACCACACCGTGGTCACCGCGTCGGACGCCGACCTGGCCGATCACTTCGCCGATGCCGTGTTCCACGCCGAGACGCTTCAGTACAACACCCACGGCGCCGCCCGCTACCTGCTAAGCCGAGGCGTCCGCGACGCCGGCTACAAGTCGGTGCTCGCCGGCGAGGGTGCCGACGAGGCCTTCTTCGGCTACGAGTTCCTCCGCGCGGCGGCCGGGGCTGCCCGGGGTGCCGCCGCGGGGCCCGCCTCGAGCACAGGCGCAGGAGCAGCCCCCAGCTCCGGCCTTGGCGACTTGCCTCGCATTCTGGCCCGACTCCCCCGCGTCCTGTCAGCCCTGCTGCGCTCCCCCGCCCGCCACTACCCCGGCCTGGCCGCCGCCTCACCCTGGCTCGCACGCCTTGCGCTCCTGCTCCCGGCGGCGCCCTCGCTCTTCACCCGCCTCGCGCGAGGACTGGGCCATATCCACGCGGTGTGCTCCCGCGACTTCCTCGACGACTTCGCCGGATACGACCTCTACCGCGCCTACTACCGCCGCTGCCGGCGAACCGCCGACCTCTCCCGGCGCGAACCGTCCCGGCGGCTCCTCTACCTCTGGCTCCACTCCCTCTTCGCCAACTACCACCTCGCCGCCGACCGCCTCGACATGGCGCACGGCGTCGAGGTCCGCCTCCCCTTCCTCGACCACCACCTCTTCGAGTACGCGAACAGCCTCCCCGTCTCCCTCCTCGCCCACCATCCCCGCGAAAAGCACCTCCTGCGCGAGGCCATGCGCCCCTACATCCCCGACCCGGTCTACGACCGCATGAAGCGCCCGTTCATGGCGCCGTCGGCGGTCGGCACCGATGGCCCCCTCCACGACTTCCTGCAGGACATCCTGCGCGGGGAGGCCCTGCGTTCGGTACCGTTTCTGGACCATCGGGCGGTCGCGCAACTCCTTGACCGGCTGCCCACACTGCCAGCCGAAGACCGCCCTTCTCTCGATTCGCTCCTGCTGATGCTGGCGTCTGTGGCGGTGCTGCAGGACCGGTATCGGCTGTGTAGGATACTTGGGAGGGAAGCCCGGCCGCGTTCGACTAGACTAGAAGAGGCGATCGCGCTGGCCAGGCCGTCTGTCGCGGGCTCAATATGTCATCAAAACATTACAATATGACAACTAAACCATACATCAAGGCATCGCCTCACGGCTGGCTCATCGTTGTAGGAGCCGTCCCTCCGACGGGTCGGTATCGACGACGACCCTCACGCCGAACGTACGGCGCGGATCGCCTCGGCGATATCGGATTCGCGTAGCCCGGCAAACCGCGCATCCTTTCGCGCCTTTGCCACGATCTTATCGAATTCCCGTATCGAAGGCGGCTCGGTCACCTTGACCACCGTCCCGTCTTTGCCAACCACCACGAACTCATTGCCCACTTCAAGTCCCTTTTCCTGCCTTTGACTCCGTTTGGTTGCGAAAGATACTTATAGGCCGCAAGGAGTACTCCAGGAAGGGGACCCATGCTGATCAGGATCACATCGAAGCGCCAGGTTACGTTTCCTGCCCGGGTGTTGGAGGCGATGGGCGTGCAGCCCGGTGACCGTCTCGAGTTGGAGGAAGGTCCCGACGGCTTCGTCGTTCGCCCGCACCGAATCGACCTCTCCCGTCTGGCGCCGCTACGCGGCAAGTTGCGACCCGGATACGAGGCATTCGATATCCATTCCTTCCGTGCGCAGCCCCATGATCCGGCGCTACGGGATTGACACGTCCGTCCTGGTACGCCTGCTGACCGGCGTCCCCGAGGCGGACTTCGCCAGGTCAGTGCAGCGACTGTCCGTCCTCCTGAGGGTTTGAAGGCGCAGGCGTGTTCGCGGTATAGGCTGTAGAAAGCCTATGCAAAAGAACATAAGCGGCTTATGATGTCTGCATGGAAAGCGACATCCGGAGATACCTGGCCGAAATCGGCCGGAAAGGGGGCAGGAAGAGCCGTCGCTCGCTCGACCCCGAGACTGCCCGGGCCATGGTACGGGTACGCGAGGCCCGACGGGCGTATCGCGAGTTCCATTCCACATGTTTCTGGTCTTACCGGAAGGATCTGGAAATCGGCCCTGCCGACGTGGACTGGGTGGCCGAGACGCTCAAGAAGAACGGAGACATGAGGGCGTGGCGGATGGCGGGGCGATTGTGCCGCTGACCCGTCTCCAGCGAGAGGTGTTGGCGTTGTTGGCGCGCTCCAGAGATTCCGATGGCTATCTGGCCGGGGGAACGGCGCTCAATCTTGCTCCGACATCGCGCCGCTTCAGCGACGACATCGACTTCTTTCACGACTCCATCGAGGCCGTGGCGGAGTCGTTCGCGCGTGATCGCAGCATGCTGGAGGCAGCTGGCTACCGCCTCGAGATCCGGCTCAGCCAGCCCGGCCACATCCGCGCGCTCGTCAGCACTGATGATCAGTCAACGCTGATCGACTGGGCCCGCGACTCGGCATGGCGTTTCATGCCCCTGGTGGAAGACGAGACGGGCAGCCTGTTGCTGCACGAGGTGGACCTGGCGATCAACAAGGTGCTGACGCTCGCTGGTCGCGACGAGATAAGGGATTTCGTGGACATCATGCAGGCGCACGAGGACATCCTGCCCCTGGGCGCCATGATCTGGGCAGCGGTTGGGAAGGATCCCGGCTTCAATCCGACATCGCTGCTCGAGCAGTTGAAGCGCCGCGGTCGCTACCGACCCGAGGATGTGGCCCCGCTCGTCCTTGCCGTGCCCTTCGATCTCGTCGAAGCCAGGACGGCTTGGCGGGCCGCCGTCGCCGACGCGGACGATTTCATTCGCGAAAGACCGCATGACGAGGCCGGGTGCCTCTACTATTCGTCAAGCCGCGACTGTTTCGTCGCGCCGTCTCCCGGGCTCTCCCTGGAGGAACAGGGGTTGGTGACCCACTTCGGTGAGCCGGGAGGGATCCTGCCGAGGGTTGCCGACTCCCCGGACTAGCTCGCCGCCGGCCTCACTACAACCGTGACCTCGACATCCGCCAGCAGCCCGCCGTCGTCCGCGCGGCCCCGCAGCACGTAGGTCCCCGGGCGGTCGAAGGTCACGTTGACCGTCCACCGGCCGTCCTCGGGCAGCTCGGGCGGCACCCACAGCGGCGACCAGGGTGAGTTGGCCCCGGTGCGGGTGTCCTCCCACACCTTGACCTGCGGTGGATCGAAGGCGACCCCGGCATCCGCTTCGAGGCCGTATGCCCCTTCGTCCCGGCCCCGGTACAGGAACCACGACATGAACAGACCGTTCACCTTCTGGACGGTGATTCGCGACGGCGGCGTGAGTTGCCTGCGGCTGAAGGTCGGCGGGGCGCTCCAGATGGAGTCGGCGCGCGCGGAATCCTCGGCCGTTTCGGGTGGCGGAGGAGGAGGTCGGCGTCGGGATCGCAACAGGCCGTCGTCCTCCACGAGTGCCGTGATCGTGACCGGAACGCCCACGCTGGCTTCGCGCTCGGCCGGCCCCTCGAGGGTGATGGTCGGGGGCTGGTTGCCTCGCACCGTCGCGTTGCTGGACCCGGCTCCCAGGGCGCCCGTCTCCGACATGATCACCATATTGTCGACGATGTAGTCGGGCCGGAGCGTCGCATACGCCCGCTCGGTGACTCCGTTGCTGGTCAGGGTCCACACCAGCTCCTGGTCGCCCCAGTCGGCCGGGACCCGAACCTTGAAGACGAAGCGGTTGCGGCGCGGCAGGAAGTGGGTCGGCTGTCCCCGGTCGGCGGGTCCGGGCGAGAAGCTGTTGAGCTCGCCGACCGGCACGTCGATCTTTTCGAGCCAGTTCCGGTTCAGGTAGCCGAAGAGGAAGCTGAACGAGCCGTCGTCGTTGCGCTCCCAGCCCTCGTAGGCGGGGGCGACGTTCTGGCCGCGCTGGTAGGTCTGGGCGGCGGCTTCCGGGGGGCCGAAGCCGGCGGCGAGCAGCACGATCGCGAGCGAAAGGGAGCCGGTCAGCCGGCCGGGCCGCACCGCGATGCCGGCCTGGCGCCGGAGACTCGGCGGTGCTGCCGACACGACCCTTACTCTCGTCCCGCTACCGATTGCCGCGGCCACGGTTCGCATCCGTCGAATTGCCCGTCTGGTCGCTCTGGCCTCCGGCCCCCCCATCCCCATCCACGTAATAGCTCGGATTGCCGTTCGCGGGGATGACCATGCAGAGCGGACATCCGATGACGTGGTCGTTGGGGCCGAGTGCGAGGCGTTCGCGGCGGAGCGCCATCTCCTCGACGAACTGCTCGTCGGTGAGGGCCACGCGCATGCCGAGGTCGATGAACATGTTGGAGACCGAGCGGTTTCCGGAGCCCTGCCAGTTGCGGGTGTCGGGCACGTTGCGGTTGGACTCGGAGGTGTCCATGTAGCCGATGATGTGCAGGACCGTGCCCCGGGGCAGCAGCGGCTGATGGTCCTGTTCGTAGGTGTAGCCGCGGACCCAGTTGTGGTCGTAGCCGACGCAGTTGATGGTCTCGACGTTGAAGCCCCAGATCGCCTCGAGGCACATGCGCATCCCGGGCGCGTGCAGGTGGGGCTCGAAGGTGACGATCTTGGTGTGCTGGTTCAGGACCTGGTAGGCGTGGAGCTCCTGTCCGGATTCGCCGGCGCGGATGTCGATGTCGCTGGCGTTGCCCAGGCCGAAGAAGGCACGGCGGTACTTGGGTTGGTAGTCGGGCGGGTGAAAGCGGAAGCCGATTTCGAGGTGGGCGCGGGTGTCGCGGCCGTTCGAGTGGAGGTGGAGGGAGTTCGAGACGACCGAGGAGCCTGCCCGGAGGAGGCGGCCGGCGTCTTCGTCGAAGAGGTCGGGCTCGCGGCCGACTTCGTGGACCGGCCAGCTTGTGGAGGAGGGACCGTCGCCTGCTTCGCCTTCGGGCACGCGGGTGCTCCAGATCATGTGGTGCACGACGAAGCGGCCGCCGACGGTGTGGCGCCCCTCATGTCCGCCCTCTTCGTTGCGGCCGACATCGTTGACCTCGCGGATCTCGACGGACTTGACGTAGCGGTCTTCGGTGAGGCCCGTCGGGATGGGCTCGATGTCGCCCCACCAGTCGGGAACGTCGCCCTCGACGAGCACCTCGGGGAGCTTGACGATGAGGTCGGGTTCGCCCGCGACCCACACCACCTCGTCGTCGAACTCGAGCGGGGGCGGGAGGTCGGCGGGGTCGCCTTCGGGGGTTCCGGCGCGCCACCACTGGTCGAGCGCGTCGATCTCCCACTCGTCGAGCGACATGTCGTCCTTGAAGTGCTGGATGCCGACATCCTTCTCGACGTACCAGGGGGGCATCGCGCCCATGCGGTCGCGGATCTGCGTGCGGCGGACGATCCGGCTCGCGTAGTCCTTCACTTCGTCGAAGTGGACGAGGGACATCGGGGCGACGCCGTTGTCACGGTGACAGCGCACGCAGCCGCGCTGCATGATGGGCGCGATGTCGCGGGTGAAGGTGACGTCGTCGGGGGCGGTCACACCCGTCTGTGCGGCGAGTCCGTTGGCTGCGAGGACACCCGCCAACAGGGAGATTCCGGTCAGTTTCGCGATCGACATTCGGCGCGCCTCGCTGTGATGAGGTCGGTATGGGTCACGGTCCAGTCTACCCGGCCCGTCCGCTCGGCGCAAAGCCGTGGTTGACCGGCAGGCCCGGGACGCCAACCTTGTTGTCCCACACACGCCCGCGCCCCCCCAGCCCCGGCACTCCCATGTATCGCACCATCTTCGCCACCACGGTTTTCCTGACCCCCCTGTTCACCGCGTGCGGTCCCGCCGAGAGCGGTTCGGGAGACGCCGCCCCGACCGACGCTCCCGAGGCCGCCGCCCCGGCGCTCCCCGAAGGCGCCGAGGCCTTCTCGCTGCTGGGTGAGCCGCTCTACCCTCCGCAGGCCTCACCCGATGTGGCTGCCCGGCAGGCGGAGGACATCGACGCGGCCCGCGCCGACTACGAAGCCAACCCGGACGACGCAGACGCGATCATCTGGCTCGGCCGCCGCATCGGGTACACGGGCCACTACCGCGACGCGATCGAAGTCTTCTCGGAGGGCATTAGCAAGCACCCCGAAGACGCGCGCATGTACCGTCACCGCGGGCATCGCTGGATCAGCGTGCGCGAGTTCGACCGGGCAATCGAGGATCTGTCCCACGCCGCCGGGCTCGTGGCAGGTGAGCCGGACGAGGTGGAACCGGACGGCCAGCCCAACGAGCGCGGCATCCCGACCAGCACGCTACAATCGAACATCCACTACCACCTGGCGCTCGCCCACTATCTGAAGGGCGACTTCGAAGCCGCCGTGCCGTCATACGAAGACTACTTCGCCGTGACCACGAACCCCGACCAGCTCGTGGCGATCTCCCACTGGTGGTACATGGCGCTGCGCCGGCTGGGCCGCGACGACGAAGCCGCGGCGGTCCTGGAGCGGATCACGGCGGATATGGACGTGATCGAGAACACCAGCTACCACCAGCTCCTCCTGATGTACAAGGGTGAAATCGACGCGAACGAACTCTGGGACCCGGAGAGCGAGGATCCCTCAGGTGTCGCGATCGCCTACGGCGTCGCGGCGTGGCACCTCTACAACGGGCGCGCGGAGCAGGCCGAAGAGATGTTCCGCCGCATCCTGGAAGGGTCCGGCTGGGCCGGTTTCGGCTACATCGCGGCGGAAGCCGAAATCGCGAGGCTTTAGCGCACGCCCGCCCCCGTCAGCTGCGCGATCGCGGCCAGCGTCGTCTGCGCCGCGTTCAGCCCGAGACGGAAATCGTCGTCCGTGTACGTGGTCCACACGTCGGTGGGCTGGTGCCAGTTCGGATTCCACCCGGCGCCGACCTGCGCGCCCCGCTCGTTCTCCCGCAGGCTGATCGCCGGGGTGATGTTCATGAAGGGCGTTGAATCGGTGTTGGTCATGTGCGGGCCCACCGTGGCCGGGTAGTCGGTGGCATAGCGCGCGTTTGCGAACTTGAAGTGGAACGCCAGGTTCATCGACTCCTGGACCAGCTCCGAGTTCCACTGGAATTCGATGTTGACGTCGGCTTCCGGCCGCTGATTGCGGCTGACCCGCCCGTCGGGCCCCGGCGCCCCGTGATCCCAGAGCATCATGTCGTGCTGGATCATCCCCAGCCACCTGGGCTCGGGATACCGGCCGGAGCCCGGCGGATCCTCGACGCCCTGCAGCTCCTGGCGCTGCTCCACGTACGCCCGCGCGCCGTTCAGCCCCGTCTCCTCGTTGTTCCAGAGCGCAAAGCGGATGGAGCGCTCGGTCTGCACGTCCGGAGAGCTGAAGATGCGCGCGAGCTCCATGACCAGCGCCGTGCCGGACCCGTCGTCGTCCACCGCCTCGTTCACGCCGTGGCCGTCCATGTGCGCACCGAGGATGTACATCTCGTCGGGGCGCGTGGTGCCGACCTTGGTGCAGAAGACCTGGGAGCGCTCGCCGTCGACCGGCTCCTCGCGGTTGAGTTCGCGGATCCGCTCGTCGGGCTGCTCCATCAGGCCGCGGTTGACGCCGGTGCGGCCCCGGTAGCCGAAGATGGTGCTGCCGCCGGAGCCGGGTCCGCGGCGTCCCACGAGGCCACCGGTCGATGTGGTGAGGTCGTCGCTCTCCTGGCGGGGAGGACGGCGGGCGGCCTGACCCGGTGCGCGACGCGGCGGGTCGGCGAACCGTACCGGCTCGTACACGTAGTGCACGCGTTCGGTGTTCGTGCAGCCCGCTTCCTGCAGCCAGGCCTCGATCCAGTCGACCGCGTCGCGGTTGCGCTGCGTGCCCTGGCGGCGGTCCCCGAACTGCGTCAGGCCCTTCAGCGTGGTCTTGTACTCGTCGAGGGTCAGACGGGTGACGAGTTCGGCCACCGGGTCCGGAGGATCTTCCTGCTCCTGCGCTTCGAGAGACGACGCGGCCCACCCGGCGGCAAGCACCGCGACGAGCAGTCCGTGGATGAACCCCGGGGAGTACCGGGAGTCGCGAGGAGCCGGGCTGGCTGTGCGGTTGGCTGCGGGGCGACGCCTGAACATGGGACCTCTCCATGGCTGGGCCCGGGCTGCATCTCTGGGCCGCCCCGGCACGGATGGCTGTTGCGCAACGGTACCGTAGACCGCGACCGGGGCAACCGCAAGCAGTCCGGCGGGAATCCCCCAATCGGCTTAGCTTAACAGTGCTGATTCTCAGGCCAGCCGCACTCCGCCCCGGCGATCCGAGTGCGCCCCAACTCCCACAACCGGACCAGAAACAGGAGTTCCGCGAGCCTATGCAGGTGTTCCAGCGACTTGGCGAATACGACTACGAAAAAGTCGTCTTCTGCAACGATAACGACTCGGGCCTCCGGGCCATTATTTCAATACACGACACGACGCTGGGCCCCGCCCTGGGCGGCGTGCGCATGCTGCCCTATCCCACCGATGAAGAGGCGCTGGACGACGTGCTGCGCCTCGCCCGCGGCATGACCTACAAGGCCGCGATCGCCGGCGTGAACCTCGGCGGCGGCAAGTCCGTCGTGATCGCCGACGCCCGGACGCAGAAGAACCCGGCGATGCTGCGCGCGCTCGGCGAGTTCATCGACGAGATGGGCGGCGAGTACATCGCGGGACAGGACATCGGGACCAACTCGCACGACATGGCGGTGATCCGCGGCGCCACCAGGCACGTGGCTTGTGTGAACGAGTCGGCCGGCGGCGCGGGCGATCCGTCGCGCACGACGGCGTACGGAGTCAGCTGCGGCATTCGCGCGGTGCTCAAGGCCACCACCGGCAACGACGCCTTCGGCGGCCGGCACATCGCCATCCAGGGCCTCGGCAACGTCGGCTACGCGCTGGCCCGCTTCTGTCACGAAGCGGGCGCGCGCCTCACCGTGACCGACATTGCGGACTCGGTGCTCGGCAAGGCTGCCCGCGAGCTCAACGCCAAAGTCGTCGCCCCGGACGAGATCTACGATGTCGAGTGCGACGTCTTCTCACCCAACTCCATCGGCGCCGTGATCAACGACGACACAATCCCGCGTCTCCGCTGCCCCGCAGTCGCGGGCGGTGCCAACAACATCCTCGCCGAGCCCCGCCACGGCGACGCCCTGACCGAACGCGGCATCATCTACGGACCCGACTTCCTGGTGAATTCGGGCGGTCTGATCCGCTGCCAGGAAGAGGTGCTGGGCAAGGCGACCGAGGACTTCACGGTGTACTCCAAGGTCGCAAACATCTACGAGCAGACGCTGCATGTGATCGGGATGGCGGAGGAGCTGGGCGTCAGCACGGCGGCGGCGGCCGACTGGATCGCCGAGGAGCGGATCGCGGGAGCGAGGTAGGCTCAGCTCTTGTGCACGTGCTCCGGCCCGGGGTACACGCCCGCGCGCACCTCTTCCGCATAGCGCGACACCGCCGAGCGCACCTCGGCGCCCAGCTCCGCGTAGCGCTTGAGGAATCGGGGGTTGAACGACTCGTTCATCCCGAGCATGTCGTGAAGCACCAGCACCTGCCCGCTGCAGTGCGAGCCCGCGCCGATCCCGATCGTGGGGATGGAGAGGACGTGGGTGACCTTCTCGGCGATGCGCTCCGGCATCAGCTCCAGGACGATCGAGAACGCGCCCGCGGCCTCAAGCGCCCGGGCGTCGCGGATGAGCTTCTCGAGCGCTCCCGCGGCGCGGCCCTGGACCCGGTGGCCGCCCAGCGCGTGCACCGACTGGGGCGTGAAACCCAGGTGGCCCACGACGGGGATGCCGGCCCTGGTGAGCGCCTCGACCGCGGGCGCGAAGTCGGCGCCGCCCTCGAGCTTCACCGCGCCCGCACCCGTCTCCTTGAGGATGCGGCCGCCGTTCCGCACCGCGTCCTCCGGCGACACCTGGTAGCTCATGAAGGGCATGTCCACGATCACCAGCGCGCGCTCCGCCCCGCGGCGCACCAGGCGCCCGTGATAGATCATCTGGTCGACCGTGGCGGACAGCGTCGTCTTCTCGCCGCACAGCACCGACACCACCGAGTCGCCGACCAGGATCGCGTCCACCCCGGCGGCGTCGACGAGCGAGGCGAAGAGCGCGTCGTAGCCGGTGATCATCACGATCGGCTCGCCGGCCTTCTTGCGGCGCGCGAAGTCGAGGACGGTGACGGGGCGGGCGGGCTCGTCCGGCGGCGAATCGTCGCCGACTGTGGACGGGGTCGAATAGGTCATGGTCAGTCGAGCGCGCAGGGGTTCACCGTGGGTTCCTACGGAAAGAGTACCTCACCCGTGACGGCGTCGGTGACGGTGATTGCGGACGTTGGACAGTTCTCCGCCGCCTCGATGATGTCTTCGGCGGAGCCGCCAGACGGGTCGACCACCTCGGATTGCCGCTGTTCGTTGTGGGCGAAGACGCCCGGAGCGATCGCCAGACACATGGCGTTGCTGACGCAGCGCATGTGGTCGACCGACGCGCTGACCTGCTGCGGCGTTGTACTCATCCAGGCCACCTCACGGGCAATGATTTGACGGACCGGAACTGAAGGCTGGGCCGGTACTCGATCGGGCCGCCGGCAAGTTCGAACCCCTCGAACCGCTCCGCGAGAGCCCGGAAGACCTCCTGCCCCTCCACGCGCGCCAGCGTCGCACCGAGACAGTAATGGATCCCGGACCCGAATGAAAGGTGCGGGTTGGGCTGCCGCCCGATGTCGAACTCGTCGGGATGCGAGAAAACCTTCGGATCCCTGTTCGCGGCGGCCATGATCCATCGGATGCGCTGCCCCTTTCGCATCGCGCGGCCTCCCAGGTCCACATCCTCGGCCACGATCCGCTGCGTCGACTTCACGGGCGGGTCGTAGCGCAGGCACTCCTCGGTGGCCAGCCGCGCCATCCCCGCCGGGTCGGCGCGAAGCCGCTCCCACTGCTCCGGGTGCCGGACGAAGGACAGCAGGCCGTTGCAGATCAGGTTCATCGTGGTCTCGTGGCCCGCGAAGAGGAGCAGCCCGGTGTTGACGAGCACCTGGTGCCGGGTGAACACTCCGCGCGTCTCGCCTCCCGCCAGCACCGAGATGAAGTCGTCGCCGTCGCCGCCGATCCGCTCCTCGACCAGCGGCGCCGCATAGTCCACGATGCCGCGGATCGCCTCGACCAGCGGGCGGAAACGATACGGCTCGCCCCGGTTGATGTAGAGGATCCCGTCGGCCATGGCCCGCAGGCGGTCGCGGCCCTCATAGGGCACGCCCATCATCTCGGCGATGATCCGGACCGGAAGCGGCGCGGCCAGTTCGGTCAGCACGTCCATCGCGCCCCGCGGCTCGATATCGTCCAGCAGTTCCTCCACCGCCGCGCGCACGAACGGCCGCCACTTCTCCATGGCCTTCGGGGTGAAGTACCCGTGAACCACGCTCCGCTGATCGAAGTGCTCCGGCCGATCCTTCTCGACCAGCTGGTCCGCGCGGAAGTCGCGAATCTCGTCGAAGAGGGGCACGTCGGCCGGATCGACAGGCGGATACGGCGGCGCGGCTGCGTCCCTGATCACTGCGGACGAAAAGAGTTCGTTGTGGCGCAGGATCCACACCAGCTCGTCGTACCCCGTCACGAGCCAGAGGCTGAAGCGCTCGTTCCAGTGGACGGGTTCGATCTCGCGCAGGCGCCCGAAATAGGTGTACGGGTCCGCGATGACTTCGGGCGCGAAGAGATCGTCGGTCAGGGTGGCGGTAGCGGTCATCATACTCCGGTACGGTGCTGCCTCGAAGGGCCGGGTCCACCGAGCCCGGCCAAATCACTTTCAAGAGTTATGGGAACGTCGGGCCTGGACAAGTTGGTCATGCCAGCAGCGTGTCGCTATCGGACCTCGTTCCAGGACTGGTTCAGGACATCGGTCGGGACCACGAGATTCCACTCGCGCACCAGGCGCCCCGGTTGTCGTCGGGTCGGCTCCATGTAGTGTGGCTGTGCGGGCCGCCGGTCCCGGAGCACCGTCAGATCGCACTCGTCAACCATTAGAGCCTCCCGATTCCGCTCCAGGAAGAAGCCCACCTTCGCCGCGGTCGTGGCGTTCCTGAGCAGCAGGGTGTACTTCAGGACAGCGCCAAGGTCGAAGAACTCCACGGATTCCAAGGATCGCCATATCTCTTCCCATCCTCCGGAGAGCGGGTGCCCTGGGCCCGGTTCTGCCTCGCGAGACGAGATGCGCTGCCAGTTCCGCGCCGGTGAACACCGGATGCCGGTGAAGAAAGACACTATGTCGCACTCTCGCCCTCGGTTGATGAAATTAGATATAACCCATAAATATATTATGGGTATTCGTCATAATTATTCTCATGGTCCCGCAGAGACGACCTGGGTCACTGGCATGTTCGGATGGGACAGGCGAGGGGCCCGGCGCCTACTCCTCCACCCGCATGAACTGCAGGTTCTTCACGCGGCCCGCGTCGACCATCATGGCCTG
Source organism: Longimicrobiales bacterium (assembly GCA_965211645.1). Lineage (GTDB taxonomy): Bacteria > Gemmatimonadota > Gemmatimonadetes > Longimicrobiales > Gaopeijiaceae > Bin94. The sequence goes on along the minus strand of OZ242947.1, from coordinate 3,432,209 downwards.
GTAGCGGCCGTCTTCCAGCGCCGAAAAGCGGATGGTCATGCCGCGCCGGCCGGAGAGGACGCCTTCGGAGACCGCGAGCAGCGGGGCCGGGTCGAGTCGGCCCGCGTGAAGCACGAGCCCGGTGCCGCCCTCTTCCCGCAGGTGATAGGTGGCGTTCAACTCGGGGCTGTGGAAGGATCCGGCGTAACGCGTGCGGTCCGGGATGTCGGGGCCGGGTCGATCCTGCGGAGCGTCATCCTCTTCTGAAGGCTCCGCCTGTGCATCCGGCGCCGCGGCTTGTGCGGCGGGCGCCATGCTGTCCTCCAGGTAGACTTCCGCCGTGCTTGCGATAAGCGCCATGGGGTCGATCTGCGCGCCGTTGCAGAGGGCCACGAACGAATGGCCGGTCTCGGGATAGCGCTGCATGCCCGCCCGGTAGCCCACCCACGAACCCCCGTGCCCCACCGTGGCCAGCCCCCGGTGCTCGCCGTGCGTGATGCCGAAGGCGTAGGGGATGGTGTCGCCCGAATTGAGAACGCCGCGCGTGTGCATGAGCTCCAGCCAGGCGTCGCCGCCGACCGTGCCCTCGGTGAGATTGCGGTCCCACGCGACCCAGTCCTCGACAGAGGTGAAGATGCCGCCGTCGCCGACCATGTCGAGGGTGGTCACGTTGATGCGGAAACCGTCGCCGTCGCCGGTGGACGTGGGCGCGTAGCCGGTCGCGCGGTCGGGCACGATCTCGTTGTGGTCGTCGTGGAAGTGGGTGTGGGTCATCCCCAGCGGCACGAAGAACTCGTCGTGGGCGAACTGCCGCAGGCTCCGGCCGGACACCCGCGCCACGATCTCGCCGAGGAGGAAGTAGCCGGCGTTGCTGTACAGGAATTCGGCGCCCGGCGTGAAGTTGAGCTCGCGCTGCCGGTTGATCGCGTCGAGGACCTCCTGGTTGGTGTAGAAGTCCTCGCTGCGGTTCCCGGCCAGGGCCATGAGCACGATGTAGTCGCGCACGCCGGAGGTGTGGTGCACGAGGTGTCTGATGGTGGGAGGGTCGGGGTAGTCGGGGAATTCGGGGATATGGCGCTGTACGGGGGAATCGAGGTCCAGCTCCCCGCGGATGGTCAGGAGGGCGATCGCGGCGGCCGTGAATTGCTTCGCGACCGAGCCGGTCCGGAAGATCGTCGCGGGGCCGTTGGGGATGCCGTGGTCGAGGTTGGCGGCGCCGTATCCGGTGGCGTGGACGAGGCGGCCGTCGCGGATCACGCCGAGCGAGCAGCCGGGGCCGTCGGGGCTCGCGTAGTCGGCGAAGACGGCGTCGACGCGGGCGAGGATGGCGGGGTCGCTGGCGGTCGGGGTGGTGTCGTTTTCGGCGGGGGCGCAGGTGGTGAGGGTGGCCGCGGCGAGGGCGGCGGCGAGCGCCGTGGCGCGTGAGGCGACCTGCGCGGTAGCCCGCGAGACTACCTGCGCCGCGCGGATCGGGGATGTGCTTACTTTCATCCATGCAAGATCAAGGGCGCCGCGAGGGCGCCGCAAGCGTTTCACCCGTGGCCGCGTACGCGGAGCGCGCGGAGCGGTTCGACGGGGAGGCAGCCGAACGGCTCGGGACGGTCCGTTTGTACGGGAGGCTGCGGCTGGCCGTCTTCGCAGCTGCCGTGGTGGGCGCCTGGTGGCTGTTCGCGTCGGAGCGCGGGGGCGCGGCCTGGTTGCTGCTCGCTGGCGCCGCAGTTGTCTTCGCGGTGCTCGTCGCGCGGCAGCGGGCGGCCTGGCGGCGGATGCGGCGCAGCGAGCTGATGGCCGACTTCAACCGCGAGGGGATCGCTCGGGTCGAGAGACGGTGGGACGACCTGCCGGCGGTGCCCGGCGCCACGGCCGCGAGGGACCACGACTACGCTGTCGACCTGGACCTGTACGGCCGCGCTTCCCTGCTGCAGTTGCTGGGTGTGTGCGGAACCGTTCCCGGTTGGAAGACACTGCAGGCGTGGTTGCTGGGGGGTGCAGATTCGGACACGATCGCGCTGCGGCAGGAGGCTGTGCGAGAGATGGCGGGGGCGCTGGACTTCCGGGATCGACTGGCGGCGGAGGGGCGACTGGTTGCCTCGCGCGATACCGGCGACGCCGATGCGTCCGCCGGTCGCTTCCTTCGCTGGTCAGAGGGCAATTCCTGGTTTGACGGGCACGGGTGGCTGCGGATCGCCAGTCTGGTGCTCGCCCCGGTCAACCTGACGGCCATCACCCTCCATGCGCTGGGCGCCGTGCCCACCCCTGTGCTGGCCTGGCCCCTCGTCATCTCGGCTCTGGTGCTCGCGCCGAGGTCGAAGGCGTTGCACAGCGCGTTCGCGGAGGCGGACGACGGCGAATCGGTCAGACGCTACGGCCCGCTGCTCCGCCACATTCACGACACGACCTTTCAGTCGCGCCAAGCGGTTGCGATCCGCCAACGGCTTGGCAAAGGCCCGGAAGTTGCGCACGGCGCACGTGCGGCGCACGAAGAAATCACCACCCTTCGCCGCCTCCTCGACATGGCGGATGCCCGGAGGTCGCCACTGCTCCACTTTCCTCTCGCGCTGGTGCTGCACTGGGACGTACTTGTTCTGGCAGCCCTGGAGCGCTGGAAGGCAAGGTGCGGTCACCGCGTGCGGGACTGGCTTGACGCCGTCGGCGAATCCGAGTCATTGGCCGCGCTCTCTGCCCTCGCGGCCGACCACCCCGACTGGACCATGCCGGTGCTGGACCCCGGTGCCCGCACGGTCCAGGCCCGGGCCCTCGGGCACCCCCTGCTCGCGCCCGTCGTCTCCGTCCCCAACGATGTCGAGATCGGGCCCGCGGGCTCGTTCCTTCTTGTCACGGGCTCGAACATGTCGGGGAAGTCGACCTTGTTGCGGGCGGTCGGGATCAACGCTGTGCTGGCACAGGCCGGCGGTCCGGTGTGTGCCGAAGAGCTGCGGATGCCGCCATTGCGCGTCGTGACCAGCATGCGCGTCGACGATTCGCTCGCCGAAGGCGTGTCGTACTTCATGGCGGGGCTGCAACGGCTGAAGATGGTCGTGGAGGCGGCTCAGACGGGCGGCAGCGTCCCGCCCCGAACCCTGTATCTCCTGGACGAGATCCTGCAGGGCACCAACAGCGCGGAGCGCAGAATCGCGGCGCGCACGGTGCTGCGCCACCTCCTCGAAACGGACGCCATCGGCGCGGTGACCACGCACGACCTCTCCCTCGCCGACGCCGAAGACCTCGTGGCCCGGGCCGTCGCGGTGCACTTCACGGAGTCGGTTGACGATGGCGCCGAGGGTCTCAGCTTCGACTACCGGCTGCGCCAGGGGATTGCGACCTCGACGAACGCGCTGAAGCTGCTGGAGATGGCGGGACTGGGTCGGAATTGAGGCCTTTACCGCCAACTAACCTTGCTGATTCGGCATCCCGTGCGGTATCAGCAAGGCAAGCGCCGACACTGCCTGACTCGGCAACCGATTGGCACACCGATTGAGTCCGTGTCGGCTACCTCTCCTGCTGGGAGTGTTCCGGGTCTCCCGCCGGATCCCCCAGATGCCGCCGGTAGAACTCCACCATGCGCCGGGCCGCGTCGATCGCGCTCTCCCTCTTCCAGGAGGAGATGACGTGGCCCTGATCCAGGTAGGAGGCCAGCTGCGCGGGCTTGCCCAGCCGCCTGAGCGCGGTGAAGAGCTTGCCGGCGTCGTGATAGGCCATGTCCGCGGTGCCGTGCACGATCATGACGGGGGTCGTGATCTTGTCCGCGTTGTAGTACGGGGAATTGTCGAGGTAGCGGCGCACGTCGGCCCAGGGATGGGTGCCCATGCGCCCCTGCCCGCCTTCGCTCCAGGCCAGGAAGAAGCCGCCGCCGTCGACATCGATGTGCCCGTAGTTGCCGAACAGGTCGAAGATGCCCGAGATGGGGACCGCCGCGCGGAAGATGTTCGTGCGCGTGATGATCGAGCCGGTGCCGTAGCCGCCGTACGACTGGCCCGTGATTGCGAGGCGATTGAGGTCGACGTAGCCGAGTTCGGCCGCGCGGTAGACCTGGGGCAGGAGCACGTCGATCATGTCCCGGATCGGATTGCCGGCCTGCTCATTCGGGCCCAGCGTCAGTTCGCACAGCACCACCGCGTAGCCCCGGCTGGTGAAGACCAGGTTCGGCACCGTGAAGACGCTCCCGCCGCCGAACTCGGCGGCCCGGCGGGTGATGTCGCTGCCGGGGTACATGGTGACGACGGCGGGAAGGCGGTCGCCCATCTCGGCCCCGGGGGGAAGGAGCACGGCCGTCTTGACGGTGGCGAGCGTGCCGTCATGCAGCGGCACGGTGGTCTCGAAGGTTTCCGCAGTCCCCACCTGCACCGCGTCCAGGCGCGGATCGATGTGCGAGACGCGCTCGCGGGCCGAAAAGTCGGCGTCGAAGCGGAAGATGTTGGAGGGCGTGCGCATGTCCTCGTACTGGCCCACGATGAAGTCGTGGCTGCCGCCGGAGGTGAGGTGGACGAGCCTCGCCCGGGCCTTCCACAGCACGCTTGCCCCGCCTGTGGCCGGATCGAAGCGGAGGACGGCCTTGTCTCCGGTTGCGCGCTCGGTGACCAGCACCGAGATGGACGAGCCGTCCGGCTGCCACGCCGTCCGCTCGTCGGCCTTGAGGAGCTGGTCCCAGGTCCAGCGCCCGTCGTCGATGGCGAAGGTGACCGGCGGGCCGCCGTCCAGCGGAACGACCGCGATCGCGCGCGGCCGCGGGTCGCCGTAGCCCTGGTCGTCGACGATATCGACACCCATCACCGCGGCCTGGCCGTCGCGCATGAAGGCGAAGACCGTCGGAGCGATGTCGCCCAGCTCGGTGGCGAGCGGCACGGGGGCGGCCGGCGACCCGGAGCGCAGGTCGAGAAGGTGCATTCGCTTGCCGTCCAGGTACATCAGCCGGTCGTCCGACGGGTGCCAGACGTAGCTGACGCCGAAGTAGTTGTATCGCGTGAGGGGAACGTTCCTCACGACCGGGATGGCGTCGCCCCCCGCCGTGGGCACGACGGCAACGTCCATCACGGTGGACTGAGTGGTGTCGCTCTCCGGCCGGAAGGTGGACAGGTATCCGAGCCACCTGCCCGAAGCCGAGCGGCGGAGCGTGCCCGCAGGGAACTCCGCATCCTGCGGGACGAGCGCGCGCGTCTCTCCGTTGGCGACATCGACCGCCTTGATGGTCACCAGGTGCTCACGCGCGTAGTGGTCGGTCATGGGCGTGGGGGGTGGGCCTTCCGCCTCCGGAGCCGCGGCCGCCTCGCTCCCGCTACGCAGAACCACGACACCCGCCGGGTTCTCCGGCCGCACTTCGGCCGGGCGCACCGGGTTGCGGAATCGTCCCTCGGGCGCAAAGCCGACGTACAGCGTCGAGCCGTCGGGGCTCCAGCGGGGCTCGTCACCGTGCCACAGCTTGGGCTTGACCGGCTCGTCGGAGAGCTTGCGTGACTCGCCCGCCGCGATGTCGTGCACCCAGAGTTGCGGCGGGCCGTCGGCATCGGAGAAGAAGGCGATCGACGCGCCGTCAGGCGACCACACCGGCCTCCAGCATGCGCCTCCCGGGCAGACTTCGACGGTGCGCCCGGTGGTCATGTCCGTGTACCGGATCCCCGCCCCCACCACCGAACTGGGCGTGCCGTTGGGCTGGTAGCGCTCGTCCAGGTTGGCCGCGGTGTCCGCGGGAGGAACCCGCACCTCGTAGGCCACGAACTGTCCGTCGGCCGAGACCGCAAACCGGGTGTCCCAGAGAAAGGACGCCATCCCGAAGGCGAGGTCGTAGGGCAGGGCGCCGGGGGGATCGGACGGCGGAGGCTGCTGGGGAACAGCGGTGGCGGCGGTGGGGAGAACCGTTGCAGCCACGAAAGCCAGGCGGACGATAATATTCATCGGGGACTCCTTCTCATTCCGGGCGGGCTCGTACTACGGTAACCCCAACCGGAACCGATAGCTTTGGACGTTGAATCCACCTCTGACCCTTGTCATCCTCGCTGCCGGCCGCTCCACGCGGTTCGGGCGGCTCAAGCAACTCGACTCCATCGGGCCGGGTGGCGAGGCCTTGCTCGACTGCGCGCTGTACGACGGTGCGCTGGCGGGGTTCTCACGGTTTCTGCTGGTCATCCAGGAGGCGCTGCGACCCGATTTCGACGCACACCTGGCCGCCGCGCGCGCCGCCGGTCTCGACATCCGCTATGCGTACCAGCGCCTGGCGTACCCCGGGCTGGTCGACGAACCGCCCCCTGGCCGCACCCGCCCCTGGGGCACCGGCCACGCTGTTCTCACGGCGGCCGAACACGTCGACGGTCCCTTTGCGGTCTGCAACGCCGACGACTTCTACGGGCGGGGAGCCTACGCCGCGACTCGAAGAGGCGACGGTGATCGGCGGGCTCGGTGAAATAGAGGGTGATGCCGCATGGCTCCTCATGCGCGGATTCATCGAGGTAACGCAATTCGGGGGCGACCATGGATGGAATGCACCCTATTTGGTAGATCTGGTAATGGTGCACGAGATTTTTCACATGATGGGAGCTGCGCCAGTCTGCGAGAGCAGATCGGCGGGCAAAACTGAGGTGGAATACTGCGCGGCGGCGGGCCATCATGTTTCGGATGTCCGGGACATCATGGGTTCTAACAACACATCCACCGCACAAATCGATCCGGATCGCAACGACTACTTTGGACATGGGCATCCGGACTGCACCGACATCGCGAAGAGCGAGTATTTCATGCCAGCGCATCAGGGCTCGCAGGCACGTTCGTACCAGACCGGTAACGACCTGCCACACGTTTCCAACACGGCGGTCACGTCTCCGACCTCTTGGGACCAGTTGGTCGTGAAGTGGTCCGACCAACGTCACGCCGGCGGTTTCTCGGCCGACGGCATCAGGGACGCGACAGATGAACCACGCCGAGTTCCCGAACGTGGGCTGGGCGACGCCGGGCCCGAGGTGGTTCGAACCCGCCTGCCGAGACGCGCGCTACAGAGGTGGAGTACCCGATCTCCACGAGCGGAAGGATAGCATGGATCGAGGCGAAACGCCGGAGAAGAACGTGGTCACTGATGCCCGTGTCCATCGACAGGGGCGTTAGACTAGACTAGCGGAATCAGTCGCCGCTCCGGCTCGCTACGCTCGCCTCTGCGGACGCTCAACAGCCCGGGCCTTCCCCGTGACCCGGTCATGCAAATCAAGCGGGAATCCGCATGACTATGGGATACAAGCCAGGTTACTCCTTGGGGCCACACTCCGTGCGTCCCCTGCGGAGGCTGGCGGGGGGCCGCGCCCCCTCTGACCCCGGCATTGGCAACGGCGCGCCATGAGCGGTGGACGCGCCGTTTGGGTGAAGGTCCGCGCCAGCGAGGCGGAGCGTGCCGAGTGGCACGCCAAGGCGCGCTCCACGGGCCTGACGCTGTCGGATCTGGTGCGCCGGGCGGTCGGCCGGACGCACACGTGGACCGTCGCGCACGCCGAGGTCGAGCGCGAGCGCACCCGTCAGGTGGCGCGCGTCGGGAACAACCTCAACCAGATCGCTCGGTGGGCGAATGCCCACAAGGAGGGCATCGAGGCCGTCGAGGTGCTCAGGGGCGATCCCCACCAGGTGGCCGCCGTGGCCGATGCGCTTCCCTTCGAGCACAGTTACACGTCCCGAGCAGGTCGAAGCCTTGCGGCAGCGCGTCGAGCGGCTGAGCGCGGAGAACGAAGCCTTGCAGCGGCAAATCGAGCAGCTCGACGGGCAAGTGGCACGCTTGGCGCGGGAAGACCTGCAAGTATCGGTCCGCTGACGGGGACTCCGTTTGGATGGCCCCGTTGGCACTCCCGGGTCCCCCGAATAGGGGATGGACGGCTCGCTTGGCCTTCGAAAGAGTTACACTACAAACGAGGCATCTGGCGGCCCAGACCGGGTTCGTGATTCCAGTCGGCAACTGACTTACCGAGTTGGGCCGGTCGGTTCGGACCAGCGAATCGCTCCCCATCGGGAGGACCATGCTGAATCGGGGACAAACGCAGGGACGAACGAAAATGGAAGCGGAATTGACGGTGAATCGTGATAGAACCTCTCGGCTGGCGGTAGTCTTGCTCGCGGGACTAGCATGGGCCTCCGGCTGCAGCGATGGTGCCACCGAACCGCCACCGTCAGAGCCCCCACGCCCTACGGCGGTCACCGTGAGTCCCGCCACGGCGCAACTGAACGCGCTGGGCGCGACGGTGCAGTTGACGGCCGAGGTGCGGGACCAGAACGGGCAAATGATCGCCAACGTCGCCGTCGCCTGGACAAGCAGCGACGGCTCAGTGGCCGCAGTGAACGCCTCCGGACTCGTGACGGCGGCAGGCAACGGGGCGGCTACGATCACCGCGATGGCGGGCTCCGTGTCGGGGAGCGCCGCCGTGACCGTAGCCCAGGAGGTGAGCGCAGTCGCCGTGTCGCCGGCAACGGCTACGATCGGTGCCCTGGGGGACACGCTGCGCCTGTCCGCCGAGGCACTCGATCCGAACGGCAGCGTGATAGCAGACGCCGTCTTCACATGGACGAGCAGCGACCGTTCGGTGGCAGCGGTGGACGGCTCCGGGCTGGTGGTGGCCGCGGACAACGGGACGGCGACGATCACCGCGACGATGGGCTCCGTGTCGGGGAGTGCAACCGTGACCGTAGCCCAGGAGGTGGGCTCAATCACGGTGTCGCCAGCGGCGGCGACGATCGCACCCGGCGACACGCTTCGGCTCGCGGCCGAGGCTCTCGACGCAAACGGTAACACGGTAGCCGCGCCTGGAATCGACTGGGCATCAAGCGACAGGGCCGTGGCTGTGGTGGATGCTTCGGGGTTGGTGACTGCAGTCTCGGCTGGTGACGCTGAGATCACGGCCACGGCCGGTGGAGTGTCAGCCGCAGCGACGGTGAACGTGGCCCGAGTGGTGAGCGAGATTGTGGTGACATCGCCCAGGGACACCATCGCGCCCGGCGACACGGTGCGGCTGACGGCGGAAGCGTTTGACCAGAACGGTCAGGTCGTGCACGGGGTGGTCTTCCGTTGGTCCTCAGACAACCCGTCGGTCGCGACCGTGGATGCGTCGGGACTGGTGCGGGGCGTAGCGGAAGGAAGGGTCAGCATAACCGCGACGACGGGAGATGTTCGGGGGGCCACCGAGATCAGGGTGTTTCACCCCGACCGGGCTGTGCTGGAGTTGTTTTACCACTCGACGAATGGTCCAGATTGGCGTTACGATGGCAATTGGCTCACCGATGAGCCTCTTTGGGCGTGGTACGGAGTCGACGTAGGCCGTGATGGATCTGTTACGGGGCTGACGCTCGACACCAACCTGCTCACCGGCCGGATTCCACCTGAGCTTGGCCAACTCACGAGCATGACGCGGCTGTTGCTCGACAATAACGAACTGGCCGGACCCATCCCGCCTGAACTCGGCATGCTCACCGGACTGACGCGGCTGCTGCTGTGGGACAACGAACTCAGCGGCCCGATCCCGCGCGCGCTTGGCGACCTGTCGGACCTGGAGGAACTGAGGCTCGATCGGAACAATCTCTCCGGGCCGATCCCCTTTGAGATCACTCACCTCACGAACCTGACCCTGCTTGACCTCGGCTTCAACGACCTCACCGGCCGGATTCATCCGGAGTTGGCCAATCTCGCAAGGCTCACCGTCCTGGGACTGGCCGCCAACGATCTAACGGGCAGGATCCCAGCCGCACTGGGAACACTCTCGGAGCTGACGAGTCTGGCGCTGTACAGCAATGCACTCTCGGGGGCGATCCCGCCCGAGCTCGGGAACCTTTCGGCGCTGACGAGTCTGAAGCTTGGGACCAATGCACTCTCGGGGGCGATCCCGCCTGAGCTGGGCAATCTCTCGAACCTGAGGGAGTTGGATCTCTACAACAACGAACTCACCGGGTCGATCCCGCCCGAACTCGGCAGCTTGTCCAAGCTGGGGGAGCTGGACCTGACCGACAACACGCTCTCCGGTCGGATCCCGTCGGAACTCGGCGACCTCTCCAGTCTGACGCGTCTGCTGTTCGTTAACAACGAACTCAACGGTCCGATTCCACCTGAAATCGGCAAACTGCCCAACTTGCAGGACCTGTGGCTCCAGTACAACGACCTCACAGGGTCGATTCCGTCTGCGATTGGCGACCTCTCCAGCCTCAAGCAGCTCAACCTCAGCCACAACTCGCTTTCCGGCATGCTGCCGACCGAAATCGGCGACCTTGGCGCCCTGGTTGAACTCGACCTTGAGAACAATCGTAGGCTCGTCGGCCCGTTGCCGCTGTCGATGACCCGTCTCCTCGCGCTGACCGATTTCGACTATTCGGACACCAGGCTATGCGTTCCGGCAAACGCGGCGTTGCGACAATGGCTGGACGGCCTCGACTCGCACAAGGGCACGGGGGTCCAGTGTCAATGATGCGGTATCGCCTGCCGCGATCGCCGGGGAGGGGCTCAACACGCCTGGCTGAACCAGTCCCACAAGATCGAGGAGGAGTTAGACAGGCTGCGCTCTACCACGGTAGCTTCTTTTCGGAGGTTTGGCGCGTGAGCCGCCCTGCGTGGGCAGTCGTCGCGCCGCGGAGGCCCGACCTACTGGCAGTCACACGCCGGGAGCGCCGGGCAACGCATCGCGTACCGATTCGTTTGTGGCCAGGCACCCTGTGTGGTGGTTCCCGTCGTCCATCCCCTCCAGAAAGAGGCCGCCCCATGCGCCGGAAGTTCGCAGTCCCTGTGCTCTTCGCCATCTTCCTGATGTCAAGCGGTTGCTCCTACCTGTTCATGGAGAAACCGTCGCCCGGCACGGATCCTGTCCCGCGAGGCTACTGCACGCGGAGCATCCTCGCGCCCGCAGCCGATGTGTACGGCGCAGTAGGATCGCTGGGGTTCGTTGCACTCGCGACCGAAGACGAAGGCATCACCTCTGAGGAGATTCCTGCCGCCGTCATCTTCTCCGCCCTGAGTGCGGGAGCAACGTACTCCGCCATTCGCGGGTTCGGATGGAGTCGTGAGTGCAAGCGGAGAAACGCGCTGAGCGAGCAAGCGATTCTGGACCATCTGCGGATGGCCTCAGACCGGATCGCCGAGGAAAGGTCCGGGGTTGCGGCGCCGGCAACGGGTAGGAGGTGGGAATCGCGGATCGACGTGCCGCGCTAAGACATCGATTCTGATGGCGGCAGGGCATCGTCCAGCCGGGGCCATCTGCCGGGGCCTTCGCTGTGCCGAAGCGCTCACCGGGCCGGCGGCCGGATCACCCGCACCACGTTGCCGTCCCGGTCGATGACCGCGATGGGCGTGCGCAGGATGTCGTCGCCGAGGTCGAACGCGGGCGTGGCGGTGCCGGCCTGAGTGGCGCCCTTCGTCGAGCGGGTCTCGTCCAGGGCCCGTTCACCTTCCGCAGCCGCGTACACCGGCGGCGGCAGCACATAGTCATCCGCGAGGCTCAGATCGACCCCTTCGTAGCCCACGTCCACCATTGACGCGAGGCTGATCATGCTCAGCGGATTGAGGCCGCGGTCCGGGAACGGCGTCATCAGTTCGGACCGGAAGACAAGTTCCCTCCAGTGTCCGTTCCACACGCCCTCTCCGCCCTGGTGCTGCACCGGTACCAGGTCGCTGTCGGGGTAGTGGTCTCCCTGGATCCGACGCCAGACCGCGACCGCCGAATCGCCGCTGAAGCGGGTGTCCTGGCCGCCGAATCCCGAAGCCGGATTCCGCAGGAGGCCGAGGTGATCCCACAGGGTGCCGAACCCGATGACGTGCGCCATCTCGTGGAGGATGGTGCCTTCGAGGTGGCCGTGGGTCTCGAGGCCTTCCATGTCGCCGTGGTCGAAGAACATCACACCAACCACGGGAAGCGAGTTGTCCACGCGGATCTGACAGGGCCCGGCACCGCCGAAGACGCCCGCGGGTCCGTCGATCTCCCTGATCTGGACGTAGATCAGCAGGTCGTCTACCACCCGGTCGCCGGGGATCTCCTCGGTGATGTCGTTCTTCGTCAGGCAGTCCTCAAGCGCGGGCTTGCGGACCGTGCTCCAGTCCAGGTTGCCCTTGATGGCGGCCTCCCAGAACTGCTCTGCGCGTTCGAAGGCCTTGCGCTGGGTGTCGGTGAGCAGCGACGAACTCACGTGCACGATCTCGATGTTGTACACGGCCTCGATCGCCATTGCCGTGAAGGTTGCCGTGGCCGACGGATTGTCCTTCACGGTCGCCGTCAGCCTGTAGGTCGCGCCGGCGGTGGTGCCGAGGATCCATTTGCCGACCGACACGAAGCCGAGCGAATCGGTCCCGGTCTCGGTTGGAATGACTTCGCTGTCGCCGCTTGCAACGAACGTCACGGTGACGTCGGCGACCCCGTTTCCGAGGTCGTCGGTGACCTGGATGCGCGGTGTGATCGGAACCGGGTATTCCACGAGCAACGGACGCCCCGCGATGGTCCTGGGGATTCGGATCCGTTGACGGCCCAGTTTTGCTGTGCTGCTACGGACATGTACAGCGGCCATCGGCACCCCTTGCACATTCATTCCCGCTAATCATTCCGCCTCCCCTTTGACCCTGACGTAACGTCAGGTTCAGGGAGACGCGAATTCCGGCAAGGAGTCATGTAAGTTCAATCAGGACTGCACGATCTGCCCTTCTTGCTGTTGGACAGTATCTGGTTCTTTCGTCCTCAAGTGGCAGGCAATACGGAACCAAACGGCGGGAGTCCAGGTTTTTTTCACGTTTCGATTCAGCGCGTCGACCCGAGCGGGTGAGCGGGGACGACCGCATAGTGCGGGGAGAACGCGTTCTCGCCCACGGACTGACCGGTCGCATACATGATCGATCAGGCCCACGAAGTACCCGTCCTCGGACACTACCGAACCGCCGCTGTTCCTGATTCTGGCAACGGCGGAACTAAGGAACCCCTCTCCTCCGCCAGTGACGTGACCGATTCGTTCGTCACAGCTCCCTTACATCGTAACGGACGCTTCCCGAAGCCTAGAACGCTTGGGGTAGCCGAGGGTGTAGACGGTCTGACCCACGACGGGAGATTGGAAGCGGATCCCGGCACTAGATTCAAGCGCGCGCGAGCGTCGTTTGGAGGATACCCGAGCCGCCACTGCACCGGCATAAGAACGGTGCAAGAGCCGTTTCCGCTCTCGGTGCGCGGAAGTCGTGGTTTTTCTCACCTCGGCGGGAGTGAGCACGCAGCTTGGTTTCCGGAGAGCCGCAGTCATATCTTCAGTTCGATTGCGATGCGCTGAACGATTGAGCGCGAGTCGATGTGGTCGCTGTGGCCGATCTTCCTGTCGGCGACCTCGGTGGCATTGACCGACTCGAAGTTGTCCGGTGCGCTGTGGGGTGCCGGGGCCGATCCGAGTCGCTTTTCCCACCTGCGGTCTGTCGGAGCTTCTGGTGATTCGGTGATTCTGTAGAAGAGGTCGCGGGGCTTCTTCTCGATGTCCGATGCCTTCAGGGCGTTGTCAAATCGGGAGTATACGTTCACGACGCGTCGCGCGAGGTGCCTCAGCCCCGAGTAGAAGGGTCCGATGTACTTGGTCTCGATATCCTCTTCAGGGTCGTCCGGCTCGCACTTGGTTACGTGTCGACGTTCGACGTCCGGTGCGACCATCACGTATGTGTCGATCGGGGGATCCGTGCATCCTCTACCCGCATCGACTTCGTCGTGGTGCTTCCCGAACTGCTCGCTCAACATGCCTGCAAGGGCGTGGCAGGCGAGGTAGTTGCCCATGGAATGGCAGAGCAGGTTGACTCTCTTGCCGGTCGTCTTGAGACGGCTGATCAGCGCGGCGAACGGTGCGGCTGCCCCAATCGCGTCACGCTGGTCCGACCGGTATCGATAGAATTGGCCGTCTGACGGCCAGGAGAATCCAACAAAAGCTGTCAGGTTGTTCGCAGTACCGGCTGGGAGAGATTCGGGTGATGTTACGATCCGGGTCCCGCGACCCTGGACCGATTTCATGGTGTCGGTCAGAACGCGGAACCAAGTGTGGGCTTCATGCAGCTTGACATTGAAGCCGTGAACGCAAACCACGATCGACCCGATTCTCTCGTCGTCCAGAAAGCTACTGAACACCTCGCTGCCGGAATCCGGGACGATGGCTGCCGAGGGAATCTCCTTCTGCTCCACGGTTCCCAGGTAATACCTCATGTACTTGTCCATGTCGACGAAATAGTACCCGTGCCTGCTGAGCGTGAAGCGCAGTTCACTATTTTCGGCTTCGGCGGCTTTGCCGAGGTTGTGCATGTCCCGGTTGGTTGCGAAGTATCTCATTGAGACTCCTTGCCCATGTGCTCGGATGCGAGTGATAAGCGGTCGGGATCCGTCCGCCCGGCCGCGCAGCGTTCGCTCGAAATCGTACCCCAGCGGGGCGGACTGTCGCGGGTCGGCGGGGGTCGCGAAGCCTGATAGTCTTGTTGTTCTTCTGCCGGGAAAGTGGCGATAGGCATTGGGTGTTACTCCCGCACTAGGGTCTTACTGGCTGGTCATGATGGTATGGCGGCGAAGACCGAGGCACGGCTTCGGGATCAGGTTGATCGCGCGCACTGCGGAGGAAATGCCGTGCCGGCACGATTCCGAGAACGAGGCCGACTGAGCGGCGCATCAGGTGACCGTTCCACTCACGGTCTATCCTTCGATCCATATCCGATACGTCCCGGTCTCGCTTGATCCGTAGCTACTGGCGATCACAAGATACAGTCCAGCCTCTGGCACCCGTATATCAATTCGCGCATTTGACCCGGAGCCGCCATCGTCGTCCTGGGCGACAACCGCCCCGTCTTGACCCTCCAGCAGCAGGTAGGCATCCAACTCCCCCGACTCCATGGTGATGACCAACCGCCGTCCTGCACTGGCTCTTACGAACCAGATGTCGCGGTGCGCACCGTTGTTCCGGACGAAGTCGGAGGCCCGCAGGCTGCCGCTTACGGTCGCTCCCCCGGGGACGAGGTAACCGATCGTGAACGACTCGCGGCCGTCTTGGTCGTAGTAGGTCCACACGCCATGCCGTCCACCGTCCAGATAGTTGCCTTCCGACCGGTTCTCAATGACCTCATTGTTCTGATACCAGGTGGTCTCTCCTCTCCCGTTGGCATAGCCATCCGCGCACTCTCCGCTCCAACGCACGGTCTCGTCTTCTAGCGGGGAGGGATTCCACAGGAAACATCCTGGGTGGTTAGCGATTTCGATCCAACACCCATCGGGCGAGTGGGATCCCGAGCAGATCTCCGCGCTCGGCAAGTTTGCCGCCGTTCTCGCGACACCCCATGTCTCCCGGACCAGCATTTCGTATCCGTCGCCATCGTGGTTGGTGGCGAAGCGGTCGTTGAGCGTCGTCGCGGATCTTTCGGCTTCCTCCCAACTCCTTCCGTATCCGACCGAGAAACTCTGATACCGTGGATCCTCCGGGTCGATGGTCAGATCCTGCCGAACCACTCCAGTGTAGCTCACCACGACGACGTGACTATGTTCGGGTTGCGACCATGCGCACCGGATCTCGCCCGACGTCGCCAACTCTTCCCGGAGGCCCTGCTCCACCTGTTCCCGGTCCGCTAGGCTGACGCCCACCCGATAGACCACTTCGGTGTCCCGTTGGATCACCCTCCGCACCGGGCCTGAATTCGCCAGGGTCTCAAGTTCGCTCCCCACGCAAACCACGGAGCCAAGGCTCTGCTGGGCGCTGGCGGTGTCCAGGCCGCCCAGCAGGACCAGCCCGCTCGTGGTTGCTGCTGTCGTCCAGAATCTCGGGGTTGGCCTCATCACTGCGGGTCTTCCTGTGTTGGCCCGCGAGGTCGTCAGGACATCGCGGCGCGTGACTCTGTCGCGCCGACCTGGGGTGGTTCAGACAAACTAGCTCGCGCTCTCCCCGTGCTGCAAACATCTTCCCGCGATCGCTTGCCTCAGCCACGCACCGCCGCCGCCGGCCATGACGGCCCAATGGTCAGCCATCCTGAAACGCCGCCATGTCGGTGTCGGTGGGCGCTGGTCCGGGTGTTGCGGGCTGGGTCGCAGCCGTTCCATTCTCAGGAAGCGTACGCGCCGTGTCCGTCGATTGCCGACAGAGGAGGGAATTCCACAGTGGAGACCTTGGTTGCATCGAAGCCGCGTGCCGTCGGCGTCGAGGAGACGACAGCCGGACAGGCCGTCGGCCCGCCCCGCCGCCTGTTGGGGCTTCGGTCCGCTTCGTGGGTCGTGGCGGCGACCTCGGCCATCTCGTTGCTGGCAACACCGGCCGCTGCGCAGGACTGCGGCATTGGCGAGGACGACTGGGACGACTTCCAGTTGTTTCGTCGATGCATCCAGGAGCACGGACTGGATGCCTGGACATCGGAGATTCTGCACCAAGCTGCGCGTCTCACAACGAACCCGACCATCATCCAACTCCTGCTGGAGGCTGGAGCGGACGCGAACGCCCGAAACGACCGTGGACTGACCCCGCTTCACGAGGGCGCGACGACCAGCAATCCGGTTGTCACCGCGC
Organism: Longimicrobiales bacterium; assembly: GCA_965211645.1. Taxonomy (GTDB): domain Bacteria; phylum Gemmatimonadota; class Gemmatimonadetes; order Longimicrobiales; family Gaopeijiaceae; genus Bin94. The sequence goes on along the minus strand of OZ242947.1, from coordinate 3,415,754 downwards.
ATCTTCTGGCTGCGGGTGCAGATCCGAACGGCTTGGACAATGAGGGCTACACACCGTTGCATTTCGCGGCCGCGCAGAGCGGAAACAGACGCGTGGTCACAAGACTCCTCGGCGCTGGGGCGGATCCGCTCGTCGAGAGTAACGACGGGCGAACCCCCCTGCATTCCGCTCTCCGCTACGCTGGAGAGCCCGGAGTTGTCTCGGAGCTACTTGAGGCGGGCGCCACCGAGAACTTGACACCGCTCCAGCTCGCGGCTCTCGAAGGCGACTCGGCGACGGCAGCTTCGATGCTGGCCGGGGGAGCGGTTCCCAGGGAGACCGACGCCTACGGGTGGACATCGTTGCATTTCGCGGTTCCGCTCGCTGGACCCGGAGTCGTGTCCGGTCTTCTGGAGGCAGGCGCTGATCCGAACGCCCGAACCGTCGGCGGCGCGACGGCCCTTCACTTGGCTGCACGCCAAGCAACGGCCACAGTGATTTCTCAGCTATTGGAGGCCGGAGCCGACCCGAATGCCAGAGACGGCGAGATAGAGCAGGCCTTGACACCTCTGCATCACGCGGCCCTGTCGAATGACGACCTTTCCGTGGTTCTTGCCCTGCTGGACGCCGGTGCGGATCCCGCGGTGAGGGACGCCAGAGGGCAGCGCCCAGTGGACTTTGCCAGAGAGAACGACACGATCACGGGGAGTAGCGCGTACCGGCGACTCCTGGTGAACCAACCCAGTCTCTTGGGCGGCCGCCCAGCGGGAGGAGACTTGGACTCCACCGATGGAGTACGCTGGGGCCTCCAGTACTACGACGAGTGGAGCTACGATGCGGTGGCTGGCGAGCGTGTCATGGTCGTCATGGAATCCGAAGAGATCGACGCGTACCTGCTGGTGTTGGGGGATGACGGAACCGAAGTCGCTAGAGATGACGATGGCGGTACCGGACTCAACGCCCAGGTGGATTTCCTGGCTCCGGCGACCGGGCAGTACACGATCCTTGCCACGAGCGCTGGCTCCGGGCAGTCAGGCAGGTACACGATCCGACTAGAACGGCCCACGGGGGGTCGCAGTGCCGCTGGACACCCAAGGCGAACGAACGGAGAGCGATGATGCATGTTCCCGCCAGTAGGGTTTATCAGCAGCCTGTGGTGCGACGAGTTCGCACGACCCGCCTGTGGCCTGTGGTCGTCGCGCTGGCGCTCGTGCTCCCCTGTCCGGTGGTGGCTCAGGATCAACTGGATACACTGCGCATCGATTCCCTTATGGCCGTTGCGGCCGATCGGGTTCAGAGCGCCGCGATCGCGGCGGCCCGTGAGGATGCGGACGCCGTGCTTGCGGCCCGCACCGACCTGTTTGGCTACGGCGGCTTGTTTGGGGAAGTTCTTGGGGAGTTTGCCGTAGCCGATTGTGACAGCGCTCGCGATTGGGTGAACAGCGCGGCGGAGAAGCTATTCTGGCTCAGCCATTCCCTGAGTCTGGCGTGGGATCGCTCCAGTGATGGGGAAATGGACCGATGGCCTGCAGGTCCCGAAGTCATTCTCGATGAGCTTGAGTCACTTCAGGACATGTGGGCCGACTTCAAGGAAGAGAATCGCGAGTCCTGCGTTGGCTTGGCGGGGGGATCGATCGAAGAGCTTGCTAAGGGTAGAATCGGCTCGACCGACACTCCCCCGACCGCATTCGTTCGAGGGGAAGGATCTCCTTTCCGGCTACTCCATCCGTCTGGTGGCTGCTGCCTTCGCCAGGGTCACTCGGGCGAGGTAACCCAGGAACACCCTCCCGCAGATCGTAGTGGGTGGTGGCCGAACCCGTTTCAGGATCCGTCAGGTGTCTTTTCCCAAGGCTCCAAGTTGACTTCCGGATGGCCCCGTCTGACCTTTGAGCGGCTTCGAGGAGCCAGGGTGTTGGGGCAATCACCCCAACTCATCTGACAACATCGCGGCTACTGAGAGGAGACGCGCGGTAATGCACGACGTGAAATGCCCCTCCGCAGGCGACGCGCTTGAGTGGATGAGAGACCAGTCCCAAGAAGACGGGCAGATACTCTTCCGTGGCCAGACGCGCTTTTGGCCCACCATCAAGCCTTCGATCACCCGAGATGACGACGCCACCAGAGCAAGCCTGTGGGCCATCTGCCGTGAATTCCATACTAGGGCGAACGGAATCACCGGATACTCGATCAAGCCCGGGCATGATCGACTTGCTATCCTACAGCACTACATTTTGCGATCTCCGGTTATCGACCTGACCGGAACTCCTAGGATTGCCCTGTATTTTGCGATAAAGGGGGCGATACCAGGCCAGGAGTGCGTTGTGTTCTCGGTAGATCGACGCGTTGCGAGTTCGGAAGGTGTCGTTTTTTCCGATCACGCCTTCCTGATTCTCCCCGCGGACGAAGGTGGCCTCCAACATCGATGGGTAAGCCAAGACGGCTACACCGTTGGGCCAGAGGAGTGGCGTAGGCGAGATCTAGTTCAGAACTTCGACCTGTTGCACTTGGGTGGCGTCAGCTGCATGCGCTTTACGAGGCAGCGCGGCGACGACAGTCTGGTGGACGACCTCGGCGACCTAGAGAGCACGACAGGTGATCCGCTGGCCCGAAAAGTTCGTTGGATTGCCAAAGACATCGCAAGGAGCCTCAATCTATTGGCTCCCAACGTACATCGTGTATTGGAAGCTAGTCAGACCATCGATCCAGACGACGAGCTTGCGACCGAGTTTGACAGGCTGATCGAGCTTGCGCAAGCGGCCAGCGATACGGAGGCACTTGCGGTCCTCCATGAGTTGAAGGCGAGTCACAAAGATGGCTTTTGGGACACCGGTTTTACGGCGTCACTGCTATGGGCAAGAGATCGGCTGCTGCCCCTTTGAACTCCGCGCACGAAAGTGAGGAGGTAAGGACCGCAACGTCAGTCCATGGTCCGAGCCACACGGAATCCGAGGTCGTTTACCCGGTTTGCGGCCTCAAACCTGAAGCGGAACGCCGAGCGGAGAAGGCGGGGCTGGAAGCCATAGGAGCCGCCGCGCCACACACGAAGGGAACAGTCGCCTTGATGCCACACAATTCCGTCGACCGGCGCGCCCTCGTAGCCCCCGTTCCAGCAGTCATCCACCCACTCCGCTACGTTGCCCAACACGTCTTGCAGCCCGAACACGTTCGGTTGGTATGACCCCACCGGCGCCGTGTACGCCTGTCGGTCCCAGCAACCGACGGGATCACGGCCATCAATCGCGTGCTCGGCGGGCCCGACCGCATCATAGCCGTTCGCATACTGACACTGTTGCCGCGTGCTCTCGCCCCAGTACCTCGCCGTCTCCGTCCCCGCACGCGCATCAGCCCGATCATCTTCGTGGTGGGCTTACGCATCGCTTTGCCTCTGGACTCCCTGTGCAGGTTCGTTAGCTCTCAGGGCCGCAGCCTCGCGGTCGGGTGGGATTGGCGCGCGAAATCAACTCTGGTCCCGTGAACTCCTAGTCCCGCGAAAAGGAATATAGGTTCCCTGTCGTGTCCTATGCTATGTCTGTAGTGGTCCCGGTTTCCTGGACAAGTGGACGGCTTAAACATCAGGCCGCCCTTCTGCTGAACTTCTCGCGAGCACGGGCCGGGGTCATGTACCCGTGCCGCTGGAGGAGCCAGCCGTTGTTGTAACGCTCGATGAAGGCCCCGATCACCGCTCGGGCCTCCTCGAGCGTTTCGAAGTCGTGCAGATAGATGCACTCCTCCTTGAGCGTCCGGATGAAGCGCTCCGCGACGCCGTTGCATTCCGGTTCCCCCACGTAGGCGGGCGTGGAGCGGATGCCGAGCCACTTGATCTCGGCCTGGAACTGCCGTGCCCGGTACTGCGAGCCCCAGTCGTGCCGCAGACCGAGGCCCAGGGCGATCGCCTTGTCGAAGCCGCCCATGTGGGCCCGCACGCCCTGGCGGACCGGCTCCAGCGCAGCCCAGCGGTCGCCCTTCTTCGCAACGTGCCAGCCGACGACGTCCGAGGCGCAGTGATCGACGGCCGCGAAGAACCAGCACCAGCCCTCCGCCTTCGTCCAGAACCGCGACGCGTCCGTGCCCCAGAGCTCGTCCGGCCTCTCGGTCCGGATCCGGCCGCTGTGGCTCCGGTCTCCGCAGGGATGGCCCCGCCGCACCGGTGCCAGCAGACCGTGCAACCGCATCAGCCTCAGCACCCGGTTCTTCCCCACCCGGATCCCCTTGGCCGCAAGCCGCGCCTTCACCTTCCGGTGACCCTCGCCGAGGAACGGACTCGCCTTCAGCACCGTCCGGATCTCCTGCAGCAGCTCATCGTCGCTCAGGGCCGTCTTCGGGCCCCGCTTCCCGGGCTGCGGGCGATCGGGCTCCGGAGAGTCGCCGAGCCTGGCCCGGAGTGCGTACACGCTCGAACGCGCCAACCGACACGTCTCGCACACCATCGTCAGCGAGTAGCGCCGCCTCGTCGCCGGACTCACCCGTCCAAGCGCCTCAAGAGCTTCCTCAGCTCGTCCCCGTACCCCCTTTTTTCCAGAAGCTCCGCCTGCAACTCGACCCGCATCGTCATCTCTCCCAGCTTCGCCCGGGTCCGCATCAGCTCGCCTCCCGGCCGGTTCTTCTTCTTGAGGCCCTGCTGGCCACCTTCCAGGAACTCCCGCCGCCAACGCTCCAGCTCCGGCGGCGCGACCCGAATCTCCCGGCTCACCTCGCCGATGTCCTCGCCGCGCAGCAGCCGCAACACCACCTCCGCCTTCCGCTGTGCGCTCCACCGCTTGGGGAGGCCGGCCGGCCTCCCCAAGCCGCCCGCACCGTCCTGTTCGTTCGTACTCCGAGACATCCACTGCCCCCTCTCTCTTGGACCCCGGATGGGTTGCTAAGCTACTGTCCAGGGAATTCGGGGGCACTATACGTCATCCCTACCAAGGTGCGCCGTACAGTCTACGAGCCTCGGCCAGTTATGGGTTCCGATGGCCACCGCGCAGGTCCAATCGGTTCGCTGGAAAACCCGCTGATGCCATCAAGAGGCTCTCTCCGACTGACTTCCTGACTTCCCTTCAACAAGCCGCTGGCGGAGACCTCCAACGGCAAGCAGATCTTCTCGGACAACATCGGACAGAGTCGGGCAACAGGACGTTTCCTACGAGTTGACTTCCTTCCGTACCGCACTTCACCCGTTCGAGCATGGCGACGCGGGCACAGGAGTTCGCCTCGACCACGAGCGCGTTTGTCGCGCGGATATGGATGATCGCCGAAACGACCGAAACTGGGCAGTTGGCGGAGCCGATGGGAGAGGAGGCACAGTTGATCCTCCATCTGCGGTGAGGCAATCGGCTGCTCGGGTTCTTCGGCATCAACGCACGCCGTGCAGAGTGGGTCTCTTTGGGCGAGCGAGGGCTGGCCGCCGAGGGGCGGACATCCATCACCGTTGGACCGACTCGACCGAGTTCCTCCTGCACGGTTGGTTCAAGCGTTCTTGCCGGTCGAATCGGCCATGCAAGCCTGTGGGAAGGGCCTATGCGACGCCAGAGCGTGCGTGGCTGCGACGGACGGGGTTGTCGGACGCCGCCAAGGCGAGAGGGCCAGGGTGAATCCAATTGCGCGCGAAACTCGTAAAACGCCCCCTCCCGAGTCACCGAGGTGTGAAGGGCAGTGCGACCAAACGAGGCGAAGCGCCGGAGGAGGAGCGTAGTCAGGTTGATCGACCCCACGGCCGAAATGATGCCCGTGTCCATGGACGAGGACGGCAGCGGAGTCGGTCGCCGCTCCGGCTTCGGCGGTACCGGGACGGCGCGGCATCGCTAGGCTCCATTCCGCCGCCAGCCGCGCTTTGCGAGGCCCGCTGAACGGCTCCGCCGGAGCGTTCGTGAGGGTGCTCCGCCACCGTATTGTCGGCAGGCTACAACGGGTGTCGGACGCGGCACCCACGGGCGTGCTGGACGCCCGTATCGTGGTTCAGTATCCATCTCACAAGCGGACGCCCGTTCTTCGCGAAGCAACCTGTCTCGCAGCGCCCCTTTGCGACGCTTCCGCTTCGGCGTCCGTTCTTGCCCAGTTCGATCATCCGTGAACGCTCCCGGCCGAGCTGGGCGTCGGGAAGGCCGGGCAGGAGTACTCGCGCGGCGGATGCACCGTCCACGTGCGGTCCTGCTGCACCAGGGCGTTGGCGAGGACGAGGAGCTTCCGCATCACGGCCGTCAGGGCGACCTTCGGCGGCTTCCCCTTGGCGACGAGCGCCTCGTACTTGCGCTTGAGGTCGGGATTGTGCTGGACCGCGACCACCGCGGGCATGAAGAGCAGTCTGCGGACGCGGTGCCTGCCGCCCTGGATGAAGCTCCGTCCCTTCCAGTGTCCGGACTCCCGGGTGACCGGAGCGAGTCCGGCGAGGCTGGCGGCGCGCGCCCTGGTGAGCATGCCCAGTTCGGGCATCAGAACGATCAGTCCCGCAGCGGTGATGTCCGAGATGCCCGGGATCGAGGTCAGGATCTCGGCCCGGCGCTCCATTTCCTGCTCCTCCCCGATCCGCTGCCGGATCTCGGCGTCGATGAGCTTCAGCTGGCGGTCGATCTGCCTCAGCCTCTGCTTGGTGACCCGCTTGCCCACGGGAGTGCGCAGGTTCTTGCCCCGGTTGGTGGTTGCGGTCCGATCCCTGACCAGCGCGTCGCGGATCTGCTGGAGCTCGGCGAGGTCGCGCTGCCCCTCCGATCTCGCCTCGGTCGGACGCAGGTTTTCGACGGCGGCCGCCATGGTGGCCAGCATCCGGGCGTCCACCGCGTCGGTCTTGGCGCGCCGCCCGATGGAGCGGGCGAAGGACCGGACTTGGAAGGGGTTGATCGCGTACAGGGGGAGCCCGGCCTTCAGGAGGGTGTCCTCGAAGTCGCGGTGGAAGGGTCCGGAGGGTTCGTACGCGATCCGGTCGATCCCGGAGCCGACCCAGGCGATCAGCTTCCGGAAGCCGGCGCGGTCGTTCGAGAACCGGGACGCTCTCCCCTCGGGGGCGGCGAAGACGTCGAGCCAGTCCTTGGAGATGTCGATCCCGACGGTGCGGAGGATGCTGCTCATGTGTTCTTCCCTTCTCCTGTGCTTGTCGTGCGAGCCTCGATGCTCGTGTATCCATTCAGGACATTGGGAAGGACGATGGCGACCACACTGAACCACGGCCCCTTACGGCCTGCCAGCATATCGATCCGACCACCGTCCCTGTTGAGCGCCCGCTCCGGCTCGCTACGCTCGCCTCTGCGGGCGCTCAACAGCCCGGGCCTTCCCCGTGACCCGGTCGTGCAAATCAAGCAGGGATCTGCATGATTATGGGAGACAAGCCAGCTTACTCCTTGGGGCCACACTCCGTGAGTCCCCTGCGGAGGCTGGCGGGGGGCTGCGCCCCCTCTGACCCCCGAAACGGACACGGCGCGCCATGAGCCGTGGACGCGCCGTTTGGGTGAAGGTTCGCGCCAGCGAGGCGGAGCGTGCCGAGTGGCACGCCAAGGCGCGCTCGGCAGGCTCGACGCTGTCGGATCTGGTGCGCCGGGCGGTCGGCCGGACGCACACGTGGACCGCGGCGCACGCCGAGGTCGAGCGCGAGCGCACCCAGCAGGTGGCGCGCTTCGGCAACAACCTCAACCAGATCGCCCGGTGGGCTAATGCCCACAAGGAGGCCGTCGAGGCCGTCGAGGTGATCGGCCACCTGATCGCCATCAGGCGGGCGCTCAGCGCCTTGGAGCCCGCCGAAGACCCGGACGCGGATGCACCTTAAGTTCCTGGCGCACGGAACCGGATCGGCCCGCAAGGCGGCCAAGTACCTCCTCGGGGAGCTTGACGCGGCCGGGAAGCCGCGCGAAGGCGTCGAGGTGCTCAGGGGAGATCCCCACCAGGTGGCCGCGGTGGCCGATGCGCTTCCCTTCGAGCACAGGTACACCTCCGGCGTGATCGCGTGGGCGCCGGAGGACCAACCGACCGACAAGCAGATCGAGGCGGTGCTGGACGCCTTCGAGAAGACTGCCTGGGCGGGGCTGGACTTCGACCGCTACGCATGGACGGCGGTGCTGCACCGCGAGCGCGGCGGTGGCGCTCATGTCCATGTCCTCGCCGCGCGGTGCGACCTGGAGACCGGACGGAGCTTGAACATCGCCCCTCCGGGCTGGGAGAAGACGTTCGGCCCGCTCCGGGACGCCTTCAACCACGAACACGGCTGGGCTCGCCCGGACGATCCGGCGCGGGCCAGAGTGCAGCAACCGGGCCACCGCGCCTACATCGAGGCGGAGCGGCTGCGGGCGGGCCTCCGGCTCGAATCCTCACCCCGCGACCTGATCCGCGACTACCTGCTCCAGCGTGTCGAGCACGGGACCGTGCGGAATCGTCACGAGGTCGTGGACGCGCTGCACGAGGCCGGCCTTGAAGTGCCGCGCCAAGGCATGGAATACATCACCGCGCTGGACCCGGAGACGGGGGACCGGTGGCGGCTGAAAGGAGAACTGTACGGAATTGGATTCCAACGCGAACGACTTGACCGCCCGGCTGGGGAGGCGGCTGGAGAGCGAACGCAGGGAGATCGAGGAGTTGACCGCGAACGAGCTGGAGCGGCTCGGCGAGAACTCGCGGCGCGTCGCGAGGAGCGCGCTGCGTTCCATCGAGCGCGATACGGCGGAGGCGACCGGCCGGATGCGCGAGTTGCTGGTCAAGGCGTGGCTCCGGCCGCTGATCGTCGGCATGGCGCTCTGGCTCGGCATCTTCGTCGGAAGCTGGGCGACGATGCAGTGGTTGTCGAGGAGCGTTCAGGACCGGATCGAGGACATTTCGCTGGCGGACATCGAGATCGAGGGAGGGCGCGAGATGATCGCCGAGATCGAGGAGACGACCTGGGGCGTGGGGCTGCGGGAAGTGAACGGGGTGCGGTACGTGACGCTGCCGCGTGGCACGCCGGTCCTGACGGCCTTCACCGTGGACGGGCGGCCCTACGTAGAGCTGCGAAGAGAGTGAAGGAGCTATATGACCGAGTTGGAGAGGCAGTTGACGGAGGCCTTGAAGACGTTGTCCGCGCAGTCCGGGACGGAACGGCGGCGGCAATCCGAGCAGGTCGAAGCCTTGCGGCGGCGCGTCGAGCGGTTGAGCGAGGAGAACGAAGCCTTGCAGCGGCAAATCGAGCAGCTCGACAGGCAAGTGACACGCTTGGCCGAGTACTTCGGGACGTCCGCCGCCGCGAGGCCGCGAGGCCTCCGTATCTGAGGCACCGCCCCGGACCCGATCGCGATCAGGGTCCGAGCCGCTGATGGCGTCCAGTCGCGCTGCCGACCGCCCGTCTAGCGGAGAAGCCTTCCCGGCGCGAAGTTTGGGGCGCGCAGATCGTGCAGTCCATCACGAGAGGAATCGAATGATGGCACGCACGAAACGAAGTCGGCGCTCTTACGGCGCCGGCGAATGGGGCCGGAACCGGGTGAGGATCTTCCCCGACCCGAAAACCGGCATGTTCCAGATCGAGTGGCGCGAGAACGGGCGCAGGCTCACGAGGTCGCTGAAACACCGCGACTGGATGAGGGCCAAGAGGCAGGCGGACGAGGTTGCCGCTGGCTTAGCGGTCCATGAGCCTAACGGCGAAGCCGAATCTGAGCGCGAGCCGCTTACCCTGGGACGGCTTCTTGACATCTACAGGGAAGAGGTGACGCCCACCAAGGCGGAGACCTCCCAGCGGTCCGACCGGGCGGCGGCGAGGATGTTCCTCCGGTTCTTCGGGGGAGACCGAAGGCCCGAAACCCTGTCCCAGCGGGACTGGGACCGCTTCATACGGGCACGGCGCGCGGGCAGGGTTGGGCCAAGCGGAAGGCCGGTGTCCGACCGGACCATCGAGCACGACCTGAAGTTCCTGATCGCCGTGCTCAACTGGGCCGCCAAGTCGAGAGATGAGCGTGGCGGTCTGCTCCTCGACTCCAACCCGCTGAGGGGACTCAGGACGCCTACGGAGAAGAACCCCACGCGGGTGGTGTTGTCCGAGGCGGAATACCAAGCGCTGCTCGGCGTGTCCCGTCAGTTCGACTGGCGGTTCCATGTGGCGCTCGTGCTCGCGCACGAGACCGGACACCGAATCGGAGCCATCCGGCAACTCAGGTGGTCTGACATCGACCTCGATGGCGGAGTAGTTCGGTGGCGCGCGGAGCACGAGAAGACCGGATACGAGCACTGCACGCCGGTCACTGCCGAGGCCCTCGCCGCTTTGGGATGGGCACAAAGGCGGAATCCGGGGGCAGGAAACACTCCGGTGCTACCCGCGTCGACGGATGCCTCAAGGTGCGCTGGCCGGTCGATGGTTCGTTACTGGTGGTCCCGAGCCGAGAAGCTCGCGGGTCTGGAACCCAAGCGCGGTAGAGGCTGGCACTCGCTGAGGCGGAAGTTCGCGTCCGACCTCATGGACCAGCCCCTCAAGGTGCTCTGCGAGCTTGGTGGATGGAAGACGGCCAAGACGGTGCTCCAGTGTTACCAGCGCGCCGACGAGGCACAGCTGAGGCAAGCGCTCGACAGCCGCCGCAGAGTTCCCGTCTGATCCCCAATTGGCGGGAACAGAATAGCGGGAATCCGGCCACCGAATCCCGTAAGTCCAAGAATCAAACCAGATACAAGTCCCCCTTGACCCTGACGTAACGTCATGTATGCGAACCAGAGGCTCACCTTCAGCGGTTCTTGAAAAAGGGCGACTCGCGCAGTATCGCCCTCTCGTCATCACGCAGGTACGTATCCGGCCACTTGGCATAGCCAAGCCACATGAGCGCCTCGATGTCGCAGGTCGGGCGCCCGGACTCACACCCTGGAGGGTGGGGGAGGCCGAAAGCGTGACCCAACTCGTGACCCAAGCCACCCACCCACCGTCCGTGCGGGTGGCCACCGTGCCCGCAGGGATGCTCAAAGTCACGGCTGGTCAGCCCCAACAAGTCCCACCGGCCTAGCATGGTGAGTCCATCGCCACCCCTCCCTAGCGTTTGCGGGCGCTCGTCCGTCCAGCAAGGCTCGTCAACGTCGAAGTACACGATCCAGATGAACGCCTCGTCCCGGTGCTTTGGCCCGCACCCCGACACGGCATCCAGCGCCGCGTGCCAGCGTTCCCCCGCGTTGCCAGGGTGGACCGTGAGAAAGTCATCATCAACCGAAAGCCGGCATACCTCGGGGATCCTGTCGGCCAGCGCGAACGTCAGTCCATCCATTTGGGCCCTGTACCAGACCTGAAGGTGACGAAGGGCGGCGCCCACCGAGTCGCTGTAAGCCTTCACGAATCCACGATTCCTGGGGATCGCGTACACCGTGCGTACCGACAACGAACCAGCAATCACCGGGGCCACCTGGCCCATGAAGTTGACGACCGAGGTCTGGCCCCTTGCGAGCGTCACGTCCTTTGACGTGATCTCGAACTCGAACTCGTCGGCATTGTAGTCGGACATCCCCACCGTGTAGTCGCCCGCCACCAGCCCGGCGAATGCGTACCGGCCGCTGTTGTCGGTGGTGGTCGTGGCGCTGGACGCGCCCGAGAGGTGAACCCTCACGCCGCTCAGGCCGATGTTCTCCACAGTCACCGAGCCGAGGATCTGCGAGTCGCCTTGGTGGTCCGCGATGCCGTTCAGCCACGCGCGGAACGACTCGTCGGCGGGCGCGTAAAGGCCGGTGCCGTAGTACCAGAACTCGTCCAATGCGGACAGCGATGCCAAGGACAAAGGGAGCGCGCCCGCGAGCTTCGAGTTGTCGTTCAGCCGGAGCGATTCCAAGTTGGCGAGGTCGCCGAACTCGGGCGGGATCGAGCCGGTCAGCTGGTTCGCGCTGAGGTACAGAGAAAGGAGACCGGCGAGACCGCTCAGTTCGGCCGGGATCTCGCCCGTGAGCTGGTTGCGGTCCAGATGTAGACGGCGAAGCCTGGAGAGGGTTCCGAGTTCGGCCGGTATCGGCCCGGACAGCCCATGACGCACCCATTCTTGTGCGTCGCTGTCCCATGTGCCGCCAAGACCGATGTAGACGACTCGTCCGTCCCCATCCGCATCCACGCCGTACCAGTCTGCGAGCGGTGCGTCGCTCAGCCAGTTGTCGTTGTTCACCCAATTCTGCCCGTCCGTCGCCTCGTAGAGCGCGACGAGCGCCGGGCGATCCGGGCTGACCACGGTGACGGCGGATGTCCCCGAAGCGTCCCCCGCGTTGGCCGTGATCGTTGCCGAGCCTTCCGCAGCTCCCCACACCAGCCCTGACGGATCCGCCCATGCCACTGGGACGTTGTTCGACGACCATGTGAACGCTGCTCCCTGCACGACATGGCCATTCTCGTCGTACGCCTCTGCGATCAGCCGAAGCGTGTCGCCGAGCACGACCGTGTCCGCGGCGGGAGACACCGTCGCCGAGCGGACGGATTGTCTCACGCCTACCAATGCAGTGCCGGACGCGGACCCCGCCGTCGCGGTGATTGCGGCCGTTCCGTTGGTTCTCGCCGCGACCAGACCGGTCGAATCCACCGTCGCTACCATGCTGTCGCTGCTGGCCCACACGACCGACTGGTTCTCCATCACGCGCCCGAGCTGGTCGCGCACCTCGGCGGTGAGCCGCGTGTTTTGTCCCAGTGCGGTCAGCAACACCGTGTCGGGAGTGACGGCAATGGCCGTGGGCGCCGGGGTTACAACCGTCACCTGCGCGCGGCCCGCTATCCCGCCCGTGGTGGCACTCACCTCCGTTTGTCCGGTGCCGAGTCCGGTCACCAGCCCGGATGCGTCGACCACCGCCAGCGCCGTGTCTCCCGCCGCCCACACAAACTCGACCCCGGTCACCACCTGCCCGTTCGCGTCGGTGGCGGTTGCCGCCAGCCGCACCGTATCGCCCTCCACAACCGTGGCCATATCAGGCGCCACAGCAACGGTGCTGACCTCCTGGGCCACGGTCACGATTGCTCTCCCAGACGCCGCTCCCGATGCCGCCGTGATCGTGGCGCTCCCGTTGGCTACCGCCGTCACCAGCCCTGACGCGCCTACGGTCGCCACAGCGGCGGCGCTGCTCGCCCAGTTGACTGTTGCCCCCGCCATCGCCTGCCCGTTCTGGTCCCGAACCTCCGCCGAGAGCTGTACCGTCGCGCCCAGTGCGGCCAGCTCTGCCGTGCCCGGGCTTACTATTATCGTCGTCGCGCGGGGAGGATCGGGAGGAGGTGCCGCGGTGCTGTCTACGCAGGCCGCGAAGAACGTGACTGGCAGCAGCGCGATTGCCGCAGCGAAGGGGTTGATCCCCGACCGGTGACATTCGCTCATGGTCGCCTGCCTCCGCTGGACAAGGATCGAGCCTGGGTTTTGCGGCCAAACCTTTAGTGTATAATTTTCAACGTCCTTTAGCGAGCAACTCTGAATGACCGGAGCCAGCCCGGTCCAGGCTGGCGGCACGGGCGCTGGTGAGGGTGCCCAACTCCGGCAAGTGGACGATGAGTCCCGCGGAGCTCCGCAAGGTCTCGCTGTCCCGTCACCGGGAATGAGGGGGCTCGTGCGCCGGGAACGGGAATTCGATGGGCCCTCCAGGGCCGACCTGGACGCGTATCACGCCCGTCGCTACGCCAAGTTGCCGGATGAGGAACGAACCCAGGCCCTGAGCAAGGTCAGGCACATGCCCCTGGTGGAGACCTGCCCCCCTTGCCGGATTCATGTCCGACCGTGCCCACCAGCTCTGGGTGCGCGAGTACTGGGTACCCGACGCGGAAGGCCCCGTGCACCAGGACCCGACTGGCCTCCAGCACGCGCCCCCGGACAGATCTCGACGGTCCGTCCGGTGACCATGTCGGTGTATCGGATGGTCGCCCCCAGCGCCGAGCCGGGGGTGCCGTCGGGCTGGTAGCGCTCGTCCAGGTGCAGCCACGAAAGCCAGGCGGACGATAGTATTCATCGGGGACTCCGTCTCCTTCCGGGCGGGCTCGTACTACGGCAACCCAAACCGAAACCGAGGACGGCGCACGTTGAATCCATCCCTGACTCTTGTAATCCTCGCAGCCGGCCGCTCCACGCGGTTCGGACGGCTCAAGCAGCTCACGCCGATTGGCCCCGGCGACGAGGCGCTACTCGACTACGCGCTCTACGATGGCGCGCGCACGGGGTTCTCCCGCTTCCTCCTTGTCATCCAGGAAGCGCTTCAGGACGATTTCGACGCCCATCTGGCCTCGGCGCGCGCGGCGGGTCTCGACATCCGCTACGCGTACCAGCGCATGACGCACCCGGGTCTGGTGGACACCCCGCCGCCCAACCGCACCCGCCCCTGGGGCACCGGCCACGCCGTCCTCACCGCAGGTGAGCATGTGGACGGCCCATTCGCGGTCTGCAACGCCGACGACTTCTACGGACGGGGTGCCTACGCCGCTCTGGCCGACGCAATGCGCGGCGCACGCTTGGCGTCCAGGACCGCGCCGTCCCTTGGCCGAGAGTCGAACAAAAGTAATGTAAACATGACATTTGGTAATGTCGACATTACACATTTCACCGTCGGCTACCCCCTCGAGGTCACGCTGTCGGAGAGCGGGGGCGTCTCCCGGGGGATCTGCGAGATCGACGGCAAGGGCGCCCTTCAGCGGTTGACCGAGAGCCTGAACATGCGCCGCGACGGGGACCGCGTGGTGGGCAACGACGTGGCCGGAAGGCCGGTCGACGTCGCCTTGCAAACTCCTGTCTGCACCAACTTCTGGGGCTTCCAGCCGGGCATTCTCCCCGCCCTGCGCGACCTCTTCGCCGCGTTCCTCGCCGCCGATCCCGGGCTCGACCGCGAGTTCTTCCTGTCGGAGGCGATCAACGACCTCATCGCGGCCGGACGCGCCCGCTGCACCGTGCTCGCCACCCGCGAGCGATGGCTCGGGGTGACCTTCCCGGATGACCACGCCGGAGTGGCCGAATCGCTGCGGGGGCTGGTAGACTCGGGGGTCTATCCCATGCGCCTTTGGGACGCTCCGCCAACCCCTTCACGCCACGACTGACGCCGATGCAACTCACCACCCTCGACTGGATCGTCATCGCCCTGTACGGCCTCACGGCCCTTGCCATCGGCCTCCGCTTCGCCCGGCGCGCTGGTTCGGGGGCGGACGAGTTCTTCCTGTCGGGGCGCAAGCTGCCGTGGTGGCTGCTCGGCACGTCGATGGTCGCGACGACCTTCTCCACCGACACGCCCAACCTGATCGCCGACTTCGTGCGCACCGGCGGGGTCGCGCAGAACTGGGCCTGGTGGGCGTTCCTGATCACCGGGATGTGCACGGTCTTCTTCTACGCCCGGCTGTGGCGGAGGTCCGGCGCGCTCACCGACATCGAGTTCTACGAGCTGCGCTACGCCGGGCGGCCGGCCGCCTTCCTGCGGGGCTTCCGGGCGATCTACCTCGGCGTCTTCTACAACGTGATGATCATCGCCACGGTGACGCTCGCCGCGACCAAGATCGGCGGCGTGCTGCTGGGGCTCGACCCGCTCACCACCGTGCTGATCGCGGGTTCGGTGACCGTCATCTACTCCGCGACGTCGGGGCTCTGGGGCGTCGTCGTGACCGACCTCATCCTCTTCGTCGTCGCGATGATCGGATCGATCGCGGCGGCGGTTTTCGCCCTGCAGCAGCCCGAGGTCGGTGGGCTCGCCGGCCTCGTCTCGCACCCCGAATTGCAGTCGGCGATGAGACTCCTGCCGGACTTCTCCGACTGGAGCGTCGCCGCGGGCATCTTCATCATCCCGATCGCGGTGCAGTGGTGGAGCGCCTGGTATCCGGGCGCAGAGCCGGGGGGCGGGGGCTATGTCGCCCAGCGCATGCTCGCCGCGAAGAACGAGCGGGAGTCGATGAAGGCCACGCTGTGGTTCAACATCGCGCACTACGGACTGCGCCCCTGGCCGTGGATCATCGTGGCGCTCTGCTCGATGCTGGTGTATCCCGAGCTGTCCGACATCCAGGCCCGGTTCCCGAACCTCGACCCCTCGCTGGTGGGCAATGACCTGGCCTATCCGGCCATGCTCGTGTTCCTTCCAGCCGGGCTGCTGGGACTCGTGGTCGCGTCGCTGGCGGCGGCGTACATGTCGACGATCAGCACGCAGCTCAACTGGGGTTCGTCGTACGTGGTGAGCGACTTCTACCGGCGCTTCGTGAACCCGGAGGCGAGCGACCGGCGGCTGGTGGCGATCGGGCGGCTGTCGACGGTCGGGCTGATGGTGCTGGGCGCCTTCATCGCGCTGCAGCTCGACACGGCCGGCCAGGGCTTCCAGATCCTGCTCCAGATCGGGGCGGGCACCGGGCTCATCTTCCTGCTGCGCTGGTTCTGGTACCGCGTGAACGTGTGGAGCGAGCTGGCCGGCATGACGATCTCGTTTGTGGTCGCGATCTACTTCGCGTTTCTCCACAGCGCGCTGGGCTTCGCGCCGATGCCGGCCTGGGAGCAACTCGTGATCGGGGTGGCGGTGACGACGGTGGGCTGGCTGGCCGTTACCCTCGTCACGCCACCTGCAGACTCGCGCACGCTGCAGCGCTTCTACGACAGGATCCGGCCGATGGGCAGGGGCTGGCGGCGCGTGGTCGACGTGGGCGACGGGCCCCGCGACGCCGAGTCGATTACCGCGGCGTTCCTGGCGTGGTTCCTGGGGTGCGTGCTGGTCTACGCGGCGCTCTTCGGGACGGGGTATCTGCTGTATGGGCAGGGGCTGGCAGCGGTGGCTGCGCTGGCGATTTCGGCGGGGGCGGGGGTGTGGCTGTTCAAGCTGCTGCCGAAGCTGGGTTACGCGGATTGAGCGAGGTGGGAGGGGGAGGAGGGCGGCCCGGGTCCGCACTGTGGGCCCGACAAACCCGGACGGCCTCCGGACGCCCGCGGTGCGCCTGCGAAAGGGCCACCTGAGTTGCCCGGCTCCACCCCGGCCCGGTGGCTGGCCATCGCCCCCGGCCGCGTCAACCTGATCGGCGAGCACACCGACTACAACGGCCTGCCGGTCTTCCCCATCGCGATCGACCGGGACGTGCGCATCGAGTTCGACGTCGCGGACGAGCCAGTGGTGCGCCTGGACAGCCCGGAGGCGCGTTTCGACCCCTTCGCGTTTCAGCTGAAACGTCCCATCGAGGCTGCGGCGCAGGGAGACTGGTCGAACTACGTGCGCGCGGCGGCGCGGGGGCTGCTGGAGCACGGGGCGCCGCTGGAGCGCGGGATCGAGGGGACGGTGACGGGTGACGTGCCGATCGCGTCGGGGCTGTCGTCCTCGTCGGCGCTGGTGGTGGCTTCGGCGCTGGCGCTGCTGAAGGCGAATGGGGCGACCCTTCCCCGCCTCGAACTCGCCGCCCTGATGGCGCACGCCGAGCGGTTCGTGGGGCTGGAGGGGGGCGGCATGGACCAGGCGGCGTGCCTTCATGGGCGCGAGGGCCACGCGCTCCGCATCGAGTTCGAGCCGCTGAGGGTGACGCCGGTGGCCGTGCCGGAGGGGTGGCGGTGGGTGGTGGCGTCGTCGCTGGTGCGCGCGGAGAAGTCGGGGGCCGCGCGCGAGGCGTACAACGAGCGGGCGCGGCAGTGCCGGGAGGCGCTGCGGGGGGTGCGCGGGCTGGCGCGTGACGTGCCGTTGACGTACCGCGACCTGGTGGTCGTCGACGACCTCGACGGCCTGCTGCGGCACGCCCGCCGCGTGCTCGCCCCGGTGCTGTTTCGCCGCTTCCGCCACGTCGTGACGGAGGGGCGCCGGGT
Organism: Longimicrobiales bacterium; assembly: GCA_965211645.1. Taxonomy (GTDB): domain Bacteria; phylum Gemmatimonadota; class Gemmatimonadetes; order Longimicrobiales; family Gaopeijiaceae; genus Bin94. The sequence goes on along the minus strand of OZ242947.1, from coordinate 3,398,130 downwards.
GGCGCAGGCCGAGGTCGCCATGCGCGATGGTGATGTGCGCCGCTTCGGCGACCTCATGGTGCGGTCGCACGAGAGCCTCCGGGACGACTACGAGGTGAGCACCGGGGAGCTGGATGCGATCGTCGAGGTGGCGCTGGGGGCGGGGGCGGCGGGGGCGCGCCTGACCGGCGCCGGGTTCGGTGGCTGCGCCGTCGTGTTGTGCGACGACGCCACCGTTGCGCCGGTCATGGAGGCGCTCGCCGCGCGCTTCTACGCCGCCCGTATGCGGGGGTCGGCGAACAGCGAGGTCGCGTTCGCCGTGCAGCCGTCACGGGGTGCCCGAGTCGAGGAAGCGTAGGGCGGCGCATCTGGCTCATGTTGTTTACTTTGCTAACTGCTCGTCCGCAGTTCGCCTTTGCCGCTACCAAGCGAGTGCTCCGCAATCCAGTGAGACAATTCACGGCCATCGTTGAGCAGGACGGCAGTCCCGAACTTGAAGCGGAGTTCGCAGGAATCCAGACTCTCACGGTTTGACTAACCGCAGCACCTGCGGGTGCTCGACATCGTTCATGTCGCGGCGTACCCCGAACACCTCATCGGCCCCCACGCGCATCAGCTCGAACCGTACCGGAGTGTCGACAATCCCCAACCACACCCCCGACGAATCCCACACGTACCACTTCTGCACTTCGTCGCGACGGGCCAGACCCAGGAATTCACCCGCCCAGACGTTCCCCTCGACGTCCACGACCACGCGCTGATAGGCCGGCTTCTCGTCGGGCCTCGGCAGGCTTTCCAGCAGGTCTTGAATGTGCGGCCTCGGATTCGGGCCAAGCCTGGTCCTCAACTCACGGTCGACCTCCTCATCCGACACGGTCAGCGACACACCGAGAATCCTGGCGATCCGCCGCACCTCGCCCGTTTCACCGTCGATCGTGGAGTATTCGAGCGCGTCGGCAGTGCCGATGACGATCGTCCCGTCCCCGACAGGGACGGCGTGCGTATTTCGACCCAATAGCGGTATCACGTCAGCTGTCGGTACGAGGAAGTGTTCGTGCCCGGGAACATTTGTCACCGGCTGGGCGGACATCCGGTCTCCAGAGAGCCTGAGTACGGACGCCTCCGCGCGCCCCAAACCGTTGGAAAGTCCTTCGTCGTCAAGGGTGTACCCGCCGTCCCATCCCCACAGGACCTGCGAAGGCACGGGGTGCTGAAGAGGCCGGACTCCCTGTGGCATGCGAAAGGTCGAAACCAGCCCGGACTCGATGTCGAACTCGGCGCCAGGCCCGCCTATCCTCAGGTCCATCGCAACAAACCGCCTGTCGCCGGTCGCGACCAACGTCCACAGTGTGCGGAACTCTCCTGGCCCCTCGCCCTGGCCACCGAATGCACGCAGGAATCGCCCGGCCGAACCGTAGACGCGCACCTGGTGGGATATCCCGTCAGCGACGAGCAGATTCTCCCCGATGCGCAGCATATCCCGAACGCGAAAAAAGTTGTGCATTTCGCCGGAGCCGGTTTCGGCGAGATCCACGAGTGGCGCTTCCTCGATCCGCCATGCCGCATTTGGTGTCCACGCCGGCGCAAATGATTCGACAATCGTCGCACCGAGGCTGTCGCGGGAGGTGCTCGTCGCGACGGTGCCCGCTTCGCAGCCGGCTGCACCCGCCGCGGCCAGCCCCAGAAGGGCAAGGCAGGCGATCCTGTTTGCGCGGTCCGGCATTTGACGGGTGATCACCGGCGCCGTTGCGTCCCGCACCTCATCGCACGCCCGGCATCCGCGGCACCTCCGGACGTCCCGGCGCTCCCCGTCCCGGCCGGGGGCCTCCGCGTCCGCGCCAGAGGTCCCGCACGCCTTGCACGACCTCCTGGAAGCGCGGGTCGCTACGCAGCGGATCCCACACGGCGCTGCTTCTCAGGGCGACCAGGCCGGGATCCCGATTGGCGACGGCGGCCTGCAGGTGGTCCAGCGCCGCTTCGTGGTCGCCGAGACCGATCGCTGTCATTGCCTGCTCCACATCGGGCACGCGCTGGCCCGCGGCTTGCCGCTGCTCGTTGTAGTCCTGCCTCCAGCGCCAATAACTGTCCGGGTCGGCCTCGTCGAACATCTCGCGCAGATTCCGGACCGCCGCCCTGGCCTCCGGCACATCTCCCCGGGTGGCGAGAATCATCTGTTCCCGGACATCGACCGCGCCTTCGTAGTGGCCCTGGCGGAGATGAGCTTCCTCCAGCCCGGCCCACGCCGGAACCAACCGGGGATCCGTCTCGACAATGCCCTCGAAGGCCACGGCGGCGCTGTCGTATCGGCCCATGGCCAACAGGCCCATCGCGACACCGAGCGGGGACTGGCGCCCGAACTGGCGCCCAAACCGCGTGGCCTCCAGGAGCTGGCGCCGGCGGAGAGAATCCGCCGAGGCATTGGCCAGCGCCTCGACCCTGGCCATCGCGTCCTCCACCTCTCCAGCCGTCCCCGCCATGCCGGCGCCCAGGTGCTCGCCGAGGATCACCATCGTCGTCGCCACTTCGTCTTCCGCGCCCCCGAGCTGTTCCGCCCTCTGCACATCCTCCTGTATCTGCGCGAGCACGTCGGCCGGCAGCGAATCGTCGCTCCCCACCAGCATCAGGTGCGTGCCTGCCCTCCACGCCAGCGGCGCCGCGTATGCCGGATCGAGTTCCGCCGACCGGTCGAAGTGGTCCAGGGCCGCTTCGAACGCCTCGGGCGTCCCCCGCTCCAGCTCCCGCTGACCCTGCAGGAACGCGCGGTACGCCTCCGGATCGACCTCCGCGACCCTCTCCACCTCTGCGATCACCTCGTCGCCCAGCTCCCCCTCGACCGACTGAGCGATCTCGACCGCGACCTCGGTCTGCAGCCGCAGGATGTCCTTCATCTCGCGCTGGAAGCTGCGCGACAGCATGTGCGTGTCGGTCGCCGCGTGGAGAAGCTGAACCGAGATCCGCACGCTGTCGCTCTCGGGCGCCATGGCGACGGAGCCCGTGACCACCGCCTGGACTCCCAGTTCCGCGGCGATCTCGGGCAGCAGCATGTTTGAATCGGCGTACCGCTCCGCGGACGTGCGCGACACGACCCGCAGGCTGGTGAGCAGGCTGAGCTGGGTGATGACCTCCTCGTGGAGCTGGCGGGCGAAGAGGTCGTCCCCCTCGGCCAGGTGCGCCAGGGGAAGGACCGCGATGGCGGTGATGGGAGCATCCGGATCCAGACTGGCGAACCGCGCGGCTGCGTCGGACGGGGCGGCGACACCGGCCCCACCGTCACCGGTGCCCGTACCAGCCCCCGTCACCGCGCTCCGCTGGAACCACAGCGCGCCCAGCCCCACCGAGATCGACGTCACGATCAGCAGTGCCAGGCGCGGCACCAGGGTCACCCGCGCGCCGCCCTGTTCCTCGCGCGTTTTCGCGAGGCCGTCGGGGGTCAAGTCGTAGACCCAGGCGAAGGCCAGGACGATCGGCAGGCCCAGGAACGCCATCACGACAAGCGATTGCAGCACCCAGTCGGGCGCGTTGAAGGCCGGGAAGACGATCTCGCCGAGCTGCAGCGCCACGAAGGCGGCCGCGACGTACACGCCGCCGGTCCGAACTACGCGGCGACGGCGCAGTTCGCGCCAGAAGACGCCCAGGCCCTGTCTTCGCTTCATCAATGGATTCCCGTCCCGTAGTCGCGTTTCAACAACGCATTATGTACACCGCAACCCCACTATGGGACCACTCAGGGTCCGGTTTCGCTAGTCCTCACAAGGTTGCAGCGCGTCTCGAGAATCCCTGCTCAGAGAAGACAAAGAGAATTATCCTTGCTAATCACTAATCATCAATAGAGATTAGCAGGCATGATCAAGCGACGGCATATGGCACTCCTTCAGCGCGACCTCGCCGCATTCCCCTCGGTCGTACTCCTCGGGCCCCGGCAGGTGGGGAAGACCACGCTCGCGCGCGAAATCGCCGACGCGGACCCACGCTCCCTATACCTGGATCTTGAGGATCCGCCGAACATCGCCCGGCTCGAGGATACAACCGCCTACCTCGGCCGGCACCGGGAGCGGCTGGTCATCCTGGACGAGGTGCAGCGCATGCCGGGACTCTTCCGGGTCCTGCGCGGCCAGATAGACGCCCGACGCCGCGAAGGCCGAACCAGCGGACACTTCCTGCTGCTGGGGTCGGCGTCCGGGGCACTGCTTCGCCAGTCTGCCGAGTCGCTCGCCGGGCGGGCAGCCTATCACGAGCTGCCGGGGTTCGATGGGCTGGAAGCCGGTTCCGACCTCGACCGTTTGTGGCTGCGTGGCGGCTTCCCGGAGAGCTTCACCGCGTCCAGCGACGACCTCAGCCTCCGCTGGCGCACGAACTTCATTCGCACCTACCTCGAGCGGGACCTCGCCCAGGCCGGACTCAGGACGCCCGTCGAGACGCTGCGGCGATTCTGGACGATGTTGTCCCACCTGCAGGGCTCGGTGTTCAACGCGGCCGAGCTGGCCCGGAGCCTCGGTGTCTCCGTGCCCTCCGTCAACCGCTACACGGATACCCTCGTCGACATGATGCTTCTGCGGCGACTTCAGCCGTACCACGTCAACGTGGGCAAGCGCCTCATCAAGTCTCCCAGGATACTGGTGCGGGACAGCGGTGTCGTGCATGCTCTTCTCAACATCCGCACGCTCGACGACCTCCTCGGGCATCCGGTCGCGGGCGCCAGCTGGGCAGGTCTGGTCGTCGAGAACCTGATCGGCGCCGCTCCCGTGGGCACGGACGCGTTCTTCTACCGAACCCGGTCCGGGGCCGAAATCGACCTGTTGCTGCTACTGCCCGGACAGAAGCCGTGGGCCATCGAGGTGAAGCGGTCGTCGGCGCCCAAGGTTCCCAGAGGATTCCGCGTCGCCACAAGGGACGTTGAGGCTACAGAGAAATTCATCGTATACGCGGGCACGGAGACCTATCCGCTCGGGGACGGGATCACGGCCATCCCGTTGCACGCGCTCATGGAGCGGCTGATCGCGAAGGGGTAGCCGCGGCGCAGGACAATCAGTGCCACGTTGCTCGCGGTGCGTGCGCGGACCACTATCCTCGCCAAGCGTCCCGCTCCCCAGGAGGATCCCATGCGCCGCCCGCCGCCCCGCTTCGCCGCTCCCACCCTTCTCCTCGTCGCCGCGGCCCACCTCGCCCCGCCGGTGCCCCAACCCGCCGCCGCCCAGTCGAGCTCGCCCATCGACTCCAACACCCGCTGGACCCTCGCAGCGGTGGGCGACGTGATCATGAACCGGCGGACGGCGCCGTTCGATCACCCCGGCGACCCGGGCTTCCACGACCTGGCCAACATCATTCGCGGGGTCGACGCGGCGTTCATGAACCTCGAGCAGTCGGTGTTCCGCCTGCAGGAGTTCACGGGCTGGCCGGCGGCGGAGAACGGCGGCAACTACGAGGTCGGCTCGCCCGAGACGCTGAAGGACCTGGTCGACATGGGCTTCGACCTCTTCAACAACGCCAACAACCACACCACCGACTACGGCGTCGAGGGAATGCGGCTCACCAACCGGCTGCTGGACGAGTGGGGGCTGGTGCACTCGGGGGCCGGCGAGAACCTGGGTTGGGCCAGCCGTCCGGGGTATCTGGAGACGCCGAAGGGGCGGATCGCGCTGATCGGGATGGCGTCCACCTTCACGCCGATGTCGCGGGCAGGGAAGACCGGGCCCACCGTGCAGGGACGACCGGGGCTGAATCCGCTGCGGCTGAGCACCCGCCACGAGGGCTCGCCGGAGACGATGGCCGCGCTGCGAGATGTGGCGCGCAGGCAGGGCGCGGACGTGTCGGATGACGAGGATGCGTCGGTACGCGTGTTCGGCTCGACCGTGTACCCGGGCGACGAGGACCGCAGCATCGTGTCGCTGAACGACGTGGACCGCGAGCGGGTCCTCCACGAAGTGCGCAACGCGACCGACCAGGCCGACTACGTGGTCGTCAACAGCCACTCGCACGAGCCCGGCAACGCGTTCATGGTGCCGCCGCCCTGGATGGAGGAGTTCGCGCGGCAGACGATCGACGCGGGCGCCAACACCTTCATCATCCACGGGCCGCACCAGCTCCGCGCGGTCGAGATCTACAACGGCCGGCCGATCTTCTACTCGCTGGGCGACTTCATCTTCCAGAACGAGACGATCGATCCCATGCCTTCGGACCAGCGCGACCGCTACGGTCTTCCGTTGGACAGGCTGGCGTCGGAGATCTACGACACCCGCTTCCGGGTGGACGAAGACGGCAACCCCACCACGGGATTCCCCACCCAGGCCCGATGGTACGAGAGCGTGGTCCCGGTCGTGACCTTCGAGGGCGACGAGGCGGTGGAGATCGTCTTCCACCCGATCGAGCTGAGCTGGAAGGCGCCGCGCGGCCGCCGAGGCACGCCCCGCATTGCGCCGGAAGAGCTGGGCCGCAAGATCATCGAGCACCTGGCCGAGCTGTCACGGCCATATGGGACCGAGATTCGCTACGAGGACGGCGTGGGGGTGTGGCGGCGGTAGGGTGCGGCGGCGCCAGGTGTGGGGGATGAGGCTCCGCGTGGGCCGTCGCGGCTTCCGCTACGGCACCCCCGGCGGCGGCACCCGCCCCTGCGTCGCCTGCTCGAAGGCGTAGGCGATTTCGATCAGGCGGGGTTCGCTGCAATTGGCTCCGGTGAAGCCGACGCCGAAGGGCGCGGGACGGGCCTCGAACCCCTCCGGGAACGGCTGCGCGGGCTCGTTCGGCACGAAGCCGAAGGGGACCACGATGATCGGCGTGCCGGAGCGGGCGGCGAGTCCCGCGCCGCGGCTCCCAGGGGTCAGGATCGCATCCAGGTCGTGCTCGGCGAGCACCGCGTCGATTCCGCGGGTGCGGCTCAGCAGCTCGTCCCTGGCCATGTCGGTCTCGTTGCGGGCGCGGTCGGCCTCGACATCCATCTCGTCGGAGATGTCGAAGCGGGCCTGAGCGTACTTCATGGCGCCCGCGCGCGCGTGAGCGGCGTTCCACTCGCGCAGCTCGGTGAGCGTCCCGACCGGGGCGCCCGGGCCGAGGGTCGCGAGCCACGCGTTGAAGTCCCGCTTGGCCCCGTACTTGAAATTCACCGAGCAGTCCTCGTCGGCGCCCTTGGCCTGGTGGGCCCCCAGGCAGAACCCCCACGCGGCGAAGTTCGAGTCGGGGTCGGTTGTGGCGTAGCTGGGGACGTCTGCCGGGTCGACCACCACCGCGCCCTGGGCCTCGAGCACCGCGATCGCCCCCTCCATGAGCGCGAGTTGCGCCTCGTTGAGCCCGCCGCGCGTCCCGTCCTCGCCATCGAGCCGGATCGGATCGTAGTAGAACGCGCGCGGAATGCCGATGCGGGCCCCGCGCAGCCCATCCGGGTTCAGGAAGGGGCGGTAGTCGCGCCCGGGCGGAGGCTCGCATATGTCCGTCGCGGGATCGTTGGGGTCGGGCGCCGCGCTCTCCATCCCGCCGAGCAGGATCGCGGCGTCGGCCACGGTGCGGGCCATCGGGCCGGCCATGTCGTGGTCGAGGGTGACCGGCGCGATTCCCCACCGGCTGATCCGTCCCAGCGTGGGGCGAATGCCCACCAGCATGTTCGCGTTCGACGGGCTGATGACCGAGCCGCCGGTGTCGGTCCCGACGTTCGCGGCCCAGAAGCTGGCCGCGGTGCCGATGCCGGAGCTGGACCCTCCGGTGCTCAGCGCGGGACGCCCGTCGAAGGTGGCAGGGCGCGGATCGCGGCGCGGGTCGTACGGGTTGTAAGCGAACCCGGTGAGCGCGTTGTAGTTCCCGGGCATGGGGTTCGGCGGCCCCGCCATCCAGTTCGCGAACTCGGTGAGGCCGGCCTTCGCGATGATGATGGCGCCAGCTTCGCGCAGGTTGGTGGTCAGCGTGGCCTGGTACGGCGGCACGAAGCCGTCGAAGGCGAGCGCCCCCGCGGTGGTGGGGAGGTGGGTCGTTTGGATGTTGTCCTTGAGCGCGACGGGGATGCCGTGAAGCGGTCCCCGGACGTTCCCGCTAGCCCGTTCCGCGTCCAGCGCGTCGGCTTCGGCCAGCGCGTTGGCGTTGATCGAGATGGCCGCGTTCAGCCGCTCTTCGTAGAGGGAGATGCGAACCAGGTACGCGGTAACGAGCTGCCGCGAGGTGAGTTCGCCCCGCTCCATCGCGGCCTGGAGGTCGGGGATCGCGGCTTCCACGACCGGGAAGCGCTCGGGCTCGGCGGCGGGGACTGAGCACGAGGCGAGTGCCAGGACCGCAGAGAGGCCCCACCAGCGCTTCGGCGAACGCAAATGGTAATGTCTACATGACATTTTGTAATGTCCTCTTGATATGGCATGACCTCGTTCCCGAGACCGCCGACTCCCTTGGTCGCGGTCATTCTGCCCCAAACCTAGCGATTCCAAGCCGGAGCATCCGCTGCCTGGACTACAATTATTGGCAATTACAGCAACATATGTTAGAATGACCAATATTCGTATTACCGGGCAAGCCGATTCCCCGCGGACGGCGTCTTCTCCATCACATCCACAGACTATCGTATCATGTTTGCTCGCGACTACGTCGCCGACCTGGCGGCGCGTGGACGACATCATTTCACGACCGACGAGGCGGTCGGCGCCATCCGGAGCACCAGGAGCGCCGTTCGAGCGCAGCTTCGGCGGCTGAAGGCCCGTGGCGTCGTCGCCGAGCCGGTGCGGGGCTTCAACATGATCGTCCCGGCGGAGTACAGGAGTCGCGGCTGTCTGCCCGCGGACCAGTTCATTCCGCAATTGATGCATCTCGTCGGCGAACCTTACTACTTCGCCCTGCTGAGCGCGGCGGAGAGGTACGGCGCGGCGCACCAGCGGCCGCAAGTTGTGCAGGTGATGGCTCGCAGGAACCGCGCGGCAATCGAGTGCGGGCAGGTACGCGTTGAGTTCGTCGCCCGTCATGACCTCGATCGAATGTTCGTGCGGGAGTTCAATACGCCTCGAGGTGTGGCTCGCTATTCGAGCCCCGAGGTAACCGCACTGGAGCTCGTCGGCTACCCGCACCACGCGGGCGGCATTGCCAACGTCGCAACGGTCCTTCGCGATCTTGTGGAGGAGATGGAGGCGGACGTTCTCGCCCGGGCCGCGCGTCGCTCCCCGGTGAGTTGGTCGCAGCGTCTGGGATACCTCCTCGAGCGCTTCGTGGAATCGGACGTGGCCGAGACGCTGGCGCCCCTTGTTGGCGAACAGGCTCGAAGCTACACCCCGCTGCGCCGTGCGGCGCCGAGTTCCGGAGCTGCGCGAGACGCGACCTGGAGACTCATCGTTAACGTCGACATCGAACCAGACATATGATCCCCCGGGACTACATCACGTCGTGGCGCATCCACGCGCCCTGGGCAACCGACGCGCAGGTCGAGCAGGATCTCGTCGTCAGTCGCGCGCTCGTCGAACTCTTTGGAGTGCCCGATCTGGCCGGCGCGCTCGCCTTTCGCGGGGGCACGGCGCTGTACAAGCTGCACCTCACGCCTCCTCCCCGATACTCGGAGGACATCGATCTCGTGCAGGTTCGCGCGGAGCCGATCGGGGATTCGCTCGACCGGATGCGGTCGGTACTCGATCCCTGGTTGGGACCGCCCCGACGGAGGCTCAAGGAGGGAAGCGTCAACCTCGTCTATCGATTTGAATCCGAGGACCGGCCTCCGCTCAGGCTCCGCTTGAAGATCGAAATCAACACCCGCGAGCACTTCACGGAGCTTGGGCTCCAAAGGATGCCGCTTGAGCTCAATAGCCGCTGGTTCAGCGGGTCCGCAGAAGTGAGTACGTACACGCTCGACGAGCTTCTCGGAACCAAGCTCAGAGCGCTCTACCAGCGGAAAAAGGGCCGCGATCTGTTCGACCTGTGGCATGCCCTGGAGACGGGTCGCGTCGACGTGCCCAGGGTGGTCGCCTGCTTCCGGCGCTACATGAAAGAAGGCGGCAACTCAGCGACTCGTGCGCAATTCGAGGAGAACCTGGAGGCAAAGCGCAGGCTGCCCGACTTCCGTGACGACATGGGTCCGCTGCTTCGCCCAGGGTTCCCATGGGATGTCGACGTCGCCATGGACACGGTCCTTGAGCGTATCATCGCGTTTCTGCCGGGCGATCCGTGGAAGGGCTCTCCGGGTAGCCAGGACCGCGACGAGGGGCAATAAGTAATGCCAACATGACATTCTGTAAAGCCTTCTTTACATCGCTTGCTTTCGGACGCGTTAGGAAGCGTGCCACGCGTCCAAGACGGCCCGCTCCTTTTCGCGGCTCATCCCGAAGCGGCGCTGCTCCCACTCCGACGCGGGGCGGGTCCTGTGCCAGTCCAGCGTGTCGCGTGTCGTCACCGCCAACGACCGGAAGGTCAGCCCGGCGGCCACGGCCCTGCTCACGTCGACGTACATCAGTTCGTCGCCCGGCACCCATGAGGGCAGGTCGAGCCACGCCGTGACGTCTTGCGCCTCCAGGAAGTCCGACGGCACCCATGTGAACTTCACGGGCCGGGTCGTCACCGAGCGGATCCCGTACAGCATCTCCGCCATCGAGAGCCGGCTCTCGGGACCCGTGGCGTTGAAGTCGCCCATCACCCCTTCCTCGGCCATGCGCACCGTCCATTCGGTTAGGTCGCGCTGGTCGATGATCTGGTTCGAGTGGTCGGGGTTGCCCGGGGCCAGCACTTCTCCCCCCTGCTCGATCCGCACGGGCCAGTAGGTGAACCGGTCGGTGGGGTCGGTCGGGCCGACAATGAGCCCGGGACGAATGACGGTGGCGCGGCCCGGGAACGCCGCGTGCGAGATGTCCTCGCTCAGTCGCTTCATCAGCCCGTAGTGCGCATCGTCGCCGTCCTGCCAGCCTTCGGGGGGCTCGAAGCGCGGGTAGTCCTCCGGGACGGCAGGCTCCCACAGCACGTTGTCCTTGTTGGAGAAGTCCATGTCTTCGATCGCGTAGGCCGAGATCGACGAGATGAAGATGTATTGCTCCGCCGCGTCCTTGAGGAGCTCGGTGCTGAGTTGCGCCCAGCGATAGTTCTGGCAGTTGTTGTCGAAGACGACATCCCAGGTTCGGCCTTCCAGCGCGGTCAGGTCACCGTTTCGGTCCCCGACGAGGCGCTCGACATCGGGGAGGTCCGCGTCGGCGCGGCCCCGCGTGAAGATCGTGACTTCGTGGCCGCGCTCCACCGCGTACCGGACCGTGTGCGGTCCGATGAACCCGGTCCCGCCCAGGATGAGGAACCGCTTCGGCGCGGGAGAGTGGTCGGAAGCGGGCGCGCAGCCGGCGCCCAGGGCAAGTCCGGCGCCAGCCACCCCGGCGGTCAGGAGGAATTCGCGGCGGTTGGGGGTCGACGGTGCCGGGTCGGTCGCTGGTCGGGGCTTCATTCTTTTGTCTCCTTCGCCTGGTGCGGGGCTCCTGGGTTCGATGACCGTAACGTTCCCGTGGCGCTTCGGCCATGGCGGAGGACAGCCCGGGGAGAGCCGGTCGGCTTGCCGTTGCGTCCCGTGCGCGCACATTGTAAGAAGGGAGCCGCGACGCGCCGGAGGCGCGGGAAACCGTCGGCTTCGCCATGATCGCACTTGAAGGAGAAACTGCCCATGCGAACCCACCGTGTCCGCCCGGACCGCCCGCCCCCTGCAGTTGCCGCAGTGTCCATCGTGGCGCGAGCCGCCCTGGCACTCGCCATCCTCGCCCTGGTGGCCACCGCTCCCGTCGCGGCCCAACAGTCCGCGGCCAACGGGGACGCCCACGAGACCGACGTCACCTTCAGCAAGGACGTCGCCCCCATCCTCCAGGCCAACTGCGAGATCTGCCACCGGCCGGCGTCCGTGGGCCCGATGTCGCTCATGACGTACCAGGAAGTGCGCCGCTACGCATCGCGGGCCCGGGATCTCGTGTCGAAGCGTCTGATGCCCCCCTACCACCTCGACACCGGGGTCGGAATCCAGGACATCAAGGACGACTGGCGGCTGAGCGACGATGAGATCGAGACCGTCGTGGCGTGGGTGGACGCGGGAGCGCCGGAAGGGAATCCGGCCGACCTGCCGCCGCCGATCGAGTGGCCGAACGAGCAGATGTGGCAGCTCGAGGACATCCTCGGTCCCCCCGATCACGTGATCAAGTCGAAGCCGTTCGACGTGGCCGCCGAGGGCGGCGACACATGGTGGCGCCCGCGTGTGCCCACGGGACTGGACGAGGACCGGTGGGTGATGGCGGCCGAGACGCGCCCCTCCTTCCCGGCCGGCCGCCAGGTCGTCCATCACGCGATCCCGCGGCTCCTGCGGCTCAACGACGAGGGCGAGTACCGGCGCATCCAGAGCCTGTCCGAATACGCCATGGGCAAGGTCGGCGAGATCGTGCCCCGCGACGCGGGCCGGCTCCTGAAGACGACCGACATGATCGAGTGGGACGCGCACTACTATCCCATGGGATACGATGTTCCCGGCGACCAGCTCGAGCTGGGGATCTGGTTCCACGATGAGGGCTATGAGCCGGAGTTCCGGCAGGACCTGCGGCTCTACCCGCTCCGCGGCGACATCGCCCTCGCCCCCGGCGGCACCGCCATGACCCAGGGCTTTCACCGCTGGGACCACCCGGTGCGCATCGACAGCTACCAGCCGCACGGCCACGTGCACCTGCACGCGATGTCCATCCAGGCGGTGTACCCCGACGGCAACGTCGAGCTCATCAGCATGGTCACGGACTTCGACGCCCGCTGGCACCACAGCTACATCTACGAGGACGATGTCGCGCCGCTCCTCCCGACGGGCACAGTCGTGGTGCTGACCGGGTGGTACGACAACACCGCCGAGAACGAACTGACGCCGGACCCCGAGATCTGGTACGCGCGCGGCTCGCGCACGATGGACGAGATGTCGCACGCCTGGATCGCCGTCACCCACCTGAGCGAGGAAGGCTACGAGCGGCTGGTCGAGGAGCGGGAGAGCAGGCTCGCGACCGACGACAACGGCAGCAACGGCGGCAACGGCAACTGATGCGCGGCACACAGGTGGCGCGGATTCTGCTCGCGGCACTGATCCTGGTCGCGGTGCAGGCAGCCGCGGTCGGGCCCCTGCACGCTCAGCAGCGGCGCCTGCCACTCGCCCCCATCCTGACCAAGGGGGACGAGGTGGCCCCCTTCTTCGAGGGCTGGTACCGGAACGACGACGGCACCTTCACGCTCTCGTTCGGGTTCTTCAACCTGAACAGCGAGCAGGTCCTCGACATCCCGGTCGGGCCCGACAACTTCATCGAGCCGGCCGAGTTCGACGGCATGCAGCCCACCCACTTCCCCGTGCGGCCGCGCCGTGACCGGGGCGTCTTCCACGTGACGGTGCCGGCTTCCTACGAGGACGGTGAGCAGGCGGTGGTATGGACGATCACGGCGAATGGCCACACCAACGCGACGCCGGGGCGAGTCGGGATCCCGGCGCTGCAGCTCGACTACGGACCGCGGGCCATGGGATCGGTGCCGCCGATGGTGCGCTTCGCTCCTGACGGACAGGCGGGCCAGCACGTCCAGGGCGTGTGGGGGGAGCCGCGCACCGCCACGGTGGGCGAGCCGCTCACGCTGACGGTTTGGACGGAAGAAGTCTCGGTCCGTGCGCCCGACGACATGGTGAACGCGGTCGTCGACGTGGGGCTCAGCTGGTTCAAGCACCAGGGGCCCGCCGGCGAGATCACCGTCGATCCCAGGCGCGTGACGGTCGAAGGCGGCACCGGCGAGGCCACCGCGACCGTCGTCTTCAGCGAGCCGGGCGAATACGTACTCCGCGCTCGCGTCGACAACTGGGATGCGAACGACAGCACCGGCGGCGACCAGTGCTGCTGGACGAACGCCTACGTCCAGGTCACTGTAACCCCCTGACGCACGATCACGTAGTGACGTGCCTGCAAGTCCGGACGTGCTGATCGCGTCCTGATGCGCCCGGCTAGAGTCCTGACACGCCCGACACGCCCCACCACGCCAGACACGCCCCACCACGCCAGACACGCCCGCCACGGCCTGACACGCCTGCCACACCTCGCCACCGAGACGCCACCGACCCTCCAACATGCCCGTCATCGAGACCACCGAACTCACCAAGCGCTTCGGCATGCGGCGCGGCAGGTCCGTCCTGGCCGTGGACCAGGTCTCGCTCACCGTCGAGCAGGGCCAGGTCTTCGGCTTCCTGGGCCCGAACGGCAGCGGCAAGACCACGACGATCGGGATGCTGATGGGCATCATCAAGCCCACAGCGGGGAGTTTTCGACTCTTCGGCGCAGGCGCCCCGCGGGATCTCCTGGCCGCGCGCGCGAGGGTCGGAGCCACGCTGGAGACGCCGAACTTCTACCCCTACCTCAGCGGCCGTGACAATCTGCGGATCGCTGCGGCGATCAAGGGGATCGGCAAGGCGCGGATCGAGGAGTGCCTGGAGATCGTGGGGCTGCGCGGGCGCGGCAAGCACCGCTTTCGGACCTACTCGCTGGGGATGAAGCAGCGGCTCGCGCTGGCGGCCACGATGCTGAACGACCCCGAGCTGATCGTGCTCGACGAGCCGGCCAACGGGCTGGATCCGCAGGGCATGAAGGAGGTGCGCGACATCATCCGGCTGCTGGCGGACCGCGGCAAGACGATCTTTCTGTCGAGCCATCTCCTGTGGGAGGTGGAGCGTACGTGCACGCATGTTTCGATTGTGAGGAAGGGTCGGGTCGTGGGCACGGGGACGGTGGCGGAGATCGTCGGCGGCGAGGTGGTCGCGGTCGTGCGTGCGGAAGATGACGAGGCGTTGCGTGCGGCGCTGGAGGGCTACCCGGAGGCTGCCTCCGTGCGCGCTGCGAACGACGGACTGGTGGTCGCGCTGGCGTCGGACGACCTCGCGGCCCTCAACCGGTATCTCGCGGGCCAGGGGATTTACGTCTCGCATCTGGCGCGGCGGCACCGGAGCCTCGAGGACGCCTTCATGGACCTGACCGGCGAGGGCCAGGGGTCGCTGACCGATTTCGCGCCGACCGAGGGGCCGTCATGAGCCGGACGGGCATCGGGATCGTCGGCGTGCTGGCGCGGATCGAGGCGCTGAAGGCGGTCAAGCGCCCCGCGTTCTGGGTGACCATGGGCGTGTTTGCCGCCTTCAATACCATCGCGAACTTCGCGCCGGGCGGCGGCTCCCCGCGGGCCGCGTTCCCCGATGCGTGGAGGGGAATCATCGAGCCGGCGATCAACCTCGGGCCGATCTTCCTGGCGGCGCTGATGATCCTGCTCTTCGCGCCCGAGTTCCGGTGGCGCACCGCCCGGCAGAACGTAATCGACGGGCTGAGCAAGGAGCAGTTCTACCGGGCGAAGGTGCTGCTGCTGGCGGCGCTGGTTGCACTCTTCTTCGTCACGTCCATCTTGATCGGCACCCTGCCGGTGATCCTGGACCCGGGTGGAGGCGGCGGCGCCTTCGTCGAGCCGATGGACCTCAACTACATGCTCGGGTTCGTGGTCGCGCTGCTGCTGTGGGGCACGGCGGGGGTGATGATCTCTGCGCTGGTTCGGGCCGCCGGCGGCGGCCTGGGTCTTCTCTTCCTCTATTTCATCTGCGAGCAGATCGCCACGCAGCTGCTTGCGAATCGGTGGAGCGCGCTCGAGCGCATTTTCGACTTCCTGCCGGCCCAGCTGTTCCAGACGATCACGAGTGCGAATCTGTACTATCCACTCGTGCTGGCGCAGACCAATCTGGCACGCGCCGAGCGCGGGCAGGATCCGCTGGTGTACCCGGATCTCTGGATCCCGCTGGTTGCGGCAACGGCCTACATGGTACTCTTCTTGGGGTTGGCCTACGCGAGCATGCGCAGGCGGGATCTGTAGCTGCACCCGGGCGGGACAGCCGGGACGTGTGCGCTGGCAACCGCGGGGCCGCACCGGTGGGGCACCTGGCCACCCCCGGCAGTGCACTCCAAGGCAAGGAAGGCGAGAGAATGAGGACGAATCGGCGTGACTTTCTGAAGACGACGGCGGCGGCGGGAGGCGCGCTTGCCGCAGGTGTCGGGCCACTTGCGCTCACCGGGTGTGCGGTCGAGGGCGACGGGTCGGCGGCGGGGTCCGGAGCAGCGGGAGATTCCCAGGCCGCGAGCCCGCTCAGCATCCTGATCCTCGGCGGGACCGGCTTCATAGGGCCGCACCAGGTCGAGTACGCGCTGTCGCGCGGCCATGAGGTCACCCTCTTCAACCGGGGCCGTACGAACGCGCAACTCTTCCCCGAGGTGGAGAAGCTCGTCGGCGACCGTGAAAGCGACCTCACCGCGCTGGAAGGGCGAAGCTGGGACGTGGTCGTGGACAATTCGGCTACCAATGCCCCGCACTGGGTCGAGGCAAGCGCCAACCTGCTGAGGGACACCTGCGAACGGTACATCTTCGTGTCCACGAGGTCGGTCTACGCCGACACCAGCCGGGTCCCCATGACGAGCGAGGCGCCCGTGTGGACCTACGAGCGGGCGGGAGTGGAGCCCGGCACCGAGCGGCTCCCCTACGGTCTCGGCAAGGCGCTCTCCGAGCAGATCGCCCGGGACGCCTTCGGCGAGGACCGCACCATCGTCTTCCGGCCCGGCCTCATCATCGGCCCCGGCGATCCGACCGACCGCTTCACCTACTGGCCCGTGCGGATTCATCGCGGCGGCGAGGTGCTAGCGCCGGGCGACGGCACCGACCCCGTGCAGATCATCGACGTGCGCGACTTCGGCGACTGGCTGGTGCGCATGGCCGAGGCGGGCGAGTCCGGCACCTACAACGTGGTCGGCCCGCACACGCCGCGTCCCATGGCCGAACTGCTGTACGGGATCCGCGCCGTGACCACCGCCGAGACCACCTTCACCTGGGTGGACACCGACTTCGTGATCGACGCCGGGCTCCGCCCCTACGGCGAGATGCCGGTGTGGCGTCCGGCCCGGGACGGCGCCGAGGGCTTCGCGCGCTTCGATCTCACGCCGGAGGTCGAGAAGGGGCTGACCTTCAGGTCGCTGGCCGACACCACCGCGGCGACGCTGGAGTTCCACTTCTCGCGGACGGCCGAGCGGCAGGCCGAAGTGTTCAACAGGCTCAGCCCCGAGCGCGAGGCCGAGGTGCTGGCGGATTGGCACGCGTCGCGGCGGGGGTAGCAGGGCGCCGCCACGCCCGTTGGGACGCACCAAGGCTCGGCTACAGTCACCGACTGTAATCTTAACATTACAAACTGTAAACTGGAGTTTACAATGGCAGTGAATGGATGGCGTGCTGGCAGGCCC
Source organism: Longimicrobiales bacterium (assembly GCA_965211645.1). Lineage (GTDB taxonomy): Bacteria > Gemmatimonadota > Gemmatimonadetes > Longimicrobiales > Gaopeijiaceae > Bin94. Next base: position 3,380,926 of record OZ242947.1, on the reverse strand, counting down.
GCTCTGGCTCGGACAACCACCTGGGCCGGCATGCTCGCCGCGGTCGGCACCCTCCTCGCCACGACAGCCTGCGAGACACGCGAAGGCGTCGACCTGGTGCTGCGGGGCGGGGTCGTCGCCACCGTGGACGCAAACGACTCCATGGCCGAAGCCGTCGCCATCGACGACGGCTGGATCGTCGCGGTCGGCAGCGATGCCGATGTCGATCCGCTGATCGGCACGCAGACCCAGGTCGTCGAGCTGGACGGCCGCTTCGCCGCCCCCGGCTTCATCGAGGGCCACGGCCACTACATGAGCCTCGGCAACTCGAAGACCATCCTCGACCTCAACAACGTCGCCAACTGGGACGAGATCGTGGCGATGGTCGCGGACGCAGTGGCCGAGGCCGAGCCCGGCGAGTGGATCCGGGGGCGCGGCTGGCACCAGGAGAAGTGGGACCGGCCGCCGGAGCCGATGGTCGAGGGCAATCCGACCCACGCGTCGCTCACGGCGGTCAGCCCGGAGAACCCCGTGCTGCTGGGGCACGCATCGGGCCACGCCTCGTTCGCGAACGCGCTGGCGATGGAACTCGGCGGCTACACCCGCGACTCCGAGCCCCCGCCCGGCGGCGAACTGGTGCGCGACGAGAACGGCGAACTCACGGGCCTCCTGCGGGAGACCGCCGCCGGCCCGGTCGCTGGCGCCTTCTCCGATTCGCAGCTGGGCCGCACGGCGGAAGAGATCGAAGCCCAGTTCCGCCGCGAGGTGACGCTGGCCGCCGAAGAGGCGCTCTCCAAGGGCGTGACCTCGTTCCAGGACGCCGGCACCGGCTTCGGCACCATCGACGGCCTCAAGCGCCTCGAGGCCGAAGGCGCCCTCCCCGTCCGCCTCTACATCATGGTGCGCCGGGCGTCCAACGAGGAGATGGACGCGCGCCTGCCTGACTACTACATGCCGTCCGAGGGCGACGACTACCTGACCGTCCGCTCCATCAAGCGCCAGATCGACGGGGCGCTCGGCTCGCACGGCGCCTGGCTCCTCGACCCCTACGAGGACATGCCCACTTCGGTCGGTCTCGTGCTCGAGACCGTCGAGGACATCACCGGCACGGCGCACGTCGCCCTCAAGCACGGGTTCCAGGTCAACACCCACGCGATCGGGGACCGCGCGAACCGCGAGGTGCTCGACATCTACCAGTCCGTCTTCGACTCGGCCGGCGGCGCGGACGACGTGCGGTGGCGGATCGAGCACGCGCAGCACGTCCACCCCGACGACATCCCGCGCTTCGCCGAACTCGGCGTGCTCGCATCGATGCAGGGCGTGCACGCCACCTCGGACTTCCCGTGGGTGCCCCTCCGCCTCGGCGACACCCGCGCAGAGGAGCGGACCTACCTGTGGCGGTCCTTCCTCGACGCCGGCGTGCTCATCAACAACGGCACCGACGTCCCCGTCGAGGACATCGACCCCCTCGCCAGCTTCCGCGCGTCGGTCACGCGCCAGACCGCCGACGGGTCGATCTACTACCCGGAACAGAACATGACCCGCACCGAGGCGCTGCGCAGCTACACGATCAACAACGCGAACGCCGCCTTCGAGGAGGACTACAAGGGCTCCCTCGAGGTCGGCAAGCTGGGTGACGTGGTCGTACTCGACCGCAACATCCTGACCGTGCCGGACGCGGAGCTGGCCGATGCGCGCGTCGACCTGACCATCGTCGGAGGAGTGATTCGGTATGAGCGTTAGAGAGCGTCCATCGCCGTCCCGGCGCAGCCCTCGGCACCGGCCGGCGGCACTCCGTCCACGGCACGCCTGCGCGATCGCCACCCTGGCCGCACTGGCCACCATCATCGCATGTGAGTCATCCCCCGCGCCCGGCGACGGCGCACAGCAACAAGGCAGCGCAATGGCCGAGCCCACCCCCATCGAACACATCACGCCCGAGGGCGTCGCGCGGCTCCCCGTCTTCACGCCGGCGGTGCGCGTCGGCGACCTCGTCTTCCTCTCCGGTGCGATCGGCACCCCGCCAAGCGGCGAACTGCGCGTCGTCGAAGGCGGAGTCGGCCCCGAGACACGGGCAACCATGGACAACATCGGGCGTGTCCTTGAAGCGGCGGGGCTCGGCTTCGAGGACCTGGTGAAGTGCACGGTATTCCTCGCCGACATGGCCGACTACGCGGCGATGAACGAGATCTACGTGAGCTACTTCGAAGGAATGGAGCCGCCCGCCAGGTCCGCCATGGCCGGCAGCGGCCTGGCACTCGGGGCAAAGGTGGAGATCGAGTGCATCGCGCGGGGGAAGTAAGGCGGCCGGCGACGATACAGCACTCGGCGCGGTCATCCTCGAAGCACGACATCCGACAAACCAGGGGGATGACATGGAAGCCAGGACCCGACGCATCTTCGTAGGCTGCACAATCGCCGGAGTCTACATGGTTGCTGCCATCGCAGCCTGCGACAACGATCCCGATCCGGCGGATTGGCCCGACGAACTCGCGTATGGAGTCCGGGACAGCACCGGGATCACGATCGTCGAGAGCCGGCGGCCCGCTCCGGATTCACGGCTTGGCTGGGAGGTCGGCACCGAGCCGCAGGTTGCCATCGGCGTGGCCATGGGCGAGGCGGACTACCAGCTGTACGAGGTGGGCGACGCAACCAGGCTAGCGGACGGACGGATCGTGGTCGCAAACGGCGGTTCGGATCAGTTGCTCGTATTCGACGCGGGCGGCAACTACCTGGCTGCCTGGGCGGGACAGGGTGACGGGCCCGGGGAGTTCCGTTCTCTGGCCACCGTGCGTCGCTGGGCAGCGGACTCGCTGATTGCAGCCGATTCCGATCAGGGTCGGGCTTCCGTTTTCGACCTGGAAGGCAACCATGGGAGAACCACCACGCTGAAGGGGGACCCCGGCGGGTTTTTCAAGTCCATCAGCTCCGACCCGACCGAACACAGGTTGATCCAGGTGCTCCCTGACAACACGATCCTGACCAGGGACATCGGCGGCGTCATGACAGAGGGACTGTGGCGCTGGGATCATACCTACGGGCTCGCAGGGGCCAACGGGAGCGACAACACGCCCCTCGGTGACTATCCGGGGCCCGAGACGTACTCCGAAAGCGTGCACGTCGAGGAGGAAAGGATGGTCTACGTAATGCCTCTGCGGCACCCCTTCGGCAAGACCACATACACGGCGACCTGGGGCGAGCTGGTAGCTGTCGGACGCAACGAGACGTACGAGATCAGGGCTTTCGCCACCGACGGATCTCTTTCACGAATCGTCCGCCGCGACCATGCGCCCGGCACCCCGACGCAGGAGCAGCTGGATGCGCACTTTCGCGAGCGATTCGCCAACCTGCCCGACGAGGAGCGCACGCGCAGGCTCGAGGTCGCCGCGAACGCGCCGATGGTGGAAACATTCCCCGCCTATTCGAACATCAAGGCCGATGCCCCTGGTCACCTCTGGGTCGCCGAATTCGAGCTTCCTGGCGAGGAACATGACTTCACGCTGTGGACGGTTTTCGATCAGGAGGGCCGTGCACAGGGATTCGTCGAGACACCTCCGGGCCTGACGATCTACGAGATCGGCGAGGACTACATCCTGGGCAAGCGAACGGGTGAGATGGACGTTGAGTCCGTGGAGTTGTGGGAGCTGACCCGGGCTGACGAGGACTAGCGCGTTCAGTTCAAGCGTCCACGCGGGTCGCGCGGGCGGGCTACACTAGGCACTGGCCGGCAACGCTTCCGCACCGGGAGTTGTGAACAGGTCGCCCAGCGCCTCACCGAGAATCGCCATCTGGGCCTCCCAGGGCTCGAAATTCGGAGTCTCCAGGACACGTGCCCGTGTCAGCAGCCCCCAATCCCCGGTGCAAACTCCCCGCGAGAGTTCCACCAGCGCGGTACGCTCGGCGCGGGTGAGGTCCGCCAGCAACGCGAGCCTCCTTGGCACACGCGTGCGCTCCCGTACCAGTTCGGTGTCCAACCCTCCGTGGGCGGCGTCCACGAGCACCACGCTCAGTGCGGTCTTCGTCCGAATCAGGTCACAGAGTCTTGACCACCATTGCACCTGGCGAGATGCGTCCTCGGCCTCGGGCAGGTCGATCAGGGACTGCCGAGCCAGTCTGGTGGGGGCCACCAGTATGAAGGCGCGCCGGATTCCGCTCTGGTGGAGGCGCCGAAGGGCGCCGGCCATCTCTACTGGAGTGCTGCGGGCTGCCGCCTGGCGGAGAGCCGCCGGCATAGGGGTCGCATAGGATGGCCGCGAGGGAAACACCCTGTGACTCTCCCGGATCGCTGTTGCACCAAGCGGACGAAGTCAATCGCCACGCTGACTCATGCACGCTCGCCAAAGCAGGTAGCGATTCGTGCAACCGTTGTGTAACGACACGGTCACGGAGGCGGCTGGGGCCTGGCTCGTCCCATATAACCATTCCTGTGTCCCGCCTCTCCCACGACCTTGTAGCCAGCACGCCGGAAGGGAGGGTCCGGTGATTCCTCCAGAGCCTGTGGTCAATGTCGTGGAAGAAGGGTAGATTGGAGTGGCGGAAGTAACGACTCTCAGCTTGGGACTGGCTATGGGCGAACCGCAGCAGACGACGCCTGAACTCGCGGTTGCCCCAAGCACCGGATTCGCACCGGCGTTCGTCGTCGGGGGTACTCAGTTGATCCAAGCCGACTGCCTCAAGTGGCTCGAGGCCCAGCCGGCTAGCTCCATTCACGCCGTGGTAACGGATCCCCCCTACGGATTGGTCGAGTACACTCCGAAGGAGCAAGAAAAGCTCCGTCGCGGTCGAGGAGGTGTGTGGCGCCTTCCTCCTTCGTTCGACGGATGCAAGCGATCGCCGCTGCCGCGCTTCACGACTCTAACTGCGTTGGACTTGGCGCGAATGGAACGGTTTTTCCGACAGTGGGGACGTGAGTTGATGCGGGTCCTCGTCCCAGGCGCCCATGTGATGATGGCATCGAATCCACTTGTGGTTCAGCGAGTGACGACTGCACTGGTCTCTGCGGGATTCGAACCTCGTGGGCAGATCATCAGGCTGGTCATGACGATGCGCGGAGGAGACCGGCCCAAGAATGCTCACGAGGAGTTCGAGGGAGTAACGGTGATGCCGAGATCGATGTGGGAGCCGTGGGTCTTGGTGCGTAAACCGATCGAGGGTCGAGTTCAGGACAACCTGAGACGCTGGGGCACTGGGGGGCTACGCCGTCCATCGAGTGAGCGCCCATTTGGGGACGTCATTCGCTCTCATCCGACGCGGGCCAGCGAGCGTGCGTTGGCTCCACACCCATCGCTGAAGCCTCAGTCCTTCTTGCGCCAAGTCGTCCGGGGAGCCCTCCCGCTCGGACAGGGCGTCGTTTTGGATCCGTTTGCTGGATCGGGGTCCACCTTGGCGGCGGCCGAAGCGATAGGATACTCAAGTATCGGAATCGAAATCGATCCGCAGTACATCGAAGTGGCAAAGTCGGCGATCGGCGTGCTCGCGCAATTGGACGGTTAGACTCGGTAGACCCAGCTCTCGCGCAGGCGAGCGATCCCCTCTTTGTGTAGCGTAGCCGTTCGAGTGCCGAGCGTTCCCCGCGGGTTCCTTCGAAAATCCTCTTCGGAGACGTGCCCCAGGTACACTTCTCGAAACTCCATCGGGGCGCGGTGTGAAGCTGGTTCGGTAGCGTTGTCGACCGCGTAGACGAAGACGCACATCCATTGTTCGCGGGCTCCATGGGTGTCGACGGCTCCCCCCTTCTTCCGAGTACTCTTGATTTCAACACCGTGCTCGCCGGATTGAATCGCATCGTTCGGGTATCGGCCGCGAACGAGGAGATCCGGGTGCCCGTTGTGGTAACGGTTTTCGACAAGAGTTCTCGAGTGTCGGGCCAAACACCCGGTCAACATGTCGGAGACGATTCCCGACATGGCTGCCGGTCGAAGCATGTCATCGAAACGCGGGAGGCCCTTCTTCCAGAGCAAGCTGTTTACGTCGTAGAAAAAGTCGTAGATGTCCTGCATCGCGAGCTCGAAGTCTTTGAGACGCAGTTCGTACGGCAGCTCGATAGCTCGGTTGAATTTGTCTGGATCCGGGGTTGCTCTTCGGAGAGTCAATTGCATTCGCTCCCATCTGAAGTGGTTGAGCCTGCAGCCTCTTCCAGGAGCTCCCGCAACTCCTCGATCACCTCATCCAACTCGTCAAGCTGCTCACCGGCCACGCGCGCCTCGTTGGTCAGCCGGGCCAGCCGTCGCCGCTGGTCGTCCGACGGGCCCGTGAGCGAGCCCGTGGTCGACGGGCCACCGTCGAAGTTGCCGAGCAGTCCGGTCCACCAGTTGCGCACGTTGCTGTTGATGTCGCGCCACTCGTCGGCCACTTCTTCGATCTCCGCGGCCAGTTCCTCGGCGCGCTCCAGGTCGTCCTCGTCGATGTCGTCGGCATCTTCCAGCGCCTCCATCGCCTCGGTCGCCTCGCGCTCCAGATCATAGGCCGCCGCACCCTCCTCATAAGCCAGCCGCTTGAGTTCGTGCAGTTCGAGCGTGAATTCGTACCGCGCCAAGCGGTCGGCTTCCGAGACGCGCAGCCGTTCGTCGGGCCGCACGGTGAGGTCCTGCTGCCGGCGTTCGTCGCCGACCCGCATGACGACGGTGAACTCGCCCGGCAGCACGAACGGCCCGTCGGGTCCCGAGTCCAGGTTCGGCACGGTGTAGCGGGTGGTGTCGTGCGGGATGGGGTCGTGGCGCAGGTCCCAGGTCACGCGGTTCAGGCCGGCTGCCCCGGGACCGTCGAGCGTCCGCACGACCGCGCCGGACGCGTCCCGGATCTCGAAGTGCGCGCCCTCTTCGACCGCTTCGGGCAGCCAGTAGTCGAACCATGCGCCGTAGGGCGGATTGGCGGCCCGGAACATTCCCTGCCCCTGTGACGGAACGTCGTTGCGGTAAAGGAACATCGTCGCGGGACGAGGCTGCGTGAAGATCGGCTCGTCGATCCCGGTTATGGTGCCCGCCACACCGTCGCTTTCGATGTGCAGATACGGCGTGATCAGCCCGATGTCGTCGAGGACGTAGATCCCACGGCCGTGCGTCCCGGCGACCACATCGTTGTCGCGAGGGTGGATCTCGATGTCGTCGACGGGCACGGCCGGCATCCCCGATCCGAGGTGGCCCCAGGTCGCGCCCCGGTCGATCGACGCGAACGCGCCGTCCTCCGCGCCCACGATCAGGACGTTGGGGTTGGCGTGGTGTTCGCGCACCACATTGACCGTCGCGCTCGCCAGCCTCCGCGCGAGCGGCTGCCACGTCGTCCCCATGTCCTCGGTGACGAAGATGTACGGCGCGTAGTCGTCGTCCCAGTGTCCGTCGAGGCTGACGTAGGCGCGCTCAGCCTCGAAATGCGAGGCCTCCACCCAGCTCACGTAGTACGGGAACGGCGGCCCGCCGGCCGCGCCGACGATGTTTGCCGTGACATCCGTCCAGGTCACGCCGTCGTCGCCGCTGACCTGCATCGTGCCGTCGTCGGCGCCGGTCCAGATAACCCCGGCCATGGCCGGCGACTCCGACACCGCCGTGATCTCCCCGTACCCCGACACCCCGTCGTGCTTCGACAGCGTCGTCGAGTCCGGCATCATCCCCATGATCGGCAGGCTGTCCGGGTCGATGCCCCGCGTCAGCTCCTCGGTCGCGCGCCAGCTGTCGCCCCGGTCGTCCGAGATGAAGAGGCGGTTGCCGCCCAGGTAGACGCGGTCCGTGTTGTGCGGCGACACCAGGATCGGCGACTTCCAGTCGAAGCTGTACTCCTCGGTGGTGTCGCGGGGGAAGGGCTTCAGCGCCTTGCGGTCGCCGGTCGCCATGTCCACCCGCATGATCCCCGCATTCTGCGAAGTGATGTAGGCGATGCCGGTGTCCGACGGATCCGTCTCGCCGTACATCCCGTCGCCGTAGTCGACGACCTGCCAGTCGCGGTTGAGGATGCCGTGGTACCGCGTCGTCCGGCTCGGTCCCCTGTACGAGTTGTTGTCCTGCAGGCCGCCGTAGACGTTGTACGGATCGGCCATGTCCAGATCCACGTCATAGAACTGCTGGATCGGGATGTTGGAGATGAACGTCCAGTTGTCGCCCCGGTCCCAGGTCGAATAGAGGCCGCCGTCGTTGCCGAGGATCATGTGCGCCGAGTTCTCCGGATCGATCCACAGGTCGTGGTGGTCGACGTGCACGCCGGTGTTGTACACGACCTCCTGCGCAACCGTGGCGAAGTTCTCGCCGCCGTCGGTGGTGCGGTGCAGCGACCCGGCGACCAGGTACACCGTCTCGTCGTCGTTGGGATCGATGCGCAGCTGGCTGTAGTACATGGGGCGCTGGTTCAGCTCGTTGACCCGCGTCCACGACTCGCCACGATCGGTCGACTTGAAGATTCCGCCGTCTTCAGCTTCCACCACCGCCATGACCAGCCCGGGATTGCGGCGAGACACCGCGAGGCCGATACGGCCCTTGTCGCCCTCAGGCAAACCCTCTGTCAACTCCCGCCAGGTATCGCCGCCGTCGGTGCTCTTGTAGATGCCGCTGCCGGGCCCGCCCCCGATGAACCCGTGCGCCCGCCGCTGGCGCTGGTACATCGCCGCGTAGAGGATCCGGGGGTCGGACGGGTCCATCGCGAGGTCGGTCGCGCCGGTGTTTTCATCGATGTAGAGGAGCTTCTGCCATGTGGCGCCCCGGTCGGTCGTGCGGAAGACGCCGCGCTCCTCGTTCGGTCCGAAGAGATGGCCCACCGCGGCCACCCAGACGCGGTCCGGATCCGTGGGATGCACCACGATGCGGCCGACGTGCCTCGTGTCCTCGAGCCCGGTGAGCCGCCACGTCTTGCCGCCGTCCGACGAGTGGTAGACGCCCTGCCCCCAAGGCGAGCTGTTGCGATTGTTGGCCTCGCCGGTGCCGACCCAGATCTCGAGCGGATCGGATGGGGCGAGCGCGATGTCGCCGACGGAGATGTTGGGCTGGTCGTCGAAGATCGGCGTCCAGGTGGTGCCGTGGTTGACGCTCTCCCAGACGCCGCCCGATGCGGCGCCCACGTAGATGTGCGACTGGGTGCCGGGGACGATCTCGACGTCGCTGATGCGGCCGCCGGCGATCGCGGGGCCGATGTAGCGCCAGGTGAGGCCGGCGGCGACGCGGTCGGGGGTCTGGGCGGCGGCGGGCGCTGTCCCGACGTGCGTTGAGGCCACGACCGTGAGGGACAATGCGAGGGCGGTGTAGACCAGGCGCTGCATTCGGCTTTCTCCGGCTGGGGGGCGTCTGCGCTGATCTTGGCCGCGGATCGGGCCCGGAGCAAGCGGGGGTTCGATTGCCGGAAGTTGGCGCCACTTGTCCCGCGTCCCAGGTGTGTTGCATGTTCTCGCGGCATCGACGAGGAACTTCGCAGAATGAGCCACGACGACACCCGCATCTCCGAGGAGCAGGCACGCGCCCTCTGGCGACGTGCGGCCGAGTTGCAGGCAGAAGCGGCTCGCCGCCTGGAAGAGCGTTCGCGGCAGCTGGCTCCGCGGGGTCAGCCTGCCGACGCGCGCGAGGTCGAAGGGTACCGCCTCGCGGATGTGCGGGCCGCTGCCGAGGAAGCCGGGATTTCGCCCGAGTTCGTCGATCATGCGCTCGTGGAGGCTCGCAACCGGGCTCTTGCGGAAGGCGCCCAGGCCCGGCCATCGGCGATGGCGGCGCGCTTCCTGGGGCAGCCGCCGCTTACGCTGGAGGTCTCCCGGGTGATCCATGCGCCAGCGGAGGAGGTCTACGCCGCCATGCAGCGGATCCTTCCGGCGCATCCGTTTCGCTTGAGTCTCATCGATCACTATGGCGCTGATCCTCTCGACGGAGGCGTGCTGGTCTTCAAGGTTTCCGCCTTCTCCTACTCGGTATCGCCGGGAGACCAGCCCTTCGCGTACGAGATGGCTTGGGCGGACCTCAAGCAACTGTTGTTCAGCCTCCGGCGTCTGGACGCCGATCCGCCCGCGACGGAATTGACCGTTCGCGCAAGCCTGAACCACAGCCACAAGCTCAATCTGTGGGTCGGGGGCAGCATCTCTGGAGTGCTCGCGTCGTTGAGCGGCGTCGGTGGCGGTGTCGCGGGCGCGGCCGCTGGCGTCGCCCTCGGTGTCGGCGGTCTCGCAGCCGGTGCGGCGGTGGCGGGCTTCCTGGCTGGAGGAGCAGCGGCGATGTTCGGCTGGCGCGGACTGTATCGTTACGCGCTGCGCCGTGGGGAGAAGGCGATCCGGAACCTGCTCGGCTCGATAGCCGTCGATATCGAGACCGGTGGGGGCTTTTCGAGCCCGAAACCTCTTCCGAGCCCGTTTAGTGGCTTCCTGCGGGAGGGGTCGGAAGCGTAACGGTCAGGGTCGCGTCGCAGGGACGAGGCTGCGGTGGTCGAAGCCGCTGCTGGTATGGATCAGCAGTTCGAGGTCGCCGTTCATGATGTCGTGCAGGAGTCGCGGGGACAGTGCGTTCGTACCGGTGATGTCGGCTTCTTCGGGACCGCCGAGCCGCAGGACGACGACCGCGCCGTCCTCGCCGGAAGTGCGGCGCAGCACGGTGGCGTAGACGTCGGCGGGATCGTCGGCGGAGATGGTGATGCGGTAGGACAGCGTGCCGGTGGGGAGGTCCACGGCCATGACGGCGTCGACGCCTTCGCCGTTTGGGGGGGCTGTGGCGAGCTGCACCGGGGAAGGGGCTGCGCCGTTTGTCAGGGGTGGGGTTCGGAGCGGCGCACGACGTTTGGGATGGGCGGCTTCGTAGGCGAATGCGAAGGCGACCAGGCGGGCGTCGTCCAGGGAGCGGCCCAGCAGTTCCAGGCCGACGGGAAGGCCGCTCTCGGTGAAACCGGCCGGGAAGGTTAGCGCGGGCAGCCCGGTGTGGGCACTCAGGAAGCAGGTCGCGCCGGTGGGTGCCGCGCCGATGAGTGCTGTCTCCTGCCGCATGGTCGGATAGGCGAGGGCGTCCAGGTCTTCACGGTCCATGAAGTCGACGACTGCCGCCGTCAGAGCGCGTCGCCGTACCATGGTGTCGTCAAGCTCCGGAGAGTCCCGTGCGGCGCGTTCGTTGCGGCGGCGGAAGTTGCCGTCCAGCGCCTCGTGGTGGAGACCGGCTTCCAGGATCTCTTCCAGCGACGAGACGGGTGCGTCGGGTACGCCGGCCAGGTAGTCCATCAGGTCGAACTTGAATTCGAAGTCGATCAGGCCGGTGTTGGAGAGCAGGTCGTCCATGTCGGGGACTTCGACGTCCAACACCGTTGCGCCGAGGGCTTCCATCTCGGCGAGGGCGTCGCGAATCACCTGCGTCACGCTGCCCGCGCTCCCCTGCTCCGGCACCCACGTCTCCAGGACGCCGATGCGGACACCGTCCAGGGCGGCGGGGTCGAGTGCTGCCTGGAAGTTCGGCGTCTCCCGCCCTTCGAGGATGGCCGTAGCGGGGTCGGCGGGATCGGGACCCACCGTGGCGTCGAGCGTGATCGCGAGGTCCGTCACCGTGCGGGCCAGCGGCCCGCCCGTGTCCTGCGAATGCGACAGCGGCAGAATCCCGTCGATGCTCGACAGACCCTTGGTCGGCCGCAACCCGAAGAGGTTGTGTACCGACGCGGGGATACGGATCGAGCCGCAGGTGTCGCTGCCCCAGGCCACGGCGGCAAAACTGGCCGCTACCGCGGCTCCGGTCCCTCCTGAACTGCCGCCGGGATTGCGAGCCGGATCGTACGGGTTGCGCGTCTGCCCGCCCAGCGAGCTGATCGTGGTGATCCCCGCGGCGAGTTCGTGCAGGTTCGTCTTGCCGAGGATCACGGCACCGGCATCGAGAAGACGTTTCACTTGAAACGCGTTGTCGACCGGGCGCAGTCCTGCCAGCGCCAGGCTCGAGCCCGTCGTGGGCATCCAGTCCATGTCGTAGTTGTCCTTCATCAGGACCGGGATGCCGTGCATCGGGCCGCGCACCGTTCCGGCCCTGCGCTCCGCGTCGAGAGCTGCGGCCCGTTCCCGGGCGAGTGGATTCAGGCGGATGATGGTGTTGAGCGCCGGCCCCGCCCGGTCGTAGGCCGCGATGCGGGCGAGGTAGAGGTCGACCAGCTGCACCGAGGTGACCTGGCCAGCGGCCATCGCGTCCTGCAGCTCGGAAATCGTGGCCTCCGCAACCTCGAAGTCGGTGTCGAGGGCGGACCTCGGGGGCCCGCACGCGGAGGCCATCGCGAGGAGGGCGACGAAAGCAGGGCGGAGAAGCATGGGTCAGGCGGTCAGGAACAGAACGACCGTAGTCAGGGGACCTACGATCGTGGAGTACAGGATCCCCAGCACGAACGCCTTGACGAGGGTGACGAACCAGCCGTTTTCGTAGAAGCGGCGCAGGGCGATGATCGGGTAGGCCACGACCGCCAGTCCGAGGATTCCCTGGGTCCACGCCTGCCCGGCCGCGCCCATGGGTGTGATGGACGCGATCAGCATCAGGGTGAAGATCATGAACAGGAACGAGTGGACATGCATGCCGAAGATGAGGTGCTCGATGTAGTACCGCTTCTTGCGCCAGTAGAGCACGGCGAGCATCAACGCGTAGACGGGCAGCAGGAAGAACATGGCAATCGACAGGTTGCCGATGATCCGCTCGAAGAACGCGTCGGGGTCGTGCAGCAGGTCGACCATGCTGTTCAGGAACATCCTCGCCAGGAAGCCGCGGGATGTCGGCAGCACGACTGCCGCGCTGGCGGGCGGGTCGCCGGCGACCGTCGCTGTGTCCTCCTCCGGCCCGGGATCTGTTTGCCGCCCGCCCGCCGAAGGCACCTGAGCTTCGGAATCGAAGGCCGCGGCCAGAAGGGCGAGGGCGATCGGCGGGACCCTCGCCGACTCTCGGTTGAGCAGATCGTCCAGCTTGCCGTGCTGGGAGGGCTCCAGGTTCGCCCTGAGCGCTGCAATCCCGGACTCGCTGATCTCCCTTGACACCGGAACGTTCTCGCCGTCGATCTGCAGCCGAAGTCCGGGCACCACGGCCTGGAGGGAATCCACCGCGGCTTGCAGGGAATCCATCACCTCACCCGGGATCTCGGCGAGGCTTGAAGATGGATCCTGGTCCAGTTCCCCCTCGAGCGGGTTGGGAACCCGTGACATCACCAGCGACATCGTGAGGAAGAAGATCACGCTGGTGAAGAGGTAGAGCCGCACCGGCGTCATGTAGCGCGCGCGACGGTTGCGGGAGAATTCGGTCGACAGGCTGCCAGGCTTGAGGAACAGGAGCTTGAGCGTCTGCGCGAGGCGACCGTCGAACTCGAAGGACTCGCGCACCAGCTCGCCCAGCACGGGGAAGAGGGACCGCGAGTAGGTGCGGTCGTTCTGGCCGCACTGCGAGCAGAAGCGGTCCGCGCGCGGGCGTCCGCAGTTCTCGCACAGGGCGCGGGCGGCGTCAGCGGCGGACGTGGCTTCGGCGGTGGGCTCGTTGCTGGCGTCGGTCATGGGCGCAACCTAGAATGACGCCGGGCTGTGCGGCAATCCGCCCGGGCCGTCCAACGGCACCTTTCCTTCCGCCTGCCCACGCGCTCGCATGTGTCCATGCTGGCAGGCTGCGAGCCGGTCGAACCCGGGCTTCTTCTCGCTGCTCACACTGTCGATCATGTGATGCCATTGAGGGCATTGGTGGCGGACTCCAGGGGCTCTCAGCGTCAGTCCCGCACCACCCGCACCACCTGCCCGTGTCGGTCGTAAAAGACGGCCGGGCTGATCACGAGCTCTTCGTTGATACGGAAGGCGGTTCCGTCCTCCATCGCGCTTGCCGCGTTGGCTCGCGGCAGGATGTAGACGTCGGACAGCTCCACGTCGACCGTGTAGCCAATGTCCGCCAGAGATTGAATCGTGATTGCACTGATCGGGTGCGGGGAGTTGCGTTCCAGCGACGAAGTCATCAACTCGGTACCGAACACATCCTTCCGCCAGTGGTAGTCCACCGTGCCGTCCGTCGAGGAGTTCTCGACCGGGACCTTGCTGGCCGGGTAATCGGCGCCTCCCGCGGCGACAAACGCTGCAATCGCGTTGCGACCGGTGAAGTGTGCGTCGGCGCCCAGGTTTGTCCACGCCGTGTTGCGCAACAGACCCAGTCGTTTCCAGGAGAAGCCGAACCCCAGCATGTGCCCGAAGCCATGGAGGATCAACTCGTCCACGTGTGCCTGGGGCAACCCTTCCACATCGAGAAAGAGGGCCCCGACCAGAGGCAATTCCGAGGACTCGCGGAATCGGCAGAGCCTCACCCCGAGCCCGGTAGTGCTTCCCGGGAAGTAGTCTTGTACGGAAACCATGGTGAAAACGTCGTCCACCACGTCCTCCTGATAGTCGTACCGGAGGCTTCCACAACTGATCGTACCAGGTTCCCGCTCGATGTCCTCCAGGTCGGTGCCGCGCACGATTTCGGCCCAGCGGTGCGCCATGCCGAGGATTCGGGTAGTCAGGTCACGTGCGCCCCGGTCTACCAGCGCGACATCGAACTGGAAGCGGCTGGCAGCACCGCTCCCGGCCGCCCTTACCGGGTAGAGAAGTGCATCGGAGTCGACCGCCGGGATCGTGGTGACCGTCGGGGTTTCGAGCGCTACCCCAGCGGGTCACAGGACGCGCTACCGAGCGCGAGCAGGGAGGTGAAGGCGGGTACGGCGAGGGCGGTGATTGTGTTTTGCCAATGCGTATCCATTGTCGTTACGTCCGGTCACACAGGTCAGCTATGGCGCTGTACACGAATCGGCGCGCTTGTTTCCGTGTTCCCTCCTGAACGATGTCAGTCCCGCACCACACGCACCACGCGCCCATGCCGGTCGTAGAAGACGGCCGGGACGGCCACCACATCGCCGGAAAGATCGATGCGGTGCCGGCCATCCGCCGCGCTCTCCGGCACGTTGGAGCGCGCAGGAATGATGAACCTCTCCGCTTCCTCCAGATCGACCGTATAGCCGATGTCGGCCAGGGACTGAATCGTGATCGCGCTGAGCGGGTTCGCGACGCCCTCGTCCAGCGAGGAAGCCATCAGCTCGTTACCGAACACCGTTTTCCGCCAGTGGTGATCCACCGAGCCATGGGTCCCGTCGTTCTCGACCGGAACCCTGTTGCCTGTGTGGTAGCTGGCACCCCCAGCGGCGATAAAGGCTGCAGTCGCCTTGCGACCCGTGAAGTGCGTGTCGGCACCTTCGTTGTGCCATGACGAGTTGCGCAGCAGATCCAGTCCTTCCCAGGAGACACCGAATCCCAACATGTGGGCGAACTGATGGAGGACCAAATCGTCCACATGGTCCTGGCGGAGCCCTTCAATGTCGAGAAAGACGGCCCCGATCATAGGCAGCTTGGAGGACTCGCGGTATCCGCAGATCTGCACCCCCGCGCCTGCAGTGGGTCCCGTGAAGTAGTCTCTGACCGAGACCATGACGAACACGTCGTCCACCACATCCTGCGGATAGTCGTGCTGGAGGTCCCCACAACTGATTGTGCCCGGCTCCCACCTGATGTCCTCCAGGTCGCTACCCTCCACGATTCTGGCCCAGCGGTCGGCCTGGGCGAGGATTCGGGTGCGTAACTCGCGTGCACCCTCGTCGATGAAAGCGATTTCGAACCGGAATCGGTGAGGAGTCTCGCCGCCGACGATTGCCTGGTCCGAACTGGCTTCAGCCGCCGCCGGAACGAAGGCAGGTGTGGGCATTTCAGGCGCGAGGGGCGGAGCGTCACAGGACGCCGTGCCGACCACGAGCAGGTTGAAACAGGCGATCGCATGTTGATGCTGGGTTTTCATGGTCAGTACCTCTCGTCACAGAACCACGTACCACGCAATACACGAACGGGCTGGTTTGTTTCCGTGTTCCCAACTGACGGCCGGGCCGTCCCCCGGCGATCCGCTTTCACTCCCGCGCGGCGTCACCCACCTATGGCAGACCGAATGGCATGCGGCCGCATCCTGGCCCGTCCACGTCGCGGGAAGGACCGATGGCATGCCGACTCCAACAGCCTCGGCCGATCGACTCATCCTGGTAGCGGTGATTCGCAGTCCGGGCTCGGCAACGCCCCTCCTTGCGGCTACCACCCCCGCGCAATCCATTTCCACCCCACGCGGCACCCCACCCCGCCACCGCCACACCCCACCCTGCAAACCAGGCCGCACCCCATGTACCGCACCACGAAGCGACCCATGCTCGACCACCTCACCCGCGCAACCCTCGCCGCCCTTCCGCCCGCCGCCGCGCTTGCGGCGCTCGCCGCCACCCCGCAGGGCGCCACCACCCAGGCCGCGCAGCCCGACATCGCCCTCATCACACAAGCCACCCGGGGGCTCGCGCTTCGCGAAATCGGCCCGGCGCTCATGGGCGGGCGCATCGCGGACATCGCGGTCCACCCCGACGACCCTGCCACCTGGTACATCGCCGTCGGCTCCGGCGGCGTCTGGAAGACCACGAATTCGGGCATCACCTGGACGCCCGTCTTCGACGATCAGCCATCGTACTCCATCGGCGCAATCGCGATCGACCCCAACGACCCCGACATCGTATGGGTCGGCACCGGCGAGAACGTCAGCGGACGCCACGTGGCCTGGGGCGACGGCGTCTACCGCAGCCGCGACGGCGGCCGCACCTGGCACCAGGCCGGCCTCGCGTCGTCCGAGCACATCGGCAAGATCCTGGTCGACCCGCGCGACGGGAACACCGTGTTCGTGGCCGCCGAGGGTCCGCTCTGGTCGGCCGGGGGCGAGCGCGGCCTCTACCGCACTGAAGACGGCGGCGACACCTGGCAACCCATCCTCACCGTTGACGAAAACACCGGCGTCACCGACGTCGAGTTCGATCCCGTCGACCCCGACATCATGTACGCGGCCACCTACGAGCGCCGCCGCACCGTCTGGTCTCTGCTCGCGGGCGGCCCGGGCTCCGGCATCCACAAGTCCACCGACGGCGGACGCACCTGGCGCGAAGTCACCGCCGGGCTGCCGACAGGCGACATGGGCAAGATCGGCATCGACGTCTCCGGCGCCGACCGCAACATCGTCTACGCCACGATCGAGGGCGGACCCAACGACCGCGGCTTCTACCGTTCCACCGACCGCGGCGAAAGCTGGGAGCGCCGCAATTCCTACATCTCCGGCGGCACCGGACCGCACTACTACCAGGAGATCGAGGCCTCGCCGCACGACCCCGATCTCGTCTACCAGATGGACGTCTTCATCCACGTCACCCGCGACGGCGGCGCCACCTTCGCCGAGCTGGGCACCGGCCGCGAGAAGCACAGCGACAACCACGCGCTCTGGATCGACCCGGCCAACGGCCGCCACATGCTCGCCGGCACCGACGCCGGCCTCTACGAGACCTTCGACGAGGGCACGACCTGGCGACACTTCCCCAACACGCCGGTCTCCCAGTTCTACAAGCTCGCCCTCGACAACGCGCTGCCGTTCTACAACATCCTCGGCGGCGCGCAGGACCTGGGCACCCTCCACGGACCGTCGCGCACGATGAACCTGGAGGGCGTCCGCAACCACGACTGGTACGCCCCCCTGGGCGCCGACGGATACGCCGCCGCCTTCGACCCGAACGAACCCGACATCGCCTACATCCAGTCCCAGCAGGGTAATCTCCAGCGAGTCAACCTGCACAACCACGAACTCATCAACATCCGCCCGCTGCCGGCTCCCGGGGATCCGCCCGAGCGCTGGAACTGGGACTCGCCCGTGATCGCCAGCCCCCACGCCGAGGGCCGCATCTACTACGCGTCCCAGCGCGTCTGGCGGAGCGACGACCGCGGCAACTCCTGGACCGCCGTAAGCGGCGACCTCACCCGCAACGACAACCGCTACGAGCTGCCGATGGCCGGGCGCGTCCGCAGCGTCGACGCACTCTACGGCAACACGGCCATGTCCTGGTACTCGACCATCTCCACGATCACCGAGTCGCCGCTCGACGACGGTGTCCTCTACGCGGGCACCGACGATGGGCTCGTGCAGGCGACCGAGGACGGCGGCGCAACCTGGCGCCAGGCCGCTCCCCTGCCCGGCGTCTCCGAGCGCGCCTTCATGAACGACATCAAGGCGTCCCAGCACGACGCCGCCACCGTGTTCGTCGTCGCCGACAACCACAAGGAGGGCGACTACACCCCCTACCTCTTCGAGAGCAACGACCACGGCCGCACCTGGCGCTCCATCGCGGGCGACCTGCCCGACGGCGTCATCCTCTGGTCGATCGAGCAGGACCACGCCGACCCCGATCTCCTCTTCGCCGGCGCCGAGAACGGCATCTACGTCACTCCGAACGGCGGCACCAACTGGATCAGGCTGACCGCGGGCGCACCCACGATCTCGTTCCGAGACCTGGAGATCCAGCGCCGCGACAATGATCTGGTGGGAGCAACCTTCGGCCGTGGCTTCTACGTCCTCGACGACTACGCGCCCCTGAGAGACATGGCCGACGGTGCGCTTGCCGCAGGAGCGGTCCTGTTCCCCGTGCGGGACGCCTGGTGGTACATACCCAACGCCCCGCTGCAGGCACCGGGCCAGCCGACCCTGGGCACGACCTCGTACGTCGCGCCCAACCCCGACTTCGGCGCCACCTTCACCTATTGGCTGGCGGACCCGCCCGAGACGGCGCGGGCGGCGCGGAGCGACGCGGAGCGCGCGGCGGCCGAGCGCGGCGAGGACATCGCCTTCCCCGGCTACGACGCCCTGCGGGCCGAGGCGCTGGAAAGCGGCCCGCGCGTGGCGATGCTCGTGCGCGACGCCGCGGGCGACCCGGTGCGGCGCGTCATGGGCCCCGCAACCGAGGGCCTCCACCGCGTGACGTGGGACCTGCGCCGCCCCGCCCCCGACCCGGTCGACCTCGCGACGCCGGGCTTCACGCCCCCGTGGGCGGGCACGCCGCAAGGCCCGCTGGCGCCGCCGGGCGAGTACACGGTCGAGATGGCGCTGATCACGGAGGCGGGCGTCGAGCGGGTGGGCAACCCGCAGCCGTTCACCGTGAAGCCGGTCCCCAACACCGACGCTGCGACGGATTTCACGGCCGCCATGGCCTTCGCGGAAGAGACCGCCGACCTGCAACGCCGCGCTCGGGGCGCCGCCGCCGAAATCGGCCGGGCCCGCGACCGCCTCCGCCACATGCGCGCCGCCCTGGACGAGACCCCCGCCGCCAGCGACGACCTCTACACGCGCCTGGAGGGCATCGAGGCACGGCTCGCCGGCATCGCGGTGCGGCTACAGGGCGATCCCGCTCGCGGCGCCCTCAACGAACCGAGCGCACCCTCGATCATGGGCCGCATCGGCCAAGTGGCCGGCGGGCATTGGGGTACGCGCCAGGAGCCGACCGAGACGCAACGGGAAAGCCTGGAGATCGCGCGGGGCGGCTTCCAGCGGGTGACGATCGCGCTCAGGACGCTGCTGGAGGAGACGCTGGCCGCGCTGGAAGCGGATATGGAAGCGGCGGGAGCGCCGTGGACGCCGGGAAGGCGGGTGGGGTAATCAGCGGTCAATCCCCAGGACGCCAGCCCTCTATCGCAGTGTCGGCCACGGCGAGGCCTTCGCGCTCGGCCGCCTCAGCCAGGCGCTGATCAAGGCAGAGGAACACCAGCGGGTCCGCGAGGTGCTCGCTCACCAGCAGGGCCGCGCCAAGCTGGCCGGCATCGGTGGCCCGGATCGGGTGCCGCGCCAGCACCGCGTTCGCCCGGGTGCGCACGGCAAGCACGTCAATCACTTCGTCCCAGCCGGCGGCGAATGTGCGAAGGCGGGCGAGGACCGCCCGCCGCTGCGCCAGGGTGAGTGCTCCTTCGCGCGCACGCCTCTCGATCGCACTCGTGATCTCCGTCCTCGTCCACGCCCAGGTGACGATGTGGTCGTCTTCCAGCAGCCACGTTCGAGCCAGCCGGCTCGCGGGCTCGGAGACGATCAGCGGGACGAGCGCCGACGCATCCCAATACCTCACAGCCGGTCGGTCCGATCCTCCGCGAGGGCCTGCGAAATGCTCGTCGGCAGCTCAAGGGGAGGGCTGTCGAGAATCGATATGGCCGGGCCCGCGCGGGGCCGGAGCAGGCCATCGCCAACCAGCCGGTCGCGGACAGCGTCGTCGGCACCCGGCCCGGGAGCCATCAACCGGGCAACCGGCACGCCGCGGTCGAGGATCTGAACTTCGCCACCCCGCCGGATGTGGCGAAGGTAACGCGAGAGATTGGCCTTAAGGGCAGAAATGGACACGGTAGTCATAGCACCAATCTAGTCTCGGTGATATGACCAATCAAGTCATGAGGAGCCGACGATCTTGCCGCTTGACCTCCCTCAGCCGAGGACCGGGCCGCAGAGGGCTTCACGTCAGTCAACGACCCCGCCGGTAGACGGCCTTCCGGTGCCCGACCTTGAGAATGATGATCACCAGACGGCGTCGGGCGACGCTATAGAGGATCCGGTATCGCCCAACGCGGACGCGGTAGACATCGTCGTATCCCGTCAGCTTTCTCGCCCCCTGCGGAAACGGGTCATCTGCCAGGCGCAGCATCCTGCGGACGACGCGCTCCTGATCGTCCCGAGGGAGCTTGCGCAGCTGCTTCTCCGCCGTGCGGGAGACCTCGACCTCATAGTGTCCCATCGAGCTGAAGCTCCCGGATCACATCGGCCAACGGCCGCGTGGGTTCGTGTCGAATTC
This sequence comes from Longimicrobiales bacterium, assembly GCA_965211645.1. GTDB lineage: Bacteria > Gemmatimonadota > Gemmatimonadetes > Longimicrobiales > Gaopeijiaceae > Bin94. Next base: position 3,360,325 of record OZ242947.1, on the reverse strand, counting down.
GCTTGAGATCGTCGATGTCCTCGAGCTCCTCGAGTCGATCCAGCAGGGCCTCCTGGACAAAGTGACCCACGACCAGTCCCCGGGATCTGCAGAACTGGACCACCGCCGTCTTCAGGGCTTCGTCCACCCTGACATTGAGCTGCACCGTTCCCATCTCGTCCTCCTTGCTTGGTGACGTCGGCAAGCCCTATTCTATCATTTGCTATCAACCGCGGCAATGAGGCAGCGTGTTGCGGGCCCGCCAACGTACGGCGGCACCTCTCAGAGCCCCTCGATTTCGAGCGCCACGATCGAGGATTCTCCAAGACTGCCGGTGTGGAGCGTCCATACCCTCCGCCCTCTCGCCTCCAGCAAGCGCTGCTCGTCCGGAAGGCGGACCGAGCCGAGAAACCGCCCTGTGGGGAGAAACACGTCGTACATGGCTCCCGGCGCCCCGTGCCCCTCGAATGAACCGGGCAGCGGACGGTCTCGCTGAACCCAGATCCGCCCGTCCAGGTCGACGACGATTCGGGAGATGATCGCCGGGTTCGGCGGCTCGCTGAATTCGCGGAGGGCGTCCCGCCATGCGTCCGGCATTTCCGAATCAGGATCCTCCCCGCGCTCCGCCGGCGAGAGTGGGACCGCCTTCCCAACATGGCAGAACCGAACCAGGCTCGTGCCATCCCGGTCGAAGACCTGCAGTTCGTAACGCCCGTCCGGGCTGGAGACGACCCAGGTGTCCGCACCGACCCCCAGCAGCGACCGCGGCCATGCGGCCAGTGTCGCACCCCTGAACCCTCTGGCGCGCGACCACACGACCGTATCGTTCACTGGTCTGTCGGGAGACCAGCGGACGAAGGATCGCTCCTCCCAGCCATCCTCGATTGGGCCGGGGAATTCCAGCCACACGGTTCGGTCCGGCTGCAGCGCCACGAACCTGACCTGGCCAGCTGCGAACACCGGCGACATGAACGCCGGATCGACCGGCGTGACGCTGGCCGAACCCGAAGCAAGGTCCAGCGTGACCATCCGGAACGCACTCACGTCCAGGATGAGGAGGGTGTTGGCATCGACCCAGGTCACCGCGACGGGTGCCTGGACCTCGCCCGGGCCTTCGCCGTGTGCCGTGACCGCCCCGAGCCACTCGCCATCGGGGCCGAGCAGGATGACTTCGGCCAGGCCCCAGTCCGCGACGGCGACAGATCCGTCAGGACTTACGGCGACGCCCGCCGGTCGGACAAGTGCTTCGGCCTCATTGAGACCTCCGGCGCGCCAGACCTCGCGCCAGGAGAGTTCCGCGGGCCAGACTCCGACGCGCGTGTTCGCTACAGTCTGACCGTTGGGGTCGGTGATTACACAGGGATCGGATCGGGGCACGTCGCAGCCGGCTACCAGTGCGGTCAGTAGCGACGTGAATGCCAGCCCTGCTTCGACGCGTCTGATGGTGCTCTCCGGTTGGAACTCGGGGTGTTGGGAACGGAGCTGCCCCCTACATCCTCAGCGCAATAGTCGCAAACAGGACCGGAGTAACGAGCACCGCGCTCAGGAGCATCAGCAGAAACACCTTGAACAGGGTGCGCAGCCAGCCGTCGCCGTAGAAGTGCTTCAGCGTCGCCACGCCGTAGTACAGGGCCCATCCTCCAAGGGCCGTCCTGCCGAGGGCTCCAAATGTTCCTGCGGGCAGCGACACCGCCACGGACGTCAGGAGAAAACTGAACGTCTGTATGTGAATCTGGAGGACAAGATGCTCCGCGAAGTACCGCTGCTTCCTGAAATACACAAGCGCGAGCATCAGGGCCGCCACGGGCACGAAGAAGATGGCCCCGACGGAGAGGCTTCCGACGATCTGATCCTGGAAGTAACCGGGATCGTGCAGGAATCCGATGACCACGGTCCACCAGAGTCGCTCCAGCGGGCCTGCGTCGTCCGGGAGCCTCGCAGGCAGGTCGCCGGTCACCTGGAGCAGGAATCCGATGAGCTCAGGCTGGTCGGGACGGAGCATCAGGTCGTCCAGCTTGCTCGCCGTTTCCGGGGGCAGCCACGCCTTGAGGGCGTCGATCTGCGCCTGGGTGGGCAGCGAGGGGCTTGAAGAGCCACCTGCGGCAGGGGTCTGGTCCGCGACCTCGTCCGACACCACCAACGGCTCGCCGGTTTCGACCGGCCCGGCCGGTCCGCCGCTCGGCTGGGCCTGTCCCACCGCGAAGAAGTAGATCACGCTGGCGAACAGATACAGCCGCACGGGCGACACGTAGCGCACGCGGCGATTGCGCGAGAACTCGGCCGACAGGCGGCCGGGCTTGAGCAGCAGCTTCAGGGTGCGGAATACCTTCGAGTCGACTTCGAAGGTCTCGCGCAGGAAATCGCCCACCACCGCCCAACTCGACCGTCTGTAGTCGCGGTCGTTCTGTCCGCACTCGGCACAGAAGGGCCGCGGGCGGGGTTCTCCGCAGTTGGGGCAGGTGGCTACTGCCGCTTCCTGGCCGTTCGCGGCTGGTTGGTCACTCGGAGAGGACATGTGGCAAGTCCTTCCTGTGCCGTTGACACGGCGAATGCCTCACAAGTGCGCCACGAAATAACACCGTCCCGATGCACACGCAACTCGTCCTCGTTCCTTCGCAGTGGGTAGACCAGAGGAGCCCGTGGCCGATTCGCCCCGCGCGCTCTAATCTGGAAGCCCCGTGTGGGCAAAGCGTCCAAACGCAGAGGACCGAATGAGCACTGGCATGACGCATTGGAGGAATGCTTGGATCATGAGAGCCGATCTTCGCTGGTTTGGCCTCGCGGTTGCCGCATCCCCCCTCGCGGCCTGCGGAACCGACCCGGACACCGCCGGCGCCGGCCCGGCGGTAGTCGTAGAAACCATCGGCGACACCACCGTGGTCCGTACCCTGTCGGGGAGCGCCTGGGGCACCGACGCCACCCTCGTCCCCGAAGTCTCGATCGGAGAGCTGGACGGGCCCGAGGAGTATCTCTTCGGCAGCATCTGGTCGATCGCCGTGGACGACGACCGCAACGTCTACGTGTTCGACGAGCAGGCCCACGACATCCGTGTCTTCGACGAGATCGGGGCATACGTCGAGACGCTCGGCGGACGGGGAGAGGGACCGGGCGAATTCAGCCGCGCCGAGGCCATCGCCCTGCTTCCCGACGGTCGGCTGGTCGTGCGCGACCCCGGCAACCAGCGCATCCAGGTATTCGGCCCGGGCACTGGAGAGCTGGACGGTTGGAGGTACGATGTCGGTGGCACGTACTCGAATTCGCCTCTGCACACGGACATCCGTGGCCGCACCTTCGTGGAAACCCGCGACCGGTCCCGGACCGACGGCTTCTTCCGGCACATCATCGTCATCGGACCCGATGGGACCCATCTTGACACCCTCCCAGAACCATCGAGCCCCTTTGAGGGTCCCATGCTGGTGGCCGAGTACACCAGCGAGCGCGGCAGTGCAACCACATACTCGCCCGTGCCCTTCAGCCCGGTGTTTCAGTGGTCCGTCCACCCCACCGGCCACCTTCTGACCGGTCTGCCGTCCACCTACCGGATCGACCTGGCCCGCGACGACGGCGTGCTGCGAATCGAACGCGCCGCGGATCCGGCGCCTTTAGGTGACGAGGAGCGCGCCGCCTACCGTGAGCGCACCATTCGCATGATGCGCGACACGGATCCGGACTGGAGCTGGAACGGCCCGCCGATCCCGGACCACAAGCCCTTCTACCAGGAACTGCTCGCCGGCAGGGACGGCCGGATCTGGGTGCGCCTGGAGACCGAGGGAACCCCTGTGGAAAACGAAGACCACGACCCCGGGAATCCCTATTCCATGCCTGTGAACTGGGTGACGCCGTTGCGCTACGACGTGTTTGAGCCCGACGGGACATATCTGGGCGCGGTGGTGCCGCCGGAGGAGTTCGAGCCTTTCCCGAGACCGGTCTTCGATGGGGACTGCGTCTGGGCGGTCACCGAGGACGAGTTGGGCGTAGAGCGGGTGGTGCGCTTCCGGATCACGATCCCCCTGCCCGCACCAGATCAAATTCGCGCGCAACCGAGTTGAAGGCGCTGAACACTCCCAGGCCACCCCGGATGTTGCTCGGCGGCTCGTTCAGGTCGCGCGAGTCCTGCACCCGGTTGTTGTAGAGGTCGGCGTATTCCTGGTTGACCCGGTAAACGATTGCGCGGTGACGGCCCAGGTGCTCGAGCTGGCGCAGGCCGATCGCGTGGAAGTTCTCTTCCGTCGGGGCGCTGCGTATGCGGAATCGGCCCACGCCCTCGCGGATGAAGTCGGGAAAGATCGTTTCGGCAGCCGGATCCAACCCCTCCACGTCTACGAAGTGCAGGATGGAACCCGCGTTCTCCCAGCTCACCGTTACCTGCAGCGACTGCAGGGCACCAGGCTGGAAGCTGCCGGGCGTCAGTTCGGGCACCGCCAGGCTGTCCTTGTCGAGCTGGACGCCGTCGGGGGGTCCGGGCACAATCGTCTCGCCCGTGGCTGTTCGCCCGAACGCCTCGACCTCGATGCGGAACAGGTCACCCCCGCGGACCTGCAGATCGTCGTCCGGATAGCCGTAGGCGCCGGGCTCCTCCAACCGGTTCAGCAACCACCGCTCGGAGCCGCGCGTTAGCGTCACGATCGCGTCGTCGACGGTGGCCGCGAGGGCCGGGTCCTCGCCGAGCGGCACGGTCCGGGTCAGCCGGATGTCGTCCACCGGCTCGCCCGCGAAGAGGAACGCCTCCACTACCACCTGGCGGGCATCGTCCTCGGGACCGGTCGTAGTGTCCGAGCAGGCGGCCATGGTGGCCGACACGGCGAAAAGCGCGAGTTTTCCGGTTTTCATCTTTTCTTGCTCCTGTGTATCTATCGATTGAAGCGGACGGAGAGGTTGAGAACCCGCCCGACATAGTTGACGTCGGTGACGATTGCGGGGGTCGCGTCGAGTTCGAACTGGCGATACCAGACGTTGGCGCGGTCGTAGGCGTTGAAGACCGAGATGCCCAGGTCGCCATCGTAGTCACCCAGCGAAAAACGGTAGCGCGCGCTGAGATCGAGTCGGTGATAGGCCGGCAGCCGCAATCCGTTTTTGGCGCTGACGTTGATGAAGCTGAACGAGTTACCGTCGAGGAGCTCCACGCTGTATTCGGCCTGGGGAGCCGTGTAGGGCGTACCCGACCCGTAGGTCCACGTCGACGCCAGATCCCAGCGTCCCAGCGACATCGTACCAACGGCCTTGAGTTCGTGAAGCTGGTCGTGGAGAGCGGGAAACGGGTTTCCTCTATTCAGACCGGGGAACGTGTTGCGCGCCTCGGCCAGCGTATAGGACAGCCAGCCGGTGAAGGCGCCGAACTTCTTCTGGGCGAGGAACTCCGCGCCTTGCGCCGTCCCCTGCCCCGCGAAGAAGAGGTTGAGCGGGTCGATATCGTTCCGCCGGAATCTCAGCGAGAACTCCGACAGCCCCGTCGTCTCCTTGCGGTACAGCTCGATGTCGAACAGGTAGCTGTCGGTCTCGTAGGCCACCCCGGCAACGAGGTGGTCCGACGCGGTCACGTCGACAAGGTCACCGTCGGCGAGCAGCCAGAAGTCGCGCGAGCCCTCGGTGACGTTCTCGTTGACGACGCGGTTCACGAACTGGTGGTACCTTCCGGCGGCCGCCTTGAGCGTCAAGCGGTCGGTGAGGGCCAGGCGTGCGGAGGCCCGGGGCTCGAGGTAGCTCTTCGCCGTGGCCTGGTCGTACGAAATGCGGCCTCCCGCCGTGAGCGAGAGATCGTCCGTGACGTCCCAGGTGTCCTGCGCATAGGCCGCCGCCCGTGAGGACGACTGGGTCCGGTCCAGGATCGTGATGCTGTCGTTCCTCACGTAGCGGTACTCGGCGTCGTTCGCGCTGAACCACGCGCCGAAGCGCAGTTCGTGCGCAGGTGCAGGTCTCCACTCGTTGTCGGCACGCAGGGTCAGATCGGTGAGGAAGTTGTCCTCGGTCGATTGCAGCTCGCGTGTGAGCGTCGACTCGTCCGTCGCGGGATTCGAGATGGTGACCTGCGTGTTGCGTCCGTAGTCCGAGGTGTACTTGGAGTAGGCGGCGAGCAGGCTGCTGGTGAGGCCGCTCCCCCACTGCCGGCCCCAGCGCCCCGACAGACCCCGGTTGCCCCAGTCGGTCAGGTCGCCGATGACGGTATTGAAGTTCTGGTCCCCGGTCCCGCCTCTGGGCGTGAACGACAGGGATCGCTGCTGCGACTTGTCCAGGTTGTCGCGTCCCCCGTAGACGCTGAGCGCGACGACATCCCGGTCTCCGGGCAGCCAGGTCAGCTTCGCGTTGAAGTCGTAGAAGTGGAAGTCCGGCGTGGCGGCGTCCTGATTCGCGGAGCCGAAGAGGCCTCCGGGCCCGCCGAAGCCACGTCCGCCGCCGGGTCCGCCGGCTGCTGGAGCCTGTGGGCCGGTGCTGATGTCGAAGACGTCGAAGATGTTGCTGTACAGGCCGGTACGGACCACGTCGGTGTAGGAACGACGTCCGGTCACAAGCAGGTTGGCCCTCGAACCGATCGGCGTCTGGAAGGTTCCGCTCGCGCTGAGCAGGTTGAGGCCGGCGCCGTAGTGCATCTGTTCCGGATCCCCGGTCTTCCCCGTTATGTCGACTACGCTGGACACGCGTCCGCCGTATTGGGCCGGGAACGCGCCCTTGAAGACCTGAATGTCCTTGATCGCGTCGGCGTTGAAGGCGCTGAAGAACCCGAAGAAATGGTCGACGTGGTACACGGTGATACCATCGAGCAGTACGAGGTTCTGGTCGGGCGTGCCGCCCCGCACGTAGAGCCCGGACGAGGACTCCCGGGTGCCGCTGATCCCCGGCAGCAGCTGAAGCGAGCGAAAGACATCGACTTCCCCGACGGATGGGAGCACGGCCATCTCCGCAGGCGACGCCGCGATCCGGCTCACGCCGTCCGTGGCGCGTACGAGGCGGTACTCGTCAGCGACGAACTCCACACCCTCCAACTCCACGGGCAGTGGAGCAATCTCGATGTTGAGGCGCCCGCTGAAGCCGGCGTCCACGGTCGTCTCGGTGGGCGTGTAGCCGATGTGGACGATGCGAAGGGTGAAGGTCTCGCGCGGAGCTCCCGCGACGGTGAAGAAGCCGTCGGCATTCGTGTTGACCTGGCGCCCGGTCCCGGCGATCTGTATGGCGGCGTGTACGATGGCCTCGCCGTTGTTGGAATCGCGGACGACTCCCTGGATGGTGCGGGTGTCCTGGGCTTCGAGGCGAGAGGGGGATGAAGTGAGGGAAGCAAGGAGGGGCAGAAGCAGGAGGCGAGGAAGATGCTGGCGTGGCGAGCGTTTTCTATTCATTGGCACATGATCTCCGGGCTTGTTGGTACGTCGCCTTGGACAGGAGTTGGCGCCGAAGCGTTAGGGCGGCATTGAATCACCGCCGCGGCGACGCTATACTAAACCATTGTGTTTAGTATTGTGCTCCTGGCTGAGGCCCGACACCCCAATCGACCGGAGGTCCCAATGCTCCCCCTGGACGACGACACGCTCGACCGCACCTTTTCCGCGCTTGCCCATCCGGTGCGCCGCTCCATTCTCGGCCGCCTGGCCCAGGGCGAGGTCGCGTCGGTCACCGACCTGGCCGAACCCTTCGACATGTCGCTCGTGGCGGTTTCCCGTCACGTGAAGGTGCTGGAGGACGCGGGGTTGATCAGCCGGAAGAAGGAAGGGCGGGCGCGCCTGTGCCGCTACGAATCGGACGCCATCGGCGGGGCGAAGGACTGGATCGAGGAGCATCAGCGGTACTGGGCCGCGCAGTTGGACGCGCTGGCGCGGTATCTGAAGGGCGGGGAGTGACGCCGCGATGACCGGAATGGCGAAGGTGCTGCGGCTGGTGCGCACCGTGGCCGTGAGTCCCGAGCGGGCCTTCGAGGCGTGGACCACACCGGACCAGGTCGAACGCTGGACGTGCCCCGACCCGAGCGCGAGCGTGGACGTGGAGATCGACCTGCGGGTGGGCGGGCGCTACTCGATTCGGATGCACGTGGAGGGCGGGCCGTTTACCGCGCACGGCACCTACCGGGAGGTCGATCCACCCCGCCGGCTGGCATACACCTGGGGCTGGAAGGAAGAGGCGCACGCGATGAAGGCGGAGACGGTGGTGACGGTGGAGTTCGTGCCGGTCGAGGGTGGGACCGAGGTCCGGCTGACGCACTCGGGTTTCCCCACGGCGGACGACCGGAATGGTCATGAGGAGGGGTGGAAGATATGTGTGGACCGGCTCGCGGACCTGGTGTCGGGCCGATGAAGGGCGTCGTGGTGGGAACGGCCTCGAGGACCGTGCCGATCCTGGCCCGGTCGGCCGTGCGGCGGGCGTTCACCGCTTTCGGAATCGCGGCGCTCGCGTGCGCCGTCGCCGCGAAGATCGCCGCCCAGCCGACGCCCAGGGTCCTCCTGATCGGCATCGACGGCGTGCGGCCCGACGTGCTCGCCGAGGTCCCCACGCCCAACATGGACGCGCTCGCGGCAAGCGGCTGGTACACCGACCAGGCCCGAACCACCAACCCGTCGGTGAGCGGCCCGTCGTGGTCCTCGATGCTGACCGGTGTCTGGCCCGAAAAGCACGGCGTCACGAACAACAGCTTCACGGGTCGCGACTACGACACCTGGCCCGGCTTCCTCACCCGCGCCGAACGGGAGCGCCCCGGGCTGGCCACCTTTGCCGCGCTGGACTGGGTGCCGCTCGCGGAACTCTCCGATGGCGGCCCCGTGGTGTCTGCCGCGATCGACACGCGGGTCGTGGTGGACGGCTACGATCTGGGCTGGGCCGAGGCGGACGGCGAAGTCGCCTCGCGAGCCCGGCTCCACCTGGTCGAGGCCGACCCGGACGCCATGTTCGTCTACCTCGGCAACCCCGACGAGACCAGCCACCAGCACGGCTCCATCGGCGCCGAGTACCGCGACGCGATCGCGCTGGCCGACCGGCACGTCGGCATGCTGATCGACGCGGTGCGCGCCCGGCGCAACCTCGCGGACGAGGACTGGCTCGTGCTCATCAGCACGGACCACGGGCGGCGCGAGGACGGAGGCCACGGCGGGGCCTCGCCCGAAGAGATGACGATCTTCATTCTCGCGAGCGGGGTGGGCGGAGGCGACGGCGGCGTGGGCGGCGCTCGCAGCGTGGGCGGCGCGGGGGACAGCGCGGCCAGTTCTCCGACCGCCGACTGGCCGCCCCCCGGACCCGCCAACATCGTCGACATCGCTGCCACCGCGCTCGCCCACCTCGGCTTCGAGATCGATCCGGCGTGGGGGCTGGACGGGAGGCCACTGGGGGAGAGTCGGTAGCCGCGGCGGCGCGCGCAGCCGACGGCGGCAATGCGAGGCTCGGGCCGCCGGAACAGCCATCGTTGCCATCCCCTCGCCGCCGCGCCCCAATCCGCCTTGTCCGTGAAACAGCGGCGGGCGTATGGTAACGGTCGCCCTTTCCCCCCCACCCAATTCCGGGAAGGAGTGACCACATGCGGATTGCGAAGGCCATCCGGCTGCTTGCGTTCCTGGTGCTGCTCCCGCCGCCCGCCGCGGGTCAGGAGCCCGGCGATGCGGCCCCCGAAGTCGCGGACCCCGAGCGTGCCGAGCGGCTCTACCGCGCCCACTGCGCGCGCTGCCACGGCGTTCAGGGACTGGGCGGCGAAGGGCCCGAACTGGCGCGGCTGGCGCTGCCCAGGGTGGCGGACCGCACGCAGCTCGAGCGGGTCATCCGGTTCGGGATCTCCGGGACCGGCATGCCGGGGGCGTCCGCTACGATTCTCGACGACGAGGCCGTGTCGCTGGTGGCCGGCTACGTGCTGTGGATCGGTGCGCAGACCACTGCCGACGCATCGGGGGTGACCGGCGATGCGGATCGGGGGCACGACCTCTTCTGGGCCGAGGGCGACTGTGCCACTTGCCACATCGTGGCCGGACAGGGCACGGCGGTCGGTCCGGAGCTGACGATCATCGGCCTTCGGCGCGGGACGGACTACCTGCGGGAGGCCCTGAGTGCGCCCGCCGCCAGGCTGCCGATTTCGCGGTCGGGCGCTCGCAGCGGGTTCTTCGAGTACCTGCCGGTGCGCATCGTGACGCAGGACGGCGACATCTACAACGGCATGCGGTTGAACGAGGACTCCTTCACCATCCAGCTGATGACGGTGTCGGGCGCCTTCGTCTCGCTCGAGAAGCGGGAGATCGCCGAGATGGAGAAGCGTGTGGGACACTCGCTCATGCCGGTGACCCAAGGCCTCGACGAGGACGATGTCGAAGACCTGGTGGCCTACCTCACGACCCTCGGGAGGGGATCATGAACAAGTGGAGTCGTGCGCCGGCCATTTCGGGCCGCGCAACCTCGGCGGCGGCGGTCGCGCTGGCGCTGGCGCTCGCTCAACCAGCCACGGCCCAGGTGCCCTACGAGCGCATCCTCGATGCCGACTCCGAGCCCGAGAGCTGGCTGACCTACTCGGGCAACTACGCGTCTCACCGCTTCTCGCAGCTCGACCAGATCAACGCCGGCAACGTGGACGATCTGCGCGTGGTGTGGGCCTACCAGATGGACGAGGGGCTCATCGAGACGACGCCGATCGTGGCCGACGGGGTCATGTACGTGACCGAGCCACCGAGCACGGTGACCGCGCTCGACGCCCGCACGGGCAAGCGGCTGTGGAAGTGGACGCCGCAGATGGGGTCGGACGTGCTGCACATCGGCTTTCCCGCGGTGAACCGGGGGGTGGCGATCCTGGATTCGACGCTGTACGTGGGGACGCTGAACGCGCACCTGGTGGCGCTCGACGCGCGGTCGGGGGCGGTGCGCTGGGATGTCGAGGTGGCCGACAACGCGATCGGGTTCTCGCTGACGCTGGCGCCGCTGGCGCTCGACGGGAAGATCATCGTCGGGGTGTCCGGGGCCGAAGCGGGTGTGCGGGGTTTCATCGACGCGTACGACCCGGAGACGGGCGAGCTGATCTGGCGCACCTACACGATTCCGGCGCCCGGCGAGTTCGGGAGCGACACCTGGGGCGGCAACAGCTGGGAGACGGGCGGCGGCTCGACGTGGCTGACCGGCTCCTACGACCCCGAGCTCGATCTGCTCTACTGGCCGATCGGCAATCCGGCGCCCGACTGGAACGGCGACCTGCGCCCCGGCGACAACCTGTACACCGACTGCCTGCTCGCCCTCGATCCCGACACCGGCGAGATCGTCTGGTGGTTCCAGTTCACCCCGCACGACACCCACGACTGGGACGCCAACCAGATCCAGATCCTGGTCGACGCCGAGTGGGAGGGAGAACCCCGCAAGCTCGTCGTCACCGCCAACCGCAACGCCTTCTACTACGTGCTGGACCGGGAGACGGGCGAGTTCCTGCACGGCACGGAGTACTCCAAACAGACCTGGGCCGAGGGGCTGGACGAGAACGGCCGGCCGATCGTGATCCCCGGCACCGAACCCACCGAGGAGGGCAACCTGGTCTGGCCCAGCCTGCAGGGGGCCGCCAACTGGTTCAGCCCCAGCTACAGCCCGATGACCCGCCTGTTCTACCAGCCGACGCGGATCATGGGCGCGATCTACTACAAGGCCGAGGTCGAATACGAGCCCGGCCAGCCCTTCTACGGCGGCGGCGAGCAGGCGTTGCGCGGCGAGGAAGCGAGCGGCGCGGTGAAGGCGCTCGACGTGCTGACCGGCGAGCTGAAGTGGGAGTTTCCGCTGCAGTCGCCGCCGTGGGCGGGCGTGATGGCGACGGCCGGCAACCTCGTGTTCGGGGGAAGCGAGGAGGGGAACATCTTCGCGCTGAACGCCGAGACCGGCGAGCCGCTGTGGAACTTCCAGGCGGGGGCGGCGGTGCGGAGCGGCCCGATGTCCTTCGAGATCGACGGCCGGCAGCGAATCGTGAATTCGGCGGGCGGGACGATGTTCCTGTTCGGCCTGCCGGAGGGCGGGCCCTGAGCGATGGTATACGGAATCCACGGGAGTCACACCCCGGAAACCTGTCGGCCTCGGAGGCCCGAAAGAGGACGCCAATGACCGATTCCGACCGGACCCGAATCGCGCGTACCGCCGAGATCTTCGAAGCGAGCCGGCAGCCCCTCTTCATGGTGCTCGACGGCATCGCACAAGCCGATTTCGACTGGAACCCCGCGCCGGGAATGCGCGGAATCGGCAAGATGTGCCGCCACATCTACCGGGTCGACGTCTGGTTTCTGAAGCGGCTGGGGATCGAGCCCGTGATCAGCCACGACGCGCCAGGTCCGGTCGACGAGATCGCCGGGCGGATGCGCAAGATCCAGGAGCAGATTCTGGCGGAGGTGGAGGGGTGTGAGAGCGACGCGGACCTCATGGCCGAGCGGACTTCACTCGACGGAAAGACCGGTGCGCGGCTGGGAGTGGATGCCGTGCACATGGCCCAGCACTATCTCTATCACCTGGCGCAGATGACCTATCTGCGCCGGATCCGCGACCGCGCGTGGAAGGCGCCGCTCGATGCCTGGGAGCACGCGACGCATGTGATCGGGGATATGGTGCTGGAGTAGGGTGATTCCCACTACGGCTCTCGATTTCCCCACCCGCTCTGAGAGAGAGTGATGGTGCCTGTCGTCGGCGCCAGTGGCTTGGTCACGACTCCGAAGCTCATCGTCCTGACCGCAGCGAAGCCGACGACATCCAAGCTTGTTGCTGGTGAGCCCTTGGGACCGGCCAGCTCCTAACCAGCAGGTTGCCGACATCGCGAGCCAGACCCTGCTTCAGGAGCTCTTTCGCAATGTCCAGTCCCGGCCACAATGTGTCCCCGGCCTTCGGCGGCGAACTTGGAGGTACTGGGACCAAAGTGCAGTCGGAACCAAAGATGCCGCCGAAGACCGTGTCGGCCCGCTCTCGGCATCTCGTGGCTACCAATCGCAGAGCCTCCGGGCGAGCGCCCTTGATCATTCCCTCGACCTTGCGAGGCACCCTGCCGAGGCCCTCGGGATCCCGCATGTTCGGGGTGTAGACAAGTAAGGAGGCGAACTTCACCGGAGTCAGAACCAGGGTTCACCTACGGCTGTAACCCAGGGGAGTTCGCTGAGCACCTCGGTGAGCATCGCGAGCGGTAGCACCTGTGCCCCGTAGCGGCGCATTTCGCCGGTCCAAGTTAGCTCGGGGTTGTCGGCAACGGTCTCGGACAGCAAGACTGTTCGGCCCAAGCGGAGCGCTTCCCATCCCTGGTTGATGGTACCGCTGGTCTCGCCCGCCTCGACAATGACCAGCGCATCGCTGAGCAGGGCCATGGTTCGATTGCGCTGGGGGAAGTTGCGACGGTTTGGCGGTGTTCCCGGTGGGAATTGGCTCACTATCGCGAAGTGGTGAGCCAAATAGCGTTGCAACTCCCGGTTTTCCCAGGGATAGACACGATCAAGACCGGTCCCGATGACTCCAAACGTGCGTCCGCCGGCCTTGATCGCGGCCCGGTGTGCGGCAGCGTCGATTCCCTTCGCGAGGCCCGACACGACGGTAGCCCCGAGTCCCACAAGAGTTTCCGCGATCCTCGAAGCGCTCCGAAGTCCCTCTGATGTCGCTTGGCGTGAGCCGACGACCGCCACCTTGGGACTAGTGCGCAGGATATCAATGTCTCCCGCGACATTCAGGACAGTGGGAGCAAGCTTACGCTCGACGGGAGTAAGCTCCCCCAGTATCTCCTGAAACGTGACCGTATGGTTCATCTGGGCCAACATGGGCATCGTTCCTTGCTCTGCGCAATCCATACCGAATATATACCGAATTATCTCGAAAGTGAACCTGGAGTCTCGGAAACGACCGCTCTGACCGGTTTGTCCGTCAACAACGGGCCATATTGACGGACAACTCGTGGTCTGCGGCTCGCGCGAGAGCGGCAGCGGATCAGAAGAACGTATCTCCCAGCACGTGCACCCTCAGAACCGCGTCGGGGCCACCCTCCCTGCCCATCCGCAGTCCCCGCGCCAGGTCCACCCGCATCATCCCCTCCATGAACCCCATCCCCGTGCCGACCGCATAGAAGTCTTCTCCTCCGGCTGACGCCCAGTCCCCGAAAACCGAGAGCCGGAAGAAGCGGATCGGGCGCTGCAGGTCGACCCGGGCCATGTGGATTCGAGAGGCTCGAACGGGGTCCGAGTGTCCGCGCAGCCACGTGCCCGTGCCGCCGATGCGCCAGAGGTCCTGCGGTGACGGGTCGCCCCAGACCCGGGCCGCGCCCGCCCGGATCCCGAACGACATGTTCGCCGGCAGGGGGAGGACAAGCGCGCCTTGAACGGAGGCCCTGACGTAGGAGTTGTCGCCCGCCGATCCCCGCACCGTTGCGCGCCCGCCTCCACCGAGCGATCCGGCTTCGATGCCACCCCACCACGGCTTCCACACGGCGAGGGCTCCGGCGCGGTTGCGCCTGCCGTCGGCCCCGATGTCGGCGTCCTGCTCCGCGAAGAGACGCAGCGACAGCCAGTCCCGTTCGCCGCTGGGCGGCAGGAAGCGCACCGAGGCGCCGTGCGACCAGTGGAAGTCCTCCGCGTCCCCGGAGGCGTAGGCAGCGAGTGAACCGCTTGTGCGTTCTCCCGGAACGGTCGCGCGTAGCGCCCGGTAGGCCGAGAACAGGATCCTCAGCCGCGGATGATCGCTTCGGATGGTGAGGTCGATGTCCGGCACCTGGAGGCGCGCCGTTCCAATTCTGGTCGTGAACTCGCCGCTTCCCCAGGCGAAGTCGCGGCGCAGGCGAGTGCCCAGCGCCAGATGTTCCACGGGGTTGAAGCGCAGGAGCCTCAGCGTCTTGCCGGGTGGATAGAGGATCCAGGGACTCGGCAGTTCGACCGAGTCTCCGCCTTCTCCGGTGCCGATGGCCGCCAGGTCGAGCGCGATCGCATCGAGGGTCGCTTCGTCCGGTCCCCGGTCGTCCTCCCAGACGATCGGGGGCAGCAGCTCGCTCGTGGTCAACGCCTCGCGGTCGGCCGGGGTGATGGTCACCACCTCGTCCGGGTCTTCCGAATCCGGCTCGCCACCGATGCTGTCGTCTTCCTCTCTCCAGAGCGCGAGCGCTTCGGCGGCCGTCACCGGCAGGCCGGCCGCAGGATCGCCTCCACGCTCTCGAATGTCCTCGATGTCGAGCGTCCAGTCGATGGTCATCGGAACCACGGAGGGCGCAATATCGGTCGCGCTGAACCCCTCGCCCATTCCGATTGACCCCTTCCACCTGACGCTTCGGGGCAGCCAGTGACGCATCTCCCAGAGCCCGTAGTCGGCCACTACGGCCGAGACGTCCATCTCCATGCGCGGCATTGTCTGGTTGACCACGCCGTTTGCGAGCCGGTCGAAGAGGCTGGGGGGCTCGTCGCCCGGGCTCGCGGCGAGAGCGGTGTCCCGCACGTTCACCCAGAACCCAGGCCACCATTTCCCGTTATGCCTGACCTTCCAGGACATCTCCCGGTCCACCTTCTTGGCCAGCCGGTAGGCCACGCGCGCAAGCCCATGGGACTCCGGGTCGATCCAGAGGATTGCCGAGACGAGGCGGATGCTCCGGCGGCGCGGGATGGCGGTGACCTCGACCGCCCGCAGAACCTGGCCGGCGGCAAGCCGCACCGAGATCGTGTCGCCCGACCGGTACTGGTAGTGGCCCTCCGAATCGGGATCGAGCG
Organism: Longimicrobiales bacterium; assembly: GCA_965211645.1. GTDB lineage: Bacteria > Gemmatimonadota > Gemmatimonadetes > Longimicrobiales > Gaopeijiaceae > Bin94. The sequence goes on along the minus strand of OZ242947.1, from coordinate 3,344,717 downwards.
GACTGCGCACGGTGATGGCGGCGTTCCTGCGGCCGGCGGCGACCGCGAAGCCGAAGTTGAATGGATCCTCGAACGGATCGGCGGCGAACCGTTCGACCCGCAATCCGGGAAAGAACTCGGAATCATCGGGCCCGATCCCCGGGTGCCGGAATCGGGCTCCGAGGACGTGCACGACGTTGGGCTCGGCGCGCGACCACCTTACGCGGACCGCGCGTTCTCCATTCACCCAGGGGCGGTCGCGCCGGAGCGATGGGGCTTCGACGCCCATGCGTTCCCGGATGAGGGCGGTGTAGGAATCGATCGTGAGCCGCGCGGAATCGCGAGCGGCCTTCGCGCCGACTACCAGGCGGCGGGCGGTGTTGTCGAGGTAGGCGTCCCGGGCGGGGTCGGGAGAGAGGGTGTCGGGAGGGAGCGTGTCGCGCAGCGAGTCGCGCGCCTGGGCGCTTGCCGTGCCGCAAGGGTTAACGGTCAGGATGAGCGCGATGGCGATGCGGGACAAAGTTCGCGCTGCAGTGCCCACGGTGCTCCTGGCCGCAGGAGTGTTCGTTCCCCGGAGTATGGGGTGATACCCCGCGCGCGCTCCGAGAGTTTCAGGCGTGGCTCGACCGCGCGCTAGCCCGCCATCTTGCGCAGCTGTGCCCTCCCCATCCCGATCGACAGCGCGATCCACATGGCCGCCAGCGGCGCGGTCGACATCGCCACCCAGGCCAGCGTCAGCCCCAGCGCGGCGAACATCCCGTCGATCCCTGCGCCGGCCGCGTCGCCGAAGCGGTACAGGAACACGTCCACGACCGGCTTGGCCTTGTACTTCTCCGACGGCGTCACGACACTGAAGAGCGTCTCCCGGGAGGGCCTGGAAATCGCGTAGCGGGTCGCGCGGTGGATGGCCTGGAAGAGCAGCATCACCCCGTAGACGGGCCACACCGCCAAAACCGCGAAGCCGGCCAGCGTGACGAGCGGCAGCACCGCCAGCGTCCAGCCCACACCGACCTTCCGGATCAGGTGGGTGGTGATGAAGACCTGCGTGATCAGGGTCACGATCTGCGCCACGTAGTCGAACTGGGCGAAGCTCCCCACCAGCTGGCTGAAGGTGTCGGAGTCGTTGAGGATGATGTTCGCCTGGGTGAAGTAGATCATCGTGTTCGAGATCGCCATGAACACGACCCAGAGCCCGACCCCGAGCAGGTACGGCGAAGTGACGACCGCGCGGGCCCCGTCCCAGAAGGAACCTCCGATATCGCCACCACCGTCCTGCTGCGCCGCCGATCCATCGTCCGCCGCCGCCGAATCCCCATCCGCCTCGCCAGCGCCGGCCGACCCGCCGCCGGCCGACCCGCCGCCCACCGCACCCAGCGCCGACACATCCGACCGCACCGCCATCCTGTCCAGCCTCAGCATCACCACGATCGCCAGAGCGAAGCACCCCGCCCCGATCAGCATCAGCCAGGCGGGCAGGTACGGCGACTCGGTCATGCCGCTGATCAGGTTGGTCGCCCAGCCGCCCGCGAGCGCTCCGAGCGTGCCCCCGATTCCGACGAACGCGAACATCCGCTTGCCCTGGTCGACATCGAAGATGTCCACCATGAACGCCCAGAAGACGCTGGTCGTGAACAGATTGATGACCGTCAGCCAGATGTAGAAAGTGTACCCGACCCCGCGCGACAGTCCCGTCTGGGCGTCGGTTCCGATCAGCCCGCCCCCGGCCCGCACGTCCTGGATGAGCAGCGCCGCAAACCCGATCAGGCAGGCGATCACGAAGAGATATGCGATCGGAATGAAGCGGCGGCGATTCATGCGCGCCACGACGCCGCCGAAGGCCAGCACCGCCGCGAGCGACGCCACCGAGGTCGCGACGAAGAGCCACCGCAGCTCGTCCATCCCTCGCGCGACCCCCATGGCTTCGCGCACCGGACGGAGGAAGAAGTAGCCGCAGAGGACGAGGAAGAAGAAGAGAGCGGACATCACCGCGAGGGGGAGTTCACCTCGCTTCATGTTGGCCAGCCGACTCAGGAGTTCGGCCAGCCGATCCAGGAGCCGTATCGCGGCCTGCCACGCACGGATCACCACTGTGACTCCTCCTCTGCCGCACGCGGCTCTGCAGGTCGCCCTCTGGTTCGGCTCAGGGCCACCCGGGATTGACGTTCCCGAAAAGAAGCCCATTCTCCATCGGAGGCAAGCCGACGCCGCGGTTGTTGGCCCGGCCTGCCAGCCGCCAGGCCAGGGGCGCGAGACATGCCGCGGTCCGCGGAGCATCCCGGGAGCCGACGCTGAAAGCACATTCCGAAGCCACGCCCGGAGGTCCGGTCGCTCGCCTGACCGGTGCCCGCCCCGAGGAGACCGGGATCGTCCTCCTCTCGGCAGCCTACTTCTTCTGCATCCTCTCGGCCTACTACGTGATGCGGCCGATCCGGGAGGAGATGGGTGTTGCGGGCGGTGTCGAGAACATCCCGTGGCTGTTTACGGCGACGCTGGCCGCAATGCTCGTCGCGCATCCGATCTTTGCTGCGATCGTGTCGCGGTGGCCCCGGAAACGGTTCGTTTCGATCACCTACCGGTTCTTTATACTTAACCTGTTTGTTTACTATCTATTGCTGAATAATGTGGGGGATGGGCCGGCGGCAGTCTGGGTGGGACGGTCGTTCTTCGTCTGGATCAGCGTCTTCAACCTCTTCGTGGTGTCGGTCTTCTGGTCGTTCATGACGGACATCTACCGCGAGCGCCAGAGCCGGCGCCTCTTCGGGCTGATCGGGGTGGGCGGCACGCTGGGCGGGATCGTGGGGTCGTCGATCACGGCGATTCTGGTGGGCGAAGTCGGTCCCGCCGCCCTGCTCTGGTTCTCGATCCTCTTGCTCGAATGCGCGGTTCGGTGCGTGCGGGGGCTCGATCGGCGCGTCGGCCGACTGCGTGCGGCCAGCGACGCCGGAGCGCAGGCGGACCCGGCTCGGGGCCGGGCCGGCGCTACCGATGCGGGCGAGGCTTCGCGACCGGACGATGAGGTCATCGGCGGAACCGCCCTCGAGGGGATCCGAAGGGTGCTCGCTTCGCCCTACCTGCTGGGGATCTGCGCCTTCATGCTCCTGTTCACGATCGGGTCCACCTTCCTTTACAACATCCAGGCCGAGATCATGTCGCGAACCTTCTCGGACCCGGCCGTGAGAACCTCCGTCTTCGCGCGCATCGACCTCGCCGTGAATGTGCTGACGCTCTTCACCCAACTCTTCCTCACGGGGCGCATCATGAAGTGGCTGGGCGTGGGGTTCACCCTGGCGATCCTCCCGCTGTTGAGCGTGGCGGGGTTCCTGGCCCTGGGCGCGGCGCCGGTCTTCCTGGTGTTCGTGGTGTTCCAGGTGCTGCGGCGCGCGGGCAACTTCGCGGTCGCGGTCCCGACGCGAGAGGTCCTCTACACCGTCCTGCCGCGACGCGACAAGTACAAGGCCAAGAACTTCAACGACACGTTCGTCTATCGCGCGGGCGACCAGTTGGGGGCGTGGTCCTTTGCCGGGCTGGGGGCGCTGGGGCTGGGCACGGCGGCGCTGGCGTGGTTCATGGCGCCGGTGGCGGGGGTGTGGCTGGTGGTGGCGCTGTGGCTGGGGCGGCGGCAGAGGGAGTTGGCAGGGAAGGCCGGCTAGAACGCCGAAACCCCCGTAACCGTCTGTCCCAGGATCAGCGAATGGACATCGTGGGTCCCCTCGTAGGTGTAGACCGACTCCAGATTCGCCATGTGGCGCATGGCCGAGTACTCGGCGAGGATGCCGTTGGCGCCCAGGAGCCGGCGCGCCTCGCGGGCGATGTCGCAGGCCATGTTCACGTTGGCGCGCTTGGCGAGGCTGACCTGCTGGGGCGTCATCGTGCCCTGGTCCTTGAGGCGGCCAAGGCGATAGCAGAGCAGCTGCCCCTGGGTGATCGCCGTGAGCATGTCGGCCAGGCGAACCTGCTGGATCTGCTTGCCGGCGATCGTGCCTTCGAACATGACCCGCTGGCCGGCGTAGCTCGACGCCTCGTGGAAGCAGGCCATGGCGGCCCCCACGGCGCCCCATGAGATGCCGTAGCGGGCCTGGGTCAGGCACATCAGGGCGTTCTTCAGGCCCGTCGTGCGGGGGAGGATGGCGTCGTGGGGCAGGTGCACGTCGTCGAGCACGAGTTCGCTGGTATCCGAAGCCAGCAGCGAGAGCTTGCCCTTCTGATCGCGGGCGCTGAAGCCCGGCGTGTCGGTGGGCACGACGAATCCGCGAATGCCTTTCGTGTCCCCGGCCTCCCGCGTCTGGGCCCAGACGACCGCGACGTCCGCCATCGAGCCGTTGGTAATCCACATCTTGGTGCCGTTGAGCACCCATCCGTCGCCGGTGTCGCGCGCCCGCGTGATCATGCCGGCGGGATTCGAGCCGTAGTCGGGCTCGGTGAGGCCGAAGCAGCCGATCTTCTCGGCCGACGCCAGCCCCGGCAGCCACGTCCGCCGCTGCTCCTCGCTCCCGAAAGCGTAAATGGGGTACATGACGAGCGCGCCCTGGACCGACACGAACGAACGCACCCCGGAGTCGCCACGCTCCAGCTCCTGCATGATCAGGCCGTAGGCGACGTTGTTCAGCCCCGCGCACCCGTACTCCTCCGGCAGGTTCGCGCCGAGCACGCCCAGTTCGCCGATCTCGGGGATCAGCTCCGTGGGGAAGCGGTGGTCGACGTAGGCGTCGCCGATGATCGGCAGGAGCCGGTCCTCGACCCAGTCCCGGATCGTGTCGCGGACCATGCGTTCTTCTTCTGAAAACAGGGCGTCGATGTCGTAGAAGTCCGAGCCCTCGAACCTTGCGGCCATGGATGTGGTCTCCGTGGAGGATGGATGGTCAGGGAGTCATTGCGGCCGGCCGCGGAAGCGCAGAATGCCGTACGTCAGCTCCATGCCCGCGCGGCCCCCGAGCCAGAAGGTGGCGAGGACGGCGCCCAGCCACCCGCCGATCAGCATGCGGGACGGCTGCTGCACCAGGTAGATCCACAGCGCGAGCGCGATTGCCAGGACGGCGCCGCAGACCCAGCCGATGCGCTTGGCGCGTTCCCGCGCGGCCGCGACGCAGCGCTCGCACCACAGATGCCGGTCGAGATTCGAGGCCGAGTCCGGGCGGTCGCAATTCACGCAGGCGATGTCGGCAGCCAGATCGCGCCGGAGTGCGGTCCGCTTCACGGGGCAGTCCTCTTCACCCTGCTCCCCCTGCACCTGCGCACCGTTCGGCTGACGCTTTGTTCACGCGAGCGCCGTCGTCACCGCGGCGGTGAATTCGGCCGTGCCGTCGGTGCCGCCCATGTCGTGCGTCCGGGCGATGCCGTCGCGGATCACCGTGGTAACGGCGTTGCGGATGCGGGTTGCGGTGTCGGACTGGCCCACGTGGTCGAGCAGGAGGCAGGCCGAGAGGAGGAGGCCCGTCGGGTTGGCCACACCCTGTCCCGCGATGTCGGGCGCCGACCCGTGCACGGCCTCGAAGACCGCGTGGGTCTCGCCGACGTTGCCGGCCGGCGCGAACCCCAGCCCGCCCACGAGCCCGGCCATGAGGTCGCTCAGGATGTCGCCGAACATGTTCTCCATGACCAGCACGTCGAAGCGATAGGGATCGAGGACGAGGTACATGGCGGTGGCGTCGATGATCCTGTCTTCGAAGGCGACGCGGCCGGTGTAGTCGGCGGCCATGCGCTGGCCGACCTCGAGGAAGAGGCCCTGGGTGTGCTTGAGGATGTTGGCCTTGTGGGCGAGCGTGACCTTGCCGCGCCCGTTCGCGACGGCGTAGTCGAAGGCGAAGCGCACGATGCGCTCGGAGCCGAAACGGGTCGTGATCATGACGGATTCGGCCGCCGCCTTCGGGTCGCGGTCCATGCCGATGAAGTGCTCGACACCGACGTAGAGCCCCTCCGTGTTCTCGCGGATGAGGACCAGGTCGATGTCCTCGTAGCGGCCGCCGGGGAGGATCGTGCGGACGGGGCGGACGTTGGCGAAGAGGTCGAAGGTCTTGCGGATCGCGACGTTGACCGAGCGGAAGCCGGAGCCGGAGGGGGTGGCGAGGGGGCCCTTGAGCGCGACCCGGTTCCTCTCGATGGAGTCGACCGTTTCCTGGGGGAGCGGGCTGCCGTGGGTGGCGACGGCCCCGACGCCTGCGGACTGGCGCTCGTACTCGAGGCTCGCGCCGGCCTCGTTCAGGACGGTGAGAACGGCGCTTGTGACCTCGGGGCCGATCCCGTCGCCGGGGATGACCGTGATGACGTTACTCATATGAGTATATGTGCAGGATCGGGTCCAGGATCGCGTCGCTCATCCGTCGTCCGGTCACTCGTCCGGCCCTTCGTCCCGACCCTCTTGGCGCCCCTCTTCCCGACCCTGGAAATCCAGCGCGGCCGAGTTTATGCAGTAGCGCATGCCGGCAGGACCCGGGCCGTCGGGGAAGACGTGGCCCAGGTGGGCGTCGCAGCGGTTGCAGATGACTTCCGTGCGCCGCATGAAGAAGCTGCGGTCGTCGCGCTCCCCCACGTTCTCGGCCGCGGCAGGGCTGTCGAAGCTCGGCCATCCCGTCCCGGAGTCGAACTTGGCCGACGACTCGAAGAGCGGCTGGCCGCAGCAGACGCACATGTAGGTGCCGTCTTCCTTGTGGTCCCAGTACTTGCCCGTGAACGCCCTCTCCGTCCCACCCTTGCGCGTGACCCGGTACTGCTCGCGCGTCAGGCTGTCGCGCCATCGGCGGTCGCTCTTCTTCCTTGTCTTCATATCCTGTATTCAATCCTCGGATTCAGATCAGGTATCCGCCGTCTATGGGAATGACGGCACCCGTAATATGGCGTGCCACCTCGGAGCAGAGGAACAGGATCACGGAGGCCACGTCCTGGGGGTCGCCAAGACGGCCGAGCGCGCTCCTCTCGCGGGCCCTGTCGAGGATCTCCGCCGGCACGCGGTCGGTCAGCTGCGTGGTGCGGATGTAACCGGGGGCGACGGCGTTCACGTTCACGTTCGCGGGCCCCAGTTCGACGGCCGTGCTGCGGGTCAGGCCGATCAGGCCGGCCTTGGAGGAACAGTAGTTCGCGAGCCCGAATTCGCTGGACAGCCCGTGCACCGAAGATACGAAGACGATCTTGCCGTACTCCTGCGCCCGGAAGTACGGAGCGACCGCTCTCGTGAAGTAGAAGGCTCCGGAGAGGTTCGTGTCGATGACGGTGCCCCACTCGTCGTCCGACATCCTCCACAGGGCGCGGTCCCGCCCGACGCCGGCGTTGTTGACCAGGATGTGAAGGCCGTCCAGCCGGGCGTTTGCCTCGGCGACGAACTCGGCGGCCTCGGCAGAGTCGCGAACGTCGCCGGCGCTCGCGTACACCTCCACCCCCCGGCTGGCCAGATCCTCCTCCAGCGCCATGGCGGCGTCGCGGCTCTCGGGGCCCGCGTCGAGGTAGTTGAACGCGACGTTGACCCCGCTATCGGCCAGCGCGATCAGGGTGGCGCGTCCGATCCCGCTGGAGCCGCCGGTGACGATCGCACACTGTCCTCGCAGCGGGGGCGCTTCCGGCAGCGGGGCCGGCTGCGTCCGGGTGGCGACTTCGTGCAGCAGTTCCTCGACGGCGCCGCCCACGTCGGCCTGCGAGTGGTGACCGGCCTCACCGCTCACGCCACTCATGACAGCCTCTCCGCGCCGCTGTGCTTGATCGAATGTCCCTCCACGAGATACACGATCTCCTCGGCGATGTTGGTCGCCAGATCACCGATCCGCTCCAGGTTCTGAACCACCAGGATCATGCTGACCCCCGGGGAAATGTACCGCTCTTGCTGTTGCATGTACGACACGATGAGGTCGAACGCCGAACGCCGCAGGGTGTCGACCACCTCGTCCTCCGCGATGACGGCGCGGGCCGTATCCGCGTCGCGGTTCACCAGTGCTCCCAGCGCCCGGCTCAGCATGCCGCGGGCCCTGTCCCCCATCTCCCATATCTCGCGAATCTCCGGTAGCGGAGGGTGGGCGGCCGCGCGATGTCCCGCGCCGGCGATATTGACGGCGTGATCGCCGATGCGCTCGATGTCGCGGCAGGCCTTGACGACGACGAACACGAACCGGAGATCGGTGGCCATCGGTTGCTGCAGGGCGAGCAGTTCCACGACGCGTTCGTCGATCTCCACCTCCAGCTGATCGATCCGGTCCTCGGTGGCGCGGATTTCCTCCGCCCCGAGCGCATCCCTGCGCGCCAACTCCTCCATGGCGACGCGCACCAGTTCCTCCGCTCTGCCCGCCATCTCCAGGAGGAGATCCTGCAGGGAGTCGAGCTCGCTGTCGAAGTGGCCGCGGGCGAAAGTGGGCGACGTCATTGCATGCGTCCGGTGAGGTAGAACTCGGTGCGTGGGTCCCGGGGATTCGTGAAGAGCGTCTGGGTTGGACCGTACTCCACCAGCTCGCCGGAATCCAGGTAGGCGGTGAGGTCCGAAAGGCGCCCGGCCTGCGTATGGTCGCTGGTGGCGAACACGATCGTGCAGTCTGCGCGAAGCGCGTGGATCAGCGATTCCACCCGTGCAGCCGCGGCCGGATCGAGTGCGGAGGTGGGCTCATCGACCAGCAGCACATCCGGCTTCAGGGCGAGCGTGCGGGCGATGCACATTCTCCGGCGCTCGTCGGTCGACAGATCGTGAGCGGGCGTTTCCAGGATTTCAACGCCCCTGGACCACAGCCCGACGGCCTGGAGCGCCACCTCCGCAAGGCCGTGAAGATCCCCTTCCTCCCCCTGTGCGCGCAGTCCGAACGCCAGGTTGTCGAACACCGACCCCGGGAACAGGGCGGCGTCCTCGAAGACCAGGCCGACTCGGCGCCGGACCTCCGCCGGATCCATTGCCGTTCCGTACAGATCCCTGCCGGCGAACCGGATTGTTCCCGCAACGGTCGCGCCGGGGATCAGCTCGTTCATCCGGTTGAACGACCGCAGCAGGGTGGTCTTCCCGGAACCCGCGCGCCCGATGACGGAAACGATCGAGCCGCGCGGGATCTCGATGGACACGTCCGACAGCGCGGCTTGCCCGCCGAAGTGAACCGTCAGCCCTTCGGCCGCCAGCACCGGGACATCCCGGGCCGCCAGGGCGCCACCGCCCTCGTCCGCCGCAGTCATCCCCGCGCCTCCCCGCGCCTGCGCCGGAAGTCCCACAAGACAAGCCTGATCAACGCCATCACCAAAAGGAGCGCGACGCATGCGCCAGCGGCAAGAGCCGGAAAACCTGTCTGCGGGCGAGCCGTCCAGGCGAAGATCCGGGCCGGCAGCGCGGTGAGGGGGTCGTGCGGAGACCCCGGCGCGAAGGTGGTGAAGCCGGCCGCGCCGATGATCAGCAGGGGCGCCGCGGCCCCGACCGCCCGCATGAGCGCGGCGGAACAGCTCCTGGCGATGTCCGGCGCCGCCGCGCGCAGCACCTGATCCCGCACGACCTGCCACCGCGTCGCCCCGAGCCCGAACGCGGTCCGGCGCAGGGATTCCGGGACGGCCGCCAGCGCCTCTCTGGAGCCCAGGATCACCGCCGGGACCGTCAGCACCGCAAGCGCAAGACCGCCCGCCAGAATGCTCGGGCCCAGCTCCATCCACCGCACGAACAGTGCAAGGCCGGCCAGCCCGTACACGACCGAAGGAACTCCCGCGAGATTGGTGAGGACCGAGCCCAGGAGGCGCAGCGCCCGCGTGCGGGGAGCGTACTCTTCGAGATAGACGGCGGTGCCGACGCCCATGGGCACGGCGATCACCGCCGTGAGAAGGGCGAGCCAGAGGCTTCCCGCCACCGCCGGGCCCAGGTCCGAATGCGCGGAAATGCTCGCGTCCGCGGTGCTGCCCGCGTTGAAGATCAGCGACACGCCCATCAGGCACAGCGCCGCCATGGTGACCCCCGTTGCGGCCACGCCCAGTGCGCTCAGCCAGCGCCGGGCGCGGTCGGATGCGGGGCTGGGGGCGGCGGTGGAGCTGCGGGCGGCCCCGGAGCTGCGGGCGGGAGCGCTCATGACCGGGATCCGCGCGGGGCGCCTGAATGACCCCTGGAGACGAGCGCACGGCCGAGTGCGTGCATCCCGTAGGTGAGCACGAAGAGAACGGCCGCAACCGCGAAGCAGGATTCGTACTGGATGCTGCCGGGCTCGAGATCGCCCATGCTCGCCTGGGCGAGGAAGGTCGTGAGGGTGCGGACCCCTTCCAGCGGGTTCCAGCTCACGCCGGTCGGGTTGCCAGCGGCAAGCGTCACGATCATGGTTTCGCCCACGGCGCGGGTCATCGCCAGTACGACCGCTCCCAGCACGCCGAGCCGGGCCGCCGGCAAGGTGAGGCGCAACAGCGCCCGCTCCCTGGTCGCACCCAGGGCCACCGCCTGGCGGAGCATGGATCGGGGTACCGCGGACAGCGCCTCCCGGGAAAGTACGACGATCGTCGGGAGGATCATCAGTCCGACCACCAGACAGGCCGAGAGCCCGTTGAACGCCTCCACCCCGGGCCAGACGGTCTTCAGCGCGGGTGTGATGAAGTTGAGTGCGAAGTACCCGTAGACGACCGCCGGGACGGAAGCGAGTGCGCCGACGGTCGCGTTCATGACCCATGCAGTGCGTCTCCCGGCCTGGAACTCCAGGAAGATCGCCAGCAGGAGGGCGACGGGCACCGCCAGGACGGTGGCTCCGGCGGCGATCTGTGCCGTGCCTGCGAGCAGGGGCAGGATGCCGAAGCCGGGCTCTTCCACCGCCGGCGTCCACGCGAGGTCGGCAAGGAAGCGCGACAGGGGCACTTCCGCGAAAAACCGCACCGTCTCCAGCCCGAGCACACCGATGACGGCCGCGGCCGACAGCGACGCCAGGATCGTGCAACCCAGCAGCGCCGCGCCGATGAGCCGCTCGCCGAGGTCCGCCCTGGAGTGCGCAGCCGTGGAGAGTCGGGAAGCCGTCATGGCGACTCCCCCCGGATGCGGGCCAACTCCGCGAGTCCGCGCTCGTATTCCGCCGCCGGCAGCGGCACGTATCCGGCCGGGCGGCTCAGGCGCTCGGCCGAAGCCACGTAGTGGCGGACGAATTGGTGAACTTCGCGCCGGGCGAGGGACGCAAGAGAGACGTAGAGGTACAGATCGCGCGACAGGGGACTGTAGCGTCCATCGGAGACCGCCTCCTCGGTGGGGAAGGCGCAGCCGAATCCCGTATCGACCGCGAGGGTCCGCAGACGCGCCCGATCGGCGCCGACCGCGGCGGATCCCAGGTATCCGAGGGCCCACCTGTCTCCGGCTACGCCACGCGCGATGAGATTGTCGTCCTCGGTCCGGTAGTAGTCCACGCGGCTCGCACCCGGCCGGCCTACGACCACGTTGGTGAAGAAGTCGAAGGTCCCGGAATCGTTTCCCGGCCCAAATAGCCGGATCGTCTCGGCCGGAAACGCGGGACGCAGATCCCTCCAGCTCCGCACGGCACTCGAGGGCTCCCACAGACGCGCCAGTTCGCCGAGGGTGAGACACTGAAGCGCCGCGTTGCTTGCCGCGTTGACGACGATCGCCACACCGTCCCTCGCGACGGGCACCGCCAGGTATTCGAGCCCCTCGGCGCGGCATCGGGCCGACTCCGCGGTCGAAATCGGCCTGGATGCTCCAGCCACATCGATTCCTCCGTCACAGAGCCGGCGGAGTCCACCCACCGTGCCCGACATCCCCACGGCGATCCTTGCCCCGGGACGCACCGCGGCAAGATCGGCCGCCGCGGCCACCGAAAGCGCGTAGAGGCTGCTCGAGCCGTCGACTCGCACGACCCCTCCGGGCTCTCCGCCGTCGCGGCCGCATGCGGACGGGAGCAGCGCGAGGAGTCCCGCGCAGGCGGGTGTCAGGCATCGGCGGAGCGATTTCAAGCTGCGCGCGGGATGGTGAAGGTGATCGTGGTGCCCGCTCCCCACATGCTGCCGGCCTCGACCTCGCCCCCCATGCTGGACACCAGGTGACGCACGATCGCCAGCCCGAGCCCCGTGCCGCCCTCCTTGCGGGATCTGGCCGCGTCCACCCGGTAGAAGCGCTCGAAGATCCGTGGCAGCGCCGAGGCGGGTATGCCGGATCCGTTGTCTTCCACGGCTACGGCCAGGTGACTCCCGGAAGAGTCGATCCGGACGGAGATTCGCGCGTCATCCTCAGGAACGTACCGTATGGAGTTTTCGAAGAGATTCCGGAAGATCTGATAGGCCGCGGCCTCGTCTCCGAGCGCTTCGCCCCTCCCGAGAATCTCGAAATCCACGTTGCGCCCGGTCGCCTTTTCGCACAGCTCCGTCCAGGCCGCCCGCGCCACCTCCTCCAGCCTGAACGACACACTCTCGGGGAGCCACGCCCCCGACTCGTACCTGGAAAGGTCGAGCAGATCGTCCACCAGGCGCTGCAGGCGAACCGTGTTGTCTTCGATGGACCGCAGGAAGCGGCTTCGAAGGTCCCCCGGCAGACTCTCGTCGAGGACGGTCTCCGCGGCTGCACGAATGACCGTGAGCGGCGTCTTGAGTTCGTGCGAAGCGTTGGCGACAAAGTCCGAACGGACCGCCTCGAGGCGCTTGATCTCGGTGATGTCGACGATCAGCACCACCGCCCCGCCCTCCGTACCCCGCTTGGTGCGCACTTCGAGCTCCCGGTCGCCGAGCTGCAGCTCGAGGCGGCCATCGCGGCGCACGACCGAGGCCTCCAGCAGGTCACGGAGAACGGGGTCGCGCACGATCGATCCCACCGGCGAGAACGGTATGACATCGGTGAGCCCCAGAAGCTGCCGGGCGGCGGGATTGATGCGCAGGATGCGGGCGTCGCTGGTCAGCGCCATCAGTCCCTCGCCCACCTCGTCCATGAGCTGGGCGAGCTCGTCCCGCTCACGGGTGACCCGGCCGACCTGGTCCTCCAGTTCACCGCGGACGCGGTTGGCGGCCGAAGCCACTCGCGCCAGCTCGATGACGCGGGGCAGCCTGACCCGCGCACCCGGAGGCTCACTCGCCCCGATCCGCGCCAGCAGGATGCGAATGTCCTGCAGGACCCGAACCATCCTGTCCGCGCCGCGGTCCAGCCCAATGACGGCCGCCGTGCCCGCAGCCAGTACGGCGAAGGCGGCCCACAGGGCAAGGCGTGACGCGGCCTCGCGGACCGGCTCGACCGGAGCTCCCAGCCGCAGGACAGCCTGCTCTCCGCCCCGATACAATCGCACCGCACTGAACAGATAGGGCCGGCCGTCGATCGTACTCGTCCGGATCGACGACGATCGCATCCGGCTCAGCGCCCCGGACACTTCGGGCCTGACAGCGCTGCCGCCGTCCGCCGGCACGGATCCGAGATTGGAATCCGCGACCAGTCGCTCATCCGCGTCGAACACGCTGACCCGGTATCCGGTGGCAAGCGCGAGGGTGCTGGTGACGCTGTCCAGGGCGACTCCCCGGGAAGCTCGCAGCTGCTCGGCTCCCAGCACCACAGCTGCGGCAAGGTGTTGCTGTCCCTGCGAGAACATGACCCGCGCCGCCGCGGCGCGCACCACGAACCATGCGAGCGCGACGGTCAGCACCACGCACCCGGATGCGGCGAGCGCTGTCGCGAGTCTGAGCGGAACCCTCATCGGAGACGCGCCCTCAAGTAGATCCCGGCACGCGAAGCCGGTACCCGACCCCTCGCACGGTTTCGATCCACTCCCCCACCGGACCCAGCTTGGAACGCAGGCGACGGACGTGCATGTCCACCGTCCGGGTGCGAATCCGGGCGGCGACTTCCGGATCGGTGTCCCAGATGTCCCCGAGCAGCTGATCGCGGGTCCGCACCTGTCCTCGCCGCTCCAGGAGGGCCGTGAGCAGTCTGTGTTCCGTCGGAGTTACCGGGACGGTCGAGCCATGCAGCGTGACATCCATCCCATCCAGGTTGACGCTCAGCGGTCCCGCCCTGAAGAACCGCCCATCGGCTGTGGATGCGATGCCGTCCGCCGCGGCACGCCGCAGGATCGCATCGACCCGGAGCACGAGCTCGCGGGGGCTGAAGGGCTTGGTCACGTAGTCGTCGGCCCCCATCTCCAGCCCCTCGATCCGCTCCGTCTCGTCGCCCTTGGCGGTGACGACGATCACCGGCAGGTACCGGGTGGCCGGGTCGCGGCGGATGGAGGCCAGCACCTCGTCTCCCGAAAGCCCCGGCAGCATCCGGTCGAGGATCAGCAGGTCGGGAATGTCCCTGTGAAGGGCATCCAGCCCTCCGGCGCCTCCGCTCTCGGTGTCGACGCGATACCCCGCCCGGGTGAGCTGGTGCGCGACCACGGAACTGATCCCGGGATCGTCCTCGATCACCAGGATGCGGGGCCGCGGCTCCTCGTCACCTGCCTGGGCGCGAGTCCCGATCAAGTCAGCCGCTCCGCCCGACCTCGTTCACGATCGCGAGCATCTCTTCCTCCGAAAGCGTGTGATCGCCTTCCTTCGCGATGTCGAAGATCCGCCGGCACAGCTCGGCGTCATCGGAATCGAAGCCCCGGCCCGCCAGCCAGTACCTCACATTCGAAATGCCGGACATGGGTCCGACCTCGATCTCCTGGGCCCGGCCCACCATCGATGCGGGCACGCCCGAATAGACACGGTCGGCCAGCCAGTCGGCCCCCTTTGCCTCCGCCTTGACGATCGCCGCCGCGTGCACGCCGGTCGCCGTGCGGAAGGCATCGCCGCCGAGCACCGGATAGTTCAGCGGCAGCGGCAGATTGCACTCCCTGGAGACGAGTTCGCAGTACTCGGTGAGCTGCGTCAAGTCGGCGTCGTGGACTCCGGCCAACGCCAGATTGACCAGCAGGAGATCCATTTCGACGTTGCCCACGCGCTCCCCGATGCCCATCGCCGTGCCGTGGATGCGGTCGGCCCCGCCCTCGATCGCGGCCAGCGCGTTGGCCAGACCGAGCCCGCGGTCGCGGTGGCCGTGCCAGTCGAGCTTCACATTCTCGCCCGACGGGCCGATGATCGCGTGCTTGACGAATCTCACCAGCGCCCTCACCCCGGAGGGCGTCGCGTGACCCACCGTGTCCGAGAGACAGATCCGGCGCGCGCCCCACTCGATCGCGTTCCCGTAGAGGGCCTTCAATGTGTCCGGATCGGCCCGGGTGGTGTCCTCGGTCACGAACATCACGGGCATGCCCTCCCGCACGCCGAAGGACACGGCCGCTTCGGCTGTCCTCAGCATGTGATCCAGCGTCCATCCCTCCGCAAACCGCCGAATGGGGGAACTCCCTATGAAAGCGGCCACCTCGATCGGCACTCCGGTATTCTGCGCGATCCGGACGATGGGTTCGATATCGGCCACGATCGTCCTGGCGGCGCAATTGACTTCGAGGGACAGGCCTGCGTCGCGCACCTCTTCGCACAGGCGGGTCACGTCGGCTACCGCCCTGGGCCCCGCCGCGGGCAGCCCGATATCGGCCGCGTGGATCCCCAGTCCATCCATCATGTGGATCAGCCGGATCTTGGCCGCGATCGGAGGGTCGACCACCGAGGGGGACTGCAGGCCGTCCCTCAGGGTCTCGTCGTCGAGCTCCACGTGCCGGCCCCAGGCGAGCGTGTCGAACTCCTCCACGTTCCAGTCATGGATCAATTGGCTCTCATCCATCCGGACACCCCGCGTCTGCCTCCGAGTCCACGATCTGCGGTCATGATTGAAGATAGCGGTCTGGCGCTTCGGTTGACCGCAGACGTGCGCCTGATGCAGCTTTGGGTTCGAGCCTCGAGTCGGTGCTTACCGGAGGACGCGAGCCCGCTCCGACAAGATCCACTGCCGCGCCGCAGAAACGAGAATGCCCAAGGCAATCACCAACCAGGCAGGGCGCAACAGCGCGGATCCCGTCTTTTCGGAATTGAGGGGACGAACCTATGCGATTCCCTTCAGTACGATCTGGGATGCTCTCGTGACGTTGGTTTCGGGCCGGCTGCGCGGCTGGCAGATGGTATACGAGGACGCGCATGTCGGCGTCATCGAAGCTCGAATACGCAATCGGTTTCGCCCCGTCCCCGGGAAGGCCATGATCTCGATGGCATTGGATGCGAATGCCCAGACCTGCGTGGACATCGTCGTTGAAGCCAGCAACCAGACCGGCGATACGGAAACCAGCGCGCGCCGTCTCCGGCACCTCATCGACGCCCTGGATCGCATGCTCGGCGTGCGTCCGGAACAGCTGCTGGATGCCGGTGCCGTCGACCCGCCCGAGGCAGCGGTGGATCCCTAGCAGCCCTTGAACGGAATCCCCCCGGCATTCGAGCGGCGATGCATCCGCGCCGGACTGCGGTGCTCACCCGTTCGTAATGTCAAGACAACATTACAAAATGTCGTGTTATCTTTACTTTTCAAGCCCTCAAAGCACCGCTCCGCCAGGGTGATCGCGCCATTCGGACTACTGGCCCTCTTGCAGGCGTCCTGCCTCGGCGACCCGGTCGATGACAGGCCGAACCCATCGCAGGAGGAGCCCGGCGCGTCTCCTCCGGCGGAGACCGCACCCGGAGCGGCGGCGGGGACGACCTATCGCCGAACCGTGGTCTTCGTCGGCGCTTCGCGGGATTCTTCGATGTACGTGCCCTGGGAATTCACGAACCGGGTCGAATCCGACCGAATCCTCCGCTCCACGCGCGGCTGGCTTGGACGGGCCGGCGAATGGCGTCTTTTCGTCGAAGACGACTGGTCGACCGAAGCGAGCCGCACTCCCTGGCGCATCCTGCCGCGCGGATCGGCGAGGCTGATTGTCGGAATGGACGACGCGTTGCGCGAAATCTACTTCCAGGAGGGCGTACGCGATCTGTCGGTGCGAATGGGCGAGGTCATCGCGGAGTGGAGCGGTCAGCGGGGCGAGACCTACCGATTGCTGAACGGGACCGCGCGCCTCGCGGGGGTGGAGACGAGCGGTCTCGTGCTCGATGCCCTGACCGCCAGACCGAACGAAGCCGAAGAGGCCACCGAGCTCGCTCTGGTGACCGGGGGCCGCCGCTTCCAGCTGCTCTTCGCCGATTCCGAAGGGTCGGATCCCTACCGCGCCTGGGCTCGCCTCGATTCCGACACGTATTCGTGGCCCGAGGTCGAAGTGGCCTGGCCGGAGCTGTATACCTTCGAACGGGCCCGGCGCGACATCCCGGTGGTATGGACGATCTCATCGACCGACCCCGAACTGACCGGCCGCTTCGAAGCCGTCAGCTCCCACCAGCATACGATGCGGGGCACCGGTGCGCGCCTGCCCGCTCTCGGCGTCTATGAGATCACGGGATCCGTCACCATCGGTTCCGAGCGGATCGCGGTGAGCGGCTTCCTGCGCCATCTCCAGCGATGACCGCACGCGGCCGATGAACGACGCCCTCCTCCGCGCCATCGTGTCGATCGTCACCGGTGCGCTGGCCGGCGGGCTCACCAACACGGTGGCCATCTGGATGCTCTTCCACCCCTACCGCCCCCCGACCCTCTGGAGGTGGCGGGTGCGGCTGCTCCAGGGCGCGGTCCCCAAGAACCAGGCGCGGCTCGCCCGCGCCATCGGCCACGCGGTCGGCAACCGCCTCCTCACCGAGGAGGACCTCACCCGCGTGTTCGCCGAGCCCGAGTTCCGGGAAGCGTTCGACGAGGGGCTGGAGCGCTTCCTCCACGAGCTGCTCGAGGTCGAGCGCGGCTCGCTGAGCGACGTCCTCGGCCCGGAGGTCATGGCCAACGCGGCCCCCATCGTCGACGAGGTGCTGGAGCACGCCGTTTCCAGAATCGAGAAGCACCTCGACTCGGAGGCCTTCGAGGAGGCGGTCGAGCGCCGGGCGGCCACCCTGTCCGACTACCTGGCGGACCAGCCGGTTTCGGACATCCTCACGCCGTCGCGGGAAGCGGGCATCGCCGAGGCGGCCGAACAGTGGATCGCAAGCGCGGCCGAAGGCGAGAAGTTCCGGCGGACGATCGACGAATACCTGGAGCACGCTGCCGAACGGCTGCTCGTCCCGTCCCTCACCATGCGGGACCTGCTCCCTCCCGGCGTGACCGGCACCCTCCAGCACGCGATCGCCGACTTCGTGCCCCTTGCGATCCGGCGCATGGGCAAGGTGCTGGAGGACCCCGGCGCCCGCGAGCGCTTCGAGAGGGCCATCCAGGACGTGCTGCGCCGTTTCATGGACGATCTCCGCTTCCACCAGCGCGTGGTGGCCCGGATGGTCCTCTCGGGCGACGCCGTGAAGAAAGCCCTCAACACCATTCAGGTGACGGGAGCCGAGCGGATCGCCGTTCTCTTCACGGAGCGCAAGGTCGAGGCCGCGCTCGGCAGCAGGATCCACGACGCCATCGAGGATCTCCTCGACCGCCCCGTTACGGACGTGCTGGGACACCCCGGCGATCCCGAGGTCGTCGAGGCCTCGGAGACGATCTCTTCATGGCTGGTCGAACTCGTGCGCGAACCTGCCGCCCGGGGCTTCGTGCGCGAGAGGGTGGAAGCCGCCCTGAGCCGCGCCTCGAAGCAGACCTGGGCGGAGCTGCTGGACGACATCCCTCCGGACCGGGTATCGGAATGGGTCGTGACGGCGGCAAGGAGCGATGTTGCCGGGACCGTCTATCGCGAAGCGGCCCGCCGAATGGCCGCCGCGGCCCTGGAGCGTCCCATCGGACGGCCGGCGCGATGGCTGCCGGCCAATGCGGCCGGGACCATCCAGGCCGCCATCAGCGACCCGCTGTGGATGTGGATGCAGTCCCAGATCCCGGCCCTGGTGGCGAAGCTCGACGTCGCCCGCAGGGTCGAGGAAAAGGTCCGCGAGTTTCCGGTGGCGCGGATGGAGGAACTCGTCCGCAAGGTGACCGACCGCGAACTTCGCACGATCGTCTACCTGGGCTACGCCCTGGGCGCCTTCATCGGGTGCATTCTGGTGCTGGTCAACCAACTGATGGGGTAGTCAGCCCGACCCCTCGCCGCCGGGGCGGCCGCTCCGGGCCAGGCCGCTCAGCGCTTCCGGTCCCGCGACGGGGCCACGGTCTTGAAGTGCCTGCGCGTACGCCGCCGCTCGGAGGCGCGCCGGTCCCGCCTGAGCAGATCGAGCGGGGTAAAGTAGCGCTTCGCCTTGCTGCGCCGGGCGGCTCGGCCAAGAGCGTGCTCCAGCTCCCGGACCCTCTTTTCGCCGTGCGCCCCGATGCGCCTGCCGCGCGCGCCGTCCGGTTCCTCGTCCGGCTGCTTGCCCGGCATCCCCAGGAAGATCCCCAGCGCAACCGCCACGAGCCCCAGCAGAATCTGGGTCAGGAGGGACATGACGTGCTCTCCGGTTCCACTGTCTCCGGCTGCACCGCATCGTGACGCCTTCTGGCTTCGGCCAGGTAGCCCGACCTGAGTCCGATGAGGTGCGAGATCTTTCGCATCAGGTAGTCCTCCCGGTTGGCCAGTTCGCCGTCCGCCAGCACGATACCCCACATCGCCTCGGCGAGCACCATCTTCTGGCCGGTGGAGTAGCTGGCGTTGATCAGGTTGGTGAACCCCCAGAGGTCGACGCTCCGCCCCCGCTCGTCCTCGGCGATCGCGATCAGTTCGTCGGCGGCTTCCCGCTTCAGCCCGAAGTGACGCCGGACCAGCGCCCGCAGGTGTTTCCGTTCGCCGGTGCTGAAGAAGTCGTCGGCGTGGGCCACCTCGAGCAGGAGCGCACAGGCCGCGACCCGCAGTCGCTCGGCGGCAAGAGGCGGACTGGTCTCTTCCGCGTCAACAGCCATTTCGCGCGCGAAAAAGGACTTCAGGCGATCGATCATCCCCGCGTTCCAGCTTCCTGGCGGCACTCCTCCCGGACCCACGCCAGATAGGCACCGGCGCCATCCACAACATCAAGTACGAGCAATTCGGGCACGTCGTACGGGTGCAGCTGCTCCGCGCGTTTCAGCATCCGCTGAAGCAGGCCTCGAACCGTTTTGAGAATGACGACCGACTCCTCGTCGCGATGCAGCTCTCCCTCCCATTGATAGATACTCACCGCACCGGGGAGGATGTTCCCGCAGGCGATCAGCCGCTCCTCGACCAGACGCCGAACGACCGCTTCCGCCTCGGCAACCCCCGGCGCCGTCATCAGCACGGTGACCACATCGCTCCCGCCACGCCCCGGGGGAGTGTCCGCGTCAGCCCCGCTCGTCTTCATGGCCTCAGCCGGACGCGACGAACATCGTCCGCTCGACAGAATCCCGGTGGTAGAACGACTCGATCAGATCCCCGTAGCGCTCGGCCACCACGGGGCGCTTCACCTTCTGGGTCGGCGTGAGCATCCCGTTGTCGACCGTGAACGGCTCGGACAGCAGACCCACCTTCTTGGGCGTCTCGAAGCTGGCCAGATCGCGGAGCTCCGCAAAGAACTGTTCGCGCAGGTGTTCCTGGCACCTGGAGTCGGCCAGCATGGCCTCTTCGTCGGAAGCGCCGATCCCGGCCTCCACCGCCCAGGCCCCGAGTCTCTCGAAGGCGGGGACCACCAGCACCGCGCAGAACTTCCGGCCCTCCCCGATCACGACCGCCTGGTCCACGAACGCGCTCTTCTTCAGCAGGTTCTCGATCGCCTGCGGCGCCACGTACTTCCCGCCCGAGGTCTTGATCAGATCCTTCTTCCGGTCGGTGATCTTCAGGAATCCGTCGGCGCTGAGTTCCCCGATGTCACCCGTGCTGAACCAGCCGTCGTCCGCGATCACCTCGCGGGTCAGCTCCTCCAGCCCGTAGTAGCCCTTCATGACCTGCGGCCCGCGGATCAGGATCTCGCCGTCGTCCGCGATCCGGACCTCGGTCCCCGGCACAGGACGTCCCACCGTGCCGATCCTGAAGTGCTCCTCGGTGTTGACGTTCGTGACCGGAGACGTCTCGCTGAGCCCGTATCCCTCCAGGATCGTGATTCCGGCGCCCAGGAAGAAGCGGTTGATCTCGGGCGCGAGCGCCGCCCCGCCGCTCACGAAGAAGCGCAGCCTGCCGCCGACGCCCGCCCGGAGCTTGGAGAAGACGAGGCGGTCCGCGATGGAGTACTTCCACTGAAGGGATGCAGGGAATTCCTCTCCGCTCTCCCGGCAGAGCGCCGCCCGCCGTGCGATGTCGACGGCCCACGCCACCAGCTTGCCCTTCGCTCCGCCCGCGTCGAGCACCTTCTGATACACCTTCTCGTAGAGGCGGGGAACCGAAACCAGCACCGTCGGCTGCAGCTCCTTCATGTCGGCCGCGACGGTGTCGATCGAGCCGTGGGTGATGGTGCACCCGCGCGAGAAGAAGAGGTAGTCCACCGCCCGCTGCAATACATGTGACAGCGGCAGGAAGGAAAGGCTGGAGTCGTCGGGGCCCACGGGGAGCAGCCGTTCGCAGGCCCAGATGTTGGACGCCACGTTGTTGTGCGTGAGCATCACGCCCTTCGGCGTCCCGGTCGTCCCCGAGGTGTAGATCAGCGTGGCCAGGTCGCCGGGGTCGGCGTTGCGAGCTTCCGACAGAAAGTCCTCGAGCGTGGCGTCGTCGCCGCGCGCCAGGAATTCCTCCCAGTGCACCGCCCCGTCGCCCGCCGCCTCCTCGTCGAAAACCACGATCTCGATGTCGCGACCGGACCCCGACACGGCCTCCCGCACTTTTGCCAGCTGCTCCGCATCCGATACGAAGACGAGCGAGGCGCCCGAATCCTGCAGGATGTACGCGACCTGCGCGGCGGGCAGCGTGCTGTAGATGGGTACGTCCACCACGCCGGCGCAGAGGCAGGACCAGTCGGCAAGCGGCCATTCCACCCGGTTCTCCGAGAGGATCGCCGCCCGGTCGCCCCGGTTGACGCCGGACCGGGCCAGGGCCGCCGCTCCCCGCCGCGCCACGTCCCGCACCTGCTCATAGGTGTAGGTGCGGGCTCCCTCGCCCGTGACGTTGTATGCGGTTCGATCTCCGAGACGCTCTATGGCCCGAAGGAAGAGGTCGACCAGGGTTCCCGTCGGGACATCGGCCTTGTTCGCGTAGTAGTGAACGGTGTCGGACACGGGTCTATCCCCCTTCAAGAACGATTTCAACGGGAATGTCCTGCCTCAGGGAGAACATTACGGAACAGTACTTCTCACGGGACAGTTCGAGGGCGCGCTCTACCCTGGGCCAGTTCTTCCGCGCCACCCCGGTGACCCTGAAGACCAGACGCAGACTTTCGTAGTGCTGGGGAGGATCGGCCCGCCTGCCGCCTTCGGCCTCCACGTCCAGGCTGTCGAAGTGAACCCGCCCCTTGCCGAGTATGACCCGCACGTCGATGGCCATGCACGCCGCCACGGCGAGGAGCACGAGTTCCATGGGAGACGGACCGGTTGCCGAGTCGCCGTCCACGATGATCTGGGGGCCGCCCTCGGGACCGCCGTCGAATACGAGGCCGGAGCCGGTCCAGGCCAGACGAACCTGTTTGTCCGCTTTCATCTTTCAATCATCCTCTCGCACCAGCGGTCCGGCGGGGATGCATCGCTGCTCGAATGCCGGACGGATGCTGTCCACGGGCCGCCAGAGGTCAGGGCTCTTCGCCGTCCGCGTCCGCTGTCCCACGGATTTCATCAAGGGTCCTCCTGGCGTGGGCGATATGCTCTGCGGCGTCCGGCTCCGGGGGTTCCCCCGCAAGGAAGGCCTCGAGGTGCTCCACCGCGTCGGCCTGGTTCCCCTGCCGCCGGAGGATGAAAGCGATGCCATAGTGGGCGCCCGGCGCCTGGGGATTCCTGTCCAGGACGTGCCGGTAAGTCTTCAGCGCTTCCGAGTCCATGCCCATGCGCGTATAGGCGATCGCGATCTGCTGCAGGACGATGGGATCTCCCGGCGACTCCTTCAGGGCGAGCCTCAGGGAAGTCAGCGCTTCATGAAACTTGCCCTCCCTGGAGAGCGTCAGCGCTTCTTCGTAGTAGTCGACCTTGTCCGGGCGTGCGGACCCGCCGAATATCTTGCTCCACATCGACATGGACGAAGGTTGCCGCCTCTTCCCCGGGGTGGATCGACCGCTGGAGGCCACGGTCTCGGTCTTCCAAGCTATCGGAATCCGTTTGGGGGACAAGACCGACATGATTCGGGCCCTTGACCGTATGGTAGGGCATGGGAGAAGCTTGCAGGATTGAACCCCGGGCATTCGCAGCGCCACTCGGAGAACCATGATGAATCACTCGCGGCAACTGAACGAGGATGTGAGAAACGTCGGCCTGATCGCCGGCTCGGCCGTGGCCGCGGTGGTCGCGACCGCGCTGTTTTTGGGCGGCAGCGGAGAGCCGTCCTTCCGCGTCCATCACACCGTATCGGCACCGGCGCGAAGCTACGAAATCGTCGAACACCGGTCCGCAGCGAATCGCCTCTACGGCACGGTTACAACCCGCGGCGGACAGGCCCACGAGGGCTTCCTGCGCTGGGACCGCAACGAGGGCAGCTGGGGCGATCTGCTCGACGCCACCAAGCTGGACCGCGGCTACCGAGGGCTGTCGGGGGTTCGCTTCGGCCACGTCGGTCGCATCGTGCGGGTCGGAAGCGCGCAGGCCGTGTTCCACCTGCGGTCCGGGCAGACCATCGGCATGCAGGGGGAATCCACCGATCTGGGGCGCGCCATGCGATCCCTCGTCGTCGACCGCGCGGGCGGCGGGCGGACCGACCTGGACTGGCGCGACATCCGCCAGATCGATTTCCACCCCGCGCCCGCGGACGCAAGGCCCGCCGAGGGCCGGCTGCACGGCACGCTCACCACGGGCCGCGGAATGGAGTTCACCGGACACATCGCCTGGGACCTCGACGAGATCTACACGTCGGACGTCCTCGACGGCGAAGCGCGGGTGGATGGAGGCGAGGCCTCGTACTCGATTCCCTTCGGAGCCATCCGCGAGATTCGCCAGTACGGCCCCGTCGGGGCCCACGTCGATCTTCATTCCGGCGAGCGGGTCACCCTGTACGGCACCAACGATGTCGACAGCTCCAACCGCGGCATCACCATCTCGGACCCGGCGCTGGGCCAGGTCAAGGTCCCGTGGGACTACTTCTCGCACATCCGCTTCCACGCTGCGAGGACCGAGGCGTCGTGGGACGACTTCGACGGCGGCCGGCCGCTGCGCGGCACGGTCGTGACCACCACCGGCGCCTCGCTCTCGGGCGAGATCAAGTGGGACCGCGACGAGTACGCGAGCTGGGAGATGCTCGACGGCTGGAACAACGGCATCGAGTTCGCGATCGAGTTCTCGAAGATCGCCCGGATCGTGAAGAACGGCGCGGCCAGCACGGTGCATCTGCGCGATGGCCGGTCCTACGATCTCAGCGGCAGCAACGATGTAGAGCGGGGCAACCGCGGCGTGATCGTCACCAACGGCGATCAGGCGCGGAGCATCCCCTGGGACATCTTCCGGGAGCTGCGCCTGGACGGGTAGCCGGCTGCCGCCCGGCCGGCCTCCCGACCGCGCACGAATCACCCGCGGCATTCCGGCGGCGATGCAACCCGCGTCGGACCCGCCCTACTTCACATCCCCCATCAGCCGCTTGATGAAGGGGCTGGCCAGCAGCGCCACGAAGCCGGCGGAGCCGATGATCGTCGTCACGGCGAAGAAGAGCGGCGACGGCTCCAGCGCCTCCAGCCGGCCGGCCACCAGCCCCGCGACCACGTTCCCCAGCGACGTCGCCACGAACCACAACCCCATCATCTGACTGATGCGGCTGGGCGGCGCGAGCTTGGTGACCGCCGAGAGTCCGACCGGCGACAGCGCCAGCTCCCCGACCGTGTGCAGGAAGTACATGACGATGAGCCACGATGCCGAGACGGGGGAGCCGGGCGTCGCATTGGCCGCGCCCCACGCGATTACGAAGAAGCCTGCGGCCAGGCCCAGCAGACCCAGCGCGAATTTCACCGCGGTCGAGGGATTGGCGTTGCGGTTGGCCAGCCACACCCACAGCCAGCCGAAGACCGGCGCCAGGCACACGATGAAGAAGGCGTTCACCGACTGCAGCCACGATGCCGGATAGCTGAACGACCCGATCGTGCGGTCCGTGTAGTTCTCGGCGAAGAGGTTCAGCGACGAACCCGCCTGCTCGAAGCCCGACCAGAAGACCACGGCCAGGAGCGCGAACCAGAAGATCGCCGCGATCTTCTTTCTCTCGACGACATTGTGCCCGCCGAGGAACATCAGGTAGAGGAAGTACAGGATGACGACCGAGCCTATCACCCAGGCCAGGCCGGTCGCGATATGCGTCAGGGTGAGCGGAATCGACCCCTGCGACACCAGATAGCCGAAGGCGACCAGCGCGGCTGCCAGCGCGGCGCAGCCGCCGAAGAAGCGGCGGCTCAGGCTTGCGATCTGCTCCGGGGTGCGCTCGCTGCGCAAGACTCCCGCGTCACCCAGGCGGCCGTAGCCGAGGCGGAACTGAATCAGGCCCGCCACCATTCCGAAGCCCGCTGCCGAGAATCCCCAGTGCCAGTTCCAGTTCTGGCCGAGCCAGCCGCAGATCAGGGGGCCCGCAAAGGCTCCGACGTTGATCCCCATGTAGAAGATGGAGAACCCGGCATCCCGCCTCGCGCCGCCTTCCGGGTACAGGTCTGCGACCACGGAACTGACGTTGGGCTTCAGCAGGCCCGTGCCGATCACGATCAGGATCAGCCCCAGGAAGAAGTTGAAGTCGTTGGGCACGGCCATGCTGAAGTGCCCGGCCGCGATGATGCACCCACCGACGAAGACGGCCTTGCGCTGTCCCCACAGCTGGTCCGCGACCCAGCCTCCCGGCAGACCGAGGAGGTAGACGAGCCCGGTATAGAGGCCGTAAATGGCGCCGGACGTCGCGACATCGAGTCCCATGCCCGGGTTCTGGCCGATCGTGGCCTCCGCCAGGTACAGGATCAGGAGCGCGCGCATCCCGTAGAAGGAGAAGCGCTCCCACATCTCCGTGAAGAAGAGGGTCATCAGACCCCGGGGATGCCGGGTATTCGCTGCTGCGGTCATTCGGGCCTCTGTGGTGACGGGATACTTAACAACATTGTTAACTATTGTCGGCGACGAGTCGCACGGCTCTCGCCGGGCGTGCTGCGGCGGTGGTGTGCACCGCCCGCCGACCGACGGGCAACCTATGCCATGAGCCGCCTCACGGCGAACGTCCCTCCATGATGGCCTGGAAGACATGCGGGTCGATGTTGCCGCCGGAGACAACCGCGACGACCGGGCCGCCGGCGACCCCCGGCACACCGCGCAACGCGGCTGCCACCCCCGCGCTCCCGGCCCCCTCCGAGACCACGTGCGCCGTTCCGGCAAGCATCCGGATCGCCGTGCACACCTCTTCGATCGAGACCACCAGGGACCCGGCGAGCAGGGAGCTTGCCAGCGGCCACATTTCGCCGAGCATGCCGGTCGATCCGATCCCGTCCACGAACGAGCGGTGGTACTCGACCTCGACGGGCCGCCCGGCTCGCAACGACGCGGCGAAGGGTGCAGCGGTCTCCACCTCGGCTGCGAAGACGGGTACGCCCGGCGCGGTCTCCCGCAGCGCCGCGGCGATCCCGCACGAGAGTCCGCCGCCGCCGTAGGGCACCACCACGGCGCCCACGTCGGGAAGCTCTTCGATGATCTCGAGTCCGATCGTGCCGTTCCCGGCGATGACCGCAGGGTCGCTGACAGGGTGGACGAAGTGCCCCTGTTCGGCCGGGTGGCCGTGGTCGCGCAGAACTCCCCACCACTCGTCGAAGGGGAGGGGCGCGGCCGTCGCGCCGAGCCGCGCGATCGCGTCCAGCTTCGCGCGCGGCGCGGTCTCGGGCACCACCACGCGGCAGGGAATCCCGAGCCGGCGCGCCGCAAAGGCGACCCCCTGCGCCATGTTCCCCGCGCTTCCGGTGTAGACGCCGCGCGCCAGCAGTTCGGTATCGGCCAGCGCCATCGCGTTGGTGGCGCCGCGGATCTTGAAGGACCCGATCGGCTGCAGGCACTCCAGCTTCACCCACACCTCGTTTGGCAGCTCCGGAGCGTCCAGCCGGATGAGCGGCGAGCGAATGGCCGCGTCGGCGATTCGGGCCCGGGCCGCCTCGATCGCGCCGAGGGGGATGGGTCCGACCGGCTCCATCATCCGTCCATCAGCGCGGCGGCCATCCCGTCCGCCACGCGGGCGATGCACAGGTCGCCGAGCTCGCGGGTCATCCCGCGCGGGTCCCCCAGCACGCCGTTGGGCGTCACTGCGCGGAAGCCGTCCCGGAAGATCCGCTCGGCCACCGAATCGTCGAACGCAACCACGGTGCCGGACACCGCCAGCTCCTCGCGCACCAGATCGGGGCGGATGCAGAGCATCTCGGAGCTCTCCGCGATGTCGGCGTGCCCTCCCACCCGGTGCACCAGGTCGGGCGCCAGTTCCCCCACCGCGCCCTGCCAGAGCGCCACGAAGCCGTGCAGGTCGGTGTAGGCGCGCACCTCGCAGCCAGGCCCGGCCGCCGCGCGCAGGTCGCCCAGCATGTCGGCGAGGGGCGCGAAGTTGCCCCCGTGCGACGGGATGAAGCAGATCGTGCGGAAGCCGTGCCGCGAGAGGCTCTCCGCGTAGTCGGCGCAGACGGCCGCGAAGGTTTCGCGCCGCAGCGAGAGGGTGCCCGGGAAGCCCATGTGATGCTCCGAGTACCCGACCCGGATGGTGGGCGCGACGAGGGCGTTGCCGAGCCGCGTGGCAACCTCGAGCGCGAGGCGGTCGCCGCGCGCCGCGTCGACCAGCAGCGGGAGGTGCGGCCCGTGCTGTTCGACCGCACCCGCCGCAACGACGACGGTGGTGAATCCGGCCCCGAGCGCGCGTTCGACCTCGGGCCAGGTCATCTCTTCCAGAAGCAACGTTGTGTCGGTCATGCGGGAACCTATCTTCGAAGCGCGGTTCGCTCCAGCAGCCGTCCCGGCACCGTGAGCAGAGAAGCGCCGGACCGCCAGACGCGAGGATGACATGAAAGGCCGTGACCGCACACCCCTCGAGGACCTGCCGGCGCACCGCGGCGCGGAGGTTCCCCCGGTCGGTGGTCGATCGGGCTCGCTCGGTTCCGCACTGGCCCGTTTCCTCTACCCGCAGCCGGCCAGGCGGTCGATCGGTGGCATCTTCAAGTGGTGGGAGAAGCGCCGGCTCGCCTTCACCGCGATGATCAGCGCGGGGGCCGCCGTGTCGCTGGGCTCGCACGGGCTGTTGACCTGGCTCGAAGGCGGCGCCATCGAGTTCCCTCCCGTTTTCGGCGTCCTCGCAATGTTGCTGCTGGCGAACGCCTGCTACACCCTCGGGCCCCTGACCGAAGCCACCCTGCACAGGATCTGGGGGCGGGACGTGCTGCCGGTGGGTCCCCACCTGTTCCGCGCCGGACTGGCGCTCTCCGTCGGGATCTCCTTCCTCATCCCCATGCTCGGCGCGGGCGTGCGGCTGGGGCTTCTCGTTTTGCGGACGCTGTTTGGCGCCGGGTAGGATTGGCGCCGGATCGACCTGACACCGAATCGGCAATAAGTAAAGACGACATTACATATTGTCATGTTGACATTACACCAACGGCACGAACCGGACGACCCCCAGCCCCTCTTCACTGAATCCGTCCGCTCTCCGCCGCATTCGAACCAGGTTCTGCCTTGCGGCCGCCGGACCCACCGGCATGACCAGCCGTCCCCCCGCGGACAGCTGCTCCGGAAGGCACTCCGGGATGCGCCGCGCCGCTGCCGCCACCACGATCGCGTCGTAGGGTGCGTGCTCCGGCCACCCCCCGGCACCGTCGCCGTGACGCACCCGCACGTTCGCGTACCCCAGCGCCGCCAGTCGCTCACCGGCCCCGTCGGCCAGAAAAACGTGCCGCTCCACCGAGTAGACCGAGTCGCAAAGCAGGCTCAGCACGGCAGCCGCATACCCGGACCCGGTGCCAACCTCCAACACCCGGTCGGACGCCCTCAGCTCCAGCGCCTCGGCCATCCACGCCACCACGTACGGCTGCGAAATCGTCTGCCCCATGCCGATCGGCAGCGGGCGGTCCGCGTACGCCTGGCGCGCGTGCTCAGGTCCGACGAACGCCTCGCGCGGCACGGTCTCCATCGCCTCCAGCACCCGCTCGTCGCGCACCCCGCGGCCCTTGATGTCGCGCCTGAGCATGCGCCGCTTCGCCCTGCCCAGCCTGTCCCCCCCGCCTCCCAGTCTCTTGAGCGCGTCCCTCAACGGGGGTCCGCCGGGGTCATCGACCAGAAGTCGATCCCCCCCGACTGGTGCTGCAGCTCGATGCTCTCCACAACCTCCAGCGTCCGCAGGTCGATCACATCCAGCGTGCCCCGCACCGACCCCACCGACTCGTTGGAGACGAAGGCGTAGCGGCTGTCGGGGCTGGCGACGACGCCGTGCGTGACCGGTCGCGAGGTCGCAATGCGCCCGAGTTCGGTGCCGGCATCCAGGTCGAAGACGGCAACCGCCTGCTCGCCCTTCAATGTCGCCACCAGGTGCGCGCCGTCCGCCGTGGCCTCAAGGTTGTAGGGTGCCTGGCCGGTGGCGAAACGTCTGGAAACACTCCAACCCTCCGTGTCCACCTCCAGCACTTCCCGGTTTCTGTTGCAGGCCACGTAGACGTAGCGGTCGGCCCGGCCCCCTGCCGCCGGCTCCACCCAGGTCGGGCTGCACACGCGATCGGCCATCGCCGCGTGGTCCATCTCGCCGCCGGCGCCTTCCCCGGCCCCACTCCCTGCCCCTGCCCCGTCGCCAAACGGCCCCTCATGCCCCGGCGAAAGGTCGAACTGCGCGCTGACCTCGAAGCTCTCCACGTCGATCTCGACGAGCCGCTCCGAATGCATGCAGGCGGAGTACTGGCGAGTGCCGTCCGCCCGCACGCGGCTGCCGTGGGGCATCAGGCAGGTCTTCACGCGCGCGACCTCGATCATCTCGGGGGTGTACACGACCGACACGTCGGACGGCACCATGTCGCCGTGCAGGTTGAAGTTCACCGCCATCAGGAACTGGCCGTCCGGCGTGAGGCCCATCGTCGCCGGGAAGAGCCCCAGCCGCGTGCGCGCCACCAGCGTGTCGGGCCCGGCGTGGAACTTCCACAGGTATCCCCGCGGCGTGCCGTGCGCGATCGTGACGTACCAGTAGCGCCCGTCCGGCGAGACGCTGAGCCCGTGCGCGCCGTCGTTGTCCCCGGGCATGATTCCGACCGGGATCTCCTTCTCGACCACCGCGCCCTCCCCCGGCGTGAAGGCCACC
Source organism: Longimicrobiales bacterium (assembly GCA_965211645.1). GTDB lineage: Bacteria > Gemmatimonadota > Gemmatimonadetes > Longimicrobiales > Gaopeijiaceae > Bin94. The sequence continues at coordinate 3,314,634 of OZ242947.1, read as the reverse complement.
CGGCTCACCAGGTCGGAGGACTCGTTGGCCACGTAGACGCGGTAGGTGGGGGCCTGGGCCGGTGCCGCCTGGGCCGTTGCCGTCTGCGCCGCCACCGCCGGGGCGGCAATCAACCCGAGCAGCGCAACGACCGCCGGGACCGGCCACCCCACGCCGCGGATCACGACACCGGCGCCTTCTTCTTCGGTTCCACCTTCACCACCCACAGCCCCGAGTGCATGTCCGACACGAAGACATGGCCCTTGAACGGCTGCGGCCCCCACGCCATCGGCGCATTGGGGACCTGCCCGCCGGGCAACCCCGTCGTGAACCACGCCATCTCGCGGCCCTGCCTGTAGAGGTCGCCCCTCAACTCGCCCGACACGTCGACCACTCGCAGCCCGGCCTGGTAGTAGGCGACGTACATCACGTCGTCCTCGATCCACAGGTTGTGGGCGCCGGCCTCGGGCACCTCGTAGCGCGCGACTTCGCGCAGGTTCTCGGGATCCTCGAGGTCGAAGATGTGCACGAAGCCGCGCGAGCCGTCGCCCGGGTATCCGTTGCGCGAGATGCACTCCTCGCAGTCGAAGATCTCGTCGCCGACGAAGAGGTAGCGGTGTCCGTCCGCGTTGGTGTAGGGGAAGGCGAAGTGCGTGTTGCCTTCCGGGTAGGCGAAGTGGCTCACTTCGACGGGCTCGGTGGGCGTGCCCCCCCAGCGGCCGTTGCCGGCGTCCAGGATGTAGATCCCGTCGTTCCAGTAGGACACGTAGGCCATGCCGTCCAGGACCCAGATGTCGTGCAGGTACTTGCCGGGGGTTTCGATGCCCCAGCGGCCCACTTCCTCCACGTCGCCCGGGTCGGATACGTCCAGGATGTGCACGTCGAAGGTGCCGTTGTGGATCGCGTAGAGGATGTCGCCCGAGAAGAAGACGTTGTGCACCCCGCCGGTGAGCGTCTCGGTGTACTCGTCGACGACGACGGGGTGGGCCGGATCGGTCAGGTCGAGCATGACGATGCCGTTCCTGCGGTCGGAAGCACCCTCGCGCGTGATCGCCGCCACCGTGCCCCTGCTGTTGACCTTGACGTCGTTGACCACGCGGGCGTCCACCTCGACCTGGTCGGTGAGGATGGGGTTGCCGGGGTCGGTGACGTCCCACACGTGCATGGCCTGCCCGCCGCCTTCGCCGCCTGGCCCTCCGCGGGTCTCAATGATCACCCGCTGGGCCCCGGCCGCGGCCGCCGCGACCTCCGGCGGAAGGGCCGGCATGCCGCCGCCGCCCCCGGTGAGGACGTGCGTCCCCGTGTAGACGTAGTCGCGGCCGTCGACCCCGGTGAAGGCCCAGAGATCGGAAGTGGGATACGGACCGGCGGTGCCGCGCCCGACGACGCTGACCTCGTGCTCCACGCCGCGCTCGGCAACGTCGATGAACGCCAGTCCGGTGCTCCCGTTCGCGGTCGCCGCGATCCGGTAGAGTCCCGGGCGCTCGGCCACGAAGGCTCCGTCGGGGTAGATCGACGCCCCCATGTCGGTCCGCTCCTGGAAGGACGAGACCGTGTAGTCCACAGCCACGCGCTCCACCTCGGCGCCCTCCGCATCGCGCGCGGCCGCAGCGAAGCGAACCACGTCACCCGTCCGCGCACGCTCGGCTCCCGACACCTCGACCGAGACCACCGGGTCCTCCTCCACCTCGAACTCGAAGGTCGCCTCGACCCCCTCGGCCATCGCGGTGATGACCACCCCGCCCGGACGAATTCCGCGCACGAACCCGTGCTCGTCGATCGTCGCCAGGCGGCGCCGGTTGCTCGTCCACGCGATCTCCACCGACTCGCGCACGCGTCCCCCCTCCGACAGGGCGCGCGCGCCCAGCTGCACCACCGTTCCCGTGAAGAACCGCACGCCCGGATCCTCGATCTCCAGCGAAACCACGGCCGGGCCGACGACCCGGAGCGGCGCGCTGAAGTTGCGGATCTCAGGGGCCCCGGTGCCGCTGGCCGGCGGCACGCGAATCGCCATGCGCAACTCGGTGTCGCCCTCCACCACGCCCTTGATGTGGCCCTCTTCGAGCACCGCGAACCGCGAGTCGATCGTGCTCAGGATCCGCACGCCCCGCAGGGGATCCCCGTCGTGGTCGTAGGCCACCACGTCGAAGTCCTCCCCCATCTCGAGCGAGTCGCCCACCTCCACGACGATCTCGCCCGGCTCGGCCCGCACATCGCCCACCCGCGCCCCGATCCGGACCGCGGGGGAGTAGTTGAGCAGTCCGGGGGAGGCTGCAAGATCGGGTGGGTCGGCCGCTTCGGTCTCCGTGGCTTCGGGTTCGCCGGCCTCGGGCTCAGGCGTCTCCGGCTCAGTGGTCTCGGGCTCCGTCGAATCGGCCTCCGCGACCGGCCGCGCCCCCGGATCTTCCTGCACCGCTTCATCCGGCGCAGCCGCCGTCGAATCGGCCGGTGGAGGAGGCGGCACGGAGTCGACCGTCACCCTCGAGGTGCCCCCGCCGCATCCCGCCAAGAGCATGGAGGCCGCAAGGACTCCCGCTGCGATTCTGATCATTGACCCTCCTGCGTAAGTCTCCCCGGCGCTTCGCAGCCCGCGGATCTTGCTGGCATGACTATATGGTATGGTATCGCGGCGCGCAGTGCGCCGGGAGTTTATACACGGACAACGGGGCGGCAGGTTCCGTTATGGGGAACCCAACCGCGTTCTTGGCGGATCGCGGGCCCCCGGATAGGTTGTCGCATGACCGCGTTTTCCGAGAGAGTCTACGCCTTCGTCCGACGGATCCCGAAGGGCCGCATCGTCAACTACGGAGCCGTCGCCGCCCTCGTCGGCGTGCCGCGCGCGGCCCGCGGCGTCGGATACGCCCTGAGCCACCTCCCGATCGACACCGACGTGCCCTGGTGGCGCGTGGTCAACCGCCGCGGGGCAATCTCCACATCGCGCATCACCGGCGTGGCCCAGCGCCAGAGAGCCCTGCTGGAGCACGAAGGCGTCGAATTCGACGAACAGGGGGAAGCATCGTGGGAACGATTCGGCTGGTACCCGAACGAATGAAGAGGAGGGCCGCCATCGTCCGTGCTGGCTCCGCCCTCGCGCTGTCAGGCGTGGTCCTCACCCTGTTCGCCTGCGGGGATGCCACCTCCGCCTTCCACGCCGCGTATGCCGAGATCGTGGCGGAGGAGGATGCGCGGGGCGAGAACGGCCTCGACCGCATCGGCCACCACCTCGCGAGCGACGACCCCGCCGTGCGCAGGGTGGCCGTGCGCGCGCTCGGGCGCCTGGAGGATCCCGGGCAGCTTGACCGCATCGGCAACCTCCTCGACGACGAGGATGTCTCCGTGCGCGCCACCGCAGCCGCGGCCGTGGCGCAGGCGGTCTTCGGCACTCCCTCGGAGGCGGCCGCGCGCCTGATTGCGGAGCGGATCGACCAGGAGTCGAACCCGTCGGTCCTGGGCAGCCTCGCGACCAACCTCGGGCGCATCGGGCGCGGCACTCCGGACGGGCGGGCCGAGACCGACGCGGCGCTGGTGCGGGCGGCCGCCCGTGTCCCGTTGCCGGCGGACGACCCCGGATTGAGCGGGCACCAGGGCCTGGCCCGCGGCATCGATGCGTTCGCCCGAGCCATCCAGCCCGATGGCCGGCTGAGCCCCGAACTCGTTGGTGTCGTGGCGGCGCTGTCCTCGGTGGGAGCGCCTGCCGGGGGCGATGGCGAGGATGGGTCCCCCGGAACCCGGGGTGCCGCCGCCGACAGCGAAGATGGGATCCCCGACGCCCGGGGCACCGAAGCGGGCAGCGACCGGATGGTCCGCGACGAACCGCCGCCGGCAGCCGCCCGTGTCCGACGCCTGGCTGCGGCCGCGCTCGTCACCACCGGCCAGATCGACGACGACGCCGTGCGAGCGCTCCTGCAGGATGCCGACTGGGGCGTGCGCCGGCAGGCCATGATTGCCGCCGCACGGCATGGCACTGCCGCCGCCGAGGTGGTCCCCGCGAGCCTCGCCGATCCGCACTGGCGCGTCCGCCTGGATGCGCTCGCGGCCTTCGACCGGTGGCTGCGTCCCGAGGCCGGCTGCGACGCGATCGTCGCCGCGATGGACGACCCGAATGCGCACGTCGCCGCGACCGCGACCGGTCTGCTGGGGCGCCCCTGCCCCGACCGCGCCGCGCAGACGAATGCCCTGCGGGACCGGATGTTGCAGATGCGCAACCCGGATGCCGACTGGCGGGTCCCCGCGCGTGCGCTTCACGCCCTCGCGACGATTGCACCGGAAGCGGCAGAAATACCCGTGGTGCGCGTCGCCGACTTCACCAACCCGTTCGTGAAGGCGTGGGCGGCGCAGGCCGCGGGCGTGCTCGGGGACTACAGCACACTGTCCCGGCTCGCCGCCGACCCGGCCGCCAACGTGCGGGAGGCCGCCCTGCGCGGACTGGCCGCCGCGGCGGAGGCCGGGGCCGACCCGCCCGCGGATCTCACGGACATCTACACCGCACAGCTCGCGGCGGACGACCCCCAGCTGGTCATGACCGCTACCCGCCTGCTCGTCGAGCACGCCGGGACCGCCGCTCCCGTTCCCGAGCTTCTCGCCGCCCTCGCGCGTTTCTCCGCCGCGGAGCGAGAGACCGAACGGGACGTGCGCGTGGCGCTCCTCGAAGGAATCAGCGCGGTGGGCGGCTTCAGCCGCGACGACCTCCTCCCGTATCTCACCGACTTCGATCCCGTGATCGCCGAGCGGGCCGCCGCACTCCTCACCGCGGCCACCGGCGAGGCCCACGAGGCCGCACCGCGACCGCTCCCCCGCACCCCGACCCCCGACGCCACCCGCCTCGCCGAACTCGAACGGTCCGCGGTCGTCCTCCACATGGCCGGCCTCGGCCCCATCGTCATCGCGCTGCGCCCGGACCTGGCCGCGACCAACGCCGACCGCTTCGCCCGCCTCGCCGCCTCCGGCCATTTCGATGGCCTCACCTTCCACCGCGTCGAGCCCAACTTCGTCATCCAGGGCGGCAGCCCCAACGCCAACGAGTACTCCGGCGACGGCCCCTACAGCCGCGACGAGATCAGCGGCCAGCCCCACTGGCGCGGCACCGTCGGCCTCTCCACCCGCGGCCGCGATACCGGCGACGCCCAGATCTTCGTCAACCTGGTCGACAACCTGCGCCTGGACTTCAACTACACCATCTACGGAGTGGTGGTCGAGGGGATGGAGGTCGTCGACGCCGTCCAGGAGGGCGCCGTCATCGAGCGTGCCGAGGTGGTGCCAAGGTGAGCCTGCGGGATGGCCAAGTACAGCGCACCGGCGCACTACTCGCACAGAATAGTAAAGTAAACATGACATTTGGTAATGTTGTCCTTACATTATGGTCGCTTGCACCGGTCGGCGCGGCCGCGATGCAGGACCTCGCCGCCGACACCGCCGACGCCCTCGTTCAGCGCGTCGAGGTCCACCGCACCGAGTACGGGATACCCCACATCATGGCCGACGACCTCAAGGCGATGGGGTTCGGACTCGGATACGTGCAGTCCGAAGCCTACAGCGCCTCGATCGCCATGGGCATGATGGCGAGCCGCGGCGTCCTCTCCCGCCACCTGGGCGCCGAGGAGCTGGACGCGGACTTCGCTGCCCGCGAGACGCATGCCCGCGCCGTCGAGACCTTCCACCGGCTGGACCCGCGGGCGCAGCAGGTCTACCTCGGCTTCGCGGAGGGCGTGAACCACTACATCCGCCTGCACCCGGACGAGTACCCGCCCTGGGTCGAGCCCGATTTCACCGGCGTCGACGCCCTCGCGCGCGACGTGCAGGGCTGGAGCCGGGGGGACGCGGCCCGGTTCGTGGCGAATCTGCGCGTCGCCGATGGGCAGCCCGGTGCCGACGCGGAGGATCGAGACGGCGACGCCCCGCGCGACGACCCCGACCATTTCCTCCTCGACGGGTCCAATGCGTGGGCGTTTCACGGGAGCCGCACCGAGTCGGGGCGGCCGATCCTCCTCCGCAACCCCCACCTGCGCTGGGACGGAGACCACGATCTGCTCGAGCGTCCCTCCGGGCTGACCTACTACGAGGCGCACGTCCGGGTGCCGGGGGTGATTGATTTCTACGGAGATTTCCGGATCGGCACGGCGTTCGGGATCATCGGCGGCTTCAACCCCAGCCTGGGGTGGGCCACGACCAACAACTATCCCACGCTGTCGCAGGTCTACCGGCTCGCGGCGCACCCGACGCTCGCGGACCATGCGGTGCTCGACGGGCGGCCCCTGCCGCTGACCCGGCACGACGCCACCATCGACTACCGGACGGCCAACGGGGGCATCGAGCTGGAGACGCGCACGTCGTGGCGCACGCCGCACGGGCCGGTCATCCACCGCACCGACGACCACATCTACGTGCTCAAGGACCCGCGCGACGGCGAGTTCCGGCGCGGCGAGCAGTTCCTGCGCATGATGATGGCCGGCAGCCTCGACGAATGGCTCGAAGTGATGCGGATGCGCGCGCACCCGACGTCGAACTTCACCTATGCCGACCGGGACGGGAACATCGCGCACTACTACAACGCGCGCCTTCCCCGCCTGCCGCATGCGGTCACCGGCGATACGGCCGCGCACGCGTCGTCGGCCGGCGACATCTGGTCGGAGCTGGTGCCCTGGGAGTCCCTGCCGCTCTACCTGAATCCGCCCGGCGGGTACGTCCAGCAGGCCAACGATCCCCCCGACTACACCAACCTGAACGTGCCGATGGACCGCGACACGGTGCCCCCCAACCTGCCCGAGCCGCGGTTGCGCCTGCGCAGCCAGCTTTCCCTCGATCTGGCGGCGGACCGGGGCGAGCGGCTGAGTCTGGAGGGGGTGATGAGAATGAAGCACTCGCCGCGGATGCTGATGGCGGAGCGGACGGTCGACGATCTGGTCGCGGCGGCGGGGGGAGATGCCGCGCTGGCGGAGGCGGCTGCGGTGCTTGACGCGTGGGACCGCACGGCCGCGGCGGAGAGTCGCGGCGGTGTGCTGTTCGAACGGTGGGCGGGCGAGTACTTCGGCGGCGCGCCCGATTCGCTGCGATGGCGCGCGCGGTGGGATCCCGAGCGGCCCGCGGAGACGCCCTTCGGGGTGGGCGATTTTGCGGCGGCCAGGGATGCTCTGCGTTCGGCCGTGGCCTCGCTGGCGGATGACGGGATTGCGCTGGACGTGCCCTGGGGCGATGTGCACCGGGTCGTGCGCGGGGACGTGGATGCCCCCGTTTCCGGCTGCCCGCCCACCCTGGGCTGCTTCCGTACGCTGTCCTTCGAGACACTGGAGGACGGGCGGCGGGCGGCCAATCGCGGCGACGCGTGGGTCTTTCTCGTGGAGTTCGGCGATGTCCCGACGGCATACACCGTGCTGGCCTACGGGCAGACCGCGCGGACGGAGTCGCCCCACTTTGCGGATCAGGCTGGCATGTTCGCGCGTGGTGAGATGAAGCGGGTGGCGTGGACGCCGGAGGACATCCGGCAGGCGACGATCAGGCGGTATCGGCCGGGCGAGGAAGTGGGGCGGTAGGGGCTCTGGCCCGTCACTCCCCCGAGAGCAGCAGCCGCGGCCCGATCAGCCGCTCCGGCGGGGCGTCCGGCTTCGGCGTGAACTTGTTGATCCAGCCGCCGCTGTACGACGCGATGTAGAGGTTGCCGTCGGCGTCCAGATCCATCTGGTGGGGCAGCGACAGCCCTCCCGGCCAGGTGCCGCGCCCGAGGGCGCCCGCGCTGCCGTACGCGCCCCAGTAGTCCAGCAGGCGGCCCTCGCGGTCGTACTTGAGGACGCGGTTCAGGCTTGCGTCGAGCACCCATACGGACCGGTTGCGGTCGATCCAGATGTTTACGGGGTCGAAGATGTCGGGCCATTCCTCGATGAACTCGCCGTCGTGCGTGAAGAGCTGCAGGCGCTCGTTCTGGCGGTCCCCGACGTAGACCCGGTCCTCGTCGACCGCGAGGCCGTGCAGGAGATCGAACTCGCCCGGGCCGTCGCCGAGCGCGCCCCACTGCATGATGAACTCGCCGTCCTCGGTGTACTTGACGATGCGGGAGTTCCAGTAGCCGTCGGCCAGCAGAAAGGTCCCGTCGGGGAGGAACGCCAGCTTGGACGGCCAGCCGTAGGTGTGGGGTCCCCAGTCGTCGCGGGCGCGTGCGGCGGCGCGGGTCTTGGGGTGGTCGCGTTCCCCGAGCCGCATGACGATGCGGCTGCCGTCGTTCGAGAACTTGAGCACCTGCATGTGGCCGGCCCCGCCCCCGCTGTCCACGACCCACACATGGCGCTCCGGATCGTACGGGTTGATGTACGCCTGGTGGGGCAGCGTCAGGATCGAGTCCCACTGCGCCCACTGCTCGACGATCTCGCCGTCGCCGTTCGCCACGACGATGAAGTTGGTGCGGCGCAGCCTTCCCTCGCGCGGTTGCGACCGGTCGGCGGGCCAGTCGCCCCGCGTCACCACGATGATCCGGTCGGCGTGATCCACGGCCACCCCCGCCACCTGCCCCCAGCCCCACTCGTCGTCGTGGTTGGGCGCGGGCTTCCACCAGCCGGGCACGGGATCGTACGGCCCAGTGCGGTCGTCGCCGCCCCTGGCCAGCGCCGCGTCGCCATCGGTCCGGCCACTCCCGCCACCCGGGGTGCCGTTGCTCTCCGGGCCGCCCGCGGCGGGGCTGCACCCCCACATGGCGGCCGTGGCGAGCAGCACTGCGGCCAGCGATCCATTGGGGACTCGCCGGCGTTCGGGTTTCCGGCCGATTCTGCGCTCGGTCACTTTCTGCCCTCCGTCCGGGGCCGGGGCGCCCAGGGGTCGTCGACTCCCGCGCCGGGACAGAAGTCTCCCGTGTCGAGAAAGTGCGTGTGCAGGCACTCGAGCGTCGAACCCAGCTGGGTCAGCAGATCGAGGGTCTCGGGGTACGCAACGCGCTTGAAGAATCCCGCCCGCCCGCCGCGCGCCATGTCGGCGGTGGACTGTCCGAGGCGGGTGATCGCCCTCACATCGGCGCCCTGCGACACCAGGTACTCGATGAGCTCGTTGTCGCCACGGGAGGCGGCGTAGTGGAGCGGCGTGTACAGCCACGAGTCGCGGTGATTGACATCCGCGCCGAGTTCCTCCACGAGATAGCGCACGGCGGCCATGAACTGGCGGGGCCGATTGCGCACGCTGAACGCCCCCAGGCCCAGGTAGCCTCCCCCAGTGGCGGCGTGAATGGGCCACGCGTTCGGCGCCCCCGGAGGGATATGGGGCAGGCCCGAGTCCTCCTGCTGGCGACCGTCCTGCTGGCGTCGCTCCCGCATGCCGACGTCCGGCCAGCGGGTCGGGATGTTCGGATCGGCGCCGTGGGCGACGAGGAGCCTCATGGCTTCGACATCCTGCGCGAAGGCGGCGCGCCAGAAGGGCGTGGCCCCGGTCAGGTCGATCCCCATCTTGGTGAGGCCGAATTCCCAGTACCACAGGTGCGTGTGGAGCCGCGGGTCGGGGTCGGCGCCCGCTTCGAGAAGGGCCCGCAGCACCTCGATGTGCCCGGCGCGCTGGCGGTCCTGGGCGCGCGGCTGGGGATAGTTGGACTTCGGCGCCCACTGCGTCTGGAGGGCGGCGAAGAGGGGGGTGGCGCCGTCCGTGATCGCGGCCGGGTTGGGGTCGGCACCGCGCCCGACGAGCTCGAGGGCGAGGTCGAAGTGACCGTTGAGGGTAGCCATCAGGAGGGGACTGGTGCCGTCCGCGCTCCGCTGGTCGATGTCGGCGCCGCCGTCCAGGAGCGCGGTTGCGGCTTCCCGGTGGCCTTCCCGGGCGGCGTAGAGGAGCGCGGTCATGCCGCCGGTGCGTCCGACGAGCGACTCGCGATAGGGTGGCCGGACGACGTCGGGGCCGCCCGGGTAGTCGGATCCGACGCGGGCCAGGGAGCGAGCGTCTACGGGGCCGACATCGTGGCCGGATCGCAGGAACTCTCGCTCGGCGCGGATGGCCGCCTGTACCGTGGCGGGGCTCGGCTCGTCGGGCCGTGTGGGGCCGGCCGGTGGGGGACCGGCATCGGGACCGTAGGGACCGACCGTCTCGGGGGGCTGCCTGAGCCGCTCGCGGAACCGGCGGCTCGATTCGCGGTCGAGCGCCAGGCTGCGGAGCACGTCGACTTCGTCCGTGGCCAGGCTGGGGTCGGCTCCTCCGTCCAAGAGCACCGCGACCGCCTCCGCGCGGTTTGCAGCCGCGGCGAAGATGAGGGGTGTCTGGCCGGTGGACGCTTCGCGCACGTTGGGGTCGGCGCCGTGCGCGAGCAGCGCGGCCACGGCCTCCTGGCCCCGGACGGCCGCGGCGGCCAGGTGGAGCGCGGTTGCGCGGCTGTTGGTCGTCGCGGCCAGCGGGTCTGCGCCGGCCTCCAGCAGCAGGATCACCACGTCCGCGTGCCCTCCCCGGGCGGCGAGGTGCACGGGCGTGTAGTACCCGATTCGCGTGCCGGAGCCTACGGCTGCCCCGGCGTCGAGCAGTGAGCGGGCTACGCCGGCATGCCCGTGCTCGGCCGCCAGATGGAGGGCGGTGATCCCGTCGCCCCGGGCAGCGTTCACGTCTGCCCCCGCGCCCAGCAGCGCCGAGACCGCCGCGACGTCACCCACCCGGGCAGCCTCCAGCAGATCGTCGCGGAGGGTGGGGGTGGGCCGCTCGACTCCCGATTCAGTCGGCGACGGCCGGTCGGCTCCCTGGACCGCCGCGACTTCCGCGGATCCGAACGCCGAGGCAAGGACACTTGCCAGTGCGGCCCGGAAAATGAGCCGCCCGCGGGATCGATTCACCGCGCGGCGGCAACTCACGGACCACCTCGTGCCGGCGACGCCTGGTCGGGAAAGTCCAGCGGCAGCACGCCGTCGCTGTCGCCGAACGTGTCTATTTCGGGATGCCCGATGCTCCGCATCAGGGTCACGAAGGCGTTCGCCATCGGCGTCCCGTCCGGAGCCTTCACGTGAATGCCTCCCTCCAGCGCCCCGTTGGCCCGTCCGAACATGAGGAGCGGGGCCCGGCGGTGGTTGTGGAGGTTCCCGTCAGCCATCGGCGATCCCCAGATCACCGCGGTCTTGTCGAGCAGGGAGCGGTCGCCTTCCACGGTCGTTTGCAATTTGTCGAGGAAATAGCCGAGCTGAGAGAGCCGGTAGGTGTTGATCCTCTGGTAGTCCATGAGGTGGTCCGGCGCGTTGCCGTGGTGCGACGCGCCATGGATGGACCGGGTCGTGCCGCTGCCGGGGAAGGTCCGATTGGACTGGTCGAACCCCGTCTTGAAGGTGATGACGCGGGTCAGATCGGCCTGCAGGGCGATCAGCTGCAGGTCGAACATGAGGCGCATGTGCTCCTCGAACGAATCGGGGACGCCCGACGGCGCCTCGGGCATCGCCCGCTCTTCGCCGGTCGCGTGGCGGGCTTCCACAAGCTGGATGCGTCGCTCGATCTCGCGGATGTGATCGACGTACTCGTCCAGTGCGACGCGGTCGACCGCTCCCAGCTCGCGGCGCAGGCGCGCCACCTCGGTGGTGATCCAGTCGATCATGCTCCGGTCGGCCCTGCGGCGGGCGGCGCGGTCCTCGGCCGAATCGCCCGCGCCGAACAGCCGCTCGAACACCACGCGCGGCTCGCGAATCGCGGGCAGCGGCTGGTTCGGGGACGCCCACGCCAGCGAGGTCGTGTAGGCGCAGTGGTAGTTGTAGGCGCACCCGCCGCCCCGGTCGATCCCCTCGATGCACAGCTCGAGCGAGGGCAGCGCCGTGTCCCGTCCGAAGCGCTGGGCGTGCATCTGGTCCAGCGAGGTCCCCAGGAAGATGTCCGACCCCTGCGTCTGCTTCGGGTGCGCCTGGGTGAGGAAAACCGCCGTGGAGCGATCGTGATCGCCCCCGATCTCCTCCGCCCGCTTGGGTTCCGCCGCCCGGCAGTCGGTGTTGCTGACGATCGTCATGGTTTCGCGGAACCGCTCCAGCGGCTTGAGCTGACTGTCCGCGACGAGCTCGAAGTCCCTGCCCGCCCTGGCGGGAGCAAAGAGGTGCCGGGCCGCCCCCCAGTCGCTCGATCCCGCAACGCCCATCGACTCCTCCACGCAGACCAGCCGGGTGTACTCCGAGCGCCGCATGGGGTCGGTCCACCGCCGTCCGGCAGGCACCATCGCATCGAGCAGCGGCAGCGCCAAAGAGGTCCCGACTCCCCGCAGGAAGGTGCGGCGCGACAGGTGGGTTCCGGTGATGAAGTTCATTGACTCGTTCCTGTCTCCTGTAGGGGCGCCGGCCGCGGTTTGGCCATGCGGAAGGCGTCGCTCTCAACCACGCCCAGGATGAACGCCGACATCCGATACCCGTCGGCCTCGGCCTCGCGTGCGATCTCGCGTATCGCCGGCCCGTCGAAGTACTCCATGCGGCGCCCAACCGCGTACGCGAGGAGGTGCGACGCGAAGTTGCGCGCCAGCGGCAGGGGCCGCTTCATGAGCACGTCCACAAGGTGGGCGGGGGTGCTGATGTCGGTGCCGTCGTAGAAGGTGCCGCGCGTGTCCAGCGGCGCGCCGTTCTCGCGCACGCGCACGCGTCCTGTAACATCGTAACCGTCGAGTGCGAGACCGATCGGGTCCATGAAGCGGTGGCAGGCGTTGCAGGTTGGATTGGCGGTGTGCAGCGCGAGCCGCTCGCGGGTGGTCAGCAGCCGTCCGTCCGTCGCCGCTTCGGTGGCTTCGAACTCGGGGATGTCAGGTGGCGGAGGGGGCGGCGGCGTGCCCATCAGGACCTCCATCACCCACTTGCCGCGCAGGACGGGCGACGTGCGAGCCGACATGGACGTGAGCAGCAGCACGCTCCCGTGGCCCAGTACGCCCCGGCGGCTCTCGTCCGGGTATTGCACTCGGCGGAAGTGGTTTCCGGCGACGCCCGGGATGCCGTAGTGGCGGGCCAGCCTGTCGTTCAGGAAGGTGTGCTCCGCGGTGAACAACTCCAGGAGGCTGCGGTCGTCGCGGACGAGGTAGTCGAAGAGCAGGCGCGTCTCACGGACCATGTCGTCGCGCAGCTGTCCGGTGAAGTCCGGGTACAGGTAGGGCTCCGGCTGGTTGTCCTCGGTATCCTGGAGCCTGAGCCACTGGGATGCGAAGCGCGTGGCGAGCGCCTCTGCTCGCGGGTCCGAGAGCATGCGCCTGACCTGCGCCTCCAGCACCGCGGGGTCCGAAAGGCGTCCCGCCCGGGCTGCCTCGAGCAGCTCCGCGTCCGGGACGGTAGCCCAAAGGAAGAAGGAAAGCCGCGACGCAAGATCGATGTCGGACAGACGGTAGCTCTCGCCGGGTTCGGCATTGGCGGGCGCCCGCTCCAGACGGAAGATGAACGAGGGGCTCGAGAGGATCGCCTGCAGCGCCATGCGGACGCCCACCTCGAAGCCCGCCTCTGCTGCCGCCTCGTCGTAGAAGGCCATCGGGCCTGCCAGGTCGTCATCCGTGACGGGGCGGCGGTATGCCTGGACGGCCAGCCGGGTCACGATGTCCCGGGCGCATTCTCTCGCCTGGTCGGTGCCCGCTGTCCGTGCCCCCGGCAACGTCGGGGGCCGCGGTGCTTCCGCGAGCTGCGGATGGCAGTGGAACAGCGCTCGACGACTCGGTGTCTCCGACACGCCGACGGCCTCGTTTGGGCCCGTGATCGTCAGTTCGCTCAGGTGCGGCAGTGCCGTGATTCCGTAGTTGGCCCAGGCCTGGGAATCCTCGCCGCCGACGAACGACCAGCCCGGTGTCTGCAGCCGGTCGTCGTAGGGGCCCTCGATGGTGCGCACAAAGGCCACCGCTACCTGTCGCTGGCCGGCCCGGACGAAGATGGGGGCTGTGCGGATCGGCACCGTGGAGCGTCCGTTGTGCTCCAGACCCAGCAGCGCGACCTCTTCTCCGTCGATGGAAAGATCGACTTCCTGGCCGCTGGTGCCCCTGCCGAAGAGGGTCCCGACCGTGAAGACGTACTCTCCGTCCGCAGGGAAGTCGTGCGTGACCACCATCCCGCCGCGGGTGCCGTAGGGCGTACCCTCGATGTGGTCCCACGCGTGCTGGGAAACCTCGATGGGGTTGGTGTATTTTACCGATCGGGAAAGTGCCGCCGGGTTGCCGACAGCCAGGCGGCTCACCTCGGTCGCTGCCCTCAGGTAGGCCTCGAGAAGCGTGGTCGAGAGCCCCTGCGCATCCGCCATGTTGTCGAAGGCGCCCAGGTAGGTGTCGGCAGGCAGCCACCGGCCGGCGTCGATGTCCAGGGCGAGTAGATCGCGGATCACGCGCTCGTACTCAGGACGATTGAGCCGCTGGAACCTGCGCGTGCCCGGATCCGGGTCGCGTGCCGCGGCCGCGTCGACCACCTCCTCGAGCGTCTCGACGAGGGCCAGCAGCGTGTCGCCAGCCGGTCTGCGCTGGCCCGGAGGAGGCATCATTCCGGCGCGCAGCTTGCGAATCATCTTCTCGGCCGTGGGCGCCCGCTCGTTCGCCGCGGCCACGTCGAAGTGTTCCAGGTTGAGGTTGCCCCGCAACAGCCGCTCGTTGTGGCAGCGCGCGCAATAGCGCTGGACGACGTCGTTGAGGGTCCGGTCGTCGATGTCGGCCTCGTCAGGCAGACCGGTGGGGTGCCCGACCGCGGAGATCGCCTGGACAGGGAGTGGCTCGGCATCCGAACGCAACTCGGCTTGCGGACCGGCCGGAACGTTGGAAACGGCGAGTCCGAGCCCCAGAACAGCACCTGCGATCGCCACCCTCATCTGCCTACTATTGGCTGGCACACTGCGGACCCGCAAGGTCAGGCGCCGGTTTGTCCGCGCAATACATGGCAGGGAACCTTCGCGCGGGGACCAGGCTGGACCGGAAACTGCACCTCCGCATGTCAGTTTGCGACGATTTCAAGCATTGTGCTATACTCTCGTCGCAAGTGTCCCGTTGACACCAATGAACAATCGCTGTTCGCCGGATCGATTCCGGAAAGAACTAAAGCGCCGTGTGCGCCTTGGGCTGAGTGGATTCGGTATTGACCTATTCGACAGCAGTGCGACAGGTGTGTTCGCCGATTCGTCATCTCGACGGGTGGGCTGCTGCCTACATTGGCCGTATGGTCGAATCGGTCGAGTTCAAGCCCACCTCGCCCTGGTCCCTGGGGTGTGTGACGCTGAAGATGCAGCGACCCACGCAGCCGGGGGACAGGAAGCGAGCAGGGGAACTTCCTCGCAAACCTGGCGGGAAGGACAGAGCGACTGCCGATCCCATCGATCTGGAGCGTTTGCACGCCCACGATCCGGCACTCCTGACGGAAATCGTCCGGGAAGTCAGCCCCCGTATCTGGATGGCAATCCGCCGTTTTGCGCGGGATGACGACCATGCGGACGATCTGCTTCAGGACTGCTGGGTTCGCATCCTTCAGAGCATGCATCGCTTCAAGGGCCATGGCTCATTCACGGCATGGGCCATTGCGGTGAGCAAGAACGTCTGCCGCATGCACCTGCGCCGCGAGAGGCGCGAGGGTGTTCTGAAGGTGGCACTCGAGTCTGTCGAGCATCTCATCAGTCGCGAACCGGATCTCACCGAAGCAGAAGACTTGCCGACGACCGCTGAATCGCTGCAGCAGCTCAGGCGGCAGGCAGTCTACAGGGCATTGGGGCGGCTCCCGGACATTGAACGGAATGCGATCGTGCTCCGTCTGTTGGAGGGTCGCAACACCGCCGAGACTGCCCGAGTCCTGCACGTGAGCGAGGCCGCCGTTCGTTCCAGCCTGCTCCGCGGTGTGAACCGGCTGAAGAGGATGGAGGAGGTGAGGGAGTTGCTGCCGGAGTGGATGGGCTGGAACTGACCACCCAAACTGCCGCGCCGGCCCCGTTTTGCCCGCAAGACCATGCACTTCGGCGGATAATGACCACACATCCGGGTGCCACTCGGCATCAAGTAGGGCGTAGCATGCAATTCACCCACGTAGATTTCTCCCTGGTTCTGCATCTCGGCAAATGCAGTCGTCTGCGCATCAGACAGATCTCGCACGGGACATCCACCGTCGTTCGCTCGACCGATGGGGCCCGTCGCTCGAGACCGTCCTGGTCGGCCGGGACGAGGCCCTTCACCAGTCGCTGAAGCGGCTGGTACGGTTCGCCGCCGCAGACAGCCCGGTTCTCATTACCGGCGAAACCGGAACCGGCAAGGAACTCTTCGCCCGGGCACTCTACCTTACGTCTACGCGTCGCAAACAGCGCTTCCTGAGCGTGAATTGCGCGCAGTATCTTGGGGAGCAGCTCGTAGCGAGCGAGCTCTTTGGGCACAAGAGGGGCAGCTTCACCGGAGCCGTCGGCGATCACCGAGGAGTCTTCGAGGACGCGGACGGAGGCATCGTGTTTCTCGACGAGATCGGAGATCTGCCGCTCGCAGGGCAAGCGATGCTCCTTCGGGTCATGAGTGAGGGCGAGATCGTCCCGGTGGGCGCCACGCGCGGCAAACGCGTCGATGTGCGCGTCGTGGCCGCTACGAACCGCTCGCTCGAGCAGATGGTTGCCGATGGGACCTTTCGCAAGGACCTGTATTTCCGGCTTCGGTGTCTGAGCGTGCCCGTTCCGCCGCTACGCGAGCGCGGAGATGACTGGCGCCTCATTGCGGAACACTTTCTTCATCTCCTGGCTGAGGAAAGCGACACCGTCAAGGTCCTTTCCGGGGAAGCCCGCCGCACCCTTGCCAAGCACCACTGGCCAGGGAATGTCCGCGAGGTGCGCGGATGCATCGAGACCGGGTTCTACCTCAGTGAAACGGCCAGGATCCGCACCATGGACTTTTGGGAAGCGCTCGAGCATGACGCACGAACCACCGAACTCGGCACCGTCCCCCTCGTGGACGCGAAGGAGTACTGTGATCGCCTCTGCAGCGGCGAGGTGGACTTCTGGAAGCTGGTGCACAGTGCCTTCATGGACCGGGAGATCAATCGCACACAGGTGCGGGCCATGATCGCGGAGGGGCTCCGGCGAAGCCTGGGCAGCTATAAGGGGACGGCAGAACTGTTCGGCGTCAAGCCGGAACATTACCTGAAGTTCATGGACTTCCTCCGGCACCATCGATTGAAGCCAATGCGCAACCACTCCCATGCCTAGTCGGCTTGTTCCTCTGACGCCACGCGGCCCGCTCGTTGCTTTCCGTGCGGCCGCCGGCTCCTACATATCCCACCTCTTCGGGTAGCCACTATGAGACCGGCCGCGACCCCATGTAACCCCACTCCAACTGCCGCCTTGGATGTGGCTCGCTGCGTCGCTCTCCGGTTGGACGAGCGGTTGGCAAGACAGCAGTTGGTTCAGAACACCAACAAGGGAAAGGGTTCTCGCAACGACAGCGATCCACTTGCTGGCTGGCGCATGGCACTCTGTCCGGGTGAGCCGCACTTGTTCAATCGTCGCCTCCAATGGGATGGGCTGGAAGAGACCCACGTGGCGCAGTTGCTGACAGCTCCTCGGCAACCTCCGCAGCCAATCGCTCCCTGGGCCAAGTTCCTGGCGGACGCCTGTGATGCGTGCGGGGCATTGCCGGACGAGGTCGACAGATCACAAGACCTCTCAGATCCCGTGCCGTTCGAGGAGGTGCTCTTGCCATTCGTGCATGTCGCGCGGTGTAGGCTCCGTCAACTGATCCCGGATCTCGACCAGAGTCTTCTTCCTTCGGCCCAGGCGTCTGCTGAGCGGGCGTTACTCAAGGAGCTTTCGGCGGCCGCCGAGCTAGCCTTGTTCGCTGAATTCGCGGCTAGCCGGGCCATGGGTGGAGGTCCAGGACTCCGGCTCGACAAGCCGCCTCGCTCCCTCTATCGCCGCTTCGTGAGGTCACTCAGGCACGCACGTCTGGAACCGTTGATCAAGCGCTATCCGGTGCTTGGCCGCCTCTTGGCGGTGCGCGCCACCTTTTGGCTGGAAGCCAGCGCCGAGTTGGTCGTTCGCCTCAGGGCCGACCGGGATGGTCTGGCGGAGACTCTTGACATCGATCCCCTCTCGACTGTTGCGCACCTCAGATACGGGCTTGGAGACAGTCACGGTAGAGGACGAACCGTGACCTCGGTCCGGTTCACGTCGGGCACCGAAGTCATCTACAAGCCGCGTTCCCTGGAAATCGATGTCGCGTTTTACGGACTACTCGAGTGGTTGAATGAACGAGGGCTCAATCCCTGTCAGCGCACGCTCAGGGTGCTTGATCGTGGGACGCACGGGTGGGTAGAGAAGATTCTGCCCGGGTCGATGTCGAGCGATGAGGAAGTAACGAGCTACTTCGAAAGAGCTGGAGCTTTGCTGGCCGTGGCCTATGTGCTGGGAGCGATGGACCTGCATCACGGTAACGTCATTGCCGCAGGACCCGACCCGGTTCCTGTGGATCTTGAAACCATCATGGCGACATCCGTACGCCCACCGGGCCAGGATCAGGAAAAGGGCATGGTCCTGCGCCAGAGCCAGGGCAACATACTCCGCACCGGTCTTCTTCCATACTGGAGAACCACTCGGGATGGGTGGAAGTTGCGCCATGGCGGAATGGGCGGGATCAGCAATGAGATCAGGGGTGTTGCCAAGACTTGGCGCCACACAAACACGGATTGGATGGTGCGCCGAGACGAGGTGCGAGTGATCCGTGAGGCCAACTGCGCCCGCCGCGCGGCCGAGATTCGAACACCCGTCGATCACGTGGAAGATGTCATCCGCGGTTTTGAGCAGGCTTACACCACGCTACAGCGTCATTGCGACGAAATAGTGTCGGAGCGCGGACCGTTGGTTGCGTTCAGAGGCTGCCGCGTGCGCGTGCTGTTACGCAACACCCGCGCATACCATTCCGCGATGCGGAGAAGCCTCCACCCAAAGCACCTCGGGGACGGACTCGAACACAGCCTCCAGTTCGAACTCCTCAGGTCGCGCCTCTTGCGCAAGAACAAGCCAATCGAATTCTGGCACGCGCTCGGGGCGGAGCAACGAGATCTCGAAAACCTGGACTACCCCTTGTTCTGGACCGCCAGTGACGGGCGCGACCTTTACGACGTTCGGGGCCGCAAGGTCGGGACCTTCGGCTCCGCGTCGCCACACAGCGATACGATCGAGCGGGTGATTGGTTTGAATGACTGCGACCGAAGACGGCAGACGGCGGTGATTCGCTTTACGTTCGCTTGTCTCAACGGTCCCCATGCACCCGAACCGCGTGATCCGGACAAGAAGACACCCGCCGCCACGTCCCTTGCCACGAGCGAGGCTCGCGCGATCGGACGGGTAATCGAATCACTGTTCATCGAGGAGCCGCATGGAACCGCCTACTGGGTAGGCCGGCAGTGGACCGAGCGCGAGCGCGATCCGGGACCGAGGCCCGTCGATTGCTCTCTCTACGACGGCTCCATTGGGGTCGCCCTATTCCTCGTGGCACTGGATACGGTTGCAGGTAGCGGACACCGAGACCTTGCAGCCAATGCTCTCTCGCCTCTTCGCCGCACCCTGGGGGACGCCAGCACCTTGGCCGCTCTCGCCGACCGTACGGGAATCGGGATCGCGAATGGGATCGGCGGAATCGTCTACGCGTTGGCACAGATCGGTCGCATGACCGATGACGCGAGTTGGCTCGACGATGCTCGACTCGCGGCAAGTGCAATTGACTCATCCAGAATACGGGCGGACAAGGCGATCGATGTGCTCAAGGGGGCGTCCGGCGCGCTCCTGAGTCTCCTGTCACTTCATGAACTCGTGGGCGAGCGGTGGCTTCTGGAGCGGGCGATCGAATGCGGCCAGCACATCCTCGCAAGCGAGACTACGCTCTCTGCCCAGGACCAAATCAGATGGGCGTCGGGACGCCGCCGTCGGCAAGCAGGGTTCGCACACGGTGCTGGCGGGATCAGTGCGGCTTTGGCCAGGCTGGCCCGAGCAACCGGCAACGAGCAGTTCGCGGCGGCTAGCGGAACAGGGTTTCGCCTCGCGGTTTCAGACGCCAGTTCCTTGGCGGAGGATAGCCCGCTGCGAAAGGATGGGCGAGTTTCCATGACCGAGGAGTCGTCGCTGTGGCGCCATACATGGTGCAACGGAAACGTCGGCACCGAGTTGGGTCACATCTCCTACGGGTTGGGTCCGTTTCCCGGGTCGAGCACCGTGTTGGACACGGCGAACGCCGATCTCGGGACGACGGATCACCCATGCTGCGGGAATCTGGGCCGAGCGGAGTTGTTTCTCTCTGCTGATCGTGTGGACCTGGCGGAGGATATTGTCGGCCGTGTCGTCGAGCGGGCAAGCCAGGCCCGATCCTATCGGATGGGCAAAGGCATTCCAGACGCCCGCTGGGCACCGGGGTTCTTCCAGGGCCTGTCCGGGGTCGGCTATCAACTGTTGCGGATTGCGGCCCCGAATAGGCTACCGTGCGTCCTGGCGTTCGAATGACTGACGGCGCGCCAATGGAAGAGGTCATTCTCGTCGATCGCCTGGACCGGGAAATCGGCCGTTCCGAGAAGATTGCAGCCCATGTCAAGGGATGGCTGCATCGAGCATTCTCCGTGTTCGTCTTTGACGATCGTGGCTTCCTGCTTCTCCAGCGCCGGGCCGAATCCAAGTACCACACGCCAGGCCTTTGGACGAATACATGCTGTAGCCACCCCCGTCCCGGAGAACAGGTCTTGTACGCTGGCAGTCGGCGTCTGCGTGAGGAGATGGGGTTCAGTTGTGATCTGTCGCGGGCGTTCAGCTTCCTGTACCGCGCCACGTTCCCGAACGGCCTGATTGAACACGAGCTGGACCATGTGCTGGTGGGACGCTGGAACGGCACGCCATCGCCGAATCCGGAGGAGGTCTGGGATTGGCAATGGGTCGCTCCCGATGCTCTAGCCAACCGCCTGTTGACCAAACGCCAGGTTTTCACCCCCTGGTTCGTACTCGCTTACACCGAACTCCTGGTGCGCGACGCGGTTCCGCCACCACTTCCTGCCGAGAAACGAGGATCTCCGTGAAATCGCTATTGGACTCGGCGGTCGAAGCGTTCCATACCGGTATCGTCCAACGGCCCAAGTTGGGCAAGGAGGTAACGAGAGCAGCCAAGGGGTTACGCATGCCGCCCCTCGACGCGTCCGACCGCGCGATACTGGCACGGATCGCCGCGTACAGGGAAAGAGCTCTCTCTCTGGCGCGGAGTGGTGATCTTGATCAAGCCGCCAAAGCGATGAACGCGGCCCGCTTCCTGTTGTCTCTTGCACATTTCTCCGCAACAGTGGAGCCACTGGTACGAAGCGCACACTATGCCGCGGTCTCGTACCTTTCTTTCAGGCAAGGCCACCATGCTCGTGCGCGCGCCGAGATGATGAACGCGCTCAGTGAGACCGACCGCATGTCACGTCTGACTGGTGACAACGCGACGCTCTCGGCGCGCCGGGTTCACCTGGTTCACAACATCATGAAGGTAGACGCCATGTCGGGCTCACCTACCGACACCCTCAAGATCGGGTTCGGCATGCTGCGCTACCTGGCAGTTGGACCGGCCGAATGGCCATCAGACTTCGGCCCCGGTCCGCAGACGAGGCCGGATCCACTCATTGCCGAGTTCCAGAGCGACAAGATTGTGGAGACCATGGCGAAGGCGGTCCACTCCCTGCCGGACAGAGAGTGTGCGGCTTACTGTGTAGAGACTAGACGCTTAGCCAACTGCCCGCGGCCAGCGTCCCCCCGTGCGTGGTCCTGGTTGGCTCTAAAGCGCTGGCAATTCGAGGGACAGGCCCAGGATTTCCTCAGTGCGGCAACATCGTTCCTGAGCGCGGGCCCCGGAGCAACGCCCAAGCTATGGTATGCGGTCGCGCTCGACGTCGTCGTGTCCTACCGCAAGTACGAGCCTGAGCATGCCCGGCGGGCGACGGAAGCGATGGTGAGCACCATGGCGACTTCTCCTGCCGTGCCTTCTTTCGTGCGAACGCGTGCAGTCAAGGCGTGCGGGCAGGAGGGCCGGCCATCGTAGGTCTTCATGGAAGAACCAGAGGCCCCAGCCATTGGGCCCACAGGACGCCACCCAGAGCCGCACCGGCCAAGGTCGGGACGAGAACACGTATCCTTCGACCGCGAGGGATGGCCTTCACAAGGAACCAGTATCCGAGAACCAGACACGCGAGACCCGGCAGGACAAGAAGGGATTCGGGGATTCCCGTGAGTTCGGCCACCCACCCCTCGTCCACGTTCGAAGTGCGCCGCTCGCCGATGACTTTGAGGGCAAGAATCGGGATCGCGACCACCCAGCGCAGCGGGGTTATCAATCCAACTCCGAGAACCAGGGAAAGGGGCCCGGGGCCGAAGCGACGGACCGCCAGGACACAGGCAATGAGGGTCAGGTAGGAGACGACCGGTCCCGCAGCCGCGCCAACCGCCACTTTCCATGGTTCAGCGATCGCGGTTGCGGCCTCGATGTCTCCCGCCCGGACGAGCGCACGGAACTCCCCGGACCCGGACCAGCCGGCAGAGGCATACCTCAAGACCGGATCGGGAAGCCCGACCGCCGTGTCTGCCCCAAAGTGCCCGAGTTCGTGGAGTATTACCGCAATGGGAAAGGCGATTGCCCCACCAACCACCCCTGCCAACCACCCCGTGCCACGCAACCACTTCCGAATCATGCCCGGAGTTCCCCGGGAGAGCGCCGCCCGAGGGCTACCTCCTCGCTGTTCAGCGCGCCAAAGCCCGCACACAGATACGCCTTGGCTTGCAGAGGGAATCCGGGCTCATACACCAGCTTGATGTGATTGACCCTCCTGAGCACCAGCCCTCGCTCATGTCCGCGCTGAATGGTCATACCACCGGGCCACGACCCCAGGGCACTTGCTTGTGTGGCCGAACACAGCCCCCTCCCGATCAAGTGATCCAGAAACCGTATCTCGTGCAAGCGGCCTCCGAACTGGGGCTTCCGACTGAAACTGTACTCGAGGCCGATCGCTGGCGCGATCCGATCATGAAAGTCAAGATGCAACATTGATACTCCCGGCAGCGGCGCGTCCGAACGCACATCTCTGACCTCGAAGAGCAGATCGCTCAACTCCGCGGCCGATCCGCCCCAACCCAACGCCGTCACCAATTGCACGATATCCGCGTCGCTCAGGCCCGCGACGCAGATTCTGACGCCGGCGTCAGGCCGCTGGCGCATCCTCCCTACGTATGGGACGTATGCGCTGGCGGGAAGGCGGTCAAAGCAACGCTCCAACATTCTGTCCCAAGCACTCGGCAAGTCTGCCCCGGTAGCGCGTGGGAGTGCATCGCGGACCATCGAAAGCCATCGGCGAGCGGAGAAATCCCGTGGCCGTGTCTCTCCGAAGCAGATGAAGAGCCCCGGGACAGGTGGCCCCCCACCACGATGATCACCTGCGCAAGGCAGATCGAACTCGAGCCAGATGTGGTGCACGGTGTCGAAGAGAGGGCTGCCGTCGCATCCCCATTCCCGACAGAACGTCCGGAGCTGCCTCCAGTACGGTGAATCCCAGACGTGATCCGGGAAGCGGGCTCCCGGCGTTTCGCCGGCAACGATCGCACGGCCTAAGGCGTCGATCTCCAGGACGAGATCGACACGTGACATCGTGGGACTGAGACGACACTCGAAGTATATCCACTTCGTCAGCCACCCTGGAAGATCGGCACACTGCCTACCCAGATGACGGAGCACCTCTCGACTGACAAGAGCCGGCGGAAGGGACTCCGTCAGGAACCCCAGCGTCCCAGCGAGACGCCGGGTACGCAGCTCGGGACGGCGGCCAAACGCCCGACTTGGCGCACGCCGCCCGGGAGCTCCGAACTGCGAACCCGGCGGTCTCAACCTCTACACGCCCTCAGCGTCGAGGTCGGTCCCGATACACGACCAGAGGATGCAACTGATCCAACACCCCTCGTCGTCCCCGCCGCCCGCTACGGCCTCAAGCTCGGACTCGGACAACTCCTGGGTCTCGTGGACAAGGTCCGGGAGCACGACCAGCGCATCAGTATCCTCATCCTTCTCGATGAACCGGATGGTGAAGTCATCCGGAATCGGGCGGCCGGCAACCTCGGCGAGGGCGGCGTTGGGCTCGCTGAGCAACCGGTCGCGAAAGTCACTGTCGGTCGCCGCTCGACGCTGAACATCATCGAGGACTTTCCATTCGTCGGACTGGGGGTGCAGCATGATCTCCTCCTGGGAGCAGTGGGTTAGTACGCCGGCGAGGCGACGCCGATCGTGAGCCGGAATCAGGGCAACTGCCGTGCCAGTACCGGCTGTTCAACACCTAACGCGTTGCGACGCCTGCACATGTGTGGGGCATCGGTCCCAGGCGGCAGCACCGCAGGTATATGGTCGGCGCTCTAGCGCATAGAGACCCGGCTCTGCCGGCACCAGACCGCTGCCCTGCTCACCGGCCTGGCACGAGGGCAAAGAACGAAATCGCGAATCCTGTCTACGGGGGTTGGCCGAAGAGAAGAGATTCGGGTGGTGGACCACGTGGGCGTGGCGCTCTATCCCGTAGAGCTCCACCTCGTACAGCCGAACGTTGCTCGGATCCAAGTCCATGGGGCCACATGGGTTAAGCGGATCTCTTTCAAAACGCGCACGGTGCTTGCATAGCAGGAGAAAGTCGAGCCGCTGGAGAGCTTTCGGAATGACCGGAGCACCGCCCCCCGAATGACTGGCCACCAGAGCAATGAGAAGTACTGATGGACGATAGGAGCCGTCTGAAGCCGGACCCGCTGAGATCGGCACTGAATCTTGCGGCACGTGATCGGCAGTTCCGGTCCGAACTGCTGGCGGATCCAAGATCTGCGCTCTTCGCTCGCCGCGCGATCCAGATACCGGAGTCGTTCGAGATTCGGTTCATCGAGCGTCCTCCCGGGATAGACGCACTAGTCGTGCTGCCGCGTTTCGTCGGAAGTCGCAACAGGTTGGCGCGCCAGGAGTTGGAAGCCCCCGAATTCCTGCCTCTTCCGAAAGAGTGAGGTTGATCCAATGGACGATTTGTATGCAGATGGAGTTACAGCGACCGAGCGCGACAGGAGGACGGCGATCGAGTTGGACCAGGACGAGTTGGAGCACGTTGTGGGCGGCCTCCAGCGGACCTGGATCAAGCCCCCGACCGACTCCGACACAACGACGGTAGAGTCAAGCGAAGGGGCCACGCCTGTGAGCCCCGGTCTGGTCAAGTGATGCTGTTCTCCCACCCCTCGTGCTCCTGGGTACCCAACTGGAGGAGATGCAATTCCCTGGTGTTCCCAGCGCTCGTTGCGTGCGGAGGCAGCGTCCTGGGGGCACAGGAGAGGGACTCCGTGCCTGATGTCGAGGCCACACCAGCGGCCGTCTCCCTGGAGTACGTCCTGAACACGACTCTGGAACACAGCTTCCCGCTTGAGCGCAAAGCCCTGCGTCAACGCGCACGGCAAGGAGAGCTACAGGCAACTGCGGGCACGTTCGATTCCCGCTTCACTACATCAATATCGAGAGCGCGCGATGTGCGTGCGGGGGTGCCATCAAGCGAACTGCACCCCCCCGCGCTGAAGCAGAACACTACGGCCTACAGGGTAGCGCTGGAGAAGACCTTTCGGTCTGGCATCACCGTCGCGCCCCAAGTCCAGGTGAGTCACCTGGCGGTTAATGCTGTTACCCCCTACTCCAAGGCGTCGGTTCGTTTCGACCTCGCGGTTCCTTTGCTGCGCAACCGAGGTGGCTCGTTGATCCGGAGTTCCCAGACGACGGTCGCCCGCCTTCTGGAAGCTGACAAACAGGCTTATCGACATGCGCGGTCCCTGGCCGTGTTTGGCGCCATTACTGCCTACTGGCGGTACGTGGCGTCCCTCGCTCGCCTCGAAGTCCAGCGAGCCTCCGCGGAACGGGCGCTCAACCTGGTCCGCGAGACCGAGGTCCTCGTCGGCGCTGGCGAACGTCCGTCCGCCGACCTGAATCACGTTCGAGGCAACCTGGCGGTGAAGCGGGGAGCGGTGCTGACAGCGGAGCAGGCTGTTGTCGTCAGCCGTGCAGATCTCGGCTTGGTGATGGGGCTCCCCAAGGAGCAGGTGCTCCAACTCGGGCGTCCGGTAGAGACGCTACCGCGACCCGCGCGTGTAAGCTTGCCGGAGCCATTGCGGCAATCTCTGGTCACGCTCGCACTCGGCAATCGGGCGGACCTTGCCGCTGCGGGTGACCTGACCGCAGCCAGCGCCGTTGTGGCAGAGACCGCGCGCCAGGAAACCCGCCGCGGTCTCGACCTATTCCTGTCCACAGGCTATACCGGCATCGGCCAGGGGCCTGGCTACGATCCTCTCTACAGTTCGCTTGTCAGTAACGTTCGAGGCGTCAACATGTCCGTCGGCTTCCAATGGGAGGCACGGTTCTCCAACGACCGAGCGCTTGGGAACCTCCTGCAGCGCTCTGCCCAGCACGAAGAGGCGTGGACGGCAGAGCAGGATCTCGCGCGCCAAGTCGCCGTCGATGTCGAGGTAGGCCTCGAAGGAGTTCAGCGAAACTCCAGATCGGTTATGGAAGTCACCGAGGCCGTACGGCTGAGCCGGACGACCGTCGAGAACGAGCGCGTGAAGCACAGACTTGGTTCAGCTACCCTGTTCGACGTGATTCTGGCAGAGGACAACCTGACCAGCGCTCTCCTGGCCGAAGTGGCGGCGCAACTGAAGTACGCCATCGCTCTCGCGGACCTCAGGTACCAAACGGGGACGCTCCTGCAGTCGGACGGGATCCCGGTCGTCGAACGCCTATACACCATTCCCTCCCCAGCCGGAGGGTAGCGTTATGCAAAAGAGTCGCATCTTCCGGCAGGCTTCTCTCGACCGGCTCGCATCACCGGAACAGCTTGACCAGATCATGACCGTGACCAGCCCACGCGGTTGGATCGCACTCGCGACTATCGGCTTGATCCTCGTCGGCACAGTGACCTGGAGTGTGGCCGGGAGTCTGTCGGAGAGGGTCATCGGGCAGGGCATGTTGGTTCGCAGCGGCGGTGTCCTCTCGGTCGTTGCCCCCGCCACGGGGCAAGTAGCTGATATCCCCGTCGCCCCCGGCGACAGTGTCAGCGAAGGGGAGGTGATCACCTGGGTCGCGCAGCCCGACCTCTCCGATCAACTTCAGAATGCCCGAGAGCGCCTGGACGCGCAGAGAGAAGAGCACGATCAGACGGTCGTTTTCGTGGAGGAAGACGTTCGCCTGCGGCTACAGAATCTCGAGCAGCAACGGGAAGACATTGCGCGGACCCTTGAGGCCAACCAAGCCAGCCTCGCGCTCGTGGAAGAGCGGATAGCAGCACAGGAACAACTGGTCATTCAGGGTCTCGTGACGCGCACCGTGCTGCTCGCAGCGCGACAGCAATACGAATCTCTGAAGCAGCAGATACGCAACGGTCACATCCAGGCGGAACAGATCGAGGTGCAGCGGCTCTCGATCCGCAATCAGGGTATGGAGCGGATTCGCACCTCTCAGCTTGCACTCGACCGCCTCAACAATGAGGTCGGTGAACTCGACCGACAGTTCCGCCATGCGTCGCAGGTGGTGTCACCGTACACCGGACGCGTGCTCGAGGTCATGATCGATCAGGGCCAGGTCCTCCCGAGCGGCGCGCCCATCCTCAGCCTGGATCGCGACGGTCCCGACGTACATGACCTGATCGCCATCGTATATGTGCCCTCCTTCTATGGAAAGATGGTCCGGCCCGGGATGGAGATTCACGTGGCACCCTCCACGGTGCGGCAGGAGGAATTCGGCATGATGCTGGGCGAGGTGACCTTCGTTTCCAGCTTTCCGGCTTCCCACCGCGGCATGCTGCGCGTGCTCAAGAACGAGCAACTCGTGAGAGAACTCTCGGGAGGCGGAGCGCCATACGAGATCCATGCCCGGTTGACCGTGGATCCGACCACGGTCAGTCAGTACCGATGGACCTCGTCCGGCGGCCCGGCGATAGAAATACAGAGCGGTACCACGGCTGGCGCACAGATCATCATTGCGGAGCAAAAGCCCATTTCCAGGGTGATCCCCCTGTTCCGCCGCTGGACCGGAATGTAACAGTGAGGCGCTCGCCCGTATCTGGCCTCCTGGCGTGGGTCCGAACGCAGTGGGTTTCGGTCCATCGTGTTCTGCGACCCGTTCCCCGGGTGCCGACCGTCCTCCAGATGGAGGCGGTCGAATGCGGCGCTGCGGCCCTGGCGATGATCCTGGGATACCACGGTCGCGTCGTGCCCCTCGAGGAGCTCCGTATCGAGTGCGGCGTCTCGCGAGACGGCAGCAAGGCGAGCAACATGCTGACGGCCGCCCGGCGGTTCGGCCTGGAGGCGAAGGGTTTCCGCACTGAACCCAAACACCTCCTGGGCATGGACCTCCCGGCCATCGCGCATTGGAACTTCAATCACTTCGTGGTTGTCGAGGGGTCGCGCGGCGGGTGGGTACGACTCAACGACCCGGCGAGAGGACCGGTTCGCGTGACTGTGGCGGAGTTCGATGAGGCCTTTACCGGGGTTGCCCTCACCTTCCGGCCCACATCGTCCTTCAAGCGCGGCGGCCACAGCGTCGGGTTGCTGGCCAGTCTTCAGCCTCGCTTGACCGGCTCCGGTATGGGTCTCGCCTATGTCGTGCTAGCCGGCCTCGGGCTGGTGCTGCCAGGCATTCTCGTCCCGACGTTTCAGCGAGTCTTTGTGGATGATGTGCTCGTCCGCGGTCTCTCTGCCTGGTTGCGACCCCTGCTGATCATCATGTGTCTCACCGCGGTCGTGCAGACAGCGTTGATATGGCTGCGACAGCACTATCTACTACGGTTGGAAACCAAGCTCACGATCCAGATGTCGAGTCGGTTCGTCTGGCACGTGCTGCGCCTGCCGATGCGATTCTTCACGCAACGTCATGCAGGAGACCTCACGAATCGGGTTGGGATCAACGACAAGGTAGCAACGCTCCTTTCCGGTGACCTCGCCACCAATCTGCTGAACGCGATCGTTATAGCCTTCTACGCCGCATTGATGCTTCAGTACGATGTCGTGCTCACCATGGTCAGCATCGGCGTAGTGACGCTGAATCTTACGGTGCTCAAGTACTTCGCACGGCGACGTGTCGATCTCAACCAGCGGATGCTGCACGATCGAGGGAGAGTAATGGGAGCGGCGATGGGCGGCCTGCAAACCATCGAGACGCTCAAGGCGACGGGGTCGGAGTCGGATTTCTTCGCCCGGTGGGCGGGATATCAAGCCAAGTTCATCAACTCGAGCCAGCAACTCGCACTTACGACGCAACTGGTTGCCACGATTCCTCCCTTTCTCCTGGCCGTCAACACCGCGCTGATCATGGGGATCGGTGGGCTGCGTGTCATGGACGGGCACCTGACAATGGGAATGCTCGTCGCTTTCCAGGCACTGATGTTGGCCTTCGTCATCCCCGTCAATGTGATGGTGAACCTCGGCGGAAAGCTCCAGGAGGCGGAAGGCGACCTCAAGCGGCTGGACGACGTTCTCCGGGCAGAGCCCGACCCCTGCGCCCCCGGCGCACCGCGCGGCAGAGATGAGGATGCGATTTCGGAGGTCGATGTGAACGCCGCAAGCCCCATCGCGGCCACTCCGGCGAAGCTTACGGGCCGCTTGGAATTGCGGAATGTACGCTTCGGATACAGTCCGCTGGATGCACCGCTCATCGACGGCTTCAGTCTCGAACTCGCTCCCGGACAGCGCGTTGCGCTCG
Organism: Longimicrobiales bacterium; assembly: GCA_965211645.1. Taxonomy (GTDB): domain Bacteria; phylum Gemmatimonadota; class Gemmatimonadetes; order Longimicrobiales; family Gaopeijiaceae; genus Bin94. Next base: position 3,285,038 of record OZ242947.1, on the reverse strand, counting down.
TGGGAGCGTCGGGCAGCGGCAAGTCGACTGTCGCACGGCTTGTCGCGGGCCTGTACGAACCCTGGGAGGGAGAGATTCTCTTCGATGGGCGCCAGCGCGATGAGATCCCCCGCAGCGTGTTGGACAACTCCCTGGGAATCGTCGATCAGGACATCTTTCTTTTCCAGGACACCATCCGGGAGAATCTCACGCTATGGGATGGCACGGTGTCCGACGCCGACGTGCATCTCGCGGCTAGAGACGCCGGCATGCACGATGAGGTGACCATGCGACCCGGTGGCTACGCAAGTACCCTGCAGGAGGGCGGTCGCAACTTTAGCGGGGGTCAAAGGCAGCGTCTGGAGATTGCCCGCGCACTCGCTACCAATCCGTCAATTCTGGTGCTCGATGAGGCGACGAGCGCGTTGGATCCCGCCACCGAAATGACCATCGACGACAACCTTCGTCGTAGAGGCTGCACCTGCTTGTTGGTGGCTCATCGCCTGAGCACGATTCGGGACTGCGATGAGATCATCGTTCTCGATCGAGGAGAGATCGTCCAGCGCGGCACACACGCCGAGATGTGCGACCTCGACGGACCCTACGCCAAACTGATTGCCTGACGAATGTTGGACCGGAAGCGCCCTCGACCCAAGAAAAGTGCATTGGCCCTGCGGGGCAGAACGTTACACGTCGGCAGCGATGCGCCGTTCGTGATCCAGGGCGAACTGGCTTGGTACGTAGTGGCAGGCCGCGTAGATGTCTTCGCGGTTCCCCTGGACGGAAACCAGGTTGCTGGTGCACGCAAGCACCTGTTCCGGGCAGGCGTTGGCCAAGTCCTGGTCGGACTGCCGCATGAGTCGAATCACCTCCGAATCGGCTTGCTCGGGGTGGGCCGGTCGGGAACGAAGCTGCGTGCGCTAACGCGAGCCGACCTGCACGAAGTTGCTACGGATCCTTCGGAAAAGAACCGGCTCGGGGCACTTCTGGACGAGTGGATCGACGCGCTGTGCATGAGCTTGACTGGCGGGACCGCACCAGAGGATTGCCTGGAACTGGAATCCGGCACGCATACGGTCGCGGCTGATTCTCTGCTTCGGCCCCGAAAGAACGTGCTTTGGATCCGGCACGAGATGGGGCGGTCTCAACTACTGGGCAATGATGACCTTGTGATCAACGGCTGTGGTACCATTCCGCTCTCGCGCGGTGCGTGGATCCAGCCGAAGGATCTGAGCCGGATCAAGCTGACGGATACTCCCGACATCGTCGGGACCGACGAAATGTGGCGCGGACTCGACCAGCTTCACACTCTAACCCTGCAGTGTGCAGAGGAGCTCCGCGAGGCGGACCTGGCCCGCGACCGAAGACGAATGGACGAGCGTGCCCGGTCCAAGGGCCAGGCTCTGAGCACTGCCTTCGGCATTCTCGCGACTACGCTGAGTATATCGGCCGACAAAACCGGTGCCGATGCCGCGCCCGATGGGATCCGCAAAGATCCCGGCGACGTACTGCTCGACGCATTCCAAATGGTGGGGCTAGCGGCACATCTCAACATCACCGCTCCTCCGTCCCGCTCTGATGGTCCTCCGAACGATTTGGCCAGCATCGCCCGTGCGTCTCGCGTTCGCACACGTAGCGTGCTCCTGCGAGGTGAATGGTGGAGGGCCGATGGAGGCCCCCTTCTCGGACGCCTGAGAGAGTCAGGACGGCCCATCGCTCTGATTCCCGACTCGCCATCGGATTACATCGCTCACGATCCCGTCAACGGGACCTCGCAACGCGTGACTGAAGAGGTCGCGCGCTCAATCGATCCGCGGGCCCACCTGCTCTACCGTCCGTTCCCGGAACGCAAGCTGGGCCTCCGGGATGTTGTGTCCTTCGGACTGTCTCGATCACACCGGGACGTTGTGACCGTCGCGGGGATGACCGTCGCAGCCGGATTGCTCTCGCTGGTAACCCCCCTCGCCACCGCAAAGATCTTTAATGACATCATCCCGGGGGCTGACAGATCTGCATTGCTCCAGTTGGTGCTGGGGCTGCTCCTCATCTCGGTCGCCATTGCGGCGTTCAACCTCCTGCGAGCCGTGGCCCTGATTCGTATTGAGGGCAAGATGGGTGAGGCCACCCAGAGTGCGGTCTGGGACCGGTTGCTTGCGCTGCCGCCTCCGTTTTTTCGGGGATTCGAGGCTGGCGAGCTCGCAAGTCGGGCCATGGGCATCGACGGCATTCGTCAGATTCTGTCCGGTGCCACCGTTCGGGCACTGATGGGAGGCGGAATGGCTCTCATTCAATACGCCCTCCTGTTCTATTTCAATACTACTCTCGCGCTCTGGGCCTCCCTCCTTCTCGCCATCGCGATCCTGGCGGCGGCTGTCGCCGGACGCTTCCGAATGCGTGACGAGCGCCGGGTTGCCGCGTTGCGGAACCGCATCACCGGCAGGGTATTGCAGTTCCTGAGCAGCATCTCGAAGCTGAAGAGCGGAGGTGCCGAACCCCAGGCCTTTGCCATCTGGGCCCGGCGCTTTTCCGAACAGCGACGCGTTCAGTTCAAGGTACGAACCATCGCGAACGCCCTGATGGCGTTCAACGTGGGGTATCCGACGCTTTCGATCGCGGTCCTTTACGCAGTCGCCCTACCAATTGTTGCCGAGGGTATCGAGCTGAGAACCGGCGATTTTCTCGCCTTCATGTCCGCATACGCGACCTGCCTCGCCGGTGTGCTGGGAGCCACTACAGGGGCAATCACGGCACTGGCGGTAGTCCCGCTGTACGAGCAGGCAAAACCCGTTTTGGAGAGCGTTCCGGAAGTGCACCTCGGAAAGGCCAATCCGGGCCAGTTGAAGGGCGGAATAGAGATCCAGCACTTACGGTTCCGCTACCAGACCGATTCGCCGCCCGTCATTCGCGACATCTCGCTCGAACTGGAGCCCGGAGAGTATGTCGCGTTCGTGGGGCCGTCAGGATCCGGGAAATCCACTTTGCTACGGCTGCTTCTCGGGTTCGAGAGCCCCGAGTCGGGTGCGGTGTACTACGACGGTCACGACCTCGAAGGAATCGACGCCCAGGCGGTGAGGAGCCAGATAGGTGTGGTCCTGCAGGACAGTCGCCTGATGTCCGGGGACATCTTCAACAACATCGCCGGTTCCAGTGGAGCTTCGATCGACCAGGTATGGGACGCAGCAGAAGCCGCGGGTCTGGCTGACGACATTCGGTGCATGCCCATGGGGATGCACACCGTGGTGAGTCAAGGCGGAAGTACGTTGTCGGGAGGCCAGCGGCAACGCTTGATGATCGCGAGAGCCCTCGTCAAGAAGCCCCGGCTCATTTTTTTCGACGAAGCGACCAGCGCCCTCGATAACCGTACGCAGGCAATCGTGAGTACAAGCCTCAAGCGTTTGCGTGCGACACGAATCGTCGTAGCGCATCGCCTCAGCACCATTCGCCATGCAGACAGGATTCACGTCATCGAGCGCGGTCGGATCGTAGAGAGTGGCCAATATGATGAACTCATGCTCGGAGATGGCCTGTTCGCGATGCTCGCTCACCGCCAGATGGCCTGAAGGAGGCAGGTATGCAATATGGAAGTCTGGTCGGAGCCCTCGGGGTAGCGTGGACTCTGACCGCATGCACAATGGGTGGATCTCCGGCCGAGGAGCGTGCCCGGACGGCCGCCGGTAACGGAGATATCATTGTTGCCGCACCGTGGCCCTGGGAAGCACGCGGCGGCGAATTGCGTTACGCCGAGGGACTCGACCTGGCCGTCAAGGAAATCAACGAGGGGGGCGGAATCGATGGGCGACGGATCCGCTTGATCCGGCCTGATGATCGGCAGTCCGTCAATCAAGGACGCCTCATCGCTCAGCAGCTGGCCGAAGACCCTCAGGTAATGGCAGTGATCGGGCACCTCCAGTCGTACATAACCGTACCCGCCGCCGCGATATACGACCTCGCGGGCCTACCGCTCGTATCGCCCGCGTCGACGTCGGCCGAGCTGACGTCGCGGAACTATGCCCGGGTCTTCAGGGCCACGCTGACCGACCAGGCGATCGGGCAGCAGATGGCAGACTACGCGGCGGGACAAGGCTATCGACGCGCCGTCATTTACTACGTACGCAACGAATACGGACGCGCTCTCGCAAATGCGTTCGAGGAACGGTATCAGCGCGGCAACCTCGAGGTGCTGGCCCGGCACTCCTATGACGCCAATCAGGAGTTGTCACCGCGCAGCCTGGAACCGGTTTTGAAGGCATGGGGGAATTCGAATCCGGACGTAATCTTCCTGGCCGGGGAGGTGCCCTTGGCGGGTCGCATCATTGCCGCAATTCGCGCCGCCGCCATACATACTCCGGTGCTCGGATCGGACGCAATGAGCACCCCCGGTCTGGTCGCGGAGGGGGGCGATGCGGTAGAAGGGACAGTCGTCGCCTCTTTCTTTCATCCTGAGGAGCCTCGAGAGGAAGTTTCGGAGTTCGTCGAGCGATTCCGAACGGCCTACGATGTCGGTCCGGATGTCACGTCCGCACTCGCATACGACGCGCTTTGGCTACTGGCCCAGGCCATGCAGTCTGCCCGCACTCTGGCACCTGCCGACGTGTCCGAAGCGCTTCGTCGCACGGAGTGGCGCGGCGTGACCGGGCACTTTCGCTTCGACGAGCGAGGCGAACTGCTCGACCGGCACATCATTCGACTTGTGGTGCGCGGGGGCAAGTTCACCTATCTGCAACAGGGGCACCCCGATTCAGGTGCCCAGAGCGTGCCAGCGCGAGACCGCACATCGTGAGGATCGCAGACAGAATTACGGTCCTTCGGGAGCACGGCGCCCGCAATGGCGAGATTGAAGAACTGCTGCGCTATACCGACCCGACGTTCGATCTCGCCCATGCACACGGTCGGCGTTTTCCACTCGACGACGAGCCCTTCGTTGCAACATGGTCGGACTATGTGGCCGAGTCGGCGGAGCGCGGCGTCTGGCCCTGCCTCCGCGACAAGCTCGTGCAGCTGCGTTTTCCGATCGCTGAGGACATTGGTGAGAGCAGGGCCTATCGCGCCGCGACGAGGCAGGGCAACCTCTCTGGCACACCAGAGCCGAGCAGCGGACTGTGTTTGCGTGCTCCAAGCAGACTGCGACTTCTGCTACACCCTACCCCTGCCGGCCGAATCCCCGTATTGATCGCCGAGGAGCGGAGCGACTTCGTAGCGCTAGTCCGTGCGCTGGTGCACCGAAATCAACCCCACCCGATCCCGGAAGGACAAGGCGCCTGCGTCGTCTCCGGCTACAACAACTGGGATCGCGTGCATCGCATTCGAGACCGCCGGGCGGCTGGTCACCCGCCCGGCACCGACGCCGAGTGGCAGGCAGAACTGAAAGGTCTGATCCCCAGAAAGGAGCTTTACCAGGACCGATTCATCCTTTTGAGCGCCGGTCCGTACAGCGCCGTGCCTGCCACCGACCTGGGGATCCCGGACTCGACATGGCGACACCTTTCGCTCCGCATCCGCCTCGAGCATGAGTGCGCCCACTACTTCACGCGACGTGTCCTCGGGAGCATGAGCAACTCTCTCCATGACGAGCTCATAGCCGACTACGTCGGACTCTCCGTTGCGACGGGGTCTTTCCGTGCCAAGTGGTTCCTCCGGTTCATGGGACTCGACCGCGAAGGCGCGATTCGTCCCGACGGGCGCCTGCATAGCTACCGTGGAAACCCTTGCCTCTCAGCGGGCGCTTTTCGTGTTCTCCAGCATCTGGTGCGCAGCGCGGCTCACGGGGTGGCGGCTCTCGATTCCATGCCAGCTCCATCAAACTCCGAAAACCACCACTTGGCTACACGGATTCTGGCGCTGGCCAACGAAACCGTGGAGTCGCTGGCAACACTCGGGCTCACCCGGCGCAAGTCCCATGTATGATGCCGCAGTGGCCATCGCTCACCTCGAACAATCCATGCGAGGCAGGGTCACGAATGCACCCGAGGTTCTTTCTGAAGCAAGTTTCGACTTTGGCCGCGTTGTCACAAGAATGCCCGGTCTGGTTGCGTTCCCCAACGACACACACGACATTGCCGAGCTATTGGAGTATGCCAATCTCGAGCGCATACCGGTTTCCACGCAGGGCGCATCGCACACGCAGGGAGGCCAGTCGCTTAATACCGAAGGAATCGTCCTGAGAACTCACCGAATGAACTCAATAGTTGAAATCAATCCGGATGAGAATCGGGCTCTTGTAGAATCGGGCGTGCGCTGGGCCGACTTTGTGAAAAGGACCCTCACGATGGGATACCTGCCACCTGTCATGACAACGAATCCTGATACCACAATTGGCGGCACCCATTCTGTCGGCGGTATCGGTTCCACGAGTTTTCGGCATGGTTCGCAGGCCGACATTTGTCTCGGTCTTGAAGTGGTACTGCCTACTGGCGACGTCGCGTGGTGCTCCACTGGCAGCAATACGGAGTTCTTTGATCATGTTCTCTGTGGGCTGGGGCAATTTGGTGTCATAACCAAGCTTGAGATTCCCATTCGCCGGTTCAAACCGAGAACGGCGATGTTTACTGCTATCTGCAACAGTCTACAACAGTTCATCGATACCATTCTGCACATAATGTCCATGGGCTGTCCAGGCGTTCGTGATTTGTGCGGCACCATAGTGGGATCTGCGACAGCTGACACTCGGTATGTCTTGTGCTGTACCGTTGAGTTCGACCGATGCATGGACGTCCACGATACACCCATCTCAGCGCTAACCGGCGGCAGCGTCGCCACGCACGTGGCGGAAATGGATACAAGAGAACTCGTTCTTTCGACCCTGGGCAGGCGCCTATCCAAGTCCCAGTGGGACAGGTCTGTCGTGGACCCAGGGTTTCACTGCATTCTGCCATCCAGGAACGCGGAACACAGCATAGCCGACATCATGCGCATCTTCACCCGAAGCTCAACCGGTTTGGGCACAGTCGAGTACTATTTGCTGCCTGCGTACCGATGTGACTTCGCCAAGCCGCTATTGAAGGTGCCGGACGACGATGTTGTATTCGTTTTTGGTTCTTCTCCAAGATTCCACAAGACTCAGGAGTCAGAGTATCGGGGTTTAATGAGGAGTTTTGGAAAGTGCGTCCAGAACGGGGATGGAAAACACTATCCGATTGGCTGTATTGCTTTGGGGAAGTCAGGTTGGATGCTTCACTATGGGGAATCATGGCCGGCTGTGACCAGGCTTAAGCAACGATGCGATCCGAATCATATTCTCAATTCTGACTTCATGCCCTACGAGTAGACGCTCTTAGCACAAAGGTGGTGCAAGTGTACCCAAGCCGATTCGATCCGGTTTCGCGTAGCGCCGTGGGCGGTGCCTCGCCAGGCAAGGAATGGCCTGCATCCGGCAACCACCGTCCCAACCGGAGAAGCTGGTGCCGTTTGGTGTTGTCCGTCGCGCTCTACTCATGCGTGACAATGGCCTGCTCGGCGCCCCCCGGCCCCGGCCCCGGCAGTCCCGCGAGTCCCGGCAGACCACTGGCAAGCACGTTGGCCGGTATTCGTGAGGACCTCGCTCGCATCGTGACTCGCGAGAGCGTGGAGCGTGGAGACACTCTGCTTCACCTGCTCCGAGAGCGTGGGTTTGATCCTGAGATCCAGGAATTCCGTAATACAGCGACTGATCGGGAAGCGAGAGAAACCGGCAGAAACCTGATCGTGACGGTCGGCCAAGGGAGCCGCGATATCGTCGTTGGCGCACATTACGATGTGGTCCGCCTTCGAAGCGGTGAGGTTGTCGGTGGCGCCGTGGACAATGGCGCGGCGGCGATCGTCCTCACCAGGTTGGCCGAGACCCTGCGAAGACACAGGCTGCACCATCGCGTGAGAGTGGTGCTCTTCGACCTGGAGGAGGTCGGACTACTTGGCTCTCGTGCCTTCGTTCAGGACGACGACAGAGACCGCATCGCCGCAATGGTCAACGTCGACGTGGTCGCTGACGACGGCGTCCTGATCTACGGGCCGACGGCCCACGATGGAAACGACGTGGTCCACCGCAGTCTCCGCATCGTCTGTGCCAAAGCTTCGATCACATGTATGGGTTTCCCCCAGTATCCCCCCAGCGACGATCGCTCCTTCCAGGCCGCGGGAATCCCCGCCGTCTCGATTGGAATGCTCGCGCCAGTCACCTCGCATCAGTTGTGGCTCATCCTCAATGCGGGCCCCCAGTCCGGGCTCCGTCCGGGCTTCCTGCCCGATCTCCTGCAGGTCCTGCATACGGCTGACGACACCATCGAGCAGGTCGATCCGGCAGCGATGACCCAGGTTCACGACGCCATCGTTGCCTTGGTGCTCGAACTGGACACAGCTCTCCGGGGGCCGCGGGATCCCGTCAACCAACGGGTTGGCGAGGAGTTGCGCCTGGGGGCGTATGGCGACGTGTCGAAGACCTTTTACCGCCGCTGACTCCCTTTTCGGCACATGATCAGAGACAATGGCGCAAAAGGACCCCCCAAGGAAGGGTGTGCCGGCATTAATTGAAGCGTAACCCACTCGGTACTCCCATTCAGCCCAGGCAACCCACCCCGAACCGAGAATGAAGCGACACCAGAACCTCTTGCTGACACTGCTGGTCTGCGGTGTGCTCGCGCAAACCCTTGTAGTGGTCGGATACTCAACGGACGCGAAGGATCCGGTGACAGCAGCCCCCGCAGTGCTTGTCGGGGATACGCTGGACTCCCTGTCGGGCCAGGTTGCGGACGGCACCTCCACGAGCATTCCGCTCACTGCCGATCTGGGTACGATCACCGTGCTCTACGCTTTCCATCCGGAATGTGCGCACTGCGATGCCGTGGCACCCAAATGGGCCAGTCATTTCGTCAACGCCGATCCGACGGTTCGCCGGGTCGCGGTCACTGGCGACCTGCACGGACCGGCGACGACCTACGCTTCAAGCCATGGCTGGACGGTCGACTTGCTCAGTGTTCCTCAGCTGACGTTCACCGACCGCGAATACTCCCTGATATCGAAGACACCCTGGTTGTTCGTCTTCGATTGGAATGGGATCCTTCGCTTTCAGGGCCACGGGAGCGAGTTGGAACGGGTCGAGCAGGCCGTGGCCGCCATCTCGTCCGGTAGCACGCAGTACGGAATCGGGGGTTTGGAATGAGCCGTCACCGAGCCTGCGTTGCCGCGGTGACGATCCTCGTGGGATCGGCATGCAGCAATCCGCAGTCGTCCGACATTCCGCTGGTGCAGATTGGCGAGAGGGCGCTCAGTGTATTGTCTACCGGCGATGAAGCCCTCTGGGGGGTCAGGGATGTTGTTGACCTCGACGGCACGATCTGGGCGCTCACGACGGCCGCTCCCCATGTCCACGGCTTCGAATTGACAGGAGGGTTGAGTGCCAGATTCGGGGCGAAGGGCGGGGGGCCCGGCGAACTGCGCTTTCCGGTGTCCGTATGGCCCGGCCCGCATCCCGGCTCCGTGACCCTCTGGGACCCCGGGTCCCCTGCGGCCCTTTCCTTCTCCAACCAGGGTCAGTTCCTGTCATCGTCGCGGGCGCCGACACTCGGCACGGTCCGGTCGGATATCGCGACTGTCACCTTCGGCCATCCATTCCGTGCCTTCAGGGTTCCGCGCGCGATGGTGGTACCACGCTACGACTCCGGTGTGAGCCACGGCGGCGACCTCTGGACCGGCCGGCTGATTCTCGTGTCCGACGACGCGGGAGAATTGCTGACCATCATTGATTTCGCCCGCGATCTTCCCGGGGCTTCACATCGTTCGACCGCCTCCTTACTGGCGCCCGTCCCGCTGTGGGACGGCTGTCCGGATGGGCGCATCGCGGTCCTCGATCCGGTCGCTCGGCAGCTGCTGATGGTGTCGCGCGCCGGGCAGATCCTCAGGGCAATCCCGCTACCGTGGGAGTCCGACGCCCTGAGCCAGGAGTCCCGGCTCGCGTATCTGGTCTCCCGGATCAGGGCCGAGGTTGGGGACCGGGATGTTGCCGAGTCCGAAATCCTGGACCACGCCGCCAAGACAGCACGTGCCCTGCAAGGTCTTTTCGCGGCCGAAGAGCCCCTCGCTGTCGACCTCAAGTGCTCGCCCGACCAGGTGTGGATCCAGGAGTTCGACCCCGATGGTCATCCCCTGGGGTATGGCCCAGTGTGGCGCACCATCGCCCTCGGCAGCGAGGTCACCGCCTTCTCGAGGGTGCTGTTCCCCGCTGACTTCAATCCGCATCGAATATCGGATTCGCAGGCCGTCGGCGTCCTGGTCGATTCCCTCGGGTATCAGCGCCTGGCCAAAGTCATACTCCCGCCAACAGTCGACCCGGACCCGTCGGCGGTCAGTGTTTCAGTCAGTCCCAACTTCACTCAGAACCTGGGAGGAACCCAACCATGAGCAAGAAGACAATCAAGAGCAAAAGAACCTGGATACTGCTCGCCCTCGTCGCCAACCTGGTGCTGCTGCCCATGATGCTGGCGGCACCCGGCAGAGCGGCTGCAGCGGCAAGTTCGGGGGGCATTTTCTTCCATTGCTGCAAGGGGACCGCGGCCGGTTCGGACTACTGCTGCTACTTCTGTTGCATCTTCACGTGGGACTGTCTGGGGCAAGAGCATTGCCAGGAATTCTGAATGGATGTTTCGCACTGGACCCTCTGGTCTCTGGTCGTTCAGTCGCGGACCAAGCTCGTGCGGGCCACTTTGTTGTCGATTGCTAGCGCCGACAAGTAACAGGGGGGGAGATTGGATTGGATGCCGACACGCCGGTGAGGTTACAGGACAACTCCGAAGAAAAGTATGGCTCGGCCAGCTTCGGTCGGGTGGCCGGTGCCTGGTTCATTGGACTGTCGGGACTCTACATTCTCTACCTTTGGGGTGCCTTCCCGGGGCCGGAAAGCGGCTTGGCGGTTCAGGACAGACTCCTGATGGCATTTGGGCCGACAACGGTTGCGCTTTCCTTTCTCATCTCGCCGGCAGTATTTGCCGCAGCGCTGGAGCGGTTTCGTCCGTTCTCAGGTAAAGCCTCTGCCAGGAATGTCTCTGGTTGGGGTATCCAGGCATTCTTTGCTGTCACCGCGTTTTCCCTCTCAACATTGGGGCCACGTCTAGCGGTATCTCTGATGCCGAGAGCGCTGGACTCAACTCCTGAAAACGCGCTCCCTTCCTACGAAGCGCTCGCAACGACAAGGCTGCTGGCCCCATTGGCCATAGGGCTCTTCGTGCTCTGTTCCGGCGTGGCGGGCGCCCTGATCGGTCAGGCTACCACAACTTCGCGTCGCAGGCACCGCAACGCTTCAAGATGGCTGGCATGCCTGGCTCTGATCGTTTCCTTTCTGCTTCCCTTGCTTGCCACATCAAACCTGATCCAACAAGGCGCCGCCCCCGCCTACTGGATCGTCGTCGGCCCGCTGGCCATTCCTCTGATCCTCGTCGGTTCTCTCGCGTGGCGACTGCGCAGCACTCTGAATCTGCGCCTGCTTCGTCTCCAGGGCCCAGCCACAATGGATCCCCATACCCTTGACCGGATCGTTACAGCCGTCAGCCCGGGCGACGATCACGCGGAACGGCCGTTGAAAGATCTGACAGACACCGATCTCGAATTGGAGATGGCACGTATTCTTGCCGGGATCCGGCGGGAGGTTCGGGTGCGCGCGGCGATACCCGAAGCGCAGGTGCAGGAGATCGTAAAGGCAATGCTCGAGCCACCCACGGCCCCAACTCCCAGTCTGGCAGGTCCAACCAGGTTGGTGGTCGAGCCCGGGCAAGCAGGTGTCTTTGTCACCTCCTGGGTCTGTCTCGCCGCCGGTCTCATGATCGTCAGCCCCTTGGGTGGTGTACCAATCAACCTCCTCTCGGCTGCGGCCGTGAGCCTGCTGGGCGCGATCGGGGTCATGCTGATCGCCCATCTCTACCCCTCGCTGAACGAGACGGTGCCAGCCTGAGCAGGCAACCCACCCCACCGCTGCTCGCTCTTCTCGGGAGCCGTCAATGTCGGGAGCGGATTCGTGTGGCCGTTCATGCGGGTAACGCGTCCCGGATTATCGGGCCGGTCGTTTTCGCCAATAGCTGGCTTGAGCTTGCGGATCTCGCCGGAGGAAGTCCTGGTTCGCCGGTGGTGGTCGACCCCTTCTTCGCGGACTACCGTGAAACGTCTTCAACGAAGCGGCTCAAGGCGTTCCGTCTTCGCCAGCCATCGACTCCTCTGATCTCCTACACCCGACTGAACAGGATGCGGCACCGTCAATTGGCCAACGCCAACATCGCCTTACCAACCCGTCTGCAGCCTGGGGTGAACGACGACTTCGCCACCTTGGACACCATCATTCTCCGAAGCATCGACGCACCACGGATACAGCAGCTTCTCGACCGAGTGGGGCAGGTCTGGTGTACCGACGCGTGCAGGGTCTTTCGTCAGGCCCTCGATCTGGCCATCGGACCAGCAGTCGTCCCGGAGCTCGCGGCCCGCCTGGGCATGAGTACGCGAACGCTCAATCGCCACTGCACCGAACTCGGGGTTCGCCCTCCCAAGACGGTCCTTTCGCTCGCGCGAGTCTTTACTGTTGAACGTCTGGTCGAGTGGAGTCGACAGCCTGGTGGACGCGTGGCCGTTGCCTTGGGTTTCTCGGACCGGACCAACTACAGGAGGCTCGTCCGGCGCACGCTTGGATTCCCTCCGACGACCCTGAGGAGCCGCGGCGGCACGGACTACCTGGTTGAGAGCTTCGCGCAGGCGCTTGCGACGAATCGGCACCCCAATCCAGGTCGGAAACTGAGGCACGCCTCTACGAGTTAGGGCACCGGTTCCATGGTGCGACCGATCTCCTCTGCGTCGAGATCGACACAAGTGCAAAAGTGACAACGTGTTCGGGGAGAGTCGGCCATGCGGCACGGCCATTGCATCAGGAAGTATGCACGCGCTGGGCCATAGAGGTTCAGCATGCTCTTTCAAGAGGAGACATAGGATGAAGAACCTGAGGAACGTACTTCGGATCGCAACATGGATGGTCGCGGTGGTCGGCTTTGGCCTTGCCACGCACGCGGGTACGTCGACCCGGGCCGCGGCGCAAGTGCACTACCACGAACATCATGACCTGTGGTTCCTGTGCTGGTGTTCTGGTGATTGCGGCTCCAACGAAGAGTGTTGCTTGTATGTTGGCGGGGACGAGTGACGTCTTGAGCTCCTCGTATGTTGGGCGCGGACGGCGTATCCCGGACCCCGATGACCGCCTGCGCACATCGCAGCAGTGCACGTCACCGAAGATCGTACGCTGTGCCGAAGCCCCCGGTAGCGGCACCGTCAGACTGCTGATCGTCACCTGGGTCGCTGCCCTGCTCTTTGGGTGCGACGAGCCGGAGTCTCTCCTTCCGCTGAACACTCTGCATGACGAGTTCCTCATCGTCGACTCTGTCTCGATCACGCCGTCCGTCCCAGCTACGCTCGGTCAAACACACCTAGCGTCATTCATGGACGGATCCCTGCTGATAACGGATCCGCAGGCGAGAGCCGTCCATATCATCGCCGAAGCGGGGCAGCGACAGCGTTCGTTTCCGTCCGGGGGAACAGACCGACCTCGATTGGTGAGCCCGACCAGTGCTCGGCCGACGCCCGATGGCGACCTGCTGGTTTCCGATTCCGGGCGAGTGATTCTCTACCATTTGGACGGGGGAACCGATATCCCGGCTGAGGTATTGCCTGCAGCGTTGTCGGTGTTCGACGCGTGGGCGCTGGGAGACGATCGCTATGTGTTGCGCGGACTTCAGGAAGGTGACGAGCGCCGGCACGTGCTTCATCTCTGGAATGCCGCTTCTCGGGAGGACCATGCTTTCTTCCCCTGGCCTGCCTTTGAGGATTTGGCGGTTTTCATTGGCGGCCTGGATTTGTTCGACGCGGCCCTGCGACAGGACACGTTGTGGGCGGTCTACGCCTTCTCTGACACGGTGTACGCCTTCGACGTGGGTGACGATGAGCCGCGTCGTGTTCACCGGGTGCCGATCCCGCTGGCTTGGCCCCTTGGTGTTCCGGATCACGCCCATGGTTCACAGACGACCGGCCGGGATACCGACCTCGTGCAACTGACCGACCTGTTCCTCCTGGAGAACGGTGAGTTCGCTGTCCAGTCGGTGCGAAGGTCACGGGTCACGGGCTTGTTGCGTTGGGGTCTCACAGTCTTCGACTCGTACGGAAAAGGGCTGTTTCAGCACTTCGCGGGACCGAGGCTCATGTTGGCTGGTGGCAGCGATTTCTATTTCGCGGAGGAAGCTGCCGACCAGTCCTTGGGACTGATCGTCGCCCGTCGTCGATAGAGGAGGTTGCACAGGTGCGCCATGCGATAGTCGTCCTTGGAGTCGGCACGGTCCTCTTCGGCTTCGGCTGCGACGCGGGAAGAAACGGGAACGCCGAAGACCTGGGCTGGCCGCGAGCCACTGATGACCGGGACGCTTTTGAGGACGTCTTTGAAGTGACCGGAGAGGTTGCTCTGCAAGAGACTGACGACGTGGTCCTCGTACAACCGATGGTGTTCGGGGCCAGCGATGGGAGCATTCTCCTGGCCGAGCCGGCAGAGAGTCAAATCCGGCGGTACAGTCTCCAAGGGGAACTGAAGCAGTCGTTGGGGCGGGCCGGCGAGGGGCCAGGCGAGCTCGGAATGCCTTTTTCCGCCAGGGAGACAGGGAGTGGCGAGGTCGTTGTGGCCGATCTGATGGGGCGCATTGTGTTTCTCCCGGCAGACGGCGAGGGGCCAGGCGAGACCTACAGGATTCCCGTGTCTTCGGTGTTCGATGCGATTCCCCTGGTATCCGGGCGGTACCTGTTGGCCGGACTGGAAGGACATGGGGAGAGGAGGCTGCTCCATGTCTGGAATCGGAAATCCAGGGAGTTGGAACAAAGCTTCTTCCCGATGCCGGGTGCACCGGAAGAACTCGCCCGTTCGTCAAGTCTTGCGGGCATTGACGTAGAGGTCGCGGGAGACACGATCTGGGCCATGTACTCGCTGGTCGACACTTTGTACGCCCATGTCGCCGATGGCTCCCGGGTTGGAACGGTCTCTATCCCTCTGGGACATGATCTCGGTGTCTCCGAGGACGAGGGGCAGCGGGACGTGGATGATGTTGCCGTTGCCCAATTGTTCGGCCTCTGGCTTCTCGGGGATGGCGACTTCATAGTACAGATCGGGTGGAAGCGGCGGGCCGAGTTGACCGCGGATCTGTTGATAATGAGCCGGGACGGGAAAGTGGAGAGTCGGCTGTACGATACTCCTCGGCTCATGCTGGTGAACAACGACATCTTCTATTTCCAGGATCCGAAGACCATCCTGCCCAATCAATGGATCAAGGCGCGCCGTAGGGCACACCAGGGATGAGCAATGAAGCCACTGATCCTGTCGATGCTGGTCGCGTTGTGCGGTTGCGGCTGCGCTGAGTGGAACTGGGCAAGCGAACCGCTGGGCGTCGGGGACCCGATCCCTGAAAGCAGTCCGTTGGCAGACGGAACGGGCCTGATCTGGGCGTTCGACGCAGCTGGCTGCCTCCAGTGCAATTTCAGCGATGCTGCCCGGGAGTTGAGGCGGCTACTGCGCAGGCACGGGGATCACCTTGCTTTTGCGGTGGTGGCAGTATCCAGAGATGGGGAAGCCGACCGGGATCTGGTCGAGGGGTTTCTTCGTCTCCAGAGGATACCAGCGACCGTGGCCATGGCGAAGCCTCCAACCTATGGGGCCGAGTATCGGCGCTCGGTTCCTGTGTTGTTCGCTGTCCGGCAGGGTGTAGTGGCGGGTGTACTGGATCCCTATCCGGGCGCCGTGCCAGGCCTCCTCGGTTGGCCGGTCGCCGAGGAGCTCCTGGAGGAACCTCCCCGATAGTCGTCATTCGGCGCCAGCGGCCCGACGGCGAACTGGCGAATGGAGCGCCTGTCCCAGAGTAGTCAATTTGCGACAAGTGCTGTGTTTGTACTATACTTTTCGTCGCGCGTCATCCATTGACACCTCTGAGATGGATTCCTTGCCGGACACGAAACCGGGGCAGCCGTTTTGAGGGCACGGGCTGACGCAAGCCATTGTAGTGCCAGTCTGATAGTACGTGCTGGCTCTTTCGGGCAACGCCAATCCCATTGACGTACTCAACAGCTTTGCGACAGGAGTGTTCGCCGATTCGTCATCTCGACGGGTTGGCGGCCGAGTACGTGAACCCTATGGTCGAAGCGATCGATTCCGACCCCATCGCACCCGTTCTTGGCGGCTACCTCGAGTTGGGAGCAGTTTCAGCCGATAGCCAGCCGGTCCACCCAGCTCATTGACAGAACTCCCATGAACGCCAGGAACACACGGTCACGTCCGGCCACCACACGTTGCGGCAGGTTGGCCGCGCAACTCTCCACGCTGGCGGCCCTCGCGGCCATTGTGCTCGCACCGGCTTCCGTCGCCGCACAGGCCCCCACCCCCCCACACCCCCTCGACCTCGCCACGCTGTTCGATCCCGGCAACCTCGTCCTGGACGAGAACGGCGACGGCGTCCCCGACCGCCTCGGCGCGGCTCTGATCCTCCCGCCCGAGCCCACCGATGCCGAGCGGGCCGCCGCCGCCGAGATCGCCGCGCGGCTGGGTTTCGAGACCATGGCCCTCGACCTGCCGTTGCGGCGGGCTCCCCGGCCCGGTGAGATCAGCATTCTGATCGGCGGCCGCGCCGTCGCGGCAGCCGGGCTCTCCGGCGGCGACTTCAGCCCCGCCACCCTCTCGCGCGGCAGCGTTCCCGGCCCCGGCGCGGCGGGCCCCTCGGCCCTTCCTGCCACCGTCGCCACGCTCACCACCGCCTCCGGCGACCGCTTCCTCGCCATCCTCGGCGACGACGACGCCGACCTTCTTCGCGCGGCCCGTCTCGTCGCCGGCTCCCTGCCCCACCTCGGCACGCTCTCCGGCCCCTCTCTCACCGACATCGCCGACGAGCTCACCACCTGGCTCAGCGCCGGCGACAGCACGGCGCCCTCGCCCACCATCGCCTTCACCCAGGCGACGCTGAGCCCGCCCGACGACGACGCCGGAGCGGGTCGCACCGCAGCACCCGTCCATCTCCTCGCCACCCTGACCTTCGACGAGGACGGCCAGGCAGGGACCGCGCCCACGGCCGCCATCCTCGCCGCCGACGCCCTCGACCGCCTCCAGCTCCTGGCCTGGGAGCGCGTCGGCGAGGCGTCCACCGGACCCGACTCGGCCGACCTGCGCTTTCCCGGGCTCGCATCCCTCACCGTCGCATCGGGCGCGCGCCAGGTCGTCCTGCCCACCATGGCGACCGCATCGAGCAGCAGCGGAGCGGGGGCCCGTCCCGGCGCCGGAGCCAAGGACGACCTCGACCTCTCCAACCTGTACACCACGGACGGCTTCCTGGGCGGCGGCGAGATCCCTGACCGGATCGACGTGGTGGTGGTGCCGGGCGCCGGGGCTGAGGGCGTGCCGGAACTGGCCGCGCGCATGGGGCTCGAGGCCGCGGGGCTGACCGTCCCCCTCGTGAGGCGGCCGGACGAGATCGAGGCCGCGGCCAGAGAGCCGACGACCGTGCTGGTCGGGAGCGATCACCCCCTCGTGGCCGAGCTCGCCGACAGCGGCAGGGTCGCGCCGGGTGAGGTGCCGGCGGGCCATGGCCTGATCGAGGTCGTGCCGGAGGCGTTCGGGAGCAAGCCGAGCCTGGTGGTGAGCGGGGCGGACCACGCGGGCGCGACCCTCGCGACGCGAATGATCGCCGAGGTCTTCCCCAACGTGAGCGCCCGCGGCGACGGCAACCCCACCTTCGACGACATCGAGTACGCGCTGTGGGCCACCCTTGCGGGACGCACCCCCGCGGGCCAGGCCGCGATCGGTCTCTACAAGCTGGACAGGGTCGTCGCCGGACTCGCGGGCGAGGATATCGCTACGGCCGAGATCGTGGTGTCGGTCGAGAAGCCCGCCGACGGGCTCGCGGAGCTGGTGCGCGAGCGCGCAGCAGCCCTCGGCGCCGACGAGGTCACGGTCACCATCGACAACCGCGACGTGCAGCAGGCGGCCGAGATCTTCACCGAAGACTTCAGGCTCCCCTCCGAGGTCGACCACTTCTGGTCCGCCTTCGACGACCGCATCGAGCCGGGCCTGACACCCGGCGCCCCCGCACACATTGAAGCCCGCCTCTCGGAGCCCCCCGAAATCCGCCGCGCCATCGCCGAAGAGGCTCGCCGCCGCCTGATCGAGGCCGGCGCAGACCCGGACGCCACCACCGTCGAGGTCCTGTCCGCCTTCAAGCAGGGCTTCTCGTGGCTGCGCGAATCGGTCGCCCCGCGGCTCACCGGACACGAGATCGGCGAGATCGTCATCGAGTTCCTCCGCAACGACCCGCCCGGCGAGTGGCCGCAGCAGGCCATGCAGACCCCGGTGCGCTGGCTGCACGAGATTTTCCCCATCGACGAGGTCCTCGCGGCCGATCTGGGGCTCGTTGTCCGCCAAATTCGCTTCGAAATGGCGGACAACGGCCCGATTTACCGCGTCCGGGCCACCGCGCCGGACGGAAGCATCATCCTGGAGGACACCTTCGACCCCGCCTGGGTCCTCCGTCCCTACTTCGACCGCTTCCAGGACTACGAGCAGGTTCGCGTCACCACCGGGTGGCTCACCGCCACCACCGACGGCGACACCCTCGCGCACGAGCGCATCGTCACCGACCCCGAGCGCTTCTGGGACCGCTTCCAGTCGCGCACCCTGCCCGCGGTCTACGACTACGTGATGGACCGCCACGACGGGAACCCCCGCGGCGGCGGCGCGGACGCCCCCTTCTTCGGCATTCTTACCGTCGACCTCGAACTGAGCGAGCCCGACTACCGGCTGGGCGTGGACAACGAGATCATCTCGCCGATGGATGCGCTCCATGAGGAGATCTACTTCGGCACCATCGAGTTCTTCCACCTGCTCGGCCGCAACGCGCGCGGCCAGGACCTCACCTATCCCGGCCGCGTCATCCCCATCATGCGCCCGAAGGCGGACGGCACACCCGGCACCGGCCGCATCACCTTCACCGGCTTCGCCACCGACCGCCCGGCCGTCATCATCCGATACGAAACGCGCGATGGCGCCGGCGGCGAGCGGCGGCTCGACATCCCGAAGGTCACGATGGAGCGCCCCAGTCTGCGCCGCGCGGTCGTCGCGCCGGGGTCCCCCGCCTATCCCCGGCTGGATCTGCGTGTGCGGGTGGACTCGGAGATGGACGAGCGGGAAGCCCTCCTGAACATGGCGTCAGCCCAGCAGATCGACGCCCGCATGATCTCCGCCGAGCAGGTCGCGGCCACCCTCGCCAACCTCGGCGACCTGCGCGGCGTGGGGCTGTACGCCGCGGCCCTCGCCTGGGAGGATGTCGGCGAGATCGGCGTCTGGGCCGAGTGGACCCACGAGCAGAACGACTCCGCTCGAGTCACCGCCGTCCTCGCCGCGAACGGGAGCCCGGCGCCCCTCCCCGTCTGGACCGACCTCCTCCCCGACGGCTGGAACTACACGGACGAACGCATCGTCCAGTGGGACACCCCCATTCCGCCACGCGAAGGCCACGAGATGACGGCCAAGCTGAGCCACGCCTTCGACGAGGCCACGATGTACAGGGTCGGCGAGAGCTATCTCGGCAGAACCACCTGGGCGATGGACCTGATGCCGCCGGTCACGGCCACTCACTGGTCGCGCATGAAGGCCACCACCTTCAAGCCCACCGTGATCTATTCCGCGCGGCAGCACGCCAACGAGGTCTCGTCGACAAGTCACGTCCTCCGTCACGCCGAACTCCTGCTCACCGATTCGGCGCAGCGGGCCAGGCTGGACAAGGTCAACGTCGTCATTCATCCCTTCACCAACCCCGACGGCGCGCAGCTCGCCTACGACCTCTACCGGATCACGCCGGACTACATCCTGCACGCGGGCTACCTGGCGTCGCTCGGCATGGACGTTACCTCGGGGGGCGGGCAGGACTTCCCCATCTACCCCGAATCGAAGGTCCGCGGTCAGCTCTGGGAACGCTGGCTGCCCGACATTTTCCTCAACCCGCACGGCTACCCGAGCCACCAGGTCGTGCAGCTCTTCTCGGAGTACCAGGGGCTGGTGCGGCGCGGGCGAGTCACGGAACGCAACTGGGGGTTCAACAAGGGCTGGTTCATGCCCGGCTTCGGGTACATCGACGACCCCGCGTATCCGCGGCACAAGGACGCGGCGTTCAAAATCCGCGACTACATCACGCGCGGGATCAACTCCAACCGCGACGTCTTCGAGATGAACCAGCGGACCTACGACCGCTATCGGCGCTACGGGGCCGCCTTCGATCCCGACGTCTTCCGTCTGCCGATGACCGACAGCGTGCTGATCGAGATGCCGCTCAAGGGTTCGCGTGGCGGAGGAGGCGGCTACAACCCCGAGATCACCATATGGAGCGGGATCACCGAGGCACCGGACGAGACCGCGTACGGCCCCTGGATGGAGCTGGTGGCCAAGGCCGGGCTGTCGTGGGATCAGGCGATCCTCGACTACCTCTACGACGGCGACCACGAAGTGGAGCGGAGCGGCTCCGCGTTTCGCGGCGGCACGACCCTCAGAATGCAGCGACCGCGTCCTCCCAGGGACAAGGAATGACCCGCGCGGGCCCGGCCGGCGGGCGCCCATGATCGGAGACTCGATCGATCTCGCGCGCCTGCACGCCCGGGACCCCCTGCTGCTGACGCAACTCGTACGGGAGCTGAGTCCACGGATCTGGGTGGTCATTCGGCGGTACGCCCGCGACGACGATGACGCGGACGACCTGCTCCAGGATTGCTGGATCCGGATCCTGGAACGCCTGGAGGCGTACAAGCGCCGCGGTTCCTTTGCGGCCTGGGCGATCGCGGTGAGCAAGAACGTGTGCCGGACAAGACTGCGTCGCGCGAGGCGGGAGATTGGGCGGACGATGGCCCTGCAGGATGTCGCCGAGGTGTCGGGCGGCCCGCCGGACCCTCTGGAGCAGCTTCGCCTGGACCGCCAACGCGAGATCCTCTACGCAGCCCTTGGAAGGCTCCCGGACCGGGAACGGGACGCGATCGTCCTCAGGGTGCTGGAAGGGCGGGACACCGAGGAAACGGCCACGATTCTGAATGTTGCCCCGGCCACGGTTCGCTCCCTGATGCAGCGCGGCATGTATCGTCTGCGGCGAATGGAGCCGTTGCGGAAGCTGGTTGCCGACCGGATCGACAAATGACGCATTTTGACCCCCCACCGTACTTCCTTCCTTCATCTGGAGAGTGTGTCTCGTGCAGTCAGACCTCTCCAGGAAAGGAAGGACAGAATGAGGAATCCGCGTGATATCGTGTTGACCGTTCTCTTGCTCGGCGTGGCGGTACAGGTGCTTGTCGCCGCACGGCGAGTGGGGCCATCGGAGGGCGCAGCCAGCCCCGCGGCCCGGCTTGCCGTGGGGGATGCCCTGCCCATGCTGGAGGGCGTGGGCGCCGACGGCAGTCCATTGTCCGTTGCCCTCGCCAACGACGAGGGTGCCGTCACCGTGCTGTTCGCCTACCACTCCGAATGCGCCCACTCCGATACCGTGGCTCCGGACTGGGCGGGATTCCTTGCCGACAGGACCTGGAGTGCGGACGGTATTCGCACCCTCGCACTGACGCGGGATCCGCCCGGCCCCGCGGTGTCCTACGCCGAGCGTTTCGGCTGGGACGTGGACTTGCTGAGTACGCCCGACGCCGTCCCGCCGGACATCAGGCGTTCGCTCGTGTCACGAACGCCCTGGGTATTCGTTTTCGATCCCGGCGGGGTGCTTCGTTTCCAGGGCCACGGCGGCGATCTGGACCTGGTTGAGGACGCCGTCACTTCAATCACGTCGCTCGCCCAATGAGAGCCGGAAAGGAGGATTCCACCATGAAATGCCGTCTCTTTTCCTGCGCGCTTGTGTCGGTATTCCTGATTCTGGGTGCGCCATCCTGTGGCAGCGATCGCGCCGGCGATGCCGGTGATATGGCACTGCAGATCGGCGTGCAGGCGCTGAAGCTGGTTTCGCCGGCTGACGACGCGCTCTGGGAAGTGAGGGATATCCTGGAGCATCGCGGAACCGTGTGGGCCCTGACGGGGTCGGCACCGTTCGTTCACGGGTTTGCGCCCGGCGGGGCGAGGGTTGCCGCATTCGGGACCGCTGGCGAGGGCCCTGGTGAGTTCCGATATCCCCACGGTCTCTGGCCCGGCGACTCGGAGGGCACGCTCACCGTTTGGGACGCCGGCCGATCTACGGCATTGACGGTTTCGAGTTCCGGCAAGCTGTTGGCTTCCCGGCCGTTTTCCGACCCCGGGGTCATCCGCTCCGACATTCGCACGGTGACCTTCGGAGACCCCTTCCGGGTCTTCAAGAGGCACGATGCGGTCGTGCTGGGTCGCTACGACTCGGGGGTCTCGAGCGGCGACGATCTCTGGCGGGGCAAGCTGGTTCGCGCCGCCGGGAACGGCCGGGCTGCCGAGGAGGTGATCGTCGACTTCGCCCGTGATTTTCCCGGAGCCGCCCGCAGGCCCGGCATGCCCTCCGTCCTCGCGCCCGTTCCGCTCTGGGACGGATGTCCCGACGGTGAGGTCGCGGTGCTGGACCCGATCGAGCGAACGCTCTACTTGCTCGCGCCCGGGCAGAGCGATCCCCCCGATGCCATCCCGCTCCCCTGGAAGCCGGAAGAACTGCAGCGGGTGGAGAAGTTCCGCTACCTGCGGCACCAGATCGCCGCGGAGCTCAGGGGCCAGGATGTCCCTGGTTCCGAAATCGATCGGATCGCCAAGTCGGTCCTCGTCGACGCCGAGGCAATGTTTCCCGGTGAAGCACCGATCGGGGTCGACCTGAGGTGCAGCCGGGATCGGGTCTGGATTCAGGAGTTCGACGGAGACTCGCACCCCTTGGGATATGGACCGCGTTGGCGCACGGTCTCGCGCGGTGTTACCGGACCTCGTTTCGGCCAGGTCGCTTTTCCGGCCGGCTTCATGCCCTACCGCATCACCGACACGCGGGCCGTGGGCGTCGTGACCGACGACCTGTCCCTGCAGCGCCTCGCGACAGTTGATATTTTCGCCGCCTCGACACGTGTCGTGGCGGGAGCACTCCCCACCGAGAAGGAGATTCCCGGACAATGAAGAAGAAGACTACCTGGATAGCGATCGCTGTGGTTGTGAACGTGCTGCTGTTGCCGTTTACGCTGGGATCTCCCCAACAGGCGTCCGCATGGTCGTCGGGTCACATGTACCACTGTTGCAAGGAGTCGTCCCGGGGAGGGGAGTATTGCTGTGAACGGTGCTGCTGGATCGCCTGGGGTTGCGGCGAAAAGGAAACGTGCGGAGACGCTTGACTTCGTTGCTCATGAACGCTCACCCAATTGATCGTAGCGCGGAACCGAACACCATTGCCTTCCGTCAACGAATCGGCGCAGGCTTTTGGGGATTGAGTGCTCTCTACGGCGTCTACGCCGTCGGGGGATTCTTTGCGCTTGAACCGGGAGCGTCAATTCCATACCGCCTAGTCCTGGTCTTCGGCACGGCGACTTTTCCCTTGACGGTGCTAATTGCACCCGCCGTTTTCGTTGCAGCCCTGGATGATCTTCACCTATTCGGCCCGTCGCGCCCCGGGGTCCAACAACGCCACATGGGCCTGCTAGTGCTTGTGGCTCTAGCAGCCGGACTAGCATCGGCGCTCGGGCCAATCCTGTTCGATTACGGGTTGGCGGTCACACAGGACATTGAGCACGTCCTGGCTCCGCGGGAGGGCGTTCTCGCCGACGCCAACGCCCGCCTCATGATACCCCCTGCACTAGCTCTGTTCGTAGTCGTTGCTGGCCTCGCCGGCGCCGTCGTCGGCCGCCTCACAACCGGACTGTCAGACGCCCTCAGAATCCTCACTCGCTGGGTCGCGGGCGTTCTCCTGGTTGGAGTGTTCTGGGTCACCATGGTCGGCGTCGCCGAGCTCATCACCATGCACGGCATGCTGTCGCCCATCTGGCTGGCATTGGCCCCGCCGCTGGTGCCGTTCCTCGTCACCTGCATCCTTGCGCGACACGACTGTGCCAGAATCGCCCGGTCCATCATCCACCGGATCCGCGATCGGCACGAACGGATGGACCCGTTGGTCCTCGATGACCTGGTGACCGCCATCCAGCGGACCGACGATGCTGACTCGGGTACAGGGAGGACAACCGCCGATCACCCGCCCGATCCAGAGATGGTGGAGCTCTTGCAGCAGCTGCATGGACTCGAAGGTCCCCGAAATGCTGCCGACGAGTCCCGCGTGCGTGAAATCGTGAGCGTCCTCACCGCGCCACCTCCGGTTGCGGTTAGAGATGTGCCGCAGCGAAGCGGGATTCGGCTGGCTCCGGGCGGACTGCAGACCGCTGCGGCCGTCGTCGGATGCTGGGCGTGTCTTTCGGCCGCGCTGCTGCTGCTGGGTGGCGCTGCCATCGGGCCGCCCACGATCGCTTCCGCCTCCATAGCCGGCGTGCTCGGTGCGTGGGCCACGGTTCACATCGCGTGCCGGGACAAGGACAGGGCTCTCTCCTCGGCGCCGATCTGATCTTGCTCTCGAACTTTCGGCGCCGCGCAATTCCTGCATCTGCGAATGTCGCAAAACGACCCCCCTGCGTACTACCTGTCGTCATTCAACGGGTGTGTTGAAGCAACCCGGTCATGCTCCGGGTAGCCCAAGGGTCCCATGATGAAAGCCGGAAACGCAGATGATCACTCCTCACACGACTCCCCCCCTTTTCGCTTTGCTCGGCAGTACCTGGTCCCGCCGACAGATTCTGTTCGCCCTGCATTCGGGCAACGCTCTCCGAATCATCGGGCCGGTCGTCTTCGCCTCGGGTTGGCAGGAACTCCGGGACCTGACGAGGCACCATCCCGGCTCGCCTGCATTCGTCGATCCGTACTTCGGCGGCCGCCGCGATCCGTTTGCAGGTGAGCGCGACTACTCGAGCGACGACTGGGCATCCGTGCCGCTCATCTGCTACGCGCGAATGGATGCGCGCCAGCGACAGCGGTTGGGACAGACGGCAATACCGTTTACCGCTCGGTTGCTTCCCGGAGAAGACCGGCTGTACTCCTCGATCGATGCGGCCATACTCAGGAGTATCGATGCACAGCGGCGGGCAAGGTTGCTCGGGCGCATCCGCCGTACGGCGCGCAAGGAAACGCACGTGCTGTTCGCCAGCGCGCTGGATAGCGCCATCGAGCCCTGCTCGGTCGTGGATTTTGCCCGGCGCCTGCGCCTCACCGTGCGCACCCTGCAGCGTCGGTGCAGCAATCTCGGCATCCCCTCGCCGAAGCATCTCCTTTCCCTGGCGCGAGTATCCACGGTAGAGAGGCTCGCCGACTGGAGCCGCCAGCCATCGGGTGCCGTGGCCATGGCGCTCGGTTTTTCCGATCGGTCCAACTACCGCAGGCTGGTGCGCCAGGTGCTCGGTGGCGTACCTGGCCAGGTACGAGTGCAAGGCGGCATGGAGCACATCGAAGATGTCGTCGTCGAGGGATTGGCCAGAGCGGACGACGCCGCTGGAGCCGAATCAACCGGGTGGCCCAGGGGATGGACGAAAGCCGGAAACCCGGCAGCGGTGCCGTCTTGAGGAGATGAGCGGTCGGGTCCCGACTCGACCCGGACCCTCGACATCACTCCCGGCGCTCCTCGTCGGACTCCGAATCGAACGATCGGACCGTGCCGGCTCGCTGGATCAAGCGGCGCATCACGTGCCGCACGCTGTCCATGAGCGATCGTTCTTCTTCGGCGAGGCCACGGACGGCGATCTCGATGTTGGGCGAAACCCTGGTACGGGACCAGTCCTCCACCGCGCTTCGCGAGGTCCCCCGGCGGCGCCTGCCGATGCGCTCAGCTTCGGCCAACAACTTTGCCAGGAAGCGCGCGTCGTACTCGTCCTCCTCGGGAACGTCGTCGTAGGGGTCCTCTGGCTGGGGGATTGGAGCCGCGGCCGCATCATCGGTGTCGCCGGGTTCCATCTCCATGGGGAATGCAGGAGCCTCCATTGCCGCGGGTTCCTCCATTTCCAGCAGCGACGACTGCATCCGCTCGAGGCGCGCGCCCGCCCTGCGGCGGAAGTGGGCGGCCGGACCGCCCGGGCCTTCGACGGCGTCCCGCACCCTCATCCCGGGAAGTCGAAACGCGGTGGTGGGTGAGGACACGAGCTCCGGGGTGACGGCAATCGTTTCTGCGGCGACACGGGCGATGATGGATGGCGGTATTCGCTCGAACGCATCGCGCAGGTCACGCAGGGACAGCGGTGGAACCGTGCCCTCTTCCTCGGCCTCGCGGACTCGCCGTATGAAGAGCAGGCGGTCGAGGAACAATTGTGGATACCGCGTTCGCGGTCCGCGCCGACCGACCTTGGGGAGCAGCCCCTCCTGCACGTAGTAGGCAATCGTCCTGCGGTCGAATCCCGACTCGCGCTCCAGTTCCCTGGCTGTGTAGCTCGGCATCGGGCGCGGCTAGCCGGTGGCCGTCACGAAGGACGGGTTGGTCAGATATCTGCTAATATATGTCATAAACTGGTATTGTACTGTTGACATATGTGAGGCTCCCGGTTACTGTTCATTAACTGATCATTTACTGCCAACTAAAAGGAGGCACCCGTTGAAGTACGTCAAGACCGCCCTCGCGAAACTGACGCCCGGAGAGCCGGCGACGCACCAGGGCCTGACCGTCATCCCACTCACCTCCAAGCTCGGCGGAAACCTCGAATACCTGCTGCTGGAAGACGGGCTCGAGCGTGACCTCGTCACCATTCGCGAGGTGTCGGAAGGCGGCAGCGTCCCCGAACTCACGGTCGAGAACCGGTCCCGGCTGCCGCTCCTGATCGTCGACGGCGAGGAGCTGGTCGGCGCCAAGCAGAACCGGGTCGCGAATCTCACCATGCTGCTCCCGGCAGCCAAGACCACCGACATCCCGGTGTCGTGCGTCGAAGCGGGACGCTGGTCCTACAGCAAACGGGATTTCGGCGTGACCGACCGGGTGCAGAATGCCCGTGGACGGGCCGAGAAACTCCAGGACGTTCGTGAGTCGATTCGCATGGGAAGCGCGCCCCGGTCGGATCAGGGGCGGGTGTGGGCGTCTCTGGAGGAGGAGGCCGACGCGCTGGAGGCGCACTCCCCCACCGGAGCCATGAGCGAACTCTTCGAGCGCCACGCCCGCGCGCTCGACGACTTCGTCAATAGCCTCGAGGCGGCGACGGACCAGATCGGTGCGATCTTCGCGATGGGAAGGAGCAGGTTCGGCCTCGATCTCTTCGACCGGGCTTCGACCTTCGCGGCCTTCTTCCCCAAGCTGCTCCGCAGCTATGCCGTCGACACCCTGCGGAGGGCGCGCGGCCGGAATGCTTCCCGGGAGGCGGCCGCGGCGTTCCTGAAGTCCATCGTCGAGGGCGAGTATGACGACCACCCGGCTGTGGGTCTCGGCAGGGATGTCGGCGTGGTCGGCGACGGACTGGTCGCCGGAGCCCTGGTCAACGACCGGACCGTGGTCCACCTCACGGCGTTTTCGGAACCCGGGCGCCACCGGGAGCGGCCCGAACGCTCCGGCTACGCCCCGTACCGCAGCCGGCGCGATTCGCTGCGGCGACGCTACGTCGAGTAGGCCCCGCGCCACCGGGAACGCCCCGGGCCGCCGACACCGCCGGCGGCGCGGGGCGCTACCCCGGCGCTTCCCATACCCCTTCCCCCACTCCCCGCAACTTCTCCTTGTCCACCTTGCCCACCGAGATGTGCGGCATCGCGTCGCGTACCTCGATGAAGTGCGGGACCATGAACCCGGCCATCCGGCCGCGGCACCACGCATGAAGCGCCGCCGGATCCAGCCCGGCCCCGCCGCTCGGCACCACTACCGCCTTTACCTCCTCCTCGCCCATCGGCGACGGAACCCCCAGCACGAACGCCTCCGCCACGTCCGGGTGCTCCTCGATCAGGCGCTGCAGCTCCCACGCGCTCACGTTCTCGCCGCGCCGCCGGATGAAGTGGGCCAACCGGTCCACGTAGTACACCCAGTCGTCCTCGTCCTGCCAGGCGAGGTCGCCGGTCCGGAACCAGCCATCGTGCCAGGTGCCGCGGGTAGCCTCCTCGTCGCCCTCGTAGCCGAGGAACAGCACATCGCGACGCCGCGGCCGCGCCAGGATCTCGCCGCTCTCGCCGGTCGCCACCGCCGCACCGCCCTCCCCCGCGATCCGGATCTCGAAGTCGGGCCCGGGAACACCGCACGACCCCACCGGCTGAACGAACCCCGGAACAGGCACGGTAAGCGGCTCGGCCTCGGTCATCCCGTAGGTGTCCGCGATCCGGATCCCGAGCCGCTCTTCCAGCGGGCGGTGCAGCTCCGGCGTCATGGGGCCGAAGATGCCGAGGCGCAGGTGCGAGGTGGCCGCCCTCTCCTCCGCGCCGACAGGCTCCTCCCACAGAATGCGCGCAATAGCCGGCAGACCGGAGATGACGGTGGCGCGCGACCCCCGGACCTCGCTCCAAAACCGCGAAGCCGAGAACCGCGGGACGAGGCCGAGCACGCCTCCGGCAACGGCCGTCGTCATCGTGACGTGCAGCTGGCCGGCGATGTGAAAGAGGGGCAGCCAGGCGTGGAAGACGTCGTCGGGCGTCATCTCGACCGCTTCCGCAAGATTCGCAGCGCCGCGGCATAGCTGGTTGTGTGGGATCACCGCCGCCTTGGAGCGGCCGGTCGTCCCCGAAGTGAACATGATCGTCGCGGGATCGCCGGGCTCCGGTTCAGCGCCCGCCCACGGAGCCGCACGCCGGGCCTCGTCGCCTCCGATCCAGTCGCGGCAGGAAGCGCGGTCGACCACGACGAGCGCGCGTACGCCCGTCCCAGCAAGGTCGGGTATGGAGTCGAGTGAAGAAGCTTCAGTGACCAGTATGCGGGCGCGCGACCGGCGCAGATGGTCAGCGAGGATCACCCCCTTGTGCCTGCGATTGAGGGCCACGTAGACGGACCCGGCCGCGTGCGCGCCCAGCAGCGTCCAGAGCGCTTCGGGACGGTTGTCCAGGTACGCGGCCACGCGCGACCCGTCCGGATCCGGCCCGGCCCCCAGCCCCCGCAGAAACCCCGCCCAGCGAAGGATCTCTTCCCAGGCCCCGGCGTAGCTCCACGCGGCACCCTGCCACCTCAGGAAGGTGCGTTCACCGCTCCCCTCGGCCCGCGCGCGGAACACCTGCGGCGTGCTCGCGTTCTCCGCGCCGACGAGCTCCTTCAGCCGCCCGGTTCCCGGGATCGCGGTGGGCATCACCGGACCCCGGGACCTGGGCAGTCCTTCATCAGAATGCCGCGAGGGCGATCTGGACTGTTTCCCGCTAGCTGATCACCCGCCGCATTTGCTGCCTGACCTTCTCCATGTACTTCTCGAAGAAGTGCTTCTGGATATCGTTCATGTCGAGCTCGCGGCCCTGGATGTAGGCCTGCTCGATGTCGCTGGTCATGTCGAGGGGCGTGCCGGTCGTGATCAGGAAGGTCGCCTGCTTGCCGGGCTCCAGGGAGCCGATGCGATCGTCGAGCCCCAGGAACTGCGCCGGGTTGATGGTGACCGCCTTCAGCGCCTCCTCCTCAGGCAACCCGAAGGCGACGGCCACGCCCGCCTCGAAGGGCAGCCGGTTCGAGTACAGAGACCCCGAGCCGCCCGAAATTGCAAACCGCACGCCCGCCTTGTGGAGACGCGCGGGCATCGAGTAGGTGCCGTCGTAGCCCTCGTACTGCCGGCCGGGAGCGCCCATCGTCGCCGTCAGGATCACCGGGATATCCTCGGCGACCAGGCGGTCCGCCACATGGATGGCGTCCTGTCCGCCCCGGATGACGATGCGGAGGTCCTCCTCCTGCGCCCACGTGATGGCGTCGTTGATCTGCGCCGCGCCGTCGGCCGCGACCACGACGGGAATATCCCCGTCGAAGACCGGGATCATCGCCGCGTAGCGGGAGTCGCTGCGCACCTCTTCACCGGCGGCGACGGCGTCGCGATACGCCCGGGCCTCGCCGAAGAAGTCCTTGAGCTGCTCAACCTGCTCCTCGTAGCTCGGCCGATCCTCCTGCGGGCCGAACCTGAAGCCGCCGAAGCCCCGGAACCGGCGGGGGTTCGGGTTCGGCCAGTTCACGTTGAGCGCCGCGGCCGACTGCATCGACATCTCTTCCCAGCTCCACCCCTCGAGGGCGAGCGCGGACGACATGCCGGAGACCAGTCCGCCCCCGGGCGTCGTCAGCGTGGTGAGCACACCGGCCGAGCGCGTCGTGCCGATGTGACGGCTTTCGGCGTTGACGGCGATGTCCGCGCGCACATTCGGGTTGAAGTCGCCGAGTTCGTTGATGTCATTGGAGACGTCGACGGCGCCGATCTCGGCGATCCCCACCGTGCTGTAGGCGTCGATGAGCCCGGGATAGATGTGCTTGCCCGTAGCGTCGACCACGCGGGTCCCGTCCGGGATGTCGACGTCGGTGCCGATCGCGGTGATCACCCCGTTCTCCAGCAGGATCGTCCCGTTCTGGATGACACCGCTGGTGACGGTGTGGATGGTGGCTCCGGTCAACGCCACCGGCTCGGATTGCGGCGGGACCGTCATCCGCACCTGCGCGCCGGTCGTCGCCGGCGCCATCGCCCAAAGGAGCGCCAGCGTCACAGCGGCCATGCCTGCGGCCCGCGACCGGGCACCCCTCGTTTTTCCTCGTTGCGTCATCGTCATCGGTTGCTCTCCGTCTCAACGTTCCGGCCGCCCCCGCCGCCCTCGGCGGACAGAATGGCCTGGATAAGCTGCGTGCGTTCGCTTGCGACCTGGTCGCGCATCGTCGCGTCCTCCTCGAGCGAGAAGTAGCGCCGGCCATCGATCCAGGTCTGTTCGGCCCGCGTGAACTGCGAGAGCGGGTCGCCGCTCCAGATCACGAAGTCCCCGTCCTTGCCCGGCTCCAGCGAACCGACCTGATCGTCGATCGCCATCGCCTGGGCCGACCCGATGGTCACCGTCGACAGCGCCTGCTCGGGAGTGAGTCCCGTGCGAAGCAGCTTGCCCGCCTCCCAGTTCATGCGGCTGGCGATCTCGCTGTTGTCGGAGTGCAGCGAGGTGACGACGCCGGCCTCGATCAGGATGCGGGCGTTGTAGAGCGTCGCGTCGTAGGCCTCGAGCTTGAAGGAGCCCCAGTCGCTCCACACGACCGCCGCCACGTTGGACTCGGCGAGCTCGGACGCGATCTTGTAGGCCTCGACCCCGTGCTGCAGCGTCTGGACCCGGAAGCCGAACTCCTCGGCCAGGCGAACCAGCGCGAGGAACTCGTCCGCGCGGTAGCCGTGCGACGAGATGAGCAGCTCCTGGTCGAGGATGTCGAGGATCGCCTCCATGCGCAGGTCCCGCCGCGGGGGCAGCCCCTCGCCGGTCTCCTCCCACTGCTGCCACTCCCGCTCGTAGTCGCGCGCGGCCATGAAGTGGTCGCGGATGATCTCCTGCGTGCCCATGCGGGTGTCGGGATAGCGGCCCTGACGCCGCTTCGGGTTCTCACCCAGGGCGAACTTCACCGTGCGGGGCGGGTTCTCCAGCTTCAGATCCTCGGGCAGCATGCCCCAGCGCATCTTCACGAAGACGTTCTCGCCCCCGATGGGATTCGCGGAGCCGTGCTTGATGTGCGCGGTGGTGAGTCCCCCGGCCACCTGCCGGTACATCCAGATGTTGTTGTGCGTGACGACGTCGCCCATCCGCACCTCGGGGACGATCGCGAAGCCGCTCTCGTTGACGGCGCTGACACCCGAGTGGATGTGCGGGTCGATCAGCCCGGGCGTGACGTGCTTGCCCGCAGCGTCGATCTCCACGGCACCGCCGGGGGCGTCGAGGTCCATGCCGACCGCTTCGATCGTGCCGGCGCGAACCAGAAGGTCGGCGCCTTCCAGGATGCCCTCTGGCCCCTGGGTCCACACGGTCGCGTTCCGCACCACGACCGCGGCGGGCTGCTCCGGGATCGAGCTGCGGCCGTAGTCCATCATCGGCCGGATGAACGGAAGGTCGATCTCCGGCACGTCCATCGCCACGGTCCCGCGCTCGGGGCCCTCGAAGCCCTCTGTGCGGGTGCCGCGGAAGGACGGGTCCGCCCCGTTCGGCAGCGAGGTCCAACCGTAGAACTCGTCGCCCCGCACCGAGCCCGACAGGAGCGCCATTCCCTGATAGCCGAGCACCTCGCCGTTGAAGCGGGCGTCGATCCGCCCGGTCTCCGCGACAGCCCGCGCCGAAGCGAGATCGACCCGTGCGCCGCCCGGAAGCTCGGGGCCGGTGCTGGCGATGTCGAGGTAGCCGCTCAACCGGTTCAACGAACCTTCGAGCACCAGGACGGCGTCGAAGCCCCACTCGTCATCCGAAGCGATCTCCCAGGTTCCCCTGGGATCGATCTGGGCCGGGCGGGTGACTCCGTAGACTCTGCCCTGCACCCACACATCGCGGACCGTGGCCTCCTCGGTGAACAGATCACCCTCGCTCACGACCAGGTTGGCCACCTTCCCCTCGGTGATGGTCCCGTGGGTGCGGTCGATCCCGAGCCATGAGGCCGGCGTCGTGGTGAGCGCCGCAAGCGCGTCGTCCGCTGCGAGCCCCCGCGCCACGGCGATCCGCAGATTGGGCAGAAACTCGTTGAGCGACGACAGGCCGTCGGTGGTGATTGCGAAGCGGACCCCGGCGTCGGCCAGCTGTCCCGGGCTCGTCGGAGCCAGGTACCAGTGGCGCAAATCTGCCAGCGAGGCGTCGAGCGCCGCTCCCGGATAGCCCACATCGGGGGCATCCGGAAAATCGAGCGGCACGATGAGGGGATCGGTGCGCCCGCGCAGCACATCGATAAGGCGGTATTCCAGACCGTTGCCGCGGAACCACGGGGTCAGCCCGAACTCGCCGGCCAGCCTGTGCGCCCGCAGGTAGTCTTCCTCACTATTCGTCTCGAAAACGACCGGCTGATTGCCGTGCACCGCGTCTTCTAGCGCCGCAAGCGCTTCACTCGTCTCGGGCGGCAGGAAGGCGCGGCCGCTCGCCTCATAGGCATCCCAGGCACGCATGTACCAGTCGGCGTCCATGAGGGTCTGCTTCATGAGCGCGATCGTACCCATCGCGGAGTTCGGATAGGATCCGCCCAGTTCGAACGAGCGCTGGAACCCGATCGCCTGGGCGACATCGGGGCGAAGCACCCGCTCTCGCACGCCCTCGTCCCCGAGACCGACCACGGAGGCCGTCCCCCGGAAGAGCCCCTCCTTTGGAACCACCAGCGCCGTGCCGAACCCCTGCGAGCGCAGCGCCGACCGCCGGTCTTCGTCGTCGGCCAGGTTCCGGGTGGTGGAGAACCACGCCCGCACCTGCGGATTCCAGTGCGTCGGTCCGACGTCACCGCCCTCCGGAACCGCGTCCATCTCCAGGTCGGCGTGCGCGTCGATGAAGCCGGGATAGACGGTCAGTCCATCCAGATCCCACACCCGCGCGCCCGCCGGTGCGTCCGCGCCTCGTCCCACCGACTGGATCAACCCGTCGCGTATCACGATCGTGGCGTTGTCCATGACCTGGCCCGGCCCGGTCACGACCCGGGCGCCCACCAGCGCATGGTATCCGGTACCGTTGTCGCGCATGCCCTCTACAGGCTGCGTCCGGCTCGCCTGCTGGGCCTCCGCGCCCGTCGCCAGAGCGACCGCGAGACCCATCGTACAGAGTATCGCTCTCACGGAATCACCTCCATTGTTGTTGCTGCGTGTACACATCCACCACGGAAAGGAATACGTCCCATGTCCGAACCGCTCAAGACCGAGCGCCGCGGCCGCGTGCTCGAGGTCACGCTCGACAGGCCCAAAGCCAACGCCATCGACGCAGCCACCAGCATACGCATGGGCGAGATCTTCTGCGACTTTCGCGACGACGACAGCCTCTGGGTTGCGATCCTCACCGGCGCGGGCGACCGCATCTTTTCGGCGGGCTGGGACCTGAAGGCCGCGACCGAGGGCGAACACGAGCGCATGGACTACGGGCCGGGCGGATTCGCGGGGCTCACCGAGCTCTGGGACCTGCACAAGCCCGTGATCGCCGCCGTGAACGGGCTCGCCGTGGGTGGAGGGTGCGAGCTGATGCTGGCGGCCGATCTCGTGGTCGCGAGCGAGGACGCGGCGTTCTGGTATCCGGAGGCCCGCCTTGGGAACGTGGCCGACGCCGGTGCGGTGCAGCGTCTGCCCCGCAAGATCCCCTTCAACGTGGCGATGGAGATGTTGATGACCGGGCGCCGCATGTCGGCCGAGGAGGCGCAGCGCTGGGGGCTGGTGAATTGGGTGGTGCCGGCGGATCAGGTGATGACCAGGGCCCGGGAGATCGCCGACGGGCTGGCGCAGAGCGCACCGCTATCGCTGTGGGCGATCAAGGAGGTGGTGCACGGGATCGACGGGATGTCGGTGCGCGACGCCTTCCAGGCCCTTCACGACCGGCAGTTTCCCGGCTACGAGAGGATGCTGGAGTCGGAAGATCACGATGAAGGCCCGCGCGCGTTCGTCGAGAAGCGGGAGCCGGTGTTCAAGGGGCGGTAGGGGGTCGCGGCCGTTGGTTCGCTCACCGAAGCCCCAGATCGATCCCCCCGATGTCGTACCAGTCCACGGCACGCCGCGCGATTCCGTCGGTGTCGGGCGCGCGCTCGACCAGGGCAGCCAGGGTGGACTCGTACAGGTCGTAGCCCAGGATGCGATCCCTGATCCGGACTGAACCTACAAAGTCTGTACCGACATACAGGTCGAATGGCCCAGAAGAGTCGTATTGAAGGAGTTCGCGGCCGGCATCAAAGGGGTCACTGGCAGTGTCGTTTCTTCGATCAGGCGCCCGCCGGGCGTAAAGACCAGAAGCCGAGTAAAGGAGACCGCGCCAACGGTCCCCTCGGGGCCACGCAAGAGGAGCGGTGTCAGTTCGAACTCGCCAGGCCCTTCTCCCTTGCGTCCAAACACGCCAACCACGCTTCCGTCGCGGCCGACGCACCGCACACGCACCTCATAGGAATTGGTCACGCACACGATGTCCTGATCGACCAGTGCCATCCCTTCCTCAGCACTGAACGGGACCGCCACCGAAGCGATGGGCGCGAGGGCCAGTGTCGGCGGTGTGGACTCGACCGCATCGCAACCGAGCGTGGCGACCGCCGCCACTACGGTTGTGGCTGCCGCAGAGCACCGTCGTCCGCTCATCCGCGCGAGTGGCAATTGAGTTTGGCGCATTCTGAAGGATACGTCATTTGACCTGGACGGCAGGTAGTAGGATGGTAAATTTTACATTACATAATGTAATGTTTACATGACATCATGGCATCGGATCCGACCGCCACCCAGGGAAACCGCAGGACCGAAATCCGGAAGCACAATATACCCGGATTGACAACCTGTCGACGCTCGCCGTATGGTGACGCGCTTGACCATGCTCCCAGTAATACCCCCGGGAAAGTTTCCCAAGCCAAAGGAGGCAACCATGAGACGAACCCACTTGCGAGCCAGGGGCTGTAGAGCAGGCCCGCTGCTCGCTCTCGCCCTCACTCTCGCAGCCTCGCCCACCTCCCTCGAAGCCCAGTCGATCACCGGCACCGTCCGCGACCAGGGCACGGGTGACCCGGTCGCTGCGGCTCAGGTCTTCATCGAAGGCCTGAATCTCGGCTCGCTGACGCAGTCGAACGGCAGCTATTCGCTCGCCGACGTGCCCGCCGGCACGCACACGCTGACCGTCCAGTTCCTCGGCTACCGGACCGAGTCGGTCGAGGTTACCGTCGCGGCCGGCCAGAACGTGGTCCGGAACTTCTTCCTCAGCCAGCAGGCGCTCCAGCTCGACGAACTGGTTGTGACCGGCACCGCCGCCGCCAGCCGAGTGCGCGAGATCGGCAACTCCGTGGCCGTCCTCGACGCTGGCGTCGCCGAAGTCCAGCCCATCAACAACGTCTCCGACCTCCTCAGGGCCCGGCTCCCCGGAGTCGTGGTGCAGCAGGGCTCGGGCGATGCCGGCACGGCTTCCACAATCAAGATCCGCGGCAGCTCCACCATGCGGCGGGTCAACGACGGCCCCCTCGTCTACGTCGACGGCGTCCGGGTAAGCAACCGGATGGAGAGCGGCGGGCGCGACGTCTCCCGCATCGACGACCTCGACCCGGCGATGATCGAGAGCCTCGAGGTGATCAAGGGACCCGCGGCGGCAACGCTCTATGGCACCGAGGCCGCCAACGGCGTCATCAACATCAGGACGAAGGGCGGCGGGGTCGGCGCGGCGCAGTGGAACTTCACCATGCGGCAGGGTTCGCAGTGGTTCCAGGACCCCGCCGGGCACACCCCCACCAACTGGGGTGTGAACCCCAACACGGGCCAGATCGAATCGCTGAACATCCTGGAAAGCCAGGCCGAGTCTGACCTGATGTTCCGCTACGGCCACACGCAGTACTACGGCGTTGACGTTTCGGGCGGCACCGACGCCTTCCAGTACTTCATCGGCGGCTCCGCCCTGTCCGACGAGGGCGTCACCGAGAACAGCTGGGCCAGGAAGTACAACGGCCGGATCAACCTCAGGGCGCAGCCCGCGGACGATCTGGAGATCTCCGCGAACGCCGGTATCGCCCTCGTTCGCCTTCGGGTCCCCAGCGACTATCCCTACGAGGAGGCGGTCTACGCCGACCCGACTCGCCTGGGATCGGGTGACGCCCGCCGCGGCTATCGCAGGGCGACCCCGGAATCGCGGATCGAGAAGGACTTCGACGTGAACGACGCGAATCGCATGACCGCGGGGCTCACCGCCAGGCACACGCCCTTCGACTGGTTCACGCACCGGCTCACCTTCGGGCTCGACGTGACCGACGCCCTGGAGAGCTATCTGGACAACTTCCTGAGCCCCGAATCGGCGCAATTCTACTCCCCGAACGCGGCGCTCGGCGGCAGGTTTCAGAACCGCGAGTCGGTCATCTACAGCACCTTCGACTATGCGGCGTCGGGGACGCGGGACATATCCGAAGACCTCCTGTCCACGACTTCCCTGGGCTTCCAGGTCTACACCCGGACCATCGAGGACCTGACCGCGGACGGCGACCGCTTCCCCGCCCCCGGTCTCTCCAGCGTGAGCGCGGCGGGCATCCGCACCGGATTCGACGCCATCGTCGAGAACAACACCGTCGGCGTGTACCTGCAGCAGCAGATGGGCTGGCAGGACAGGCTCTTCGTCACCGCGGCGATCCGGGCCGACGACAACAGCGCGTTCGGTGAGAACTTCGACCTGGTCTACTATCCGAAGGTCAGCGGCTCCTGGGTGGTCACGGACGGGGGCGGCGACTCCGGCTTCCTCAGCTCCTTCCGGCTTCGCGCCGCCTACGGCGAATCGGGTCAGCAGCCCGACGCCTTCGACGCCCTGCGCAGCTTCACCACGAGAGCCTCGCCAACCGGACAGGCGACGCTGCGCCCCCTATCTCCCGGCAACTCCGACCTCGGTCCCGAGCGCGGCGTCGAGATCGAGGCCGGTTTCGACGCGACCCTCTTCAACGACCGCGTCGCGATCGACCTCACCTACTACGACCAGACCACCAAGGACGCGATCGTGGCGCGCAACGTGCCGCCTTCGACCGGGTTCACCGGGCAGCGTTTCGTCAACATCGGCGAGGTCAACAACCGCGGCGTCGAGCTCGGCATCACCGCCCGCGCGATCGAAATGCCCTCCTTCGCCTGGGACATGAACCTCAACCTGACGACGAACCGGAACCGGGTCGTCGAACTGGGCCTCGGCGAGGGGAATTTCCTGCAGCTCGGATGGACCACGCGGCATGCGGAGGGCTACCCGGTCGGCTCGTTCTTCGCCCCCGAGGTGATCTTCGCCGAGTTCGTTCCCGGCACCGACCAGATCAACCGCGAAACGATGCGCTGCGACAACGGGCAGGGTCAGCCGGTCGCGTGCGATCCGGATGCATGGATCTACCAGGGCCACCCCGACCCGAACATCGAAGCGGCCTTCGGTTCGTCCTTCCAGATCGGCGAGCGACTGACCATCGACGCGCTCGTGCAGGGCAAGATCGGCCAGACGAAGTACGACCTGCAGGGCTGGTGGAGGTACGCCGCGTTCCAGCAGACGCGACTGAACCTCTACCCGCAGGAGTACAACATCAACGAGGTGGCCGAAGCCCAGTTCGGGGCCAGCGGCGAGTTCGCCCTCTGGG
This sequence comes from Longimicrobiales bacterium, assembly GCA_965211645.1. Lineage (GTDB taxonomy): Bacteria > Gemmatimonadota > Gemmatimonadetes > Longimicrobiales > Gaopeijiaceae > Bin94. The sequence goes on along the minus strand of OZ242947.1, from coordinate 3,246,912 downwards.
TGAACGAAGCCTCGTTCGTGCGCTTCCGGGAACTCTCGGCGATCTACACCATGCCGGACGAGTGGGTGCAGCGGATCGGCGCCAGCCGCGGCAGCCTCACCCTGGCGGCCCGCAACCTCGGGATGCTCTGGACCAACTGGCAGGAATGGCCGCATCACGATCCCGAAGTCGTGGACCCCAGCAACACCTTCAGCGGCAACCGCGAACCGCAGGAAGACTCCGCGGTCCCGCCGCTGACCGCGCTGACGCTCACCGTCCGCCTGGGCATGTAAGGAGACCGGAACCATGACGAATCGACCAATGAATCGATTGATGAAGACCCTCGCCCGGACAGGACTGCTCGCGCTCGCCGTGTTCGCCATCGGCGCATGCGACGCACTCGACGAACTGCTCAGCGTGGACGCCCCGTCGCGGGTAATCGCCAGCGACCTCGAAAACCCGGCGACGGCCGGCCTGCTCGTGGCCAGCGTCGCCAACGAGTTCCGCTGCACGCTGACCTACTACGCGGCCGCCAGCGCCCTCACCGGAAACGAATGGCGCGACGCCTCCAACAACTCGGTGCTCAACATCTGGGACCAGCGGGTGCACGACACCAGCGGATACGGCTCCCAGTACGCGAGCGCCGACTGCGGCAGCGGACAGCCCGCGCTCTACCGGCCCATGTCCCGCACCCGCTGGCTCGCCGACTACACGCTGGGCCTGCTGTCGGAGTGGACCACCGAAGAGGTGCCCGACAAGGCGGCGTATGAAGCCGAAGTGGCGCTCTACGCGGGCTATTCCTACATCCTCTTCGGCGAGTCGATGTGCACCGTCGCCTTCGACGAGGGTCCCGAGCAGATGCCGGCCGACGCCTTCAACCTCGCGATCGCACGTTTCGACCAGGCGATGGCGGCGGGCGCGAGCGGGGACATCCTGCACGCCGCCCAGGTCGGCAAGGCAAGAGCGCAGATCAACCTCAACCAGAAGTCCGCGGCGATGTCGACCGCGTCATCCGTCCCCGACGGGTTCAGCTTCGAACTCCACTATTCCAACGCGGAGGCGGTGACGCGCAACAAGCTGTGGGAATTCAACATCGACCACCAGAACGTCACGGTCGCCGAGCCCTACAGGGACGTCCGCTACGCCGACATACCCGATCCGCGCGTGGCGGTGCGCAGCGCCGGGGCGACCAATTCCCAGACCGGCATCCCGATCTACGTCTCCGAGAAGTACCCGGACCCGTCGTCCCCGATCGAGATGGCCGGATATGCGGAGGCGCAGCTGATCATCGCCGAGGGCCACATCGATGCGGGCAACCTCGACGGCGCCGTCGCCATCTTCGACATGCTCCACCGCTTCGCCGAGCTGCCGGCCTACGACGGCGACATGACCGCCACCGCGCTCACCGCGCAGCTCATCTACGAGCGCGCAGCCGAGAACTACCTGGAGGGCCAGCACCTGCAGGACCTGAAGCGCCTGAACATCCCCCTCTACCCGCCGACCGGAACCGACGACGGCTTCGGCGGCGCCTACGGTGACGAGATCTGCTTCGAGCTGCCCGCCACCGAGTTCCAGAACAACCCGTCGATCTCGGGCGGCTGACTTGAGGCGCCGGGTGCATTCGGAGCGTCGCGCGCTTCTCGGCAGCTGGACGCCGATGGGGCGCTCGACGCATGGCCCGGCGCATCCGGGGGCCCGCGGTGGACTCTTCCATCGCGGGCTCCCGCGTCTCCCGGCTCTTGTCTCGCTGCTGGTCGTGGCAACGTCCGCCACGGCGTGCCGCACCTGGCAGCCCGCCACGACGAGCCTCGAGGAGCTGATCGCCGAGGAGCGTCCCGAGCGCGTGCGCGTAACCGTACCGGGCGGCACGCAAATGACCTTGCGCAACCCGATTCTGGTCAACGACTCGCTCGTTGCGGGCGTGGCACCCGATCCCGCGGCACCATTCGCGACCGCGCGTCCCGGCCTGCCGGCAAGCGCCGTGGAGGGGGTGGAAGTGGCGCAGCTCAACAGGGGGAGAACCATCGCCCTGGGCGTCGGAATCGTGGCCATGGCACTCGGCTGGGCCAGGTTCGCGAGCGACAACAACTCCGGCGAGCCCCCGGAGGACCCCACTCTGGAGAAGGACGGGTTCCGGCCGGGCGAAACGGGCGGCTTTCGAATCGTCTGGCGCTTTCCCTGGTGACCGGCAGCCCGCGGCGCGGGCTGCCTCAGGGCGGAGATCGGGCCTCGGCGCCGCAGCCCTCGCGCCGCACCGCTGGAAGCACGGCTGCGGGCGATGTATGGTTTCCCTTCCCAGCCCCCCAACCCGCGCCCCATCCGGCCGGACCGCCCGGCCGGACCATGAAGCCGGACCATGAGGAGCCCACATGGCCGAGGATACCCTCTTCTCGAAGATCGTTCACGGTGAGATCCCCGCCGACATCGTCTTCCGGGACGACCTCGTCACCGCGTTCCGCGACATCCGTCCCCTGACCCCCACGCACGTCCTCATCGTACCCAACCGCGTGATTCCCACCCTTGCGGACGTCTCGCAAGAGGACGAGGCGCTGCTCGGAAGGATGCTGCGTGTGGCGGCGCACATCGCCGAGGAGGAGGGCATCGCCGAGGACGGCTACCGCGTCATGATCAACTGCCGCGACCACGGCGGCCAGGAGATCTACCACCTGCACCTGCACCTTCTGGGCGGCCGACCGGTCGGCCCCATGGTGCGACGCTGACGGGAGCGGGGCAGCGTGTCCTTCAGGACTGCGGTCGCGGCCTTCGCGGTCGCTTCCCTGGCCGCGTCGTCGAGCGTCCGCGCGCAGCGCACACCGCTCGATCGCGTCCTGGCCTTTCCCGACCCCATCCCCGGTGAGGAGCTGCAGGCCGACCGGGGAGCCGGCGGCGCCTGGCACCGGATCCGAAAGCTCGCCACCACGGCCAGCATCCTGCACGTCACCGCCCACCCCGACGACGAGCACTCCGGCATGCTCACGCTGGCCAGCCGCGGCTGGGGCGCCCGCACGGCGCTGCTCAGCCTCAACCGGGGCGAGGCGGGCGCCAACGCGATCGGCCCCGAGCTCTTCGACGGCCTGGGCCTGATCCGCACCCGCGAGCTCGTCCTCTCGGGGCGCTACTACGGGCTCGACGACCTCTACTTCACGACCGCTGTCGACTATGGTTACTCCAAGACGGTCGAGGAGACGTTCCGCAGCTGGGACACCGACGCCGTCCTGGAGGACATGGTGCGCGTGATCCGCCTCAACCGCCCCATCGTGATCGTGTCTCGCTTCCATGGGAGCCGCCGCGACGGTCACGGGAATCATCACGCGGCCGGCGTGCTCACCCCGGAGGCGGTCACCGCGGCGGCCGATCCCGGGCGCTTCCCGGAGCAGATCACGCGTGAGGGACTGCGTCCGTGGCGGGTGCCACGGCTGTATCGCGGCGGGGTGCGTGTGGGAGAGCCGTATCAGGTGGCCGTGGACGCGAACGGCTACAGCCCGGCGCTGGGAACGACCTACCAGCGCTGGGGGAGCCTCGGGCTGAGCCTGCAGCGATCGCAGACATCGGGGCGGATGAGGCGGGGCGGTGGCCAGGTGTATTGGTATGAAGAGCTCGAGGGGACCGCGTCGGGGGTCGGAGGCCAGCCGCCGGAGGGTGGATTTGTCCGCCAGAATGGGGCCGAAATGGCGGACAACGGGCCGGAAGCCGGATTTGTCCGCCAAAACGGGGCCGAAATGGCGGACAACGGGCCGGAAGCCAGGTTTGTCGGCCAGAATGGGCCAGATTCGGCCGACAAACCGAGGATGCCAGGCGTTGTCCGCCAGAACGGGCTCCAAGTCGCGGACAACTTCTTTGCCGAGCTCGATACCAGGCTGATCGGGCTGCCGGCGCTGCTGGGCGAGGAGGTGGACGACGGGGTGGCCGGGCGGCTGGCCGAGGTGCAAGACGTCGTCGACGGGGTGGTGCAGGACTTCGACTTCACCGCGCCGGAGGCTTCCGTGGCGGGGCTCGCGCGCGGGCTTGCGTTGCTGCGTGCCGTGAAGAGTGGGGCGGGGGTGTCGGTGGAGATGGCGTTTCAGCTGGCCGTCAAGGAGCGGCAGTTCGAGGACGCGATCATGGCCGCGGCGGGGGTGGAGGTGGTGGCCGAGCTGGAGGCTGGAGCCGGGGGTGCGGTGGTCGTGCCGGGTGAGGTGGTGGGGGTGGTCGTGGGCGTCGAGAGCGCGATCCCCGGCCGTGTCGAGGTGGTCGGGGCGCGGATCGTTCCCGGCGGGGATCGGCCCGTCACGGTTTCGCTTGACGGACCATCGGAGGTACGCATCCCCGCTGCCGCCGTGACCGAAAGGGCGTACTTCCACCGTGATGGATTGGCCGAAAACCACTATCAGGTATCGGACTCCGCGGACCTGCATCTGCCGTGGCGGTCGCCCCGGTTTTTCGCCGAACTCGCACTGATGGTTGACGGGATCGAGGTCGCGGGGACGCAGCCCGTCGTCGGAATGGTGCCGAATCTGCCGTACGGTTCCCTGGCGCGGCGTGTGGAGGTGCTGCCTGCAGTGTCGGTAACCGTCACGCCACCTGTGAGGGTTGTTCCGGTGGGCGGCGGCGAGGGTGCGGGGCCGGGCCAGAGTGCGCGAGAGCCCGGCCAGAGTGAGGGGGTACAGAGCGCCGGTGATGCGGGCCCGAGCGCCGGTGTTGCGGGCTCGAACACGAGCCGTGCCATCCGGGTTCTGGTGCGGATGGAAGCCCACGCGCCGGATGTCTCGGTCGAGGCCCAGCTCGAGCTTCCCACAGGCTGGACTGCGACGCCGTCCTCGGTTCGGCATGACCTTCGCAGCCGCGGCGAGGTGGCCGAAGCTTCCTTCTCCATCAGCCCCTCCCCCGATTGGAGCGGCGATGTCGTTGTCGATGCGGTCGCACGCGCGACGCTGCACGGGACCACTCGCGAGTACCGGGCCGGCTATCAGACGATCGACCATCGCGACCTCCCGCTGGCGCGGCTGCGGCATGCGGCACGCACGCGGGTCCGGTCCGTGGCGGTGGCGCCGCTCGATGGCGTGACGGTGGGCTACGTGATGGGCGTGGGCGACGATGTGCCGGCGGCGATCGAGGCGCTGGGCGCGTCGGTGCGGCTGCTCGGCGAGGCCGACCTGACGGGCGGTGCGCTGGACGGCTTCGACGCGATCGTCGTGGGGACGCGGGCGTATGCGGTGCGGCGGGACCTGGTCGACAACAATCAGCGGCTGCTTGACTATGCGCGGGGGGGCGGCAATCTGGTCGTGCTGTATCAGACGCAGGAGTTCGTGCCGGGCGGGATGGCGCCCTATCCGGCGTCGCTTCCGCGGGGTGCGGAGGAGGTGTCGGAGGAGGATGCGCCGGTCGAGTTGCTGGTGCCGGATCATCCCCTGCTGGCTGGGCCGAATCGGATCTCCGCGGCCGATTTCGACGGGTGGCTGGAGCAGCGGGGCTCGAAGTTCTTCACGGAATGGGATCCGGCGTACACGCCGCTGGTCGAGACGCACGATACCGGGCAGGATCCCCAACTCGGCGTCTGGCTGACGGCGGAGGTCGGCGCGGGGCGGTACAGCTACATGGCCCTGGCGCTGCACCGGCAGCTTCCGTACGGGGTGCCGGGGGCCTATCGGATTTTGTCGAACGTATTAGCACCGCGCCCGCCGGCCGGATAGCCCGCGCGCTTCGTGAGCCTCGGCACGGCCGACTGGATCGTCGTCGCGCTCTACGGGGCGCTCACGCTGTCAATCGGCCTGCGGCTCGCGCGGCGGGCGGGGCGCAGCGTGGAGGACTACTTCGTGGCGGGGCGGTCGCTGCCGTGGTGGATCGCGGGGACCTCGATCGCGGCCACCTGGTTCGCGAGCGACGCGCCGCTGGCCACGGCGGCATTGGTGCGCCGGCAAGGAGTGTTCGGCAACTGGCTGTGGTGGTACGAGGCCGCCGGCATTCTGATGCTGACCTTCTTCTACGCACGGCTGTGGCGGCGTGCCGGAGTCCTGACCGACGCCGAGGTCATCGAACTGCGGTACGGCGGGGCGCCCGCGCGGATCCTGCGGGGGTTCTCGGCCGTGTACCAGGGGCTGGTCAAGAACGCGGTGGTCATGGGGTGGGTGATGCTGGCGATGGTGAAGTTCAGCCAGGTGCTCCTCGGCTGGGACGCGGCGCTCACGCTGACCGTGTGCGTGGGGCTTGCACTGGTGTACACGGTGGCATCCGGGCTGTGGGGGGTGGTCGTCACCGACGTGCTGCAGTTCGTGGCCGGAATGCTGGGATCGATTACGCTGGCGGGGATCGTGCTGGCGCGGTTCGGTGGGCCTGGTGGGATGGCGGACGCGATCCGGGAGCAGCCCGCGGCGCCGGCGGGCGCACTGGATCTGGTGCCGAGCGCGGCGAACGCGTCTTCGCTCGAGGTGCTGTCCTTCCTGTGCCTGATCCTGATCCTGTGGATGAGGAGCGGACAGGGCGACGGGTACGTGGCGCAGCGGCTGTTCGCGACCCGGGACGAGCGGCAGTCGGTGATGGCGTCGCTGTGGTTCGCGTTCGCGGGGACGGTGCTGCTGACGTGGCCCTGGATCGTGGCCGGGCTGGGGTCGCTGCTGGTCTTCCCGATGGGGGCGGGCGCGGACCCGGCGCTGGTCGCCGATCCCGAACTCGCGTACCCGATGATGATCCGCGAACTCATGCCCGCCGGGCTCCGCGGCCTGATGGTCGCGACCTTCCTCGCCGCCTTCATGAGCACGATGGATACGCACCTGTGCTGGGGTGCGTCGTACATGGTCAACGACGTGTACCGCCGCTTCGTGCGGCGCGATGCGGCCGAGCGCCACTACGTGACCGCGTCGCGGGTGGCGGTGGTGGGGCTGGCGGTGCTGGCCGCGTTCGTCGCCTGGCAGATGGAGTCGATTCAGCGAGGGTGGATCTATATCATCGAGTTGACCGCGGGCGTTGCGGTGGTGTGGCTGCTCCGGTGGTATTGGTGGCGGGTGAATGCCTGGGCGGAGATCGCCGCCATGGCGGGGTCGGTGGTGCTCGCCAACGGTCGCCTGCTCCTGGGCGCGGTGCAGGTCGCCGTTCCCTTCCCTGCCGCGTTCCTGAACTTCGCCGACCGCTTCTACGCACCCGAGATGGACCTGGTGCGGGCCGTGGTCATCCTCGTCACCTGCACGCTGGTCTGGCTGATTGTGATTCGTTTCACAAGCCCCGAGAAGGATGAGGTGCTGGACCGGTTCCATCGGCGGGTGCGGCCGGGCGGTTGGTGGGCTCCGGTCGCGGCGCGGACCGGCGTGGTCTCGGGGGATCCGGGGGCTGCCCGGATGTGGACCGGCTTCGGCTTCGGCGCGCTCTTCGTCTACGGCAGCCTGCTCGGGATCGGCTGCATGCTGACCGGGCGCGCTGCGATCGGTGCGGTGCTCCTTGTGGTTTCCGTCGCGGCCGCGGTCGTGACCGTGCGGCTGGCCGACTCCGACAATCCGCCGCCCGCAGGCGGCGCGGGCCAACCCCCGTCCAACGATCCTCGCAGCCCCACCTTCAGCGGCCCTGCCGCGGAGTCCTCCACCCCATGAAGATCGTCCTTGTCGGTGCCGGCAGCCGGGAATTCGGTCCCGCGACCATCCGCGACATCCTCCTCAGCGACGTCCTCTGCGACGGGGGCCTCGAGATCGCGCTGGTCGACATCGATCCCGCGGGGCTTCCCGGGGCGCGCGCGTACGCGGAGGCCGTTGCGGAGAAGCTGCATCGCCGGGCCACCGTGACCAGCACCACCCGCGTGCAAGACGCCCTCCCCGGCGCCGACGCGGTCGTCCTTTCAATCGAAATCAATCGCTACTTCTACTGGGCGCAGGACTTTCACGTACCCCGCGCTTTCGGCTTCCGCCAGATCTACGGTGAGAACGGAGGGCCGGGCGGTCTCTTCCACGCGCTCCGCAACATGGGGCCCACGCTCGAGGTCGCCCGCGCCATGGAACGGCACTGTCCGGACGGATGGCTCGTCAACTACACCAACCCGCTCACCAAGCTGTGCGAAGCCGTGAGCCGGCTCACCGACGTGCGGACCGTCGGTCTGTGCCACGGCGTCTTCCACGGCATCGAGCAGATGGCGCGCATCCTGGAGCTCCCGCCCGGTCGCCTGGAAGTCCGCGCGAGCGGCCTGAACCACTTCTCCTGGTTCGAATCGGTGACCGACCGCGAGACGGGCGACGACCTCTACCCCCGGCTGCGGGAGCGCGAGCGCGCCGGCGACCTCATGCACGACTGGGACGAGATCGCGCTGAGCCGCATCCTCCTCCGCGTCTTCGGGCGCTTCCCCAGCCCCGGCGCGAACCACATCGGCGAGTACATCCGGTGGGCGGGTGATTTCCTCGCCAGCAGCGCGCTTCAGTTCTTCTACGACCCGGCCGACGGCCATCCCTGGGAGACCGGCGAGGTCCCCACCTGGATCTACAATCTCGGGGACCATCCGACCGCGACGCCGCTGTTCCCGGGGGAGCGCAGGGAGCGTGCGCGGGGCAGCCGGGAAGAGCGCGCGAGCGATGCGCCCGCCGACACCGATGCGTACGTTGATGCGCCCCTGTCACCCTCCGGCGAACTCGCCGTCCCCCTTCTCGAAGGCGTTCTTCGCGGTGAGGAGCGCGACCTCGACGCGGTCAACGTGCCCAACGCGGCGTACGTCCCGGGCCTGCCCGACAGCGCGGTCGTGGAGGTTCCGGCCAGGGCATGCGCATCCGGACTGCACCCGTTCACCATGAAGCGGTTGCCCGAGGGAATCCTGGCCCTGCTGCGCACCCAGGTCAGCATCAACCGGCTTCTGGTGGACGCCTTCGTGTCCTGTTCGCGGCGTCCGTTGCTCCAGGCGCTGCTCCTGGATCCGACGACCGAGTCCTACAGGCAATCGGTCGGGCTGATCAACGAGATGTGCCGGCTGCAGGAGGACGTGTTGCCGGTGCTGGAGTGGTAGCGGCGCTGGGCCTGCTTGCGACCAGGCACCCTGTTGGGACGCGCCTCGTGTTGCGAAACACTGTCGTGACCGACTGCTGGTCCAAGAACGCCATTTGTTGCCTATTAGAGCTATCATAGCTACTATGGTCATCATGAAAGAGATTACTGCAAGAGATGCGAAGAACGGCTTCGGCCGCTTGCTGGACGCCATCCAGAGCACACCAGTGCGGGTCACGCGTAATGGCAGACCGGTGGGAGTCGTCATGTCGGTTCGTCAATTCGAACGCCTTCGCGGCGCGGCCTGGGAGCAACTTGCAACCACGATCGATGCGCTCGGTCAGGAAGCCACCGCCAAGGGGCTGACCGACGCGAAGCTGGAGGCGCTCCTGGCCGATGAAAGCTGAACGGGTCGTTCTTGACACGAATGTCCTGATCAGCGCTGTTCTTCGACCGGGTGGTCAGCCTCACGGTGTCGTGGAGACGCTACGGAGGACGAACGGCATACTCCTTTTCTCCGAAGAATCCTTCGAGGAACTGCAAAGCCGTCTCCTCCGCCCCAAGTTCGACCCATATGTCGACCGCGAGGGCAGATTCGTGTTTCTGGCCCAACTCATCGCCGTGTCAGAAAAGGTCTCGATCGCAGGCGCCAAGCTGGGATGCAGGGATCCGGACGACGACAAGATCCTCGAAACGGCACTGATGGGCGAAGCAGACTGTGTGGTCTCGGGTGACAGGGATCTTCTGGAGATGTCACCGTTCTTCGGAATTCCGATCGTCACGCCGACGGGGTTCCTCGACCGATGGACGGGGTCGAGGCAATGAAACCCTACCGCTCGAGCTCCCGGACCTGCACCGATTCCACGCCAAGATCGTCGGTCGTGCGACCGAGGATGTAGTCGGCGCCGATCTCAAGGATAGTCAGCCCGGCAGGCGTCTCGACAAACCCCAGCACCCGCCCCTCCGGATCGAAAACCGTCCATAGCGGCGCCGGCAGCTCCGTGCCGGTCAGCCTGGCCTCGCGCACCCAGAGATGGTCGAGGCCATCCACGAGAATGCCGTCGAATGCTGGAAAGCGCTCCACAAGCGGCACATTCGGAAAGGCTTCGCGAAACGCATTGGCCGCCTGCTCCGGCACGCTGGAACTGGTCAGATTCTCTTCAAACAACTGGGTCGCTTCAGCCATCGTAGGCGCACGATGGGCGTGCTCGCGGCGTACGATCCTGGCGAGCGAGCCGTCGGCAGCGTCGTACGCGCGAACCTCGTAGTCGTCGTTGGGGGAAATGACGACCAGGTCCCCCCAGGCTCCGTCCACGAGGTACCGGCTGAACGGCAGGCCCGCCAGCATGATGGGCATGCCGCCGGCGAATCCGAAGAAGGACTCCCGGCCGGGGTGCGTGCCGTAGGAAAGGAGGGTCGCACCATCGCCCGCGCGGCGCTCATAGGATACTTCCGAGCGCCGGTATCCCTCGCCCGAGGCATCGGCGGCCCGGCCCAGCAAGCTGCCGTCGCCGAAAGCGAACCGCGGCGTGAGGGGGTTCTCCCCTTCCGTCTCGAGCACAAACGAGCGACCGAAGCTGCCGTCGGAGTCGAAGACCGAGATCGCCCCTGTCCGGCCGTCCCAGGCCACGATGGAATCACCTGGCCATGTATCGATCCCGGCCAGTGCGGTGAATTCGCCCGGCCCCTGTCCCGCGCCGCCCCAAGTGGCCTGGTGAGCCCCGCTTGCATCGAACGTGCGCAGCTCGTTGGTGCCGGTGTTCGCGATGACGATGCGGCCATCGGCAAGCTTCATGGCATCGTCGGCGTCATACAGCATGTACGGTTCTTCGCCGGATTCCACGCCGATCGACACCGCCGGATCGGGTCCGATTCGCCACGCCAGCCGGGAGTCGTCGGCAGGACGAAGGTTTTCCACGATCCGGACTCCTGCGCTGTCCCAGGGCTCGGAGCGGACAGGGATATCTGCGGCATTCTCGCACCCTGCGCTGCCGATAGCGGCGAGCGGTATCAGCAGCCGTTTGAGTGCCCCGTTGACACGCGACAGTGGCTTTCTCTGGCGCATCCCTCTCTTCCAATTCCTAGAGATTTAGGAGAAGTGTAGGGTCCGGTAGTGCGTCAAGCAAGTCCCCGCTGCCCGCGAACGGCGCGCCCCTACCTCACCACCCCGAACGTCACTCGCGACGGCCGGTCCGCGCCCCGATAGACCGTCTGCTCCGCGGTCACGTACTGATCCGGCGTCGCCCGGTAGGTGTCCACGAACTGCTGCGTGTTGCGATCGTACGCCGGAAACCACGAACTCTGCACATGCACCATGATCCGGTGTCCCGCCCTGAAGGTGTGGTAGCGGTCGCGCAGGTCGATGTGGATCGGCGCGACTTCACCCGGCACCATCGCTTCGGGATTCTCCAGGCTGTTGCGGAACCGCCCCCGCATGATCTCGCCGGCCAGGTGCATCTGGTACCCGCCCATGGGGACATCGCAGAAGGGCGAGTCGGGAGCGTCGTCCGGATAGACGTCGATCACCTTCACGATCCAGTCCGAGTCGGTGCCCGTCGTTGACACGAAGATGTCCGCCAGGATCGGCCCCGCGATCGTGAGGTCCTCGTCCAGCGGCGGCGTCTGGTAGACGAGCACGTCGGGCCGCGCCGAGGCGAAGCGCTGGTCCTCCACCTTCCACAGGTGCCCGAGGGTGGCTCGCGCCTCCGCCGAGAAGGGCACGGGATCGTTGGGGTCGCTGGCGTAGCTGTCGGAGCCGCCGGGCGGGCCGGGGTCGATGAAGCTCAGGGCGCCTCCTTCCGCCAGGTACAGCGGAACCTGCTCGACATCCGCGGGCGGCCAGCGGTCGTGGGTCCGCCACACATTCGTCCCGGTCTCGAAGACGAACGCCTCGGGCGCGGTCCAGTCGCCGGCGCCCCGCAGGTGGTGCTCGAAGAACGGAAGCTGAACGTCGCGCTGGAAGGTCACGGAAGTCTCGTCGGTGAACTCGATGCACCCCAGGTGGTCGCCCAGCATGCGGGACCAGCCCCCGTGGAGCCACGGACCCGCCGCCAGCGTGTTCTCCGTGCCGGGGTTCCTGGCCTCTATCGTCCGGTAGATCGACATCGGGCCGTAGAAATCCTCGGTGTCGAACCAGCCGGCCACGTTCAGGATCGGGTGGTCGATGCCCCGGAGATGAGGGAGTGCGTTCTGCCGCTGCCAGTAGTCGTCGTAGGTGTCGTGCTCGATGAAGTCGTTCCAGGCCAGGACGTCGCCGTGGAAGTAGAGCGCGTCGATGTTGGCGGCCGACCCCGCCTCGAGGAAGAAGTCGTAGCCGGAGTTGGTGCCGTAGTCGAAGCCGCCCGGTCGCACGTCGGTGGGCGCATCGCGCCTGCGTGCGTTTCTGGCGAGCCAGGAGAAGGCGTACATGACCCTGAAGGCACCGTTGTGGTGCCAATCATCCCCGATGAACATGTCGGAAGGGGATGCCTGAGGCGACGACGCGGCGAGCGCCGGGTGCGCATCCACCATCCCCATCAGCGTTTGCCAGCCCGGGTAGGAGATACCCCACTGTCCGACCCTGCCGTTGTGGCCCTCCACGTTGGCGAGCGCCCACTCGATCGCGTCGTAGTTGTCGGTGCTCTCGTCGACGGTCGTCGGCCCCTTCGGCTTCTCGGCCAGCGGGCGAATGACCTCGAATTCTCCCTCCGACCTGAACTTCCCGCGCACGTCCTGGAAAACGAAGACGTAGCCCGCCCGGTCGAACTCGGCGGACGGCCCGAGCGGGTTGCGGTATTCGCCGGGCTCATAGGGTGCGATCGAGTAGGGCGTCCGGAAGAGCATGACGGGCACGGGGTCGGCCGCGAAGCGCGGGGTGTAGACGATCGTGTACAGCTCCGCGCCGTCCCGCATCGGGACCATGTGTTCGGACTTGTCGTAGTTGGCCCGGAGCCAGTTCAGGTGGGCCGCGTCGCCGCCATTCGCGGCTTCGCGGGTGCGCTCCGTGAACTCGACGCTCTCCCCCGCCCGGTCTTCCTGGCTGCAGCCCCAAGTGCCGAGGACCAGCAGCAGCGCAATCCCGACTCTCATCCACTTCAAACCGAACACGCCTGCCCTCCCGCCTCTCCGGCCGAGGGGAACGGCGGATTCCGACGCTGGCGCCGCCGACCTCGGTCCAGTTTTAGATTTGTCAAAGGACGGTGACCGTAACCTCCGTGCCGCCCGCCCGGCAATTCCGGTCTTTCCAAACCTGTACACTACATCCAACCATGAGCCCATCAAAGCCAATCGTTCGACCGGTTACACCCGTGATCGGTGCCGAGATCCACGGCCTCGACCTCGACGATGTCAGCGACGCCGACTTCCGGCTGATCCACGACGCGCTGATGGACCACTGCGTGATCTTCTTCCGCGACCAGGACATCTCCATCGAGAGCCAGAAGGCGCTCGGCGCGCGGTTCGGCGAACTGGTCGCGCACCCCAACGACCCCGGGGTCGATGGCCACCCCGAGGTCATGCCGATCCACGCCGACGAGAACTCGCGGAGGGTCGCCGGCGAGCAGTGGCACTCGGACGTGTCGTGCGACCCTCTGCCGCCGATGGGTTCCATGCTGCGGCTGCACACCGTGCCGGAGACCGGCGGCGACACGCTTTTCGCGAACATGTACGCAGCCTACGAGGCGCTCTCGGAGCGGATGCGGACCTTTCTGGACGGCCTGACCGCCGTGCACGACGGGGGGCCCTACTACCGGGAGACGAACCGGATCATCGGTCGGGACGACGGGGGCCGCAGCTATCCATCGGCGGAGCACCCGGTGGTGCGTACGCATCCGGTCACCGGTCGCAAGGCGCTCTTCGTCAATCAGATGTTCACGCAGTACATCGTGGGCCTGCCGCCGGCCGAAAGCCGGGGGATTCTCGCCCTGCTGTACGAGCATGTCGCGCGCCCGGATTTCCAGTGCCGCTTCCGCTGGCGCCCCAACTCGGTCGCGTTCTGGGACAACCGCTGCGCCCAGCACCACGCGATCTGGGACTACTGGCCTGCGACGCGTTCGGGGTACCGGGTGACGATTCGCGGGGAGGCACCGGTGTGAGGCAGGGGCCGATGGACGCTGAGCACCGAAGGCTGTCGGAGAAGTGGATTCTCCAAGGGCTCAGCGATGAGGAGATTGAGAGGGTTCCGCCCGAACTGATGGACCGCGTGAGGGCGCACTTCCGCCATCTGGTCGACCCTGCTGTTCGTGATACCGATGCCGGCCGGGTCACCGATGGACCTGCGGCAATGGAACGGTTGAGAGGACGCATCTAGGGATCAGCCTGAGGTGCCGACGGGCTACCGACTCAGCCGGGCGGCCGAGGACGATCTGGAGGAACTCCTCTTCTACATGGTGCACGCGTGATCGATCGCATTCTCGACCCGGATGGGATTGGACTCTGACTTCGCGGGATTCTCCGCCAACGTCAAAATTCGAACACCGCCAACTCTCGGTTCAGCTGCAGCACCAGCGCATCCGGGTCGATCAACACGCGCTCGGGCTCGAAATCGGCCCGAATGACGAACTCGGCTGACTCCCCCGCCCCCAGTTCCACCTCGGTCCGGGCGTCGCGGTAATCCTCGTTCACCACCGTACGGTCGCCATCATCACCCTCATCCGACCACCGTTCGCCCGCAGTCGCCCCCACCTGCACGCGCATCCGGCCCGTCCCCGCATTCTCCACCGTCCCCCGCACCACCCACTGCCCGCCCTCCTCCGTCTTCGTCACGTCCGAGAACTTGTACTCGGGCACAACCACATCGAAGAACCACTGCTCGGCGAAGGCATCGAACGCGGTCGTGTCGGGCGCGAAGTCGCGTAGCACGGCCAGCATGTCCTGGATTACGGGGAAGTCCGGATCCGGGTTGAACTTCGCGATGAATGCCTGGAGCCCCGCGAGCATGTTCTCGCGCCCCATCTCCTGCTGGAGCATCCACGGCACCCAGCCGCCCTTGTCGTAGGTCACCGTGCCGTCCCCCGCGCGGGTCCCGTCGATCTTCACCATCGGCCGCTCCGAGTCCACGAATCGCTGGTCACCGTATTGCTGTTCCAGCCGCTTGCCGAACTCGATCCGGTAGCGGTCGCCGTAGACCTGTTCGTGCAGCAGCATCGTCGAGTAGTGGGCCATTCCCTCCGAAAGGATGTTGCCGCCTGGACCCCGGCCCGGGGTAAGCAGGTTGCCCCACCACTGGTGCGCGGCCTCGTGCGCGACGACCATGAAGGCCACGTGGGACCTGGGGTCGCTCTTCGCCAGGAATCCGATTCCCTCGCTGAAGGTGATGTTGGTCGGGAACCCCTGCGCATACGTCGCGAACGCCGCGAATTCGGAGATCTTCAGCAGGTCCCACGGGAAGGGATGGAACCACTCCGAGAAGTACTTGCGCGCGGCGTCGAGCGCGGCGGACATCTCCTCGATGTTGTAGTCGTGCTCGGGGTGGTAGTAGATCGCGGTGCCGTCGCCCTCCTTCACCGCGTACCTGCCCGCCACCACGTTGAACAGTGCCACGGGGTGGTCCGTCTCCCACACCACCGTGCGCCGTCCGTCCACCACCTCGTCACTGACCTTCTGCCCGACGCCGTTGGCCGTGTACTCCTCGGGCAGGGTGATGCGCGTCCGCGCCGTGAAGGGCTCGCCACCCCATCCGAAGAGTGGCTCGGTCTCGCCCTCGTAGAAGTCGTCCGCGTAGTCCCTGGGCTCGGAGGAGTTGTCGCCGTCGACGCCGATCCCCGGGTCGTACCCCGGAATCGGCACGAAGGTTGGCGAAAACGCGGTCAGCACGACCCCGGCGTCCAGGATGAACTGGCCGGCCCCATCGGGGCGCTTGCTCATTCCGCGCGGGAACTCGAGTTCGTAGCTGAAACCGATCGTGAGTGAATCGCCGGGCCCCAGCGGGTCTTCGGGCGTGAAAACGAAGAGGTTGGACCGATCGTCGGGCTCGTGCTCCTCCCCGTTCAGCGTCCATTCGATCGGGTCCCACTGTCCGGCGGTGACGGGGATCCGGTCGTAGGGGTAGTCGCGGTGGTTTTGGAAGGTGTACTCCCCCTTCACCGCGGCCGTTCGCTCGGCGGGCTCGAAGTCGAGGTCGACGTCGACGTGGGACACCGACGGCATCTCGAAGTCCGTCCAGGTTGCCACGTTCTCGCGCCAGTAGTCCTTGCCCGCCTCCTCGGCGGCCTCTCCCTGCCGCCCCGCCTCGCCCCCGAAGTGCAGCACAAGGGCGAGCACGATCGCCGGCAGCGCGAACGGGAGCAGCCGCAGGGCCCCGATCAGCAGCGGTTTCGGCCGGATGCGGTGCACGAGCCGGGTGGCGTCGAAGTCCATCCGCCCGAACCATTTCACCGACAGCACCACGAGCGGCGGCACCATGCTCAGATAGAGGATGCGGTTGAGCAGCAATTCGCGCCCGTTCAGCGAAAACGCCCCCATGTCGCTCCATTGGACGGCATCCCACGCGATCCAGTTTAGCGCCCAGCCGAAGGAGTCGTCGAAGTCCATCCGGTAGATCGTGTAGATGATCAGCGCGAACCCGATCCCGTACACCGCGTACCGGTTCTTGAAGAAGGCGAACAGCGTGGTGACCAGCGCAGTCCAGAAGATGAAGGTGGGCACCAGCACACCCCCCCAGGTCGCGATGAAGGGGACGAGGTCGAAGCTTACCGGGTTGCCCTCGAAGATCTGCTGATACAGGATGACGCCCCAGCTGGCGACGACGCCGACGGCCAGGATCAACGCCGCGACCACGCTGTTGCCGATGGTCTTGCCGAGCAGAATCGAGCCGGTGCCGATGGGCGTCGCATGAAAGATCTCGGCAAGCCTGCGGCCGCGCTCCCGGTGCAGCGATTCGACGGTGTAGAAGAGCAGCAGGAAGCAGATCAGCAGAGCGAGCGTATTGAGCTGCCGCACCGCGACCGCGCCCGAAGTGAGGAGCAGCGGCGAATTGAACGGACCGATCGCGATGAGCGTGTTGACGATCGACTGGTACAGGATCAGCGGCACAAAGAGATACATCCCGGGGCGCCGCACGAGCTCCCGCACCTCTTCCGTGCCGATGATGCGGGCAGCCTTCCAGAATCCCGGAGGCTGCGTGGCCATGTGGAGGTCGCGCAGGGTCGCATCGGCAGAGGCAGGCTCGACGGTCGTGGTCACCTGTGCGCGGCGGCGGCGGAACAGCCTCGAGCCGCTGGCGCCCCTGCGCAGCCGACCCGCGTAGCTGATCGCGGCGCCGGCAACGGCGAGCAGACCGAGCGCACCGTATGCAACCCGGCTCAGCAGAAACCCGGCGTCGGGCTGCAGCACCGCCGTGTTATAGAACTCGACCCCGCGATCCACCTTGAGGAAGGTCTCGTTGAGCCAGCGGAAACCCGACGGGTCCACGATCATCAACGCCCGGTTCACCTCCGGCGGCAGCCAGTCGGGCGACCAGACGGTGAGGAAACCGAGGGTGACCAGGAGCACAAGGACCGGAAAGAAGAAGACGATGATCGGGCGGCGCGTCCAGGTGCCCAGGAAGAACGGAACGCCGGCGAAGAGCAGGATTTGGGGGAGCCCGAAGAGGACGTAGGGTACAGGTAGTTGCCCAGCGCGAACGGGCCGATGTGCCTGGCGTCGTCGCCCGCCGCCACGATGTGGTTGAACACCGCCCCCATGCACAGATAGAGGACCCAGATCGCCAGAAAGACGCCCACTGCGCCGGCGAATTTCCCCCACACGTACTCGCCCGGGGTCAGGCGGGTCGAATGGAAGACCTCCGTCACCTGCAGTTCCAGGTCGCGGATCACGACCAGCCCGGCGGCAATGGCCAGGAACCACGCCCCAATCCCCATCACCACGATGCACTGGATCATGCTCTGCAAGAATACGGAGGTCACCCAGGACCGTTGGCCGCCCACCGTCGAGTCGCCCGATGAGATCGTGACCACCCCTTCGGACCAACCCCAGGCCATGAGCAGCAGGATCCCGAAGAGCACCCAGTAGGCGGGCCGCCGGAGTCCCGTCAGCAACTCCCTGCGCGTGACCTCCCACCACCTTGTGAAACCGTTCACGAGCCGGCTCCGTTCGCCTGCGCCAGCAGCAGATACGCGTCCTCCAGCGTGGGCGCCACCGCTTCGAAGCCGTCGGGCACTCCACCCTGTGCCGCCTCCTGCGGCGGCAGATGAATGCGCACCTGATTACGCCCTTCGATCAGGATCGCCTGCGTAATCCGGCAGCGCCGCTCGATGTCGGCCAGCTCCTCCTTGGCCACCGCGCCCTGGTAGATCGTGCCCGTCAGTCGCTCACGCGCCTCACCTGGCGTCGTATCCGCCACGAAGTGCCCGCCGTACATGATCGCCACGCGCGGACAGAGCACCGAGATGTCCTCCACGATGTGGGTGGACAGGAGCACCGTGCGGTCCTCCGCCAACTCCGCGAGAAGCCGGTAGAAGCGGATCCGCTCCTCGGGATCGAGGCCGGCGGTGGGCTCGTCGACGATGATCAGCCGCGGGTCTCCGGCGAGCGCCTGAGCGATCCCCAGCCGCTGTTTCATGCCGCCCGAGTACCCCTTCACCTTGCGCCTGGCGGCGTAGGACAGGTTGACCCGCTCCAGCAGCTCCCCCGCGAGTCTCTTCCGCCCCTGCGGAGCCTCCACGCCCTTCAGCACGAGCAGGTAGCGCAGCATCGCCTCGCCGCTCAGGTGAGGGTAGAACCCGAAGTCCTGGGGCAGGTAGCCGAGTTGCCGCCGGATGCGGCGGGGGTCGGCGACGATGTCCTCGCCGTTGAACGTGACCTCCCCGGAGGTCGGCTCCAGCAGCCCCGCCACGATGCGCATGAGCGTGGTCTTGCCGGCGCCGTTCGGGCCGAGCAGGCCGAACATCCCCTTCGATACGTCGAGCGAAACGCCCTGCAGCGCCGCGACGGGTCCCGGATAGACTTTTACAAGATCTCGGATTTGTAGCATGGGTTTGTCTTGAAGGTTGCAGGTGATGTTATGCGTTTGCGCACAACTCGACGGCCTGTGCAAGCGAGCCGAGCGGATCGCCGCTGCGGGGGATGAATTCGTGCGCCATGTATCCGCTGAAGCCGGTGTCGCGGATCGCACGCACGATCGCGGGATAGAAGAGTTCCTGCGTTTCGTCGATCTCGGCCCGCCCGGGAACGCCTCCCGTGTGATAGTGAGCGATCCACTCGGCCGCATCCGTCAGGGTCGAGATGATGTCGCCTTCCATGATCTGCATGTGAAAGATGTCGTACAGGATGCGCACGCGCGGCGAGTCGACGGCGCGCATGATTTCGAGGGCGTAGGACATGTGGTCGCCGATGTAGTCGACGTGGCCGCCGGGCTTGGAATTCAGCACTTCCACCAGGATCGTGACTCCCTCGGATTCGGCGATCGGCGCGCACTCCTTCAAAGCTCGGATCGAGTTGTCGATAGCCGGTACGTCGTCCATTCCGCGGCGGTTTCCAAAGAAGCAGATGACGTTGGGGACGCCCTCGCGCGCAGCGCGCGGAATGTGCGCCTCGAAGGCGCCGATGATTGTGGGGTGGTTCCGGGGGTCGTTGAGGCCGTCCTCGATGGTCCCGGCACCGACATCGCCGCACGAAACGACCAGGCCGTGATTGTGCGCGACCGGCCACTCGTCGACGGTGAGGAGGTCCATCGCGGTCAGGCCGATATCGGCGACCGAGGCGCAGAACGAGGGCAGGGGGATGTCGGCGTAGCACCAGCGGGCGACGGACTGGACGATGCCGGTCTGGGTCGTGGACCGGGTTTCGCCGGACGGGGCACCGCCGGCCATGCCAGAGGTGCCGCTTGCGTCTGGAGCACGGCCGGGCTGATCCGGCTGCCGGTCGCATCCCGGCAGGACCAGCCCCATGGAGGCCGCTCCGGTTGCCTTGATTGCCTCGCGGCGCGTAAGGTTCGGCATCTCTTCCTCCGTGTCCGTCGGTTCGGGGGAACCCCTCACGGCATTTCGGGCCGCGCAAAAGCGGCGGAAACGGTAACGCATGAAGCGACGGCGGGCCATCGGGGTGCTGGGCGGGGTCGCGGGCGCGCCCCTGCTCATGCCTGTGGACGAGATCGAGCACCTGTTGGCGTGGCGCCAGCGCGTGCAGGATGCGGCCGGCTCGCCAGCTCCGCGCGGCCTGGCCAGCGACGCTGCAACCCAGACCGCGTCGCTGCTCACGCCTCCGCGCGCCCGAGTCATGGAAGCCCTCGCCGAAGTCATCATCCCCGCGACGGACACGCCCGGCGCATCCGAAGCCGGCGTCACCGATTTCGTGGCCGCGCTGGTCGACGGGTGGCTGGCCGACGACGACCGGGACCGATTCCTCGCCGGGCTCGATACCGTGGACCCCGCGTGCCAGGGGCGCTTCGGCAGCCCCTTCGCGGAGTGTCCGCCGGGTGATCAGGCGGCCTTCGTCCGCGAACTCGACGACGAACTCACCCGGCTGCGCGAGGACCCCACCGCAGACGAAACGCAACACTTCTTCCACGACATCAAGCGCTTCGCCGTCACGGCCTACTTCACCTCCGATGTAGGGCTCGACGCGATCGGCTACCGCACCACCTTCCGCACCTTCGAGGGGTGCGCGCCGCTCACCGCGGCGGAGACCGGCTCCTCGCCTTCGGACCCAATCGAGCATGCAGCTGGCCCATCGGCGTCCGTCGAACCCGCCCCGGAGGCCGGCCGATGAACATCTCACGCCGGGACCTCTTCCACATCCGGCCGCGCCGCCAGGAGTACGACGCGATCGTAGTCGGGTCGGGGATGTCGGGCGGCTGGGCCGCCAAGGAACTCACCGAACTGGGCGCCAGCGTCCTCGTCCTCGAAGCGGGGCCGATGATCGTGCCCGAGCGGGACTACGCCGAGCACCTTCCCACCTCCCAGATGCCCTACCGCGGCTGGAACGACCGCAAGGCGGTGGCGGCCGAGCAGCCGGTCCAGGGCGAGTGCTACGCCTGCGACGAAGTGGGCCGCAAGTTCTTCGTCAACGACATCGAGAACCCCTACACGACCGACCCCGGCAAGCCATTCCTGTGGATCCGCGGGCGGCAGGTGGGCGGCCGCTCGATCATGTGGGCCCGGCAGTGCTACCGGCTCAGCGACCTCGACTTCGAGGCCAACGCCCGCGAGGGATACGGGGTCGACTGGCCCATCCGCTACGCCGACCTGGCCCCCTGGTACGACCACGTCGAGGCCTTCGTCGGCATCAGCGGGCGCGCCGAGGGGCTGGCGCACGTTCCGGACGGCGTCTTCCTGCCACCAATGGAGATGTCGTGCGTCGAGGAGCACGTCGCGGGCGCAATCGCCAGCGCCTACGGCGGCGAGCGCCGCATGACAATCGGTCGCACGGCCGTCCTCACCCGCGATCACAGGGGCCGCCGCGCCTGCCACTACTGCGGTCCGTGCCACCGCGGCTGCCGCACCCGCAGCTACTTCAGCTCGATCAACGCAACACTCCCCGCCGCCGAGGCCACCGGCCGCCTGACCCTGCGCCCCAACAGCGTCGTCGCCGAAGTCATCTGGGATGCCCGCGCCGGCCGAGCCACCGGTGTCCGCGTCATCGACGCCGAATCCCACGACGAACTCGAATTCCACGCCCGCACCGTCTTCCTGGGCGCCTCCGCGCTGGAGTCGGCGCGCATCCTCCTCAACTCGCGGTCGGCCGACTTCCCGGACGGTCTCGCCAACTCCAGCGGCGTCCTCGGCAAGTACCTCATGGACCACACCATGGGCGTCGGCGCGCGCGCGACCTTCCGCGGCTGGGAGGACCGGACCACTCGCGGACGGCGCCCGAACGGCATCTACATCCCCCGCTTCCGCAACGTCACCGATTCTTCGCCCGACTTCCTGCGCGGCTACGGGTACCAGGGTTCGGCGACGAGGGAGGGTTGGGGCCGGGGTACGTCGATGCCGGGGTTTGGAGGGGATTTCAAGAGCGACCTGCTCCGCCCGGGCCCCTGGTCATTCGGAATCAGCGGCTTCGGCGAGTGCCTCCCCCGCGAGGAGAACCACGTTGCTCTCGACCCCGGGCAGGTCGACAAATGGGGAATCCCCACCCTGCGGATCAGTTGCGCCTGGAGCGAGAACGAGCGCGCCATGATGCGCGACGCCGCCCTGCAGGCCGCCGAGATGCTGGAAGCCGGCGGCGGCCGCGACATCACGATCGACACCGACATGACCCCGCCCGGCCTGACCATTCACGAGATGGGAACGGCGCGCATGGGCCGCGATCCCGCCACCTCGGTCCTCAACGCCCACAACCAGGCGTGGGACGTGCCGAACCTGTTCGTCGTCGACGGCGCGGCGATGGCGTCGTCGGCATGTCAGAACCCGTCGCTTACGTACATGGCCTTCGCGGCTCGCGCGAGCCACTACGCGGTGTGGGCGGCACGGCGAGGAGAGATCTGAAGGGAATTCGACTTGCAATATCGGCATGACGTGCCGATATTGCAAGGCATGACCACGGCCATCGTCCCCCGAATCCTGCGGTCGACCCTTGAGGAGCATCTTGCCCTCTTTCCGGCGGTTGCCTTGCTCGGCCCCAGGCAGGTCGGCAAGACCACGCTGGCGCGCGCCGTCGCCGACGCACCGGAGCCGTCCGCATCCCGCGCACCCCACCGCGGGCTTTACCTCGATCTGGAAAACCCGACCCATCTCGAGCGACTGTCGGACGCGCGCGGCTACCTCGGCTCGGTTCGGGACCGGCTGGTCGTGCTCGACGAGATCCACCGGGTCCCACAGCTGTTTCAAGTCCTGCGCGGGATCATTGACGATCGCATTCGCGAAGGCGAACCTGCCGGCCACTTTCTGATCCTCGGCTCGGCTTCGATGGACCTGATGCGACAGTCCGGAGAGAGCCTCGCGGGACGGATCGGCTACCTCGCTCTCGACCCCATCGACATACGCGAAGCAGTGCCGGGCGATGCCACGCGCCTGTGGGTCCGCGGGGGATTCCCCCGAAGCTTCCTGGCCCCCAGCGATACCGCAAGCGCGCTTTGGCGTCAGAACTTCATCCGCACCTATCTGGAACGGGACATTCCCATGCTGGGACCGCGGATTCCGGCGGAGACGCTGCGCCGCTTCTGGAGCATGCTCGCCCACTCGCAGGGCGGTCTCTGGAACGCATCGGTGCTTGCCCGAAGTCTCGGTGTCGACGGCAAGACCGTCATGCGCTACCTCGATCTCCTGGTCGACCTGCTTCTCGCACGCCGCCTCCCTCCGTACCACGCAAACGTGCGCAAGAGGCTGGTCAAGTCACCCAAGGTGTACCTGCGGGACAGCGGCCTAGTCCACACGCTGCTTGGCCTGGGCGATCTGGACGCGTTGCTTGGTCATCCGGTCGCCGGGACCAGCTGGGAGGGATTCGTCATTGAAACACTGATCCGCGCGGCCCCCGACGGCACGCGGGCCAGCTTCTACCGCACGGCCACCGGCGTTGAAATCGATCTCGTGCTGGAACTCCCGGGCGGCCCCGTGTGGGCGATAGAAGTCAAGCGCGGGCTTACGGGCTCAGCCACAAGACGGCTCCTCGTAGCGCTCGACGACATCACGCCCGAGCGGGCTTTCGTCGTGTACGGTGGGGTGGAGCGCTATCCGTTGTCCGGCACCGTGGAAGCAATCGGGCTACGAGAGATGGTCGACCTTATGTAATCGTCGCACGACGGTTGTGGCGAGCTGCGACGATCGCCGCGCTCCACCTTGTCACCGTGACCGCTCCAGCGGCCACAGCTGAACCGACTCGACCCCGAGGTCGTCCTCCACCCAACCCAGGATGTAGTCCTCGCCGATCTCGTCGATCCCCAGCCCATCCGGCGTTTCGACGAAGCCCAGCGCGTATCCATCGGGATCGAACACGGTCCAGAGGGTGCCGGGCCGGTCGTCGTGCGGGAGCCTGTATTCCTCCACCCAGAGGTGGCCGGTGGCGTCGCCCAGGATGGAGGAGAATGCGGGGAAGGTCGCGGCAAAGGGCGTGGTTTCGAGCCCCTGGCGTGCCCGCTCCAGGAAACCGTCGGGAAGGTCGGAACCTTCAAAGTACGACAGTTGCTCCTCGACATAGGGTGCGCGATCGGCTTCGGTGGGAGTCCGGGGCTCATGGCCTCGCCGCACAATCCGGACGAGGGTGCCATCCGCGCGAAACGCCCTGATCTCGTATCGGTCATTGGGACTGGCGACGACATGGTCCCCCCAGAGGCCCGCAACGAGCTCCCGGCCATACGCCTTCCAGCTCAGGTGTCTCGACCCCTGTTCATTCGTGGTGATGATGACTTCCCGGCCGGGGTGCGTTCCGAGTGAGGCGAACAGCGCACCTTCGCCATCCCATAGTTCGACGACGGCGGTGTCGGCACCTTCCGGCGCGTTGATGGACAGCACATGGCCAGCCTCGCGAACGGCCTGGGCTCGAGGACGTAGCCAGATGGCCATTTCGCTGCTTCCCAGGGCAAAGGAGCGGCCGAATCTCCCGTCGGAGTCGAAGACGGCAATCCCGAGACCGGCCATGTGCCAGGCCGCAATCGAGTCGCCGGGCCAGCGGGCGACATGTACCAGACTGGTGAACTCGCCGGGTCCCTCTCCCCGCCCGCCCCAGGTCGCCAGGTGATTCCCCGACGGATCGAAGGCCCGCAGCTCTTGTGAGCCCGAGTTCGCCACCACGATCCGCCCATCCGGGAGACGCACGGAGCTGAAGGCCCCGTGGAGCATGTAGGGTTCTTCACCCTCCACCACACCGATCGAGACCGTCGGCTCGGGACCGATCCGCCACCCCAGCCGCGACCCATCCGGCGGGCGCGCGTTCTCGACGATTCGGACGCCCGCGCTGTCACGGGCCTCGCTCTCCACCCCGGCAGGATTCTGCCGGTCCTGTTGGCAGGCCAGCGCGCTAAGCGCAATCGCTATGCCGGTAAAGCGAATCTTCATTCGTTCACTGCTCCAACGTGGCTACGACCGCTCCAGCGGCCAGAGCTGCACGTACTCCACATCGAGTTCGTCCCGCGTGACCAAAAGGACGTAGTCCTCGCCGATCTCATAGGTCCAATACCCGTCTTCCGGCAGCTCGACGCGTCCGAGCAGTCGTCCTTCGTCGTCGAAGACGGTCCAGACGGAGCCCGGTCGTTCGGCTCCTGGAAGTTCATATTCCTCGACCCATAGGTGGTTCAACCTGTCGACGATGACCGATGCGAACGCCGGCATGTGCTCCGCGACCGGCAATGACTGATACTCCCTGCGCGTCTCCGCCTGATACTCCTCGATTTCGCTCGGGGTCAGATGCACGGGATACCAGGAAGCCCGTTCCTCGATGTAGGCCTCGACTTCCTCCGGGGTCGGAGCACGAGGCGCGTCACCCCACCGCACGATCCGGGCTAGCGACCCGCCCTCCGTGAACGCCCTGACCTCGTAGCGGTTGTTCAGGCTGTGAACGACCAGGTCGCCCCACGGCACCTGGGCGACGGTCGCGCCGAAGATCGGCTGGTACATCCTCGCCTGATCCGTTCCCTCATCCGCGATGTACCGTTCGTCGCCGGGATGCTCGCCGAGCGAACTCAGCAGCCTGCCCTCTGCGTCGCGGATCTCGACCAGGACCGGGTCGAGGATGTGAGGGTGCTGCCCGGACAGGATCAGGCCGCCGGCCATCACTGCCGACGGTTGGGTGAAGCGCGTACCCGGATCCCGTGGGTCGACCTGCAGGACGATGTTGCGGCCAAAGTTCCCGGCCGAGTCGAAGAGTGAGATGCCGCGACGGTATCCGTACCAGGCGGCAATGGAGTCGCCGGGCCAGGGCTCGGCGTACAGGAGATCCCGGAACTCGCCGGGCCCGTCTCCCCGGCCGCCCCAAGCTGCCAGATAGGTCCCGGATGCGTCGAAGACTCGCATCTCGCTCGTGCCACTGTTCACGACGACGATTCGCCCGTCGGACAGGCGGGTAGCGTCCGAAACGCGGTCGAGCATGTACGGCTCTTCGCCCTCGAAAGCGCCGATCGAGACGGTTGGCTCCGGGCCGATCGTCCATCCCGGCCGTGATCCCTCCGGCGGACGCACGTTGTCGACGATCCGGACTCCCGCGCTGTCGCGGACTTCGCTCGGCGACCCGACAGGAGTCTGCCGGTCCTGTTGACACGCCTGCGCGCAGAGCGCGAATGCGATGCCGATGATGCACAGCTTCATACGTCTCCTACCCCGATTGTCTACGAACGCTCCAGCCGCCACACCTGTACATGCTCCACGTCGAGTTCGTCAAAGGTGGTGCCCAGGATATGGTCCTTCCCGATCTCATGGATCCACAGCCCCTCCGGCGTCTCGACGAAGCCCAGCGCGCGGCCTTCCGGATCGAAGACGGTCCAGAGTCGGGGGGGCCGCTCTTCCTCCAGTAAATCGTACTCTCCAACCCAGAGGTGACTTACCGCATCGGACATGAGCGATGCGAAGGCTGGAAAGTGCTCCGCGACCGGTACCGACCGGTATCGCCGCCGCAATTCGACTGCCGATGTGAGGGGGCTGTAGGCGGCCTGACGCTCGATGTAGGCTTCGACGTCATCGTCGGTGGGCGCGCGCGGGACATGCTCGCGCCTGACGATCCGGGCCAGTGAGCCGTCCTTTCCGAACGCTCTCAATTCGTAGCTGGCGGTGTTGCCGACTACGATCAGGTCCCCCCATGTCGCCCACACCGGCTCGCGCCCGAATATCGTCCGGTAGAGTATCGACCGTTCGCCCTCGCCGTAGATGAACGGTTCAAGGCCCGGGTGCGTACCGAGCGAACTCCACAGCTCCCCTTCCGCGTCCCGGAGTTGCACCACGATGGTGTCCGCATCCTCGGGCAAGTGAACCGCCAGGATCAAACGGTCGAACGTAGCGTGCTGCGGGCGAAACGACTGCATGGGCGTGATGGCCTCGCTGTTCGCGAACGTGAACGAGCGCCCATGGTTACCCTGTGCGTCGAAGACGGAAATCCCCAGGCGCGGCGCGTACCAGGCAACAATCGAGTCTCCCGGCCAGGGCTCGACCCGCCAGAGGCTTCTGAATTCGCCCGGCCCCTCTCCTCGGCCACCCCAGGTGTCGAGGTGGACCCCGGATGGGTCGAACACGCGCAACTCGTCGGTCCCGCCATTCAGGATGACGATGCGGCCATCATTCAACCTGGTGGCGTCCATGGCCCAGTCGAGCAGGTAGGGCTCCTCGCCCTCGACGGCGCCGATGGAGACGACGGGCTCCGGCCCGATCCGCCAGTGGAGCCGCGAGTCGTCGGGTGGCCGGACGTTCTCGACGATCCGGACTCCCGCGCTGTCGCGGGTTTGGGTGGAGAGGAAGAGCGGCGATCGCTGGCCCTGCTCACAGGCCAGCGCGGCCAGAGGCAGCAGCGCAAGGAGAGGATTCAGCTTCATGATCGCCTCCCGGTGCCGAGTGGGCACATCTGAGCATTCCCGCGTCCGTAGGGGACCCTGTCCTCAAGGATGGTTGCCGAGGCGCGGATGCGCCATGAAATTCGGTCGGATGCTTAAACCGCGAGTCGTGCCGAGGGTGCTGCGGGCACTCAAACCTGTCGACGCCGCAGGGCTCGGGTGCGCGCTGGCCTACGGCGTGCTGGCCTGGTCCGCCCGACAGTCGGGCGAGCCTCCGCTGGTCCTCTTTCTCGCTGCCGGCGTGTGGGCCGCCCTGCTCACCTTCGGCCTCTACGCATACCATCGCCGCAACCCGGGCGCGGCGCTTCCCTTGGGCCGGCTCATCGGATGGGCCATCGTCTTCCGCATCTTCGGACTGCTCGGCGGCCCGATCTACGAGGACGACTTCTACCGCTATCTCTGGGACGCATTTCGCTTCGCACAGGACGGAACCCCTTACGGCATAGCGCCGGAAGCCTTCTTCGCCGAGCCGGGAGTACCGGCGCAGTTCCAGCGAATCCTGGATCAGGTCAACTACCCCGAAGTGCCGACGATCTACGGGCCGGTGACCCAGCTCGTCTTTCTCCTGGGGTACGGGCTGAGTCCCGGCAGCCTTGCTGCGTTGCAGGTGCCGCTGGTCCTGATCGATCTCCTTACCATTGGCCTGCTGCTTCGCCTGGCGCCGGCGCGGGCGGTGCTGCTGTATGCGTGGTGTCCGCTCGTGATCAAGGAGATCGCCTTCACCGCCCATCCCGACGGCGTCGCGGTGTCGTTGCTGCTTGCGGCGGTCGTGCTGGGGCAGCGGGAGCGCCCGCACGGTGCCGCCGCGTGCCTCGCCCTGGCCGTCGGAGCCAAGGTGATGGCGCTGCTGCTGGTGCCGTTCGTCCTCGCTCGGGCCCGGCTGGTCCACTGGGGAGTGTTTGCGGGTACACTGGTGCTGCTTTACCTGCCCTTCGTCCTGCAGGGCGGCACAGACCTGGGAACGCTGGTGATATTCGCACGAGAGTGGGAGTTCAACGCCGCCCTTTTCTCGTTCCTGAAGCCGTGGATGTCCAACCCCGCGGCACGCGCAACGTGCGGCCTTGCATTGGCCGCCGGCATCGCGTGGTACTATTTCGCGTACCGGCGATCGGGCTCGACATCCGTTCCGCGCGGGGACTGGATCTACGGCGGGCTGCTCGCCCTGTGGCCGGTCGTCAACGCCTGGTACCTGCTGTGGCTGCTGCCCTTTGCGGTGATCCGGCCGAGCGCGTGGGCCTGGACGGCGTCGGTGGCGGTGCTGCTTTCCTACGTGACGGGACTGAATCTGGACAATCTGCAGATGGAGCCCTTCGGGCATCCGGTCTGGGTGCGCCCCGTGGAGTATGGCCTGATCTCGCTGGCGATCGTGTATGACGTGAGGCGGCGCGTGCGCCAGGGTGTGACTGGTCATCCGCCGGACAGGGCGGAAGGTGGGGTGTTGTGTACGCAGGAATGACGGTTGGCGTCGTCGTACCGGCCAGGGACGAGGAGCAGAGCATCGGGTCCGTCGTTGCCGACCTGCTCGCGCTGCGCGATGAGGACGGTACGCGGGTGGTCGACGACTTCGTCGTTTGCGACAACGGATCGACGGATGCGACGGCGACCCGGGCGCGCGAAGCGGGTGCGCGAACGGTGCGACAGGAGACGCCGGGCTACGGACTGGCCTGTCTGACGGCCCTCGCGGCCCTCCGTCCAGTCGACATCGTGCTCTTCACCGACGGCGATCGTTCATTCGAGGCCGTGCAGGGACTCAGGTTGCTCGAAGCCGTCACCGGCGGAGCCGATCTGGCCATCGGTTCACGGGCGCTGGGCCGGAGGGAGCCGGGCGCCCTGTCCTGGCCGCAAATGGCCGGCAACCGGGTGGCCAGCCTGCTGATCCGCCTGCTGTGGGGGGAGACGGTGACCGACCTCGGTCCCTACCGCGCGATTCGGGCAGAGTCGTTGCAATGCCTCGACATGCAGGATCGAACATACGGCTGGACCGTCGAGATGCAGGTCAAGGCCGTCCAGCACGGCCTGCGGGTCGCCGAGGTGCCTGTTGACGCCTTGCGACGCCGTTTCGGCCGGTCTAAGGTGGGGGGCACTTTGCGGGGCGTCGTCGGTGCCAGCGTGGGGATCCTGTCGATGATCGCGCGGCTTCGCTGGCGGGAGACGCGCCAGGCGCGACCGGCACGCATGCCCGAACCATAGCGCTGGAATGCAGCGCAGATTGCACACAGAAAGGGAAATGACCCTCCATGACATGCTCGACGGGAATTCGGGGCGCACCCTCCTTCTCCGGGATACGGTTCCGTCTCCTGGGGCTGCTGGGCCTGCTCGCGCTGGGCGGGGTATCGTGCGGTGCGCCCTCCGCCGACGCGTCCTGGGCCGACCACGACCCCGCCAACAGCGAGCAGCTCGACCACAGCGAATGGCAGGCGTTGCTGGACGCCTACCTGATCACCGACGACCCCTCCGGCGTCAACCTGGTCGACTATGCCAAGCTGCAGGCCAACGATGCCGACCAGGAGCGACTCGCCGGGTACATCGACTACCTGCAGCGGCTGGACCCGCGACAGTACGCGAAGGACGTGCAGATGGCGTACTGGATCAATCTCTACAACGCGGTGACCGTCCGCGTGGTTGTGGACGAGTATCCCGTGGCCTCAATCAAGGACATCCACGAAGGCCTGATCCCCGGCACGGGCCCCTGGGGTGACGTTCATGCGATGGTCGCGGGACAGCCGCTGACGCTGGACAACATCGAACACGACATTCTGCGACCCATCTGGCAGGACAATCGGATCCACTACGCCGTGAACTGCGCCAGCATGGGCTGCCCGAATCTGGCCCCGGAGCCCTACACCGCTGATAACCTGGAGCGGCTGCTGGAGCAGGGGGCGCGCGACTATGTGAACCACTGGCGGGGCGCTGAACTCCTGGACGAAGCGTTTGGCGTCGTCTCCAGCATCTACTACTGGTACCACGAGGACTTCGGGAACTCCGACGCCGGCGTGCTGGAGCATCTGCGCAAGTACGCCGAGGGCGATCTGGCGGACCAGCTACAGGACTTCGACGGATCCCTCGACCACGAATACGACTGGACCCTGAACGCGCCGGCTACTCAGTGAGGTGCGGTGCGGCGTCCCTGAGGACGAGACGCCGCACCTGTGCAAAGGCCTGGGGCTAGAAGCCCTCGCCGAAGCTGCCGCCGAACCCGACGCTGAGACCGAGACCGAAGATCCGCGACTTGGCCGTGTTTCGCCCGCCCACCACCTGTCCGAAGAATGCGCTTATGCCGACGCTCCCGGTTGCGTCGGCAAGCAGCCGGCCACCCAGAATCCGGGCATCTTCCTGCAGCCCCGGGAACCGGCTCGGTGAGAACCCTTCACCGCCAATGTCGATACCGGACAGCGCGTTGACGATCCGGTAATCGGCACCGAGCGTCACGCGGCTGCCAAGCGGGAGGAAGAGAAACATGTTGACGAACGTGTCCGCGGGAATGTCGACCGTCCCACCCGTGGCCGCGCCTACCGCATCGGGGTTGACTTCGGTGCTGCCGCGATTCCGATAGCCGACCTCGGCCGATAGCCCGAGGGCATCCCAGAACTTCCCGACGACGAGCGATGTCTCAATGCCGTTGCCACCGTCGCCCAGCGAATTGATGTAGCCTGTGTCGTAGCCGCCTGCGATGATCGCACCCACCCGAAGCGCGACGCTGGGCGCGTCGCTGACCAGTTCGTCGACGATGCGCCAGGTAAGGGCGACATTGGTGTCGAACAGGCCGCTGTAGCTCTCCTGGCCACCTGCCGGGCCTACCGCTCCCTCGACGAAGCTCCTCGCCCAGGCAGTTTGCACGTCCACGGCCACCGCGTCGTGAAGAGCGTAGTTGAACCCGATCCACACCGTGTTCTGCGCGAGGTTTGCGCCTGTCGCTTCCAGCGGTCCCTTGGTCGTGGTCGTCTCACGATAGAATTCGAAGGCATTCTGACTGACGTACGAAAAGCTGAAGCTGCCGGTCCCGGGCTCCGCGATCCACGCGGTACCCTGCGCAAGGGCCGGTTGCTGTCCCAAACACGCCAAGAGACTCGATGAGGCGAGGACCGCCAGGAGCGGCCTACGAGCGTGAGACATCCACGGTCTCCTTCCACGATGTGTCTGATTGGTGCACCTGGTCGGTGCACACTATTCGGCGGATTCCAGCTTGAACCGGCGGCTAAGGAAATAGTGCACGACCTCCATGCGGATCCCGCAGTCTTCGACCTCCGGGCCACAGAGCACCTGGACCGCCTCGTCGTCCGGGGATCCGGTCTCCTCGCCATCGTAGACCGCCGCCAGGCTGGCCGTCAGACTGACCGCCCGATCGCGATCGAGTTCGTCCTTCTGGATCGGACAGTCGTCACAGACCAGCACCTTGAACGTCAGTGCCTTGCCCTGCGAGTATGCCTTGCGCGGGCTGATCTGGCCGGGACCGTGTCCGATCGAGCCGGATGGCGGGACTGGTGTGGGGGTGAACCCGACGGTGGCTGCGAGCAGCACGGCCAAACAGATTGAACGTGTCATTTCAGACACTCCTTGCCCGGGTTTTGGTTTGTCGCGTCATGGCGCCCGTCCCTTGCAGGGACCTGCCCCGGCGGTCCGGACCAGAATACTCTGTGGCTCGCGAAGGGCTTGTCAAGCGCCGGGACTGCCGTATGTTCTTCCGGCGGTAGATCGCGGACCTGGGCACGGAGGCATCGGTCCGCTCAAACCGGAGCAGCAGTAACCTGGACGAGCGGAGTTCCCGATGAATCGACGTTCCTTACTGAAAGCCGGTGCCGCAGCGTGCGCATTCCCGATCGTCGCGTCGGCGCGACACCTCGCGGCGATCGCGGCTCCGCCGCAGGTGGCCTTCGATCGGCGCGATCTCCAGCAGCTCCTCGACGAGTCGGCCGAGAGCCTCGGCATCGTCGGCGCCCAGCTGGCGGTGTTCGACGGCGAGGCGGTCCACGAGTTTGCGACCGGTTTGGCGATTCGTGAGCGCAACATGGCCGTCACGCCGGACACGCTGTTCCAGATCGGCTCGACGACCAAGGTCTTCAACGCCGCCGTGGTCATGGCGCTGGTCGACGAGGGCACGCTCGACCTGGACGAACCCGTCGGCAGCTACCTCGACGGCGCACCGCTTACGAACGACGTCCCGCCCGTCGACATGACCCTGCGCCAACTGCTGTCGATGTCATCGGGGCTCGATAACGGGCCGTACACGGACCACGGCCGCGGCGATGACGCCCTGCGCCGGTACGTCGCTTCGCTCGCCGAGCTCCCCGTGATCTTCGAGCCGGGCACGGCCTACGGCTACTCGAACGCGGGCACCGCCGTCGCCGGATTCGCGGCCCAGCGGGTGATGGGGAAGAACTGGGAGACCCTGCTCGCCGAGCGCATCCTCCAGCCGCTCGGGCTCGAGCACTCGGCGAACTTCCCGGAGGACCTGCTCTATCACCCGGTGGCGCTGGGCTACTCGCCGACCCCCACCAACCCCGAAGGCGAGCGGGTGCCGTTCTGGGGGCTGCCGCGCAGCATCGCCCCGGCCGGGGCAACCCTTTGCTGCAGCGCCGGCGACCTCGTGCGCTTCGCCGGGATGTTCCTGCGGGACGGACGTTCGGCCGACGGACGCCAGGTGCTTTCGGAGGAGGCCGTCGACACGATGCACACGCCCGAGATCGACATGCCGACCCGGATCATGGCCCAGAGGTGGTGCACCGGGCCCTACTGGAAGCGCTGGGGCGGCGAGGCGATCTACGGGCACAGCGGCACCAACAGCGGCGGGTCGTCCCTCCTGCTGTGGTGTCCGAACAAGGGCGTGGCGGCCGCGACGATCGCCAACGTGCCGAGTCAGGGCTACCCGCTGGCCGACAAGGTGTTCGACACGCTGTTCCCGGAGGTCTTCGGGATCGACAAGCCCCAGACGCCGAAGCCGGAGACAGTGACGCCCCAAGAGGTCGAGGTCGCGCGCTACGTCGGGCAGTTCGAGGCGTTCGGGAGCCGATTCTCGTTCTCCGTGGACGGCGACCGGCTAATGGCGCGGTCGGAGATCAGCGCGCTGGAGTCCGAGTTGATTCCCCTCGGCGGCGACCGGTTCCTGCCGCGCAATCCCGCGATGGGCGGCAACCGCGGCTGGGATGTCGCCTTCTGGGGGGAGGACGGCAACGGGCGCGCGACGCACTACCTGAACGGGGTCTTCGCCATGCGGCGGGGCGGCTGAACGGGGCTGGCGACCAACCGTGTCGCCCCGCCGATGGCGGAAAATGTATACATGATTCTCCAAACGCGGCGCAAAACGTATACTTACCGCCCCCCACCCAGTGGCGGCGCACTTTCCGGCGGCCGCCGATACCCCGTCCCCTGCTCGAACGCGTACCCGAAGCGCAGCAGCATCGCCTCCGTGAACGGACGCCCCAGGAACTCGAGCCCCACCGGCAGCCCATCCGGCGTGAACCCCGCAGGCACCGTCAGTGCCGGGAATCCGGTAACCGGGCTCAACAGCCGATTGTCCCCCAGACCGTACTGGTCGGCCGGAGCGGGATTGGTCTCGGCATCTTCCGCGATCAGCGTGACCGGGTGGTCGAAGGTGGCGTAGACGAGCGCGTCGAGGTCGTGCTCGGCCATCGCCACGAGGACGTCCTGCCGGATCCGGTTGCGGCCCAGCAGGTACTCCAGGTAACCCGGGTCGCCGGTCGACTTGCCCAGCGAGTTCGCCAGACCCGCCGCGCGCCACGGCGTGACGCGCCCGCTCAGCAGGATCGAGCGCAGCGTCCTGTACGGGGCGTTTGCATGCTCGGACAGGTAGGCGTCGGTCGCCTCCTCGGTCTCGAAGACGTTGCTGCCGAACACCGGGTTCACCGTCTCGATCCCCGCGATCACGACCGGGTCCACGACCTCGGCCCCGAGCCGCCGCAGGTCCGCAACCGCCGCGTCGATTCGGGAGCGCACCTGCCGGAACCCCTCCGAGTTCGGGTCTACCGACTCATCCATGGCATCGCGGATGACCCCGATGCGCGCCCCCTCCAACCCGTCGACGCCAAGTCCCTCCTCATATGACTCCGGCACACGCCCCACGGCACGGGCGGTCACCGGATCGTTCGGATCGTAGCCCGCGATCGCACTCAGCAGAATGGCCGCGTCCATGACCGTGCGCGTGATCGGGCCCTGCGTGTCGGTCGTGGGGTTGGCGGGCATCAGGCCGAAGCGGCTCACGAGCTCCAGGGTGGGGCGGAAACCGACCAGCGACGCCACCGCGGCCGGTCCGCGTATGGAACCGCCCGTGTCCTCGCCGATGCCGACCATGCCGAAGTTGGCCGCGATGCCCACGCTGGTGCCGCCCGACGAGCCGCTGGGGTTGCGGCGCGGGTCGTACGCATTGCGGATCACTCCGAACCCGGACCCCACGTAGCGCGACGCGAACTCGCCCATGTTCGTCTTGGCGTGGATGATCGCGCCGGCATCCTTCATGCGCGTCACGATGGTCGCGTCCCGCTCCGGCACGAAGTCGGCGAAGAGCGCGGATCCGTAGGTCGTGCGCATGTCGCTTGTTTCGACCTGGTCCTTCAGCAGCACCGGTATGCAGTGCAGCGGTCCCGTCAGCCCGCCGGTGGCGAGGGCCTCGTCGAGACCCGCCGCCTCTTCGAGCGCCCGCGGATTCAGCGTAGCGACCGCGTTCAGCCGCGGCCCCTGCTTGTCGTAGGCGTCGATGCGGTCCAGGTACGCCTGCACCAGTCCGACGCAGGTCAGTTCACCGGACAGGAAGGCGGCGTGCACATCGGCGATCGTCGCTTCCTCCACCTCGAATCGCTGGGCAGCCAGCTGTCCAGTCCCGGACGCGAGTGTCAGTAGGACAAGAGCGACCCACAAACGTAAAGCAAACATGACAATTCGTAACCTCTACCTTACAGTCGACAACGAACCTGCGTGATGATCCATCGCACTATGTAGCCGCCGACCTCGCCCCACGGCAACCTGGCCACCCGGCGGCGCGCTGCACGTCGCCGCCGCCCCACACCGCCGCGAGCGCGTCCGCCACCGCCGCACTGGCCCCCCACCCCCCCAAACGGTACGATCCCTGCACGCCTTGCCACCTCGCCCGCCCTGCGGCGACCCACCCCGTCCTGGACGCGAGCATGACTCGAACCACCCTCGCGGCGGCCATCCTCCCGGCGAACACCTCGGCCCGCGGCACTCACGGCCTCGGCCACCCGACCCGGCTCCTCGCCGTCGCCACCCTCACCCTGGCCGCCGTTCTCGCCGTGCCGCCCGATCACCTTACCGCCCAGGGCGCCTACCCCGCCGCCTCACACGGCGGCAACTACATGCACAACTTCTACTTCCCCCCGGCGCCCTCCTCGTCGCCCTGGTACCCCGAGTGGCACCCCGGCGGCGAGCGCGTCGCGGTGGCCATGAGCGGTTCGCTCTGGGAAGTCGACATCGCGACCGGCGACGCCTTCGAGATCGTCCACGGCCCCGACTACTACTCGTCGCCCAACTACTCGCCCGACGGCGCGTGGCTGCTCTACACCGCGGACGACGGCGGCGGCACGATCGACCTCGAGGTCATGAACACGGCCACCAGCGAGCGGCACCGCCTCAGCGAGGGCGCCCACGTTCACACCGACCCCCGCTTCTCGCCGGACGGCGCCAGCATCGCCTACGTGTCGACCGCTCCAAGCGGCTACTTCAACGTCTATATCCGCCCCTTCGCCGACGGCGCCTGGACCGGGCCGGATGTCTCGGTCACCGCCGACAACACCTTCGGCCGCGACCGGCTCTACTTCGGCGCCTGGGACATGCACATCTCCCCCGCGTGGCTGCCCAGCGGCGAGGAACTGCTGATCGTCTCCAATCGCGACGTCGCGCTCGGGAGCGGCAACGTCTACCGGGTTCCCGCCCGGGCCGGCGGTATCGAGGACCGCCAGCTCGTCCTCGCCGAGCAGTCACTCTACCGCACCCAGCCACACGTCTCGTACGATGGCCAGCGCTTCGTCTACTCCTCGACCGCGGGCGCCGCGGACCAGTTCCAGAACCTGTACGTGCAGCCCACGACGGGTGGCGAGCCGTACAAGATGACCTTCTTCGACCACGACGCCTTCCACCCGCGCTGGTCGCCGGACGCGGAGTGGATCGCCTTCGTGGCGAACGGTGGCGGGCCGGTTGCCGGAGAGGGGCCGACCGCCGAGGGCGAACCGGGGGCCGGGGGCGTGCCGCACCACCTGACCGGCCTGCCGCAGCTGTACCTGCTGGAGGCCAACGGCGGCAGACTCCGGCGCGTCGACATCACCGAGCGGCACTGGGCGCGGCCGACCGGCACCCTGGCCGTAACCACCGTCGACCAGGAGGGCGAGCCGCTGGCCAGCCGCGTCCACCTGACCGCCGCGGACGGCAAGTTCCACGCACCCGCAGACGCCTATGCCCGCGTGGCCCGCGAAGGCGACCGGATCTTTCATCATCCGGGCTCCTTCACCGTGCAGCTGCCGGCGGGCGAAGCCGAGATGACGATCGTGCGCGGCTTCGAGACCGCCCCCGTGACCTACACCGCAGTCATCCGCCCCGGCGAGACCACCACGATGACGGTCACGCTCACGGAGATCTCCGACCTCTCCGACCACGGCTGGTTCTCGGGCTCCACCCACGTGCACATGAACTACGCCGGCAACCTGCGCAACAGCCTCTCCAACCTGATGATGATGTCCGACGCGGAAGACCAGGACGTGGTCGCCGAGCAGGTCGCCAACAAGGACAACCGCATCCTCGACCACCAGTACTGGATCCCGGGCGGGGGCCCGCATCCGCTTTCGGAGCCGGACCGCCTGCTGGTCGTCGGGCAGGAGTACCGCCCGCCCTTCTATGGACATGTCTTCATGTTCGGCCAGCGGGAACACCTGATCGCGCCGTACGCGATGGGGTACGAAGGCACCGGAATCGAGAGCCTCTACCCGAGCAACACCGACATGATGCTGAAGGCCAAGGCCCAGGGAGCGACGACCGCCTACGTGCACTCGTTCTACAACGGCGATCCGCTGGAAGGGAACCTCGGCGGCGCCAAGGGCTTCATCGTCGACGCCGCGCTCGCGGCCGCCGACGCGGTCGAGTGGTCCACGCCCCAGGACGGCTGGCCCCCGGTCTACGCCGTGTGGAGCAGCGGGATTCGCGCGACGGTGGTGGGCGGCGAGGACTCGATCTCCAGCCTGCATGCGACGCCCCTGGTGGGCTCGATGCGCACCTACGTCCGCACCCCGGACGGCACGCTGAACATGGACGGGTGGTTCCAGGGGCTCCGCGACGGCAGCTCGTTCGTCACCTCCGGCCCGCTGATCGAGTTCACGGTCGATGGTAGAGGGCCGGGGGAAGAGCTCGACCTCGCCGGCCCGTCCGAGGTGCGGGTGCGTGGCCGGGTGTGGGGCGTGGTGCCGATGGAAAGGGTCGAGCTGGTCGTCGACGGCGACGTGGTCCGCACCTGGGAACCCGCCGGCGACAGGAAGTCCCTCGACATCGACGACACCCTGGCCCTCGGCGCGAGCGGCTGGATTCACCTGCGTGTCGAGGGCGCCCCCGAGGACCGCTGGCCACTCGACACGTCATACCCGCAAGCGTTCACCAACCCGGTCTGGGTGACGGTCGCGGACCGCCCGATCCGAAGCGCCGCCGCCGCGGACTATGCGCTGCGCTGGATCGACAAGCTGCAGGTAATGGCGGAGTTGTGGCCGGGGTGGCGGTCGGAGCAGGAAAGGGAGCACGTGTACGGGCAGTTCGAGGAGGCGCGCGAGGTGTACCGGGGGCGGGGGGCGGAGGCGGGGGACGGCACGGGCGTGGCGGGCGGCGACCCCGGCGCGGCACCCGGCACTGGCACACCCCTTCCCACAATCACCGAGCAGTCCAGCGGCACGACCGAGGTCCTGCAGGCGATCAGCCCGGTGTCGGCCGAAACCGTGTGGGCGAGCGGGCACGGCGGGGTGATCCTGCGGACAGCCGATGGCGGCGAAGCGTGGCAGCGGATCTCTGCGCCAGCGGCCGATTCGCTTCAGTTCCGCGACATCCACGGGTTCTCGTCCCGTACCGCCATTGCGCTGACCGCGGGCACGGGACCGGCGTCGCGCATCTACCGCACGGCCGACGGCGGCGAAACCTGGACGCTCCGCTTCCTGATGGACGCGCCCGACGGCTTCCTCGACTGCCTCGATTTCTGGGACGGCGAGCGGGGCTTCGCGTACGGCGACTCCTTCGACGGCATCCCATACATCCTGCTCACCGAGGACGGCGGGCGGAGCTGGGCGCGTGTCCCCGCCGATGCCGCCCCGGCCGCGAACGAAGGCGAGGGCGGCTTCGCGGCCAGCGGCACCTGCGCCCGCGCGGGCGATTCGGGCCGGGGGTGGATCGGGACGGGCGCGGGCGGGTCGGCGCGGATCCTGGCTACGGGCGACTACGGCGCCACATGGAGCGAGGTCGCCGTGCCGATGGCAACGGGCGATGCGGCCGGGATCTTCACGCTGGCCCTGGCGGACCGGTCGCCGATCATGGCGCTGGGCGGGGATCTGGGCGCGCGCGACGCGGTGGTCGCGGCGAACGCGGCCGTCAGCAGGGACGGGGGCCGCACCTGGACGGCGGCCAGCCCCGCGCCGATCGCCGGAGCCGTGTACGGGAGCGCGGTGGGCCGCTGGGGCCCCTACCGGAACATCGTGGCGGTGGCCCCGCCCGGCGCCGCATTCACCGCCGACATGGGCGAGACCTGGCAGCCGCTCGAGGGCGTGAGCGCGTGGGCGGTCGAGTTCGCGCCGGGCGGCCGGGTCGGCTGGGCCGCGGGAGAAGGGGGACGGATCTGGCGCATCGAGTGGTAGGCGGGGCCGAGAGGGGGTCCGATCACCGGGGACGGACGCGAGCGGGAGCGGTCGGTGGGCGCGCGGGCCGCGCGGGCCGGGCCGCAGGGTGGCTTGGCGGGAGCGGGGTATGGGTATACGGCGTCGTCATATGGTTATGTGGCTCGCCCTTGACTGCAGCGATGTGCGCGGCCTTCGGTGGGGTGCTGCATGGGGGTGCCGGTACCCTCGCGGCGCAGGATCGGCCGCCCCGCATCGAGGGCAGGGTGGTGGACCGCGCAACGGGGGCCGCAGTCGAAGGGGCGACGATCGTGCTGGCACGTCCCGGCGAAGGGGCGGCGGACCCGGTCCGGACCGAGACGGTCACCGACCGCGCGGGGATGTTCTGGTTCGAGCGGGCCCTCGCAGGCGACTACCAGCTGACCGTCACACATGTCGCCTACGGCACATTCGGTGAGGCGCTCGCCTTCGCACCGGGCGACCGGGTGGTTCTCCGCGTCACCCTGTCCCCGACCGCCATCGCACTCGAGCCGATCACGGTCGAGGTCCTGAGCGAAGAGGCCCGGAGGGATCGCGCACTGGGCACCGCCCGGCGGAGACTCACGGCAGCGCAACTGGAACCGCTCACGAGATCCGGCGACCACCTGGCCAATGCGCTCGCACGACTCCTGCCGGGTGTGAGGGTCCGCAGTGGACGCAGTCAGCCGGGCGAACTCGTCTGCCTGGAGTTCCGTGATCCCGCTTCGCTGGCCGCTCCCGGGTGCCGGACCCCGCTGGTCATCGTCGACAATGTCCGCCAGGCCAACGGCCTCGTCACCCTCAACACGCTCCCCATCGCGCACATTCGCAGCGTCGAGGCCGTATCGCCCAGTGAGGCAGGCGTCCGCTACGGCGCCGACTCGAGCTACGGCGTGATTCTCATCGAGACCGTGGCCGGCGGCGCACCCCTGTCCCAGCCGGGGGAGAACCGGAACCCTCCCTACCGGGACAGGACATACAACTGGGCACTTGAGTCGGAGCCTTATCCCTGGGCCAGGGCGCTCGGCACCGCTTTCGCCGCGAACGCAGCGGGACTTCTGGCCGGATATGCCGTGTCGCGGACGTGTCTCAGCTTCGACGACCTGTCGCAGCACTTTACCGGTGCGCGTTGCAGCGGCCTGGGCAACGCCGGCTCGCGACTGCTTCTCTACGCTGCCCCCCAGATCGGCGTCGGCTACCTCACGGGGCGCGTGGGCAGCACCGACCTGTCCCGCGGCAGCATGTGGACGAATGCGGTCGCGGGGTCGATCATGGCGGCCCCCGGGATCGTGCTGGCAGTCACGAGTGACAAGGACGGCTTCCCGGCATCGACGGAGATCGGCGTCTTCATGGTGCTGATCGGTGCCCCTGTGGCAACCGTGGTGGCGGATCGGCTGTT
Organism: Longimicrobiales bacterium; assembly: GCA_965211645.1. Taxonomy (GTDB): domain Bacteria; phylum Gemmatimonadota; class Gemmatimonadetes; order Longimicrobiales; family Gaopeijiaceae; genus Bin94. The sequence continues at coordinate 3,206,384 of OZ242947.1, read as the reverse complement.
CCGCCGGGTTTGGCGTTAGGTCCCGGAGGGTTCCACGGCAGCATGGCACGGTGCGTTTACTGCGCATGGGGGAGCTTTCCGGCGTCATGCAGGCATTTGGCGGCCAAAAAAGGCAGAAAGTGGCGGACAAAACTCGACAACGGCCGTCCTGGGGCGCGCCGGGGTCCCAAGGGCTTGTATTATGTTGGCGCGCATACCGCCCGGACGCGCGGGCGGAGAGATGACCGCAACCGATGGAGGAAAGATGTCGCAGAAGGGCAGACTCGCAGCGTTTGACCACGTAACGGCGGGCACGAGATCGGTTCTTGCTGCCGTACCCGAGGACCGGATGGAGTGGCGTCCCCATGACAGATCCTGGACGCTCGGAGAGCTCGCGAGTCATCTTGCGAACCTGCCGAACTGGACGATTCCCACGTTGGTCCAGTCCGAACTCGAACTGTCTCCGGACGCTGGCGGGCCGCCGCCGAGGGATGCGTTCGCCACGAAGGACGAGATGCTCGAAGCATTCGAGAACAGTGCCGCCGCGGCCCGGATCGCAATCGAAAACACGTCGGACGAGGAGCTCGCCGGTCCCTGGACCCTGCTTCTCGACGGCGACCCGCGCTTCACGATGCCCAAGGCCGCCGTGCTCCGCACTTTCGTCTTCGATCACATGATCCACCATCGGGCGCAGTTGGGCGTGTACCTGCGTCTCCTCGACGTGCCTGTTCCACAGACATTCGGGCCGACCGCCGACTTCCCCGACATGTAGGGACCGGCGTCCGCGCCCGAGAGGTGCGGGCAACTTTTGCGTGCCCGCTCACAGACGCTAGCTTCCGGCCATGCGAATACTCGATCCCGGGGGCTTTGACCTTCTCACATTCGACTGCTACGGCACACTGGTCGACTGGGAGGCGGGAATCATCACGGCAGCGGGACGCGTCTGTGCCAGCCACGGATCGTCGCCGACCAGGGCCGAGATGCTCGCTGCCTTCGGTGAAGCCGAGCACATGGTGCAGGAGGAGCGCTACCGCACCTACCGGGAGGTACTGGCGCTCACGCTCGACAGAATGGGCGCCACCCTCGGCTTCCGGCCGACCGCCACCGAATGCGAGGCGTTCGCCGCCTCGGTCGGCGAATGGCCGCCCTTTCCGGACACGGTGGACGCACTGCGGCGACTGGGCGCACGCTACCATCTCGGCATAGTTTCCAACGTCGACGACGATCTTTTCGCCGAGACCCGCAAGCACCTCGGGACCGACTTCGACTGGATCGTCACCGCGCAGCAGGTGGGCAGTTACAAACCCGCCCCTGCACACTTCGAGGAGATGGCGATGCGCTCAGGGATCCCCAGGGCCCGCACGCTGCACATTGCGCAGAGCCTGTTTCACGACATCGGGCCCGCGTCCGCGCTCGGATACGCCACCGTGCACGTGAACCGGCCCAGCCGCGGGAGCGGGAGCGGTGCGACACCCCCCTCGGCAGCGCGTCCCGACGCCGAGGTCTCCGACATGGCGGGCGTGGCCGAGTTGCTCCTGGGCGACCAATGAGCGCCGATGCCTCCCCCGGGTCCGGCTCTCCTTCCGGCCCGGACCGCCGGTCAGACGGCAAAACAGACGACACACGCGACATCTGCCCCGGCACCCCCGACGGCCGCGACGGCATCCACACCATTCGCGCCAGCGGCCTCCACCGCGACTGGAACGGGATCCACTACAAGAGCGGCCTCTCGGCGAAGAACGTCCCGGCGCGCGAACTGTCCATGAACGTCGCCCGCATCCCGCCCGGCGGCGTGGCCTTCGCGCACATCCACGTCGACTTCGAGGTCATGCTCTACATCCTCGAGGGCACCGTGCGCCACGACTTCGGACCCCACCTGCGCGAGTCGATCGTGAATCAGGCGGGCGACTTCATCTTCATCGAGCCCGGCATCCCCCACGAGGTCGTCAACATCAGCGACACGGAGGATGTGGTGGCCGTCGTCGCCCGCTCGGACGCCTCGGAGTGGGAGAATATCGTGGACTACGATCGCGAGAGCGGAAAGGTGATCCCCAGGCGGGAGACGAGCCGACGGGATTCGTGACGGCGGATCGTCCTATCGCCAGGAAGCGATCACCACCGCCTGCGCCACCAGCGCGACGCCGTTGTACAGGATGTTCAACCACGCCAGCCCCGCCTTGCGTCCCTCGTAGGCCACCGACTGGTGCGAGACCGGAAGCACGAAAGCGATCAGCGCCAGCAGCGCCACGTGCACGCCGACCATGGCGCCGCCCGCGTACTCCGCGAGCAGTTGTGCGAGCACATACGCCGTGACCAGCGACAGCAGAAAGCCCACGCCGTGGGTCTTGAGGGGATTGAACCCCTCGCTGAGCTCTTCCTCGGTCGCTTCCATCAAGGCCATCCAGCGCTTGCCGAAAAGCGGGCCGTACCAGAGCGCGCCGATGATCATCGGGACGATTCCCGCGACCAGGACTGCGAGCAGGTTGACTTGGTGCATGGGTGGGTTCCTCGGGGTGGGGTGGGTGTAGGGCTGGCGGCCCCTAAAACGTCTTCAGGACCCTCGAATCGTAGCGAAAGTCCTCGATTCGGCCAGCGTCGATCCGGCAGGCGCACGCATGGGCCGGATTGAGGATGTAGTTCACCTCGCCCGCGACAACGGCGCTCGGTACGCGGAGGACAGCGGATTGCAGCGAATCCAGCCAGCGGTCCCCGATCTCCTGTGTGGGAGGATGCAGGCTGGGCACGGCCCATCCAGGGGGCAGGTCCCGGACATCGACGTCCTGGATCAATCCCACCGGGATGCGCACTCGAAGCTTCCGGTAGGCCTGCAGAACTTCCGGCACCCGCAGATGAACCAGGAGTTCCATCGCCGCCAAGGCCAGGCTGCCGCCCAGGTACACTGCCCGGCGTCCGGGGCTGTTCCATCGCCCTCCGTAGCGATGTGCCCCGTTTCCGGATAGCATGTCTTCGACAGTCCGGGAATGCTTCGGTCCGGCCAGTCGCCACGCCTCAACGCCGTCGGCCACGGAGGCGGTTAGCTGAATACGCCGTCGCGAAGGCGTCCGATGAGCTGTTCCACTTCCCTGCCGCCCGCTTCCGTGGAGGCTCGCGTCAGCGGCGCTTCGCCCTCCAGAAGCTCGTGTCGGTCCCTGAGCCACCTGCGGGATGCCGCGGCATCGTCGCCCATCATTTCATGGGTCATGGCGACCAGGCGGGCTACCCGCAGCAGTCGATCCGATTCATCCGACGTCAGCGTGCCCGCTTTCCGTCTGCGGGCCAGGGTCGTGGGCGACAGGCCGATCACCCTGGCCATCGCGAGGCGTCCGATCCCGACTGTGTCGGCGACCTCATCCAGCGTCGAGAACGGCAGGCCGCGCCGCACCACCGCCACCGCTCCCTCACGGACGAGAAGCGGATACAGCTCTGACCCGCTGGCTGGTTTCGAATACTGCATAGGACTACCCAAACGGTATGTGACAATTGTCTATTTGGGATAGTCTAGCTGGTGTCACACGTGGTTGCAACCGGAGGCAGCCGACAGCCAATGGTAGCAAGCACTCGGGTTCCGCCTTTGGTTTCCCGTCATCAGCCGTCCGACAGCCGGGTGGCAGCGGGCGATACCCTGCTAGAACGTCTTGGCCATCCGATCCAGGAACGCGCGCTCATCCGGCGTCAGGGCCCTGGGGCCGGCCTTCCTGACCTTCTGAAGCAGGGAATCCACCTCTTCGCGGTTGATCTCGTGGAGGCGGTCACGGGGGATGGCGTCCCAGCGGGTCAGCGCATCGGCGTCGGTCACCTCGGGCGCGACCCGGGTCGGCGGCGTGCGCACGACCACTCGGCGGTGACGGCGGCGCTCCCAGGCGCGCAGGAACAGCCAGCCGGTGGCGAGTCCCCCCAAGTGGGCGGAGTGCGCGATCCCGTCCTGGGCGCCCGCCACGCCCGCGAAAAGGCTCGACGCCACCATGAAGAGCGCGAGCATGCGCGCCTGGATGGGGAGAACCCCCCAGATGTAGATCTCCTCGCGCGGCCAGTAGCGGGCGAATCCCAGCACCACCCCATACACGGCGCCGGACGCGCCGACGACCGCGGCGGTTGGCGAGAATGCGAAGAAAAGGAGCGCGCCCCCAACGCCGCACAGCACGTAGAACCAGATGAAGGTCCTGCTGCCGAGCCGCTCTTCCAGCCTCGGTCCGAAGAAGAAGAGCATGAGCAGGTTGAAGAAGATGTGCGCGAGGTTGGCGTGCAGGAACGCATAGGTCACGAGCGTCCAGGGCCTGAACAGCGCCAGCATGGGGATGAACGCGAAGTCGGCGCGGAGACCCGGATTGAAGGAGGTGAGCAGGTAGACGACGACGTTGGCCAGCAGCAGACGCTGTACCCATGGTGTCATCAACACGCGGCTATCCTCTTCTCCGCGGGAATCGTCGATCCATCGTCCCGTCTCGCGTCAAATCTATTCGCGCCCGCGCGGGCGGACCATCAGGCGCCGCGCGCCTGCAGTTCGGCGGGGAGCAGCACCGCGTGGATGAAGGAATGGACGGGAGTGGGAACGCCGACGGTTGCCCCCAGCCGCACGGCCGCGCCGGTCCAGGCATCGAGTTCGGACGGTCGACCCGTGGCGATGTCGCGCTGCAGCGATGAGGTGCCCTCCGCGGGGAAGGTGTCCACGGTGTTCATCGCGAACGAAACCGCGTCGTCTTGCAATGACACCCCGTGGGCGGCCGCCACCGCCGCGATCTCTTCCATGGCCCGCCTCAGCAGGGCCCGGCTCTCGGGCAGGGTGCGCACAGGCCCCAACGGCATCCGGCATGCGCCGCAGACACCGCCCACCGAGCACACGAAAAGGAACTTCAGCCAGATCGCCGCGTCGATGTCGGGCGGCACCTCGGCGTGGACTCCCGCGTCGCGCAGCGCGGTGACGAGGGCATCGACCCGGGGCGACCTGCCGCCGTCCCACTCGGCGAGAGCCACGTAGGGGTCGACCCCGACGTGCCGGATCTCGCCGGGGGCCGCGACCTCGCTGATGATACGCGTCAGCCCCTTCCCCATGCGGCCGCGCCCCACGGCCGGGACCAGTGCTTCGTGGGCGTCCACGCCGTTCAGCAGCGGCACCACCAGGGTGTCGGGGCCCAGCACGGGCGCGATGCCTTCGCAGACGGCGCGCACGTGCATCGATTTCACAGCGACGATGACGGCCTCGACCGGGCCGATCTCGCCGGGGTCGTCGGTGGCGACGGCGGGGCGGATCCGGAAGTTGCCGCCGGGAGAGCGCACGCCGAGCCCCGCTTCGCGAATGGCGGCGAGGTGGGCGCCCCGCGCGATCAGCGAGACCTGGTGACCGGCGCGGGCCAGCACGCCGCCGTAGTATCCGCCCACGCCCCCCGCGCCGTAGATGGCGATGTTCATGGTGGCGAAGTTACCCTGATCCGCAGCGGGCTCAAAGCCCGCTCGAACGACACGGCCAGGCGGTGCGAACCACCGCGCCAGGTACCACGAGCTGCCGGCCAGACGACAAGGTGAAGGCACGATGATCATGCGCCATGAGCGGATTCGCATCCCGGTCCCGTTCGGATTCGCCGGCGGGCGTGCCGGTGCCGCGGCATCCTCACGACGGACGGCGGGGATGCTTCTCGCAGCGTGCGCGGCGGCGCTGGGCGGCCCTTCCGCGACCTCACTGACCGCCCAGACCCCGGAACAGCGCTACGGCGACTGGGTCCGGCGCGACTTCCGGCCGCAGGAGTACGACTTCCGCCGGGGCCGCACGATGGACGGGCTGCAGGCTTCCGGCGGCGGCCTCCTGCTCACGCCCTCGTCGGATGGCTCGACTCACGGCGGCACCTTCCGCCAGTCGGAGGACTTCTGGTACCTCACCGGCCTCGAGGTCCCGCAGTCGATGCTCGTGCTCGACTCCGACCGGGGGCGCTCGCTGCTCTTCATGCCGCCCAGGGATCCGCGATTCGACAATCCCGGGAGGCCGAACGACTTCCCCGGACGGCCGCTCCTGGATGACTACCAGCTGCGCAGCAATGCGGGGATCGACGAATACCGCGACGTGGCGGAGCTGGACGCCTACCTGCGGGGACGGCTCGCCGAAGGGGCAATCCTGCGTGTCAACGCAGGCGCGGCGGGGCCGGTGCCGGAGCCGGAGGTGCCGCTGATCGGGGCCGTCGAGGCTCACGCCGCCCTCATCCACCGACTGCGGTCCGACTACCCCGAGGCCGACATCGCGAATGCGTTCGAGGTCGTGGCCCGGATGCGGATGGTGAAGACGCCCGCGGAGATCCAGCGGATGCGTGCGGCCGCGGACGCGACCATGGCCGGGATCCGCGCGGCCGCCGACCGGATCCGGCCCGGCGTGGACGAGCGGAGCCTGCAGGGGGAGTTCGAGCGGTCGTGCCGGAGCTTCGGCGCGCAGTCGATCCCGTTCACGCCGATCATCAAGTCCGGGCCCAACAGCCTGTGGCCGTGGCGCGTGCTCGCCGCCCACTACGACCGGCGCAATCGGGCGATGGAGGGCGGCGATCTGGTGATTTTCGACGTCGGCTGCGAGGTGAACGGGTACGTGAGCGATGTCGGACGCACCTTCCCGGTGAACGGGGCGTTTTCCGATGTGCAGCGGGAGAAGCTGGAGGTGAGCAACCGGGCGGCGGAGGCGATCATCGCGGCGGTGCGGCCCGGGGTGACGCTGCGCGAGCTGACCGCGGTGGCGTACGAGGCCATTCCGGACCATGAGGAGCCGTACATGCAGACGCCCTCGTTTTTCGGCCATCACATCGGCCTTTCGGTGGGCGACCCCGCGCTGCTCGACGAGCCGCTCGCGCCGGGGATGGTGTTCACGGTGGAGCCGTGGTACTACAACCACGACCTCGGCGTGTCGGTGTTCGTCGAGGAGGTGGTGCTGGTGACGGAGGACGGGGTGGAGGTGCTGACGGCCTCGCTGCCGCGCGATCCCGCCGCGCTGGAGGCGATGATTCGGTGATGGCCCTGCTGGCCGGTCACCCGCAGTTTCGGCGGACCTCGTAGCGAACAATGTACGGCACATCCGACTCGCCGCGGACCTGGGCCCAGACTTCGTTCCGGCTGGCCTGGAGGAGGTACGGCCGATAATCCGCGTCCCCGGTGGACAGCGCCCTTATTCGCACGCGTCCTTCCAGGTTGCCCTCTTCGTCGTAGACCTCCCACAGGCTGGCGGGGCGGGGCCAGGCCTCCCGCAGTAGCCAGACCGAACCGTCGCGCCCTGCCACGATGCGCCGAACCGGCGGATGTGTCTCGGGGAAGGTGATCGCGTCGCGCGCAATTCGTCTGCGGCGTTCCGCGTCCTGGATGCCCCAAGGGGGTATGAGCTGTTCAGGAGTGCGGTCGCCGGCCCGCCCCGCGGCGAACCACTCGCGAATGAGCTCCCGTTCGTCGCGGGTCACCGGCAGCGGCATGTACGGCACGGTCCTGTGCAGCAGCGTATCGCCCGTAACGCCGACGCTGAGAAGGTCGAAGGTCGGCAGTTCGTCCTCTGAGCGCACCTCGCCGACGAAAACCACCGCAGACGCGTCGGCCACGACGACCACCGGAAGCCACGACTCTCCATAGGACGGCATCAACGGGTGCGGGAGCATCATGCCGAAGCCCCTGCTGTCCGTTTCCCTGTGGATCGCGTATTCGGACAGGTGGCGTTCGATCGTTGCGATGGTGTCCACGATCTCTCCGGAGGCGGAAAGCCGCCGGAGCGGTGCTCGAGGCGCGAGCATGAAGAGTTCTTCCCGCTCGTTGACGGTGCGGTACGGCAGGAAGGTGCCATCGGCAATCGGAGTGCCGGGGGCGAACCTCGACCCCTCCGCCGGCATCGGTACCGAAAAGCTGACCTGGCGGACCGGCGTACCATCCGCGAGGAAGAACTGCGTGACAAAGCGATCGCTCACCCACAGCGTGTCCGCCCGCCACCCCATCCTGCGAGGATCGGACGCGAACTCGCCGGGGCCGCTGCCGGCCCGCCCGATGCGCCCGGCAGGGCGGCCATCGGGCAGGAACACGGATACATGATGGTCCCAGCTCTGGAGCAGGTAGATCCGACCATCCGGCCCAATCTCCAGCGCCCTCACGGGATTCAGGGCGTCGTCGCCGTACGCGGAACCCAGGCGCAGGGTCTCTTCGAGATTCCACTGCGCATCGCACGTTGGTTCCTGCGCCATTCCGACGGTGCTACCGGCAAGTACACCTACGATCGCTCCGGCGAGGCATCCCGACGACGCCCTTCCCACCACCAGTGTCTGCAACCCGCCCACCTCTCCGATGCCCTCTGAGATCTACTCCGTTGAGGGTTCCGCCAGCCCCCTCACGAACTCCCCCAACACGGCTACCGCCTCATCCAGCTGCTGGCCGGTCAGGTACGGCGCGGGCCCCAAGCGCAGCACGCGGCCCCGCGAGTCGGCGTAGACGCTTCGTCCTCGCAGCTTGCAGGCCAACTCCCCTGCGCGGGGCGTCTCCAGCGCCAGGAATCCTCCCCGGCGCGACAGCGGCACGGTTCTGTCCCGCGTCATAACGGCGGGTGACAGGTCCAGCGCGTCCACACCTGCCGCCAGCCGCCTGATCTGCTCCAGGCTGATCTCGCGCAGCCGCCGCGCATCCAGCCCCCGCTCCCGGAAGAACTCGAACACCGCCGCGGCGCGGTAGTGACTGACCGGGTCGTAGGTCGAACCTGCAAAGCGCAAATGCCCCTCGCCGTACTCGACCCCGCCTCCATCGCGAGTCGCCGCCAGCGTCCCGAACTCGGCGAACCATCCCGTGAGCACCGGCCGCAGGTCGCAGTCCCGGGGGAATCTCAGGAAGCAGTTCCCCTCGCCGAGCTGGCAGTACTTGTAGCCGCCGCCCACGACAAACGCGTCCTCGAGCCCCATCTCGACCACCGAGAAGGGGACCGCGTTGAGCGAGTGATACGCGTCGACCAGCAACTCGGATCCCACACGCGCACACGCCCGCGCCACCTCGTCCAGCCCGTCGACGATCCGCGCGTCCTTGAAGAGCACGGACGACACCAGCACCGCCGCCGTCCGGTCGTCCACGGCCCCGACGAGCGCCTCGGCCACCGCCCCCGGTCCGCCCGCCACGCCGTCGCCGCCCGTCGCCACCCGCACAACCTCGATCCCCTCCCACTCCAGCCGGTCCAGCTGCCGCCGGATCGTGTGGAACTCGCCGTCGGTCGTCACCAGCCGCGGCCGTTCCCGCAGGGGCAGCGCAGACAGGAACCGGATCAGCAGTTCGTGGGTGTTCTGCCCGAGCGCGATGTGGCCGTCGGGGTCGTCCAGCAACCGCCGATATCCCGCCCGCACCTGGTCGGCGACCTCGAAAGCCCGGCCCCACTTGTCGTCCACCGTCTCGGCGGCGTCGAGCCACGCCTGCTTCTGCGCCTCGAAGGCGACGTCCGGCCATGCCTGGTGCGAGTGCCCGGTGAGCAGCACCCGCTCCGAGACGCGAAAGCGCGTGTAGTGCCGGGCGAGGTCGCGAGGGGCGTGCCCGGCCGCGCCGCCCGGCTGCGCGCTCACAAGGCCGACCTCATCTCCCACAGATCCGGGAACGCCGCGGTCAGGGTGGTCGCCAGGTAGGCGGCTCCCGCGCTGTCACCCGTCCCCGGCTTCGTGCCGATCGTGCGCTCCACCATCTTGACGTGCCGGTAGCGCCACTCCTGAAACCCCTCGTCCAGGTCGACCAGGCGCTCGCAGAGATTCACAACCGCCGGATCCGAGTGGTACATCTCGACCAGCAACGCCTGCACCTCGGGGTCGGCGGTGACGGACTCCGTCAGGTCGCGCGTCAGCGCCCGCTCGGGGACCTTGCACCCCTTCCGGACCAGGAAGCGGAGGAAGGCATCCCAGAGCGACGGCTCCTCCAGCCTTCGCCTGAGCCGCCGCTGTTCATCGGGATACGGAAATCCCTTCAGGATCGACTTCCGCTTGAGTCCCAACGTGAACTCCAACTCCCGGAACTGCGCCGACTGGAACCCGCTGGCGGTGTCGAGGCGATCACGGAATGACTCGAATTCGACCGGGGTCATCGTTTCCAGGATGTCCAGCTGGCCCACCAGGACCTTCATGATCGAGCGCACGCGCTTGAGGGTCGCCGCCACCCGGGGCTCGTCGCCGGCGACGAGCAGATTCCGCGCGTGGTCGAGTTCGTGCAGAGCGGCCTTGAACCACAGCTCGTGGACCTGGTGGACGATGATGAAAAGCATCTCGTCGTGCTCGGGCGGCTCGGAGAGCGGCTGCTGCAGCGACAGCAGCTCCGGGAGCATCGCGAAGCGCTGGTAGTCCATCTGTTCCTGTTGTTCACTCATCTTCGGTCTCCGGCCCGTAGGCCCCCGAAGCCGCGCCGAACCGCGGCGTGTAGTTGTCCAGAGTCTCGTACTGCGAAGGCCAGGGCAGCGGGTACCCCAGCGCGTAGGCGGCGTGCCGTGTCCAGTATGGATCCCACAGGTGCGCGCGCGCCATCAGGCAGAGGTCGGCCCGGCCCGCCGCGATGATTCCGTTGACGTCCTCGAAGGACGAGATGTTGCCGACGGCCATCGTGGCGATCCCGACCTCGTGGCGGATGCGGTCCGCGAAGGGCGTCTGGAACTGCCGTCCGTAGCGGGGCTGCTGGTAGGGAACGGTCTGGCCGGCCGAGACATCTACGACGTCGCAGCCGTTGGCTTTCAGCGCCCGCGATATCTCGACGGCATCCTCCGGCTCGTTGCCGCCGGGCCACCAATCCACCGCCGACAGCCTCACCGAAAGCGGAAGCTCGTCCGGCCAAAGCGCGCGCACCGCGTGCACGACACGGAGCGGAAAGCGCAGCCGGTTCTCCAGGCTGCCGCCGTAGCGATCCGTCCGCCGGTTCGTCAGCGGCGACAGGAAGCTTGCCAGCAGGTAGCCGTGCGCCATGTGGATCTCGACGATGTCGAAGCCCGCCTCGACGGCCATCTCGGTGGAGTGCTCGAACTCCGCCACCAGCCCATCCATCCCCGCCTCGTCCAGCTCCGCGGGCACCGGGCTGTGCTCGAAGAAGCCGATCGGCGAAGCGGACACGATGGGCCAGCCTCCCTCGTCCAGGGGCTCGTTGGGGCCCTCCCAGTCCAGCCGCGTCGAGCCCTTGCGTCCCGCGTGGCCGAGCTGGATCCCGATTCGCGCGCTTGTGAAACGCTTCACAAAGTCGACCAGGCGCCGCCACGCACCGACGTGCTCGTCCAGGTAGATCCCCGCGCACCCCGGCGAGATGCGTCCGTCGCGCCCGATCGCGGTCATCTCGGCCATCACGAGTCCCGCGCCGCCGATGGCACGGGAGCCGAGGTTTATGAGGTGCCAGTCGTCTACCGTCCCGTCCCGGGCCGAGTACTGGCACATGGCGGAGACGCCCACCCGGTTCGCCAGCGTGAGTTCCCGCAGGCGAAACGGCGTGAACAGGGGGGGCGGAGGCGCGCGGTCTCCCGCGGCACGCACGATCCCCAGCGACTCTTCATGCTCCGCTATCGTCACCCCGGCCTGGACCTCGGCCTTCCGCGCCACCCACCGGTCCACCTCCTCCACGAACGACGGGTCGCGCTCGCGCAGGTTCTCGTGCGAGATGCGCAGGCTGCGCGTCAGCAGCGAGAAGGCGAACTGCTCGGGCTCCAGGCGAAAGTAGCGCTCCGTGTCCTCGAACCACTGGAGGCTGGCCTGGGCGGCGCGCTGCAGCGACTCGACGGGGCGTCGGCGTTCGGCCTCGTAGGCGGCCAGCGCATCCGCAAGCGGTGCCCGGCCGCGCCCGTCCACCCCGCGCTCCCCGAGCGCATCCGCCAGCGCGATCCCGTCGAGCATGGCCAGGCGGGTCCCCGACCCCACCGAGAAGTGCGCCGTGTGCGCCGCGTCCCCGATGAGCACCACGTTGCCCGCCGACCAGCGCGCATTCACGATCGTGGGGAACTGGCGCCACACCGACCGGTTGCGGATCAGCGGATGGCCCTCGAGTTCTTCGGCGAACAGGCGCGACAGGAAGCACACCGTCTCGTCTTCGCTGGCCGCGTCCATCCCCGCGCGGCGCCAGGTGCGCTCGGTGGCCTCCACGATGAAGGTGGAGCGGCCCGCCGCGTCGTACTGGTAGGCGTGCACCCGCCAGAGGCCGTGCTCGTTCTCGCGGAAGTAGAAGGTGAAGGCCGGGAAGGGCCGCGTCGTGCCAAGCCATGTGAAGCGGTTGGGGCGCAGGTCGACCGCCGGTTCGAAGGCGTCCGCGAACCGTTCCCTCACGGCGCTGTTCAGCCCGTCGGCACCGATCACCAGGTCGGCGTCCAGATATGCGTCCAGGTCACAGATGTCCGTCTCGAAGTTCAGCCCGACCCCCACCTCGTGGCAGCGGCGGTGCAGCAGAAGGAGCAGCTCCCGCCGTGACAGCCCCGCAAAGCCGTGGCCGGTCGACTCCAGGCGGCGGTCCTGGTAGTGGATGTGGATGTCGTCCCAGTGGTAGAAGCGCTCCTCGATGGCACGCAGCGTCGGGGGGTCGGCTTCGGCGACCTCCTCCAGCGTCGCGTCCGAGAATACGACCCCGAAGCCGAAGGTGTCGTCCGGGCGGTTGCGCTCGAACACGTCCACCGACCGGCGCGGGTCGTCCTTCTTGAGGAGCAGGGCGGTGAAGAGACCGCCGGGTCCGCCCCCGATGACGTTGATCTTCACGGCTACCCGTCCCGCACCAGCCCGCCGCCGATGATGAGGTGCTGGATCTCGGTCGTCCCCTCGTAGATGCGCAGCGCCCGCACGCTTCGGTAAAGGTGCTCTACCGGATGCGACGCCAGCACCCCCCGCCCCCCCAGCACCTGAACCGCCCGATCCACGATCCGCTGCGCGGCCTCGGTGCAGAACGCCTTCGCCATCGCGGCCTCCGTCGTGATGCGGTCGGCACCCCGGTCCTTCTCCCACCCCGCACGGTACGCGAGCAACCGCCCCGCCGTGAGCTCCGTGGCCGACGCGGCAAGCTTCTCCTGGATCAGCTGGAACGATCCCAGCGCCTTGCCGAACTGACGCCGCTCGCGCGCATGCGCCACCGCTTCCCAAAGAGCCCGGCCAGCCATCCCGCACGCCGCGGCCGCCACCGTGGGACGCAGCCGGTCCAGCGCCGCCATCCCGGTCTTGAAACCGGTCCCCGGCGCCCCGAGCATGGAGGCGGCCGACACCCGGCAGCCGTCGAACCGGATCTCGCCCAGCGGATGCGGCGCGCTCATCACCTGGGCGCCAGTGAACTCCAGCCCGTCCGCATCCGCGGGCACCACGAAACAGGAGATTCCCCGCGTACCGGCCCCGGGGTCGGTCGAAGCGAACACCACGTAGAAGTCCGCCACACCCGCATTCGAAATGAAGGTCTTGCCGCCGTTCAGCAGGTAGTGGTCCACGCCTTCCACCACCGCCACCGTCCCCATCGCCGCCACATCCGACCCCGCCTCCCGCTCCGTCATCGCGAACGCGCCCATCGCCTCGCCCGCCATCGCCCGCGCCACCCAGCCGCCGGGATCCTCCCCGCGAATCAACCCGGGCGTCGAACTCAGCCCCTGCAGCGCAAACACCGCGTCCGCCAGCGGCGACCACCACCCCAGCACCTCGCGCGCGACCAGGCAGCCCCGCACATCCCCCTCCGCGATCGGCCGAAACAGCCCCGCGCGCCCCATGAGCCCGACCAGCTCCCGCGCCCGCACCCGCGCCTCGTCATCGCTATCCGGCTGGCGCCCCTCCCCGATCTCCTCCCGGCAGAACGCCACCACCCGCTCCCGGTACTCCCGATGCGGCTCATCCACGAACGCCGCCACCCCATCCAGCGACAGCCCGCCCGCGTCAAACAAAGCGCGGCCTCCGCTTCTCCACAAACGCCTCGTAGGCCTCGCGGAAGTTCGGATTCATCATGCACACCGCCTGCGCCCGCGCCTCGGCCTCCAGCGCCTCCTCCAGCCCCATGTGCGCCTCCCCGTTCAGCGCCTCCTTCGTCACCTGCAGCGCGAACGACGGCCCCCGCGCCAGCTTCTCCGCCAACTCCGTCGCCGCGCCCACCACCTCCCCATCGGGCACCACCCGGTTGTAGAGCCCGATCCGGTGCGCCTCCGCCGCATCGACGAACGCCCCGGTCATGAGCAACTCGCTCGCCCGCCCGAGACCCACAATCCGCGGCAGCAGCCACGCCGCCCCCATATCCGCCCCCGACAGCCCCACGCGCGCAAAGAGATACGCGATCCGCGCCGACTCCGCCGCGATCCGCACGTCGCACGCCGTCGCGATCACCGCGCCCGCCCCCGCCACCGTCCCATTCAGAGCCCCGATCACCGGCTGCCTGCACTGCCGCATCGCCGCGATCAGGTCGCACGTCATCCGCGTGAACTCCAGCAGCCCCTCGAAATCCCGCTCGAAGAGCGCCCCGATGATGTCCTCGACATCTCCGCCGGTGCAGAACCCCCGCCCCGCGCCCGTAATCACGATCGCGCGCACCTCGGGCTCCGTATCGAGCGCCCGGAACGTGTTCCGCAGCTCGTCGTACACCTCGAAGGTCAGCGCATTGAGCCGCTCCGGCCGATTGAGCGTGATCCGCGCCACCCCGATCTCCGTGTCGCAATCGAGCAGGAACGAGCGGGGGGGCTCCAGGAAGGGTGATTTCAGATCGGTCATTTCTGCTCCTTGCCGTCCACCGCGCCTCCGGCGTCCGCTCCACCCGATTGCGCCTGCGGGATGACCGCCGTGGCCTCGATCTCGACCACCGCACGCGGATCGACCAGTTCGGTCACGCCCACGAGCGCCATGGCCGGAAAGTGCTTCCCGAACACCGCCCTGTACGCGGCGCCCACCTCTGCCAGCGACCCGCGATAGGCGTCCATGTCGGTCACGTAGATGGTGAGCCGCCCGACATCGGCGGCCGTCCCCCCGGCTTCCTCCACCACGCACAGCACGTTGGCGAGCGCGGCTCCGAACTGCGCGGCGAACTCGGCGGCCGCCTCGGCCCCGGCTCCCGCCTCGGCCCCGACGCCCCTCTTCGCACCACCGGCCAACCCGGCTTCGCCCCCCACCCCGATCTGCCCCGCCACGAAGAGCACCCGGCCCCCCACCGGCGCGAGCATCCCGTTGTTCCACCCGCGCGGACGCCCGAGCGCCTCCGGGTTCCGGACCTCGAAGGTCATCGTGCGGCTCCCATCCCGCGCCCCCCGCCAACGCCGCCCGACCACCCGCCGACCCGCCTCACCGCGCGCCTCCCCCGCCCCGGATCACCAGCTCGCTTCCCTGCAGCGACGCCGCCGCGTCCGGCATGAACGTCATCACGGCGTGCGCCACCTCGTCCACCGTGATCATGCGGCCGCCGGGCTGCATCTTCTCCAGCCCCGAGCGCACCTCCGCCGCGTCGCGGCCCGTTTTGGCCGAGATCCTCTCGATGTTCGCATCGGTCATCGGCGTGTCGACGTAGCTCGGACACACCGAGTTGACGGTGACGCCGGTCCCGGCAAGCTCGTCGGCGAGGCACCGGGTCATCCCCAGGAGCGCGTGCTTCGAGGCGGCGTACGCGGTCATGTAGCGGCCGCCGTGCAGGCTGGCGACCGACGCCACGTTCACGATCCGCCCCCAGCCGCGCTCCAGCATGTTCGGCAGGAACGCCTGGGTGACCATGAGCGGCCCGGTCGCGTTCACCCGGTGGACCGTTTCCCACTGCTCCAGCGACACCTTGAGGAACGGCGCCGAGCGGGCGATGCCGGCGTTGTTGACCACGATGTCGACCGTGCCGAGGAGCTCCCGCGCCCGGGCCGCCAGCGCGGCCACGGAATCGGGGTCGGTCACGTCGCAGACCACCGCATGGGCGATCCGGCCCGCGGCGCGCAAGCCCTCGGCCACCGCCTCGATCTCTTTCTCGCTGCGCGCGGTGACGACCACCCCGGCTCCCGCGCGCGTCAGCTGCCGGGCGACGGCCACGCCGATGCCCCGGCCCCCGCCCGTCACGACGGCACCCTTTCCCGCCAGCATCAGCGGGCCCGCCGGGATGCCCCAGTCGCCCTCGTCCGCGCGCTCGGGCCGGTCCTCGCGCACATCGCCCGTCATGCGGTCACCTCCGGTGCGGCGGTCTCGAGCGGTTCATGTCCCAGCGCCGAGAGCCGCTCCGCCGCCGCATCCACCACGATCCCCGCCAGCACCTCGATGGTCGCGCGCCCCTCGTCGGCGGTCGCGGCGGCGGGATCACCGCAGTACGCCTCGCCCACCCCCGCTTCCTCGAAGGTGGCGGCGCCGGCCCCGATGGCGACCGAGAGCGACGCCGGGTTCTCCGGCAGCGCGCGCCGCGCCTCGTCCCGGACCAGCTCCGGCGCGGCCGCCATCACGACCGAGGTCTCGTAACGCCCCGCGTGACAGGCGCCGCTCCTGAACTCCGCCGTGAGGCGCGATGCCCAGCGCCGCGCGGTCAGGTCGGGGTGGACGACGGGCATGGGGCCCTCGTGCGCGCGGGCAGCGGCCCGGATGGCGGCCAGGTGGGCCGGATCGAGGTGCGCGTTGACCACGACCAGCGCCGCGACGCCCTGCCGCTGCAGGGAAGCCGCGATATCGGACAGCAGCGCGGTGAAGGTGGCCGGGCGCAGCGAGATTGTCCCCGGAAAGCCGGCCGCGAAGGGGGCGGCGCTGTAGGCCAGGGGCGGCAGGATGACGGGGTGGTGCTCCAGGGCGCGCAGACCGGGCAGGGCGGCCTTCGCGGCTGCCGCCGCGATGACGACGTCGGTCTCCAGGGGGAGGTGGGGGCCGTGCGCCTCGACGGCGCCGACCGGGAGCAGGGCGAGGACCGGGGAGCCGTGTGGGGTGGGTCCGCCCTCGCCCGCGGACCCGCGCCCAAGACCGAGTCGCTCGAGTTCGGTCCACGTCGCGTGACCCCATGCGCGGCTGTCCATTGACCTTGACTCCATAGTTCCTAAACATAGTCCTCCCCTGACAGTCCGGGGACAGACCCGCGCCGCACCGAGGCCGGCGAGACGCCGGAGCGGGCAAGGCTCGACGAAGGACCCCCGGCACGATCGACCACCCGGAGTTTCCCCACTCGCATGAACATCGCCGACTACTTTCTCGACGACCGCATCCGCGAGGGACTGGGCGACCGCATCGCGCTGCGAACCGCCGACGGGACGACGACCTACGCGGACCTTCAGGCGCGCGCCAACCGGTTCGCGAATGCCCTGCAGGCCGCGGGGGTGCGGCCCGAGGAGCGCGTGCTGATCGCGCTGCCCGACGTGCCCGACTTCGCCGCCGCCCTCTTCGGCGCGATCAAGATGGGGGCGGTCGGTGTGATGGTGAACTGCTACCTGGACGAAGGGCGCATCCGCGACGTCTGCGACTACACGCGGGCCACGGCGGTCATTCTGCACGCGGACCGTGGCGGGATCTTCAGGCGCGCGGCCTCGTCGGCGCGACGCGCTCCTCGACTCTTCATCCTCGGAACCGAGGAAAGCGATGCCGCAATTGACAACTCTGCTTTACATTTTGACAACTTCGCTTCACATTCCGACGATCCGGCGATCTGGCTCTTCTCGGGCGGGACCACCGGCCGGCCCAAGGGCGTCGTCCAGAGCCACGCCTCGTTCGTCAATTCGACCGAGTGCTACGCGAAGGGCGTCCTCGGCTACGCCCGGACCGACATCACCCTCTCCGTGCCCAAGCTGTATTTCGGTTATGCTACCGGGTCCAACCTCTTCTTCCCCCTCGCGGTTGGGGCGTCCGCGGTCCTCTTCCCGGAGCGCTGCACCCCCGACGAGCTCTTCGCGCAGATCGCCCGCCACCGCCCCACGATCCTGATCAACGTGCCCACGATGGTGAACCACATGGTCTCGCACCCCGGCGCGGCCGGCCAGGACCTGAGCTGCCTGCGCCTCGCCACGTCGGCGGGCGAAGCGCTGCCTCCCTCCCTGCACCGCCGCTGGAACGACACCTTCGGCGTCGAGCTCCTCGACGGCCTGGGCACCGCCGAGATGTGGCACGTCTTCATCTCCAACCGGCCCGGCGCGGCCCGCCCCGGCACCCTCGGCACCGCCGTTCCCGGCTTCGAGGTGCGGCTCTGCGACGACGACGGGCGCGAGGTGCCCCACGGCGAGGTGGGGCGGATGCGCGTACGGGGCGGATCCCGCGCGCACGGCTACTGGCAGCACCCCGGCGAGACCCGGCGCGCGTTCGCCCACGACTGGTACGTCTCCGGCGACATGATGACCCGCGACGAGGACGGCTGCTTCACCTACCAGGGCCGCGCCGACGACCTCCTCAAGGTCTCCGGCAAGTGGTTCTCGCCACGGGAGGCGGAGGAGTCCCTGCTGACGCACCCCGACGTGGCCGAAGCCGCCGTGGTGGGCGTCGAAGATGCGGACGGGCTGGTGGTCCCGGTGGCGTTCGTGGTGCCGGCGGCGGGCGGTGCGACCGCTACAGCCGCCGCCACAAGCCCCCCGGAAGCCGTGGACCCCACGGACCGGACCACCGTCGCGAGCGCCGCCCGCGCGGTCGCGGTCTCCCTCCAGGCCCACGCCGCCGCCCGTCTCGAGTCCTACAAGGTCCCGCGCGAGATCCGCGTTCTCGATACCTTTCCGCGCACCCATCTCGGCAAGGTCGATCGCGGCGCGCTCAAGCGCATGGTCGAAGCGCGGACATGAGCGCCTCTTCGGTCGTCGACAGCGCGGACCACCCTGCCGCCGCGCCCGTGAGCGCCCCCCTCCGCATCCCCGTCCTCCTCGGCTCCGTCCGGCGCGGCCGCCAGTCCCTCCGCGTGGCCCGCTTCGCCTGCGACCGGCTGGCGAGGGCCGGCGCCGACGCCCCCCTCCTCGACCTGGCGGACTTCAACCTCCCGATCATGGAGGAGCGGCTGCACCGGCGCGACGATCCGCCGCCCGGGCTGGTCCGTTTCTCCCGGTCCATCGAGGAGGCCGACGCGGTCGTGGTCGTCAGCCCCGAGTACAACGGCTCCATGCCGGGCGTCCTCAAGAACGCGCTCGACTACATCCACGGGGAATGGTTCCGCAAGCCCGTCGGGATCGTCACCGTGTCGGCGGGCGGCTTCGG
Source organism: Longimicrobiales bacterium (assembly GCA_965211645.1). Classification (GTDB taxonomy): domain Bacteria; phylum Gemmatimonadota; class Gemmatimonadetes; order Longimicrobiales; family Gaopeijiaceae; genus Bin94. The sequence goes on along the minus strand of OZ242947.1, from coordinate 3,187,374 downwards.
CGGCGTCCAGGTACACTACTTCCTCCAGCTCCTCTTCCTGCGGCTCAAGGCGCTGCCCGTGGCCGGGATGCCGGTCTCCAACGTGTCGCGGAGCTTCACCGAGGACGGCGAGCCCATGGAAGAGCGATACGAGAAGACGTTCGCCGGCTTTATCGAAACCCTCCAGTGGTACACGAGGGCCATCAACGCGGCCAGAGATGCGGAGGAGGGTTGAGACGTGGGATCCTTCTACCTCTCCACCCCGATCTACTACGCCTCGGGGGAGCCCCACCTGGGGCACGCCTACACCACGATCCTGGCCGACGTACTCGCCCGCTATCGCCGCCGCGCCGGCGACGACGTGCTTTTCCTGACCGGAACCGACGACCACGGCCAGAAGATCCAGGAGGTCGCGGAGGAACAGGGGCTGACGCCGCTCGAACTCTGTGACCGGATGGCCGCACGCTTCCAGGCTGCCTGGGACGACCTGCAAATCTCCAACGACCGCTTCATCCGCACGACGGAGCCGGAGCACATGGCCGTCGTGGGTGCCCTGCTCGAGCGCCTGTACGACAACGGCTTCATCTACGAATCCGAGTATGTGGGGTGGTACTCCGTCGGCCAGGAGCGGTACTTCACCGAGAAGGAGATCGGGCCGGACCGCGTGGATCCCATCGCGGGGGGACCGGTCACCAGGATCCGCGAGAAGAACTACTTCTTCAGGATGAGCCACTTCCGCGACCGGCTCGTGGAGCACATCCGGGAGAATCCGGAGTGGATCGTGCCGGCCACGCGCCGCAACGAGGTGCTCGGCTTCCTCAGCCGGCCGCTGGAGGACCTGTCGATCTCCCGGCCGCGGTCGCGGATCCACTGGGGCATCCCGATCCCCTGGGACCCCGACCAGGTGACCTACGTCTGGGTCGACGCGCTGACCAACTACGTGACCGCCGCCGGGGCGATCGATCCGGACGCTCTGAAGGACCGGCGCGGATTCGGCGACCCGCTGCCCTCGCGCTGGCCCTGCGATGTCCACCTCATGGGCAAGGACATCATCACCACGCACGCCGTCTACTGGCCCACGCTGCTCATGGGCGCCGACCTGGCGCTGCCCCGCAAGATCCTGGCGCACGGCTGGTGGGTGGTCGGCGACACGAAGATGTCCAAGTCCCTCGGCAACGTCGTGGATCCCCTCGCGCTGCGGGACAGATTCGGCACGGATGCGGTGCGCTGGTACCTGATGCGCGAAATGGTCACCGGGCAGGACGCGTCCTACACGCCCGAGCGCTTCCTGACGCGCTACGACGAGCTGCGCAACATCTTCGGCAACCTGGCTCACCGCTCGCTTTCGATGATCGGGCGCTACCGCGGCGGCGCCGTCCCTGCCGCGCCGACCGACGGCCTGGCGGACCAAACGGCAGCGGCCCTCGCTGCCTACCGGAGCGCCCTGGACGGCTACCGCCTGCACGAAGGCTTCGCGGCGGCCATGGATCTCGCACGGGCCGCCAACGGCTTCGTGGAGGCACGGGAACCCTGGGCGCTGGCCCGCGAGCCGGCGCGCGCGGACGAACTCGACCGCACACTTGCCACGCTCGCCCACACCCTGGCCGTGCTGGCCTGCGTCTTCGAGCCGGTCATGCCCGCGAAGGCCGCGGAACTGGCCCGGCGGCTGGGGCTCGGGAACATTCCGCTTTTTGCGGAGTTGAACGGCCTGGATGTTTCCGGGCGCGCCACAAGCGTGGGCGCTCCCCTCTTCCCCCGAGTCGACCTGGATTGACCTGCGGGCGCGGGGCAATCAATCGCTCACCACCACGCTTGACCGAATCGCAAATGCCGCATATCGTTCACGGCTCGATGACCAACGACAGATGGAACGTCCTCTTCATTCGCGAGGGGACGGAAGCAATACGGCAGTTCTCGCTGCCGCTGAAAACCGTGCGTCGCGCATACCTGGCGGCGGGCGCTTTGGTGGTTCTCCTGGTGGGCGCCAGCGCATTTTTCGTCTACGACAGCGGCGCGCGTGCCCGCGCGGCCCTTCTCGACAGGGAAAACCGTCTGCTCAAGGCCGAAATGGAGCGGCTCCGCTCGTCGGTCGCCGAGCTCGATGGCAGGGTCGCCACCCTGGCCGAGAACGACCGCAGGGTGAGGGTGGTCGCCGGGCTCCCCGAGATCGACGAAGAGGTCTTCGAGGTGGGCGTCGGCGGACCCGGGCTCGAATCTCCGGACGCGAGCGAACTATGGCCGCTCGACCCCGAGGCTTCGGAGGCCGCCTACGCGGTTCGCTATGATCTGGCGGTTCTGCTGCGCAAGACGGACCTGTTGCGAAGCAGTTTCGCCGAGAGCGAGGAGAGCCTCGAGGCGCGACGCGAGCGCCTGAGGTTCACGCCCTCCATTCTCCCCGCCCGGGGCCCGGTGACAAGCGGATTCAGCGCCAGCCGGCTCCACCCCGTCCACAACCTCTACATGCCCCACCAGGGAGTCGACCAGAATGCGCCGGTCGGTGATCCCTTCGTGGCGACCGCCGAAGGCGTTGTGACGTTCGCCGGCTGGAAGCCCGGATTCGGCAACACGATCGAGATCGACCACGGCTCCGGGATTACTACGCTCTACGCTCATGCGTCGGCGCTGCACGTCCGGGTCGGCAACCGTGTCCGGCGCGAAGAGCTGATCGGCCAGGTCGGCTGCAGCGGCGTGTGTACGGGGCCGCACGTCCACTACGAGATCCACGTCAACGGCCGGCCGGTGGACCCCAGGAACTACGTGCTTCGGAGCACCACGCCGTAGGGGTCCGTTGTTGCCGGGCACCGCCGACTTGCCTGACGCTGTTTTTCCTGTCTTGATGCGACCCATGTCCGTCCTTACCTTGGGGCGGACATTTTCTGTTTTCGGCCAGTTCCCCTTTCGGGCCAGGTTCTCAGGGAGTAAGCAATGACGCGACGCAACAACGGAACCGGTGTGGTGGCAATCCTCGCCTCACTGTCGCTTGCAGCCTGCGGTGCGGCGGAAGTGAGTGTCGTGGTCGCCCTCGGCGACGACACCGAATCCACCCCGCTCGACGACGTGGAGATCCAGCTCCTGCCGTACGACCGCGACCAGGTCTTCGATTCCCTGGAGGCGGCAGCGCCCACGCCCGAGCCCGAGATGCCCGCCGACCTGCTGGCGGCACGCGACGAGATCGCGCAGGCCCAGCAGGAGTGGCTCGATCTGGAGACCCGCTGGGGAGTCCTGCGTGACACCCTGCAGAGGCTCAACAGCAGGTTGGAGGAGCTGAATCCGGGTGAGGGGGCGTATCGCGCCATCTTCAACGAGTGGCAGGACCTCGAAGCCGAACTCAACCGGGCCGAGCGCCAGAGGGACGGAGCGTTCAACAACTTCAACTCGCTCCAGCAGGCGACAATCGAGCGGATGGACAGCATGAGGATCGTCCGGGCGGACTGGTCCGATCAGGCGTTTGAGGACGTGTCGCTGGTGATCATGGCCAAGGTCGACGTGTCGGGGCTCGACATCCTTGTGGATACGACCGACGCCAGCGGGATCGCCGACTTCCAGGACGGGGTGGCACCGGGCATGTACTGGGTCCACGCACGCCACGAACTGCCCTACGACGAGCTGTACTGGAACGTACCCGTCACCGTCTCCCGCGAAGAGCCGCTGGTTCTGCGCCTGAGCCGGGACAACGCGGAGGTCAGGCCCATCTTCTGATCCCGGGCCGGATCGCCCGCTTCCGACCGTGAACCCGCGCCTCGACATCGATTCAGCCGGCGTGGGCCTGGTGACGTTCCGCGACCCCGATCGGGGCCAGAACGTCCTGACTCTGGAGGTGATGGAGGCCCTGGAGTCGCTCGTCGGCGAGGCCGAGGAGGCCGCGGCGAGCGGTGTGCTCCGCGCCCTGCTGTTCCGTTCGGCCAAACCGGGCTCGTTCATCGCGGGCGCCGACGTGAACGCAATCGCGGCGGTGGAGGACGGCCGCGAGGGCGTTGAGGCGGCGCGCGAGGGACAGGCGCTGTTCGGGCGGATCGCCTCGCTCGGGGTGCCGACGATGGCGGCGATTCAGGGTACCTGCCTGGGCGGAGGCACCGAGCTCGCGCTCTCCTGCGACTACCGCGTGGCCGCGGATGACGACCGCACCCGCATCGGCCTGCCGGAGGTGCAGCTGGGGATCCTGCCGGCCTGGGGCGGGACGACCCGTCTGCCACGGCTGGTGGGACTCTCGGCGGCGCTGGGCGTCATCCTCACCGGCAAGGCGCTGCGCACCTCCAGGGCCCGGCGGATCGGTCTGGTGCACCGCGTGCTGCCGCATCGGCAGTTCGAGGAGCGCAGCCTGGAGATGGCGGGCATCCTGGCCCGGGGAGGCGCGCTGCCGCGCGGGCGGAAGCGGCGGCGGGGGCTGGCAACGCGGCTGCTCGACGGTACGGCCCCGGGGCGCGCCCTGGTCCTGCGGGGTGCACGTGGTCGGGTGCGAAAGCGGACCGGAGGCCACTACCCGGCCCCGCTCACGGTCCTCGACGTGGTGCGCCGCAGCATGGGGAAGAGCCTGGCCCGCGGGCTGGAGCTGGAAGCACGCGCGGTGGGGGAGCTGGTGGTCTCGCCGGTGTGCAAGAACCTGCTCTTCCTCTTTCAGCTGCGCGAGGCGGCGCGGAAGGGGCCGTGGGGGATTGGCGGCCGGGCCGCCGAGACCGCAGCGGCGCACGTGGCGGGTCGGCGTGGCGCGGCGGTGGCCGGGCCGGATGCGGCGCAGCAAGTCGACGAGGCGGGGGCCGGGCCGGATGCGGCAGAGCGGGCCGGCCGGGTGAACCGCATGGCGGTGATCGGGGCCGGGCCGATGGGCGGAGGCATCGCCCAGGTGGCGGCCTACAACAGCATCCCGGTCCGCATGAAGGACATCCGCCACGAGGCGGTGGCGGGCGGCCTCGCGCACGCTCGGTCCATCTTCGACGGTGCAGTGAAGCGCAGGTCGCTGAGGCAGCGGGAAGCGAGCCGCCGGATGGGGCTGATCTCCGGCGGGATCGACTACGCGGGCACGGGGTCCGCCGACGTTGTGGTCGAGGCCGTGATCGAGAACATGGCGGTGAAGCGCGCCGTGCTCCGGGAGGTCGAGGCGACGGTGCGACCCGACGCGATCATCGCCACCAACACGTCGTCTCTGTCGGTGGACGAGATGGCGGCCGCGCTGGAGCGGCCGGCGCGGTTCGCCGGGATGCACTTCTTCAACCCGGTGCACCGGATGCCGCTGGTCGAGGTGGTTCAGGGGGCGGGCACCGACCCGGACACGGTGGAGACGCTTGCGGCGCTCGCGGTGCGGCTGGGCAAGGTGCCGGTCGTCACGCGCGACGCCCCGGGGTTTCTCGTCAACCGCATCCTCGGGCCGTATCTGGTCGAGGCCGGCCACCTCCTGGACGAAGGTTGGGACGCCGCGGCGATCGACCGGGCCTGGAAACGGTTCGGAATGCCGATGGGACCCTATCGGCTGATCGACGAGGTCGGCATCGATGTCGTGACCCACGCCGGCAGAACCATGGTGGAAGCGTTCGGCGCCCGCATGGCCCCGGCGGCGTCGCTTACGGCCCTGGCCGCATCCGGCAGACTCGGCCGCAAGGGCGGCGGCGGCTTCTATCGGTATTCCAGGGGCAAGGAGCAGAGCATCGATTCGTCCGTTTACGCGGACATGCGGCTCCCCCCGCGTCGTTCAAGGCCGGACGATGCGCTCGTCGTCGACCGGCTGGTGCTCGCGATGATCAACGAGGCGGCCCGCGTGCTGCAGTCGAAGATCGTCGGGTCGGCCGCCGATGTGGACCTCGGCATGGTCATGGGGACGGGATTCCCGCCGTTCCGCGGCGGCCTCCTCAAGTACGCCGACGACCGGGGGCCGGGCGACGTGCTGGGCGCGATCACGGCCCTGCACGAATCCCACGGTGAACGCTACATGCCCTGCGCCCTGCTGACGGAGCTGGGTGAAGCCGGCGAGACCTTCCACGGGGCGTTTCCGGGCGACCGACGGCCACGGTGACGGTCTGGTGAGGGGCCCCTGCAGGTATTCTGCTCGCGGCGATGACAGGCCTCGCCCGTAGCGTGCTCGCGACCGGCGCTCGATGACGCGCCCGGCCCGCAACCGTGCCCGCGGCCAGCGTTCGATGACGCGGCCCGCAGGCATCGTGCTCGCGGCCGGCGCGTCCTCGCGGATGGGCGGTCCCAAGGCGCTCCTGGACGCCGGCGGCGCCACCTTCACGGCCCGGCTGGTCGCGACGCTCAGCGAGGGCGGGTGTGCGCCCGTGATCGTCGTCGCGGCCTCGGAGGCGGGCGAGGTCGCGGCCGAGGCCGAACGGTGCGGGGCCCGGCTCGTGGTGAACCCCGGCGGCGAGGGCGGCCAGATCGAGTCGCTGCGCGCCGCGCTGGAATGCCTCCGTGGCCTTGACGACCCGCCACCCGCGTTCGTCTTTTCGCCTGTCGACAACCCTGCCGTGACGGCGGAGACGGTTCGCGCGCTGATCGCGGGATGGCGGGGCTCCGAAGCCTCCGTCGTGATGCCCAGATATGAAGAGGAGCGCGGACATCCAGTGCTCGCCGACATGACGATCGCGCACGAGTTCCAGGCGCCGGGCCTCCCGGAAGGGGCGCGCAGCGTGGTGCGGCGCGACCCGGGGCGGGTGCTGGAGGTGCCGGTGACGGACGCGGGGGTCGTCGACGACATCGACACGCCGCGCCGGTATCGGGAGCGGTTCGGGGGGGCGCACCGGATGGGGCCGGGTGCCGGCGAGCCGCACCGGGCCCGGGGCCCCCGCGAAGGGCCGCACCAGGGATGAGAATCTCGGCCGCGCAGGTAGCCGCCCGAGTGCTGGAGGCGCTGGAGGCGGGCGAACGCATCTACACCGCGGTGGTCGTCGATGCGCCGGACCGATCGCTGATCGGGCGGCGATGGTGGCTCTCCGGCAGGCGCAGCCGCGGCACACTCGGCAGCCCGTCCCTTGACGAGGCGGTGGCCGCGGCGGTGCCGTCGCTCTTCCCCCCCAGGGAATCCCGCGGCGCGCTCAGCCGGGACTTCGAGTACCGCGAAGGCGGCAGCACCGCCACGGCCCGGGTCTATCTGGAGCTGCACGGGCCGCCGGCGCGGATGGTGATCGTCGGCGCGGGGCACATCGCGATCCCCCTGGCGCGAATGGGTGCGATGCTGGGGATGCGCGTCGAGGTGCTGGACGACCGGGCGGAGTTTGCGGCGGCCCACCGCTTCCCCGACGCGGCTGCGGTGCGCGTGATCGACTTTCGCGACCCCTTCGCGGAGACCGCGCTCGGCCCCTCGGACCATGTGATCCTGGTGACGCGCGGGCACAGCTTCGACTACGAGTGCCTGGTGCGGCTGCTGCGCATGGAGGCGCCTCCGGGCTACGTTGGCATGATCGGGAGCCGGCGGCGCGTGCGGGCGACCCACGAGCAGCTGGCGCGTGAAGGCTTCACGACGGAGGACATGAAGCGCGTGCGGGCGCCGGTCGGGCTGGATCTGGGCGGCCAGACGCCCGCCGAGATTGCGGTGTCGGTGGTGGCGGAGATCATCCTGTACCACGCGGGCGGGACGGGGGCGCCTCTGGTGGAGAAGGAGCGGGTGGTGGAGCGGTTCTTCGGCGGCGCGGCCGGGCGCGGTGCCGTGGCGGCGGGCGGCGGGCGGCGGGCCGAAGCGCGGGGAAGCGAAGGCCACGGCGTGCGGGGGGGCGACACACAGGCAGACAGGGACTGACATGGACGAAAAGGAGTTGATGGCGCGGTTGGCCGGGCTGGAGGAGCCCGCCGTGCTGGCCACGATCGTATCGGCGAAGGGATCGACGCCGCGCAAGACGGGTGCGCGCATGCTGATCGGGCGGCAGGGCGTCATCGCGGGGACCGTCGGCGGCGGCTGCGGCGAGGGCGAGGTGATCACGGCCGCTCAGGACCTCTTCGAGGGCGCTCCCCCGACGACCGTGCGCGTCGACCTCACCGACGACTTCACCTCGTGGAGCCCCGCCGTCTGCGGCGGCATCATGAACGTGTTCATCGAGCGCGCGAATCCGGAGCGCTTCGGCGGCGGTTGAGCGACCTTCCCCGCCCCGGCGACCGGGTCGACATCCACTACAGACGCCCTGGCCGTCCGACGGAGGTCTATCGGCAGCGGGTGCTCGACAGCGGCGCCGCCGGGATCGTCACCTTCCAGCCCGACACGCCGATCCAGGCGCCTCTGACCGTCGGCGGCGCCACCATCCTCGACCCCGGCGCCCCGGCGATCTGGTTCACCTTTCCCGGCCTCTGGCACGACATCGGCCTCTTTCACCGCGCCGACGGCACCCTGACGGGACTCTACGCCAACGTGCTCACGCCGGTGGAGTTCGATGGCCCCCGCTCATGGACAACGACGGATCTGTGCCTGGACGTGTGGGTGCCGCCCGGTGGGGATGCCGTGGTGTTGGATGAGGCCGACCTCGACCGCGCGGTGTCGGCCTCGCTGATCGACGGGGCGCTGGCCACGCGGGCGCGAAGGGAGGTTGAGAACCTGTGCCGCGGCCACCGTGCCGGCACCTGGCCGCCGTCCATCGTCGGCGAGTGGACGCTCGAGCGGGTGCGGGCTCGTTCGCGAGAGGCCCGGCCTTCGCGCTGAGAGGCCTGGCGGTCGCGCCTCAGAATCCTGGGATTCGCCCCGATAGGCCCGGCCCTCGCCCTGAGAATCCCGGCGATCCCCCAGGGACGCTCAAGCTAGCCCCGCAGGCGCTTCAACTCGGGCAGGGTCGCGACGAACACCAGGGTGATCAGGATGGCCGACGCCACGCAGTAGCGGCACCAGGCCTGGATGACCATCGCCTCGAGGTAGGTCAGGTAGCCGCTGAAGAGGACGCCAAAGAGTGCCCCGGAGAAGAGCAGGAACGGGATCGCCCGCGAGTGCGCCGCCGCCGGCTGCAGCCCCATGATCGCAAGGACCAGGAGGGCCAGGTAGCCGACCAGCCCGATGGCGGACACCGGAATCGGCCCGACCCAGGCGTACTGCGACGACTGTACGACCCCGCAGTCACCTGCCCCGCAGGCGATCGGCGGTGTCCACCCGAGGTTGTAGGCCACCAGGTAGAAGGCGAGGAACACCCCGACCAGAGAGAGGACGGCCACCGCCATGCGGTTCACCGGGCCGGAGGTGGATTGGGCGGATGCAGACTGCCCGGACGCCTCCGGGCCCGCGGACACGCCGGGGTCTTCCGGGGATTGCCTTGACTGCGCGGTCAATTCGACTGGCCGGCTTCCATGGCCCGCTGAATGTCGATGAACTGGAAGCCGCCGAGGCGGCGCGCGCCGCCTTCGCCTTCGCGGTGAATGAAGATCCCCGGCGTTCCGGGCACGCCGAGCATTTGCCCGAGCGTCAGGTTCGCCGTCACCACATCGGCGTGCCTGTCACTGTCCAGGCAGCTCTCGAACGCTTCGGTGTCCAGACCCACTTCGTCGGCGAGATCGTTGAAGTGACCGTACCCGCTCTGCAGTTGCCACCAATCGTCAAAGGTGCTGTAGACTGCGTCGTGGTATTCGAAATACCGCTCCTGGTCCCCTGCGCACCGTGCCGCGCGAGCTGCCAGGAAAGAAAGGGGAAATCCCGGGTGCGGATAGTCGTAGTACACGAACTTGGCCTGTCCGGTCTGGATGTAGGCCAGATCGACCTGCGGTTTGATCTGGAGGGCAAAAGTCCGGCACGCGTTGCACTGGTAGTTGCCGAACTCCATGATGGTAACGGGTGCGTCCGGATCCCCGTAGACCATTCCCTGGGCCAGTGCCACCAGGTCTTCGTTGGTGATGTCGCCCAGGTCGACCGGTTCGCTGGCGGCCGAACCACCGCCTCGCAGGGCGAAGCCCACGACCGCGATCCCGCCGACGGCTACAATTCCGATGATCACGTAGAAGTTCTTCATGCTTTCCTTCGCCTGTCTTTCTTTGTGCCCGCTCTGGTTCTCCGAATCGCCCGTCCTCCAGCTAGCCAGGAAGCCGAGCCGAAACATAGCAAAATGGCCCGTTTGCGACGGCCAGACAATACTAAACAATATTGTTTAGGATTCATCGGGTGGTCAGCGCTTCAATGGTGGCATCGGTGTCCGAAAAGTCCGGCAGGATCCTGTCCGCGCCGGCCTCTCGCAACTCGGCGCCGGAAAACCGGCCCGTGGTCACCGCGACCGTAGCCGCGCCGACGGCCCGGGCGCACTCCATGTCCCGGGGCGTATCGCCGATGATCACGCTTTCCTCTCCATTGAACGCGCGACCCCAGTGCCTCGACGCCCGGTCGAGCGCGAACCGCGGCAATTCGTTGCGCACCTCGTGGTCCGACCCGAAGCCGCCGACCGGAAAGTGGTGCCAGAGGCCCGCGGAGCGGAGCTTGAGCCTGGCGCCCCCCGCAATGTTGCCGGTAACGAGGCCGAGAAAGACGTCGTCCCTCGCGGCCAGCTCGCCGATCAGCCTGCGGACGCCGGGCAGCACGGTGACCGGATCCGCACCGATCCTGGCCTCGAGTTCGGCCAGGTAGCGAACCCGGAAGCGAGGCAGGCCGCGCTCGATCTCGTCGGGAGCGAGACCGGCCGCGGTCAGGAGATCCCGCAGGATGCGCGGGTCGGTCTTGCCCGCGAAGTCGTACTCGCCGACGGGGCCCGCCGTGCCGTAGGTGTGCTCGAGCGCGATGCGGAAGGCGGTGACGGCCGGGCCGCCGCGGGTGAGGGTTCCGTCGATATCGAAGAGGAGGAGCACCGGTCGCTGCTGTGGTGGCGGGCCGCTCAGGCGGCCGTGTCGACCGCCAGGATCTCACCCAGCAGAGACGTGTCCAGGTTCCCGCCGGAGAGCACCGCGCAGACGTTGCGCCCCCGCGCATCGACGCGTCCCGAGAGCAGAGCGGCGACGGTGGCCGCCCCCGAGTACTCGACCACGAGCTTCCGGCGGGTGATGAGGTGGGCGGCGGCGCGCCGGATGTCGTCGTCCTCGACGAGGATGACATCGTCCAGGAAGGCGGCCGCGTGGGCGTAGGTGAGGTCGCCGGCGCGGGTAGGGGCGAGGCCGTCGGCGATTGTGTCGATCCCGGGCAGCGTCGAGGGCCCGCCGGCATCGAGCGCTCGCCGCATGGTGGGCGCCCCGATGGGCTCGACGCCGATCAGGACAGCGTCCGGCTTCAGGCGCCGGAGCGCGGCCGTGCAGCCCGCCATCTGTCCTCCGCCCCCGATGGGGACCAGCAGCGTGTCGACTTCGGGCCAGTCCTCGTGGATCTCCAGCCCCACCGTTCCCGCCCCCGCGATGATCCAGGGATGATCGAAGGGCGGGATCATCACAAGCCCCTCGGCCGCCGCGATCTCCTCGGCGCGGACCCGGCGGTGTTCGGAGGTCGTTCCGGCAAACTCGACGCGGGCGCCCAGCCGGCGGGCGCCGTCGCTCTTCACCCCTGGCGCGGTCGTGGGCATCACGACCACAGCCCGCACATCCTTCAGCCCGGCGGCGAAGGCGACTGCCTGGGCGTGGTTCCCGGAGGAGTAGGTGATCACGCCGCGGGCCAGCTCCCCGGGGGTCAGCCGCGCCATGAAATTGCAGGCCCCGCGCGCCTTGAACGCCCCCGCCTTCTGCAGGGACTCGCACTTCAGCCGGATCCGGCCTCCTGTCGCATCGGAAAGATCCGCGTCCGGGATCAGCGGCGTCCGCACCACGGTTCCGCGGATCCGCTCGGCGGCAGCCCTGATTTCCGCCAGCCCGACGAGGCCGGCTTCAGCCTCGCCCGGCGAGCTATTCGTCTTCGTCATCGCCGACGACCCGCGCCACGTCGACCACTTCGTCGCCATCGTCCAGGTTGACCAGCCGCACGCCCTGGGCCGCGCGCCCGATCACCCGCATGTCCGAGACCGGCTGGCGGTTCACCACGCCGTTGCGGGTGATGACCATGAGCTGGTCGTCGCAGGTCACCGCCCTGACGGTGACCACCGGCCCGGTCTTCTTCGACAGCTTCAGGTTGATGACGCCCTGTCCCCCGCGTTGCTGCAGGCGGTAGTGGCCGATCTGGCTGCGCTTGCCCATTCCGCGTTCGGTCGCGGTAAGCAGCGTCTCCTCCGGGCGGCGCACCACCACCATTCCCACGACCGCGTCGCCCTTGCCCAGGCGGATGCCCATCACGCCTTCGGTGAACCGCCCCATCGGACGCACGTCCGACTCCTGGAAGCGGATGGCCTTGCCAAGGCGCGTCGCCAGAACGACCTCGTTGCTGCCGTCGGTGATGCGGGCGTCGATCAGCTCGTCGCCTTCCCGGAACTTGATCGCGTAGATCCCCATGGCCCGCACATTGCCGTAGGCCGACAGGGGGGTCTTCTTGACCACGCCGTTCTTGGTGCAGAAGAGCACGAAGCGGTCGCCGCTGAACTCGCGAACGGGGAGCACCGACGCGACCTTCTCGCCCGGCGCCAGATCGAGGAAGTTGACGATGGGCTTGCCCTTGGAGTAGCGGCTGCCGTGGGGGATGCCCCAGACCTTCACCCAGTGGCAGCGGCCCTGGTCCGTGAATGCCATGAGATAGTCGTGGGTGGAGGCCAGGAACAGGTGTTCGACCCAGTCCTCGGCTTTCGTGTCCATCCCCCGCAGTCCCCGGCCACCGCGTCGCTGCGACCGGTAGGTATCGATCGGGATGCGCTTGACGTAGCCCTGGCGCGACATCGTGAGCACCACTTCCTCGTCGGCGATCAGATCCTCGACCTCGAAGGAGGGGACGCTGCCGCGGATCTCGGTGCGGCGGTCGTCGCCGTAGCGCCGGGACAGCTCGCGCAACTCTTCCTTGATGATCTCCATGCGCACCGCCTGGTCGCCCAGAATGCGCACCAGCTCGGCGATTCGCGCCTGCACCTCGGCGAGCTCGATGTCGAGCTTCTCCTTCTCGAGACCCGTCAAACGGGCCAGCCGCATGTCCAGAATGGCCCGGGCCTGCCTCTCGGAGAGGTCGAAGCTCCCCCGCAGCCCCACCGCAGCCTCGCTGGCGTCGCGCGAGCCGCGGATGATCCTCACCACCTCGTCGATGTTGTCGACGGCGATCCGCAGCCCTTCCAGGACGTGCTCGCGCTCGCGGGCGGCGGCGAGGTCGAATTCGCTGCGCCGGACGACCACCGTGTGGCGATGCCCGATGAAGTTCGTGAGCATGTCCCGGAGCGGCATGATCCTGGGCACGCCGTCGACCAGCGCCAGCAGGATCACCCCGAAGGTGGACTGCATCGGCGTGTGCTTGAACAGGCGGTTCAGGACGACGTGCGGAACCGCGTCGCGCTTCAGCTCGATGACGACGCGCAGGCCGTCTCTATCGGACTCGTCGCGCAGGTCGCGGATCGATGTGACCTTCTTGTCGCGCACCAGGCCCGCGATCTGCTCGATCAGGCGGGCCTTGTTCACCATGAAGGGGATCTCGTGGATGATGATCCTGGCCGGTCCGTCATCGCCGTCCTCCACCTCGGCCCGCGCCCGGATGACGATGCGCCCGCGTCCGGTCCGGTACGCCTCCTTGATCCCGTCGGTGCCGCAGATCTGGCCGCCGGTCGGGAAGTCGGGTCCCGTAACGTGTTGTTCGAGCGTCTCCTGGGGCAGTTCCGGGTCGTCGATCAGCGCCAGAAGGCCGGAGACCACCTCGCGCAGGTTGTGGGGCGGGATGTTGGTCGCCATCCCCACGGCGATCCCGGACGAGCCGTTGATGAGCAGATTCGGAGCCTTGCACGGCAGGACCGAGGGCTCCTTCAGCCGTCCGTCGAAGTTCTCGTCGAAGCGGACCGTGTCCTTCTCGATGTCGGCGAGCAGTTCCATCGACAGGCGCTGGAGCCGGGCTTCGGTGTAGCGGTAGGCAGCCGCCGAGTCGCCGTCGATGGATCCGAAGTTGCCCTGGCCATCGACCAGCGGATAGCGCAGCGAGAAGTCCTGGACCATGCGGACCAGGGCGTCGTAGACGGCCGAGTCGCCGTGGGGGTGGTACTTGCCGAGGACCTCACCAACCACGGTCGCGCACTTCTTGTACGCGCGGCCGGGCGACAGTCCGAGCTCGGACATGGCATAGAGGATGCGCCGGTGAACCGGCTTGAGCCCGTCCCGCACATCGGGCAGGGCACGCTGCACATTGACGCTCATCGAATAGTCGATGAACGACTCGCGCATCTCCTGTTCGAGGATCCGCTCCAGGATCCGCTCGCCGGTACTCGTGGGGTCGTTTTCGGACATGGGATCGGGGAGTGGAATGGGCCGCCGGCCGATGGGCCGCGCGTGGATTCCGAGGGCGTTCCCGGACGCCCCGGATAGCCTTTTAAACTAACGATTTACGGGCGATTGCTCAACCGCGTGCGGGACCGTAGTTCACCGGCCTGATCCGCTTCCCCCGTGGTAGATGTCATCGACGCGGGCCGGGGCCGCCACCTCACGCCATCGCGACGAAATCGACGCCCTCCACCAGCCCCACCCCCGCCGCCGCCCCCCGCACCGCCTTGCGGCCCGCCGACCGCGCGACCGCCCCCACGTGGAGCGCGCCCGCGAACCCCGGCGCGGCTTCCGCCCCACACACCGGCGCGCCGTGGATCCGCTGCCCGATCTTGCGCGGGTCGACCTCGACGAAGGCCCGCACCTCGACCCCCTGCGCCGCGAATTCGCGGGCGAGGCTCTTGCCCGTGGGTCCGGCGCCCCAGACCACCACCCCGTCGCGGCCGACCAGGGCGCTGCCACGCAGATGGTGCACCCGGCACGCCCGGAACGCGGCCAGCGAGTACGCGGGGTGGCTGCGGCTCAGGCGGCCGGGGTCGTCGCCCCAGTCCAGGAGGACGCGCGGCACGGCGACGAAGCGGTGGCCGCCTCGCCACAGGCGGAGGAGCAGGTCGTAATCCTCCGGCCAGCCGCGGTCGCGGTAGCCGCCGACCTCGGTCAGGGCGCGGGCGCGGAACATGAAGGTCGGGTGCGCGAGCGGGCACTCGACGAAGATGTTGGCCGCGACGGTATCCCAGTCGGTCATGGAGTTGAGCCAGGCGGCGTATTCGGCCGCCCGCGGCGTGACGCTGGATTCGGGTACGTAGCGCACGCCGGTGCCGCAGCCGGCGAGACCGGGTGAGCGCTCCAGCAGGTCGAGCTGAGCGGCCAGCCGTTCGGGGTGGCAGCGGTCGTCGGCGTCCATGCGCGCGATGTACCGGCCGCGGGCGGCGGCGAGGCCGCGCTGCAGGGCGGGTACGATGCCGCCGGGTGCGCCGTCGCCGCACACCAGCCGAAAGCGCCCGTCGCGCCGCTCCCACTGCCGCGCGATCTCCGCAGTGGCATCGCGCGACCCATCATCGACGACCACAACCTCGAAGCGGGTGAGTGTTTGCGCGCGGAGCGATTCCAGCGCCGCCCCCAGGGTGGCCGCACCGTCGCGGACCGGCAGGACGACCGTTACGAGGGGGTCGCCGCGGATGGCGTCACTCGTCATCCCCCTCAGGCTCCACTCCGCGCACGCGCCCCGACCAGCTCTCGCAGAAAGCGCCCCGTCACGCTCTCGGGCACCGTCGCCACATCCTCCGGCCGGCCCATCGCCACCACTTCGCCGCCCCGCGCCCCCGCCCCGGGCCCCATGTCGACCACCCAGTCCGCTTCCCGGACCACGTCCAGGTCGTGCTCGACCACCACCAGCGTGTTGCCCGCCCCGACCAGCTTGCGGAGCACGGAGACGAGCTGGGCCACGTCGTCGCCCGACAGGCCGGTGGTCGGCTCGTCGAGGATGTACAGCTTGCTCCTGCCCTTGCGGGCCGCGGCTCCGATGAGTTCGCGCGCGATCTTGAGCCGCTGGGCCTCGCCGCCCGACAGATGCGTGGCGGGCTGGCCCAGGCGGAGGTAGCCCAGCCCGACCTGCTGCAGGTGCCAGAGCGCCTGGCCCAGCCGAGGCTCGCGCAGGAAGAAGCGCATCGCCCGGTCGACCGTGAATCCGAGGATGTCGGTCACGTTGTGGCCGCGCACCTGGACCTCGAGCACCTCGGGGCGGTAGCGCTTGCCGCCGCAGACCTCGCACGGCACGTGAATGTCCGCCATGAACACCATCTCCACGCGCACGAATCCCGCGCCCGCGCACTCCTCGCAGCGGCCGCCCTTCACGTTGAAGGAGAAGCTGCGCGGGTCGAGCCGCGCCTTTCGCGCCGCGGGCTGGCTTGCGAAGATGCGCCGGATTTCGCCCCACGCCTTCACATAGGTGACGGGGTTGGAGCGGGGGGTGCGCCCGATCGGACTCTGGTCGATGAGCACCGCCCCGTCGACGTGCTCCAGCCCGGTGAGTGCGCCATAGGAGCCGACGGATTCGCCTAGATGCTCCTTGGCCGATGTCCGTCCGTCGCCAAGCTCGCGTTCGAGCGCGCGGTAGAGGATGTCGTGCACCAGCGTCGACTTGCCGGAGCCCGACACGCCGGTCACCACCGTCATGGCGGCGACGGGGAATTCGGCTTCGACTCCGCGCAGGTTGTGGAGCGCCGCGCCCGCAAGCCGGATTCGCGCGCCGTCGACCGGGCGCCTCGACGCCGGCGGCCACTCGTCGAACGCCTCGCCGGACACCAGGCGTGACAGATACCGGCCTGTATTTGTCACAGAGTCGGCCAAGAGCGCCGGCGAGCCCTCGAAAACGACCTCGCCGCCCCGGTCTCCGGACCCCGGACCCAGTTCGACCACATGGTCGGAGGTGTTGATTGCGGCGGCATTGTGCTCGACGACGACGACCGTGTTGCCGCCGTCGCGCAGGCGCTGAAGGAGTGCGAGGAGCGCGTCGATGTCCTGCGGATGCAGTCCGATCGACGGCTCGTCGAGCACGTAGAGGGTGTCCACCAGGCGGGTCCCGAGGGAGTTCGCCAGGGAGATCCGCTGCGCTTCACCGCCCGAGAGCGTCCGCATCTGCCGGCTCAGGGTGAGGTAGCCGAGCCCCACGTCGACCAGGAACCGGACTCTCGCGGACAGTTCGCGGAGGAGCGAGGCCGCGATCCGGGATTCCATGGGCCGCAGCTCCAGACCGTTCAGCCAGGCGGGCAACTCTTCGATGGGCAGGTCGCACACGCTGCCGATGTCGAGTCCTCCCACGGTCACGCGCCCCGCCTCGGGACGCAGCCGGGAACCGCCGCAGTCGCGGCAGGTCACCGGCCGCTGGTACCGGCGCAGGAAGATCCTGATGTACTGCTTGTACCGCTTGCGCTCCTTCGAGCCGAGAAAGCCCATGACGCCGCCGAACGAGCCCTTGCCGTAGAGAACGGCGTCGCGGAAGGCGCGCGGCAGGTCGCTCCACGGCGTGTAGGTCGAGATTCCTTCGCTCACGGCGAAGCGGCGCAGGGCATCGCGTTCCCGCGCATAGCGGGGCTTTGCCCACGGGTCGACGGCGCCCTGGTCCAGTGAGAGCTCCGCGTCCGGCACGACAAGCTCCGGATCGTACTCGAGCGTGGCGCCGAAGCCCGTGCAGTTCGGGCAGCTTCCGTAGGGGTTGTTGAAGGAGAACAGCTTCGGCTCGGGCTCGAGAAAGGTCTCGTCGGGGTGACGCGGACAGCGGAAGGCCTCGGAGAAGCGGAGCGATTCCGCAGGTTCGGCGCCCCATGGCACCACGACCGCCTCGCCCTCCCCTTCGCGAAAGCACGTCGCCAGGGAGTCGGCAACGCGCTCGATCCAGCTTCGGTCCGGGTCTTTCGTCACCTTCAGCCGGTCCACCACGACCATGACTTCCCGCGCCTGGGCGAGATCGGGGACGCGCGCTCCCGGCTCGGGCTGCGAATCGAGCAGATCCGACAGCTCCGCGGGCACCCCGTCCGCCAGCACGCGCACGAACCCGAGCGAGCGGAGGTTCTCGGCGACCAGCTCATGCGACACCTGGCCGCTGCGCGCGAGCGGAAAGGCGATCATGATGCGGGTGCCGGGGGGCAGCGCGGCGACCTCGTCCGCCGCCCCGCTCAC
Source organism: Longimicrobiales bacterium (assembly GCA_965211645.1). GTDB lineage: Bacteria > Gemmatimonadota > Gemmatimonadetes > Longimicrobiales > Gaopeijiaceae > Bin94. The sequence goes on along the minus strand of OZ242947.1, from coordinate 3,169,488 downwards.
CGTGTCCGGCCGGACCTCGTCGGCGCAGACGGGGCAGTGGGTGCGTCCCACGCGAGCATACAGAAGGCGCAGAAAGTCGTGCACCTCGGTCGCGGTGCCTACGGTGGACCTGCTCGAGGTCGTGGGATTGCGCTGCTCGATCGCCACCGACGGGGAAAGTCCCTCGATGCGGTCCACGTCCGGTTTCTCGAGTCGGTCGAGGAACTGCTTGGCGTAGGTCGAGAGCGCCTCGACGTACCGCCGCTGGCCGGCCGCGAAGAGGGTGTCGAGGGCCAGCGAGGACTTGCCCGAACCCGACGGCCCGGTGATCACGGTCAGCGCACCGCGCGGCAGATCGAGGTCGATTCCCTTCAGGTTGTGCTGGCGCGCGCCCCTGATGCGAATCGGCTGCTCCATTGACGCGTGCGTCTCCCGGTGACCCATATTTGGCGAGTCACCCGTTGCCTGACGGCGCGGTTTCCCCGAGCGTGGAACGGCCACCTCGACAGGCACGCCGCCCTCGTTCCCCACCCAATCTACCAACACGCGCCCCGCGACAATGGACATCTACCCCCGCCCCGACTACACCGTCCTCGGCCGCTACCTCCCCGACCGGTCGCCCATCAGCGCCGATCTCAGCGACAACCGCAATCTGTGGGGCGCCCACCCGGCCGCGCTCGAGGTGCTCGCCGGGGCGGGAAGCGATGCGGCCTCCGAGTACCCCGGCAGCTACGCCGAGCGGCTGGTGGACGCCGTCGCGACGATGCTCGGGTGCAGCGCGGACAACGTTACGACGGGAGCCGGCGGCACGGGCGTGCTCGATGCGCTCATGCGGGCGGTCGCGCCTACCACGATGCGCTTCCTCGACCCGGGGTGGCCCGCCGCGGGGATGCTGGCGCAGATGAACGGACACGAGCCGGTACCGGTGGAGTGGCACGCCGGCCTGGACGACCCGGTGGCCTTCGCGGGCCCGACGCCGGCGATCGTGTTCGTCCCGAACCCCGGCAATCCCACCGGGGAGGCCATCCCGGACGACTGGGTCCTCGCAGTCCAGGAGCACACCGAAGCGGTCGGTAGCATCCTGATCATCGACGAGGCCTACGGGGAATACAACCGTGGCGTCTCCGACCGCACGCCCTTCGACATGGCCCTGGCCGGCGAGCGCACGATCTGCGTGAAGACGCTCTCCAAGGCGTACGGTCTGGCCGGGCTGCGCGCGGGGTACGGCGTGGGGAATCCCTCGCTGATCCTGGAGGTGGACAAGGGCCGCGGGCCGTTCGTAGTCTCGAGCGTGACGTCCGCGGCGGCGGCGGCCGCCCTCTCCAGCCCCTCCTCCTGGCTGCAGGACACGGTGGCGGAGACGCGGACGAACCGGGACCGCGTGCGCGACAGCCTGCTGCACCGCGGCTACGACGTCCCGGACTCGGCGGCGAACTTCATCTTCATCCTGCGACCCCGGGAGGAGCTGGACGAGATGACCGCGCGGCTGGAGCGCGTCGGGGTGCGCGTGCGCCCCTTCGCCGGGCCCACGAAGCTGGCGAACGGCCTGCGCGCCACGGTGGCCCCCTGGGACAGGATGCAGAGGCTGCTGGACGGGCTCGATCTGTTGGCGTCGGGCGCCATCTAGCGGCCAGGCGCGTACGGCAGCCCCCATGAGCACCGGGTACGAAGAGGAGGTCCTCGGCAAGGCGTACGACTCGCGCCTCATGGCCCGGCTTCTGCGCTACCTGCGCCCCTACAAGCTGCAGGTCGCGGGCGCGCTCGTGCTCCTCATGCTGGCGTCGCTGCTGGGGGTGGTCGGCCCGTACCTGACCAAGATCGCGCTCGACGAGGCCATCCCGCAGGGCGACGGCGGGCAGCTCGCCTTCCTCGCGATCCTCTTCCTCGGCGCAACGGTGTTCATCTTCGTCTTCCAGTACGTTCAGGCGCTCGTCACCACCTGGCTGGGCCAGAAGGTGATGTACGACCTGCGCACCCAGATCTTCCGCAAGCTCCAGCAGCTCGACCTCACGTTCTACGACCGCAACCCCGTCGGCCGCCTGATGACGAGGATCACCTCGGATGTGGAGACGCTGAACGAGCTGTTCAGCTCCGGCGTCGTGACCGTCTTCGGCGACCTCTTCATCCTGTTCTTCATCGTGGCCGCGATGCTGCAGATGGACGTCGAGCTGGCGCTGGTCACCTTCAGCGTGCTCCCCCTGGTGGCGTACGCTGCATTCCTCTTCCGGTCGCGGATCCGCGGCGCCTACCGCGACATCCGCGTGCGCCTCGCCCGGCTGAACGCCTTCCTGCAGGAGAGCTTCACCGGCATCCGCGTCCTCCAGCTCTTCAACCGCGAAAGCACGGCGCTGCAGCGCTTCAAGGTCCTCGACGACGACTACCTCGGCGCGCACCTTCGTTCGATCACCTACTACGCCCTCTTCTTCCCGGTCATCCAGCTCTTCACGGCCGTGGCGCTGGCGCTGATCATCTGGTACGGAGGAGGGGCGATGATCCAGGGCGCGGTCACGATCGGCGTCCTGGCGGCCTTCCTCGATTACGCGCGGCGCTTCTTCCGCCCCATCCAGGACCTGTCGGAGAAGTACAACCTGCTGCAGGGCGCGATGGCGTCCTCCGAGCGGATCTTCCGCCTGCTCGACCGCGAGCCGGCGATCCGCGATCCGGCGCCGGCGGGTGCACCGCATGCGGTCACGCCCGGCGAGATCCGGTTCGAGAACGTCTGGTTCGCGTACGCGGGCAGAGAGGGGGAGGGACGGGGCGTGCCCCGGGAGGGTCGCGACACCATGGCCTCCGCCATGGAGCCCGACTGGGTGATCCGCGACGTTTCCTTCACGGTCGCTCCCGGCGAAAAGCTGGCGATCGTGGGGCATACGGGGGCCGGAAAGACCACCCTCATCAATCTGCTGATGCGATTCTACGAGCCGCAGCGGGGAAGGATACTGGTCGACGGGATCCCCATCGCCGACCTCACCCTGAAGGAGTTGCGCGACCGGATCGGGCTCGTCCTGCAGGACATCTTTCTCTTCAGCCAGTCGGTCGAATACAACGTGCGCCTCGGCGCCGGCGAGATCGACGCGGGTGCGGTGGGTGCGGCTCTCGACGCGGTGGGCGCGACCCCCTTCGTGGAGCGGCTTCCCGAGCGGGCCGGCCAACCGCTCGGCGAGCGCGGCGCCAGCCTGTCGGTCGGCGAGCGCCAGCTCCTGTCGTTCGCACGCGCGCTGGCCTTCGATCCCGCCATCCTGGTGCTCGACGAGGCCACCAGCTCCGTCGATTCCGAGATCGAGGCGCGCATAGAGGCGGCCACGGACCGGCTGATGCGGGGGCGCACGTCGCTCGTCATCGCCCACCGCCTGTCGACCGTGCAGGGTGCGGATCGGATCCTCGTGATGCACCGCGGGCAGCTCGTCGAGGAGGGGACCCACAGCGAACTCCTCGCCGGCGAGGGACTGTACCGCCGCCTCCACGAACTGCAGTTCGCCGGGGCGGCCGCGTGACCTCTACGCCGGCTGGTCCAGCGGCCTGACCAGGATCTCGTTCACGGAGACGTGCGGCGGCGCCGTCACGGCGTAGAGCACCGCGCGGGCCACATCGTCGGCGTGGAGCGGCTTCTTATCGACCCACCGCTCGGCCCACTCCGCCCGCGCCTGCGGGTCGGGAACCGTATCGGTCAGCTCGGTGTCGACGACCCCGGGCTGGATGTCGGTGGCGCGGATGCGGTGCTCGGCGCCCAGCTCGAGGTGCATTCCCCAGGTGATCGCTCTCACCGCGAATTTCGTCGCCGCATACACGGTGCCGCCCGGGAAGGGCCGCCGTCCCGCGATGGATCCGACGTTGACGATGTGCCCGCCGCCCCGCTCCAGCATGTGCGGCAGCACCACCCCGATCCCGTGCAGGACACCGTTGACATTCACGTCGATCATCCGCGTCCAGTCCTCGATCCGCCCCTCGCTCAGCGGAGAAAGCGGCATGATTCCGGCGTTGTTCACCAGGATGTCCACCCGGCCGAACGCATCGAGCGCCGCTTTTGCGAGCGCCTGCATGTCGCCGAGGCTCGTCACGTCCGTGCGCAGCGCAAGGGCTCTGCACCCCTTCCCCTGCAGCTCCCGCGCCTCCCCGTCGATCCGTTCGGTCCGGCGTGCGGCCAGGACGACCGCGGCCCCTTCGCCCGCGAGCGCGCGCGTCACCGCGAGTCCGATCCCGGACGATGCACCCGTAATGATCGCCACCTTGCCTGCAAGCCTGTTCTTCACTGTCGCTTCCACTGGCTTTCTCGCTTCCGGGCCGTATTTTCCAGTTATCGCTATTTGATGATGGCGGCTTCGCAGCCCCGCAATGATCTTTTGCTGATCGCGGGGTGTAGCATCATGCGCCTGACCTGTCAGCATATGATAGCCGACGGAAGCACAAATCTGAAGCCGATTCCAACGTGAACAAGCCCGACCTGACGCACCTGTCTTCGCCTCGCCCCCGGCGCACCCGGCGTCGCCCGGGGGGACGCCGGGAGGAGCGCAAACCGGTCGCCTGCGAACGGCGCGTCAGAGAGGGAGCTTCGCTCGCCGACCTCGACCTCGACCTGGCCCGGTCGTTTCTGAACGACGCGCTCCCGCGCGGGAAGCGGGTGCGCGACGCGCTTCGCGACTACGAACTCATTCTCGAAGATGGTGCGGACTGGAAGATCACCAACGCCGCGCTGCTGCTCTTCGCCAGGCCCCCGGCGCGCCACTGGAATCCCGGCGCCGGCGTCCGGGTCATCCGCGTGGCGGGTACGGCGCGCATCCTCGGACACCGCGACAGTGTGACCCGGTCCGCATACGCCGGCCCGCCGCTCGCCACCGCGATCGACGAGAGCATTCGCCTTGCGCGGGAACAGATCGAGTATTCCGAGCCGCTCCGCCATGTCTTCCTGCGGCCCACGCCCGAATACCCCGAGGCCGCATGGCATGAGGTGCTCATCAACGCCATCGCACATCGCGACTACGGTTCAGGCGCGGAGACGGAAGTGATCTTCTTTGACGATCGAATGGAGGTTACAAGTCCTGGCCTCCCTGTTGAACCACTGTCCTTTGCCGATGTCCAGGACAATAAGGTTGTGCATTCAACCCGGAACCCGTTGCTGGCGAGGGTACTGGCCGATTCAGGATACATGCAGGCGAGCGGATCCGGCCTTGCGCGGGCTGCACAGGAAGTGGCGAACAGTTGTCTCAGAGAACCAACGTTGAAGAGCGACAACGGCCGCTTTACTGTTGTATTGCACAATGATCCGGAGCTTCCGACGGCCGGCCCGGGCTGGAAGCGACTTGTACAAATGCTTGAAATCAGCCCCGATCAGAAACGCATCCTCCTCGCTCGCCCGGATGGTTTTACCGATCGGGAATTTCAGCGGCTGAACTCGGTGCCCGAAACCGAAGCGAGGCTGCAGGTGCGCGATCTGGTCGACAAGGGCGTTGTCGCTCCCGAATCGCCCGGAGACGGAACCGGGCCCGTCTACTATCTCACAGCCGATCTCGACGACCAGCGCTGGTTCCTGGAAGATCGAATCCCCGCACTCCGCGAGCACTTTCGGGGGGGATCGCAGCTGCGAAACTCCGACTATCGGGCGCTGCTTCAAACCACGTACGCGACAGCGAAGCGAGAACTCGACTATCTGTGCGAGAATGGGTTTCTGAAGGCGCACGGGAGGGGGCGCGCCCTCCACTACCAGCCGGGCATCGGCTTGCGGAAGTAGGCGGGTGACGAACCTCCGGGTGCCCTTCGTAGTCCCATTCGTCGTATGTTCCAATCCCCGGGCACTGTAGCAATCGCATGTGAAAGGAATGAAGTCATGAGTCTAGTAGCCATCGCCGCGGTCCTGATCGTCATCGGGGCGATCGTCCGCTCCATCCCCGCCGGCCAGAGCAAGATCCCCAACAAGCTGGCCGGGTACGTCGTCATGTTCGTCGGCGTCGCCGTCATCCTGCTCAACACCTTCGTGATCATCCGCGTGGGCGAGGTCGGCGTCGAGCACTTCCTGGGACGGGTCTCCGAGAGGCAGCTCGAGCAGGGGGTGCGGGTGATCAATCCGCTTGCCAGCATCGAGCGGATGTCCATCCGGGAGCAGTCCTTCCCCGCGCAGGGCAGTGTGGAGCAGATCGAGGCGCAGACTTCCGAACAGCTGAACGTCACGCTGGAGGTGTCGATCATCTTCCAGATCAACGGAAGCAACGCGCCGAGCCTCTACCAGCGAATCGGCTCGGAGACCGACATCAAGCGCCAGATCGTTCTCAACGCGGTCCGCAACGGGGTGCGCGACGCCGTGGCGACCAAGTCGATCAACGAGATCTTCTCGCCCAATCGCCGCGACGTCGCCAACAGCATGCTGACCGAGATCCAGGCCAAGGCGGGAGACCGCATCGAGGTGAGGGACGTGTTCGTGCGCGACATCCAGGCGCCGTCACGCGTCCGCGAGGCGATCGAGCAGAAGCTGGAACGCGAGCAGCAGGTCGCCGCGGAGGAGTTCCAGACGCAGATCATCCAGGAGCAGGCCCGGCAGCAGGCCGAGGAAGCCAAGGGGATCGCCGAGGCCCAGCGGATCATCTCCGAAGGGCTGTCCGAGGAGTACCTGACCTTCTACTACATCCAGCAACTGGCTCAGATGCCCGAAGGGTCCCTGGTCTACGTGCCGACCGAAGGGGGTATCCCGCTGATCCGGAACCTGGGCGGAGGCCGTTAGGTCCCTCATGTCCCGGAGCAGGAAGCTGGGGGCCGCCGCGATCACTGTACTGGTCGCGGCGGCCCTCGGGCCCGCCACCGGGTGCTCGCCCATCTACGTGATCAAGGCCGGGTGGGCGGAGGCGAAGATCCTGCGGGGGCGCCAGCCGATCCCCGACGTCATTCTCTCGCCCGAGACCGACGAGCGCACGCGCGGCAAGCTCACCCTGGCGCGCGAAGCACGCGAATTCGCGATGAACGAACTGCAGCTCGACGTCGGCGACAGCTACACCACGTACACCGAGCTCGAGCGGGACACGCTTGCGATGGTGCTCTCGGCCGCCCACCGCGACCGCCTGGCGCCGCTGACGTGGTGGTTCCCCGTGGTGGGTCGCGTGCCCTACCGGGGATTCTTCGACCTCGACGATGCGCTCGACGAACAGAACAAGCTGGAAGAGGAGGGATTCGACACCTACCTCCGCCCGACCTCCGCCTTCAGCACCCTGGGATGGTTCTCCGATCCGCTGCTCTCCACGATCCTGAGGTACGACGAAGTCGAGCTGATCACGACCATCATCCACGAGCTCTCCCACAACCACCTCTTCGTGCCCGGCCAGGTGCGATTCAACGAGAGCTTCGCCACCTGGGTGGGACGGGTCGGCGCCATCGAGTTCTTCTGCACCCGGCCGGGAGGCGGCCCGGACACCGTCTGGTGCAACCGCGCGCGCGACCGCTGGCAGGACACGCAACACTTTTCGCGGTTCATCGACGGTCTTGTGGAAGACCTCGAGGCGGTCTACGGGGACTCGACCCTGGCCAGCCGGGACAAGGTGGAGCGCCGGCAGCGGATCTTCGATGACCATCTCGACCGCTTCCGCACCGAGGTTCGTCCCCACCTTGCGTCCCTGACCTTCGCGGGCTTCGACGCGCTGCCGCTGAACAACGCCACCCTCCTCAGCCGAATGCGCTACTATCACCGGCTGCCCGGCTTCGACGGCCTGCTGGAGGAGAACGGCGGCTCGCTGAAGGAAGCCGTAGCCGCTCTGCAGGCCGGACTCGGCAGCGTGGAAGACCCCTTCAGCCTTCTCCCGGCAAACCGGGATGGTCCACTCCGGGCGCCGCCACTCCCGGCACCGCCCCTGCCGGCCCCGGAGCCACTCCCGACCCCTTCCGCACTGTAAAACGGCACGGCCCTTTTTTAGCTTTGGGGTTTGGCCGATAACGCGCGCGGACTGCGGGGACGCGCCGCCGCTCCAACCCACCGCTCCATGCCCTCAAACGCTCACAAGGCCTACGACGCCGCCTCGGTTGAACGCCGCTGGCAGGCGCGGTGGGACCGCGAAGGGACCAACAGCTTCACACTGGAAGAGCTGCGCACCGCCGCCCGTCCCTTCTTCAACCTCATGATGTTCCCCTACCCCTCGGCGGAAGGGCTGCATGTGGGCAACATCTACGCCTTCACCGGGGCCGACGTGCACGGGCGTTTCAAGCGCATGCAGGGCTACGACGTGTTCGAGCCCATCGGCTTCGACGCCTTCGGCATCCACTCCGAGAACTTCGCGCTGAAGACCGGGGCGCACCCGATGAGCCTGATCCCCGGCAACGTGAAGAACTTCACCCGCCAGCTGCGGCGAATCGGGGGCATGTTCGACTGGGACCACACTGTCGATACCACCGATCCCGCGTACTACAAGTGGACCCAGTGGCTCTTCGTCCAGTTCTTCAGGAGCGGCCTGGCCGAGCAGAAGGAGGCGCCCGTCAACTGGTGTCCGTCGTGCATGACCGTGCTGGCCAACGAGCAGGTCATCGTCGGCGCGTGCGAGCGGTGCGGGGCCGGGGTCGAGCAGCGCTTCATCAAACAGTGGTTCTTCAGGATCACAGACTACGCCGACCGGCTGCTCGAGAATCTCAGACACATCGACTGGTCGGACACGACCCGCAAGGCCCAGTGGAACTGGATCGGACGGTCGGTGGGTGCAGAGCTGCGCTTCCCCGTCGCGGATGCCGCCGAAGAGGGGCCCGAGGTGGCCGCCTTCACCACGCGCCCCGACACGGTGTTCGGGGCGACCTACGTGGTTCTCGCGCCCGAGCATCCTCTCGTCGACGCGGTCACCAGCGATGCCCGCCGCGCTGAAGTCGAGGCCTATCGTGAGCGGACGCAGGCGCTGGATCTCGTCGCGCGAAAAAAGGTCGAGAAGCACAAGACCGGCGTCTTCACCGGCGGCTACTGCATCAACCCGGCGACCGGGGAGCGCGTCCCCGTCTGGATCGCCGACTACGTGCTCATGGGGTACGGCACGGGCGCGATCATGGCGGTGCCCGGGCACGACGAGCGGGACTTCGACTTCGCGCAGGCCTTCGGCCTTCCGATCCCGCGGGTCGTGGCGAACGAGGGCGAGGACGCGTCCACTCCGCTGACCATCGCCTACGAGTACCCGACGGGCACGCTGGTGAACTCCGGCAAGTACGACGGACTTCAGGTCGACGAGGCCAAGGAGGCCATCGTGGCCGACCTGGCCGCCGAGGGCCGCGCCGAAGCCAGGGTCACCTATCGCCTGCACGACTGGTGCATCTCGCGGCAGAGATACTGGGGACCTCCGATCCCGATCATTCATTGCGATCATTGCGGTGCCGTCCCTGTGCCCGACGATGACCTCCCCGTGGTGCTGCCGTTCGTGGAGGATTTTCGCCCCGACGAATCCGGCATCAGCCCCCTGGCGCGCGTCCGGGAATGGTACGAGGTGCCCTGCCCCGACTGCGGCCACGACGCCACCCGCGAGACCGATGTCTCGGACACCTTCCTGGACAGCTCCTGGTACTTCCTCCGCTACCCGTCGACCGATTTCGCGGACAGGCCCTTCGACGCCGAGATCACCCGGCGCTGGCTGCCGGTCGACACCTACATCGGCGGCAACGAGCACGCCGTCCTGCACCTGCTCTATTCGCGCTTCATCGTCATGGCGCTGCACGACATGGGATGGCTGCACTTCGAGGAGCCGTACGACCAGTTCCGCGCCCACGGGCTCATCATCCGGGAAGGCGCGAAGATGTCCAAGAGCAAGGGGAACGTGATCATCCCCGACCCGATCATCGAGCGGTACGGGGCCGACACCTTCCGCCTGTATCTGATGTTCCTGGGCCCGTTCGCCGAAGGTGGCGACTATCAGGACCAGGGGATTGCCGGCCCGCACGGATTCCTCCACCGCCTGTGGGAATCGGTGGTTCCCGAAGACGGGGATCTCCCGGAGGAGGCCGCCGATCCCGAGGTCGAGCGCAAGCTTCACCAGACCATCCAGCGCGTCACCGAGCAGGTTCCGGCGCTCCGGTACAACACGGCCATCGCCGCAATGATGGAATACCTCAACGCCGCGCGCGCCGGGGGCCGCGTTCCCACCCGCCCCGAGGTGGAGCCGCTCGTGTGCTTGGTGGCGCCCTTCGCACCCCACATCGCCGAGGAGCTCTGGGAGCGCCTGGGCCACGAGGACAGCATCTTCGACGGCGCCAACTGGCCTGCCTACGACCCGGCCAAGTGCGCCGAGCAGCAGGCCCGGGTCGCCGTGCAGGTCAACGGCCGCGTCCGGGGCACGGTGTCGGTACCCGTCGGCGCGGACCGTGACACAGTAGTGGCACAGGCGAAGAGCGAGCCCAACGTCGCGCGTCACCTCGAAGGGAAGGAGGTGCGGCGCATCGTACATATCCAGGACAAGTTGCTGAACTTCGTGGTGGCGCAGGCCGCCGCGGTAGGAAGTTGACAACCCGAGAAGAGAAGAAGCGAGGCTGACGCGATGTCCCAGGCCGTGGGCGTGACCATAGGCACTGAAAAGCTGGCAATCGACACCATCAGGACCCTGGCCATGGACGCGGTTCAGGAGGCCAACTCCGGTCACCCGGGCACGCCCATGGCGCTCGCGCCCTTCGGCTATGTCCTCTGGACACGGCACCTGCGGCACAATCCGGCCGACCCCGGCTGGATCGACCGCGACCGCTTCGTCCTGTCGGCCGGCCACGCCTCGATGTTCCTGTACAGCCTGCTCTACCTCTCGGGCTACGATCTTTCGCTCGACGACATCCGGCAGTTCCGCCAGTGGGACAGCAGGACGCCCGGACACCCGGAATACGGCCACACCCCCGGCGTCGAGACCACCACCGGCCCCCTGGGTCAGGGCGTCGCCAACACCGTCGGCATGGCGCTGGCCGAGCGGTGGCTGGCGCACCGCTACAACCGCCCCGGTCACGAGATCGTCGATCACCACACCTACGCGCTCTGCTCCGACGGCGACCTCATGGAGGGCATCTCCCACGAGGCGGCCGAAATCGCCGGACACCAGCGCCTCGGCAAGCTGATCTGGGTCTTCGACGACAACCGCATCACCATCGAGGGCTCGACCGACCTGGCCACCTGCACCGACCAGGCGCGGCGCTTCGAGGGCTACGGCTGGCACACCGTGACCGTCGCGGACGGGACCGACCTCGACGCGATCGACGCCGCCCTCGCCGCGGCGCGCGCCGAAACGGACCGCCCGTCGCTGATCGTCCTGAGCACGACGATCGCGGAGGGAAGCCCGAACATGGCCGGCCTGGCATCGACGCACGGCGCGCCGCTCGGCGCGGACGAGATCGCCGCCACGAAGCTCAACATCGGCTACCCCTCGCTCGAGCCCTTCCACGTGGAACCGGCGGCGCTGGCGCACTGGCGCGAACGGTGCACAGGGGGCGCCGCAACGCAGGCGGCCTGGCAGAGCCGCTTCGAGGCCTACCGCGCCGCCCACCCCGAACTCGCCGCCGACTTCGAACGGGCCGCCGCGGGCGAACTGCCCGCCGGATGGGAGAACAGCCTGCCGGATCTCGTGCACGCCCCCGCCACCGCGACCCGCAACCACTCGGGCAGGGTGCTGCAGGGCGCCGCCGCGGCCATCCCCGCCATGATCGGCGGCTCGGCGGACCTGGGCGGCTCCAACAAGACCGACATCGCGGGCGGCGGCGATCTCCTCGCCGACAACCCGGGCGGGCGCATCATCCACTTCGGGGTCCGCGAGCACGCCATGGGCGCCATCATGAACGGGATGGCGCTGCACGGCGGCGTCCACCCCTTCGGGGGCACCTTCCTGATCTTCTCGGACTACATGCGCCCCGCGATCCGGCTCGCCGCCCTCATGCAGCTCCCGGTCACCTACGTCTTCACCCACGACAGCATCGGCCTCGGCGAAGACGGCCCCACCCATCAGCCCATCGAGCACCTGGCCGCCCTGCGCGCCATCCCCGGCCTCCTCGACCTCCGTCCCGCCGACGGCCCCGAGACGGCCGAAGCGTGGCGCGCGGCGCTGAGCCACCGCACGGGCCCGTCCTTCCTCGCCCTGACCCGCCAGACGGTGCCGTCCATCGACCGCGGCCCGGGCCGCCCGTCGGCCAGCGGCCTTCACCGAGGCGCCTACATCCTGCGCGAGGCCCGGTCGGGCGCCCCCGACGCCGTCGTCATCGCCTCCGGCTCCGAGATCGGCACGGCGCTCGAAGCCCGCGCCCTCCTGCACGACGACGGCATCGACGCGCGCGTGGTCAGCATGCCCAGCTGGCGCCTCTTCGCCGCGCAGCCCGCCGACTACCGGAACGCGGTCCTGCCGGACGGTGTATTGAAAGTGTCGATCGAGGCCGGCAGCACGATGGGATGGGACCGCTGGGTCGGCCCCGACGGCATCTCGATCGGGATCGATCGCTTCGGCGCGTCGGCCCCGTTCCAGGAAATCTACCGCCGCTACGGCGTGACGGCCGATGCCGTGCGCACGGCCGTGCGCGAGAGGGCCTTGCCATAGCAGCCCGCCGACAAGACGCCAGCAATGCCGGGCGGCGAAGCGCGCGGACCGGACCCGCGGACCGCCAGCCTCGCTCGCCAGAACCACAGTCGATCGCCCCGAACGTTTTGCGGCGCTCGGGGGTCCAAAGGGGCGCGGGATACGGTGTCACGGCAATTCGAACGGAAACGGCCCAGGAAGCATGATCGGCGCTTTGGCGAAGGTTTTTTGGAGCAGGGCGACCCGTTCGCCGCTGCTTCCGATTCTGCTCGTGGCCGTCACGCCCGTCCCCCCGGTGCGCGCGCAGGATACGACCTCCGTCATGCGGCTGCGCGGTCTTCGCGTGGAGGTGCCCCGTCCCTCCACGACCACCGGCGGCACGAGCGCTGTCGAGATCGCAACCGACTCCCTGAGCGTGGTCGCGGCTGCGACGGCCGAGGAGTTCCTGCGCCACATGCCGCTGATCCAGATGCGTGCCAATTCGCGCGGCGAAGTACAGCCGGACTTCCGTGGCGCCGACGACCGCCAGATCGCGGTCCTCTTCGACGGCGTCCCCATCACCCTGGGCTGGGACCACCGCACCGACCTGTCGATCATCCCATTCACGGCCGTTCGTTCGGTGACACTGTTGCGCGGCCTCTCTTCGATGACGCACGGTCCGAACGTCCTGGGCGGCGCGCTGGAGTTCAACGTCGCCCGCGAGCCGTGGCAGCAATCCGCGGTTCAGGGGTTCACCGGCGCCTTCTCGATCGACCAGCAGGGCGGAAGCAGCATGGACGCCACGGTCGGGACCTCGATCGAGGGCCAGTCGGCTCACTGGGTCTTCAGGGCCGGCGCGGGGTACCGCAGGAATCCCGGTGTCCAGTTGCCCGGCGGCGCGCTGACCCACCCGCGGCTGCGCTCCGGACTCCTGACCGGGGACAATGGTCTGCGGCTCAACTCCGACCGCCGACTGGCTGACGGCTTCCTCGCCATGCGGTACGATGGAGACCGGGGTTCCTGGTTTTCCACCCTGCTCACCGCGTCCGACGGCCATCGGGGCATTCCTCCCGAGGCGCATGTGGCCGACCCGAGGCTGTGGCGCTATCCCGACCAGAGCCGACTCGTGATCGCGATGTCCGGAGGGACGGGCGAGTGGCAGACCGGGTTCGGCAGCGGCGACCTGGAGGCCACCTTCGGCCTCGATCGCTCCTCGACGGAGATCGAGGAGTACGCATCGAGCGCCTACCGCACGGTCGTGGACGGCGAAACCGGACAGACGACGACGGTGACCGGGCGCCTGCTCGGCGATCACCGCTTCAGCGCCGCCGCCGAACTGCGGAGCGCCCTCACCATCGCCAACGTCGGTCACCGCGAGACCTTCGCGGACGGACAGGTCTTCGACTACCAGCAGCGCCTCTGGAGCCTGGGCAGCGAGTTCGAGCTCGGAAACTGGGACCTTCCCGGCGGGCAGGGCGGCAGCGCCATGTGGACCCTGGGAGCTTCGCTGGACGGATCCGACACGCCACTGTCAGGCGACAAGCCGGCGCTCGCCTCGATCCGGGACTGGGGAATGCGGACCGGCGTTACCGTGCTGGGGTCGGGAGACAACGTCCTCTACCACGCCGGGTTCAGCCGCCGCACGCGCTTCCCCTCGCTGCGCGAGCTCTATTCGGGGGCCCTCGGACGGTTCGAACCGAACCCGGCGCTGAGGCCCGAGAATCTGAAGGCAGGCGAGGCGGGCGTGACGGTGACCGCAGGCCAGGACCGGTTTCAGGCCGTCGCCTTCCACCAGCGCCTGAGCGACGGCATCGTGCGGACCAGCACCGTTACGCCCGAGGGCACGCGGTTCAAGCGCGTGAACAGGGACGAAGTGCGATCCAGCGGCGTCGAGCTGCTCGCCGCGGGAACTCGCGGACGCTTCACGTTCGGTGGGGACCTGACGCTGAAACAGGTGCGAATCAAGGACCCGGCCGTTCCCGGCGGAGACGAGCGGGCAGAGTACGAGCCGACGGTGTCGGGCACCGTCAACCTGGGCCTGCTCGCGCCCAGGGACGTGAGCGTGACGGGCTTTCTCCGGTACCGGGGCGTCCAGTACTGCGAGAATGTCGAAGTCGCAGGACTGGACAGGATGGATTCCAGCGCCACCATCGACCTGGAAGCGGGACGGGTGTTTTCCGTCGGCGGCCCCGGTGCGGGCCGGCGCATCGCCGGGACCATCGGAGTCGCCAACCTGACGGACTCGACCGTGCTGGACCAGTGTGGCCTGCCTCAGCCGGGACGGACCCTGCGGATTCAGTTCAACATTCGCTGAGCAGGACAGCGGTCGCGAGCGCTACGTAGATCAACTCAAGATCATTTTGAATTAATCTTTAGATGATCTCCAGCGCATCGCGTGGCAGCCAACCCACCCTGCCGTCCGCCAGGACGACCTCCACCCAGCCCTCGGCGCGGCGATCGATCCGCACCCTGGTGCCCTCGTGCACGGTGAACACCGTCAGTCCGCCCTCTTCGGAGGGAGCGCTCAGGACGCGCGCCTCGGTGGACATCACCACGGCTTCCTCCGCTCGTCCCAGCCCCGTTTCGCGCACGAGGAGCGTGCCGCCGAGAAGGACGGTCGCGGCCAGACACGCATGCACCGCTCTCCTGAGCCCCGCGCGCCAGCCGCTCGGCCACCCCAGGACCAGCAGCACGGCTGCCACACCCAGGGCGAGATAGCCGAGGGCGACGATCGGCCCCAGCCATCCCCGCGGGATCAGCGTCATCCACCAGTCCGCAACCGACAGCACCCAGAAGCGCGGCAGGGGTTCGATCCTGTCCTGCAGCATCCGGCCGACCAGCGCGAGGTTGGCCTGGATGTCCTCGCCGCGGGGGTTCAGCCGCGCCGCGCGCTCGTAGTTGAGGACGGCCAGTCCGAGCTCGCCGAGGCGGAAGTGCGCGTTGCCCAGGTTGTAGTACACCTCGGCCGACTCGAAGCCGCCTTCCAGGACGGCCTCGTAGCTCGCGGCCGCGCCGCCGAAATCGCCTTCCTGGTAGAGGCGATTGCCCTGGTCGAAGAGGGCTTCCTGGGCGGGGAGGGTGGTGGGGGCCAGGGTGGCGGGTGAGGCGGTCGGGCGGATGGCGACCGCCGTGAGGAGCAGGCCGACCGGCAGCAGCGGACCCCACCGCCGTCCCATCCCGAACAGCCGACCCCTCATCGCGACAGCTCCCGCGCCAGATCGCCCATGATCCCCGCGGCGCGGTCCAGCACCCGTTCCGGCGGCTCCCTGTCCGCGCCGGCCGGAGCGAATCGCTGCCGGTCGCAGTCGTCCAGACATGCGAAAAGGCGCTCCAGCGTTTCGGACGACGCCCCGCGCCGCGCCGCGACCCGCCCCGCCTCTTCGCGCACCAGCCCCGCCTCGGCGATGTTCAGCTTGTCGGCGAGCAGTCCCTGCAGCGCACCCGCGACCTCGCCGTAGAACTCGCGCGGGTCGCCGCCGGCCAGCCCCCGCGCCCGCGCCAGCCGCTTCTTCGCCATCCGGCTCGCCCTCCGCACCCGCGCATACGCCACGTCGCCCTCGATCCGGTCGCGGTGGCGCCGCAGCACCAGCGCTCCGCCCACCGCGGCCAGCGGCAGCAGCAGAATCACCCAGAACACACCCGTCGCGTACAGTGGAAGGCCGACCCGCACGAAACGGGGCGTGCCGATGTGGATGAAGCGGATCTCCTCGCGGATCGTCTCGACGGCGGCCGGGACCGCGCCCGGCCCCTCCGACGCCGCGGCGTCGCCCGCGACGGTGACCTCCACCGGCTCCGACCGCGATGTCCCGTAGCGTTCCGTCGCCGGGTCGAAGTAGGCCACCTCGATCGCCGGGATGGTCAGCTCGCCGGGCACCCGCGGGATAAGTACGTACTCATGGGTCCTCGTCCCCTGCAGGCTGCCCCCGCCCTCCGAAATGCGCTCGCTGGACTCGGGCGGGAACGCCTCAAACTCCACCGGGAACTCGATTTCGGGCGCGGGGAGCGTGCGGAGGTTCCCGGTGCCCGAGTACTCCACGCGAAGGGTGACCGCCTCGTTGGTTTCCACGGCGGCGCGGTCCACCGAGGCGGTCACGTTCAGGCTGCCCACGTGCCCCGTGAACGACCCCGGCCGCGCGTCCGTCGGCAGCGGGTCGACCTCGATGGTCACCGGGCGCGACGCCACCACCACGGGCACGCTCCGATCGAACAGACTCGACCGCCCGAAGATGTCGCCGAAGGGGTCGAAGGCGCTCCGGTCGCGCACCCGCACCTGCGCCTCGACGCTCAGGGGGTCGAGGGTCTTCGAGCCCGGCCCGGTCGGAAAGAGCATCATGCGCCGGACGGTCGCCGTCAGGTACTCGCTGCCGTCCCGCACGACGCGCTCGGCCTGGGGCGCCGTGGGCTGCTCCAGCTCCTCCGACCAGAACCCCGTCGCCTGCGGCAGCGTCGTGATGGTGTAGGACTGGACGGGGACCCGGGTAAAGATCCGGTACTCGACCGCGATGGGTTCGTTTTCGAATGCGCGGGTCCTGGAGACTCGAGTCTCGATGAAGAGGTCGTCGGGAGCGATCGCCGCGCCGGGATCGACCGCCTCCGCGCCGGCGGCGGGTGCAGAGGGAGCATCCGACACCGTCAGGGACACCGGGTCCGTGGTCACGGTCCGATCGCCAACCGTGACGGTCACCGCCCCGATCTCGAAGGTCCCCTCGCTCAGCGCCTGGAAGCGGTACTGGTAGGTGATCGCCATGCTCGTGCGCCCGTTCACGATCTGGATCGAGGTGGACGTGCCGGCGCTCAGAAAGCTGGCGAAGTCCTCCATGTCGGGCAGCACGGGATCCTGCTCCAGCTGCTGCGTGCCCGACACCTCGACGTTGAGCACGAACTGCCGGCCGACGCCGACCTGGGGGGCGCTGAGGTAGGCGCGGGCGGAGATGTCCTGGGCGCTTGCTTCCGCCGTGAAAACGCCTGTGCCGGCGAGCAGGACTGCAAGCGCTACGCAGCTTCCCCGGGACCGAACCACGCGCTCCATCGGCCCGAACCTACCAGTCCTTCCTCGGCCGGGGACCGCGGGCCTGGGCCGCCTTGCGGTTCACCTCGCCCGGATCCTCGGTGATCGCCTGCAGCAGTCGCTCCGCCTGCTCCGGCGTCATCCGGGGCGGGGGCTGCTGTCCCTCTCCCTCGCCCTCCTGCTGGTCCTGCGGCTGCGGCTCGCCCTCTCCCTGGCCGTCCTGCGGCTGAGGCTGCTGTTGCTGATCGTCCTCTCCCTGCGATGGGTCGTTCTCCTGCTCCCCCTCCTCACCGCCCTCGGGTTGCTGACCCTGTCCCCCGCCTTCTCCCTGCTGGTCCTCGTTCTGCTCGTCGCCCTCCTGGTTCTCGCCGTCCTGCTGCTGTTGCTGCTGCTCGAGCTGCTGCAGCGCCACTTCCAGGTTGTGCTTGGCGTCGACGTCGCGCGGATCGCCGCGAAGCGCCTGCTTGTACGCCTCGGCGGCGGGCCCGGCCTGCTGCTGCCTGAGCAGCGCGTTGCCGAGGTTGTACCAGGCCTGCGACCGCCATTCGGGATCGGCCCCCTCCGCCGCCTCGAGGAAGGCCTCCATCGCACGCTGGAATTCCTGGCTCCGGTAGAGCGCATTGCCCTCGTTGAAGCGCACGAGCGGCAACCCCGGCACCTTCTCCAGCGCCTCCAGGTAGCGTGCGTGGGCCTCCTGGTAGCGGCCTTCGTCGTAGAGCCGGTTGCCCGCCTCGACCTCGCGGCGGCCCTCCTGGGCGGCGGCTGGCCCGGCCAGCGCCAACGCCGTCAACGTCGCCGCCGCGGCGCAAACGACCGATCTCATGCTGCGTCCTCCAGTCCCGCGGTCCGACGCCTCCGCCTGCCCGGTACGATGACCTCCGCGATCAGCAGAAGCAACGCCGCGCCGAGAAAGATCTGGTACTGCTCTTCGAATTGGGTGACTTCACGGGATTCCACCTCACGGCCTCCTCCTTCGATCCGCTCGACCAGCCGGCCGAGGCCCCCGGCGCCCTGGCCGATCCGGTGGTACTCGCCGTCCGTCTGAAGTGCGATGTCCTGGAGTGCGGTCTCGTTCAATCTCGTCGTAATCACGTTGCCCTGATCGTCACGGCGAAACCGGCCGCTGGCTTCGACCCCCTCGACATCGGGGAGCGGCACCCCCTCCGGCGACCCCACGCCCACCGTGTGGATCGTCGCCTGCGCGTCGGTCGCCGCCGCTATGGCCTCCGCAAGACCGCCCTCGTGGTCCTCGCCGTCGGTCACGATCACCACGATCCTGTTCTCGGGCGGCGTCTCCTCGAGAGCTTCCACCGCCACCACCACCGCCCGGGCGAGATCCGTGCCCTGCGTGGACATCAGCGTGGGATCCATCGCGGTGAGGAACATCATCGCGGCGCCGTAGTCGGCGGTGAGCGGGCTCTGCACGAAGGCGTCCCCGGCGAACGCCACCAGGCCGATCCGGTCCCCGTCGAGGCGCTGGATGATGCGCCCGATCTCGATCTTCGCGCGCTCGAGGCGGTTGGGCGCGATGTCCTCGGCGTACATGGAGCGCGAGACATCGAGCGCGACCATCACGTCCTGGCCCTGCCGGCTCAGGGTCTCGACGCGGGTGCCGAACTGGGGACGCGCCAGCGAGAGCGCGAGGAGGGCCACCGCCGCGAGCACCAGCGCACCCTTCCAGCGCACCGCCGTGACGTTGACGCTGGCCCGAAGACGGCGCACCAGGCCGTGTTCGCCGAAGCGGTCGAGCAGGGCGCGGCCGCGCCGGCTCGCCTGCCAGTACAGGACGCCCAAGAGTGGGACGAGGACCAGCGTCCACAGCGCGAACTCGGCACCGAAGCGGAACATCAGGGCAGCGTCCTCAGCCAGGTGCGGCCCAGCGCGACCTCCGCCAGCAGCAGGATCAGCCCCGCCGTGAGCGGCACCGGGAAGCGCTCGCCGTAGCTTGTGAAGTTGTTCACAAGGATCTCCGTCGTCTCCAGCTCGTCGATTTCCGCCCAGATGGCTTCGAGGCTCTCGCGGTCGGTCGCGCGGTAGTAGCGGCCTCCGGTCGTCTCGGCGGTTTCGCGCAGGACCGGCTCGTCCACATCGACGCGGGTCGTAACGTAGCGCCGGCCGCCGAAACGATCCGTCACCGGGACCCGGGCCATCCCGCGCGCACCGGCGCCTATGGTATAGACGCGTATCCCCAGCGCCTGCGCTGCCTGCGCCGCCGTGATGGGGTCGATTTCACCGCGGTTGTTGCGGCCGTCCGTCAGCAGGATCACCACCTTCGACTCGGCCTCGCTCGCCTGCAGGCGCTTGACCGCGGTCGCCAGCCCCATCCCGACCGCCGTGCCGTCCTCGATGATGCCGACCTCGAGTTCGGCCATCAGCGACGCGACCACCGAGTGGTCCAGCGTCAGCGGCGCCTGCGTGAACGCCTTGCCCGCGAAGATGACGAGCCCGATCCGGTCGTTGCCTCTCCCGCCCACGAAATCCGCAGCCACCGCCTTGGCCGCTTCCAGCCGGTTGGGCGCCAGGTCCTCGGCGAGCATCGAACTGGAAACGTCGAGCGCGAGCACGATGTCGATCCCCTCGGACACCACATTCTCGCCCGTGACTCCGGTCTGCGGACGCGCGAACGCGACGATCAGGCAGACCAGGGCGACTCCGCGCAGGGCGGCCGGCAGGTGGCGCAACCAGCGTCCGCCGCTGCCGCCGGCCTGTCCCAGCCCTCTCGCTTCCGGGTGCGTCAGCGACCCCCGCTGCCGCCCTCCGGCTTTCAGATACCACCAGGCCAGCAGCGGGACAGCCCCGAGCAGGAGCAGCAGCCAGGGGTCCTCGAAGCGGAAGATCATCTGCTGCCTCCCGCTGCCTCGGGCACGGGCGCTGCGTCTTCGGCGGATCCGTCCGCACCGGCCGATGTCGGATGTCCGGTGGACTGGTCAACGTCGCCTTCTACTTCCGCGCCGTCCTCCGCGTCAGGGCCAGCGGCCGCCCCATCCGGCTGGTCTCGCCCACCAGCCGCCTGCGCCGGCCCGCTCGTCATCTCCACCAGCGAGCGCGCCGCACCCAGCAGCTCTCGCGAGGCATCCACCCCGGGGCGCAGCTTGGCGAACTTCACCAGGTCACAGCGGGCGAGGAAGGTGTGGAAGGCATCCGTGATCCTTGCGCCGAGCGCGGCGGTGCGCAGTCCCAACACCACCTCGCCCGTGGTCATCTCCAGCGCGGGGACCTCGAGCTGGCCCTCCACGTAGGCGCGGATGATTTCGGAAACCCGGACATGCCACCGCTTCACCTGCCCGCGCTCCAGCAGCGACGACCGCTCCAGCTCGTCGAGCGCCTTCAGCGCGACCAGGTGGTGCGGACGCGGCGGTGGCTGCGGCTTGGCGATCTCGGCGGATGGCCGCGCCTGCATGCGTCGGTGAAGTTGGAGCGCCCCGGCCCCCAGCGCCGCGGCGAGGAGCAGCCAGGGCAGCAGCGCCCACCAGCTGCGCGCGATCGTCAGGGGCGCCTTGATTTCTCGGATGTCGCCGGACTCATCCAGCCCGACGCTCTCGACCCCGATGCGGAACGGGTCGGTCGACACCGTGTGCACCATGCCGTCCGGCGCGGCCACCGCCACCTCGATCGGCGGGATCTCCAGCTCGCCCAGCTCGAAGCTGGTGATGGTCAGCGCCGCGAGCGACCGCGCTCCGCCGCCCTCGTCCGCGCTCCCGCCGGCGCCCACACCGCCGGCCGACGCGGCCCCGGGCGCCGAAACCGCGTAGTGGAGCACCTCGAACGGCGCAACAGCAAGCGAATCGGCCCACAGGACCACCCAGTCCGCCGGATGATCCACCGCCAGGCGCACGGCGACCGGATCGCCCAGGTGGATCATGGTCGTGTCCACCTCCATCGCCACCCGCAGCTCCCGCGCGTCCTGCGCGGCGGCGGACGCCACGCCAGCGACCAGTGCCGCGAGACCCAAGCCCGCCACGCCCAGCGCAACCCTCACCCCCACCATCACCGCACCCTCCGTCCCCGCTCCTCGAAGAACCGCCGCAGCGCCTTCTCGTACGGCACCCCCGTCGTCACATCGATCGCGTCCACCTTGCTGCGCCGGAAGAGCTCCTCCACCCGCCCCCGAGCCGCCGCGCGCCCCGCCCCGAACCGCTCCTGGAACGCCCGCCCCGACGTGTTCACCACCACCCGCTCGCCGGTCTCCGGATCCTCGAACTCGACGAATCCCATCGGCGGGACCTCGTCCTCGCGCACGTCGCCCACCCGCACCGCCACCAGGTCGTGCCTGCGCGCCGCCACCGACAGCGCCCGCTCGTATCCCTCGGCCAGAAAGTCCGACACCAGGAATGCCACGGCACGCCGGCGCGTCACCCGTGCCAGGTACTCCAGCGCCCCGGCGATGTCGGTGCCCTTCCCCTCGGCCGGATGGTACAGGAGTTCCCGCAGCACCCGCAGCGCATGCCGGCGCCCCTTCCGAGGCGGCACGAACCGCTCGATCCGGTCCGAGAACAGGATCAGCCCCACCTTGTCGTTGTTCTTGATCGCGCTGAAGGCCAGCACCCCGCACAGCTCGGCCGCCAGCTCCGACTTCATCCGCGCCCGCGTCCCGAAGTGCGCCGACGCGCTCACGTCCACGACCAGCATCAGCGTCAGCTCGCGCTCCTCCTCGAACACCTTCACATGCGGCGAGCCCGTCCGCGCCGTCACGTTCCAGTCGATCCCGCGGATGTCGTCGCCGTAGCCGTACTCGCGCACCTCGGCGAAGCTCATCCCCCGCCCCTTGAAGACGGAGTGGTACTCGCCCGAGAACACGTCGTTCACCAGGCCGCGCGTGCTGATCTCCAGCAACCGCACCTGCTTGAGGATCTCGCGGGGGATCATCGCCGGGCCAATCCGCCGCGGCCGATCGGCCACACTGTAAAGCTAACTTTACAAAATGTCATGTTTATCATACATCACGTCGCCCCTACGGCACCTCGATCGTGTCCAGCACCCGCGTCACCACGTCCTCCGAGGTCACTTCCTCCGCCTCCGCCTCATACGTCAGGATGATGCGGTGCCGCAGCACGTCCATCGCCACCGACCGCACGTCCTCCGGCGTCACGTACCCGCGGTGCCGCAGAAACGCGTGCGCGCGGGCGGTCTTCGCGAGGCAGATCGTGGCCCTGGGCGATCCGCCGAACGCGATGAGCGGGTCCAGATCCCGCAGGCCACACTGCGTGGGTTCTCTTGTTGCAAAAACAAGCTCGACGATATAGCGCTCGACCTGGCTGTCCATGTAAATCGTCTCGGCCGCCCGGCGCGCCTGCAGGATCTCCTCGGGGCTCACGACGGGAGACGCCTGAGGCATGGGGCCCGTCCCCATCCGGCGCATGATCTCGAGCTCCTCGTCCCTGTCCGGATACCCAACCGACAGCTTGAGCATGAAGCGGTCCACCTGCGCCTCGGGGAGCGGGTAGGTTCCCTCCTGGTCGATCGGGTTCTGCGTCGCGAGCACGAGGAACGGCGACGGCAGCGGAAAGGTGTTCTCGCCGATGGTGACCGTGTGCTCCTGCATGGCCTCGAGCAGCGCCGACTGAACCTTGGCGGGCGAGCGGTTGATCTCGTCGGCCAGGATCACGTTCGCGAAAACCGGTCCCTTCTTGGTCTTGAACTCGGTCTTGCGCGGGTCGTAGATCAGCGTGCCGATCAAGTCGGCGGGGAGGAGATCCGGCGTGAACTGGATGCGCTGGAACGAGGTTTGTATAGCATCGGCCAGAGTGCGTACGGTAAGGGTCTTTGCGAGCCCCGGTACACCTTCCATGAGCACGTGCCCGTCGGACAGCAGCCCGACCAGCAACCGCTCGACCATCGTCTTCTGTCCAACGATTACCCGTCCGACCTCGCCAAGGAGGCGGTCGACAAAGCCGCTTGCCTCCTGAATCTTCGCTTGTATGACTTCTATGTCGCGGTTCATGCCACCTTGTTGTGAAATGGGTGTGGGTGGGGAGTGCGCTTCCGGGGCAGGAAACCCGCGTTCCGTGAGGAGCGCCGCGGGCCCCCGAAGGACCCCGGATTTCGGTTCGCAGACAATGTTAATCGATGAACGGCCACGCGGAACGGTTGCCGGCCGCGGCGCGAGCAGGCCGGGAATGGTCGCCAGGACACTCCGGCAGCAGTATTCTTCACATATGAAGACCCTCATCAAGCAGGCATCGCTGAGCTTCTGCGTCGCCGGTTTCTGCGTGGCGGCTCCGGCCTCGACCTCTGCGCAGGACGTCTTTGCGTCCACGCAGTCCGCGACGCTGCCGACCGCCGCCGGTATGAACGCGGGCGACATCCTGATCGAGATTTCGCACAGGTTCGGTCACCTGTCGGACGGCGCGAGCGACCTGTGGGGGCTCGATGGATTCGTGCTGAATCGCCTGGGCCTGGCGTTCGCACCCCACGACCGCTTCGCCGTCGGTGTCCTCCGGTCCAACAGTCTGGACAACCTTGAGTTCAATGTGCGCTTCGCCGGGCTGGCTCTGGATGCCGCGACGATGCCGGTTGAGTTCGCCATGCAGTCTGGGGTGGCGTGGAACCTTCAGGATGAAGCCGGAGACGATCACGAGGGTCATCAGCATCAGGTCCAGCAGGACAGCAACGCGGGAACGCGAGGTCGTGACGACGACATGGCCGAGTCGAACGAGATGCAGGCCTACGCCCAGTTGATTGCGAACGCGATGCTCGCCGATCGCCTCGCGCTCGGCGTTGTGCCCACTCTCCTGTGGAATCCCCGGATTCAGGACCACGACCCGGAGGCCACCGTTTCGGTCGGCGTCAACGGCCAGCTATACCTCGACCACAGGTGGAGCCTCTTCGGCGAGTGGATCTTCAGCCAGGCCCGGGAGGATCAGGAGTACGACTCCGGCTCGTTCGGCGCCGAAATCCGCACGCGCGGGCATTCCTTCAAGCTCCTGGTCACCAATCAGCACCAGATGAACCCCACCCAGACCCTCGCTGGCGCGGCTGACGACTTCTTCGACACGGCATCGTGGCGCTTCGGCTTCAACATCCAGCGGACGGTCCGGTTCTGACGCGTCTGCGGTCGACGCTCGCAGCGGCGCTTCTGTCGGTGGCCGGTTGTGGTGGCGACGGCGCGACCGCTGTGGGTCCCGTGGTCCGCGACAGTGCCGGCGTGCGGATTGTGGAGTACGCGGGGATACCGGATGTAGAGCCCCCCTTCGCTCTCGCACCGGAGCGGGTCTACCGGCACGGTGGCCGCACGGGCGACTACGCATTCGGGAGCATCTGGCTGGGTCGGCTTTTTCCGGACGGCGCTGCCGCCCTGACGGACGACGCCAACTCCGAAATGGTGCTCCTGACCCCGGACGGTGCCGGGCACTCCGTGCTGGCGGTGGCGGGCCAGGGACCGGGTGAGGTCGGGTACGTCATCGGCATGTACACGCTGGGCCGTGACAGCCTCGTGGTCCTCGACAGACGCAATTCGCGGTTCAACCTTTTCGTGAACGGATCGCTGGCGCGCACGGAGTCACTGGCCGACCTCCAGCGCAACACCTCACTCTGGCCGGAAGGCTTCGACGCTGCCGGCAGATTTCTGGCAGCCACCAACGAATACCGCTCCGGGTTCGAAGAGGAGTGGCTTCAGGGCCACATGGCCCGTTTCGACCTGGAAACCGGTGCCGTCGACACTGTGGCTTCCTACGACTTCATACCGGGCGCCGGGAATCCTGCGCGGGGCTTTGGCTCGGTGGCCGTGGCCGCCGGGAGGTTCGTCTACACACGATCGGACAAGCCGGAAGTCACCTGGCGTGCGGCAGACGGCACGGTCGAGCAGATCGTGCGCTGGCAGGCCGAGCCGGAGTACCTGACCGAGGAGCACCTGAAGCCGGTCGAGGCAATCCTCCGTGACAGACTCCGTTTTGCCAATCGCGAGGCTCCGGATGCCGTCGTGGAGCGGTTGACGAGAGAAACCATGGCCGAATACCGGGAAGATCTCGGGAAGCCGATGCCACTCTTCAGATCCCCGTTAAGCGACGCGGAGGGTCGTGTCTGGCTGCCGGCCCATGTACCTGCCGGCCCGCGCGAAGGATCACCGCCCTACACAGTCATCTCGCCTGCCGGAGAATGGCTCGGCAGGGTCGATGCGCCGTCCGGTCTGCGCATCCTCGACGTTGCCCACGACCGCGTCCTGGGTGTGCTCAAGGACGAAATGGATGTCGAAAGCGTAGTGGTCTACGAGCTGGTCAAGCGGTAACGGCCCGCCGCTCTGCGCGCCTACCGACGGGAACCGGCGACGCGAAGCGCGGTCGCCCGCGGCCCGCGACTCACAGCAAATCACCTCTGCGCGGCTTTCCACGCTCCCAGAATCTGCGCCTCGAACTCCATCTGCGCGTCCATCGACGCCGGGCCGAATCCCAGATCGCCCCCGCGCAGTCCCGCTCGCATCTGTTGCCGGCGCTCGCTTGGCAGCGAGTTCCACCACTGCAGCGTATCCAGCGCCGTCTCCGCCAACGGGCGTGAGGTGAGCCCGGCCGCAAAGGCCCGGTCGGCCCGGAAACTCGTGGCACCCGCCAACGGACCGTCCTGGCTCGTCCATGGCGGCAGCGAGAACTCCGGCACGCCCTGCTCGGCAAGGAACGAGCCCGGCACCCAGGTGAAGCGCATCGCAGTCGAGGCGATCGCGCGGATCCCGTAGAGCAGCTCCGCCATGCGCAGTCCGCCCAGCGGTGCGACCGCGTTGTAGGTGCCGCTCACCCGGTCCTCACAGAGCCTCACCGACCACGCCGCCAGATCGCGAGCGTCAATGTACTGGCACGGGTCGTCCGGCGCGCCGAAGGCCAGGATCTCTCCGCCTCGGTCGATCCGCACCGGGTAGTAGGTGAAGCGATCGGTGGTGTCGCCTGGCCCCACGATCAGCCCCGGCCGCGTTACTACGCAGCGGTCGTCTCCGTAGGCTTCGCGTACCGCGTCCTCGCAGACAACCTTGAGGTGACCGTAGAATCGGCCCACGTCTTCCGACTCCGGTTCGGGCAGAACCACGGTCGGGTGATCCTCGGTCGTGCCGCCTTCGGGCCATTCGGGCGCCCCGGGCGCCGACTTCATGCCGCCGCTCTCGTCGTACCAGCTGGCGTACACCCCGGCGGTGGACGTGAAGAGGTAGTGGTCCGTCGCGTCCTTGAGCAGCTGAGCCGAATCGCGCACGTGTCGCGGCACATACCCGGAGTTGTCCAGCACGACGTCCCAGCTCTTTCCTTCAAGCGCACCGAGCTCCCCGTCGCGGTCCCCGACGAGCTTCTCGACCTCGGGAAACAGGTGGGGATTGGTGCGGCCGCGGTTGAAGATCGTGACCGAGTGGCCCCTCTCCAGCGCATAACGGACCATGTGGGGCCCGATGAAGCCGGTGCCTCCCAGGATGAGGACGCGCAGGGGCTGCGGCGCCGGGGCGACCTGGTCGTCATTTGACGAGACCGTTCTGGCCCGCGCCAGTGCGGGGGAAGTCGTCCACCGGAGCGCAAGGGCTCCTGACGTCGCGGCCACGGTTCCAAAGAAGTGTCGGCGGGTGGGTGACATGCGGTTCCTCTCGAAGCTCAAGGCAAAGTTCCGACTCCGGGTCAACCTAGTGTCGTGTCCCGGAAGTTCGCGAGCTACCGAGAGTGCCGAGGCACCGGATCCTGCAAGCACCTACCCCGGCGGCGGTTGACAGATGTCGCGCCCTTCGCCCGGCGCCGACGGCAGGGCCACGCCGACCCAGACATGCAGCGTCGTGTCCCGCGCTTCACTCCACTCTACGGCGACATCGAGTTGGGCCTGAATCCCGCCTCGGAACTCGAATCTCACCGGCTGGCCCGGGTGCGCAGTCACATCGAGGCTGCTGTCGCCAAGCTTGTCCGCCGCCCGGATCGTCCATTCGCCCGAGTGACCATCCCAGACCTGCAGGCAGCCATCCAGCGACAGCCCCGCGACCGGAACCACCGGCCCTTCAAGCGATGCACGCCCAGCCGTGACCGTCAGACCCAGCCAGCTTCCCCCGTCGCCGATAATGCGCATCAGTTCGAAGATCTGGCTTTGTGCGGGGACGGTCGAGGCCAGAAACGCCACTGCGACCAGCGTCGCCGTGCGGCCTGCTCGCCGCGCCACTGTGCCCGGGGTTCTACTCATATGCTCATATACTCACGTTCGCTACCAGGTCCGCAGCGCCTCCCGGTCCACCACGACACCCGCCTGGATCACCGCGTGAATGCGCTTCGTGTTCGCGATCGATTCCAGCGGAGAGGCGTCGAGGACGAGCAGGGTTGCCTCGTCTCCGGGTTCGACGCCCCACCGGTGGCCCAGGAAGCGTGAACCGTTCGTTGTCGCGCTCCTGAGCGCCGTCCAGCGGGACAGCCCCGCGGCTTCGAGCAGCTCGAGTTCCCGGTGAACCGAGTATCCCTGAAAGATGCCGGGGTTGCCCCCGTCGGTTCCCGCCAGCATCGGGACGCCTGCGTCCGAGAGGGATTTCACGGCCTCCCTGCTGGGCTGCGCCAGGATCCGCTGGTAGCTCAGCCAACTCTCGAACATGGACTGAGTGGGGTCGAAGTCCCGGTAGAGGTCACGCAGGGCCTGGGGCACGGTTTCCGTCATCAGTGGATCGTCGAGCAGCCCGGGATCATCCACGATGCTCACGAACTGGCTTTGCACCGCGAGGGTCGGGATGTGCCAGGTGCCCGACTCCACCATGAGGCCCGCGATATCGGCGGGCGGCGGCTGAGGGCCCGGCGTATGCGTGACCGCGTCCGCTCCGGCCAGCACCGCCTCTCGCACGTCGTCCCAGGTTCCCACGTGTACGACCGTCTTCAGGCCATGCCGACGCGCGGTCTCGATCACGGCAGTCAGCGTGGCCAGGTCCACCGTCGGCATGCTGCGGCCGCCGTAGCTCTGGTGGTCGTATACGATCTTGACGACGTCGGGAGCCTTGACCGCGAGATCGGCGACCTCGCGGCGCGCGTCTTCCGGCGTGTCGACAATGCGCGTGGGCACGCCGTACTCGGAGCAGTGGCCATCGGTGGCGGTAAGGCACGGGCCGGCCGCGAAGAGCCGCGCGCCCTGCGGGCCGTTTGCGCGCTGGCCGTCGCGGAAGCCCAGAATCATGTCTTCGGGGCTGAAGAGGTCGAGAACGAAGGCAACACCGGTGTAGAGGGCCGCGTTTGCCGTCCCCTGCGGGCCGAGCAACTGGGGCATGCCTCCGGGAGATGCGTTGCCGAAGGAGTGCGTATGGAGATCCGCCAGGGCAGGGATGACGAATCTGCCGTCGATGTCGAGGGTGGGTCCGCCGAAATCCGCCGGGACCTCGTCCGCGAGCGCGGCGATGCGCCCCGCTTCGATCAGGACCACGCCTCCATGGATGGATTCGTCGGCGGGGTTGAGAACAACCGCACCGGTCAGTGCCAGATCCTGCGCCGTCAGTCCGAGCGGCAGCAGGATGAGGGCGAGCGCCGACTTTGTGATTGATTTCACAATCTTCCTCCCCGGGCTTGAAGCGATATGATCGATCGGGTCACAACCCGATTTCGGCGACCACTAAGGCAAGTGAACGGAGATCCGGCCCCGCCGCCTCGCTCGGGCCAACCGGCGCCACGATTCCCATCCGCTGATGAAAACGGGGGGCTACGCTGATCATTGTATAGAGATCGCCAAGCATGTTAGTACAGTATTCATTGGCCGATTCCGGAGGCGAGCCGGCTGAGACGCTGGAACAAGAAGGAACTACGCATTGGATGACAAGAGGGTTGCAGCGATTGCGCCTGGGCTTCGGGCACGGACGGTTGACCTGGCAGGGCATCCATCCCGGATCGGCGGCACCTGCCGGGACGTTCTCGAGGCCTACGGGCCGTTGCTCGAGATGGCTCTCGATACAGGACATGCGGTCCGCATACCGGCCCCCGATGAACCCGATGGATGGTCGCTTGAAGTCATGGAAGCGACCCACGGGCCGGAGACTCTGCTGTTTCGGGTCACGGCCCCGGACGGTTGGGCCGTGTTGAGGGCGGCCGTGGGCTCAAGGAAGCGCTGGCTGATCGAATCGGTGGGTCCGGGGTTGGCCAGGTGGCCGGGGGCGGCGGTCTGGCTCCCGGATTTCTCGCAGTGCCTCGCCTGCTGCTGGCTCGATCAGCGGGCGAGACTGAACGGGACGCACGGAGACGCGGGATGCCCTGGGACGACCGGCCGAGCGTGACGTTGCGGGGCCGGATCCGGTTACGTTGGAAGATGTGACCGGACCGGCACCCCTGGTCCGGATTCCCCAACTCCCGCAGGCTCACCATGCCCACACTCTCACAGACCCTGAAGCGGATCAGGGAAGCAGGAGCGGCCAAGCGCGACCCTTCAATCAACCGAACTCTGAGGTGCGGGGTTACGGACCTCGAGGACTCCGGAATCCTCGACGGCGTCGTGAAGGCCGGTGATCAGGCCCCTCTCTTCGCTCGGCCGAACCTGGAACACGAGACGGTGCGGCTTGCGCGGGTCCTTCGGGGCGGGCCGGCCGTGATCAGCTTCTTCCGCGGCCGCTGGTGACCCTACTGCCGTGCGGAGCAGGCTGCTCTCCAGACACTCCTTCCCGAGATTCGCGCGCGGGGCGCCACTGTGCTGACGCTGTCTCCCCAGCTGCACGACTTCGCCGCGGCCTGGGCCAGGGAGGACGGGATCGAATTCGACGTGCTCGTGGACTCCGGGAACGGCGTTGCGCGGTCCTACGGGCTGACCTTCCGGATGACGGAAGTCCTGCAGGACGTCTACCGTGACAGTCTCCGCATCGACCTCGCCCGCTTCAACGGCGATCCGACCTGGGAGCTGCCGATCGCCGCGACGTATGTGGTCGGTCGGGACGGGGTTGTGGCGTGGGCCGGAGTGGACGTGGACTATACGCGGCGGCCGGAGCCGGCCGAGTTGCTCGGGGTGCTGGACGGGATGGGGTAGGACCGCTCAAGGGGGCGCCGGACGCACCGCGGCTGTCCCCGAGCGTCAGCCACCCGTACAGGGACTCCGAAATCCGTCAACCGCCCGGGGCCAACACGAGCCGGTATTCCGCGCGCGCCTCCACCGCTTCCCGGGAGAAGAGCATCGGGAAGTAGTCCTGGTCGGCCCACTCCTCGGTGAGGTTGCCGTAGTAGGGGCTGCCGGGCCGGCCGGACTGCCCGGGCGCGTTGGTGAAGAGCGACCCGTCCAGGTCGGCGAAGTCGACGATGTGACGGTAGGTGGCTCCGGTCGCGGCCACCGTGCCCGCGCCGCCCGACCGCTCCGCCGGGGGCAGATCGTAGGCGGACACCAGCGCGTGCGGGAATTCGTTGCGGTGGTCGCGTCCCCAGCGCCACTGGGCCGGGTCGTCGCCCTGGTCGGCCGTGATCCGTTCGAGGGCGGCGGCGAGGGCCGCTTCCAGCGAGGCCGGCGCGTTGCCGCCCCCATTGCCCGCGACCTGGTCGAGCACATCGCCGTCGAGGCGGCGGTAGATCGCGGCCGGGCGGCTGTCCCGGTCGAAGTCGCCGTCCCAGGCGGCCAGTTCGGCCCGGTAGGGCTCCACGTCCGCGTCGTTCGCCGTCCACCCGCCGAAGAGGGCCGCGTGGGCCGCGCCCGACGCGGAGTACGCGTCCAGCTGGAGCACACGCGAGTCCTCCTGCGTGAAGTCGCTGCCCGCGTTCAGCACCTCCTGCACCCGTGCGAAGCGGGCGAAGGGGCCCGCGGTCTTGAAGAAGAGCGGCGGATCGTAGCCGGGGGGATGGATGTCGTGGTTGGCCGTTCCCACCCAGCCGCGCTCCGGGTTGATTTCGGTGGGGAGGTCATCGCGGAAGCCGTCCCACTCGTATTCGCCGGTTCCGGGCACCGGCAGCCGTCCGTGCCAGTTGGGGCGGCTCGGCGAGAGTGCCGCGGCCTGCCAGGCGATGTTTCCGTCCGCGTCGCCGCAGATCATGTTCTCGGTGGGGGCCAGCCAGTAGCGCATCTCCTCGATGAATTCGGCGCAGTCGAAGACCACGTTGAGCCGGAGCCCGGACAGATACCCCGTGGTCCCGGGCTCGTGCATGGTCGAGCGCATGGCGTAGGCGAGGTTGTTGTCAGGATCCCGGTGGAAGATCGGGCCGTGGCGCGAGAATTCCAGCTCCAAGGTGACGGGCTCGCCGTCCTTCACCTGGACGGACTCGGTGATGGTCCGCACCTCCTCCCAGCCGTCGCCCCAGCGCACCTGCTTCGGGTTGTCCGGGTTCACCTGCTCGACGTACACGTCCGACTGGTCGGTGCCCACGATGGTGAGGCCCCACGCGATGCGGCCGTTGTGCCCGATGGCCACGCCGGGGAGCACCGGCTCGGTCGAGCCGATGGCGGTCCAGCCGGGTGCGTCCAGGTGCACGACATAGCGGAGCGATGGATTGGTGACCCCGCGGTGCGGGTCGTTGGCCACGATCGCGTGGCCGCTCGCGGTGCGGCTCCCGTGAATCGCCCAGTTGTTGCTCCCGGGGGAGGTTTCGCGCGCGCCCAGGTTCATCGCCATCTCCGATCCCGTCCAGCCGTTGTAGGGAGCGACCAGGGGCGGACTGCTCATGGCGTTGCGGAAGCCCGCCACTCCGGCCAGCACCTCATCGGTAATCGCGGACAGGTCGACGCCCGCGGGCACTTCGAGCTCGCGCCAGGGAGTGGGATTCGCCTGCCGGTTGGCTTCCTCGGCCCCCAGCTCGGCCACCCGCTCGGCCAGGCCCAGCTCGCGGCGCACGTCGCCGAGCGGCATCGCGGTCTGCATGCGCAGCAGCGGCGTCTCGGCGGTCCAGGGCTCGGGTTCGATCCCCGTCAACCGGAATTCGACGGGGAGTTCTCCGGCCGCCGTGGCGTGGTCGATGTAGGCGTTGATCCCGGCCGCGAAGGCCTCCAGGATGCGCCGGCCCTCGGGGTGGTAGCTGGTGTACTCGGCGTCGTCGAACGGGCCCCGGAACTTGAGCAGGCGCGCGACACGATCGTGTTGGAGCGCCTCCGGTCCCAGCACTTCGGAGAGCCGCCCCTCGCCGGCTCTGCGGTACAACTCCATCTGCCAGAGACGATCCTGGGCCTGGACGAAGCCCTGGGCGAAGAAGAGGTCGTCGAGATTCGAGGCGTAGATGTGGGGCACTCCCCATGGATCGCGAAGCACTTCGACTTCCGCCTGTAGCCCCAGGACCTGGATGCTGCCTTCGATTTGTGGCAGGTGTGCCTCAGCGAGGTCGTCGAAGCTCGAGGCGGGTGCTTCGGCGCAGGCGGAAGTCAGGGCAAGGAGTGCCAGTGCGGTGACGAAGGCGGTGCTGCCGGGTGGACGGTTGAATCCACGGGGTCGAGGCGGGTGCATGGGTTCCTCCGGGAGAAGTGGGTTGCACACCATGCCACGGATGTTAGCGATCTCCGTCCCCATTCGCTTGACTCGATGCGTGCATCGGCAAAGAGCGTCCGGAGCAGGAGCTCGACACCGGCTCCCGGGTCCGTGCCTGGTGGCGATCCGCCTACGCCCGGGGCGCCAGCCGGTATTTCGCGATACGCCAGGGCGGGAAGTCGGGGTTGAGCAGCACGTAGAGACCGCTCCCACCGCCGATTACCTTCGAGCCTTCCGGAAGAGGCACATCCTCGTAGAGCTTGTTGCCCGAGTGGCGATCGTACAGTTCAACGCGAGTGTGCAGTTGGAAGAATGGATGCCATGGCCGTGTGTCATCAAAGCGACCAATCGTGAATACCAGGTAGTCGTCATGGATCGGATCGAGCCGCGACACGTCGTCGAAACTCGCCAGAAACCTTGCCACTCGCGGTCCGGATTGTTCAGTAGCAAAGTAACCCGGAGGGACCTCGGGAATAGGACGAAACCGACGTGACGGAACCCCTATGGTTCCGACCGAATCACCAACGCCGTTCAGAATCGTAGCTGGGTAGGCAAGGGACGTCATGATGAAGATGCTGTCGCCCGCGACGGCCTGCGCCAGCCTTACAAATGACTCGTGGTATGGTTTGTCAAACACCGGTCCTCTCCAGCGGCTCCAAGCGACTCCAGCACCAGAGAACCGGTGCACGAAACCCGGCATCCTCTCCAGCTCTTCGTCTGTCATTGCGTCGCCACCGAGCGGCCCCAGTCCATGAAAGACGATATCGTCGCCCAGGGAGAAGACCTTCGTCACCGCGTAGGGGATGGCTAACAGAGTATCCGGCGTCAGGTCTTGACTCAGGATGGTAATCCCCTGCTTGTAGGTGCCCACCACGCCGATTCTGCCAAAGGGCAATGCACCGACCCAGTCGATTCCACGAAACTCCCATGGCCCTGTACCGAATCGACCGAACCCTGCCAGTAGCGAACCATCTTCGGCGTAACTACGGACCCGAGGCAGCACCTTGTCCGCAATCGCGAATCCGGTCGCCAGCTCGACAAGATTGCCGATTTCCCCGATCGAGTCCCCAGCAATTTCCTCGAGCTCGATGACATCGATCAGCTCGAAGACCTCGTCGAAGGGTGGTGACGGAACCTCCGATGGCGCCGAAGTACAGTGAAGGGCCACTGCCCCGAGAAAGACGACGGTGCAGAACCGTGGAAGCGGGCGTCTGACGCCGATAACTCTCCGGTAAAGTGGGGAGTCCAGTGGGAGTCCGGTGAGGGTCATTTCCGTATCAGGTCGCTTGTGAGTGTGCCGCGAAGACTGCCGACCTGGGCTGCGAAGCTCCATCCGCATTCCTCGGCAGCCGTGCGAGCCCGCAGGCAACCGTGGCAGTTGTCCAGGTCCACGATCCAGAGGAGGCGCGCGGATGGTGGCTCGCCGTCCGCGACTGGTCCGTTTCCGATTGTCCCCGAAAACAAAGTTGCCGGCACCCGTGCGCCGATCAACCTGTCCCGAATGAGGCTACGTGAGACGAGATGAGCGTTCGATGCAAGCGCGTCGCGGGCGACGTTAAGGGTACGGGCGAGTTGAATGACCGTTGCCGCAGCCAATACCATGAGAGTAGCCGACAACACACCGTTGACCCCTCGGCCAGCGAACCGCCGAGTCGTCCGGGTGCCATGCATGGCGACGAGTTGTGGCTTGGGGACTAGGATTGAGCCTCCGGGCGGCTAGAGCGCCGCTCCTCAGCCGTCTCCGGCGCTCGCGCCTGGCCGCGCGACCGCCTCCGGCTCAACACCGTTCGAATCCCATTCCGTCAGTTCACTAACGTTCACGGACGGAGTGGGATTCGAACCCACGCGGGCAGATGCCCACACGATTTCCAGTCGTGCGCCTTAAGCCACTCGGCCATCCGTCCTGATTGTTCCGGCTGAATCGGGGCGCCCGGATTCGAACCGGGGACCTCTGCGACCCGAACGCAGCGCTCTACCGGACTGAGCCACGCCCCGTGAAGGTGAACCTACCTGGTTTTGCCTGCCGGCGGGTCTTGGAGATGATTTGGGAGTGTGAGCGGAGGCGGAGGGACTCGAACCCCCAAGTGCTCGACGCACGCCGCATTTCGAGTGCGGTGCCTTACCAATTAGGACTACGCCTCCTGGTGTCCAGGGGGTGGGGTTGGGCTGCGGGCGGCTGGCGCCGTCCTCGGTCGTCTTCGGCCTTTGCGGCTTGCGCCGTTGATCGATCTCCGGCTGGCGCCAACCCGTTTCCCCATGTCGCCACGGCGCCAGGGGAGTGGGATTGACCTGCGGGCGGCTTTGCCGTCCTCGGTCGTCTTCGGCGGTTGCGCTTGGCAGCGCAATCGCCTTCGGCGCGACTCCGTTCGAATCCCATTCCCTCAGTTCACTGCCGTTCACGGAGGGAGTGGGATTCGAACCCACGTGGTCCCATGGACCAACGCCTTAGCAGGGCGCCGCTTTTAGCCGCTCAGCCATCCCTCCAAGTAGCCCCGCCTGGGCTCGAACCAGGACTCTTCTGATCCAGAGTCAGACGTGTTGCCAGTTACACCACGGGGCTATTGCCATCTCTTGCTCGCCAAACCCTGACGTTACGTTAGGGTAGAGCCACCGGTCGGACTCGAACCGACGACCCCGTCATTACGAGTGACGTGCTCTACCAGCTGAGCTACGGTGGCGATGTTTCGGGCGGGCGGCAAGCCGGCGGCCAGCCGTCTCGCCAGTGGAGCCGAGGGGAGTCGAACCCCTGACCTCAGCGTTGCGAACGCTGCGCTCTCCCAACTGAGCTACGGCCCCATCGTCGGGCGGACCGCGAATCCGCGGAGCCGCAATGGGCGCGACAGGACTCGAACCTGTGACCTCCACGATGTCAACGTGGCACTCTAACCAGCTGAGCTACGCGCCCTCATCCGGCGGTCGCGCCGGCCAGTACGCCCGGGAGGACTCGAACCCCCAACCCCCTGATCCGTAGTCAGGTACTCTATCCAATTGAGCTACGGGCGCTTTGCGAGCCTCGGCTCCCCCAACAGTGCCCACGACAGGACTCGAACCTGTACGTCCTTTCGAACACTGGTCCCTCAAACCAGCCTGTCTACCAATTCCAGCACGTGGGCGACCAGCTCCTTCACGTGGCGGCCCGTGGAAGCGACGCAGGGTCTATCCACGGACCGCCGATGCTCGGGGAGGGACTCGAACCCTCACGGGGTTAACCCCCACAGGATCCTGAATCCTGCGCGTCTGCCAATTCCGCCACCCGAGCCCTGGCACGTCGGCACAAATGCAGTGGAGCCGAGGGGAGTCGAACCCCTGACCTCCTGAATGCCATTCAGGCGCTCTCCCAACTGAGCTACGGCCCCAACGGTGCGAACCTGAGCCAGGAACACTCGCTCCAAGACCCGATTTTTCAATCATCCCGGCAGCAGCCGCGCCGTGGCGCAGCCGCCTTTCCAACCGACAGCGGGGCTGACGGGACTCGAACCCGCGGCCTCCGGTGTGACAGACCGGCACTCTAACCAAACTGAGCTACAGCCCCTGCGTGCTACTTCGCCCTGCCTCGACGGAGCGAACCCCGACGATATACCCTCACGGGGAATCGAACCCCGATCTCCACCTTGAAAGAGTGGTGTCCTGACCGTTAGACGATGAGGGCTTCACCCCGCCAGACAGGCCCGGAGGGACTCGAACCCCCAACCGCCGGTTTTGGAGACCGGTGCTCTACCAAATTGAGCTACGGACCTGTGGTACCCCAATGGCCAGGGGCGGAATTGAACCGCCGACACCGCGATTTTCAGTCGCGTGCTCTACCAACTGAGCTACCTGGCCCGTATACGCCAAGAAACGCCGCGCGGTGGCGACGTTCCGTGGATCCGATGCAGTCATAGCGGGGGCGGGATTCGAACCCGCGACCTTCGGGTTATGAGCCCGACGAGCTACCAGACTGCTCCACCCCGCAGCGAGATCTTTAAGTTATCTGTTTCCGGGAGCGGGGTCAACGACCGAGAGGCTCCGGCAATACCAGTCGATCCACGCGTTGGAGAAGCCCAGGATCCGCGCGTTTCGAGTGATGGCGACGACCTCGCGCCGGGTCATCTTGGTTTCGCGGTCGAGAACGGCGGGGTTGTCGCGGCTCAGCTCCAGAGTGCGCACGGCGAAGAAGAGCGGGAGCATGCAGAAGATGCGCACTCCGTGATGCCGCCGGGGAATCAGGCGGATGTAGGCGCGGGCGGCGGCCAGATGGCGCTCGGCTTTTGCGACCAGCCGGGCGAGTGCGTGCAGCGCGGCCTGGCGGTTTGCCGGCTCGAAGAGCTCCGCCGGGGTTATCGCCGGCCCCGGCAGGAAGTCGGTCGGGACGTATACCCAGCCGCGGTCCCGGTCTTCGTGCAGTCCTCGCACGACGTTGACGGTCTGAAGCGCCAGGCCGAATTCGCGGCCGAGATCCATCATGCGATCCCGTGTCGCGCCGACCCCCGAAAGCCGGAGTGCGAACAGCTCGGTGAGCAGATGGCCGACCCGGCCCGCCACCTCGTGCATGTAGTCATCCAGATCGGCCTCGGTCCTGAAGACCGACCCGCGCTCCGTCCACCGGGCCATGCCCTGGCTCGACGCGCTCACGTTCCGCACCAGGATATCGCGCGCCGGCGGGGACAGTCGATTGAGCGCCTCGAGCACGGTGCCGGCACTGCGGGCCACCGATGCGTCCGGCGTGTCCTCCTCGGCCGCCTCGAGCCGGGCGATCAGCGATTGCCGGCCGGTTCCCCCGCCGAGGACGCCGCTCCAGCTCCTGAGCAGTGCAATCTTGTCAACGTTCTCGAGCTCCTGGTTGTCCTCCAGATAGTCGGACACGCGCAAAAGCAGATAGGCGACGGTGATCTCGCGCCGCAGGGGCTCGGGGAGGATTCCGATTCCGACGGCGAAAGTCCGGCTGGACCGGACGAGTAACTGATGCAATGTCGCCATGGTTGATTTTCAGAAACCCGAATTGCTTCGTCAATCTTCAACCGCTGACGCGGCGCGGGCAGTCGACCCGGGGGGGCGCATGAGGTCTCGAGCCTGGTCACCCGCACGGGGGCAACCAGCCTTTTTGGCGTGGTGTGACCGCAGAGCGCCCATCAACTGGCCAAATGGAGGTGGGGAAAGATGGTGAAGAGACTGCCCCAGCAGGAAATCGACGGGTGGATCGACGCCCATCCGGGATGGCGGTTTCGGGAAGGGGCCATCAGCAAGAGATACACCTTCCCCTCGTTTCGCAGCGCCATTGTCTTCGTCAATCGCGTCGCCACGATCGCGGACGAGCTCAACCATCATCCGGACATCGGCGTGAAGTACAACGTGGTCGTGCTTGCCGTATCCACGCACGACGCGGGCGGGGTCACCGAGAAGGACTTCAAGTTGGCCGAGCGCATCGACTTCGCTACGTCAGCGCGCTGAACGGATCGTCTCGGCCAGCGTCGCCAGACCACGTTCCAGATCGCGCCGCGCGATCGTCGCGGGCGGCGTCAGCTCGACGACCTCCCCGCCGGCGCCCGCCGGCAGGACGATCACTCCCTGTTCCAGCAGCCGGCCGGCGACATTCACGGCGGGCGCAGCTCGGTCGCCCTTCAGTTCTACGCCCAGCATCAGTCCCCTGCCCCGCACGCCCTCGACCGCCGGATGATCCGCCAGCTGACGTGAGAGGCGGCTCACGGCCCAGGCGCCGAGGCGCCGTGCCCGATCGACCAGGCCCTCCGCCTCCAGAGCGGCCAGGAATCCGAGCCCGGCAGCGCAACTGAGCGGATGACCCAGGAAGGTGCCGGTGTGGATGGCCTCGCCCCTCGACGGGGGCCATGCGTCCATGACGGCCGCCGGACCGTAGCAGGCCGACAGGGGCATCCCGCCGCCGAGAGCCTTGCCGACGCACACGAGATCCGGCACGACGCCTTCGTGTTCGCAGGCCAGGAATGCGCCTGTGCGGCCCGCCCCGGTGAAGACCTCGTCGGCGATCAGGAGTGCGCCCGCGGCTTTGGTCCGCTCGCCGAGAGCTGCCAGGAACCCCTCCGGCGGGATGCGGACACCCCCGCGGCCCTGTATCGGCTCCACGATGACGGCCCCGACGGCCACGGACGCGGGCGGCGAGAGGAGGTCGGACGCCCGGTCGAGGACCGTTGCCGCCTCGTCCGGCGACGCGGGGAACGGCAGGTAGTGCACGTGATCGACGAGGCGGGCGGTGAATGGGCGCCGAAAGTGCTTCCGGTGAGTCGCGGCGAGGGCGCCGAGCGTCAGCCCGTGGTAGCTCCCCTCGAAGGCGACGATGCCGATCCGCCCGGTTGCCAGCTGGGCCGTCTTGAGCGCCGCCTCGACGGCATCGGATCCGCTCAGGCCGAGGATCGCGCGTGCGTCGGGCCATGGCATCCGCTCCGCCAGCGCCTCCAGGAACTCCACCTTGACCGCCGGCGGATGGATGTCCCCCATCCCGTGCACCAGCCGCCCGGCCTGGGCCGCCACGCGGTCCATCACCGTCGGGTGCCGATGTCCCGCGAAGGCCACGCCGAAGGCACCGGAAAGATCGAGGTAGACGTTGCCGGCCGCGTCCCTGACCTCCGACCCCTCGGCGTCCGTCCAGAAAGGCGGAGGCCGGTCGAGGAAAGTGACGTTGCGGCTCTCTACACGGGAAAGCCGCGCGGCCCAATCGCGGCGTCCTGCGTCAGTTGACAAACGTGATCCACCCGATGAAGCCGAAATAGGCGAGCAGCAGCAACAGCCCCTCGATGCGCCTGACCGTCCTCGCGCTGGCCACGATCGGCCATACCAGGAACGACAGAACCAGCACCGCGGGCAGTTGCAGCCCGACGATCGACTCGTCGACGGGATAGCCCCGGACGACGGCCGAAACGCCCATGACCGCCGTGATGTTGAAGATGTTCGAGCCCACGATGTTGCCCACCGCGATGTCGACCTGCTTGCGCGCGGCGGCCACCAGCGAGGTGACCAGCTCCGGGAGCGAAGTGCCGATCGCGACAATCGTCAGTCCGACGAATTCCGGACTCGCGCCCAGTCTCTCGGCCAGATAGATGGCCGCGGTCACGATGGCCTGGCCGCCCGCCCCAAGCCCGACAGCCCCCGCGGCCACCAGCCCGAGGTTGCGCAGCCAGCGCACGCCCGCCTGCCCATCGCTCGCCTCCTCCGCGAGGCTGCCCACCTCCTGCCGAATGCTGCGGATCTCGTCATCGGCGGTCCAGAAGGTGAAGCCGACGTACAGGACGAGGAGGAGCAGCATGATCATTCCGTCGCCCCAGTCGACCTCGAGATCCAGCACCAGGGGGAAGACGAAGATCGTGATGAAGATCATGATGGGGACATCGCGCATGATCACCCGGTCCGCCACCGCCAGCGGGGTGATGACCGCCGTGGCGCCCAGGATCAGGCCGATGTTGGCGAGGTTGGAGCCCAGCACATTGCCCATCAGCAGCCCGCCTTCGCCGTTCAGCGTGGCGATGACCCCCACCACCAGCTCCGGCGCGGACGTTCCCAGCGACACCAGCGTCAGCCCCACGACGACGGGACTCGTGCCCATCGCGGCGGCGATCCGGGCCGCACCGCGCACGAGCCACTCGGCCCCGAAGTAGAGGGCGCCGAAGCCGCCGACGAGGAGCAGTACGTACGCGAGGAGTTCCATCAGTCGCGCCGCTGCCTCACCCAGCGCAGGACCTCGGCGAGGGTCCCCGTGTTTACGATCTGGTTTGCCTGCAACCAACCCCTCCGGGCCTGGTCAACGCCGTAGCGAACATTATCGAGCCGCGCCACCGAGTGAGCGTCGGAACTGACAACGACGCTAACCCCGAGTTCCCCGCACCACCAAAGACCACGGCTGTCGAGGTCGAGGCGGCGGGGATTGCCGTTGACCTCCACGGCCACGTTCAGGTCGGCAGCGGCGGCGAGCACTGCATGCAAGTCGACGGCGTACGGACTGCGGCGTCCCAGCTTGCGCCCCGTGGGGTGCCCAAGGACATGCACATGCGGGTTCTCCATCGCCCGGATCAGGCGCTCCGTCATCCTCGCCTCGCTCAGCTCGAAGGCGGAATGTACCGACGCGATGACCAGTTCCAGCTCGGACAGCACGTCGTCATCCAGGTCGAGTGAGCCGTCGGGCAGAATGTCCACCTCGCAGCCCCGCAGAATGCGGATGTTCGGGAAATCGCGCTGCACGCGGTCGATTTCGGCCGCCTGGGACCGTAGCCTGCCTGCGTCGAGGCCGCCCGCCACTCGCGTCGAGGGCGAGTGGTCGGTGATCGCGATGTAGCTGTAGCCGCGCTCGGCGGCCGCCTGCGCCATCCGCCTGATCGTCGCGGCCCCGTCGCTCCAGGTCGTGTGCATGTGGAGGTCGCCCTTGATGTCGCCGATATCGACCAGATGGGGCAGGCCCGCTTCGGCCCGCTCGATGGTCGTCGCGTCCTGCCGGAGTTCGGGGGCGATCCACGGCAGCCCGAGGCGCTCGTAGATCCCGGCCTCGCCAGCCGCATCGCCAATCCCCATCGGCGTCAGCTCCATGCCGAGGCTCCGCGCCCTGGCGCCCAGGGCCTCGATGTACGCCGGTGGACCGGTAAGGTGATG
Organism: Longimicrobiales bacterium; assembly: GCA_965211645.1. Lineage (GTDB taxonomy): Bacteria > Gemmatimonadota > Gemmatimonadetes > Longimicrobiales > Gaopeijiaceae > Bin94. The sequence continues at coordinate 3,128,135 of OZ242947.1, read as the reverse complement.
CGCCACCTGCTCGACGCGATCCGGGGGCGCCGCCACCAGCCTCACCCTCACTCCCTCGCACGACACCGCCAGCGGATTGTCTCCCCGGCTGCCTTCCACGCGCACGCCCGTGTCGTCCGGACCGCCCGTGACGCTGCGCCAGAGGCCGTCCGCCGTGGTTCCGCATACGATGTCGCAGGTGGCGACGATCCCGGCCCGGCGCCGCACGTCGCCGGCGATCCTGACTTCGGCGCCAGGCCCCGCGACAAGGCCCGACAGCCGTTCCACCGCCCGGTCCGCCCGCGACAGCAGCGATTTGCCCTTCAGCGCGGCCCGCGCCGCCAGTCCCCTCTGGAGCCGCGCCACAACCCCGGGTCCGAATCCGTCCAGTTCCGCGACCTCGCGCGCGGCCAGCATTCTCTCGAGCCTGTCGACCGAATCCACCCCCGCCTCCCGCAGGGTGCGCGCCCGGGTCGCCCCGACCCCGTCCAGCCGCATCACCGCCACGAGTCCCGCCGGAATCCTCGCCCGGTATTCCTCCAGGCGTGACGACGAGCCCGTCCGCACCAGGTCCTCGAGAACGCCGGCCAGGCCCTTCCCGATCCCGGGTACGCCGGTGAGATCGACCCCGCCTTCGATCATTTCGGCCAGCGAATGGTGGAAGCGTCGCAGCGCGGTGGCGGTCTTGCGGTAGTGCGCCACGCGGTGTGTGTCGCCTCCGTCGAGCGCCATCAGATCCGCCAGTTCCGAGACGAAGCCGGCGAGCGCGGCGTTGGTCACCCTGTCTCCGCGTCCTCGCTCGTGACCGTGGCCTCCGAGGGCCCGGTCACGGTTTCCGGCTCCGGTTCTCCGCTGCCCCTCGTCCCGCCCCCGATACGCGCGCGCAGTTCGTCTTCATTCCACACCTCCACCCCCAGTTCCCTCGCCTTCGCCAGCTTGGAGCCCGCGTTCGCGCCAGCCACCAGAAGATCCGTCCGCGCACTCACCGACCCCGTGACCCGCGCGCCGAGCCCCTGCAGGACCTCCTTCAGCTCGCTCCTCGTGTATCCCTCCAGCGAGCCCGTCAGCACGACCCGCTTGCCCATCCAGTCGTCCGGCGCATCAGCCGCGGGCGCGTCCGGCACCTGCAACTCGAAGCCCTTCGCGAGAAGCCGGTCGAGGGCATCCGAAACCCGTGGTTCATGAAGAAAGCCGAGGATCGCCGTCGACATCCTGGGCCCCACGCCGTGCACGGCCTCCAGGTCTTCCGGGGCGCCTGCGCGAAGGTCCGCGAGCCCGCGAAAATGAAGTGCCAGATCCCTGGCGACCGTGACCCCCACTTCGGGAATCCCGAGACCGACCAGAAACCGCGCCAGCTCGACCCGGCGGCGCTCCGCGATCGCGTTGACGAGGTTGCGCGCGGACACCTCGGCGAACCCCTCGAGCGGCACCAGATCCTGTTCCGTCAGGTCGAAGAGGTCCGCCAGCTCCCCGACCAGCCCCTCGTCCACCAGCAGCGCGGCGGTCTCCCCGCCGAGCCCCTCGATGTCGAGCGCGCTCCGCGACCCGAAGTGGGTGATCCGGCCCTTCAGCTGGGCCACGCAGGCGAAGTGATTGGGGCAGACCGTGAACGGTCCCTTGTCGACGGGCGGCGTTCCGCACGACGGGCACGCCTCGGGCATCGTGAACGCCGGCCCGCGTTCCCTGCCCTCCTCGTTGACACGCTCGACGACCTGCGGGATCACGTCGCCGGCGCGCTGCACCCGCACCCGATCGCCCTCGCGCACGTCCTTGCGCTCGAGCTCCTCCCGGTTGTGCAGCGATGCCCGCGACACGGTCACCCCGCCCACCTCGACCGGCCGCAGCAGCGCCACCGGGGTGAGCACCCCGGTCCGGCCCACCGACACGAAGATCCGGTCGATGCGCGTGACTTCCTTGCGCGGCTCGAACTTGAAGGCGATCGCCCACCTGGGGTGATGCGACGTGCTGCCCAGCCGGCGCCGGGGGGCCAGCGCGTCGAGCTTGACCACCACCCCGTCGATCTCGTAGTTCAGCGAATCGCGGTCGGTCTCGAAGCCGCGATGGTATTCGGCGATCGCCTCCACCGAGCCCACCACCTCGATCCGCTCGGGCGTGACGAACCCCCATGCCTTGAGGGCCGCCAGCCCCTCCGAATCGGTGTCGAGGGCGGCGCCCTCGACCGCCAGCACGTCGTAGGCCAGCACGGTCAGGGGCCGCTGCGCGGTGATGCGGGAATCCAGCTGCCGGAGCGCCCCCGACGTCGCGTTGCGGGGGTTCTGGTACGGCTGCTCCCCGGCCTCGATCCGGCGCTGGTTCAGCGACTCGAAATCGCTCAGGTACATCAGGGCCTCGCTCCGCACCGAAAGAAACGCCGGAGCCGCGATCTCGTCCTCGCGCAGGCGCAGCGGGACCGACGGGATGGTGCGGGCGTTCTCGGTGACGCCCTCGCCGAAGCGGCCGTTCCCCCGGGTCACGGCACGTTCGAGCACGCCGTGCACGTAGACCAGTTCCAGCGACGCGCCGTCCAGCTTCGGCTCGATCACGTACCGGATGTCTTCGTCGCCGAGGGCCTTGCGCAGCCGCTCGTCGAAACGGCGCACCGCGTCGAGATCGTGCGCGGAGTCCAGCGACAGCATGGGCACGGCGTGCTCGAGAGTGGGCAGACTGTCCCTCGGGTCCGCACCGACACGCTGCGTGGGGGAGTCGGGCCTCGCCAGCGGGGGATGGGCGGCCTCCAGCGCCTGCAGGCGCCGGAAAAGGACATCGTACGCGGCGTCCGAGATCTCGGGCCGGTTCTCGCTGTAGTACAGGCGGTCGTGCCGGTTGATCTCCGCGACCAGCCGCTCGATCTCGGCGGCGGCCCCCTCGTGACCGAGAGCCGGCGAGCCGGGCTGGTCGGCGTCGTGCTGGGTCATGGAAAACGCTAATCCGCGGCGCTGCTTCTGTCCACGCGACGGCCATGCGGCTAACATTCAATGCCCGCATGTCTTTTCTACACCCAGGAGGTTCCCGGATGCAGTTCTCACGCGGCCCGATTCGCCAGTTCGCTCTCGCCCTCGCCACGGCGGCGGCCATGCCCGTCGCGCTCGCCGCGCAGATGCAGCCCACCACTCCCCGCGGCGCCGACGAGGGCGACGGCCCCCACGAGCGGCTGATCCTCCGCGGCGCCACGATCATCGACGGCACCGGCGCACCGCCCATGGGCCCGGTGGATATCGTCATCGAAGGCGATCGGATATCCGCAATTCAGACCGTTGGATATCCCGGTGTGCCGATCAACGAGGAGCGCCGCCCCTCCGGCGCCACCAGGGAGATCGACATGACCGGCATGTTCATCATGCCCGGGTTCGTGGACATGCACGCGCACACGGGCGGCGGGGGCAAGGCTCCCCAGCCCGAGTACACCTACAAGCTCTGGATGGGGCACGGGATCACGACCTCGCGCGGGGTGGGCCACGGGCCGATGATGTGGGCGCTGCAGGAGAAGGCGGCCGCGGCCCGCAACGAGATCGTCGCCCCGCGCATGTTCACCTACGCGCGCCCCGGCGAGGCCTGGGACAACGGCCCGGTCGACTCGCCCGAGAAAGCGCGCGAGTGGGTGCGCTGGGCCGCCGCGGTCGACGTGGAGGGCGCGAAGATCGACGGCCTCAAGCTTGGCGCGATGGACCCCGACATCATGGCCGCCGTGATCGACGAGGGGAAGAAGCACGGCCTCGGCAGCGTAGCCCATCTCGGCCAGATGGGCGTGCCGCGCATGACCGCCCTCGACGCCGCCGAAGTCGGCCTCGACATGATGACCCACTACTACGGACTCATGGAGTCGATGCTCACCGACTACAGCGTGCAGGACTGGCCACTCGACTACAACTACCAGGACGAGCAGCACCGCTTCGGCAATGTCGGACGCCTCTGGTACCAGGCCGCCGAGCCGGGCACGGAGCAGTGGAACGACCTCATCGACCGCTTCCTCGAACTCGATTTCGGCCTCGACCCCACCATGACCATCTACGAGGCCAGCCGCGACGTGATGCGCGCCCGCGAGGCGGACTTCCACGAAGAGTACACCCTGCCCAGCCAGTGGGATTTCTACCAGCCGTCGCGAATCGCCCACGGTTCCTACTGGTTCTACTGGACGAGCGAGGACGAGTACCACTGGAAGCGCTTCTTCAACAAGTGGATGCACTTCCTCAACGACTACAAGAACGCAGGCGGACGGGTCACGACCGGCTCCGACTCCGGCTTCATCTACAAGCTCTACGGCTTCGACTACATCCGCGAGCTCGAACTGCTCCGCGAGGCCGGCTTCCACCCCGTCGAGGTGATCCGCTCCGCGACCCTCTTCGGCGCCGAGGAGCTCCACGACCCCAAGGGCACCAGCATCGACTTCGGCATCCTCCGCCCGGGTCTCAAGGCCGACATGGTCGTCGTCGACGAGAACCCGCTGCAGAACCTCAAGGTCCTCTACGGCAACGGCACCCCGCGGCTCAACGACGAGACCGGCGAGAACGAGCGCATCGGCGGCATCAAGTACACGATCAAGGACGGCATCGTCTACGACGCGCAACAGCTGCTGGCCGACGTGCGCGAGATGGTCCGGCAGGCGAAGGAGCAACGGGCGGTCTCCGACGGAGACAGCTGAAAACGTCGATTGGCCTGGGTCGCGCACCGCTTGCCCGGGGGCTTGGATGAAGGGCGGCCGGGATGGTCCGTCGGGGCGGATCATCATGGCCGACAACCTCTCCGTGCTGCGGCGGATGGAGGGGGGAAGCGTCCAGCTCATCTACGTGGACCCGCCCTTCAACACGGGGCGGGCGCAGGAGCGAACGCGCATCCGCGTGGAGCGCGACGAGGAGGGTGACCGGACCGGCTTCCAGGGCGCCCGCTACCGCACGGCGATCCTGGGGCGCAGCAGCTACGACGACCGCCACCCTGACTACCTCGCCTTTCTCGAACCGCGGCTTGGAGAGGCGCACAGGGTGCTCGCGCCCACGGGGTCGCTCTTTCTTCACATAGACTACCGCGAGGCGCACTACTGCAAGATTCTGCTCGACGAGATCTTCGGCCGCGCGTCGTTCATGAACGAGATCATCTGGGCGTACGACTACGGCGCCCGCTCGAAGCGCAAGTGGCCCGCCAAGCACGACACGATCTTCTGGTACGCGAGGGATCCGGGCGCGTACACCTTCAACTTCGACGAGATGGACCGGATTCCGTACATGGCGCCGGGGCTGGTCGGGAAGGAGAAGGCCGCGCGGGGCAAGACGCCCACCGACGTGTGGTGGCACACGATCGTGAGTCCGACCGGCGGGGAGAAGACCGGCTACCCCACACAGAAGCCTCTGGGGGTGCTGGAACGTATTGTGAAGGTGCACTCGAATCCCGGGGACACGGTGCTCGACTTCTTCGCGGGAAGCGGGACCACGGGCGAGGCTGCCGCGCGCCACGGCAGGAACTACATTCTGGTCGATTCGAGTCCGGAGGCGGCGCGGGTGATGGCGGAGCGGCTGGGTGGATATGGGGCGCAGTGCGTTGGGTTTGGGCAGTCGAGAAGCGAATCCGGGAGATGCAAATGACCACGAACGAGCAGTACGACAGCTTCCGCGACCCGACCGAACTCACGCGGTGGACGAAGGTGTTCCTCTATGCACTCATTGCCCTCTCGCTCATCTCGATATGGCTGGGCGTGGCCGACATGCGGGGTTACGGAGGCGAGGGATCGCTGACGGGGTTTACGTTGATCGCGATCCTGAGGGGCCTCGGGACGATCGCCGTCGGGCTCGCCAGCGGGATCCTCGTGCTGACCTGGATCCATCGCGCCAATCACAATGCCAGGCATCTGGGCGCCGCCGACATGAAGTGCACACCCGGGTGGGCGGTCGGCTGGTACTTCGTGCCGATCGCCTGGTTCTGGAAGCCGTATCAGGCGATGAAGGAGATCTGGCAGGCCAGCGCGAACCCTTCCGACTGGCAGGGGCGGGCGGTATCGCCTCTGCTGCACTGGTGGTGGGCGCTGTGGGTCCTGCCCTTCTGGGGAGCGTCGCTCGTGGATTGGGCGGCGGGCCGCACCCTCGACGAGGCGGGCGCGGAGGCGCTGGGAGCGGCAACGGGTCTCGTCAGCGACGTGCTGGATATCCCGCTGGTCCTCGTCCTGGTGGCCATCCTCAACAGAGTGCACGGCATGCAGATGAAGCACTACCGGAGGCAGGTCGCGGCGACCGGTCCTGGCGGCTGAGCGAATGCCGGGGGGTTGGACGGGCCGCGGAGCGGGCGATCAATCCTTCGAGCGCAGCTCCACCGCCGTCCCGTAGCACATCATCTCGGCGGCACTGCGGCTGACTTCGGCCGACTGGAAGCGCACCGCCAGGATCCCGTTGGCGCCCACCGCCTCGGCCTCGGCGATCATTCGGTCCACCGCCTGCTCCCGCACCTCGGCCAGGAGCTTGGTGTATTCGGGCACCTCTCCACCGGCCAGATTGCGGAGGCTGGCGATCAGGTCGAGTCCCACGTGGCGGACGCGAACGGAGCTTCCCCTGACCATCCCCAGCGTCCGCACCACCCGGTAGCCGGCAACATTCTCGCTGGTGACAATGATCATCGATGGACATTCCGGTAGGGGTCGGTGCCGTATTCCTTGTAGCGGTCCCAGATGACGTGGGCGAGCAGGACCAGGATTCCGATCGCGACGCCACCGGTGGCGAGCTTGACCACGATACCCGACGGAGACCGCACGAAGGCCCATGTGCCGTAGGCCAGCCACGCGGCCACCCCGGAAGTTGTCAGTATCCAGCCGATCGGCATGGTGATCCGGGTTCTGATTCGTCGCCAGACCGAGACATCGCCGTGCGTGAGGGAAAGCTCCTGGAGGTTCTCCTTCATGGAGCGGAACAGGGCGACTTCGCGGCGCAGTTCGCTGGAGGTTTCCAGGACGCGCTCCACCGCCGCCCTCTCGGCGGGCGACACTTCGCCGTCGAGGAAGCGCATCAGGTCTTCCTGACTGACTCTGGCCGGAATGTTCTTGCTCATGGGCCGTTCCCCGTCGCGCGCAGCACCGTCGCCAACGCCCGCCGTGCGTGGAAGAGACGGCTCGCGACCGTTCCTTCCGGGACGTTCAATATCCTCGCAATCTCGCCGTAGCGAAATCCCTCGATCTCCTTCAGTACGATGATCTCCCGGTGATCTTCACTCAGCTGCTCCAGAGCCTTCCAGAGCTGCTCCTTCGCCGCCCTTCTCTCCTGAATCCGCGCCGGACTCTGCTCCGGATCCGCCGGGTTCATTTCCAGCCGCTCGTCCAGCGCCTCGAGCCGGAAGCGGACCTTGCGCTTCCGGAGCGCGTCCCGGCACTGATTTCGGAGGATCTGGAAGAACCAGGGGCTGAACGACCGCTTCAGGTCGAAGCTGCGCAACGACCGCCATGCCTTGATGAAAGCATCCTGCAGGGCGTCGGTCGCGTCATCCCGGTTCCCCATCATTCCAAGGGCCACGCGCATTCCGGGACGCTCGTAGGCCCGCACTATCGGTTCGAAGAACCTTGCATTGCCCGCCTGACATTTCCGCAGGAGTTCCCTTTCCACGTCAGGTAGCAAGCTGCCTCCGGGTTTGGGGTATGCACTTTGAGACAGTACGGGCGACGCCGCCGAATCATTCTAACGGCTTTGCTCCGGGACGCGGTCATGACGGGAGTTCCGGGACGTCAGCATGTTCGCCCGGGACGCCCGGCGACCACCGCGGGGGCTGGCGGGGTCCGGGTCCGCACCACACCTTTGGCCGATGCTCGACAGAACTTCAACGACCCGACTGGACAGCCTTACCATGGAACCTGCCTGTACCCGGCTTTGCCGCGCCATCGTCGTGACCGCGATCGTCTCTGCGCTTACTGGAATCGCCCCTGAACCCGTCGCCGCGCAGGACGTGGAGTACCCTGCCGGGTTCGACGAAGAGGCGACGTACTACTCCGAGGCACTCGGCCCGCTTACCCGGCCGGTCACGACGAAGTCGCCGCGCGCGCAGCAGTTCTTCGACCAGGGCGTCCAGATGATGTACGCGTTCACGCCGTTGCGCGCCGCGCGGTCGTTCCGCCAGGCCCAGAGGGAAGACCCCGACTGCGCGATGTGTTTCTGGGGCGAGGCGTGGGCCTGGGGACCGTATCTCAACGGGGGGATGGGTCCCGACGACGCGCCGCGTGCACACGAGAACATCATGAAGGCGAAGGAGCTGGCCGGTGAGCACGCCAACGAGGTGGAGAGCGCCCTGATCGAGGCGATGGCAGTCCGGTACGCGCCCGAGCACGACGCCGCCGTGCGCAGGCAGCTCGACTCGGCCTATGCGCGCGCCATGGCCGGGGTGTACGAGCGGTTCCCGAACGACCTCGATGTCGGCACGCTGTACGGCGAGTCGCTGATGCTGCTCGAGCCGCGGCGCGGCCGCTGGGACATCGAGAAGCCCGCGGTGCAGAAGATCCACAAGATCCTGGAAGGCGTGCTGGCGCTGAGCATCGAGCACCCCGGCGCCTGCCATCTCTACGTCCACGCCACCGAGCCCACGATCAAGCCCGAGAAGGCCGAAGCATGCGCCGACCACCTCGGCGCCTCGATTCCCGGCGCCAGTCATATCCAGCACATGCCCTCGCACACCTACAACCGCGTCGGGCGCTGGGGCGACGCCGTCAGGGGCAATCTCGCCGCATGGCACTCCGATCTGCGCGCGGAAGAGGACCTCGCGTGGGCCATCTACCCGTCCCACAACCTCCACATGCTTCTTTTCGCCGCGTCCATGGACGGCCAGGGCGCGATCGCCATCCAGGCCGCGAAGGATTACGGCAAGATCGTCCCCAGCGGCAACTTCTACGAGGCGATGACGCTTCTCCGGTTCGGCCGCTTCGACGAGCTCCTCGCGCTTGAAGACCCGCCCGAGGGTGGCATCCAGCGCGGCTTCTGGGATTTCGCGCGCGGGTACGCGTACCTGCGCCACGATGAGGCGGGGCGCGCTTCCGTCTATCTGGAGAGGGTGCGCCGGGCGGCCGAGAAGACGCCCGCGAGCGAGACCTTCCGTGGCCATTCGGCCGCCGATCTGCTGGGCGTGGTCGCCGGGATTCTGGAGGGCGAGATCCTTCGCCACGAGGGGGACGACGAGGCGGCCGTCGAGGTGCTCGAGGCGGCGGTCGAGGTCGAGGATGGTCTGCGCTACGACGAGCCCGAGCCGCTCAACTTTTCCGCGCGGCACTGGCTGGGCGACCTGTTCCTGGAACTGCAGCGCCACGAGGATGCGGAACGCGTCTTCAAGGCGGCGCTCGAGGACCATCCCATGAACGGATGGTCGCTGTTCGGCCTGGAGGCAGCGCTTCGGGCGCAGGGCCGCACGGGCGAGGCCGAGGAGGTGCACGGCCGGTTCGAACAGGCCTGGGCCAGATCCGACACGTGGATCAATGGACCGGTATTCGAATAGACTCGGACCGGCTTCCATGCGGGCTTCCCCGTAGGTGGCGCGGGCTGGGTAAAGAGCGCTTAAGTATTTGGTTGGCAACCTCTTAGGTCCTGCGGACGCGAAGCTCTGGAGCGCCGGAACCCGGCTTGACGCGTGGATGTCCGTCGAGTAGCTTTGTTAGCTCTAAACAATAATCATTCTTATTAGCGAAAACTCCCGGAGCCTTTGACGGATGAACGATGCTGCAATCCTCTCGGTGGCCGGCCTGCGGGCCAAGGTTGCGGACGAGGATCTACATATTCTGAACGGCGTGGATCTGACGATCCGGCCCGGCGAGATCCATGCGATCATGGGTCCGAACGGGTCCGGCAAGAGCACGCTTGCCAAGGTGGTCGCCGGGCATCCGGCCTACGAGGCCACCGGCGGCTCGGTGACCTGCAAGGGCGAGGATCTGCTGGACATGGAGCCCGACGAGCGATCGCAGGCCGGGGTCTTCATGGCCTTCCAGTACCCGGTCGAGATTCCCGGCGTGTCGATCGCCAACTTCCTGCGCACCTCCCTGCAGGCGCGTCTGGAGGACGACGAGGAACTCGACCTCTTCGACTTCCAGGAGCTGCTGATGGAGAGGATGGAGCTCCTGGACATGGATCCGTCCTTCGCGCAGCGCCCGGTCAACGATGGATTCAGCGGCGGCGAGAAGAAGCGCAACGAAATCCTGCAGATGTCGGTGCTGAAGCCGTCGCTGGCGCTCATGGACGAAACCGATTCCGGGCTGGACATCGACGCCCTGAAGATCGTCGCGCAGGGCGTCAATGTGCTCAAACGGGAAAACCCCGAGATGTCGGTGCTGCTGATCACGCACTACCAGCGCATCCTCAACTACATCATCCCCGACGTCGTGCATGTGATGATCAAGGGCAGGATCGTGGAGTCCGGCGGGCCCGAGGTGGCGATGGAGCTCGAAGCCCGGGGGTACGAGGAATACAGGAAAGCACATGTCGCCTGACCGTAACGAATCTTCTGGCCGGCTCGGCCGACCGGATCAGGCAAGGAGGGACTGATGCCAAGCAACGAAGTCATACAGGGACTCGGGCTGGACGACTACAAGTTCGGATTCGTCACCGATTCCGAGCCGGTCTTCCGTACCCGTCCCGGTCTGGACGCCGACATTGTCCGGCAGATCTCCGCGCGCAAGGACGAACCGGAGTGGATGCTCAAGCGTCGCCTCAAAGCGCTCAGGATCTACGACTCGAAGCCGATGCCGGAGTGGGGCGGCGATCTGTCCGAACTGCAGGAAACCCTCGACCAGACCTACTTCTACGTGAAGCCCCAGGAGCAGATGGAGCGGTCCTGGGACGACGTGCCCGAGAACATCAAGCAGACCTTCGAGCGGCTGGGCATCCCCGAAGCCGAGCGGAAGCTGTTGGCGGGCGTGGGTGCGCAATACGACTCCGAGATGGTGTACCATTCGCTCAAGGAGGAGTGGGAGTCCAAGGGCGTGATCTTCGATTCGATCGAAGACGGGCTAAGGAATCATCCCGAGCTCTTCCGCAAGCACTTCGGGACCGTGATCCCCGCCGCCGACAACAAGTTCGCGGCGCTCAACTCCGCGGTGTGGTCGGGCGGCTCGTTCGTGTACATCCCGCCGGGCGTCCAGCTCGAGACGCCGCTGCAGGCCTACTTCCGGGTCAACCAGGAGCGGCTGGGCCAGTTCGAGCGCACGCTCATCATCGCGGGCGAGGGGTCGCGGGCACACTACATCGAAGGGTGCACGGCCCCGGTGTATTCGACCGACTCGTTCCATTCGGGCGTGATCGAGATCATCGTCAACCGCGACGCCTTCTTCCGGTACACGACGATCCAGAACTGGTCGAACAACATGTACAACCTGGTTACTCAGCGGGCGCGGGTGCATCAGGGCGCCCACATGGAGTGGCTGGACGGGAACCTCGGCTCGAAGCTGACGATGAAGTACCCTTCCTGCTATCTCATGGAGGAGGGCGCGCACGGCGAGATCATGTCCATCGCCTACGCCGGCGACGGGCAGCACCAGGACACCGGCGGGAAGGTCATCCACGTTGCGCCCAACACGTCGTCCAGCATCGTCTCGAAGTCGATTTCGAAGGGGACGGGGCGCTCGTCCTACCGGGGGCTGTGCAAGGTGTACGACGGGGCGACGAACGCCAAGTCGAACGTCGAGTGCGACGCGCTGCTCATCAACGAGACGTCCCGGACGGACACCTTCCCCTACATCGAGATCGACGAGCGGAGTGCGTCGGTGGGACACGAGGCGACCGTTTCGAAGGTCGGAGATGAACAGCTCTTCTATCTGATGAGCCGGGGGATGGACGAGGCCGAGGCGATGGCGCTGATCGTGCGCGGCTTCATCGAGCCGATCGCCAAGGAGTTGCCGCTCGAATACGCGGTCGAGCTGAACCGGCTGATCGAGCTCGAGATGGAAGGGAGCGTCGGGTGAGCCGGGTCGTGACGGAGCCGGAAAAGCCGCGCGAGGCCTTCGGGACCGGGGCGGTGCCGAAGGCGAAGGCCGCGGATCCGGAATGGCTCCAGGTGCGACGTGCGCAGGCCTGGGACACCCACCTGAATACGCCGCTTCCCTCTACGCGCTCCGAGGAATGGCGCTACACGGACCTGTCGCGGTTGCTGCCGCTGGACGCGCTCGTCCCCGCGGACGCGAGCCTCGCCGTTTCCCCGGCGGCGAACGGGGATGGTACCGTGCCGGAGCCACTACGCCGGACGATGGCCCAGGATCGCCACAGCGCTGGGCGAATCATCGATGTCGACGGGGCGATTGTCGCGCTCGATCTGGACGAGTCCCTCGCCCGCCAGGGTGTGGTGCTGACATCGTTGCGCCAGGCGGCCCGGAGCGGCGACCCGCTGGTGGAATCCCTGCTCGCTACAAAGGCAGTACCGGCGTCCGATGGAAAATTCCCGGCGTTGAACGCGGCCCTGTGGACAGACGGCGTCTTCCTCAAGGTCCCCCGGGACATCCACCTCGACGGGCCCATCCGGCTGAGCCGGTGGGTGTCGCATTCGGGCAGCGCCACCTTCACCCGCATCCTCATCGTGGCGGAGAGTCACAGCCAGGTCTCGTTCGTGGACGAGTGCCTGTCCCCGGATTTCGAGTCCCCCACACTGGTCAACACCGCCGTGGAGCTCTTTTCCCGCGCGGGCGCGCAGATTCAGTACGTGTCGCTTCAGCGGATGGGCAAAGGCGGCGTCTATCTGGCAAACCAGCGCACTCTGGCGGAGCGCGACTCCACCCTCGACACCCTCAACGTCGCCCTGGGCGGTTCGGTGGGCCGGGTCGACCTCAACGCACGGCTGCTGGGGCCTGGCGCCAACAGCGACATGCTCGGGCTATACTTCGGCGACCACGACCAGCACTTCGATTTCAACACCAGCCAGGATCACGTGGCGCCGCACGCCCACAGCGACCTCCTGTACAAGGGCGCGCTCGACGACTCGGCGCGGGGCATCTTCCGGGGGATCATCCGGGTGCACGAGGGTGCCCAGGGCACGGACGCCTACCAAACGAACCGGAACCTCATCCTCTCGGACAGGGCGGTCGCGACTTCACTCCCCAACCTCGAGATCGAAGCGGACGACGTGCGCTGTTCGCATGGGGCTACCGTTGGCCAGCTGGACGCCGAAGCGCTTTTCTACCTGATGAGCCGGGGGCTCAATCGGGAGCAGGCGGAGCGGCTCGTCGTCCTGGGATTCCTGGGCGAGGTGCTGTCCAGACTGCCTTTGGGCGGTGTCACGGAAAAGGTGACCAGGGCGATCGAAGTCAAACTGGGGTATGTGAGGTAGGGGCGGGACGTGCTGAAGAGGAAACGGGCCGCGGTGACGCCGCTATGGACCCAAGTCGCGTCCGCGGACGATGTGCCGGTCGACGAACTCAAGGCCGTGCAGACGGAGCGGGGAGCCGTTGTTCTTGCGAATCACGACGGCACCATCTATGCGCTTGAGGATCGGTGCTCCCACCAGGACTACCCCCTCTCCGCGGGCGAACTGGAGGATGGCCAGGTCGAGTGTTCGTTTCATGGTGCCAGGTTCGACGTGTGTACCGGGCGGGCCACACAACTCCCGGCGATTGCACCGGTGCGCACGTTTGAAGTCGAGGTGCGTGATGGCACGGTCTACATTCGGCTGGACTAGCGGCCGGACCGCTGGCCGCCCCACGGCTGAGCGAAGCAGCTGCGAAAGGGCGCTCGCATGCTGACCGCCTCCGCTCTTGATGTCGATGCGATCAGGGAGGACTTCCCGATCCTCGACCAGGTGGTGGACGGCAAGCCCCTGGTCTACCTCGACAATGCGGCGTCGTCGCAGAAGCCGCGCCAGGTCATCGAGGCGATCAGCAGGTACTACTTGCGGGACCACGCGAACGTGCACCGCGGCGTCCACGAACTCGCCCGCCGGGCCACGGAGGCCTACGAGAACAGCCGGGTGCGCATTGCGCGCTGGGTGAACGCGGCTGACACGCACGAGATCGTGTGGACCCGCGGTACCAGCGAGGCGCTCAACCTCGTCGCGTTTTCGATCGGCCAGGCGCGCGTGGGCGCGGGGGATGAAATCGTCATCTCCGAGATGGAGCATCACTCCAACCTGGTCCCCTGGCAGCTTCTGGCCGCGAGGACGGGCGCCCGCCTTCGCTACGTCGGGCTCACCGACGATGGTCACCTGGACCTCGACCAATTCGAGGCGTTGCTCGGTGCCCGCACGAAGGTCGTATCGTTCCCGCACGTCTCCAATGCACTGGGGACGATCAACCCGGTCATTGAGATCGCGGCACTGGTCCGCAACCGGTCGGACGCGGTCTACATCCTGGACGGCGCCCAGGCGGCGCCCCATCTGTCGGTGGATGTCCAGGCCATCGGGTGCGACTTCTACGCGTTTTCAGGGCACAAGATGTGCGGCCCGACGGGAATGGGCGTGCTGTGGGGCCGGAAGGAGCTTCTGGAGGAGATGCCGCCGTACCAAGGCGGCGGCGAGATGATCGACAAGGTCTCGCGACAGTCGAGCACCTGGGCCGAGGTGCCCCACAAGTTCGAGGCCGGCACGCCCAACATCGCGGGAGCCGTGGGCATGGCGGCGGCGGCCGCCTACCTGGACGGCGTTGGCCTGGAGGCGATTCACGAGCACGAGATGGGGCTTGCGCGCACCGCGATGCGTCTGCTTTCCGAAGTGGATGACCTCCGGATCCTCGGACCGCGCGACGCCGCGGAACGGGCCGGGGTGATTCCGTTCGTAATCGACGGGACGTCGGCGCAGGACCTGGCGACCATCCTGGATGCGCAGGGAATTGCGGTAAGGGCGGGGCACCACTGCGCCCAGCTGGTGGTCGATCGCTATGGGTTGTCCGCTACGACCCGGGCATCCTTCTACCTTTACAACAGCAACGAAGAAGTGCATCGGTTGGCCGAAGGGGTCCGGACAGCGAGAGAACTCCTGCTTTCCTGAAGTCGCGATCTCGAGGCGCCGCAAAGACATTTCAATCACGAGAGGACATCGATTGTTCGCATCATCAGGGATTGACCTGCAACGCCTTGGCGCCCTTCTGCTGGTTACCGCGGCCCTCGGCTGCGGCGGCGATGCAGAGGAAGCGGAGCCGCCCGCACCCGATCCGCTGGTCTCCACGGAGAGCCCGCGTCAAACCATGACGGACGCCGACTACGGAGAGCTGGAGCCGTCGGAGGTCGCGCTCAGCCTCCCATGGACCAGCAACAGGATCTCGCGAGACCCGGACCCCGAAGACGCGCCCGCGCAGCTCACGGCGGTCGGCACCGACCGCTCACGGGGCTTCGATCGCGTGACGTTCTCGTTCTCTCCGGCGCTTCCCGGCTATCGGCTGGCAATGTCGACGGAAGCCGGCGGCGGATGTGACGGGACCGAATCCGCATCCGAGGCGCCCGCACACCTCGTGGTCGAGTTCGAACGCGCCGTGTCCAACGATGGCGGCTCCCCTCTGGTCCGGGATCGGAGCCGCTCGACCGGCTTTCCGGCACTCGTCGATGCGGTGCAGGCCTGCGACGCGGACGGCAAGGTGAGGTGGCTCCTGGGAACGAGCGGCAGCCTGGACTACCGCATCATGGAGATGTCGGTCAATCCGCGCCTGGTGGTCGATCTGCGTCACCCATAACAACCGGGCTGGGCAGCTTTCAAGAGAGTGGCGTCCGGTGCCGGGAAAATGTACAATGGCTCTGGATGGTGGCTGTTGTCGGCCGCTGGCAACGGGTAGCGCCTGAATGGAACTCTCCTGTCTCAGGCGGGATAGGATTCACTCATGCCCTCGTGCCGCGGAGCGGCGCACCCGGAAACGCGCAGGAGAGACCGTGTATCACAGAACGTCGCCAGGCTTGACGCCCCTACTTGGGGTGCTGACCCTGGCCGCCTGCGCTGACGGAGGGACCGATCCGCCCACGGTCCCCCCACCCGAACCGCCCGCTCCCACGTTCCTGGGCAAGTGTGAATCCGGCAGGGCCAACCAGTACCCATGCGAGAGGATAGATCTGGTTTCGAAGCTGGAAATGCACCAGATCGACGCTCAGTCCCTGGTAAGCGACCTCTGGGGATGGACCGATCCGGTGACCGGTACCGAATGGGCGCTGGTGGGACATTCCAGCGGCACCTCCTTCGTGTCGCTCGGAGATCCGCAGAACCCGGTGCATATGGGCGTGCTGCCGATGACGCAGGGAGCGACTTCCAGCGTGTGGCGCGATATCAAGGTTTACCAGGACCATGCCTTCATCGTCTCCGATGGGGCCGGGCCGCACGGGATGCAGGTCTTCGACCTCACGCAGCTGCGCCAGGGCGGCAGCGCGCCGGTCACTTTCTCGGCGACGGCCCACTACGACAACATCGCCAGCACCCACAACATCGTGATCAACGAAGAGACCGGGTTCGCCTATGCCGTGGGCAGCAACAGCGGTGGCGAGACTTGTGGGGGCGGGCTGCACATGATCGACATTCGCTCTCCGCTCAATCCGCAGTTCGCCGGTTGTTTCGCGGACAGCTCTACCGGACGCAACGAAACCGGTTACACCCACGATGCCATGTGCGTGGTCTATGGAGGCCCCGACTCCAACTACCGGGGCAACGAGGTCTGCTTCGGAGCGAACGAGACGGCGTTGAGCATCGCAGACGTCACCGACAAGGATGCGCCATTCGCCATCTCGGTGGCCAGATACCCCGATTCCGGCTACACCCATCAGCTCTGGCTGGATGCAGCTCACGAATACCTCTACATGAACGACGAATTCGACGAGCTCCTGGGCCTGTCTCAAACCAGAACACTGGTCTGGGATGTCAAGGATCTCGACGACCCCATCCTCGCCAACCAATTCATGGGGAAGACCGCCGCCTCGGATCACAACCTGTACGTGGACGGCGATCTTCTGTACCAGTCCAACTATCGGGCCGGACTGCGGATCCTGGACATCAGCGACCGTGAGAACCCGACCGAAGTCGCGTTCTTCGATGTGGAGCCCGCCGGCGAAGACGAGCCCGGATTCACGGGCAGCTGGAGCAACTACCCCTTCTTCGACAGCGGAGTGATCGCAGTGACCTCCATGGAAGGCGGTGTGTTTTTCGTGAGGTATTCCGGGAACTGACCTTCCGGCCCGCAGAGTGAAGACGTGCGGGCTGCGGCGGGTTTCCTTCGCCTCCGTTTCGCCTGCGTCGGTGTCCGCCAGTCCCGCTGACAAATCCTGCTGGCAACCCCCGTGCGCACCCGCCTATATTGCCGAGCATGACACGCACTGTTCTCAGGGCTGAGCCCCCGCCTTTCCGAAGTTCCAACGGAGTACGCGCCCCGGCGTTCTTCCTGCTGGCCCTGACGCTCGTCGCCTGCGCCCCGGACGACGGCCCGGCCGACCTGTTGATCGCCGGCGGTTCGGTGCTCGACGGCACCGGGGGCGAATCCGTCGACGCCGATGTCGCGGTTGTCGGCGATCGCATCGTGTTCGTGGGCGACGCGGCCGAAGCCGGGATGACCGCCGCCGATACCGTCGACGCGACCGGGCTGGTGGTCACGCCGGGCTTCATCGACATGCATTCGCACGCCGAGTTGAACGCGGATCATGGACGCGACGCGCGCGCCTTCCTCTTTCAGGGGATCACGAGCGTGGCGCTGGGGATGGACGGGGGCGGCAGTGCGGAGGTCGGCGCGCAGCTTGCAGCCTGGGAGGAGGACGGAATCGGCGTGAACGCGTTCCTCTTCGTGGGGCACAACTCGGTGCGGGCGTGGGTCATGGGGATGGAGGACCGCGCACCCACTGCCGAGGAGCTCGACGAGATGAGGGGGCTGGTGCGCCAGGGCATGGAGGAGGGCGCGTACGGGCTGTCGTCGGGGCTGTTCTACCTGCCGGGCAACTATGCCGAGACGGAGGAAGTCATCGAGCTGAACCGTGTCGCCGCGGAGTACCCGGGGGCCATCTACGACACGCACGACCGCGACCTGGGCGCCGCCTACCCTCCGTTCGGCTATCTGGAGTCGATCGCGGAGGGGATCCGGATCGGGGAGGAGGCGGGGACCAAGGTCATCTTCAGCCACTTCAACGCCCAGGGGGCTCACAACTACGGGCGGGCGCACGAGGGGGCCGCGCTGATCGAGGCCGCCCGGGAGCGCGGGGTCGAGGTCGCGGGGGCGCATCACTCGTATACCGCCACCCAGTCGAACCTGCGGTCGTACACGCTCCCTGGATGGGCCGCTGCCGGGGGCGACGCGGCGATGGTGCGGCGTTTCGACCACCCCGACACGGTGCGGATCATCGATGCGCAGACGCGGGAGATGCTCGCGATCCGGGGAGGTGCCGAACGCATCCTCTTCGCGGACCGGCGGCCCGACCTGAACGGCAAGACGCTGCAGGAGGTCGCCGACGAGTGGGGGCTGGACGCGCCTGCGACCGCCCGCCGGATCCTGCGCGACGGGAACGCAGCGGTGATGAATCTGGGGCTCTACGACGGCGAGAACCTCCGCGATCTGGCCCAGCGGGACTGGATGATGACCTGTACCGACGGCCGCGATCCGGGCCCGACGCGGCCCGTCACGCACCCCCGCGCGTTCGGGTCGTTCACCAGGAAGATCCGCGACCTGGTGCTCGACGAGCAGCTGATCACGCTGCCTTTCACGGTGCGCTCCATGACCGGCCTCGCGGCCGACTTCCTCCAATGGGACGATCGCGGGTACCTCCGCGAGGGTTACGCGGCAGACATCACCGTTCTGGACCTGGAGGCCGTGGACGACATGGCGACCTACGAGAACCCCCACCAGTACTCTCGCGGGACGGTGCACGTGCTCGTGAACGGGACCTTCGCGGTGCGCGACGGCGAGGCCACGATGGCGCTGGCCGGGCGCTCACTGCTGCGTAGCGGCGCGCTGTACCGCGGCGAGGCCTCCGATGGCGGGCAGTGAGGTCCTCGCGTCTCGCCACGGCGCGCTCCTGATCCTGACGCTGAACCGGCCCCACCGCCTCAACGCGGTCAACGTCGGGCTGTACGAAGGCCTGATGCGCGAACTGGAGCGCGCCGAGGCGGACGGCGACATCCGTTGCGTGATCCTCACCGGCACCGGACGCGCCTTCTGCGCCGGCGCCGATCTCAAGGAGCACCGCGACAGGGAAATGACCCTGGACGAGCGGCGCCACTACGCAGCGGTCGCCCAGCGCGCCAACCACCTCATCCAGACGATCGGCACGCCGGTTGTCGCGGCGGTGAACGGCCACGCGATCGGCGCGGGGCTGGAGCTGGCGCTGTCGGCGGACTTCGCGATCGTGGCCGCCGACGCCAGGCTGCGCCTGCCCGAGATCGCGTTGGGCACCTTCGTGGGGGGCGGTGCGGTCTACACGCTCTCGAACCGGGTGGGCGTGACGAAAGCCCGCGAGATCATCTTCCTGGGAGACTTCTTCTCGGGCGCCGACGCAGCCGATATGGGGGTCGTGAACCGCGCCGTTCCCGCGGAGGACGTGCTGCCCGAAGCCACGCGGCTGGCTCGCCGCCTCGCGCGCCGGGCGCCCATCCCGCTGGCCGCGGCAAAGCAACTGATCGGCCCCGCGGCGGAGTTGTCGCGTGAAGAGGCGATGGAGCGCGAGAAGGCCGCCCTGGAAGGGATCTTCGAAACCTCCGACTGGCGCGAAGGCCTGGCCGCGTTCCACGAAAAACGCCCGCCGAACTTTCAGGGGAGATGACGCTCGGCCCGATCTTCGAGCCACGCTCGATCGCCGTCGTCGGGGCCAGCAGCAACCCCACGAAGCGGGGCCACCAGATTCTGCGCGCCCTTGGCGACTCCGGCTATCAGGGTCGCGTCTACGCGGTCAGCCCCAGGGGCGGCCGTCTGCTCGGTCATGCGGTGCATGCTTCTGTGGAGGAATTGCCGGAGTCCGTGGATCTGGCTGTGATCTGCACGCCGGCGGCCACCGTGCCGGATCTGGTGCGGGCCTGCGGCGAGCGCGGCGTTGCCGGCGCGGTGGTGCTCGCGGTCGGATTCGGGGAGTCCGGCGCGGCTGGGGCCGAACTGGAGGCGCGGTTGCGGCGCTCGGCGCGCGACGGCGGCGTCCGCGTGATCGGCCCGAACACCTCCGGCCTCCTCAACCTGCCGATGGGCGTCAACCTCATCGGCGCGCGCGGCGTCCGTCCCGGCGGCATTGCGCTGCTGGTGCAGTCCGGCAATATCGCGCTGGACCTGATGACCCAGGTCACCGAGGGCTCCCGGCTGGGCATCTCCATCTGTTGCGGACTCGGCAACGAAGCGGATGTCGGGTTCGGCGAGGTGCTCGCCTTCCTCGGCGACCATGCCGACACCGAGGTGATCATCGCGCACATCGAAGGCTGCAAGGATCCCCGCTCCCTGCTCCGCGCCGCCGCTTCCGTCACACGCCGCAAGCCCGTCGTCGTCATCAAGTCGGGCCGCACGGCGGCCGGCGCCCACGCGGCGCTGTCGCACACCGGTGCGATCGCGGGGCCCTACGACCGCCTGCGCGCCGGCTTCGCCCAGGCCGGAGTCGTCGAGGTCCGGCGCACCGACGAGTTGCTGCCGGTGGCTGCTGCACTGGCATCACAGTCCTGTGGCCCCCCCGGAACAGGCGTCGCCATCCTTTCGGACGGCGGAGGTCAGAGCACGTTGGCCGTGGACACCCTGCACGAGATGGGGGTGCCTCTGGCGACCCTCGGCCGGGAGACATCGGCCGCGTTGCGCTCCTGTCTCGGCCCGGCTGCCGCGGTACGCACACCCGTCGACGTGGCCGGCGCGGCCGACGCGGATCCCGGCGTGTTCGCCGGCGCCCTCGAGTTCATCGCTGCCGATCCCTCCGTCGGCGCTGTGCTGGTGGTCGGTCTCTTCGGCGGGTACGGGATTCGCTTTTCGAAGGCGCTCGCGGACGTCGAGGCCGAAGCGGCCCGATCGATGGCGGCGCTGATGCGTGAGCGGGACAAGGGGCTCGTGGTTCACTCCCAGTACGCGTCGCATTCCAGCGGCGCGCTCGATGCGTTTCGCGAGGCTCATGTGCCCGTGATCGGGTCGCTGGAGGTGGCCTGCCGGGCGGTGGCGGAGTTGCGCCGGCGTGGGGAGGGACTTGTGGCGCGGCGGCGAATCGAAAGCGGAACACCTGGCACGGTGGCCGATCCGGATCGGCCACGGGGCGCCGGAGGGGAATCGTGCGCGAAGCCGCACCCCGTCATTCGCGCGGTGCGCAACGAGGATCGCATCACCCTTACCGAAACGGAGTCGCGGGAACTCCTCGCTGCATCCGGGCTGGGATTCGAGCGGTTGGAAGTCGCGCACTCCGCCGACGAGGCGGCGGCCGCAGCCGAGAGAATCGGTGGGCCCGTCGCGGTCAAGCTGCTCTCACGCCACATCACCCACAAGTCGGATGCGCACGGGGTGTACCTGAATGTGAGGGGCGGTGATCAGGCCCGGGCCGCCTTCGAGAGGATCGCCGCAAACGCTCGTGCCCATGCCCGTTCCCACGCGCTCCCGCACGACGAGTGCTCCGCGACCGTATCGCCGATGTTTGCGTCTCCGGTCGCCGAACTGCTCGTGGGCGCTTATCGGGATCTCCAGCTCGGACCCGTGCTCACCGTCGGAGCCGGCGGGATCTGGGTCGAGGTGATGCGCGACGTTGCGCACCGCGTTCTGCCGGTGGGCGCCGGCGAGATCGAAGCCGCGCTGGGCGAGCTGAAGGTGAAGGCACTGCTCACCGGTGCGCGTGGGAGGCAGGCCGTGCGGCTGGACCCGATCGTCGACGCAGCCGGCGCGGTCGCCGATTGCGTGATGCGGTGGCCGGACATCGCCGAGGTCGAGGTCAACCCGCTCTTCGTATATCCGGAGCGCGTGGTGCCCGTCGACGCGAGGGTGGTGCTGCGGAGCACGACAGAGCGGAGTATGATGTAAACGCGCCAATCGTAACAGCCGTGGGCAAAGCCCCCGCAGCTTTCGAGCAGTGATGTTGGACCGCTCCGCCCATTTGGATCCATCGTAATGTTTACATTACAAAACGTCGTGTTCTCTTTACTATTCGCGCCCTCAAAGCTCTGCTCTGCGTTTGCAGGGCCGCCATCACGGAGAATCGACGCATCGCCATCACGGGAGAACCCGATGTCCACACCGATCCCTTCGCACCCCGGAGGTGCCGCTTCCCACCTGATCCCAGGCTTTTTGTCCGCCACGGCCTTCGTCTTCGCCGCCTGTGAATCTGACGACACCGCCCCTGGTGACATGACCGCCGACAGCGCCGGCGTCCAGATCGTGACGAGCGATCCGCTCGGCGCGGATGCAACCTGCAGCTTGAGCGACGAGCCGGTGTTCACCGTCGGAGAGGAAGGTGACGACGAGAGTCTCCTGTTCAGCGAAGTCATTGGCCTGGTACGCCTTTCGGACGGATCCGTCGCCGCGATCGACAGGCACAGCAACGAGATCCGGGTCTTTGCCGAAGACGGTCGCCATCTGCGTTCGATGGGCGGCTCAGGCGAGGGTCCGGGAGAGTTCAGCAACGCCTGGTTCCTGTGGGTGCTCCCCGGCGACACGCTCTGGGCCGGGGATTGGCGCCCGTGGCGCTACAACGTCTTCACGTCGGCTGGAGAGTTCGTCAAGGCGGTGCCGATGACCCCGATCTACCGCAACTCGTCGCGATTGGGAGGCGTGCTGGACAACGGCATCTCGGTCAACGTCCGGAATGGCGGTCCCGCCGAACCGAGCTTTGTGATACCCGATACGCTCATCGTCGAAGCTCACGACACGGACGGTCGCCTGATGAGCACGATTGCCCGCGTTCCGGACGTGGCCCACGGGATGACCGACAAGTCCGACGCTCTGGGCATCAACCTCGTGCTCCGACCACACTTTGCCTCTCGTGCCATGGCCGACGCGGTCGGGACCACGGTTGCCATCGGTCACGGAGGGAATCCGGAAGTCCGGCTGCTGGATCACGAATTCCAGCTTCGTCGCATCGTGCGCTGGTCCGCGCCCGGCAGAGAGGTAACCCCGGCAGACGTGAGGGAATGGCGCGACAGCTACGTGGAAAGCCGGGGAGGCCGCGACTCGGATCGATGGAGTCCACTCGACGACGTACGGGTCGACCCGGAGATTCCCGTGGCCGAGCAGTTTCCCGCTTTCACCTACATCATGCTGGGACGGGACGGCCGGCTATGGATCCTGCCATACCAGAGACCGGGGCAGGACCGGCCCAGGTTCATGGGGTTCCAGCCCGACGGCACGTTTTTGTGCCACCTCACGCAACCCCCGCGCCTCAATGTGCTCGAGTTCGGCGCCGACTACGCTCTCGGTGTGGAGGTGGATGAACTGGGGGTCCAAACGGTGGCGATGTACCAACTCGGCCGTCCATAGCAGTCCGTGAGCCAGGTCAGGGCCGCAGCGCCACCTTCACCGCCCCGCTGCGGCGGTGGTCATACGCGGCGCGCACGGCGTCCCGGTATTGGTCAAGCGGGAACACGTGGGTCACCAGCGATTCCAGCACGCGCGGATCGGCGAGCAGGCGTTCCAGTGTGACTTCGAAGGTGTGCGCGCGGCGCTCTCCCCAGGACTCGACCCCATACCCCACGTAGCCCTGAAGCCGCAGTTCCTTCGCCCACAGGAAGGTCAGGTCCAGCTTGCGGATCTCGCCCGCGCACCCCAGG
Source organism: Longimicrobiales bacterium (assembly GCA_965211645.1). GTDB lineage: Bacteria > Gemmatimonadota > Gemmatimonadetes > Longimicrobiales > Gaopeijiaceae > Bin94. The sequence goes on along the minus strand of OZ242947.1, from coordinate 3,104,588 downwards.
ACCACTACCTGGCCCCGGGGAGACGCGAAGCCGAGCGACTGCATCAGGCTCGACCGGTTGCCCACGCAGTCGAACACGCTTTCGAACCCGCCACCCGCGTAGACCTCGGGGCCGACGACCGGCATGTACGCCATGGCGCCGGTGTCGATCAGCGCCTGCCGGGCCTCGTCCCCCGGCGTGATCGTCTCGTCCGCCCCGAGCCCGGACGCGATTGTCACCTCGTGCGGGCGTTTCGCCTGCGCCACGAGGCGGCCCGCGTACCCCAGCGTCCTCAGCGCCCAGATCGTGCCGAATGCGATGGCGCCGCTGCCGATCACCAGGATCGGACCCCGCGAACGCAACGCCCCACTCTGCAGCACGCCATGCACCCCGATGGACAGAGGCTCGGTGAGCACCGCCACCCGATCCGCGATCCCACCCGGCACCGGAAAGACCTGACGCCGATGCGCGATCATCTCCTCGCCCCACCCGCCCGGCAGGTCCTTGTGGTAGCCGATGGTCAGCCCGGCCGCCAGGCCATCCCCGCCCATCTCCAGCGCGCCCTGCTCGCCGGCCATCTCGCAGGTGGAATGGGCCCCGGACGCACAGGACGGACACCACGAAGTCTTGTCCCAACCCCGCACCTCGCAGTGCAGCATCGGGTCCACCACCACCCGGTCTCCCACCGCAACGTGGGTGACCCCTGCGCCGACTTCAGCCACGCGCCCCAGAATCTCGTGCCCCAGCACAGCCGGGAACGACCCGAATGGCTCCATCGCGGGGCTCGACTTGTACGACACGTTCCCCAGGTCGCTGCCGCAGATCCCGCACAACAGGACCTCGATCCTCACCCAATCATCGCCTGGAATGGCTGGAGGCGCCCTGTCGACCAGCCGCAGCCTGGAGCCCCGCCCGTACACGAACGATCCGCTGACGCGCCCCACACTCTTTGCCAGGATGTAGCCCGGAATGGTTACGTTGAACTCGACGGCTTTCACCGGTGTATTCGTGCGCTGCGGGATCGTTATGGGCGGGATCGGATCGTCCGGAGCCTGGTCAGGTGCACGGACCCCCGAAAGTCGTAAGGTGGCGCGGAGCGGCCTTCCGGGGAAGGATCTCACATGAAGACAGCCATCATCGCGGGCTGCCGGACCCCTTTTGTCAGGGCCGGCACGCACTTCCGCGGCCTCACGACCATCGATCTCGGCCGGCACGCGGTCATGGAGCTCCTCGCCAGGACCGAACTGCCCCCCGAAACGGTCGACCACCTCATCTTCGGCACCGTCGTCCACGACGCCCAGGCCCCCAACCTGGCGCGCGAAGTCGGTCTGGCCACGCTCCCGGACCGCGTCCCCGCGGTGACCGTCTCGCGCGCCTGCGCCTCGGCGAATCAGGCCATCGCCGACGCGGTCAACCTCATCGAGACGGGGACCGCCGACGTGGTGATCGCGGGCGGCGCCGAATGTCTCTCCCGCATCCCGATCCTCGCCTCCGACCGGCTCGCCGGCACCCTGGTGGCAGCCTCCCGCGCCAAGACGCTCGGTGCCCGCATCGGCGCCTTCACCCGCCTCCGTCCGCGCGACCTGATTCCCGTCGCCCCCGCCATCGCCGAGTACTCCACGGGCGAGTCGATGGGACAGGCCGCGGAGCGCATGGCCAAGGAAAACGGCATATCGCGCGAGGATCAGGACCAATGGGCGCTGGGATCGCACCGGAAGGCCCACGCCGGGACCGGGGACGGCCGCCTCACCGCCGAGATCGCCCCGCTCTACGTCCCGCCCCGCTACAAGGTCACCGTCGAGCGCGACAACGGGATCCGTGCCGACACATCCCTGGAGGCCCTGTCCGGTTTGCGTCCCGTCTTCGACCGCGAGTTCGGCTCGGTCACCGCCGGCAACGCCTCCCCGCTCACCGACGGCGCTTCCGCCGTCCTGCTCGCCTCGCCGCAGAAGGCCCGTGACCTCGGCTTCGAACCCCTCGGCTACGTCCGCAGCTACGCCGTCACGGCGCTCGATCCCGGTGGCCAGCTCCTGCAGGGGCCCGCCTATGCCGCCCCCATCGCCCTCGATCGCGCGGGCGTGACCATGGCCGACATCGACCTCCTCGAGATGCACGAAGCCTTCGCCGCCCAGGTGCTCTCCAACCTGCAGGCGTGGGATTCGGATGACTTCTGCCGCCGCGAACTGGGCCGCAACGCGAAGGTGGGTCACCCCGATCCCGAGGCGATCAATGTGATGGGCGGCTCCATCGCGATCGGCCACCCCTTCGGCGCGACCGGCGGCCGCCTCACGACTACGCTCCTGCACGAGCTCCGGCGGCGCGACGGCCAGTTCGGGATGCTGACCGTCTGCGCGGCGGGCGGAATGGGCTTTGCGATGGTGTTCGAGCGCGCGTAGGTCCGCGGTTGCCCGGTGGCGATGGGTCGGTGCCGGTCCGCCGTCGGCACCCTGGCGTGCGCCGGCTGCCGGCTATTCCGTCCTGGCCGCCCTCATCGCCGTGCGGATGCGCTCCTCCAGCCGCTGCGGGAAGAGCGACCCGACGTACACTTCCTTGCCGCTCTTCAGGGTGACCTTCACCGCCTGGTTGCCGCGGATCGTCCACGCGGTCCTGCCTCCCCGCGGACGGATCCCCCACCCGCCGAACTCGCGCAGCGGCCGGTAGGTCAGCCCCCGCACGGTGTCGATGTCCGTGAAGGGGATGCGCTTGCGGAACAGGTGGGCCGGACCGAACGCGACCTGGAGCCGGTCCCCATGCACCTCGACATCGAGACGCGCAAAGAGCATTCCGATGAGGACCGGGAGGCCGAGCGAGGCCGCCATGGCCGCACCCGCGCCAAGCATCGAGATGGACCCGTCTGCGCCCCAGCCCGATTCGTAGAGATCGTAGGCCACCGCGCCGGCAGCCGCCAGACAGACCGTCAACAGAAGCACCATCACCCAGGCCGGCGCCCAGGTCCGTTCCCGATAGAAGACGTCGCTCTCTGCCATCACTCCCACTCCGCTTTTGCTCCGCTAGTTGGACTGACCAGCCAGTTCGCCCAACGCACGCTTGACATAAACCCGCACCATCGCCCGGCGCCACTCCGCATCGACGATGATGTTCTCCAGCGGCCGGCACTGCGCATACGCACGTTCGGCCAAAGCGTCCATCACCCTTCGCCCAAGCCGCTCGCCGACCGCGATCTCGTCCCAGCCGGCCAACACCCGGGGCCGCGCGCCCAGCGTCGACACAACTCCTTTAATACGTTCCACGCCGCCTTTTTCATCAAAATCGCAGACAGCCGCAACCGAAAGAAGCGGGAAGTCGATCGAATGCCGCTGCCGCAGCTTGCGATACGCGCTCCGCCGCCCACGCCCACCCACAGGAATGGCGATCCCGGTCAGGATCTCGTCCCTGGCCCGCCGCGTGTTCCAGATCCCGTCCGTGATGAAGAAGTCGGCGGCAGGGATGGTGCGGACCCCGCCGGGCCCCGCCAGCCTCAAATCGGCGTCCAGCGCGATCAGGTTCGGAGGCGTGTCCGCCGAGTGCGCCGCCACGCACCTGGCGCCGACCTTGGTAACGTGGCACACGGTCCCGTCCTTCTTCAGGCAGTACCCGAGCGCACCCCGCCAGAACTCGGTCTGGTTGTAGTAGGTGCAGCGGGTGTCGAGGCAGACATTTCCGCCGATCGTCCCCATGTTGCGCAGCTGCGGCCCCGCGACGAGCCCCGCCGCATCCGCGAGCCCGGGGAAGTGCCGCCGCACGAGCGGGTTGGCCGAAACGTCGGCGAGCGTCTCGAGCGCACCGATCCTGAGGTGGGAGCCCGTTGGGCTGAGAGCGACGCCCTTCATCGCGGCGATGCGGTTCAGCGAGACGACATGACCGGGCGTGAAGAGGCGGTGCTTCATGTTCGGCATCAGGTCCGTACCGCCCGCCATCGGCATGGCGTCTTCGCCGAAGCCTGCGAGCAGCCCGACCGCGTCCTCGACCGTCTCGGGACGGTGATACCGGAAGGGATGGAGCCGCAGCATGCAGCTACCGCGGCGGCGGGCCCGGCGGAAGCGGCCGCGCCACCATGATCCCGTCCTGCCCCTCGATCCGCAGGATCCGCTCGGCGAGCGATTCTTCGCTGATCTGGACGTGGGATCCCACCAGCGGCGCGTGGAGGAGCCGCAGCACGCCGCCCCGCCGGACCGCGATCCCGGTGTGCGCGATGTCGAGCCCGGCCACCGTGCTCGTCGCGGCGATGACGTCGCCTTCGCGTATTCCCGGAGCCGCAGCTGCGATGCCGTGCTCGGGCAGGTAGTGGCGCGGGACGCCCGCGAGCCGGGCCTCCATGGCGGTGATTTCCGCAAGCGCGCCCGGATCGGCCAGTTGCCGGTACGCATCCGGGTGCGTCGACATGAAATCGATCGGCGACTCGTCCTCCACACCACCCAACCGGCGCGAAATCGCCTCCACGAGCCCCATCGCGTCGTTGTCGGCGATCCACTCGCTGAAGTAGTGAAGGCGGCTGGGGTATCCGTCGAGGTCGCCGCCACGATACCGGATCGCGGTCAGCTCGCGCCGATAGGCCGTCTCGAATTCGGCGGGGTCTTCGACCAGCCCGGCCGGATCATCGGCCAGCCCGGCGGGCACCGCCCACGCGAGGCGGGCCATGACCAGCACGTTCTCGACGAAGGTGACGCAGTCGAGCGCTTCGAGGTTGATGACCAGACGCTCGGGCCCGGGGATTTCGAGGGTATGGGGCTCGTAGCGCGTTCCGACGAGGCGCTCGCCGATCGCGCCGAGCAGCTCGCCGAACTCCGTGATGTCGTGCTGGCGACGGGCGTTGACGGCCCAGGCCACCTGCTCGCGGGCGATCTCCCAGTCCCTGGCCGTGCCGCCCGGCGGGCGTTCCTGGGGCCCTGCGGCACCGGGGGCGGCGGTCGCCACGGCTGTTGCGGCAGCTAGCACGCCCGCGCGGACAGTCCACCGCCTCACCCCGACCGCCCCTTCCCGGCTTCCCGAATCGCCCGCCACACCCGCGGCGGCGAGAACGGCAGCGAGTTCATGCGCACTCCCACCGCGTCGTGGATCGCGTTGGCGATCGCGGGGATCGACGGATGGAGCGGGCCCTCGCCGGCTTCCTTCGCCCCGTACGGCCCCTCCGGGTCGATCGACTCGATGATCAGCGATTCGAGCGCGGGGGTGTCCAGGCTGGTCGGAATCCGGTAGTCGAGGAGCGAGGGCGCGTTGTGGAGCCCCGCGCGGCCCTGGTCGGCGGTCTTGAAGATCTGTTCCTCCATGAGCGCTTCGGCGAAGCCCATGTACGCCGATCCCTCCATCTGCCCTTCCACCAGGACCGGGTTCAGGGCGCGCCCGCAGTCGTGGGCGATCCAGATCTTCTCGACCGTGACGAACCCCGTCTCCGCATCGACCTCCACCTCGGCCACGTGCGCCGTGAAGGAGTAGGCCGGGGAGGCGCCGATGGTCGCCCCGCGGTAGCTCCCGTGCACGTCCTTGGGCGTGTTGTAGGAGCCGGTCGCACCGAGGGTGCCGTACTTCGCCTCGGCCAGGTTGAAGGCCTCGCGCAGGGGCATGCTGGTACCGGTGTCGCCGGCCATCACCGCCAGGCCGCCCGCCAGCAGCACCTCACGCGGCTTCGTCCCCCACTCTTCGGCCACCGCCTCCTGCACCATCGCCTTGATCCGCCGGGCGGCGTCGATGCAGGCGTTGCCGAGCATGAACGTGACGCGCGACGAGTAGGCGCCGAGGTCGACCGGCGTGAAGTCGGTGTCGCCGGCGAGCACGCGGATGTGCTCGAGCGGGACGCCCAGCTCCTCGGCCACGACGTACGTCACCATCGAGTCGACGCCCTGGCCGATCTCGGATGCGCCGGAGAAGACCGCGACGCGCCCCGAGCGGTCGACCTGCAGCTGGATGCCCGACTGCGGCATCTCGTTGGGGTAGACCGGGTAGTTGGTTCCGGTGATGTAGGTCGACCCGGCCACGCCGACGCCGCGCCCGTACGGGAGGCGGCCGTGTTTGCGCTTCCAGTCGCTCGCGCGCTCCACCGCGTCGAGGCATTCCAGGAAGCCGTTCGAGGTGACGCGCAGGTCGTTGACCGTGCGGGTGTCGGAGCCGAGGAAGTTGCGCCGGCGCAGTTCGATCGGGTCGATTGCGAGCGCTTCGGCGATGCGGTCGAGCTGCACCTCGAAGGCGAAGCGCGGCTGCACGGACCCGTGCCCCCGCTTCGGTCCGCAGGCGGGCTTGTTGGTGTAGGCCCGGGTGGAGTGGAAGCGGTAGGCGGGCATCTGATAGGGGGCGGTCAGCAGCTGTCCGGAGTAGTAGGTCGTCACCAGCCCGAAGGACGCGTAGGCGCCGCCGTCCAGAACGATGTCGGCGTCGACCGATGTGAGCATGCCTTCCCTGGTGGCGCCGGTGCGGTATTGCATATGGAACGGATGGCGTCCCCGGTGGGAGTAGAAGACCTCCTCGCGCGTGTAGAGGATCTTGACAGGACGGCCGGTCATCATGGCCAGTTTGGCCACGCAGAACTCGAGGTCGAAGGGTTCGGACTTGCCGCCGAAGGCGCCGCCCACCGGGGGCTGGATGACACGCACGAGCGCGGGATCGACATGCAGCACGCGGGCGAGCTCGCGGTGGAGGTAATGCGGGACCTGCGTGGCCGACCACACGGTGAGCTTTCCGTTCGGCTCCGCCAGCCCGATCGCGCAGTGGGGCTCGATGGGCGTGTGGGTCGTCCCCTCGAAGAAGTAGTCGCCCTCGACGACCAGGTCGGCGCTCGCCAGACCGCCGTCGACATCGCCGAACGCGAGCTCGACCACCTTGGTGATGTTGCCGTTCCTGCCCGGCTTGCGGGGCTCGTGGATGTACGGGCCGTCCGAGGCGGCGATGGCTTCGTGCGGATCGAGGTAGGCGGGCAGTTCCTCGTAGGTAACGTCGATCAGGTCGAGGGCGGCGATGGCGGTGTCCTCGTCCACCGCCGCGACCGCGGCCACGCCATCGCCGACGTAGCGCACCCTGTCTACGCAGAGCGGATACTCGTCGGGCGTCCAGGGGATGATGCCGTAAGTGACGGGCATGTCCCTGCCGGTCACGACGCCGTGTACCCCCGGCAGCGCCTCGGCGCGGGAGGTGTCGATCGCGACGATGCGGGCGTGGGGGTGCGGGCTGCGCAGGATCTTGCCGTGCAGCATGCCCGGGAGCTTGATGTCGTCGGTATAGCGCGCGCGCCCGCTGGCTTTGGCGAATCCGTCGATCTTGCGCATGCGGCGGCCGATGGTGGCGAGCTCCGCGTCCTTCCCGTCCGCACCGCCGGGTCCGTTCGGCGAGGGTGGGCGCACGGCTGGCGGTGCCTCGGGTGCCCTGGGCCCTGGAGCGCGAACGCCGGCTGCGGGACTGCGCACGTCAGCCGAAGGCGCGCGTGCCTCGTGCGACCCTTCGCGCACACCCGGCGCCGATGAACTGCCGCGCCTGCTCATCAGCCCACCAGCCTCGCGGCCGCCGCCTCGACCGCATCGTAGATCTTCTCGTAGCCGGTGCAGCGGCACAGGTTGCCCGCGAGCGCGGCCCGGATCTCCTCGCGGGTGGGTGATCCATTGCGATCGAGCAGCGCGACCGAGCTGCACAGGATCCCCGGCGTGCAGAACCCGCACTGCGCGGCCCCGTTCAGGTCGAACTCGTCCTGCACCGGATGCGGCTCCGTCCCGGTCGCGAGTCCCTCCACGGTGCGCACCTCCCTCCCCTCGGCCTCCCACACCGGTGTGATGCACGACAGCACGGCCTTTCCGTCGACGATCACCGTGCAGGCGCCGCAGTCACCCTTGTCGCACCCCTGCTTCGACCCGGTCAGCCCGAGTCCGTAGCGGAGCGTTTCCAGGAGCGTGTAGTGGGACGGGACCCCACAAACGCGCTCGTCGCCGTTCACGCGCAGGCGGACTACTTCCATCGGCACCTCCTCTCCATACAATATCAGCAGGGGTTGAGGGTGTTACCAGCCCACCGCCCAATCCAGTCGCTGGCAGCCATGCGTGCATCAGGAGAGTCTTGTTTGGCATCCGAGGCCGACCGAAGCGTATCTTTCTTGCGATTCGTTTTGTCAGCGTTCGAGCTGTTCCGCTCACAAACTCCGTGACCCGATATGATCCAGCTGAACTCCTCGACAGTTCCACCCGCGAGAATCGAGCGCCTGCACGTTCGGAATTTCCGTGCTTTGCAGAACGTGGATTTCAAAGACCTTCAACCGATGACGGTGTTGCTCGGGCCGAACGGAAGCGGCAAGTCCACGGTTTTTGACGTGTTCGCTTTCCTGGCAGAGTGTTTCGAATCCGGGCTGCGACGCGCCTGGGATCGGCGCGGTCGGGCCAGGGAACTCATGACACGCGGTTCAAGCGGCCCGTTGACGATTGAAATCAAATACCGCGAACGACCCAAGTCTCCACTGATCACTTACCACCTCTCGGTAGAGGAGGCCCACGGACGACCGGTGATCACTTACGAATGGTTGCGCTGGAAGCGGAGACCCTATGGGGCTCCGTTTCGCTTCCTGGAGAACCGACGAGGGGACGGCCAGGCAGTGAGCGGTGAAGTACCCGACGAAGAGGACCAGCGAGCCGATATTGCCCTCAGTTCGCCCGATCTCCTTGCGGTCAATGCACTCGGGCAGTTTCGGGAACACCCCCGCGTCGGTGCTCTTCGGACCTTCATTACCGGCTGGCATGTATCCTATCTGTCCGCGGATAGCGCGCGCGGCCAGCCGGAAGCGGGGTCTCAGGAGCGATTGACCAGGAGTGGAGACAATCTCGCGAACGTCGTCCAGTACCTTGAAGAGCAACAGCCACAGCAGCTGGAGCGGATCTTTGAGGCGCTGCGAGCGCGGGTCCCAAGAATTGAGCGTGTCCTCGCCGACACGATGCTCGACGGCAGACTTCTGTTGCAAATCAAGGACGCCCCTTTCGATCGTCCTGTCCTCGCGCGGTTCGCTTCAGACGGTACTCTGAAGATGCTGGCCTATCTGGTTTTGCTGTATGATCCGGAGCCGCCGCCGTTCATCGGAATTGAGGAACCCGAGAATTTCCTGCATCCCCGGTTGCTGACCGGGTTGGCCGAAGAGTGCCGGGCGGCGTCGGAACACACCCAGTTGCTTGTTACCACCCATTCTCCGTTCTTCATCGATTCGCTTCTCCCCAAGGAAGTACGGGTGCTTTGGCGAGATGGCCAGGGTCACACCCGAACCCGGCTGGCCGCCGACCTTCCCGGTATCCCGGATTTCATTTCGGAGGGCGCACGGCTGGGAGACTTGTGGATGGAGGGACATTTCGGTGTGGGTGATCCGTTGACGCAGCATGGCGGTCTCACACACGGCCCCAACTAGCGTGGAGACCGACAGGCATCTGGAGTTGTTGGTCGAAGAGCCCTCGATGGAGGCGTTCCTCCGAGTTGCGCTACCCCGTATGCTCCCGGCGACCTGCCCGCTCGCAAGTGGGCGGCGGTAGTTGGCAAATCGTGAATCGCATCGTCATTGAGGAATTGGAGGCTTGGTATTTCGGCGACTGGGAAGCGGTCCGCGGAGCATACCCAAGAGTATCCTCAGACGTTCCGGGCCGAGCCAGCTATCGGGATCCGGATGCAATCAAGGGAGGAACGTGGGAGGCATTCGAAAGAGTGATGAAGCGATACGGGTATTTCACGACTGGCCTGAGAAAGGTCGAAGCTGCCCAAAAGATCGCCCAGTACATCACCCGACCGAAATCAATCGGGTAGCTTCGGCGTGTTCCGGAACATTCTGGTGGAGGCAACCTCGCCGTAGAGGATCCCCCGCACCCCGCCATCTGGATACCGGCCGCGTTAGCGGGTAGACTTGGACAGCCACAAAGACGGATCGACCCCTACCGAAGGACTCGTCAAATATGCCTTATCCCGAGATGATGGTCTCCCCCATGAGGGCGGACATGGTGCGCATCGGATTCCAGGAGCTTCGCGACGCCGAGCAGGTGCAGCAGGCGATGGACGCCATGGACGGCACCGTGCTCGTCGCGGTCAACTCCATCTGCGGCTGCGCGGCGGGGATATTCCGCCCGGCCGTGGCCATGGCCCTGCAGGGCGACCGGCAGCCCGATCACATGGTTACGGTCTTCGCGGGTCAGGACCTCGACGCCACCGCGGCGGCCAGGCGCCACCTGATCGGCTACCCTCCGTCGTCACCGTCGATCGCCCTCCTCAAGGACGGCGACGTGGTCTTCATGCTCGAGCGCTTCCAGATCGAGGGCCGCTCGGCCCCCGCCATCGCCAGCGACCTGCAGACGGCCTTCGCGGAGCACTGCTGAGCGGTCCGCTCCGGCCTGATCAGAACGCGCGGGTCTAGCCCTCCGCCTCCGCCTTCCTGCAGGCCAGCCAGCCGTCGACCGAGTACTTGCCGGGCCCGTGCGTGAAGAAGAAGAGCCAGGTGAAGGAGTAGAAGGCGGCGAGCTCGCCCCCGTTCAGGATCGGCCAGAAGCCCTGCGGCACATGTACCATGAAGTACGCCACCGCCATCTGGCCCGAAACCAGGAAGGCGACCGGTCTTGTGAACAGGCCGATCGCGATGAGGATCCCGCCGTAGAACTCCAGTATCCCGGCGGTTCCCCTCAGACTCATCAGGGTTTCGACCTGATTGCCTCCCAGAACCCCGAACAGCTTCTGGGCTCCGTGCAGGGTGAAGAGAAAACCGGCCACCACGCGCAGGGCATTGTAGCTCAGAACCTTGAGTCCGGGGTTTTCCGTTTTGAACATGTTGGGGTCGCCTCCTCGGGTGCAGGTGACCGCGCGGGTTGGGCAGCCGGCAGGCGGACGCGCGGAGTTGGTGAGAACGTGCTCACTCTAGGGCTTTGGGCGTGGGCGCGCAAAAGGGCGGTGGCTCGCGCGAGTCCGTGTCTCCCGGGCGGTCTTGAAGTCGATGCGGGCAGCGTCGGAGCCTCTCCCGCCGGTCCCTAACGAAGCCTCTTCCGCTCCTGCCGCAGGCGACGCCGCGCCTCGCGCTTCTCCAGCCGGCGACGGCGCCGTGCCTCGCGTTTGGTCTCGCCCGCGTAGCGGTACTTGATCTCCACCGACCCCATGAGGGCGAAGCCGTCTACCCGCAGAAACGGAGCGTCCGGGCTGAACGGCGTGGCGGCGACCTGACGCTGCTCCTCGAAGGTACCCATTACGGCGGAACCGGCACACTCCACGTAGAGCCCCGGCGGCGCAATGATCTCGACCGACCCCATGACGGCAAACGCCGATATGGCCGTCTCGCCCGGGCCGAACTGCGCCTCGCGCAGGTCCAGCACGGCCGACCCCATCACGGCTACCGCGTTGGTCCGCCGCGCCGGGATCCACTGCCCTGCCCGCTTCGTCTCACCAAAGACCGCGATCGCCAGGTCACCGGGTCGAATGTGCGTCGCCGGGAGATCGGGCGTCACCCTCTGCAGGCGCGCCAGCGACGGATGCTGCCGGGCAGCGGCGACCGCAACGCCCGTCTCGATGCCCTCGATCGCCACCCCCAGGTCGGTCATCGTGCGGGCTCCGTGCGCCAGCCCCGCCCGCCGCTCGAAATCCTCAATCGTCAGCAGGTCCCGCGCGAAGCACTCGCTCAGGACCTCGATGGTCTCTTCCCGGGCCGAGGCCAGCGGATCGTCGTCCTCCAATCCCACATCCGGCGGGAGCGGCTCGCCACGCTTCGGGTATCTCTCGTCACTCATTCGAGCAGGACGGCGATGACCGTCCCCCCACACTTCTTGCAGAACCGCGCATCGTCGTCGTGGCCGGCGCTGCGGCACCCGGTGCAGACCATCTTCTCCCCGCCCACCAGCACCGACGGCGCCGGGACGCCGGACTCCCGCGCGGTCTGGACGGCGTGCGCAAGCTCCACGCTGACGATGCCCGTCGGCACGGCGATCATGCCGTACCCCAACAGCATGATCACCGAAGCGAGGAACTGCCCGATCGTGGTTGCCGGGGTGATGTCGCCGAAACCGACGGTGGTCAACGTCACCACCGCCCAGTAGACGGATGCCGGGATGGAGGTGAACTGCGTCCCCGGAATCGGATTCTCGATCAGATACATGATCGAACCCAGGATCACCACCGCCGTCACCACCGTGATCAGAAATACGATGATCCGGTAGCGGCTCGCCGCCATCGCCCGCCCGAGCATCCTGGCCTCGCCGAGGTACCGCACCAGCTTCAGCACCCGGAACACGCGCAGCACCCTCAGCACCCTGATGATTGCCAGATACTCCGAGCCCGGCAGCAGGAGGCTCAGGTAGGTGGGGATGATCGCCAGGAGATCGATGATGCCGAAGAAGCTCAGCGCGTACCGGCGCTTGGACTGCACCGACGCCAGGCGGGCAGCGTATTCGAGCGTGAACAGGGCGGTGAACACCCACTCGAGCACGTACAGCAGCGTGTGGTGGGACTCCGCTATCGACTCCACGGAGTCGATCATCACCACAAAGACACTGGCCAGGATGGTGATGATCAGGGCGATATCGAAAGCCCGCGCGCCCCAGTGGACATCGGTTTCGAAGATGATGTCGAACAGGCGGCCCCGCCATTCCGGGCCGTTCTGTGCGCGGTTCGACGCCGGCGTCATGCGCGGATCGCCTCTTCCACCGGCATCCTACACTAGATCGGCGATGCCGCTGGGGCAGGACACCCCGGTCCCCCCCAGTCCGCAGTACCCGCCCGGGTTTTTGGCGAGGTATTGCTGGTGGTACTCCTCGGCATAGTAGAAGGCCGGTGCCTGCACGATCTCGGTTGTGATGCCGCCGTAGCCCGCATCGGCCAGCCGGCCCTGATACCGGTCGCGGGACTCCTCCGCCAACCGCCGCTGTCCGTCATCGAGCGTGTAGATGGCGCTGCGGTACTGGGTGCCGACATCGCCGCCCTGGCGCATGCCCTGGGTGGGATCGTGGCCCTCCCAGAAGGCGGCAAGCAGCGTCGCGTACGCGATCCGGTCCGGGTCGAAGACCACGAGCACCACTTCGGCGTGCCCCGTGCGTCCGCTGCACACCTCGGCGTAGTTGGGGTTGGGGGTGAGCCCGCCCTGATAGCCGACCGCCGTCGAATACACGCTCGGCAATTCCCAGAAGATCCGCTCGGCACCCCAGAAACAGCCCATCCCGAAGTACGCCTGCACCAGCCCATCCGGGAATGGAGGCTTGATCCGGTTCCCGCTCACGTAGTGTGCGTCCGGCACGCTCAACGGCTCGGTACGGCCCGCCAGCGCTTCATGCGGTTCGGGCCTGCGGAGCTTCACACTGCTCCCAAACATTTGACGCAGATCCATAGCCCAAGGAAGGTAATAAGGTTCACTGGTTTTTTCCTGCTCACTGCCGCGGAGCCCCTGCCCGTGCCCTGGACGCTCAACGCCAAAGCCGCCCCGCCCGGTTCCTACCCCGGGCGCCTCGGGAAGATTCTCGATGCCGGTGCTCACGAGGCCGCCCGCGCCGAAATCGGATCCTGGCCCGGGTATGAGCCGACTCCGCTCCGGCCGCTGCCCAATCTGGCGGGGCAGTTGGGGCTGGAGTGGGTGGGTGTGAAGGATGAGAGCGGCCGTTTCGGACTCGGGAGCTTCAAGGCGCTGGGCGGTGCGTATGGCGTGCGTCGGGTGATGACGGGTGGAGATACGGGCGCGGGCGCGCCGGGCTTCACCGGGCAGCCGGGATCGGCGCGGGGCTTCACGAGGCAGGCCCGAATGGCGCCGGAGGCTGGCGCTGCGCGTCCCGGAGACCCGGCGCCCACAGTCACCTGTGCTTCCGACGGCAACCACGGCCGCGCCGTCGCGTGGGGCGCCCGCACGTTCGGCCTGAGCGCGGTCATCTACCTGCCGGGGCACGTCACCGAGGTGCGCGCCGAGGCGATCCGGTCGTTCGGCGCCCGCGTGGTGCGCGTGGATGGAGAATACGACGACGCGGTCGCCCGGGCGGCCCGCGACGCGAGGGACAACGGGTGGACGGTGATCTCGGACACATCCTACCCGGGCTACATGGAGATCCCGCGCGTGGTGATGGTGGGATACACGGTCATGGTGCGGGAGGCCGTGGAGGCACTGCAGGCTCCGCCCACCCACGTGTTCATCCAGGGCGGCGTCGGCGGCCTCGCGGCCGCGGTGATCGGCCACCTGTGGGAGCAACTCGGCCCGGATCGGCCAGTGGCGGTGATCGTGGAGCCGGAGACGTCGGACGGGCTGTACCGGAGCGGGCGGGCGGGCGAACCGCGGGCCGCACTGGGAGATCTCCACACGATCATGGGTGGGCTGAGCTGCAGGGAGATCTCGCCGCTGGCGTGGGAGGTCGTCGGCATCGGCGCGCACGCCTTCATGACCGTGCGGGACGGGGGCATCGCGCCGCTCATGAGGGCGGCGGCCGAGGGCGAGCTTGGGGAGCCGTTCGAGGGCGGGGAGTCGGGGGTGGCGGGGTTGCTGGGACTGGTGGAGGCGGCAGGCGATCCAGAGCTGCGCCAGGCGCTCGGCCTGGACGAGCGCTCCCGTGTGCTGGTGTTCAACACCGAGGGCGCCACGGACCCGGAGTTGTACGAGCGGATCGTGGGGCCGGCAGCGAACCGCTGACGCACAGGGCCAGCCTTTGCCCGGCGGAATCGGCCTCGGGTTCACCGGGCGGTGCGCCAGCCGCCGCCGACTTCCCCCGGCGCCGACGCCCGAATACCTTCGGGAGACACGTTCCCCCCTTCCCGACGAGGTCTTCCGCATGAGCCAACCCTTCTACACCGCACGCGCCGCCGTTGCCAAGGTCGACGGCATCCACCGCCGCGCCACGCTGGAGGACGGCACCGAGGTGGACTTCGGCGTCCACGGCCCGATCAAGGCCCACTACCGGCTCGACTCGGAACCCGACCGCCCCCTCCCGGTCGACTACCTGGTCGCTGCTGCGGCCGGCTGACTACTCGGGACGCTCAACGGCGCACTGGAGGTGCGCGGGATCCCGATGGCGAACGACGCGATCAGCGTGACGGCGGAAGGCGTCAACGAGGTCGTGGACCGGATGGTGGTGCTCACCCGGATCCACGCCCACTACACGATCCGGCTGCCCGAGGGCGCGCCGCGCGACAAGGTGGATCGGGCGCTGTCCACCCACGTGGCAAAGTGCCCGACGGCGTGCAGCCTGAAGGGCGCCGTCGAGGTGACCTGGACGGCGGATGTGACGGAGGGGTAGGAGAGGTGGTCCCGTTCCCGAAGAGTCGCGTTGCGCCGTCCGGCGACCCTCTGGTCCGACGCGCCGTGGCCAGGCTGCGCGGCGCAGACGGGCTGTGGGATCGGCTTTGCGAAAAGGCGCTTTGGCAGTATCCGGCCGATGGTACTCCGGTCCATTCGGAGGCCGGGGCGCTGGCGCACATCTTCAACGAACTTGGTGATCTCTACACGGACTGCGACGACGAAATCGATCGGTTGTACAAGGTCCTCGGGTCCGAGCACATTGTTGCACTGCTGGAGTTTCTGCTTCCGCGCCGGGTCATCGAGCGCGGCCCGTGGGACTACTGGATGCGCATTTGTGGGGTCGTACCTACAGCGTCCCCCCTGCCGGACGAGGTGTTCGGAGATCCCAACCGGTACTTCGGCGGCGACATGTTCTCCGGCCCGGACGAGGTCGACGATCCGTACGACCCCGACGACCCCTCCGTCATGCCCCTCCTCGACCCAGACGAGAACACCGTATGGCTGGTGGATCCGGAAACCGACGAAGTGTACCCTGTGGTCGTCGGGTAGGTGCGTCGGGGTAGTCGTATGGAGCACCTGGAATGTCTGTCTCCGAAGATTCAGGCCGTGTGGCCCAATCTGGGCAGAGTCGGTGGCGCCGATCAGTTCGTCCTGGTTGCTAGCTGGAGCGACCTTGCAGAGACGATCGAGCGCCACAGGCCTGGTGACGTCGCTCCGGTGTCCAGGCGCGTGGAAGGCCCGGAATCGATCGGGGCACTCGACAACCGAGATCGCACAACCCGATAGGGTACCGGTCTCGTCCTGACCGTCGCCCTCGGGCCCGTACCGGTTCGATAGACCAGTCAGAAAGCTGGAGCTTCCCGGTTTCCTCGGCTCAGTTGGCTTGCCCGAAACGCACCCGCGCCACGCGCTGAACGCCAAGCGAATCCACCGTCACTCCATATAGCGTCGACTCCGTTGCCCACGGCGTCGGGTAGTCCTGAATGCGGCGCGGCCAACGGTATCTCGCGGTGAGCGTCGTTCCGTCATAGACATCGGCCTCGCGCATCGTCGCTCCGCTGACCGGCGTCTTCTCGACCCACAGGCGATCGTGCCGGTCGAAGAACATGTCCGCCAGCGGTGGCTTGCGCTCGGGAATGCCGAAGGGGTGCTCCGCGATCCCGGCCCGGTCCACCTCCCGCTCCATCCGGGTCTGCGCCCATTCCCGGTCAGCGGCACTGAGCGACGGTCCCGGGAACGACGGACCCTCGATCACCGACACGGTGCCGTCCGGCGCATGGTAGTTGATCGAATACCCGGACGTGACCGCCTCCGCCCATGAACCCCCGCGGGCGTGAGCGTGAACCCACCTGGGTCCGAATGGCTGGTGAAGGTAGGAGACACCCCTGAAGGGCCCCCTTTCGACCGGGACCGTGGCCTGGCCCGCGGACTGGCGCTCCGCGGCGGCCAGATGGAGGGTGTCCACCCTTCCGTCGGCATTGAGGCGGAGTCGCACTTCCCGGCTCGCCTGGCCGTCGAACAGGGCCCCAACGGCGATCAGCTGGCCGTCCGGGTCGAAGGCGAAGGGACCGATGACTCCGACCATGCCGACGTTGGGACTTCGTACGACCCTCCGATACTCCGCACCCGCCGAGTCAAGGCTGAAGACGCTGAACCGGGTGCTCTCGCGTACCCAGAGTCCGCCATCGGGGCCGAACTCCAGAAAGGAGGGATCGGTCAGTTCACCAGGACCCTCGCCATGGCCGCCGAAGCGGAAGGCGAAGCCCCCGTCGGGCTCGAAAACGCGAATCTCGCTGGTCCGCATGTCGGCAACGACGATCCGGTCCCGTTCGTCGGACGCGACGTGGCCGATGTAGGTGAACAGGTAGGGATCGTCGCCCTCGAATTCACCGATCTCGAGGTCGATCGCGCCCTCGTAGGTGGGGACATCGGGCTGGACGCTGGAATCGGCGTTGTCTCCACCGCCGCAGGCCGCCGCCAGCAGGATCGCGATCGCAGACATTTCCCGAGTCGGCGCACGCCCCATGATTGCACCTCCGCATCTATTCGGATCACCTGGCCTTTGGCAAGGTATCCCGCGGGGGTCCACGCAGCAATTCGAGGAGGAAGTCGACCGCTTCCGGGGATCCCGTCCTGCCCAGCCAGTACACGGCGCGCTCGCGCACTTCCGGATCGGGTTCCATGCGGGCGAGTTCGATCATCTTGGCCACGAGCTCGGTCTTGTCGGCCTCGTCCTCGGATTGATTCGCATTGCGATAGAGGGCGTAGAAGATGCGCTCCCGCAAGCTGGATTCGCTCAACCGACCGTAGGCCTCCACCAGGCCCGACACTTCCAGCGACGGGCTCCTCGACCAGGCGTCAAGGGCGTCCGAGCGAATCCCGGTCGCCTCGCCGGCGTCGAATGCCAGATCGAAGAGCCAGGTCT
The DNA here is from genome assembly GCA_965211645.1 of Longimicrobiales bacterium. GTDB lineage: Bacteria > Gemmatimonadota > Gemmatimonadetes > Longimicrobiales > Gaopeijiaceae > Bin94. Next base: position 3,087,006 of record OZ242947.1, on the reverse strand, counting down.
CCGCCTGCTCGTTCCCTCCCTCCGCGATTCGTCGCAGTCTTCCGATCAGAGCGGACTTCAGATCTTCGGTATCGAGTGACGGGTAGAGCCGGATCAGGACTCCGGCTTCGACATCGGTGCGTCTGCCCAGCGCCACGATGGCGTCCTCGCGAAGCCCCTCCGGCCTGGAAGCGTCGGCGGCATAGGCTTCGAGTGCGGTGAGGGCACCCGCGTATTCGCTGCGACGGAGCCCCGCGATCGCCGCCTCCTGCAATTCCTCGTCATTCGACTGCGTCAGCACGTTCACGAGGGCATCCACGGCCGCCTGGGTGTCGAAGCGCCGCAGGCCCTGAACGGCCGACCGTCTGGTCTCCGGATTCGGATGGCTGGTGGCCAGCTCGATCAGTTCCCGTTGAGCTTCCTCGGTCTCTTCGCGCGCGAGTCGCTCGACGGCGTATGCGCGGAGATTGACGGAGCACTCGTCGTCTCGGTCGATCACACCGCGCAGGATCTCAATGCGGTCCGTTTCCAGGCGCATCAGTGCTGTCAACGCCTCCTGCTGCACCGATGCATCCTCACAGTGGTCGGGCAATGGGCGCCTGGTGGTTACCCTGAACACCCCATCCGACAGAGTGAATCTCACGTTGTTCGCCCGTAGGACCATCTCACCGGCCGCGTCGGATAGCAGCTCAAACAGCGGTTGAGCTGCCTCCTCGACCGTGTCGGGGGACGGCACCGCAACGGTCGCGAGTGAGTCCAGGGTCGTCGTCATGACGGTCGCCACAGAATCCATGGCCGGCGCCATCACGGTCGCAACCGATTCCATGGCCTCCGCCATAGCGCTCACAACGGTGTCCAATGCCGGTCGGATGGCCAGCTCCGACTGGCGCAGCACTTCCTGCGCTGCACGAGGATCGCCCTGCTCCGCCATCTCACCGAGAATCCGAAGACGGAGCTGGCGCGCGTCGTTGATGCGATGGTAATCCGGTCCATCGGCCAGAATGGTATCCGGAACGCTTTCCAGCATGTTGTCGAGAAGCAGGACAGCCTGTTCCCTTTCGCCCAGGCGGTGACGGGCGAAGGCTTCCCAGTAGAACGAATCCCTGACGTGGTATCCTCCGGGGAAGCTGGCGCGCAGCTCCCGGAATCTCGTGGCGGCCTCCTGCCACTGGGTCTGGTTGATCAGCGACCTCGCCTCGAGGAATCGCCTTTCCTCCATGACATTCTGTGCCGTGAGGTGGCCGCTTCCCCATGCGGGCACGGATCCGCCTGTCATTACCGTTGCGTCTGCCACCAGGATAAGGGCGAGGGCCATCCCCGCGGCTGCGATCGTCCTCTTGCCGGTGGTCTTCGCAATTCGATTCGTCATGTTACTGCCTCCGCTATCTGTGACCGCATTCAAACGTGCGGCTCGTTCTCTGGTGGTCAGGTTTCGGCTTCCGCGCTCGCGGCACGCAGTCGCATAAGCGTGCCCCGCCGCTCCATGCTCTCACGCGCCAGGACCCACTCGAAGTCCGGTGCGCCGGGGCCCAGGCCGGCAATCTGGATCAGGACGAGTTCCAGGTCTTCAAGCAGAACCTGCTCGATTGGTGAACTGAAATCGGACAGACCCAGGAACATGCGGGTGTCCACCAGCAGCTCTCGCGCCCACAGGGCCAGGTCCTGCTCGGATGCGGGAGTGCGCCGATCCGCTCGAAAGGCAGTGAGCAGGTTGGCGGCCCGTCCGAGGTGCCGGGCGGTGAGATAGTCGTGCTCGGGTTCGAGTCGGTCGATTTGAACCGCTGAAGGCTCTGCCGGCGTGCCAACCGCCACCCGGTGGCCCGCTTCCGATTCCCCGCCTCCCGGCTCGCCGACAGAACCGGCCATTGCGGCCGTTCCGGCGCTTGCGATATCGGTCGCGGGTGCAAAGGGAGCGTCCGGTTGCCGCGGCTCCCGTTCGGCCAGGACGCCGGACGGAGCCACGGTCTCGGCGGTCGTGGCGACCTGACCCTGCGTGTCGGTCGGTGCCGTCGTCTCTCCGGGCGGTGCGGTCCGGGTTCCCCGCCCGAGCGCGATTCCCAGCACGAGTGACGCCGCCGCCGCGAGTGCCGCGACCCAACCTGTCCTGCCGCGCCGGCCAAACGACGCCGTGCGCCAGCGGTGGGCCGCTTCAGCACCATCGGAAGCCGAAGCGGCTGCCTGTCGCAGCGCCCAGGACGCCTCGATCCGCTCCCACATCTCGTCGCGCGGGGGCGGGGGCGGGGCATGATAGCCAGGCGCGCGGATCGGGACATCGTCAGCAGGGCCGGCACCCGCAGGCGCGCCCGCCCCGTCCGGCTCGCCGGTCGGGCTCGAAGACGCTGCCGCGCTGCCTGCAAGACCCTCCTCCACCCCCGTCCACATCGCTTCGTCAGGGACTTCGGGCGGCTCGTTGTAGCTTGTCGCCGCACGCCGGAGGAACGCCGTGAACCGATCGAGGTCACTCATGACGCCCACTCCGCCGCGTGCACCGCGAGGGCCTTGCGCAGTCGGCGCCGCGCGCGGAACAACTGCGACTTCGACGTCCCGGTGTGGATGCCGAGGATCTTGCCGATCTCCTCGTGGGTGTAGCCTTCCACATCGTGGAGTATGAAGACGGCCCGGCTGCGCTCCGGCAGATTGTCGATCGCGCGGTGCAGGTCCGCCCGGACATCGGGTTCGACCGAGGAATGTCCGCGCTCGCCGCGAATCCCCTCGTCCAGCTCGACTTCGCGGGTGCGGAAGCGCTTGATCCGCCGCAGCTGGTTGAGCGACACCGTGGTCGCGATCGCCGCGATCCAGGTGCCGAACGCCGCCTCGCCGCGGAACATGCCGATCTTCGTGAATGCGCGCACGAAGGTTTCCTGCGTGAAGTCCTGCGCGAGATCGTACTCGCCGGCGAACCGGTAGCAAATGCGAAAGATCCGGTCCACGTGCGAATCGTACAGCGTGCGCGCGACCGTCTGATCTCCGTCCTTCAGCCGCTGTATGAGTTGGGCTTCGGTCACCGAGCCGAGTCTCCGGTCGTCCGCCGGTTCTCCTGCCTTTCGACCGATGACACCCGGCGAACGGCGATTGGTTGCATTTCGCTGCTCGGAAGCACGGCTGTCGCGCTCGCCGGGGACGGCGACGGTTCCGGGGGCCAGGGGCCCAAGCTTCGGCGCGGCGGCGGAGTGGGACGACTGCATCGCTAGCGGCGGACCTTCAGACGAGTGACGCAGGGGGCGCCTGCGTCATCGGCGCCGGCGAAGAGCAGGTGGTCACGAGGGTGGCGTGCCAACACGATCGGTCGCATGGCTGGTCTCCCCAACATGGGCATCCTCCCGCATCCGGGCATTGGATGTGGCGGCGGCAATGAACAGGTCGTCGTTACCGGGTGGACACCACGATTGCCCGATTGGTTGCAAGGTGGTTCAGCGATCGCTCCATTGCGCCGGCTTCATGACTCCTGCGTCCTGCCCAGCCGCGTGGCGACCCAGAAGAAGAGCGCCGCGGTGAAGGCCAGCGCGAGCACCGTCCCGAGCCGCTCTCCAGCGTCGACCCCCAGGTACCAGGCCGCGCTCACGATCGTCGCGCACGAACACAGCACCAGTGCCCGGGCGTTTCCGGCGAGCCCGTACCAGAGCCCGCACGCGCCCGCCCCGGCAACCACCGCCGCGGCGCCCAGCGGCGGCAGGTCGTAGACCCCGAGCGCGGTTCCGAACCCCAGCGGGATGGCGAGCAGGACCGACCCCGCCAGGTGATAGCCGTAGCGGGCGCTGCGCAGCGCGGCCGGGGCCCGGTGGATGCCCCAGAGCGCCAGCGCCGTGACCAGCAGGAGCCAGGCGTCCAGGGCCAGAAGCGTGTCGTCGCCGAGTTCGAGGGGCCCCGCGGCCGTCATGCCGGCCATCGGATAGCCGGCGTAGAGACTGACCGCGAAGGCGTACAGCGTCCGGCGCGACACGGACTGCGCGCGGCCGGCGTGCAGCAGCAGGCCCAGCGCAGCCAGCGTGCAGACGAGCGCCCCGTCGAGGATCCAGATGACGATGTCGGCGTCGAGATCGAAGGCCCGAAAGAGAAACGCGGCCAGGAAGCCGTAGCCGAGAGCTGTGGCCACCGCCGGCATGACGGGGTTGCGGCGCACGAAGACCGGAATCGTCGCGGCGGGAGTAGCCAGCGCGAGCAGGGCGACCACGACACCCCCGGACGTCGTGTTTGCCCAGGCCTCCATGGAGTACACGTACGCCGAAAGGAGCAGAATCAGCCCGCTGGTCTGCAGCGTGTACGCCGCCGGCACATAGCGCCGCGCGCCTTCGAGCCGCATTCCCAGCAAAACGATCGCGATCCCGGTGCCCGCAATCACGCAGGTGCGCGCCCCGGGTCCCAGATCGGGCCACGACCAGGCGAAAAAGGTGATGGCGGCGATCACCAGAAGGATGCCGGCGGTGCCCGAGACGGCATACTGCAGGAAACGCCGCTGTCCGTGTTGCCGGTGTTCCGTGTGCTCCGCCCGCAGCTGGTCCGCCAACTCGCCGGAGATCAGCCCGCTCTCCCGCCAGCGCCGAAGCGCGGATTCTATTCCGGATTTTCTCATGTCGGTTGCCACCCTTGCCGGACGCGTCCGGTTGCTATAGCGGATCCTCCGGGGCTGCCAGATGCCCCGCCTCGATAAACGCCATGATCCCGAAGAGCGCACCCCACGAATGGAACGGGTCGCTCGACAGCCGCTCGTCGTCGCCCGCCCCCGTGATCGAAGAGTAGTTCTCGCTGACGTAGCCCTTCCTGCGCCACTCGGAGACGAACATGTCCAGCGAGCGTAGCGACAGCTCCGACGCCACGCCATGGGCCTCCGCTTTCCGCAGCCCGAGGTAGGTGAGGAAGTTCAAGGGCGGCCATATCGCTCCCTTCCAGTATCTCTGGCGCGGAAAGGAGGGATCGTCGCGCGTCGTGGAGGGAAGGACGTAGTCCCCCCAGAATTCAGCCGGATTGAGCAGATGCTCGCGGATCATGCGCTCGGCGCGCGGCGCGGCGGGCACTCCGGCGAGCAGCGGGTAGAAGAGCGTCGGGGAGCGACGGGTCGAGGAGCGGCCGAGATCGGTGCGATAGTTCAGGTAGTAGCCGCGCTCCTCGACCCACAGGCGTTCCAGCGCGTCCGCAAACCGGCGCGCCCGGGTCGTCAGCTCCTCGGCTTCGGCTTCGCGGCCGAGCTGGCCGGCCAACTCGGCCAGCGCCAGGCAGTCGGCAATGTAGAGGCTCGTCAGGCCCACGTCCTGCAGTTCGAGGGTGTTCTTCTCGCGGTTGAACGGCACGTCCTCGTACATCGGCGAGTCGTCCATGCCGGACTCGTAGCCGGCTGTGGTCTTCGTGCGCACTGCGGGCTCGTCGAACGGGTTCGGCGCCTCGTGCGAACCGTAGCTGAGGAGCCCCTCGTTGAGCCGCTTCGTCGGCCACCAGCGGTTCCAGGCCAGGAGCGGATCGAAGGCGGCGGCCAGGAACCACTGCTCGGGGTAGCGGCGGTAGACCTCCCGCACCATGATCCCGCCGACGGGCGGCTGCGACCGGTCCCAGGACTTGCTGCCGTTGCCCCGGTTGTCGTTGGGCAGGAAGCCTTCCGCCGTCGCGCCGCGCAGGTGCTCGATGACGTTGGCGAGGGCGAGTTCGCGATTGTCCAGCGCGGTCATGTAGGCCAGAAAGAAGTTGTCCCAGCCGAAGAGGGCGACGCCGCCGTACTCCTGGTTCCAGAGGCGGCCGACCGTGGAGACGACTCGCTCGTGGCGCGGCTCGTAGACGGTGTTCCAGGCGATGCCGGAGGTGACGGCGAGGTAGGCGTCGGCGAGGGCGCCGTAGCGGGCGGCGCGGGCTTGCAGGGACTGTTCGGCGGCGTCGAGGGCGGCGCGGATTTCGTCGGCGCTGCGGGGCTCGCCGGTCGATATGCCCGCTGCGCGGTCGAGCCGGACAACCCTGTGCGGGAGGAGCGTCTCGGTGTAGGGATCCTGCTCGGTGATCCCCAGGACGTGGATGCTCTGCGTGCCGTTGGGGAGTTGCGACACGAAGCCGTCCGTGGCCGACTCGACCGCACCGGGACGGTTCCACGCCAGTCCCACGCTGACCACGAGCTCGTAATAGGGCCATTTGTCCGCCACTTCAGGGCCATTTTGGCGGACAACTGCCGATTCCTGACCGTTGTCCGCCATTTCGGGGCTGTTTTGGCGGGCAAACTGCGGCGGCGGAGCGGCGTCGAGGTTCACCCGCTCCTCGTCGAACGTGCCTTCCCCGGCCGGCGTGACCAGCACGACCAGGTCGTCTCCCGCGTGGCCCGCCTCGACCGTGGCCGTCAGACCCTGCCACTCGATGTCGAGCCGCATGTACGAACCGTCAAGCGCGTGGATGCCGGGACGGATCGCCTCGACATCGTCGCCGCGCCGTCCGATCAGCGCGTCGCCCAGATAGCCCTCCTCGAGCCACGCGTGCCGCTTGATCGCGAGGTCGACGGCGAGCCCCTCGGGAAGCAGCACGTACCGCAGGACGTCCCGGCTGTCCCAGGTGTTCCAGCCGTGCGCGAGCTCGGCCTGGATGGCGCGGTACTCGGGGACATCGCCCACGCTGTCGTGGTATTCGGAGAACCGGTCGGGCCAGGGGCCGGGATCGGCTTCGGCCCGAGCTGCACCATCGGACTGCCCTTCGGCGCCCGTCCCGGTCGACCCGCCCCGATCCCCACACCCTGTCATGCACGCCAAAATCACCACCGCGGCAAAACCGCTGAACGTCCGGATGCGCATTCGAGGCCTCTCGGTTAGGTTGGCTCCTGCTCGAAACCTGGAGCCGCCTGCATGTCCTTTCAACCGCTCGACATCGCCGCCTTCGTCGGCTTCCTGAGCGTCGTCGTCGGCGTCTCGCTGTACGCCTCGCGCGGCAAGCACGACGCGGCGGACTACTTCCTGGCCGGCCGCAACCTGCCGTGGTGGCTGATCGGCTTCTCGCTGATCGCGTCGAACATATCCACCGAGCACTTCGTGGGAATGGCGGGCCGGGGCTACGAGCTGGGGCTCGCCATCGCCAGCTATGAATGGATGGCGGCGGTCACGCTCGTGCTGGTCGGGCTCTTCTTCCTCCCCAAGTTCCTGCAGGCGGGCATCTACACGATCCCGGAGTTCCTCGAGTTCCGCTACGACGTGCGCACCCGCACCCTCATGGCGAGCTTCCTCATGGCGGCGTACGTCTTCGTCGCGCTCGCCACCGTCCTCTACTCAGGGGCGCTCGCGCTCGAATCCATCTTCGGGATCGACACGAACCTCGGCATCTGGCTGATCGGCATCCTGGCCGGCGGCTACACGATCTACGGCGGGCTGAAGGCGGTCGTGTGGTCCGACCTGCTCCAGGGGGTGGCGCTGATCCTGGGCGGCGTGGTGGTGACGGTGCTCGGCTTTCGCGCGATGGGCGGGATCGAGCCCTTCCTCGAGGCCGCCGACGGCAAGCTGCACACCGTCCTCCCGTGGAATCACCCGGAGATGCCCTGGCTCGCGGTCTTCATCGGCGGGCTCTGGATCCCGAACCTCTTCTACTGGGGACTGAACCAGTTCATCACTCAGCGGACGCTCGCGGCGCGGAGTCTGGCGGACGGGCAGCGCGGGCTGTTTCTGGCCGGGTTCATCAAACTGGGCATTCCGATCATCATCATCTTCCCCGGGATCATGGCGGCCGAACTGTTCGCCGATCAGGTGACGAACCCCGACCAGGCCTACCCGGTCATGATGCGCGAACTGCTCCCCGCGGGGCTCACCGGCGCCATGTTCGCCGCGCTCTTCGGCGCCGTGATGAGTTCGCTCGATTCGATGCTCAACTCGGCGGCAACGATCTTCAGCGTCGACCTGTACAAGCGGCATCTGCGGCCCGAGGCGTCGTCGCGGAGGCTGATGGTCGTCGGGCGCTGGACCACTGCGGTTCTGGTGCTGGTCGGCTGCCTGTGGGCGCCCCTGGTCGCGCAGGCGGGCAGCGTCTTCGAGTACATCCAGATGTTCTGGGGATTCATCTCGCCGGGGATCGTGGCGGCGTTCCTCTTCGGGCTGTTCGTGCCGCGCACGCCGCCTGCCGCGGCCTTCGGCGGGATGATCCTGGGGATTCCGGTCTACGGACTGCTGCTGTGGCTCTTCCCCGAGGTCGCGTTCCTGCACCACATGGCGATCACCTTCCTGGTGATTTCGGCGTTCATGGCAACCCTTACGTTACGTCATGGTTTGGATGAGCCCCGGCGGTTGCCGAAGTCGGCAGCGCAGGTGGATCTGAAGCCGGCGCCGGGGGCGAAGTGGTGGGCGGGTGCGGTGATCGCGGGGGCGGCGGTGTTGTATGTGATCTTCTGGTGAGGAGAGGTCGCGATGAGAGCCCGATGGCACGGAGGGTTGCCGATCGTCTGCCTGGCGCTGTCAGGTTGCGGTGCCGAACTCGAACCCGAAGAGCTGTCCGAGCCCGGGCCCGCGGCCATCGAGATCCTCTCGGGAGACGACCAGATCCAGGGCCGCGGGCGGGACCTGCATGAGCCGGTCGTCGTGCGCGCGGTGAACGCCACGGCAACGCCCATGGCCGGTGTGGCCCTGTCATTTGTGCCCGGACCGGGAAGCGGATCGGTGAGCGCAAGCTCCGTCGTGACCGATTCCGGCGGCGAGGCGATCGTGTTCTGGAAACTCGGCGAACTCGTGGGGGCGCAGCAGTTGTCCGTGAGGTCCGCAGCCGGTTCGGCGCAGGCCACGGTGTCGGCCACAGCCCGCCAGAGCGACTTCGACGTGCACCTCGTCGCCGACCCGGGCCTGACGGCGGAACAGGTGGAGGCGATCCGCGCCGGGACGGAGCGGTGGACCGACGTCGTCACCGGCGACATACCGGATTTCCGCCTGCCGCCGGACTACCGACCCCCGGATCGGTGCCTCGACGCCAAGTGGCCGACGCTCGGGGTGATCGACGACATGCGAATCGAGGTCAGGATTCGGGCGGACCTGGCCAGTTCGATGATCGTGGCCTTCTGTGAGGTTGCGGACCTACCGGTGTCCATCCGTCCCTTCTGGCTGTTGGTCTGGGTCAGGCCGGACTTCGTCGCCCAGCTCGACTCCGAATCGCGCTTTCGGGAGTGGATTGCGCACGTCACCGGTCACGGTCTGGGAATCGGGATCTTCTGGGGATCGCTTCTCCAGAACCCGGTGGACGAAGCAGGCGTCGGTGCGGATACCCACTTCCCCGACTCGGCCACCGTCGCGGCGTTCGACGCCGCCGGCGGATCCGAATGGACCGGCGGTTCGAAGGTGCCGGTCGAGAACGCGGAGGAGAATCGCGATGTCCACTGGCGGGGAGACGTGTTTGGCCACGAGATCATGAGCAGTTGGTACACCATGGGGAGGCCGGGCGACAGTCCGCCGCTCAGTGCGATTACCGTGCAGTCCGTGGCCGCGCTGGGATACCAGGTGGACGTGAGCAAGGCGGACCCCTATGAGCTGCCGGAAGCGGATCCGGCGGCGGACGGAGATCGACGGCTGCCTGGCGGTGGAGTCGTACCCCACCACGGAGGATTCGTGGAGCTGATCTACGACGGGAGCCGCATCGTGGGTATTGTAGGTCGGTAAGTTCCGCTGTCACCTGCGACTCTCGTTGTCGCAGACCCGTGCAGGGCCGCCCCGGTCAAGCGGCGTGTGGTTGCGCGTCGGCATTGACCTTGCCTTCCCGCAGATCCGTTATTCGCGAGCTTAGTTCGTCAAGGAACCCGGGCAGCTTCAATCCGAACGCTTTCGCAAACTTGGTCGCCGCCTCGACAGTGAGGCGCATTCCCTCTTTTTCCAATCGCCGGACGTGTCGCCCGGATAAACCTGGGATTTCCGTCTGCTTGAGTCGGCGATCGTTTCTCATGTCAAGGAGCGCCTGCGATACGTTCTCCATTTCGTACCGGCGGATTTCCACCTCGGACAGATATACGGGATCTACGGCTTGCAGCATCTGAGACGGACCCAAATGCACGTCGCCGTCGGGCCAATAGAGGTAGGAGCCAGCTGAGTCGATGACGAATTGGCTAACCACTGCTGGCTCAAGTCGTCCGACTTGCGGGAGCTTTCCGATCGGGAACTCCCTTACGCTCATGTCGCCCAGGACCACAACGAGAGAGTCCTCCAGGATATAGGCGTCAAGGATTCCCTCCCACGGGGCCGGTCGCTTGAGGGCGATGATCAGACGCTGCAAGACGGAAGGGTCCCGGCACACTTGCAGCCGCTGATCCGGCTTGTGAAGCCGAAGTGTTGAGGCGAGCCGAAGCACCGCCTGCTCCGGTACGTCAAGCAGAACCAGGTAGCGTGTCTCCGCATCTACCCAATCAGGTAGCCTGACCCGGTCCGGGCCCACTAACTCACTTGCACGAGCCACGACCAGGCCTTGCTCCGGTCCTGTGTGGGTGGTAGCAGACAGCTGTCTCGCCAAAGAACGAAACTCGGTGTCGGGCAAGCAATCCTCCGCTGTTCCGCAAAAGACTATGTGGCTGAAAGGCCCTTCGTCTCTCATCCGCTCTGACTCCTCTCCCATTCTCTGAACAACTCCTCGCGGTGGGCGGTTGCGAGTCGTAGGATTTCTCTCACCATCCGGGCGGGAACGCGTTTGATCTGAAACTTCACCGTGTGCTGGGGTGGCTCTCGCATGAAGTAGACCCGTATTTCCCACGCGTCCACGACTCCAGCATGGAAGTGTGGCGGTCCGTGATCGCCAGTGTAAAACCATAAGCGACAACCGGGTAGCTGAAACGCCTGGAGCCTTGCCACAGGCTACCTCCAGGCGGGGCCGAGGACTTCATCCCTTCGGTGGGTAGGGGTCCCGGCCATATGTGCTCTTCTCCCGAATCCTCCCGTCACGTCCATGGATCAACAGTTCTGCGCGTTGGTTCTTTGCGATCTCGCGGCCCTTCTCGATCGCTTGTTTCTGAGTATCGAACACCTTCGTAGCCTTGGGGCTGCCTGCGCGCTTTACTGCCCATCCATCCTTCGTTGGGACAACGTGCTGGTTACGCTTTCTCGTCATGATTCCTAAACCTCCTTCATGTGCCACTAGCGGACATGGTCTCAGGGTAACATATCATTCATGTCCGGTCAAGCATGGGATCCGTCGCGAGCGGTGCGCCGCTCAGCACGGGATCGCACACCCACCAGGGATGGGAAGGCGTTAGGTTGATGGCCGATTCGGTCGAGTCTTCGACGAACAGGGGCATCTGGTGGGTGTCGTCTACACATAGGCGACGTCCTCCCAGGACATTCTCCGGGACATCATGAGGCTGGCGCACAGGATAACCTCAGCTTCCTTCGGTGCAACGCTGGTCATCGGTGTCTCTTTGGGCTGTTTCAACCCGCCCGCCCCCACCCCCTACTGGGAAGACCCGGCCATCTTCGCCGAGAACCGGGAGCCTCCCCGCGCCTCGTTCACGCCGTTTGCCACCGTTGACGCCGCCGTCGACAACCGGCCCGAGGACTCCCCCTTCCGACTAAGCCTGAACGGCGACTGGCGATTCCACTGGGTGCCCCGCCCAGACGAGCGGCCGAGGGACTTCTTCGAGGAGGACTTCGACGCGTCCGGGTGGGACGTCATCCCCGTTCCCAGCAACTGGGAGTTCGAGGGCTATGGCCATCCGGTCTACCGCGACGAGTTCTACAGCTTCCCTCCCAACCCCCCAGACATCCCGGACGACGACAACCCGGTGGGATCGTATCGGCGGACGTTCGAGCTACCGGCGGATTGGGACGGGCGCGAGATCTTCCTGCACTTCGACGGGGTCTACTCCGCGTTCTTCGTGTGGGTGAACGGCGAGCGGATCGGGTACAGCGAGGGGAGCCGGACGGCGGCGGAGTTCCGGGTGACCGACGCGGTGCGGCCGGGGACGAACGTGGTCGCTGTCGAGGTCTACCGGTGGAGCGACGGCAGCTACCTGGAGAGCCAGGACTTCTGGCGGGTCAGCGGGATCGACCGGGACGTGTACCTGGTCGCGATGCCCGCGACTCATCTGCGCGACTTCTTCGCCGAGGCGACGCTCGACGATGCCTACGAGGGCGGGCTGCTGCGGCTGACCGTGAACGTCGCGAATCGCGGGCTGGGGACGGCGGGCGCCCACGAGGTGCGCTACGAGTTGCTGGACCCCGCAGGGCTTCCGTTGTGGGAGGAGCCCCAGACGCTATCGCTGGACGTGCCGGTCGGAGGCGAGGCGGAGGCGACGGGAACGATGGTGGTGGAACGGCCGCTCCAGTGGACCGCGGAGACTCCGGCGCTGTACCGGCTGGTGATGTCGCTTGCGGGACCGACAGGCGAGGTGACGGAGGCGGTCTCCGCCCGGGTCGGGTTCCGGCGGGTCGACATCGTCGACGGGATTCTGCGGGTGAACGGCCAGCCGATCCTTGTGCGCGGCGTCAACCGGCACGAGCACGATCCCGACCGGGCGCACGTTGTCGACGAGACGTCCATGATCGCCGACATCCGCCTGATGAAGCAGCTCAACATCAACGCCGTCCGGGCCGCCCACTACCCGAACGTCCCGCGCTGGTACGAGCTGACCGACGAGTACGGGCTGTATGTCGTGGACGAGGCCAACATCGAGTCGCACGGCATGGGGTTCGAGCCGGGGGTCACACTGGCCGGCCGTCCCGACTGGCTGGCCGCGCACATGGACCGCACGGTCAGGATGGTCGAGCGGGACAAGAACCACGCGTCGATCATCATCTGGTCGCTGGGGAACGAGGCGGGGGATGGAGAGAACGTCGACTCCACGGCGGCGTGGATCCGGGCCCGCGATCCGAGCCGGCCGATCCTGTACGAGCCATCCGGTGAGCGCGACAACATCGATATCGTGGCGCCGATGTACGTTCGGCCCTATTGGCTGGAGCGGTACGCGCGGTCGGGGGCCGACAAGCCCTTCCTGCTGGTGGAGTACGCCCACGCGATGGGCAACAGCGTCGGCAACCTCGCCGACTACTGGCAGGTGATCGACGCGCATCCGCAGCTGCAGGGCGGGTTCATCTGGGACTGGGTGGACCAGGCGATGCGCGCGACCGACGAGCGCGGGCGGCGCTACTGGGCGTACGGCGGCGACTACGGGCCGGCGGGGGTGCCGACGGACGGGAACTTTCTGGTCAACGGGCTGGTGTCGGCGGACCGGCAGCTGCATCCGCACGCGTGGGAGGTGAAGAAGGTGTACCAGCCGGTGCGGGCGACGGCGGTGGACCTGGCGGACGGGCGGATCGCGGTCGAGAACAGGTACGCCTTCACCGACCTGGCCGGATTGGCGGGGAGCTGGGAGGTGCTGGCCGACGGCGAAGTGGTGGCCAACGGAACGGTCCCTGGGCTGGATGCGCCTCCAGGAGGGGTCGACACGGTCGCGCTTGGGCTGCCGAGGCTGGGAAGTGCCGCAGGTGGCAGCATTGCCCCCTCAAATGGGGGGGATACCGCAGTTTGTCGGCCATTTTTGCCCGAAAATGGCGGACAAACGGCCATCGCCCCCCGGCCAGGGGTCGAGTACCTGCTTACGGTCACCTTCTGCATGCGGGCCGACGCGCCCCTGATGCGGGCAGGTCAGGTCGTCGCCTGGGACCAGTTCAAGCTGGCGCAGGGGGCGCCGATCCAGGCACCCCCCCCGGGGGGGTCGCTGGTAACGACCGAGACCCCGGATGACATCGTGGTCGCGGGCGATGACTTTGCCCTCCGCTTCGACCGCGTCCAGGGCATTCTGTCGTCGCTGACGCTTCGGGGCCGCGACCTGCTGCACTCCGGCCCGACGCCCAACTTCTGGCGGGCGCCCACCGACAACGACTACGGGAGCGGCCAGCCGGTTCGGTCCGGAGTCTGGCGGCGGGCGGGACGGCCGCCCGGGCGCCACCTGGACTCGATGACGGTCACCTCCGCGGCCGACGGGCGGCGCGCATCGGTCACCAGCCACTTCTCCCTGCGGGCGATCGGCGCCGGTTACACCCTGTCCCACGAGATCCACCGCGACGGTACGGTGGCGATCTCCGCACATCTGACCGATGTCGACGAGGACCTCCCCGAGATGCCCCGTTTCGGCACCATCCTCACCCTCCGCGGCGACCTCGATCAGGCGGAGTGGTACGGCCGCGGTCCCTACGAGAACTACTGGGACCGCCGCACGGGCGCCCCCGTCGGCCGCTACTCGGGTCCGGTCGCGGGACTCGCCCACCCCTACGTGCGCCCCCAGGAGACCGGCACCCGCACCGACACGCGCTGGATGGCGGTCACCGACCGCTCCGGGACCGGGCTGCTCATCACGGGGCTGCCCACCGTGTCCTTCTCGGCGCTGCCCTACACGCTCGAGGACCTCGACGCCGGCGAGCGGAAGGCGCAGCGGCACTGGGCGGATCTGGTGCCGCGCGACGAAGTCACCCTGCACGTCGACCACCTGCAACAGGGCGTCGGCGGCGACGATTCCTGGGGCGCGGTGCCGCACCATGAGTACACGCTGTGGCCCGGCGAGATGGCCTTCCGCTACCTGCTGCGGCCGCTGCGGCCGGGGGAGGACCCGGCGCTGGTAGCGCGCACGCCGATGCCTGACGGAGCGGCCGCGGCCGCCGTGATGGAGCGCTCGCTCGCGTTCGATCACTTCGGGGAGCGCAACTTGGTGGACCACCTGGCGCGGGGGCGGCCGGTCGAGGTGGTGCCCGCGTCGTCGTCGCTGTATTCGGCCGCGGGCGATGCCGGGCTGGTCGACGGGATCCGCGGCTCGATCGACCGGCGCGGCGGCCACTGGCAAGGCTACCAGGCCGACGAGATCGAAGCCGTGATCTATCTGGGCGAGGGTGCGGCGGTGGAGTCCGTGAAGTTGGGGTTCCTGCAGCACCCGGGGTCGGGTGTGTACTGGCCCCGCCGCGTCGAGGTGGCTGTGAGCGAGGATGGTGAGCGGTTCGGGCGGGCTGTGGTACGTGAGGTCGCCGATGCGCCGGCCGGGCTCGGGATCGATGCCGAACCGCCCGCCGGTGGCCGAAGCCATGTGGAGATTCCCTTGGAGTCTGTCCATGCGGCAGCGGTTCGAGTTCGGGTAGTCGCCGTGGGCAGGGTGCCGCGCGGCTGGCCTGCCGGTGGCGAGACGGCCTGGACGTACATGGACGAGATCATCGTTCGCTAACGGGCCGCTGACGGGAACAATCGGACAGTCGGCGGCATATAACGTAGTGTCTGGCTCTTGCCCACTCACGGTAAGCACCGCGCTTTCCCACCGCGTCCGCCAACAGATGGAAGGCCGGCCATGACCCATCACGCCCGCCACTTCAACCAACCCTTCGGCAGCCTGGTCGGCTCCTTGAGTGCGATCGCCGTGCTCGCTCTGGCAAGCTGCATCACCTCCCCCGATCTGCCCGCTCCGGCCGTGATCGAGGTCGTGTCGGGCAACGACCAGATCCAGGGCCGGGGCAGGAACCTGCACGAGCCCATCGTGGTTCGCGCCCTGGACGATGTCGGCGCTCCCATGTCCGGAGTAACGATCGAATTCTCCCCCGGATCGGGAAGCGGGATTGCGGAACCCCCGACGGTCGTCACTGATTCGATCGGCGAAGCGGTGACGATGTGGGTTCTGGGGGGTATCGCGGGTGCTCATACGCTGATCGTATCGGCTCCCAAGCGCGGCGGCCCCACGGCCCAGATCACCGCGACGGCGCGGCCAGGCGATTTCGATATCCAGATCGTTGCCGACACCGCAATCTCGACCGAATACCTGGCCGCCATCAGAGCCGGTGCCGAGCGCTGGGCGGAAGTGATCGTGGGCGACGTACCGGATTACCCGTTGGAGCGCGGGTTTGACGCGACTCATCAATGCGAAGGCATCGGGCAACTTGAGATACCTTCGGGAGGCGTGGTGGATGATGTCTTGCTTGGCATCAGGTACGAGGAAGGACCAGGGGTAAGGATACGTATGGGCGTTTGTGCGTGGCGGGGTGCGAAACCGGATCCCGTGGTCGTGTACTGGTCATTTTCGCCTGGTCTTCTGGATGGGATGGGTGCCGATCTGGAGGGTTGGGCGACTCACAAGATCGGTCATCTTTTGGGGTTTGGCTGGCAATGGGGGCACAGCTTGCGAAACTGGGCGCGACGCGACGGCCTGGGTGCGGATACGCACTTCCCGGATGCGCTTACGGTGGCCGCTTTTGATGCCGCCGGGGGAGAAGACTGGATTGGATCAAAGGTCCCGGTCGAGAATGTCCAGGAATACGAAGTCGATGTCCACTGGAGGGGCTCTGTGATGGGTAATGAACTTATGAGCCCGGAGCATTCAGTGGATGGGCTTTGGAAGCAATTCGGTCAACTTCCGCTGAGTGAGATTTCGATCCGGTCCATGGCCACCATCGGGTACGAGGTGGATGTCAGCCTGGCTGACGCGTATGCACTGCCGGCTCCTGGTGTCACGACGGACTCATCGGATTCGCCGCTCCGGGTTGGTGGAGGGCGCGACCTGGAGATGCAGACATCCGTGATCCGGGACGAGTCAGGACGCGTGATTGGTGTGATACAGCGGTGGTGACCTCACTGCGAGCCCTCACCGCCCCAACCGCAATGACACCGTCTCGACCGGCTTCCCCGGGGGAAGTGACACCTCAGTGGAGGAGCGCTGGCCGTTCTGGCTAACCGTGATGGTGACTGTTCCGCCGTCCGCCGGGACGCCGCATACACGAAAGGCGCCCAGCGCGTCCGTTGCGGTCTCGATCGTCCTGGCTTCGCCCACCACCCGGGCACGCAGTCGGTCGAAGGTCGACCATTCGGCCACCACGGTGGCTCCGGCCACCGCAATCCGCGAATCGGCTTCCACCACATCCCCCAGCACGACCCCGGTGCCCGGAATCCAGTATTCCGCTTCCATGCCGCAGGCCGCCGCCATCACAGCGCTTGGGGAAGGCGCCTCGAGCTGAAGCCGCGCCGTGTCGCCAGGGAAGACGTCCGCATCGGCGAGAGCGTAGCCGCGATCGAGACCGCGCAGGGCGGGTTGCAGCAGGGCCACCTGGTACGCGCCCGCAGGCAGGTCGCCGATCTCGAACCGCCCTTCTGCGTCCAGTTCCACCTCCGCGCCCAGTCCCACGAGGGTCACGCGGCCAGGGGTGAAGGGCCCGCCGCGATCGGGAGTCCGAACTTCACCCGTGATGGCGCCCGAAGCGTCGGCGTAGGCGGCGCGGCCCGTTGCCGTATTGATGGCCCTGACCACTCCTCCTCCATCCTCGGCAATCCCGTTCAGCGAAGGCAGCATCCGTCGGAAAACGCGGTCCCGGGCCAGCGTCAGCAGCGGCATCCGGATGTACCAGCTGGAGACGATCCAGGTGCCGTCGGGCAATCCGTGGAACTCGACCCGCCCCCCGGCGTGGTCGCCCCGGTATCGGTTGCCGGCGCCCGGAAGGTTGAGATAGCTGAAGTCGAGCCACCGCAGCGCCCCCGTCGCCCGGGCAAGCCAAAGGACGCCCTCGATGTCCGTGCGGTCGCTGCGCGGGTTGACGGGGCGGAAATCCAGGCCCACCAGATCGGGTTGCGCCTCGTCGCGTGGGCGAAGCTCGAAGCAGTAGTTCGCCAGGAACCGATCCGAGAGGAGCACATGGGCGTCGGGCGCGAAATAGTGTTCGCCGACCGAGCTCGAAGTGGCCCACCCCTCGTCGAGCAGATACTCCACGGGCAGGCTCTCGATGGGACGGCGGCTGTTCGTCTGACGGGCTGTGCGCGTCTCCTGGCGAATCCTCAGAGAACGGGGATCGAGAATGCGGGAGTACCTGTCCAGATCGTACCGATAGGTGCCGGCCGACTCGGTGAAGCGGGTCGCGTCGAGTGTCTTGCGGGCTGCGTCCCAGACTCTGTGCGTCTGCTCGCCGATGTCGGCTTCCAGCTCACAGCGCCGGTCTCCTGACGCCTCGATCCCCTCGAGCGCGATCGGCCTGTGCTCCACCGGGATTCTCACCGAAACCGTTTCCGAAACGGCCACGAGGAGCGGGTCGACCGTCCGGGTCGTCATTCCGAGGCGCTCGGCGCGCAGAGAGTAGGAGCCGGGGACGGCGAGGATGAAGCGGAACTCTCCGTCGGGCCCGACCATGAAGCGCTGCAGGTCGCGACCGTCGCTGTCGACGAGCGAGACGAGCACGGCGGGGACTGGCTGCTGGCTGGCGGCCTCCACCACAATCCCGCGGAGGACCTGGGCGTGGACTTCGGTCGTTGCCGATGCGGCGGCCACGGCGGAGGCGAGAAGGGCGGCAAGCAAATCGCCCCGGGTATGCGTGGCGCGTCGTCCGATCATGTCCGCTCCCTTTGCGTTGCGGGCCGACTACGCTCCCAACATGATTCACTGTGAAATCCCGGACAACTCCGGGAACGCAGGGGATATCCCTGGGCCAACAGATGTAAAGAAGACATTACATTATGTCAACTTTAGTATACGGAACACATCACCTGGTCTTACACAAGGAGGTATCGCTGTGAATCGCACCGCCACACTTGCCGTCGCCGTCACCCTCACACTGGTCGCTTGCGGCCCCGCCGGGAACGACTCTGCCGCAGGCAACGCCGAACCCCCGCCGGAGACTGCACCTGCGCCATCCGCAGTCCAGCACCTGCCCACCGACGCCGAGCGCGAGGCCATTCTGGCCGCCGTCCAGGGCATCTTCGACGCGCTGGCTGCGGGCGACGGAGAGATCCTTCGCGAGATCATGCACCCGGACGTGCTGATGCACTCGGTGGAGCGCGACGCGGACGGCATGCGATCCAGTTCCACCTCTACGCGCGACCAGTTGATTGCACGGCTCGAAGGAAGCGGGGAAGTCCTTACAGAGCGCATGTGGGACCCGGAAGTGCGCGTGAGCGGGGACCTGGCGATGGTCTGGACGCCCTACGACTTCTACGTGGGCGACGACCTGAGCCACTGCGGCGCGGACGCGCTGCTGCTCACCAGGAACGACGACGAGTCCTGGCAGATCATCGCGCTGTCGTGGACCAGGCTGCAGCCGCCGACGTGCGAGCTGCATCCGGAGGGGCCGCCGGGGTAGGCGGACCCCCGGACTTCGGCTGTCGGTTGCCAACCCTGACGGCGCAGTGTACAGTTTTGTCAGACCACCAGCAGCCCGGCGCGCCACGCGCCGTTTTGTCGTTGCTGGACAGTGGAGCGGGAGGATCGTGAACGCCATGCCGGTTGAAGTGAACCGACACGCGGAGGGCTGGACACATGCGCCAGATCAGCCGTCGTCGTGGAGAACTCCGTTCGGGCCGGTGGCCGGCTGCCGCAGTGAGGTTTGGAGCGAACCGGGGGGTTCGCCGTGATGCGCCGCGACCCACGGCCGCCGGCTGGACCGCGGCCATGCTTCTCGCGCTTGCTGCGCTTCTGCCGGGGGCGCCGGCCTGGGCACAGACCAGGGTTTCATCGGACTGGCCGCTGATTCCGCCCGAGGTGGGGGCTGGAGAGACGTTCCGCCTGTTGTTCGTTACCTCGACCGAGATTCAACTCGACTCCGACAGCATCCACCACTACAACGCGTTCGTGCAAGGCCGCGCCGCGGCGGGCCACGCGGCCATTCAATCGCACGGTTCGCTCTTCCGGGTCCTGGCCAGCACCGCCGCAGTCGCCGCGCGGGACAACACCGGCACGAACCCCGGCACCGATGGCCCCGGCGAGCCCATCTTCTGGCTTGGCAGCGGCGTAAGGGTCGCGGACGACTACGAGGACCTGTACGACGGGTACTGGGATAGCGAATCCTGGACCACTGAGGCGGGCGGATCGGGATCGGACCAGGCGCTTGGCGTACTGAACGGCAGCACGGCGGACGGCCGCTCCAAACCCAGGTGGCCGTTTCGGAACATTACGACCCAGGGCGAAAGGGTCGGCGGCGGAAAGTTGAACTCCGGTGGAATGCCCATGTACAGCGTTGACAGGGGCGCCGGCGCCGACGGCACACTGTTCACCCGGGTCTATGCCCTCTCCTCCGCCTTCCAGGTGGCGCCCGACACCCTGGGACCCGGCGGTCTTTACGTGGCCGACGCGATGGCCGTCGAGGGCTACACCGCAGCTTTCGTCGTGACGATGGACGGGGCGCTGCCGGATGCGGCCACAGTGGACTACGAGACTTCGGACGGGACGGCCATCGCCGGAAGCGACTACACGGCCGTTTCGGGGACGCTGACGTTCGCCCCGGGCGAGACCTCGAAAACCGTGACCGTGACGATCCCCGACGACGACATCCACGAGGACGTTGAGGAATTCAGGCTGACGCTGAGCAACCCAAGCTCCAACGCGCGAGTCCTGGATGCGATAGCGACGGGGCGGATCGACGGGGGCGAGCTTACGGCAGAGTTTGTCGGGGTGCCGACCAGTCACGACGGAGCGGCATTCGAATTCCTGCTCAGTTTCAGCGAAGAACCTGATTCGGCCTTCAGCTACCTGAACCTGAAGGGGGATGGAAGGCGGGCGGGCGCGCTTGCCGTGGCCAACGGACGGTTGGAGCGGACGTACCGGTTCGGGTCGGACCACCGGAATCTTGTCTGGCGGATTCGCATCGTCCCGGACAGCGACGTTGCGGACATCGCGATCACCTTGCTCTCCACGACGGACTGCTCGGCGGCCAGCGCGATCTGCACCGACAACGGGCGGCCGCTCTCGGTGCCGGTGGCGGCGACGGTTCCGGGTCCGGCGCCCTGGCTTGCGGTGGTCGATGCGAGCGAGGTGGAGGGGGCGAACACGGCGGTGGACTTCCCGGTGGCGCTGAACCGCGCGGTGGCTGAAACCGTGACGGTGGACTACGCGACCTCCGACGGGACGGCGACCGCCGGAGCGGACTACACGGCCACGTCGGGAACGCTGACGTTCGCGACGGGCGAGACCGGCAAGACGGTATCGGTGCCGTTGCTGTCGGATGAAGTCGAGGAAGGCACCGAGACGTTCACGCTGACGCTGAGCAATGCGTCGGGCGGCCGCGCATACCTGTCGGACGCCACGGCAACCGGCACCATCGCGGACGACGACTCGACGACACCGCCCGTCGGCGTCCCGCAGGGCGATGTATTGGTCAGCAACCTGGATCGACCGCTGGACTGGCGACCCAAAATCGGCATGGCAGACACTGTCGGCACCAGCCTCAATCAGCGGGGGGCACAGGTCTTTACCACCGGCGATTCAAGGGATGGCTACGAACTGACAGCGGTCGTGTTGAACTTTGCCTTCTACGAAGAGATCGACGGGGACAATCTGGAGGCATCGCTCCACTTGTTCGGGGTCGCAAGCGACCCGCTCGGGCAGAAGATCCTGGATTTCGAGAATCCAACGACGTACGCCAGGTTCCGCGGTGACGGCGGCCCGGTGACGTTCGTACCCGCCGATGGCACGTCGGAGGAGAGCAGGATTCTTCGGCCCAATACCGACTATGTGATCCAGTTCGCACTGTACACTTCAGGCATGAAGCGATGGTTCAAGATCGAGGCGACCAACAGTGGCGCTGAATCCGGAGCGGACGTCTGGCGGATTGCAGACGACAGTCATTGGAAGCAAACCGGCTGGATTGAATGGAGCACCAGAGACTATGTAATGAAGATGAAGATCCTGGGCACACGCGTTGAACGTCCGCTTGTATTCGACGCAGGTCTGCCGGTGACGCTGTCAGTAGCCGAGAACACGCCGGCGGGCACCAGGATCGGCCGACCCTTCACCGCGTCCCGCACGGATCCGAACGCTGCGTTGACCTATTCTCTGGACGGCCCCGGCAAGGACGATTTCGCGATTGATCCGACGACCGCCCAGCTGAGAACGAAGGCGGTGCCGGACTACGAGAACGCCAGCGAACACGCGCTTTCGATCATTGTGCGGGACGGACAGGACAGGGCCGAGCACGGACTGACGATCACGGTCTCGAATCAGGACGAACCACCCGACAGCCCGGCCGCGCCGACGCTGGAGTCGAGGGACGGCGAGAGTTTGACGGTGTCCTGGCTCGCCCCGGCCAACTCGGGCAAACCGGACATTCTCCACTACGACCTGGGTTACCGCCTGGTGGGGTGGCCGGCCGGCGACCCGTTCAGAGACGGACCGCAGGATGTGGCGGACACCGTCGCGAGAATCCCGGGGCTGGTCGAGGGAGCCACGTATAAGGTGCGGGTCCGGGCGACCAACTCCGAAGGCGATGGGGAGTGGTCCGCGGCGCTCCTGGGTACGGTGCTGGGAACACCGCCGGTCGCGCCCTCCGTGACCGCCGTGGAACTGGCCGCGGACGAGTCCGGCGACCGGGCCTGGACCTACGGAGAGAGCATCGAGGCGCGCGTCACATTCAACGAGCCGGTGTCGGTGAGGGGCAGCCCGACCCTTTGGATAACGATCGCGGGCGGGCCGGCGCCACTCGCCCTTGCGTCCGGTTCCGGGACTGCAACGCTGGTGTTCGAACACGAGGTGACGGTTGACACGGCGAGCTACACCCGGATCGGGATCACGGAGAACAGCCTGGGATCGACCGGCGGGACGATCGTGTCGCGAGCGACCGGAATGGTGGCGGACCTGGCCCACGAGGGCACGGAGCCTACGGCGGAACCGGACCCGGATGACGAGGTGCCGCTGACGGCGGAGTTCGAGGACATGCCCGGGTCGCACGACGGGAGCCGGATCCGGTTCGGGCTGACGTTCAGCGAGGAGTTGAGTCTCAGCCACCTGACACTGCGTGACGAGGCGTTCGAGGTGACGGGCGGCGCGGTCTTCGGCGCACAGCGCAAACAGACGGGCAGCAACCGTCGCTGGACGATCTCGGTCGATCCGGCCCTGGCGACCGAAACGGTGACGATCACGCTGCCGGAGACGACCGACTGCAGCGCGACCGGCGCCATCTGCACGGAGGACAAACGGCCGCTGTCGCACTCGCTGTCGGCGACCGTCGAGGGCGAGACGGCATCCGTCCCGTCGCTGAGCGTGGGCGATGCCAGCGCCACCGAGGGCGACGCGGTCACGTTCACGGTGTCGCTGTCGGAGGCGAGCGGCCAGCAGGTGACGGTCGACTACGCGACCTCGGGCGGGACGGCGGCGAGCGGCACCGATTTCACGGCGGCCTCGGGAACGCTCACGTTCGCGGCGGGCGACAGATCGAAGACGGTGAGCGTCGCGACGACCGAGGACACGGTCGACGAGGAGGACGAGACCTTCGTGCTGACGCTGTCGAACGCGGCGAACGCGACGCTGGGCGATGCTGCGGCCACCGGCACGATCGTCGACGACGACGAGGCTGCCGTGCCGCTCACCGCGAGCTTCGAGGACATGCCGCAGTCTCACGACGGGAGCGCGTTCGCCTTCGGGCTGACCTTCAGCGAGGAGTTCTCGCTCAGCTACGCGACGCTGCAGGACAAGGCGCTCGAGGTGACGGGCGGCTCGGTGATCGGCGCCGGGCGCAAGCAGACGGGGAGCAACCGCCGGTGGACGATCACGGTCGAGCCGGTCCTGGCGACCGAATCGGTGACGATCACGCTGCCCGAGACGACGGACTGCGACGCGAGCGGCGCGATCTGCACGGAAGACCAACGGCCGCTGTCGCACTCGCTGTCGGCCACGGTCGAGGGCAACGATGAATCTGCCGTGCCGCTGACCGCGGAGTTCGAGGACATGCCGGCCACCCACGACGGCAGCCGTATCCGGTTCGGGCTGACCTTCAGCGAGGAGTTCGAACTCAGCTACCGGACGCTGCGCGACGAGGCGTTCGACGTGACGGGCGGTACGGTGTTCGGCGCGCAGCGCAAGCAGACGAACAGCGACCGCCGGTGGACGATCTCGGTCGATCCCCACTCGGCGAGCGACACGGTGACGATCACGCTGCCGGAGACGACGGACTGCAATGCGACCGGCGCGATCTGCACGGAGGACAAGCGGCCGCTGTCGCACTCGCTGTCGGACACCGTCATCGACGCCGCGTCGGCGGGCTCGGGCGATATGGCGGGCGGGGATGCGGCGGACGACGCGGCCCATGCACTGATCGTCGCCGACGGGATCAGCCCCGATGAGGCCGCCGCGGCATTGCTCGGGGAAGCGGCGCTGGACGGGGCCCGGCTGCAGGCACTCGACAGGCTCGGCAACCGGAACGGGCGCTACGACCTCGGCGACCTGCTCTCCTGGATCGATCGCTGCCGACGGGGCGAGGCGGACTGCGGCGGTACGCCCACCGGTACCGGGGGGCCGGCCGCATCCGCCGCCCTGCTGGCGGCGCCCGCCGGAGCCCGGCGGGCTTCGAGACCTCCGCGAAGGGGCCACGACGCGGGGCGCGGAGGGCGCTCGCGGGTTCGTGGCCCGTGTCGCCGACCGGGTTCGGCTGGACTGGCGCTGACCATGCTGCTGGCCGCCGTGACGGTCTGGTCGTGCACAGACGATTCCGTGGGGCCGACAGCTGCCGCCGAGTTGGATCCCGGCTTCCTGACCGTCGAGTTGGCTGCGCCGCCCGACACTCGAACCGTCGGCGTCCTCCTGCGACTGGAGGGCCCCGGCATCGAGGCCGTGCGGGCTCCAGGGTTCGAGCTGTTCGAATCCGGAGCGTCCGGGCCGCATCAGGTGGTCGTGGCAGGGGCGCTGCGACCGGGTCCCCTCATGCAGTTCCGCGTGCCGGACCGCAACCGGCTCCCGCTCTACCGGATCCGCGTGGTGCAGGTAGCGGGAGACGACTACAGGCTGATGGGTCCGGAGGACTTCCGGGTCGTCGTCACGAACTGACCGCCTCTTCCGCACCCGCCGGCTTTAGCGAAGTCATCCTGATCACGCGGACCACCTGTACCCCGAACTCGTCGGTCTCGATGTATGCCATGAGCCCGTTTGGCCCGAAGGCCCTGGGAATCCTGACTCCGTCGGCGGGCAGCGTTCCGACATAGCCGCCGTCCGGCGTCACGATGTCGGTGGGGCCGGGTCCGACCCCATCCTCCCCTGTCCGCTCGACCCAGATCCGGCCGTCCCAGTCCACCGCGATGTTGGCGATGACCGGGAGCTCCTCCGCGAAGGTCAGCTTGTCGACGCTTTCCCGTTCGACGCGGAAGATGCCTACGTTGCTCGGCACCTCGCGCGCGACGTAGCGCTCGCGCTGGGCTTCCCTCATCGCTTCGGTCACGGCGAGTGGGGTGATTGGCCGCTCCACCGTGCCGACGACGCTACCGTCTCGCGAGATCAGCTTGATCCGGTACCCGATCGAGTCCACCACTGCCAGGCGGCCGTCGGAGGTCGCGTCGAAATGAAGGCGTGGTTCGAACGCCCGGCCCGCCGGGAGGTTGGCTGTCCCGTCCGAGGAGGACCCGGTATTTCTTCTTCCCGCATCTTCCGTCGGAAGCTCCCATGCCGTGTAAAGGACTTCCGGTCTCCCGTGCTCGATGGGAAACACCTCAATGGGTCGGCCGGGCGGATCCAGTCGCGGCAGCCCACGGCGCCACCGCTCGAGGTCGGCCCTGTCAGAGCGAATGACGATCGAAACCAGGCTCCCGTCCGGGAATGCCCTGGTGTTCCGGAAGGGACTGCCGGTTATCGGGTTCACCGCCATCCTGCGCAGGTGTTCGCCTCCGGGAGCGAAGACATCGATGGACGTCAGGGCACCGATCACATACCCGCCGTCTCGATTGACATGGAGCGACGAGGGCGACTGCAAGTCACCGGGCCCCTCACCCGAGCCCCCGACCATGCGCACGAAACTCCCGCCGGGGTCCACCACCACGATTCGGTCCGCCCACCTGTCGAGAATGTGTGCGTTGCCCGCTCCGTCGAAGGCGACATCTACAAGCTGACCGAAACTCTCCCAGTCCTCCCCCATGTACGCTCCGACGGTGTAGACATCCTCGGTGACGGCGGTCAGCATGATGTCCGGGCCCTCCAGAGTTCCCGGAGGGCCGCCGGCACGGGGCCGACCCCGGGAGTCGCCGCACGCGAGGGCACCTGTGAGCACGCTCGTAATCAGTATCTCAATCGCGGGTCTCATCCGTGAAGTGTTCCCTGTCCAGTCCCGGGATGCAACAAGGGATGGCCCTGCGGGCATTGTAGGTGTGGGTTTGTCGGTTCGCCGGCTTGAGTCTGGCCCACCACATCGCCGCCCCGTAGATTCGCCCCATTCAGCATACCGTCCGCCAAACCCGGAGGGCCCATGGATCGCCCGTCCCCCCTCACCCGCCGTCGTTTTGTGCACCTGACGGGCACCGCCCTGGGTCTCACTGCAACATCCGCTTGCGCATCCACGGGGCCTTCGGGCAGCATTGGCGCCCCCCCCGCCGGCACCGGTGCAACGAGCGACCGCTCCTACTCCCCCACGCGCTTCGACCCGTGGATCGAGCTTGACCGCGCGGCCTGGACGCACAACGTCCGCGAGGCCGCCCGTGTGGCCGGCGGCCGCCCCATCCTCGCTGTCGTAAAGAACAACGCCTACGGCCTGGGAGACCGCGCCGTCGGGCCGCTCCTGGCGGACATGCCCCAGGTGGGCGGCCTTGCCGCCGTGCGTGTCGAGGAAGCCCTGGCCATGCGCGAGGAAGGGGTGACCAAGCCGATCGTCGTCATGGCCGAGGGGTCGGAGGACGAGATCGAGGAGATGGTGCGGCACGACCTGCTGCCGTCCGTTTGGCTGGACGACGCGCCCGGGCGGCTGCAGCGCGTGTCTCGCCGGATGGGCCGCCCCGTGCCCGTCCAGCTCTTCATCGACACGGGGATGAACCGCGAGGGGATGCCGTACACGCGCGCCCGCAACTGGATCGAGGAACTCGTGCAGAGCGAGTACGTAGAGGTGAACGGCACCTACACCATGTTCACGCACGACCTGGATTTCGACCGCGAGCAGCACGCGCGCTTCGAGGAACTGCTCGCTTGGACCCGCGGCAGGAACCTGCCGCTCGGCACCCTCCACGCCGCACCCACCTACGAGCTGTTCCACCTGCCCGAGGCGCACTATGACATGGTGCGGCCGGGCAACGCCCTGTTCGGCAATCCCCCCGGCGACGAAAAGGCCGCCGGCATGGCCGACTTCAAGCCCGTGTTCAGCCTGAAGACGCGGGTAGTGCGGGTCGAACACCTCGAGCCGGGCGACAGCGCGGGATTCAACCGCACCTTCATGCCCGAACGAGCCACCTGGGTGGCGCTCCTGCCGATCGGCCGGACGGACGGCTATCCCTCCCAGGCGAACGGGACCTGCGAAGTGCTGATCAACGGTCGCCTGTACCCGGTCGCCGGCGGAGTCAACTCGGCGCATGCGATCCTCGATATAGGTCCGGAGAAGACCGTCGAGGTCGGTGATGTCGCCACCCTCATCGGGCCCGATCACCCGGCCGTGCTGCCGCACACCGTCGCCGAGCGCACCGAGCTCGGGTTCCTCCGCATCATCCAGGCCATGAATCCACGGCTCCCGAGACGCGTGGTGTAGGGCGTGATCGGCCTGCTCGGCCTGGGCATCCATCTGCCCGAGCGCGTCATGACCAACGACGAATGGGCGGAGCGCATCGACACCTCCGACGAGTGGATCGTGTCCCGTACGGGCATTCGTACACGGCGCATTGCAGGGGAGGAGGAAAGCACGGCCGATCTGGCGCTGGCCGCGGCCCGGGCAGCTCTTGCGGACGGCGCCTTCGAGCCTGCGGATATCGACGAGATCGTCCTGGCGACCGATACACCCGAGGTCTTCATCCCCGACACTTCGCCGTACGTGCAGGACCGTCTCGGCGTCGGCCACATCCCCTGCTACGACCTGGCCGGCAGCGGCTGCGCCGGGTTCGTGCTGGCGCTGGACATCGCGCGCTCGCGGGCCATCTCGCACGGGCACCTCGTGCTGGTGATCGGCGTGGAACTC
The DNA here is from genome assembly GCA_965211645.1 of Longimicrobiales bacterium. Lineage (GTDB taxonomy): Bacteria > Gemmatimonadota > Gemmatimonadetes > Longimicrobiales > Gaopeijiaceae > Bin94. The sequence goes on along the minus strand of OZ242947.1, from coordinate 3,059,275 downwards.
CTCACCCGCCTGATGAACTGGGAGGACCGCAACACCTGCGTGCTCTTCGGCGACGCGGCCGGTGCGGCGGTCGTGGGAGCGGGCCCGGGCGCGGTCGGGATCGTGGCCGCCACTGCGGGAACCGACGGCAGCAAGAGCGACATCCTCGGGGTCGAGGCGGGAGGCACGCGGGTGCCGATCACCGTCGAGCGGGCGCAGCAGGGTCTCCACAAGCACGTCGTCATGCAGGGTCGGGAGGTCTTCCGCGAGGCCGTCAGCCGGATGAGCCAGGCCTCCCACGAGGTGCTGGAAAAGGCCGGAATCTCCATCGACGACGTTGCGCTCATCGTACCCCATCAGGCCAACCTGCGTATACTGAATGCGGTCGCGAAGCGGCTGAGAGTCCCCGAAGAGCGCGTCTTCATGAACGTCCAGAAGTACGGCAACACAGGCTCGGCGTCCGTTCCTCTGGCCCTGTGGGAAGCGCGGGAACAGGGGCGAATCAAGTCCGGTGACCTGGTCCTCCTGACCGCCTTCGGAGCCGGCTTCCACTGGGCGGCGGCTCTGTTGCGTTTCTAGGCCGCGGGCAGCCGTCGGTGGACTCGCCAATGGAATCCTGTACAATAGGCGCGCCACAAACACAACCACTTTGCCATTGGACCATATCGTGACAGGAGCAGAAGGGAGAATGCGTCGACAAGCAACGGACGCACCCGCTGAGAACCAGGTGCGGGACACGCCGGGCCCTGCGCCCCCGACCGGTCTCCAGATGGCCGCGCCGGCCATGCTCGATCTGGCGGCCAGGGCAGCCGAGGCTCTCGTCCAGCGCAGCGACGAGTTGGGCCGGAAGGAGGCATGGGACGGCGAGTTTCGTGACGAGCTTGTCAAGAACCTCATGGAGGATCCACCGGAGACCGGGCGGGCGCCCGAGGAGATTCTGGAGCAGGCCGTGGCCGACATCCTTCCACTGGCCCTCAGCCTCGACCATCCCCGTTGCTTCGGTTTCGTGCCTACCTCTCCCACCTGGCCGGGAATCATCGCTGACTTTCTAGCCGCAGGCTACAACGTCAACACGTGCAACTGGCTGATTTCGAGCGGCACCAGCCAGCTCGAATGCGTGGTCATCGACTGGTTTCGCCAATGGCTCGGCTATCCGGACACGGCGGGGGGGGTGCTGACGAGCGGCGGCTCCGCCGCGAGCCTGGATGCCCTCGTGGCCGCGAGGGAAGCCGCCGGATACCCGGAGCGGGCCAGCGTCTACATGAGTGATCAGAGCCACAGCGCTCACCAGAGAGCCGTGAAGATCGTCGGCATCCGCCCCCAGCACGCCCGGGTCGTGCCGAGCGACAACCGCTTCCGCATCGATATGGGCGCGCTCGCGTCAATGGTGGCGGCGGACCGCGCCGCCGGGCTGGAGCCCATTGCGGTGTGCGCGAATGCCGGAGCCACCGCGACCGGGGCGGTCGATCCGCTGGAGGAACTGGCCGACTTCTGCGCGGCGGAGGGCATCTGGCTGCATGTCGACGCCGCGTACGGCGGGTTCGCAATCGTCACCGAACAAGGCAAGCGAGTCCTGCGCGGCATCGATCGCGCCGACTCGATCGGGCTCGACGCGCACAAGTGGTTCTTCCAGCCCTATGAAGTGGGCTGTCTCATGGTCAGGGACATCTCGACGCTCGAGAAGCCGTTCGCGATCCGGCCCGACTTCCTGCAGGACGCGCTTTGGGGCTCCGGTCATCCCAACTTCTGGGACCGAGGCCTGCAGATGAGCCGCTCCGCGCGCGCGCTCAAGATCTGGATGTCGGTGCAGACATTCGGGATGGCCGCATTCAGACAGGCCATCTCCAACGGGCTGGATTTCGCCGAGCGCGCTCAGGAGTACATCGACAGGAGTCCCGTGCTGAAGTGCACGAGCCCCGCGTCGCTGAGCGTCGTGTGCTTCCGCGTCGATCCGGCCGGCCGGGACATCGCGGACCAGGACCTGGACGAGATCAATCGCGAGGTGCTGGCCCGCCTGTTCTGGGACGACCCGGCGTTCGTCTCCTCTGCCATGCCGGGCGGCAGATTCTCGCTGAGGCTCTGCATCGTCAACCACAACACCACCTGGGACGACGTGCGGGAGACGCTGTCGGCCGTCGAGCGCTTCGGGCGCGATGCGATCCTTCGACTTGGCCATCGGGAATAGATAGCTCGTCAATTGTGTCCACCCGGCCGATCCCGCGCCCACCCGGGACCCTGCGGCGCCTCGGTCCGCTCCCCCGCTGCCCAGGGTCGCTCGAAGAACCGGTCGATGGCGCCGACCACCCGCGCGGCGTGGGCCATCTGCGTGGCGGCGTTGGCTTCGTCGCCGGCTCCGGCTTCCGAGGCCAGGGCTCCCGCACGGGCCTGAGCGCGCCGTAGCCCCCACTCGGCGGCCGCCCGCGCCTCGGTGGTCGCGTTCTCGTTCGCGCCGAGCGCCAGCAGTTCGTCGACGACGACATTCTGGACCACGCGGACCAGCGCCGCGTCCGGCATGCTGGCCGGTCGGTTCCACGCGTCGTCCACCAGACGCCCAACGACCTCCTCCAGGCTCGGCAGCGATGGATCACGCGCATGGAAGGCGACAACACGGGCGGTGCGCGCGGGTGCCAGAACGCCGGAGACGATCTCACTCGCGACCGTCGTGGCCGCTCCGATCTGATCGAAGGCCGGACCCGCGCGATTCGACCACGCGGGGCCGCCTGTCACCCAGCCGAAGGACCTTGGCGCCAGAATCTCCAGAACCGACTCCGGGATCGCGAGCTGCCCCGGAGTGAGCGCCTCACTCAGCAGATCCATCGCCCGGCGCACGCGGTCGGCGGAGACCAGCTCGGTCACCGGCAGGATGTCGCCGCGCACCCCGTAGGTGTACTCCATCCCGCCGATCGTCTTGATCGCGGCCTCGTACGTGGCACGGTGGCTGAAGTAGACCGGGGCGAACCGCTCCCGGAGCTTGTGCATCGGCTCGCCCGGCTCGATCGCGCGCTCGTCGAACGAGTCGATCATGAAGCGCCGGACCTCGCTCACGCGCTCGAACTCGTCGAGGACGTCGCTCCCGTTGATCCACCACGTCGCGTCCGGGTGCGAGTTGTCCGCGCCGGCGTCCGGATTGGTGATGAAGCGCCAGCCGCGCTCCTGGGCCTCGAGGAGCAGGCCGTTCAGGAACTCCTCCTCACTCTGGCCGGGCGGCGGAGAGGCGTAGGCGTAGCGGATCGCGAGGGTGTCGTAGGCCCCGGGGCCGGCACGGTATGCCCCGGACAGATCCAGCCGCCCGTCCCGCAGTTCGATCACGGGCGCGGGATAGTCCATCACGGACGCGTGCCCGTCGCTGATTGAGATGAAGTTGTGCGCGAGCCCGAGTGTGTGCCCGATTTCGTGCGCGGAGTGCTGGCGGCGGCGCATCATCACGAACTCCTCGCCGTCGACGCCCGGCGGCGCGCCCGCGTACCAGTCGCCGTCCACCCCGGCCGCGCCCGCGAAGGTGTTGTAGTTGGCCAGCGACCGGTACGAGTCCATCCGCACGGCGGCCTTGATGATCTCTCCCGTGCGGGGATCGGCGAACGACGGTCCGATCGAGGAGCCGGCCTGCGTCCGGTGGACCCATTGGATCACGTGGTAGCGGGCGTCCATGGGGTCCATGTCGGCGGGCATGTCCTCGACGCGGAAGGCGTCGATGAATCCGGCCGCCTCGAAGACCTGGTTCCACCATACCCCGCCGATCCTGAAGGCCGTGCGGTACGGCTCGGGCACCGCCGGATCGAGGTAGTAGACGATCGGCTCGACAGGCTCGCTCATCGTCGCCGAGGGATCGGCCTTGACCAGTCGGTGACGGCGGGCCAGCGCCGTCTGGTAGTCGTCGTCGAAGGGTTTGCCGAAGTCGAAGTAGCCGGTGGCGAACACCCCGATCCTGGGATCGAAGCGGCGCGGCGTGTAGCCGTCGTCGGGGAGCATCACCAGCGAATGATGCTGCCGCAGCGTCATCGCCCGTCCGTCCGGCGCGTGCCGCTGGATCTCGCCCCCCGGCCGCTCGCTCTCGAAGGTGAGCGACGCCTCGACCTCGGTGTTTTCCGGGAACGCCTTCGTGCGTGGCAGGAAGATGGCGCTGCGATTCGCATCGAGCCGGTAGGTGCCCTGATTCGCCGCCTGCAGCCGGGCCGCGATCCCAACGACATCGCGCAGGAAGAACGAGGTCGCGTCGACCAGCGTGCGTCCGTTCTCCTCGGCGACCGCGGTAAAGCCGCCGACCGTCGATGTGGGGAACGATTCGTCGACGGACCGCTCCAGGGCTTCGGTCGGATTGGTCTCGGCGCGGAAGCCCGGGTTGTCGAGCACGAGCAGCACCTTCGGCCCAACCCGCTCGAAGTGAGCGAGGTACGCGCTCTGGATGTTGCCCCGGTCGAGGCCCAGCGCGTTCGAGCCGACGCCGGTCGCGAGCGACGTAAGGTAGAGAAACTGCTCGTCCCAGCGGCCGACCTCGAGGAGGAGCCGGCCCCCGGCATCGTCCCAGTAGAGGGGGAAGTAGCCGGGCCGGGCGTCCATGCCGCGGGTGTAGTCGGCGATGGTCGGGAGGCGGGCGGCGTCGGTCGCTTGAGAGGCAGCCGGAGCCGATGGCGCCAGGAGCGCCACCGCGAGGAGAAGTGTCGTCATGGTCGTCGCCGCCTGCCGAGCGGGCACACGCGGGAGGATCGATCTGGACGGAAACATGGTCGGATGTCCTTTCGAAGTGTCGTAATGTAAAGATCACTTTACGCAATGTAATGTCGACCGTACACTTAAGAGCGGGGTAGGAAGACGCGGTGTGTAGGAGCGTCTGCGGCCGGTCGGGTCACCGGCCGCAAGCACGGAGCTTCAGCGACCGGTTCCGCGCCTCGGCTGAGAGTCCGTGGACGAATCCGCACGAGCACCGAAACCTCCGATGGAAGGCCGGAAGGGGTTGCCCACGGGCTCCTGCCCCCCGTCCGGAATCAGCGCCCGCTCCCGCTCCTTCACGTGACGGCGCATCCAGTCGAACATCTCCCACACGGTGTGCAGGACCGACTCGCGGGCCCGGTAGCCGTGGCTCTCGTGGGGCAGCATCACCAGGCGGACGGTGCCGCCCAGGCCCTTGACGGCGTGGTACATGCGCTCCGACTGGACCGGAAAGGTGCCGGAGTTGTTGTCGATGACGCCGTGGGTCAGGAGCAGGGGTTCGTTGATCTTCTCGGCGTGCATGAAGGCCGACATGCGGAAGTAGACCTCCGGCGCCTCCCAGAAGGTGCGGCGCTCGTACTGGAAGCCGAAGGGCGTAAGGCTCCGGTTGAAGGCGCCGCTGCGCGCGATCCCGGCGGCAAAGTCGTCGGAGTGGGCCAGCATGTTGGCGGTCATGAAGGCTCCGTAGCTGTGCCCGGCGATCCCGACCCGGTCGCGGTCGGCCACGCCCATCTCGACGAGCTTGTCCACGGCGGCCTTGCCGTTGGCCACAAGCTGCTGCACGTAGGTGTCGTTCGCCGTGAAGCCGCCCACGATCGGCATCGCGGCGTCGTTGAGCACGGCGTACCCCTGGGTGAGAAGCAGGAGGTGTGAGGCGCCGGAGATGGTCGTGAAGCGGTGGGCCGAGCCCCGGACCTGTCCGGCGCCATCCTCGTCCGCGAACTCGCGGGGGTAGGCCCACACCAGAACCGGGAGACGCTCGCCCGGTTCGTAGCCAGCGGGAAGGTACAGCTCGCCCGAGAGGGGGATGCCGTCGTCGCGCTCGTAGTAGATCTTGCTCTTGGTGATGCCGGCGAGCTGGGGCTGGGGGTTGGGGAAGGACGTGAGGGCGGTGCGCTCGCCACCGTCGATGGTCACGAGGTGGTAGTTCGGCGGCTCTTCGCGGGTTTCGCGCCGGATGATGATCCGGCCGGCGCGGGCGTCCGCCAGACCGACCACGGTCTCGTAGCTGTCCGAGCCCGAGTGGAAGAGCCGCTCCGACTCGGCGGTCGCCAGATCTCGCCGATCGAGGAAGGGGCGGTCGCCTTCGGGGGATCCTCCCGGGCCCGCAAGGAAGATGCTCCTGCCGTCCATGCGGACGACGGGCTTGCCGGCCGCATCCTGCGTCATGACCGGGTCGCCCGGATTGCCATACCAGTCGTCGGTGCTCCGGTCCCAGAGGACCTCGGGCTCCGAGCCGCCCGGCTGCGCCACCCAGGCGCGGGTCCGCCGTGTCGGCCAGTCGAATTCGTAGACCAGAGCAGTCTCGCCGTCCTCTCCCCACAGGACGGGGTAGCCGAACCCGAAGGCCCCCGAACCCAGCCGGTGCTCGGTGCGGATGAGTTCCGTGCCCTCTCCGTTGAATGGCGCCGTGAGGGTCATTACGCGGTCGCGGTGGGGCACGTCGCGTGCCGGGTTGCCGTCATCGAGGGCCTCCACGTAGGCGAGGACGGCAGGTGCACCGGCCCGCCACGAGAACTGGCGGAGACCGGCGCGGCGAAAGCCCAGGTGCTCGGGCCCACCCTCATCCAGGGGCAGGGTCGCCAGTTGCCGGAAGGACCGGCCGTCGCTGTCGAGGACCTCTACTTCCTTGGCGAAGCGGGAGTCCGGCACCAGGTACGAATACGGACGGACCGTCCGCACCGAGAGGAAGAACTCGCCACTGGGCGATGGCTCAAGGGACTCGTACACCGCAGGCGCGCCAACGGGCCGCGTGTCTCCGGAGGCGGCGTCCACGATGGCAGGCTGCGACGTGAGGTAGTAGTCGAAGAGCGCCTCGTCGTGGGCGCTTTCCAGAAGGTCCTGGAAGGTCCAGGACGGAGCTGCCTCGCCTCCGGATTCCTGGATGACGGGACCGATGGGGATGGCCGCCGGCACGGGCGGGGGGCCGCGGTCTTCGGGCACGAAGTGGCAGAGTAGCGAACCGCCATCGGGCATCCAGGCGCAGGGTTCGCCGCGGGCGCCGTTGAGCGACGGGCCGGTCAGGGCTCGAGCGGTGCCCGCCTCCGGGTCGGCCAGCCAGAGGGCGACGCCGCTGGAGGTCGTTCGCGTAAAGGCGAAGCTGTCGCCAGCTGGCGACCAGACCGGTGGTCCGAGGCCGTCCTCGGCGCCGGCAACATCCCGCGTATCGCCGCCGTCCAGGCCGACGACCGAGAAGCGCACAAAGGGCGGTGCTGCGTGCATTCCGTTCGTGACCGGGCTGATCCTGCGTCCGGCCAGCCGCAGCATGGGAGCGGCCAGATCCCCGATCCCGGGCATGCTCTCGCTGTGTGCAAGGACCATCCAGTCGCCGGACGGACTGACCACCGCGGAGGGGAAGGGCGCGGCGTCCAGGATCTCGACAACATCCGGCGGTGGTGTACGGTAGGCGTCTTGCGCGGCCAACTGGCCGGATGCAGGTGGAAGCAGGCTGGCGAGTGCGATAATGGGTGTGGAGAAGCGACGGATCGTCATGGTTCAAGCTCCTGCGAGGATGAATTCCGTTGCGCTCATGGCAGGCTGCCGGGGGCCACGGGCGGCGGTGGAAGCCGTCAGTCGGGACCAGCCGACCAGGGGTTGATGAGTTTCACCCCTGTGCCATCGAAGTCCCGCACATTGCGTGTCACCAGTCCGGCTGCGCGGGCGCGCGAGATGGCGGCGATTTGGCAGTCGGCGTCGCTGATCGGCCGGCCCGCGCGTCGGCGATCCGCGGCAATCTCCGCATACGCTCTGGCTGCGGCGCTGTCGAACGGCAGTATCCGTTCCTTGAAGCCAAGATCCAGCCAGCGGTTCATGGCAGATTCCAGGGCGCTACGCCTTTTGCCGAACGGCATGATCGCGACGCCGTATCGCAGTTCCGCTTCGCTCACGGCGGTCAGGTACATGTCCTCCGCATCGCGCGCACCGATCCAGGCCGCTACCGAGGGCGCCGGTTCCGGGCGCATGAGTTCGGATGCAACGTTGGTATCTACGACGAACATGAGTGTCGGTCAGGAGAAGGTCGGAGGTTCGCGCATCGGGCGGCGCGGGGGAAGCTCGAGTTCGATGCCCCCAAGCGACGCGAAGCACTCGCGGGTGAACGTCGCGAGGTTCCGAGGACCAGCGCGACCGCGGTTGACGGCGTCCCGCAGGATGATGCGCACCTCTTCCTCCATCGATCGGTGATGCTCGGCGGCCCGTATGCGAAGACGTGTCTTTACGTCGTCGTCGAGATTGCGGATCGTGATGCTCGCCATTCGCCCTCCGTTGGTGCGGAACACACGCGGCGAAGTTACCGAATGATTGCACTGCAAGCAAGGATCCCGGTTGCCCCAGGTGTGTTCAGGCTAGCCGTCCCGCGCCCCCGCGAACTCCCCCTCGTCAATCATGACGAAGGTCGCCGTCGCGGTCGCCACAACCTCGCCGTCCGAAGCGCGCGTAGCTGTCCCCTCCATCTCGACCAGCTTCCTCTTGCGTGCAGTCTGGCGGCCGACCAGCAGCAGCTTCTCACCCTCCCGCGCGGGCTGACGGTAACGGATCTCGCAGCGGGCGGTGTAGGCGCGGGCGCCGCGCAGATACAGCCAGTTGGCCATGACGTCGTCCAGGACGCTGTAGAGCATCCCGCCGTGGATCACGCCTGGATAGCCCTCGTGGTTCTCGCCCGGGGTGAACTCGGAGACGCAGGTGTCGTCCTCCAGGCGAAAGGTGAGGTGGAGGCCGATCGGGTTGTCGGGGCCGCAGACGAAGCACATGTTGGCGATGCGGGGTGCGGCCGGAGCGGGGCGGACGGGCTGGGCAGGCTGTTCGCTGCTCAACTGACCGCCCGCCTTCCCGGCACCGCCGGTACCTGGATCGGCTCGAGCCCAGCCGACTCCAGTTCAGCGTTGAGGTCACCGACCTCCTCCGCGTACACGCCGCGCAGGCGTGTCAGCGCCCCCTCCAATTCCGTCTCCAGATCGACCAGGCGCTCCATGAGCTGCTGGGTCGGCCGCGCGTCCAGGTCCTCACCGCGCTGGGAACTCGCAGCCGTCATCACGAACTGCAGGTGGCTGCGGATGCGCGACGGATTCGCAAATCCCGCCCCCCGCGGCTGCACCAGAACTTCCTCAACATCCGTCAGCGCCGAGCCTGCCCGCTCAGCCGCCTCCCGAATCGCGTTGTTCGCGTCAGGACGCTCGCCCGCGCCAGTGGCGTCGCTCCGCACCCGCCGCAGTCCCTCGAGCGCCTCGCCGAGCGCATCGAGCCGGTCCCGCGCGCGGATCAGGTAGTCGAACTGCGCCTGCAGATCCGCGATGGTGATCTCCTCTTCCAGGCGGGGGTCCATGAGGACTTCGAACTCGGTCCCGAGCGCGGGGATGCCGTCCGCGTCCTCGATCAGTACCGCGTAGATCCCCGGCACCGCCCGCGCGGAAACCCGTCCCGAACGCGGCGGCGGGTAGTCCAGGTTCCAGTTGAAGCGGTTGAGGCCGGGACCGGCGGCGACATCGGTGAAGGTGCGCACGGGGTCTCCGTCCCGCTCCATGATCCGCACCGTGACCGTCCCCTCCGCATCCGGCGGCCGACTGAAGTAGAACGTCGCGCCCTCGGGCGGGTTCATCGCTTTCATGTAGCGCGGGATCATCGCGCCGTAGACGTGGTCGCGCACGTAGTGCCCGTCCCGCTCCTGGGCGGCGGTGCGGTACGCGGATCGCACCGGGTAGAGGACGAGGTCTCCCGCAGGCGCACCTGCCTCCACATGGCGCAGCGGCGTGATGTCGTCGAGAAGCCAGAATCCCCGACCCTGAGTCGCTACCACCAGATCGCCCCGGTGCACCACAAGGTCGGTTACGGGCGAGGGCGGCAGGTTCAACTGGAGCGGCTGCCAGTGGGCGCCCGCATCGAACGAGGTGAAGAGGCCGAACTCGGTGCCGGCGTAGAGGAGTCCGGCGCGCCCGGGATCTTCGCGGACCACGCGGGTCGGGCGGTCGGGCGGCAGGCCGTTGGCGCCGTCGGTGAGCAGGGTCCAGGTCGTGCCGAAGTCCCGCGTCGCGTAGATGTAGGGGCGGAAGTCGTCGAGGCGGTAGCGGTAGGCGGCGAGGAACGCGGTGCCCGGCGCATGCGGCGAGGCGTCGATGCGGTTCACCGTCGCGGGCTGCGGCAGGTCTGGCGGGGTAATGTCGGTCCAGGTGGTGCCGCCGTCGCGGGTGATGTGCACGCGTCCGTCGTTGGAACCGGTCCAGAGCACACCCGCGTCGTGCGGCGATTCGGCGATCTGCAGGAGCGACGAGTAGATCTCGACGCCGGTGACGTCGGCGGTGATGGGGCCGCCCGCCTGCCCGAACTTCGTGGTGTCGTTGCGGGTCAGGTCCGGCGAAATGACCGACCAGCTGCCGCCCTGGTCGCGGCTGACCGCCACGTACTGCGAGCCGTGGTAGAGCACGTCGGGGTCGTGGCGCGAGAAGAGCACCGGCGCGTTCCACTGGATCCGGTAGCGGAGCTCGCGCTCGGGCGCACCGTCCTGGCGCTCGGGATAGGGGCGAATCTGGCGGAACTGCTCGGTGCGGCGATTGTAGCGGGCGAGGCGGCCTCCGAAGCAGCCCGAAACGACGATCGCGGGGTCAGGCGGATAGACGGTGACCGGCCCCGTTTCGCATCCGCCGTGCGATTGCCAGTGCTGAAGGCTGATCCCCGTGCCGGTGGCCGCGCTTGGCAGCGACAGCGTCGAGTTGTCCTGCTGCGACCCGTAGACGCGGTAGGGGAACTGGTCGTCCACCGTCACCGAGTACATCTCGGCCGTCGGCTGATTGAACTGCGACGACCACGTGCGCCCGCCGTCCACGGTCACCACCACGCCGCCGTCGTTCCCCTGCACCATCACCGCCGGGTTGTCGGGCGAAATCCACAGGTCGTGGTGGTCGGAATGCGGCATGGGAATCGTCTCGAAGCTCGCCGCGCCGTCCGTGGACCGGTGGAAGCCGCCGCCGGCCACATACACGACGTCGGGGTCGGTCGGATCGGCGAAGATGTTATGGAAGTACCAGGGGCGACCCAGCAGTCGCTGCTCGTCATTCACCAGCGTCCAGCTGTCCCCACCGTCGAGCGAGCGATAGATCCCCGATCCCGGCGCGGCCTCGATGATCGCGTAGAGCCGGGCCGGATCCGAGCGGCCCTGCGCGACGCCGATCTTGCCGATCAACTCCGACGGCAGGCCCCCGGCGAGCTTCTCCCAGCTGTCGCCCCCGTCGCGGCTGCGGTAGATCCCGCCTTCCCGCGCACCCGAGATCATCGTCCAGGGCTTGCGCTCGGCGCGCCACATGGCGGCAAAGAGCTCGTCGGGATCGTGCTCGTTCATCAGCAGCTCGATGGCGCCGGTCGAGTCCGACACAAAGAGGACGTTCTCCCACGACTCGCCGCCGTCGCGGGTGCGGTAGACGCCCCGCTCCGGGTTCGGGCCGAAGGGGTGGCCGGTGGCGGCGAGGTAGGCGACATCGGGGTTGTCCGGGCGAATGCGGATGCGGCCGATCTGCCCTGCTTCGCGCAGGCCGAGATAGCGCCAGGTGGCGCCGTCGTCGTCGGAGCGGTAGACGCCGCGCCCGGTCGAGACGTTCCCGCGGATGGCATCTGAGCCGGTGCCGACGTAGAGGATGTCGGGGTTGGACGGCGCGACCGCGACTGCGCCGATCGAGCCGATCGGGATGCCGTGGTCCGAGATGTTGGTCCACGCCTGCCCCGCGCTCTCGGTCTTCCAGACGCCGCCCCCGGTCGCGCCGAAGTAGAAGGTGTGCGGCTTGCCGCGGACGCCGGTGACGGTGGTGACGCGGCCGCCCCGGAAGGGGCCCAGTTCGCGGAAGCGCAGGGCCTGGAGTTCGGCTGGGGGTACGCGCCACTGGGCCGGGTCGGAGGGGTCGAGGGGGCGGTGGTGGGTGGTTTGGGCGGCACTCGCGAAAGTAAGGTGCCCGGTTGCGAGAGCGGCCAGGCCAAGTGTGCGAATTGCCCCGATCATCCGACCAGGCAACCCTGACGTTACGTCATGGTCGATCACGTCTGTATCCCCAGTGTAATGTAAACACGACATTGTGTAATCTTTGAATTACATTTATTTCCTTGGGAACGCACCGATCTACCCCGATTCGTCGCCCAGCCACAGCTCGTCCTCAATCTCGTCTTCCGCAGCGCTGTGAAAAGTGACGGTAGCCCAGTCCTCGTCTTCAGCGGCTTCGGGAAAGTGCCAGACGCCCGGAGCAACGATATCCCAGTATCGGTCGAGATCGGCAGCGATCGAGACGGAGTCCCGCCCGGGCGCGCTCGCAGGCGGGCTGCAGATCGCCCGCGGCTGCAATCCGAGCGGGCCGGCGACCGGCTCACCCTGGTGGATGCAGCCGCTTCCGCGGTACGAAACCAGACGCTGAACACTGTTGCGATGCCTCTCCGGTGCCGCCATGCGCGCCCCGCGCCGCAGGAGAAAGAGGCGGCAGAGGCGGACGGTTTCGTGGTCGTCGCAGATTCCCGGGTCACCGGCGACCCTCCGCTCGCGGTCACTTCTCCGTTCGGCACCGCCGACAGGTACGGTCCCCGTGAAGAGGTCGACGGGGATCGTGCAGGTCGTGTGCGGCGGCTCGGGCCGACTTCGCAGCGCCGCTGCCAGCCGCGTGAAGCCTGCCTCGATCACGGCCCGCACCTCGGGAGCCGCGAACACCTGCGCGTGCAGCTGTCGCAGCAGTGGCCGTGAGTGCCGGTCGGGCCTCACATCACCTGCGGACAAGGTCCCGCGGCATCCCCGCCGCCGTGAAGTTGGGCTCGACGCGGGGACGGCAGGGCTGATACTCGAGTGATCCGCACACCGGCGGCGGTGCCGTGGCCGTGATGGCCGGCACGACCGGCAGTTCCAGGCGGGACGGATGCTCCGCCGAATGGTACACCGTGTTGATGCCCGGCAGGTTGATCGGCATCGGGCCCCAATCGGTCGACGGCGTCGGGCTCGGCGCCAGGATCGCGAGTTCAGCCGCGTGGCCGGCCCGGAATACGTGGCCGACCTCCGGGAACGAGATCACGAACTCATATACCTCGCCCGGCACCAGCGGGTCGGACCCGTCGTGCGGGTGGTGCGTCCAGTGTTCGGAGGACAGGTCCGCGTCGATTGCGCGGTGCGACGCCCGCAGGAAGGCACGCTGCAGGTACAGCGTCCCACCATCCGGGCCGACATCGTGCAGCACCACCATGAAGTCGGTGTCTTCGGCCTGCGCGCTGGCGTGCAGAACAAGGCGGACCGACCCCAGGATCGGCACGTCCTCCTCGAACGGCGCCGTGCGGTAGATCAGCGAACCGAGCGGCGCCGGCGGGATCGCGAACATGTCGTTGTTCCCCACCAGCTCGGTGCCCATCGGGTACACGTAGGTGAGCGCTCCGGTCTGCCCGTCGCCAAGCGCCTCCGAGCTGAGCGACCCGTCGGTGCCCAGGCTGAATGCGCGGCGTTCCGTCTCTGCAATGGGCCAGTCCGCGAAGGTCTCCACCCAGCTGGGTGCCAGCTCGCCGTCGACCAATCCCGTTTCGAAGAGAACCGTAACGTCGGGCTCCTCTTCAATTGCGTTCTCTTCGCCCTTGAGCCAGCGGTTCATCCACCTCAGCACCTGCTCGTGCGCCAGTGCGTTGCCGCCGACCCCGTGACCGCCGTTCTGCAGGATCAGCTTCCGCGGCCCCTTCAGCTGTTCGTAAAGCCGCGGCCCGCCCATCGCCGTCTGCTGATCCTGGTAGCCCTGAATGATCATCATCGGGACCTCGACCTGGTCCGCGTAGCTCTCCGGCGAGCGCTCGTTCCAGTACTCGTCGTGGTACTCGTGCTCCATGGCCTCCGGGAAGGCGTTGTTCCGGGGCTGGGCCGCCTGGACGGCCTCGCAGTGGGCGTCGCCGGCTCCGACCCGCAGCGCCACGCCGACCTCCTCGATCCACGGCTGCGCCATCTCGCCCCACCAGGCGGAAAACCCGACGTTGAGGATCCCGCCGGGGCGGAAACCTTCCCGGTAGATCGAGGCGGTGAGGCCGCCCGCGGCGAGCGCCTTCAGGGGGGGCGGGCGCTGCGCGGCCACGAAGAATTGGGTGTGGCCCGGATATGAGACCCCGTACATGCCCACATTGCCGTCGCTCCAGGAGCGCTCGGCCAGCCATTCGACCAGCGCGGCGCCGTCCGGTCCCTGCTGTGGGTGGAAGAGGCTGAAGGTGTCGCCCTCCGAGCACCCGCTCCCGCGCACGTTCGCTCCCACTACGGCGTAGCCGTTGGCCACCGCCTTCTGGAACCAGGCGTTCGTGGCGATGTCGGCACCGCTGCTCTCGTAGGCATCGTAGTCGAGGATGACCGGGTACTGCCCCTCCTCCGCCGGGCGGTAGGCGATGTAGGCGAGCCGCACGCCGTCGGGCATCGGCGCGTATCCGATCTCGCGGAATACCCCGTCCAGTCCCTGAACCTCGAGCGCCCCGGCGGAGACGATTTCGGCCATGCCCCCGCCGCCGACCGCCGTCGCGGCTTCCACTGCGGAGGCGTCCGGATTGGACCTCCCTCCGCCCGAATCGCACGCCGTGAGCACAACGATTGCCGCGACCCCGAGAATCCCGCACAACCCGGAACGAGTGGCTCGCACATACATGATCAACCTCCCCATACCTGCTGGTAGACTCGAAGCCAGTTGGCCCCCATTGCCTTGCGGACTTCCTCGTCGGTCCATCCGCGCCGTCGCAGCCCGTCGATCACGTTGGGCAGCTCGGCGATGCTCTCGAAACCGCGGATGAAGCGCCATGGCTCGCTCACCATGTCCGTTGTGATGATCTCGGCGTTGATGCCGCCCCCGTAGGGAATCTCCATCCCGCCCACGAAGTCGGTGCCCATGCCGACGTGGTCCACACCCACGCGGTTCCTGATGTAGTCGTACTGGTCCACGTGCTCCTCGATGCCCACATGCGGCGTGGGCCCCGTGTTCCCCCGTCCGCGCACGTGGAAGTCGTTGACCGCGGTGATGCCGATCACGCCGCCGGTCTCGGCGATGGCGTCGATGACCCGATCGCTGATGCAGCGGTAGTTGTCCGCGATCGCGGCAATGTTGGTATGGCTGCAGATGACAGGAACGCCGTCGGAGATTGCGATGGCGTCGAGAGTGGTCCGCTCACCGGTGTGGCCACCCACGTCGAGGATGATTCCGAGCGAGTGCATTTCCTCGACCAGGCGGTGGCCGGCGCGCGTCAGCGGTCCTTCGGGCTCGAGACAGCCGGACCAGAAGGCGTTCGCGACGTTGTAGCAGAGACCGACCTGGCGGAGGCCGATTTCGTAAAACGCGCGGAGCGACGTGGCCGCACTGCCGATCGGCGAATTGAAGGAGTCGCCGAGCACCGTGGCCGACTGCCAGCAGAAGACGTTGGAGACGAGCCCCCGGGCGTGCGCGGCATGAATCTCGGCAACGGATTTCGCAAGGACGACTTCGTCCGCGTATTCGTCGAAGAAGTGGAGCAGCGCCGCGAAGCTGGCCATGTCGGACGGGCCACCCGCGACTCCGCAGTGGGCTCCGCCCTCCTGCATGCCGCGCAGGTGGGAGAGACGCATCGCACCGGCGAAGAGGCCGTCGACCACGATGTCGTCCTGGGTCAGGGGTGACGCAGATCCGCGGTCGCCCCCGGCCGTGTGGTCCGCCAGGCCGGATACGGGCCCACTCGCTGCCGCACCGGAAGCCGTGCCCGTCGCCGCCGCTCCCGATACCGCCCCCGCCGCCGCAAGTCCCTTCACGAAGTCACGCCGATTCATCCTGCCTCCCGGGCGTTGGTGGAACGGTCCCTGACCCGCTCGGCCGCGCGTTGCCAGATCGCGTCGAACATAGGTTCGGTGAGCTTGCCGGTAAACGTGTTCTGCTGGCTGGGATGATACGAGGCGATCACCGTCACGGCCCCCAGATCGACCTCCATGCCATGGCCGAACTTCGGGCGCGGACGCGGAATGGCCACGCCTCGTTTCGCCAGCATGCCCAGGATCACACTGAAGGCAAAGCCTCCCAGCGCCACAATCGTGTGCAGACCGGGCCAGAGCAGGTCGATCTCGCGGCGCAGAAACGGTGCGCATCGGTCCCGTTCGCTCGTCGTCGGCCTGTTGCGGGGCGGCGCGCACCGAACCCCGGCCGTCACATACGCGCCCGTCAGCGACAGTCCGTCACCCGGATCCCGGCTGAGCGCCTGATTGGCGAAGCCGGCCCTGTGCATTCCCCGATAGAGCCAGTCGCCCGCGCGATCCCCCGTGAACATCCGGCCCGTGCGATTGGCCCCATGCGCCGCGGGCGCCAGTCCGACCACCAGCACCGACGCCTCCGGATCCCCGAACCCCGGCACCGGCCTGCCCCAGTAGTCATCTTCCCGAAAGGCGGCCCGCTTCTCGGCGGCGATCTTCTCCCGCCACGCGACCAGCCGCGGACACCGGCGACACCCGACGAGCTCATCGCGCAGCGCACGCAAGTCCGCCCACCGATCCACGCCGGACCTCCGCTACCCTGCGGCTTCGGCGTACGCCTTCACGGCGTCGAGATCCGCCGCAATCGCCTTTGCCACCACCCCCTTCATCAAGGGCGTCACCAGTCTGGCGACGAACTTGTAGGGCCGCGCCTCCATCACCAGGTCGAGTCGCGTCCCGCGCCCATTGGCGTCCGCCTCCACCGTGAAGGTCGTGTCCCAGATCGTGCCGCCCTCATCCGACACGAAGCGGACACGCTCGTCCGGGACGTATTCGGTCACCTCCAGCACCGTGCTCGCCTTTCTCCCCCCCATGATCCGCGTCTCCCGGAAACGGGCGCCCACCCCGGTCCTCACCTCCGACAGAAGCTCCACCCGCTCGATGTGCGGCACGGCCGAGGAAAAGTTGGAGATGTCGGCGATGGTCGAAAAGACCACTCCGATCGGAGCATCGATCGTTCGGCTGATTGCGGTGCGTGTCATGGCGGTCGGCTGGCTTCCCTGGTCGATGGCGTATCGCGCTGCTTGCTTTGGCTGGGCCGGCACGGTAGATATCGGCCCGCTCATCTTACCCGCCGACCCGACCGGAAAGCCACCTCCCGATGACCGCAGCCTGCTTCACGCCTCGCACCTTCCGTTTCCTCGGCGAACTGGCCGCCAACAACAACCGGGAGTGGTTCCTCGCCAACAAGCCACGGTACGAGTCGGACGTCAAGGAGCCCGCGCTCCGATTCATCAGCGATTTCTCGACTCCGCTCAAGCGAATCAGCCCCCACTTCCGCGCCGACCCCAGGGCCAACGGCGGCTCGCTCTTCCGCATCTACCGCGACACCCGCTTTTCGAAGGACAAGCGCCCGTACAAGACCCACACCGGCATCCAGTTCAGGCACGAGGCGGGCCGCGATGCCCACGCGCCCGGCTTCTACCTGCACATCCAGCCCGGTCAATGCTTCATGGGCTGCGGTTCCTGGCGCCCCGGCGGACCGGCGCTCCGGCAGATCCGCGAATCGATCGACGAAGACCCGGACGCCTGGAAGCGGGCGTCACGCGGGGCGCGTTTTCGAAGGACTTTCGAGCTTTCGGGGGATTCGCTGATCCGGGCACCGAAGGGATTCAGCGTGGATCATCCGCTCATCGAGGATCTGCGGCGGAAGGACTTCATTGCGGTTGTTCAGCTGGCGGAGGAGGACCTGATGTCCGATGACTTCCTGGACAGGTTCGCGGACTTGTGCCGGACGGCAGCGCCCTTCCAGCGATGGCTTTGCCGGGCGACCGGGGTGCCGTACTGAGGGCCGCTATCCTCCCGCGGGATCCACCAGCGTCGCCGTGACGATGTAGTCCATTTCCGGGAAGCTCTCCTCGAGATACGCGTTGCCCCGCGCGGCGATGTTCTGCGAGATCGGGCCGTCGCCCCCCCGGTCCGCAATCTCGCCGTATCCGGAGTAGAGCCGGTCCACCACATCCATGCCCTCGATCACGGTGCCGACCGGCGCAAAGCCGTCCATGTCGAGCAGGGTGTTGTCCACCAGATTGATGAAGAGCTGGGTCGTGCGGCTGTTCGGCCCCGCCATCGCAAAGGTCACCGCACCGCGGATGTTGGACGCCGTCACCCGATCGTCGCGGATGGGCGCATTGGTCCACCTCACCTGCACCTGAGGCTCGCCGTGCATGCCGAACTGCGCCATGAAGCCCTCGATCACCCGATAGAAGCGGACGCCGTCGTAGTAGCCGTTCCTGACCAGGTTGTACACGCGGTCGGCACCGTTGGGAGCCTGCGACCGCGTCACCGCGACGATGAAATCGCCCCTGGTCGTCTCGAAGCGCACCCGGAACGACTCCGGAGCGGTCTCCACGAGCTGGTCCGGAAAGTACAGCGCCCGGTTGGCGGGCAGTTCGGCATCGTCGACGGTCTGGCCGTCGTCTCCACCACAGCTTGCAAGCAGGAAGAGCCCGGCGGGGATGAGGGTCGCGCCGACACGGTTTCGGAGCCTTGTCATCATGGTATGGTTGTCCTTGGATTTGGCTTGGGGGTCCGCGCTCCCTGGAACGGGCCGTGAACCGAAATGTAATGCACACATGACGAAATGTAATGTTCTCCATACATTCCGGCTTCACAAGGCTGCCTCTCGCCACTGGCAGTGCGCAAGAATGGCCCATCGAGCCATGGCATCGCCCCGGATTCTCCTCATCTTTCATCGATGCTCGAATCGTCTCGACGTTCGTAGGACTCCACTCGCGAGTATCGCGGCACGGGATTACGATTAGTCGGGTCCCTGGACACCTGGTCCAGAAAGGAATCAGGAGTGAGTATCGCATTTCTGGAGTCGATCCCGACCTCAATACAGATCCTTGCCGGCTTTACCGCGATCTCGGGTGCCGGATGGACGTGGTTCGTGCGCCCTCGCATCGCCGGGATGGTAACCGAAGCTATCGGCCAGAACCGAGAGGAGATCGCCGGATTCCACCAGGACCTGTCCCAGAAGATCGCCGATACCCGTAAGGATCTATCGCGGGAAATCGCCGACACGCGCAAGGACCTCTCCGATACCCGACGGGATCTCTCTCAGGATCTCTCCGATACCCGACGGGATCTCTCTCAGGAAATCGCCGGCAACCGCAAGGATCTATCCCTGGCGATCGCCGGGAATCGCGACGCGATCACGGCCACGCGTGACCTGGTCTCCGCTGCACGCGTCGAAACACGAGATCTCCTTGCCGAGATGCGCGATGAGAATCACAGGGCCCACGAAGCAATCGGCGAACGGATCAATGGGCTTCAGGTCCATATCACCCAGGAGTCCTCGGCTCTCCGGACGGAGTTCGCCGACCTCAAGTCGGACACGGCAAAGCTGGCAGGGGCAGTGGAGGTGCTGACGGCGGCCATGCGACCCTCCGGCTCCACTTGAGCGGACCCCAAGGCAAGTCGCAGGGGTAACGAAACAAGTCGGGAATGCTTGTATCTTGACTGTGTAAGCCTCACCGCGTCGCAATCTGGAAACAACGGAATGCACGGAATCCGCCGCTCAACGATTTCACTTCCAATCGCCGCTGTGTGGATCGCCTTGGCCTGTAGCTCTGATTCCACCCCCACCCAGCCCACCGGCACCCCCAACCTCCGCCCCACAGCGGCCTTCACCAGCAACGTCACCGAGGGCTCCGCCCCCCTCGAGGTGCGCTTCGACGCCAGCAGCTCCAGCGATCCCGACGGCACCATCGTCAGCTACGAGTGGACGTTCGGCGACGGCAACAACGGCACCGGCCAGACCACCACGCACACCTACGCGGACGCCGGATCCTACACGCCCCGCCTCACTGTGACCGACGAGCGCGGCGCGTCCCATTCGCAGAACGGCGCTCCCATCACGGTCAACAGCCCGCCCGGCACCGGCGAGAACGAGATCGCGGGAGTGGTCTGGCACGACGCCGATGCCGACGGGGTGCGCGACGAGGACGAGGAGACCATCGCCGCCATGGTGGTCTTCCTCGACGAAAACGAAGACGGCGTGCGCGATTCCACCGAAGTCACGGCCGTTACAAACGAAGACGGGCAGTACATCTTCGAAGGGCTGGACGCGAACCGGTCCTACACGGTTACGCAGGAGCTGACCATCGGCTGGACGAACACGGCGCCGGGGCGCTCCGGAGGCTCTGCCGACAGGCTCAGCCCGGTCGGGGCCGGCGCGGTGGCCAACTCGGCCGAATCTGCCACGGTGGACGGCCCGGCCGAACCGGCCGCCGCCGCGATCATCGGCGGCGAAGAGGCGGAGCCGGGCGAATTCCCCTTCCAGGTCGCGCTGGTCACCACCGGGAATCGGTTCCAGTTCTGCGGCGGCACCTTCATCGACGGCGACTGGGTGCTGACGGCGGCCCACTGCGTCGACGGCGGGACGGATCCGGAGAGCGTCAAGGTGCTCGCCGGGGCCCACAACAAGCTCACGGACGGGGAGGTCATCGATGTCGAGCGCATCCACCTCCACCCGTTGTTTGCGTCCCAGGCCTCGATTTCCAGCGATGTCGCCCTCCTCAAGCTGAGCGGCGAGCACATGTACCCCCGCATCGAGCTGCTGACGCCCGACCGCCTCGACCTGTCGAAACCCGGCACGATCGCAACCACCATCGGCTGGGGCCTGACATCCGACGGGGGCCAGTCGTCCGACGTTCTCAAGAAGCTCGACGCCGAGATCATCTCCAACGACGAATGCCAGACCCACCTGGGCGACAACATCCTCGACAGCACGATCTGCGCGGGGAAGCTCGGCTCCAGCGAGTCGATCTGCAACGGCGACTCCGGTGGACCGCTGATGGTTCCCTATCGCGGCCGCTGGATGCAGGTCGGGATCACCAGCTTCGGCACGAACATCTGCTACCAGCCGACGGCATTCGCACGCGTGTCGTCGCTCGTGGACTACCCGTTCGGGGCCATCCCTCCCGAGCTGTCGGGATCGGTGGTTGTGGACTGGAGCGGCGGGGGAACGACGGCAGAGGTGAACTTCGGGAACTTCCGGTAGAGGGCCGTCGGCAGGCGTCTCTGCCGTTACTTGCGTCCAGCCCTTACGCGGTAACATCATGCACAGGTGTTGGTATGATTAAGGTCGTTGCCAACGCACATCTGGAACCGATCGAACCAAGGCAGGAACCATGAATACACGATCCATCAAATCCCTCTGCTACCCCTTGCCGCGGCTGAGTTGCCTGGCCGGGGCCGCACTGCTCCTCGCCGGATGCGACGCGCTGACGCTGGACCGGGAGCCCGAAGTCGCCCATGTGGAACTCGACAGCTCGGACGTCAGCCGCCTTACCCTGGTTGTTTCACAGTGGTTCATCGAGATCGAAGACCCGGACTGCGAGACTCCAGGGGATCCCGGGTGCCCCCGACGGATCCAGCTCGTGGAAGCTGACACGAGCACGGTGTCACTGCCCTTCACGGATTCGTATCCCTTCGACTTCCGGCTCCAGTTCTATGCCGAGGCCTTTACCAACCCCCCCGTCGAGGCCACTGTCGGAATGAAGGTGCACCTGGACGACGAGGAGTGGTACAACGACACTCGTCTTCTTGTGACCATGAACGAGAACGGTGATCAGGAGAAGATGACGTTCCAGTATCAGTACCACCTTCGTCAGCTTCCGGGCGGTTGATCGGATACGCACGCGCAGCTCGTAGTCCTGACCGGTGGCGACCGGTCGCCGCGCTGCAGTGGCTCGTGTTTGCGTGTGCCTGCCAATCTCAACCGCCGTTCACCGAGACCGAACCCGGCCTGCCGCTGCCCGACCTCAGTGAAGCGCAACAGATCGCGTTCGCCCGGGGCCAGGCTCTCTTCAACCGGCCGTTCTCGCCCGAAGAAGGGCTCGGCCCCCTGTTCAACCAGGACCGGTGCGGCTCCTGCCATGATCTTCCCACCAGCGGCGGCCACGGGGCCGAACCGGTCGTCAAGGTCAGCCGCTTCGATCCCGTCGAGGGGTGCAGCACGCTCCCCGAACACGGAGGCGACCTCCTGCAGCAGGTCGTGACCCAGCCGGGACGCGCGGCCGGCTTGACGATCGAGACGATTCCCGACGGCGCAACGGCGGTCGCCGAGATTCGTGCTCCCGCCGTGTACGGACTGGGTCTGGCAGCGCGCATCCGCGAGGCCGAGATCCTGCGCCGCGCCGATCCAGAAGACCTGGATGGCGACGGGATATCCGGCCGCCCCAACCTGGACTCGGCCGGCAGGGTCGGCCGCTTCGGACGCAAGGCCCAGCACGCCACGCTGCAAGGCTTCATCGAGGAGGCGCTACGCCTCGAGATGGGGATCACGACCCCCGAGAACCCGGAGGAGGAGCGCGGTCACGGACTCGAACTGCCTGCGGGAGCCGACATCGCGCCCGACCCCGAGGCCACCGAAGAGCAATTGCAGCTGCTCGTGGACTACATCGAACTGCTCGCTCCACCCAAACGCCGACTCCCGGAAGACGCGGAAGCCCTGGCCGACATCGAGGAGGGAGAACGCATCTTCGAATTCATGGGCTGCGATGCGTGCCACACCCCGTCCCACACTGTTGGCCCAGCCGAGTCACCGGCATTCGCCAACAGACGATTCCGCCTCTACTCGGATCTGCTCCTCCATGACATGGGAGCCGAACTGGCCAGCACCTGCACGCCAGGCACCACGCCGTCGGAGTGGAAGACCGCGCGTCTCGTCGGCCTGGGTTACCGCTCGGAGTTCCTGCATGACGGACGCGTCCAGCGGATTCAGGACGCGATAGAACTGCATGGCGGTGAAGGAGCCGCTTCACGCGACATCTTTCGCCGCCTCAACCCGCAGGCTCGACGTCAAGTCCTCGCTTTCCTGCGGTCTCTGTAAGGGCACGTTCCCGCGTCCGGCTTTGGCCTCATCCGACCTGGAGGGAACATCCGCTGCCCCATTTCGACGGGCGGCCGATTCCGGGACGCTCGGGATCGTCCAAGGCCTCGAAGATGTCGCGCATCAGTCCGAATCGGTGGAGATCGACGAGGCGCTGCCCCTCCATGAACAGTTCGGCAAAGCGCTCCCATAGAATGAGCCGAGCCATTGACTCGTCGCTGGTGGGCACCCCGTGTTCCGGCAGCCCGACAGAAGCCCTCAACCCATTGAGAATCGCCGTCGCGCCTTCGTAGTCACCGGCTCGCCACTTCACTTCCGACTCCAACAGGCGCATCAGATCGGAATGAACGAGGGGAATGTCGGCGTCAAGTGCCTCGTACTTCCACTGGCTGTAATACGGCGTCTCTCCGTCGTCACCCAGGTCTCCGGCAAAGAAGACGGGGAGGCGGCGATCGGGCCGTCCGCTCCACGGGTCCATCATCGTGCCCGGCTGATCGCTGGTCTCGATCAGGGGCCACCACTTGTACATCAACCCGGCTGCTCGCCGATGTGGCCGACTGCTGAGGCGGACGACCCGGTTGGCACCTTCGGGGAACGCCGCGACATATGAGAACCCTGCAGGGACCATGGCCGCGTCCGACACGGCGCCGCTCCAGTCCTCGAGCAACAGGCGTGCGTGAGCCCGTGCCGCCTGTGCCGCCGTTTCGTACTCGGGTCGCCGCGCACGCGAGGCGATGGCCATCGCACTCGTCAAGGTGCGTTCCGCCTGCGACAGAAGCTCCTGGTCCGAGACGATCGCGTCCGTGGCAAACGAATACGATTCACAGAACGTCATGCCCAGATAGAGTTCCGCGAGCCCCGCGGTCAGACGCACCTGGGCCGTGAGAGGGCTGCTTGCAGCTGCCGCCTCGCCCAGGACCCGCATGAACCGTTCCTCTGCATTCCTCGCCGCTCCCAGCGTTCGCACCCAGGCGTTGCCGATCCCACTCGGTTCGTGACCGGTCACCAACCCGAAGTCGATGCTCTTCAGGATGGCAGAGGTGTCCGTGCTCTGATACACGTCGGCCAGCAGCGCCTGGTACACCACCCACAGGTCGACCTCGTCATGAAACGAACCTTCCACGCCGTTGGCAACGAGGGCGAGTTGCGAGTCGAGTTCTTCGCTGGTGATCCGGTTCGGGTCAGAGACGGTCAGCAGGTCTTCGCATCCACACACGGCCAGCGTGGCGACCAGCACGGCGGTCTGTAGTGTCGCGTTCGCTGACCGCTTCATTTGCCTGGTCCTGTCCGTCGGGGTTGCTCGCTCCACTAGCACGATGGGCGCGACCCCCGTCCCGGCGGGTCGCGCCCATCAATCCAACCAGGCGTGTGCCTCAGGAAACTACGCCCTGGGCAGACACCTCTGCAGCAAGTCGTCCGCGATGTTCGGGTTGTATACCGCTTCCGCGGATGTCAGCGGGAACTTGGTCGGACGTCCGACCCCGAGTCGCTCCGGGTCGTCGAGCGCCTCGAAGACGTCGCGCACGATACCGGCTCGGTGCAAGTCGATCATGCGTTGTCCTTCCATGAAGTGCTCCGCAAACCGCTCCCACAGGACGATCTCGCCCATCGTGTTCGGGTCCGTCGGAACCTCGTGGCCCGGCAACCCCACCGCCGCGCGCAACTGATTGAGGATCCCGGTCGCGCCCGCGAAGTCACCGCTTCTGGCCATCGCCTCGGCGATGATCAGCTGCATCCCGTCGGAGTGCAGCATCGGGATATCGTCGGTATCGGTGTTGTACTTCCACTGGCTGTAGTGCGGCGTCTCGTTGTCCGTCGCCACCTCGCCGTCGAAGTACACCGGAAGGCGCATGTCGGGCATGCCGCTCAACGGGTCGGCCATGTGGCCCGGCTCGTCGCTCTTCGTGATCAGCGGCCACCACTTGTGCAACAGGCCTGCGGCCTCGTTGAAATTCTTTGTGGTCACCAACACGATCCAGTTGATGCTCTCCGCGTTGAAGATGGCGTCGTACGAGAACCCGGCCGGGATGGCCGAAGCGTCCGCGACGGCACCTGCCCAGTCGCCTAGCATCATTCTCGTCTGCGCTCTCGCGGCGGTCGAGGCAAGGGCGTAGTTGGGCCGGCCCGCGGACTGCGCGGTTCCGATGGCCGTGGTGAGCTTGCGCTCCGCCTGCTCGAGCATCTGCATGTCGGTAACAACCTGCCCGGTCGGCTCGGCCACGGACTCGCAGAACGTCATGCCGTTCAGCATGTCCGCCATGCCGCCGCTCATCTGCACCTGTGCGGTGAGCGGGCTGGACCCGGCCTCGGCGTCACCGAGCACCCTCTTGAACCGCTCTTCGGCGTCCACCGCGAACCACTGGGCCCGCAGCCACGCGCTTTGCGTGCCGCCAAGGGTGTTGCGGGTGTAGTCCATCCGTCCGTGGTCGGTATCGTCGTAGCCGGACCAGGTGCCGGTGTGCTGGTACACATCGGCCAGAAGGGCCTGGTAGACCACCCAGTTGTCCATCAGCTCATGCACCGCGCCCTCGACGCCGTTGGCGACCGCGGGCAGCGCGCTGTCCAGGTCGTCCGCCGTGTACCGCTGCGGGTCGGACACCGTCAGGATATCGCACGCACCGAGAGCCAGGATGCCGACGACCGCAGTCAAACCTCTGAGTTTTGACGTATTCATGGTCGGCCTCCCCTAGAATCTTGTCTTGAACGACAGCTGGAACCGCCTCGGTTGTGGCATCCCGAGGAAGGGCGACGTGCTGAAGTCGTCCCCGCCCCTGTACTGCTGGTTGGGGTCCGGGCAGTTGCAGTCGTCCCACCAGTGGAGATTGTAGCCCGCCAGGGTCAGCGAGGAGCGGCCCAGGCCGATGGAGCCCATCAGATCCTGCGGAAGCACGTAGGAGACGGACAACTCCTGCAGTCGAATGTGATCCCTCTTGTCGATCGGGTAGAGGAGCCTGGCCCTGTCCAGGACCGAGTCGCTGGTTGGTGTCCGCTCCCCATTGGGCCCGAGATGCTGGAGGTATTCGTCGTATGCAAGCTGCCGGATGCCGTAGCCGCGGTCGGAGTTGCTCATGACCGCGCCCCATTCACCTCGGAGCTGCAGCGCCACACGCAGAGACTGGCCGATCGCGAAGTCGTGGAACATGGATGCCAACTGTTCCGGCTGTTGATTGCCCACATAGGTCAGGTAGGACGAGCGGCTGTGTCTGCGGGTAGTCGGATCCCACCCGGTGATCACGCGGCTGCGCTGCTCGAAGATGGGAAGACCCACGTACAGTCCGCCGAGCCTCTTGTGATAGTTCCAGCCGGTCAGCTGCCCGTTGGCGTCGTACACCGCCAGCGAATCGTCGACGGCGGTCTCTCCGAGCCCCAGGATCTCGTTGTCGATCCATTCGAAGTTCACGCCCGTAGACCAGCGGAAGCCGCTCTGGTCGATGATCGTGGTGTTGAGCGCGAGCTCGACGCCTCTGTTGAGGATTTCGCCGACGTTCTCCAGGCGGCTCGAGCTGAAGCCTTCACTCGGCGGCAGCGCGATTCCAAGGAGGGCGTTCTGCGTCACGGCATGCCAATACGTCGCGTCCACGCCGATCCGGTCGTTCCACAGCCCCAATTCCACACCGCCTTCGTATTCCAGCTTGTTCTCCGGCTCGAGATCCGAGTTCCCCGGATTGCTGGGACGCACACCGGCGAGATCCTCCAGCACCGTGTTGGGCACGTAGGTCTGGAACTGCGCAAAGGCGCCCGGCGCCTTCCCGGCCATCCCCACTGCAGCCCGGACCTTCGCGCTGCTGACGCCGGGCAACAGGCCCGCGGGGAGATTGTAGGCCGCGTCGACCTTCGGGTAGTACTGGAAGCCGTAGTTGACTCCGAAGGCGCTGTTTCCGTCCATCCGCACCGCGGCGGTCACGAAGAGGTTGTCGAAATCGAACCGGTTCTGGATGAACGCGCCGATGTTGATCTCCTCGAAGAATGTCTCGCCAGCGAACGTTCTCGCCGCACCGGACACGGTCGTCACACCCTCACCTGCGTAGTCCTTGCCGGTCGCCATCGAGGTCGAGGTGATGTCCCAGTAACCCTGTGAGCCGAAGGCGAGCGTTCCGCCCAGTCCGCCCACGAAGGGCAGGCTCCAGTCGAGGTTGCCGATGTACTCGGCGGTGAACTTCCGCGCCTGCCGGTACCCGATGTTCCGCTCTCCATTCCTGCCGATATAGGTGTAGTGGCGGCCGAAGGGCATCCACCGGGTCTTCTGGTCGTTCACGGCATCGAGGCCGAAGGTGGCCCGGTGCGTGAAGTTGGGAAGCGGGTTGTAGTTCAGGTTGATCGACCCGGTCCAGCGGTCGGCATCCGAGAACGTTTCGAGGGCCTGGGCATCGGCCACATTCACATCGAGGCCGCCGCCGTAGGGCTCGTCAGCCGTCGCGTTCAGCGGGTTGGTCAGCAGCGCGTTGGTGTAGATTCCGAGCCAGTTGTTGCCCGACTGCACCGCCCAGATGCGATTCCTGACGTACCCGGAGGTCACTCCGACCGTGAGGTTCTCGCCCGCCGTCCAGTTCAGGTTGACCCGCAGGTTGGCCTTCTTCTGGTCGTTGGGCTTGATCGAGCCCTCTTCGTAGGCAAACCCGCCGGACACGAAGTAGGTGATCTCTTCCCCACCGCCGTCGACCGTCAGGTCGTAGGTGTTGATGAGGCCGTTCTCGATCAGCGTCTCATTCGGATCCCACGCAACCGTCCCGTCCGGGCCACGGAAGTTGTCCCGCAGGCTGGTCGGAAAGTTCTCCCTGTGACGGTTGAATCCGGTCGTGACGTTCAGCGAGAAGTTGGCCGGGCTGTTGCTGCGGCCGCGCTTGGTGAAGATCTGGATCACGCCGCCGGACGCCTCGGACCCGTAGAGCGTCGACGCCGCGGGGCCCTTCAGGACCTCGACGCGGTCGATCTCGTCGGGATTCAGGTCGGAGAGCCGGTCCTCGCCGGCACCGCCGCTGAAGGCGCAGCAGGTGGTTGACCCACCGGCCGAGCTGCCCCACTCGGTTTGCCGACTGTCGACCCGGACGCCATCGATGTAGATGACGGGGCGCTGACCGAGGCTGAAGGAGTCCGTACCCCGGATCCTGAGCTCGCGTCCCGCTCCCACGCCGCCGACCGTTCCGATCGAGCGGACGCCGGGGATGCGACCCTCGAGGGCCTGGCCAAAGCCGGAGAGCGGGGTCACCTCAGCGACGGCCGTCACGTCCAGCGACGCCGCCGATGTCCCCAGCTTGCGCCGTTCCACGGCACCCGCCGTCCCGGTGACGATGAGTTCGTCCATCGCCACAGCCGAGACTTCCAGCTCGAACTGCAGGCTGGCGGCCCCACCGGGCGTCACCGTGACTTCCTCCGTTTGCGTCCCGTAGCCGACGTAGGTGGCCTGCACCGTGTACGTGCCGGCCGGCACGCGGTTGATCAGGAAACGGCCGCTGACGTTCGAAAGCCCGCCGAGCGAAGTTTCCAGGATCGAGATCTGGACGCCGTTGATCGGCTGTCCGGTGGTCGCTGCAACGACCTGGCCGGTGACGGTCCCGTCCTGCGCGGCCGCCTGGGCCGGCAGGATGAGCGCCACCGCGGCCGCCACAGCCAGGAGAGAGGAGAACCTCCCTCCCTTGGTAAGGTGGTAGCGTTGGGTCATGTCGCCTCTCCTTTGTGGAGGTGGGTGACTGTTTCGCGGTCGATGGCCCCGTGCCGATCGCCGCTATCGTTACCGCAGAGCCACTGCGGCAATGTCCGATCCATAACCTTCACATAGTAGGGGTCGCGCGCGCGAAGCGCAACAAAGCACCGCCGAAGGCGTGTCAGAAGATCTCGCCGAGCCCCTGCTCGACCCGTTCCGCCAACGAGGTTACTCCAAAGGCGACGATGCGGGTCGTCTCGCTCCTGATGTAGTAGGGATCGCGGTCGGCCGCGTCGTCGCGCAGCAGTTCCACGAACCCGAGAAGCTCACCCGAATCGTCCAGGTAGTCGACGCGGACCAGCGGTCTGGTCGTGGCCATGGCCGGCTCGGCGCCGTAGCCCCCGATGGCGAGCTGGTCTACCCGCTGCATGAAGTTGGCGAAACCCGCGTCCGGGGCTTCCGCATCCACCTCGGTCCACTCGCCGGCCTCGGTGCGCGCCATCTCGCGGGTCCCCCCGCCGGGGATGGTGATCCGCACGGTCGCGACATCTTCGTCGAGAAAGTGGTGCAGCCAGCGCTCCCGCAGCGCGCCTTCCCCGATCGCGAAGGGCCGCGTGAGATCGCCGCCGATGACGTAGCCCGCTCCCGTCGCGGGCTCGACGGCGTAGCGGTCCTGGCCGCCGAACGCCGAATCCCCCACGAGCAGCAGGCGTTCCTCGTCGGCGAAGCGCACCTCGATCCGCTCGCCGGGGTCGTCCAGTCCGAAGCGCGCCGTCAACTCGGGCGACAATTCCCCCAGGTCGCGGATCACCCGCAGCGCGGCAAGGCGGCTCACGAGTGTGCGGCCCGGGGCTCCGGCCGGGTATTCGAGCGTGTCCGACCGCGCTTCGCCGTCGACCTCGATCGTCCAGAGGAATGCGCCGCCGTCGTCGCTGCGCGGTTGCAGTTCGACCGTCTTGTCAGCCGCGCTGTAATGCACGGCGACCACGTCCGCCGTGTCCCGCTCCCAGACCAGGGTCAGCGAATCTTCCTCCACGTAGCTCGTGTCGCGCATCCACGTCAGGAGCGCCCCGACCACCGCGAGACCCAGGAAGACGGCGTGGACCTTCAGCGTCTTCACTGTGCGCCCCCTTCCACGGGTTCCGGGGACTTCCGGCGCCCGTAGAGCACGGCTACCCCCACGGCAAGCACCAGCGCCGGGGCCCCGAAAATGATCGCGTAGAACCACCGGACGTTCTCGGCCTGGGTGTGCAGGATCGGCACATCCTCCTCCGACACCACCTCGCCGGCGAAGTCCTCCTCTCCGCCCAGCCACCGGATGCCGTCGGCAACGAAGATGCGGTTCGACTGAAGGGTCAGGAGGACCCGGTCCGTGAAGATCTCGGCATCGCCGAACACGAGGGCCCGCAGGCCGGCGGGCGAGGGGGCGGCCACCGCCTCTTCATCCGCTTCATCCGCGCCCGCTGCGCCGCCTTCCGTCCACTCCACCGCGGCCACCAGCCCGTAGCTCTCCTTCGTCTCGGTCTCGTCGTCGAACCGGAAGTCGCCGTTCCGGTCGGCATAGCTGGAGGGGAGCGCGTTCACGACCAGGCTGGTGCGGCGCCCCGGAATCGTGTCCGGAACCGCAAAGCTGCCCGAGCCGACCATCACGATGTCGCCGCCGGCGCGGCCCACGGTGGTCACGGAAGGGTGCGTGGAAAAGCGGTTCGTGACAATGAAGCGCCGGTCGGCAATGGTCGGCGGCGTGTCCTGCAGAAAGACCTGATCGTTGACGACCATCGCCGGGTCGTAGTCGAGGCCCAGATAGCCGCCAAGCTCCTCGATCTGGAAGTCCGAGCGGGATTCCATCGCGAGGAGCAGGGCGCCACCGCGGTCGAGATACTCCCGCACCGCATTCATCTCGGCATCGAGGAAGGCGCTCTGCGGCCCCAGGATCATCACCATCGCGGCATCGTCCGGGATCCGGTCGCCCAGACCCTCGCCGATCCCGATGTCCCGCACCTCGTAGTTGAGGATCCCGAGCATCTCCCGCAGCGCCCGCGGAGGCGGACCCAGATCCATCTCCGACTCCATCCCGGGGCGCCAGGGCTCGCGCAGCGACGGCGGCTGGTCCGGCTCCTGCTCGTCCGCCGACAACGGATCGTTGAACTCGCCGTGGCCCTTGGTCATGTAGACGAAGCGGCGCGATCGGTTCAGCTGGAGCAGCGCCTGCTGCACATGGCTGTCGAGGATCCGGAGCCTGCCGCGCGCCTCGTCGAGATCGAGGAGGAAGCCGACGCTTTCCGTCCGGCCGTTCAGGCGCAGGAAGAGTTCGCCGTCGTTTCTGGCGTTGAAGTCCTCGGCTGCGTCGGGGTTCGAGTAGCGGTCGTACTCCGCGATCGTGACCTTGCCCGTGGCCCGGGCCAGCTGGTCGAGGTAGTTGCGGACCTCGTCCTTGACCGCATTGACCTCCGGGAAGAAGAGCGCCGCCTCGAGCGTGCCGTCCATGTTGCGCACGATCTCCTGCACCGACTCGCCCGGCGTCGCCGTCTTGAAGTAGCTGAAGTCGGCGGTCCGGTTGAGCGCGGAGGTAATGAATCCGACGAGTACCAGCGCCGAGCCGCCCATCGCCAGGCCCAGGGCGTTCGTGACGGTCTCGCGCACCCTTATGGCGTCGACCTGCGAGGCTCCCGCGCTGCCTCCCCGCGCCAGCGCCCACTGCGCGCCCAGCACGGGCAGCAGCGACCCGGCCAGCAGCATGGGACAGGCCACCAGAAAGAAGCGCCGGAACCGGATCTCGGTCCGGATCTCCTCAAACTCGATGCCGAGCAGCTCCATGCCGCCTTCGGTGCCGGGAACGTAGCCCGCCAGAGCCAACGCGCACCCTGCATACCCAAAGGCAAACACCGCCTCGACCGGGCGCCTCTCGCCTTCGGCGCCCCGCCAGACCGCGAACCGCCAAACCGTGGCCGCGGCGACGGCGCCGCTGCCGAGGATGATGAGGGGGAGGTGCAGCCACGCGATCCCGTCGAGGACGCGAACGGCCGTGAAGACCGCGACAAGACCCGCGAGCAGGAGCCAGGTCAGCCGCGCATGCTTCATTCCCATCGCTTGGCCTCCATGACCTTCGTCGCCGCGAAGAGGAAGAAGTACGTCACCGCCAGGTAATAGACGACATCGCGCAGGTGGAGCAGGCCCGACATGAAGCCCGCGAAGTGCCTCCCGTGGATCGCGAAGGCCGCGAAGACCCGGGACAGCGGTGACCCGACGATCTGGGACAGTATCCAGAAGAGGAACATCACGCCGGTGATGACCGCGGCGATGGCGACCGCCACGAGCTGGTGCCGGGTAAGGGAGGTGGCGAACACGCCGATCGAGAGTACCGCCGAGCCGAGCAGGATCAGGCCGAGGTAGCCGATCAGGATGTGGCCGATCGCGATCTTGCCGTTGACCAGGATGAGTAGCGGGATGTAGAGCGTCGCCACCGTGATCGCCGACAGGAAGGTGAGCGCCGAAAGGAACTTGCCGAGGACGATCTCCCAGTCCCGCACCGGCGAGGTGTCGAGGAGGAGTTGCGTGCCCGTCTGGCGCTCTTCGGCGATGAGGCGGATGGAGAGCGCCACCGCCGCGACCGCGGTGAGTCCGCTGGCGTTGTAGAAGAACCCCGCCAGGACGGTTCCGGACAGGCGCTCTCCCGCCTCCGGGCCCAGCGAGCTGGTGTAGAAGAATATCCCGTCGAGCAGCAATACCACGGCGGCCACGATGTACCCCATCGGCGAGCGTACGTACGTCTGCAGTTCGCGTCGGAAGATGATCCCCGTGGCTCGCAGGTTCATGACTTCGCGCCTCCCACCAGCCCGACGAAGACGCGCTCCAGCTCGCGCTCGGCCCGGTTCAGCGCGATCACGTCGTGCCCGGCCTCGACCAGCGCCCGGCACACGTCCGCGCGCAGGTCGGCCGCGCCCTCGACGCGGTAGGTCGCGGGACCGGAGCCCGCATCATCGGTCCTTCCCGACCCGCTCGCCCGGCCGGATCCATCCGGCCGTCCGGCCGCGCCCGCCCGCTCGACCCCCGTCACCCCGTCCACGCCGGCGATCACGGCCTCGGGCGCGTGCGCCGCGCCGCCGCCCGCCCGCACCGTCACCGCCATGCGGCGCGACATCATCAGCCGCTCGCTCAGCTCGGCCTCGCTCCCCGACGCGACGATCTCGCCGTCGTTGAGGATCAGCAGGCGGTCGCAGGTCTCGCTGATCTCCGGCAGGATGTGGCTCGAGATGAGGATGGTGTGGCGGTCCTTGAGCGCGCGGATCATCCCGCGCATCTCCATGATCTGCACCGGGTCGAGGTCGTGGGTGGGCTCGTCCAGGATCAGCAATTCCGGCTCGTGGATGATCGCCTGCGCGACACCCACCCGCTGCCGGTACCCCTGCGAGAGGTGCCGGGTGGGCATGTCGCGCACCTCGCTGACGCGCGCGTACTCCTCGACCTCGGGGACCCGCCTGGCCACCTGCTCCCGCGACATCCCCTTGAGCAGCCCGACGAAGGTCAGGTAGTCGCTGACGGGCATGTCGCCGTAGACGGGAGGCAGCTCCGGCAGGTAGCCCACGCGCTTCCTCACCTCGTGGGGCTCGCGCAGCACGTCCAGCCCGTCGATCGTGACGGTCCCGGAGGACGGGCGCAGGCCGCACGCAAGAATGCGCAGCAGGGTCGTCTTCCCCACCCCGTTCAGCCCCAGGAAACCCACCGTGTCGCCCCGGTCGATCTCGAAGGAAACCGGGCCGAGGGCTCGCTTCCTGCCGTAGTACTTTGTGACGTCGGTCAGCTGGACCATTCGCACCCGCACGCGCTCAAACGATTGCCACGGCAAACATCTGCCGGCCAAAAACCTAGACGGCGACGGAAAAGGGTCAAGGCTGGCGGTCTCTCCCGGCGTCCCGCACGGCACCTTCGTGCGGCGCCCTCGCTCGGCTGTCCCTCAGCGCGTCCGGTCGAAGCGGACGTTGCGCACCCGCCCGGCCGCCAGCACAAACGCGACCGCCCGGCCGCCCTCGACCTCGAATGCGAGTGCGAGCCCGCCGACGCCGAATACCGTGTCGCCCGCCGGTTCGCCCGCCCTCTCGCCTGCCGCGACCGCGCGCTGCTCCAGCACGCGGTCGATCCCACTGGGGTGGCGGAGCACCAGACGGCCTTCGTCAGCCGCGATCACCCACGTCGCCCCGATCTCTTCGGAGTGGTACGCGCCGGGCAGGGCCGCGAGCAGGCTGGCCGGGACCTCGGCACCCGCAGAGTCCGGCGCCGACGCCAGCTGTGTCGGAGCCACCGCCGCCTCCGCCTCCTCCGTAAACACGCCCTCCAGCAGGATATCCTCGACCGCCACGCTCATCTGCATCGGGTTGGCGGCCCCGGCGTTGCACAGCGCGATCACGGTGGTCCGCTGCTCCGGATACCGCGCGATCATCGTCCGGAACGCCATGAACCCGCCCGCGTGCGACACCCGGGGAAGCCCCCGCCGCACCTCCACGGAAAGCCCGCGCGCGTACCGGATCGTATCGCCGCTGGTCAGCACGCCCCGCTCGTACATCCGCTCCGCAAAGCCGGGCACGCCCAGCACATCCTCGTAGAACGCCCCGTCCCAGCGCGCCAGATCCTCGACCGACGAGTACAGCCCGCCGTCCCCCACCTTGTCGAAGGCCATCAGGTAGTTGGTGCGCCAGCCCCCGTCCGGGCCCGCGTCGTAGCTGAACACCCGGTCCCGCACCACCTGCGCGCGGTCGTCGTGGAAGTGCGTGCTCGTCATTCCGAGCGGCCGAAAGATCTTCTCGTCGGCGTACTCCCGCAGCGACCGTCCCGTCGCGCGCTT
Source organism: Longimicrobiales bacterium (assembly GCA_965211645.1). GTDB lineage: Bacteria > Gemmatimonadota > Gemmatimonadetes > Longimicrobiales > Gaopeijiaceae > Bin94. The sequence continues at coordinate 3,025,098 of OZ242947.1, read as the reverse complement.
GACGATCTCCGCCATCAGCACATACCCCGAATTGCTGTACAGGTGCTCGGAGCCGGGCGCGAAGTTGAGCTCCTTCTGCCGGGTGATCAGCCCCAGCATCGCCTCGTCGGTCAGGATGTTCTCGTACGGCGTCCCCGCCAGCGACATCAGGGTGAGATAGTCGCGCACGCCGCTCGTGTGGTGGACGAGGTGGCGCACCGTGACCGCGCCCTGCTCGTAGTCCGGGAATTCGGGGATGTGCCGGCGCACCTCGTCGTCCAGCGACAGATGCCCCTCGTGCGCCGCGATGACGACCGCCGCCGCCGCGAACTGCTTCGCCACCGACGCGAGGTAGAACACCGACCGCTCGCTCAGCGGGATGGCGTGGTCCAGCTGCCCCATCCCGTAGCCCCGCACGTAGACCAGCGTCCCCGCCCGGGCGACTCCGACCGCGCACCCGGGTCCGTCCGTCCGGTCGTACTCGGCAAACACCGCGTCGATCCTCTCGCGGATTTCAGGTGCGAGCTGCTGGCCAGAGGTGGTTTGGGGGATGAAGAGCGACGTGAATAGTAATGTGAAGCTTACATTTCGTAAAGTCTGCTTTACATTCGGTGACGAGTGCATGGTCATGTCCTTTGCGATCACAACGACCTCAGGAAGCGCACGACCGCACGGCGCGCCTCGTCCGGCAGCGCCATGAAGGCGTCGCGCGCGGCGGCCGCTTCGCCCCCGTGGGACGCGATCGCGGCCGGAACATCGTCCGCCCTGCCGTCGTGGAGGAGCAGGGTGCGGTGGCGCAGACCCCAGAGCGGCGCCGTGCGCAGTTCGCCCGGCGCGGCGTCGATCCCGCACACGTCGGCCATCTCCGCCCCCAGGTCGTGCAGGAGCATGTCGGAGTAGGGGGCGATGGTTCTGCCGGCCAGCGCCGGGGTGGCCGACGCGCCGGTGCGCAGCTCTTTGCGGTGGCAGGACGTGCAGCCGATCTGCCCGAAGAGGGCCTCGCCCTGCGCGACCGTGTCCCGGGCGGCGGGTGAGAGCTCGCGCTCGGGCGGCGGCGGCGCGAGGAAGCGGACATAGTCGGTGAGCTGTGCCAGGGTGGGCGCGTCGATCTCGGGGTCGGGCATGGGGTCGGCCGCGGGGGGGATGGGGACGCCGTTGACCGGCTCCTCGGCGGTGTGGCCCGGGACCGTGAAGCCGAGCTCGAAGCGCAGGGCGGTCATCACGAAGTCGCGGACGGTCGCGGCGTCGCCCTTGCGCCCGAAGCGCGCCGTGCGCCCGTCCGCCAGGCGCGGCAGACGTCCCGAGATGCCGTCGCCGTCGCCGTCGTCGGGGTCGGCCCACTCGAGGAGGACGTCGTCGGGCACGGCTTCGAGCAGGCCGAGGCCGAGAAGCGGCGGCGCGGTCACGCGGGAGGTGGCCGTGGCCGCGGCGGGCACCTCTTCGGGCCCCATCCCGTGCGCGATCAGGAGGTCCGTCGCGCGGCGCTGGATGTTGTCGCCCCCCGCGGCGACGAGGAGGTCGCAACGCCCGTCGGTGAAGCGGGTCGCCTTGACCACGCGCACCCGCGCGCCCCCACCCCCGACGACCGGCTGGTCGTGACAGTCACTGCAGCGCTCCGCATTGTAGAGCGGGCCGAGTCCCTCGTCGGCGGTGGCGAGGCGTTCGAAGAGCGCGCGGCCGAGGAGGAACCGGCCCCGCTCCCCGCTGTCGAGTCCGGCGACAGGCTCACCGAGCGCGCGGGGCTGTTCCGCGGGCCCCGCGTCGCCGCAGCCGGTCAGTCCGCCGCCCAGGGCCGCGCACGCCAGGAGCGCCATCCGGCAGCCCGTCGATGCATCGATGCTCGGATGCCGCGGGGGCTTGTCCACGGGCTGCCGACCCCGGTCGTGCACGCCCGTCAGGCCGCGCACGCCGGTCACGACCCGGCTCCCTCCGTGGTTCCGGCGTCGCGCAGCATCCCGCGCGCGATGACGATTGCCGCGAGGGTGCCGCGGTGCCTCATCCGCGCGTCGGTGCGGCCCACCAGCCACGCTTCGAAGAGCGGCGGCATCGTCCGGGCTTCCTCCCTGCGCGCGACCAACGATTCCATGTAGCGGGCGAGTGCCGTCCTCGACGGCGAATCGGCCCCGTCGAGATCCAGAACCCGGGACCAGTACTCGAGCTCCTCGTCGTGCCCGAGCGTCAGGACCTCCTCGACCAGCGGGTCGAGCGTCATCCCGCGTTCGGCCGCGTCCACCAGGCGCAGTTCGCGGGTGCCGAGGTCGTTGATCAGACCGGTGCGGGCCTCGGGATCCGCCGCAGCGATCTCGGTCAGGGTCTCGCGCGGGAAGAAAAAGAAGTCGCGCGCGGCGGTCCCGGCGGTGAAGGCCCCGCCGTCCCAGGTCGCGAGCACCTGCCGCGAATCGAGCCACTCGGCAGGTTCTTCGGCGATCCTGGCAACCACCACCTCCGCCCCGGGCGACACCGTGAAGTCGCGCGCGCCCCGCACTCCCGCCGCGGCGCCCGCATCCGCCTCCATCAGCCTTCGTTCGAAAAGGCGTTCGCGGAAGAGCGTCTCCACCTCGGCGTATCGGGGGCGGTACAGGATGTGGAACCCCTGCGCGCTCTGGGTGACGGCCGAGACCTGCCCGGGCTCCAGCCTGAACGCAGCCCGGTCGAGCGTCGTCGGGAGTTCACCCGGGCCGAAGAGCCCGAGCAGTCCACCCACCTGCCGGGAGTCGATATCCTCGCTCTCGGCGACGATCGTGGCCCACCCGCCCCCTTCCGCGATCGTGGCCAGAAGCCGGTCCGCGGTGCGCTGCTGAAGGAGCCTTTCGCTCGAGGACGTCTCGGGCCCGACCCGCCTGAGCACATGGGCGATCAGGCGCAGCGAGCCCTCGCTGAAGACCGTCTCCGCCGCGGCCACCTCCGGGATGACGCTGTCGCTCAGGCGCTCCCGACGATCGGCGTTGAGGATCGCCTCGCGGCGCTCCAGCCACGTTGATGCCTCGCGGACCTCGGCGCCGTACAGGGAATCACCCGCGGCGGCACGCTGCGAGAGCGCGGCCGAAGCGACCCAGAGATCGACCAGCGGCTCGACCGCAGCGGAGTCCAGCGGAAAGGGCTGAGCGAGAACGAGCAGCTCGGCGAGCCGATCCTCGGTCAGGGTCCAGTCACCGGCCCGGGCGACCAGACCCCGGTCGGCGAGGTCGCTGCACGAAGTCAGCCACAGCGACGCCCCCAGCAACAGCGTGGCCCGCCCGGTCGCGCGAGTGCCCCGGGCAGCGCCATCGGCCCGTTGGGGACGGCGCGGTAGTGTCCCCACCGCTTCCTACCGGACGGTGACCGTAATCGTATCGGCCACCGGCGGATCGAGCGGAATGTGCACGCCGTCGGCGACGACCGCGATGATGCGGTGCTCGCCCGGCGGGAGATCCTCCAGGGTGAACTCGGTCTCGGCCTGGCCCATGTGGTAGTGCACGCCGGGATCGTTGGGGATGGGGATCGCCCAGTCCACGTCGCCGTTGACGATCAGGTGATGATGACCCGTTCCCGGGTCCATGTTGCCGGCCATCACGACCTCGAGACCCTCGACTTCCATGACGACCCGAAGCGGGCCGGCATCCACCTCGGCCCCGTCCGCCGGCTCGACGATCATCACCCGTCCGGGCATCGCCGCCTCTTCAGCCATCCCGGCGTCCGCTTCCGAAGCCTCTCCAGTGTCTCCCGCGTCACCGCCGCAACCCAGCACCAGCATCGCGATTCCCATTCCGACCGTTACACGCATTGCTCGCCGCTCCTCATATACTCCGAAGGGTCGTGGTTCCGTGGCGCCGATCCCGGGATGCGGGCGCGCCGAGTTCGGACAAGGTGCGAAGAAGCGCGCATCGGCGCCAGACCGCCGACCGACCCGGACCCGCCGCCCGCTATCCTCCCCGGCGAAGCCAGATGAGGACCACGCCGCAGGACGATCCGCCCCAGTACTGGGCGGGGATGCCGGCGGTACCGCGATACAGTTCGACCCCGGCCACGGCTGCGGGGCTCACGATGTCGTTGATCCCGCCGTGGGCAGCGCTGTCCCCCATCCGGATCCCGTCCAGGTACACAATCGGGTAGCACTCGTCGCCGGTCCTGCGAAAAGCAAGATACCGCTCCAGCGGGTTGCTCGGGTTGGACACGATTTCGACCCCCGGGAACCGGAGGAACGCGTCGGTGAGTTCAACGGGATTCCAGGTCTCGAGATCCTCGCGATCGACGAAGTGGCCCCAGCCGTCCTCTTCTCGCTGGTAGAACCCGACGGTCTGGAGGCTCCTGTCCTCCCTGGCGACCGTAACCTCGATGGGATCCAGGGCAATCGCTTCCACGGTCAGGACCACATCCGCCCTGGAAACGTGGCCTGTCTCGACGCTGATCGATTCGGCGCGCTGCCTGTACCCCAGGTGGGAAAAGACAACTTCGTGCCGACCGGGAATCAGATCGGGCACGGCGAAGCGGCCGTCCGCGTCGGTGGTCACCGCGCGACCGATGCCGGGAACGGTCACGACCACCTCGGGAATCGGCTCGGCGCTCGCCCGATCCCTCACGACACCGACGATTCCGGTCACCATCCCTTCGCTGGGATCGTCCGTCGGCTTCAGGCCCAGGAAGAACTCGCCCGGGCGGTCGATCGTCAGGTCACCTTCGAGACGCTCGTAGTCCTTGTGGATCAGCTTCAGGTCGTACACCCCGCGCGCCACGTCCTGAACAACGAACTTGCCCTCGGCATCCGTCACGAAGGTCAGCCCGAGCGCTTCCACGATGACGATGACCTCGGCAACCGGCTCGCCCGTGACTTCGTCGACGACGTTGCCGGTAACCGTGACCGCATTGGCGTCCTCCGTCTCCTGGGCACCCGATTCCGGTGCGCAGACCACCGATGCGGCCGACAGCAGAAGGGTCGTCCACCCGGTCAACAGGCGATTCGTGTTCATCCTATCATTTTGCGCGCCGAATCCAGACGAGCACCACCCCACACGACGAATTCACGCCCCAGTACTGAGGCGGCAGGCCCGCCTGGCCCTTGTAGATCTCGACGCCGGCGACCGCGATCGGATCGACGAGGTCGTTCAGTGCAGCCGGCGCGTCGCCACCCCTTTCCACCATTACGCCGTCGATGTATACGGACGGGTAGCATTCCTCGCCCGCCCTCCGAAACAGGACGAACCGGCGGCTGGGCATGCCGGGGTCGCTGACTACCCGCACGCCCGGAAACCGCATCAGCGCATCCGACAGATCCACGGGCGACCAGCGCTCGAGCTCCTCCCGGTCGACGAAATCGCCCCAGCCGTCGCTTTCGCGCTCATAGAACCCGACGCCCTGCAGCGTGACATCCTGCCGCTCGACCGTCACTTCGATCGGTTCCAGTTCGATGGCGTCGACCGACAGCGCTACCTCCATCACGCTGACGCGACCCACGTTGATGTCGACCGAATCCGTGCGCTGCTCGTAGCCGAGGTGGGAAAAGGTGACTTCATAGCGTCCGGGAAGCAGATCGGGCAGCGTGAACCGACCGGTCGCGCTTGTCGTCGCCACCCGGCCCTGGACGGCAACGTTGACAACCACCTCCGGGACGGGCTCGCCGGTGACCTGATCGATCACCACGCCCGAGACACCGGTCGCGAGTTCCTCGTTGGGGTCGGCCGAAGCCGTCATGGCCAGGAAGAACTCGCCTGGCTGGTCCACCTGCAGGCTCCCCTCGAGCCTTCGGTAATCGCCGTGAACAATGTTCAGGTCGTAAACCCCACGAGGCACTTGATCCAGAAGAAACTGGCCGTCGAGGTCAGTGACGAGCGTAAGGCCCAGGCTTTCGATGCGGACCACGGCCCCGGCGACGGGTGCGGCCGTGATCTCGTCGAGCACATTGCCCGTCACGGTCACCCGTTCGGCCTCAGGAGCGACCTGAGCTGTTGCGAGGGTACCCGAAGCCGCCGCTGCGCAAGACAGCAGAAGCGCCAGTCCGAACGACGAAGTTGGACGACAGGCTGTGGTGGACAGGTCGGCGCCGCGCCGCCGCGGCCGAGGGTGCAGGGATAGGGTCATTCGCGTCTCGCATGAGTGTTGAGCAGTCAGGGGACGGCCCCCAGACTTGCAGGAGCTATACGCCCTCGGGTCGTGCCGCTTGCAGGTGTCGTCGCCGAAGCTGGCCTGCCTGCGTCCAGGATACCCGCATGAAGGTTCCAGGTTCCCCAGGGTTCCATGTTCCATGACGTCTCGTAACCGCGGCCCGAAAGACGTCCCAAACAGCCATTCCATCGCCCGTGAAACCAGGACAACCTCTTCGTCCGACCGAACCCCGGAGGGTGCTCCGGACGCTCCTCCCGGAACCGCAGGATACCGCTTGACACTCCTGAAGCGAAAACCGAATGTTACGAGCCATGGACGAATCCGGATTCGACACGCTGAAGGCCACCCGCGCCCTCGAAGCCGCCGGCTTCGAATCGGTCCAGGCGGAGGCCATGGTGACCGTCTTTGGAGGCGCGGTCGTCGCAAACGTGGCGACCAAATGGGATGTACGCGATCTGAAAGACGAGATCGCCGCGCTTCGCGCCGAGATCAAGGGCGACCACGAAAACCTGCGCACCGAACTCAAGCGTGACATCGGCACCCTGCGCACCGAGTTCGACGCCAGGCTCGAGCAGCAGATCAGCGGCCTGCAGCGGCTTCTGCAATAGGGCGTGGAACAAGTCCCCGCTATATCCGGGAGGCGAGGCTTCCTCCCAGCGACTTTGCGTCCGACCCCTAATCTTGTAAAGTCGCCATTACATATTGCCATGTTTGCTTTACTTCCTCTTGTCCTGACACCGGAACTCATGGCCGGGCAGCAGGTCGCTTCCAACGGGCGCATCGACCCCGATACGGTGCCCCGCCCGTCCCTCGAAGCCAGGCGGGCGGCCTCGGCGATCACGCTCGACGGCAGCCTGGAGGACGCGGCCTGGACCCTGGCCGATTCCACCAGGGGCTTCTTCTACGAGTCGATCCCGAATCAGGGCACGCTGTCGGCGGAGCGCACGGTAGTCCGCGTACTCTACGACGAACGGTACCTCTATCTCGGCGCCGAGATGTACGACAGCCAGGCCGACGCGCTGGTTTCGGCCGGGATGGAGCAGGATTTCGCAACCCAGGATTCGGACATCTTCGGGTTCGCGCTCGACACCTACCTGGACCGGCAGAACGCCTTCCTGTTCGCAGTCAACCCGGCCGGGGCGCTGTTCGACGCACAGGCGTTCAACGACCAGCAGTCGGTGAATCGCGCCTGGGAAGGCGAAGTCGAGGTCGCGACGGAAACCTACGACTGGGGATGGGTGGCGGAGATCGCCGTCCCGATGACCACCTTGCGGTTCCGCGAGGTGGACGGCGTCCAGAGCTGGGGGATCAATTTTTCGCGGCGCATTCGGCGCATCTCGGAAGATTCCAGCTGGGCGCCGCTCTCGCGGCAGTTCCGCGTGTACAAGATGTCGCGGGCCGGAACGCTGACCTCGCTGCAGGGGCTGCGGCAGGGACGGAATCTGTGGGTCAAGCCGTTCGTCAACGGAGCGCGGACCGACGGCTGGAGAGCGTCATCCCCTGGTGAGAAGGTGGACGGCGGGTTCGACCTGAAGTGGGGGATCACCCCCCAGCTGACTCTGGACGTCACCGCTCTGACCGACTTCTCCCAGGTCGAGGTCGACGAGCAGCAGATCAACCTGACCCGCTTTTCGCTCTTCTTCCCCGAGAAGCGCGATTTCTTCCTGGAGAACGAGGGGATCTTCAGCTTCCAGGACAATCGGGTGCGCAACTTCCGCACCGGGTCGGGTCCGCAGAACTTCAGGCTCTTTCACAGCCGCCGCATCGGCCTTTCAGGAGACCGGACGCCCGTGCCGATCGCGGGCGGCGCGCGGCTCACCGGCCGCCTGGGCGAGTACGCCATCGGCCTCCTCAACATGCAGACCCGGGACGACCCCGGCAGTCCCGGGGAGAACTTCTCCGTCGTGCGGCTGAGGAAGAACATCCTGGGAAGCAGCGACATCGGGTTCATGTTCGTGAACCGCGAGGGGACGGGCGCGAATGTGGCCGACTCGTACAACCGATCGATCGGCGCCGACATGAATCTGAGGCTGGCCGGCGGGCGCATGCTCCTCAATTCGTACTTCGCGGCAACGGACGAACCCGACGTGTCCGGTGACCGCGTGACGGGCGCCTTCGAGGTGGCGTGGCGCGATCCCGTCTGGGCCGCCTCGATGCTGCTGAAGACGGTTGGCGAGAGCTTCAACCCTGGGGTCGGTTTCGTGGGACGCCGGGGGATTCGGCAGAGTTTCGTCACGCTGGGCGCCCACCCGCAGCCGGCGATTCCGCACGTTCGGGAGATCAACCCCTACGTGGACGTCAACCTCTTCTCGGATCCCGGATGGGTGCTGGAGAGCCGCGAGATCAAGCCGGGGCTCGGCATCCACTTTCTGGACAGCAGCGTGCTCACCTTCGAGTACTCGGGATCGTACGAGCGGTTGGCGGAACCGACTCGGATCGCGGGCGTGGCGGTTCCCGGGGGCGAGTACGAATTCGGCGCCTTCACGACCAGCTACCAGTCGAATCTGGGACGGAAGCTGGGTGGGAGGATCTCCGTCACGCGCGGCGACTTCTTCGACGGCGACCGGACTTCGGTCACCGGCAGCGTCACGCTGCGACCCAATGCCCATTTCTTCCTCCAGGGCTCGGCGCAGCGCAACCGCCTCACGCTGGGGGGCAGCAGCTTCGACGCCAATCTCTTTGGCGGGCGCTTCCGGTACGCTTACAACACGCGCACCTTCCTGAGCGCCTTCGTGCAGTACAACGAGACCACGGACGAGGTGCAGACGAACCTCCGCTTCAACCTCATCCACGCCCCGCTGAGCGACGTGTTTCTGGTGTATTCCGAACGCCGGGACCGCACGCCCGAGCCCGGCCGGACGGCGCTGGCCGACCGGGCCGTGACGTTGAAGGTGACGAAGCTGCTGGCGTTCTGAGGGACGGGGGCCCGTGCCGCCGAGGTTACCAGGCGACCGGGCCCGCGCCAGGCCGGCTAGTTGTCGCTCGTCATCCTCGGCTGTCCGCCGTACTCCTCGAACCACTTCATCAGGTAGAGCTGGGTGCGCATGAAGTTCGACGGCTTCGAACCCGTGCCGTGGGCCTCCTCGTAAAAGCGGAGCATCTTCGTCGGCACGCCCAGCTGCTTGAGCGCCTGGTAGTACTCCTCGGTCTGCGCCATCGGCGTGCGCAGGTCGTCCTCGCCGGTGATGAGGATCGTGGGGGTGGTCACGTTCTCGACGTACATGAGCGGCGAGTGCTCCAGGTATTTATCGGGGTTGTCCCACGGATAGCCGTGGTAGCGGTAGTAGCCCCAGACCGTGATGTCGGCCGTGCCCGCGAAGCTCATCCAGTTGATGACCGGGCAGCGCACCCCGGCTGCCGCGAAGCGCGTCGTGTGGCCGATGACCCAGCTCGAAAGGACGCCGCCGCCGCTGCACCCGGTGACGTACATCTGGTCTTCGTTGACGTAGCCGCGGTCGATCAGGGCGTCGACACCGGCCATGAGGTCGTCGTAGTCGACCGAGGGGTAGCCGTTGTCGATCGCGTTGCCGAAGTCGGTGCCGTAGCCGGTGCTGCCGCGGGGGTTGGTGTAGAGGGTGACGTAGCCGTTGGCCGCGAAGTTCTGGTAGGGGTAGCTGAAGCCGACGTTGTACATCCCGTGCGGACCGCCGTGGATGTGGAGGATGAGGGGGTAGGTCTGGCCGGGGTCGAAGTCGGGGGGCTTCACGATCCAGCCCTGCACCTGCGTGCCGCCGGTGGACTCGTACCAGATCTCCTCGACGTCGCCGAGGCGCTTGTTCGCGAGGACATCGTCGTTGACTTCGGTGAGCTGGGTGATCGTTCCGGGGCTGTTCAGGTCGAATGCGACGACGTCGCCGGGCTCGTGCGGCGAAGTGAGGGTGCCGACGGCCTGCCCGCCGGACGCGGCCGAGGTGAGCGAGAGCATGTGGACGCCTTCGGTCACCTGACTGACGTCACCGTCGGCGGTGGCGAAGTGGACGTTCTGGGTGCCGCGATCACCGGCTGTGAAGAACACGCCGCGCGAGTCGGCGGACCAGTGCATGGCGCCGATGTCGCGGTCGAGATCGCCGGATACGAGGCGGGCGTTGCCGCCGCCGGAGTCCATGACGTACAGCTCGGTGGTCTTGTAGGTCTGCGACGTCCACGGAAACCCGGTGTATGCGATGCGCCGGCCATCGGGGGAGATGGTCGGCCGGGCCCAGGGGCCGCGCTCCGAGGTAAGCTGGCGGATGTCTCCGCTGGCCAGGTCCAGGGCGTAGATGTGCGATTCGCGATAGAGGTTGTCGGCGTCTTCCATGTTGCCGTCGAAGACGAGCGTGCCGCCGTCGGGGGTCAGGTCGTAGCCGACGTTGCCGACTCCGGGCACGAAGGTGGAGCCCGCGTTCCATTCGCCGCTCGTCAGCTGCCGGGCGGTGCCCCCGCCGCTGGGCACGCGGAAGAGGTGGGTGAATCCCTCTTCGAGGAAGCCGATGCGGTCGTATCGGTAGTGGATTCGGTCGATGATGCGCGGCGCCGGCGTCCAGTTCGCCCCCTCGGGAGGCGCGGGCAGATCGATCGGCCACGGATTGGAGTGCGGCACGAGCCGCTGGAAGTAGATGTACTCCCCGTCCGGCGACCACTTGAAGTTGCTGGGCGTTTCGAGTTCGCGCGTGACCGGTGTCGTGGCGCCCTCGGCATCCATCCAGCGCACGTGGATCTGCTGTCCCCCCGGATCGCCCGGCGCCAGATACGCGATGCGCGTTCCGTCCGGAGACCACCGCGGATTCGACCCCTGCACCAGAAACCGCTCGCGTCCGCCGTCGGCGTCCATTATCCGGATCTCCGAATCGAAGCGGTCCTCCATCTTGTTCACCCACGACTTCGTGAAAACGATCTGGCTGCCGTCCGGCGAAATCTGCGGATCGCCGACCCGCTCCATGTCCAGGTAGTGGCCCACGGTAAGCAGGTCTTCGGCGTGGGATTCCTGTGCGGTAGCGATCGTTGGGGTGATGAGGGCGGCCATGGCCATCGCGGCTGCCGCCACCACGCACGATCGGGCCGCAGCCGCGGTGAGAGGGAAGTAACGGATGAGGGGCGCGGTGAGTCTGCTGCTCATGGGGTGCTCCTGAGTTGCGATCCGTGCTGGCCGCCAGGGGCCGCGTGCTTCGGGCTGGCGGTCGGCGGTAGCCTGGCGCCGATGCGATGATAGTATTGGGTCAGCGCCCCGCACGCACCGGTGGAACGCCGCGCTTCATTGTCCCGGAATGCTACGCCCCATGAACATCCACCTGATCGACGGCACCTACGAACTCTTCCGGCACCACTTCGGAGCGCCGTCGGCTCAGGACAGCGACGGGCGCGAAGTCGGCGGGCTGCGCGGCGTGCTTGCGTCGCTGCTCGGCATGCTGGACGCGGGAGCCACACACATGGCCGTGGCGACCGATCACGTCATCGAGTCGTTCCGCAACGAGATGTGGCCCGGCTACAAGACCGGCGACGGGATCGATCCCGTGCTGCTCGCGCAGTTCCACCCGCTGGAGGAAGCGCTCGTGGCGATGGGCGTCCAGGTCTGGCCCATGGAGGACCTGGAAGCCGATGACGGACTTGCTTCGGGGGCCGCGCGCGCCCTCCGCGACCTCAGGGTGCAGCGCGTGTACATCTGCACGCCCGACAAGGATCTGGCGCAGTGCGTCGTCGGCGACCGCGTGGTACAGTGGGACCGCCGCAAGGACGAGGTGCGCGACGAGGGCGGCGTGGTCGCGAAGTTCGGGGTCCCGCCGGCGAGCATCCCCGACTACCTCGCGCTGGTGGGCGACAGCGCCGACGGCTTCCCCGGCGTGCCCGGGTGGGGAGCGAAGTCCACCTCCACCGTGCTGGCCCGATACGGCCACCTCGAGCACATCCCCGGCCACCCGATGCGCTGGGACGTCAAGGTCCGCGGCGCGATGCGGCTGGCCGAGTCGCTCAGGGTGAACCGCGCGGCCGCCTTCCTCTTCCGCGACCTCGCCACGCTGCGCGACAGCGCGGTTCTCTTCGAGGATGTCGACGAGCTCGAGTGGCGCGGCCCCGAACCCGGGTTCGAAGCTCTGGCGGAGCGGCTGGGCGCGCCGGGGCTGTGGAGGCGGGCGAGGCGGCTGAATGCCATGCGGACGACGTAGTCTCTACTGCCTGTAATGTTTACATTACAATCTGCCAACTAAAGATTACTTTCCCACCGTCCTCAAGATCCATTCCGCGATCAACTCCATCGACTCCACCGACCAGGTCTCCTCGATGGTCGCGTACTCGGACGGCGCGCCCGTTTCCGAGCGCTGGAAGAGGTGATTGTGGTCCGGTAGCGCGTGGATCTCGTAGTCGGTGTTGCCGCCGCGCTGCAGGGCCGCCTCGATCTCGCGCAGGTTCACCTCCCAAGGGACCTGGAGGTCCTTCTCGCCGTTGATCGCCAGCACGGGGACGGTGACCTGTTCGAGCGTGGGCGCGGGATCGTAGGTCAGGAAGTAGCGGAACCAGGGGCTGTTTACCTGCTGCACCTGCATCTGCAGGACGCGGTCCAACGACGCTTCGTCGGTGATGCCTTGCTGGGCGCGTTCGGCTTCGGAGAGCTTTTCGACCGCCGCCCGGGCGATGTCCGTGATCATTTCGGCCGCCCGCGCGGGATCGGACTCCGTCTTGAGGATCTCGTAGGTGGCGCGCTGCTGGGCTTCGCTCTCGGCGATCTGCTCTTCCGTGGCACCCCCGGCCCGCGCGATGAGAGCGCCCTGTGCGTACAGGATCTCCTCGCCGGTGACGCCCGGCCCCGCCATCAGCACGATGTAGCCGATGTCGTCCGACTGGGTGGCTGCGATCGGGGCGATGAGGCCGCCCTCGGAGTGGCCGGCGAGGCCGATCGCCTCCTGGTCGACATCGTCGCGGGTCGTCAGGTATGCGACGCCGGCGAGGGCGTCCGAGGCAAAGTCGCGCGAGGTGGCGGTTGCGAAGTTGCCGGTGGACTCCCCGACGCCGCGATCGTCGAAGCGCAGTACGGCGATGCCGCTCCGGGTCAGGTGGTCGGAGAGGACGAGGAAGGGCCGGTGCCCCATCAGCGCCTCGTCCCGGTCCTGGGGGCCCGAGCCGGAGATGAGTATCACTGCCGGGAAGGAACCGCCGTTATCGGGCCGGGTGAAGGTGCCGGCCAGGACATGGCCGCCATCAGGGTTCGAGTAGCTGACCTCCTCGACGTGGTAGGGCAGCGGCTCCTCGGGGTTCTGGGGTCGGGCCGGGCCTGCGGCTTCTTCCGCCGACACCCGTGCGAGCATCAGGGGGAGCGCGTTGCCCGCCTGAGTGAAGGTGCCGTCGATCTGCTGGCCGTCGTCCGACAGACTGCCCTCGTAGGAGCCGGCGATCATCGGCATCGACAGCGAGAGGCTGGCGCCGGTCACGGTAGTGGACGCCACCGGGATGGCCGCGTTGCCCTGGTCGATCGAGTACATGACGGCGCTCAACGCACCGTTTTCGGCGGTGATTTCGAGGCGCATGCGCAGTTCGGCTCCGCCGACGCTGAGCGCCCCCATCCAGTTGCCGACGAAGGCCGCCGGATCCGGGTCCTGCGCGGTCGCGGCGCCTCCCAGGGGCGCGAGGGTGACGGTGATGCAGATCAGGAGAGTCCTCATTCTTGTTGTCCTTGCGGGTTCGCGGGTTCGGGCTGTCCGGTTGTCAAAACGCCACATCAGCAGCTAACGCATCTTACAATCATTCTGTTCATCAGGTAGCAACCCGCGCGACAAATCGCCCCACGCCGGCGGCCCCGCGCCGAAACTCCAACAGGAAGGCCTGCCATGAATCGTACGATACACCCCCGACTGATCCTCACGCTCGGCCTTGCCACCGCGGCCATCGCGTGCCTCGCACCGGTCTCCGCCCTCGCACAGCAGCGGCCGGGCGGCGGAGCCGGCGCATTCGCCAACAATCCGGGCATGCGGCTGTGGAACGCCCTGGATCAGCGGTTCGACGACCTGGCCGGCCAGCTCTCCCTCACTGAAGCGCAGACGGAACTCGCCACCATGCTCGTGGCCGCCTTCCGCGAAGAGAACGAGGGCGCGCTGACGCGCTACGACCGGATGATGTCGCAGGCGCGCGACCGCATGCGAGGCGCCGCCAGGGGCGGGGCGGCGCGGCGCGGCGGAGCCCAGGGCAACCGCCAGGGCATGCAGCGTCCGGGTGGGGAACTGCGCGCGATTCTCGAGGAACTCGGTCCGGCGTTCGAGACGCTGCACACGGACGTTGCGGCGATTCTGGACGAGAACCAGGCCGATCGGTTGCGCGAACTGCTGGCGCGGCAGCGGCCGGGAAGCTAGCCGCCTCAGACCTTCGCCAGCACCACCCTGCCCTTCCCGAACACGGCCTCCAGGGCCCGGATCGCCTCCGGGTTCGGCGTAACCTTCAGCGTGCGCGAGCGCAGCCGCGGCGACCGAGCCCCGTTCGCCCCGCCGACCACCACCTCGACCGGGGCCGCTCCGGCGTGCTCCTCGATGACCGCGCGCGCCTTCCCGAAAGCGCCGTCGGCGAGCTTCACGTCCGGGTCCACCGCGATCCGAACGGCGATCCGGCCGCTGCCCGGCACCTGCTTCAGCGGCTCGGCCGCATCCAGGAACACCGGCGGATCCTCTTCGTCGCGGTCCCGGTCGCTCACCTTGCCGCGCAGGAGGACAACCGCATCGGTCTGCAGCGTATCCCGGTAGGATTGCCAGACGTCCTTGAAGGCGAGCACGGTCGCCGTGCCCTGGAAGCTCTCGACGGTGATCTTGCCCCACTCCGAGCCGTCGCGCCGTGAAATCTGGCGGGCGACCGCGGTGACCACGCACGCCATTTCCACCGTACTGCCCGCCCGCGCCTTGAGCCCGCCGGCATCGAGTTCGTCGAAGACGCGCACCACCTCGCGGTAGCGGTCGAGCGGGTGCCCCGAGATGAAGAACCCCAGGGCTTCCTTCTCGCGGGCAAGGCGGTCCCGGTCCTCCCACTCGGGCACCGTCGGGAGCTCCGGCTTCGGGCGCTCGACCCCTACGGCCTCACCGAAGAGGGACGCCTGCCCCTGCTCCCTTTCCTGCAGGCGCGCCATCGCCTCGCCGTAGGCGGCGTCCAGCCCCGCCATCATCTGGGCGCGGTGGCCGAACGAGTCCAGCGCTCCCGACGTGATCAGCGCCTCGCAGGCGCGCTTGTTGAGGGCGCGCGTGTCGATGCTTTCGAGGAAGCCGAAGAGGCTGTCGAAGGAACCGCCCTCCTCGCGCGCCGCCAGGATCGACTGCACGGCCGCGCTGCCCACCCCCCGCACGGCGCCCAGGCCGAAGCGGATGGTGCCGTCCCCGACGACGGTGAACTTCCAGCCGCTCTCGTTGACATCGGGGGGCAGGACCCCCAGGCCATCGTCCAGGCCCGGCAGATGGCGCCCCAGGTCGCGGCATTCGCCGATGTACTTCACGACATCGTCGGTCTTGTCGAGTACCGACGAGAGCAGCGCGGCCATGAAGTCCGCCGGGTAGTAGCGCTTCAGCCACGCGGTCTTGTAGGAGAGGAGCGAGTAGGCCGCCGAGTGCGATTTGTTGAAGCCGTAGCGGCCGAAGGTCTGGATCTGGTTTGCCAGCTCCGCGGCCGTCCTGCCCTCGAGCCCCTTGTCGACGACCCGTTGCTTGAAGCGGCCCAGTTCCGACTCGATGAGCTCGGCATCCTTCTTTCCCATCGCCTTGCGCAGCACGTCGGCCTCGCCCATCGAGTAGCCGGCGAGGTCGTTCGCGATCAGGATCACCTGCTCCTGGTAGACGATGATCCCGTAGGTGGTCTCGAGGATGTGCTCCAGCCCCGGCGCCGGGTACTCGACCGCCTGCCGGCCGAGCTTGCGCTGGATGTACTTGTCGGTCATCCCCGAGTCGAGCGGCCCGGGACGGATCAGGGCGTTGGTAGCGACCAGGTCGTCGAAGCGGTCGCAGCGCATCGCGCGCAGCTTGTCGAGCGCGAGGTTGGACTCGAACTGGAAGACGCCGGATGTGCCGCCGCCCGCCAGCATCGCGTAGACGCCGGGGTCGTCGAGGGGAACGTCGTCCATGCCGTCCGACTGGTAGACGGCGCCGGTTTCCGGATGGCGGAACTCGCCCAGGCGCGCCTTCACCGAGCGCACGGCATCGTGGATGACGGTGAGCGTCTTGAGGCCCAGGAAGTCCATCTTCAGCATCCCGGCGTCCTCGAGGCAGTTCATGTCGTACTGCGTGACGATGTCGGGTCCGTCCGCACCGTCGGCCCCGGCCGCGCTGCGGCTTCCGTTCCTGCCTCCCCTGGTCTGCGTGCAGATGGGCACGTAGTCGTCCAGCGGCCCCGGCGCGATCACCACGCCCGCCGCATGCACCGAGGCGTGGCGCGACAGCCCCTCGAGCGTGATCGAGTAGTCGAAGAGGCGCCGGTGACGCTCGTCGGATTCGTAGAGCGCCTTGACCTCCCGGATCCGCTCGACCGCCTCCCGGACGGTGTAGCTCTGTCCCGGCTGGTTGGGGATCATCTTCGCGATCCGGTCGGTCTCGCCGACATCGAAGCCCAGCACGCGGCCCACGTCGCGGATGACCGCGCGGCTCTTCATCGTCCCGAAGGTCACGATCTGGCCAACGGCGTCGCGGCCGTACTTCCCGCGCACGTACTCGATCACCTCGCCCCTCCGCTCGTAGCAGAAGTCGATGTCGATGTCGGGCATCGAGATGCGCTCGGGGTTGAGGAAGCGCTCGAAGATGAGGCCGTAGCCGATCGGGTCCAGGTCGGTGATGCGTAGCGCGTAGGACACGAGCGAACCGGCGGCCGACCCGCGGCCGGGGCCTACCGGGATGCCGTGCTCGCGCGCCCAGCGGATGAAGTCCCAGGTGATCAGGAAGTAGCCGGCGTAACCGGTCTTGAGGATGACGTCCAGTTCGTACCGGAGGCGGGCTTCAACCTCGTCGGGGAGGCGTTCGCCGTAGCGCTCCCGGGCTCCGGCCTCGGCCAGGTGGACCAGATAGTCGTTGTCGTCGGTGAAGGCGTCGGGAAGCGGGAAGCTCGGCAGGTGGTACTTCTTTTCGAGGGTGAGCGAGACCTCGTCGGCGATCTTCAGGGTGTTTTCGATCACGTCGGGCCGGTCCGGAAAGGCCGCGGCCATCTCGTCGGGGCTCTTGAAGTAGAGGCCGTCGTCGTAGCGCAGCCGATCCTCGTCGTCGTGGTTCTTGGCGGTGCCGATGCAGACCAGGATGTCGTGCGCGGGGTGATGCTCGTGGTGGAGGAAGTGGGCGTCGTTGGTGGCCACGACCGGCAGGCCCAGCTCGTCGGCCAGCGCGAAGATCTTCCGGTTGTGTTCGGCCTGGCCCTCCGTGCCGTGGGCCTGGACCTCGAGGTAGTAGCGGTCGGGGAAGGCGTTCGCGTACCAGTCGGCCACGTCGCGCGCCATCTCGTGGTTGCCGGCGGTGAGATGACGGGCGACTTCCCCCGCCATGCACGCCGACGAGACGATCAGGCCGCCCGAGTGGCGGGCCAGCGTCTCCCGATCCAGGCGCGGGCGGTAGTAGAAGCCCTCGGTGTACCCGATCGACGACAGCTTGATGAGGTTGCGGTAGCCTTCCAGGTCCCGGGCCAGGACGACGAGGTGGTAGTGCGCCTTGCCCCCCTGGCCGGATCGCGCCCGCTCGCGCCGGTCTCCGGGCGCAACGTACGCCTCCATCCCGATGATCGGCTTGATGCCTTCCCTGCGCGCCAGCTTCTGAAAGTTCCAGGCGCCGTACAGGCACCCGTGGTCGGTGAGCGCCAGCGCCGGCATCTCGTATTCCTTCGACTTGCGAACCAGGTCGCCGAGGCGGTTCGCGCCGTCGAGGAGGGAGTATTCGGAGTGGGTGTGGAGGTGGACGAAGGACAATGACCGCTATTCTTTCTCGATGACGTGAACGTGCACCCTGGAGACGCCGAGCAGGTCCCTGTGCACGCCGTAGAGGCGCCGACTGGCGACCTGTTGCAGGCTCAGGCCATCCGGCATTCGCACCGTGCCGAGCCACTCACCCGAGGAGGAAAGCACTGTCCAACGCTCCGGTTCGGCCGGTTCGCGACGCCGGTTCTGGTCACCGGACCCAAGGGAATTGGCAGCCACGGCGCGCACCCAAACGTTCCCCTCGGAATCCTGGAGCAGAGCGTCGAAGTGGAGCTTGTGGGAGGGCAGCCAGGTGAACTCGTCGAGGGCGGTGCACCCGTTTTCCATCGGTATTGCCCCCTCGAACCGGGCCAGGCATGCAGCCCGTTCGTGACCGAAACGCTGGCGATCTTCCCCGGTTACCGGCTCTGGGTCGGCGTGCCAACGCACGATCCGTTTCAGCCCGGCGCGGCCGACGAAGCGGAGTTCCGGCCAGCGTCCGTAGCCAATAATGGCCTCTTCGCCCCCAACGGGAAGCGGACTCATCCCCGTCCAGGGGATGTTGGCGTAGGCGGTACCGCCTCCTCCCATGGTCATTGCCTGGTACTGGCCGATCACCAAACGGGCGACGGTGTCCCTCCGCGCAAGAGTCTCGTCGGTCCAACCGACGAAATCGAATGAGTAACCTTCCTCCCCCGACGGATTCGGCATCGTCCTGTCGCCTACCAGGAAGCTGCGGCAGTCGCCCGAAACCTGCCAGACAACAGGCCTGGATCCGCCAGCCCGCAGTGACATGCGGCGCACGAAGCTGCCACCGGCGTCGAAGAAGTTGAACGCATGGGCCGAAGCCGTGACGAGGGTATCGCCTTCACACTTCCGAAGCCCCCCGAGGTACCTCAGTTCGCCTGGCCCTTCGCCCTCGCCACCGAAACGGTAGAGGAAACGGCCCGAAGCATCGAAGACGAGCACCTGCGCCAAGGATGCATCCGCCACTGCGATTCGGCCATCGGATAGGACCTGAAGACCACGTATCCACCCGAAGGCGGGGTGATCGGGATCGTCGCCCCCGTCTGCCCCGGCCCCGATCGCCCGCTCGGGATCGGCGGCCACGCTCCAGCCTTCACCGTCTCCCCAGACGGGGCGAAAACTCTCGGCGATAGCCACGCCCGCGCTGTCTGTGACGACGAAAGCCGCATCGACGCGGTCGGCGGGCGAGTCGGTGCAAGCCGTGGCCAGCAGGGTCAGCAGGAGGGGCGCCCATTTGGAGCGCGACATCTCGACCCTCCCTATCGCCTGCTCATTATGGTGTAGCCTGCCCCCGAGTCATAGCGAAGCGTGGATGCGGCGGGGCCGTCGCCTTCAAAGGTGAGGAGGGCGCCGCCCTGGCTGAAGGTCATGCCGCCTCTGAAGTCGAGGCCGTTCGCCTCCTGGGCCTCTTCCGGTATCTCCTGGTCGGCCATCATGATCATCGTGGCGGTGAGGCCGTCGTCGCCCGCGGCGATGCGGACGGCCGCCTGGCCAGCGCGGGCAGGGCCGCCGTAAGTCCCCTCGAAGTATGCAAGGTCGCCCGCGAAGGTCATGGGCTCCGGGGTGGCGTCGCCGACCATGGCTTCGACGATCTGCCGCGCCAGGGCAGCCGGGCTGGCCGGCCCTGCGGTGTTCACCAGCACCGCGACCGCGAGGTCCTCGTCGGGGAGGTAGAGCGATTCGGTGAGGAAGCCGTTGATGCCGCCGCCGTGGTGGATCGCCCTGTGCCCGAGGATGTCGCTGACGGCGATGCCCAGGGCGTAGCGGAGCTTCGTCCCGTCGTTGAGGTCGCCGGGCTCGATCAGCTGGGCGTATGACTCGTCGGTGAGCACTTCGCCGCCGTGGAGCGCGCCGAGCCAGGTCGCGAGGTCCCCGGCGCTGGAGCAGAGCGAGCCGGCGGCGAACGGGACGTTGTGGACGATGAATCCCTTGTGCACTAGGCCGTCCTCGCCCGTGTCGTAGCCGGTGACCTTGCCCTCGTGGATCTCGGTCTCGCTGCAGTAGTGCGAGTGGTCCATTCCGAGGGGCGCGAAGATCCGCTGCTCGACGTAGTCCTCGTAGCTCATCCCGGACGCGTCCTCGAGGATCACGCCCGCGAGGTAGAAGGCGGAATTGTTGTAGATCTCGTGTTCGCCGGTCGCGAAGTCGAAGGGGTGGGCGGCGACCAGCGCGAGCAGGCTGTCCCGGGGGACGCGTCGCACGAAGTAGGGCCGCGCCTCTTCCATCTCGGTGTAGCCGCGGATCCCGGAGGTGTGGTCCAGGAGCTCGCGCACCGTGATGCGGTTGCCCTGGGTGGGAAAGTCGGGCAGGTACTCGGCCATGTCGGCATCGAGGTCCACGAGGCCCTGTTCCTGCATCTGCAGCAGCCCGACCGAGGTGAACTGCTTGGTGACCGAGCCGATCTCGTACATCGCGTCCTCGGGAGTCGGAACGCGCAGCTCCACGTTTGCCCACCCATAGCCTCGAATCGCCACTGTCTCGCCGCCCTGCACGACCGCGACCGACGCCCCGGCGATCTGTCCCTCGCGTACCGGCGCCATCATGATCTCGTCGATCATCGCGACGTGAGCGGCGTGGTCGGGGTTGCCGTAGCCGACCCCCTCGGCGCCGTGTTCACCGACAGCTCCACCAGTGCCGGCGGGGGCGGTGCAGCTCGAAATGAGCACCGCCAGCGCAAAGTGGGCGAAGAGAGCGGTGACGGGGCGGGTCAAGGCGCCCGCGTTGCTGTCGGTTCCTGGCTTTTCGGCCTTCATGGCAACCCCTGCTCGCTTCATGGCAACCCCTACTCGATGCAATTGAATGAATTGAGGATTTCGTCGAGTTGAATCATGTACTCGTACTTGTCGCGGGACGGCGCGTACAGCCAGGCGTCGATCATGTACATGCGTTGCTGACCCGTGCACGTGATCGCCCGCGTGATGAACGGACCGGCGGCCGGATACGAATCGGGCGGATTCTGCCAAACGGCCTGGACCCTGTAGACCTGTCTGCCCCGGTGCTCGGCCGGACCCGCGAAGGCGACGTCGCGGTTCACGACCTGGGGGTAGTCGTAGTACTGGTCGACGATCCGCGCCCTCCACGCCAGCAGTTCCTCCTCGCCGACACCCTCGGGGACCGGACTCTGCCAGGTCACCGCGATCTGGCGGATCAGCTCCGACGGATCCGGGTTGTCGTTGCGGAAGATGTGCACCGAGTCCTGCACCTGATACCCGTAGACCTCGGGCACGAGAAGGCTGAATCCGTGTTCCTCCCGGAGGGTTCTGACGAGCGCCGTGTCCGGGCCCGTCACGAACATTCTGGCGAGCACCCAGGCCCTGAACTGGTCGTCGTAGACCGCCGCGAGTTCCGGGAGCATCTGCTGAACCACGCGGGCATCCTCGGCCAGGTCCGTGTCCTCTTCCAGGATCACCAGGGTGACGAGCTGTTCCCGTCCCCAAACCTCCGCCACCTGGATGTGCTGCGGCGGCGTGATGGATTCGTCGAGTTCGGCCAGCGGCGAGGCCATCCACGGGTCCGACGCCTTGCCGATGAGCAACAGCTGCCTCAAGCGGCGCAGACGGGCCCAGGCCTCGGCGGCGGGCTCTTCGTAGCTGACCCGAAACGTACGTTCCTCGCGAACGGTGAACACCGTGGGGCCGAGGGTCGACAGCGCGGCGGGACCCACTGCGTCCCACAGCTCCGGCGATGCGGTCACCACGATGGCATGGACATCTCCCAGGGCCAGCGGCAAGGTGTCGCAGGCCGCCGACCCGAGGACCGCTGCTCCGGCCAGGGCAACTCCAGCCATCCGGCTGCAGATCTTGCGGCGCCCGGCGGCTCCGGCCACCCGGTTGCGGGTCGTGGGGCGTCCAGCGGCTCCACCCTCTTGTGCGGGGCCCGCGGGGGATTCTGGTACTCGGCTGCGCATTTGATTCATTCCCCTATATTGGATTCGAGCCGGCGCGAGGCGTGCCGGAGAGATAGACTAAAGCACTGAAGGGGCTCCGGTCCATGGCGCGGCGATCAATCCCGATGGCGCAGACACTCCTCGTCCTTGTCGCGGCTGGCTTGCCGCTCGCCGGGTGCGCCTCCGGCGGCGTGTCCGAGGCCTCCGGCGGAGCGGCCGGGACCGCTGCCGAGCCGGTCGAGGCCCCCGGCGGAGCGGCCGAGACCACCGAACCGGCCGGGCCCGGAGCCGCTGTCGCCGATGACGCCGCGACTACGGCCGCCGCAGAACCGGAAGCCGAGACGGACGCGGCCCCGAAAGCCGCTCCGGGCGGCATCTTCACCGAAGTGCAGGCGCGGCGCGGACGCACGGCCTTCGACGAGACCTGCTCCGAGTGCCACACCACGAGCGAATTCCGCGGCCGCACCTTTCAGCGCACCTGGGGACGCCGCACCGTCTACTCCTTCTTCCGCACCATCCGCTCCACCATGCCGGACGACAATCCGGGCGGGCTGGAGGAACAGGTCTACCTCGATGTCGTCTCGTACATCCTGAGCATGAACGGACACGACGGCGGCGCGGCGGAGCTGGGCGCGGACTCCCCCATGCGGGAGGTGCGCATCGCGCCGCCGGAGCCGCCGCGTTGAGCCGGAAGCCGGCCGCGACGAGGGAAGCGGCGCAAACCGAGGCCGTCGACCGCCGACGCTTCGTGAAGGTGGCCGCGGCCGGAGCGGGCGCCGTCCTCGTGGGAGCGCGGCCCGAGGCGGCCGGTGCACGCGCGGGCGCCGCGAGCCCCGGCCCGGCTGCCCCCGCGGCCCCCTGGGTGCGCACCCGCCAGACTCCCGACATCGCCGTCGTGGGCGCCGGCGCCTTCGGGGCCTGGACCGCGCTGCACCTCCAGCAGTCCGGCGCGCAGGTCACCCTCGTCGACCAGTACGGACCGGCGAATTCCCGCGCGACCTCCGGCGGCGAGACCCGGGGCGTCCGCACCGGCTACGGCGGCCACCCCTACGAACGCCTGTGGATGGGCTGGGCCAAGCGCGCCATCGAGAAGTGGAACGCCTGGGACGAGCAGTGGCGGGACATGCTCCTGCCGCGCGTCTTCTTCACCACCTCGGACCTGATCATGCGGGACGAGTGGACGGACTTCATGGAGGACACGCGCACGGCCTGGGACGAACTGGACATCCGCTACGAGGTCATCGACGCGGACGAGGTCCGGCGGCGCTGGCCCGTCATCGATGTGACCGACATTACGGTCGCGCTGTGGGAGCAGGACGCCGGCGTCGTGCGGGCGCGCCGCGCAATCGAGTCCGTCGCGCGGGTGTTCGAGCACGAAGGCGGCCAGGTGCGAATCGCTCGGGCCGGGATGGGCGGCGCGACCAACCGCAGGCTCAATGCGCTTGGCCTGCAACCAGGCGACGAGCTTTCCGCCGGGACCTATGTCTTAGCCCTTGGACCCTGGTTCCCCAAGGCCTTCCCGGAGCTGATGGGCGACCGGCTGCGCATCCCCATCGGCCATGTCGTCTACCTCCGCACTCCCCCCGGCGACAACAGCTACAGCTATCCCAACCTGCCCAGCTACAACTTCCCGGGCGTCACCGGATGGCCGGCGCTCGGTCCCGACAACCGGGGCTTCCGCGTCAGGACCGGCGGACGCGGCGGGGAGGACGATCCCGACACCAGTCGCCGCTGGCTGGAGCCGGAGGAACTGGAACGGCCGCGCGCCTTCGTGCGGCAGCGTTTCCCCGGACTGGCGGAAGCGCCGATCAGCGAGACGCGCGCGTGCCACTACGAGATCTCGACGACCCGCAACTTCTTCTTCGACCACCACCCGGACTACGACAACGTCTGGTTCGCGGGGGGAGGATCGGCCGAAGGGTTCAAGTTCGGGCCGGTGATCGGCGAATACCTGGCCGGAAGAGTGCTCGGGGCCGAGACGGATCCCGAACTCGTCGAAGCCTTCCGGCTTTGGGGGGAGGAGTCCGAAGAGCGCTGAGAGGCCGTGCTGGGGGCCGCGTTGGGAGACGGCGCCGCGAGGTCGCGCTGAGAGCAAGGGTGTCCGGGTGTCCGGGTGTCCGGGGGGACATCTGTAGTCTGCGTGTTTTTTGAAAATCCGCAATTGACTTGAGGATTTTCACGATTATTGTCCTGCATGCTTGTCGACCGCCCAACACCCCTCGAACGCGTGCACCAGGCGTTTTCGGTCCACCCGGTCGCGGCGTTGACTGGACCGCGAAAGTGCGGCAAGACGACGGTGGCCCGGGAATTCGCGGCCCGTGCAGGGCAAAGCACGTACTTCGACCTCGATGAGGCCTCGAGCCGCCGCCGGCTGGCGACTCCCGAACAGGCGCTCGGCCGACTCGAGGGGCTGGTGGTCATTGACGAAGTCCAGCGGTCGCCGATGCTCCTGGAGACGGTCCGGATTCTGTTGGACACAACCGGCAAGGCGGCGCGTTTTCTCCTGGTGGGCAGTGCGTCGGGCTCATGGATCGAGCGCGTCTCGGAGTCTCTGGCCGGCCATGTCGGATTCGTGGATCTGGACGGTTTCCACCTTGGCGAAGTATCGCCGAATGAGTGGCGCAGGCTGTGGCTGCGCGGCGGCTTTCCTCGCTCCTACCTCGGGCGTCAGCGAAGGGACAGCGCGAAACTACCTGGACATCTTTGCCGGGACGCGCATGGTTCGGCTGTTGCGGCCGTGGTTCGAGAACATCCGGAAGCGCCAGGTCAAGTCGCCCAGGACGTATGTCCGCGACACCGGCGTCCTGCACACTCTGCTCGGCCTCGCCGACGAGGACGAAGTCGCGGGTCATCCCAAGGTCGGGGCGTCCTTCGAGGGATTCGCAATCGAACAACTCATGGCGGCGTTCGACTCGCAGGACGTCCATTTCTGGCGCACGCACACAGGTGTGGGGCTGGACCTTCTCGTCCGTGACAGGGGTAAGCGCTATGGCTTCGAGTGCAGTTTCGCCGACGCGCCCGCGCCGACCCGTTCAATGCGGGTGGCGCTTCGCGATCTGGCGCTCGATCACCTGTGGATCGTGTATCCGGGGACGCAAGCCCACGCGCTGGACCACCGGATTTCGTTGCTCCCCATCTCGGATGTTCATCGCAAGGCGCGGGAATTGGCGGGCGGCGAGGGGGTGGAAGAGCGGCTTTGGAATGACCCTGCTCTGTTTCCACGGTACATTTGATCTTTGACGTTGCGAGGACCGGACCCGTCGAATCGAGGACCTGGCAACGGCAGATCGAGGACCTGGCAATGAGGATCTGGAGAAGCACGATGCGCACAACACTACGTACCCTTCTGCTCATCCTCGGCCTCGCGGCGGTCGGCCCGTTCACGGCGTCTTCCTTCCTCCGCGCCCAGACCGGAAGCACCACCCAGGCGGGCGCCGCGCCGCCCACGGACACGAGCGCCGCCGCCGTCTTCCTGCCCGAAGCCCGCGACCCCTTCGAAGGCTTCGACGCCTTCATGGCGCGGATCATGGAGGACTGGCAGATTCCCGGGGTCGCCGTCGGCGTGATCCACGACGGCGAGATCGTGCTGGCCGGCGGGTTCGGCTACCGCGACCTCGAAAGCCGGCTCCCGGTCACCGAGCACACGACCATGGCGATCGGCTCCAACAGCAAGTCGTTCACCGTGACCGTCATGGCGATGTTGGTGGACGAGGGCAGGCTCGACTGGGACGAGCCCGTGCGCGACTACCTCCCCGGCTTCCGCCTCCACGACGAATTCGCGACGGCCGAGATGACGCCCCGCGACCTGGTCACCCACCAGTCCGGGCTGCCGCGCCACGACAACGTCTGGTACGGGCGGGCCGCGACCCGCGAGGAGATCTTCGCCAGGCTGCGCTACCTGAAGCCGAACGCGTCGTTCCGCAGCCGCTACCAGTACCAGAACCTGATGTTCATGACGGCCGGCTACCTCACCGAGCGCCTGAGCGGGAAGGATTGGGGCCGGCTGATCGACGACCGCATCTTCACGCCGCTGGGCATGGATCGCTCCAACACCTCGGTGGACGCCTCGCCCGGCTCGGGAGACTTCGCCTTCCCCTACATCCTGCGCGACGGCAAGCTGCACAGGGTGCCCTTCCGCAACCTCGACGAAGTGGGCCCCGCCGGATCGATCAACTCGAACGTGGTCGAGATGCTGGCCTACATCCAGACCCACATCGAGGGCGGCGTCTACAACGGCGGTCGCCTGATCTCGGAGGAGAGCTCGGCGCAGATGCAGCAGCCCCAGTTCGCGATGCCGGGCGATTCCGAGCACCCCGAAGTGGGGCCCACCAGCTACGGGCTCGGTCTGCGGGTGGGCACTTACCGCGGCCGCAAGATGGTGCAGCACGGGGGCGGCATCGACGGCTTCATTTCCTCGATGTCGTGGCTGCCGCGCGAGAAGATGGGCGTGATGGTGCTGACCAACCGCTCGGGCGGCATGAACCCGGTGCCGATCATGGTCGCCTACAACGTCTACGACCGGCTGCTCGGCCTGCCCGAGGTCGACTGGAACGCGCGCAACCTCGAGGAGCGCGCAGAGCAGGAGGCGCGCGCCGCCGAGTCCGCGGCCGAGATGCTCGCCGGGCGGGTCGAGGGAACCAGCCCCGGCCATGCCCTGGAAGCATACGCGGGACGCTATCATCACCCGGCTTACGGCAACATGGACGTGGCGGTCGCCGGCGACGGCCTCACCATCTCATACGACAACGACTTCGTGCTGGAGCTCGAGCACTTCCACTACGAGGTCTTCCGGATCACATCGCTGCCCAACATGGTGCGGGTGACGGGCCTGGTGACCTTCACCACCGACTCCGACGGCGCCGTGAGCCGGGTGGCGATCCCCTTCGAGCCCAACGGGGCCGACATCGTCTTCGAGCGGGAGGGGTCGTGACGCGGTCCCGCCTCGCGGGATCGATGTAACTCGCCCTTCCAGGCGGGCGTAGTGGCAGGACAAGGGGGCAGCGAGCGCGGCGGCCCCGGATCGCCCTCGCGGCGGACGCAGGTGGTAGACATGACGGATTTGATGGGTTGGAAGAGGACGGTGTCGCGGGGCGCGGCACCCTCGTCATCGAGGGCCGGGCACCGAGCGATGCAGGTGCGCCTGCGGGAGACCGGGATCCCGTTGCTGGGTGTGCTCCTGTTCCTGGCGGCCGCTGCGCCGCTTTCGGCCCAGGTCGGCGCCACGCTCCGCGGCGTAGTGCGCTCGGGGATCACCGGCGAGGTGCTTTCGGGGGCGTCGGTTGAGATCGTGGGCACGGGTGCCGTGACCGGGACCGACGACGATGGCCGCTACGCGATCCTGACCGTACCGATGGGCGTGTCGGTCGTGCGTGTCACGCACGGCGACCATGTGGGGGTGGTCGAGCGTCTCGACGTGGACGAGGCCACGGTGGTTCTGCGCGATTTCGAATTGATGCCGCCGTCGTACGTGCTGCAGGAGGTGGTTGCGCGTGCACTGGGCCGGGTCGACATCCCGGACCGCGAGATCGAGGGTGACGAACTGCAGGGGAACCGGGGAGTGCGGGATGTGCTGGACGGCGTTACCGGGGTGACCCTGATCCGCACGAGCGGGGAGGTGGGGGCGGGGTATTTTATCCGCGTCCGCGGCGCGAAGAGCTTCTCGTTCAACCGCCACCCCGTGGTGTTCATCGACGGAGTGCAGGTTCGGGCACTTGGCATGGGGAGCGGATTGGGCGCGCTTGAACTCATCAGCCCGGGGACGATCGCGCGGATCGAGGTCCTGAAGGGACCGGCGGCCGGGGCGGAATACGGGCCGGATGCGGCCGACGGCGTGGTGTTGATCACGACGCGGGGGCGGGGGAAGGGGCAGCGTTGACCGAGGCCTGCTCCGGCACACTGTAAACTGCGCTTTACATTATGTAAGCCCTACCTTACTACCGAACGGGGCCGCCGCAACTCGTGCGGCGACCCCGTTCGTCCTGCCAATCGGGTCGTTGACTACCCGATGTTCTCGTTGCCCTTCCTTTCGACTTCGGGCAACTGGAAGCACGTCAGGTTCCCGTACTCCGCACCGGTCTGATCGAGTCCGTTGGGGTGGATCGATCCGGGGTCGCCCAGGAACGGGATGTTGAACCGTAGCATGTCGTGGAGGCGGTGCCCGCCCAGCACGAACAGCTGGCGCCGACGTTCCTCCTTGACCAAGTCCATGATCTCCCCTGCCCCGACCGACGCGGTCACGGGGGGAAGCATCGCTGCTTCGCGCAGCCCATTGATCTTGGCCAGAGCGCCGTCCACATCGCCCTGCATGGCGAGGGCTTCCGCCTCGTACATGCGGGCTTCGTGCCAATGGACCAGGGGAAGCGGGTCGCTCCTGGAATTGTACTTGTCGTGGTAGTACAGGACCGTCGCGAAGTCCGCCGCCTGCGTGCCATCGGTCTTGACGTTGACGCGAGTATCCGGAACTCCGTCGCCTTCCGTCGGCATTCCGTCCGCCCCGATTGTCAGGTTCTGGTAGTTGTCCGCAACCGAACCGTGCGCTCGGAAGCCGGTGGGCGCGTTAAGGCGCTCGAAGTAGTAGTTGTAGCGCCGTGATTCCGCGGCATCGCGTGTCACATTGACGACAAAGCCGTCCGGTACATTGCCCGCGTCGGCCAACGCCCCGGCGAAATCACCCTTGGCGATGCGAACGCGGGCGCGTCCCAGTTGGCCCTGCATGGTCAGCGTCGCGTCCCCGGCTGCTTGCGCCAGGGATATCGCGTTGCTGAAGCGCTGCTCCGCCTCGGACTGGACCTGGGCCGGTGTCAGTTCCGGACCGCCGTCGATGGCCATGCTGCAGAACCCCTCGCCCATGGCGACCAGCGGAAAAGCACCCCACGTCGCAGCCGTTGCCTGGAGCGCAGCGAGGTTTGAAACATCCTCGAAGCCGCTCAGCCGTGCCGACACGTCCTCCGCCTGGAAACGCGCGGTATGCAGTGGCGTGAACATCGGATAGCCCCAGCCTCCGCAGGTTCCCTGCGAATAACCGGCGTCGCTCGCGTAGATCTTCCGCTGCCCCCAGTTCCTCATTGTGAGGTTGCCGGAGGTCGGTACGTACTCGTCCGAGTGGTGAGCGGAGCCCGCCACATATTGGTTCCAGCTGCACTCGACCTCGGCCACCACACCCGTTGTGAGCACGTCGGCGAGCGAGGCGTTGTCCAGCGCTTCCTCCAACACCTTTCCAGGGACATGGACCTTGAGGATCTCGTCCAGGCTGCACCCGGAGAGCACGAGGGATGAAGCGGCGAACAGGGCCGCACTCATCAGCCTGTTTCTTGCTTTCATTTCTTGTCTCCTCGCAACTAGAAGGTCAACCGCAGGGTGGACACGAAACGGGTCAACTGTGGCCAACCTTCCTGCACGTACCCGTTGAGGCCGAATTGTCCGGGACTCTGGCGCGCGCGCTCGATGTCCATGATCGGGTGTCCGTGCGACTCGGTCGACTTCTGCCAGATCGTCCACAGGTTGTCGACCGAGGCCGTAAGGGATACGCGGCTGGCCCACATCTGCTGTGCCCACGAGTCCGGCAACGAGTAGGATGCGGACACCGTACGCAGCTTCATGAAGTCGCCTTCGACCACCCCCGACTGCGCCAATCCCTCCGCCCCAAGGGCTTCATACCCAAGCAGAATGGGGTCCGTGCGCTCAAGAATGGCCCTGGAGTTGAGGAAGAATCGGTGCGCACCGCTAACGTCACCCAGGCTCAGGTGTTGACCACCCGAGTAGTCGACCAGCGCATAGAGCGAGAGGTTCTGTCCGATGCGCACGTTGGCGTACATACCAGCCTCGATGTTGGGAATCGGCTGGCCCCAGTATACCTCGGGCGCACTCGCGCAAGGTACCGGTGCACCGCCACCGTGGGAGAAGTTGGTGGTACCTTCGATTATCTCACCCCCCTCGCACATCAGGTTTGTGGCAACGGTGCGCCCGCTGGACCCGTCCAGATCCGCGCTTACCACACGCTTGTAGAACATCGATCCAAGCGGGAACCCCTGGACGTGGAACTGACGATTGAGGCTCGACGAACTCTGAACGATGGGCGGCTGCCCACCGAGATCGACAATCTCGTTCTCAAAGGTCGAGAACGTAGCTCCGAGATCGACGCTGAGTGGATCCGAACGGTAGACGGAGCCATTGACCGCAACCTCGACGCCGCGGTTCTTGATCTCGCCGATATTGCGGAACTGCACCCCCGGGAAACCCTTGGACGGGATCACGGGAACTCGTACCAGAGCGTCGTTCGTCCTCTGGCTGTAGACCGTGAACTCGATTCCGATCAGGTCGTCCATTATGCCAGCGTCGAAGCCCAGTTCTATCTCGGTTCCGACTTCGGGTTTGAGGTCCGGATTCCCGATGTTCTCGGGTGTGAGGACCGATGCACCCTCCGGACCCACGGTCGGAGTGTAGGTCTGGATTGCGTCGAAGACATCCGGCTGCTTACCGGCCTTGCCCCAAGCGGCTCTCAGCTTGAGAGTGTTCACTCCGCCGAACGCGTTCTGGAAGAACTCCTCGTCGCTGACGACGTACGAGGCCGAGAGCTTCGGGTATACCACGAAATCGAAGTTCGTACCGAAGGCACTGTTGTCATCGCCGCGCACGGCACCGGTCAGGAAGAGTCGGTCGCGCCATGCGACCTGCTCTTGCACGAAAACGCCGAACGTCTTGTTCTCCAGGAAATCCTCCTCCGCCCGCTTCTCCGATCCCGACGAAACTGTTTCGAGCGCTTCGACCGGGAAGGTCTCACCGTGCGCGAAGGTGGACGATTCCTGCCTCTGGTAGTACTGCACGCCCCCGGTCGTCGTCAGACTCAGATTGTCTCCAAAATCGAAGATTCCGTTCGCCTGATATTCCATCGAGAAATAGCTGGTATGGAGGTTGATGATCGTCTTCCGTCCCCAGGGCGTGAACTGGCCGATGTTGCCGGTGGCCCGGTAGAGCTCGGAGTTTCTGACCCCGCTGAAGTCGCCGCCGACGATGGCGCGCTGAGTGAACCAAGCGTATGGCTCGTGCCTGGCTTCCAGAGAGAAAGTGGTGCGGTCGACATGCTGGAAGCCCTCGATCTCGTCCTCGTAGGCCTCTGGCAGATAGGCGATGTAGCCGCGATATGGCCCGTCGATTCGGCTGGGAGCGGCTGCGTCCCCGGCCTCACAGCCCGGTGCCGGACAAGCCCAGATGATCGCGGTAGGTAGGGCTTGTTGGGCCGAAGCGCCCTGCGCCTTGCTGCGAATCGCCCCCAGTCCGAAGTTTAGTTCGAGCCTCTCGGAGGGCGTGTAGGTGAGATTCGCCCGTCCGCTCATGCGGTTTTTCCAGTTGTAGGGCACCACCCCTTCGTCACGGTCCCAGTCGGCGGACACGAAGTACGTGATCTGCTGGGTTCCGCCTGTGACGTCCGCGCCATAGGACTGCGCATGCCCGGTCTTGAACCACTCGTTGCCGTATACGTCACGGTCGATCTGGAGAATATTGAATGAAGAGACTTCGCCCGGAGTACACCGCAGGCGCTCGTCGACGTCGACAGTCGCGGATACTCCATTGCATCTATACCAGACGTCGTTGAACATGTTGTAGACATCTGGATAGAAGTTCGCTCCCTGCTTCATGGTGACGTTGATCCGGGGAGCGCCGGTCCTTCCGCGCTTGGTGATGATGTTGATCACCCCGTTCGAGGCCTCGGTACCGTAGAGCGTCGCCGCCGCGGGCCCCTTGATGATCTCGATGTTCTCGATTTCGTCGGGGTTGAAGTCCGCGATACGGGAGGGCTGGGCGTTGCCGTTGAAGCCGTACCAGCCCAACGCGGCATTGCTCTCCTGGCCATTCACGCGAACTCCGTCCACGTAGACAAGCGGCTGAGCCCCCAGCGAGAGACTCGCAATGCCTCGAATGCGCGTCGTGCCTCCGGCACCGATCTCTCCACCTCCCATCGAAACGCGGACGCCCGGCACGGTCGCGCTGAGCATGCGCTGAACATCCATGGCGGGCGCCAACTCCTCCAGTTGAGCGGCGTCCACCTGCCCGATGACATTGCCCACCGCTCGGGCGGCCTGCTCACCCACCACCCCCGTAACCACAATCTCGTCAAGCGAGATCGCCGTCTCCTGGAGCTCGATGGTGACCGCCTCACCGGCGGTGGCCGTAGCGGTGGCCTCCTGGTACCCGATCATGATCACGCGCACGGTGACGCTCGCGCTGGGCACGTTCAGGACCAGAAAGCGACCACGGTTATCGGTGAGGCCGCCGAGCTCGGTGCCTTCGACCAGCACCTGGGCGCCGGCAAGCGGACGCTGCGTGGCCCCGTCGACCACCGTCCCGGTGATCGTGTTTTGCGCGGACACGGGTGCGAATCCCATGGCAAGGGCCATGAGCACCGCAGCCGGGCCCGCGACTGCTCGCCCAGGAGTAGGCCTGGGTCTCGAACGCGAAATCGGTCTCATAGGAACTCTCCTTTGGTGGGTTGTGAGACTCCTGTTTCGACGCACGCCAAGATAGGGGTTGCCGCGTCCGATATGCAACAAGTACGCATTGCTGTATACAAGACGCCAACTGACCCTCCGCCGTCAGGACGGCACGATCTGGTAGTTCTCGGGTGGTTCCGCCCCCAGCAGGTGCTCCACGAAGTAGTCCCAGCGGCGCCTGACATAGTAGGGATCGCCGCCGGCGCCATGGTTCAGATTCGGCAGGATGAGCATGTCGAAGGTGCGGTTCGCCTTGATGAGCGCGTCCACCACCTGCATGGTGAGCGCCGGGCTGACGTTGTCGTCCATCTCGCCGTGGATCAGCAGGAGCCTGCCCTTCAGGTTGGCGGCGTGGGTGGTGTTGGCCTGCTGGATGTAGTTGGCGCCGTCCGGGTCCATGAGGCCGTGGTAGAGCTCGCCCCAGAGCGCGATGTAGCCGCGCTGGTCGTGGTTGCCGGCGCCCGAGACCGCCACCTTGTAGAAGTCCGGCTGGGTGAGGATGGCGTGGGTGGACATGTATCCGCCCCCGGAGAAGCCGTACACGCCGACGCGGCCCAGGTCCATGTAGGGGCGCGACGCCGCCAGCTGCTTCATCGAGGACACGTGGTCGGCCAGTCCGCCGGCGTCCTGGAGGTTTCCGTACGAGAAGTTGTGGAACGCCTTCGAGCGGAGGGGCTTTCCGAGGCCGTCCAGAACCACCACGACCGCGCCCAGTTCGGCGGTCGCCTGCGCGTCCCACAGGACCATCGACAGCGGATCGGCGATGCTCTTGGGGACCCACGCCGTCTGGGGCCCCGGGTAGACGTAGTCGATCACGGGGTAGACGGCTTGGGGGTCGAAGCCGGTGGGCTTGACGATCAGGCCGTAGAGGTCGGTCATGCCGTCCCGCGCCTTCGTCACGACCATCTCGGGCGGACTCCAGCCCAGCGCCGTGAGGCCGTCCAGCGACCCGGTCTCCAGCGTCATCACGACCGCGCCGCTCCGGTCGCGCACTACGGTGACCGGCGCCGTGTCGATGCGGCCGTAGGTGTCCAGGAACCAGGCGCCGCCGGGGCTGGCCGTGACGAGGTGGTGGGAGTCCTCGGGTGTGAGGCGGCGCACCGTCCCGCCGTCGAGCTCCACGCTGTACAGCTGCGTGTAGTACGGGTCGCCGCCTTCGCGTCCGCTCGCTGTGAACCACAGCGTGCGCGTCTGCTCGTCCACATGCAGAACCTGCCGGACCAGCCACGGGCCGCTCGTCACCTGGCGCTTCAGTTCGCCGGTCCGCCCGTCGTAGAGATAGAGGTGACCCCATCCGTCCCGCTCGGACCACCACAGAACCTCGTCGCCACCGCCAAGCACCCGCACGTTTGGCGGCAGCCCCAGCGTCGGGGTGGCCTCACAATAGGTGGCGCAGCTTTCCTCGACGATCGTGCGCACTTCGCCGGTCTCCGGGTCGGCCGCCTCCAGGCTCACGGCCTTCTGGCCCCTTGTGAAGCGAAGGGTGTAGAGGGCCGATCCGTCCTCCGCCCACCACACGTTCTGGAAGGTGAAGGGCGACTGGAAGATGGCATCGAGCGGATCCGCGTTCAGCCGCGTCACCGCGCCCATCTCGCTGTCCGCGCCCGCTTCGGTGTCCACAATGACCATGTGGGCCATGGGAATGATCGAATCGCCCGGAAGCGCGTATCGGTACGCGTGGTGACGCGGCCGCTTGGAGCCGTCCTCGGGGGCGCCCTGCACGAGGTGCATCTCCAGTACGCCGCGCTGGTCGAGCTGATGTGTGGCGACGTAGCGGCCGTCCGGCGACCAGAGCGCGGCGGGCGGCACCGGGATGCCGAAGCGGCGAACGGTCACAGCCGACGTGTTCCCCTCGGGGGAGGATCCGTAGTCCCAGTACGGCTCGCCGTCGTGGGTGAGCTGCGCACCGTCCTCTTCCCCGGCCGCCCGCGCCCAGAGGTTGTGGTCGCGGGTGAAAAGTGCTCGGGCACCATCGGGCGAGGCGAGTTCCGCCGGGGTGAATTCGGCCGAGGCGTCGCGCTCCGCGCAGGTGTAGCCGGCAAGTTCGCAGCGCCACTTCGCCGCGCCGATGTCGAGCTTCAGTGCCGCGCCGTCTTCGACGAACTCGAAGGTCGTGAACGGCATCCGCGCCGGGTCGTAGGAGGTGTCCGCCGCTGCGGAGAGCGCGGCCGCGAGGCGGCCGTGGTCGAAGGCGTCGCGTCGGACCCGCGCGGCGGGGTCGACCAGAATGAAGCGCTCGCCGTCAGCGGTTCGCACGCGGTACCAGAACCGGTAGGGGTCGCCGACCCAGGTCACCGGGCCGGCCGGCACCCCGGTCAGCAGCCGCGTCGCGTTGCCCGGCAGAAACTGCTCGGCGCGTGCATAGTCGGCCGCCGTGACGACGGGCCGGGGCGGCGGCTCCTGGGCCTGAGCGACCGTGGCCGCCACCCCGAATGACAAGAGAACGATACCGGCCTTCGCTTGCACCATCGCGCAAAGTCTCCCATTTCTGATCGGATGCCCATGCGGATCGGCCGCGATCCGCCCGGGCCGGCCCACAAGCAATCCGGCGAAGATGCGTGTCCACGGTATGGTGCGCCACCTGGCGCTCCCCACGCCGCTTCCCGCTCCCCAACGGAGGCCAAGAATGATCCGCCGCACTGTCACCCGCTCACGTTCCCGCTTCCCGCTCAGGCTCGCCATGGGCTTCCTCGCTCTGGCCGCGCTGGCCTTCGGGGCTCTCGTAGCCGCAAGCAGCCCGGTCGCCGCCCAGGAGGAGGGCTCGATCAAGGTCGAGGGCCCCGGCTCCGCCAACTTCGAGCTCGCGGCCCGCTTCGCCCCCTACAAGGTCAGCGACCTGGTGCATTCCCTGCGCGTCACGCCCCGCTGGATCGAGGACACGGACCGCTTCTGGTACGAGTGGGAAACGTCGGACGGCAGGCACTTCTACCTCGTCGATCCCGGCCAGGGCACGAAGACCGAGATCTTCGACAACGACCAGATCGCCGCCGAGCTGACCCGCATCACGCGGGACCCGTGGGACGCGCAGCACCTGCCGATCCGCGCCATCCGCTTCACCGGCCCCAACACCATCCAGTTCGACGTGGAGTCGTCCCAGGAAGAGGAGGTGGAGGAGGACGAGCAAGACGAAGAGGTCGAGGAGGACCAGGAGGACGAGGAGCAGCGCGCCCCGCGTCGGCCCCGGACGCGCAACATCGTCCACCACTTCGAGTACGACGTCACCACGCGAACGCTCCGCGAACTCGAGGACTACGAGGAGCCGGACAGCCACCCGAACTGGGCGAGCGTGTCCCCGGACACTGCGTGGGTCGTCTTCAGCCGCGAGTTCAACCTCTGGATGATGAGCTACGAGGAATACGAGAGGATCATCGAGGCCCGCCGCGGCAAGACCGGTGACGAGGCCGAAGAAGCGGAAGAGGATGTCGAGGTCGAGGAGATCCAGCTCACGACCGATGGTGAGAAGGACTTCAGCTGGGGCTCGCAGGGCCGGGGCCAGAACGACGAGGAGACGGAAGAGGAGCACGAGAAGCGCCAGCCTTCGGGGACGACCTGGTCCCACGACTCCCGCTACTTCGCGCTCACCCGCCAGGACCGCCGCGAGGTGGATCACCTGTGGGTCGTGCACGCGGTCGGCAACACGCGGCCGAAGCTCGAAAGCTACCGGTACGAGATGCCGGGCGAGGAGAATGTGACGCAGACCAGCCTCCACGTCTTCGACATGGAGTCGCGCGAGATGGCGCAGATCGACGACGAGCCCTGGAAGGACCAGCGGATGGGGATCTTCAGCGCGCCGGGCGGCGGATTCGGCGGCTTCTTTTTCTTCGGAGGCGGGGGAGGCGGCACTGCCGAACCCAGGATCACCAAGTGGCTGTCGGACAGCAGCAACGAGCTCTACTTCTGGCGCCGCAGCCGCGACCAGCACCGCGTGGACGTGATGAGGGCCGACCCGGCGACCGGCGAAGTCACGGCCGTGATCGAGGAGCGCCTGAATACGTACGTCGAGCACCAGTCGCCCGCGCGCCTGGAGAACGGGGACCTCATCTGGTGGTCGGAGCGGGACGGGTGGGCGCACCTCTACCGCTACGCGCCGGACGGAACGGTCCGCACTCGTCTAACCGAAGGCCCCTGGCATGTCGACGGATTGATGGGCGTGAACGAGGACGAGGGATATGCGGTGTTCCGCGCCAATGCGCGCGAGGAGGGCGAGGACCCGTACTACATGCACACGTACCGCGTCGGCCTGAACGGCAGCGGCCTGACCCTGCTCAACCCCGGCAACTACGACCACCAGGTCGTCGTGTCCGAATCCGCGCGCTACTTCATCGACAACTACTCGCGCGTCGACACCAACCCCGTGTCAGCCCTCCTCGACGCGTCCGGACGCAGGATCATGGACCTGGAAACGGCCGACCTGACGGCGCTGGAAGCCGCCGGATACCAGTACCCCGAGACCTACCAGGTGAAGGCCGACGACGGCGTGACGGATATCTACGGGGTCATGTACAAACCCTACGATTTCGATCCCGCGAAGCAGTACCCGATCATCGCCTACGTATATCCCGGACCGCAGACCGAGTCGGTGTCGAAGTCGTTCTCGCTGAACCAGACCGAGCAGGCGCTCGCGCAATTCGGCTTCATCGTCATCACGATCGGGAACCGCGGCGGCCACCCCGACCGCTCGAAGTGGTACCACAACTACGGGTACGGGAACCTCCGCGACTACGGCCTGGCCGACAAGAAGGCGGGGATCGAGCAGCTCGCCGACCGCCACGGCTTCATCGACATCGACCGGGTGGGGATCTACGGGCACTCCGGCGGCGGCTTCATGTCGACCGCGGCCATGCTCGTCTACCCCGACTTCTTCAAGGTGGCCGTCTCGTCAGCCGGCAACCACAACAACGACGTCTACAACGCCAACTGGTCCGAGAAGCACGACGGGGTCAAGGAGGTGAAGGACTCGACCGGAGCCGTCACAAGCTTCGAGTACGACATCGACCGGAACTCGGACATCGCGGCGAACCTGAAGGGTCACCTGCTGCTCACGACGGGCGACGTGGACAACAACGTCCACCACGCCGGCACCTTCCGGATGGCCGAAGCGCTGATCCGCGCGAACAAGCGCTTCGACTTCTTCATCTTCCCCGGCCAGCGCCACGGCTTCGGGAACATGAGCAACTACTGGTTCTGGCTCCGCGCGGAGTACTTCGTGAAGCACCTGCTCGGCGACAGCCAGTGGAACGTGGACATCCTGGAGTTGCAGGGGGATCAGCCGAAGGGGTAGGAGACTTGTTTGGTCTTTGGGATGGTCATTCTGGTCCTATCCAGCCGATCAGCTAGTGGCCGTGATAGCCATCGAAGAACCGGCCCTCCTGGCAGCTGTTTATAGTGGCCCCGATTTCTCTGGACAGTAACCTTAGCAACCCATCCGGGGTCCGAGAGAGAGGGGCAGTGGATGTCTCGGAGTACGAACGAGCAGGACGGACCGGGCGGCTTGGGGAGGTCGACCGGCCTCCCCGCTGGCGGGCGCATGATCGAGACGGCTCAGCGTGCTCTTCCCCGGCAGCGACGCACAGCCCCTTGCAGCGGCCCTGGAGCTTGCCCGCCGGCAGGGCCAAGAGCGGATCGTGCCGCTGATCGTCGTGGGTGTCGAGGTCCTCGTGCCCCAAGGCGATGCCCACGATGCGCTGCGCCACCGGTGTCCGCACCGAAGTTGTTCCGATGAGGCTACGGTCGCAATGGCCCGTGAAGCAAGCGGCGACCACTGTGTCGGCACCAAGTCCCTCCGGGTGTGGCTGCAGTTAAGTTATTGTGCCAAGTAAAACTTAACACAGCCCCCGGGGGACCGGTGCCGTACCTTTAGGCTTGAGAACGACGGGCCAGCTCCGGCGTCCGATGAGATCAGTTCTCACATCCAAGGTCTTGGTCGTTCTCCCTACTGTTAGTGTCCCCACAGTTCACAGGATCATCATCCAGCCGAGTTCTGCTAGGCGGCGGCGGGAGCACTTCGGGCGAGAAGACCTGTACGGGATCCGGCGTCAAGTCATCGATTTCTCCGCACCATGCGCTGCCCCCGATACAATGGCTAAGGTCTTGGGGTCGCGCAACGCGCGTCTCTGCGGCTACGCCCAGCACGACAAGGGCGAAAACTGCGGTGATTGTTCGACCAATCGTCTTCAACATTCTCAGTTCTCCGTAATGCGAAGGGAGGTAATTGCGGGAAACATCCCGGCCGAATCTATGAACAACAAGGTGTCGCGCCCCACTGCGAAACCTGTTACAGATGCAGATTGTGGAAGTTCAATGGTCCCCAAGTAGCGCCCATCGCGCGTTTCATACGTGTCAATGTATCTGGGCCGCGCAAGCACATACAACGTGTCAGCTTGGAGCGCAAGACCCCCGGCTGCTTGATACGCGTCCGTCCCATAGGTCAACATACGGGCACCAGACTCAAGACGTCGAGAGATCAGCGAGGGAAACGCCACATGCTCAACGTATGGAAACGTTCGGACAAGACTGTCACCTGAAAACACGAAGACTCCGTTGCCAAGCGCAAAGCCAAACACCCAAGAGTCACCAGTACCAGCAAGATATCCATAGGCTTGTAGGCCGTGCATTTGGACGAAACCATGCCAGGGAACTTGTATTGGACCAACAACATGGCCTGTCGATGCCGCCTTGATCCATGGTTCCGGTCCGAACCTTCCTAGTATGTAGTGGTCGTGTTCTAGCGCGACCATGTCTGTTATTGGCCCGCCTGGGAATTGGCCATCGGATGGACGCAGTCCGACCTCTCGCAGCCATTGGCCCGAGCCGGACAGCCAAACAAGACGCTTGTGTCGAGCGTCTGCGAGCACTACTTCCCCAGCGTCGTTGACCGTCATAGTCCGAACGTCACCGAGCTCCCTTGGTCCTTCGCCGCGACGACCCCAAGACCACCTCACTCCATTCGGGCCGATGCGATGCACTCGCGCCTCGGTCACGTTTAAAACAGCAGCATCACCATTGGGAAAAAGACGTGCGATATCTCCAGAGGAGAGAACAGGTTCGTCTAGCGATGCGCTGTAGCTCCAAGCGGTGTCGAGAGTGACCTCTTTAAACGAGCGCGGCTGATCCGTCGTCTGGTCGAAGAGATCAACGGGTTGATACTGCGGCCGGTCCGGGCCGCATGCTGTGTGCAAGAGCAAGCCAGTGGTCACAACGAAGCGATTAACTCTCTGACTCTTGAGCAGCTTCCTCCACGACCGCCGCTGCTTTCGCAATGCAGTGCACCATGGACCCAGTGAGTATTCTATCCGCGACCGCACTTCCTGCAAGACGTCAATCACGTGCCATCTCCTCCTATCGGGGCCTAACTGCACGCATTAGGCGATCGACAACGCTAGGGATGTCGCGGACACCGACCGTTGCGAATCGCTCCACAAAGGCAACGTTTCCATCCGGTCCAATACCCAGAAGCGTTGGGGTTGCGAACACACCAAGGTGGCCAACCACGCCGTGTGCGGAAACGAGTACATGCGGGAACCGAGCATTGGCGGAACTGAGTATATTCGGTAGCGAAGCATCCTCTCCAACGCCATCGATCATTAGCCCTCTGAGCGGGATGGCCGATTCCTTGAGCGACTCGGCGATCGCGGCAGCAACTGAGGCAGTCGCGATACAATCCACGGCCGATACTACGAACAGCACACCTCCGCCCTGGAGTCGCATTTCGTCAACGTGGGAAGCAAACTGTCGGAAAGCCACTTGTTCTATAATACTATTCCACGCGAAGAGCGAACAAGCTAGCGCTAATGCGACGGTTCGCCAGCGTTCAAGAAGGGTTGTGGCGGCCTTCTGGAGGTGCTTGCTCTTCAAGTGTCTCTGTGTGTGGGACGGTTGCGGATGGGTTGTGATAGAACTACCTGGTGATAGATTAATAGAGATGCTCTGAAGAAGGCAACCCCCCCCAGTGCGTGGGGTTGCCCCGCAATGACGGACGGCAACGAATACCCGATCATCGCGTACGTATATCCCGGACCGCAGACCGAGTCGGTGTCGAAGTCGTTCTCGCTGAACCAGACCGAGCAGGCGCTCGCGCAGTTCGGCTTCATCGTCATCACGATCGGGAACCGCGGCGGCCACCCCGACCGCTCGAAGTGGTACCACAACTACGGGTACGGGAACCTCCGGGACTACGGTCTGGCCGACAAGAAGGCGGGGATCGAGCAGCTCGCCGACCGGCACGGCTTCATCGACATCGACCGGGTGGGGATCTACGGACACTCCGGCGGCGGCTTCATGTCCACCGCAGCGATGCTGGTCTACCCCGACTTCTTCAAGGTGGCCGTCTCGTCAGCCGGGAACCACAACAACGACGTCTACAACGCCATTCGCGGCTCGCCCGGAGTGATTGCGTGAGCTTGTGCGGGCCGTTCCGCGCGGCGGAACCGTGGTGGTCGACGAGATCCAGCGGGTTCCCGAACTCTTCAATGTCGTACACGAGCTCATGGAGAGCGGAGAACGCTAGGCGGTTCGTGCTGACCGGATCCAGCGCCCGGAAGCTGCGCCGCGGAGGTGTCAATCTGCTTGCCGGGACGCGCGGTCATGCGGACCATGCATCCGTTCATGGCGGGGGAACTGGGATCCGGGTTCGACCTCGGGACCGCCCTTACGCTTGGAACCGTGCCGACCGTCGTGTCCTCCGACGATCCGGCGTCGGCCCTGGCCGCGTATGCCGCGCTC
The DNA here is from genome assembly GCA_965211645.1 of Longimicrobiales bacterium. Classification (GTDB taxonomy): domain Bacteria; phylum Gemmatimonadota; class Gemmatimonadetes; order Longimicrobiales; family Gaopeijiaceae; genus Bin94. Next base: position 2,984,060 of record OZ242947.1, on the reverse strand, counting down.
TATGTCGAGCAGGAAGTGTGGGCCGAAGGCTTGGCTCGCGACGTGGGCAGTCTTTCGCGGTTTCTGGAAGCTGCCGCGTTCTCCCACGCAGCCACACTCAACGTCAGCGAAGTCGCCCGCGAGTGCGAGACGGGCCGGTCCACCGTCTCGGGCTACCTGGAGTTGCTCGAAGACCTCCTGCTGGCATTCCGCCTCCCGGTTTTCACGCGGCGGGCGAAGCAGCGTCTGGTGGCGCACCCGCGATTCTTCTACTTCGATTGCGGCGTATTCCGGAGCCTGCGTCCTGCGGGTCCGCTCGATCGTCCCGCGGAGATCGCGGGCCCCGCACTTGAAGGGCTGGTCGCACAGCACCTGCGCGCGTGGCTGACCTATTCGCGAACGCGTGACAGAGGCTGTACTACTGGCGCACACGCGCGGGCGCCGAGGTCGATTCCGTCCTCTATGGAGCATCCGGTATCTGGGGAATCGACGTCATGAACGCCGACCGCATTCGCCCCGCCGACCTGCGCGGACTGAGATCCTTCGGCGACGAGTATCTGGAGGCCCGCAGGATGCTGCTGTATGGTGGCGAGCGCCCGCTGGAGCGAAGGGGTGTGCTTTGCCTTCCGGTCGATGGGTTCCTGCAGAGTCTGAGGCCTACGAGCGGATTGGAGCGTATCGCCGGTTGAGCTGCGCTAAGGACACCCCAGCTCCCGCCAGCCCCGCTCGCACCCCAACGCCCTCAGCGCCTCCGGATCACGCTCGGTCACCGGCCCCTTGCTGCCCCGCAGCACAATGGGAAGCTCGGCGGCAGGTGGGGGCCCCCGTCCAAGTTCCATCGTGCCCGTCCCCAGCGCCTCCAGGTTGTTGCAGCCGGGTTCAAACCCCAGCCCGCACGCCCGCTCGAATTCTCCCGCTGCCCCCCGGAAGTCCCGGTCCGTCTCGGCCATCAGGATGCCGAATTCGTTGCAGGCCCAGCCGGATCCGCGGTCGCAGAAGCTCTGCTGCATGATGCCGGTGTAGTCGCAGGCCCGCTGGCTTCCCGCCTCGCATGCATCCCGCCAGAACGGGTAGTACTGGCCGGGATGGTGGTCGCCCAGTGCACCGGTGAAGCTGAGCGTGGCGAAGACCGCGGCCCATAGTCCCACGGTGGCCACTCGCCGCCGCCTTGGGACTGCGCCCTTCGCGGCAGCCCACGCAACACCCAGCCTGGGCGCGAGCGCTGTGGCCGCCCGATCGAGCGTCGGCGCCAACAGGTTGAGAATCGGCACCGGCAGCAGCTTGTCGTAGAAAGGCGGCGCGCCCAACGCGTTCAGCACAAAGACGCTTCCAACCACCCCGGCGCCGTACAACACCGCGAAGAGGACTCGGCCGAGTTCCGACCCCGGCGAGGTGGCCGGGTCGGTAAAGAGCAGGTGCAAACCCAGGAATACCGCGATCGGGATGTACGCGTCGTAGAAGAAGTACTCGCCGGTTACCGCCAGGTACACGGCGCTGAACCCCCAGATGGTGAGCACCGCGGGCATCGTCATCGTGGCGACGCCGAAGAGCAGCTGGCCCGGCAGCGCCGCGAGGAAGATCACCACGAAAATGAAGGGCGGGACGTACTGCGACTGCGCGATCTCCACTCCCAGGGTGATCTCCGTCGCCCCCGTCGCGATCAGCGCCAGCGATGCCACTGCCAGCGCAAACGCCGACGGGTTGAAGATGTGCCGCAAGCGTCCCGCGATGCGCCAGCGTATGAACTCCTTGCCGAAATAGACCAGGACGATCATCGCCAGCTGGAAGAAGAACCAGTCCAGGTGGAACCAGAGGAAGAGGTTCACGCTGAAGACGACGGGCACGGGCCCGAAACCGAGCGTGTGGCGACCGCGCCGCGTCCAGCCGAACAGCGCCTCGACGGCGACCGCGAGAATCAACTGCCCGAGGATGAATGGCGCGAAGTCGTAGACCGCAGGCACGTACCAGCCCCACCACGCCAACACCGTTCCCTGCGCCAGGAGCTGGACCCAGTGCGGCCGGATGGCCTGAAAATCCAGCACCAGGGACTCCCCGGAGCGACGCCGCGATGCCGCGAGCCAGACCGTCCAGGCGAGGACACCCGCCGACGCACCAGCGATTCCCCAGAACAGACCGGGTGTGGCGCGCACCCCCGGGATCAGCAGATAGGCGGCCAGGACCCCGGCAAGTGCCCCAGGCAACAGTAGGGGCCGCATATCACGGACACCCCAACTCCCGCCAGCCCCGTTCGCATCCCAGCGCTCGGAGCGCCTCCGGGTCTCGCTCGGTGACGGGCCCCTTGCTGCCACTCAGCACGATCGGCAACTCGGCAAGTGGCGGGTCCCCGCGCTCGAATGCTCCCGGGCCCTGAGTCAGGCGCTCGTCACCGCCGGCCAGCATCTGCAGGTTGCCACAGCCCGCCCCGTACTCCTGCCGACATGCCCGCTCGAACTCGCCGGCCGCGCCGACGAAGTTGCGATCGAGCCGCACCAGGAGCACCCCGAACTCGTTGCACCCCCACCCCGAGCCCAGGTCGCAGAAGTTCTGCAGCATCACGCCGGAGTAGTTGCACGCCCGCTCGTTGCCGGTCTCGCAGGCGTCCCGCCAGAACGGGTAGAACTGGCCTGGATGGTTGTCGCCGATCAGGCCGCCGAAGCTCATGGTCGCGAACGCCGTGCCCCAGATCCCCACCGTCGCGACCCGCCGCCGGGCGCCGCCGGGGCTTTGCAGCCTGCCCACAAGCGAAGGAAGTCCGCGTCCCAGCGCATTTGCCGCGCGGTCCAGGTGCGGTGCGAGCACGTTGAGGATCGGCACCGGCAGCAGCTTGTCGTAGAAGTTGGGCGCGCCGATCGCGTCCAGCATGGCGGCGCTGGTGACCACGCCCGTGCCATAGATCAGGCCGAAGAGGACACGCCCGCCGTCCGACCGGGGCGAGGTCGCCGGATCGGTGAAGAGCAGGTGCAGCCCCAGGAAGACCGAGACCGGGATGAACGCGTCGTAGAAGAAGTAGATCCCGGTGAGCGAATGGTAGAGCAGGCCGAAACCCATGATGGTGAGCACGGCGGGCACCGTCATCATCGCCACCCCGAAGATGAGCTGCGCGGGAACGGCGGCGAGGAAGATCACCAGGAACATCTGCGGCGGAATGAACTGGCTCTGCGCGATCTCGATGCCCAGCGTGATCTCCGTGGATCCGGTCGCGATCAGCGCCACGGACGCCACCGACAGCGCCAGCGCGGACGGGTTGAAGATGTGCCGCGAGCGTCCGTCCAGCTGCCAGCGGATGAACTCCTTGCCCGCGTAGACTAGGACGACCATCGCGAACTGGAAGAAGAACCACGGCCCGGTGAACCACAGGAAGAGGTTGACGCTGAAGATCACCGGAATGACCCCCAGTCCCGCGGTGTATCGGCCCCGCCGCGTCCAGGCGAAGAGGCTCTCCACCGCCACGGCCAGGAGCAGCTGCGCGAGGATCATCGGCGCCCACAGCGGCACCATGTCCACGAACAGACCCCACCACACCAGCAGCGCCCCCTGCGCCAGCGTCTGCATCCAGTGGGGCGTGCGAAGGACGAATTCCAGAGTCAGTCTCTCGCCACGGCTGCGGCGCGCGGCGAACAGCCATCCCGTCCACACCAGGATCCCCAGCACCGCCGCGACGAACGTCCAGAAAGCCCCCGGCGTATTGCGCACGGCCGGGTGCAGAAGGAATGCCGCGAGCCCCGCCGCGATCGCGACCGGCAGGAGGAGCGGGCGCAGCCCGTCGCGGATGGATTGCTGCTCGATTGCCTGGAGGCCTTTGTCCACGGGCTGCTAACCCTTCGGCCTGCCCGGATGGACGGTGACGATCTCCACGGCGCCCGACCGGCCCGCGTCGCCGTAGCGGAAGAAGGCGTCCGCCGGCGACAGCACCCGGATGCTGCGGATCTCCTCCGGGTTCTGGTTCAGAAGCAGGGTAGCCACGTCCGTGGGGAGCGAGGGCGGTTCCAGGACCGCCATCTCGGTCATCAGCGGCGGCGAATAGACGATCACGCCGTCCAGCGCCAGGAGCACCGGCCGACACCCGGTTCCCGTGAGCATGACTTCCTGCACGGACGGGCGGCGGCGCGAGGATTCGATGCAGAATGTGACGCCGTCGATGCCGCCCTTCTGGCGGATTCGCAGTCGCGGCGGCGCCTTCGACCTGAATACCTCCAGCAGCCTGTTGGTCCGCTTCGCGGCCTCCGCCACCGTGCTCGGCGAAATGAAATCCGACCGCCGTCCCGTAAGCGCCGCCTCGATCTCCGGTCCAGTGGCCGCCCGCACCTCGACTCCTTCCAGGGCGATCGCCTGTGGCGTGATCTGCACCTCCCACACCTCGCCCGGCACGATTTCCACCGCCTGCTCGATGGCCTCGTAGCCGGTGCGGTGCACCGCGACAACCTGCACGCCGCGCGGCACCGCCTCCAGCACGAAATAGCCGAGTTCATCGGAGATGCTGCCGATATCCAGATCCGGCAGGTGTACGATCGCCCCCGCCACCGGCAGACCCGACTTCTTGTCGATAACCTCACCTTCGACCCTGATCTGCGCGGCAACCGGGCCGGCAATCAGGGCACAAAGCAGCGCGGGGACGCCGCCGATCAGCGCCGGCAGCGTCCCCGCACGAAGGCGGAACCGCCCCCCGGGACCATGTCGCCGGAGAGCGGTTCCGAACATCGCCAACCCAGTCCTCGCCCCGCTACACGCTGAAGCAGAGGCTGGAGACCTTCTCGTTCACCTGGCACTCGTCCAGGGAAATCGGCATGCACGAGGCCCGGCGCGCAACCGTCGCCTCGTAGACCACGCCGCCACCGTCCAGGTGCGGGTGGTCCCAGCGGTGCAGATCCCACAGCCGCCGGCCTTCCAGCCACAGCGTGAGATGCCGCTCACGGTCGAGAATGTCCCAACCCGACATCGAAGTCATGTTGGCTCCTCCGCCGTCGCCGCCGGTGATCGAACCGATCGTGCCGTCGGATTCGAGCGGATCCAGTCCGTGGTGCGCCCGCATCTCGTTGATCTTGGCCATCGCGCCGGCGAGGTCGCCCGCCATCAGCGCCGCCTCGGCCTCGATGAGGCGCATCTCCGTGCCCTTGACGAGCGGAATGTCGTCGTCGCGGGTCGGGTACTTCTCCTGGCGGACGTGAATCGTCTGGCCGTCGGCCCCGTTGCCGCTGGGGCAACCGCTGCCTTCAGCCGAGCAGTCGGTCCACGGCGTGCGCGGATCTCCCGCTCCCACGGTGCCCGCCAGCGTCATCCATGCGGAGACTTCATGGCGTCCATGGGTTTCGTTCCATATCTGGCTCGTTTCCCTGCCGGAGTTGGACGAATACGCCGCGGCGAATACGAAGTCCGTGGGAACCTTCGCCGAGTGGGCAACCGCGTTCGAGAAGTCGCCCAGACCCATGTACACCTGAGCCAGGCCACCCTCGGCCGCGTTGACGATGTCCGAGTCTCCGCCCGCGTTCTGGATCGCACGTTCAAACAATGCGATAGCACGCCGGAACGCGGCGTCGCGTTCCATCGGGTCGCCGGTGTCGATCTCCCCGGCCGGACCCGGGTATTCGTCGTCGTACGGCTGACTGAAGATCACCTGGCAGAAGTTCTCGCCGAACCAGCGATTGGCGAGCCCGCCGAAGAGGTGGGCCCTGGCGGTCTCGGGATTCCCGTCGAACTGGTAACCCTCGATGTTCCGCATCCGGATGATTCCGGCCTCGGCCACCCAGCGCGCACGCTGTACCTCGGCCCAGTAGGGGTTGGAGTCTTCGGAATCGTACAAGCCTCTCCGATACCGTCCCGTCGAGAAGTAGCTTCCCGACCCGACGATCTCGTCGGAGAGGCGGGCGGTGGTGAAGGAAAGGTCGTCGTACCCCGCCGAGAAATCGGCGGACATGCCCGTTACGAGCGACTTGACGCCCTGTGCCGTGTTGAGGTCGTCGTCCAGAATCCGTCCAGGGTTCTTGACGTCGAAGATGCTCTCGTCGCAGCCGGTTGAAGCCACGGCCGCCACAAGGGCGCCCAGGAACAACCGGCGTGTGCTTATCGTTTTCATTTTGTCCTTATCTCCCCCGGCTAGAAATCGACCTGAACCGACAGCAGGAAGCTGCGCATCGGCGGCAGGTTGTAGTATTCCTGCCGGAAGAGCACTTCGGCAGACCCGTCCTCGAAGGCCTCGGGATCGACGCCCTCGAAGTCGGTCATGGTGAACAGGTTCCGGCCCTGCAGCCGCAGCGTGGCCGCACGGATGTTCCCGGGCAGGATGTCCTCGGGCACCCGGTAGCTGAGCGACGCGGAGCGGATCTTGAAGAAGTCCGACGGCTGCGTCCACATGCCGTAGCGCACGACCGAAGGATCGCAGAGCGCGCGCTCACCAGCGGTGAGCGAGTTGCGCTGGCCGTTGGCGATCGCGTCGAAGGTCGAACGGCACAGGGGCCACACCTGCCGGCGGGTGTTCTGATACGCGGTTCCCGAAGAGAGCCACATTCCGCCCATCCCCTCGCCGACCACGTCGAGCGTGAGGCGCTGCGACAGCGTCATCGTGCTGCTGATGCCGTAGGTGTACTTCGGAGTGGTGGAGCCGAGGCAGTGCTCGGTGTAGCTGGGCGCCGCGACCTCGTCGGGATTCTGCACGCGGTCGTGACAGAACGCGGGGAGCGGGAAGTAGACCATCTCGCCGGGCGTGCAGCCCTGGCCGATGTAGCCGTTGCCGTCGAAGGTCACGCCGTTGGACAGCTCGGTCGTGCACTCGATGGGCGCACGCACGTAGTTCCGCCAGCCGATGTTGATGCTCTCCAGGTCGCCCAGGTCGATGACCCGGGAATCGGCGGTGGACAGCCGCAGTCCCAAATCCCAGCCCACGGTGTTGGTCGCGAGGGCCGTCAGGTTCACGAAAACCTCGTGACCGGCGTTGGTCACCTCACCGACGTTCTCGAGCTGCGTGCCGACAAAGCCGCCCGACGGCAGCTGAGTGACCGGGATGAGAGCGTCGAAGGTGCGCTGGTTGAAGTACTGGTACTCGAAGGCGACGCGGTCTCCGAGGGTGGTGCCCTCGAAGCCGACCTCCCACTCGCGGGTCCGCTCGGGACCAAGTACAGGGTTGCCCAGGTTGTCGGGTGTGACGCCGGGCTGGCCGTTGTCACCCGCGACCGACGCCCACGTGCGGGCTGCGTCGAAGAGCCCGGGCGCTTTGCCGGACTCGCCGAACGCGCCGCGCAGCTTCAGTGTGCCGAAGGCGCCGGGGAAGAAGGATTCGTCGGAAATCACGTACGAGAAGGAGCCTTTGGGGTAGGTCTCGAGCCCGAAGTCCTGCCCGAAGGCGGAGTGCCCGTCAACGCGCAGGCCACCGGTCAGGAAGAGCCGGTCACCGAGTCCGATGACCTCCTGGACGAAGAATCCGCCGCTGGTGACCGTGCTGTTGACCTCGAACGCTTCCGTGATCGCTCCCGACTGGAGGATCTTGGCGCCGGGGCCTGCGAAGTCGTTGCCGAAGCCGTTGGTGCCGGTTACGAAGTCGTTGTAGAGCTGGCCGCCGAGGGACAGCGAGGAAGACACGCCGAAGAGGTCGCGGTTGTATGTTCCCGCGTAGTCGAGCGTGAGCTTCCGGAAGGTCCGCTCGTCGGTTTCCCGGTTGCCGCCCTGGACATAGAAGTAACCCCAGGGACGCTCCTCGAAGTACTCGTTGCGGACCCAGTCGATTCCGGCGTTCACACGGTGGTTCATCCCGTCCATCGGGTTCCACAGCACGTTCACGCCGGTGGTGAAGTGGTCGTTGATGTTCGTGATGTCCATGTCGAGGAGTTTGCCATCCTCGTCGTTGGTGTAGTCACGACCGCCGCGGAAAACGTTCAGCAGGAGTCCCTCGGCGTTGTTGCCGTCGGGGACCCAGGTCACATCGCGGTGGGCGTAGAAGGTGTTGAACCGGATGTCCAGATCCTCGGCAGGCGCGAAGGAGAAGTTGCCGCGCAGGTTCCAGGACTCCTGGCCCTGCGTCGGGCGCGCGACGCCGTTGTCGTTCACGCCGGTGTCGAACACGCCCTCTTCGGAGCCCCAGCGGGCGGACATGAAGTAGTTCATGCGCTCTGCGCCGCCACGGACCGACAGGTTGTACCCCTGCAGGGATCCGGTCTTCAGCCACGAACCGCTCGCGGGACAGCTCGGGTCGGCAGGGAACTGGGAGTCTCCGCCCGGGAAGTTGCCGTCTCCGGTGAAGTTGCAGTTGTTCATCCCCAGACCGGTCGGGTTGACGTCCGGGTCCGGACCGATGTGGCCCAGGGTATTGATGCCCTGGTCGACCGTCAGCGTCCAGGCCGGCGCACCCGCGACTCCACGCTTGGTGAAGATCTGGATCACGCCGCCGGCCGCCTCGGTCCCGTACAGGGTCGTGGCAGCCGCGCCCTTGATCGTCTCGATCCGCTCGATGTCGGCGGGATTGATGTCGTCGAAGGGGTTGGTCTGCTGGTTGGCTTCGTCGGAGTGGATGAGCCCGCGCTCGCGAATCCGCACGCCGTCGACGTAGACGAGCGGCGAGTTGCTGAACGACACCGAGTTGTTGCCGCGCAGCTTGATCGTCGAGCCGGCGCCGACCTGGCCGCCGTTGTCGAGCACGGTCACGCCGAGGGCGCGGCCCTGCAGGATGTCCGCCACGTTCTGAATCGGCGCGGACTGGAACGCCTCCTCGTTGAGCTGGCTCACCGAGTTGCCGATCTCGCGCCGGCGTGCGGCACCGGCCGTTCCGGTCACGATGACGCCTTCGAGGCTGATCGCCTCCGAGCGCAGCTCGAAGTCCTGGATCGCGGCCGAGCCGGCCGTGACGGTCACCTCGGCGGTCGAGGTCGTGTAGCCGATGTACTGCACCTGAACGGTGTGCGTGCCCGCACCGACGTTCGGGAGCAGATACCTGCCCACGTTGTTGGCCAGAACCCCGATGTTCAATTCGGGGATGGCAACCTGGGCGCCCGGAATCGGCTGCCCGTTGGTCGCGCTCCTTACCGTGCCGGTGACGGTTCCGGTCTGCGCCGCGAGGGGCGCCTGGACCGTACCGATCAGAACGGCGGCGGCAAGAAGCGGTAGGGCGATCCGGCCGGACGCCCTGCTGATGCTTGCTGGTGACATAATGCCTCCATCTCGAGGGGAAAAAAACGGTGACGCTTTCGCGCGTCGCCGAAACAACCTTCTGGACAGTCGTGTTTTGCGCAAGTACACGGGCGATCCGGTCGCTAGCGGCCGATCGGGATGACGATTCCGATTCCCGGCACCAGCTGGTCGACCAGATCGTCGTCGGTCGAGGGGTCCGAGTTCTCGTTGCCCTCGAACCCGAGGTAGGCCAGCGTCGCCGCGCCGCCCACCAGCGCCGCCGTGAGCAGCATGCTGCGTCCCTGGCTGGCATCCCTGCGCTCCAGCGAAACGATCGATTCCAGCGGCACGCGAACCTGGCTGTGTGCCGTGGGCGTGGTGAGGAGGAAGGTCGCGGAGTCGCCGTTGAACTCGACGAACCGGCCGCTGATGAATCCCTGGTTGCCGCTGGCGAAGGAGATGTGCCGGGCGAGCTCCTCGGGGGCCAGGCGCAGGCGGACCCGCTGCTGCGATGGCAATTCCTCGATGCGGGCCGTCTGATAGGTGGCGCAGGCGGATCCGAACAGGAGAAGGAAGAGAAGGGCCGTGGGGGCTATGCCTGGGTGAAGGCGCGAGGGTCTCGGCATTGCAGTGGTCTGGTCTGGTTGAATCGCAATCGGTCGCGGCGGCCTTCAATGAATCCGCGCGCGCATGATCCACGCGTTTAAACGATACCGAATCTAGACGATAATGTGACACTTCGTCATCAGCCGGTCGGAAGAGTGGCGGACGGCGCAAGCACCTCCGCGGCTCACGACCCCACCCGCCACTCGGCCTCGACTTCCTCGAAGACGGCCCCGGGGTCGTCCAGGAGCGGCGCCTCGGCGCCCTTCAGGTAGCGGTCGAAGAAGGCCAGGGTGAGCGCGTTGATAATCTCGTAGCCGCGCCCCGGCGTCGTCTCGGGCGCAAGGGCCGGCATGAACATCACGAGGTCCGAGAAGCTCCCGTGGTTCGTCCCCGCGATGGTGATGTCGTACCAGTCCCCGGTCGAAGCCGCCTTGAGGGCCGCGTCGGTCTCCCGGACCTCGGCCATGAGTTCCTCCAGCGCGGCGGTGAAGGCCGCCGCCGAGTCCGGGTCTTCGAAGGGCGGCGGTTCGGCGGCCGTCTCCCCGTGCATGAGCATGAACGGCCGGGCGGTGCCCTGCGAGGGCGCGACGCCGAAGAGCTGGCCGTCGTGGTCGATGGCCGCCTTCACGCGCTCGTCGACGGCGCTCAGTTCGATCGAGGCGGCGCCGCCGAAGGACCAGCCGTAGGCCCCGACGCGCTCCAGGTCGAGGCGGCCGGCGAAGGGGCCATCGCCGTTGAGGGCCTCGAGCTGGTCGAGCGCAAAGGCGACGTCGGCCACCCAATCTGGGAAGACGTGCTCGTCGAGGAAATCCCAGCTGCCCCGCGCGTCGGCGAGGAGGTCGCCGGTCGGCTCGGGGAAGGTGAGCGTGTCGGGCACCACCGACGCGCCGTCCGGGAGGAACTGCGTCCTGTTGAAGCCGTTGTGGCCGACCGAAACCACGACGTAGCCGTGGCTCGCCAGCTCCTCGGTGGTGAAGGTGCTGGTGAAGCGCGTCCAGCCGCCGCCGTGGCTGTACATCAGGACCGGGAACGGCCCGGGAGCGGGCTCCGCGTCCTGGATCCCGTTGGTGCGGACGTGGGTGACCGTGAGGAAGTCCTCGCCGTCGCCAAACTCGGCCATGTCGGGCAGGTACATCGCGCCGCCCTCGCCGGCGTCATCGGTGGGATACCAGATCCGTACCGCCACCGATCGCAAGTCGCCGGGATCGCTGGTGAACCGCTCGGGCCGGCTCTCGTCGGTCCACCGGTACTCGGTCATGCCGACGGCGTGGGGGCCGGTAGGGGTGGGGAAGGGTCGGTCGTCGTCGGCACAGGCGATCGCCAACAGGGCAAGCAGAGTTGTGAGCCTGTTCATGTGGTCACCCGCGAGGAGTGGGAAAGGCGTCGTCGCCCGGCAGCGGGCCGCCCAGCCTGACGAAGAGCAGGTTGCGGACCCGTCCGCCGCCCACGCGCAGGCCGGTCACCGCGCCGCCCGCGCCGCGTTCGAAGCGGATCTCGCGCATCCACCACCGGTCCGTGGCGAATTCGTCGGGCGCGCGCGGCTCCAGCGCGATTTCGCCGTGGCGGACGTGGCGCGCGGTGAGTGTGCCCTCGCCGGCCTCGACGTGGTATAGCGCGTCCAGTTCGGGGCTGTAGTAGGTGCCCGCGTATCCCGCAAGCACGGCGGGGCCGGGCGCCTCCGGTGGTGCGGCATCGGTCGCCGGGGCAGGCGCGCCGCCCTCCTCCTCCTCCGCTTCCTCCGGGAACAGGTCCGCAAGCACGACTTCGGCCACCTGGCGCGCGCGGCCTCCCGGATTCCCGTTGGCCACGTTGGTGAGGACCACGACGCCCGTGTTGGCCTCGGGGTACCAGTTGACCTGGGTGCGGAAGCCCGCGTCGCCGCCCGAGTGCCCGATGGTCCGGAGGCCGCGGTGCTCGCCGATGATGACGCCGTGCGCGTAGGGGATCGTGTCGCCGCTGTTGAGGATGCCGCGGGTCTTCATCATCGCCATCACCTCGGGGCCGCCGAGCGTCTCGTGGCGGAAGTTGTCGAGCCAGTGGGCCAGATCGTCGGCGGTGGTGAAGAGGCTGGTGGCGCCTGCGTTCGCGTAGCTGAGGACGGACTTGGTGTAGCGCGGGCCCGATGCGTCGTCCGCCCCGGCGCCCTCGCCGTCGGCCTCGCCCGCGGGGGCCGGCGCATAGGAATACGCGCGGTTCGGGACGATGTGCCGGTGGTCGTCGTGGAAGTGGGTGCGGTCCATGCCGAGCGGCTGGAAGATGCGCGACGCCGTGAAGTCGACGAAGGACATCCCGCTCGCGGCCTCGACGATCTGCGCCATCAGGGTGTAGCCCATGTTGGAGTAGAGGTACTCCGAGCCGGGGACGAAGTTGAGTTCACGCTGCCGGGCCATGAGGCCGAGGATCTGCTCGGTCGTGATTACATCGTCGAGGCGCCAGCCGGAAATGCCGAGGAGCTGCCACTGGTCGCGGATGCCGCTGGTGTGGTGGATCAGCTGGCGGACGGTGGTGGGGTGCTCGAAGTCGGGGACGTAGTCGAGGTGCTGCTGGACGGGGTCGTCGAGGCCGAGCGCGCCCTCGGCGGCGAGCAGGGTGACGGCCATGGCGGTGAACTGCTTGGACACCGATGCGACGTGGAAGACCGTGGCAGGCGTGACGGGGACGTCGTGCTCGATCTGGGCGCCGCCGTAGCCGCGGGAGTAGATGATGTTGCCGTCGCGGATGACCGAGACCGAGGCGCCGGGCGAACCGGGGCGGTCCAGGTCGGCGAAGACGGCGTCTATGCCCCGCGTGACGGCCGGGGATGTGGGACGGTCGGGGGCGCAGGCGGCCAGGATGGCGGCGAGGAGGACGGCGAGTCTTGCGGTGCGGCCCATCATCTCCACACCTCCACGATGTCCTGGGCGATCATCCCCAACGTCTCCTCGAGCTCGAAGAAGCTGCCTGTGCTCTGGTTGGTGAACACCGAGATGATGGTGGGACCGCCCTCGTACAGGAGGATGCCCACGTCGTTCCCGGCGTACGGAGGCCAGTCGCCCGTCTTGTGGGCCACGGTGACGCCCTCGAAGCGAACCATCCGCGGCAACCGGGTCGTATAGAATTGGTTAACCATTATGTTAACCATCTCGTCGCTGGCGTCCCGATCGGCCAGCTCGCCCTGGAGAATCTGCTCCAGCAGGCGCCCCATCTCCTGCGCCGTGGTGCGCCCGAGCCAGATCGTGGAGTCGCCCTCGATCCCGAAGAAGCGCTCGGCGGCTCCCTCGTCCGACGGAAACCCCCGCTCGAAGACTTCGCGCTCGCCGAGCGACGCGTTGGCGGGGTCCGTGCGGATCCAGGTCTCGAGGAAGAGGCGGTGGGTGGTGTGTTTCAGACGCGTCTCCTCGTATCCGGCGGCAGCCAGCATTTCGTTCACGCGGTCCATGCCGACGAGGCCGATCACCATGTCGGTCGCGGTGTTGTCCGAGGTGATGATCATCTGCGTGACCAGCCCCCGCAGCGTGGGGTTCAGCCCCGGCGCGAAGGTCTGGATGAGCCCGCTGCCCCGCCGCATGTCGTCCGCCTCGACGGTATGGCGCGCGTCCAGGTCGAGGCGCCCCTCGGCGTGGTCCTGGAACGCCTTCACCATGATCGGAATCTTGATCACGCTGAGGGTGTTCATGGGGAGGTCCGGCCGGATCGCGATCGTCCGGCCCGTGGGGATGTGCTTCGCCCAGAGCGAACTCGTGGCGTCGAGGGTGGCGAGGCGGGCCTCGACGCGGGCGGCGAGGTCACCGGCTGCGTCGGCGGGAGCTTCGGCTTCGGCGGCGCCGGTGTCGGCCGTGTCGGCCGGCGGCGTGCAGGCCGCAGAGGTCAGGATGCCAGCAATGAGCAGAGGGAGGAGGGAGAGCGGCCGCTCGGCCGCGGGGAGTGCCGGACGCATGGGGTGTCTCCTGCTGCGGATACGGTGGAAGGACATAGTCGGAAGCGCATTCCCGCCGGGCAAGCGCCCGGCCGCCGCGGTGGCGAGGCCGCAGTGGCGAGGCCGCAGTGGCGAGGCCCCGCTCATGCGGCCCCGCTCTTTGCGCGTGAGCCTTCCAGGCGTCAGCTTGCGCTTGTGAAGCGTTTCACAATCCGGCGCTGAAGCAAGGCGAGGAGCCGTTCAATGAAGACCGAAGCCGCCGCGACCCTCCTTGTGGCCGCCCTGGCCACGCTGTACGCCGCTCCCGTTCCGGCGCAGGAAACCGGCGCCGACCCCGATCCGGCCGCCCGCCTCGTCATCCTCGGCACGGGAACCCCCAACGCCGACCCCGACCGCTCGGGCCCGGCGGTGGCCGTCGTGGCGGGCGGCCGCGCCTACCTGGTCGACGCGGGTCCGGGGGTCGTGCGCCGCGCGGCCGCCGCCGCTCTGGAACACGGCATCGACGCCCTCGCCGCCCCCGGGCTCAACCGCCTCTTCATCACCCACCTGCACTCCGACCACACCGTCGGGCTCCCCGACGCGATCCTCTCGCCGTGGGTGCTCGAGCGCCCGGATCCCATCCGCATCTTCGGCCCGCCCGGCACGGCCCACATGGTCGAACACATCCAGGAGGCGTGGAAGGAAGATGTCCACATGCGGCTCTTCGGCCTCGAGCCTCGCGACGACAACCTCGACGCCTATCAGTCACCGGTCACCGAGACCGCCGGCGGCCCGATCCATGAGGACGAGCACGTGCGCGTCACGGCGATCCCGGTGCTGCACGGATCCTGGCCGTATTCGCTCGGCTACCGCTTCGAAGCCCTCGGGCCCGACGGCGCCCCGGCCCGCACCATCGTCATCTCGGGCGACGCGCGGCCCAGCGAGTCCCTCGTCGAGGCCTGCAGCGGCTGCGACATCCTCGTGCACGAGGTCTACTCGGCCGAAGCCTTCAAGCAGCGGCCGTCAGTGTGGCGGGCCTACCACGCGCACTCCCACACCTCGACGGTGGAACTGGCCGACATCGCCACGCGGGCCCGCCCGGAGCTGCTGGTCATGTACCACCAGCTCTACTGGGGCGCCACCGACGAGGACCTGCTGCGGGAGATCCGCGAAGCCGGCTACACCGGCCGCGTGGTCTCGGCAGCCGACCTGGACGTCTACTGACCGCTCATCCGCTCCCCGGCGGCGGATCCTCCACCTTCAGCTCCATGATCCGTCTCACCATGCGGTCCCTCCAGGCCGACAGCTCGGCGACCGCGTCCTCGCCGTACGTCGCGGTCATCCCCCTGGCGATGGTCTCGATCATGTCGTCGCTGTAGTCGGGGGTCGAATCGAGGTCCTTCCACATCGCGCGGTAGGCGTCGCCGTACTTGCGGAAGTAGCTGCGGACGCCGCCGTCGGCGTTGGCGTGGGCGGTGCCCATCGGTCCCATCAGCGCCCAGCGCAGACCCAGGCCGTCGCGCATGACGATGTCCACCACCTCGGGCGAGGCCACGCCCGTGCCGACGAGCGAGATCGCTTCGCGCAGCAGCGCCGCCTGCAGGCGGTTAAGCACGAAGCCGGGTGCAAAGCGGTCGAGGACGACCGGGGCCATGCCGGCGCGTTGCAGCAGCGCCACCGTGGATGCCGTGACGTCGGGGCGGGTATCCGCGCCCTCGACGACCTCGACCAGCGGGATCACGTGCGGCGGGTTGACCGGGTGCGCGACGATGCACCGGGCCGCCCCGGCGAGCCCCTGCGCGACCACCGTCATGTCGTTCGCCGAGGTCGAGCTGCCCAGCACCACGTCGGGGGCCGCCGCCGCGTCCAGCTCCCGGTAGATCGCCTGCTTGGCCACGACCTGTTCGGGGCCGCTCTCCTGCACGTAGGCCACGCCGTCGAGCGCCTCCTCCAGGGTCGCGCAACGCGTGATCCGCGCTTCCTCGGCGCGGGCCTCGCTGTAGCTGCAGAGGCCCAGGTGGACGTCCTCCCGGGCCGAGGCACGGGCCCAGGCGAGCGCCCGCTCCAGCTGCCCGGCGTCGGGATCGTGGACGCGGGTCGGAAACCCGGCGCGCGTGAAGACGCGTATCCAGCTTCTGCCGACCACGCCGGTTCCCACGACGGCCACGGTGCCCGGTGGAGACATGGTGGTTCCTTTCCGGGGCTCTCAGCGCGCAGACCGGTGGTGTTCCACTCGCGCGTGCGCCCACATGCGTGAATAATGAACGGACAAGCCAGCTTATACTGCCACCGCCGCACTTGTCACACCCCTCCCTCCACTCGGACGCCTGATGGCCAACCTTCACGACCGCTGGAACCACGCCGACGCACATCAGTACCTCGCCCGGGTCGGCCGCATGCCGCCCACGATCATCTGCGTCGCCTGCAACGGCGGGATTCAGGGCAAGGAGTCGAATCCGAACCTGCCCGAGACGCCCGAGGAGATCGCAGAGTCCGTGCGCGGCGCCTACGAGGCGGGTGCGTCGATGGTGCATGTGCACGCGCGGCAGGAAAAGTTCCCGACTCGGCCCGCGATCACCACGGAGCGCTGGCTGGAGGTGAACGCGAAGATCCGCGAGGCGTGTCCGGAGATCATCATCAACGACACGACCGGCGGCGGTCCCGGCATGACCAACGAGGAGCGGCTGCAGTGCCTCGACGCGCGTCCCGAGGTCGCATCGCTGAACCTCACGCCGGACATGAGCCGCTTCAGGATCCCGGCCAGGCCCGCGCCCCTGCCCGATCCCCGGCCCGAGATCATCTACGACGAGTGCCTGCCCTTCTCGTACCACCAGATCAGGCATTTCGCGACCGAAATGAAGGCGCGCGGGATCAAGCCGGAGCTGGAGTCGTACCACCCGGGCGGCGGCTGGGTGATCCGGTTCCTGATCGAAGAGGGGCTGGTCGAGAAGCCCTACTGGATCCAGACGGTGATGGGGTACCAGACGTCCAGTCTGCCGACCGTCGACAACGTGCTCCAGATGATCCGCGAGTTCCCGGAGGACACGGTCTGGCTGACCTCGGGCATCGGACCCCACCAGCTGCCGATGACGACGCTCGCAACCATCCTCGGCGGCCACGTGCGCGTGGGGCTGGAGGACAACGTGTACTACCGCCGGGGCGAAAAGGCGAAGAGCAACCGGCAGCTGGTGGAACGCGCGGTGCGCATCATCCGCGAGCACAACCGGGAGGTCGCCACCCCCGCCCAGGCGCGCGAGATGCTGAACCTTTCTCCGACTCCGACGGCCTATGACTGAACGACGACCGCTCCCGACCCTGCTTGCGATCGTAATCGTCCTCTCTGCTGCGGCTTGCGCCCCCGCCGACCCTGGTTCCGACGCGGGCGACGCAGGCACCCCCGCCGATGTCGAACCCCCCTTCCCCCGCCCCGAAGGCACCTACGAGGTCCGCCTCGACCCCACGCACATGGTCCCCATGCGCGACGGGGTCCGGCTCGCCACCGACTTCTACTTCCCCGAGGGCGCCGAAGAGCCGCTGCCGGTGGTACAGATCCGCACGCCCTACAGCAAGATGCCGCATCGCCGCGAGAATTCGGCGGCGCGCTTCTTCGCCAGCCACGGCTTCGCGGTCGCGGTGCAGGACATGCGCGGCAGGTACCAGTCCGAGGGCGAGTACTTCGTGTCGCGCGACGACCGCCGCGACGGGTACGACATGGTCTCCTGGCTCGCCGGGCAGCCCTGGTCGAACGGCCGCATCGGCACCTACGGCTGCTCGTACCTCGGCGAGAACCAGATGCAGCTCGCCGCCACCCGCAACCCGAACCACGCGGCCGCGCTCCCCCAGGCCGCGGGGGGAAGCCTGCGCTACTTCGGCGTGATCTTCGGCGGCGCCACCGAGCTGGCCGCGAGCCTGGGCTGGTTCCGCGGCGCCGGCACCAAGGTCTTCTACCGCATCCCGCCGGGCACGCCCCGCGACGTCATGCTCCAGGTCGAGGAGATGATCAACCCGGCGCCCGTGCCCGGCGAACTCGACTTCCAGGCCGCGTGGCGCACGCTTCCCTACATCGACATGCTGAAAGCCGCCGGCGCCCCGCCCACCGACTTCGAGGCCTTCGTCTCGCACGAGCCCGGCGACCCCTGGTGGGACCATATCGGCTACGTGAACCCCGACGACCGCTTCGACGTCCCCGCGCTGCACGTCAACTCGTGGTACGACATCGGCGTCTCCGAGACGCTCAAGCTCTTCAACCTGCTCAGCGACAACGCCGAGTCGGACCGCGCCCGCAACAACCAGTTCGCGATCATCTCCCCCACCGACCACTGCACCTCCGAGATCGCCACCTCCCGCACCGTCGTCGGCGAAGTCGACCTCGGCGACGCCCGCCTCGACTACTGGAACATCTACCTGCGCTGGTTCGACCACTGGCTGCGCGACGGCGGCAACGGCGAAGCGGCCGATTTCGACATGCCCCACCTCCAGTACTACCTGATGGGCGCGAACGAGTGGCGGACCGCCGAATCCTGGCCGGTCGAGGGCACCGAATTCCGTCCCCTCTACCTGCACAGCGGCGGCAACGCCAATACCCGCGACGGCGACGGCCGCCTGTCCTGGGAAGCGCCCACCGCCGACCAGCCCGCCGACATCTTCGTCTACGACCCCGACGACCCCGTCCCCACCCTCGGCGGCCCGGTCTGCTGCACCGGCACCGCCGAAGCCCCGGCCGGCGGCTTCGACCAGTCGGCCATCGAGGACCGCGACGACGTCCTCGTCTACACCTCCGAGCCGCTGACCGAGGCGCTCGAGGTCACCGGCCCCATCGAGCTGGTCCTATACGTCTCCTCCGACGCGCGCGACACCGACTTCGTGGGCAAGCTGGTCGATGTCCATCCCGACGGCACCCCGATCAATATTCAGGAGGGCATTCTGCGGGCCCGCTACCGCGAGGGCTACGGGAGCAAGATCTGGATGGAGGAAAGCGAAGTCTACGAATTGCGTATGGATCTACAGGCTACGGCGAACCAATTCCTGCCCGGACACCGCATCCGCGTGGAGGTGACCTCGTCGAGCTTCCCCCGTTGGGACCGAAATCTGAACACCGGCGGAAACAACTACGACGAGACGCAGTGGGTGGTGGCGCGCAACTCGGTCCATCACGCGCCCGGCCAGGAATCGCATGTGCTGCTGCCCATCGTCCCCCGACAGGAGTAGGAGCCCATGGGATCGAGAGTTTTTGGAATGAAGGGCGGCGTCCTCGCCGCGGCGACGGTCATGGCCCTCGTCGGAAGCTGGGCCTGCGTGGCCACGGGTGGAGGCACCGGTGAAGGATCGTCGCGGACGACCGGCCGAGACGCCGACATCACCCGGGAGGAGCTCGAGTCCACCACCGTCGACGACGCGATGGAGGCGGTATCCCTCCTCCGTCCCCATTGGCTCAGAGCACGACCGGCCCGCACGATCAACGACCCGTCACCGGTAGTCGGCGTCGTCATCGACGGCCTTGCCCACTCGACGCGCGACGACCTGGCCCAGCTCCCCATCGGACAGGTCGAGCGGATCAGCTTCCTGAACGCGGGGGACGCCACGATCAGGTACGGCACGGGCTTCACCGGCGGAGCGATCATCGTCACGACCAGGAAGTAGCCGGCAGCCGGGCGTCGGTCCCCCGGCGCAACCCGGGCCCGTTGCACCGCCGGAGGTCGTTGGCTAGTATGCGCGCGCCGAATTGGCGATATTGAACCGCCAACTTCGTTTCGTGCCAACAGCCCTTCGGGCGAGGACAATGACGCGGCTCACCACACGGCAACCTTCCAACATCACCCTTGCCGCCGCCCTGCTCGCGATTTCGACGATCACGGCCGGATGCGGCGGATCGGCTCCCGGGATCGCCCGGGGCGAAGCGCTCTTCGACGCATGCAGCCCCTGTCACGGCGACGACGGCGCCGGAGATCAGGTACTCGCCGCCCCGGCGATCGCGGGGGCCTCCGACTGGTACCTGACCTACCAGATCGAGAAGTTCCAGGACGGCGTGCGCGGGTATCACTACACCGACACCGAGGGGCTGCGCATGCGCCCCATGTCGAGGGCGCTGTTCACGGATCGGGGCGATGTCGAATCGGTCGTGGAGTATGTCTTCAGCCTGCCCATCCCCGATCCGGCTCCCACTGCGGAAGGCGCGGATGTCGAAGCCGGCGAAGCGGAGTACGAAGCGCTGTGCGCGAACTGCCACGGCGTCGACGGCCGCGGAGTCGACTCGCCGGTGCCGGAACTCCGTGCCCCCTCGGTGCTTCACCTGAACGACTGGTACATCAACTCGTCGCTGCGAAAGTACCGCGACGGGGTGCGCGGGGCGTCGCCGGGAGACGGAGCGGGCGCGGTCATGCGCGGCCCCATGGCCGGGATGTCCGACGAGCGGATCGACAACGTGACCGCCTACATCATGACCATGCAGCGCCTGCCGCGCCGGATCCCGGGTCCGCCGCCGGAGCCGCTGCCGGAGCTGATCGTCGACGCGTCGATCCTGCCCGAGGGCGTGACCGTGGAGATGGCCCGCGAAGGCCAGGAGATCTTCCACGGCGAAGGCATCTGCGTCACCTGCCACCTGCGCGGCGGCGAGGGCGGGCCGCTGGCTCCGAGCCTCACCGACGCGACCTGGCTCAACGTCGACGGCGAGTACGAGTCGATCGTCGACATCGTCATGACCGGCGTCCCGCAACCGCTGGAGCACCCGGGCCAGATGCTCGCCCGGGCCGGAACCTCCATCACCGACGACCAGGTGCGCGCGGTCGCCGCCTACGTCTACACCCTCAGCCGCTGAACCATGGAAGAGAACGCGTCCCCGGATACACCGACCCACGCGGAGCTCGCGGCGCAGATCCCGCCCGCGCCCGCCGACGAAGTCAATGACGCCATCGTGTTCGCCAGGAAGACGATGAGGATCACGCTCCTCCTGGCGGCGGGCTTCATCGGCGCCGCCGTGGTCTGGACCTTCCTGCTGCCACTATGAACAGATTCTTCGATTTCTTCGAATTCAGCTGGTTCGAGCCGCTCATCGAGGTGGGTTCGTCCTACGCGGCACAGATCGACGGGCTCATCCTCACGGTGCTGATCATCGTGGGGCTGTGGTTCCTCGCGGCCGAGTACATCTTCCTGCACTTCATCATCAAGTTCCGGGCCAGACCGGGCCGGCGGGGCGAATACATCGACGGAAAGAACAAGCGGCACAAGCGGTGGATCACCATTCCCCACCTGTGCGTGCTGGTCTTCGACATCCTGATCATCATCGTGTCCTTCCGGGTCTGGTACAACATCAAGATGGACCTTCCCGAGGACCCCGACGGGGTGGTGCGGGTGATCGGGCAGCAGTGGGCGTGGACCTTCCAGCACCCCGGCGCCGACGGCGAGCTGGACAGCCCCGACGACATCTTCACCGTGGACGAGCTTCACGTCGAGAACAACAAGGTCTACCACTTCGAACTGCAGGCGACGGACGTTCTGCACAGCTTCTCGGTGCCGGTGTGGCGCATCAAGCAGGACGCCATCCCGGGACGGACCATCACAGGGTGGTTCGAGCCCACCAGGTTGGGTGAGTTCGACGTCCAGTGCGCCGAGATCTGCGGTTTCGGCCACGGAGTCATGGCGGCCAGGGTGATGGTCGAAGACGCGGATACACACGCAGCCTGGGTGGCGGCGAACACGCCGGTTGCGGCGGCTTCGGCCCCGGCCGGCGACACGCCAGCCTCCCAGTAGCGAGATAAGAGAGAGACGGAGGACCGAGAGAGATGGTTGAGCCCGCGGTCGATCTGACACACGGACACGCCCACGACGACCATGCCCACCATGGTCCCCAGGGCTGGCTGAAGTACCTGTGGTCCACGGACCACAAGGTCATCGCCATGCAGTACCTGTTCACGGGCATCTTCATGGCCCTCATCGGCGGGTTCATGGCGTACGTGTTCCGGATGCAGCTGGCCTTCCCCGGAATGCCGGTGCCGGGCTTCGGGATCGTCTCGCCCGGCGAATACAACGCCCTGGTGACGAACCACGGCACCATCATGATCTTCTGGGTGGCCATGCCCGTGCTACTGGCCGCCTTCGGGAACTTCCTCATCCCGCTCATGGTCGGGGCGGACGACATGGTCTTCCCCAGGATCAACCGCCTCTCCTTCCAGGTCTTCTTCGTCAGCACGATCGTCATTCTGGCGTCGCTCGTGGTGGAAGGAGGTGGCTTCGCGGGAGCCTGGACCGCCTACCCACCGCTGTCGGCGGACTCCACCTACAACCTGACGCCGCTGGGGAGTACCCTGTGGGTCATCGGGGTGGGGCTCGAGTTCGTGGCGTTCCTGCTCGGCGGGATCAACTTCATCACCACGCTCATGAACTCGCGGGCGCCGGGGATGCGCGCCTTCGACGTGCCGATCGTGGTCTGGATGATCGTGGTGGCGAGCATCCTCTTCATGCTGTCGGTGGGTCCGCTGCTGGCCGGCGCGATCATGCTCATCTTCGACCAGACGATCGGCACGGGCTTCTACAACCCGGCCACGGGCGGCGACCCGATCCTCTGGCAGCACCTGTTCTGGTTCTTCGGGCACCCCGAGGTGTACGTCGTGCTTCTGCCGGCGATGGGCGTGGTGATCGAGATCATCACCACCTTCGCGCGCAAGAAGCTCTTCGCCTACCGCACGGTGATCTTCACGATCGTCGCGACCGGCGTGCTCAGCTTCTTCGTGTGGGCGCACCACCAGTTCATCGCGGGCATCGATCCGCGCATGGCGAACATCTTCACCATCACCACGCTATTAATCTCGGTGCCGATTGCGGAGCTGTGCTTCATCTACATTGCCACGCTGTATGGCGGGTCCATCACGCTGTCGACGCCCATGCTGTGGGGACTGGCCTTCGTGGCCGAGTTCCTCATCGGGGGCGTGACCGGGATCTTCCTGGGGGCCGCGGGCGCGGACATCTACTTCCACGACACCTATTTCGTCCTCGCCCACTTCCACTACACCTTCTTCCCGATCGCGATCATAGGGACCTTTGCGGCCTTGACCTACTGGTTCCCGAAGATGTTCGGGAAGATGCTCGACGAACGCCTGGGCAAGTGGCACTTCTGGCTCACGATCATCCCCTTCAACATGATCTTCATCCCGCTCTTCGTGCTCGGGATGGGGGGACAGCACCGCCGGATCTACAACTACACGCACTTCCCCGAACTGGCCGGCGACGGCTTCCAATCCTTGCGGATCATCGCAACGTTCTCCCTGCTGATCATGCTCGCCGCCCAGTTCATCTTCTTCTACAACTGCATCAAGACGGCGCGCTCGAAGGAGAAGGCCCCCAGAAACCCCTGGAAGGCCAATTCGCTGGAGTGGACCACCGAATCGCCCCCGCCGCACGGCAACTGGCACCCCGACCGGATGCCGGTGGTCTACCGCGGGCCCTACGAATACAACGTGCCGGGGCGTGAAGACGACTACTGGCCGCAGAACGAACCCAAATGACGAGTCATCTGCCAATGCATGACAGCGTGAGGTCGACCGGATGAGGCCGATCGCGACGACACGGGCCGCCACCGGCACCGAGACCGGAAAGCTCGCCGTCTGGTGGGTGCTGGCGTCCGAAGTGGTCATCTTCGGGGGGTTGCTGGCGTCCTATGTCATGTTCCGGCTGGGGCATCCCGAGTGGGCGGACGCCGCTGCCGTCACGAACACCAACATCGGGGCCTTCAACACCTGGGTGCTGCTCACCTCGAGCCTTACCGCGGTGCTCGCGCACCAGGCCGCCGAAAAGGGAGACGGCAAGAGGGCCGCGATGTTCCTGTATTGCACCATCGTCGGCGCTCTGATCTTCCTCGGGGTCAAGACCTACGAGTGGTGGTACGAGATCAGCCACGGCTACACGATCACGTCGAACGGCTTCTGGGCGTTCTACTACACCGCCGCCGGCCTGCACGCCTTCCACGTGATCGCGGGCGCGGTGATCATGGCCTTCGTGGCCCGGGACGCCGCCAAAGGCCTCGAACTCCACCGCGTCGAGCTGATCGGGATCTACTGGCACTTCGTCGACATCGTGTGGATCTTCCTGTTCCCCCTGCTCTACATCGCGAAATAGCTCATGGCCGGACACTCGGAGGACAAGGGATTCTTCGGCAACCACTACGTGAAGGTCTACCTGGTGCTGCTGGTTCTGCTGGCGGTGAGCATCGCGGGACCGCTGGTGGGCGAGAGACTGGACACGCAGGTCGTGGTCTTCGGGAGGCAAATCGGCCTCGGCATCACGCTGACGCTGATCACCGCGTTCGGGATCGCGGTGGTCAAGGCGTGGCTCGTCATCAAGAACTTCATGCACCTGACGATCGAGCGGGTGGTGCCGAAGCTGTTCCTGGCGGCGTCGGTGCTGCTGCTGGCGCTCTTCTGGGGCGGGGTCGCGCCGGACGTGCAGCTGCACGAGGGCCGGTTGTGGGTGAACGACGCTGCTCGGGCAGCGGTCGACCGCGGCATCCCCTATGAGGAAGAGTACGCGGCGGAAGAGGAGTATGCCGCCGAGGCCGAGCATGCGGCGGATGCGGAGCCCGCCGAGGTGAGCTACGCCGGTCTGGTCCCGACCGCCAAGACTACGGCCAACCTGCTGCCGGGCGGCTACAACTTCGTGCACGCCGCCTTCTGGACGGTGGTCGTGCTGGTGGCGATCGGCACCAACGCCGTTGCGATCATCCTGTCGATCGGCATCCTGCTGCTGGCGCTGGAGACGCTGATGAAGATCCCCATGCTGCAGCGGATCGTGGGTCCCTTGCTGGAGAGGCTGATGCGACTGCCCGGCGTGGGGAGGATCCGCAAGCTGCTGCCGGGTCTGGGCGGCCAGGAGGCGTAGGCGGGAGGAGCGAAGATGGCTGCGCAGGCGAGGATCATACCGTTTCGGCCCCGGCCGCACAGGGCCAGAAAGATCGTGTCCAACGGCGTGCTGGGGATGATCCTCTTCGTCTTCGTCGAGATCATGCTCTTCGCGGGCTTCATCTCGGCCTTCGTGATCATCAAGTCGCGCGCCGTCGGGTCGGTGTGGCCGCCGCCCAATCAGCCGCGGCTGCCCTTCGAGGAGACGGCGGTCAACACGGGCGCACTGCTCGCGAGCGGCGTCCTGCTGCTGATCGCGCACCGGATGTACCAGCGCGGCAACCGCGAGGTCCGGACGCTCCTGGCGGCAGCAACCGTTCTCGGCGCCGCCTTCGTGGCGCTGCAGGGCGTGGAATGGCTGGCCCTCATCCAGGAGGGGCTGACGATCACGTCGTCGACCTACGGCAGCCTCTTCTACACGATCATCGGGGCGCACGCGCTGCACGCCGTCGCCGCGATCGCCGCGCTGGGATGGGCATTCGCGCGGCTTCTGTCCGACCGGCTGACGAAGGAAGCCATGTCGACCGTGGCGCTCTTCTGGTACTTCGTGGTGCTGGTCTGGCCCTTCCTGTACTTCCAGGTGTATCTCTAGACATGGCTGACGGCAGCGACAGGACCCGGTGGAGTCGGCGCGCGGCGCTGACCGGAGCGGCGCTCGCCCTTGTGGTGACGGCCGCCTTCCCCGACACCCTGCACGCCTGTCCCGTGTGTTTCGACCGGGATGACGAAGCGCGCATCGCGTTTCTCGCCACGACCGGCCTGCTGACCCTGCTGCCGCTTGGCCTGGTGTTCGGGACGGGGGCGTGGCTGCGCCGGCGGGCACGGGAGATTGCGGAGGAGGAGCGGCGGGAGCGGGAGCGGGGGTAGCCGACCGGCTTCCGGGAACCTCGCCTCTCCCCGCGGCACTCCAACGACCCCAATCAGGCCCTTCTGCGTCCTTCGTCATCCGAGTCGCTTGCATGATGCTGTCGTTGACAGTAATTTGCTGTCATGGCCATTCAAATCACCGTCAGGGGCGTTCCTGAAGAGGTCCGCGACGAACTCGCGGCACGCGCGGCGTTGGCCCGCCTGTCCATGCAGGAATACCTGCGCCGGGAGCTCGAACGGCTCGCGTCGCGGCCGTCACTGGATCGCTGGCTCGAAGCGGTTCGTGAGCGGAAGGCGCTTGCGGGTACCAGAGTGCCCGGCTGCAGCATCCTTGCCGCCCGGGACCCGGGCCGCCGATGACGGTTGTAGCCGACGCCTCCGTTCTTGTTTCCGCCCTGGTCGATTCGGGACCGGAGGGCCGGTGGGCCGAGTCGGTACTCGGCCGATCAGCGCCTGCCTCCCCGGAAGTGGTCATCTCTGACGTAACGGACATCCTTGGCCGGTTAGAGCGCCGCGGTGCCATCTCGCACATCGAGGCCAACGGTGCGCGGCGCGACCTGTCGCGGCTGGACATCGAACTCGTTTCGTTGTCGCCGTTTGCCGACAGAGCCTGGGAGCTTCGTCATGCCTTGTCCGGCAACAACGCCTGGTATGTAGCGCTGGCGGAGGCTTTTGAATGCCCGCTGGCTACCCTGGATCAGGGGTTGACCCTGGCTCAGGGGCCGACGTGTCGCTTCCTGATACCTTTCAGGGACGCGTCTGGCAGCCGGCGACCGGCAAGTATCGACGACATGAGCGGTGCTTTGGACACGAGCGTGGTCGATGCGGTCATCCAACGCGTAGTGGCCGTCGCCCAGCCGGAGATGATCATCCTCTTCGGTTCCGCGGCCCGCGGCGAAGTGGGCCCTGACAGCGATCTGGACCTGCTTGTGGTCAAGTCAGGTGCCGATTCGCTTGATCTGATGCGGGACATCTACATGGGGCTGATCGGTGTCGGTACCGCCGTCGACGCCCTCGTGGTTTCTCCCGAAGACCTGGAGCGCTACCGGAACAGTCATGGGCTGGTGATCCGGGAGGCCCTGGGAGAGGGGAAGGTCGTGTATGAAGCCGCGTGAGCGCTTTCCCGGCGACGACCCACGGGAATGGTTGAATCGCGCGCACAGCAATCTTGCCCGGGCGAGGCTCAGGGCGCCCAATGTGTACGTGGAGGACCTGTGCTATGATGCGCAGCAGGCAGCCGAAAAGGCGGTCAAGGGACTGTTGCTCGCGCGCGGGATACGGTTTCCACTGACCCACGACCTGTCCGCGCTCCTGTCATTGTTGGAACAGGCAGGGATGGACATTCCCCCGCATGTCTTCGAGGGCGCCGCGCTGACGCGCTATGCGGTGGCGACGCGGTATCCGGGTCCCCTCCGGCCGGTCACGGAAGAGGAGTACTTCGACGCGGTGGAGGTTGCTGAGCGCGTGGTGCGATGGGTTGAACAACTGTTGTGATTCTCTCTGCCCATCACCGCTCCAACGCGGCCTCCAGCCCCTGCACAAAGGTGGGATCCCCTTCCGGGATCGGGCCGATCCAGCTGAAGGCGACGGCTCCCTCGCGGTCGATGAGCACGGACGTGGGCAGGCCGCGGGCGTGAAAGGCGTCCCGCGACAGGGCCTCGGGGTCGAGCGCGATGTCGTACTCGACGCCGAATTCCTCCACGAAATGGACCACGGCGGCCGAGTCGGCGGTCAGGTCGACCGATACGCCGAGGATGCGCAGGCCGCGATCCCGGTACCGCTCGTACACGGACTGCAGGTAGGGCGTCTCGGTTCTGCAGGGATGGCACCAGGTCGCCCACAGGTTCACAAGCAGGGTCTGACCGAGGTAGTCCGACAGGGAGACGGGCGATCCGTTTTCGAGTGAGATCGCGGTGAACGCGGGGGCCGGATCGCCGCGCTGAAGGGTCGTTTCCTCGGACGGGATGCAGCCATGCAGGCCCACCGTTCCCGCAGCGAGGCAAGAGAGGACAAGGAGTCCTTGTGCGCGGGCCCCCGGGGCCCGGGACGGCGACGCCCTCACCGTCATCCTTCCGGCGGCGGGATGAACTCGGTCGCGAGCGGCCCCGTACCGTGGACCTGGACCACCGTCTCCTCTTCCACCCACATGTAGGCAGGGACCCCCGCGGCGATCGCGAGGTAGCTGCCCGGACCGTAGGCCGTTGCCGCCTCCCGGTCCCATGTCTCTCCGATTCCGACGAAGAAGTTGCCGGACAGGACGGTCATGTGTTCCGTGATGGGGTGGGTGTGAGGTCCCAGTTCGAAGCCGGGCTGGACCTTGAGTCGGAAGACGAACGCCCTTCCCTCCGCGCTCGAACTGCCGTACAGCGCCAGGTATTGCATGCCGTTGTCGGGCTCGCCCCAGGGAAGCGCGTCGCCCGCGTGGAAGACGTTTGCTTCGGCAGTTGGCTCGACGACGGTTGCGGCGTCCTGCCCGCCGGCATCGTCGGCAGCCGTTTCTTCGGCGGGCGGCGTTTCCGCGCAAGCGGTCAGACAAGCCAGGGCGAGCAGCGCGTTTGCACCGCGGGCGGATGGGAAAAGGGCCATTCGGGCATACCTCCGGTTGGACCGCGTGAGTCGGACGGGGACGGAAACCTGCTCTGTGCCCGGACCCGATGCAGGAACATAAGGGCTTCAGGCCGCCCTTGCCGCGCGTGCCCGGCCTCAACGATGCTTACCCCGCCACCTGCCGCCAGGAGTTGATGCCGTGAAGAACCCGTTGCCGTGGGCCATGTGGGCTGCCGTTTCGACCGTCCTGACCCTTTTCCCCGAAGCCGCGTCCGGTCAGTGGAGGAATCGCTACCCCCACGTGCAGGGCTATGGTCATCACGTCTACCTCGAAGGCTACGAACTCCCGGTCCTGACGAACGGGCCCATCGATCCGGCACCGTCACCGGACGGACGTCACATCGCGTTTTCGGCGCGGGGATGGATCGGGGTCATGGACCTCGCGACCGGCACCGCGCGGCAGCTCACGCAGGGGCGCGACATGGATTCCCGGCCGGCGTGGCACCCCTCCGGCGACCGGCTCGCCCTGGTGCGCGACAACGACCGCGACACCCGCATCGTGATCGTCGACGCGGCGTCGGGCGCCGACCTGCGCACCATCGACACGCCGGCGATCGACCTCGATCCCGCGTTCTCGGCCGACGGCGGCACGCTGTACTACACGTCCGGGCAGGCGGGCACGCTCGATGTGTGGGCCCTCGATCTCGCGACGGGGGAACCACGGGCGCTTACCACGGAGCCCGGGCTCGAGATGAAGCCGCAACCCCGCGCCGACGGCAGCTTCCTTGTGCTCGCAAAACGGGGCGGCGACCGCGTCGAGTTGCGTGCCGCGGACAGCGGCGATGTCCGGGTCCTGGTCTCGGGGAGCATCGCGTCGATGGCGCGTCCGGCGCTTTCCCCCGGCGGCAACACCGTCGCCCTCAACTGGCCCACGCAGGAGGGATGGGAGCTCCGCGTCCACAACGTCGACCAGCCCGGTGCACCGATCCTCCTGACCAGCGGCGGCCTCCCGCTCACGCCCGCGTGGAGCCCGGACGGCGAGTGGATCTACTACTCCGAGGCCGACGACCGCGAGGTTATGCGCCTCAAGCGGGTTGGTGCCGTTGGAGGGCCGGAGGAGGATGTGGAGGTGCGCGCCTGGGAGTGGGCAACGGGCACCGCCCGCGTGCGGATCCGGACCGTCCGCGCGGGGGGCGCGGGCACGGAGGGCGCGGGCACCGGGGGCGCGGGCGCGGCGGAAGGCTCGGCCGGTGCTGTTCTCGCCCCCGCCCGCCTCAACATCCTGGACGCCGACGGCCATCCGGCGGTCCCCGATGAGGGCGCCACCCACTTCGACGGCGCCAACGGCCGGGTCTTCTTCTACAGTCCCGGGCTCGTGGAGGTCACCGTTCCGGCGGGCGAAGTCACCGTGTCGGCCGTTCAGGGCCTCGCCACGCCTGAGGCCGTCACGACCGTCAACGCCACGGCCGGAAGCACGACCGAGGTCACCCTCGAACTGACTCCCGTCTGGGACGCGCGAGCCGCCGGATGGGCCTCCGGAGACCATCACTTCCACCTCAACTACGGCGGCCAAACCAATCTCGACCCCTCGGACATGGTCGCGAAGATGCGGGGCGAAGCGCTGGACATGGCCTCGCCGCTCCTCGCCAACCTGCACAACCGCTTCGAGGACCAGGACATGTGGGGGTGGGAGAAGTCGGACGCCTCACCCTTCATCCGCTTCGGGCAGGAGATCCGGTCGCACTTTCTCGGGCACATGGGATTGATCGAGATACCGGAGCTGCACTGGCCCTGGGTGTGGGGACCGGGCTACGAGGTCTACGGGACCGACGACCGCACCAACGCCGAGGTCCTGGACTTCGCGCACAGGCAGGGTGGACTGGGTTACTACGTGCATCCGGTCGGGGCGCCCGATCCCTTCGCCGAGGGCGGTGCGGGGAGCGTGCCCGTCGAGCTGGTGGCCGACGCGGTGATGGGCGATGTCGATGCGCTGGAGGTCATGTGCCTGTGGAGCAACTCCTTCGGCACGTCGGCGCTGTGGTACAGGTTCCTGAACCTCGGGCTCCCGGTGGCACCGTCCGCGGGCACCGACGTCATGCTCAACCTCTACCGCACCATGGCGGTGGGAACGACGCGGGTCTACGTCCACACCGGCGGTCAACTGAACTGGCCCGCCTACATCAGGGGGCTGAGTGAGGGGCGCTCCTTCGTGACGAACGGCCCCTTCCTCGACTTCCGGGTAGGCGGGGTCGGTCCGGGCGAGGTGACGGGGCCTGGCACGGCCACGTGGACCCTCGATCTCGCCACGGCGACGGGGGTCGACACGGTGGACATCATCGTGAATGGGCGTGTGGTGGCGTCCCGTCCGGGCATGGATTCGCCCGGTCGGCGCAGTTATTCGGGCGAGGTCGAGCTGCCATCCGGCGGGTGGGCCGCGGCCCGCGCTCGAGGCGGCGAGACACGCTGGCCCTCGATGGACGAGGCATCCTTCGCGCACACGGCGCCCGTGTGGATCGGGGCACGGGGCAGCGTCGATCCGGCCGCACTGCGCGAAGCCGCCGCCGAGCTCCGCGAGATTCTCACGGCTTCCGTAGCGCGGCTGCGAATCGGGTATTCCGGCACCGAAATCCCGCGCCTGGAAGCCCGCTTCGCGGAGGCGATGGCGCGGCTCGAGGCGCTCGCGGCGGGGGAGCCGGACGGGGAGCCGCAGGTGGACGCGCTCCTGCATGCGCTGCCGGTTTGGGGGCCGGACGGAGGGCCTCCGCTACACCGCCCTGGACGATGAGCAGCACCGACCCATGAGCGAGCGCCGCTACGACGAAGAAGAGGTCGCCCTGATCCTGCACCGGGCGGTCGAGGCGGCCGCGACCGATCAGGAGGGCGGCGCGGGCGCGGGACTGACCCTGGCCGAACTGAAGGAGATCGGCGCAGAGGCGGGAATCGATGCGTCCCGGATCGAGTCGGCGGCCAGGGGGCTGGCGATTCGCCGTGACGATCCGGCGACTCCGTCATCCATGGGCTTTCCCCCGACCGAGCAACTCGAGCGGGTCATCCCCGGGAAGCTGGACCCCGACCATCTCCCCCACCTGCTCGACCTGATCAGGAACGAATTCGCCCGCCAGGGAATCGTGGAGGAGGTGCTGGGGGGGATGGAATGGCGCGCCAGCAGCGTCATGGGCGGGCGCTACGTGTCGATTCGCGGCGAGGGCGACGCCACCAGAGTGCGGGTACTTGGCAACTTCCGTGACGGACTGCTCGTGTTCGGGCTCGGGCCGGGTCCGATGCTCGCGATCGGCGGTGGTCTGCTGGCTGCCGGTCTCGGTGCCGCTCCCTTCCTGGTCGGCCTGGCAGCGGCGGGCGCCTGGGCTTCGGCCTTCCTGCCGTGGCGCTACCTCTTCGGGCGCGAGCGGAAGTCGCTGCGCCGGGTGCTCGACGCCATCGAACGGCGGATACGGGAGTTGTCGTGAATCGGGCGGGGCTTTCGTCCGCGTTTCCGGGAGTGCTCCTCGTCCTGTGGGCTTGCGGCTCCGACACACCGACGGTCCCGCCACCGCCACCGCCGGAACCGCCGCCGCCCACCCTGCCCGACCCCATCACGATCCCCGCACGCGGCACCGCCGCAACCTTCGACATGGCGACGTGGAACCTGCTCAACTTCGGGTCCACGGGACAGGGGCCCACTGACGAAATCCTGCAGCTCGCGCGCATTCGCGACGTGATCCTGGGCACCGACGCCGATCTCTGGGGTGTGCAGGAGGTTTCGCGGGCGAGCGCCTTCGAGAATCTGCTGGCGAATCTACCGGGCTACGCCGGCCTGCTGGTGAACGACACCAGCGTCGTCGGCGGGACTGCTTCCTACACCGGCGGGGAGATCAAGGTGGGACTGATCTTCAAGTCGTCCGCGGTTGAAGTGACCGGGGCACGGGTCATCCTCGCCGAACTGGACTACGAGTTCGCCGGTCGTCCGCCTCTGGAGGTGCGCGTCCGATTGAACCATGCGGGCGTCACGCGCGAAGCGGTCGTAATCGTGCTGCATGCGAAGGCCAACCAGGACGTCACCTCGTGGGAACGGCGGGCCGCGGCTGGCGCGGGACTGAAGGAGCACCTGGAGTCCAGTCTCGGCGACGACCTCGTGCTCGTCCCCGGCGACTGGAACGACGATATGGACGAGTCGATCACCTCGGGGCGCGACACACCGTACCGGCCACTCGTCGACGCCGCTCCCGACTGGGTCTTCCCCACCGCCGAGCTGAGCACCACGGGCGTGACCTCGATCCTCGGGTACGACGACGTGATCGACCACATCCTCGCGTCGGACGAGGTGATGGCCTGGTACGAGCCCGGCTCCGCCCTCGTCTACCGGGTCGACGAACACATTCCCGACTACGAGGACACCACGAGCGATCACCTGCCGGTGCTGGTTCGGTTCAGGTTGCCGGAAAGCTGAAGAGCCCCCGCCCTTAACGCGAGCTCATGAGCGATCGGAAAGGTGGCTGGGACAGGGACCGGATTGGCCCCCGACTCAAGTGCCGTCCCCGTACCGGGCGAAGAACGCGTCCGTCCCCGCGGGGAGCAGCAGGTTGTCCGCGATTGCCGCGATCTCTTCCGCTTCTTTCCAGGCCTGCTCCAGGATCCAGAGCTCGCCTTCCAGCGCCCGCCGTTCCTGTTCTTCGTGGAGCGCCATTTCAACGGCAAGCCTCGTGGTGTCCGGCACGCTCCTGATGTACCCCGAACGACCCCTCCAATCCCGGTAGCCCAACTCCGCCACACGGGTGACAAGGCGGCTGGGATGCGGTTCGGATTCGATTTCCTGTACCGCGCGCTGGACGGAGAGGCGCGAACCGCCCCATCCGTTGAGGTGCGGAACGATCGCGGCCGCTACGCGACGCGCGTCTTCGCCCACGAACCGGGCCTTCCGCATCCCCCTGAGCAGCTCGACCTTGAAACCCGGCTCCCGGTCATCGGGCAGCAGCCGCACAGAGCGGATGTCTCGAAGACTGAACCTGATGACATGACCCGGAGCATCCGGACTGCCGGCCGTGTTCGCATCCATACGGACCCTCGTCCGTGGACGCAGGTACTCCCATGCCAGAGCCGGATATACCCCGAATCCGACCACTGATCCGACGGCGACGGGCAGAGACACCAGGCCGGACGCCCCGAGGAGCACGCATCCTCCCATGGCTCCGGCCCATGTCAGCCGATTCCGATACCGCCTCCTGAACTGATCCCCGTACCGCCAGGCCGCAAATTCCCCGCGTGGCGGCTCACCGATGCGGATCAGGTCCAACCCCTCGCGGTGACGTGCGATCCCGATGTTCTCGGTCGACGCCCGCATGGGTGTTTCCCGGAACAGGCGTTCACAGTCCTCTACCGCCTCCCAGCGCTCTTCCAGCGGCGTAAGATTCCAGCGCTGGCACTTGGAGCAGACGACCCAGAGCCTTCCCTTTGCAGTGTCGAAGGCGAGACGGCGACCTACCGGGAAGCTCTCCACCACCTCGTTCGAGCCGAGGGGCTTCTTGCAGAAGATACAGGTCCGGTACATGGCGTCTCAGTTGGTGGCGTCAAGCAAGATGAACGAATCGCTGTCGGGCGATCAAGCTGCGGATCCAACCGTCCCCCCCGGCACCGCCACCAGCAGCGCCACCGCCGCGACAGCCGCCATCGCCGCGCCGAAGACGAACGGCGCCGCCGGGCCGAACCCCTGCCAGCCGAAGAGTCCCTCCCACAGAACGCCCGCCAGCACCGACGCGGGAAGCGTAGCGAGGCCGATCGCGGCCGCGTAGCCGCCGTAGGCCGTTCCCCGCTGCGCGGTCGGCACGAGGTCCGCAACCAGCGCCTTCGCCGCGCCCGCCGCCAGCCCGTGATAGCACCCGTACAGCAGGTACAGCACCGTCACGTGCACGACCGTGTCCGCGAGCGCGAAGCCGAGGTACACCAGCGCGTACAGCCCCCACGCCGCCGCCACGACCCGCTTGCGGGGGATCCGGTCAGCCAGTGCCCCCGCGGGCGTCGATACCAGCGTGTAGACCACGTTGAAGGCGAGCAGCAGCCACAGGATGCCGACGACCGACAGGCCGCGCTCCTGCGCTCTGAGCACAAGGAAGGCGTCTGCGGAGTTGCCAAGCTCGAAGATGACGGAACAGACGACGAATGCCGCAAAGCCCCGACCGAGTCCACGCAGGCTCGGACGAGGACGGCTGACGCCGGCACGGCTGCCTCCTCCGACGGCGGCCCGCTCATCATCCGCGTCGCCCTTGCCCGCCCTGGCTCCCTTTCCATTCTGGAGTGCCTCCCCGGCCTCGCCATCCCCTGCGGCGGTCGTCTTCCCGATATCCCGCGCCCCCATCGCCAGCACCACCACCCCCAGGAACGCGGGGACCAGGCTCCACACCACCAGGTTGCGGAACGTCCCGGCTTCGAGCAGCGCTCCACCGCCCTGCACCTGCTGCACCACCCAGATCGACACCGCGATCCCGATCACGGCTCCCGCGGTGTCGGCCGCCCGGTGCAACCCGAAGGCAAGACCTCGCCGCTCAGGCGGCGTCGAGTCGGCCAGCAGCGCGTCACGAGGCGCCGTGCGAACACCCTTCCCCACCCGGTCCCCCAACCGGATCGCCGCCACCGCGCCCCACGTAGCCGCGAGCAGGTAGAACGGCTTGGACAGCGCCGAAATCGCATACCCGGCAACGGCGGGCCACTTGCGGGTCTGCAGCCTGTCCGACAGCCAGCCCGAATACAGCTTGAGGATGCTGGCGGTCGCATCGGCCAGCCCCTCGACGACGCCCACGGCCCAGACACGGACGCCCAGCACGTTCGACAGAAACAGCGGCAGGACGTTGAGGAGCATCTCGCTCGACACGTCCGTCAGGAAGCTTGTGCCGCTCGCGGCCCATACGTTGCGGTGGAGGCGTTTGGGGGAGGAGCCCCCGGATCCGGGTGCGGCGGATGGCTTTTTCATGGAGCCGTGCGGGGTTGAGCTCGTAGAGTACGACGCATTGTCTCAATGATAGTCGGTCGCGGGCGCGCAGGGTCCGTTTGTCCGCCAAAAGCGGGCGAAAGTGGCGGACAATGGCCGTGTGAGCGCCGTTGTCCGCCAAAAACAGCCAAAAGTGGCGAACAAAC
Organism: Longimicrobiales bacterium; assembly: GCA_965211645.1. Classification (GTDB taxonomy): domain Bacteria; phylum Gemmatimonadota; class Gemmatimonadetes; order Longimicrobiales; family Gaopeijiaceae; genus Bin94. The sequence continues at coordinate 2,949,086 of OZ242947.1, read as the reverse complement.
TCCGTCCTACGGATCCTCCAGCAGCGACTTCAACAGCCCGGCGATCATGAGCAGCAGCACGACGCTGACCGGCAGAGCTGCGGCCATGGCGGCGGTCTGCAAGGCCTGGAGGCCGTCGGCGAGCAGCAGAACGGCGGCCACCACTCCTATTCCGAGTCCCCAGACAATGCGGAAACGCCGGGGCGGATGAGGGTCGCCCATGCTGAGCAGGGTGGTGAGGACCAGCGTGCCCGAGTCCGAGGACGTCACGAACCAGGTCGCCAGAAGCAGGGTGGCCAGGGCGGACATGGTCCAGGTCAGCCAGCCGATGTCGCTCAACCGGTCAATGGTTCCGTAGAGCGCGGCTTCGTAGCTGCCGTCCCGCACCAGTTCGAGGATTCCGGCGGTTCCGACGCCGCCCGCCGCGTTGAGCTCCATGTGGATGGCGTTGCCGCCGAAGATCCCGATCCACACCAGACCCAGGACCGTTGGGACGACGAGCACGCCCAGAACGAACTCGCGCAGCGTGCGCCCGCGCGAGATGCGGGCGATGAACATGCCGACGAAGGGCGCCCAGGAGATCCACCATCCCCAGTAGAAGATGGTCCAGAGATTCTGCCACGTGGCCTGCCCCGGATCATCGGCGATCCAGAATCCCATGGGGAGTGCATGCCGCAGGTATTCACCGAGTGAGGTGGCAAAGAAGCCCAGGAGCCATGCGGCGGGGCCGAGGAAGAGGAAGCAGCCAAGCAGGATGAGGCTCAGACCGATGTTCCACTCCGACAGAATCCGGATCCCGCGTCGGACGCCCGATATGGCCGACAGAGTTGCCGCCACCGAAATGGCCGCAATCAGCGCGACCTGCGTAACCAGCCCCGGATCAACGCCGAGCAGAACGTTGAGCCCGGTAGCCATCTGGCTGGCCCCGAGCCCCAGCGTGGTCGCGATGCCGAAGACCGCGCCGATCACGGCCAGCAGATCCACCATGTCACCGATGGGCCCGTAGATCCGGTCGCCGATCAACGGATACAGGGCGGACCGCAGCGTCAGGGGCAGCTTCTTGCGGAATCCGAAATAGGCCAGGCACAGTCCGACCAGCACGTAGGCGGCCCAGCCGTGCAGTCCCCAGTGGAAGTAGACGACGCGCATGGCATGCACGGCGCGCGGCTCGTCGAGCGACACGGCACCCGCGAGGTCGGCCAAGGGGTTGTTCGGGTAGCCTGCGCTCTGGCTGTTGTCGAAGTAGAAGATCGGTTCTGCAATGGAGAAGAAGAGCAGCCCGATCCCCACACCGGCGGAAAACAGCATGGCCAGCCATGAGGACGTGCGGAACTCCGGGACGGAATCGTCGCCGCCGAGCCGGACCCTCCCGAACCGGCTGCACGCCAGGAACAGGCAGGCGAAGAGGCAGGCGCAGACCACCAGGATGTAGTACCAGTCCAGCGTTCCCTCGATCCAGGTGCGGACGCGCTCGAACGCGGCGCCGGCGGCATCCACGTCCCGGATGGCGAAGAGGACGAAAGCGAGGACGAAGCCCTTGGCGGCCAGCGCCATGATGGGATTCAGTCCCTTCCACAGCCCGTCCTTCGCCGTGGCTCGCCGGTGCCGTGCGTCGTTCATGGAGTGGCGGCCCGACTCGCCTTCAGGGCCCATCGTCACGCCTCAGACGATCTCGTACGACTGAAGCGGCAGTGCCTTGGCCTCGAGGAATGAGAGATCGACAACCGTTGAAGCCCGATCAATGTCGAAACCCACGATGTTCCCACGCGCATCAAGGTCTACATTCACGCCATCGGCAACCTGCCTGGTCTCCACACCCGATGCGTTGGTGAACTCGATGTACAGGCTGTCGGTCTCAGGGTAGTAGTGGAGCTTCATTTCGGCCCTCGCTCGAAGCCACGATCGAAGAACGCGTTGTGGATGGTCTCACCATCTTCCAGGGTAACGACCCGAAGAACCCTCGTGAAGGACTCGCCGGGCCGTCTGATCTCGCCCCAGAACCGGAGCCGGCCGTCTGGCTGTTTCTCCCACCGGATCGGTGACCGGACTATCGCGACACACCAAGCGGGATCCAGGTACGGACGCTTTCGCAATACTTGCTCAGCAAAGTAGCGGGTGGTTTTCATCGCGTCTCCCGTCCGGGATTCTTCGCATCAGTCCTACGGTAATCCTGGGAGGCGACGGGCATGATCAGCGCGTCGACAATCCTTCCGGCCATTCGCCGTCGGTCGACTGTGAGCCGATCAGTGGCCCCGTAGCCCGGTTGTCCACACATTGCCACGGCACTCCACGCCGTCACGCGCCACCGAGATGCTCCCATGGGACACGAAATCCCCTACGCCCGGACCGCCAACCGCCGCGACTTCCTCCGCTGGCTGGCCGCCAGCCCCTTGCTGGCGGCGATCCCCGGCTGCGCCCCGCTTGACGCCCCACCCGGGTCCGCTCCCGGCGCGAACGACCAGGGCGCCACGCCTGAACCGGACGCCACCCTCCGCCCCACCTTCGACGACCTCGTCACCAGCGCCGCCGACGCCCTCGACGTCTTCGACATGGAGAAGGTGGCCGAGACGGCCATGCCCCCCGCGCACTTCGGCTACATCCAGACCGGTGTCGATGGCGAGTCCACCCAGCGCAACAACCGGGAGGCGCTGGAGCGCATCCATATCCGGGCACGCCGGCTGGTCGACGTCAGCCGGCTCGACACCAGCGTCACACTCTTCGGCCGCGAATGGCCGACGCCGATCATGATCGCGCCGTGCGGCAGCCAGCGGGCCTTCCACCCCGACGGCGAACTGGGGACGGCGCGCGCCGCCCAGGCGCAGAATCACCTGCAGACGCTGTCAACGGTGAGCTCGACCGGGGTCGAGGAGGTGAACGAGGCGCGCGGCGAGCCCGTCTGGTACCAGCTCTACGCCACCTCGAACTGGGAGGTCACGCGCGCCGTGGTCGAGCGCGTGCGCACGGCCGGGTGTCCGGTCATCGTGCTGACGGTGGACCTTCCCACGGGGAGCAACCGCCTCACCGGCCGGCGCTGGTCGCGCATCGACGACCGCACATGCACCCAGTGCCATCGCCCCCGAGGCCGCGCACCGGACATCAAGCCCATGTACCAGGGCACGGTCTACAGCAGCCGCGACTACCGCACCCCCGGCATGACCTGGGACTTCATCGGCCGCCTCCGCGAGATCACCGAACAGCGGATCGTGGTGAAAGGGCTGATGACGCACGAAGACGCGACGCTCGCGCTCGAGCACGGCGTCGACGGGATCTGGGTCTCGAACCACGGCGGCCGCGCGGAGGGCAGCGGCCAGGCGACCATCGACGCCCTGCCCGAAATCACCGCAACCGTGGCCGGCCAGGTGCCCGTGGTCGTGGACGGCGGCTTCCGCCGCGGCAGCGACATCTTCAAGGCGATCGCCCGCGGCGCGGATGCTGTGGCGGTGGGCCGCCCCTACCTTTGGGGACTGGGCGCCTTCGGCCAGGCCGGCGTCGAGCGCGTGCTCGAGATTCTGCGCAACGAACTCGCGATCACCATGCGGCTGGCGGGGACGCCCTCGCTGGCGAGCATCGTCGAGTCATCGATTGGGGCGGGGTAATGGCGGAGGCAACACTGACAAGGGAGACAGCATGCGAAAGCTCATCCAGACCACATTCGGCACCGCGGCCCTCGCACTCTGCGCGGCCTGCGCGGACGCCGGACCCCAAATGATCACCACCGACAGCGGCCTTCAGATCGAGGTCCTCCGCCAGGGCGACGGCGCATCGCCGACCATCGACGACGAGGTCGTCCTGCACTACCGCGGAACCCTCACCGACGGATCCCAGTTCGACTCGTCCTACGACCGCGGCGGGCCCTCCACCTTCTCCGTGAGCGGCGTGATCGAGGGCTTCGGCGAGGCGCTCCAGCTGATGTCCGTCGGCGGCCAGATCCGGGTCACGATCCCCTCGGAACTGGCGTACGGGGAGGCGGGCGCCGGCGGCGGCGTGATCGGCCCCAACGAGGACCTGATCTTCGAGATCGAACTGCTGGAGATTGTTGGGAGTTAGGGCGGAGACACCGTTGCGGCAGCTCTCCCGCGCAAGACGAACTCTCGGCCCGAGGCGGAGGATGAGACTCGCGCTCTCTGCGCTGTGCATGCTCCTGATCCTGGCAGGAAGCGCATGCGCCGGCGGCGGCCAGCCCCCGGCCCAGGCTCCCACACCCGAAGCGGATGGCTACATTACGACCGGGAGCGGGCTCAAGTACCGGGTGATCAGCGAGGGCGCCGGCCCGAAGCCCACCGCGCGCGATCGGGTCGTGCTTCACTACAGCTGCAGCACCGGGGACGGCACCGTCGTCGACTCCTCCTACGACCGCGGCGCGCCGGATGTGCTGGCGCTGCGCGACCTCATCCCCGGCTTCCGCGAGGCTCTGCAACTCATGTCGGTCGGCAGCCACTACCAGGTGACCGTGCCCGGACGGCTGGGCTACGGCTGGGACGGCATCGACGGCGTGGTCGGCCCCAACGAGACGCTGCTCTTCGAGATTCAGCTGTTTCGGATCGTGGAGCGGTGATGACGACAGCCGCTCGTCCGCCCGCCGGGGCCGACAAGGTGCGTGAACTCATGCGCCTGCTGGGGCGGGCGGCGCAGAGTGACGGCAGGATCTACCTCGTTGGCGGAAGCTCTGCAGTGCTTCTCGGCTGGCGAGAGACGACCGTGGATGTCGACCTGAAGCTCGATCCCGAGCCGCGTGGCGTCTTCACCGCAATCGCACGTGCGAAAGACTCTCTGAACGTCAACGTCGAACTCGCCGCACCCGACGATTTCATCCCGGCAGTACCCGGCTGGCGAGAGCGTAGCCCGTTCATCGAGCGGAATGGGCCGGTGGACTACTATCACTATGACTTCCATGCCCAGGCGCTGGCCAAGATCGAGCGGGGGCATGAGCAGGACCTGTCCGATGTGAAGGAAATGGCCCGGCACAGGCTGATTCGGCCAGAGCGGATGATCGAGTTGTTCCGGGCGATCGAGCCGGCTTTGGTCAGGTATCCGGCAATCGATCCGGGCAGTTTTCGGGACAAGGTGCACCGCGCTGCAACCGAGATCTCAGGATGAAGACCGTTCCCCCGGACTTGCCCGGCGCCGACCTGATCGCCTCAGGAATCGAGGCGCTGCAGCGGGGAGAACCCAGCGTGGAGGCGCTTCTCGTCATGGTGGGAGAATCGCGTATGCGCGCGGCAGGGTTGGAGCTTCCCGAGTGCCCACCCCTCCCGCACTCTCCGGAAATCGCGCTTTACAACGCTATCGGCGCCAGGCATCCGACTGACACCCATTCCAGGTACAACGCGCTGATCCGTCGCCTGGTCAGCTTCGAGCGAGCGCTGGAGCGGATGAGCCGTGGCGGGGAATGACCAGGTCGCTTGGTTTGTCGGCCAGAAACCCTCATAGGTGAGACGACGGTGTTTTCGTGTTGGTTGCGGATCAGTTACGGCAATGCGTCCTTCGGAAGCGTGACACGGGCAAGCGATGCTCCCACCGTGTTCGCGGTCAACTCCGGCGGTCCATGTCAATGGGCATCGAAAATGTCAGGGTTTTGGGCATCGAGAATGTCAGGGTCTGAGCGCTGCCCCGCGGAGGAAGCGGAGTGACCAGAGCGGGGCAGCAGGCCGGAAGCGTGGCCGTCATGACAGATCCTCTCCGGGTGGGGGTGGTTGGGCGTCTATTCGGTTCGCAAGGGGATGGATGGCCTTGGAGAGCTCGGCATGGCGGCGCATGCGATAGCTGTTGCCCCGGATGTTGACGATGTGGCACCGGTGAACGAGGCGGGTCAGGAGCGAAGCGGCCATCACCTTCGTCGTGCAGGATTTCACCCCAACGGCCTTTCGCTGGCCGTAGCCACCGAAGATTGCGCCGGGAGCATCTCTCCCAACATCATTGCTGGAACCGGCCTATTCTCTGTCAGAGCGAGGAGCCCCGCATTGGTCCCCGAGGACAGTAGCATCCGTTTCGCAGGTCGCGCGCTTTGCGCACTTGCAGGGCTGGTATCGCTCGGTATTCATCCCGCCAGCGCCCAGCAGCGGCTTGGGGCCGTCGTGTGCGAGGGAAGCGAGCTCGAGACCTTGGTGATTTCGAGTCCGCTGCGGCACGTGGTCCGATGGGACACGGAATCGGTCTGCCGGATTGGCGCCGACTTGTCAGATCAGGATGAAGTGGCACTGGGTCTCAGGGCAGAGTTGGTAGAATCGGGAGACATCCGGTGCATATGGTCCGAGCACAGGCAGGGTCACGTTGTGGTGGTGAGCTACGCCGGGGTAGTGCGGCAGGACGCGACGACCGACCCGGAGAATCCCGGATTCCAAGCATTTGGGGTCGGGGACGGGCCGAACTGCGAGAAGGCCGAACAGTTAGCCACGACTCTGGACGACCGAGTCACGTCCAACAGTGACGGCACCGGATACAAGGTGCTGGCTCGGGGGACGGCGAACGTGGGCTTAGGTGGGGCGGCCCTTGAAGGGGAGGGACCGGCACTGCCATTGCCCGTCCACCGAACCGAGATCGCTGCCCCAAGTCTGCCCGGTCTTCCTGCGGAGGCCGCGCGAGCCCGGCAGGACACGGTTTTTCGCGATTGCGCGACGTGCCCCGAGATGGTGGTGGTACCGGCGGGGAGCTTTGTGATGGGGTCGCCGGAATCGGAGGAGGGACGATGGAATGCCGAAGGACCGCGCCATACTGTACGAATCGCGAGTCCGCTTGCGGTAGGAGTGTACGAGGTGACATTTGCGGAGTGGGACGCGTGCGTGAAGGCGCAGGGTTGCGGGTCGTACCGTCCAGGGGAAGCAGGGTGGCGCCGTGAAAACCGTCCGATCACCCACGTGAGCTGGGAGGATGCACAGCAATACGTCCGGTGGCTGTCGCGCGAGACGGGGGAGAGGTACCGGCTGCCCAGCGAGGCGGAGTGGGAGTATGTGGCGCGGGCGGGGACCCAAACGGCGCGTTACTGGGGGGAGAGCGAGTGGGGGCAGTGCCGGTTTGCGAATGGAGACGCGGATGGCGCTCTATGCTCGGAAAGCTACGAGCACACGGCACCTGTGGGTTCCTTCCAGCCGAACGCCTTTGGGCTGTACGACGTTCTTGGCAACGTGTGGGAGTGGACGCAGGATTGCTGGAACCAGAGCTACTTGGTCACGCGCGGCGGAGCCGCCATCCCTGCCGCCTTTCAAGAGCTAGAGGCCACAGCGGGTAAGGCCTTGAACGCTCCGAACGACGGAAGCGACTGGAGATCGGGGGATTGTACACGGCGTGTGTTGCGCGGCGGCTCGTGGGACTATGAGCCATGGGGCCTCCGTTCGGCGTACCGCAACAGGAGCCCGGTTGGGAGCCGGACCGACAACATCGGGTTCCGCGTGGCCCGGACCATGAATTGATTCCTATATCGCTGCGTCTTTACTTCCTGCACGGGGGTCCAAGGGGCACCCGCCCCCCAAGTCCCGGCGCGCACCCCAGATCATGCCTTTGAACTCTTGAACCAAAGCTGAAATGAACGGAGCGTGGGCGACGAAAGCCGATTCAGGACGGTGCGTGCGATCATCGGCCATCGGTCGGGCGGCTGGGGGACAAACGGGGGCTTACCCGCCCAAGCGTCAACGACGCCCCTGCACGCCGCCAAACGCCCCACCTATCCCCCCACAAGCCAGCCCCCTATCACCCCGTTCAGCCACAGCGTCACAAACGCCCCGTAGAACACCGACGTGGCGACCAGCGCCACCCTCCGCCACATCGGCGGCCGCACCGCTTCGGGCAGGAATCGCGTGTTGATATAGAGCAGGTGCAGCGGTGCGATGACGAAGACGACCCCGGCCATGTTGGCGCCCAGCTGGAGCAGGAAGATCGGCTGGGCCAGCTTGAGCGCGATCACGCCCCATACGGCCAGGACGCCCAGGACGGTGTAGTACACGACGCGAACGTCGCCGCCGCGCCAGTTGCGGACGCTCCCGGAACCGGTCCAGAGGATGTCGGTGATCGCCCGGGTCATGCCTTCGAGGATGTCGAGCTGGGTCTTGAAGAGCACCCACACGGCCATCATCGCGATCACGCCGCCGAAGATCGCGCCCTTCTCGCTGGCGATGGCGTCGGCGAGGGTGGCGGCTACGGCAAGGCCGCGGATGTCGGTGCCGCCCTCGATGAAGGTGACGTAGATGACCGCCGGGAGGATCATCCCCAGCATCGCACCCACGAAGTAGATGCCCCACTGGTCGGCCCGCACGATGCGCCACCAGCCCCGCCAGCGGCTCATGGCGTCGGATGTAGTTTCGAAGGTGAAGCCGGTGGGTTCGAGCTGCTTGCGTTCGCCGCCGACCGCGGCGGGAATGTAGCCGACCCGCTCGCCCATCCCGTAGCCCTTGTCCCGCGCCCAGTTCGACAGGGTCATGTTGATGACGCCGCCCGCGCCCGAGTACGCGGCGAAGGCTCCGATCAGGAACCAGTCCACCCCTTCCGGGATGAAGCGGAAGGACCCTGCTCCGGGATCGTAGCCGACGAGTCCGGCGGCGGCCGCGACCCAGGTGTCCGGAGACACGAAGATCAGGGCCAGGATCAGGAAGCCGCCGATGATCGCCGCCACCAGGATCCAGTTCAGCAGCTCGAGGGTACGCTCGATGCGCTTGCCGAACAGCAGGATCCCGACGCAGAGCGCGAAGGTGCCCACCCCGATCAGGTACACGGTCAGCTCCTGCCCGGGGCCCGCAAGCTCGCGGAAGAACAGGAAGAAGATCGCTCCCGCGGCGGCACCCGCCCAACCGGGCCATCCGACCTGCAGGAAATACAGCAGGGCGTAGAACCACGCCCAGAACCACGCCCGCGGCCTGGTGCGCATGAACCCCGTCACGACCGGTTCGCCGGTGGCCAGTGTCCACCGCATCAGTTCGGTGTTGAAGACCGTCTGCAGGAATGCGGCCACGAGCGTCACCCAAAGCAGCACCAGCCCGTACTGGACGAACGCCGCGGGGCCGAGGAGGAACTCGCCGCTGCCGATCGAGGCCCCCAGGACGATGACACCCGGGCCGACCACCCCGATCCAGGCGAGTCCCTTCGGATTGGGGGGAGCCGGCAGTTCGGCCTTTTCGAAGGGCTTGAGTCCGGAGCGCGCTTCGGGGGGAGGGGTGTTCATTCTGCGCTTCCAGGTCTGCGGGTTCGTGTCACGATATCAGGAGCTGGCGTCCCGCTGCCGGGGTCAGCCGACGTTTGTCCGCCACTTTTGGCCGTTTTTGGCGGACAAACCGCGTCTGGCGTGCCCCGATCAACTGACCGGCCTCTTCCCCACCCAGCGGTCGTACCACTTCCGCATGTAGAGCTGGGTGCGCATGAAGTTGGACGGCTTGCTCCCCGTGCCGTGGTATTCCTCGTTGAAGCGGATGATGGCGGTGGGCACGCCGACCATCTTGAGCGCCTGGTAGTACTCTTCCGTCTGCGTCATCGGGGTGCGGAGGTCGAGTTCGCCGGTCAGGAGCAGGGTGGGGGTCGTGACGTTGTCCACGTACATGAGCGACGAGTGGTGGAGCCACTTGTCCGGGTTGTCCCAGGGCAGCTCGCGGAAGCGGCGGTAGGCCCACATGGCCACGTCGGCGGTCCCCGCGAAGGACATCCAGTTGATGACGGGGCACCGGACGGCGGCCGCGGCGAAGCGGTCGTCGTGGCCGATGACCCAACTGGAGAGGACGCCGCCGCCGGAACAGCCGCCCACGTACATCCGGTCCGTGTCGATGTATCCCCGGCCGACGACCTCGTCGACGCCGTGCAGCAGGTCCGCCAGGTCGCGCTCACCGGGGTAGGCGTCGTCGATCGCGTTGCCGAAGTCGGTGCCGTAGCCGGTCGAGCCGCGCGGGTTGGTGTAGAGGACCACGAAGTCGTTGGCGGCGAAGTTCTGGAACATCCAGTTGAAGCCCACGTTGTACATGGCGTGCGGGCCGCCGTGGATCTCGAAGACGAGGGGATATCTGCGGGAGGGGTCGAAGCCGGGTGGCTTGATCACCCATCCCTGTACCTGCGCGCCTTCGGTCGATTCGTACCAGATTTCCTCGATGTCGCCGAGAGCGACGCCCTCCAGCACATCATCATTCACATCGGTCAGCCTCGTAACCGATGCGCCGGGAGCGAGGTCGAAACGGACCACGTCGCCGGGCTCCTGAGGGGCGGAACGCACGCCGACCGCGGTGCCGCCGGCCATCGAGGTGAGCGAGAGCATGTGGACGCCGTCGGTGACTTGCTGCACGTCGCCGTCGGTCGTGGCGGAATAGATGTTCGAAGAGCCGCGGTCGTTCACCGAGAAGTAGAAGCGGCTGCCGTCCGGATCCCACATCAGGGTGCCCACGTCGCGGTCGAGGTCGGGGGTGAGCATGCGCATGCCGCTGCCGTCGATGCCGATCGTGTGGATCTCGCCGACGTGGTAGGTCTGGGGGGACCACTCGTAGCCGGTAAAGGCGATCGTGCGGCCGTCGGGGGACACCGACGGGCCGCTCCAGAGGCCCTGGACGGGGGTGATCTCGCGGGTCTCGCCGGTGGCCACGTCGACCGCGTTGATGGCGGACTCGAAGTAGCGCATGTCCCAGTCTTCCTTCATGAGCCCGTCGAAGACGATGGTGCCGCCGTCGGGGGTCCAGTCGTAGCCGACGCCGCCGTAGATCCCGATGTAGCGCGAGCCGACGTGCCACTTGCCGTGGGTCAGCTGGCGGGCGGTTCCGCCCTCGGCCGGGACGACGAAGAGGTGCACGTACGCAGGGTCCGTGAAGCCGACGCGGTCCGCGCGGAAGTGCATGTTCTCGACGATCCGGGGCGTTTCGGTCCAGGTCGCGCCTGCGGGAGGCGCGGGCAGGTCGATCGACCAGTCGCTCGGAAGTTCGCCCGGGGTGTACATGGTGAACGAGATCATGCTGCCGTCGGGCGACCACCTGGCGTTCATCGGCGTATCGGTGACGCGCGTGACCTGGGTGACTGAGCCTTCGGTGTCCATGTAGCGGACGTGGATCTGGGGGGCGCCCTGTTCGCCCGGCGCGGTGAAGAGGATCCGGCTGCCGTCCGGAGACCAGCGGGGCGACGAGCCTTCGATGAGCCGGCGCGGCCGCGAGCCGTCGGCGTCCATGATGTGGAGGGCCGACTCCCACTCGTCTTCGAGCTGGTTGACCCAGCGGCGCGCGTAGATGATCCGGCTGCCGTCGGGGGAGATCTGCGGGTCGCCGACGCGCTCCCAGTCCAGGTAGCGGTCGACGGTGAGGCGGGGGTCGGAGGTCTGGGCGGCGGTGGGGGTGGGGGTGATGCTGACGAGCACGGCGACGCATGCGAGCGCGGCGGCGGCAAGAGTGGCTGAGCAGGTCGAAAGACGACGGAGCGGCTGCATGGGCGGGCTCTCCTTACAGGGCGACAACGGCTGGGTCGGTGCCTTGAAGTGGGGCTGCGGTTGGGGACGCGTCAAGCCGTGTCCGAGGTGCGGCGCCAGCCAACCAAAAGCAAGGGCCACCCCAAAGGAGCGGCCCCTGAGCCGGCAGCACGCTGCCGGCGGGTATCTATCCCAATGTACATGGGAACGGCAGGGGTGCCTACCCAGGTCGGAGATCCCTAGTTTCGACGGATGAACTCTCCTCCATATCGGCCACGCCTTCTACCCGGAGAAGGCCGCTCGCGTCAGGCCAACGCTATTACTTTCCTATGAGAAACCCTCCACACCCCGGACTTTCCGTGCGCCACGATTGTCTTGAGCCATTAGGACTCAGCGTGACCGAGGCGGCCTGCAAGCTGGGCGTTGATCGCAGGCTGTTGTCGGATGTCGTGAACGGGCGCTCGGGCATCTCTCCGGAGTTGGCCATTCGGCTGCACGAGGCCTTCGGTGGTGGGGCCGAGACCTGGTATCGGCTGCAAGCAGCCCATGACGCTCTCACCTGACCAAATGCCCAACACCAACTCACCCTCCTGGCAGCTCATCGAATCGATCCTCTCAGCCTCCGAGGCCATCGTCGCCCTCGGAATCACCCTCGAGGACCTGGGCGAGGACACCTGCGTCCTCAGGATGCCCAAGCGGGACGAGCTGACCCGCGGCGACGGCGATATGTATCACGGCGGGCCGGTGGCGTCGCTGATCGACATCGCGGGGGACATGGTCGTCGCGGTGCGGGCCGGGGGCGGGGTCCCCACCATCTCGTTGCGGGTCGATTACCTGCGCCCCTGCACCGGTCCCTACCTGCTGGCGACCGCGCGGCTGCGGCGCAACGGGCGCACGATCTCGGTCTCCGACGTGGACGTGCACGACGACCAGGGCCGCCTCTGCGCGGTGGGGCGCGGCACCTATTCCTCCATGGTGGGCTGAGCGATGAGGGCCGTCCTCTACGACCGCCACGGCGGCGTCGACGAACTCTACCTGGGCGAGGTCCCCACGCCGCTGCCGGCTGCCGGCGAGGCCCTGGTGCGGGTGCGCGCCTGCGCCCTGAACGGCTTCGACCCCATGATGCTCGGCGGCACCACCGGACTGCGCGTCCCGCTTCCGATGACCCCGTGCGGCGACGCCGCCGGCGAGATCGAGGCGTTCGGCCCGGGTGCGGACAGGGCGGACTGGGTGGTAGGCGACCGCGTCATGCTCGACCCGTACATCCCGGGCCGGGGGATGCTCGGCGAGAAGGCTCGCGGCGCGGCGTCCGAGTACGTCTCGGTCCCTCTCGAGAACCTGGTGCGGATCCCGGACGGCGTCTCGTTCGAGCATGCAGCCGCCCTTCCGGTGGCGTACGGCACCGCGCTGCGCATGATCGAGGACCGCGCCCGGGTGCAGCCCGGCGAGACGGTGCTGGTCCTCGGCGCGACGGGCGGGGTCGGCTGCTGCAGCGTCCAGCTCTGCAAGCGCATCGGTGCCACGGTGATCGCGACCGGCAGCTCGGACCGCAAGCTGGAACGGCTGCGCGACATCGGAGCCGACCACGTGCTGCCGTCGCACTCCGCCGAACTGGTGCGGATGGTGCGCGCGATCGCGGGACGGCCGCGCTACCACGCCCCCGACTCGGGCGGGGTGGACGTCGTCGTCAACTACATCGGCGGCGCCACCTGGGCGGCGAGCCTCAAGGTGTTGCGCTTCCAGGGACGCATGGTCACCTGCGGCGCCACCGCCGGCTACGACCCGCCGACCGACATCCGATACATCTGGAGCTTCGAGCAGACGATCATCGGGTCGGACGGATGGACTCGAGAAGGGCTGGCCCGGCTGCTGAACATGGTCGCGGACGGCGAACTCGATCCGGCGATTCACGCCGTCAGGCCCATCGAGGAGATCCGCGAAGCGATGGGCGAACTCATCGCGCGCGACGTGTTCGGCAAGTCGGTACTCACGCTGTGAGCGGCCCCGGCACCGGGCAGGACCCCGCCCCGCACGACCGGATCGAGTATCCGATCGCCCAGAAGATCCCGCGCGAGGTCCTGGACGCCGAAGCCGAACGGCTGGCCGAACTCTCCAGCGCTCCCATCCACCGCCGCGCCGGCGGATACGCCCGCCTGGCCGGTCCCGGCTTCATGGCCGCGGCCCTCACCCTCGGCGCCGGCACCCTCACCTCGTCGATGCTGTCGGGAGCCTCCTTCGGCTACCGCACCCTGTGGCTGATCTGGCTCTCCTGCGGTCTCGGCCTCTTCATGATGGCCGCGATGGCGCGCTTCACCTGCAAGGGGGGCTTCCGCATCATCCAGGTGCAGAACCGGCGCCATTCCTGGCTGATCGGCTCCCTCATGACCGCCCTGGTCGGGACGGCCGCCGTCGCGGTCATCTTCAACTTCGGCCAGGTCGCGCTCGGCACCCACCTCATCGAGTCGCTCGCGCCGTTCGCGGGCTTCTCGTTCCCCGCCGAGTACAACTGGATCGTCTACGTGGCCATCACCAGCTGGCTGATCCTCAGCTACGGACGCCGCGGCGGCACCGGCACGCGGCTGGTCGAAACGGTGATGAAGGCCGGCATCGCGATCATGATCGTGGCATTCGGCGCGGTCCTGCTGGTCGTGGGCGTCGACTGGGGCGCCGCCGCGCGCGGCACCTTCGTCCCGTGGCTGCCGGGGGGCGGCGAGGGGCTCGACCTCTTCATCGCGTCGTCCGCAGCCGCCGTCGGCGTGATGGACTGGGTCTTCTTCAACTACGCCGGGCTGGGGAGGGGCTGGGGCCGCAACCACGAGTCCCTGGCGCGCTTCGACGTCATCGCCGGGCTCTTCCTGCCCTTCGTGCTGGTCAACTTCCTGGTGATCAGCGTCTTCGCGGCGACGCTCTTCCCGCAGGGAATCACGCCCGAGTCGGCGCCCGAACTGGCCGCCGCCCTCATGCCGCTCCTGGGGCCCACCTGGTCGCAGATCCTCTTCTACGTGGGGTTCCTCGCCGTCCCGATCACGACCACCGTGGGCATGAGCCTGGCCGGCGCCATGGCCATTCACGAGGCCTTCGGCTGGGAGCCCGACACCGCGTCGTGGCGCTGGAAGATCAGCGCGCTTCTGCCCCAGATCGCCTTCCTGGCCGCCTGGAACGCGCGCCCGGTGTGGCTGGTGATCGCGATCGCGGCGTTCCTCTCGCTCGCCAACAACGTCGTCGGCTGGTCGATGTACCTGCTGCTCAACGACCGCAAGGTGCTGGGCGCCGACCGCTGCAAGTCGTACCTCTGGAACCTGGGGATCCTCCTGCAGGTCACGCTGCTGAACGGGATCGCCATCACCTACGTCTTCAACCGCCTGGGGTGGTGGTGATGGCCGGCGGAGGCAACGCGGGCAGCGGCAACGGCGCGGGCGGCGCGCTCCAGCGGCTGCTCAAGCGTCGCATCGGACCATGGTCGGGGCGCGTTTGGGGACTCGTCCTCAACCTCGTCGCGAACGCGGTCACGCTGTGGGGCGTGTCGCTGCTGCTGCGCACCGGCAGCGGCTGGCACTGGATCGTGATCGGTGGCGCGGCCACGGCCGTCTGCATGGCCGCGCTCGCCCTGCCGGACCGATCCGGCGACCCGGAGGAATGACCAACCTCGGCTACTGGCTGAGCGACGCGCGCGCCGAAAACCCCGACCGGGTCGCCCTGATCGACCTGTCGCGCACGCCCCCGCGCGAGGTCACCTACGCGGAACTCGACGAACGCATGGACCGCGTCGCCAACCTCCTCACGGACGCCGGCATCGGCGTCGGCGACCGCTTCGCGCTGAGCGTCGGCAACCGCTTCGAGTTCATCGAGATCATGTTCGGCGGCATGCGCTGCGGCGGGGTCCCGGTGCCGCTCAACTTCAAGCTCTCCGCCGAATCGCTCGCGCACGTCGTGACCGACGCCGGCTGCCGGGCCGCGTTCGTCGAAACCGCGGTGACCGCGCGCTCGGCGCAGGTGGTCGAGCATCTGGGGATCGAGAGGAGGTGGGAGGTCAGCGGTGGCGGCGCGGCGGGCGAACCGGCACGCACCGGCTGGCTCGACTATGCAGCCGCCCTTGCGGGAGCGTCACCCGACTTCGACCCTCCCGTTCTCGGCGCGCATCACCCGGCCTTCCAGCCGTACACGTCCGGGTCGACGGGGAAGCCCAAGGGCGTCGTCCTCGACCACGAGGGGCAGCTCTGGTGGGTGCGGTGCCTGAAGAAATACTGGCCCGCAGACCCGGGCGACCGCGCCCTCGCGGCGGTGCCCCTCTACCACAAGAACGCGATGGCGGGGGCGGTGAAGCCGCTGCTGCAGGCGGGGGGATCGGTCGTGATTCTCCCCGGGTTCGAGCCGGTGGCCTTCCTGCAGGCGCTGAGCGAATACCGATGCACCCAGGTCGGGGCTGTCCCGGCGGTCTTCACGATCCTGCTCGACCATATGAACCTCATACGCACGCTCGACTTCTCGGCGCTCAAGAAGGTCGTGCTCGGGTCGGCGCCGGTGCAGCCGGAGCTGATGGACGCGGTGGAGCGTGCGTTCGGCGTGCAGGTGGGCGAGAGCTACGGGCTGACCGAGGGCGGGCCCGTCATGCTCGGCCCCCCGCTCGACGGTCGTCCCGTCCCCCGCGGAAGCTGCGGTGCGGCGTGGCCGGAAGGCGAGATCAAGCTCGTGCGCGACGGGGTCGAGGATCCCCGGTACGGCGAGCTGTGGGTCCGCAATCCCGGCGTCACGACCGGATATCACAACTTGCCCGAGGTCAACGCCGACCGCATCCGGGACGGCTGGCTGGCCACCGGCGATCTCTTCTTCCGCGACGACGACGGATTCTTCCACTTCCGCGGCCGCACCGACGACATGTTCAACTCCGGCGGCGAGAACATCTACCCCAAGGAGGTCGAGGATCTGCTGCTGTCGCACCCGGATGTGCTGGACGCGGCGGTCGTGCCGGTGCCGCACGCGGTGAAGGGGGCGGTGCCGGCGGCGATGGTGAAGCCGGCGTGGGGGTCGGCGCTGACGGCCGAAGCGCTGAAGTCGTACACGCTGGAGAAGGGACCCGCGTATGCGCATCCCCGGCGGATCGTGCTGGTCGACGAGATGCCGTTGACGGGTGTGGGCAAGGTGGATCGGGCGGAGATTCTGGAGGTGTTGAAGGGATCGGCGGACCCAGGAGCGGGCTGATTCAAAACCCAATCTTGAATCAGCCTGCCACCGCTGACTTAGGACGAAATTGTCGCCGTGGTGTATCGCGGGAGAGAGGTTTCGATCCTAAAGTTGTAGGACGCTCATTTCATGGTAGTGTGCTCGGGAAGCGGCGAACGCCAGAGCCGAACCGTGAACTGGTGCTCTGCTTCGATGAGATCCGGTTCCGTTCCGTTGTGCTCCCGCATCCCCGGGATAATCTTGATCCGCACCCCCATCCCGCGTGCATCGACGTATCCGTAGTCCCGCATGACGTTGACCAGAGTCTGGTTGCGGGCGTAGCGCATCCCCGATCTCATTCCCTCCGGCGTTACCGTATTGGGCAACCTTCCGGGACTGCTGACCTCCAATCGATTCGAGAAGATGGTGAGTGTGATGTCGGTGCCGACTATGCTGTA
This sequence comes from Longimicrobiales bacterium, assembly GCA_965211645.1. Classification (GTDB taxonomy): domain Bacteria; phylum Gemmatimonadota; class Gemmatimonadetes; order Longimicrobiales; family Gaopeijiaceae; genus Bin94. The sequence continues at coordinate 2,932,139 of OZ242947.1, read as the reverse complement.
GTCACGGTGGACGAGGGCGTTGGTCACCGCCTCCCGAATTACACTCCTTGGATACTCCCAGTGGTCCGACCGGCGAAGGCCCTCCAAGCGCGCAGTGGGGACTGTGTTCCGCCGCACGAAGTCCCAGGCCTGATCGACAAGACCTGGTTCCAACAATCCTCCACCACGGTCGAGAAGGGGTACGAGCGGTCCCCTCAAGTCCTCGTCGGCCCGGGTCGCGTAGTTGGGCTCTTCGCCCGCATAGCAGATGGCCCGAATGCCGGACTGGGGGACAAAGCGCTTCGGGTTATTGCCAAAAAGCAGCACGCCGTTGACGGTCGGCGCAGTTCGCTCGTGTCTCCGGACCGCCAAATCCAGGTTGACGAGTTGCGCTTTCCATTCCTCGGACCCCCGATCACCGAATGGATTCCAACCCAACACACGCTCGAAATAGTCTTGTAGGCGCCGATAGTCGAGAATCGTGTCGTCCGCACCCTGAACGGGCTTCAAACCATACTCGATGCGTCCTGATTGTTGATATAGGCGTCCTTCCTCCTCGCGGGTCGCATCGCGGGTGGTGGTCCCTACTCTCACCTTAGTGACCCAAGCCGAACCCTTTTTCACCTTGTAGGGTTTGTCCGGTGCATCCGCAGAAAGCGACACGATGCCCACGATCTTACCGGAATCCCATCGAACGGTCTCCCAGTACGGAATGGTTGCAGGCTGAATGTGGACCCGGGCGACTTCCATGACCCATTCCTCGGCCTTCCTCGGGTCTCGCGTCAGGCCGCTCACGGTCTGGTCCTCTTCGACACCCAGAAGAATGTGACCACCTCTCAGATTGAGAAGTGCGACCATCTCGGAAGCCAGTTTGGTCGCTGAAACATCGTCCCGCTTGAATTCGACCCCGGACGTCTCGTCGTTGCGGATCAGCTCGATGAGTTCGGCTCTGGTCATCTAACGCGGCGACCTCAAAACCCGTATTTGTGTCGCCTCGTCTCGAAAGCATCCTTGCCGCCTTCGAGCAGGTCCTCAATGAGCTCTCGCACTTGTTCGTCGTCGATCGAACCCATGTGTTTCCGAGCTATCTCGGCTCTTCCGTCCTCCTCACCAGCTTCACCCAATGGAGTGAGGCCCAGAATCAACTCTGCGTCCCCCAAAACAGGGATGTTCGCGTTGTGAGTCGAAAAAATGAACTGGCGGCGTCGCTTCTCTTCGCGCATCCGGGGAACGATCCCCTCTGTGATGAAGCGATTGTCCAGGTCGTCCTCGGGTTGGTCCACGATCAGCGGGGCGTCGGACTCGAGAAGAAGAAGGAGCAACACCGCAGTCGCTTTTTGACCGGTCGACAGGTCGTCCAGTGCACGCCACGACGGAGGCCTGCCTTCCCGGGCCAGATTCAGCCGGATCTCGGTCGTATAGGGCAGATCGAGCTCTTCGACGCGCATAAGGGTTTCCTCTGAGGCGTTCGCCAGCAGGTTCGCCTGCTTCGGAGTGGTCTCGTACTTCGCCAGAATGGCATCGGATCCCTGGCGGCAGGTGTCTACCAGCTCCAGTAGGGAAAAGTCCGGCGTGGATTCGAGGATGTCGATGGTCTTCGCGAGGTTGCCGCCAATCCCTTCGCGGAGAAGTTCGGAGAGTGGCTTCCGATCACCAGCAGCCACGACTTTCACTTGGATTCGCCCTTCAAGTCGTTCGGTGACTGCTCTGGCGGCCTGGTCCAACAGACGGAACTCCTCAGCTTTCAGTCCTTCCCACTCGGTCAGGAGAATCCCGCGCCGCTCCATCTGTTCCGCTTCCGCCTGTTCCGCCAGGGTTGCCTCACGGCGGAGAGGACGAAGGCGCTCTATTCTACGACGGAGGCGAATAAACTCCTCGCCGTGCACTGCGGATCGCTCAAGTTCCCGGAGAATGGCCTCGTATGCATCCTGTACCTCTCGGCGACGTTCCTCCCACTTGGTCCTGATCTGTGCGATACCGTCGTCTGCCCGGCCCAGTGCGTCTTGAAATCCGGAGGCCAGGTCCTGCAGTTCGGTGCTCAGGTTCTTCAAGACCCGATTTCCGACCTCCAGAATATCCTTACCGGGAAGGCTGTCGAGCGCCCTCCGCGACAAGAAAGCCAGGTCCAGGGGCAGCTCCTGCCGAAGATCCGTCAGGTATCCACGCAGTGGTTCCAAACGATGTGCCATCGAGTCGAGAACCTGCTCTTCACGGACCAGGAGACTCCGGTCGCGTAAACGTTCCTCCAGTCCGGCCTTCCGGTACTGTTCAAGCGTTTCCTCAAGTCCGGGAAGCGCCGCCAGACGCTCCTGCAGGTTTTCCAGTTGGCGTCGTACCTCCAGGATCGACCCTCTGGTTTTCTCCAGGCCTTGTCGAACCTGGGCCTTCCTTCTCACCACCGACGGATCCTGCTCGACAAAACGGTCCAGGAGGCGAGTGCGTTGTACGGAACTCCGCGTCAGGTGGGCAATCTCGTGTTGTCCATAGATCTCGACACGGGGGAGGATGTCCCGCGGAATCCGGTTCGAGATTGCGCCGTCCTGGTCCCGGACGATCGGCGGATTCGGAACCGTACGTTCGATCAGGTAGTCCCGCTTGCTCGGTGCATGAGTACGCACCAGAAGTGATATTCTGGTCCCACTCTGGAGCACGTTGTGGACGATCCCCTGGTGGGCTTTCGATGCTGCTTCACCAATGGGATCCAGTCCCAACACGTAGCGGAGGCTCTCGATCACCGTGGACTTCCCGGCGCCTCTTCCACCGATCAGCACGTTGAGATTCGGATTCAGGCGCATGCTGGTTCCGTCGAGAAAGCCCCCTGCCCAGGCCATTCCCAGCATTTCGGCACGGTTTCTCGGCTCCACATCGGTGTCCTCGGGATCGAGCTCGACGCGCGAGCCCGGGTCCAGGAAGGCTTGGCGCAGACCCTCGACACCGATGCGCGACATCTTGATCAGGCAGGTCGCGCCACGGTCCCCAAGGTCCTCGGGACCTACGACGTCCTTGGCGTTGACCGGGGCCACGGCCAAGCCTTCACCAGCAGTTCCTGAGCGCCGGTATTGGGGATCCTCGTTCCGAACGATGGCGCGCACCCACGGACTCAGTTCGTCTACCGTCCGAGGAATCTGCACGGCAAGCAAGTCCGGGCTGCGCCACGCCTTGATCCGGGCCTGTCCGCTTTTCTTTAGAACCTCCAGGAGACCGCCGGGATGGCTCGTCACATGGGCCGCGATGGCGATTCCTCCCTGATCCCGAACAGTCGCCAGGACATCAACGAACGTCTTCTCCGACAATGCGGAGGACGATCCCGGTTCCCGGATCCCGAGCTCGCCCAGAAACCGTCCCAGGTGCTCGTCTTCCGTTGCGGGACCATAGATACACAGGACATGGATTCCCTCGGAGGAGGACACCTCGAATCCGGGGAAGATCGTGATGGCGTGATCTTCGGCCGCCTCGCGGAAGGGGCCGACCCCCTTGTAGTCGTTGTGATTCGTAATCGCAAGTACGGAGATGTCGAGTTCCAACGCCTTCGCAACTATCTGACGGGCGTGGGACCCGGCGTCCCCTGGAGATTTGATTCCTCGGAACCTACGGGCATACTCGAACGGGTTCACCTGGAGGGCGCACCTGTGGAATACCGCACCTCGCGGCATCCTGGAGATGGCCTGCCGCGCAATGGTTCTTGAGTCTTGGTCCACTACCGATCTCAACTCCGCATCTCTTTGGCCAACCGAAACCGTTTGACCGTAGTCACGCCATCGATTCTGTGGGTCGCCCCATAGCTTGGCTACCCCCCCAGACTGCGAGGCACCTCCCAGGACCATGGACACCCGTCACTACGGTACGCCCAATATCCGCAGACTTGCTTGGACCGGAATGTAATCCCACGCCGGCCGGCAAGTCTTCCTGCAACGCCACCAGCGCATCCTCCAGCCGCGCGAACACCCGCCCCTCCGGCACCCACACCACGTGAACCGGCGGCAGCAGCTGCACAGCACGCGTCCCGGTCGACGGCAGGACAAGGCTCCCCGACTCGGCCACCGCGCCCCAGGCCACCGACACTCCGGCGCCGGCGTGCGCCGCGGCCACTTCCGGAAGCTGCGGCCTTCGCTCGGGTGGCACTTCCGGTCCCACCGCCGCGCCCACGACCTCCGGGTCCAGCCCGCGCAGAAAGCCGGTCAGCCAATCGCCTGGCGGAAGCGTCGGGTCTGGGTGCACCACCTCGCCACCACTGCTTGTGAAACGCTTCACAAACGCCGCGACCGCGTCATCGGCCGCCGGGGTGGTCAGCGCCCCGGGGTGCGGCAGTCCGGCACGGCTGGCGGTCGCCTGCACGACGCGGCCCAGGATTCGCTCGCGGGATTCGGGCTCCCCGCTCACTCGATCCCCTTCCGCCAGAGTTCCCGGAAGGTGCGTGGGCTCGGTTTCGGCAGGGCCCGGTCGGCTGCCCAGTCGCCGAGCATGGGCAGCGACCGCGCCATTCCCGTCGCCCCGAGCCGCGAGCCCATCTTGCCGGCCGCACGATACAGCGCCGGCCGCGTCGCCACCGTCGCCAGTCCCTTCAGCGCCGCCCTTTCCTTCCAGGGGGTGAGCCCCTCCTCCTGGGCTTCGCGCCGCCACTCGAGCAGCAGCTCCGGGATCGGAATCCGCACGGGGCAGGCGTCCTGGCAGGCGCCGCAGAGCGAGGACGCGAAGGGCAGCGGCATCGACTCGTGCAGACCGAGGAGGCCTGGGTCGAGGACCGAGCCGATCGGTCCCGAGTAGACGTAGCCGTAGGCGTGACCGCCGGTCTGGCGGTACACGGGACAGGCGTTCAGGCAGGCGCCGCAGCGGACGCAGCGCAGCGCCTCCCACGCGTGTTCGTGCGCCAGCACATCGGTCCGGCCGTTGTCGACGAGGACGACGTGCACCTCTTCCGGGCCGTCGTCGTCGGGGTGCGTGGCCGGCCCCTGGATGAGCGAGACGAAGCAGCCGATCGGCTGGCCGGTCGCCGCGCGCGCCGTCAGCTGAAGGAAGCCGGAAAGATCGGCCATGCGCGGCAGCAGCTTCTCGATACCGACGACGGCGACGTGGATCCGCGGCAGCGAAGTCGTGAGGCGGATGTTCCCCTCGTTTTCGATCAGGGCCACCGTGCCCGTCTCCGCGACCAGGAAATTGCCGCCCGTGATGCCCATGTCCGCGTGGATGAAGGCGTCGCGCAGGACGAGCCGGGCCACGTGCGCGAGGGTGTCGGGGTCCCCGTCCGGGTCCGTGTCGAACCGCTCGGCGAAGAGGTCCTGCACCTGCTGCAGGCTCTTGTGAATGGCGGGTCCGAGGATGTGGCTGGGCGGTTCCTCCAGCAACTGCAGGATGTATTCGCCCAGGTCGGTCTCGAAGACCTCGATCCCGGCCTCTTCCAGCACCGGGTTCAGGTCGATCTCTTCGGTGACCATGCTCTTGCCCTTGACCACACTTCCGACCGCGCGGCGCTTCGCCAGGTCGAGCACGATGTCGCGGGCTTCGGCCGCGTCGGTGGCCCAGTGCACCCGTGCGCCGTTGGCCAGGAGCTGCGTTTCGGCCTCGAGGAGATAGCGGTCCAGGTGCGTCAGGGTGTGGTTCTTCACCCCTTCCGCCCAGCGCCGCCACGCGTCGGCGTCAACCTCCGCATAGCCCTGCTTCCGCTTCTCGTCGAAGGCGATCGTCGCGCCGGTGACCGCCTCGCGCACCCCCGGCTCTTCGCGGATCGTCTCGCGCGATCGCTCCACGTAATGCTTGATCTCGACGCGCATGTCAGCTGGCCCGGGCCGGAGCGCGGCCGCCGTTCACGCCCCGCCAGAGCGCGGTGGCGAGGTGCACGAAATCGATGCCGCAATCGCGAGCGCGGCTGCGTCCGTCGAGGTGGAGCACGCACCCGCCGTCGCCGGAGACGACCCAGTCGACCTCGGGCAGCGTATCCAGCTTGCGGTCGGCCATGGCGGCGGAAACGGCGGTCATCTTCACGGAGAAAAGACCGCCGAAGCCGCAGCACTCGTCCTGGGCCTCCCACGGCACGACCTCGGCGCCGGCGCCTTCGAGCAGCACCGCCGGCTCCTTCTCGATCCGCAGTTCGCGCAGTGCGTGGCAGCCCTGGTGGACCGCGACCCGGCGTCCCGCCAGGCCGTCGCCGAGCTCGGTGACGCCCAGCCGCCGGACGATGAATTCGCCGAGTTCCCAGGTGCGGTCGGCGAGCGAGGTGGTCTCACCGCCGACAAGCCGCGGATAGAACTTCTTGACCATCGTCGCGCACGACCCGCTGGGAAGCACGACCGCATCGGCATCGGCGAAGACTTCGAGGGTGTGCTCGGCCATGCGCCGCGCCTCGGGGATGCGGCCGGCGTTGTACGCGGGCTGCCCGCAGCAGGTCTGATCCGCGGGGAAGCTCACCTGACACCCCAAGTGGCGAAGAAGGCGGACCGCGTCGGCAGCAGCGTCAGCGAAGTAGTGGTCGGCCAGGCAGGTGACGAAGAGCGCGACTCTCATGCCGGAAAGGTAGCGCGGCCCATGAGCAGCACCACCACTCCGGCGACGATCAGCACCGCCCCGAGCGGCCGCGACAGCCGCGCGCCGAAGGGGAGCGCGGTCTCCGCGACCATCACCGCCATGAGCAGGCCCATCCAGACCAGGTCGGCCATCCCCACCACGAGCGCCAGGGCCATCAGGGCCCAGCAGCAGCCGACGCAGTGCAGTCCGTGGGCGAGTCCCAGCCGGGTATGGCCGGCGGCGCCGGGCCGCCAGTGAGAGAGGAGGAAGCCCGCCGGGGACCGGCAGTGCGAAAGGCACGCCTCCTTCAGCGCGGTGAACTGGAAGGCGCCGGTCAGGATCAGGGCGGCCGCCGAGGGCGTGGGCGCGCGCATCCCCAGTGGCACGGGGAACGCCGCGGTGGCGAGAGCGAAGTGGACGGCCGCCGCCACCGCACTGAAGCCGGCCCATGCGAGCATGTATCCGCCCAGGAACGGCGTCACCGAGGTGAGGGCCCGGGGCGCCGTGGCAAGAGCGCCGCCCGCCGCAACCCGGTTCAGCGCCCGCAGCCACGGATACACCACCGGCGTCATCATGATCGCCGTCATCGCCAGCCACATCGCGAGCGCCGACCCGTAGCTCATTGGGCGGCTACCCCACCCACCGGAACCGCGACCAAAGCCCGTGCGTCCCCTCGTTCGAGAACACGAACTCACCGTCGTCGCATTCGCTGGACCCCATCGCGATCACCTGTGTGGAGTCGTGGATCTGGTTGTAGATGTTCACGAAGTTGACCGGTTCGGCCCGCTTCCGGCCCCGGATCGCCTCTATGACACCCCTCAGCACCCCGCCGATCGACACCGACTTCCCCCCCTCCACCTCTTCGATCCGCACCGGGGCCGTCCGCGTCGGCCGCGCATCGGCCACGAACCTCGCCAGGATCTGCCACGGGCCGCCGCGCGCGCCGGTCAGGATCTCCTCCACCGCCCGCTGCTGCTCCTCGGACGCGTCGTCCGAGATCACGATCGCCTGCTTCCAGCCCCCCTCGATCATCACCGGCGGCGTTTCGTAGAGAATGACCGCGCGGACCCCCGACAGATCCACGCCGTCCACCCGCCCTGCGTCGAAGCGCATCGCCCAGTACCCGTGACACACCTCGTGCGTGCACCTCTGGCTGAAATGGATATGCCCGGGGCACACCGCCGTGCAGTTGCAGTTCTCGAAGAGGAGCCCCTCCGCCCACCAGTCGCTCGACATCAGTGCGTCAGCATGTAGATGATCACGTTGATCCCCACCGCATAGGCATTCGGCGAGAACAGATAGAAGAACTCGTCGTCCTCCCCCTCCCGCTCCCAGCCGTCGGCGATGTCGGTGTTGTGCGTCATGACGACCATGAGCCGGCCGGACTCGTCCATGATCCCGTGAAGCGTCGGCGTCTCGCTCTCGCGCCCGCGCTCGGAGGTGCCCATCCGGCCGCTGCGCCGCCAATACTGGATCGACGGCACCTGCGGCACGCTGTCCACCGAGTAGAGCGTGTGGAAGAGCACGTGGTCCTGCGGCACCTCCACGATCGGATAGCCCGGCAGCACCCTCTCCATCTCGAGCGTCCAGTTGTGCCAGGCGAACTCGCCCCAGAAATCGTCGGCCCAGAAGAAGCCGCCCTTGAGCAGGTAGTCGCGCAGACGCACCGCCTCGATTTCCGTGAAGCGGATCGTGCCCACATCCGACGCGAAGAGGAACGGGCAGGCGTAGAGGTCGGAATCGGTCGCCTCGACGACGGCGTGGAAGGGGTCGCCGCGCTCGTCCCGCGCGATGTCCGCCCGGGTCAGCTGCGAGAGGCGCAACGGCAGATTGCGGTCCCCGTCGGGGTAGTCGGTGTCCCAGCCCGTGCCTAGCCACTCGCGCCGAACCGGACGGTACTGAAGGCGGCAGAAGGTGAATTCGCCGTATTCCGTCGCCTCGGATGGCTTGCGCGGGGGTGCCCAGCGCGTGCGACGGCCCCACTGCGCGGCCAGCGGTTCGGGCAGTGTCAGGAGGACGACGGTCAGCAAGGCAGCCGCCAGGAAGGCGCACCGCGGGGCTGGGGGGAGGACGAGTGCGAACGTTCCCGCGCGCCGGCCCGAACCGCGCGGTGGGCGCCCCCTCCGTCCGGTGCGGGTGCAGGTCAAGGACACCTCAGCGGCCACCCGGTTCTTTCCCGATCTCCTCGGCCGCCATCAGCGACAGAGCGCAGAAGGTGAGCGTCCCGTTCGCGCATCCGCTCGAGACGATCGTCGGGGCGCCGACCACGAAGAGGTTGTCGTGGTCGTGCGTGCGGCCCCAGCGGTCGACCACGCTGGTCGCGGGATCGTCGCCCATGCGGCAGCCGCCGCCGGGGTGCTCCCAGAGGCGGGAGCTGCGCGTGCTCATCATCGAGCCGCCGGCCGCGCGGGCGAGGTGCTCGAAGCGGCCCAGGATGGTCTCGTGCGTGTGGCTTTCCAGATCGAGTGAGGTCCGGGCGGGGCGGTAGTCGATCCGCGGCATGGGGTCGCCGAGGGCGTTCGTGTTCGCGCCGTCGAGGGTGAGGCGGCTCTCGCGGTCGGGAAGGACGTCATAGTACGCGCGGATGCGGGCGGTGGCGCCCGATTCGGTGCGCTCACGCCAGTCTGCCATGACCTGGTCTCCCCACAGGAGGCTGCCGTCGCCGTTTCGGAGTCGCGGCGCTCGTCCTACATCAGACTCCCAGAGGCGAATATCGTGGCGTACGTAGCGGTCCAGGGGCCCGGGACTCGCGAAGCGGTGCGTCAGCAGGCTGTTGTTGGCGAAGATGCCGGGGTACAGGCGCATGGGAAGATCGATGAAGCCGCTCACGTACCAGTGACCCGTCATGTAGCGGCCGACGTTGCCTGTGCGGTTGGCGAGTCCGTCGGGGAAGCGGCTGTTGGCCGAGAGGAGGAGCAGGTGGGGGCTCCAGGCGTGGCCGCCGGCGAGGACGAAGGTGCGGGCGCGGAATTCGAGGGGCTCGTCGGGGGCGTCGCGGCTGACCGCTTCGGCGGAGGCGATTCGGTCTGTGCCGGGATCCAGGGTGAGGCGGCGCACCAGGGTGCGGGTGACGAGGTCGATGCGGCCCTGCGCGAGGAGCTGGTCGAAAGCGAAGTCGGGGGTGTACTTGGCGCCGGTGGGACAGACGGCGCAGGTGTCGCAGCGCTGGCAGACGTTGCGGCCACGGTAGGGCTCGGTGTTGCGCGCCCACGGCTGGGTCCAGAAGGGGATGCCGGCGCTGTCGGTCCACTCGCGCATGCGGGCGAGGTTGTAGGACAGCGGGAGCGGGGGCATGGGGTACGGCTTGGAGCGCGGGTCGCAGTCGGGGGGGCCCTGTTCGCCTGCGGCGCCGATGCGCTCCTCGGCTTCCTGGTAGTACGGCTCGAGGTCGTCGAAGGTGATCGGCCAGTCGAAGCCGACGCCGTAGAGGGAGCGCAGGCGGAAGTCTTCCGGGGAGTAGCGCGGGATGGCCCCGCCCCAGTGCATGGCCGAGCCGCCGACGACCATCTGGCGGTACATCGCGCCGGTGCCGGTCTGGTCGGGGATGTGGTCGTTCGGGTAGGGGTTCTCGCCGTAGGCCAGCATGCGGGCGCGGGTGCGGGTGCGCTCGGCGAGGGAAGCGGTGCGCTGGCCGGCCTCGATGATGGTGATGGACGCGTTGGTGCGCTCGGCGAGGCGTTCGGCGACCATGGCCGCAGTGATCCCCGCCCCGATGATGCAGACATCGCTCTCGATGATGCGGGTCATGGGGCGCCTCCGAGTGCCGCGGGTTCGGCGGTCGCCCCATCGAGTCCCCGGCACTGCTGCTTCGCGATCACCCGCCCGTAGCACAGATCGGTCGCGGTTGGCGACCGGTAGAAGTGGGCCATCAGAGCGACGGCAATGTGGTGCGCGTTCGATGGCGAACCCAGGCCGGGCCCCGCTTGCCCGACCGGCCCCTCGAGCTGCTTCCTGCGTCCGGCCACGTCGAGGTCGCCGAGATCCTTGCCGAAACGGGCCCGGCATTCCTTCTCCAGCCCCTGGAGCTGCGCCGCCCACCCCGGCCTTGGATCCGGCCCGGAATACCGCGTTTCCGGCACGAGGTACGGGTGGGCCAGTTCGGCAACCGGTTCCAGCCCGTCCGACCACCGCTCGAAGGCTGCCACGGCCCGCTCGCGTCCCTCATCTCCAAGCTCGTCGGGGAGCACCGCTTCGCCAACGGCCCGAAGCGTGCCCCCGGGGAGCGGGACTGGCCCTGCGCCGGTCCTCCCCGCACTCGATGCCTCGCCGCTTCCGGCGCCCGACGCACCGTCATCCTCCGGCCCGCACCCGGCGACGGAGGCTGCCGCTACGGTCGCGACCGATTGCTTCAGGAAAGACCTGCGAGATCTCGGCATCGTATCCGCCTGGTCTGCGGGGGGTTGCATCGGGGCCGCGGCCATGCGCCCGGCGGCGGCGTCACCCGCATTATTGCGCCCGACCTCGCAACCCGTCAACTATCGAGCACAGTGAATGCGAATGTAATGTCAAGATTACATCATGTAATGTCTACTTTACTATTCCCATCTCCTTGACCACCAACTCCACGCACTGCTCGGGCGACAGCTTCTTGGTATCCAGTTGCACATCCGGATTCTCCGGCCGCTCATAAGGGCTGGACACGCCGGTGAAGTTCCGGATCTCGCCCTTCATCGCCCTGGCATAGAGACCCTTCGGGTCGCGCCTCGCGCACGTTTCCAACGATGCGTCCACGAAGATCTCCATGAAGTCGCCCGGCTCGAAGAGACTGCGCGCGAAGTCGCGTTCGGACCGGAAGGGGCTGATGAAGGAGGCGATCACGATCAGCCCCGCATCCACCATGAGGCGCGCCACTTCCGCCACGCGCCGGATGTTCTCGACACGGTCGGCTTCGGTGAAGCCCAGGTCCCGGTTGAGACCGTGCCGGACGTTGTCGCCGTCGAGGAGGTAGGTGTGATGGCCCCCGGCCACAAGGCGCCGCTCCAGCAGGTTGGCTACAGTGGACTTGCCCGACGCGGAGAGACCGGTGAGCCACAGGCAACGCGGGTTATGGCCCTTCATCCGGGCGCGGACCTCGCGGTCGATGTCGAAGGCCTGCCAACTGAGGTTCGCGGCACGCATGAGCGCGTAGGTGATCGTGCCTGCACCGACGGTGGCGTTGGTCGCACGGTCGATGAGGATAAACCCTCCCAACTCGCGAGACTCGTCGAAGGGGGCGAAGGGGACGGGACGGGTGGTTGCGAGGTTGATCACCCCGAGGTCGTTGAGTTCGAGGTGCGCGGCGGCGAGTTCCCTTCCGTCCGAGATGTCGACCCGGTGGCGGATGCGGGTGACCGTGGCGCCCACCTCTCGGGTGTGCAGCTTCATCCGATAGGGGCGGCCGACGGTGAGCGGATCGTCGCCCATCCACACGATCCGCGCCTGGAACTGGTCCGCCATCTGCGGGGGCTCGTCGGCGGCCACAATGACATCGCCGCGGGAGACGTCCACCTGCGGCTGCAGGGTGAGGGTGACCGAGTCGCCCCGTTTGGCGCTTTCACGGGTGCCCTGCCAGACCACGACCGATTCCACCTCGGCAGCGGTCCCGGCGGGAGAGACGAGGACGCTGTCCCCGGGCGAGACCGTCCCGGACGCCACGCGCCCGCAGTAGCCGCGAAAGTCCGGATCGGGCCGGTTGACGTATTGAACGGGCATGCGGAAGGGCCGGCTGGCGGCAGGCAGCTCGACATCGACCGTCTCCAGGTGTTCCAGCAGAGTCGGGCCATCGTACCACGGCGATTCGGCGCCCGGCCGGGTCAGGTTGTCACCGGTGAGGGCGGAAACGGGGATGGCCCGCACCTCCGCGACGCCCATTCCTGCAGCTTCGGCCCAGTACCTGGCGGCGATCGAGTCGAATCTGTCCCGATCCCAATCCACCAAATCCATCTTGTTCACTGCGAGTACGATGTGCCGAACCCCGAACATGGCCACGATTCGGGTGTGCCGGGCCGTCTGCGGCAGGACGCCCTTGCGCGCGTCCGCCAGCACGACCGCGAGGTCGGCGGTCGAGGCGCCGGTCGCCATGTTGCGCGTGTACTGCTCGTGCCCCGGGGCGTCGGCGACGCTGAACCGCCGCCGCGGCGTCTCGAAGGCGCGATAGGCGACATCGATGGTGATGCCCTGTTCGCGCTCGTCCTGGAGGCCATCGAGGAGGAGGGCCAGATCGGTCGCGTCACCCTGGGTGCCGTAGCGGCGGGAATCCTCCGTCACCTGTTCCAACTGATCGGCGAAGACCTGTCGGCAGTCGTGCAGGATCCGCCCGATCAGGGTGCTCTTCCCGTCGTCCACGCTGCCGCAGAGGACGAAACGCAGGGTCGGTCGCATCAGAAGTAGCCCTCCCGCTTCTTCCGCTCCATCGACGCTTCGCCGTCGTGGTCGATGAGGCGGCCTTCGCGCTCCGAATGGTCCGTGGCCAGGGTCTCGGCGATGATCGCGTCGAGTGTGGTCGCGTCGCTCTCGATCGCGGCGGTCAGCGGATAGCACCCAAGTGTGCGAAAGCGGACGCGGCGCACCTCCGGCAGCTCGCCCGGTTCCAGCGGCATGCGGTCGTCGTCGACCACGATCCACTGGCCGTCGCGCTCAACCACCGGGCGCTCGGCGGCGCAGTAGAGCGGTACGATCGGGATCTCCTCGGCGGCGATGTAGCGCCAGATGTCGGCTTCGGTCCAGTTGGAGAGCGGCGAGACACGGAGCGATTCCGCCGGCTGCAGGCGCGTGTTGTAGAGGTTCCACAACTCGGGCCGCTGTGCCTTCGGGTCCCACTGATGGGCGGGGCTGCGCAGCGAGAAGACCCGCTCCTTGGCGCGCGACTTCTCCTCGTCGCGGCGCGCGCCCACAAAGACGATGTCGTAGCGGCCGGCGTCGAGGGCCTGGCGCAGGGCCACGGTCTTCATCACCTCGGTGTAGTAATCGGACCCGTGGGTGAACGGGGTGATGCCCGCCGCGACTCCGTCACGGTTGGTGTGCACGATGAGTTGAACCCCCGTCTCGGCCGCCACGCGGTCGCGGAAGGCGATCATTTCGCGGAACTTCCAGGTGGTGTCGATGTGCAGGAGGGGCATGGGCGGGGACGCGGGCCAGAACGCCTTCCGCGCCAGGTGCAGGAGCACCGACGAGTCCTTGCCGATCGAATGGAGCATCACCGGCCTGGCGGCGGTGGCGATGCCCTCGCGGATGATTTCAATAGCCTCGGATTCGAGGGCCGAGAGCCAGCGGTTGAGGTGTGGCATGACGAAATGTAGCGCGGCTCATCGGCGGTCAACTGGGCTGCGAGTCCCTTGTGCGGCGAGGTGGGCCTCGGCACGTTCGATCCGTCAGGCCGCACCCTCGCATCCGCCGTCAGGAGCAACCCTCATGAAACATCTGGACCGGCGACACTTCCTGAAGTCCGCGGCAGTCGGTCTTTCGGCTCTGCCGGCCACGCGGGGCCTGGGGCTGGCGCCCGCGGCCGACGACCCTCTGGGGGTCCGGGCAAGCTTCCCCGTCACCGATGAACTCGCCTACCTCAACTCGGCTTCGGTGGGACCGCTGTCGGTCCCGGTGCGCGATGCCCTGCACGCCTACGCCGACGAGAAGATGCGACGCCGCAACACCTCCGCGGGACGAGAGGCCATCGCGAGTGCGCGCACCCGGTTCGCCAACCTCTTCGGCACCGAGGAGGACGAGATCGCGTTCCTGTATGCGACCAGCGGCGCCGAGAACATCATCGCGAGCGCACTCGACTGGCGGGCGGGCGACAACGTGGTGGTGGACGAACTGCATTTCGTCACCACGTTCGTGCTGTACCGGGAGCTCGAGCGCCGGCACGGGATCGAACTGCGGATCATCCCCTCGCGCGAAGGCGTGGTCTCGGTCGACGATTTCGCCGAACACACCGATGACCGCACCCGGCTGATCAGCGTGGCGTGGGTGTCGAACCGCAACGGTTTCCGCTACGACCTGCCTCCCCTGGCCGACCTCGCCCACGCCCACGGTGCCTACCTGTACGCCGACGCGATCCAGGCCTGGGGGACCTTCCCCACCAACCTCCACGACGAAAAGGTCGACTTCGCCTGCGGCAACGGGTACAAGTGGCTGCACGCGGACTTCGGGTGCGCGCCCTTCTACGTTCGCGCCGAGCACCTGGAGTGGATGACGGCCGACCGCCACGGTCACAGCCAGGTCGCCGAGACGCTGCCGGGCCACCGCTTCCGGCTGAAGACCAGCGCCGCCAAGCTCGAGTACGCCAATCCCGCCTACGGCCCGGTGAGCGCCATGGCCGCCGCGCTGGAGTTTCTTGAGGGTGTGGGCGTGGATCGCATCGCGGGGCACGTGCAGGGGCTGGCCACCGAACTGCGGTCCGAGGTGGAAGCCCTGGGAATGCAGCTGTTCACGCCACCCGACAATCCTTCCGCCATCGTGAGCTTTTATCACGGGCTGGAGCACGAGCGCCTGGCTCGGGCGCTCGACGACGAGGGGGTGGCGATCACCTTCCAGGAGGACGGGAGGCTGCTCCGCGCGGCGGTAGGGATGTTCAACAACCGCAGCGACGTGGACCGGCTGCTCGGGGTGCTGGCGGGTATGGTGTAGCCCCCCCGGGGGGGATTGGCTGCTACGGTCCAAGCGTTCCCACCGGGACAACGCTAACTCCGTCGGGCCTGTCATATCCGAACCCGCTGTCGACGATGACGCCAAGTGCCGCCGGTTCCCCGGATCGGCTCGTATCGACCCGTTCGGAGAACTTCAGCAACGAGCACGCTGCGTCGTCGATACGGCTTAGGCCGAGCTTGATCTCAAAGGCCGCCCATCGTCCGGGGCCGGCATCGACGACGGCGTCCACTTCCAGACCGGTGTGATCGCGGTAGTGATAGACCCTGGCGCCCATGGCCTGGGCGTAGACGCGCAGATCCCGGATCACAATCGACTCGAACAGCAAGCCGAACCAGGAGAAATCGCTGAGCAGGTGGTCCGGTCCCGCGCCGAGAGCCGCCGCCGCTATGGAGGGGTCCACGAAGTGACGCCTCGGCGAGACCTGCAGCCGCGACCTGGACCGCAGATGAGGTGCCCACGGCGGCTGATCCTCGACAACCATCAGGCGTTCGAGGCCGTTGAGGTATGAGCGGGCCGTGTGGCTCGTCATCGATGCCTGTTCCGGACCGGCGACGTCGCGCGCGATGGTTGCAAGCCCTGCGCTGGTCGCGACGTTCCGAGCAAGCGAGCGAAGGAACCGATGAACCCGGTCCGGATCCCGGCGGACCCCGTCGGCGCGCCTCAGGTCGGCACGGCAGATGTCGTCGACGTAGCCGCGGTTCACGCGCAAGGCTTCGTCGGTCGACGATCCGAGGTGTCCCGGCCAGCCGCCGACGCAAACGAGCCTGGCGAGGTCCCGCACCGAAAGGTCGGCTGACGGATGGTGCACGGGCGCTCCGCCGAGCACGCTCTCCAGCGACACCTTGCCGGTGCTGTGCCCCAGTTCGTAGAGGGACATCGGGCGCAGGCGAAGCCGGACGATTCGGCCGGCTCCGGTGTGGCGCGTGATGTCATCGGGTGGTACGGCCGACCCGGTGAGAATGAAATGACCCTTTCCGGGACGCGCATCGACCGCGCGCCGAACGTGGTTCCAGATCACCGGGGCGGTTTGCCACTCGTCGATCAGCCGGGGAGTTGCCCCTTCAAGCACCAGGTCTGGGCTGACCGCGATCATGTCCTGTGCCCTCCGGTCCACATCGAGGAAAACCTCGCTTGCGGCTTCCTGATGGGCAGTCGCCGTCTTGCCGCAGGCTCTCGGACCTTCGATCAGAACGGCTCCGGCCGCCGCCAGGCACTGTCTCAGTTCCTCGTCAGCGACACGGGGGGCGTAGTGCTCGACTTTGGTTTGGACTGACCACCCTGCCTCGTGGCGGGACGCATGCCTGGGGGCCTTGCCTCGTCCTTTGTCCGGGCCGGATGCCATGGTGCACGCTCCAGGAGCAGAATGATGAACTGTGATGAACAAGCCTAACTGGGAAGAAACACGTTTTCAATGCTTTTGCAGACAATATTTCTACGAGGTCACAAACATGATTTCAACGCATTTGGAGACAGACATGTGGTGAAAGGCTAACTTCCCGCCATGCTCCTCGAGACCCCTTTCCACCCCCGCACCTCCCTCCTCTGCCACAGCCGCCGCTGGCGCAACTGGGCGGGTTACGCCAGCGCGCTCACCTATGAGCCCGGCCACGAGTACGAGTACTACGCGGTGCGCAGCGGCGCGGCGCTCTTCGACGTGTCGCCGCTGCGGAAGTACGAAATCACCGGGACCGACGCCGCCGCGCTCGTGGACCGGGTGGTGACCCGGAGCGCCCTCGACTGCCCGGTTGGACAGGTGCTGTACACGCCGTGGTGCGACGAGGCCGGCAAGATGATCGACGACGGGACGGTCCAGCGTCTGGAAGCGGACACCTTTCGCGTCACCTCCGCCGACCCGTGCTTGCGCTGGTTCCAGGACTGCGCGCTCGGGATGGACGCCTCCGTGCGCGACATCACACTCGATCTCGCCGCGCTGGCGCTGCAGGGTCCGACATCGCGGGAGATTCTGGCAGAGGTGACCACCGGCGCCGACATCGCCGCGCTCCCCTACTTCACGCTGGCCGAAGGGAACATCGGCCGGGCCTCCGTCACGATCACGCGGACCGGCTACACGGGCGACCTGGGCTACGAGATCTGGATGCGCCCCGAAGATGCGGTGGGGGTGTGGGATGCACTGGCCGAGGTCGGCCGGGGATACGGCCTCGCGCCGGCAGGCCTCGACGCGCTCGACGTGGTCCGGATCGAGGCCGGGCTGCTGCTCAAGGACGTGGACTATGTGTCGACGTGGACGGCGCTGATCGAGTCGCGGAAGTCGTCGCCCTACGAGGCGGGGTTGGGGTGGGCGGTGCAGCCGCGGCCGGGGCGGGACTTCGTGGGGAGCCGGGCGCTGGCCCGGGAAGCGGACGCGCCGTCGGAGTGGGGCTTCGCCGGGCTCGAAGTGGACTGGCCGCACATTGAGAAGCGCTTCGCGGCGGTGGGTTTGCCGCCTCTGGTGGCTGGCCGCGCGTCCCGCGAACCCGTCCCGATCTACGCGGGCGGCAAACAGGTCGGCTACGTCACCAGCTCCACCTTCTCACCCATCCTGAAGAAGTACATCGCGCTCGCCACGATCCGGCGCGAGTTCGCGCGGCCAGGCCGTCGTGTAGAGTTCGAGCTGACGGTGGAGTTCGTGCGTCACAAGGTGCCGGCGCGGGTGGTGAGGACGCCGTTCTTCGACCCCCCGCGGAAACGGAACTGACCCCGATGACCAGCCAATACGACGTCATCGTCATCGGCGGCGGCCACAACGGCCTCGTCCACGCGGCCTACCTGGCCCGCGCCGGACTGGATGTGTGCGTGCTCGAGGCGCGTCCGCTCGTAGGCGGCGCAACCGTCACCGAGGAGATCTTCCCGGGCTTCAAGTACAGCGTCTTCTCGTACGTCGTCAGCCTCATGCGCCCCGAGATCATCCGCGAGCTCGATCTCCCGCGCCACGGGCTCGCGATCCTCCCGCTCGAAAGCACCCTCACCCCGCTTCCGGACGGCGACCGCCTCTACCGGGACGCCGACCACCACCGCACCTGGCGCGAGATCGCCCGCTTCTCGACCCGCGACGCCGAAGCCTACGACGACTACGGCCGCTCGCTCTTCCATATGGCCCGCGCCGTGAAGTACCTGCTGGACATCGTGCCCCCCGACCCGGCCCGGCTCGCTCCCGGCGACATCGCCGGCATGCTTCGTCTGGCGCGCCATTTCCTGCGCCTCGAGCCCGACCAGCTCCACCTGCTCGTCAAGCTGATGACCATGAGCTCGGCCGACTTCCTCGAGGAGTGGTTCGAGACCGACGTCCTCAAGGCCACGCTGTCGGCAAGCGGGATCATCGGCACGTTCCTGGGGCCGCGCTCGCCGGGCACCGCGTACGTCCTGCTGCACCACTACATGGGCGAGATCGACGGGCACTTCCGCGCGTGGGGTTTCGCAAAGGGTGGGACCGGGGCCGTCGCCCAGGCGATCGCATCCGCGGCGCGCGAGGCGGGAGCCGAGATCCGCACGAACGCGCCGGTCACCCGCGTGCTGATGAAGAACGGGCGCGCCACCGGCGTGGCCCTGGCCAACGGGGACGAGCTGCGTGCGAAGGCCGTCTCGTCCAGCCTCGATCCGCGCCGCACCTTCCTCGACCTGGTCGACGAGGCCGAGCTCCCCGACGAGGTGGTCCAGGGCGTACGCAGCTACCGCTTCCGCGGCTCCTCCGGCAAGGTGAACCTCGCCCTCGACGCGGCCCCCGACTTCAGCTGCATGCCCGGCCATGGTCCCCATCTCCGCGGGGCCGTCTCGATCAGCCCCTCCATCGACTACCTGGAACGCGCCTACGACGACGCCAAATACGGCGACTTCTCCCGCGAACCGTACATCGACATCGTCATCCCCTCGGCCATCGACCCCGGGATGGCGCCGCCCGGCAAGCACGTCATGTCGTGCTTCGTGCAGTACGCGCCGTACGAGCTGCGCGAGGGGACCTGGGACGAGAAGCGCGAGGCCTTCGGCGACACCGTCATCGACACGCTGGCGCGCCACATCCCCAACCTGAAGGACATCATCCTGCACCGTCAGGTGGTCACGCCGCTGGACATCGAGCGCACCACGGGGCTGTCGCAGGGCAACATCTTCCAGGGCGAGCTGACGCCGTCGCAGCTGTTCTTCCTGCGCCCGGTCGCAGGATACGCGAAGTACCGGACGCCGGTGCGGGGGTACTACCAGTGCGGATCGGGCACGCACCCGGGCGGCGGGATCATGGGCGCGCCGGGGAAGCTGGCCGCGGGCGTGGTGATGCGGGATCTCCGGCGGGGGCGGGGACTAACCCGCGGGCGGGGCCAGGGTTGATGAAGAAGTACGACGCGGTTCTCGTCGGCGCGGGCCACAACGCCCTGGCCGCCGCGTGTGTGCTGGCCCGAATGAGATGGAAGGTACTGGTGCTGGAGCGCCGGGAGGTCGTGGGGGGCGCGGCCGCGACCGAAGAGGTCTTCCCGGGATGCCGGGTCAGCGTGGCCGCCCAGGACGCGGGGCTCTTCCGGCGGGAGTGGGGCACCGAGTTCGGTCTGGGTGAGCACGCCCTCGAATGGGTGCATCCCCCCGCGGTCGCGACCTCGCTCCTCGGCGGCGGCGACGCGCTGACGCTCTGGCGCGACCCAGTGAGAACGCGCGACGAGATCGCCCTTCACAGCCGGGCCGACGCCGACCGCTTTCCCGAATGGGTCGACTACCTCGACTCGATGGCGCGCATCCTGCGAGTCGCGCTCGACCACCCCGCCCCGGCGCTTCACGACCTGACCAGACGGGAGCGGCTCCGATTGCTGCGCCCCATGGTGCAGGCGGCGAGGCTGGGACGGCGCCGCGTGATGGAACTGCTGCGCGTCCTCCCCCTCCCCGCCCGCGACCTCCTCGACGACTGGTTCGCAGGCGACGTACTCCAGGGCATGCTCGCCACCACGGCGCTGCTGGGCGCCAGCCACGGACCCGGCGCGATGGGCGGCGCCTTCCGGATGCTGTACCACGCCACGGGCGGCCAGGCGCACGGCTTCCGGTCGTCGGCCTTCCTGAGGGGCGGCATCGGTGCGCTGCCCGAGGCACTTGCCGCGGCGGCGCGGGCTCACGGGGTCGAGATCCGTACAGCGGCCGAAGTCGAGCGCATTCTCGTCGAGGACGGGGCCGCCACCGGCGTACGCCTCGCGAGCGGCGAGGAGATCCCGGCGCGCTGCGTCGTGTCGGGCGCCGATCCGCGCCGCACCTTCTTCGGTATGGTGGGTGCGCCGCGGCTCGGCCCCGAATTCAACCGCAAGGTCGCCAACATTCGGATGCGCGGCACGACCGCCGTCCTGCACCTCCTCCTCGACAGGCTCCCGCCGCTGGACGACGCCGAGCGTCGCCTCGCCGGCCACACGCTGGTGGCGCCCACGCCGGACTACCTCGAACGCGCCGGCGACGCCGCCAAGTACGGCCGCTGCTCTGCGCGCCCTCACCTGGACATGGTGATTCCCACCCTGCACGACCCCGCGCTGGCACCCGCCGGGCGGCACGTGGCCTCGATCCAGGTGCGGTACGCGCCCCGCCGGCTGCGCGACGGGAGCTGGGAAGACCCCGAAAGCGGTGATTCCCTGCTCGCCGGCGTCCTGGCCGTCCTCGACGACTTCCTTCCCGGCATGCGCGAGCGGATCGTCGACCACTGCCTCCTCACCCCGCACGACCTCGAGGCCGAACTCGGCCTCACCGGCGGCGACGAGTACCACGGGCAGATGGGGCTCGACCAGATGCTCTTCATGCGCCCGATTGCAGGTTGGGCGCGGTACCGGACGCCGGTCGAGGGGCTGTTCCTGTGCGGGTCGGGATGCCATCCGGGCGGGGGCGTGACGGGAGGACCGGGCCGCCTTGCCGCAGGCGAGATCTTGCGCCAACGGAGGCCGGTGGCGCGATTGACGCGGCGCTCGTGAAAACGTTCACAATGTCCTCAACACCCACAGGAGACCCCTGAATGACCCCCACCTTCGACATGTCCCTCATCCAGCGCGGCGCCCGCCTTCGCCGCTCGCCGTACTTCGAGGCCACCCTCCGCGCCGGCTGCCGGAGCTATACCGTCTACAACCACATGTTCCTCCCCACCCGCTACGACGACCTGCACGCCGAGTACGAGAAGCTGCTGACCGGCGTCACGGTGTGGGACGTGAGCGTCGAGCGGCAGGTCGAGATCACCGGCCCGGACGCCTTCGCGTTCACCAACCTGCTCACGCCGCGCGACCTGTCGAAGTGCGCCGTCGGCCAGGGCAAGTACGTCCTCATCGGCGCCGACGACGGCGGCATCGTGAACGACCCGGTCCTTCTGCGCCTGGGCGAGAACCACTTCTGGCTCGCGCTCGCGGACAGCGACGTGCTGCTGTACGCGAGGGGCGTCGCCCTGAACTCGGGGCTCGATGTCGAGATCCGCGAGCCCGACGTGTCGCCGATGCAGGTGCAGGGCCCGAAGTCGAAGGAGGTGGTGCGCCGGCTCTTCGGCGACGACGTCCTGAAGCTGCGCTACTACTGGTTCCTCGAGACGGACCTCGACGGCATCCCCGTGGTGGTGACGCGGACCGGATGGAGCGGCGAGGTCGGCTACGAGATCTACCTGCGCGACGGGAGCCGCGGGGTCGAGTTGTGGGACCGCGTGATGGACGCAGGGCGCGACCTGGGAATCACGCCTACGGGCCCGTCGGACATCCGGCGCATCGAGGCGGGCATCCTCAACTACGGGATCGACATGACCCTCGACAACAATCCATACGAAGTCGGGCTGGGTTGGCAGGTCGACCACGACCAGGAGGGTGACTTCATCGGGCGCGCGGCGCTGGCCCGGATCGCCGCCGAAGGGCCGAAGCGAAAGCTGGCCGGCGTCGAGATCGCGGGCGATCCGCTCGACCTCAACATGACCCGCTGGCCGGTGCACCGGAACGGGGAGGAGATCGGCTGCGTCACGTCGGCCGTCCATTCGCCGCGCCTGAAGCGGAACATCGGGTACGCCATGGTGCCGACGGCTGCGGCCGAGCCGGGAACGCGCCTGAGTGTGACGACTCCGGACGGTGATCGCGCCGCCACGGTCGTCCCGCGGCCCTTCGTCGATCCCGACAAGGAGATCCCGAAGTCGTAAGGACACGAGGCGGGAGTCGAGCGCTGGCCCCGTCTCTGCGGTTCCGGTACCTTTGGGCCGCGTCGATCAGGACGGTCGACCGATTTGACACAGCAACCAGACAGGAAAAGACATGGCAATGGAGCTTGACTGGAGCCGGGATTCAGGGGTCCTGATTGCGACAGTGAGCGGTCGAATCGACAGCGCCAACAGCATGGACTGCCACGAAGCGCTGGGAGCGGGCATCGGTCCGGATGACCAGTCCCTGCTGCTGAACATGGCGGGGATCACCTTCCTCAGCAGCGCCGGCCTGCGCGTCCTGCTGATGCTGGCGAAGAAGTTCACCCGCCCCGGCAAGACCTTCGCGCTGTGTGAGCTCGAAGATCACATCAACGAAGTCATCACGGTGAGCGGCTTCAGCCAGATCATCCAGATTCACGGCTCCCAGGCCGAGGCGGTCGGGGCGATCGCCGGTACGGGCAGCGCACCGGAGGATACCGCGGCCGAGGCGAAGCAGCCAGCCGCACCTCCGGCACTGCGCAATCCGCTCGATATGGCCGTTGTGGGCGAGAACATCGCGGACATCGCGAACTACACGGTGGAGAAGTACGAATTCGTCAACTCGCCTCTCGCGGAGGGCATGCGAGCCGAGGCGGTGTTGGAGCTGTCGACCCTTCTCTGGAAGCAGGTGGAACGCGCCATCGAGCGACGGAAGCGGTTCCGCGCGGAGCTGTTTCAATCGGCGGAAACGGCTCTCCAGGACATCGTGGCCCAGCACGGCGACTGAAGGCGGAGTGCCTGTTCCGCTACTCGCGGACAGGCCTTCACCGTGGGGTCACCGGAGGCACCAGACCGTCGTCCAGCAGTTGCCGGAAGTGCTCCACGACTGACTCCGCGGCCGGCCGGAAGGCCAGACCGAGGGCGGCCCGCGCCCGCGAGTTGTCGAACCTGAGCGGATGACCGAGATTGCGCCTGGCCACGGCCAGGGGTATGCCCCTGCGCGGGGCCAGCATGAGGGCTGCGGATCTGGAGACGGTGTTGCGGGGGAACGGGAAGCCGTCGCCGAAATGGCGCCGCAGGATCGAGGCGATTTCGATCACGCTCAGGGATTCGCTGACCAGGATGTGACGCCCCGCGGCCGCCGGATCGAGGCCTGCGCGCAGGTGCGCTTCCGCGACATCGCGCACATCGACGACGGCGTAATCCAGTTCGGGGGCGCCGAAACGGTAGTAGCCCTTGCCCAGGTCCCGCATCACAAGGACGCCTTCCGCCTCCGTGTGGGGACTCAGACCCGGCCCGAGCACGAGTCCGGGATTCACGACCACCAGGTCCCATCGGTCCTGTTCGTCCGCCAGCTTCCACGCCAGCCGCTCGGCGAGCGTCTTGGAGCGGGAATAGGGCTGATGACTCTCGGAGCTGGTCGTGTTCCAGTGGCTCTCGTCGAACCGGTCCGCCGGGATGTCCTGCAGGTCCGCGGCGTCGCCGTACACCGCCACGATGCTGGAGGTGAGGACGACCCGCCGCACCGACGGGGTGCGGTTGGCCGCCTCGAGCACGTTGCGCGTGCCCTGCGTGGCCGGCTCGATCAGTTCCGCCACCGGGTCGTCGACCCCGCGCACGATGAGCGGCGAGGCGGTGTGGAAGACCAGGCCGCAACCCGCCATCGCCCGGTCGAAGCTGCCCGGATCCAGCAGGTCGGCCCGGAAGAGGGACAGGGCGCCGGGAGTGTCTTCGGCGATCGCGTCGAGGTGCGAGGTCTTTGCCGGGTCAAGGGGATCGCGCACGGTGGCATGTACGTCAAGGCCGTCCTCGAGCAGCCTCTTCACCAGCCAGGAAGCGACGTAGCCGTTCCCGCCGGTGACCAGCACCGGCCTGGGAGCATCCGGTACTCGATCGGTCATGTTGCCTCCCCTGTGGGGTGATGACGCCGAGCCGTTCTGAAGCTATCATGCCAGCCGTGGGTTTCGGCGCGGTCGGCCCGACTGGCCGCTCTTGATGACAAAGCAAGCTCGATCGAGAGAAAGGCCCGTCCATGGCTGCCCCACCGGCTCACGCCCGGAATCTGCGCTATTCCGCCAACGAGCGGCCGCCCAATCCGTTGTCGGTCATCATCGGCATGCAGGCCGCTGTCCTGGTGACCATTCCGGTGGTCGTGGTCACGACCATCGTCACCCGGGTAGCGAACCAGAGCGACGCCTACCTCTCCTGGGCGATCTTCGCCAGCATGGTGATCGGTGGTCTGCTCACCATCGTCCAGGCAAGGAGGATCGGCGGACTGGGCGCCGGGAGCCTGACCGTGATGGGGGCTTCCGGAGCCTCGATCGGGGTCGCGGTGCTCGCCCTCGTTGCGGGTGGCCCTGCCCTGCTCGGGACGCTGGTCGTGGCCGCGGCGCTCGGCCAGTTCGCCCTGGCATCCCGCCTGGCGCTCCTGCGCAGAGTGATCACGCCGGTGGTATCGGGTACGCTCATCGCACTCGTCTCGGTGACGGTCATGCCGGTGGCGTTCGCCATGCTCACACGGGTTCCGGACGGGGCTCCGGCGGCTGCGGCCCCAACGATCACCGTGGTCACTTTCCTGGCGGTTGTGGGCCTGATGCTTCGTGGTCCGCGACTGATACGGGCCTGGACGCCCGTGCTTGCCCTCGGCGCGGGCGGCATCACCGCCGCCTTTTTTGGCGTGCTCGACTTCGGGCCGGTCGCCAGCGCACGCTGGATCGGCGTGCCGGCACCGGGGATTACGGGACTGGATCTGAGCTTCGGGCCCAACTTCTGGGTGCTCTTTCCCGGTTTCCTGTTCGTCATGTTCGTGATCACGGTGAGGCAGGTCACCGAGTCCGTCCGCATGCAACGCCTCTCACGCCGTGAAGAGAAGGCGATCGATTTCCGCAGGGTGCAGGGCGGCGTCGCGGCGTGCGGAGCCGGCACGCTCCTTTCCGGGTTCGCGGGCGTGCTGCCCCCCTGGCCGTACCTGGCCGGGATCGGACTCGCCGACGGGCTCGGCGTGGCCGCCAGGCGGATCGGAATCTTCATCGGCGTCTTCATCATCGCGCTCGCCTTCGTGCCCAAGGTCGCCGGGCTGATCCTCTCCATTCCGCTGCCGGTGCTCGGCGCTTACATCACCGTTTTCTTCGGACTCACCTTTGCCCATGGCATGCGGATCATCTTCCGGGAGGGCATCGGACGCTCCAGTGCATTGGTGGCGGGACTGTCGTTCTGGATCGGCATCGGCATTCAGTTCCAGGCGATCTTCCCCAGCCATCTGGCCACGCCCACCACCCGCATGCTCGCAAATGGCCTCACGGCCGGCGGTCTGTCGATCCTGCTCCTCAGCATGTTCCTGGAATTTACCGGACCTCGCCGCCACAAGACCGAGATTGCGCTGAGTCCCGACACCTTTCCGGAACTCGACCGGTTCCTGCTGGATTTCGCCTCGCGGTACAAATGGGGCATCAAGGCCAGGGAGCGCCTCCGCGCGGCCTCCGAAGAAGCGGTGCTGAGCCTCTTGCGACAGGAGGACGACGAGCACGCGCCCGCCTCGAAGGGACGCCAACTCCGGGTCACGGCCCGTAATTCGCGCCACGGCGCTCTGCTGGAATTCACCGCAGCGACTCACTCGGGCAACCTGGAAAACCAGATCGTGCTGCTTGGAAGTGCACCGGATCCCACTTCCGAACGCGAGCTGTCGCTGGCACTGCTGCGGCATCACGCCTCGTCGGTGAAGCATCTGCAATACCACAACGTCGACATCTTGACGGTGAGCGTGGACAACACCGAAATGTAATGCAAACACGACGTCATGTAGTGTTTACCTTACATATCCTGAGCTGGATTTGGATGAAGGCATCCGGGGCCTGGAGGGGGATCAGGCGTAGCCGGCAGCGAGAGCTTGCCCTTCTGGTCGCGCGCGCTGAAGCCCGGGCTAGAACCTGACCCGCACTCCCAGCTGAGCCCTCCGCGTATCCCCCAGCCCGCTGCGGATCGAGCCGTCGAAGTTGAAGAGCAGCGACCCGTGGGCGGAGTCGAGCGAGTTGTCCGCGTTGGTCAGGTTGAAGACCTCGAAGACCGGCTCGACCGTCCGGCCGCCGCCGATCTCGACCGGGCGTGACAGCTTGACGTCCCAGGTGAAGAACTCGTTGTGGCGGCGCAGGGAGTTGCGCTCGAGGATCGTGCCGCCCGGGCAGATCCGGTCCGAGGGCTGGCTGGCCCGCTCGCCGCGGCTCGCGCAGCTCTCCGAGACGGGCGAGGCCGAGAGGTACCGCACGATGTTGCTGAACGCCAGGTTGCCGGGGAGGTCGAACGCGAGGTAGCCCGTGGCCTTGTGCCGGCGGTCGCGGTCCGACCAGCCGTAGTCGGGGGCGAGGTTCGATGCGTCCGCATAGCGGAAGGTGAAGGGATCGCGCTCGTTATCGTCGTCGGACCTGTCGAAGGCGAGCGTGTAGCCGAGGTCGAAGGTCAGCAGTCCCCCGAAGGCGCCCTGGCCGCGGAGACCGGCCGTCACGGCATGGTAGCGGGAGCGCGCGGTGCTCTCGGCCACGGTCAGGGTACCGATCCCTCCGCCGCCGGGGTGCGTGCCGAGGCCGAAGGGCGACCCGAACACCGCATCGTTGCGGTTGACGAAGCGGAAGAGATTGTCGGCGCGGGCATGCTGGTAGGAGACGCTGGCGGCCACCCCGCGCGGCAGCTCACGCTCGATCTCCGCCGCGAACGACCAGGTGCGCGGGAGCTCCAGGTCCCTGGACGTCACATGAATGTCCGGGAGGAAGGGCGCGGTGGCCGATCCGTCGATGAGTTCGCCGACCGCCGGCGGGCCCGCCCCGGGCAGTCCGAAGCTGCTGCGGAAGAAGATCTGCTGAAACGCCCCGTTCGTCGTCACGCTCTGGGCGAAGACCAGGGTGGGGATGCGCGCGAAGTACGCGCCGGCGTTGAGCCGCACCACCGTTGCGGCGTCGCCGGACACGTCCCACGCCAGCCCGAACCGCGGCTGGACGTTGTCGAGGTCGTCGGGGATGGTCCCGTTGGAGGGGAACCGGGGATCGTCCAGGTAGGGGCCGTAGAAGGTGGCTTCTGGCTGCACCGTGACATCGGGGTGCCAGGTCCCCTCCCAGCGCAGTCCGAGGTTGAGGATGAGCCGGTCGCTGGGTCTCCAGGTGTCCTGCAGGTAGAGGGCCAGCTCGCTCACCCCGAAATCGCCCCTGCCCAGGCGGTCCGGGGCCACGCCCGGCACCGTGCCGGATTGCAGGTAGACGAGCACGGGTCCCGTGATGCTGGCTCCCGCCGGGCACTGCCCGATCGCGCTGTCCGACCCGTCCGAGCATGTGACGTACCGTTTCCCGTGTGTCACGAATTTGATGAAGCCGTCGACCGAATCGAAGATGTAGCGCCCGTTGGCGAAACCGATGAACTGCTGTGAGACCGCCGTGCGGTTGTATTCGACACCCGCCTTGAAGAGGTGCCGGCCGCTGAGCCACGACCAGTTGTCGACGACCTGCAGCCGGGTGTCGTACCCCGGATCGATGGGGAGGAAGAAGGGAAGGCCGATGCGGAACCCGTCGGCGAAGTCCATTCCGATGTCGGGGAAGGGCCGGCCGCCCAGGGTGCGGAACTGCGGCGGGGCGGGGACGGTCGCCCCCGCGGGCATCAGCGGTCCGTCGTACCAGCGCACCCGGTCCTCGCGCGCCCACTGCAGGCGCAGTTCGTGGGAGAGCGTGCTGCTGAGCAGCGAGCGCCAGCTGGCGTTGAAGGCGTGCGCCTCGTCCGTTTCGATCCCGTTGGCCGACAGTCCCCACGAGTCCACGTCGAAGGTGCCGTTGAGCTGCTCGGACCAGTTGTAGCTGTACTTGAAGGACACCTGGTTGCGCCCGTCGAGGTGCAGGTCGGTCTTGACCAGGAGCGCCCGGGCGTCGTCGGTTCGGGCGATGGGTCCGAACTCGTTGTCAAAAAGGCCCGGCCACTGCGTGGTCAGGAAGTCCCGCAGCCTGGCCAGATTGGCGGGATTCTCGACGAGGCGTCGTGCCTGCTTGGTTTCGGTTGCCGCCTGCTGATCGTAGGCGACGAAGAAGAACGCCCGGTCGCGCGCGATGGGGCCGCCGAGGGTGAAGCCGAACTGGCTGCGCAGGAAATCCGGCTCGCCCGCCTGCACCGCCGCCGGGTAGGCCGCCGAAACGCCGTCCCACTGCCCGAAATAGTGGACGGACCCCGCGAGTTCGTTGGTGCCCGACTTTGTGATCACATTCACAAACCCGCCGGACGACCGTCCGAACTCGGCCGCGGCCCCCTGGTTGACGACCACGACCTCCTCGATCGCATCCTGGCTGAACGTGAAGGCCGGCCGCTGCCCGCCCCGCTGCTCGCCGAAGAAGGGATTGTTGAAGTCGGCCCCGTCGACGATGAAGTTGTTGAAGATCCCCCGCTGCCCGCTGATGTTGAGCTCGTCGCCGTCCGGCCCCTGCGAGATCGCCACGCCGGGGGTGAGGAGCGCGAAATCGAGGTAGTTGCGCCCGTTGTTGGGCAATCCGTCCACCACGGCCTCGGACAGACGGGTGGAGCTGGTCACGTCTTCGGGGTGCACGAGGTGTTCCCGATGGCCTTCGACGGTGATCCCCTCGAGCTCCACCGCGCTGAACCGCAGCGTGAGCGTGAGCTCCTCGCCGAGCCGCAGGACCAGCCCGGGTGCGGCCGCGGCCCCGAGCTGGGCCTCGGCCCAGGCGGTCACGTCGTAGGTGCCGAGGGGAAGGAGCGGGCGCACGAAGGTGCCGGAAGGGGTGGTCTCGACGGTTGTGAGCAGCCCCGTCTCCCGGTGCGTGATCTCGACGACCGCTCCCGGGACCGGTGCGCCCGCCGCGTCGAGGACCGAGCCCCGGATCACGCCGGTGGAGGCCTGCGACTGGGCGGAGGCCGTGGCGGCGGGGGCCGCGAGGGCGAGGGCGAGGAGGAGGTGTGTGGGGCTGCCTGATCTCATCGTGGAAGGCTTCCGTGGCGCGTGCGGCGGCGCCTGCTGGATGTCAGGTTGGGGTTGTGGCCCTGACCCGTCGCGTGGACATTCCGCAATATCGGCCGGAGGCCATCCCGCCAACGTTGCATCGTCATCCCAGGGCCTGTCGCACAATGCTGACACCTCACCGCGGCAATGCGCAATCGCAAAACGCTGCGAACGGCGTCCCGGTCTCGCGTCTCGCCCTGGCCCCCCTTCTCGCCCTTGTGCTGGCCGGTTGCGATGTCGGCGACGGCATCGGCACCGGCCCGATCATCGATGACGATCCCGTCTGCGACCTCGATCCGGCCTTCCTCGCCGACGGCGGGGTGGGGCGCGACGGCATTCCGGCGCTGACCGACCCGCCCCTCGTACCCATCTCCCCTATGGTCCCCGCGAACTCGTTCGTGCGCGACGAGGACCGGGTCATCGCCGTGCAGGTCGGTGCCGAATGGATCGCGATTCCGCACAACATCATGTGGCGCCACGAGATCGTGAACTTCAACGGCGACGACCAGATGGTGGTGACCTACTGCCCGCTGACGGGATCGGCGCTGGCCTTTCAGCGCAATGCGGTGGCCGGCGCGGAGCTGCGCGTGTCCGGGCTCCTCTACAACGCCAACCTCATCATGTACGACACCAACGTGCCCGAGTCGTTCTGGCCGCAGATGCTGGGAGAAGCCCGCTGCGGCCCCCGCTCCGGTACCCGGCTGGCGCGGCTGCACGTGGTGGAGATGACGATGGGCGGCTGGAAGTCGCTGCACCCCGACTCGCGGATGGTGGGCGCCCCGGGCGGCTTCAATGACTGGCGGCTGTACGTGCGCAACCCCTACGGAGACGACTACGAGGATCCGCACAACGCCGACTTCCTCGACTACCCGATCCCGATGGACGACGACCGGCTGCCGCCGAAGGAGCGGGTCCTGGGCCTTCCCCGCGATCCCGCAGGCGCACCGCCGCGGGCGTTTCCCTTCGGTACGATGAGCGCGCTGGGTGACCACGCCGTCCTCGAGTTCACCTACCAGAGCGCTCCCGCGATGGTCATCTGGGACGGAACGCGTGAGGCGGCGATGGCCTACCGGCGGGAGGTCGGCGGACAGGCCACCGGATTCGCGGCGGGCGACCGGGGCGTGGTCGACGACCTCACCGGCACGACCTGGGCTGTGGACGGCACCCCCCTCGCGGGCCCGCTGGCCGACACGGGGCGGAGGCTGCGGCCCCTCGCCGACGCCTACGTGGCCTTCTGGACCGCGTGGGCCGCCTTCCATCCGGGAACGGAGCTGGTGCCCTCCGGGAGCTGACCGCCGCGCCGATGGCGAGCCTTGCGTGCGGCCCGCACAATGCGGAATCTGAGACACCGAGACCCCGCAGCCACGGATACGGACCCCGCCATGCCACAGTCTGCCGCAAACACCCGCAACCTGCTCCTGCTTCTCGGGGCTGCCGCCGTCGCGACGGCGCTGTTCTTGTACCTCGGTGGCTCTCCACACGACCTCGTCATCCTGAACGGGCGTGTCATGGACCCCGAAACCGGCCTGGACGCCCCCCGCAACGTCGGGATCCAGGACGGCACGATCACGACGATCACCGAGGAGGGGCTGGAAGGCGTGGACACCATCGACGCGTCGGGCCTCGTCGTCGCGCCCGGCTTCATCGATCTCCACGCCCACGGCCAGGACCCGATGAGCGAGCGGCTGCAGGCGCTGGACGGCGTGACGACCGCACTGGAGATGGAGATCGGCGTCTACCCGGTGGCCTCCTGGTACGCGACGCGCGAAGGACGGACGCTGATCAACTTCGGAGCGACGGTGAGCCATCCGAACGCCCGGACCAGGCTTCTCGCCGGCGTCGACGTGGGACATCAGCCGACCCTCCCTCCGGGCGAGAACGAGTCGATGGGCTCGGACATCATCTACGAGGAGCTCGATGAAGCCCAGACCGCCGAGCTGACGGCCCTGATGGAGGGCGGCCTTGCGGAAGGCGGACTCGGATACGGCTTCGGGATCACCTACACTCCGGGCGCGTCGCGGACCGAGATCCTCGACCTCTTCGTCTCGGCCGAGGCGAACGGCGTTCCCGCCTACGTCCATTTGCGGGCAGCCGACGAGGGCGGCAACCTCGGGCCCTTCCAGGAGGTCATCGCGAACGCGGCGGCCACCGGGGCGTCGCTGCACATCGTCCACCTCAACTCCTCGGCGGATGAATCCGCGATGGACGCCCTCGGCCTGGTGCGCGGGGCTGCGGAGAGAGGGTTGGACGTCACCACGGAAGCGTATCCGTACACCGCTTCGTCGACCTTCATCGAATCCGCGCTCTTCGACCCTTGGGTGGGGCTGGCCGACTCGGCCTACCAGCGCCTGCAGTGGCCGGGGCAGGAGGAGCGGCTCAACGCGGAGACCTTCACGCAGTATCGCGAGCAGGGCGGCTGGGTGGTCATCCATGGGCGCAACGAGGCCACCAACGAATGGATCGTCGCGCAGCCGGACGTGATCGCCGCGAGCGACGGGATTCCCTT
Source organism: Longimicrobiales bacterium (assembly GCA_965211645.1). GTDB lineage: Bacteria > Gemmatimonadota > Gemmatimonadetes > Longimicrobiales > Gaopeijiaceae > Bin94. The sequence goes on along the minus strand of OZ242947.1, from coordinate 2,900,462 downwards.
CAGCTTCCTTTCCGTGCACCCGCGCGGCGCCGGAACGTTCGCGCGCATTCTGGGCTACTACTCGCGCGACCGCGGCGTCATCAGCCTGATGGACGCGCTGGCCAAGATGACGATCCTGCCGGCGCGGCGGGTTGAAGGCGCCGCGCCGGTGATGGCGCGCAAGGGCCGCGTGCAGGAGGGGGCCGACGCCGACCTGGCCCTGTTTGACCCGGAGACGGTGCTGGACATGGCCGACTACGATGACCCGGCCGCACCCTCTCGCGGGTTCCTGCATGTGCTGGTGGGCGGGACGCCGGTGGTGCGCGACGGGAGCGTGGTGGAGGGGGTGTATCCGGGTGAGGCGATCCGGAGGGAGAGTGCCCCGGTGTCGTAGGAGCCTCTCGGCCCACTGGACGGGGATGCATCACCGCCCAATATGTCAAGTCGACATTACAAAATGTCATGTTGTCCATACAATACCTCGACCATCCAATCTGGCCGGAGAACCGCCATGAGACGCCACCGTTCCGTTCCACCCCTGCTCTCCTGCATCCTTGCCGGTTTCTTCGCCGCTGCCGTTTTAACCGCGCCGACCACCGCCCAGCAGCGCCTCTCGCTGGACCAGTACATGGACATGGAGAGCGTGTCGAATCCGCAGATTTCGCCCGACGGACGGCGCATCGTCTACACGCGCGGCTGGATCGACAAGGTCAACGACAGCCGCGAGTCGTCGCTGCGGATCATGGACTCCGACGGATCCAGGGACCGGCACCTCGTCGACGGCGGCGGCGCCGCGTGGTCGCCCGACGGCACTCGCATACTCTTCACGGCGGCGGGCGAGCCGCGCGGCTCCCAGCTCTTCGTGCGCTGGATGGACGCCGAGGGCGCCGTTACCCCGGTGACCCGTCTCGAGAACGGGCCCTCCAACCCCCGCTGGTCGCCCGACGGCAGTTGGATCGCGTTTACGAGCCGGGTGTCGGACAAGGCCGACTTCGCCGGCGTCGACCTGCCGGCCAGACCCGACGGCGCGGAGTGGGAGCGCGAGCCCAAGGTCGTCGAGAGGGCCGCGTACAAGCGCGACGGCATCGGATACGTCGACACGGGTTGGACGCATGTCTTCGTGGTGCCCGCAAACGGCGGCACTCCCAGGCAGCTCACCGACGGAGACTGGAACCATTCGTCCATCGAATGGAGCCCGGACGGGACGGAGATCTACTTCACCTCCTTCCGCGACGAGGACGCCCACCGCCCCGAACACTGGCAGGAGTCTGAGATCTACGCGGTCTCGGTTTCGAGCGGCGAGATCCGCCAGCTGACGCACCGGAGCGGGCCCGACGGCAGCCCGGTCCCCTCGCCCGACGGCTCGCTCATCGCCTACACCGGCATCGACGCGCACGACGACACCTATCGGAACCAGAAGATTCACGTGATGAACCGGGACGGGTCGGGCTCGCGAGTCATCTCGGGCGACTACGATCGGCAGGTCGGCGCCATGACCTGGGCACCCGACGGAGGCGGCCTCTACTTCAACGTGAGCCGCGACGGCTATCGCCAGCTGCACTTCGTGTCGCTGGAACGGGGCGTCAGCATGCTCACATCGGGCGAGCACCTGTTCGCCATGTCGTCCTTCTCCGACGACGGAGTCGCCGTCGGCACAATCTCCAGCGCCCACGAACCCGGCGACATCTACCGCTTCAACCTCACCCACCCCGAAGCGGTCACCCGCCTCACCGATGTCCACTCGGATGTCCTGGGCCATGTGACCCTCGGCGAAGTCGAAGAGATCTGGTACGACTCGACCGACGACTTCCGCGTGCAGGGTTGGATCGTGAAGCCGCCCGACTTCGATCCGTCGCGCAAGTACCCGATGATGCTCGTCATCCACGGCGGTCCGCACGCCATGTACAACGGGGGGTTCAACTTCGCCTTCCAGGAGCACGCCGCGAACGACTACGTCGTCCTCTACACCAACCCCCGCGGCTCCACCGGCTACGGCACCGAGTTCGCCAACGCGATCAATCACGACTACCCCGGGGCCGACTTCCCCGACCTCATGGGAGGCGTCGACGAGATGCTGGAGCGCGGGTACGTCGACGAGGAGAACGTCTTCGTCTACGGGTGCTCGGGCGGCGGCATCCTCACCAGCTACATCGTCGGCAACACCGACCGCTTCACCGCCGCGTCCGCCAACTGCCCCATCGTGAACTGGATCTCGGCGATGGGCACGTCGGACGCGATCAGCTACTTCCGGACCTTCGAGAAGCCCTTCTGGGAAGACCCGGCCGAGTGGATCGACCGGTCGTCCATCTTCTACGTCGGCAACGTCACCACGCCGACGATGTTCCTCACCGGCGAAATGGACATCCGCACGCCCATGCCGCAGACGGAAGAGATGTACCAGGCGCTCCAGTACCTCGGCGTGCCCACGGTGATGGTGCGCTTCCAGGGCGAGTGGCACGGCACCAGCCGTCGCCCGTCCAACTTCCTCCGCACCCAGCTCTACCTGAGGAAGTGGTTTGAGAAGTGGGGGACGCACAAGGACCCGATGACCACGGAGCAGGGCGGCAGGTGACGGCCACGGGGCGCCTGCGGGAGGACGGCCGTTCGGGCGCGGCAGCGGCCGTCGCGCATGGCGCCGGTGGTGAAGGCGGCGACGCGCGGGCGGCCAGCCGGGCCACGGCCTCGGTACACGCCATCGGGGGCGGCGCATCGCTGGTGGACGTGCACTTCCAGGACAGCCCCACGATCATCGGGGTCGGTGTGCTGGAGCTTGCCGACGGCGGGATCGCACTGGTGGATCCGGGCCCCGAGGCCCGCATGGACGCCCTGCGCGCCGGCCTGGCCGCGATGGGGCACACGCTGCAGGACGTGCGCGCCATCCTCCTCACGCACATCCATCTCGATCACGCGACGGCGGCCGGCGCCATCGTGCGGGAGGCTCCCGGCGCGATCGTCCATGTGCACGCGGTGGGCGCGCCCCACATGGCGGACCCGTCCCGCCTCCTCGCTTCGGCCGGGCGGATCTACGGCGACGCGATGACGACCCTGTGGGGAGAGTTCCTGCCCGTGCCGCGAGCGTCGCTCCGCGTTGTCGACGAGGGCGACACCATCGCGCTGGGGGGCCGCCGCGTCGAGGCCGCGTACGTGCCCGGGCACGCCAGGCACCATGTCGCGTACCTCGAAGCCGCGACGGGGACGGCCTGGGTTGGGGATGTCGGCGGCATCCGGATCCGGGGCGGCCCCGCGATTCCCGTGACGCCGCCGCCCGATATCGATGTCGGGGTGTGGAAGGCCAGCATGGACCGGGTCATGGAGTGGCGTCCGGAGCGGATCGTGGCCACGCATTTCGGGCCGTACGCGGATCTCGATGCCCACTTCGCGGAGCTGAGCGGCGAATTGGACGCCTGGGCCGGCTGGGTGCGCAATTCGCTTGCCGACGGCGCATTCGAGGACGACCGCGAGTGCGCGCACGCCTTCTCCGACTGGGTGGCCGACCGGGTCGGCGAAAGGGCGCCGGAGGGACTCACCGGCCTGTATGCAACCGCTTCGGGGTTCTTCGATTCCTGGTGGGGCCTGGCACGGTACTGGCGCAAGCGGGAGCAGGGTTAGCGGGGAGGAAGCCACGATGCGGATCGGCGCCCGCTCGGCAGCTGCCGGGCGGCCGCAGCGCTTCCAGGCCCGCTCCACCTACCCCTCGATCGCGTCCCTCACCACGTCGAGGAAGCGCCCCACCGGGCTGTTGCCCCGCGGCGTCTGCGTGAAGGCCAGCACGATCAGCCCGCGCGCCGGATCGACGAAGGCGTTGGTGCCGTCGGACCCGCCGTGGGAAAAGACCCCGTCCGCCGACACGCTCCACCCGTAGCCGTAGTACGATGGCGGCCCGCCCGAGCCCGGATTGGTCCGGATCTTCGGGGAGGTCATCAGCGCCACCGACTCCTCGGACAGGTAGCGCCGCCCGTCGTACACGCCCCCGTTCAGGAACATCTGGCAGAAGATCACGTAGTCCTCGGCCGTCGAGATCATGCCACCCGACGCGCGCACGAAAGGCACCTGCGGCGCATCGCCGGGCGTCCATCCCGGCAGCCAGCCGCCCTCGCCGTCGCGTTCATAGTAGACGACGGACATCCGGTCGAGCTTCCCGTCCATCTTCTCGTCGATCTCGTGGTGATAGCTGTCGTGCATTCCCAGCGGCGTGTACAGCTCCTGGTCCAGGAAGTCGTCGAGCAGCATCCCGGATGCCATCTCGGTCAGGGCGCCCAGGGTGTTGTAGCCCGGGTTGTTGTAGCTGTAGCTGGTTCCCGGCGTCACCTCGGCGCCCACCTCGCCGAAGCGCGCGACCTCGAGCTGCAGCGTGGGCGCGTCGGGGTGCTCCGCGGTCGGTTCCATGTACGGCTGCAGGAAGAGCGTGGGGATCCTGAGCCCGCTCGAGTGCGACAGCAGGTGGCCGATGTTGATGAAGCCGGCGCGGTAGTTGTCCCACGACGGGATGTGCTCGCGCACCAGGTCGTCGTACGCCAGCTTCCCGTCCTCCACGAGCATGGCGATGCCCGTCGCGACCACGGGCTTCGTGTTCGACGCCATGCGGAAGAGCGTGTTCGGCTCCATCGGGATGTCCCGCGCCCTGTCCCGCCATCCCAGCGCCTCGTGGAGTACGATCCTGCCGTCCTTCGCGACCAGCAGCACCGCCCCGACGACCTCGCCGCTCGCGATCGCCTCCTCGTAGAGCGCCACGCCACCGGCGAGAACCCCGGCCGACATCCCCGCTTCCGCCGGCGTTCCGCGGGCGACGACGATGTCCTGGGCAGTGAGCGGCGCAGGTGCGACCGCTGCCTGGAACACACCCGACAGACCGGCCAGTGCCGCCAGCCCGTGGACGAACCCGCGTCCGCAGCATGCAAGCACAAAGTGCATGCACTCTCGCCGCGTCCGCGCCCGCACCGTTGCCCGTGCCCGCACCCGCACCCCGGAACCGATTGCCGCAAAAGTCCTCATGAGCTGCCTCCTCTCGTTGCCTGCACCAGATACTTCACCGCAAACGACCCGATCCAGTGCGATCCGGCGTAGTCGGCGTCGAACATGGTCTCGAACCCCGCCCGGGCGTGCACACCCGCCAGTTCCCGCAAGCCCGCGGTCCTGGCATCGTCCACCGGCAGGGCGCCCGCAATCCGCAACATGGCGTCGGCCCGGGTGAATGCAAGTCCGATCAGATGGGAGCGGGCGCCCAGCACGGCCCGCAGCGAGTCGTTGGTGATCACTGCGCCGCCTTCAGAGGGCGGATCCTCCCTGGTTCCCGCCGGAGCGGGATCGCGCAGGGTCGCGAATTCCTCCGCGTCCAGAGGGGGGAGGAAGGCGTCCAGCCATTCCACGTAGGCGTCGCTCTCCATCACCATCGCCATGAGCGCCGCTTCTTCCAGGCACGGCGACACGAAATCGGAACGCCCCGGCTCATACGCCGCCGGACACCTCCTGTCCCCAGCGAAGAAGCGGACAGCGGCGTCCCGCAGCACCGCCTCCAGTTCGGGCCGGCCGCGCATCGCCGCCGCCTGCAGGCTCGTCGCGATGGCGAACGCCGTGTTGGGGTGCACGCCCGTCCGCACCGGGCCCTCGAGCTCTTCCAGATAGGCGATCAGGCGATCGCTCACCAGATCCGTCACGGTGTCGAGCCGGGCCGCCCATATCGCCGCGTCGGAATCCTCCCACGACGCCAGTTCTCCGTGCAGGAGAAGCAGCCACGCCCAGCCATAGGGGCGTTCGAAGGAGGGGTTGTCCGTCAGGTATTCCAGTTCCCCCGCCACCGCGGCTTCGGAGAGGTGATCCCTGAGCTTTTCCCGGATCAGCGGGGCGACCGTCAGCTCCGGCACCTCCTTGACCAGGCGGACCATGGCCCAGGTGGAGTTGACCGCGGAATGCCAGTCCCAGCAGCCGTAGAACGCGCGCTCCTGCTCGAAGCCGCGCCGGCGCGTGTAGGCCACGTCATCGATGTATCCGGCACGATCCGGGCGTAGCGCGTGGGGACGGTCGATGCAGGAGAGCGGCATCGCCGCGAGGGACAGGGCGGTTTCGAGATCGAGGGAGCCCTGGGGCGAGGGCGCCGGAGCCGCTGCGTCCGGCGCGCCGGTGGCGGCGTTCGTATCCCGTACAGGCTCGTCGCCCGCATCGTTTGCCACGCTTGTCGTGCAGGCGACGAGGGCGGCCAGCACGCAAAGGCCGACACGTTCCCCCCGCCCGGCTCCGGACGGACTCGCGCCCGACGGGCTCACGCCGGTTGTTCGACGGCGAATGGGGACGTATCGTGCAACAGCGGAAGTCGGGCGTGCCATGGAAGGAAGTCGTGCGAGTGCTTGCCCCAACGTGAAGGGAGCGCGTGCTTTCGGTCAAGGCACCATCCTGGGAAGCGGTAATGAAGGCGGTATGAAGCATGAGAATCGCCGTAAGGTGGGAACAGGAAGGCAAAGTCCTGGTTGCGAAGCTGCTGGGCCGCATAGACAGCAGCAATGCCGGGCATTTTCGGGATCTGCTCGAAGCCGGGCTCGACAGCGAAGAACAGATCCTGGTGCTGGACTTCGAGCGAGTGTCCTTCATCACCAGCGCGGGCCTTCATGCCTGTGTCGTTGTTGCCAAGGGAATCCGGAAACTCGCGCTCTGTTCGTTGTCAGGCTTCAATCGCGAGATTGTAGCCGTGAGCGGATTCGACAAGATGTTCGACGTGTTCGAGTCCCCGGTCCAGGCCGTCAGAGCTCTCGGAGACGGGTGATCCCGATGGGAATCGATGCCCGGCCATCCATCCGGACTGAGGAGCGACCAACACGATGAATGATTCCCGAGAACGGAACATCCCGGTCAAGAGGTCGATCGACTTCAACATCGTCGGCGACAACATACTCGACATCGCGGACTTCGCGGTCGAGAAGTACGAGTTTCGCAACGAGACCACGCTTTCGGCCAAGGTAAGGGTCGAGGCGCTGAACCGTGTTCGCGAAACCCTCTGGCAGCGGGTGGAAGAGCTGAAGATGCGACGGCAGCAGATCCTGCAGGGGATGTTCGATCTTGCCGACGACACCGTAAGGCAGGTTGTAGAAGAGGGCTGATTCCCGGTAGAATCACTGGTTGGGATCCTATCCGGGATTTTGGCTGGACAGGCTCTGGAGTCTGTCCGGCACTTTTGAATTGACACACGCCAAGAGCGATCAGCGGCAATTGACCGGCATCCGGCATCCCTGATTGGGGACCGGCTGCCGGACCCCAATTGGAGTTTCACCATGAGTTCAGGTACGAAGCGTGCCATGCCCGTGGCCATTGTGGGCTATGCGTACCGCATGCCCGGCGGAATCGTCGACGACGACGACTTCTGGCGCCTGCTGAGCGAACGCGACATCGTTCGCGAACCCATCACCGACCGGTACGGCAGGGGCTATCAGCCGATCGGCGGATTCTCCGGCCCCGGACGCTTCGGCAGCGCGCACGAGGGGCTGATCCGGGACGGCGGCGAGCAGCGCATGGACCCCGGCCTCTTCGGAGTGTCCCTCCACGAAATGACCTACATGGACCCCCAGATCCGCATGTTGATGGGTTGCGCCTGGGAGTCCTGCGAACGGGCGGGATGGGATCTCCACGCATTGCGCAACAGCCCCACGGGCGTCTTCATCGGATCGCAGGTCGCCTCGACGGCCAACTGGCGGGCGATGTACGGGACCAACGAGTTCTCCATCCTGAGCATCGACGCCTCGATGCTGGCCAACCGCATCTCCTACCACCTCAACCTGATGGGGCCGTCGGTCTCGTGCGCGACGGCCTGCTCCGCTTCGCTGACCGCCCTGCACACGGCGGTGAACGCGATGGTGCAGGGCGACTGCGACCGGGCCCTGGTGGGCGCCGCGACCTACCTCGGTTCAGCGCGCTGCAGCGTCTCCTTCAACGCCCTCGGGGTGATCAGTCCCGACGGCCGGTGCCATTCCTTCGACGCCGACGCCAACGGCTACATGCGCTCCGAGGGGGCCTTCGTCTTCGCCATCAAGCCGCTGGACGCGGCCGAAAGGGACGGGGACCACATCCATGCGGTGATCGAGGCCACGGCGGTGAACACGGCGGGAACCGCGGACGACAGCGCCGGACTCGCGCAGGGCCGGTACATCACCGCACCGACCCGGCATTCACAGGTCGAGCTGATGCGGGCTGCCCGTGAGCGGGCGGGGCTGGGGCCCGGGGACTTCGACTACATCGAGGCGCACGCCACCGGCACCGTGGTCGGCGACCGGATCGAAGGGAACGCCATCGCCGAGGCCTTCGGCGGCGTCGAGCGGGAGGTCCCGCTGCGGGTGGCCAGCGTGAAGAGCAACGTGGGCCATCTGGAGGCGGCCGCCTTCAGCTGCGCGCTGCTCAAGGTCGTCGTGATGATGCGACGGCGCACCTTCGCACCGATCTCGAGGAACTTCCTGGCGCCCAATCTGGAAATCGATTTCGACAGCTGTCCGATGCAGGTGCAGACGGAATGCGAGCCGTTCCCCGACCGCCCCGTCGTGGTCGGCGTCAATTCCTTCGGTTTCGGCGGCGCCAACGGGCACTGTGTGGTTCGGGAATACCGTCCGCGGCATCCCCGGGTGTGGTCGGTGCCGCTGGCTCCCGGGTCGGGCTACATGATCCCTCTTTCGGCGCGTACCGGAAACGCTCTGACGGAGAGTGCGCGCCACCTGCGCCGGACTCTTGATGAGCAGGAGATCGACCTTTACACCCTCGCCGGAAATCTTGGCCGGCGACGCACCCACTTCCCCACCCGCACCTCCTTCGTCGTGCGTGATCGCGGGGAGCTCGCCGAAGCACTGGGCGTCTTCGCGGAAGATCCTTCCCCGGTGTCCACCGTGGAGGAGGGAGAACGCCGGGTGGCCATGGTGTTTTCCGGACAGGGCACGCAGTGGGCGGGATGCGGCCGCGCGCTCTACGACGCGGACCCCGTCTTCCGCCGGGTGGTCGACGCCGTCGAGGAGGAGTGGCGGCGGTATTCGGACGTTTCCCTGCGCGAAGCCTGTTTCTCGGCCAGCCAGGAAGAGCTGAACGAGGTCCGGTTGGCGCAGCCCGCCATCTTCATGATCCAGTGCGCCCTGGTCGAGTTGCTGGCGACCTGGGGCGTGCACCCCGATTGCGTCGTGGGTCACAGTTCCGGGGAAGTGGCCGCGGCCTACGCTTCCGGCGCGCTGTCCCTGGCGGACGCGACGCACCTGGTCTATCACCGCGCCACCCTGCAGCAGCGAGTGGCCGGTTCCGGCCGCATGCTGGCGATCGGACTCGACCGTCCAGGGGTGGAGGACCTCCTGGAGGAGACCGGTGTTTCGTTTCGCTCGGGCAACCACAGGCACGCGCAGGTCGAGATCGCGTGCGAGAATTCGCCGGCCAACACCGTCATCTGCGGCCGGGAACCCGCGCTCAGGTCCGTGATGGGGGAACTCGACGGCCGCGACCTCCAGAACCGGCTGATTCCGGGCAACATCGCCTTCCATTCGACCGCGATGGACCCCCTGCGCGACGACGCCATGGAGGCGCTGGCCTTCCTGGACGATCGCGATTTCGATGGCAATGTCCCCATGGTGTCGTCGGTGACCGGCGAAGTCCCGCAGCGCCTGGACAGCGCGTACTGGTGGTCCAATATCCGGGAGCCGGTCCGGTTCGCGGCGGCGATGGACGCGGTCAGGCGTGATTGCCGGCCGCACGCGATTCTGGAAATCGCGCCCCACAGCGCTCTTCAGCCGCTGATTCGGCAGTGTCTCGAAATCGGCGGGCCACCCGCGGAGTGCATCCCGACCCTGATGAAGGACGAGGACGTATGCCGCGGCTTCCAGGAAGCCCTGGGCGCCCTGTACAGAGCCGGAGTCGCGCTCGATTTCGAGTCGCAGTATCCGCGCCCGGAGCCCACCGCCCACCTGCTGCCCGGTCATCCGCGCGAAGAGACAACGGTGAGCGACGACCTGTGCGACGACGAGATGTTCGTCAACCGGGGCGAGTACTCGCACGGTCCGCTGGTTGGCCACCGGGTCCCCTGCGACCACATCCTCTACGAGGGCCGGCTCTCGGAACGGGACTTCCCCTGGCTGACCGACCACCGCGTCCACCGCGCACCGATCATTCCGGCCGCGGGCTACATCGAACTGCTGCTGCAGGCCTTCTCGGGCAATCCCGTCAACATCGAGGAGATCGAGTTCCTGCAGCACACTCCGGTCGGCAGGACGCCCGTGCGACTCCAGACCGCCCTGTTCCCGGTCCCGAATGCTCCGGACCAGTTCACCTTCACCATCTCATCCCGCTCCTTCGAGGACGACGATGCGGGGACCCTGCACTGCCGTGGCCGCGTGCGCCGCGTGGACGCCGATCACCCGGTCGACGCCCGAGCGACGCTGGAGGAGGTGCTGGCGTCCGACTTCGATCCCAGGCCCCTGGCGACCGGTGAGGAGTTCTACGAGCAGGTCGAAGCCGTCGTGGGCGACGACTTCGAGTTCGGTCCGGAGTTTCGCAGCATCCGGCGGATCGAGATGGACTCCGACTCGACGGACATGCTGCTCGACATCGAGGTCGACGGAGATCTGTGGGCCGATGCCCGGGAGGAGGGATATGTCCTCTATCCCCCGCTGACGGACGGGGGACTCCAGATCTTCCTGCGCTACCTGATGCGGCTGCCCGACTTCTTCTCCATGCCCCAGCGCGCCTGCAACGTGACCTTCCTGCGTCCCCCCACGGGGCCGCGGATCATGTGTCACCTGGTGGATACCGGGGAGTGGTATGACGTGGATGAGCGGGGTCAGTACACCAAGCCGCTGGGCGAACTGTACATCGGACGCCTCAGCTTCTACGACCATGCCACGGGGCACCTGATCGCCCACATCGGCGAGTATCACTCCTTCAACAGCAACCCCCGCTGGAGCGACGTCCCGGACAGCAAGCATCTCGTCGAATGGCAGCCCGGGTTCGTCCCGCCCGCGCCGCCGCTCGGCGACGCGGTACGCGACGGAGAGGTCGATCCCGCCGCCCTGATCGCCGCGTTCGAACGGGGCGTGACCGGCAATCGGTACGCGTGCCACGTGATCGAGGTTGCCGGCAGCCGGGAACCCGACGACACAATACTAAACAAATGTGTTAAGTATCTTTCGGGTCCGAACGCACAAACCGAGTTTTGGGTCCTCGGCAAGGACGAGGAATGCACCCGGGCCCACTACGAAGCCTTCAACCATAGGGAAGCCGCGCTTCGCTTCGCATCGCTCGATCTCATGACGGCGGAGGCGGAGGATGTGGATGCGGGCTCCGGGCTGCTGCGTTCCGACGCCGCCGAGATCATTTTCCTGCACTCCGAGGCCGGGGCGTTCGGGCCGGAGCAGTGGGCACTGCTGCAGCGACTCGCCGTCGACGGCGGATTTGCGCTGGTCTGCCACGGCGAGGGCGATGCCGTAGAGCCGGGCGGGGGCTGGACGAGCCTGCACGCGGGGAAGCGCACGACGCTCCTGCAGGCGCCCCGGGGCCAGGACGACCCACTCGACGCGGCACGCGCGACCGACGCTTCATGTCCACGGTGGGTCGTCGGCGAACCGGATGGCTGGGCTGCGGACTGGGCCGCCCGGTTCGATCCGTCCGAGGTTCACCAGGTCCCATGGAGACACTACGAGGCGGGTGATTTCACATCGCTGGAGGAGTGGCCCTGGGCGGCCGACGTGGCGGCGATCGACATCTTCGTCGGCCCGGATCCCGCGGATCCCACGGGCGAGCGGGCGCTGTGGCAGCTGGTGGCGTTCCTTCAGACCCTCGCGCCGTTCCGCCTCGAGAACGCGACCCGCGACTGCCGCATCACCGTTGTCACGCACGGGGCCGTCTGCGGTGTGGACGACCCGCGTGGAAGCGCGCTCTGGGGAGCGGTCCGCAGCATTGCCCTGGAGTTGCTCGCCGAGGACACGCGGATCGATTTCCGACTCGTGGACCTGGGCGCGAAGAGCGACCTGCGGGCGATGTCCCTTCTCGACCGGCGCAACCTGCGCGAACGCGAATTCGCGGTGCGGGAGGGGCGGATATGGGTTCCGCGGCTGCTCAGCGTCCGGGACCGTGCCCCGCTCGTGCCGGCGGGCCAGGATGCCGCCTACCGCCTCCGTCTGGACAACCCGGGCCAGGTCAGCGGACTGCAGATGACCACCTTCGAGCCTCCTCCCCTGGGCCCTTCCGACGTCGAGATCGAGGTGGCCGCCGCCGCGCTGAACTTCCGCGATGTCATGGTCACGCTGGGGCTTCTGCCCGCCATGGCCTACGAACGCTCGGCGCTCGGGCGCGAAGTCGGCATCGAGGGCAGCGGAGTCGTCCGCCGCATCGGCGACGGCGTGAAGCGACTGCGCGTCGGTGACGAGGTGGCGGTTACGGCGGGCGGCTGCATCGGCAACCGCGTCGTGGTGAACGAGCATCTCGCCTTCCTCAAGCCGGATCGGCTGAGCATGGAAGAGGCCGCCTCGTCGCTCTCCGTCTACGTCACCGCCTACTACGCGCTGATCCACCTGGCACGCCTCAGGAAGGGACAGCGCGTCCTCATCCACTCGGCCATGGGCGGCGTCGGACAGGCGGCCATCGCGCTCGCGAAGCACATGGGCGCGGAGATCTACGCGACCGCGGGCAACGAGAGCAAGCGGCAACAGCTGTTGGCGCTGGGAGCGCGGGGAGCCTTCGATTCGCACAGTCACCGATGGTACGACGACCTCATGGAGGCCACGGGCGGCGATGGCGTGGACGTAGTGCTCAATTCACTGGCCGGCCACCACATCGCGCTCTGCCTGAAGGCCCTGCGTCCCTCCGGTTGGCACTGCGAGATCGGCAAGGTCGACATCTACACCGACAACTCCCTCAGCATGCGCGTGTTCCGCAAGAATCTCCGCTTCGCCGCGATCGACGTGGACCGGCTGATGCTGGACGATCCGGTCCTGTCGCACACCCTTTCCCAGTCCTGCCTGGACCTGATGGCGGAGGGCGCGGTGCCGCCCCCCGCGCTCACGGCCTTCCCGTACCGGGACCATGCGAGGGCGCTCCGGCTGATGACGACCGGACAGCACCAGGGGAAGCTGGTCCTCACGGCTCCGCCGACCGACACGGACCCCGATTTCGGGATCGCGGACACGCGGCCGTTCCTGGACCCGGACGCCACCTATCTCGTGACGGGCGGGCTGGGCGGCTTCGGCCTTCGCTTCGTCCCCTACCTGATCGCCGTCGGAGCGCGGCACCTGACCCTGATGGACCGGGATCCGGAGCGGGGCCGGGACATCCACTGGATCCGGCAGAACACAACCCTGTCCAAGATGCATCAGGACTATGAAATCGACATCGTCCGCGGCGACGTGCGCAGCGAAGCCGACGTGGAGCGGTGCATCTCCCAGCTGCAACGACCGCTGAAGGGGGTGTTCCACCTGGCGGGAACGCTGAAGGACCAGACCTTCCTCGAAACCACTCCCGACTCGCTCGGCAGGGTGTTCGCGCCCAAGGCGTGGGGCGCCCTCAATCTGCACAGGGCCACCACCGAATGCGATCTGGACCATTTCGTGCTCTTCTCGTCCATCGCGTCGACCTTCGGCAACCTCGGGCAGATCAACTACAGCGGCGCCAGCGCCTTCCTGGACGGGCTGGCGGCCTGGCGGCGGCGGCGCGGCCTTCCGGCTCTCTCGTACAACCTGGGCCCTGTCACCGAGGTCGGCATGGCGGCGCGCAGCCTCCACGTCATGCGGATGATGCGAGCGGCCGGCATGACCACCGTCAGCGCCAACTTCGCGATCGCCAATCTCGACTACGCCATGCGCACCATGTCCCACCGGGACCATCTCGTCACCGCGCTGTTCTCCAACCCGCCCTGGTCCGTCGATTCGCCCGACTACATGCGCAATGGACGCCTGGTCAACAACCAGGCGGCATTCGAGGTGGATGCGGGCGGCGATCTGACCGTGGAGGGCGTCGTCGCGCAGATCTCGGCCAAGGTGGCCGAACTGTGCGGTCACGAGGAGGGCGAGATGACCGAACCCCTGTCGAGCTTCGGACTCACCTCGATTTCGGTGGCGGAACTCGGTGCGTTCATTCAGACGCAATACAACCACCAGGTCAGCGCCCTTGAGCTGATGACCACCGCCACGGCCCTTTCCCTCGCGCAGTCGATCGTCGAGGGAACCACGACGGATGGTGGATCCGAGGACACCGCTGCGGCGGACGCCTCGGTTGCATCGTCCGGGCATGCCCGGAGTCGGGAGCGCCGCAGACGCTCTGCGTTTGCGAACAGGCCCGAGGATCACTTTCCGAACGGTGAGCTCCCCTCGTTCCCGGGCGCGAACGGATCCGGAGAGCGCCCGACGGCCACCCGGGCGACGGCGGCCGCGACCGGGTCGACCCACTGACTCGCGACATGGCCCCCGCCTCCACCCGACCGCATCCGGTCCCGCCACTGGTGGGCACCCTGCCCCCCGATTGCCAGCGCGATCTCACCGCTCTGCGCCGCGTGGTTCGAGACGCGCTCCAGGACTCGTCGCCTCAAGCACCCGTTTCTCCCGTCGACTTCCGACAAGTGCTCGTCACTGGCGCAACCGGATTCCTGGGCCGCTTTCTGGTGCGAGACCTGCTCGCGCACGACGCCAACCTGACCGTCCACTGCCTCGTCCGGGGCGAGTCGGCGGAACGGGGATTCGAGCGGTTGCGGGCGAAGATGCAGCATGCGGAGACCTGGGACGACGCGTTCGCTCCCAGGATCCAGGTGCACGCCGGTGACGTCACCTCACCCCGGTTCGGATTGGCGGGCACCGACTTCGACCGGCTCTCCCGGGAAATCGACGCCGTCTACCACCTTGCGGCCAATCTGAGTCTTACCGCGTCCTACCGTTCAATAGGGCGCGTGAACGCGCTTGGGATACAGCACGTTCTTGGCCTGTGTCTGAACACGCGCCTCAAGCACCTGTTCCATATCTCGACCATGGGGATCTTCCCCGAGTACATCTTTTGCTTCGCCAGGGAATACGGCGAGTGTCGCATCGGCGACCACACGCAGCCGGACCTGGGCCGCATGAAGAGGGGGATCCCGCTCGGACTCCTCGGGTATGCCTGGAGCAAACTGGTAGCCGAACAGGCCATCCTGTTCGCGCATTCGGTCGGTTTGCCGGCCGCAGTCTTCCGTTTCGGTCAGACCAGCATGGCCTCTACCGGTTACACCCAGCCGGACAACATCGCGCAGCGTCTCTTTGCCGCGGTCGTCGATGTCGGCATGATTCCGCAGGGATTCACGATGCGATTCGCCGACGACCCCGCGGATACGCTGACCCGGATCTGCACCGATATCTCCCTGAACGCGAATCGGCGCTTCACGATCTACAGCTGCTGCAACGCGACCCCGTCATACCGGGCCATGCAGCTCGCGGAGCTCGGCCTGGACTATCCGGAAGTCCCCTACCCCGTTTTCAGGCGCGCCTGCCAGGCTCGCGGCGACGCGTCTCCGCTTGCCCGCAACTGGGCCCTGGTGGATCACTGCGCCCCCTATTGGTTCCAGGGCGCCGACACGGCCCTGACCCTGCCGGTCTCCGACCGCGCAATTCGTGAGGACAGTCCGAGCGCCATCACCTGGCCGGGTCCTCTCACCAGGTACGTACGCTATAACCGTTGGGTGAGAGATCATCGGGAAGAATGGCCGCAGGCACTTCCGCAGCGCCGGCTGAACCTCGACAGCCTGTTGAAGCAGGCCAGGCATTACGCCGAAAGCAACGGCGTACCGTTCGATGCCACCTACCCCGAGTGGATGCTCGAGGGATTGTCCCGTCTGGTCGAAGCCCTGAATTCTCCGGAAACCGACCTGACGGAAGACCGCATCGCGCACTGCGTGTTCGATCTGTGCCGAATACTGCGCAACAACGCCGAACTGGCCGGAGAACGCCTGCGCCTGCCCGAAATCGCGCGACAGCAAATCGAGCGGCCGGTGTTCATTGTGGGCATAAACAGGACGGGCACGACCTTCCTGCACCGCCTTCTGGCCCGGGACCGGCAGTTCTGGGCGCTCAGGGCCTACGAGTACGTGGAGCCCGTCGTCCCGGACGGCGATTACGCGGTCGTCGCCGGCACGCCCGAGGATCCGCGCCGCATCAAGGCAGCGGACGTATTCGAGGCCTCGGGAATCGTCGATTCCTTTGCCGGCCTCCATTACATCGCGCTCGACGAACCGGAAGAAGACATCCCGATCCTCAGGCTGTCTCTCAAGACATGGGTGTTCACGACTCGATATCATGTTCCGCAGTACGAGCGCTGGCTCGAAGAAAGCGGCACGCGGGAGGCCTACCACCTGCACCGCCGTACCTTGCAGCACTACAACTACCAGCGCAGAGTGTGCCACCCCGGGGTCCAGGGACAATGGCTTTTCAAGATGCCCACTCACCTCATGGAACTGGGGGCCCTGCTCGAAGCGTATCCCGACGCCCTGTTCATTCAGACGCATCGCGAACCGGTGGAATTCATGGGATCCTGGTGCAGTCTGGTGGAACGCGTTCGGTCGAAAATCAGCGAGCCTCGCCCGCGGAAGACCCTTGGGACCGAGCAGTTGAAGGCCATGAGCCGCATGCTGAACCGGGCGGTCGACTTTCGGCAGTCGCACCCGGAGCTGGAGGATCGCTGGCACGATGTGAGCTTCTACGACCTGGTGCACAACCCTCTGGCGGTCGTCGGTGGCATCTATCGTCGCTTCGGTTGGTCGATAGAACCGGAATCCAGGGAAGCGATCAGAAGCTGGTTCTGGAAGCAGGAGAAACGACGACGCGCGGAGAAGCGGCACACGTACGATATCGCCGACTACGGCCTGACCCGCGACAGGGTGAACGCCGCGTTCGCCGACTACCGCGAGTTTGTTGAGCACCGAGTCTTCCAGGTACCTGTCCCCGCGGGCGGAGAAGGATAGCCCTGGCTGAACCATGCAGAACGCCCTCCTCATCTACCCGAAGCATCCTCCCACCTACTGGGGCAACAACTACGCCCTCGAACTCCTGGGCATCAAGGCCGTTTTTCCTCCTCTCGGTCTGCTCACGGTCGCCGCAATGTTCCCGTCCCGGTACAATCTGCGCGTCGTCGATCTCAACGTGACACCACTGGAGGACGCCGACCTGGAGTGGGCGGATCTGGCCTTCACATCGACGATGATTCCGCAGCGCCCCTCGCTCGAGCAGGTCGTCGAGCGCTGCAACCGCGCGCGGGTGCCGGTCATCGCCGGCGGGCCGCATCCCACCACGTTTCATGAAGAGATGGAGGGGATCGATCATTTCGTGCTCGATGAGGTCGAGGAGACCTTCCGGACCTTTCTTCGCGACCTGGAGAACGGCACCGCGCAGCGGGTCTATCGCGCCCCCAGGAAGCCGGATATGAGCACCGCTCCGGTTCCCCGCTTCGACCTCATCGACATGAAGGAGTATCACTCGATGTGTCTGCAGTTCTCGCGGGGGTGCCCCTTCGACTGCGAGTTCTGCGACATCACGAAGCTGTACGGCCGCGTGTCCCGAACGAAGTCGCCGGAGCAGATGGTGGCCGAGTTCGACCGCCTGTACGAGCTGGGCTGGCGGGGTCCGCTCTTCCTGGTCGATGACAACTTCATCGGCAACAAACGCGAGGTTTCGAGGCTCCTCCCCGTGATCGCCGAATGGCAGAAGGAGCGCGGCCATCCCTTCGCGCTCTTCACCGAAGCGAGCGTGAATCTCGTTCGGATGAACGACTTGATGGATGACATGATCGACGCCGGCTTCGACGCCGTCTTCCTGGGCATCGAGACGCCCAACCCCAAGGCTCTGCGGAAGATGAAGAAGCCTCAGAATCTCGACATGCGCGACGACAACTACCTGTTCACGGCCGTGCGCAAGATCCAGCAGAAGGGGATGATGGTTCTGGGCGGCTTCATCCTCGGCCTCGACGATGACGATGACGACGCCTTCGACGCCCAGATCGAGTTCATCCAGGAAGCCGGGATTCCGATTGCGCTGGTCGGGTTGCTGACGGCTCTCAAGGGAACGGACCTGTGGACGCGCCTGGAGCGCGAGAACCGGTTGCTGGACAAGCCTGTCGAAATCGACGCCACAGCCCTGAACTTCAAGCCGCAGATGGATCCCCGGACGCTGGTGGAAGGGTACCTCCGGGTCGTCGGAACCATCTACGATTCGACGCTGGAGAACTACTTCGAGCGCTGCCTGACCCTGCTCGACAACCTCAATCCGGTGCCGCACATCTACAAGCCGGTGAGCAAGCACCTGCTGTACGCGAGCATCATGATCATCCGGCGGAACCTGACACCGGACCAGTTGCCGGTGTTCTCACGCTACATCGCCAGAGTCTCCAGGGATCATCCGCGATTGCTGCCGCTGGCAATCCGGCTCGCCGCCATGGGCTATCACTGCGAGAAGCTCACGCGCCAGCAGACTGTTCTCCGGGAGTTCAAGTCCTATCTCAAATCAGAGCTGGCTTCATTCAACGAAGCGAAATGGGGGCCTGACACGGCAGCGGGAGTGGCAGACAAGTTCATGCATGAAGCGCTGCAACGTGCCAACGAACGCCAACGCGCAATCCCGGCGGAATTCCGCCATGCCGGCGACGGGATTTCCGAGAGTCTGGCAGCGTTTCGGCTTGCAGTCCGTGGAGACGAAGCTCCGCTCAGGCCCTGATTATTGGTCACAGGCAGCCACGTAGTGAGCTCCGCGCCCGCGCCCTCGGACTCTGACCAAGCCCCTCCTCGCGCAGTGAGCGCATGAGCAGGGCAATAACACAAATGCAGTATTATTCATTCTAATGAACGAGCGCTGTGCTGTTCAGTCGCCCACCCTGCACCGACAGGGAACCGGGCTGTCGCCTACCCGATCTCCGGCCTCCTCAAGTGCCAGTCCGTCCCCTTCTGGAAGGCGTGCGCCACGCTGAGGATCTTGTCGTCCGCGAACAGGTTGCCGAGCAGGGTGGTCGTCAGCGGCATCGTGGTCGGACTCTCCGCATCCGGATTGCGCTCGCCGAACCCGTAGGGCACCACCGCCGCCGGATGCCCGGTCTGGTTGGTCAGCCCGACCAGCCCCGAGCCGCTCACGAACATGTCGAAGCCCTGCATGACCTCGGCCATCTGCTGCATCAGGATCAGGCGGCGGCGCTGGGACTGGACGAAGTTGAGCGCGGGCACGTCCCGGCCGCCACGGAACCTGCCCCGGCGCCGGCGCTCGTCCTCGTCGAGGTCCTCGGGGATCGGCTCCGGTTCGCCATCCGGGGCGACGTGGAAGTCGAAGGCGGCCGACGACTCGACGCCCAGCGCGTTGGAGCGGAAGTCGGGGATCTCGGGCATCGGCTGCGGGTCGGCGCCGAGTGCGCGCAATCCCTCGACGAACGACTCGGGCGCGTCCTCGTCGAACCCGATCCGCATCGCGCTCAGGTCGGGATCGGGATCGAAGCGGAAGGGCGTGGTGAGCGAGGCCGGGTCCTTCACGTCCGAACCGTGGATCGCGTTGAAGACGAGGGCGCAGTCGAGGGCGCTGCGGCACATCGGGCCGGTCTTGTCCATGCTCCACGACAGGACCATGCCGCCGTAGCGGCTTACGCGGCCGAAGGTGGGACGCAGCGCGGTCAGTCCGCAGCGGCGCGAGGGCGACACGATCGACCCCTGTGTTTCGGTGCCGATGGCGAAGGCCACGCAGCCGGCAGCCGTGGCCGACCCGGGGCCCGCCGACGACCCGCTCGACCCCTCGTCCAGGTTCCACGGATTCAGGGTTCGGCCGCGGTACCAGCGGTCGCCCCGCGCGAACTCGCCGGTCGCGAGCTTGGCCATCAGCACGGCGCCCGCATTCCGCAGCCGAATCGCCACCTCGGAATCCTCCCGGGTGAACTGGTGGCTGAAGTCGGCGGCGCCCCACGTCGTGCGCGTCCCCGCGACGGCGAACAGGTCCTTGAGCCCGTAGGGGATGCCGTGCAGGGGTCCGCGCCAGTCGCCTGCAGCGATTTCGAGGTCGGCCTGGCGCGCTTCCTCCCGCGCGCGGCCTTCCAGAATGGTCACCGCGCATAGGAGGATCGGGTCGAGCCGCTTGATGCGTTCGAGGTAGATCCCGGTCAGCTCCGAGGGCGCGATGTCCCGCGCGCGGATCAGGGCCGCGAGGCGGTGGACGGGCAGGAAGACCAGGTCCTCTTCGGCGGTGGGAACCGGGCCGCTCCAGGGCTCGATGTCGATGGCGGTGCGCTCGAAGGGATTGCCGCCGGTCTCATGCCAGAGCTTCTCCATGAGCGCGCCGGTGCCGCCGGGGTAAGCCTGGAACTGGAGCGCCGGAGGCTCGCCGTTGCCGAGGGGGACGGGAGGCGGGGCCTCCTGCTGCTGCGGGGCCTGGGGGGCGAGCGGGGACGGGAGAGCCGCGCCGGGAAGAGCGGCGGCAGCGCCGGGAAGGCCCGCGTCCGCGCCAAGCGATGCCGGCTTGAGGGCCCCGGCCGCAGCCGCCGCGGCCGCGGTCGTCAGGAAACGGCGCCGCTCGATCGTGTTCGCAGGCGCGTCGTCCGCGGGCGCACACTCGCGGCCGGGTGCATCTGCCGAAGGCGCACACTCATGGCCGGGGGCATCTCCCGCAGGCGCACCGTCGTGGCCGCGCACCGTCTTCTTCGCGTAAACCGCGCCGCGTGGGGGGGTCGGGCTACTCATATACTCATATACTCATTTCTGCTCGCCCGGCGAGCTTTCGCGTGCGGCCCCTCAGCGACCGCGCAGCCTGTAGACCCCCACCGTCAGCAGGGGAACGACGACGATCGCCATGAAGATGAAGCTCATGGCGTTGTATCCCATTCCGATCAGGTCGATGAGGCCGACGCGCGACAGCAGATAGCCGGCCACAAGAAGCAATAGCGCGGTGACGGGCCGCAGGCGAGCGGGCATGCGTGCGCCGCGGGCCCGGTAGACGCTGTCGATGCGCTCGTTGAATGCGTGGATGAGCCCCGACCCGGTTTCGATCAGCGTGCCGAAGAGGATGAGCTGGAAGGTGATCTGGAAGGGGCGCGAGCCCAGCATCTCGAGCATGTAGTTGGCGGGCACCGGCCGATCGAGCACCGCCGGGTACTGCCCCGCCAGGGCCAGGTAGAAGAGGACGCCGGGGATGATCGCGATCGGTCCCGCCAGCGCGCCGGCCCAGAGCGCCTCACGGCGGCGGCGGATGTGGCGCGTGGCGAAGAGCATGGCCGGCACCAGCGCCACGAGCAGCGCGGCGTAGCGCACACCCGACGAGAACCATCCGGCGCGCACTTCTCCGTCCTGCAGCCCCGCCGCCATCTGGTCGCCGAAGGTCGCCAGGCTCCAGATGAACAGCACCAGATACGCGGCGTAAAGCAGCAAGGACCAGCTTGCGAAGAAGCGCTCGATGGTGGGTGTCCCCTTGAAGACCAGGACGCCGATCGCAACCAGCAGCCCCACCGCGCCGATCCAGCCGGGCAGCTGGAAGGTCTCCGACAGGAAGGTGCCCGCGGCCGCGCCGATCACCGCGAGGATGAGCATCAGCGCCGAGAGGTAGCCGACCTCGTACGAAATCCACGCGCGGCCCAGCAGGTGCCGGAAGTAGGAGCGGTAGTCGTAGCTCTCGAATGCGCGCGCAAACTCGAAGCCGACCATGCAGGTGATGCTGGTGAGGACCGTCGCGGGCAGCATCGCGAGCAATCCGCCGAGGACGCCGTACTCGAGGAAGAACTCGACCAGCTCGCGCCCGGTTCCGTACCCGCCGGCGATGATGATCGACTGGAAGACCAGCCCGGGGAGCAGGTAGCGCCTGAACCAGGAGGGCATCGCAGTCAGCCGTGGTTGGGGAGGAGAGCGCGGAGACCCCACGCGGCCACGCCGGCGTTTGCGACCGGCGAGCTACCCACCCGACACTGCCTGCATGAAGAGCACCGTATCGCCGTCGGCCACCGGTCCATCCCACCCGTCCATCCAGCGGGTGTTGGTCCCGTTGTGGAAGCAGAGGACATGGCGCCGCAGCTCCCCGGCCTCGTTGAAGAGGTGCGGCCTGAGGCGCGGCTCGCGCTTGAGGAGATCGCGGAAAACCTCGCGCAGGCTCTCGCCCGTCGCGGTGCGTTCCCGCACGCCCCCCGTCGCGGGATCGAGGAGCGAGGGGAGGGTGACGGTCACTGTGGGCATGGGTCGATTCTCGCCATGGGGACCCACCCGCGCAAATCCTCGACCGTGGCTGACTGCAACATGCTACATTGGAACTCCTGTCCCGCACCGGCGAGCGAGACGCATCCCCCGGACGGAATGGAAGTCGGCCACCATGACCGCGGTCAGCGACGCCATCATCCGGCAGATGGTTGAGGCCATCGTCGACGCCAGCGACCCCGAACAGGTAATCCTGTTCGGGTCCCGGGGCCGCGGGGACTTCACGGAACGCTCCGACGTGGACCTGATCGTGGTCGAGGCAGCGCCGTTCGGACCTGGCCGGAGTCGCCACCAGGTGATGAACCGGCTGTATCGGGCCGTCGCGGGGTTCGGCGTACCCGCCGACATCCTGGCCTACTCTCTCGACGATGTAGAGTATTGGCGCGACTCGCTCAACCACGTTCTGGCTCGTGCGCTTCGGGAAGGCAGGGTTCTCTATGAGCGATCCTAAGTGTGCCCGCGTGATGTTGCAGGCGGCGGAGCGGGATCTGCTCATCAGTCCACCCACGCCGACACGTGCAGCACCCGCGGCAGAATGACCGGGAGGTTCGTCCAGCTCTCGCCCAGGTCGGCGCTGGCGTGCAGCGTGCCCGATGTCGTGCCGAAGTAGACGCCGCCCGGCTCGAGGTTGTCGACCGCCATCGCGCCCCTCAGCACGGTGCCCCACGAATCGGTCGCGGGCAGTCCCGCCGAGGCCGAGTGCCAGCTGTCGCCGGCGTCGGTGCTGCGGTAGACCTGGAGCGCGCCGCCGACCGGCACGCGGTATTGGTCGGCTTCAAGGGGCACAGCGAAGAGGCATTTGCTCGCCCGGTCGATGACGATCGGGAACCCGAACGCCGCTTCCAGCCCATTCTCGTTACGCTCCCAGCGCTCCGCCCCGTCGCCGCTGCGGAACATCCCCAGGTGGTCCTGGCGGAAGATGCGGTCGGGTTCGTCGGGGTCCTGCGCCAGGCCGTGCACGCAGGTGCCGATCCCCTTGTGGTGTTCGTCTTCGAGCGCTGCGGGCACGCCGGCGTTTTTCGGCACCCACGTGGCGCCGCCGTCGTCCGTGCGGAACACGCCCACCGCCGAGATGCCGCACCACATGCGGTGCGGGTTCGTGTCGTCGAAGAGCAGCGCATGGCAGCACAGGCCCCCGGCCCCCGGCATCCAGGCGGGCCGCGTCGAGTGCTCGTTCAGCGCCTCCATGCCCCGCCAGGTGGCGCCGCCGTCGGAGCTGGTGAAGAGCCCCGCGTCCTGGACGCCCGCGTAGATGACGCCCCGGTTCTCGCGCAGCGTCCAGATCTCGCGCAGGCGCCGGTCGTCCCCGTCGGGGTAGGCCGGCCCGCTCGGCAGCTGCTCCCAGTTCTCCCCGTCCGCGGACACATGCAGCGCGGGCCCGTAGATGTCGCTCGCCACCGCGGCCATGAACCGGCCATCGGCGAGGCGCACGCCCGCGGTCACCTTCCACCCCTTGAAGAACGGCCCGCTCACCGTCCACGCGCGGCGATCGTCGCTGTCGACCCGGAATCCGCCCTTCCCCGTCCCTACCATCAGCCTTACGCTCATTCGACGCGGTTGTCCCCGTTGGTGTGAAGTTGCGGCCTCGAAAACCGCTCGCATTTTCGCGAACGCGCACCCGCTGGCGCAAATCCCCCCTGTGGGAGGGCATGTGAAAGATCCCCGACCGGCCGTGCTCTTCGACGGCGACTGCGCGTTCTGCAACGCCACCGTGCGGTGGACCGTGAAGCGCGACCCCCTCGCACGGCTACGGTTCGCGCCCCTGGCCTCCGACGCCGCCCGCCGCGTCGTCGCGCTCGCCGACCCCGGCTGCGACTTCGACTCCCTTCCCGACGCCATCGTCCTCGCGGACCGGGACGGCGTCCACACCGAGTCGACGGCAGTGCTGCGTCTGGCGCGTTACCTGCGTTTCCCTTGGCCAGCCCTTACCGTCGCCCTGGTCGTGCCCCGACCGTTGCGGGACGCCGCCTACCGCCTCTTCGCCCGCAACCGCTACCGCTGGTTCGGCCGCGCCAACGCCTGCGAGGTCCCGCCGCCCGGCCTCGCGGCCCGCATGCTGGACGCAGACGAGGTGCCGCCCGGCGAATAGCGGGGCCAGCACTCGCGGCGGGCCAGCACTCGCGGTGCGCCGACGCAAACCGCCCGCCACCGCCAAAACGCAAGCCGGCCGCCGGAGCCGCATCTCGCGACCCCGGCGGCCGGTGCGCACCGCTTCGGGCGCAGCCTCAGCCCTGCTCAGCCCTGGACCCGGTCAGCCCTGGCTACAGTACGCATTCCCATCCACGTTCGGGTTGGCACTGCACTCCGCCAGACTGGGCGGGAAGCAGTAGTCCCGGTTCTGCATGAACGCGACCGCCCAGGGGCTCAGGTTTTCGGCGGCGAACCGGGCGTTGTCCTTCAGCCGGCGGGCCTCGAGCCACAGCTCGAAGTTCCGCTCCCGATCCAGCGCCAGCCATGCGTCGGAGTCGTCCGCCGCCGACACCGGCGGCACTCCGACCCGGTCGCGCACATAGTTGATCTTGTCGATCGCGCCCTGCCTGTCACCCATCCGGAGCATGGCCTCCGCCTCGATCAGGCGCATTTCGTGGCCCTTGGCGAGCGGATAGTCGTCGGCGCGGTCGGTGTACTTGAGCTGGCGGTAGAAGGGCTTCACGCCGCCGCCCGAAGTCTGGTTCATGTCTCTCCAGGGCACGCGCGGGTCGGTGTCGCCCCCGATGCTGTCGTTGTACATCAGCCACACCGTGATCTGCTTCTGGTTCTCGTGCGTGAACTGCCAGACCGAGTTCCATTCCCGCCCGCTGTTGTCGGAGCGGTGCGCCACCCACTGGAAATCGTCGGGGATCTGGGCCGCGAGCGACTGCGCCGCGGAATAGTTGCCCAGGATGAGGTTGGCCTGCGCCATCCCCGCCGTCGAGGCGACCACGATCGAGTCGTGGCCAGTGCTCTGGGCCCGGGTGCGCGCCTGCTCGAAGCGTTCGAGGGCGCGCGTGTAGTGCATGTTGGACTCGTGCACGTCGCCCGGATCGGCGATTCCGTCGCCGTCCTTGTCCTCGCCGCCGAAGACGGCGATGCAGACGTTGTCGCCGAGGATCCGGTTGGCCCAGCCCGCCCACATGTAGGCGGCGGTCAGGTACTGGTTGCTGGCCGCGTCGGACTGCGTCTCGGTGAGCCGCGCGATTCCGGCCGCCCCGCCCCAGCGTGCCAGCTGCATCGGGTTCCAGCTGGACTCGGCGTTGGTCACGGTCAGCCGGCCCTCGCCCGCGTCCTGCAGCCAGGGCTGGGTCGCGTCGGCGTTCAGGTCGGTCGACGCCGGTCCGCCCAGCCAGGACATGGCGTCCAGCGCCACCTCGACGTCGGCAACCACGCCGACCAGCACGGTCTTCCCGGCGGATTCCTCGTTCAGGGCGTCGTCGATGATCGGACCGGGGTTCACGACCTCGAACAGGTCGCATCCCGAGAGCAGCGCCGTGAAGGCCAGCGCTCCGAGGATCCCCCGGCATCTCTTCGTGTATCTGTTCATCGTATGTCTCCTTTCCTTTCCGCCGGGCCTAGAAGTTGGCCCGCAGGCTGATGGAGAACATGACCGGCGCCGGGAGCTGGTAGTACTCGTACCGGGCCGGGAAGGTGCCTACGCCGCCGCCGTAGCCGACGGTCAGCTCGGGATCGATGCCCGCGCCATTCGACCACTTGAACGCGTTCTGCATCGTGGCCGTGAGCGTGGTGCCCGTGGCGCCCGGAATCAGGTTGTCGGGGATCAGCAGCGACGCCGAGACCGTGCGCAGCTTGAAGAAGTCCGACGGCCGCATCCAGAAGTCGAAGTTCGGCGTCGGGAGCTGGCAGCGCGCGCGCCAGATGGCCGGAGCGGCGCCCCAGGCCGCGGCGTCGTCGGCATTGTTCAGGCCGAGGTCGTTGCACTCGGGCCAGAGGCCGCGCCGCACCTGCTGCCACGGCATGATGTTGAACTGGTACTGTCCGCCGTGGTATTCGCCCAGAGCATAGATCGTGAGCCGCTGGAACAGGTTGATCGAGGTGGTGCCGCTCAGGATGTGGGTCGGATAGACCGGACCGTAGTAGTGGTTCTCCTCGATGACCGGATCCGCGATCGCGTCCGGGTTGGAAACGGATTCACCCCAGAGCGAGACGATCGGATAGCCGACGCGCACCCACTGGCCGAGGATCGATCCCCATCCGAGGAAGAATTCGGGCGCCTCGCCGAGGTCGACAACCTCGCTGTTGATCGTGGAAACGCGTCCCGTGACCTCCCACCTGACGTTCTCCAGGGAGACCGGAACGCCTCTCAACTCCACCTCGATGCCGCTGTTCTTGAACTCGCCGACGTTTTTGAGCTGCGAGCTGAGGAATCCGTCCGACGGAGCGGCCGTGACCGGCATCAGCGCATCGCTGGTGACGCTGTTGTACCAGCTGACGTCGACTCCGATCCGGTCGTCGAAGAGGCTGCCCTCGAAGCCCAGCTCGAGTTCCGAGGATCGCTCCGGACCCAGGTCGGGGTTCCCGAGGTTCGCGGGCGTGACTCCGGCCTGCCCTTCGTACCCGGCCACCGGGTTCCATGTCCGCACGGCGTCAAAGGCGCCAGGCGCCTTGCCCGACTGACCCCACGCCGCCCGGAGCTTCATCACCGGCCAGAAGTCGCTCGGCCAGAAGTCCGTGTCCGAAATCACATACGAGGTGCTGAACTTCGGATAGACCTGAAGACCGAGGCTCTCCCCGAATGCGCTGTTGCCGTCGACGCGGACGCCACCGGTGAAAAACAGGTTTTCGCCGATCCCCAGGACCTCCTGCGCGAAGAATCCCGCGTTGACGACCTTGAGCAGGTCCTCGCTCGAAGTGGTCGTCGCACCCGACGTCAGGGTCTTCTCGCCGGGGCCCCCGAAGTCCTCGGAGAAGCCGTAGACGGTGTGGTCCCAGTCGCTGAAGATCTGGCCGCCCGCCGAGAAGCTGGAGGACATGTTGTCGCTGATGTCGTATTCCCAGGTCGTGCCCAGGTCGAAGGTGATCGTGCGGTGCTCCCACTCGTTCAGGTTGCGCCGGCCGCGGGGCCGGAGGACGTGATCGAAGGGGAAGTTCTGCTGGTTGAAGGCCGTGGTGTAGTCAAGCCCCAGCGTGAGGCGGGTCGTCAGTCCGAGACCGTCGGCCCTGTGCGTCGTGGTGAGACCGCCGACAAAGTGTTCGACTCTACCGCTGTTCGTGATATCGAACAGAATCTGGTCCGGGTCGCCCTGGTAGTTGTCGCGGTCCACGGCCGCGTTGGTGTAGTCCTGCGTGCCCCGCAGCACGTTCAGCATGAAGCCCGTGGCGTTGTCGCCCATCTCCATGTAGTTGGTGTTGCGGTGCGTGTAGGCCGAGTTGAGCTGGAGAGTCACCGACGTCGTGGGCTGCATCCTGAAGTTGCCGCGCACACTGTAGACCTGGTCGTCGTTGTTGTCGATGACGCCGTCTTCGTAGTTCATGCCGGCGGAGACGAAGTAGCTGATGGTGTTCGTGCCGCCGGACACCGAGAGCTTGGCCTCGCCGAGGGGGCCGTTGGAATACCAGGGCTTGGTGAATCCCCAGTCGTCGGTCTTGCCCAGCACCGGACCCATCGAGTTCCCGGTCATGAACCGGCTTCCGGCGGTCATCTCCGCGGTCCAGGTAGCCTCCTGCCCCGCGCGTCCCTGCTTGGTGAAGATCTGGATTACGCCGCCGGCGGCCTCCGTGCCGTAGAGCGTCGTCGCAGCCGCTCCCCGCACGACCTCGACCCGCTCGATGTTGGCCGGATCGATCAGATCGAGCGGATTGGGCGAGGTCTGCGCGCCCGCCGGGCCGGGGTTGATGCTCGAGCGGTTGTTGTAGATCCCCGAGTTGTTGTTCATGCGGATGCCGTCGACGTAGATCAGCGGCTGCACGTCCTGGCTGATGCTGTTGATGCCCCGAAGTACGATCTTCGAGCCGCCGCCGACCTGCCCCTCGTTGCGCCACTGCTGGATGCCGGTCGTCTGCCCGTTCAGGATCTCCGTCAATGTCTGCGACGGCGTGGCATCCAGCACGGCGGCGCGCACGCTCCCGACGCTGTTGCCGAGCTCGCGGCGTGAAGAAGCCCCCGGCGTTCCCGTGACCACCAGTTCGTCAAGCTCGAGGGCCGTCTCGCTCATGCGGAAGGTCAGCACCGCCGCCTGGTCGGCCGAGACCTGAATGGTCTGACTCTCCGTGCGGTAGCCGATACGCTCGACAACCACCTCGTGCGTGCCGACAGGGACGTTGAGGATGACAAAGCGGCCGTTGTCACCCGTGACGCTGCCGAGCCCGGTGTCTCCGACCCGGATCTGGGCGACGCCGACAGGGGTGTTGTTCGACGCATGGAGCACACTTCCCGTGATCCTGCCGGTCTGCGCCAGTACGGCCGACGGCAGGGTTGCGGCAAGGACGGCGAAAAACACGAGCAGTGTGGATGCCCGAAGCGGCCGGGCGGTCCGAGACAAGACATTCGGAATTCTCATGTGAAACCTCCTTGCAGGGTCCTCCTGCGCGTGCGGGTGACGATGGCCTCCACCTTATGCCGAGGGTTGTGTATACGCAAGCGTATTTGCATCAGGGCGATGGGCCGGAGGATATGAGTGGTGATGCTTGCCGCGGTCGCGCGCGGGCTGAGCCAGGAAGTTGCCGATTCCGCTACCGGCCGATGGGAATCCTGACGATCGTAAGACCGGGTCGGAAGGCGTTGCGACTGGTGGGGTCCCCGATCCCTCCGTCCGAGGACCCGATGTGGCCCGCCAGGAGCACGCCGAGCACGCCCACAGCTACAACCCCGCCGGCCAGAAGGCCACTGCGTGCTGCCGAAAACTGCTGCACGTCGATCCCGGTGACGTCAGCCCGCGCAATCCGAAGCGTATCGGCGACCTTGGGGCTTCGCTGCAACTCGGGCACGATCCCCGGAATGGGCACGACGAGCAACAGCACATCCGGCTCGACCGCCAGGACGCTTCCATCGACACTCGTCCGCGCCATGCCGGTGGCGGAGGCCTGTCGAACCTGGCCCTCGGGGGTCAGGTGGGCCCGCACCTGTTCGCCGAGCGCGGGGTCGCCGCTGAGTGCGTGAAAGGTGGTGCACGCTTGTGCGCCGACGAGGGTCGCCAGTGTGGCCGAGGCGACGAGGGTGCGGAAGCGGGTGGCGCGAATGCAGGTTTTCCTGAACATGAACTTCAAGATATCATGATATTTCGAAGTGGCGATACCGAATCCATGAACCGATCTCTCCCGCTAGGAGTGAAGCAACCGATGTCCAAGCGCCCAGCCCTCTCGATGCCCGCCGCGCTCCTCGCGGCCGCCGCAACCGCTTTCACCGCCGCCCTCGCACCCAACCCCGCCCACGCCCAGGACACCCCCGACTTCCGCGCCGAGTTCAAGGGCCAGTTCGAGGCCTCGGCGCGCAAGTTCGTAGCCCTGTCGGAGGCGATGCCCGCCGAATCCTACTCGTGGTCGCCCATGGAAGGGGTCATGACGGTGGCCCGGGTCTACAGGCACGTCGCCCGCTACAACTACATGTACCCGCACCTCAACCTCGGAATCGAGCCGCCGAAGGGCGTGGACTACCGGACGCTGGAAGAGGGAGGGGCCGACAAGGACGAGGTGGTGAGCCTGCTAGCCGCGTCGATGGACCATGTGCGGGCCGTGGTCGACGGCATGTCCGAAGCCGACCTGGCCGCGCCGGTTGAGCTGTACGGCCGACAGGTGGCAAGCTGGGCGGTGCTGCTGCAACTCGTCACCCATATGAACGAGCACCTCGGCCAGTCGATCGCTTACGCGAGGATGAACAGGGTCGCGCCTCCCTGGTCGAGGTAGAATTGTAAAGCCTGCTTTACATTATGTAATGTCTGCTATACATGCGATGCGGCGGGAGCGACGCCCAGCACCCCGGAACGCGCGCGGGGGGTGTTGCAACAGCGGCGGCCTCGTAACAGCCGCCTTCGCCCCAGCCGCCCTCGTCGCAGCCATCGCGCTGGCCGCGCTCGGGGCGGTTCCCGCCAGCGCCGCCCCCCAGGACACCACGCGGGCCCGCGCCATGGACATGAACATGCCCATGAACATGGTCATGCAGATGGACTCCATCCGCGGCTCCGGTGACATGATCATGATGATGCTGCGCAACCCCATGCTCCCCGGCCTGCGCGGCGTCAGCCCGTCCGTCGACCCCTTCCTGCCGGGCGAAGGCGTCGACACCGCCACCCTCGCCTGGGCAACCCCCCGCGAGATCCTCCACGTCGCCGACGGCGACACGATCGCGCTCGAGGCCCGCATCGTGAAGCGCAGGATCGGCGGCCGCACCTTCGTCATGTACGGCTTCAACGGCCAGTACCCCGGCCCGCTTCTACGCGTCGCCCAGAACACGCGCATCGTCGTCCGTTTCACAAACTCGATCGACCTGCCGTCCACGATCCACTGGCACGGCCTCCGCCTCGAGAACCGCTTCGACGGCGTCCCCGACGTCACCCAGCCACCGGTGCCCCCGGGCGGTGAGTTCATCTACGAAATCGTCTTCCCCGACGCGGGCCTCTACTGGTACCACCCGCACGTGCGCGAGGACATCCAGCAGGACGGCGGCCTCTACGGCAACATGTTCGTCGACCCGGTGCGCGACGACTACTTCGGTCCCGCCACCCGCGAGGAGTTCATCATGGTGGACGACCTCCTGGTCGATGGTGACAAGCTTCTCCCTTACGGACGCGACGCCGCCAACTTCACGATCATGGGGCGCTTCGGGAACGTCATGCTGGTCAACGGCGAGGAGCGCTACGCCGCGACCGTCCGCCCCGGCGAGGTCGTGCGCTTCTTCGTGACGAACGTGTCCAACACGCGCAGCTACAACCTCAGCTTCGCCGGGCTCGACATGAAGCTCGTGGGCACCGACCTGTCGCGCTTCCAGCGGGAAATGATGGTCGAATCGCTGGTCATCTCGCCGGCCGAACGCTACATCGTCGAGGTGCGGTTCCCCGCCGCGGGCACCTACGCGCTACTCAACCAAGTCCAGGTCGTCGACCACATGCGCGGAACTTTCCAAGCAGCCGTCGACACTCTGGGCGCCGTCGTTGTCGAAGGACCTGCGGTTGAAGAGAGCGACGCCCTCCTCTCCTCCCACTCGATCATGCGAACCGATGCGGTTCTCGAAGCCGAGCTTGCGGGATTCCGCCCTTACTTCGACCGGCCGGTGGACCACGAACTCCTCCTGACCGTCGACATCGAGGGCCTGCCCATTCTGGTTCAGCAGTTCATCTCCATCGACACGATCTACCGGCCGCCCGTCGAGTGGACGGACGGCATGCCCAACATGAACTGGCTGTCGACGTCGAACGAGGTGCGGTGGATCCTGCGGGATGTGACCGGCCGCGGCGGGGACCCGGCCGACGCGGGCACCGACCCGACTGACGCTCCCGCCGGTGCTGCGGACGACGCGCCCGAAAACGCCGAGATCGACTGGCGCTTCCAGCTCGGCGACGTGGTGAAGATCCGGCTGCGGAACGATGCCGACGCGTTTCACCCGATGCATCACCCGATCCACCTGCACGGGCAGCGGTTTCTGGTGCTGTCGCGCGACGGCGTTCCGAACCGCAATCTCGCCTGGAAGGACACGGTGCTGGTGCCTGTGGGGTCGACGGTGGACCTGTTGATGGAGGCGTCGAACCCGGGGGAGTGGATGATCCACTGTCACATTGCGGAGCATCTGGATGCGGGGATGATGGGGTCGTTTGTGGTGGTGCGGTAGGCCCAGCGCCGATTTGCACGCCAAACAAGGCCTGAAATGGCGGACAAACATCAGTCTTCTGTCCGCTCGGTCAACTCGGCTCATCCAGGCAAGCGATTTCCGGATGCCAAAAGGCGCGGGCTTGAGCTGAGCATCAACGCCTCCACGCCGCAGCGCCGGGAATCCCGCGGCTGAACAGCATCTCAAGACCTGGTGTGCCCATGCCGATCGCGTCTGCGGCAGCCTCGCCCTGGAGTGGCAGGTCGCGCAGTATCCCCCGCACCTGCCCGATTCGCGGGTCACGCAGGATGGCCATGGGGATGTCGCTGTCGCCGTCCAGCGTGACTCTGCCCTCCGGTCCTTCCAGAGTGATAGTGGCGATGCTGGCTTCCCACCCGGGCGGCACCGGCAGCGCGAAGGCGAAGCTGGAACTACCGTCCCCGTCGGCCGTCTCCGG
This sequence comes from Longimicrobiales bacterium, assembly GCA_965211645.1. GTDB lineage: Bacteria > Gemmatimonadota > Gemmatimonadetes > Longimicrobiales > Gaopeijiaceae > Bin94. The sequence continues at coordinate 2,868,143 of OZ242947.1, read as the reverse complement.
CATGGTGAAGCTGAACGAAAAGAGGTGGCGGCCAGCGGCGGTCCGTCCGATGATCCGGTATTCGCCTGTGGAGTCGGCGAGCGCGGCTGGCGCGTCGACAAGAAAAACGGGCTCCAGGTAGGGCACGCTGTCGGCTCCCACCCCGCCCCAAAGCAGGAGCGAGCGCGTTGAAGCGGAGACGGATGCTGCCGCCGACCCCTCGTCGAACAAGCGATACTGTAGCGCGTGGCTGAAGTGGTAGTCGCTGACCCAGCGATCTCCACAGTACGACATCACGTCCGGCGTGGACGGGTAGACCAGTCTGCCGCCGTCCCGGAAGTCATATCCCCAAGCGCCGATGGATCCATTCGGATACGGATACGCGGGATCGGGACCAGGCGGGTCTCCGCAGGGCGCGTGGGAAAGATTCAGGTTGTGGCCGAGTTCGTGCGCGATGGTCCCCGGCCCCGGCCCCGAAAAGCTCGACCAGCCGCCCAGAGCGGCCACCCCAGCGGGACCTGTGCGCGGTGGTGAAATCATGCCCATGTAGTAGCCGGTACCACCTTCCATGACCCGGATCGCCCGGGTCTGCGTCAAGAGGTCGTAGGCGTTGTTGCTCGAACTCAGAACCGGCTCGTGCGCCGTGACCGCAAGCTCTCCGATGGGCAGTACCGTACGCGTCGGCCCCAGCATCTCGTGATGTTCGGGATGCGCGGCCATGGCCTCCACCAGGTTGACGATCGACGAATCGTGGGTCTCCGTCCAGATGAACGGGATGAGCGTCAGGTCGAAACGCGGCATGACCTTGACATCCACCGCCAGACGGCTCGTCGCCGGGATCCGCTTCGCGACCCCCAGCTGCGGGTCCAGCGTGTCGTCCGGATCCACTTCGATCACCATCTCGAGCCCCGGATGAATCAGCCGGCCCGCAATCTCCGCGTTTACCGAGCCGGAAAGACTTCCCTCGTCCACCTCGGTCGGGATCGGACCGGACTTGCCCGGAATGTCCTGCACGTGCGTTTCACGACCGTCGACATAGAAGCGGGCCCGGACCGCTGGGATCCCCGTGCTGTTGGCTTGGCCGGCAGTCGGGAAGATCCGTAGCAACGCCCTTTCGCCAGCCACCAGCGGAACCGGAAACTCCCGGGACTGGACCTCCTGCACGAGGTAGACCGCAGGTAGGCCTCCCGCCGAACACAGGGCGATCCAGCGCTTCGGCACCCCGCCCAGCCAGGCCTGGAAGTCGGCATCCCTGGGCGCACACAATCCTGTCCCTCCCGCGAACAACTCTACCAATTGGTCGAGCCCCGTAAGCAGGTGCGGCAAAGCACCGGTCAACCCCGGGTTGCGGGCGAGCCTCAGTCTCTGCAGTCTCGTCAGCTCTCCCAGCTCCGGCGGAACGGTGCCTGACAGTTCGTTGAATGACAAAAGCAGCCCCCCCAGGTTCGCCAGATCGCCCAGTTCCGGTGGAATCGGGCCGGTGAGGTTGTTGTCCTCGAGGTTCAGCCACTCCAGGTTGGCGAGATTGCCCAGTTCCGGCGGGATCCCGCCGGTGAGGTTGTTGCCCCAGAGGTTCAGCAGCTCCAGGTTGGCGAGCCTGCCCAGTTCCGGCGGGATCCCGCCGGTGAGGTTGTTGCCCCAGAGGTTCAGCAGCTCCAGGTTGGCGAGCCTGCCCAGTTCCGGCGGAATCCGACCGGTGAGGCCACTTCTCCTAACGGACAGTGTTGTCAGCTCGGTGAGATTGCCCAGCTCGGGCGGGATGCCGCCAGTAAGATCGTTAAAGGACAGGTCCAGCGATTTCAGCTCGTCCAGATTGTCGAGTTCCGGCGGGATCGGGCCCGAAATCCGGTTGTTTCCAAGCGACACCCAAGTGAGCTCGCTGAGATTGCCGAGTTCCGGCGGAATCGGGCCCGAAAGCTGGTTGCTCCGAAGCAACAGGCCGGAGACCCGGTTATCACCGTCAACTCGAACCCCGTACCAATCACTCAGCGGGGCGCTGGTGAGCCAGTTGTCGTTGTTCCTCCATTTCGGCCCGTCGGTCGTGCTGTAGACGATCTCGAGAATCTCTCGATCTGTCAGCGGCGCACAGTTGACGCCCGTGCCCTCGATCGACGTAACGGTCTTCAACCAGGTCTGGAACGACGCTTCGGCCGGGGCGCAGAGTTCGGTTCCCGAATACCGGAAGTCCACGAGCGGCAGACGGGGAAGGCTTATCGGCAGCCGGCCCGAGAGCGCGTTGTCGGCAATCCGCAGCACCGTCATTCGGGACATGTCGCCCAACGCCGCCGGAAGGCGTCCGGTCAGGCCGTTGCCTTGGAGGTCGAGTTCGGTCACGTGGCCGAGGGAATCAGCGGTGATGCCGTACCACTCTTCTACCGGATCATCGCGCAACCAGCCACCGGATTCAGTCCAGCCGGGTCCGTCGGTTCCGGCATACAACAACTTGAGTGCCGCCACATCGGTCGCATTGCAGGGAATCTCGGCTTCGTCGTCGCGTCCGGAAACTCCCTCCAACCACGCGACAAATGCGGAAGTTCCAGGCACGCAAATGGCCGTCCCGCCGAAGAAGAACCCCCCCAGCTGGTCAAGTTGCAGGAAGCTCTGCGGGATCGGGCCGGTCAGGCCATTGCCGGTGAACCGTAGTTGCGTCAACTCCGTCAGTTTGCCAAGCTCGGGCGGGATCTCGCCGGTAAGTCCGTTCTCCCGGAGGGACAGAAACGTCAGGGCGGTCAGGTCGCCAAGTTCGGGCGGGATCTCGCCGGTAAGTTTGTTCTCCCGGAGGGACAGAAACGTCAACTCGGTGAGGCTCCCAAGTTCGGGGGGGATCTCACCGCCCAAGTCGTTGACACTGAGGGACAGATCCGTCAGCTCGGTCAGGTCGCTCAGTTCGGGTGGGATCCGGCCGGAGAGTTTGTTGTCCACAAGCCGCAGACTGGTGACTCGGCCGGTGCTGTCAACTGTGACGCCAAACCACTCTTCCAGCGGCGCGTCCGTCAGCCAGTTCTCGCTGTTGACCCAGTTCGGCCCGGCGGTCGCGTTGTAGAACGCCGCCAGGGGCACCCGGTCGGGGTTGGCCACCACGGTCACCGTTGCACTTCCGGAGGCCGATCCCGATGCCGCCGTGATCGTAGCACTGCCGATGGCCACACCGGTTACCAGCCCGGAAGCGCTTACGGTCGCAACGGCCTCGTCACCGCTCGCCCAGGTCACCGTAGCCCGCGCCATCACTTCACCGTTCTGGTCCCGAACCTCGGCGGAGAGCTGTACCGTCCCGCCCTGTGCGGCCAGCTGGGCCGTTGCCGGATCCACCGTGACGGTGGTGGGCTCAGGAAAGGTGGGCGGAGGATCCGTGGTCCCATCCCCGCAAGCGTACGCCCAGAAAGTGGCCGAGATCACAGCCAAGATTGTGAGGAGCAGTCGGTGATGTCTCAATTTTCCGTATGTTCCGTAGCCCGAGTCTCCACCCGCATCGGCCTCCGGCAAAGGACTAAGGGTTTGGTGAGGCGCTTGTCTGGTAGTTCCTCGCCGTGGGTAGGGTCTTCCTCAACCATCACGTTACGTTAGGGTATCCATGCCGCGAACCGAGGCAACTCAGGAGCCGGGCAAGACCATCAGGTATATTTCGCGGTTGCCGTCGCGATCCGAGACGAAGGCGATCCGGCTGCCATCGGGTGACCAGGTGTGGGCAAAATCGTTGCCCCGAGCATTCGTCAGGTTCGTGATGCCGCTCCCGTTCGCGTTGATGACGTAGATGTCCGCATCATCGGGATAGCTCTGACCGGGACGGCGGGAATAGAAAGCGATTCGGCTGCCGTCTGGTGACCACGCAGGCTGCGCACCGTTGCCCTCAGTCAAGTTCGCGACATCTGTCCCGTCCGCGTTGATGACATAGATTCGGCTGTTGTCGCCACGATCCGAGACGAAGGCAATCCGGCTACCGTCGGGTGACCACGTTGGACTATGGTCACGAGCAGGATTGCTCGTCAGGTTCGTGACGCCGCTCCCGTCCGCGTTCATAACGTAGATTTCGCTGTTGCCGTCGCGAACCGCGACGAAGGCGATCCGGCTACCGTCGGGTGACCACGCTGGACTGTTTTCGTGGCCCTCGGCGTTCGTCAGGTTTGTGACGCCACTCCCGTCAGCGTCCATGACGTAGATTTCAGAGCCGGGATAAGGCTGGCCGGGGCGGCGGGGGGACCAGAAAGCGATTCGGCCGCCGTCCGGTGACCAAACAGGGTTATAGTCGTTGGCCTCGACATTCGACAGGTTCTTGACGCCGCTTCCGTCGGCGTTCATGACGTAGATGTTGCGCCAACCGGGATAGGTCTGATTGATGCGGTTGGCACGGAAAACGATTCGGCTGCCGTCCGGTGACCAGGCAGGCTCCAAACCGGTCTCACCGTTCGTCAAGTTCTTGACATCCGTCCCGTCGGCGTTCATGACGTAGACCTCCCAGTAGGAGTCCGGGCGGAGGGACACAAAAGCGATTCGGCTGCCGTCTGGTGACCAAACAGGGTCTTCGTCCCTTTCGGGGTCGTTCGTGAGGCGAGTGATCTCTACAGCGCACAGATTCGATTCCCCGTCCTGCCGCGCCATTCGTTGGAGCCACGCGAGGAAGGCGGCCGTGTTCGGCACGCAGAGGGATGCGTTACTGCCCATGGTGAACCAGGTGAGTCCGCCAATCTGGAGGAAGCTCTCCGGGAGCAGCCCCGTGAGGGCGTTGTCATTGAGTGACAGATTCTGCAAGTTGCTCAGGTTGCCGAGTTCTTCCGGGACCGGACCCGTGAGATCGTTTGCAGAGAGTTCCAGCCGGACCATGTTGCTCAGGTTGCCGAGTTCTGCAGGGATCGGGCCCGTGAGGGCGTTGCGGTCGAGGGCCAGAATCCTCAGGGTGCCGAGGTTGCCGAGTTCGAGCGGAATCGGACCCGTGAGGGCGTTGTCGCTGAGGTTCAGAATCTCCACGGTGTTCAGGTTGCCGAGTTCGACCGGGATCGGCCCCGTGAGACCGTTTGCGCCGAGGCCCAGAATCTTCAAGCCGCTCAGGTTGCCGAGTTCGGCCGGAATGGATCCCGTAAGACCGTTTCGAGAGAGGATCAGATGGGTCAGGCTCGCCAGGTTGCCAAGCTCGGGCGGGATGGGCCCCGTAAGGTCGTTCAGGGAGAGGTTCAGTTCGGTCAGGTTTGCCAGATTGCCGAGTTCCGGCGGAATGGGTCCCGTAAGACCTCTCCCGTTTCGAGAGAGGTGCAACTGGGTCAGGTTTGTCAGGTTGCCGAGTTCGCCCGGAATGGACCCCGTTAGGCCGTTCAGGGAGAGGCGCAGGTAGGTCAGGCTGCCCAGGTTGCCGAGTTCGGCCGGAATGGGGCCCGCAAGAGCGTTTATCGAGAGGTCCAGCCGGGTCAGGCTTGCCAGGTTGCCGAGTTCGGCCGGGATGGAGCCGCTCAGACCATGCAGAGTCCCGGAGCTCGGGTCGCCCGTGAGGTCAAGGCCCACAACCCTCCCCGCCACGTCCGTGGTCACGCCGTACCACTCCCCCAGCGGAGCGTCCGTCAGCCAGCCGTCGCTGTTGACCCAGTTCGGGCCGTCCGTCGCCTCGTAGAGTGCGACCAGCGCCGCCCGGTCCGCGAGCGGGTTCGACACCAGCACGTTTATCGTTGCGGTCGGTCGAGCGAACGATCCGTCCGCGGCCGCCACGGCGCGCGCTTGACCATCGCTGTCGGAGGCGGTGCCGGCCGCGCTGCCGGAGGTGGCCGTCACCACGGCCGCACCCACCGCCACGGCTGTCACCAATCCCGTGGAGTCAACAGTCGCCACGGCCGCGTCCGACGACGACCACGCGACCGCTGCGCCCGGCTCCAACGCATTGCCGTTCGCGTCCGTCCCGACCGGCTGAAGGCGCACCGCGGCGCCGGGGCGGTGAATCAGAAGCGAGTCCAGCGAGAGCAGACGGGCGTCCTCCCCGAACGACGCCGTGTCGGGAACCAGCTCGAGGGCGGAGGAGGCCTCCTGCGCCACCGTCACCGTCGCAGTCCCGCTCGCCGCACCGGCCGTGGCCGTGATCGTTGCCGTTCCGTTCCCCACGGCCGTCGCCAAACCCGATCCGTTGACGGTAGTCACTGCGTCGTCATTCGACGACCAGGTGACCGTCTGCCCCGTCATGACACTGCCATTCTGGTCGAACACCTGCGCGGAGAACTGCGTGGTAGCCCCCAGGGCCGTGAGTCCCGCGGTCTCCGGAGATACGGTCACCGTCGTCGGGACGGGAGCGGGCGGCGTGGGAGGAGTGGGTTCGATGGTTCCCTCACCGCAGGAGAGCGGGCCGAGCAGCAAGGCCGCTACCAGCAGCGCAAGAGGGGCCTGGGTCCAAAGTCCCCATGTGTTGCGCCAGGTTGGGCGGGTCTTCTTCGGTGTGAGCGCTCTCATGTGGTAGATCCTTTTGCGAATGGGAAAGGAGACGGCTCAACGGGGCCGGATATGGATCAACAGCACTCCGTGCTCGCCCGAGCTTCCATAGCGGGTTCTCGCTGCGAGCGAGGTAATGAACTGCCCATCAGACACTGCGTCACTGGCCATCGAAAAACGTCATGGTCCCGGGCAGCACGTTCATTTCCCAACTTTCGGTGAGACCGATCCCCACGACCCGGCCCGCGCACGGAGCAATACTGGATAAAGCACATTGCGGGCCTGTATACACCAAATCGGCGTCGGGCATACTTAGCGCCTCCATGCCGAACTGCCCGGAATTCCGCGGCTGAACAGCACGTCCAGCCCGCCCGCCGGGACGAGCGCGCCTTCCGCATCCGCCTGCACGGTCAATGGATCCTCCGCGTCGCGCAGGAAGGCTCGCACTTGCCCGGTTTGCGGGTCGCGCAGGATCGCCATGGGGATGTCGCTGTCGCCATCCAGCGTGACGCTGCCCCCGGGGCCGGATAGCGTGATGGTCGCGAGGTTGTCTTCCCATCCGGCTCGCACCGGCAGCGCGAAGGCGAAGCTGGAACTTCCGTCCCCATCGGCCGTCGGTGGCATGGTGAAGCTGAGCGAGAAGAGTTCGCCGCCCCCGGTAGCGCGTCCCGTGATCTGGTGCTCGCCCGCGGAGTCGGGAAGCGACGCCGGTGCGTCGGCCACGAAGGCTGGTGCCAGGAACGGGGCGCCTTCCGCGTCGATGCCGCCCCACAGCAGAAGCGAGGTCCCGACTGCGGCGGTAGCGGCGCTCTCACCGGTGAGACGGAACCGGAGCGCGTTGCTGAAGTGGTAGTCGCTGATCCACCATGGCTGGCAATACGACATCAAGTCGAATGTCGCCGGACGTACCAGCGTGCCGCCGTCACGGAAGTCGTACCCCCAGGCACCGATTGCTCCAGCGGGACTGGGGAACGATGGATCCGGGCCGCCGGCGTTGCCGCACGGCGCGTGGCTCAGCCCCATGTTGTGTCCAATCTCGTGCGCCAGGCAGAAGCCACCCCCAAGCGCGCAGAAAGCGGTGAGGTTCCGACCTGCAAGACCTCCGGCTGACGAGCTCAGCGGTGGGTGCATCACGCCCATGTAGTAGCGTGTCCCTCCTTCGAGGACCTTGATCGCCTGTGTCTGGGCCAGCAACCGAGAAGCATGGTTGCTCGTGCTCACGACCGGATCGTGGGCCTCGACATCGATACCATTGATCGGCAACAGCGTCCGCGTGTCCCATAGCACTTCGTGATTCTCCGGGTCCGCCGCCATGGCAGTGACGAGATCCACGATGGATGAATCCTGTGTCTCGCTCCAGATGAACGGGATCAGCGTCAGGTTGAAGAGCGGCATCTCTTGCACATCCACCGCCAAGCGGCCCGTCTCGGGGATGCGCTTCGCCACCCCGAGAGCCGGATCCAACGAACCCTCCGGATCCACTTCGATGACCATCTCAAGGCCCGGTTGCACGACCCTTCCGGGGATCTCCGCATTGGCCGATTTCGACAGACTGCTCTCGTCCACCTGTGTCGGGAGCGGTGCGGATTTCCCCGGGATGTGTTCGACGTGCGTCTCCCGGCCGTTGACGTAGAAGCGGGCGCGCACCGCTGGAATGCCCACGGCGGCAGGCTGCCGGGTCGTCGGAAACACACGCAGAAGCGCCTTCTCGCCCGCAACCAGCGGAACCGGCCAATCCCGTGACTGAATCGCCTGCGTAAGGAACGCCACCGTCTCGCCCATGGCAGTGCAAGCAGAGACTCGCTGTCGGTGCACACCGGTCAGCCAGGCCTGAAAGTCCGGGTCGGCAGGTGCGCACAAGGCGGTTTCTCCCGCCTGCAACTCCTCGAGCCGAACCAGGGCCGTCAGCGCGTTCGGCAGGGGGCCGCCCATCCCAACATTGTTTGTGAGCCCCAGGCTCTTCAAGCTTGTCATCCCCCCGAACTCGGGCGGTACCGCGCCTGTCAGTTCGTTGTTCTCCAGAGAGAGAGCCTCCAAGCTGGCGAGGGACCCGAGCTCCGGTGGAATCGGACCGGAAAAGTCGTTCCAGGCTGCCAACAGCCAGACAAGCTTGGTCAGTCTACCGAGTTGCGGTGGTATCGGGCCCTTGAAGGCGTTTTCCTGTAAGAACAAGCGCTCCAGATTGCCGAGGTCGCCGATTTCCGGCGGGAGGGAGGTAAGGCGGTTATCCCGTACGTTCAACTGCAACAACTTGTCAAGTTTACCGAACTCCGGCGGGATCTGGCCGGAAAGGCTATTGCGAGACAAATAAAGAAGCTCCAGGCTACCAAGGTTACCGAGTTCGGGTGGGATTTGGCCGGAAAGGTTATTGTCAGACAGATACAGGAGTTCCAGGGCTGCCAACTCGCCGAGTTCCGGTGGAATGCCGGTGAAATCGTTGCTATACATCCACATTTCCCGCAAGTTGGTCAACCTCCCGAGCTGCGCTGGCAGAGGGCCCGACAGGTAGTTCGCCATCAGTCGCAGTTCTACAAGGCTTCCCAGCTTCCCGAGTTCGGGCGGAATAGGGCCAGTCAGGGCATTCTGGCCGAGGTCGAGGTACCCGAGGCTGGAGAGCTCGCCGAGTTCCGGCGGGATTGAGCCCGTGAGATTGTTCCGCGTCAGGCTCAGCGCAACTACCCGGTTTTGGGCATCAACCCAAACGCCGTGCCAATCCCCTAACGGGGCGTCGGTGAGCCAGTTGCGGTTGTCGGTCCAGTCGGGACCGCCCGTCGTGTGGTAGAGCACTTCAAGCACTTCGCGATCCGAAGCTGGCGCGGCGCACAGCGCGTTGGTGCCCTCGTGGGTCGGAATCGTGCTGAGCCAAGCCTGGAACGCGTCCTCCAGTGGGGCGCAAAGCTCCGTGTCCGCATATCGGAACTCACGTAGCGACAAGGTGGCGAGGGAAAGCGGCAGACGTCCCGTGAGGGCGTTGTCGCCGATCTTCAACGTGGACAGATGACTCAGTGAACCCAGTGACGCGGGGAGCTGCCCTGCCAGTCCATTGGCCGTGAGGTCCAACACCTCGACCCGGCCGACGGAATCAACGCCGACGCCGTACCAATCGTCCGGGACTCCCTCCCCGAGCCAGCCTTGCGAATTAGTCCAGCCATTGCCGCCGGCGAGCTCGAACAGAGATCTCAGGACTGCCACGTCGTTCGCGTGACAAGGGTTCACGTCGGCGGTGCTGCCTTGGCGTTCGATGCCGGCCAACCACGTTACAAAGGCAGAGGTCCCCGGAAGGCAGATTGCCGGATTGTTGCCAAGGTACAGAGTGCTCAGTTGCCGAAGTTGAACGAGGCTGGGCGGGACCGGGCCCGAGAGCGCGTTACTGGAGAGGTTCAGGTAACCGAGGTTGGTCAGGCGGCCAAGTTCGGGTGGAATCGAACCAGTATGCCTGTTTCGGCCAATGGCAAGGAACTGCAATCGCGAGAGGTTGCCGATTTCGGGCGGAATCGGGCCAGAAAGATCCGATCGGAAGAGGCTCAGTAGCTCCAGGTTGACGAGGTTGCCGAGTTCGGGTGGGATCGGGCCCGTGAGCGGACCGCCGCCGAGACTCAGTTGCTCCAGGTTGGCGAGGCTGCCGAGCTCGGGTGGGATTGGCCCGGAGAGTGGGTTGTTGCTGAGGTCCAGCAAAGTCAAGCTGGTCAAGCTGCGAAGTTCGACCGGGATCGGGCCCGAGAGGGAATTGTTGTGGAGGGACAGTTGCTCCAGGTTGGCGAGGTTGCCGAGTTCGGGTGGGATCGGCCCGGAGAGCGCGTTTTCCGAGAGGTCCAGCTGAGTCAGGCTGCCCAGGCTGGCGAGTGCGGCCGGGATCGGGCCTGAGAGGCCATTCCCGACCCATCGATTCGCCACACCGTCCCAAAACCTACCGAGTTCGAGACGCGTCACCCGCCCGGATCCGTCCGTCGCCACCCCGTACCATTCTCCCAGGGGTGCGTCGCTCAGCCAACCCTGGTTGTTGCGCCAGCTCGGGCCGTTGGTCGCGTTGTAGAGCGCCACCAGCGTCGCCCGGTCGGGGTTGGTCACGGTGATCTGGGAGGTCGCCGAAGCGCTTCCCGCAGTGGCCGTGATCGTCGTCCTACCTTCCCCGGTGCCGCGCACCAGCCCCGAGGGGTCCACCGTCGCCACTGCGGTGTTGCTTGACGACCATGTCCACGAGGCTCTCTCCACCACGCGGCCGCTCTCGTCGTACGCCTCCGCGACCAGCCGAAGCGTATCGCCCAGCGCGATGGTGTCCAGGGGAGGTGATACCGTCACCGAGTCCACCGACTGAACAACGGTCACAAGCGCCTGTCCAGAGGCCTCGCCCGCCATCGCCGTGATCGTCGCCACACCGACGTCCTCCGCCGTCACCAACCCAGCTGAGTCGACCACCGCGATGGTCGGATCGGCGCTTGACCAGGCTACCTGCACGGCATCCATCACGCGCCCCGTCTGATCGCGCACTTCGGCGGTGAGTTGCGCGGTTTGTCCCAATGCGGTCAGCACCACCGTGTCAGGGGTGACGGCAACGCTTGCGGGTGTCAGAGCGACGACCGTGAGTGTGGCGCGGCCCGTGACCCCCGCGCCGGTAGCCGTCATCTCCGTCTGTCCCATGCCAACCCCGGTCACCAACCCGGTCGAGTCCACCACGGCCACCGCCGTGTCTCCCGACGCCCACACAAACTCGGCCTCCGCGACCACCAGTCCGTTCGCGTCGGTAGCGGTTGCTGCGAGCCGCAACGTATCACCCTCGAGAACCGTGGCCGTGTCCGGCGCCACATTCACAGCGCTGACCACCTGGGTCACGGTCACCGTCGCGCTGCCCGAGGCCGCACCCGCAGTGGCCGTGATCGTGGCACTCCCATTGGCCACGGCCGTCACCAGCCCGGACGCACTGACGGTCGCCACGGCGGTGGTATTGCTCTCCCAGGACACCGCAGCCCCGGCTATCACCTGGCCGTTCTGGTCCCGAACTTCGGCGGAGAACTGGACCGTTGCGCCTAGTGCAGTAAGCTCGGCCGTGGCTGGACTCACCGTGACGGTGGTGGGCCGTGGGGGATCGGGGGGAGGGGGCGGAGGCTCCGTGGTCCCGTCGCCGCAGGCGTACGCCCAGAGAGTGGCCGAGATCACAGCCGAGATGGTGAGTAGCAGTCGGTGATGTCGCAATGTTCCGTAGCCCGGGTTGGGGTGAGCACGGGTGGGCGCACTTGCCACGGTCCTGATACGTGCGTCGCCGAAGTCCCGCCTTGCTGTCAAACGGCTCTATCCTAATCGCAGTCGGCGTGTTCAGCTACTTTGCCGACACTCCGCACGAGTTGAGATCACCCCCAGCTGTCCGCATCGCGAACGCGATTCCAGCAATTGAGAGTTCAACCGCGCGCCCGTTAGGGTTAGGAACAGGCTTCGCCGGACTCGACATGAAGCTCGTGGCACCGACCTGTCGCGCTTCCAGCGGGAGATGATGGTCGAATCGCTGGTCGTCTCGCCGGCCGAGCGCTACATCGTCGAGGTGCGGTTCCCCGCCGCGGGCACCTACGCGCTACTCAACCAGGTCCAGGTCGTCGACCACATGCGCAGAACTTTCCAAGCGGCCGTCGACACCCTGGGCGCCGTCGTTGTCGAAGGACCTGCGGTCGAAGAGGCGGACGCTCTTCTCTCCTCCCACTCCATCATGCGAACCGATGCGGTTCTCGAAGCCGAGCTTGCCGGATTCCGCCCGCACTTCGACCGGCCGGTCGACCACGCGCTCAAGAAGGGGCCCGGAGTCAAGGCAGCCAAACCACGTAGATTTCATAGTTGCCGTCATCACGGGTGGACGTAAACGCAATCCTGGTGCCGTCGGGCGACCATTGGGGCAAATAGTCCCAGTAGCCGGGGTTGTTTGTGAGGTTTGTCACCCCGCTGCCGTCCGCGTTCATTAACCAGAGGTCGGTCCCCTCATAGGAGTGATAGAAGGCGATTCTGGAGCCGTCGGGCGACCATCGGGGTTCTGTTTCGTCGTCGTCGGTGTTGGTGAGCCGGGTCAACCCGCTCCCATCCGCGTTCACCACGTACATCTCTTTGTTGCCGTCACGGCCGGACACGAACAGTATCCTGGTGCCGTCAGGGGACCACTCGTAGGCAACGTCGTTGCCGGGGTCGCTCGTGACGCGCGTCACGCCGCTCCCGTCCGCGTTCATCACGTAGATGTCACCGTTGCCAGGGTCATCACGGGTGGACATGAACACAATTCTGCTGCCGTCGGGCGACCACGCGCGGAAAGCGGCGGGACTGGCGAAGAACTCCGTGAGGCGTGTCACGCCGCTCCCGTCCGCGTTCGCCACGTAGATGCGAGCGCCGCCGTCACGGTCGGACACGAACAGAATCCTGTTGCCGTCGGGCGACCAACCGTAGAGAAGGTCATTGGCCGCGTTGTTCGTGAGGCGCGTCACGCCGCTGCCATCCGCGTTCATCACATACACCTCATTGTTGCCGGCGCGTTCGGACCAGAACGCAATCCTGGAGCCGTCGGGGGACCACCGCGGGCCCGTGTCCCGGCCAGAGGCGTTCGTGAGGCGTGTCTTGTCGCTGCCGTCGGCATTCATCACGTAGATCTCACCGTTGCCGTCACGGTTGGACACGAACAGCATTCTGGTGCCGTCGGGCGACCACTCTCCAGTAACATCCAAGGCGGGATTGTTGGTGAGCCGCATCAGTCCGGATCCACCGCCTCCGCCCGTGACCGTGATCTCGGAAGTTCCCGTCGCGTCTCCGGCCGCTGCCGTGACCGTCGCCTGCCCCTCGGCCACGCCCGTTACCAGTCCGGATCCGTCGACCCGGGCCACCGACGCGTCGCTAGACGACCAGTCGAACTCCGCGGCCTCGACCCCATGCCCGTTCGCGTCGAACGCCACCGCCGTCAGCTGCACGGTGCCGACCACCATTACGGTATCCGCCGATGGCGACACGGTGATCGCGCTCACCTCCTGCGCCACCGTGACCACCGCGGTCCCGCTGGCGGAGCCTGACGTCGCCGTGATGGTCGTCTCCCCGTTGCTGGTCGCCGTCACCTGGCCCGAAGGGTCAACGGTCGCGACCGAAACTTCGCTGCTCGTCCACGTCACGGTGGCTCCCGCCATCGCCTGGCCGTTCTGGTCGCGCACTTCCGCAGTGAGTCGCACCGTGGCGTCGAAGGCAGTCAGCGTGGAGGTCGCCGGGGTCACCGTCACCGTTGTCGGACGGGGCGGATCAGAGGGTGGATCGGGGGGCGGTGCCGGCGCTACACCTCCCTCGCCGCAGGCGACGAACCCGCAGACAGCGGACAGGAGGAGCATGCCGGCGTAGAGGCGACACCTGGAGAGCGAGAGGAGCGGCCCGTCACCGATGAGTGCGACAGCACCCGGGGTGGTCGTCGTCGTCTTCATTCTTCTCTCCGAAGAGTGGGGAGGCGCTGATGACGGCTGCTTCGCCAGGCAACTCGCGGGTCATCGCCGCCATCCCGGCGGTGGCTTGCGGCGCGGGGAATCGCTTCAGCGCGAACCGAACTCGGGCATCCGGGGTTTGCGTCCCGCGGCTTTGATCCCCCCAGCAGGGCACCTCTCCAGCTCCACTCCGCCCCACTGGGGATTGATTGACGATGGTTCTATGTTCGCCGGTATGCAACCGGTGAGACGATTGTAGGTGGCATAAAAGGAGCCGATGTTGCCGAGTTCCGGCGGAATCGGCCCGGAAAGCTCGTTACTGTGGAGCCATAGAGCGTCCAGGTTCTCGAGGCTGCCCAGTTCCGGCGGGATCGGCCCGGTGAGGTTGTTCGTGTCGAGGAACAGCGTCCGAAGGTTGGCAAGGCGACCGAGTTGCGGCGGGATCGGCCCGGTGAGGTTGTTGGTAGCGAGGGACAGTAAACGAAGGTTGGCGAGGTTGCCGAGTTCCCGCGGGATCGGCCCGGTGAGGCTGTTGCCACCGAGGGACAGCTCTTCCAGGTTGGCGAGGTTGCCGAGTTCCGGTGGAATCGGCCCGGTGAGATTGTTGGTGGAGAGGGACAGCGCTTGCAAGTTGGCAAGGTTGCCGAGTTCCCGCGGGATCGGCCCGGTGAAGCTGTTTTGATCGAGGGCCAGCCGCGTAAGGTTGGCAAGGTTGCCGAGTTCCCGCGGGATCGGATCAGTGAGGCTGTTGAGATGGAGGGACAGCGCTTCCAGGTCAGCGAGGTTGCCGAGTTCGCGCGGGATCGGCCCGGTGAGGCTGTTGTGGTCGAAGGACAGCACTTGAAGGTTGGCAAGGTTGCCGAGTTCCCGCGGGATCGGCCCGGTGAGGCTGTTGCCACTGAAGGACAGCGACGTAAGGTTGACAAGGTTGCCGAGTTCCGGCGGGATCGGCCCGGTGAGGTTGTTGCCAGAGAGGGACAGCGCTTCCAGGTCAGCGAGCTTGCCGAGTTCCCGCGGGATCGTCCCGGTGAGGCTGTTGCCACCGAGGGACAGCGACGTAAGGTTGGCAAGGTTGCCGAGTTCTGGCGGGATCGGCCCCGCGAGGTTGTTGTCAGAGAGGATCAGCCACCTGACGTACCCATCCCTCGGGTTCACGTGCACCCCGTACCAATCCCGGAGCGGCGCAAACGAGAGCCAGTTGTCATTGTTGATCCAGTCGGGTCCGCCGGTGGCCCGATACAGCGCCACGAGCGCTGAGCGGTCCAGGTTTACCGTAGTCTCGGCCGTTCCCTGCGCGCCCTCGGCCGTCGCAGTGATCGTGGCCCTACCGTTGCCCGCCGCGGTCACCAGCCCCTGGGCATCGACCGTCGCCACCGTCGTGTCGCTGCTCGACCAGGTTACGGCGACCCCGGCCATCGGCTGACCGGTCTGGTCAAGCACCTCCGCCCTGAGCTGCTCGGTCGCGCCCGGCGAGTTGAACTCGACGGCAGCGGGCGTGACCTCAACCCACGTCGGCCGGGGTGGGTCGGGCGCGGTGGCGGCTTCACCACAGGAGAGCGTGGCAACCAGAGCAAGAGCGCCTAACCCCCACAGCATGTCGATGCCACAGATTCGCCCGCCTAGCCGGGCAACGTGGGCGACCATCAGCACTTGCGGAGGAGGGCCCGCGAATGGCTCGCTTGGACCATCGCGTTACCCGGGCACGGCCATCACATAAATCTCATTGTTGCCATCACGGTTGGATGAGAACAGAATCCTCGAGCCATCGGGCGACCACTCGAAGGGAGTATCAGGGGCGGCATTGTCCGTGAGGCGCCTAACGCCGCTACCATCCGCGTTCATCATGTAGATCTCATAGTTGCCGTCACGGTCGGACGCGAACATAATCCTGGAGCCGTCGGGCGACCATCCGGTAGCAACGTTAGTGGCCAAATCGCTGAATGTGAGGCGTGTTACGCCACTACCGTCCGCGTTCATCACGTAGATCTCGGACGCGTAGATCTCGGACCCCTCGCCGTACCTGCTGAACAATAGCCTGCTGCCGTCGGGGGACCACGGCCGCTCGGCGGCGGGCACGTCGGCGAAACCGTCCGTGAGGCGTGTCTGGCCGCTCCCGTCTGGATTCATCACGTAGATTTGCGAGAGGCCGGTGTTGGGATCGTCGGACCTGAACAAGATCCTGGTGCCGTCGGGGGACCACGCGTGGGCAACGTTAGCGGCGCGGTCTGTGAGGCGTGTCTGGCCACTGCCATCGGCATTCATCACGTAAATGTCGGAGCGGCCAGCCGGCGCCACTCTGAACACAATCCTCGTGCCGTCGGGAGACCACGGCCGAGATGCAGGCTGGGAGCCGCCAGCGCTTGTGAGGCGCGTCATGCCACTGCCGTCCGCATTCATCCCGTAGATGTGGGGACTGTAGTTCTGCGCGTTGGCGTTGGACCAGAACAGAATTCTCGTGCCGTCCGGGGACCACCGGGGAGACAACAAGTCCCAGCCGGGGTTGTTCGTGAGGCGCGTCACTCCGCTGCCATCCGCGTCCATCACGTAGACTTCGCGGTTGCCGTCACGGGTGGACGTGAACAGAATCCTGGTGCCGGCGGGTGACCATGATGGATAATAGTCGTCGCCGGGGTTGTTCGTGAGCCGCATCAGTCCGGATCCGCCGCCTCCGCCCGTGACCGTGATCTCGGAAGCTCCCGTCGCGTCTCCGGCCGCTGCCGTGACCGTCGCCTGCCCCTCGGCCACGCCCGTTACCAGTCCGGATCCGTCGACCCGGGCCACCGACGCGTCGCTAGACGACCAGTCGAACTGTGCGGCCTCGGCCCCATGCCCGTTCGCGTCGAACGCCGCCGCCGTCAGCCGCAGGGTGTCGGCCACCATTACGGAATCCGCGGTTGGCGTCACGGTGATCGCGGTCACCTCCTGGGCCACCGCGACCACCGCGGTCCCGCTGGCGGAGCCCGATGTCGCCGTGATGGTCGTCTCCCCGTTGCTGGCCGCCGTCACCTGGCCCGAAGCGTCAACGGTCGCGACCGAAACTTCGCTGCTCGTCCACGTCACGGTGGCTCCCGCCATCACCTGGCCGTTCTGGTCGCGCACTTCCGCAGTGAGTCGCACCGTGGCGTCGAAGGCAGTCAGCGTGGAGGTCGCCGGGGTCACCGTCACCGTTGTCGGACGGGGCGGATCAGAGGGTGGATCGGGGGGCGGTGCCGGCGCTACACCTCCCTCGCCGCAGGCGACGAACCCGCAGACAGCGGACAGGAGGAGCATGCCGGCGTAGAGGCGACACCTGGAGAGCGAGAGGAGCGGCCCGTCACCGATGAGTGCGACAGCACCCGGGGTGGTCGTCGTCGTCTTCATTCTTCTCTCCGAAGAGTGGGGAGGCGCTGATGACGGCTGCTTCGTCTGAACCGCAGGCTCACGCCCGACTGGGAGCCTGTCCGCCTGTTGCACAGGATGGCCGTGGGAGCAGGCTTGGGTGTCAGGTCGCCGCTCACCGCCCCTCCTGCAAACGGTTGACGAAGTTCCTCAGGCAGTACTGCCCGATCCGGTTGAGCGCGCCCTCCTCGCGTTCCTGCAGGATGTGCATGACGAACATCAGGACGGCGGACTGCAGGAGAGCGAGCAGTGTGGTGTAGAACGCCACGCCGAGGTCGCCGGTCACCTGTTCCATCATCTCGGGACCGATGGATGCCTCGGTGAAGCTGGCGCCGGCGAACAGGACGCCGGCCGTCCGCATCGCGAACGCGATTCCCAGCACGGTCCCGATGAAGCCCAGTGTCGGGATCAGCCAGATCACGTACCGGAGCATGTTGTATCGCATCTCGATCTCGTGCTGGTAGAGCTCGATCGAGAGCTCGATCGTCGAGGTGACCTGGCCGATCGATCCGCTGTTGCGGAACTGGAGGAGGGCGCCGGTCAGCAGACGCTGAAGCAGGTAGCGGTCTTCCGGGTCGGACTGGGTCACGCGGTCGTAGATCGGCGCGACGTCCTGCTGCCGGAGGACTGTCCGGTCGTCCTCGGGAAGCAATCCGAGGTGTACCTGTTCCCGTTCCCGAAGGCCCGCCAGGTGCCGCACTACGAGTTCGCCGGCGGCCATGCAGAATGCGAGCCACATCAGGTTCTGGATGGTGAACGGATACGGGAAGATGCGGGTGTTCCTGTCGAGGAGCAGCTCCGCGCCGACGCTGTCGTCACCGGCGGGGAACACGTACGAGAGCACGCCGATGAGGGCGATTCCGATCAGGAGGGAGCCGAAGAGCGCGACCGCGCGGAAGGGGATCTGCTCGTCCCGCGCCGGTCGCCGGGACACGGCCTGCTCGGCCTTCACCACTGGAAGCTCACCGGCCGTCGCCGTCCTGTCCCAGACAGCTGGGCAGATTCACGCCGTCCAGCTGCGGGTTGATGTTGGATTCGAAGCGGCTCAGCGCCGCCGGTATGCAGCCCGACAGGCGGTTGTGGTTCAGAGACAGGCGCCTGAGGTTGCCCAGGTTGCCCAGTTCCGGCGGTATGTTCCCCGAGAGCTGGTTGCGGTCCAGAGACAACACCTCGAGCCGCTGGAGTCTGCCCAGGTCGGGCGGTATGCGTCCGGCCACGCGCGTCTGCGACAGGTTCAGGCGGCGCAGGTTGCCCAGGTTGCCCAGCTCCCGCGGTATGCTTCCGGACAGCGGGTTGCCCTGCAGGTACAGATCCTCCAGCTGGGACAGGGAACCCAGCTCGGCCGGTATCTCGCCCGACAGACGGTTGCCCTGCAGGTAGAGGAACCGGAGTGCGCCCAGGGCCCCCAGTCCCGCGGGAATCGCGTCCGGGATCTGATTGTCGGCCAGATTCAGGTACTGCAGCTCCCCCAGGTAACCGAGGCTCTCGGGAAGGGCGCCGCTCAGGCCCTGGCCGGGCAGGTCGATGCCCGTCACCGAGCCGCCCGCCAACTGCACGCCGGTCCAGGATGTCCAATTCTGGCTGCGGCTCCAGTTCAGCAGTCCCATCGGTCCCGCAATGTCTTCGGCCACGGCCAGGAGCACTTCGCTGTCTCCCTGTGCCTGCAGGAACCGGCGCCGGGCTTCGGCGAGGCGCTCCTCCTCGGCCTGGCGCTCGGCCTCCAGACGGGCCTCTTCCGCAAGTCGCGCCTCCTCGGCCAGGCGGGCCTCTTCAGCCTGACGCTCGGCTTCCAGACGGGCTTCCTCCGCCAGTCGAGCTTCCTCCGCCAAACGGGTCTCCTCGGCCTGGCGCTCGGCCTCCAGGCGGGCTTCTTCCGCAAGTCGTGCCTCTTCCGCCAAGCGGGCCTCTTCGGCCAGCCGTTCGGCTTCCAAACGCTCCGCCTCCAGGCGTTGCGCCTCGATCTGGCGTTCGAACTCGAGCCGCTGCTGCTCGGCGCGCTGGCGGGCTTCGGCCAGTTGCTGGTCCTGCGCGCGTTGCCTCTCTTCGGCCAGCCGCTGGGCTTCGACTTCACGCTCGGCTTCGAGACGCTCCGTTTCGGCCTGCTCCTCGGCTTCCCGTCCCAGTTCGAAGAGCGCCGCGAGGCTCTCGCGGTCGAGATAGCCGGTCTCCTCGATCCCCTGCGAGGCCTGCCACTGTCGCAGTCCCGCCCTGGCCTCCGGCTCCAGCACGCCGTCCGCCTCCCCGTCATAGTGCCCTTCGGCCGCGAGACCCATCTCGACCACCTCGATCGTCTCGGGACTCAATTCCAGCCGGGCCTCCGTCCCCGCGGCAAGCTGCTCCGGTGTGAGGGCGCTGTTGCGCGCCACCGACACCAGGACGGTCACGCCGAGCGCGACGACCGCAATCCCCGCCGCGTAGAACAACCGCCGCCGACCGACCCGGACAGCCGGGGCGGCAGGCGCCCGCGCGGCGACGGGCTCGGACTGCCCCGTGGGTTCGCCGCGCAGTACCGCCCGCCAACCCGCCGCCTCGATCTGCTCCTCGAGGTTGCGGCCCCGGACGTGCTCGGTAACCAGATACGCTGTGCCGTTGGCCCTGGCGACGCGGTGCACCTTTACGATCTGGGGGCGGTCCTCGCTCGCCAGTATTCGCGCTCCCTCCAGAAACCGCTCCAGGCCCGCTGCATACGCCTCGGCCGACTCCGCCGCCCTGGGCCCCACCGTCCCGTCCGGGCTGCGCGAGCCGTCGTCCCGTGGCAGGTATTCCGTGATCAGAACGCTGCGATCGATGGCAAGCTCGCGGGCCAGGTATGTGGTCGAGACTCCGTCATCCGCGAGTTGCCGCTCGATGCGGTATTCGCCCAGAAGGCGGCTTCCCGCCGGAAGGGCATCCGGGGATGGGGTGTAGGTCATCACCAGCTCCAGGCGACCCCGAACTGGGTCCGGGAATCGGCGCGGTCGACGAAGAGGCGCACGGGCGGCTCGGACCCCGACGATGGCAGTGGCATCGAGAGCGCCGACGTGCGCGACAGCTGCTCGATCTCACCCATCTTCTGCGAGGCCAGGATCCACTGGGCCACCCCCCAGACACCGAGAACGCTCCCGGCGCCCACGATCCACTGCCTCGCGGTTTCGGCGTCGTCCCGCCGGTTGAGGGCGGACTGGAAGTCCAGAGCATCGTCGTACTCTTCGGGGTCCGGGACGCCGAAATACGGAACCCACTCGACGGCTGCGAAGGCAGCCCCTGCGAGAATGCCGCCCCAGACGACTTTCCGTCTCCCCAGCGAACGGCTCAGCGTGGCCTCGGCATATTGCCGGTCGAGCGGGGGGGTCGTCGCCTCGGGAAAATCACGCTCCAGCTGCGACATCGCGCGCCGGCCCATCACATATTGACCGATCCCCCAGGCCGCCAGCGCACCGCCGCCGATCAGGGCTACGGTCTTGACGGTCCCGGCGGTCTCCTCGCGGTCCACGGCCTTCTGGTAGGCGGCGTCGTCCTCGTACGACTCGCGATCCTCGACCTCGAAGAAGAGTGAAACGCTCAGGGTGGCGGTGCCGGCCAGTGCAGCGCCCTGGACGACCTTGCCGGCTCCCGACGAGCTCCTCTGCCTGGCGTTCGCGTGCTGCTGCGCGACGCCCGGGACCGGCATTCCGCCCCCGGCCGCACCCGGTCGCGGGATGCTCGACGAGGGCTGCGGCGCCCCCTGGACCGCGACCTCGCTGGCCAGAACGAACCCGACCAGATCGTCCTCGCCGGGAGGGCCGGGAAGCGACACGGCCAGATAGGGCCCGGACTCGCCGACCCACTCCAGCACAGTCCCGGCCGGCAGCGTGGCGATCGCTGGGCTCCCGGCATCGGGATCGAGCCTGAGCACGGCCTGGTTGGCGATGACCTCGACCTGCTGGGCCGAAGCCGGCCTGGCCGCAAGCCCAGCGCCCAGGAATGATGCCCAGATGACGGCGTTAAGCAGGACATGGCCGGCGTTCACCTTCATTTTCTTACACCTCCGCTGGTGTTTCCGACAACGGTTTACGGTCACTTCCGCCTCTCGGCCCCTTCCTCTCCAGGCCCTTCCTGCGCTGGCCCTCACCATGTCCAACTGACACCGAACTGCGTGCGCGCGCCCCGACGGTTCGCGAACAGTTCGACGGGCGCGTCGGCGACGAAGCGGCGGACCGGCACGGAGAGCGCCGACATCCTGGCGGTCGCCTCGATCTGGGACATCCTTCGGGCGCCGAGCACCCACTGCGTTGCGCCCCAGCCCCCCAGCCCGACGCCCAGAATGTTGGTCCACGACCTGGCGGTCTCGGCCCGGTCTCTCCGGTCCTGTGCGGCCTGAAAGTCCTCGGCATTGTCGAAGTCCTCAGGGTCAGGGACTCCGAAGAACGGCACCCACTCGACCGTTCCGTACGCGACGAGCGGAAGGAAGACGGCCCAGAAGACCTTTCGCCTTCCGGACGAGCGCATCCTGAACGCGTCGCCGTACTGCTGCTGAAGCGACGGGCCTGCCGACCGCGGAAGCTCGAGCTCCAGGCTGCGCATGTCCCTCCACCCCATGGCGATCTGCGACGCCCCCCAGGCACCCAGCGCCGCGCCCAGGACCGTGGCCACGCTCCTGCCCGTCTCGGCCGTACTGCGTCGGTCGAGGGCGCTCTGGTAGGAATCGGCGTCGTCATAGTCCTCGGGGACCGGAACCTGCAGCGGAGGCACGAACTCGAGCGCCGCATACGAGGCGCCGGCCAGGACGAGTCCCCAGATCACCTTTCCAACACCCGAGGAACGGCGTGACCGCGCGTCGTCGTACTGCTCCTGCAGACCCGGGATGCCGACCACGGGCCCTGGCCCGGTCGTCGGCATCGCCCCCACGGGTGGCTCGACGCCCGGTACCGCGCCCACCAGTTCCACCTCGCTGGCCAGTACGTAACCAATGACGTCGTCCTGGCCTGGATCGCCGGCGACCGTCACGGCATACCAGGCGCCCGACTCGCCGGTGTACTCCAGCAGCGTTCCCGCACCCAATTCCACAATGATCGGGCTCGTGCCGTTGGGATCCAGCCTGATCGCCGTCCCGTCGGCGACGATCCGCACCTGCTGCGCACCGGCGTCGGACGGCGCGAACGCGGCGACGGCAAGCACGATCGAGGCCACGGCCCTGATCACGGCCGCAATGGGTCGGCCCTGGAAGTGTTCACGCACTGTCGTTTCTCCTTAGGATTTCAAACGCGCCGAGGCCGTCCGTGCCAACGACCGGCACGAGCATGCCCGCAAGTTCCGTTTCACTTCGCTGTCCCCCTGTCGTCGGCGTTACAGGAGCGAGAGGAGGAGATTTACCGTCAGGGAGCCCCCGGCGTCGCGCACGAACTCGCCCTGGCCCGCGTTGGCCACCCGCTGCAGAAACCTCTCCACCTCGAGGTCCGCGATGCCCTGCGTGTTGATGTAGACCGTCGAGACCCGGTGCCCGGGCATCCGCGCGATCGCCGCCGCGGTCGCGACCGTCCTCTCCACCTCTTCCGGGTACGCCGGATTGTCCGTCACGAGCACGATGACCCTTCTCTCGGACCCCGCCCGCCACGGCATGCGCGCCGCGTCCATCAACGCCTGCAGAAACGCTTCCGGCGGGTCGTTGTTGCCGCCGCCTCCGAGCCCCATGCGAACGGAAAGGTTGTTCACGAACCCGCGGAACGCCGCCCGATTGAGCGTTGGGCCGGAGATCTGCCGCAGTGGAAAGGTGATGGTCGGCTGATCCCATTGGCGGTCCCCGAACGCGACGAGACCGATCCCGAAGCTGGGCGCCATCCGGCTGAGCAGGTCGCTCAGCTGTCCGACCTCGGCCTTGAGGGCGGCGACCTGGCGAGTCATGCTGCTCGTCACATCCAGAGCGATCACCAGATCCACGTGCGGTAGCTGGTAGGCCGACGTGGTCGGGGCGGGAGAAGGCTGGGGGCATGGGACCGGGGCGGGAACGGCAGGACACACGGGGCACGCGACGGGCTCGGGCTCGGGTACCGGCGGGGCCGCCGGAACCGGAGCAGTGACCGGCTGGGGCGCCGGCGAAGGGGGACTGGGTGCGGGGCACGCGACCGGTGCCGGAACCGTGGGGAAGGTCGGGCACACGGGGCAGATGATCGGTTCCGGCGGCGGCACGACCGCCAGCAAGGGGACCGGCTCGGCCGGCTCCGACCGCGAGGTGTCGGCGATGAGCGGAAAGATGATGATCGAAATCAGGATGAATGCGCCGAGGGCGGAGGCGAACAGGTCCAGTGACGCCATTCCGAAGAGCGTCATCTCCCGATTTCGTCGTTTCATGTCACTTCAGTCGGTCAAAGAAAGCCCCAATTGGAGGGGCTCGGTCCTCATCGTCGAGGCAGCCCGCATGCCAGGAAAATGAGTGGTTTTACCAAGCTGTCAACATGCTGTTGTACTTCGCCATATGCAAGGATCGTGGGCGGTCCGGCACTTTCCAATGGCCAGCAAAGGTACGCGGTCCTTAAGCCATAGTGCGGCCAACGTTTCCGGTCCGGATCCCCGGCATCGCGCGGCTGAGAAGCACCTCAAGACCTGGTGCTGCCCTACCTGCGCGCCAGCCGCGTCTCCGGATACTGCGCATACCACCCGAACCAGAACGCGCGATGCGCGGGCAGGCGTGCGAGGCGCGCCGCCGCCGGACCGAGGAGCGCGTCCTCCGCGACCGTCCACCGCGCCCCACTCTCATCCCAGGCCATGCCGTCTTCGTCCCAACGGCCAAAGCGCCGCCCCCCGCTCTCGTACACCCGGCTCGCCCCGCTCCGGTCGGTCAGAACCACGAACTCCCGGTCCCCCAGCGCATCGTGATACACCCTGTTCCGCGCGAGAAACTCCACCTCGATCGCCAGCTGCTCGCCCGGGGCCTCCGAGAAACGCAGCGCCAGCACCTCGTCCTTGTTGTCGAGGCGGTCGTCCAGCTCGGGCACGCTGAACATCAGCCGATCGGTGGCGAAGTAGTCCCGGTAGGCCATGCCTTCCCGATAGTCGCGCTCGTGTCCCGTGTCGAGGGACAGCACCAGGGTCTCGGGGTGCCGCCTGAGCCATTCTTCCCAGGTCGTGGTTACGACGTAGCGCCGCTCGAGCTCGATTCCGCGGCCGACGAGGGGGCCGACGGCCGGCTCGCCCGAAATCGTCGACCAGAGCGACCTGGTCGCGTGATCGTACATGAGCTTGTTGGAACGGTAGAGGAACCCGCTGGTGCCCAGTTCGTGGTGCGCGCCCTGATGAGCCGACCGGTAGAGGATCATGGTCCCGCACAGGGTACAGTACACGCCCGTGTAGTGCTCGCCGGCGATCGAGTCCTTGAACATCTCGTGCCAGGCGAGGATCCGCTTGGGATAGGCCCGCGCGTCGCCGTCGAGCGCGATGCCGAAGATGACGTTGTCGTCGTCGAGGTAGTCGGCCTGCGTCGCCGTGATCATCTTCGGGTGGTCAAGGGGCGGGATTCCGTCCTGAGGCACGCCGCCCCAGCGGATCTCGTCGAGCCGGATGTTCGCCGGCGGATCGTAGTCGAAGTACTCCTCGAAGCGAGGGTCGAGGTGCGCGTACAGCGACGCCTTGAAGTCGGCGTAGTCCGGGTGCGTCCCGGGGTCGGTCCGCCAGATCCAGTCCCACCACTTGTCAGGATCGTGGCCGAGCCTCTGCCCCGTCCCGCGCTCGAGGATCGAGATGATCCGCCGCTCGATCCACACGCCCTGCACGAACCGGTGCAGTTCGATGAGCATCGACGCATAGGCGTCGTCCCAGTTCTCCAGGATGATCTCTTCCGCCTGGTCCGCCTGGTCGGGGTCCCATGCAGCGAGGAGGAGGAACGTGTCGACGGGAGGATGAGCGACCTGCCCGGAGTGGGACGCGAGGAGCGCCGCGCAGGTCAGGAGCAGGATCAAGGCGCGCATGGTCATCCAATTGTAGGGAACCGCCGTCCACGTCGCCTGTTTCGCCCACGCCATCTGTTTATCATTGGGGGAACTCGAAAACACATGAGGGCTGCAGAATGACAGAGATCAACAGGGTCGGCATCCTGGGCGCCGGAAACCTCGGAAGGGCCATCGCCAGGGGCCTCGTGGCCTCCGGATCCTTCGATCCAGGCAACGTGACAATCACCAGGAGGCGGGTGGAACTGCTCGATGACCTCGCCGACGAAGGCTTCGTCACCCACTCGGACAACCGCACGGTCGTCGAAGGCGCCGATGTCGTCGTCCTGTGCGTACAGCCGCAGCAGATGGAGGATCTCCTCGATGGCGTCGCGTCCGCACTCGACCCCGGCAGGCACGTCGTGATCTCGACCGCCACGGGCATGTCGATCGCCGACATCCGCCGCTGGGTCGCGCCCGATGTCCCGGTGCTGCGGGCCATGCCCAACCTCGGGATCGCCATCGGCGAGTCGATGACCTGCCTGGCGGCCGACGAAGCCTCGGTCGACGCCGTGCCCGTGGCCGAGGCGGTCTTCGACGCCATGGGCGCGACACTCCTCATCCGGGAAGACCAGATGACGTCGG
The DNA here is from genome assembly GCA_965211645.1 of Longimicrobiales bacterium. Lineage (GTDB taxonomy): Bacteria > Gemmatimonadota > Gemmatimonadetes > Longimicrobiales > Gaopeijiaceae > Bin94. Next base: position 2,842,441 of record OZ242947.1, on the reverse strand, counting down.
CTACGGCGCTCTGCGCGTGCGGCATCGCCTTCTTCCTGCGGGCGATCCGCGCCGCATCCCAGGGCGGAATCGAGATCGGCTTCCACGCCGGCGAGGCCCTGCAACTCGCGTCCCAGACGGCTAAGGGGGCCGCCGCGCTGCTGCTCTCGAACCGCAATCACCCGGAGATGGAGATCGACAAGGTGACCACCCCGCAGGGGTGCACCATATCCGGCCTGAACGAGATGGAGAATCGCGGCTTCAGCTCGGCGATGGTCCGGGGCATTATCCGGTCCGCCGACAAGGCGGGCGCGCTTTATCAGCCTGGGGAGTGACGTGACATCCAGCCGTTGGGAGTGAGCGCGCCGGCCCGTTCGATCAACTCTCGATCCCAGGACACGAGCTGGCCCTCCACTCGCTGTGCCAGCGCGGCGTAGAGAGCGTCGCCTGCGCGAAGGAAACTGCCAGTCCCGAGCTGGACGGCCCTTCGGAGCGATGTCCGATCGACTGAGTAAGTCGCCATCCGTGGCGATCCCAGCATCTCATTGGTAAGGCTGCGACCGTGCTCGGCGCTCCGAAACCGACGGGCCAGCGCGCACGCGACTTCCAGTTTCGCGAACTCCGGCAGGACGATCGGGAGTTCCCGGGCCGCGACCCGGGACAGGAATGCGCGGCTGGGGACCGACAGGCCATCCGTCGGATCCGCGGCCGAGACCCACACACTCGCGTCGATGACAAGAGCTGTCACTTCGGCTCAAGGCGGTTCCGGTCCGCCTCCAGCTCCTCCCTCGCAGAAGGGCCTGCCGGAGCCCCCTTGATCGCTTCGTCCGCCGCTTCCAGCCAGGAGCGAAGCCACTCTGACGAGGCCTTGGGGGTTCCCCCGCTCCCCCCCTCGCTGAGCCAGCGCCGATAGAGCCGCGTCGTGACTTCTCGCACGGTGACCCCGCGCAGCGCGGCCTCCGCCTTCACCTGTCTGTACAGATCATCCGGTATGTCGATGGTCGCTTTCATGGTCGATCATGCTAACCGTATTGCCGTATACCTGTCAACAACACGCTACGGCCTGCAGGCCCATCTCCACCGCCCCGCCTGCCGGGGATCCAGCCGGGGCGGAGCCGGTTCGTTCGGTCGCGTGACCGCGTCGAAGACCGTAGTCTTGTCTGCAGCGACACCGCGATCGTCGCCGCGTCCGCAAAGAGCCGCGCAGATACTCCGAAGGAGCCGAAAAGAATGACCACTCGCCGCATGCTCAGCAGAGCCGCCCTCCCCGCCAGCCTCGCCGCCGTGCTTGCGTTCCCCGCATTCCTGCCCGCGCCCGCCGCCGCCCAGGAGGGCCCCGACCGCGAGAACACCTCGAACCTGCAGCGTCTGAAGCACGTGCCGCTCGAGGTGGGCCCCCAGTTCAGCCGCTCTGACGTCGAGATCGAGCAGGAACTGAGCCGCCCGTTCGTCTACGCCAGCCGGATCATGAACCCGACCTTCGGCTTCGACATCATCTCGATCGAGGACCCGAACAACGCCGAGGTGATCTACGAGTGGCGGATCGAGGACGCCGAGCTGCACGTCGGACTCGGCGGGATGGACCCCAAGTACTTCAAGCACGACGGGCGCTACTACCTGGTGCAATCCATGCAGTTCGCACCCGGCGGACCCAACGTGGACCTGGGAGCGGTCGTCTTCGACGTGACGTCGCTCCCCGATGTCTCGGGCGTCCGCGAGGTCGGCCGCATGCGCGCTGCGGACACCCCGGGTGGCTTCCACAACATCTTCATGTACAAGCATTCCTCGGGCGCACCGCTGCTCTTCGCGACAACGAGCGGGCAGCACGCCAACGTCTACGACATGTCCCTCTTCGTCCAGGGCGACAGCGCCCAGGGACTGGTCGGCCGGATGCCGTGGCCCTCGACCGCCACCCCGTCCCCCTACGGGATGCTCCAGGGCTACCACGACTTCTACGTCGCGTTCGACCACGCGACCGGAAAGGACATGGCCTACGGGGCCGGCCTCGACGGCTACTACATCTACGACGTCACCGACCCCTCCAACCCGGTCCTTGAGACCTCGATCGTCGGCGTCCTCGGCGTGCAGCTCGCCCACACCATGAGCGCCACCCCCGACCACAAGTACGCCGTCGGCCAGACCGAATACCTCTACTCGCCGGTGCGCCTCTACGACCTGCAGCCGGGCCTCTCGGGCGAGGTCGAAACGATCAACGAGGAGATGGCGGTGTGGACGCCCAACTGGAAGGGCTTCACCCACAACCACGAGATGCGCTGGCCCTACGTCTTCGTCTCGTCGTTCGAGGACGGCCTGTACGTCTTCAACATGCGCGACCCGGAGAACCCCTCCACGGTCGGCTTCTTCGACACCTACCAGGGCCCCGAGCGCCGCGGACTCGACCCGCGCACCATGACCGAAGGCGACACCGGTTTCAACGGCGCCTGGGGGATCGACGTGCGCAACGCCGACGGCCTCATCGTGGTCAGCGACTTCACCACCGGCGTTCACTTCATGAAGCTCGACGGCTTCGACGGCTGGAACGGCGCCGACTGGGGCATGCCGAACGTGTCGAGCGTCCAGGACTGGGACAACGCGCCGCGGCGGGTGATTCCGTAGGGGTCGGAGTCCTGTTCACATACTCACATACTCATATACTCACATGTGTAGGGAGGAACGAGTGTTGAGACTTCGCTCGCGGCGCCGCTGCCTGCCCCTCGGGGCGTTGCTGGGCGCGGCCCTGGGCGGGAGTACCGCCCTCCTGATGCCGGCCTCCGCCCAGACCGTGGTGCCTCCCTGCGACCCCGTCCTCGACCACGCGACCGGGGAAATCGCGCACACAGCGCGCTTCAACCTCGGCCCCACCGCGGGCCGCGAAGGCTGCGGCCTGGCCGAACTCGTCGGCGCGTGGTCGCCCTTCGGCCTCGCGGTCATGCGTTCCGGCCACCTCGACCAGGAGCTGCGCCTCGTCCTCGACCTCCCCCCAGCGGACGGTGAGGCGCGCTACGTCGCCTGGGTCGCGACCCCCGCCCTCGATCGCATCGAGGCGCTCGGCACCATCACCCCCGGCGAGCCCTTCGCCGCTCCCGTCCACTGGAACAAGATCGTGATCGTCGTCAGCCGCGAGGACGGGCCCCCGGCGGCGGACGCACCGCGCTGGAGCGGCCCGGTCGTGCTGCTGGGTCGCTCACGCAGCGCCCTGCTCGAAAACCTCATGGGACACTCGATCTTTCGGCGCGCGGAGATGTAGCGGGGGGTGCCGGCCCGGCGCGCGGAGTTGTAGCGGGGCGGGCGTACCGGTGCCGGGAGAGCGGGGATTCGGTCACGGGGTCGTTCCCGCCGCGCCCGCCCTGGCCTGGATGACGCACCGCACCCAGTTGGGCTGGACATCGAAGAAGGGTTCCGGCTGAGCGTTGCGGCGCAGCGCGGTGCGGGCGATGCCGATTCCCACGCCGAATCGCTGGACGATACCGAGAACCCGCATGGACTCGGCCAGACTCGGGTTCCGGTAGTCGGCCGCGCCAGGCTGGCCGAAGTTCGCGGCCGTGACCACTCCGTACGCTCCCCCCGGGCTCAGCATCTCGACCCGGTCGTCGTACCAGGTAACCCGGACAGGCGCGTTGGTGGCCTCGTAGGTCCGGTGCATGACCGCATTGTACGCAATCTGCCGAAGCGCCACGGCGGAATGGGTTGAGCGGCGCACTTCCACCGGCCCGGACGTGATGTCGACCGAGGTGCGGTTGTGGGAGTCGAGCTTGCCGAAGAGTTGCTCCAGCTGGCTCGAAACCGGGCCGATGCACCTGGCCTCGTCCAGCACCGGCCCCGGAAACTCGGTGCCGCCCATGCGCAGAAACTGGATGTACGCCCCGGGGATGAAGTCCTGCGGCTTTCGCCCAAGGACCAGCATTCCAACCACCGTGGGAACGGGATCGTCGACCGAAACGATCATCCTGGTGGCCGCTAGACGCTCTTCGGTCGTCCGGTCGTTGGCTGCGAGCAACTCCGGGTCGAACGCCTGCGGCAGGTAGTCCTCCTCGAAGCGCCGGACATCGATGTCCCCGAGCGTGGCGCGCGACACGGCGTGCGCATCGAAGGGCGCGTCGCGGTGCCGACGTCTCTCGTTCAGAATCCGTTCATCCTGCGCGGTCGCGATAGCCCGCCGCGAGCCCACCCGGATCCAGATCTGACCGCGTGCGCGCACCGGGGGCGCGTCCGACGGGCGAACCGTGATTACGGCGATCTCGCTTCCGGCCAGTGCGCGCTTCGACACCGACATGACCGGCGGCGGAAGCGTGTGGCCATCGGTCTTGATGTCGGCCAGACGCTGGAGGAGCCTGTCCGTGATGGGAACGCCCGACGGCGTGCCATCGTCCCGAACGCCCACGAAGACGACGCCTTGACGATCGTGTCCCGGGAGATCGTTGGCGAATGCACAGACCGCCTGCCGAATCCGCTCGATGGGGCCGTCTTTCCCCGCTGGCGCCCTTCTGAGCGATTCCTTCCGCTCGACAAGTTCCGATTCGAGGTCGGCCATCATGGCCTCGAGCTCCGGGTCGGAGTATGGCCTGATCACTGTGGCCTCGCGTTCCTCTCCTGGTCCCTGGGAGGTCTTCGTGATTTGACGGAGGAACCCCGCCACTGCCCTGGAACCTACCCCTCCGCCCGGAACGCCGCGATCAGCTCCGCCTCGCGCTCCGGCGCCAGCCCCGCCCGCAGCTCCTGCCGCTCGGCGTCCTGCGCGTTGAACCATTCCAGCGTCTCGACCGCGGTTTCCTCCAGCGACCGCATCTCGAAGCCGGCCGCCCAGGCCCTGTCGCCGTTCACCTGCATCATGCCGAGGTAGTCGCCGGACGGTTCGGTCCAGTAGGTGAGGGCGGGGAGGCCGTGGTCGCGCAGGAACAGGGCGTCGAGCCAGACGAACTCGGCGTCGGAGCCGATCGCGTCCCGCGTGCGCTCCAGCAGGCTCCCCATGGTGAGGGGCTCCCGCGGGCCGACCACGTTCATCGTGCCGGTGAGGTCGTCCTCCACACTCATTATCATGAAGGCGGTGAGGTCGCGGACATCGACGTGCTGCATGGGGTCGTCGGGGGTGCCGGGAGCCAGGACTTCGCCGCCGCGCGCGAGACGGACCGGCCAGTAGGTGTAGCGGTCGGTGGGATCGCCGGGGCCGATGATGTAGGTCGGGCGCAGGACGAGGTGGTTGTCGGGGAATGCCGCCCGGGCTTCGTCCTCGGCGAGGGCCTTCAGCGCGCCGAAGGTGCGTCCGTCGACGATTTCGATCTCGGGGTCGTCGATGGTGTCGACGGGGGCGTCCTCGTGGATGTCGGTGGTCAGATAGGGGATGTATACGCCCGTCGACGAGATGTAGACGTACTTGCCCACCGAGCCCTGCAGCGCCTCGGTCGAGAGCCGGACCCAGCGCGGGATGTTGGCCGAGTTGTCGATGACGACATCCCATTCGCGCCCGGCGAGGGCCGCCAGATCGCCGTCCCGGTCTCCGATCAGAGTTTCGAGGTCGGGGAAGAGGCCCGGGTTGGTCTGTCCCCGGTTGAAGAGGGTGACCTCGTGGCCGCGGGCCACCGCCGCGCGCACCTGGTGGGGACCGATGAAGTTGGTACCGCCGAGGATGAGGATGCGAAGCGGCCGGGCGGCCATCGTGTCCCCGCCCGCGCAGGCTGCGAGACTGAAACCGCCGATGGCGGCTGTGGATGCCTGGAGAAACGCTCGGCGGCTCAGATCCGTCTTCATCGTCATCCTTTCGATTCCTCGCCCATTCCGGGGAGCCGCGATCGCCTGCCGCGCCGCCGTCCCCACGATTCCAGCTAGCTTTACCGCCACTATGGACAAGACCGGAAACATGCGCAACCGGGCGGCGGGCAACCGGCCCGAGGCGCACCCCGAGACGCAGCCCGAGGACCGGGCGGGCGCACATCCGGCGCGGGCACCTCGACCCGGACCGCGCGAGACCTGGTGGGAGGTCTTCGTGCACGCCGTCCGGGGCACGGGCGGCGATCCGACCGACGGCCCCCTCAAGCGCGCCGTCATCCTGCTGGCCATTCCGATGGTGCTGGAAATGGTCATGGAGTCGCTCTTTGCGGTGGTCGACATCTACTTCGTGTCGCGGCTCGGCGACGAGGCGATGGCGGGCGTGGCGCTGACGGAGTCGGTCCTGTCGCTGATCTACACCGCGGCGATCGGCTTGAGCATCGGGGTCACCGCCATGGTGGCGCGGCGGATCGGCGAGGGCGACCGCGACGGGGCGGCCCGGGGCGCGGCGCAGGCGATCTTCCTGGGGGTGCTCCTGGCCATCGGCTTCGGCGTGGCCGGCGTCGTCCAAGCCGACGACATCCTGCGGCTCATGGGAGCCGACGATGCCGTCGTCGCGACCGCACTCCCCTACACGCAGATCATGCTGGGGGGAAACGTCGTCATCATCCTGCTGTTCCTGCAGAACGCCGCCTTCCGCGGGGCCGGCGACGCCGCGATCGCGATGCGGGTGCTCTGGATCGCCAACGGCATCAACATCGTCCTCGACCCCCTCCTCATCTTCGGGCTCGGGCCCTTCCCCGAGCTGGGTGTAAAGGGCGCGGCGATCGCGACCACAATCGGTCGCGGGACGGCGGTGCTGGTGCAGCTCTACACGCTGGCGCGGCTGGGCGGGAAGCTTCGGATACGGCGGCCGCACCTGCGCATCCAGCCCGCGATCATGGCGCGGCTGGTTCAGCTCTCCGCGACGGGCACGCTGCAGACCTTCATCGCCACCGCGAGCTGGATCGGGCTTACCCGCGTGACCGCGATCTTCGGCGCCGAAGCGCTGGCCGGCTACGTGATCGCGATCCGGATCATCCTCTTCGCGATCCTGCCCGCGTGGGGGCTCTCCAATGCAGCCGCGACGATGGTGGGGCAGGGTCTGGGCGCCGGAGACCCGGCCCGCGCCGAACGCGCCGCGTGGATCGCATGCAAGATGAACCTCGCGTTCCTCGGGGCGGTCAGCGTGGTCTTCATCGCCTTCGCACCGGCGATCGTCGGCATCTTCGGAGGCACGATCGGCGCATCGGCGGTCGCCGTCACCGGGCTGCGGATCGTCTCGATCGGCTTCGTCTTCTACGCCTACGGCATGGTGCTGACGTCCGCGTTCAACGGCGCGGGCGCGGTGTGGACGCCCACCATCCTCAACTTCTTCTGCTTCTGGCTGTGGGAGATTCCGCTGGCCCTGGGCCTGGCTCTGCCCGGCGGGCTCGAAACCACCGGGGTGTACATTGCCATGACGGTGTCGTTCTCGACGCTGGCGGTGGTGAGCGCGGTGCTGTTCAGGCGGGGGCGGTGGAAGCTGGCGAAGGTGTGAAGCCTTGCGGCCACGTCTGTCCGCGCGACGGCTTGCTGATGGCATGCGGGTTGACAATTCGACACGCGCTCGGGATATCTATTGTATATCTTGCACAATGGACGAAGGAGGTTGGCATGGGCGCCCGATCCCATGTGGCGAAGTGGGGAAGCAGTCTTGCTGTCCGGATCCCCAAACCGATTGCGGAGCAGTGGGGTGTTCGTGAGGGATCCAGAATCGAGATGGACTCCCGTGGGGATCAACTCGTGATGCGCAAGAGGGCCTATGACCTGGAGGAGATGGTTGCACGAATGACGCCCGACACACTCCACGCCGAGGTGGACACCGGTGCTCCTCAAGGGAATGAGGAGTGGTAACGGGTCAACACGTGCCCGATGCCGGCGATATCGTGTGGCTTGCCTTCACGCCGCAGGCCGGGCATGAACAGGCCGGACACCGCCCCGCGCTGGTCTTGAGCCCGCGCGTCTACAATCGGGCGAGCGGCCTGGCGCTCTTCTGTCCGATAACCGCAAAGCGGAAGGGGTATCCCTTCGAGGTGGAACTGCCGGTCACCGGCAAAATCACGGGAGTGGTGTTAGTGGATCAGATCAAGAGCCTGGATTGGCGGGCCAGAGGTGCCCGACCGGTCGGCAGCGCCCCGCCGACCGTGATCGGCGAAGTCCTGGACAAATTGTCAGCCCTTCTCGGCGGACCCTGACGATGAAGACCCTGTCATCAGGACTGTTTGTCGCGGTAGCCGGGGCGGCACTCTCCGCATGCTCCCAGACGACCCCCGGCCCGGACCCGCTCCAGTCTCCCGTCCCCGCCTGCTACGACCGCGCCACCCAACCTCAGACCGCCGTCGTCGACAGCCACCTCCACTTCCGCCCCTTCGGCGGCGAGCCCGTCCCATTTGACGAGGTCATGGGCTACCTGCAGGCCACCGGCGTGCGCTACGTGAACATCTACGGGATCGGACAGATGCTCCCGGTGGGCTCGCCGTGCACCTACTACCTGGACTGCCCGGGCACGCCGGTGATCCCGACGCTGAAGAACGACTTCGCCAACGCGACCAGCCTGCTCGCGAACCCGCCCGAGGGTGTCCATGCGACCCTGGCGATGACCTTCCCCGACCTTTCGCGGCCGGAGTCCGTGGTCGCCGGGATCGAGCTGCTCGACCGGGAGTATCCGGGCATGTTCCGCTGGATGGGCGAGGTCAACCTGGTCAAGCAGGCGCTCTTCGCGAACAGGCACCAGGCGGTGCCGCTCGAGACGATCCGCGAATGGGCGCCCTTCATGCAAATCCTTCGCGACCGCGGAATCCCGATCGCCATTCACTCGGATCTCGGCAACGACGAGGACCCCACCCTCTTCCTCCCCCTCATGCAGGAAGTCCTCGACCGCTACCCCAACAACCGTGTGGTGTGGATGCACATGGGGCTCTCGCTGGAGCTGACCGCGCTGCCCGCGGCCGAGCACATCGCGCTCATGACGTCGATGCTGGACCGCCACCCGAACCTGATGCTCGACATCACCTGGCGGATCATCGACGACAACTACTTCTCGCGGGCCGACCAACAGCCGCTGTACGTCGAGTTCCTGAACGAGTACTCGGACAGGATCCTGCCGGGGACGGACTTTCTCGCGTCGTCGAACAAGGACTTCGAGGTGTACAGGGGCGAACTGGAGGTCACGAGCAGGATTCTGCGGTTCGTGGATGACGAAGCGTTCCGCAACATTGCGCTCGGGCAGAACTATTTCCGGCTGCTGGGGCTGGAGGATGAGGCGCCTGCGGTGTGCGTCGCGGATACTGAAATGTAAACGCCGCTTTACATATTGTAATGTTGTGTTGACAATATGGTGACGCGGCGGCCACTACTGCCGATCGCGGGCCCGCCCCTTACGACACCGGCCGCTGGCCCGGCCAGTCCCCACGCTGCACCACCACCTTCCCGTCGCTGACCACCATCAGCACGTCCTGGACGACCGCGATGTCGTCGAGCGGGTTGCGCTCCAGGACGATCAGGTCGGCTTCGAGGCCCGGGGCGATGGCGCCCACCTGGTCCTCGAGGCCGAAGAGTTCGGCGGCGGTGGTCGTGGCGGCCCTCAGCGCTTCCAGCGGCGTCATTCCGATGCCGGCGAATTCGATGAGCTCGTGGGCGAGAGTGGTGGTGCTTTCCGGGCCGTAGCCGGTGTCGGTCGCGGCGACGATCTTCACGCCCATCTCGTGGGCGTTGCGCGCCATCTCGCGGACGCGGGGCAGCATGTGGCGCCCGCGGACGTTGAGGACGGCGTTGTCGTAGTCGCCGCCGGGGATGGTCAGGTCGCTGACGATGGCGATGGTCGGGACGAGGTAGGTCCCCATCTCGAGCATGATGGCCAGCGTCTCGGGGCTGATGTAGGTGCCGTGCTCGATGCTGCGGACGCCGGCCTCGACCGCGGCTCTGGCGCCGGCGTCCCCGTGGGCGTGGGCGGCGACCGGGATGCCTGCGCGGCCCGCTTCGTCTACGATGGCCCGCAGTTCGGCTTCCGGGTAGAACTGCCTGCGCGGGTCGGTTTCGGGGAGGCCGGCCCGCTCGGTCGCGTTGGTCTTCACGAAGTCGACCCCGCGCGACACGATCGCCGCGGTCATGGCGCGGACGGCGTCCTCGCCGCGGATCTCGCTGCCGTACAGGTGGCCCAGTTCGGGGTGGTCCTGGAAGAAGGCCTCGGCTGCGGGCGGGCGCACGTGGTATCCGGCGGCCAGGTACTGCGGGGCTTCGAGATGGCCGGCGGCCTGGAGCTCCCGCATCCCGACATCGACGTAGTGTGAGGTGCCCATGCTGCGCATGGTGGTGACGCCCGAGAGCAGCGCGCGTCTGGCGTTGGCCACCGACGAGACGTGGACATGGGCGTCGAGCAGGCCGGGAGCCAGGTAGCGGCCCATGAGGTCGACGGTGGCGGCGCCCTCGGGCGCGTCGGCGGCGCCGTCGGAGATCGCCACGATCCTGCCGTCTTCGATGACGACCGTGGCGGGCTCCGAGACCGTGCCATCATGCACGTCCACGACGCGTGCGTTGGTGAGGACGAGGTCCTGGGCGGCGGCGTCCGCCGCGGCGAAGGGAGTGAGCGCGATCGCGATCGCGATTGTCATGACGCTGGCGACTTGTCTGGCGGTCGTCATTCGTTTTCCCCTTTCAACATCCTGTCGAAAAACTCCTCGGCGCGCGTGTACATGTCGATCCGCGCCGCCGGCCGCAAGCCGTGCGTCTCACCCGGATAGCTGCGGCTCTCGAAAACCTTCCCGTGGCGCTCCAGCTCGGCCACCGCGATCTCGAACTGGCGGTAGGGCGCGCGCACATCCAGCTCCCCGTGCATGATCAGCAGCGGCGTGTCGATGTTGCCGATGCGCGCCAGCGTGTTGCTGACGGCGTAGATCTCCGGCTGCTCCTCGGGCGACCCCGAGTGACCGGTCCTGATGAAGATGCGGCCGATGCGGTCCGCGTTCGTGTACGCGTCGCCGAAGTCGTAGATCCCGGCCATCGGCACCGCAGCGTCGAAGACGCCCGGCACCCGCGCGATCGCCGCCATGCTGGTGATCCCGCCATAGCTGTAGCCGTAGATCCCGACCTTGCCGTTGGTATAGTCCTGCGTGCGCAGAAACTCGCCGGCCGCCGCCGCGTCGCGCGCCTGTCCGTTGGCCCAGTCGTTGATGCCGAGGTCCTGGAATTCGCGGCCGAAACCGGACCCGCCGCGGTAGTTCACCGCCAGCACCACGTACCCCCGCGAGGCCAGGTACTGCTCGAAGAGGTTCTCGCCGTGCAGGTACGAGTTGGTCCCGCCGCCGTGCACCTGCACCAGGGCCGGGTGACGCTCGCCCGGCGTGTGACCCGGCGGCATGTACAGGAAGCCCTGGATGTAGAGCCCGTCGTAGCTGCGGAAGGAGATCTCGACCGGGTCGACCACGGTGTTCCATTCGGCCGCGAAGCTGGTGAGGCGTCGCAGTGGGCCTCCGGCGGAGGGGATGAGGTCGACGTCGGAGCCGCGGGTCGGAGTCGCGCGAGTAAACGCGAAGACCTCGGCGCCGTCAGAAGCGGAGATGGAGCCGAGCGACCCGCCCATGTTGGTCACGCGCGTGGCCACCCCGCCCGCCACCGGCACCGACCACAGGTCGAAGTCGCCGCGCTCGTGGTACGGGAAATGGATGCGCTCGCCGTCGCCGGACCAGAAGATGCGCATGCGGTGCAGCCAGTCGGTGGCGTGGATCTGCATGTCGACCGTGCGCTCGGTGCCCGCCGCCGGGTCGAGGATGAAGATGTCGGCGAGGTCCTCGTACCAGTAGCCGTCCTTGTGGGTGCCCAGCAGGGCGATTTCCTGGCCATCGGGCGACCAGACCGGCTCGGTCGAGGCCATGAGGGTGCGCGAGACCTGCCGCGCCTCGAGGGTCTCGACATCGACCACCCACACGTCATCGTGCCAGTAGTCGGCGGCGTTGGACACGTAGGCGATCCGGCGGCTGTCCGGCGCCCATGCGGGCGACCAGCGGAAGTCGTCGGGAGCGAAGGCCTCGAAGATGACCTGGCGCGGCTCGCCGGACCCGTCGGCGGGGACCACCCAGATGTCCTGGTAGCCGGAGCGGCCCGAGTAGAAGGCGACGAGGCTGCCGTCGGGCGAGACGCGCGCGGCGCGTTCGTTGTCGTCGTCGTCGGTGAGCCTGTCGGGCTCGCTGCTCCCGACAGCTACTGTCCACAGGTCGGCGCCGCGCCGGAAGACGATGCGGTCGCTGCCCGGGAACCACGACGGGGACCCGCCCTCAACCCAGAATTCGCCGGTGGTCGGGGCTCGCGTGGCGGACATCCCGCCGTCATCGACTGACGCAGCGCCTCGCTCCGGCTCTGCGGCGCCAGTCGGCACCAGGTAGACCCCCGACCCCTCAGGCCCCGTGGCCGACACCGCCACGTACCGACCGTCGGGGCTGATTTCGCTGGCACCGGCGCGTCCCCGGGGGCCGTAGATGTTCTCGAGGGTAAGGCCGAGGGGCTGGCCTGAGTCGGGAGGACGCTCAAGCTGGCCCGGCGCACAGCCGAACAGGATGAGGCAGGCCGGAAGGATGCTCGCTCGTCTGGTCATTGGTCTCTCGTTGTCTCCGGCGCAGTTGGATTGCCGGTTATGCTCTCTCCCACGGGTTGATGACCGCAATCTCGATTGCCTCAAAGTCGCGGACGTTCCGTGTGACCACCGTCCCGCCTCGCAAGGCCGCAATGGCGGCGATCTGGCAGTCGGCCTGCGAGATCGGCCGGCCAGCGCGTCGTCTCGCAGCGGCGATTTCGGAATAGGCGTGCGCAGCCGCCCTGTCGAACGGTAGTACCCGCTCTGCGAAAATCCCGTGAAAGGTGCGGTTGGCCGCAGCGGCCAGGCCCTGTCGCCGCCTTCCATCGGGGAGAATGGCGATGCCGGTCAGGATCTCGGCCTGGGTCACGGCCGTAACGAACAGATCGCGCTCCAGCCGGTCGTCGAGCCAGCGCAGGACCGAGGGATGCGGGCGCGCCTGCATGAATTCCGAAACGACGTTTGTGTCGAGAACGAACATTCCAACGGCTCAGCCAAAATGCGGGGGGGCACGCATCGGCCCGCGTGGTGGAATCTCCAACTCCACTCCCCCAAAGGGTTTGAACAGCTCGTGGAGCCTTGTCCCAAGCCCCTTTGCCGAGTCCTGCTCCTCGACCGCCTCGCGCAGGATCATACGCGCCTCTTCCTCCATCGACCGACCGTTCGTCGCCGCTCGCACTCGCAGCTTCGCCTTCACTGCGTCGTCGAGTTTGCGGATCGTGATACTGGCCATCACCGGCCTCCTTTCCGTACCCTGGCGCTTGACGCGTTCAGCCTGTGGCCAGGGAAGATTATATGATTGCAATGCAATCACGTCAAGTCACCTCTCCCTGCGGCGCTTCCAGACCCGGTTGCCCACGTCGCCTGGCTTGAGTGGCCGGTCGACCCCATGGTACGTTTCGGTATCGGTGCCGGCCTCGCGAGGCCGGTGTGTGAGTCTGCGGGAAAGGCGGAACGAACCATGGCCCATCTGATCGGTCTACGTGGATCGCCGGGAGGCATGCGTTCGTTGGTTGGAATCGCCATCGGCTTTTCGCTGCTCATCTTCACCATCGTCGAGGGCTCTCACGCGCACACCGAAGCCGACCTGTCGGCCCCGTGTTCCTTCTGCAAGATCGGCCACCAGGGCGTGCCGACATCCGCTGCGAACACACCGGTCATCGTCGAGCCGGGCGCGCTGCACGCCCCGGCGGCTCCCGTCCAGCGGCTGATTCCCGCGGTCATCCATCTCTCCCCTCATCGCAGCCGCGCTCCTCCGCTTCCCATCTCTCCATAGCCATGAGCCCCTCTGCCGACCCGAGCGTCGGCGGAAGACCTGTCCATGGTTGCGCCGGTGACGGCGTACCCAACACGAGAGATGGAACCACATGCAGAACGGCGAATCGCGGGCGGGGCACACGCCCCTCCTTGAAGCCCGCGGACTCAGCAAGAACTACGGCGCCACCCGAGCCCTTGACTCCCTCGACCTGGCCATAGCGCCGGGAGAGGTCTATTGCCTACTCGGCCCAAACGGCGCGGGGAAAACCACCACCATCAACCTCTTCCTCGGATTCGTGTCGCCCTCGGGCGGCCAGGCTTTCGTTTCCGGCCTGGACGTGTCCGCGCACGACCGCGAGACGAAGCAGCGGCTCGCATACATACCCGAGCAGGTGATGCTGTACCGCAATCTCAGCGGACTCGAAAACCTGGAGTACTTCGCCGCGTTGGGCGGGAAGGGATCGCTGGACCGGGAACGACTCACCGAGATCCTGGTCGAAGCCGGCCTGGAGCGCGACGATGTCGATCGGCGCGTATCCGACTACTCCAAGGGCATGCGGCAGAAGGTCGGCATCGCGATCGCCATCGCCAAGGAGGCCGATGCCCTCCTGCTCGATGAGCCGACGTCCGGTCTCGACCCCAAGGCCGCGAACGAGTTTTCGGCGCTTGTCGAGCGGCTCAGGAATCGCGGAGTCGCGGTGCTCATGGCGACCCACGACCTGTTTCGCGCCAAGGAGACCGGGACCCGTGTGGGCATCATGCGCTACGGACGCCTGGTCACCGAGCTGAGCACGGACGAGATCGGCCACGCCGATCTTGAGCGCATCTATCTGGAACACATGCACGACTAGGAGAAGTCAATGATCAGGCACATAGTCCGCAAGGAGTTTACCGACGTGCTGCGGGACGGCCGGTTCCGCTGGTGCTCGATCCTGGTGGGATCGCTGCTGCTCGTCTCCCTGGGCCACGGATGGGTGGAGTCGCAGAAGGTGCAGCGTGAGCGGCAGGCCGCGCAGGCCACGGCCCGCGACCACTGGGAGGACCAGGGCGAGAAGAACCCGCACTCCGCGGCTCACTACGGCATCTACGCCTTCAAGCCCCGGTTGGCGCTGTCGTTCGTCGACGACGGGGTGGACCCCTACGCCGGCACGTCGGTGTGGCTGGAGGCCCACCGGCAGAACGACTTCATGCTCCGTCCGGCCCAGGACGCCAGTGCGGCGCAGCGAATCGGGGCGCTGACGGCGGCCCAGGTGCTGCAGCATCTGGTTCCCCTGCTCATCATCCTGCTCACCTTCGGCGCGCTTGCAGGCGAGCGGGAGCGGGGCACGCTGCGGCAGCTGCTGGCAACCGGGGTCGGACGGCGGGAGCTGGCCGCCGGCAAGGCGCTGGGCCTCTCGGGCGCGCTGGCGCTTCTTCTGGTGCCGGCGGCCGCGGTGGGTGCGGCGGCGCTGGTGGTCGCAACTCCGGGTCCGGCCGCCTCTCCCCTGGCCCGGGGCGCGGTCCTCGCCGGCATCTATCTGGTCTACTTCGGCGCCTTCCTCGCGATTTCGCTGGCCGTCTCCGCCTGGGCGCGGTCGGCGCGCACCGCGCTCGTGGTGCTGCTGGCCGTGTGGGTGGTGAACGGCTTCGTCGCGCCGCGCGTCGCGGTGGACCTGTCGAAGTGGCTGCACCCCACGCCCTCGGCGCTGGAGTTCGCCCGCACGATGGAACAGGACCTGGACTCCGGCGTGGACGGCATCGCGCCCCCGGACCGGGCCGCGATCACCCAGGCCCTGCTGGAGGAGCACGGGGTGGACTCGGTCCAGGAGCTCCCGGTGAATGAGACGGGCATCTACCTGCAGGAGAGCGAGGAGTTCAGCAACCAGATCTTCGACCGCAACTACGGCGCCCTGTGGGATACCTTCGAGCGCCAGACCGTCGTGCACGAAGCGGTGGCGGCCGCGGCGCCGCTCCTCGCCGTGCGCGCTCTCTCCATGGGGCTGGCCGGAACCGACGTGGAGCAGCACCGGCACTTCGCGACCGCCGCCGAGACCTACCGGCGCGAGATGGTGCTGCTGATGAACAACGACATGGCGATGAACTCGCGCAGCGGCGACTTCACCTACGCCGCCGGGCGCGAACTGTGGGAGGAGGTGCCGCCGCTGGACTACGCCGCCCCGGGGCTGGGGTGGGTGCTGGGCAATCGAGTCCTGTCGCTGATCGTGCTCTCGGCGTGGCTGGGCGGCGCGATCGTCGTCGCAAGGGTGCGCGTGCGGCGCGCGGAGGTGGGCTAGGATGACGGCCCGCACCGTGCTTCGCAAGGAGTGGCGCCTGCTTCGGGCGGACCCGGCGCTTCGGATCGCGCTCGGGCTCTTCGGCGTGCTTCTCGTCTACGCGCTCGCCAACGGCGTGGTGTGGACTCGCTTCCAGGAGCGCAACATCGATTCCGCGCATACCCGGAACGTCGAGCGCGCGGCCGGCTTCGCGGAGGAACTGGCTCACATCGCGGCCGGCGGCGAGCCCGCTTCGCAGTTCGCCGACCCAAGGTCGCCCTTCGTGATGGGCGGCTCGAGCGGCAGCCACACCGCGACTCTCGAGCCGGGGCCGCTGTCGGTCCTGGCGGTCGGGCAGAGCGACCTGCTGCCGTACTACTACGACGTCAACATCTACACCAACGAGTCGACGCTGCAGCAGAACGGCGAGGTAGAGAATCCGGTCAACCTCATGGCCGGGCGCTTCGACCTGACCTTCGTGGTCGTCTACCTGCTTCCACTCCTGGTGCTGGCCCTCAGCTTCAACGTCCTTTCCGCGGAGCGCGAGCGGGGGACGCTGGCGCTCACGCTGTCCCAGCCCGTGCGGGTCTGGAGCATCGTGGCGGCAAAGCTGGCCTTCCGGGCGATGCTGGCGGTCGGACTGGTGCTCGCGGTCGCCGTGGTTGGCCTGCTGGCGACGGGCGGGGCGGGCTCGCCGGGGCGGATGCTGCTCTGGTGCGGCGCGGTCGTCGCGTACGCCCTCTTCTGGTTCGCGCTGGCGGCGTGGGTCAACACGCTGCGGCGGACCTCCGCCTGGAACGCCACGGTGCTGGTCGGCGCCTGGCTCGTGCTGGTGGTGGTGCTCCCCGCGGCGATCAACATCGCCGCCGACCTGCTGCACCCGCTTCCTTCGCGCGTGGAGATGATCACGGTCCAGCGCGAAGCCTCGAACGAGGCGGTGAACAGCCGCAGCGAACTGCTCGCGCGCTACCTCGAAGACCACCCCGAGATGGCCGAGGGAGTCGTGGCCGACGATCCGGGCTTCGGGGCCCTGTCGTGGGCCGCCACGGACGCTGTGAACCAGCAGGTCGAGGTGGTGACCGCCGAGCACGACGCCCGGCGCGCCGAGCAGATCCGCCTGGTTCGCCGCTACCGGTACCTGTCGCCGGCACTGCTGGCGCAGGACGTGCTCATCGACGCCGCAGGAACGGGTGACGCGCGCTACGCCCATTTCCGCGACCAGGTGCGCGCCTTCGCCGAGGAGTGGCGCGATTTCTTCGTCCCGGCCATCCTCGCCGACGAACAGATGACGGCCAGCGTCCTGCCACAGGTGCCGGTCTATCGTGCGGTGGAGGAGGATCCCGGCGACGCCACACGCCGTGCAGCGGCTCCAATGACAGCTCTGGGCGGGCTTGTGCTGCTGGTGGGCCTGGGTGCGGGCGTGGGGCTTGGGCGAGTGCGGGGAGCCGAATAGGTGGGTCTCCGCAACACGCTGCTCATTGCGCGGCGGCAGATCGGTACGATGCGCGAGGATCGCTACGTCCTCTTTCTGCTGGCGCTCGTGGTCTCGCTGGGAGTCGTCTCCGTGCTCGGGGCCCGACACCACACAGCGAGCGAGGCCGAACAGCGTGCCCGCTATCAGGCGCTGGTCGATCGCCAGTGGGCGGAGCAGCCGGATCGTCATCCGCACCGGGTGATCCACTACGGCTTCCTGGTCTTCCGCGAGGAGGCGCCCCTGGCGTTCTTCGACCCGGGCGTCGGCGCCTACGCGGGGACCTCGCTCTTTCTGGAGGGGCACCGGCAGAACAGCGCCAGCTTCGGCGACGCGCGACATGCGACCGCACTGCTGCGCTTCGGGCGTCTCACGCCGGCCGCCGTGCTGGGGCTGCTCCTGCCGCTGTTCGTGGTGGCGGCGGGCTTTGCGTCGGTGAGCGGCGAGAGGGAACGGGGTACGCTTCGGCTGCTCCTGGCCCAGGGCGCGACTCCGGCGCAGATCATGGCAGGGAAGGCGCTGGGCCTCGGGGCGGTCGCCGTGGCAGCGGCCCTTCCCATCGGACTGGTCGCGGCCGCATTCGTCGCCGTCGGAGGCGGAGACCGGCCCTCGGTCGCACGGATGCTGGCGCTCGCGGCAATCTACGCGGCGTACCTGGCAGGATGGGTGCTGCTGACCGTGTGGGTCTCGTCGCGCAGAGCCTCTTCCCGGGCCGCCCTCGCCCAACTCGTGGCCATCTGGGTTGCGCTTTGCGTTGCCGCCCCGCGCCTCGGCGCCTCCCTCGCGGCCGCGCTTCACCCCATCCCGTCGCGTGCGCAGTTCACCGCCCAGGTCGAGGAGGCGCAGAGGGGAGTGGGAGACAGCCACAACCCGGACGACCCCTTCTTCAGCGCGCTGCGCGACGAGTACCTGGCGCGCTACGAGGTGGAGTCCGTTGACGAACTGCCGATCAACTGGGGAGGCGTCGTAAGCCGCGAGGGAGAGGCGGTCACCAGCCGAATCAACGAGGAACAACAGCAGGAACTGGTCGCCGCCCATCGCCGACAGGACCGGGTCATGTCGTGGCTCGGGCTGTTCACTCCCTACCTGGCGGCCCGGGACCTGTCGATGGCGGCGGCGGGAACCGGACCGGAAGCGGTGGAGGCGTTCCGCGCGCAGGCCGAGGCCCACCGCTATAACATCATCCAGCGCCTCAACGACCTGCACGTCCACGAGATCAGGTACGAGAACGACCGCGCCCAGCGCATTGCGCGGCAGGAATGGACGCGATTCCCCGTCTTCCGGACGAATCCGCCCTCGCTCCGGCGGGCTGTGGCCGATCGTCCCCAGTCGCTGGCCGCGCTGGGCCTGTGGGTCGTTCTTCCCCTTGCGGGCCTTGGACTGGGGCGAAAGCGGCTGCCGCGCGTGGGTGTGGACGGCTCCGGATCGTGAGCGCCGGCAGGAGCTCGAGAGCCGACAGGATGAGGTCCGAAAACGCAATGGCGTGGATGCGCCTGATCCGGCTTGAATTCGCCCGGGTGATCCGCTCCGGCGGCATCGCTTCTGCGGTGCTTCTGCTGCTGGGGCTGGGAGTGTATGCGGGCTGGCAGGGAAATCGGAGGATTCAGGCGGCCGAGGCCGCCGTTGCAGCGGCCGAAACCGCCTACCGGGATCAGCTCGCGTATCTCTCCTCCATCTATCCCCCGACTACGGAAGCGGGCGAGCCGCTGTACTACCTGGCCTTTCCGGCATCACAGCCACCGTCCCGATTGTCGGCGCTCGCCAGCGGCAGGACGGAGGTCGAGACGGCCAACCTGCGCATACGGCTGCTGGCGCTCGAAGGGCAGCTGTACGAACACGAGACAGTGAATCCGCGCCTCGCGGCCGCGGGACACCTCGACCTTGCCTTCATTCTCGTCGCCCTGCTTCCGCTCTTCGTCATTGCCGTCACCTACGACATCGTTTCGGGCGAGCGCGAGCGCGGCACCTGGGAGATGGCCCGGCTCTTCGCCCGACCCCGGCGGCTCGTTGCCGCAAAGATCAGCGCACGCGTGATACTCGCGGCGGGCCTGGTCGCGTCGCTGGTTCTTGTCGGGGCATTCCTTGCGGGAATCGATGCCGATGGCCGTGCGGGCTGGGCGGCCCTGCTGATCGCCCTGCATACCCTGTTCTGGTTCGCGCTCTGCCTGGGCGTCGCCGGCGGGCGCCGCTCCTCGACCGCCAACGCGATGATCCTGGTGGGCGCATGGGTGGCGCTCACCTTCCTGGCTCCGGCGGTCCTGAGCCTGACGAACGCGCTCCTGCACCCCGTGCCCGAGGCCCTGGAGCTGACCGTGCACCAGCGCCAGGGATATCACGAAGCGTGGGATCTTCCCAAGGCGGCGACGATGGACGGCTTCTTCGAGGACTACCCCCAGTGGAGCGATCAGACTGTCCCCGAAGACGAGTTCACGTGGGCCTGGTACTACGCGATGAATCACCGCGGCGACCAGGCCGCCCGGGATGCCTCGCGCGCCTATCGCGATGTCCTGACGCGGCGGGACGAATGGGCCCGCCGGTGGTCACTGCTGGTGCCGCCGCTCGCGACCCAGATCGCGCTCGACCGGCTTTCGTCCGCCGACCTCGGCACGCAACTGGCCTACCAGGAGGCAGTCCGGGGGTATCACGAGCGTCTCAAGGTCCATTTCCAGCCGGTTCTGTTCTCGGCTGCGCCGATGGATCAGGTGGACTGGGACCGGGCGCCCGCGTTCGAGCCGGCTGCTCCCGTCGGCAACGCATCGCAGGCGGGATTGCCGGCCGCGGCCGCTCTGGTCCTGATTTCCATCGGCGCGCTGCTGCTTGGAGTAAGGAGAACATGACATTTTATAATGTTCTCTTTACGTAACGAATGCGTGAGCGCCGTGGCTGCCAGAATCAAACCACGACCTTCCCCGGATTCATGATCCCCTGCGGGTCGAGCGCCGCCTTCACCGCCCGCATCGCCGCCACCCCCACTGCACCGAACTCGGACTCCAGGTAGCCGATCTTCCCCAGGCCGATCCCGTGTTCGCCGGTGCAGGTGCCCTCCATCGCAAGCGCCCGCCGCACGATTCGCTCGTTGATCGCTTCGGCCTCGGCCAGCTCCGCCTCGGAGTCGGGGTCGATGATGAAGACCGCGTGGAAGTTCCCGTCGCCGACGTGCCCCACGACGCCCCAGGGCATCGAGGCCGTCTTCAGGTCCTCCTCGCTCTCGGCGATGCAGCGGGCCAGCCGCGAGACGGGCACGCAGACGTCGGTGGTCAGGCCGTGACAGCCGGGCCGCAGCCCCAGCAGCGCGGGGTAGGCGTCGTGGCGGGCCTTCCACAACCGGGCCCGCTCGTTCTGCTGGCGGGCGTATTCGAAGGCGGTCCCCCCGAGGCCGCGGCTGATCTCCTCGATCAGGGCACCGTGCGCCCGCACTTCATCCTCCGAACCATGGAACTCGAAAAACACGGTCGGCGACTCGGCGTAGGCGTACCCCGAATAGCCGTTGACCGCCCGCATGGCCGTCCCGTCGAGCAGCTCCGCGCGCGCGACGGGAATCCCCATCTGCACGGCCTCCACCACCGACCCCACGGCCTCCTCCATGCCCGGAAAGGCGCACACGGCGGCCGCCATCGCCTCGGGCACCGGATGCAGGCGCACCGTGAGTTCGGTGATCACCCCCAGCGTCCCCTCCGACCCGACCAGCAGGTTGGTGAGATCGTACCCGGCCGACGACTTCCGCGCCCGCCCGCCGGTCCGCACCACCTCGCCGCTCGCCAGCACTGCCGTGAGCGAGATCACGTTGTCGCGCATGGCGCCGTACCGCACCGTGGTCGTCCCCGACGCACCCGTGGCCGCCATCCCGCCGAGCGTCGCGTCGGCCCCCGGGTCGACCGAAAAGAACAGCCCCGTGCCCCTGAGCTCGCGGTCGAGCTGCATCCGCGTGACCCCCGCCTCGACTGTCGCGTCGAGGTCGTCGGGCCGGACCGCCAGCACCCGGTTCATCCCGCTCATATCGATGGAGATCCCGCCGCACACCGCCTGCACATGCCCCTCGATCGAGGTGCCGGCGCCGAAGGGGATCACCGGCGTGCCGTGCCGCGCACAGGCCCGCACCGTGAACGCGACTTCCTCGGTCGACTCCGCGAAGACCACCCCGTCGGGCGGAATCACGGGGTGGTGCGAGTCGTCCTTGCCGTGATGCTCGCGGACGGCGGCGGCGGTGGAATAGCGGTCGCCGAAACGGCCGCGGAGTTCGTCGTGGAGGACGGTGTCGGCGGCGGCAGTCAGTTCCGCTTCGGCCATATGCCGCTTCCCGTCAGGCCGCGGTTCGGGTAAACCCTGGTGAAGATCGGGTCCGGGAGAAGTGGCTCGGCCAGGACCGGAGTGGTCCAGCCGAAGAGCGGAGTGGTCTCGCCGAAGAGCCCGACGAGCACCGTGTCGACAGGCGGGCCGACCGGCTGCATGAATAGCCTTTCCTTGCAGCTGCTCACCCTGCGGAATCCGGTGTAGGAGGAAAAACCGAGTCCTCCGCCAGCGACCGCGCCGAATCTCACGGCATCCCCTTCGTCGCTGGTGAGGGCCGCGATCAGGAAGGCCCCGGCTCCGACGGCGTCCAGAATGGGCAGGACCCTCTCGACGCTGCACGACCCGGGAGGTACAGGCTGATCGGCGGGGATGAAGTCCGGCGGGCCGTCGACAAAGGCCAGCGAGCAGCCGGACAACAGGATCAGGGAGCCAGCCAGCAACTGTCTAGCGAACATGCGATGACCTCTTCCAGGGGTTTCCAAAATGGATCGGGGGAAAACCTAGCAGTCCGTGGACAAGTCCGCACGAGCACCGAGAGCGGTGAGGCGCCGGGCTGGCAAGGCGCGACGAAAGGGGAATAGCCTTGCTATTCGCCCGAGGAGCAACGCAGAGCGAAGCGGTCCAGCCCGGATGCATCGCCGCTCGAATGCCGGGGGGATCTTGTCCGCGGGCTGCGGGTGTGCGCATGCGAAAAGCGGCAAGAAACTCGGCCCGCCCCATGCGCCGCGGCGATGCATTGCATATACGGTGTTTGTTCGGTATACTGTCCGGCCCATGTCCAATCTGCCGAAGACCAGGCGAGAAGCCGCGGAAGCGCTCCGCCGCACGATCCGTGGAATCGAGGAAGCCGGATCGCCGGACGAGCCGCGTTTGCCGTTGGGTGTTTCAGAGATCGACCACACCCTCCCGGGGGGCGGGCTGCGCCTGGGCTGCATCCACGAAGTGGCGGGGGATGAAGCCGCCACCGGGTTCTGCGCGGCGCTGTTGGCGCGTGCCCTGGCGGCCAGGGGGCGCGCCGGGGCGCCGACACCGAGCGCCGGGACCCGGGCGGCGGTCGCCAGCCCGCGCGGTGGCACCCGGCGCGGCGCACTCCTCTGGCTCGCCCGCGGCGACGACCTGTACGCGCCCGGGCTGGTCCGGTTCGGGATCGAGGCCGGGCAGCTGCTGGTCGTATCGGGGCTGCGCCGACAGGAGGACATGCTCTGGGCCATGGAGGAAGCGCTCCGCTGCCGGGCCGTGAGGGGGGTGGTGGCCGAGACGGGAGGGGTGGCCGGGGCGGGAGGGATCGGCCTGGCGGCGGGGCGGCGCCTGATGCTGGCCGCCGAGGGGACGGGGGTGCTGGGGCTGGTGCTGTCGCGCCGTGATGGTGGGCGGCGGCGGGGTGGGGCGGGGGTGCGGGCGGCCGTCAGCCGCTGGCGGGTGACGGCCGCCCCGGGGGGGGCGGGGGGGGAGGACGCCGGTTCCCGGGGCCGGATGCCCGGTGACGGGAGGCAGCCGAAAGCGGACGGCGGCCGATGGCGCGTCGAGTTGCAGCATTGCCGCGGCGGCCGCCCGGCGGATTGGATCGTGGACTGGGGAGATGGCGAGTGGAAGGTCCTGCCGTCTGCCACCAGGGCCGGGAAGGCGGAAGCGCGTCGGGCCAGGAACGCGGAGATGCGTCGGGCCGGCTGAACGGGATCACGCCCCCGACGTTACAGTGGGATGGCACTACACCGTCGCACCCTTGCGCGCCTCGGCCCGCGGCGGACATCCTCGTCACGCCCCCCCCGCCGCCGCCGACCTCCGTGAGGGCGCCGCAACCGCCGACCCGAAAATCCCGTAGAGCCATGCCCCATCAACCGGATACCGTCGATCAGTCGGACCGCATCGTACCGATCAACCTTCGCCAGAGCGGCCGGACCCCAGTGGAGCTGCTCATCTCCACCCGCGTCCGGAAATCTCCGTACTGGCACCTGTCCCACGAAGCGGGCTGCTGGCGCGCGACGACCTACAACCGCATCTACCACCCGCGCGGCTACGTGCGCCCCGAGGATGGCGGGGCCGCGGCCGAGCACGAGGCGCTGACGAAGCACGTCACGCTGTGGAACGTCGCCGTCGAGCGCCAGATCCGCGTGCGGGGACCGGACGCCGAGAGGTTCACCGACTACGTCATCACCCGCGACGCCACCCGCATCGAGCCGATGCATGGGAAGTACGTCATCCTCTGCAACGAGCGGGGCGGCATCCTCAACGATCCCGTGCTGCTTCGCCTGTCCGCCGACGAGTTCTGGTTCTCGCTGGCGGATTCCGACCTGCTCTTCTGGCTCCAGGGCGTCAACGTGGGACTGCGGATGGATGTCGAGATCGACGAGATCGACGTCTGTCCGCTGCAGATCCAGGGGCCGAAGTCGCTGGCGCTGATGGCCGACCTCGTGGGCGACGGGATCCGCCGCATTCCCTACTACGGGCTCATGGAAGCCGAGATCGCGGGCTGTCTGGTGGTGATTTCGCAGTCGGGCTTTTCGGGCGAGAAGGGCTACGAAATCTACCTGCGGGACGCGACCCTGCACGCCGAGAAGCTGTGGGCCGCGATCCTCGAGGCCGGAAAGGCGCACCAGCTGATGGTGATCGCCCCCGGCCACCAGCGGCGCATCCAGGCGGGCATCCTTTCGTGGGGCCAGGACATGGACCACGAAACCGTGCCCTTCCAGTGCAACCTCGGCTACCAGGTGCCCCGCGAGAAGAAGGGCGACTACATCGGCCGGGCCGCGCTCGAGCGGATGCGCGCGGAGATCGAGGCCGGCCGCCCGCCGTTCAGCATGGTCATGGCGGGAATGAAGATCGGCGGCAAACCGATCGACGACTACGCGCCCGATTTCTGGCTGGTTTCCGGCCCCGACGGGGGTGATCCGGTCGGATATCTCACTTCGCCTTGGCACGCGCCTGAACTCGGATGCAACATCGCGATGGGCTACGTGCCGGTCGGGATGTCGGCGGTCGGCACGAAGCTCACGGTGTGGCTGCCGGACGAGTACGCAAGCGAGCCGGGCGAGCCCGACTGGGCGCGGGTGTGCGAGATCCCCTTCCGTCCGTCGGCCAACCCGAGTGCGCGCGAGGTGGCGCATGCGCGGGGCGAGGATGCGGCGAGGTAGACGGCTGCACGAGGCGACCCAGCGCGCCCATCTCCCCGGATATTGCTTGACCATATCCCCCAAGGGTACGCAACCGATGTGGGCTCGACGACCACACCTCGGAATGTAACGCGGGGCCGACGCGCCCTACCGAGGGTACCCTGCTACCCCCTCATCCGGCTGCCGCTCGGATCGAACAGCGCCCCGCCGACCGCCGCCACGGTGACCGGAAAACACTCGTTCATGTACATCACCTGCAGCCGCTCGCCGACTTGGGCGCGCTCCGCGGGCAGGTAGGCCATCAGGAGATACTTGCCCATTGACGGGCCCATGCCGGCCGAGGTCACGCGGGACTCCCTTCCCAGCGCGTCCACGATGCGATCGCCGCCGAGCGTCAGGATCGGCTCGTTCCCGCCGGTGGGAAAGCGGGCGGCACCCGACGCGCTCGCGTGGTCGTCCATGGTGAGCGTGCAGATCTTCGCCGCCGGGCCCTGCTCGCGGGCCTTCAGGTAGGCGGCCTTGCCGATGAAGTCCGCCCGTTTCACGTGGGGCCGCACCAGCCCGGCCTCGACCGGCGAGTACTCGGAAGTGAGCTCGGAGCCCATCAGCAGGTAGCCCTTCTCCATGCGTCCCGTGGTGCCGTAGACGCCGATGCCGACGGGCCGGAGGTCGAAGTCGCGCCCCGCGCCCCAAATCGCGTCCCAGAGCGCGAGGCCGTGCTCCGTTCGCGTGTAGATCTCCCAGCCGCCTTCGCCCACGTAGGAGATCCGGAGCATGGTTACCGGGATGCCGTCGATCAGGGCGTGCCGCGCCGTGCCGTAGGGGGACTCCGCCTGGCCGAGTTCGCGGTCGGCGATGCCGGCGAGCAGCGCCTGCGCGCGGGGGCCCCACACCCCAAGGGTGCAGATCGCGGAAGACCTGTCCTCGAACTGTACCGAACCGTCCGCGGGGAGGTGCTTGCGGAACCAGAAGGCGTCGCGCGCGCCGTCGAAGACGCCGGTGACAATGCGAAATCGATCGGCTGCCAGCCGCTGGATGGTCAGGTCGGCGCGGAAGCCGCCGTCCGGCGTCAGCAGCGGTGTGTAGATCGAGCTTCCGACCGGACGGTCGCACTTGTTGACCGCCATCCGCTCCAGGTACGGGACCACGCCGGGCCCCGACACGTCGAAGATCTGGAAGGCGCCAAGATCCACCACGCCGACCTTCTCGCGCAGGTGCAGATGTTCCGCGTTGATGATCGGCGACCACCAGCGCCGGTCCCACTCGTGCGGGCGGTCCGGGACGTTGTAGCGCGCCACCAGGTCCTCGTTCGAGGCGTACCACTGCGGTCGCTCCCAGCCCCGGGCCTCGAAGTACTCGGCGCCAAGCGCCTCGGTGCGGGGGTGGAAGGGCGAGCGATTGACGCCGCGTCGCGACTCCCACTGCTCGCGCGGGTGGACGATCCCGTAGGTCTTGGGGAAGTGCTCGCGGCAGCGGGCGCGGACGTGATGCCCGGTGCGCTCGTGCGGCTGGAATCGGGTGATGTCCGAGCCGTGCGGGTCCAGGAGGCGCGGGTAGCCGTGGGTCATCCACTCGGCGACGAGTTGCGCCGATCCCGGACCTTCCCGCACCCAGACCGCAGCCGCCGACCAGAGGTTGGCCACCTCGGCGGTCTCGCCCAGCAGCTGCTGGGTGTCGGGGGTGAGGGAGAGCAGGCCGTTGATGGCATACTGCATTTCGGTGCCGGACAGGAGTTCGCCCATGATTTCGTGGGCGTGCTTGAGTTGGGGCGCGAAATCGCCCGGTGAGAAGGGCAGCTCGGTGGGGGAAAGTTCCGCATCGGCGATGGAGGGAATCTCCTCGGGCCGGATCAGGATGGGGCGATGCGCGTAGGAGCCCACCTCCATGAGGCCGTCGCTCTGCCTTTCATACATGAACGAATCCATGTCGCGCACGATCGGGTAGCCGATCTCGTTGCCGGTCTCCAGCAAGAGCTCGACGGGACCGAAGTCGGCCATCTGGTGCACGGCCGGGGTGAGCGGGATCGTGGCCCCGGCCATGGCGGCGATGCGCGGACTCCAGACGCCGCATGCGATGACCGCGTGGTCGACTTCGATGGTGCCGCGAGTCGTGGCCACTGCGCGGATCCGGGGGCGGCCGAAGGGCGCCGGGTCCACTTCGATGCCGGTGACCTCGGTCTCGTCGAGCACGGTGAGGACGCCCCTGGCCAGCGCCCGCTCGCGCATGATCGTGCCCGCTCTGACCGAGTCGACGACGGAGACGGTCGGGGTATGGAAGCCGCCGAGGATCACGTCCGGGTTGACGAACGGCACCTTCCCGACGACTTCCGCCGGCGTCAGCAGCTCGCTCTCAATGCCCCAGACGCGGGCCGAGGTCATTCGACGCCGGAGTTCCTCCATGCGCGCTTCGGTGCGGGCGACCTCGACTCCGCCGCAGGTCGTGTTGACGCCGAGCGCTTCGTACTGGCGCTGGCTCTCGAGCGTGATCAGGGCGATCTCGCGGCCGTGGTCGGTGGGAAAGATGAAGTTGGAGGCGTGGCCGGTGGAGCCGCCGGGGTTGGGGAGCGGGCCCTTGTCGATGAGCACCAGGTCGTCCCAGCCGAGCCGAGCCAGATGCTCGACGAGGCAGTTGCCGACGATGCCGGCCCCGATGACGGCGACGCTCGCCCTGGCTGGTGTGCGGCGTGGTTGGCTCATGATTGCAACATAAGGCCCACGCTCGCAGATCGGCCCCCCCGCTCAACCCTCACGTAACGTTAGGGTTGGGCGGAGGGGCCGAGGGTGCCTTCTGCCGACCCGGGGTCGTCTCCGGAGCGTTACCGCATGATCATCGCCCTGTAGGACGACGGGTCCCCGAGAGTGTAGTCATCACCCGCGACCTGCAGGATTTCCACCCGGTACCGGTCGCTGAGCGTCCTGTCGGCGACCTCGATTCTCAGGACAGGTCCGGTGGTCAGCGTCCCGGACACGATGATCCGCTTCGACGACGGGTCGCCGGACTGGAAGAGCTCGTGGCCGGGTGCCCGTACCGATTCGATGCCCGGGCCGTCCACGACCAGCATGGCACCGCTGCCGCCGCCGTCGTTCGGCGTTGTCAGCCAGACCGTGAGCGCGCCGGGATCCGGCTCGGCCTGAGGTCGCACGATGTCCTCAGCGCATCCCCAGGTGATCGTGGCGGCAAGCAGGAGCACGAATCCATGCCAGGCCCGCCTCGGGTGGCGGCTGGATGGCCGGTCGGCGCGCCGACGCGACCCCCCGGCCGTACCGACGCGACGCTGCCATGGCGATCGCTTCCGCCTGGAACCGGAATGGCGTTGCCGTCGCTGACCGGGTCGGCTGCCCGGCCCGGCCGCGGCCAACGCCCCGGTGCCGGAAGCTGCCTTCGAGGCGTCCGCCGAGGTTGCTCCGCAGCTCGCCCCACCCCGCCCGCACCGCTCGATCCAGGAGACCACATCCCCGAGATCGTAGGCTCCATTCCCGTTGCCCAGCCGGTCGAGGGCGCCAAGCTGCGCCTCGCCGAGGCCCTTCTCGCCGAACAGCGCGGCTGCGGCGGCCTCCGGAGTTACGTCATCGACAAGGATCAGGTCCGACGCCTCGTCCACGATGTCTCCGTCGCTGTCGCCGCCGCTGTCCGACCGGGTGTCTCGTACCGTGACTGTGGCCTCGGCACTCTTGCCGTCATACCCGCCGCCCGACGCGGCCAGTGTCAGCGTGACCGTCTCGTCCTTCCGGTCGGCGTCCACGCCGCCCGTTACCGTCACGTGGTGCGACGAGTTCCAGTGTTTCCGCGAGAATTCCAGGGTGGAGGGGTCGAGCTTGACCTGCGTGCCTGCCGTTCCGCTCATCGTCACCGTCACCGCGCCGGTCGGTGCGCTGGTGAGCACGGCCAGGAAGTCGGCCCTCTGCCCGCCTCCTTCGGCCACCGTCAGTTCGCTCGGCGCGACCAGCAACCGATTCGGAGGAAACTCGATGCCCACAGGACTGATCCCGTGCTGGTTTCCAGCGCCCGTAGCCACCGAAGTGACTTCGCCCGGGTCGACACCGATCCACAGCCCGCCGTTCTGTGTGGGCATGATCCTGACACTGTATTCCACACCTCTCCGAACCTCGGTGAAATCCCACATGAGCACCCCGATGGGCGTGCCGTCCACCGTCGTTTCCGCCTGAGTCCCCCAGTCGATGTTCTCCTGTGCGAAGTGCCGCACCGGCTCACTGAAGGTGAAGCGCGCCATGAACGGGCCTGTCGCGGCCCACTTGAAATGGGGATTCCGGGATGGCCGGACCTCGTCGAAGGTGACCGCCACGGCCGGGCCCGCAGGGGGTTCGTGATCCCGGATGTGAATGCTCCCGCTGCCGATTGCATGGCCGGCGTGGGTCACCGAGATCTCGATTGCCTCACCGGGGTCGTCGACATCGTCGTCTTGTGCGCTGAAGGTCACGCTCACCGAGCTGGAGCCATGGGTCAGCACCAACTGATGGCCCGGGACGGACCGATCGGCATCGGCGGGTGAGACCTTGTAGTCCGCCCCCTCGGTGGCCGAGCCGCCGAGCCTGAACGTCACCACCTGGTCCGTCGCGAAGACCTTGCCGTTCGTGATCGCCACCGTCGCGCTGGCGGAGGTCTCGCCCTCTTCGTCGATCTCGTTCCCGCTCAGGCGCAGTTCCATCTCGGGGATGTCCTCGTCATCCGTGATGTCCACCGGGGTCACGGCCCTGAGCCCCAGGTCGCTCGGAGAATCCGGGACGTTCCCGAGGACGAGGTCGCAGGTCTCGTCGCCTTCGCGGACCTGGTCGTCGAAGAGCGTCACCGGCATCCGGCGGCGTACCTGCCACGCGCCGTCCTGGAAGGAGTAGTCCTCTTCCCGCAGGGCCATCTGCCGGCTGACCGACCGGAAGTCCTCGCCGCCGATCGCGGTCCCGCTCTTCGAGGCCAGCGAAAAGGCAATCGCGGTCCCGCGCGGCATGCCGTGCGCGGCCTCTGCGACCAGAACCACGGTCGCACCCTTGTCGTCTTCCGCGAACTCGTAGGTGTCCTGGTCGAAGAAGACCCTGACGGCGGGTCCTTCCTGCGAGACGACGTACACGGTTACCGTGGCATCGTCCGTGTCGTACCCGTCGACCGCACGTACCCGCAGGGTCAGGTAGCCGCTTTCGACGACGCTCGTCGAGAAGACATCGTGAGGAACGGTCACGGTCGCGGTGGCCTCGCCCGCCTGGAAGACCGCGGGGCAGGATGACCACGGGAGCCATTGCTGATCCTGCAGCACCTCTATCGTCAGGGGCAGCCGCTCACCGAGCGACTCCTCGCGGGTCAGGGTCAGCACCAGGTCTTCCATGCTTCCGATGATCGTCTCGCGATTCGCGGACAGGGTGATCCGCGGCTTGGCCATCTCCTGATTCATGATCTCGATGGCCTGCATGCGCCCGATCGCGCTGCCGTCCAGCGCCGCGGACACCTCGATCATCTCGCCGGGATCGTCGACCTCGTCGCTCATCGCCTTGAGCGTCACTTCGGCAGAGGTCGAGCGGGCCGGAAGGACGACCTGGTGGTCGGGCATCCCTCTGTCCGCGTCCGCGGGAGAGACCGTGTAATCCGCGCCCATCGTCGCCGTTCCACCGAGCGTCAGCGTCACCAGCTGCTCGTCGGCGAAACGCACGCCGTCGGCAATGGACACCATGGCCGTTGAGGACGTCTCGCCTTCCTCCATGATGGCGTCGTTGCTTACCGACAGGTCCATCGCAGGCATCTGCTCGTTGTCGATGATGTTGACGCGATGCACGCATCCGGTACCGCACTCGGTCCATTCGTGGACCTGCTCGTAGCGAACCAGGCCGGACAGCTCGGGATCCGGTTCCAGGACGATCTCGAACGTCTCGTCGCCTTCCCGCAGGTTGTCGTCCAGGATCGGCACGACAAAGTCGCCGCCGCCTACCCAGGTGTCGTCATAGCGCTTGAAGCTCGACTCATCGATCCTCACTGCCCGGATGTTGGGCTCATAGTCCTCGCCGGGCGTCGCGGTCAGCCCTGGCTGCGAGCCCATTCCCCTGGTCTCGATGCTGGCCGTCAGCGACACGCCGCGGTGCATGCCGTCCGCCATTACGGCAACCACGTGTGTGCCTGACAGCTGTCCCGCATCTTCCGCATCGGTGAACACTTCCCGGCCGACGAACAGCTTGATCAGGGGTTCTGGTGAGGAGACGACGTGGACGGTCGTCCTCACGCTGTCATCCACCTGTTGGCCGCCTATCCTCACAACCTTGGCGATGATGCAGCCCAAAGCGCTGATGTCGGGGCTGAACCGTGATCTGTGGACCCTCAGGACCGCCTGTTTGTCCGAAGGATAGAAGTACACCTCGCGGTACTGGTTGCTGCGGGAAAGCCAGTCCTGGTCCTGGTGCAGCCAGATGCCTACGGTCAGCTCCTCCCCGGCCTTCTCGCGCTTCAGCACCAGGCGCATATCCTCCAGCCCCCCGTAGATCGTGTCCCGTTCGGCGGAGATCGTGATCTTCGGGATGGGTTCCGATGTGACCCCGAGAGCACGCGCACCGATGTCGTTCACGTCTTCCGCCGGCGCCCGGCCGGCTTCCGATTCGCTGCCCCCGGTTGCCGCGGGCGTGGTCTGAGCCAGCGCGGGCGTTGCGGTCAGCACCGTGACGGCGACGAGGAGTTGCGCGGCGATACGTGCGGGGCGACAAGCGCGCCAGCGCGCGGGCGCCGGGCACCGGCTCCGAGATGATGGATCGCGCAATCCCGTGTGACCGCCTGTCGTTTCGGCTCTGTCGTTTCGTTGCTTCGCTGCCATTGCAGTTCTACCTCCTCCCGTCCGGGCTTTGGGTTTGTCAAAAACGCGCGGCACAAGACGTGGTTCGGTCGTCGGGCCGCATGATTCTTTACACACGGACCTGGAGGAGTTCCGAAGGTTCCCAAAGGTTCCAGCTTCGATTCCGCGACCTCCAGGGCGGGTCGCGTGCCCGGACTCCTGCACATGGTGAGCGCTCAGGGATGGGGAGCGCCCAGCCGCGCTACCGCGATTTGCGCGCCAGGGACGCCATCAGCAGGAGGACGATGAGCGGCACCGCGGCCTGCCCCATCTGCCCCGCCCGCACCAGGGTGAAGATCGCGCCGAGCATGACGACGATCATGGCCGCGGCGGCATGGAAGCGCGTCTTCTTCACCAGGAGGCCGGGAGCCCAGTTCGGCGCGGTGGTTCAGGGCGAGATTGTAGCCGCGTACCCCGCGAGATCCCGGAGCGCGTAGTCCGCTCCCGCCACCTGCAACAGCTGCACCCGGTACTCGGGGAGGCGGCCGCGGTCGGGTACGCGGATCTCCAGCAACGGGCCCGAGGGAAGCTGCCCGGAGACAATGATCTGTGTGCGGGTGGGTGACGATGCGTCCGACCGGATGAGTTCGGGGCCGGCTGTCCGCATCGCCTCGATTCCGGGACCTTCCACCACCAGCATGGCCCCGATGTCCCGGGCGCTGGCTGGTGTCGCCAACTCGACCGTCAGATACCCCGGATCGGGTTCTCTCGGGGGTTGCATGACCTCGTCGGTGCACGCCCAGCCGAGGACGGCGGCGAGAAGTAGTGGAAGCCCGCGCTTCGCCGTGCGGCGACCGGTCCGGCGCGACCGGCGTCCATTGCGGCTCCTGCGGTCGCTGGCCGCACCCGCAGCCATTCCCGCGGCCGCCCCGGGCAGCGGGCTCGAGTCAGGCGACGATGTCTGCTCGCAGATCGCTTCGCCACGCCTGCAGCGTGCGATCCACGAGAGCAGGTCGCCGATATCGTAGCCGCCGTTTCCGTTGCCGAGGAGATCCAGTGCTTCGGCTTGGGCCTCGCTCAGGCCGTGCTCGCCGAACAGCGCGCCGGCTGCGGTCTCCGGGGTCATCCCCTCGAGCAGGATCAGCGCCGCTTCCACCTCGTCCTGGTCGAGGTCGTGATTCCGGTCCGCCGAGGCCCCGTCGTCGTCCCGGATGTTGACGGTGAGATCCGCGCCTCGCCCGTCGTAGCCGCCACCGGATGCCTTCACCCAGAGCCTGACCTGCTCGTCCGCCGCGTCGGTGTCGTGGGCCGCCGTGACTCTGACGCCCCAGCCTCCGTTCCAGTACGGAAGCCCGAACGTCCACGTTGACCAGTCGACACTGAGGTCCGTGCCGTCGGTTCCCGTCACCATCACCGTCACCTCGCCAGTTGGAGGACTCGTGGGCACGACCATGAACACCGCGCCGTCAGCGTCTCCCTCAACAACGGTCAACTCGGTCGGTGCCACCATCAGGCGATTCGGCGGAAGGTCGACCCACAGGCTGTTGGCTCCGAGCTGGTTTCCGTCGCCCGTCGCCACCGATCTCGCGGCTCCGGCAAGGACATCGATCCACAGACGCCCGTCCTGGTCCGGCATCATCTTCGCGGCGTACTCCAGGCCCTCGCGGACGACCGTGTAGTCCCAGAGGAGTACGGCGATGCTGGTGGTGTCGATGGTCGTGAGCGAGTGCGTCGACCACCTGATGTCGTCCTGCGTGAAGCCCTCGACCGGTTCGCTGAAGGTAAAGCGCGCGGTGAACGGGCCTGTCGCAACCCCGGCCGTATACTCGTCCCGCGGCGGCTGGACGCCCTCGAAGGTGATCTCCACCCTGGGGCCCGGATACCTGTCGATCAGTCGGATTGCCCCTTGGCCGATCTCGTTGCCGTCATGACCAACCCTGAGGGTGATCTCCTCGTCGCCCTCCTCGCGCTTGTCGTCGATTGCGGTGAAGGTCAGTTCGGCGGAGCTGGACCCCGCCCGCAAGAGCACCTGGTGGCCCGCTCCCTCATCGGCATCGGCCGGCATCACGCGGTAGTCGTGACCCGCGATCGCATCTCCGCCGAGTTCGAACGTCAGCATCCGGTCGGTCGCGAAGGTCTTGCCGTTGGTGATCGCCACCGTTGCGATGGACGATGTCTCGCCTTCTTCGTGGATCTCCTCCGTGTTCAGCGACAGCGACAGCGCCGGGATGTCCTCGTCGTCGGTGATCTCCACCGGCGTCCTGCAGTTGTCCTGGCAAGGGTTTCCCTGGAGATCCGAGATTTGCACCTCGCCCGACAGGCCGGGAGTCATTTCCACGATCAAGTCGAAGCTCTCGGCACCTTCGAAGACGTTGTCGTCCACCAACGTCAACTGCACTGACGGCCGCGCTTCCCAGACACCGCCTTCGAGTGTGAAGTCCGCCTCCGCCACGCTGACCTCCCTGGTCACCACCTCGTAGTCCCCGGGCGAGGCAGCGGTCCCGCTCCGGGAGCTCACCGAGAAGGCGAATGTTGCCCCGCGCGGCATCCCGGCGGCCGCCCGTGCCACAAACCCTATGGACGCATCCTCCCGGTCCTCCGCGAACCGGTACGATGCCTCGGCAAACGACACCTTGATCGCCGGGCCCTCCTGCGAAACGACGTGCACGGTCGCTGTCGCGTCTCCCGTGTCGTATCCGCTCACGGAATCGATCGTCGCTACCAGGCTGCCGCTCGCCGTGACCTCCGTCGAAAACAGGCTCCGAAACAGGCTGACGCCGGCCCTGCTCCCACGTGCCGCGAAGTTCAGTTGGTGCGAAGTGCGCGACAGCCAGTTCTCGTCCTGAGCGAGCTGCAGGGTCACGGCCAGGGGAGACTCGAGCGGGGCCTCGCGCGTGGCCGTCAGCACCAGAGCCTCCAGGCCTGCGATGACCGTGTCGCGGTCCGCGGCCAAAGTGATCTTCGGCAAGATCTCCTGGTTCCGGATGCGGACGGTCTGCGTGTTCCCCACCGCTTCCCCATCGTGTGTCGCCGAGACCTCGATCGTCTCGTTCCCGTCCTCGATCTCGTCGTCGACGGCCGTCAGCGTCACGGCAACCGAGCTCGAACCCGCACTCAGGTTCACCTGATGGCCGGAAGCCCCCCGGTCGGCGTCCGCCGGTGTGACCCGGTAGTCAGCGCCCGCAGTCGCCGTTCCGGCGAACGCGAACGTCACCGCCTGATCGACGGCGAAGGTCTTGCCGTTGGTGATCGACACGGTGGCGGTGGACGACCCCTCCTCCTCCTCGCTGATCTCCTCCTCGCTGACCGAGAGGTCCAGAGCGGGAATGTCCTCGTCGTCGTCGATGAACGCCATGTAGCGGCAGTCGTCAGCCCCCGAACATGCGGTCATGTCGGGGTTGAGAAGCCGGATCTCGTTTTCGCGTCCAGTGGCATGCTGCAGGAGCACCCGGAAGCTCTCCCTTCCTTCGCGGACGTCGTCGTCGACCAGCGTAACGGATAGGCGCTGGCGCGCCACCCATCTGCCGTCCTCCAGCGCAAAGTCGCCTTCCCGCAAGCTCGACTGCACGGTAAACGACCAATAGTCCACGCCCGAAGACGCGGTGAGTTCCGGCCTGGACTCCGATCCACCTTCGTCCGACACCGAGACAACGACGCTTGCTCCGCGAGGCATGCCGGTAGCCATCCGGGCAGTCACGATCACTTTTGCGTCGGTCTCATGTTCCCCAAACAGATAGGAACCGTGGGTGAGCGAGACCGTCACCGCCGGCCCCTCCTGCGAGATCACGAACACGGTCGCCGTCGCCTCGTCCGTGTCGTAGCCGCCGACCGAATCCACGGCTGCCGTGAGATTGCCGCTCTCGACGACGCTCGAGGAGAATTCGTTCAGCGGGAGAATCAGGGGGGTATCCGCGTCACCCGCGGCGAAGGTCACCTCGTAGCATGTTTCGGAAAGCCAGCTCTGCTCCTGTGCCAGCTGCACCGTCACGGTCCGGGCGTCGCCGAGCGGCCCCTCGCGCGTGGCCGTGAGGAACACCGACTCCAGGCCGGCCATGATCGTGTCGCGGTTCGCAGCCAGGGTGATTTTCGGCAGCTGCGGGTTCGCCCCGGGGCCATCCGCCGGGGCGAGGAGCTCCCCACCCGCTCCGGGTGCCGACCGGGCCTGGGCAGGGATGGCAGCGATGAGCATCACCGTGACAATGATCGCCTCAGCCACGCGGCGCACCGTGGTACTGGTTCGGGTTGCGTATGCCATCCTGATCCTCCTTCTTCCTTTGTCTGTCGCGTTCCAGCCATTTGCATTGACCCCCGGGCCATAACCCGGTTCCCCGGGTTCCGGATGGTTCCCCGGTTCCGCGGACATCCCCCACTTCCGCGGCACTCCCAGACTTCCGCGGCACTCCCAGGCTTCCGTGCCTTATTGATATTCGGTTTATATTCGGTTATCCTGCACGGGCCATGTCCCGTGAACGAAATCCCGCGATCCAGCCCGGTGCGCCTGCCCTATCGGGACTGCGCATCTCCCGGCGCATCCTCGCCGCCTGGCTCCCCTGGTGGCCCAGCGAGCGGCTCGCCCGGCGCCGTCCCGAGGCGCGCAGCCGACCCTTCGTCACGGTCACCGACAGCAACGGCCGGCTGATCATCGACGCGGCCAACCCCCGCGCCACGCGGGCCGGCCTCACTCCCGGCATGCCCCTTGCCGATGCGCGCGCGATCGTGCCCGGCGTGATCGTCCGCCCCGCCGACCCCGCCGCCGACGCCCTCGCGCTGGAACGCCTCGCGCGCTGGGCCGACCGCTTCACCCCGCGCGTCATGCCCGACGGCACCGACACGCTCTTCCTCGACATCGCCGGCTGCACCCGTCTCTTCGGCGGCGAGGAGGCGCTGACGGCATCGCTGCGGAGCGCGCTGGAAGGCTTCGGCCTGACCGCGCGGCTGGCCCTCGCCGACACCCCCGGCGCGGCCTGGGCGCTGACCCGCTACGGCGCCGGGGACTCCGCCGTGGTGCCCTCCGGCACCGGCCCCGAAGGGCTGAAGCGTGCGCTCGCCCAGCTGCCCGTGGCCGCGCTGCGACTGAGCGGCGACGTGGCGGAAGCGCTGGTCTCCTTCGGGCTGGACAGAATCTGCACCCTGTTCCCCATCGAGCCCGTCGAACTGATCCGGCGCTTCGGTACGGAACCCGTCAGGCGGCTCGAGCAGGCCCTGGGTCGGCTCGACGAACCGATCGTGCCGCTGCGTCCCCTGCCCCCGCGCGAGGCGCGCCGCACCTTCGCCGAGCCGATCTCTACGGCAGCGGACATCCGCGCGGCGGTCGACGGCCTCCTGGACGACCTCTGCCGGGCGTTGGGCCGCTCCGGCGAGGGTGCGCGCCGCCTGCACCTCGTCTGCCACCGCGTTGAGGGCGACCGGCAGACCCTCACCGTCGGCACCAGCCGTCCGCTACGCCGCAAGAAGCCCCTCATGGGCCTCTTCGCCGAGAAGCTGGACCAGGTCGAACCCGGCTTCGGCATCGACGAGATCGTCCTGGCCGCCGACTTGGTCGAGACCATCGACGAACTCCAGACCGACTGGTCCGGCGAGGGCGCCGGGGGGTATCGCGCGGCAGACGAGGAAGAGCTGGCGGATCTGCTCGACCGGCTGGGGAACCGCTTCGGATTCGGCTGCATCGGGCGGCCTGTGCCGCGGCAGAGCTGGTTGCCGGAGAGGGCGGCCGGATTACGTGGGCCGTTGTCCGATTGCCGCAACGGCAGCGCCGGGCGCACGGTGCAGGAAACGCACGCTGCATATGCCCGCTACGATGTCTCGCCAGCCGCGGAGCCCACCGACGGCACGGACCTGGCGCCCGCCACGGACTGGCCCGACGATCGCCGGAGGCCGTTGCGCCTGCTCTCGCCACCCGAGGCGATAGAGGCAGTCACACTTGAATCCGGGAGTCCGGTTCTCACGCTCCAGGGTGAAACCACGCACGCCATCGGGCACGGTGGCGGTCCATACCGGGCACTGGCGGGTTTTCGCCGACATGGAAGGCTCCACCGGCTGCGCGCGGTCGAGGGCCCCGAAAGGCTCGAGTGCGAGTGGTGGCGCGAGGAGGCCCCCCGTCGCGACTACTACCTGGCCGAGGACGAAATGGGGTGCCGGTACTGGCTGTTCCGCGAGGGCGGGGAGGGGAGCGAGGCGATCCCATGCTGGTTTCTGCATGGGATTTTCGGGTAGCAGCCGCCCGCAGGTTTCACTCCCGCTGCCCACCCATGAGCTGCAGCAGCCTGGTCGTCGTGTTCCAGTTGCGGATCGTCATGCTCTGATAGACGGGCATCGAGGCAAGCCGGCTCAGATGGCTCCGGGACGCCTTTGCGATGAGCCTCGAGAAGTAGAGGACACCTTCGCCCGCCCAGGCCTCGTCCACGCCGGACCTGGTGCGGACATGCTCCATGGCGGCGGTCGCGGTCAGGGAAGGCATCAGGAAGAGGACGTCGTAGCGGTAGATATCCGGTTGTGCGCCGAAACCGGCCGGCGCTCCCCCGACAGCTGCCCGCATCTGCCCGCGGGATCGCAACGCGACTTTCGCCTTGTAGTCGAACGCTGCCGCCAACATCTCCTCGATCCGGACCGCCAACGCGCCCGGGCCGGAGGAAGCCGAACGGAAGATCACGTTCCCGCTTTGGATGTATGTAGCGACATCGCGGAAGCCTTCGGCCTCGAAGCAGGCCCGGAGCTCAGCCATCCGGATCACGTTCCTGCCGCCGACATTGATTCCGCGCAGGAGCGCCAGCCAGGTCATATCTGAATTCCGATGCATGCTCATGTCATACCCACGGGATCGAATGTCCGTACAATCACCGCTACTGTAATTTCTACTTTACATAATGTAATGTTTGATTGACATATCTGACAAGATAGCGACACGATCTCGGGGGTCCCGAAGGATCACGGCCCCGGTTGTACATTGCCTTGCTGTTCGGTATATATTCGGTTATCGTTCAGGGGCCATGTCCTCTGAACAATGCCCGCAACACTCGGCCACCGGCCCCGGCACCCCCTACGCCGAACTCCAGGTCACCAGCAACTTCTCCTTCCTGAGGGGTGCCTCCCACCCCGAGGAGATGGTCGAACGGGCCTGCGAACTCGGCTACCGCGCCCTCGCGCTCACCGACCGCAACACGCTGGCCGGGGTCGTGCGCGCTCACGAGGCCGCCCAGCGCACCGGCCTCCACTTCATCCCCGGCGCGCGGCTCGACCTTAGCGACGGCCCCAGCCTCCTCTGCCTCCCCACCACCCGGCACGGCTACGGCGCCCTCTCCCGCCTCATCACCACGGGACGTCGGCGCGCGCCCAAGGGAGAATGCCATCTCACCCGCGAAGACATCGCCGCGGCCGCCGCCCCGCACGGCCACCTCTTCATCGCCGTCCCCCCCACCTCACCCGGCGACGACTTCGCCGACCACCTCGCCTGGTACCGCGATCACCTCTCCGCCCCCCTCCACCTCGCCGCAACCCACTACCACCGCGGCGACGACGACCGCCGTCTCGCCCACCTCGCCCGCCTCGCCGACGCCCACGGCATCCCCCTCGTCGCCACCGGCGACATCCACCAGCACGACCCCGCGCGCCGCCGCCTCCACGACACGCTCACCTGCATCCGCGAGCACTGCACCATCGACAACGCCGGCTGGCGCCTCCAGGCCAACGCCGAACGCCACCTCAAGCCCCAACCCGAACTCGCCCGCCTCTTCCGCAACCACCCCGACGCCATCGCCAACACCGCCCGAATCGCCGGCCAATGCCGCTTCTCCCTCGGCGAACTCCGCTACGAGTACCCCGACGAGGTCGCCGCCGACGGCCGCACCCCCCGCGAGACGCTCGCCACGCTCACCTGGGCCGGCGCAGCCGAACGCTACCCCGACGGCATCCCGCCAAAGGTGCGCAAGATCATCGAGCACGAACTCGCCCTCATCGCGCAGCTGGAGTACGAGCCCTACTTCCTCACCGTCGAGGACATCGTGCGCAAGGCGCGCGAACTCGGCATCCTCTGCCAGGGCCGCGGTTCCGCCGCCAACTCCGCCGTGTGCTACTGCCTGGGCGTCACGTCCGTCGACCCCGCGCAGATCGACCTCCTCTTCGAGCGCTTTATCTCGGCCGAGCGCGACGAGGTGCCCGACATCGACGTCGACTTCGAGCACGAGCGCCGCGAAGAGGTCATCCAGTACATCTACGGCAAGTACGGGCGCGACCGGGCCGGGCTGACCGCGACCGTGATCACCTACCGCGTCAAGAGCGCGCTCCGCGACGTGGGCAAGGCCATGGGCCTGAGCGAGGACGTGATCGGGCGGCTGCTCTCCATGGTCTCGTGGCGGTCGAAGCCGGTGGGCGAAGAGCGCGCCCGCGAAGAGGGTTTCGACCCCTCGGACCGGCGACTGGCGCTCACCCTCGAACTGGCGCGCGAGCTGTGCGGATTCCCCCGACACCTGTCCCAGCACACCGGCGGCTTCGTGATATCGCGCGGGCCGCTCTGCGAGATCGTTCCCATCGAGAACGCCGCCATGGCAGACCGGACGGTGATCGAGTGGAACAAGGATGACCTGGAGGTGTTGGGATTGATAAAGGTCGACGTGCTCGGGCTCGGGATGCTCTCATGCATCCGCAAGGCCTTCGCCCTGCTCGAGGAGAATTGCGGCCTTCGCCACACGCTGGAGAGCGTGCCGCAGGAGGACCCGGTCACTTACGGGATGATCCAGCGCGGCGACACGGTCGGCGTCTTCCAGATCGAAAGCCGCGCCCAGATGGCGATGCTGCCGAGGCTGAAGCCCGCCACCTTCTACGACCTGGTCATCGAAGTGGCCATCGTGCGCCCGGGCCCGATCCAGGGCGACATGGTCCACCCCTACCTGCGCCGGCGTCAGGGGCGCGAGGCGGTCGAGTATCCTTCCGAGGAGCTGCGCCAGGTGCTCCGCAAGACGCTCGGCGTCCCCCTCTTCCAGGAGCAGGTCATGCGCATCGCCATCGTCGCGGCCGGCTTCACTCCCGCCGAGGCCGACCAACTGCGCCGCGCCATGGCCAGCTTCCGCAATCCCGGCACCATCCACCGATTCCGCGGCAAGTTCATCGACGGCATGACCGACCGCGGCTACACCCGCGACTTCGCCGAGCGCTGCTTCCGCCAGATCGAGGGCTTCGGCGAATACGGCTTCCCCGAGAGCCACGCGGCCAGCTTCGCCCATCTCGCCTACGTCTCGTCATGGCTGAAGTGCCACCATCCGGCGGTCTTCGCGTGCGCATTACTTAATAGTCAGCCGATGGGCTTCTACGCGCCGGCCCAGATCGTCCGCGACGCGCGCGACCACGGCGTCGAGGTGCGGCCCACCGACGTGAACCGGTCGCAGTGGGACTGCACGCTGGAGGGGTCCGCCCTTCGCCTCGGTCTCCGCCAGATCCGCGGCCTCAAGGAGGAGGACGCCGACCGGCTCACCGCGGCCCGGGGCGCCGGCTACCGCTCGCCCCTCGACCTGTGGCAGCAGACGGGGATCTCCACGACCGTCCTGACCCGCCTGGCCAGCGCCGACGCCTTCAACTCGATAGGGCTTGATCGCCGCCAGGCCGCCTGGGCGGTGCGCGCGATCAGCGAGACCGGGCCGCTGCCGCTCTTCGAGTCGGCGAAAAATGCCCGCGCCGCCAGCGATCAAGCCGCCGGCATCCACTCCGAGCCCGCCCTCCCCACCATGTCCGTCGGCGAGCAGGTGGCCACGGACTACCGGACCACGGGCCTGTCGCTCAAGCAGCACCCGGTCGCCCTGCTGCGACACCGCCTGGACGAGCGCGGCGTGCTGCCCGCGAAGGATCTCGAGGGGCTGGACGACGGCGACCGAACCGTCGTCGCGGGGATCGTCCTCACCCGCCAGCGCCCCGGCAAGGGTATCGTCATGTTCGTCACCCTGGAAGACGAGACTGGCACCGCCAACCTGGTCGTCTTCCCCTCCATCTACGAGAACCAGCGACGCGACACCCTGACCTCACGCCTGATGCTCTGTCGCGGCAAGGTCCAGAAGGTCGACGGCGTGATCCACATGATCGCCGAGCGCATAACCTCACTGAACGACTGGCTGGCCGAACTGGGAGCGCCGGGTGGGGTTACGGGCGCGGCAGGCCTGCCCGGTGACGGAAGCGGCGCCGCACCAGATGACGGCAGCGACGCGTCGTTCGTGGCCCGGGGCCGGTTCTTTCACTAGGGGAATCAGGCCGATCTAAACATGGGAACGCCCCCAATCCCGAATTATCTTTCCGGCCGGAGAATCGTCATTGAACCCGGTTGCTCGTCAACGAGCCGGAAGCCATCCCTGAACTCGAAAAACGAAAAGATGCCTGAAGACCGACCACAAAACGGGGACGCAGCACCGGAGGGGCCTGATGTGTTCTTCGTGTCCGCGTCATTGGACCGTTCGACCGCCTACCGCCTCTACGAAGCCCACAAGCAATCGGGGCGCCGAAAGCACTGCGTTCTGGTCCTGACCACATCCGGGGGAGACGCGGACGCGGCCTATCTAATGGCCCGGTATCTGCGAAGATCCTATAAGAAGGTGACGATCTGCGTTTTCGGCTACTGCAAGAGCGCGGGTACCCTGCTGGCACTCGGCGCGCACGAAATCGTCATGGGCGAACGAGGTGAGTTAGGGCCACTGGATGTCCAGGTGTCCACGAAAGACGAAATGTTCCCGTCCAGATCCGGGCTTGAGATCTTCGCGTCTCTGGAGGTGCTGAAGGCTCACGCCTTTGAGTCGTTCGAGCGGTATCTTCTTGAGGTCGTCACACGCAGTGGCGGACAGATCACTACGAAGACAGCGGCAAGGGTTGCCACAGAACTCACGGTCGGATTGCTGGCACCAATGGCCGCGCAGATCGATCCTCACCGTCTCGGGCATGAGCAGCGTGCGCTCGACATTGCCGGGAGATACGCAATGCTGCTGGGTGTTCCTCCAAATGTCGTCGCGAGACTCACAACCGCATACCCGTCTCACGGCTTCGTCATCGACCTGGAGGAAGCAAGGGAATTCCTTCCGCTCGACACAGTGCGGGAACCCAACGATGTCGAGAGGGTGTTAGAGGCTGAGCTAGCCAAACGGAACAGTGCGCTATACTATCCCGACCCAAGTCCACCGGGCACTGTGGAATGCTTGACCCCACCCCCTCAGCCCGATTCAAACCATGAAACCACGGAAGCAAATGCAATATCAAGAAATGCAGAAGCAGTACCTGCGGAAGCGTCAGGACGAGATATGGAAGACCGTCCGGCTCCTGACCAACCGATCGAAAATCCCGCTGGCCGACCGGCCACGCACTGACCAACCGGAGCGCCGCCAAACGCCGGACGTTCGCCCTGGGCGCGGAGGACAACGCGATTCCTGACATCGTCATCGAGAAAGGGCCGACCAGCTACGGAGCCCACGTCCCGGAGCTTCCCGGTTGTGTCGCCGCAGCGGAAACACGTGAGGAGGTTTCCACCCTCATTCGCGAGGCCATCCAACTCTACATCGAAGAACTCAAGAAGGATGGTCTTCCGGTCCCGGAGCCGACTTCGTCCAAATTGATTGGCCTGTAGAACGCCGCCTGGGTCACTCCTCATCCCCCAAAAACTCACACAGCGCGAACATCTCCACCCCGAGTTCCCGCAGCCGCTCCGCACCCGGAAGCTCCGGCAGGTCCACCACGAACCCGGCGCCCACCACTTCCCCTCCCATTCCGCGGATCAACTTGATGGCTGCGGCAGCGCTTCCTCCGGTGGCCAGTAGGTCATCGATCAGCAGCACACGCGTCCCGGCGCTGATGGGCGCAATCGCCTGCATCTCCAGCCGTGCGCTCCCGTACTCCAGGTCGTAGTCCACACCCCTGACTTCCCCCGGCAGCTTGCCCGCCTTCCGCACGGCCACGAACCCCACGCCGAGTTCCTGCGCCACCGGCACCCCGAAGATGAAGCCGCGCGCCTCGATGCCGACCACGACCTCGGGCGCGGCGGCCCGGAACCGGCGGGCCAGCGCCGCCGTCCCTGCGCGGAAGCCATCAGCGTCTTCCACCAGCCCCATCACGTCGCGGAAGCGAATCCCGGGGATGGGGAAGTCCGGCACTGCGCGAATCAGAGACTTGAGACGGGCCGCAAGGCGGTCGTCCCGGTTCGCGTCCGACCGCGTCGGAGGGGTCGG
The DNA here is from genome assembly GCA_965211645.1 of Longimicrobiales bacterium. GTDB lineage: Bacteria > Gemmatimonadota > Gemmatimonadetes > Longimicrobiales > Gaopeijiaceae > Bin94. Next base: position 2,798,728 of record OZ242947.1, on the reverse strand, counting down.
GGGCGCAGAGTGCTTCGATACGGTCATCTTGTTCGTTCCGTGAGTTGACCTTCGGGAAGATCCGGCGATAATGCTGGAAACAGAACCCCGTCAATCAGGCACTTCAAGGCCGAATTCCACTCACATGACGACACTCCCGGTCGCTCACGCGGCGCTCGCCCTCGCGGCCCTCACCCTCGCCGCATGGGTGGCGCTCGCCATCGGCGCCCTTTTCGATCGCTACAGGGTCCCCCGGCTGGAGGATGTGGCCCCGCCGCGCCCTGACGACCTGCCGCTCCCCCGTCTCTCCATCATCGTCACCGCCCACAACGAGGAGCGCTCGATGGAGCCGGCCCTGCAGTCCCTGCTCGCCCTGCGCTACCACGACTACGAAATCGTCTACGTCAACGACCGCTCCACCGACCGAACCGGGGAGATCGCAGAACGCCTGAGCCCCGGCGACGCGCAGCTCAAGGTGCTGCACATCGACGAGCTCCCGCCGGGTTGGTTCGGCAAGCCCCACGCGGCCCAGCGCGGCGCGGACGCGGCCACCGGCGAAGTCCTGCTCTTCACGGACGCCGACGTGACTTTCGCCCCCGATGCCGCAGCCCTTGGCGTGCGCCACCTCGTCCGGCAGCGCCTCGATCACCTCGCTGCGGCACCCCGGCTCACGCTCACCGGCACCATGCTCCAGGCCTGCACGATTGCATCCCGCCTCCTGGTCGGCACCAGGCAGCGGCTCTGGAAGGTGCACGACCCGCGGAGCTCCGCCTTCTTCGGAATCGGCTCCTACACGATCATGCGCGCCGACTCCTACCGCGCCGTCGGGGGACACGAACGGGTTGCGCTTCGGCCCGACGAGGATCTCCGGCTCGGCCAGGCCGTGAAGCTGTCCGGGATGCGATCGGCCTTCCTGAAGGGCGAGGCGGTGCTGCAGTGCCCCTGGTACCACTCGCTCGGCGACTTCGTTCGCGGGCTCGAGAAGAACCTGTTCGCCGCCCTGGACTACAGTGTCTTCCTGGCGACAGGCGCCACCGCCACGCTCACTTGGCTCGCCGTTGCACCGCTCATCCTTGCACCGCTGCTCGTGGCCACCGGACAGCCGCTTGCCGGCCTGCTCTTTGCGGTCTGCCCGCTCGTCTACTGGACGGTCGCCATGACCGTCTCACGGGACGACTCCTACCCCTGGTGGAGCGCGCTGCCCTTCCCGCTTGCGGTATTGATCTTCGTCTACGCGCTGTGGCGCTCCACGTTCCTCACCATACTCCGCGGCGTCGTCTGGGGAGGCCCGCCGATTCCGCTTTCCAGGTTGCGCAGGGCGCGGATTCGTGCGCGGGGTCGACCAATTCAAGAGGGCTGAGTGTCTTCTCTGTGAAACCACTCAGGGCAGCGCACCTGAACGCGGCAAGGACCATGAGGGAGGTAATGGAGATGATCAAGCCGACCGGGCACTGGGCCTCGTACTGGTATGAGGACGGCGAGGAGCTCGCAAATGCGGTGATCGACTGCGACACGGCCGAGGAACTTCTCGCGCGGGTGGGCGACGGAGTGGCCGCGGGGTAGTTTGTCCGCCAAATCGGGGCCTATTTGGCGGACAAACGGGCTCGGCGGCGTTTCAGCTGTACGTCTTCGCAACCTCTGGAGTCCGCGGCAATCTGACCCCGACGTACGACCGGGTACCATCAGCGGTCCGTATCCCGCCGACCGCCATTCTCCTGCGGAAAGGCGCCGCCTGCACTCTCAAGGAAGCGGGCACAGATCGAACTGCCCATCGATGGCGTCACCATGTACGAAGCTCCCGCCGTCACGCAGCTCGCCATCCGCATCGATCACGCAGTAGCCGAAGCGATCTTCGGTGGCGCGTACGTACACAAAGTGATTGAAGGACCCCTTGTCCGCCCGCGGCACCGTGCGTTCATCTTCCTGAAACGGATCCGTGTTCTTTCCGCCTGCCCCCGTTACGAAATACCGGATGCCGTGCTGTGGCCACAGCCGGGCGTAGAGGTGGTGATGGGCCTGGAAGACGACATCCACGCCGTTTGCGCGGAGGATCGGCTCCAGTTCCTCCCGCAACGCCTGATCGTCACCCCGGCATACGAACCACAGCCACAGACATCTGACCGGCGTGTAGACGGGTTGGTGCAGCGCGACGATCTTCCACCGCGCGCCGGAAGTCCGGAGCGCCTCGGCAAGCCAGCGGAGTTGAGGCGCATCCGATCCCCGCGTGAGCTTCGTGTTGTCGCTGCCGAGCGTATTGGAGTCGAGGACGAACACCTCGACGAGTGGCGGGTCCCCTGGTGGCAGGTTCCCTGGCGCACGGTCGTCGCCTGCAACGGCGCGCCCACCGGGACGCTGAGCCGGAATCTCGACCGAGTAGTAGCGGAAGCGATCGACATAGCCGAATTCGGGGGTTGCCAGGTGCGCTTCCACGTCGCAGCCGGGCGACGGTCCGTAGGCGGACTCGTCCCGCGACACGGGCCTGATTCCCGAGTCCCGGCACCGTCTTACGTCATGGTTGCCGAGAGCCGCGTGAACGTTCACCCCATCGGACAGCAGGGGTCCGTACACACCGAGGAACCTGGTCGGAATGGACGCTGCGCTGCCGTACTCGTAGACGTTGTCCCCCAGGAGAAAAACGTGAGACACGGGAACCACGGAGGCCTGGCGGCGGATCTGCTCCGCAACCCTTTGAGCCCGATCATCACCGGTTCCGGTGTCTCCGACGAAGACGAGCCTCGCCGCCGGCACCGTGTCCAAATGGGGAGCACCGACCACCGCGCCACCCGTCTCCGGGGTCGAAACCCCTACTCCGATCCCGCACGCACCGGTAGCCATCGCGAGTACCAGAACTGCCCACAGGGGTCCGGCGACTCCGCGGCCACACCGAAACGTTGCAGTCAGTTGCGACTCCCCGGCATCCTCACGTTGCGCCTGGCCGCTCAGCGCTCCCCACTTCCCTCGCTGGCCTCCGCCCGCCCCTCGGACGAAACGATTCTCCACCCGGACAACACGGGTGACTCTGCCCCGTAGTTGCTCTTCCACACCGCCAGCGTGATCGCGACGAACATCAGCGAGGCAAGGTAGGCCACGACGGTAAGCTGCGTGCCCGTCGCGAGTCCGATCCCGATGACCATCAGCATGTAGACGGCGTCCATCGGTTCCTTGATCGTGGCCCGAAACCGGACTGCGGCCACGATTCCCGCGAGCCCGAAAGCCAGCGGGAGGCTGCCCTTGACCAGGAACACGACGAGGGCAATGCCGATCGGCGTCACGAGAAGCGCATGAAGAAACGACTGGTTGTGCTTTTTTGCCGGGCGGGTCCACTGATACACCCAGGTAATGGGCAGCGTCACACCGAACGCGAGGATGAGCGCGAGCAGCACGGGGATCGAAAGGGACGGATCCAGCAGCTGGCTGATTCCTTCCTGATTGTCGAGACGGCCGATACCCTGATTCGCCTTTTCAAGGAGCTCGGACGCGTCGGCTCCGCTGCTGCCGAACGCTCCTATCAGGAATCGGTCCCGTTCCTGGGCCGCGTAGAAGAGAATGCGCGGGAACAACTGAAAGAGCCCGCCCAGAGCAACCAGCCACGCCGCGTAGTAAAGGACGAGACGGAGGACGATATTCTTTGGCATGGCGCTTGTCTCCTGCTCCCGCTAGAACATGTAGCCGCGAAGATGGACGCTCGTCATCTCGCGGCCCTTCATGAGGGAAACACTAAAGGCCGTACGGCGTTCCAGGAACGACAGCCAGAGTCCCCCTCCCGTGCCGCGGTGCCAGTCATCGGCACGGTCCGAATCGTCAGAATAGTACACCCTTCCGACATCCGCGGCCGCAAACAGGCCGAACTCTCCAGGCACCACCACGTTCACGCTTGCCACTTTCAATCGCAATTCGGCGGTGGCGTAGAGAGATGCGTCCCCGGCGAAGCGGTTCTGGCGGAATCCGCGGACGGTGCCTTGCTCCTGGCTGAAACCGACCTGGTCGGGCCCGCCCACGAACGCGCTCTCGAGGAAGGGATACTTCCCCCAGACCTTCTTCCCTCCCACTCCGAGGGCCAGCGTCGGGTTGGTCGGGACCCGTGCCGCAAGGTACGTGCGCAGTTCTCCATCCACGCTTCCGAAGGCCGATTCCGCATCCCATGCTCCCAGGTATCCAGCCGCGGTGACCCTGGCAAGGAAGCCGCGAGTGGGAAACGCCGGACTGTCGCGTCCTTCGTACCGGATCGAACTCTGCGCGCCCATCCGGCCGAAGGATTCCGTGCCGTAGAGCGGTTGATCCAGGGAACCGATGAAGTTGTCGCTGTTCTCGTCAAGGGGCGTGTTCGACCACTTGATGACCGGACCCAGGTCGACGGCAAGCTCCGAGCGGCGGACATCCGTCCCGTCCGCGTCTTCATCCGGGTCCTGCCCTCCAGCTCGGAACCGGAGCGCCGGTGCGAAGAGGAAGGTGCCCTGGCGCACCTTGTAGAAGGAGGACGGACGCTCCAGCCGGGAGTCGTTGCCGAACCCCGTGAATCGGGTCACCACCAATCCCGAGTACTCGAGGGCCAACCTTAGGTCGACGTTGCTCCACAGCTGGCGAAAGACGCCTTCATAGGATGCAAACGGCTTGTAGTCCCGGCTGGCCAGCCCGACATCGAAGGTGTGCCGGGAGGCGTAAGGATCCTTGCGGAATCCGAAGTACGTCCGGCTATGGAGCATCCGCACGAGCACGCCCACATCGGGATTCGCCTGGACGATCGGGTGGGTCCTGCCCATCATGCCCCAGTCGAGCGCGAATCTGAGATTGGTTGGAGTCCCCGAACCCCCTGGGCTTGGAGGACGCCGGTAGGGCCGCTCATCGATGCGGGCGCCGCTACCCCGCGTGAACACGTTGTCGCCGCGATGGTCGTGGAAGCGGGTCCTTGAGGCGCCGGCTTCGGAGGAGTTGATGAATGTGTCACTGCCGCCGCCGCCATCGACGCGGACGGTAATCGACCCCTCTTCGCCCACTACCTCCGCACGATCCGCCCCTCCCCGAAGGTAGAGGCGGACTTCGCTGGTCTCCCCATGACGGAAGGTGCGCTGGAAATACGGTGGCTCCGCCCGTTCGCCGGAATCTTCCAGCAGACCCACGGTGACCACGAGATCCCCGTTCGCCAAGTGCTCGAAACGGGCGTATTCGTCCTCATCCGTGGCCTGGATTTCGGCCTGACGGGTGATCAGCGCGTAGTATCGATCGACGAATTCCGGCAGAGCGTCGCGCCGGGCCTTCAGCTTCGCTTCGAGTTCCGCGCCGACGATCACGTAGTACGGTTCCGGAAGCCTCCGGACGGCTTTTTCGATCACGGAATCGGGGAGTTCCTCGCGGAACGACTCGACCACCTCATCCCATGCAGGCTTGTCGAGTTCGACCAGGAACTGGCGATCCAGCTCCCAGCCGGTGCCTGTGAGGCCGATCAGATTCGGGTAGGTGTAGTCGAAGTCGATCGCGCTGGGGATGAACCTGCGGGCCACCGCCATCGCGAAACCGCCGTAGTGGATGAAGGCCTGGTCACGATCCTCCGGGATCGGAAGCCAGATGTAGCAGTCACCGCCGGGAAGCCGCGCCCATCGCCATTGACCGGCATGGCGGTCCTTGTCGTTGATGAGGAAGTCCAGCAATCGCGCCTTGAGAAAGGCCCGTGCATCGACGCGCTCGCAGGCGCTGTCTTCGATGTCCTCGAGCACCGTCTCCGTCCCGCTCACCTTCCGGGAACCGGCGAACCCGGGAGTGTCGTCCGGCCCCTCGGACGGATGGATCTGCAGCGATCCGATCAGTCCCGCGTAGTCCTCGCGATACTCGCCGAGCCTGGGGTCGTCGGGAATCACCGCCAGGGTGTGCTCCGAGTGGAGGATGCCGGTGGCCTCCATGAGCGGATCGACGACCAGCGCCGCGGCCGGCATCAGCGTGCTGATCAGGTCCTGGAGGACATCGCTGATGAGTGAGTTCTTCAGTTCGTCGGCCAGCCTCCGGGTAGGGTCCTTGTCCAGGGAGCGAACCGTGTACCGCAGACCGTCCTTCCCGGTGAAGTGAAGGGAGATGGACTGCCCGAACCCCCCGGTTCGAAGGGGCGTCAAGCCGCCTCCGACCGTATCGAGATCGAGCACCGGGAACTCGACGGCGGTGGTCCAGAGGTCCCGGTAGTTGTCCCCGTAGAACCAGCGCCGGAACGCGCCGGCGCGGAACCGCTCGCCGGGGACGGCCAGGTGGGTCCTGGCACCCGGCGGAGGAGCCGAGCGGTGGATCCGCGAGCCCACCCCCGGTGGATTCTCCTGGGGCGCGGCTCCGGACGGCGCAGCAAAGGCGAGGACCAGCGCCAAAGCGACGAACAGTACGCCGAACCACCTCATGTAAAGCACACCTTACAAAATGTAATGTTTTCCATACTATCCGGCATCCGCCAGCGCCCCCATCACCAGATCGGCCAGCTTCGGCAGGTGGTCGCCCATCCGTGAATCGTCAGAGTTGATCTGGATCGCTACCGCGACGCCGTGGTCAGGATAGTACGTGACCAGCGAATTGTACCCGGGGAAGAACCCGCCGTGGCCGTAGGTCAGCCCGTGTTCGCCCTCGGCGACAGCCACCCCCAGCCCATACCCCAGATGCGGTTTCGTCTCGTCGGTCGGGAAGCCGATCCGGAACAGGTCGGGCAGATCGTCCCCTTCGATCGCATCACCCTCGTACAGCAGCTTCGCCCACCGCACCAGCGCCTGCGGGTTGTTCACGACGCCGCCCCCCGTCCACTCCTGCAGCGGGTGGACCACCAGCTGGCCGTCGACCACGATCTCGAGCGGCGTATCGAAGAGCCGGACGCTCGCGTGCGCGTAGCCCTGTGACAGCCCCGGCAGATCGCGCCGATCGGCCGGCAGGGTCAGGTCGAGCCCGAACGGATCGAGGAACATCTCGTCGAGCAGGTCATAGTAGTCGCGGCCCGTCGCCGCCTCGATCGCCAGGCCTGCGAGGGTGTAGTGGACGTCGCTGTAGTGGTATCCCTCGCCCGCGGGAAAGAGCGGCTCGGCGTCCAGCACGGCCTCGGCGATGAACTGCTCCGGGGACATGTAGGCGTCGGGATCGCTGAAGAACTCGGCCAGCCGCGCCGCAAAATCGGGGTCCTCGAAGTACGGCTGGATCATGCCCGCCGTGTGGCTGAGCAGGTTGCGCAGCGTCAGGTCCGCGTGATTGGGGACCCGCGAGAACCACTCCTCGTCCCCGAGCCAGGTCGAGACCGGCGTGTCGAGGTCCAGCTCGCCGTTCATCGCCAGCTGCAGGGCGACCGCCGCGACGTACGTCTTGCCGATGCTGCCCGACGGCATCCGCAGGTCCGGCGTCATCGGAATGTCGTCGTCCACGTCCGATTCGCCGGTGGCGAAGCCGAAAACGCTCCCGTCCGGGAGAATGAACGCCGCCGTCGCCCCGGGGAAGTTCTCGTCGGTGTCCTGGGCCTGTGTCCACGCCGCATTGAGTTCGGCCTGAAAGCGCTCGACGAGCGCGACGGCCGCTTGCGGGGACAGGGAGGGCTGAGACTCGGACGCCTCGCCCCCGGTCGAATCCGGCGCCGGGCCGCAGGCCATGGCGGCAACAACAAGGCCCAGGCCCGCGAGGTGCAGCCCCGCCCGGCGGAGTGAAGAGTTGTTCGGCTGTGCGTCAGGCATCTTCTTGCTTTCCTTTCCCTTGAAAAACGCTCGCGCCCGGCCGCGAGGGTAGCAAACGGTCACGCTCTCGAAGCTTGACACGCCACATCGATATGGCCATTATGGCCACATGAAACGAGCCAGTGTCAGTGAAGCGAAAAACGGACTCAGTGGACTCCTGAGCGAGGTGCGCCGCGGGGAGGCCGTGTTGATCACGCATCGGGGAAAACCCGTCGCGCGGATTGAGCCATGTCGCGTCGACGGCCCCGGCATGGACCGTGCCACGGCCGAGTTGCTGAGTCGGGGCGTTGCGGTCCCGCCTCGCGCATCTCTCGATGTCGAGCGCTTCCTGAGTGTGCCTGCACCCCGGCTGACCGGGGGCGCCAGCGCCAGCGAGATCATCGTGGCCGAGCGCGCGGCGAGCCGTTGAAGTACTGGGATTCCTCGGCCCTGGTTGCGCTCCTCGTGGAGGAGCCGGAAAGTGCACAACGCCGCGAGACGGTCCGGCGGGACCCGATGATCGTGACCTGGTGGGGAAGCCGGATCGAGTGCGCTTCGGCCCTGAACCGTCTGGAGCGGGGGCGCCGCTTCGAAGGCGGAGGGTTCGACCGGTCAATGGACCAGCTTGGGCTGTTGGCCGAGGCATGGATCGAGATCGAGCCTCTCGAGCAAGTGCGCAAGCGTGCGATGAGGCTGCTCCGGCTTCATCCCCTGCGCGCGGCCGACGCCTTGCAGCTGGCGGCAGCACTGACGGCCGCCGACGAGGATCCCCAAAGGCTTGACCTGGTCTGTAGCGACGATCGCCTCTCTCGCGCGGCGCACCGCGAGGGGTTCACCGTTCTGTAAGCCGTCGCTGGTCGTCAATTCAACTCCAGGAGCCGGCTCGCCCCCTCCGGTACGATCGGCAGCAACACGTGCGACGGGTACTCCGGCGAGTGGTGAACCGTGTTGTGCGCCACGACCCACTCGGTCTCGTCGTAGTTGTTGCCGCCCGTGTTCAGGTTGCGGTCGAAGCGGGGGAAGCTGGCCGACGCCACCTCGAGGCGAATCCGGTGGCCCGCCGGGAAGTAGTTGCTCGTGGCGTCGAGGACGACGGTGATCTCGTAGACCTCGCCCTCTTCCATGAACACCTTGCGGTCGAAGCCCTCCCGGTAGCGCGCGCGCAGGACTCCCTCCTGGAGGAAGAACGCCGTGCCGTCGGGATGCACATCGACCAGCTTGGCGGTGAAGTCCGTGTCGCGAGCGTCCGATGAAACGTAGAGCGTGGCCGTGATGGGACCGGTCATTTCCACGCCGGCTTCGAGGGGTGGGGTGGTGTAGACGAGCACGTCATCCCGCCCTTCGACCGGACGCTGGTCATAGAACCCCTCCTCCATACCGTAGGAGCCGGACAGCGAGGGGGTTGGCGCACCGGGATCGTAGGTGTATCGGTCGACCGCCCCGTTCTGCGGCGCTTCCGTGGTGAGCACCCCGTCGCCGTTCAGGCTGTTCGCCGCGCCGCCGCTGGTCAGGTAGTACCGGGTGAACTGCGTGCCCGCGACCGGCCACTCGTCGGCGGCCCGCCATTCGTTCCTGCCCATCAGGTAGTACTGCACGGGCGGCATGTCGGTGACGCCGTTGTCCTCGCCCTTGAGCCAGTGGTCGTACCAGCGGACGTAGAGCGTCCAGAAGTCGTAGCGGGCATCGCCCAGTTCGCGTTCGCCGACCAGAGTGGGGGCGCTGATGCGCTCGGAGTCGCAGTGGGACACCGGCGAGATGACGACGAACTGATTGTCGCGGGCGGTGCTCGATGCGGCGTTCTCCTGGAAATGGTTGAACTGCCAGAGCGTCTCGTTCACGCCGAAGTCGTGCCAGGAGTTGATGAAGAGGGAAGGGACGTCGATCTGCTCGTGGCCCTTGTAGTAGGGGAACTGGTCCCACCAGGGGTCGGCGAGACCGTAGGTCAGGATCGATTCCCAGTCGGTGTGCGGGCGGTTGGCCCTCTGCATCATGTCGATCAGGGGGAGCGAATTGATGATGGCGTCCAGGTCGACCTCGGGGGCGTTGACCGGGCCCGGCGAGTACTGGTACGCGATCCGCTGGAATTCCTCGTCGGAGACGTGGGATGGGGGACGCAGGTAGACCTTGGACCCGGCGAAGACCATCCACCCCGCGGCCGCCGCCAGGTTGAACGCGCCACCGTTGTACGTCCCGAAATAGCGGTAGATGTTGTCGGCCGGGCCGTTGATGCTGCCCGAGGCCTGCGGGATCATCGCGGCCAGGCTCGGGGGCTGCGCGGGCGCCATCCACACCTGCGCATCGCCCAGGTCGGAGCAGCCGTAGGTCCCCACCCTGCCGTTCGACCACGCCTGATCGGCCAGCCACTCGACCGCGTCGTAGCCGTCGACGTCCTCCCTGACCGCCAGCGAATACACCCCCTCGGACTCGAAGCGCCCCCGCTTGTCCTGCACGGCCACGACGTAGCCCTGCCCGACGAACATGCGGACCACCTCGCCCGCGTAGCCGGCGCGGAACGCGGACTTGTCGTACGGCGTCCGGATCAGGATCACGGGCAAGGGCTCGGGCGCGCCGTCCGGGAAGTGGAGATCCGTGGACAGGCGGACACCGTCGCGCATCGGCACGCGCACCGCCTGCTCGACACGCATGTCGTAGCGCGGCTCGAGCATGGGGTAGGGGGCGCCCTCGTCGGACCGGGCCGCGCCGCCGGCGCCGTCGGTGGAGGACGGCGCGCAGCTCGCCAGCGAGAGAGAGGCGATGCAGACGAGGAGGGTGGTGGGGCGCATCATGGTGCAGCCTCCCGTGCCTGGTGTAGTGTCCGGTACCTGACATCCATTAGGCAACGGAGCCGCCGGGCGCGCCAGTCGGTCACGCCGGGGGCTGGCCGCCCGAGAGAACAAACGCCCAAAGACACACGAAGGAAGTCTGCCATGAGCCCGTCAGCAGCCGTCAGATCCGGACCTGTATCCTTCGGCATCCTCGCACTCGCGCTCCTGGCCGCCGCTTGCGACACTCCGGCCCCGAGTGCGGCCATTCCCAGGGATTCGATCATCGCCCGCCTGGCCGACCTGCGAGCGATCCACACGCCCGAAGGGGTCGAGGTCCTGGAGCCGATCGAGGTCAACGGCTCGACCCAGTGGCTCTCGATCCGTGGGCTGAACCGAACCAATCCGATCCTCCTCGTGCTCCACGGCGGTCCCGGCAGCCCGGTCATGGGGATGGCCTGGGCGTACCAGAAGCCGTGGGAAGACTTCTTCACGGTGGTCAACTGGGACCGGCGCGGCGTCGGCAAGAGCTTCGCCGCCGCGGACTCCGCCCGCCTCGCGCCCACGCTGACCCTCCAGCAGCACGTTGACGACGGCGCGGTGGTGGTCGAGCACCTGTTGAACAGGTTCGAACACGAGAAGCTGGTGGTCCTCGGATACTCCTACGGCAGCTCGATCGGCCCCCGCCTTGTCGAGCAGCATCCGGACCGGTTTCACGCCTACGTCGGGCTCGGCCAGTCGGGCGGCCCGGGCAGCGAGGCGCAACTGTATTCCACCCTCATGGAGCGCGTCCGCGCGGCCAACGACACGGCCGTGATCCGCGAGCTCGAAGCCCTCCGGCCCTACCCGCCCCCGCCAGGCCCCGGCGCCGTCGCCAAGCTGCTGGCCGCCCGCAAATGGGCCCGCGAGTACGACGGCGGCTGGTACGGGAAGCCCACCTTCGACCTATACTTCGCCCTACCTGAATGGGGTCCCAAGTATACCGAAGCCAACGTAGCGAGCCTCCAGCCTGCGATGGCGTGGGCCGAGCGGCACCTGATCGACGGGGCACCGGAACCCCGCCGAAGAGGGATGGTGGAACGCTTCGACGTCCCGGTCGTCATGCTTCACGGCCGCCTCGACCTGCACACGCCCTATGAGAGCGCGCTCGACTACTTCAACCGGATCGACGCACCCCACAAACGGTTCGTGACCTTCGAACGCAGCTCGCACATGATCATGTTCGAAGAGCCGGGCCGAATGCTGATGACCCTGGTGAACGAGGTGCTGCCGCTGGCGGGGGTTGCCGCCTCGTTCTGAGCAGCTGCACGAGCACGCCTCGCGACCAGGCGGTCAACCCGGGATTCCCGACCCGGGACCGGTTCGCAGTCGACCGCAGCCGAAGATATGTTTCGGCATGCTTCTCAACTGCGATATGGGCGAAAGCTACGGGCCCTGGGAGAAGGGCGCCGACGCTACGGTGATGCCGCTGATCGACCTGGCCAACATCGCGTGCGGAGGTCATGCCGGCGATCCCGACACGATGGCCCGCACGCTCGAGCTGGCAGCCCTGCATGGTGTAAGGCCGGGCGCCCACCCGGGTTATCCCGACCGGCGCAATTTCGGACGGCTGCGGCTGGACTGGCCGATCGACTCGCTCGTCCTCGAGATCCAGGCGCAGATCGGCGCGCTGCAGGCCGTTGCCACCGCGCTGGGGACGCCGCTGCACCACGTGAAGCCGCACGGCGCCCTGTATCTGGCCATGATGGCGGACGACCGGCTGCTCACGAGGCTTGCCGAGGGGGTGGCGGCCGTCGATGACTCGCTTGCGTTCGTCCTGCAGGCAACGCCGGATCGCGAGCGGCACGCGGATCTGCTCAAGCACACGGGATTGCGGCTGGTGTTCGAGGCGTTCGCGGATCGTGGCTACGGCGCCGACGGTCGTCTGCGCCCGCGGTCGGTCGAGGGGGCCGTCCTGAAGGACGCCGACGCGGTCGCGGCCCATGTGTCGCGACTCCTGCAGGGGTTCGTGGACACGTCAGCGGGCCCGCTCGCGGTTGCGGCCGAGACCCTGTGCGTGCACGGCGACAATCCCTCGGCCTTCGAGTCGCTGCGCCGCATCCGGGAGCTCGTCCCGCGCCCGGCATGATCACCTTTCCCGGGCCCGTCAGCGCCCTGGTCACGCTGCCGGTCGCGCCCGACCGCGACGGGATCGCCCGGGTCCTGAGCCTGGAACGGTTCGCGCAGGAGAGTCTGCCCGGCCTGCGGGCCACGATCCCGGCCTTCAACCGTCTCCTGGTCGAGGGTTCGCCGAGCGACTGGGATCCCGGCGAGGTCGAGAGCGTGCTCGAGGCCGGGGCGCAGGCTGCGCTGCGGGCTGCGCCGACCTCGCCGGCGACCGCAGCGACCGCGACCGTTTCTCTCCCGGTGTGCTACGACGTCGATTTGGCGCCTGATCTCGAAGAGGTGGCGGAGATGGCCGGACTGGCTGCGGCCGACGTCGCACGCCTCCACAGCGCTGCGATGTACCTGGTGCTCGCCACGGGCTTCGCGCCCGGGTTCGCATACCTGGGCGATGTAGACGCCCGCATCGCTGCTCCGCGCCGTCCCACTCCGCGCGCACGCGTGCCGCAGGGCGCTGTTGGCATCGCGGACCGGCGCACCGGGGTGTACCCGGCCGAGGGTCCGGGCGGCTGGCGTCTGATCGGCCGCGTCCCCGCAGCCTTTTTCGAGGACCCCGCCGAGCGCGTCGCACGCTTCACCCCTGGCGGTTCGGTCGAGTTCCGCCCCATCGGGCGCAACGACTACGAGGCGGAGTGCTGAGCCCGGCCGACCGCACCGGCTCACCCCACGCCGTGGTGGACCGCCCCGGCCCGTTCTGCACGGTCCAGGATCTGGGAAGGCGCGGCGGCCGCCGCGCCGGACTCGCACCGGGCGGCGCAATGGACCAGCGCGCGTACCTGTGGGCCAATCGGCTCCTCGGCAACGATCCCGGCGATGCCGCGCTGGAGGTCACCCTGGGTGGATTCTCCGTGCGCTTCAATGTCGAGACGGCAGTCGCCCTCACGGGCGCGGATTGCGGCGCCACGCTGGACGGCGTCGAGACGGGCACCTGGAGGACCCTCCGCGTTCGGTCCGGACAAGTGTTGCGGCTCTCCTACAGCGCGACCGGCATGCGCGCCTACCTCGCCTTCCCCGGCGGCCTCTCGACCGACCGTGCGTTCGATTCGGCCTCTGCAGTCGCCCGCGACGGACTGCCCGGGCTCCTGGGCCGGCCGCTTCTGGAAGGCGAACCGCTGCGATGGTCCGCCACGGACCGTGCCCTGCCAAACCGCCACCTGCCCGCCCATCTCGTGCCGGCGGCGAGCGGCGAAGCGCCCCTGGAAGTCCCCCTCATCCCCGGCTACGAGTGGCCCGAATTCTCCGACGCAGACCGTGACCACGTGTTCTCCGCGGAGTGGACGGTCGACCCGACGAGCGACCGCACCGCGATCCGGCTGGCCGGCCCCGCGCTGACATCGGGTCCACGCACCCTCGACTCCACGCCCCTTGTCGACGGCACGGTCCAGGTCACCGGCGACAGCCGTCCACTCGCATTCATGCGCGACCGCCCCACCATCGGCGGCTATCCGAAGCTCGGCGGGACCGATCCGATCGCGCTCGACGCCCTCGCCCAGGCCCGGCCCGGCACGTCCGTTCGTTTTGTCCCGGCCGATCCGGAAGCGATCCGCCAGGCCATGGCGCGCCGCGAATCATTCTTCGAGATCCGCCAGACTGCAGGCCGATGACGCGTTTCTTGCTCTCGCGGCGCTCACCCCGGGGCATAGTCGCGCACTCGGCCGCAATCAGTCCCATTCCGCCATGGATGCGCCCGCGATTCGATTCCACCTTCGTGCACCCGATTATCAGAGGACCCTCTCCAGAGCCCAATACGCCCGCGTGCACGACGCCATCTACAAGGAATTGTACTCGCTCCCCGACGCGGTGGAGGAGCTGGTCCGCGCATTGGCGCCGCGCCGCGCTCGCCTTGTGGACTTCGCCTCGCTGAGCCGTCTCCCGGCGGACTATGTGACGTCCGAGCAAGCGCCGCGCTACGGGGATATGCTATGGGAGTGTCGGCTGCGCAGCGGAACGGTGCTCCTGATCGTGATCGAGTTCCAGTCTACCGTGGACCACAACATGCCTCTCCGCCTGTTCGAGTACACCGCGAGGGCGCTACGCGAGTGGAGTCGGCCGCGGGGTCTGGCGGCAGGGGACAGGATCCCGCTCGTTCTTCCCCTCCTGGTCTATAGTGGAAAGCCCCCGTGGAACACTCCGAAGGGGTTCGAAGAGTTGAGACCGACGACCGACCCGGAATGGGTTGCGGGACAACCGGAGTTCCACTATCTGTTGCTTGAAGAGCGACCGGGCGGGACGTCACCGCTTCCAGACGACAACCTGGTTGGGGAGTTGGTGCGGTTGGTGAGAGCGCGCCGGGAAGACGAGGCGATCCAGGTGCTCACCCGGTTGCGAGACTGGGTGGCCGACAAGGAGGGCGGGGCGCTGGACCGGGCGCTCGCTGCCAGAGTGAGGCTACTGGCCACGGATCTCCGAGGTGCTCAAGCAGCGCATCTGGAAGCGGCCAAGACGATGAAGGAGGTAGTGGAGATGATCAAGCCGACCGGGCACTGGGCCTCGTACTGGTACGAGGAGGGGGAAGACAAAGGTCTCGAGAAGGGCCGCAACCAAGGCATCGAAGAAGGTCGGCTGATACTTCTGCGGCAACAAATCAACCGGAAGTTCGGTGCTGACACGGTGCGGGAGCTGTTCGAGGCTCCGGGCCTTCCTTTGGATCGTGAGCGGATCGACACGCTCGCGAACGCAGTACTCGACTGCGACACGGCCGAGGAATTTCTCGCGCGGGTGGGCGACGGAGTAGCCGCGGAGTAGTGCGCCCTCAAAACCTCCCCACCGAAAACGCCTCCAGCCCCACCCCCGCCTCCCCCTCCAGCATCAGCCCGGCGAGCGCCCACCCACTGCTCGGGCCCAGCGTGATCCCCAGCATCTGGTGGCCGGTATTCACGTACACGTTCTCGCGCGATGGCAGCCGTCCCATCACGGGAAGCGAGTCCGGCACGATCGGGCGCATCCCCACCCAGGCGCGGCCTCCCTCCTTCGCCTCCGGGATGTCCACCTCGCGGCTCACGATGCGGCGCAGCGATCGGATCCGTGCCGTGTCCATGCGGCGGTTGATGCCGGACAGCTCCATCGTTCCCGAGAAGCGCAGCGCGCCGTCGAAGGGGGTGAGTCCGATCTTGGCGCCGCCCAGGTAGAGGGGCTGGCGCAGCTGGTTCCGGGGCCGGTCGATGGTGACCGAGTACCCCTTCCCGGCAGTCATCGGAATCGGCCACCCGAGCATCCGGGTCAGTGCCCCGGTGTGCGCGCCCGCCGCCAGTACCACGGCATCGACCGCCACATCGTCCTTCGGAGTGACGATCGCCTTCACATGCCCGCGCTCGCTCCGAAAGCCGGTCGCCAGGCTATCTTCGTGGACCTCCACCCCGCTCGCCCTCAGCGACGCCCCCAGCCCCGCGGTCAGCGAATCCGGCCGCACATGACGGTCCGCACCGACAAAGAGGCCGAATCTGAAGCCCGGGCGCAGCATGGGTTCGCGCTCATACACCTCGGACTCGGTCAAATCGGTGCAGTGGGTCGCGCCCGCCGCGGTCACCAGCTTCACCTCCTTCTGCGCCGCTTCGGCCTTGTCGGAGTCGCGGAACACCATCAGCACCCCCGACTCGTGGCACTCGAACTCCACGCCGCTCGCCGCCAACTCGTCGTAGCGCTCCATCGTGAACCGGTTGAGCGCGGCGATGGCCGCGATGCCGCGCTTCTGATCGGCGTGATTGCAGAAGGAACGGAAGCGTAGCAGCCACGGGGCCAGCTTCGGCAGCGCCGAGGGCTTGAGGTAGAGCGGGCTGTCGCGCCGCATCATCCAGCCGAGCGACTTCAGCGTCATACCCGGCGCCGGAAGCGGACTCGAGATCGACGGGCACACCCAGCCGGCGTTCCCGAAAGAGCAGCGGCTGCCCAGCGTCCACGACTCGACGACGACCGGGTCGGCGCCGAGCTTCCTGAGGTACCAGGCCGTGGAAAGGCCGATGACCCCGCCGCCGACGACCCCGACGCGCATCAGCCCGACTCCCTCAGTTCTCCCGCTCGTGGACCAGGCGCCCGCCCACGTACACGCGGCTGGCCCAGGTCAGAATGCTCAGCGGATCGCCGTCGAAGACGACCACGTCCGCGTCCTTGCCGGCCTCCAGGCTGCCCAGGCGATCGGCCACTCCCAGCACCTCGGCCGGGCTCAGCGTGACCGCCCGCAGCACGTCCGCCTCGCTCATCCCGTGCCCGCGCGCGATCGACGCGTCGATCAGGAGCCACTGGCCGGCCACGCCGGGACCGAACGGACCGAAGCCGCGCGAGAAGCTGGCGAGCGAGACGTGCACCCCGGCCTCGTTGAGCCACACGGCATTGCGCTCGTCGACGCCTCCGTAGTCCCCGGGGTCCGGGATCTCCTCACCGGAGATGTAGGGGTGCGAGATCGGGCCCAGGACAACCGGGATCCCGCGGTCCGCGAGTTCGCCGGCCATCTGGTGTGCCGCCGCGCCGCCGTCGATTACCAGTTCGAAGCCGAATTCCTCGGCGAGCTCCATCGCCACCCGGATATCGCGCGTCGCGTTGGCCTGCACGCGGGCCGGAACCTCGCCGTTCAACAGCCGCGCGAGGGCCTCCATGCCGAGGTTTCGGGGGGCCGCTGCCGCTCCGCCTGCCGCACCCTCGTCCCCGGATCCGCCCTCCGACCCAGCCAGCCATTCCTGCGCCCGCACCAGCAGATCCCGCAGCTGCGCCACGACCGCCATCCGCGTCGACGGCGACCGCGACTGTTCGCGATAGGTCGACGCCGGCCGCCCCCCCAGCGTGATGTCGATGGCTGCGGGCTCCCGCACGATCAGGTCGTCGAAGCGCGCACCGGCCGTCTTGACCACCACGCCCTGTCCGCCGACAACCGTCGCGTCTCCGGGCCCGACATACATCGCCGTCACGCCTCCCTGCAGCAGCCCGCGCACACGAATCTCGTCCGCCTCGCCCGACCCGAAGGTCCCGAACGGCGAAAACGCCTCGACGATCCGCAGCTCCGGAGTCAGCGGCGTCGGCACTTCGTTCATGTCCTCGGCCGCCAGTCCGTAGTAGCTCATCGCGTCGACGATCCCGGGCATGACCACGCTGCCGGTCACGTCCACCACCTCGGCCCCCGCGGGGATGTCCACGTCGGCGCCTACCGCAGCAATCCGGCCGTCCACCATGAGCACGATCCCGCCCTCGACGGGTTCCGATGAGATGGGGTAAACAAGCCCCCCGGTCAGCGCCACGGTCTGTGCCCGGACCTCGGCCCCGCCGCCGTGGATCGCGGCCATGGCCAGCACGGCCACCCCGGCGGCCCCTATCCTGGCGCGCCTCCTGTCCCGTCCGGCCATTGTCTCGCCCACCACCGCCCTGCACGCGCCCCGCTTCGCAGCCCCGTTCATGGCCCGTCTCCTTCCCGGTCGTACGCCAGGCGCCCGTCCACATACACCCGCGTCACCAGGGTACTCACCTCGTACCAGGTCCCGTTCAGCACCACGATGTCGGCGTCCTTGCCCACCTCGAGGCTCCCGACGCGGTCTTCGACTCCCGCGATCGCGGCCGGGTTGATCGTCACCGCTTCCAGCGCGTCCTGCTCGGACATCCCATAGCGCATGCCCAGCCCGGCGTTGCCGCGCTGCCACTTGGAGCCCACCACCGGGTCGTCCGTGTGGAAGGTGAAGCGCACGCCCATCTCGTTCATCAGGGTGCCCGTGGCCATGACCTCGTCGGACAGCGCGATGCGGGTGAAGAGCGGCATCCCGATCACGTCGATCCCGGCCTCGGCGATTTCGTCGGCCACCTTGTAGGCCTCGGTCGAGTGGTGGATCGCGAGCGCGAAGTCGAACTCCCGAGACAGGCGGACGATCGCAAGGATGTCGTGCGCCTGGTGGACGTGCGCGCGGATCCGGTCCTCGCCGTTCAGCACGCGCACCAGGGCCTCCATGCCCAGATCGCGCGGCGGGGCCGGGCCTTCGCGGCCGCCCTCCTCCCACGCTTCCCGCCTGGCCTGGTACTCTTGCGCCTCGATGAACTTGGCGCGCAGCTGGGCGGTCACCGCCATGCTGGTGGTCGGCGACTGGTTCGGACGCTTCCGTCCCATCGCGATCTTGACCCCGCCGCGCTCCTTCACGATCCGTTCGTCTATTGACTCGCCCCACGTCTTGATCACGATCGCCTGCCCGCTCGAGACCTCGCCGCTGCCGGGCCCGGTGATGACCGTGGTCACGCCGCCCTCGACGGCGCCGTTCCAGAAAGCGTCGTCGGGCGAGAGCACATCGCGGATGCGGTGCTGCGGCCCGAACCGGGTCGGGAACTCGTTGAGGTCGCGGCTGTCGGCGCCGATGTGTGAGTGGTTGTCCAGCATCCCGGGCATGACGACCATGCCGCTCAGGTCCACCACCTCGGCATCGCCGGGCGGGGAGACGTCCGCGCCCACCGCCGTGATCACGCCTTCCTGGAAGACGATCGTGCCGTTCTCGATGGCGGGCCCGGCGACCGTGTGGATGCGCGCGCCGACCAGCGCGACGGGGGTGGATTGGGGAGCGGCGGGGACGGGGGCGAGGCCGAGCGCCATGCCGGCAAAAACGGTCGCCAACCACGGACCCCCGCGGCACCGTGCCCCGAGTGTCAACCCTGATTTACATTTTGTAAAGTGCAATTTACATTCTCCCGTTCTTCGGACCGCGGGTCGCACGCGGATGGTCGCGAGTCGAACACGCGGACGACCCCCTCACCCCTCCCAGATCTCACCCAGCACCCGCTGGAAGTTTCCGCCCAGAATCCCGCGTATGTGATCATCGGTATAGCCGCGCTCGATCAGCCCCTCGGTCAGGTCGAACACGCGCTTCGGGTGGTCCACACCCTCGATGTCGATCTTCTCGCGGAAGGCGTACGAGCCCTTGTATGCGGCCTTGAGCCGCTCGTACTCGTCGGTGGGCAGGTCGTCGTAGCCGTGCAGGTCGATGTCGCTGCCGATCCCGAGGTGCTCCACGCCCACCAGGTCGCGCACGTGGTCGTAGTGGTCGAAGAAGTCCACGAGCGTGGTCGGCTCGCGGTCGAGCACGAACATGCGCACGCCGGTGATCCCCATGACCCCGCCGGTCGCAGCCATCGCCCGGATCGCCTCGTCGGTCTTCGTGCGCGGGTGGCCGCCCGACAGCTCCCGGCTGTTCGAGTGCGTCAGGAGGACGGGTCGCGACGAGACCTCGCAGGCGTCGAGCGTGGTCCGGTCACCGCAGTGCGAGACGTCGACCGCCATCCCGACCTCGTTCATCCGCTCCACGATCGTGACCCCGAAGTCCGAGATGCCGCCGTCGATCCGTTCGGTGGCACCGTTGCCGATCATGTTCCGCTCGTTGTAGGTGAGCTGCGACACGCGCTGCCCGAGCCCGTGGAAGAGGTTCACGTCGTCGGGGCTGTGGAAGTGCGACGAGGTCTGGGTGCCGATCAGGATGCCCACGCGCCCGGAGCCGTGCACGCTCGCCAGATCCGCGGCGGAGTCGATGCGCACGAAGAGGTCGGGCCGGGCCGCGATCATCGCGTTGTAGCCCGCCACGAAGAGCAGGGTGTTGCGGTACTGGTCGGCGAAGTCGCGGCCCCCGATTCCCACCGCGATGTGGAAGACGTCGATCTCGGAGTCGCGGAACTCCTGCTCCTCCGCCGCGGTCATTCCGGAGAGGTCGGACCCCCACCGCTGCCGCACCGACGACGAAATGGCCAGCGGCGAGAGCATGTCGATCACGAGCGAGCCGGTGACCAGGTCGACGCAGCGGGTGGAGTATTCCTGGGGCGGGCCCACGCGGCGGCCCGGGCCGGAGGCGCGCAGAGTGACACGGCCCCGGTTGAGGAACGGTGCGGCAACGGTGAGCCCGGCGGCCCCCGCAGCA
Organism: Longimicrobiales bacterium; assembly: GCA_965211645.1. Taxonomy (GTDB): domain Bacteria; phylum Gemmatimonadota; class Gemmatimonadetes; order Longimicrobiales; family Gaopeijiaceae; genus Bin94. Next base: position 2,778,304 of record OZ242947.1, on the reverse strand, counting down.
GCTCTCAGGACGGTTCTGCGGGTTATGGGACCCGCCCGGCTCGATGTTGCGCGATCTCTACTCATGTGGCTTCTCGTGCACTCGCAGTGCTGTTTTCGGGACAGTTTCCACCTGCATGAACCTGGCTGCGCGAATCAGCGCATGATCCAGCGTCGCAAGCTGGACACCTCGCCTCATGGCCAGCTCGAGGTAAGCGGCGTCGTATGTGCTGAGGCCGCACTCGCGGGCCAACATCAGCGTTTCTCGCAGTGCGCGCTCATCGGTCTCGGTATCGGTGACGATCGCCAGCCTTTGCAGAAGATGGAGATAGGCCGCGACCTTCGATTTGGCAATGCGCTTCATCCGTTCAGCTCGCGCCAGGACGTTGCCGATTTCCAGATGCCAGATGCCGGGGACCAGAGCTCCTTCCGTTCTCAGCCGGTCGAGCAAAGCTTCCGTCTCGGGCGTCCCCTGATCGGGGAACAGCCATGTAGCCGCAACCGAGCAATCGAGGACGAACCCCCTCACGGTCGCCCCGAGTCCCGCAGATCTCTCCAGTGCAGGTCGCCAAGCGAGACGCCTTCACGGATCGAACGGAGTTCCCGAATCGCATCAGCGACATCCCGGCGATCCGCCTCTTCGGCCGGAACGAGCCTCGCAACCGGTATGCCGCGTCTTGTGATCAGCACCTCCTCGCCCTGCTCTACCTTCTTGAGCAGCGACGAAAGGTGTGTCTTCGCATCGAATGCGCCGACCGTGACCATGGATTCCCCCCACAGAAGAAAAACTCAACTAGTTCACTAAACTAGTCTAATATCTGATCGAAGAAAGAGCAAGCCAAGGATAAACGGACGCTCGCCCAGAGTGCATCAGCGGGATGCGGCCGGGAACCCTCTCAGCTCGCCATCCCCCGATACCGGTCGAACCACCCCACGATGTACTTGATCTTCTGCATGAAGTGGCTCGGCCGGACCCGGATCCCGTGCGGCTCCCCCGGCACCTTAACCAGCACCGCCTCGACCCCCTTCAGCTTCAGCGCCTGGAAGTACTGGTCCGATTCCGACATCGGCGTGCGGTAGTCCTCCACCCCGGTCAGGACCATCGTCGGCGTGGTCACGTTGCCGACCAGCGAGATCGACGAGCGCTCCATGTAGTGCTCGGGGTCCTCCCACGGCATCGCCCGGAACCAGTACTTCGCCACCGTGATCGGGATGTCCGAGCTGACCGCGAAGCTGTACCAGTTGATCACCGGATACAGCACTGCCGCCGCGTTGTAGCGGTCGGTCTTCCCGATCGACCACGACGAGAGCACGCCGCCCCCGCTCCCGCCGGTTATGTAAAGCTGCTCCGGGTCCACGTACCCGAGTTCGATCGCCGCGTCCACGCCCGAGTCCAGGTCGTAGAAGTCGTTGCCGGGGTAGGCGTGGTGGATGAGGTTGCCGAATTCCTCGCCGTACGAGGTGCTCCCCCTCGGGTTGGTATAGAGCACGACGTAGCCTGCGGAAGCCATCGACTGCTTCTCTATGTCGAATCTGTCGCCGTAGTTGGCGAACGGCCCGCCGTGGATCTCCAGGATCAGCGGATAGCGCCGCGACGGATCGAACCCCGGCGGCTTGATGATCCATCCATGGATGTCGAGGCCGTCGTGGGAAGAGGGCCACCACAGCTCCTCCACCTCGCCGAGGGTCTTGTGCGCGAGGACATCGTCGTTGACCCCCGTGAGCACCCGCACCCCCCGGTCGGCCCCCACCGCCACCTCGCTGAGCATCGTCGGCGTCGACACCGTGTAGGCGAAGGTCCCGCGCGGACCCACCGAGAAGCTCCCGCCCCCGTACGCCGACCCGCTCCCGCCCATGTCCTCGGCCACGACGTGCACCTCGTCGGTGCCGGGCTCGACGTACGCGATCTTCGTGTTGCCCATGTCGGCGTAGGAGAAGTAGAGGCGTCCCGAATCCGGCGACCATGCGAGCCCGCCCACGCTCCGGTCCAGCTGCGCCGCCACCTGGCGCGCGCCCGAGCCATCGCGGTTCGCCATGTAAAGCCCGGTCACCTGGTAGCCCTGGTAGCGGTCGTCGTAGCCGGTGTACGCGATCCAGCGGCCGTCGGGTGACACCGCGACGCCCCCGTCGGGCCCCTTGCGGTCGGTCAGCGCCCGGATCTCGCCGCCAAGCGACACCTCGTAGATCTCCGTGTTGCGGTCCTCGAGTTCCCAGTCCGGGTGCCGGTTCGCCTCGATGAGCACCGACTCGCCGTCGGGCGACCACACTGGCCGACCCCTCCCCGAGCGTCCCACATATCCTCCGTGGTGAAAGTCGCCGCTGGTGATCTGCCGCGGCGTCCCCCCCTCGGACGGCATCACGAACAGGTGCGTGAACCCGTGCTCCAGGTCCCCGGCGCCGTCGAAGCGGTGAACCAGTTCGTGGATCACCCGCGCCGGCTCGGCCCACTCCGCGCCCTCGGGCGGGTCCGGCATGGAGATCAGCTGCATGCCCGCCTCCGGCACGAAGGACGAGAAGACGATCCGGCTGCCGTCGGGCGACCACGCCGGTACCCGCGGCCCTTCGACCAGGTTGGTGATCCGGTTCGTGGCCCCGGTGTCCATCCACCGCGTGTGCAGCTGCGAGGACCCCGTCATGTCGGATATGTAGAGGAGCCGGCCGCCGTCCGGAGACCACCGGGGCCAGCTGTCCGACTGCTTGCCCGAGGTCAGCGGACGCAGGTCCGAGCCGCCGCGATCCATGATCCACAGGTTCGAGAAGTTGCGGTCGGTCTGCGGGTCCGACCACTGGCGCACGAAGACGATCTGCGAGCCGTCGGGCGAGATCTGCGGATCGCTCACGAATTCGAGGTCGAAGACGTCCTCGGCGGTGAGCACGTCCATGCCCTGCTGGGCGTCCAGGGCAACGGGGGTCGTCAGCGCCAGCGCGGCCGACGCAAGAATCGGGAATCTCTTCATCACACTATCCGGCGATGCGGGAGACCACGTACCGGCCGTGCTCCTCTCCCGCGATGAACTGGGTGACATCGAAGGGACCGGTCAGCAGGCGAGAGAACGCGTGCCGCGTCGAACGGCGCCACCCGACCGCCTCGTCGAAGCACTGCGCCTCGATGGTCTCGATGTCCTTGGGAATCAACACCTCTACGATGTCCACGTCCTCTTTGAGCAGCGGCTCGCTTTCACCCGGCCGCACCACCGCGCACGGCTCGGCCCTGCCCGGCGCCGCTCCCGTGGCGCGCGCTCCTGCCGCTGCCTCCGCGCCGCCACGCAGGTCCCACTTGACGATAAACCTGTCGGTGCCCAACTGGTGGAGCTCGCTGTCCGAATCGCCGTACATGTCCGGCACGAACTCGTCCACCCTCGCGCCCAGCAGGTTGAGGTTGAGGTGCGCGTTGCGGGCGACGAGCGGGTCGAAGGTCCAGTACATGGTGACCACGCCCGCGGCTCGCAGCTCCTCCCGCTGCGCCAGTTTGAGGCGCTTGCCGATCCCCTGGTTGCGGACCTCCGGGCGCACGGCCAGCATGTGCGACCAGTGGGCCAGCTCTCCCCGCCGGACGCCGGTCACCCCGTAGACGAGACCCTGGAGTTCTCCCCCGGGCCCGAAGGCGCCGGTCACCACCCCGCTCATCTTGGCGGTGATCTGCATCATGCTCACCGGCACGACCTCGGAGAAGCCGTGGCCCCAGGTTTCCCGCTGCAGCTCTACGCAGGCGTCGTATTCGCCGCGCGTTCTGACGGGCCGGATCTCGATCCCGGCCGGTGCAGCCGGTGCGGTCGCCGACGGGTCGCGGGCGGGAGTTGGAGGAGCAGCCATGACACTCCGGGAAACGGGACTGTTCATCGGCGACTTCAGTACGGTCATGCTACGCCCTGAAACCGGGATACCGCAAGGTATACGGATTTATCGACAGAACTGCGATACATTCTGTGTTACATTTCAAGGTTTGGGTCGATCCGTCTCGCACCGAGGGGATCGGCGACGCCGCAACAGAATCGACAGGCGGGGCCGGACACGCAATGGTTTCGCCGCATTTGGTGGAGAATCAATGACAGCCGCAAAGACACTGAACATAGACCGTGGAACGCAGGCCTACGAGCACCTGCGCGAGCTGATCGTCCTCGGACGCCTTGCCCCGGGGTCCCGCCTGATCGAGACCGAGATCGCCGACCGGCTGGGGCTCAGCCGCACCCCGATCAGAAGCGCGCTGCAGCGCCTGATGCAGGAAGGCTACATCTCGGACCCGGGCATCGGGCGCCAGAGTCGTCCGTACGTGTCACCGCTCACCCAGGACGACGCTCGTGAACTCTTTCACATAGTCGCCGAGATGGAGGGCCTGTCCGCGTGGCGGGCAGCCGCTCTGCGCGACCGCACCTCTTTGGTCAAGGAGCTGAACGCTCTCAACGTCGAGATCCTCGCCGAAGCACGGAAACAGCGTCCTTCCCGCGACCGCATCCACCGGATCGACAACCGGTTCCACCGTGCCTACGTGGAGGGCGGGGGCGGATCCCGCCTGCTGGCCCTGCATGATTCGATCAAGCCCCAGGCCGAGCGGTATACGCGGCTCTACATCGAGGCGCTTCTCGACCAGATCGCCGTTTCCGTTGCGGAACACCAGAAGATCGTGGATACGATCGAGGCGGGTGACGCCGATGCCGCGCAGCTGGCCGTGCGCACGAACTGGCGCAACGCCGCCGAACGGCTGGCCGAAGTCATCGCGCAGTACGGCGAACTGGGAAGCTGGTAGGGCACGCCGTGCCCGGGAGAAGAAACATGATTCTTCACGAGCGTACGAGAGGATCCGGATTCGCTTTTGTCGTAGCGCTGCTGCTCGCGTTCGTCTTCGCTCCGGCCGCGGGCGCCCAGCAGGGACTCGAGGGGCTCGACGCCGAAATCGAGCGGATGATCGGTGACTGGGGCATCCCCGGCGCCGCGGTCGTCGTGATCCAGGACGACGAGATCACCTTCGCGCAGGGCTTCGGCGTCAGGGAACTCGGTGGCACGGATCCGGTCGACGAGCACACGATCTTTGCGGTGGGGTCCACCTCGAAGGCCTTCACCGCCGCCGCCGTCGCCATGCTCGTGGACGAGGGCAAGGTCGGCTGGGACGACCCCATCGTCGATCACGTGCCCATCTTCCAGCTCAGCGATCCGTACATCACCCGCGACCTGCGCGTGCGCGACCTGATGAGCCACAACTCCGGACTGATGCGCGGCGACCGCCTGTGGTACGCGAGCGGCCGCAGCCGCGAAGAGGTCCTCGAGCAGGTCAGGCACCAGCCGGTGACCTTCCCGCTGCGCTCGACCTTCCAGTACAACAACACGACCTGGATCGCGGCCGGCGAGGTCATCGAGAACGCCTCCGGGATGAGCTGGGACGACTTCGTGGCCTCGCGCATCTTCCGGCCGCTGGGCATGACGCGCAGCAACACATCGGTCGAGGCGCTCAACCGGCTAGACAACGTTGCCACGCCGCACAACCCGTCGCTCGACGGCGACGTGACCGCCATCCCCTACCGCAACATCGACAACGCGGGGCCCGCCGGCTCGATCAACTCCAGCGCGCTGCAGATGGCCCAGTGGATCCGGCTGCAGCTCGGCCGCGGGGAATTCGAGGGCGAGCGGCTGATCTCCGAGGAAGCCATTGGGGAGACCCACACCAGCCAGATGCTCATCCGCAAGGAGGGCACCTGGGGGCTGGTCTGGCCGGAGTCCGACTTCCTGACCTACGGGCTGGGCTGGTTCCTCAGCAGCTACCGGGACGTCACCATGATCTCGCACGGCGGCAACATCGACGGAATGACCGCCTTTGTCGGATTCGTCCCCGGACGCGGTTACGGGATGGTCATCCTGTCCAACCTGAGCGGCGCAAACGCCTTCAGCTCCGCCCTGGCACACCGGATCATCGACCGGATCGAGGGCGGCGAGGGCCTGCCCTGGAACGAGATGATGCTGAAGGCGATGGACGAGGTCCAGGAACAGCAGCGCACCGCCGCCAGGGAGGCCGAAGAGAGCCGCGCGGAGGGCACCTCGACAACGCTGCCCGTCGCCGAATACGCCGGCACCTACGCCAACGACATGTACGGCGAGATCACCGTGACCGAGGACGGCGGGGTGCTGAGCGCCACCTTCGGCGCCGGCTTCGAGGGCTCTCTGGAGCACTGGCACTACGACACCTTCCGGGTGAGCTGGGGAGGCGGCGCCGGCAGCGAGGAGTTCCTGCGCTTCGAGATCGGGACGGACGGAACGGCCGCCGTGCTGCACGCGGAGATCGAGGGGAGCATCGCGTTCACCAGGCGGGAAGGGTAGGCGCGGGCTCCTCCTCCGCGTACGGTCCGCCATGGAGTCGTTTTGACAGTCCGCCACATGCACGCGGCCCCGCGGCGCGCCCGCGGCGGTCGCGAAAGACCCCCCGCAACCCGGTGAGCCCCCCGATCGTGGACGGGGCCGCGGCCACCCACACCGCCGACGCCGTCGTCATCGGCGCGGGCATCGTGGGGGCTTCCTGCGCCTGGCACCTGGCCCAACGCGGCCTGTCGGTCGCCGTCCTGGAACGCGAGGCCGCCCCCGCGCTCGGGTCCACCGGGAGGAGCGCCGCGGGCGTCCGCGTCCAGTTCACCACGGCGCCCAACATCGCGCTGTCGATGTACTCGCTGCCGATCTACCGCACCTTCCGCGAGCGGCACGGCTTCGAGGTCGGGTACCGCGACATCGGCTACCTGCTGCTGGTCCCGCCCGAGCGCTGGGACGACCACCTGGCCTCGGTCGCGCTGCAGCGGAGCATGGGCGCACCCGTCGAGGTGCTCGCGCCGGAAGACGCGACGCGGTACGTCCCCATGGACACGGGCGGGCTCGCCGGGGTGACGTACGGCCCCTGGGACGGGGTGATCGATCCGCACATGGCGACGCACGCGTGGGTTGCGATGGGTCGCCGGGCGGGGGTGCAATACCATCTGCGGGAGGCCGTGACCGGTGTCCGTCCCGAGGGCGACGGATGGCGGGTCGAGACGGGAACTCGAACCTTCTCCTGCGGATACCTCGTCAACGCAGCGGGGACCTGGTCGGGGCTCATCGCGCGCCTCGCCGGGCTCGAAATCCCGGTCAGGCCGAAGCGCATCCAGATCTTCCTGAGCGCGCCGATCGCCGACGAGCGCGTCTACCCGCTCACGATCGATCTCGGCACGGGCGTGTACCTGCGGAGCGAGGGCGACAGGATCCTCTTCGGCATGGACACCCACGCCGACGACGGCTTCACCGAGGGGGTCGATTGGAGCTGGCTGGAGCAGGTGCTGCTGGCCGGCGTCGACCGGTATCCGTGGTGGGTGGACCTCGGGGTGGACCGGCAGGGCAGCTGGTGGGGATACTACGGCGTCACACCCGACAACAACCCGGTGATCGGCTACAATCCGGGAGCCGGCCGGTGGGTGGACGCCTGCGGGTTCTCGGGACACGGGATCATGCATGCGCCGGCGACCGGGCTGGCGGTCTCCGAGCTGATCGCCGACGGACACTCGCACACCCTTGACGTGAACGCCTTCCGCCACGGAAGGTTCGAGGAGGCGGGTGTGGCGGTGGAGGCCAACATCTTTTGAGATCCATCCCTTGAAAACCGGACAGAGACCATGCAGCTGAGATTTGCCGAAGAGGTCATGCTCCTCCTGCTCGACGACGAGGGCGAGAGGTTCCTGCGGGTGCCCGACTGGTCCCTCAGGTACGCGCTGGGCGGCGGGGTGCTGATGGACCTGGCCTTCGAGGACCGGATCGACACCGATCTCGAGAAGCTGATCCTGGTGGACTCGACTCCGTTGGGGGATGAGCTCCTCGACCCCACGCTGGCCGAGATCGCCGCCGCGGACGGGACGCACAATGCGCGTTTCTGGGTGGAGCGGGCCGCCGCGCGGTCCGGCGAGATCCGCGAGGCCGCCATCGACAGCCTCATCGGGCGCGGCATCCTGGAGCGGAAGGAGGACCGGTTCCTGTGGGTCTTCCGCTCGCGCCGGTATCCCGTCCTCGACGACGGCACCGCCGAGCGCGAGGTGAAGCTGCGGCTGATGGAGCTGCTCTTCAGCGACATGATCCCGACGCCTCGCGATGTCGTCATCATCTGTCTCGCGGACGCGTGCGGGATCTTTGCGGAGCTGCTCTCGCGCCGCGAACTGCAGCAGGTGCTGCCGCGCATCCAGTTCCTCCGCCAGATGGACCTGATCGGCCAGGCGGTGACCGCGGCGGTGTGGGACATCGAGGTTTCCCTGGCCCAGGCGATCCGGCCCCACTTCGGGTAGCGGCGGGACGAATCTCCTCCGCCATCTTGTCAAGTAGGCTTTACATTGTATAATGTAAACCTTACACTTTGTGCCCACGCGACAGGACAGGAGACCTACCCATGACCGACAACCGGCTACAAAACCGCGTCAGGCAGTACCGCAAGGCGGATGGCCTTTCCCAGCAGAAGCTCGCCGAGGCCATCGGCGTTTCACGGCAGGCGATCCATGCGATCGAGACCGGCTCGCAGGTGCCGTCCACCAGCCTCGGGCTGCGGCTGGCGCGTGTTTTCGGTTGTGGAGTGGAGGACCTGTTCAGCCTGGCGTCGGATCCGGGGATGCGTGTCCACCTCGCTCCCGCTCCTTCCCCGCTCGCCTCCGGTTCGCGGGTCGCGCTCGGCCTGGTCAACGACAGCTGGGTGGCGCACCGCCTTCCCGCGCACGGCATGACCGCCGCCGACGGCATCCTGACCGGAGGTGGTGAGGGACCGGAGGCCGAGGTCCTGCCCCTCGCGGGCGCAAACCAGCTCAGGCGCAATGTGCTCGTCGCAGGGTGCGCGCCTCTTCTCGGCGCGGTGTCGCATCGCGTGGGACGGCGCTTCAACGACGCCCGCGTGACCTGGCTTCGCGCCGGCAGCGGCAGGGCGATGAAGATGCTCTCGGCGGGACTGGTTCACGTCGCCGGTCTCCACCTGTCGTCGGGCGGCGGAGAGGACGAGACCGCCGCCGCGGCCCGCCGGGCGCTGCCGGGCGAGACCCTGCTCGTGGTCAACCTGACCCGGTGGCGGCAGGGGCTGGTGGTGGCGGCCGGCAATCCGCGCGGCATCGGCGGCGCCGACGGCCTGGGCGCGCCCGATCTGCGGATCGTGCGGCGCGAGGAAGGCTCCGCCGCGCAGGCCCTGGCTGCCCGGGTCACGGAGGCCGCGGGTTGCGGACTGCCCGCCGGCGGTCCCGTGGCGGAAGGCCACGCCGAGGTCGCGCGCCTGATTCGCTGGGGCGCGGCGGATGTCGGCGTCGCCATCGAGAGCGCGGCGCTCGCCGAAGGGCTCGACTTCGTGCCGCTCACGGAGGAGCGCTTCGACCTCGTCGTTCCGGAGGAGTACGCGAAGAAGGCGCCCGTGTCGCGCCTGATCGATGCCCTGGACGATCCGGCATTCCGCACCGAAGTCAGCCATCTGCCGGGTTACGACGGCTCGATGAGCGGACAGGTGACAACCGTCGAAGCCGCGTGAGGAACCGGGCCCGTGCGGTTGCGGCGCGGAGCCGCACGGCCGTGAAGCGCCTGGGCACGCCCGCCGGCCATCCGGCGCTCGCGACCGTTCGTGCGGTGGTTACGCTGTGCCTGGCCCTCGCCGCGGCCGGCTGCCATCCCGGCGGGCCCGAACGGCAACCCCTGCACATCTTCGCCGCATCGTCGCTCACCGACGCGTTCCGGGAGATGGCGGGCGCCTTCGAGGGGGCTCACCCGGACACCGAGGTCGTCCTCGTCTTCGCCGGCAGCCAGATCCTGCGCCTGCAGATCGAGCAGGGCGCCCCGGCCGATGTCTTCGCGTCGGCCAACGCCCAGCACATGCAGGCGCTGGTGCAGGGCGGTCTGGTGAGCGGGGAGAGGGTGCTGGCCCGCAACGAGCTGGTGGTGATCGTGCCGCCGGCCAACCCCGCCGGGATCGAGTCCTTTGCCGACCTCGTGCGGGCCGAGCGCATCGTGATCGGGACGGCGCACGTGCCGGTCGGGGTCTATGCCCGCGAGGCGCTGCGCCGGGCGGGTGCGGAGGTCGGCGGCGATGCGTTCGCGAAGGCCGTGCTCGGGCGGGTCGTCTCCGAGGAGAGCAGCGTGCGCCTCGTGCGCGCCAAGGTGGAGCTGGGCGAGGCCGACGCCGCGATCGTGTACCGGACCGACGCGGTGCCCGGGCGTGTGCGGACGGTGCAGCTGCCGCCCGGGGCCAATGTGCGCGCGCGCTACCTGATCGGGATGGTGGAAGGCGCGGGGAACGCCGCCGGAGCGGAGCGGTGGGCCGAGTTCGCGGCTTCGCCGGAAGGGCGGCGCATCCTATCCCGCCACGGCTTCCTCGCGGAAACGACCGCCACGGCGCAGTAGCTGTTCCGTGGAAGACGCCGGCAGGGCGGTGAAGCACCGCCGTTCTCTCGCGGAGCGCGCCCCCTTCCTGGCCGCCATCCCCATGCTGGGCCTCCTCGCGGTGCCCCTGATCGCGCTGGCGGGAGCCTCCTCGCCCGGCGACCTCGCCGCGGGCGCCCGCCACCCCCTCTTCGCCCCCGCCCTCTGGCTGAGCGCCCGCACCACGCTCGTCAGCCTGGCCGTCATGATCGCAGCCGGCACGCCTCTGGCCTGGTGGATGGCGTCCCGCGCGGGGCGGGTCTCCCGCGTCGTCGAGACCCTGGTCGACCTCCCCATCGTGGTGCCGCCCGCGGTGATGGGCATCGCGCTGCTGGAAGCGTTCGGCCGCAACGGCCTCTTCGGCCCCGCCCTCTCCGTGCTGGGACTCCGGATCCCCTTCACCACGACCGCCGTGGTCGCGGCCCAGGTCGTGGTCTCGGCCCCCTTCTTCATCCAGGCGGCCGCCGCGGCCTTCCGGCGCGTCGACGAGGACCTCCTGATCGTCGCGCGCACCCTGGGCCATTCCCCGGCGAGCGTTTTCTTCCGGGTCGCGGTCCCGCTCGCGCTGCCCGGCATGGTCGCTGGCGCCGCCCTTGCCTGGGCCCGGGCGCTGGGAGAGTTCGGCGCCACCCTCCTCTTCGCCGGCAACTTCACGGGCTCCACCCAGACGATGCCGCTCGCGATCTACACCGCCCTCGAGTCCGACGCCCGGGTTGCGGTGGCGCTGGCCCTGGTCCTCGTCGCGGCAAGCGCGCTGCTGCTGGTGCCCCTGCGCGCCGTTCCGGCCCTGATTGCGCGCCGCTTCGGTGCAGGGCGTGGCGGCGGGCGGCCCCCGCTGCAGGGCTTCGCGGGCTCCTGAGCCATGCACTGGAGCGTGGATGTCGAGGTGCGCGCGGGCAGCTTCCACCTTGACGCGTGCATCGAGGGCGGCCGCGCGCCGGTGGTGGTCATCGGCCCCAACGGGTCCGGCAAGACGACCCTGCTGCGCGTCATCGCGGGGGCGTACCGTCCCCGGGCGGGCCGCATTCGCCTCGGGGACCGGACGCTCTTCGACTCCGCAGCGGGGATCAGTCTGGCCCCCGAAGAGCGCCGCGTTGGCTACGTGCCTCAGGGCTACGGGCTCTTCCCTCACCTCTCCGTGCTCGACAACGTGGCCTTCGGGCTCGCCGGGGGATCCCGGCGCGTGAACGGAACGGAGCGCCGGAGCACCGCCGCGGAGATCCTCGCCGAGATGCAGTGCGGCGACCTGGCCCGGCGCTATCCGGTGACGCTGTCAGGCGGCGAAAAACAGCGTGTCGCCCTGGCGCGCGCGCTTCTCCCCGCGCCCGAGATGCTCCTACTGGACGAGCCGCTGGCGGCGATGGACGTAGCCGCGCGGCGCGGTCTTCGCGCCTGGCTGGCTCTCCGCCTCGACCGGCGCGCGGGGCCCGCGATCGTGGTCACGCACGACGTGCGGGACGTGCACGCGCTCGGATCGCCGGTGGTGGTTGCCCTCGAGGGCGGCACGGTGGTGGAGAGCGGGCCGGCGGCGGCGTTGGCTGCCCGGCCCGAGACGGAGTTCGTCGCGGAGTTCTTCGGGGCGGCGTAACGGTCGCGCCCTACCCGTCCTCAGCCGGCCCTCGCCTGAAGATGTACCTGGCCGTGAAGGACAGGACGCCGTTGTACAGCTCGTTACCGAGCACCGACGCCTCGACCGCGCGAATCCCGGCTTCGTAGCGCACCCCGACCGCGACACCGCTCCATTCGAGTTCACCCCCGACCATCACCCCGAGGTCTACCGACCGGTAGCCGATCTCCTCGATCTCATCGCACCCCTCGTCCCCCAGTTCGCAGCCCAGCAGGGCTCCGACCGACATGCCGCCGAACAGGTGGGGCCGCAGGTGCCCGCCCAGCGAGGTTCGCAGTTGCGCCAGCAGGGGTAGCTGGACATAGGGAACCCGGAAAAGCTTGGTGGGACCGGTGCGCGGGTCGCCCAGCAGCGTTTCGACCCGGGCCCCCTTTTCGGAGAAGTACAGTTCGGACCTCAGGGAGAACATCTCGCCGAATGCGATTTCGCCGACGCCGCCGACGAGGAAGGTCGTGCGCGCGACGGCATCCCGAGAGCCTCCGCCGGTGAAGCTGGCCCGGCTGAAGCCGGTCAACACGCCGACGGCCGGCTGGGCCGAAGCGGCTGAAAAGGGGGCCGCCACCAGGATCGTGCCGGTCAGAATCCCGCGGAGGAGCTGCCGCCGGGTGCCCCGACGACGGTTCGTGCGCACCCGGCTGCCGCCATCACCGCTGACGGTGTGCCGCAAGGGTTCGCCACGAACTGCTGTCGCCATCTCATCTCCAGGTGGGTGTCACCAAATGTAGCCGTTCGGACAATCCTGTCGAAAAGACGCTTGCGCGGGGGACCAGGCGGCCGGCATTCTCCCGTCATGCTGCTGCAAACGCGAATCGATCTCGCCGCGGTTCATCGGATCACGGTGCTCGAAGGACTGCACGAGGGGACCTGGAACCACTTCAGTGCCGCCGTCCCCGAGCACCCCGGAAACCTGCTGCTGTCCCCCGGCCAGACGCACTTCTCCCGCGTCACGGCATCCAGTCTGCTCATGACGGACACCGAGGGCAACGTCGTCGAAGGGACCGGCATCCCCAACATCAGCGCCTGGGCCATACACGCCCCGCTGTACCGCGCGCGCCCCGACATCGGCTGCGCCCTTCACGTGCACTCGCCGTACCTCACCGCGCTCGCTTCGACCGAGGGGTGGCGGCTCGACACCCGCGGCGGACAGCTGGCCGGGGTCTTTCACGGCAACGTGGCCTACTTCGACTACGAAGGCATCGTGACCGAAGACGAAGAGGGCGAGCGGATGGCCGAGGCCCTGGGCGACGGGAGCACGCTGATCATGGCCAATCACGGTGCGCTGGTGGTTGCGGCGTCCATCGAGGTGGCCATGCTGCACCTCGTCTCGCTGGAGCGCGCCTGCATGACGGAGTGGATGGTGCGGGCCGGCGGAGGCCGGATGCGCCGGGTGCCGGTGGAGGTCGCCGAGGCCGTGGCCGCGACGGCGCCGGACGGTTTCGGCGAGCGCGGGTATCTGGAAGGCATGAAGGCCGTGCTGGACCACCAGGGCCAGGACTACGCCGACTGAGGATCAGCGCCGCAGCATGTACCTGGCGGTGAGCGACGCCACGCCGTTGTAGATCTCGTTCCCGGGAGCCGGCGCGTCGACCGCGCGGACACCGACCTCGTAGCGGGCGCCAACCCCGATTCGCCCCAGCTCGATCTCGCCGCCCGCAACCACGCCGACATCCACGCCCCGCTGGTCGATTCCCACGACATCGTCGCATTCCAGGCTGCCCAGATTGCAGCCGAGCAGGACCCCGGCGGAAAGTCCGCCGAACAGCCGCATACGACCCGCCCCGCCCGGGGCCGTGCTCAACTGGACGAGCACCGGCATCTGGATGTATGACACCCCGAAGGTCTTGCTCGCCCCGTCCGCCGGATTCCCCGCCTCGGTCAGCACCTCGGAGCCCTTGGAAGAAAAGTGGAGTTCGGGCCGGATCGAGAAGCTCGGCCCGACCGGGATACCGCCGACGAGGCCGATCATCGCGCTCGTCCGGGGGCTGACGTCGACCGCGCCGCCGCCTGTGAAGTTTGCCCGGTTGAGCCCGGCGATGACTCCGAACGCCGACTGTGCCGCGGCTGCGCACGGAGCCGCAACGACCAGCGCGGCCGCGAGGATCAGCGGGTACCCAACCCCCGGGCGCGTCATCCGTCCCCTCCCGGAATCACCGGCAGTTCCACGTACGACCCGTCCTCGCCGCCGCGGTGCACGGTGATGGTCGGCACGATGTTGTCTTCCGCGTCGGGCCGGTTCTGCGGCGACAGCCCGGGGTGGAGGTCGAATACGGGCCAGTCGGCCGCCGCGATGGAAAGGCGGACGCTGTGTCCCGCCCGGAAGAGCCACGAGGTGGGGTAGAGCGATGTCGTGACCCGCACCACCGCGCTGTCGGCGAAGACCCGGTCGGTGTAGTCGGCCTCGCGGAAGCCGGCCCAGGGAAGATCGGGCTTCACGTCGATTCCGGGGTTTTCCGGAATCATGAGGTCGTTGTCCACGAGGCGGTCGAAGCCGGCGCGGTGCTGGTACTCGGTGACCAGGATCGCACTCCCCTCGGGATCGACGTCTTCGAGGTAGAAGTAGAGGTCGCCGTAGTCGGCGGTGGACGAGACCGATACGCTCACGACGGGATGGCCGGTCACCTCCGTGTCCGCCTCCAGCGGCGCGCTGGTGTAGGTGAGGACCTGCCCGGCCTTGTCGGTGCGGTAGGGAGGGTCGGCGGGCACCCCGAACATCTGCTGGCGGGAGTGGCCGAACGACGGCGCGTTGAAGGGCGGCTTCCCCTTCATCTCGTTCGCGACCGTGATCTGCGAGGCGTCGAGCGGCGGACCGAAAGCAGCGTCGTGGGTGAAATCGGCGGTGTAGTCGTCGCTGCCGGGATCGCCGGGGTGTCGTGCGAGCGCCCCGTCGCCGGCGAGGAAGAACCGCGTGGTCACCTCCCGCTCCAGCGGCCAGGATCCTTCCTCCCGCCACCCCTCGTTCTGAACGAAGATGTACACCGGGGGCTCGTGGTCGATGCCATTCCTGATCCCCTTCAACCAGCGGTCATACCAGCGCAGCGCCTCGCCCAGCGAAGCCTGCGTGTAGATGTTCTCGCGCTCCGGGTCGGCCCCGATCGCCGTCGACGCCGCGGGTGAGACGCCCTGGTGGTACATCGGCCAGGCCGCGATCCGCGAGGGGTTCGTCTCCTGTAGCGTCGCGAAGACTTCGAACGAACTCCGCGTGAAGGCGTCCCACCAGCCCGCGTAGTGGTAGATCGCCACCCCCGATTCCATGATGTCGGGCACCAGCGCCCAGTTGATGCCCGGCGCGGTGAGCCCGTCGGAGGCGCGCGGGGTGTCGAAGAAGCGCATCGAGCGGACGGTGGTCACCGCGTCGTAGTTGCCAGGCGCCCCGTCCGGGTGCGCGATGTGCTCCATGGTCGCGTTGAAGTACGCGTGCTCGGTGCGCGCGGCGCCATCGGGGTATTGCGGGGGATTCGCCGGATCGACGGGCCAGGGGTAGTCGTCGGTGAACCAGGTGTCGCCGTCCGCGTCGACCGGGATCTCGTCGAGCAGCTCGCCGTCGCCGTCCTCGTCGAGCACCGGAGTTACGGGCGGGATCGGAAAGGTCGGGAAGACGTTGTTGTGGTTGATGAAGTCGGTCATCGCCGTCCACATCTCGAGGAAGGCGTAGCTGAAGATGCCGCCGGGCTTCCCCAGCGTGCCGTCCCAGCCAGTGTGGATGGGGATGATCGCCTTGAGCGCCCCGGGCTTCGCCGCCGCCGTGGCGAACTGCGACCAGCCCTCGTACGAGCCGCCGAACATGCCAACGTTCCCGTCGCTCCACGGCTGCGCGGCGATCCAGTCGACGATCACGCCTGCATCCTCGACGATCATCGGAGCCATCACGTCGTTCCACCCGAAGGACGCGCCGCTGCCCCGCATGTCTGCCGCCACGTAGGCGTATCCGCGCGAAAGGAAGAACTCGTACGGCGCCACGCCGACCTCGCCCGTCTCGGGGTCGATCGAGGTCCGGTGGTAGGGTGTGTAGCGGAAGATGACGGGGAATGCCGTCGCAGCTTCGCCGGCGCCAGTGTAGCCGGCAGGCAGGACCACGTCGACGGCCAGCCGCACGCCGTCCGATGCGGTCACGAAGTACGACGAGCGCTCGTGGCCGGTCCATTCAACGGGGCTGGTACCCTCGAGGGAGAGCGGGCTGGTCTCGACGTCGATGATCGGGGCGTCGCCATCCCCGCATGCGGCCAGAAGCAACGCGCACACGGCGATCCACCGGATGCCGGCGAACGACTGGGCCACAGCAACCTGTCGGACTGCAGCCGTCCACGATGTAAAGCAGACATTACATTTTGTCACGTTCTCTATACTTTCTATCTCTTGCGCTCCGTGAGGACGCTTGTGCCTGGTCCGCGTGAGCATGCGTGGGCCGTTCGGCCAGGGCACTCAAGTGCCACTTCCTCAGCGTCGCCTTTTCAACCTTCTCCGTCGGCGTCTTCGGCAGCACATCCATGAAGCGCACGAACAGGGGCACCATGTACCGGGCCATGCGCCCGCGGCAATAGTCGACCAGTTCGTTGGCCGTCAGTTCGCGACCCGGCCGCAGTGCCACCGACACCGCCACGTCCTCTTCCGTGTACTCGCTGGGCACGCCGTACGCCGCCGCCTCCAGCACCGCCGGGTGCGCCTCGATCACCTGCTCGATCTCGTACGCCGAGATGTTCTCGCCGCGCCGCCGGATCGCATCTTTCTTGCGCCCCTCGAAGTAGAGGTTGCCCTCCTTGTCCAGCCGCCCCAGGTCGCCGGTGTGGAACCAGCCGCCGCGGAATACCTTGCGGTTCAGCTCGGGCATCCGGTAGTAGCCGGTCAGCATGAGGTGGCGGTCCTCGTCGCGTGTGGGCCGGACCACGATCTCGCCGATCTCGCCGGGGGACAGCGGCCGGTCGTCGTCATCCACGATCCGCAGGCGGAACTCGGGGACCGCGCGGCCGCATGATCCCGGCGGGTAGAACTCGCCCGGCTCCTGCCAGACCATGACGCCGCCCTCGGTGGAGCCGTAGCCCTCGATCAGCGTGAGGCCGAACCGCTCCTCGAAGTCGTCCTTGAAGGCGGGCATCGGCACGCCCCAGGCGAGCCGGGCCGGGTTGTCGGCGTCGTCCGGCCGCCGCTCCTGCTTGTGGATGAAGGTCAGTGTCGCGCCCATGAAGTCGAAGATGGTGACGCCGTAGCGCCGCACGTCCGCCCAGAAGCGCGATGCGCTGAAGCGCTCGGTCACCACCGCCGTGGCTCCCGCCCGGAGCGCGGGCGCGATCGTGCCGATGGTCGCGTCCCAGTGGAAGACGGGGTAGGGGCAGAAGAGCACGTCGTCGCGGCGCACGCCGCCCGACCGCGCCATGATGCGCGCGTGGCCGAGCACGTATCGGTGGGACAGCTCGCACGCCTTCGAGACACCGGTGGTGCCGGATGTGTAGATCAGCAGCGAGGGGGCCACGTTGGAGGTCGGCGGCGCGGTGGGTACGCCGTCGTCGTCGACCTCCAGCGCTGCAAGCGGAAGGGTGGTGAAGCGACTGCTCGGCGGGGCAGGTCCGCCGCGCACGATGAGGCGCTCCAGGTTCTCCAGGCCGCCCGCGAGCTCGAGCACCGGCTCCACCAGCGAGTGATCCACGACCAGGTCCCGGGACCCGGTCAGGTTGATGGCGTGCGCCAGTCCGGGGCCGCGAAACTCGGTGTTCAAGGGCGCCCATACGGCTCCGGCCCGGTTGGCAGCGAACCAGAGGACGGCCGCATCCGCGCAGTTGGGAAGAAGGGTCGCGACGATACACGGGCCGCCGTCGGGATTCGTGGCCTCCGCGCCGCCACGGCCGCCGAGCCCGGCCACGCGGTGGCGCCGCAGCCCCGCCGCCAGCGACCGGGTGCGCGCCTCGAAGGCCGCGTAGGTCAGCTCAGACTCGCGGAAGCGCACAAAGTACCTGTCGGGGTGCTGCCTGGCCCTTTCGGCGAGCGTCGTGACGATGGTGGCCACGCCACCGGGGCGTGCCGGATCCGGGTAAGTCACCCTCTCCTCCCCTGCAGCGTTTTGGTGAAGCGGCCAGAAGATACATCTCCGATGCCCGGAGTGCATTTTTTTGAAGGAATATTATACAGTTATCAACAGGGTCACACCGCACCGATTGGGACCCAGTCGGGTGCAAGGACACATGGGGAGTATGTGTTGAACAACCAGCGACGCGCGCTGTATCCGGCACTCCTGCTGCTGGTCGGCTGCAGCGGCGATGCAGAGATAACGCCCCCGACTTCTACGCCGCCGCCACCACCACCGCCCCCCAGCCCGCTCGTGGCGGAGCGCGCGGCGCTGGAGGCGCTTTACAATGCGACGGGCGGGTCCTCATGGACGCGGCGCGACAACTGGCTGACCGGTGCTCCCGTAGATGACTGGCACGGCGTGGCGACCTACCCCAGCGGTCGCGTCCACACCATCGATCTTCGCGACAACGGGCTGACCGGCTCGATCCCGGCCGACATCGAGAAGTTCGAGGATCTGGTGGGCCTCTACCTGGGCAACAACAAGATTGCGGGACCGATCCCCGCCGAGATCGGCCGGCTATCCAGACTGGAATACCTGGACCTGGGCAGCAACGAGTTCACCGGTCCGATCCCGCCCCTCGGGAACTTCAGGCTGCTCTCGATCCGTCTACTCGACAACCAGCTCGCGGGACCGATCCCGCCGGAGATCGGTCGGCTCTCCCGGCTGCAGCGATTGGAGCTAGGCAGCAACGGGCTGACGGGTGCGATT
Organism: Longimicrobiales bacterium; assembly: GCA_965211645.1. Taxonomy (GTDB): domain Bacteria; phylum Gemmatimonadota; class Gemmatimonadetes; order Longimicrobiales; family Gaopeijiaceae; genus Bin94. Next base: position 2,759,559 of record OZ242947.1, on the reverse strand, counting down.
CCGCCCGAGATCGGGAGCCTCGGCCGGCTGGTTTCGCTCTCCCTCGGAGACAATCAACTCACCGGCCCGATCCCGCCGGAGATCGGGGGTCTCGGCCGGCTGGAGGACCTGAACCTTGGCTCGAACAGTTTGACCGGCCCGATCCCACCGGAGATCGGGGGTCTCGGCCGGCTGGTCTCGCTGACCCTCCGGGACAATCAGCTGACGGGATCGATCCCCGCGGAGCTCGGCAATGCGAAGGTGCTTGAGGAGCTGCGGGTCGCGAACAACCCCGACCTGGTCGGCCTGATGCCCCGGACCCTGCTGAACCTGCGGCAGCTCAGGGCGTTTAGCGCCCGCGGCACCGGGCTCTGCGCCCCGCTGGACGGGACATTCACCGCGTGGCTGAACCGGATTGCGTCGGTGAGCCTGGAGGCCTGTGATGCCGCCGTCGTCGAGCGTCTGGCTCTCCGGGACCTGTTCAACGTGACGGATGGTGACGGATGGACCGAGGGAACGGGGTGGAACACGGACGCGGAGCTGGACTCGTGGCACGGCGTCACGGTCGAGGATGGGCGGGTGCGGTCGATCGTGCTCCCGGACAATGGTCTGAAGGGGTCGTTTCCCACCGCGCTCGTGACGCTGGCCGCGCTGGAACGATTGGACTTCAGCGGCAACGGGCTCGCCGGCAAGCTGCCCGCGGATGTCGGTCACATGGGCTCTCTGGCAACCTTCGACATCACCGACAACGCCGACCTGGAGGGATTGCTTCCGTTCTCCATGGTCGGGATGGCATCGCTGACTGTGCTGCGGTATGAGGGGACCGGTCTCTGCATCCCCCCGACACGCGGGTTCCAGGCGTGGGTGACAGGTCTCGATGTCCTCGAGGGACCGCTCTGCACCGACCAGCCGGGCGTCGCCCTCGCACTTCCGATGGTGTACCCCGTGCAGTCGATTCAGCGGCCATCGGCGCCTGTACCGATGGTGGCGAACCGGGATGCGTTGCTGCGCGTTTTCCTGACCGCACCCACGCTTCACGGCTTCGTCGCGCCGCCGGTCGTCGCGACCTTCAGCCGAAACGGCGAGCAGGTCTACCAGGCCCGAATCGAGGCACCCGGCTTCGATCTCCCCGCGGCCGTGTCCCAGGGAGATCTCGACGCATCCTACAACGCCGTGATCCCGGCGGAGCACATCCAGCGAGGCACCGAGTTCGTCGTCGAGGCCGATCCTGACGGATCGTTGATCCTGGCCGATGACGCGGAAAGCCGCTATCCGGCTGAGGGTACGGTGCCGCTGGGCGTGGTGGAGGTGCCGCCAATGGAGCTCACCATCGTGCCGGTGCTTAACGCGTCGGCACCCGATTCCTCGATCTTCAATTGGGTCTCCGACGTCACCGCCGACTCCTACATCGTCGGCTTGTTGCGGTGGGCCTTCCCGTTCGCGGCGTTCGAGGCGCGGACGCGGGAGACCTATGTGACCTCTCGGGATCTTACCACCGGCGACGGCCAGTGGGGACTGATCCTTGACCTGGAGGCGGTGCGCAGCGCCGAGAACGGAACCGGATGCTACTACGGGGCTGCATTGAGCAAGACCGGCCTGGTCCGCGGTCGTGCCAGGCTGGGTGGGTGGGTCAGCATGGGCAAACCGCTGGCCGCCGAGGTCGCCCACGAGGTCGGTCACTCCCTGGACCTGAGCCACGCGCCCTGTGGCGATGCAGGCAACCCTGACCCGGATTTTCCCTATGCGGATGGCGGAATCGGCGCATGGGGCTACGACTTCCGGGACGGCGTGGTCGTCAACCGCGGGGCCGCAGACGTGATGGGATACTGCCACCCCGCCTGGATCAGCGACTACTCGTACAAGAAGGTGATCGACCACCGCTCCCACTGGCTGACCGGAGGGAGCCAGCCGCAATCCCCCCAACTCGTCCTGAGCGGCGGCGTGCTCGATGGTGAACTGAAGCTGGAACCGCCGTACTGGTTGACCATGTCGCCGCACGCACCGTCACGCGCGGGCCCCTATCGAATCGAGGGGTTTTCCGGCCCCGATCTGCGGTTCGCACTCGACTTCACCCCGGGCGAGGACAAGTATGGGAACCGCTATTTCCTCCTCACGGTTCCCGTGGAGCAGGGCGATGTGGACCGCGTCGTGCTCATCGGCCCGGAGGGCGAACTGGTCCTCGACGAGCACGACGATCGGACGGTCACCATCCTCCGGGACGAGGCCGGCTCGATCCGGGGGATGCTGCGCGACTGGAACGGAGCCATCCCGGCGACACTGGGTCACGCTGACGATCTCGATGTGGTCTCGTTCCGCGGGCTGCAGCGACGATCACGATGAACGCTGTGGCCAAGGCGGGAAGGACCCGGCGAGCTGGGCCGGAGCGAGCGGGGCGGCCAGTGAAGCGAGGAATGGCGAGACGAACGGGCAGGAGAGAGAGCATCGGGCGGGGAATGTCCTTGAGGGAATGGAGGAGGGCACTGTGATAGAAGACGCTTCCCGGGACGATACCGTGCAAAGCGCCGGATGAACGCATGTCCTCGAGCGGGTGCTTCGAGACCCGCTTGCCTCAGCGCCGAATGACCCTTACCACGTTGCCGTCCTTGTCCACCACAACGACGGGGCCCCTGATGATCGTGTCGCGCAGCACCTCCACATCTCCGCCCTCGGCTTCCCCGGCGTCTCCCGGCACGTCGGCCTGCACCTGCACGGGCAGCGTGTAGGGCTCCGCCTTGCTCATGTCCACTTCGTGGCCCAGATCCGCCAGCGCCCCCAGCGTGATCGCCGTCAGCAGACTGCCCCCGCCGGGTGCCATGATGTCGTCCGGAATCACGCTCGTTCGCCAGTGGATGTACCGGCCTGGGAGCGTGTCTTCGAGCGGTACCTTACCACCGGTATACCCCTCGCCCCCGGCCGCATTGAACGCCGCCACCGCCCGGGTGCCTGCGAAGTACGGATCCGTGTACTTGTCCCGGTACAGATCGAGCCACCAGGACTCGGGACCCAAATCCTTGGTCCACAGTCCGATCCCCAGGGTGTGCCCGATTTCGTGAAGCGCGACCTCGTACAAGTACCCGGAACGATTGCGAATGTACCAATGGTGGAACACGTTCCTCGAAAGGAACACCATCCCCGACTCGTCCCGCCGGCCACAGGATACGTTGACCCCTCCGAGGTATCGTCCCAGATCCCCGAGGCTCATGTGGATCAGCACGTCGTCGATGACGCCCACCGCCCGCGGCCACGGCTGCGGGACATCACTGCGGTTGCGGCAATATCCTTGCAGCGGCCCGCGGATCGGCACGTCGGGCAGGTCGCCCGTCACCGCCTCCATCCACCGGTCGGCTGCCCGCCGGACCGTCGCTTCCTCCTCCGCCGTGAACCCTGGCGCGAAGAACAGCTCGATGTTGAACGCGTCGGGATCCGGGGCCGGGACCACCCAGGTATTGAACCGGTGCGTGGCCCGCAGGCCGCCGGGATCGACGGCCGCCACCTCGACCTCCGTCGTGTCCACCGACCGCGGTTCCAGCCGCAGCACCCCCGCCTCGATCCGCGCAGCCACCACTCCCGGCTCGGTCGTCATCACCTCGTAGGACAATGTGTCCCCGTCGGGATCGGAGAAGTGCTCGCCCAGCACCAGCTCCGCCGCCGGGCCCCCGGACTGCAGCCGGTGCGCGGGAACCGGCGACCCCGCCAACGGACTTCGGTTGTCCGCCTCCGCGAACAGCACGAGCTCTTCGCCCCGCACCAGCGCCAGACCCGTGTAGCCCACCTCCGTAACTTCCGTCGGCGGCCCAAACCCCACATGCGCCGCGCCCGCGCCCCCGCCGGTCCCCGACACCTCGAACGGCGCGCTTGCCGTATCGCCCGGCAGCACGGACATGAAGGCGCGAGACAGCGTGCCCCGCTGGACCGACACCGGAAAGCCGAACTCGAACGGCGCCCCCGTCGGCACCCGCATGACCACCCGTGCCGGCCCCGGCGCCAGCGGATCGTCGACATCCACCCGCACGAACTCCGGCCGCACCGGGAAGGGCGCCCCCGGGTTGCGGTGGAGCGTAACCCAGTTCAGCTCCGACAAGCCCGCGAACACGCCCCGGGGAAGCTCCGTCAGCTCGTTGTCGTCAAGACTGACTTCCGAAATCCTGGGCGTCCCGGCGAAGACGCCCGGCCGCAGGCCGGCCAGCCCGCTGCTGCTCAGGTCCAGCCTGACCAGTTCCGGCAGTCCCTCGAAGATCCCCGGCGGCAGTTCGGCCAGCCGGTTCCTTTGCAGGTACAGACGCTGCAGCCTCGGCGTCCCAGCGAACAGGTCCGGGGGCAACTCCGTCAGCCGGTTGGCTTCCAGGGCGATCCGCTCGAGACGCGGCGTTTCCGCAAACAGCCCCGGAGGCAACCGGGTCAACAGGTTCCCCGCAACCGATAGAGAGCGCACATTGGACAGGCCCGAGAAGATGTCCTCCGGCAGCGAGGTCAGCCGGTTCCCCCGCAGATACAGGGTCCCCAGCTTCGACAATCCGCCGAAGACATCAGGAGGCAGCTCCGTCAGTTCATTGTTGCGCAGGTCGAGCCACGTGAGGGACTGCAGATCCGCAAACGTGCGCGGTGCCAGTTCCGTCAGGCGATTCCGGAACAGATACAGATCTGCCAGCCTCGTGAGGCCCTTGAAGATGTCCGGTGGCAGTTGCGTCAGCTCGTTTGAGCCCAGTGACACCCACCTGAGGCTCGACAGACCTGCAAGAAAGCGCGGTGGGATCTCAACAAGCCCGTTATTCGCAAGATCCAAGTGATCCAGGTGCGTCAGGTTCGCCAGCAAACCGGGTCTCAGTTCACGCAGTCGGTTGTCCCCCAGATTCAGGAATTCCAGCTCTTGCAGCCTGTCGAAAACCCCTAGCGGCAACGCAGTCAGTTCGTTGTTGTTCAGGGTCAGACGCTTCAAGGCCGCCAACCTGTCAAAGACGCCCGGCCGCAGTTCGGTCAACTCGTTCCCGGACAGATTCATACCCTCCAGGGCGGCCAGCTCGTCGAAGACGCCTGGCCGCAGACGGCGCAGCCGGTTATTTCGGAGTCCGATGTAGCCTAGGCTGTCCAGACCTGTGAAGACATCGGCCGGCAGCTCGGTGAGCGCGTTGTCGTGTAGAAGCATCACCTCAAGATTGACAAGCCCTGCGAAATCACCGCTGCGCAATTCGCGGATCCCTCTGCCCGACAGATCGAGCCTTCGAACCTCCCGCAGCCGCTCCTCCGTCACCTCTGCGCAGCCCTCGACAGGAATACGCCGATGCCGGAGCGCCTGGACGATCGCCGCGCTCACCGCCGGCGTCCGGTTGCACACCCCCTCGTCCGAGGCCGCTATCGCCTCGAAGGTCACCGCCAACCCCTGCCCCGCCGTCGCCTCCAGCCGCTGCACGCCCTGCTCCGGCCCCAGCGTCCACGTCGCGGACGCCAGCCCCAGAGTGTCCGTCTTCGCCACCCCGGGATCCGCACGTCCGCTCCCCGCCTCCGGCTCGAACCGCACGGATGCGCCCCAGACCGGCCGGCCGGATTCCTCCAGCACCCGCACCACCACCGGCTCCGGCAACGCGCTTCCCCGCAACTCCCATTGGTCATTGCCAGACCCTATCTCGACCTCCGCCGCCGCCTCGTCCGGCGCCAATGCCGTCGTGGCGATCTCCACGCTTGTCCCGCCCCCGGCTGACGCCACCAAAACCTGCTCTCCCAACACCCGCCCGAGCGTCCACCTGGCCGCGGCCACCCCCGCGCTGTCGCTGTACACCTCCCCCGGTTCGACCCGCCCCCCGCCCGGTCCCGGCTCGAACCGTACCGCCACGCCCGCCACCGGCGTGCCCCCGGCGTCCAGCACCCGCACCCCCACAGGCTCCAGCAGCGACAGACCCGGCGCCACCCGCTGACCCGCGCCGAACGCCTCCAGCACAGCCGCGACCTGCCGCACCTCGACCGCCGCCCCGTCCGCCGACTTCAGGTTCCAGGCCAGAACGTGCGACACCCCGTTGCCCCGCGCCGTCACCGTGCCGTTCTCGTCCACCTTGAACACCGCCGTGTCCCGGCTGCTCCACCGCACCTTGCCCGCCTCCGGCCCGCCCCCGCCCTCGACCGTGAACGCGAACCGTTCCCCGACGTGCGTCAGCGTCACCGAGTCCGGCACGATCTCCAGCGCCGCCTCCGGCCCCGTCTGGCCCAGGTCGCACGCCCCAAGGGCCGCCGCTGCAAGTGCAATCGTGGCCGCTGACGGATTCGGATGCTTCAGGATGCTGCTGGATCGAGGCATGGCACGCTGCCAGTGGTGGGGATTCGCGGCACACGAACCGCCGCCCGGATCATATGCACCGCAACGCCTGCGTGTAAAGTTACCCGGTCAGTCAGAGCCTGCTCACGGGGTGGGCTTCGTGATGTGTTCATCGAGAAGCCGGGCAACCTCCCGAAGCCGACTGCCGTGACCCTCCGCGATACGCGTTTTCGCGGGGGTGATCCACGGTGTTGTCGCAGAGTTCTGGACGAATTCTCCGCGTTGATCTGGAGCGTCGTCGTATCCTACTATTGTAAAGACAACATGACATTTGGTAATGTTATCATTACACAAGAGTATGTGAGCGCCGTGGCCAGCCCGGATGCATCGCCGGTCGAATGCCGAGGGCGTTTCTGCCCCGTGCCGCTTACGAATCCCCCGGCGTCAGCCAGATGGACAGCCAGTCGCCCACCAGCGCCGGCCTCTCTTCCCCCTCGATCTCCACCCGGCAACCCAACGTCACCTGGCGCTGGCCCGGCTTGCGGTCGCGCACGTCCTTCACGGTGAAGTGCCCGCGGATGCGCGATCCGGAGAGGACCGGGGCCACAAGGCGAACCCCCTCGAACCCGTAGCTGGCGGGATAGCCGTCGCCGATGCCGCCGTCCATGGGGTAGCGGTAGATCTGGTAGAGCATCGGGGTCATGAGCGACATGGTCAGGAAGCCGAATGAGATCGTGCGGCCCCAGGGGCTGTGCTCGGCCGCGTACTCCGGGTCCACGTGGTGCGGGTCGGGTCTTCGCCGGCAACGCGGCGCCTGCGGGGGCATGGTAGTGCCGGTCCGCAGGCAGCCGTTTTAGGAGCCGAAGAAGCCTCAGAACTTGAAGTCGAGTCCGAGTCTGAGGCCGAGATTGGGGGGTTGTCCTGGGAGGTGGTTTCGGGAGCCCTCGACGGCGAGTCTGATGGACCGGCTGAGGTGGTATCCGCTGCCGAGGGACCAGGAGCGGGCGTGGGCGCCAGCGGAGAGGCGGGTGTAGCTGTCCAGGGCGCCGTCGGTGCGGGGCGTCTTGAGCGCGTAGCCGGCCTCGGCGTCGAGGCGCCATTCCTGGGCCGGTTGGCTCGCGTGCGCTGTTGCATGGGAGATGGGCTGGAGGCGACCGCCCTCCAGCAGGCCGTGGATGGAACTGCGGTGGTGGCCGCGGGCGGGGCTGAGCGCGAAGCGGAACCCTTCGCCCCGGGTTCCGGGATCGAACGCGAGGCGGAGCCCGGCGCCCCATTCGCGGTGTCCGGCGGAACCGAGCGCGAGGCGGCCGTTGAGGGCGAGGTCGAACCCGTGGCCGGCATAGGCGAGCGAGGCGCCGGTCTCGGCACCGGCGCCGGCATCGGCGTCGCCGCCGTCGTAGCGGGCTCCGGCCTGGGTGGCGAGCTTGAGGCCCCGGGCCGCCCAGGATGCCTCGATGAGCGCACGTGCGCGAGTGGCGGAGCCTTCGCGCCCGCGGTTGTCGGCGCGCATGCCGGCGGTGAACGCGTCGCCGGTGAGCGCCAGACCGAACGCGCCGCGGCGTGCGAGCGGCACCTTGACACCGCCCGAGAGCATGCGGAGCGTGGCGGCGGAGGTGCCCCCATTGGAGGATGCGTCGTCGTCGACGTCACCGCCTCCGTAGCCTGCCATGGCCCAGAGGCCGATCCTGGGAGAAGGCTGGATGAACAGGTAGGGGTGAATGCTGTTCATGGCGTGGCTGAGGGTGCCGTCAACGGACCTGTGGGAGTAGTCGAGGTCGCCGTCGCTGCGCATGAACGACAGTCCGACCAGCGCGGAGGCACCGATGCGGGCGTCGGCACCGACGGTGAGCGCGCGCAGGCCGCCGTCGTAGCCGATGTCGCCGGGTTCGCCCCGGAACCCCTGGACGGAACCTTGGGCCCAGAGTCCTAACCGTGGCCGTGATTGCGGGGTCTGCGGCCCGAGCGCCGTAGCGAACGAGATGCGGGGCAGGAGGCGATCGGCCGCCTCACCGGCGGTCGGGAGTTCGATCGGCCCGGACCGGCGGGCCATGCCCGCGGGCGTCGATGCGCCGAGGGGCACGCCGGTGAGCGAGGTGAGCACGCCGGCCGCCCGGCCGGCCCATTCGGCGGCGGACCCGCGAGCGTTGGCGTCGGAAGGCCCCGCGCGCGACCGCATGACGGCGTCGATGCGCCCGCCTATGGCTTGGCGGGCGCCCTCGGCCACGGCGCGGCCGAAGACCGCGAGACCGACGTCGAACGCCTCGTCGAGGAGCGCGCCGGCGTCGTCCGCCGCAGCGATATCGACGGTGGCGGAGGCGTCGGCGCCCTCGCTCACCGCCTCCGGCAGCTCGCCGAACGCAAGCGTGAGGCGGCCGGGTGGCGACGACGCCGGAAGCTCGAGCGTGAACGCCACAAGCGAGTCGCCGGGCTCGAAGACGACGGGGCCGGGCACGACGGGTTCCCGGGCAACGGCCGCCGGTCCCGCGTCCCGGGCGGCCGTGAGTGACACCTCCACCCGCCGGTTGGCCGGCGGAGTCATCCGAAGCGTGATCTCGGTCCCGGGACCGCCCGCGGTCGCCGTGTACACCGTCTGCGCGTACTCGACCGCCAGAGACAGAAGAGATCCGTCGCCCGCCGCGATGTCTCCGGCGACCGCGGCGACCACAATCCGGGTCTGGGCCGGGACGCCGGCCACCACGCCCGCGGGCAGGCTGCCGAACCGGACCTCCACAGTGTCGGTAGCCGAGAGGCCCCCGGTGCCGACGACCACGGTGCCCGCGCTGTCGCCGGGCTGGAAGGCGACGGTGTGCGTGCTGTCGCCGGCCGTGACCGGGATGGCCAGCGCCACGGCCGCCGCGGGCGACAACAGCACGACGACGTCAGCGGTTTCGCCCACGGCGGCCGTGTAGGCAACCGCGCCGAACGAGACCACCTGCGTCGTGGCGCCGACCACCGCCACCGCAGCGCTCTCGGCGCGCTTGCCCGCACCGTGGCCGTCGGCGTAGGTGAACACGGCGCGCAGATACTTGTGCTCGTCGGCCGCGACCGGCGTGTAGAACCGGGTCCTCGCGCCCGGTATGTCGGTCCACGCCGACGCGCCGTCGCCGGAGCGCTGCCATGTGCGGCGAACGCTGGGGCGCCGCGAGCCGTCCTGATCCATCAGCGTCGCGGTTAGCTGCTCGCCCACCCGCGCCACGTCCGCGCTCAGCGCGACCTTTCCCGGGTCGTCGGCGTTCGTCACCCGGATGGTGACGTCCGCCGTGTCGGCCAGCTCGCCGTCGCTCGCCTCGACGCTCACCGCATGCAACGTGTCGCCGCTCTCGTAGTCCAGCGCCGCGCCCGAAGTCACCCTGATCTGGCCCGTGGCACCGTCGATCTCGAACAGTCGCTCGTCCGCGCCGGAGACGAACCGGTACGCCAGGTCGTCCTCGTTGCCGTCGGTGGCCGCCACCGGCTCGCCCACCGTGGTGCCCGGCGGCGAATTCTCGGCCACCTCGCGCTCCACCGCAGCCGCGCCGAACGCAGGCGCCACGTTCGGACCCGTCACCCGCACCACCGGGCTCTCGGCACGCTTGCCCGGGCCGAGGCCGTCCGCATAGGTGAACACCGCGCGCAGGTACTTGCCTCGGTCGGCCGCCACCGGCGTGTAGAACCGGGTTCTCGCGCTCGTGATGTTGGTCCACGACGACGCGCCGTCGTCCGAACGCTGCCACCGGCGCACCTTGCTCCGCTCGATCGAGACGTCCTGGTCCATCAGCGTCGCCGTGAGCTGCACGCCCACCCGCGCCACCGCCGCGCTCAACGTGATCCTGCCCGGGTCGTCCGCGTTCGTCACCCGGATCGTCACCGCCGCCGTGTCCGCCAGTTCGCCGTCGCTCGCCTCGACGGTCACCATGAACAGCGTATCTCCGCTCTCGTAGTCCAGCACGGCGCCCTCGGCCACCGTGAGCTGGCCCGTCTCCGCATCGATCTCGAACGGCGCCCCGGCCGCGACGAGGGCGTACGACGGCGATGTGCCATCCGGGTCCGTGGCCGTCACCGGGTCGCCCACCGGCGTGCCCAAAGCCGAGTTCTCCGGCACCTCGCGCTCGAAGGTGTCCGCGCCGAACGCCGGCGCCCGGTTGGCCGGGACTCCGTCCGTCGTCCCCTCACCCGGCTGCGACCACTCGCCCGCACCCTCGGAACTCTCCGCGCGGACCTGGACCAGGTACGTCGTTCCCTGTTCGAGGCCGCCGAAGGTGTGCGACAGCACCGTGCCCAGCGCGACAACGTCCGTCCACGCGGTGTCCTCCCGCGCCCGGTACCGCAAATCGTAGTTCGTGATCCCCGGACCTTCGTTCGCGGGCGCGGTCCAAGTTACCGCAATCTCGCGCTCACCGCCCGCCACCACCGGCCTGTCCGGCCTGTCCGGTGCCGGCACGTCCGTCACCCGGATCCGCACCACGACCGTGTCCCTGTGGCCGCCGTCGTCCGCCGTCATCCGCAGCAAGTGTTCGGGCTCGGACTCGTGGTCGAGCACCGCACCCTCCGCCACCTCGATCTGGCCCGTAGCGGTGACGACTGAGAACAGAGTCGGCTTCGGGACATCCGGGAATTCGTACCCCATCTGGTGGTTGTCCGGATCCGTCGCCGTCACAGGTGCGCCCACCGCCGTGCCCGGCGGCGCGTTCTCCACCACCGCACGCTCCACCGTGTCCGCCGGGAACGCCGGGGGGCGTGCCGTCCACGCCTCCAGCGTGTCCGACCACTCGCCCCCGCCCTCGATGTTCCGCGCCCGGACCTGTACCTGGTACAGCGTTGCGTGCTCCAAGCCTTCGAGGCCTTGGCCGCTGCCCGCCGCGAGCCGCTCCGCCCACGCCCCGGCCGCCTGCTCCTCACGCCACCGCAGGTCATAGCCCGTGATCCTCGCACCTCCGTTGCTCCGCGGTGCGGCCCATTCCACGTTCAGCTTGCGCGGATGGGAATCGACCCAAACCCTTCCCGGTGCTCCCGGGACCCTCACGTCCGTCAACCGCACTGTCACGGCCAACGTGTCCGCCAGCGTCCCGTCGCTCGCCACCACCCGCACCACATGCACCGTGTCCCCGCTCTCGTAGTCCAGCACCGCGCCCGGGGCCACAGTCAACTGGCCGCTCGCCAGCCCGACCTCGAACCGGCCGTCTCCATCCCCGGCCGCGATCCGGTACGTCACCGCGTCGCCATCGGCGTCCGATGCCACCACCGGCGCGCCCACCGCCTTACCCGCACGCGCGTTCTCCGCCACGGCGCGCTCGGCCGCATCGGCGCTGAACGCCGGCGCCGCGTTCGCCACCGTCACCTCGAATGGCTGCTCCGCCCACAGGCCCCCGTCGTCCATCGCCCGCACCGTCACCGTCGCGCTCCCCCGCGACTCGCCCCGGAACCGGACCTCGCTCCCGCTCATCTTCACGCGCACCGCCCCTTCGTTCGACGACGCTGCCTCGTACGTCAGATCGTCGCCGTCGGGATCCTCGAAGTGCGGCGCCATGTCCACCGTCCCTTCCGCACCCGTCGTCACCGACCGTGCCGGTACGGCGCCCACCGCCGCCGGAGACCGGTTCGGCACCGTCACCAGGAACGACTGCTCCGCCGTCCCGTCGTGCCCGTCGTCCGCCGTCACCGTCACCTCGACCCGGCCCTTGGCCACGCCGATCACCGTGAGCTCGCCCCCGTCCACCGACGCCGACGCCACCGCCGGATCCGACGCGGACGCCGCGTAGGCCAGATCGTCGCCGTCGTCGTCCCGGAAGTACGCCGCCAGTGCCACCGTCCACCGCTCGCCCACCGCCACCGTCCGCGGCCCGATCTCGCCCACAGCCAAAGGCTCCCGGTTGCGAACCCGCACCGTGAAACGCTGCTCCGCCCACAGTCCCGCCGGATCCGTCGCCCGCACCCGTACCTCCGAGCTGCCCCGGCCCACCGCAATAACCACCGCCGTGCTGTCCCGCATGACAGCCGCCGCAACACCCGCGTCCGTCGACGACACCGAGTATTTCAGTGCGTCCCCGTCGGCGTCCTCGAACACGTTCCACGCCTCCACGGTCACCGTATCCCCGAGCACCAGTTCCCGGCTCGACAGGCGGCCCGCCGGCAGCGGACCCCGGTTCTGAACCGTCACCGGCATTGACTGCTCCGCCGTACCCCCGTACCCGTCGTCCGCCGTCACCGTCACCGTCGCCGCGCCCGGCGACACCCCCGTCACGGTCACATCGCTCCCGCTGACGCTCACCGTCGCCACGCCCTCATCCGACGAGGAAACCGCGTAGCTCAGCACGTCTTCGTCCGGGTCGCTGAACCCGGCCGCCGCGTCCACCGTCGCAGAAACGCCTCTGTACACCTTCACCGGTCCCAGCCCGCCCACAGCCGCCGGCGCCCGGTTCGGAACCTCGACCCGGAACTCCTGCTCCGCCCGCCCGCCGTAGTCGTCATCCGCCGTCACCGTCACCGTCGCCTCCCCCTGCAACACCCCGCTGACCGTCACCTGGCTCCCGCTCGCGCTCACCGCCACTACTGCGCCGTTCGACGAAGAGGCCTCGTACGTCAAAGCATCCGAGTCCGGGTCGCTGAACGCTCCCGCCACCTCCACCGCCACCTCTTCACCCTTGTGCACGGTCACCGCGCCGAGCGTCCCCACCGCCGCGGGCGCACGGTTCGGCACCGTGACCTCAAAGCGCTGCGACACCGACGCCTCGTGCACGTCACGCGCCGTTACCGTCACCTGCGATGTGCCCCGCGACACCCCCGCCACCGTCACCTGGCTCCCGTTCACTCTCGCCGTCGCCGCGCCGGTGTTCGACGACGACGCCTCGTACGTGAGTGCGTCCCCGTCCGGATCCCGAAAACGCCCCGATACGTCCACCACTTCCGATGTCCCCGCCGCCACCGTCAGAGCCGGTATCGCGCTCACCACCTCAGGCGCACGGTTCGGATCCGCCACGGTCACGCGGAAGCTCTGCCGTCCCGTGTCCCCGTACCGGTCGCGCGCCGTCACCGTCACCGTCGCCGCGCCCGGCAACAGCCCCCGGTACTTCACCCTGCCCCTCTCCACCGACACCGACACCCTCCGGCTGTCCGACGAGGCCGCCGAGTACGTCAACGCATCGCCCTCCGGGTCGCGGAAGTACCCCACCACCGACACGCTCCCCGTGTCCCCCCGCGCCACGGACTGCGCCGGAATGGTCCCCACCGGCGCCGGACCCACGTTGTTCCGTATCGTCACCGCCACTTCGTCGGGGTCCGATCCACAGTCGTCCGTTACCGTCAGCCGGAACGTCAGCACGACGTCCGCCGCCACCGGCGGCGCATCGAAACTCGGAGACGCCAGGCTCACGCCGGATAGCGTCACCCTCGGGCCCGTGCCCACCTGTTCCCAGCTGTAGCTCACCCCGCTCGTGCTCCCGCTCCCGTCCAGCGTCACGCGCTCCAACTCCCGCACCACCCGGTCCCGACCGGCCCGCGCCGTCGGTTCAACGCACGGCTCGTAGACCGTGACCGTGAAGCTCTGCCTCGCCGACAGGCCTCCGGGATCCCTCGCCGTCACCGTCACCGTCGGCTCCCCCAACGCGTCCCCGCTGTACGTCAACCTGCTCCCGCTCATCCCCACCCCCACCACGTCCGCATCCGACGAGCCCGCCCGGTAGGTCAGCGGATCGCCATCCGGATCCCGGAAGTATCCCGATACGTCCACCGATCCGTTCTGTCCCAACTCCAGAAATGCGTCCGCAATCCTCCCCACCGGCTCCGGTGCCCGGTTCCTGCGCATGACCGTCACCCGGCCGCTGGTCGTCGCTGTCGCGCCAAGCAGGTCGGTGGCCGTGCCGGTGACTGTCGCGGTTCCGCGGGACACGCCCGTGATCCTCAGCACGCTCCCTCTCAGTCCCACGCTGGCTACACGTGCATCACTTGTGGTCGGATCACTGAACGACAGCCGGTCACCGGGGTCCTCGTCATTGCACAGACGGGCGAGGTCCACGTCCACACTCCCCCCCGGCTCCAGCGACTGCGCGGGAATCGCGCTACAGGTCGGGGGCGTATTCACCGTCACCGGGCCGCTGGCCGTCGCGCTCGCGCCAAGCAGGTCGGTGGCTGTACCGGTGACTGTCGCAGTTCCGCGTGACACTCCCGTGATCCTCAGCACGCTCCCGCTCAGCCCCACGCTGGCCACACGTGCATCACTTGTGGTCGGATCGCTGAACGACAGCCGGTCACCGGGGTCCTCGTCATTGCACAGACGGGCGAGGTCCACATCCACGGACTCTCCCGGCTCCAGCATCTGCTCGGGAATCGCGCGACAGGTCGGGGGCGTGTTCACGGTTACCGGGCCGCTGGCCGTGGCGCTCGCGCCAAGCAGGTCTGTAGCCGTCCCGCCGACCGTCGCAGTGCCGCGGGCCACTCCCGTGATCCTCAGCACGCTCCCGCTCAGCCCCACGCTGGCCACACGTGCATCACTTGTGGTCGGATCGCTGAACGACAGCCGGTCACCGGGGTCCTCGTCATTGCACAGACGGGCGAGGTCCACATCCACGGACTCTCCCGGCTCCAGCATCTGCTCGGGAATCGCGCGACAGGTCGGGGGCGTGTTCACGGTTACCGGGCCGCTGGCCGTGGCGCTCGCGCCAAGCAGGTCTGTAGCCGTCCCGCCGACCGTCGCAGTGCCGCGGGCCACTCCCGTGATCCTCAGCATGCTCCCTCTCAGTCCCACGCTGGCCACACGTGCATCACTTGTGGTCGGATCGCTGAACGACAGCCGGTCACCGGGGTCCTCGTCATTGCACAGACGGGCGAGGTCCACATCCACGGACTCTCCCGGCTCCAGCATCTGCTCGGGAATCGCACTACAGGTCGGGGGCGTGTTCACGGTTACCGGGCCGCTGGCCGTGTCGCTCGCGCCGAGCAGGTCTGTAGCCGTCCCGCCGACCGTCGCAGTGCCGCGGGCCACTCCCGTGATCCTCAGCACGCTCCCTCTCAGTCCCACGCTGGCTACACGTGCATCACTTGTGGTCGGATCACTGAACGACAGTCGGTCACCGGGGTCCTCGTCAGTGCACAGACCGGCGAGGTCCACATCCACGTACTGCCCCGGCTTCAGCGATTGCGCGGGAATCGGGTCACAAATCGGGGGGTCGTTTAACCTCACGGTGACCGTCGTACTGCCACTCGCCAGGAACGCGTCCGTCGCCGTGAACTGAAATCTCAGCTCCCTCTCCGAGCCCGGCTCCGGTGCTGTGAAGCTCGCATTCAGCGACCTGGCCCCGTTGATCGAGACCCGCGGGCCGCCCACCAGTTGAGTCCACTGGTAGGTCATGCGATCCCCGTTAGGGTCCGTCGCCGTGGCGGTCAGCGACACCGCTTGCCCTGTCCCGGCCTGCGTTGGATTCGCCGCCGCCGTTACGGTCGGCGGCGCGTTCGGCTTCTTGACCCGGATCGTCACATCGATGCTTGCGCTGGCACCACAGACGTCGAGTACCGAAACGGTGAGGCTGTACGAACTCTTGGTGTCCGCGTCCAGCGTAGTAGCGGTGCTGATCTCGCCGGTGCTGCTGTTGATCGAGAACGCACCACCGCCCCCGCTCAGCGTGTAGACCGCGAACCCCGTGGTGTTGGCGGCCACCGTGCCCACCGCCGTGCCCGTCGACACCGTGTCAACCACCGTGAAAGTCGTCGTGACCGTGCTCGGGAACGACACGCTGCAACTGATGAACGCGGAGCGCGCGTCCGCGTTGACCCGGACACTCTTGGCCGTCACGTCGCGCGTCGAGATGGAAGGCGCGTCCAGGTACACGTAGAACACCTCGACGGGCTCGTCGGAGTCGTCCTGAAGCGTCTTCACCCGGATCGGCTTCGACGTCTCGCCCGGACGGAACGAGACGACCGCGTTCGCCGCTACATAGTCCTGTCCCGCCCGGGCGCTCCCGTCCCGCGTCCGCCAGCGCACCGAGACCCGGTCCGCCACGGGCGTCGACATGGTCACCGTCGAACTCCACGCCGATCCCTCGTCGATCGTGTCCGGCACCGGCGTGAGCGACACCGACACCGTCCCATGGTCCGCGATCGTCGCCGTCGCCGCCGTACCATCCACAACGACCGTGCCCGGACCCGTCGCGCCCGTGAGCGCCAGCACCACCGTCTCGCCCTTGTCCAGGATGCCGTCCTCGAGCGCCGACAGCGCGATCCGTGCCACGCTGTCGCCCTGCGCCACCGTCACCTCGCCCGGCAGCGCCGTGTAGTCCACGCCGGCCACGGCTGTGCCCGAGACCGAGTAGCGCACCGTCACCGCCCCGCCCGCGGTGCTGCCCGACACCGACAGGCCGAAGTGACCGGTCTCGCCCTCGGCCACCTTGCCGCCCTCCGGTGCCGAGAGCGTCACCGTGAGCGTGTCCGCCGCATGTGCGGTTGCCCGCGAAGGAGTTGTTGCGACGATCGCGATGAACGCTGTGGCCAGGACGGGAAGGATCCGGCGAGCTGGGCCGGAGCGAGCGGGGCGGGCAGTGAAGCGAGGAATGGCGAGACGAACGGGCAGGAGAGAGAGCATCGGGCGGGAATGTCCCTTGAGGGGAATGGAGGAGGGCACTGTGATAGAAGACGCGTCCCGGGACGATACCGTGCAAAACGGCGGGTGAACCCTGTCCTCGAGCGGGTGCTTCCAGACCCGCGTCCCCTCAGTTGCGGATGACCCGCACCACCTTGCCGTCCTTGTCCACCACAACGACGGGGCCCCTGATGATGTCGTCCGTCAGCACCTCCGCATCTCCCCCGTCTGCCACCGCTGCACCTCCTCGCACATCCCCCTGCACGTGCCCGGGCAGCGTGTACGGGTCCGCCTTGCTCATGTCCACTTCGTGGCCCAAGTCAGCCAACGCTCCGAGCGTGATCGCCGTCAGAAGAGTGCCCCCGCCGGGTGCCATGATGTCGTCCCGGATCACGCTCCTCCGCCAGTGGGCGTACAGGACCGGCACTCGGTCTTCAAGCGGAACCTTGGCGCCGGCATAGTTCTCGCCTCCCGCCGCGTTGAACGCGGCCACCGCCTGCTCTCCCGCAAAGTGCGCGTCCGTGTCCCTGCCCCGGAACGGATCCCGCCAGGACTTGGGCGTCGAAGGGTCCACCCAAAAGCCGATCCCGAGCACGTGCCCGATCTCGTGGAGCGCGGTCCTGTACAGGTACTCGAGAGGGCGATCACGAATATACCACAGTGCAAAACCGTTCCACCCGAGGAACGCAAGCCCGGTCTCCTCGCGCCCGCCGCAGAGACTTGCGACTGCCGCAGAGTTCCCCACACGCGAATGGATTGTCACGCGGATCAGCAAATCGTCGATGACGCCAAGGATGCGCGCGCCCACGGCATCGCTTTTGCAGTACCGATGCAACACGTCATTCACCGGTATGTCCGGCAGGTCACCCGTCACCGCCTCCATCCACCGGTCGGCCGCCCGCCGGATCGTCGCTTCCTCCGCTGGCGTGAAACCGGGCCCGAAATGGAGTTCGATGTTGAACGCACTCGGGTCCGGTGCCGGGACCACCCAGGTCCGGAAGCGGTGCATCGCACGCAACCCCCCTGGATCGGTCGCGGCCACCTCGACCTCCGTCGTGTCCACCGACCGGGGTTCCAGCCGCAGCACCCCCGACTCGATCCGCGCATCCACCGCCCCTGCGACCGTCGTCACCGCTTCGTAGACCAGCGCGTCGCCATCGGGGTCCTCGAAGTAGTCGCCCAGCGCCAGCTCCGCCGACGGGCCCCCGACCTGCAGCCGGTACGCGGGAATGCGCGACCGCGTCACCGGGCTCCGGTTGTCCGTCTCCGCGAACAGTACCAGTTCCTCGCCCCGCACAATCTCCAGACCCGTGTAGCCCGCCGCCGTCACTTCGGGCGCTGGTCCAAAACCGACATGCACCGCGCCCCCGTCCCCACCGGCCCCCGACACCTCGAACGGGGTGCTCACCGTATCGCCGGACAGCACCGACACGACATCGCGGGACACCGTCCCCCGCTGGACCGACACCGGAATGGCGAACGCAAACGGCGCTCCGGTGGGGACACGCATGACCACCCGGGCCGGCCCTGGGGCCAACGGGTCGCCCACATCGACCCGCACCAGCTCCGGCCGTACCGGGAAAGGTGCCCCCGGGTTGCGCGCCAGCTCCACCCAACTCAGGTCCGACAGGCCCGCGAACACACCTCGCGGAAGTGCCGTCAGCTCGTTGGTGTCAAGATTCAGTCGCGCAAGCTTTGGCATCCCCTCGAAGATCCCCGGCAGAAGGCCGGCCAGCCGGTTGGAGGTCAGGTTGAGCCGCACCAGCTCCGGCAATCCGCCGAAGATCCCCGGCGGGAGTTCGGTCAGCCGGTTGGCCTGGAGGTGCAGACTCTGGAGTGTCGGCGTGTCCGCAAACAACTTCGGCGGTAACTCCGTCAACTGGTTGATTCCCAAGGCGATCCACTCAAGACGCGGCGTTTGCGCAAACAACCCCGCAGGCAGCTCGTTCAACCTGTTCTCCGCAACCGATAGATCGCGCACATTGGACAGGCTCGAGAAGATGTCCTCCGGCAGTTCGGCCAGCTGGTTCCCCCGCAGGTACAGGGTCTTCAGGTTCGAGAGTCCGTCGAAGACATCAGTAGGCAGCTCCGTCAGTTCATTGTAGCGCACGTCAAGCCACGTGAGGGACTGCAGATCCGCAAACGTGCGCGGTGCCAGTTCCGTCAGGCGATTCCGGAACAGATACAGATCTGCCAGCCTCGTGAGGCCCTTGAAGATGTCCGGTGGCAGTTGCGTCAGCTCGTTTGAGCTCAGTGACACCCACCTGAGGCTCGACAGACCCGCAAGAAAGCGCGGTGGGATCTCAACAAGCCCGTTATTCGCAAGATCCAAGTGATCCAGTTGCGTCAGGTTCGCCAGCAAACCGGGTCTCAGTTCCCTCAGTTGGTTGTCCCCCAGATTCAGAAACTCCAACTTGGGCAGCCCATCGAAGACGCCCGGCGGTAGTTCGGTCAAGTCGTTCCCGGACAGGGTCAGACGCTTCAAGGCCGCCAACCTGTCAAAGACGCCCGGCCGCAGTTCGGTCAACTCGTTCCCGGACAGATTCATACCCTCCAGGGCCGCCAGCCCGTCGAAGGTGCCCGGCCGCAAACGACGCAGTCGGTTGTTTCGGAGTCCGATGTCGCCTAGGCTGTCCAGACCGCTGAAGACATCGGCCGGCAGCTCTGTGAGCGCATTATCGTGCAGAACCAGCGAACGCATGTTGCCGAGCCCTGCCAAATCACCGCTGCGCAGTTCACGGATCCCGCTGCCCGACAGATCGAGCGTCCAGACCTCCCGCAGCCGCTCCTCCGTAACCTCTGCGCAGTCCCCGACAGGAAAACGTCGATCCCGGAGCGCCTGCACGATCGCGGCGCTCACCGCCGGCGTCCGGTTGCAGGCCCCCACGTCCGATGCCGCCGTCGCCTCGAAGGTCACCGCCAGTCCTTGCCCCACCGTCGCCGCCAGCCGCTGCACGCCCTGTTCCGGCCCGAGCGTCCATGTCGCGGACGCGAGCCCCAGACTGTCCGTCTTCGCCACCCCGGGATCCGCACGCCCGCTCCCCACCTCCGGCTCGAACCGCACCGATGCGCCCCAGACCGGCCGGCTGGATTCCTCCAGCACACGCACCACGACCGGCTCCGGCAGGGCCTGATCCACGAACTCCCATTGCCCCTTGCCGGAGCGTATCTCGATCTCACTCACCGCCTCGTCCGGCGCCAGCACCATCGCCCTGATCTCCACGCTGGCACCGTCCTTCGCCGACGCCACCAGCATCTGGCGCCCCGGTTCCCGCCCGAGCGTCCACTCGACCGCCGCCACCCCCGCGCTGTCGCTGTACACCTCCCCCGGCTCGACCCGCCCCCCGCCCGGCCCCGGCTCGAACCGCACCGCCACGCCCGCCACCGGCACGCCCCCGGCGTCCAGCACCCGCACCCCCACAGGCTCCAGCAACGACAGACCCGGGGCCACCCGCTGCCCCGCGCCGAACGCCTCCAGCACAGCCGCGACCTGCCGCACCTCGACCGCCGCCCCGTCCGCCGACTTCAGATTCCAGGCCAGAACGTGCGACACCCCGTTGCGCCGCGCCGTCACCGTGCCGTTCTCGTCCACCTTGAACACCGCGGTGTCCCGGCTGCTCCACCGCACCTTGCCCGCCTCCGGCCCGCCCCCGCCCTCGACCGTGAACGCGAACCGTTCCCCGACGTGCGTCAGCGTCACCGAGTCCGGCACGATCTCCAGTGCTGCCTCCGGCCCCGTCTGGCCCAGATCGCACGCCCCAAGGGCCGCCGCTGCAAGTGCAATCGCGGCCGCTGACGGATTCGGATGCTTCAGGATGCTGCTGGATCGAGGCATGGCACGCTGCCAGTGGTGGGGATGGGCGGCACACGAACCGCCGCCCGGATCATATGCACCGCAACGCCTGCGTGCAAAGTTACCCGGTCAGTCAGAGCCTGCTCACGGGGTGGGCTTGGTGATGTGTTCGTCGAGAAGCCGGGCAACCTCCCGAAGCCGGCTCCCGTCACCCTCTGCGATGACACGTCCATCCCGGTCGACCGCAAACACCCAGGGTGTGCGCTTCGTGACCCATTGGCCCATGGATCCTTCGCCCTCCCGATCCACCGTGCCCAACTCGACGGACCATTGCCTGGCGTGCGCATACCGGGCTGCCGCTACGAGGGAGCCTGCAGCAACGCCGAACACGCGCATCCCTTCCGGGCGTTTTTCCGACAGCCACTTGGCCCACGAGGATGCAATGCGTTCCGAGTGTGCGCAGTCGGGATCGAAAACCAGGACGAGGGTCGGGCCCTCGCCACCGAGTCGAGCAACCGTGCCGTCTTCGACCCTGATCGTAAGACCCGACAGATCTCGGGGCTCCCTCATCAACGACCCGGCAAAGACCGGGTCCACCCGCCCGAAGGCCAAGTTCGCCATCTGACCGGCGGCCAGGACACAGAGCGCCACCACGCCCACGGCCCTGGCCAAGCCGGGTTGAAGCGCTCGGGTGGCATCGTCCGCCCGGGTCTCATTGTTCCTGGTGTCGGTCCAATTGGTGGGCATCGTTCCTCCCTCGTGCCGCTTCGATCCGGCAAATGCGCGTTGCGAACGGTCTCTACCCTCTACTGACAACCAATCGGGGAGTACAGTGCAATCCTGGGGTGCGCGCTTCGATCCTGACTGCGGCTTTGCACGCAACACGGCTGACCGGTGTCTTTTGTGCAGATGGGACCATCAGAATCTACGCTGGAATGCGGCCCACTCGGCGAGCCGGAGGCCTCAAACCCAAAGGAGACAAAGTATTGCGAAAACTTACAATTGTCCTTATCCTAATCAATCTTGCACTAGCCATCTTCCAGATGCAAAGCGGGCCCGGTACCCCGGCCGGCCCACTCGACTGCTGTAGAGGCGAGGGACCGGATGCGTATTGTTGCCAACAGTGTTGCTGGTTCGGTGTCGACTGTGCGAGTGACGAAGAGTGCCGAGAGAAATGACTCGAGGTGTGACGGGTTCACGTGAACGAGATGTTCCCTCGCGGCCCGCGCGTGCTCCTGGCGGCGTCGGGCACCGTTGTCCGAGGCATCGCTCCATGGTGCTTCCTGTGGCTGGGCTGCAAGCTGTTGTTCGTGCTGGGCTGGTTCCCGGAAGATCGGCACCTGACCTGGTCCTGGTGGGCCTGGGCCCTGGCCAGGGATCTTGGCAACCTCTTGCCATTCCTGGCCTTCGCCGGTGGTGTGGCGCTGGTGTCGGAGATACCGAGTCGCGGTCGTATCCTGCGGACCGTGCTCCCGGCTGCCATGGCCCTGGCCGCGCTCTCATACGCGCTTGACGCCTGGATATCACCCGAGTTGAGATACCGGCATCTGTCGTACGCGGACGTCGAAGACGGGGATGCGCGTCGATTCGGACCCCATACACCCAGCGGCATTGTCCGGAATCTGCGCTTCGTCGAAGCCAATCCGCCCGATGAGTACAGCCTGCGCCTCGTTGCTCCGCAAGAGGCGCCGCCCAATGTGCTCAGGTGGCGGCTGCACCGGCCAGTTGCGCACGCCACCTTCGGGTTCTTGAGCTTACTGACCGGTGTCCTGACCGCGCGAGCGACGGTCGGTCTGCGCCACGGGGCGCGCCGAAACGCTCGCCTCGCCGTCGGAGTCCTCGGAGGACTCGGTTTCTTTGCATGTGTGTTGATCGCCTCGCCCACCGTGGCGTTCCTGCGTGATGGTACCCTGCAGTCCGGCATTCTCAGTGCATGGGCACCCCTGGCGTTCCCGCTGATTCAGTTCGCCGTCCTGTTCCATTTGGCTCGAAAGTCGTGGTACGAATGACCCAGACATCGGATCTGACGGTCCCGTCCGGATTCCCGGCCGCGAACGCGATACCTGACAGCAGCGTGCGGGTGCCGACCCGACGCGAAGCCACGACTGAAGATGGCTCAGGGTACGCAGCCGATGCGCCATCGATCGACCTGGACGCGTTTCGCGGGGGTGATCCACGGTGTTGTCGGAGAGTTCTGGACGAATTCTCCGCGTTGATCTGGAGCGTCGTCGTATCCTACGTCCCGGACCCTTCGGCACGGGACGATGCCTACCAGGAGATCTGCGTGCGGATCTGGGAGCGACGAGGTCAGTATTCGGGCCGGGGTTCGCTGGCCGGATGGATCAACACAATCGCACACCGTTGGTGCCACAACTGGTTGAGGCGTCACCGGGCCCAGCAGTTGTCAAGGAGGCGATACGTACGCTGGTCCACTCCGTTGTCGGGATCCGCCGAGTCAAATGGTGACCCGGAGCTGTTCGCCGACCGCGCCGAACTCAAACGTCGGTTGACGGCAGCGCTCGCTACACTGCCCAGGAAGCAGTCGGAATCCTTTGTCCTCGTGCGCGTGAAGGGATGCACGACGAAGGAGGCCGCTACGATACTTGGCGTGCAGCCCGGCACGGTCCGATCCAACCTGAGGCATGCGACGCGGAAGCTGCGCAGAGAGTTGAAGGATTATGAGCATGGACTGTCCTGACCCGGTCATCATTGCCGCAGCAGAATCGCTGGAAAGCAATCCGGTCCTGGCCGCGCACCTGAGACAATGTCCCTCCTGTCGGCTCGATTGGCAGATCGTGCATCTCGCTCGCGACGCACTCTACGGGCCGGGAGAAACGAAGAGCGAACTGAACGACCTGGCAATGGGACGAATCAGTGAGCGCGCGCGCCGCTTGCGACACCCGCCCACCGTGTGGGAACAAGCGACCTCGGGAGTTCTGGTCGCGGTCGCCACCGGCGGCATGGTCCTGTTGACAGGAACCACGTTCTCACCGCCGGTTCTTCCCACCGTCGTCTCCATGCTCGCAAGCGGCATTGTCGCTGTCCTGCTGCTCAGAAGACAGCTTCCTGGGCCGCTGCCAGACCCTTAGTCGACCTCGGGGCCGTAGGTCAGGCCGGCCTCACGGAAGCGCACGAAGTACCTGTCGGGGTGTCGCCTCGCTCTTTCTCCGAGCGTCGTGCTGATGGTCGCCACCCCGCCGGAGCGCACCGGGTCCGGGTGAGTCACCCTCTCCTGCCTGGAGTTGGCAGGCCGCGGATGAACCTCAACGATTGCACACGTTGGACCATCGCAGCGCTCGTCCGGAGCTTTCCGAAATATAGGTCGCTGCTGTTCTGAAAACATCTGGCGGAAAACTTGCTTTTGCACGTTAATGTCATACTATACTCCGACACTGCCGTGTCACCATGACTGCCGACAAGATGGGTGGACGAGTTGAACAAGTCCAACAACCAGCGACGCGCACTGCATCTGGCACTCCTGCTGCCGGTCGGCTGCGGCGGCGATTCAAAAATAGCGCCGCCGATTGTTATGCCGCCCCCGCCGCCACCACCAACCAACCCGCTCGTCGAGGAGCGCGTTGCACTGGAGGCGCTGTACAATGCGACGGGCGGAGCCTCCTGGACGTGTACCACGTGCAGTCGATTCAGCGGCCGTCGGACCCTGTCCCGATGGTGGCCAACCGGGACGCGCTGCTCCGCGTTTTCCTGACCGCGCCCACGCTTCACGGCTTCGTCGCGCCGCCGGTCGTCGCGACCTTCAGCCGTGACGGCGAGCAGGTCTACCAGGCCCGAATCGAGGCACCCGGCTTCGATCTCCCCGCGGCCGTGTCCCAGGGAGATCTCGACGCATCCTACAACGCCGTGATCCCGGCGGAGCACATCCAGCGAGGCACCGAGTTCGTCGTCGAGGCCGATCCTGACGGATCGTTGATCCTGGCCGATGACGCGGAAAGCCGCTATCCGGCTGAGGGTACGGTGCCGCTGGGCGTGGTGGAGGTGCCGCCAATGGAGCTCACCATCGTGCCGGTGCTTAACGCGTCGGCACCCGATTCCTCGATCTTCAATTGGGTCTCCGACGTCACCGCCGACTCCTACATCGTCGGCTTGTTGCGGTGGGCCTTCCCGTTCGCGGCGTTCGAGGCGCGGACGCGGGAGACCTATGTGACCTCTCGGGATCTTACCACCGGCGACGGCCAGTGGGGACTGATCCTTGACCTGGAGGCGGTGCGCAGCGCCGAGAACGGAACCGGATGCTACTACGGGGCTGCATTGAGCAAGACCGGCCTGGTCCGCGGTCGTGCCAGGCTGGGTGGGTGGGTCAGCATGGGCAAACCGCTGGCCGCCGAGGTCGCCCACGAGGTCGGTCACTCCCTGGACCTGAGCCACGCGCCCTGTGGCGATGCAGGCAACCCTGACCCGGATTTTCCGTATGCGGGCGGCCAAATCGGTGCCTGGGGCTACGACTTCCGGGATGGCGTGGTCGTGAACCGCGGGACCGCAGACGTGATGGGATACTGCCACCCCGCCTGGATCAGCGACTACTCGTACAAGAAGGTGATCGACCACCGCTCCCACTGGCTGACCGGAGGGAGCCAGCCGCAATCCCCCCAACTCGTCCTGAGCGGCGGCGTGCTCGATGGTGAACTGAAGCTGGAACCGCCGTACTGGTTGACCATGTCGCCGCACGCACCGTCACGCGCGGGCCCCTATCGAATCGAGGGGTTTTCCGGCCCCGATCTGCGGTTCGCACTCGACTTCACCCCGGGCGAGGACAAGTATGGGAACCGCTATTTCCTCCTCACGGTTCCCGTGGAGCAGGGCGATGTGGACCGCGTCGTGCTCATCGGCCCGGAGGGCGAACTGGTCCTCGACGAGCACGACGATCGGACGGTCACCATCCTCCGGGACGAGGCCGGCTCGATCCGGGGGATGCTGCGCGACTGGAACGGAGCCATCCCGGCGACACTGGGTCACGCTGACGATCTCGATGTGGTCTCGTTCCGCGGGCTGCAGCGACGATCACGATGAACGCTGTGGCCAAGGCGGGAAGGACCCGGCGAGCTGGGCCGGAGCGAGCGGGGCGGCCAGTGAAGCGAGGAATGGCGAGACGAACGGGCAGGAGAGAGAGCATCGGGCGGGGAATGTCCTTGAGGGAATGGAGGAGGGCACTGTGATAGAAGACGCTTCCCGGGACGATACCGTGCAAAGCGCCGGATGAACGCATGTCCTCGAGCGGGTGCTTCGAGACCCGCTTGCCTCAGCGCCGAATGACCCTTACCACGTTGCCGTCCTTGTCCACCACAACGACGGGGCCCCTGATGATCGTGTCGCGCAGCACCTCCACATCTCCGCCCTCGGCTTCCCCGGCGTCTCCCGGCACGTCGGCCTGCACCTGCACGGGCAGCGTGTAGGGCTCCGCCTTGCTCATGTCCACTTCGTGGCCCAGATCCGCCAGCGCCCCCAGCGTGATCGCCGTCAGCAGACTGCCCCCGCCGGGTGCCATGATGTCGTCCGGAATCACGCTCGTTCGCCAGTGGATGTACCGGCCTGGGAGCGTGTCTTCGAGCGGTACCTTACCACCGGTATACCCCTCGCCCCCGGCCGCATTGAACGCCGCCACCGCCCGGGTGCCTGCGAAGTACGGATCCGTGTACTTGTCCCGGTACAGATCGAGCCACCAGGACTCGGGACCCAAATCCTTGGTCCACAGTCCGATCCCCAGGGTGTGCCCGATTTCGTGAAGCGCGACCTCGTACAAGTACCCGGAACGATTGCGAATGTACCAATGGTGGAACACGTTCCTCGAAAGGAACACCATCCCCGACTCGTCCCGCCGGCCACAGGATACGTTGACCCCTCCGAGGTATCGTCCCAGATCCCCGAGGCTCATGTGGATCAGCACGTCGTCGATGACGCCCACCGCCCGCGGCCACGGCTGCGGGACATCACTGCGGTTGCGGCAATATCCTTGCAGCGGCCCGCGGATCGGCACGTCGGGCAGGTCGCCCGTCACCGCCTCCATCCACCGGTCGGCTGCCCGCCGGACCGTCGCTTCCTCCTCCGCCGTGAACCCTGGCGCGAAGAACAGCTCGATGTTGAACGCGTCGGGATCCGGGGCCGGGACCACCCAGGTATTGAACCGGTGCGTGGCCCGCAGGCCGCCGGGATCGACGGCCGCCACCTCGACCTCCGTCGTGTCCACCGACCGCGGTTCCAGCCGCAGCACCCCCGCCTCGATCCGCGCAGCCACCACTCCCGGCTCGGTCGTCATCACCTCGTAGGACAATGTGTCCCCGTCGGGATCGGAGAAGTGCTCGCCCAGCACCAGCTCCGCCGCCGGGCCCCCGGACTGCAGCCGGTGCGCGGGAACCGGCGACCCCGCCAACGGACTTCGGTTGTCCGCCTCCGCGAACAGCACGAGCTCTTCGCCCCGCACCAGCGCCAGACCCGTGTAGCCCACCTCCGTAACTTCCGTCGGCGGCCCAAACCCCACATGCGCCGCGCCCGCGCCCCCGCCGGTCCCCGACACCTCGAACGGCGCGCTTGCCGTATCGCCCGGCAGCACGGACATGAAGGCGCGAGACAGCGTGCCCCGCTGGACCGACACCGGAAAGCCGAACTCGAACGGCGCCCCCGTCGGCACCCGCATGACCACCCGTGCCGGCCCCGGCGCCAGCGGATCGTCGACATCCACCCGCACGAACTCCGGCCGCACCGGGAAGGGCGCCCCCGGGTTGCGGTGGAGCGTAACCCAGTTCAGCTCCGACAAGCCCGCGAACACGCCCCGGGGAAGCTCCGTCAGCTCGTTGTCGTCAAGACTGACTTCCGAAATCCTGGGCGTCCCGGCGAAGACGCCCGGCCGCAGGCCGGCCAGCCCGCTGCTGCTCAGGTCCAGCCTGACCAGTTCCGGCAGTCCCTCGAAGATCCCCGGCGGCAGTTCGGCCAGCCGGTTCCTTTGCAGGTACAGACGCTGCAGCCTCGGCGTCCCAGCGAACAGGTCCGGGGGCAACTCCGTCAGCCGGTTGGCTTCCAGGGCGATCCGCTCGAGACGCGGCGTTTCCGCAAACAGCCCCGGAGGCAACCGGGTCAACAGGTTCTCCGCAACCACCAGATCGCGCACATCGGACAGGCCCGAGAAGATGCCCTCCGGCAGCTCCGTCAGCCGGTTCCCCCGCAGATACAGGGTCCCCAGCTTCGACAATCCGCCGAAGACATCGGCAGGCAGCTCCGTCAGCTCATTGTAGCGCAGATCGAGACTCGTCAGGGGCAGATCCGCGAACGTGCGCGGCGCCACTACGGTCAGGCGATTCTGAAGCAGAGACAGGCTTCCCAGCTTCGTGAGGCCCTTGAAGATGTCGGGTGGCAGCTGCGTCAGCGCGTTGAAGTCCAGGCCCAGCCATTCCAACCGAGACAGGCCCGCAAAGGTGCCGGGCTGCAGTTCCCTCAGTTGGTTGTGCCGCAGACTCAGGTTCTTCAGCGCAGCCAGCCCATTGAAGGCCCCCGGCGTTAGTTCGGACAGCTCGTTCTCGTCGAAAAACAGCCACTCCAGCCTGGCCAGCCCGTCGAAGATGTCCGCCGGTAGGGCCGTCAACTTGTTCTTCCTCAGCTCTAGAAACTCCAGCGCCCCTAGCCCGTTGAAGACGCCCGGCGGAAGGGCGGTCAACTCGATTTCGGACAGAAGCAGCTGCTCCAGCCTGGCCAGTCCGTCAAAGACGTCCGGCCGCAGACTGCGCAGCGGGTTCTTCCTTACTCCGAGGCGGACGAGGCTGT
Source organism: Longimicrobiales bacterium (assembly GCA_965211645.1). Taxonomy (GTDB): domain Bacteria; phylum Gemmatimonadota; class Gemmatimonadetes; order Longimicrobiales; family Gaopeijiaceae; genus Bin94. The sequence goes on along the minus strand of OZ242947.1, from coordinate 2,731,227 downwards.
CCAGGCCGCTGAAGACACCGGCCGGCAGCTCGGTGAGCGCGTTGTGCTCCAGAAACAACCCATGCAGATTGACAAGGCCTGCGAAGTCACCGCTGCGCAGCTCGCGGATCGCTCTGCCGGACACATCGAGCCATGAGATTTCCCGCAGCCGCTCCTCCGTCACCTCCGCGCAGCCCTCGACGGGAATACGCCGATGCCGGAGCGCCTGGACGATCGCCGCGCTCACCGCCGGCGTCCGGTTGCACACCCCCTCGTCCGAGGCCGCTATCGCCTCGAAGGTCACCGCCAGCCCCTGCCCCGCCGTCGCCTCCAGCCGCTGCACGCCCTGCTCCGGCCCCAGCGTCCACGTCGCGGACGCCAGCCCCAGAGTGTCCGTCTTCGCCACCCCGGGATCCGCACGTCCGCTCCCCGCCTCCGGCTCGAACCGCACGGATGCGCCCCAGACCGGCCGGCCGGATTCCTCCAGCACCCGCACCACCACCGGCTCCGGCAACGCGCTTCCCCGCAACTCCCATTGGTCATCGCCAGACCCTATCTCGACCTCCGCCGCCGCCTCGTCCGGCGCCAATGCCGTCGTGGCGATCTCCACGCTTGTCCCGCCCCCGGCTGACGCCACCAAAACCTGCTCTCCCAACACCCGCCCGAGCGTCCATTCGGCCGCGGCCACCCCCGCGCTGTCGCTGTACACCTCCCCCGGTTCGACCCGGCCACCGCCCGGTCCCGGCTCGAACCGTACCGCCACGCCCGCCACCGGCGTGCCCCCGGCGTCCAGCACCCGCACCCCCACAGGCTCCAGCAGCGACAGACCCGGCGCCACCCGCTGACCCGCGCCGAACGCCTCCAGCACAGCCGCGACCTGCCGCACCTCGACCGCCGCCCCGTCCGCCGACTTCAGGTTCCAGGCCAGAACGTGCGACACCCCGTTGCCCCGCGCCGTCACCGTGCCGTTCTCGTCCACCTTGAACACCGCCGTGTCCCGGCTGCTCCACCGCACCTTGCCCGCCTCCGGCCCGCCCCCGCCCTCGACCGTGAACGCGAACCGTTCCCCGACGTGCGTCAGCGTCACCGAGTCCGGCACGATCTCCAGCGCCGCCTCCGGCCCCGTCTGGCCCAGGTCGCACGCCCCAAGGGCCGCCGCTGCAAGTGCAATCGTGGCCGCTGACGGATTCGGATGCTTCAGGATGCTGCTGGATCGAGGCATGGCACGCTGCCAGTGGTGGGGATTCGCGGCTACAACCGGCACCCGGATCATACGCACCGCACCTTGGCGTGCAAAGTTATTCGGTCAGGCAGGGCTGGCTCACGGGGTCGGCCAATCGATCAGCGCTACCAGACCAGCACCAGCGCAACGGTCGAGGAGCGCTCCACTTGCAGCGCTCCGAGAGTCCGATACTGTAAAGATAACATGACACTTGGTAATGTTTTCATTACACAGAGAACAGGTGAGCGCCGCAGCCAGCCCGGATGCATCGCCGGTCGAATGCCGAGGGCGTTTCTGCCCCGTGCCGCTTACGAATCCCCCGGCGTCAGCCAGATGGACAGCCAGTCGCCCACCAGCGCCGGCCTCTCCTCCCCCTCGATCTCCACCCGGCAACCCAACGTCACCTGGCGCTGGCCCGGCTTGCGGTCGCGCACGTCCTTGACGGTGAAGTGCCCGCGGATGCGCGATCCGGAGAGGACCGGGGCCACAAGGCGCACCCCCTCGAACCCGTAGCTGGCGGGATAGCCGTCGCCGATGCCGCCGTCCATGGGGTAGCGGTAGATCTGGTAGAGCATCGGGGTCATGAGCGACATGGTCAGGAAGCCGAATGAGATCGTGCGGCCCCAGGGACTGTGCTCGGCCGCGTACTCCGGGTCCACGTGGTGCGGGTCGGGTCTTCGCCGGCAACGCGGCGCCTGCGGGGGCATGGTAGTGCCGGTCCGCAGGCAGCCGTTTTCGGAGCCGAAGAAGCCTCAGAACTTGAAGTCGAGTCCGAGTCTGAGGCCGAGATTGGGGGGTTGGCCTGGGAGGTGGTTTCGGGAGCCCTCGACGGCGAGTCTGATGGACCGGCTGAGGTGGTATCCGCTGCCGAGGGACCAGGAGCGGGCGTGGGCGCCAGCGGAGAGGCGGGTGTAGCTGTCCAGGGCGCCGTCGGTGCGGGGCGTCTTGAGCGCGTAGCCGGCTTCGGCGTCGAGGCGCCATTCCTGGGCCGGTTGGCTCGCGTGCGCTGTTGCATGGGAGATGGGCTGGAGGCGACCGCCCTCCAGCAGGCCGTGGATGGAACTGCGGTGGTGGCCGCGGGCGGGGCTGAGCGCGAAGCGGAACCCTTCGCCCCGGGTTCCGGGATCGAACGCGAGGCGGAGCCCGGCGCCCCATTCGCGGTGTCCGGCGGAACCGAGCGCGAGGCGGCCGTTGAGGGCGAGGTCGAACCCGTGGCCGGCATAGGCGAGCGAGGCGCCGGTCTCGGCACCGGCGCCGGCATCGGCGTCGCCGCCGTCGTAGCGGGCTCCGGCCTGGGTGGCGAGCTTGAGGCCCCGGGCCGCCCAGGATGCCTCGATGAGCGCACGTGCGCGAGTGGCGGAGCCTTCGCGCCCGCGGTTGTCGGCGCGCATGCCGGCGGTGAACGCGTCGCCGGTGAGCGCCAGACCGAACGCGCCGCGGCGTGCGAGCGGCACCTTGACACCGCCCGAGAGCATGCGGAGCGTGGCGGCGGAGGTGCCCCCATTGGAGGATGCGTCGTCGTCGACGTCACCGCCTCCGTAGCCTGCCATGGCCCAGAGGCCGATCCTGGGAGAAGGCTGGATGAACAGGTAGGGGTGAATGCTGTTCATGGCGTGGCTGAGGGTGCCGTCAACGGACCTGTGGGAGTAGTCGAGGTCGCCGTCGCTGCGCATGAACGACAGTCCGACCAGCGCGGAGGCACCGATGCGGGCGTCGGCACCGACGGTGAGCGCGCGCAGGCCGCCGTCGTAGCCGATGTCGCCGGGTTCGCCCCGGAACCCCTGGACGGAACCTTGGGCCCAGAGTCCTAACCGTGGCCGTGATTGCGGGGTCTGCGGCCCGAGCGCCGTAGCGAACGAGATGCGGGGCAGGAGGCGATCGGCCGCCTCACCGGCGGTCGGGAGTTCGATCGGCCCGGACCGGCGGGCCATGCCCGCGGGCGTCGATGCGCCGAGGGGCACGCCGGTGAGCGAGGTGAGCACGCCGGCCGCCCGGCCGGCCCATTCGGCGGCGGACCCGCGAGCGTTGGCGTCGGAAGGCCCCGCGCGCGACCGCATGACGGCGTCGATGCGCCCGCCTATGGCTTGGCGGGCGCCCTCGGCCACGGCGCGGCCGAAGACCGCGAGACCGACGTCGAACGCCTCGTCGAGGAGCGCGCCGGCGTCGTCCGCCGCAGCGATATCGACGGTGGCGGAGGCGTCGGCGCCCTCGCTCACCGCCTCCGGCAGCTCGCCGAACGCAAGCGTGAGGCGGCCGGGTGGCGACGACGCCGGAAGCTCGAGCGTGAACGCCACAAGCGAGTCGCCGGGCTCGAAGACGACGGGGCCGGGCACGACGGGTTCCCGGGCAACGGCCGCCGGTCCCGCGTCCCGGGCGGCCGTGAGTGACACCTCCACCCGCCGGTTGGCCGGCGGAGTCATCCGAAGCGTGATCTCGGTCCCGGGACCGCCCGCGGTCGCCGTGTACACCGTCTGCGCGTACTCGACCGCCAGAGACAGAAGAGATCCGTCGCCCGCCGCGATGTCTCCGGCGACCGCGGCGACCACAATCCGGGTCTGGGCCGGGACGCCGGCCACCACGCCCGCGGGCAGGCTGCCGAACCGGACCTCCACAGTGTCGGTAGCCGAGAGGCCCCCGGTGCCGACGACCACGGTGCCCGCGCTGTCGCCGGGCTGGAAGGCGACGGTGTGCGTGCTGTCGCCGGCCGTGACCGGGATGGCCAGCGCCACGGCCGCCGCGGGCGACAACAGCACGACGACGTCAGCGGTTTCGCCCACGGCGGCCGTGTAGGCAACCGCGCCGAACGAGACCACCTGCGTCGTGGCGCCGACCACCGCCACCGCAGCGCTCTCGGCGCGCTTGCCCGCACCGTGGCCGTCGGCGTAGGTGAACACGGCGCGCAGATACTTGTGCTCGTCGGCCGCGACCGGCGTGTAGAACCGGGTCCTCGCGCCCGGTATGTCGGTCCACGCCGACGCGCCGTCGCCGGAGCGCTGCCATGTGCGGCGAACGCTGGGGCGCCGCGAGCCGTCCTGATCCATCAGCGTCGCGGTTAGCTGCTCGCCCACCCGCGCCACGTCCGCGCTCAGCGCGACCTTTCCCGGGTCGTCGGCGTTCGTCACCCGGATGGTGACGTCCGCCGTGTCGGCCAGCTCGCCGTCGCTCGCCTCGACGCTCACCGCATGCAACGTGTCGCCGCTCTCGTAGTCCAGCGCCGCGCCCGAAGTCACCCTGATCTGGCCCGTGGCACCGTCGATCTCGAACAGTCGCTCGTCCGCGCCGGAGACGAACCGGTACGCCAGGTCGTCCTCGTTGCCGTCGGTGGCCGCCACCGGCTCGCCCACCGTGGTGCCCGGCGGCGAATTCTCGGCCACCTCGCGCTCCACCGCAGCCGCGCCGAACGCAGGCGCCACGTTCGGACCCGTCACCCGCACCACCGGGCTCTCGGCACGCTTGCCCGGGCCGAGGCCGTCCGCATAGGTGAACACCGCGCGCAGGTACTTGCCTCGGTCGGCCGCCACCGGCGTGTAGAACCGGGTTCTCGCGCTCGTGATGTTGGTCCACGACGACGCGCCGTCGTCCGAACGCTGCCACCGGCGCACCTTGCTCCGCTCGATCGAGACGTCCTGGTCCATCAGCGTCGCCGTGAGCTGCACGCCCACCCGCGCCACCGCCGCGCTCAACGTGATCCTGCCCGGGTCGTCCGCGTTCGTCACCCGGATCGTCACCGCCGCCATGTCCGCCAGTTCGCCGTCGCTCGCCTCGACGGTCACCATGAACAGCGTATCTCCGCTCTCGTAGTCCAGCACGGCGCCCTCGGCCACCGTGAGCTGGCCCGTCTCCGCATCGATCTCGAACGGCGCCCCGGCCGCGACGAGGGCGTACGACGGCGATGTGCCATCCGGGTCCGTGGCCGTCACCGGGTCGCCCACCGGCGTGCCCAAAGCCGAGTTCTCCGGCACCTCGCGCTCGAAGGTGTCCGCGCCGAACGCCGGCGCCCGGTTGGCCGGGACTCCGTCCGTCGTCCCCTCACCCGGCTGCGACCACTCGCCCGCACCCTCGGAACTCTCCGCGCGGACCTGGACCAGGTACGTCGTTCCCTGTTCGAGGCCGCCGAAGGTGTGCGACAGCACCGTGCCCAGCGCGACAACGTCCGTCCACGCGGTGTCCTCCCGCGCCCGGTACCGCAAATCGTAGTTCGTGATCCCCGGACCTTCGTTCGCGGGCGCGGTCCAAGTTACCGCAATCTCGCGCTCACCGCCCGCCACCACCGGCCTGTCCGGCCTGTCCGGTGCCGGCACGTCCGTCACCCGGATCCGCACCACGACCGTGTCCCTGTGGCCGCCGTCGTCCGCCGTCATCCGCAGCAAGTGTTCGGGCTCGGACTCGTGGTCGAGCACCGCACCCTCCGCCACCTCGATCTGGCCCGTAGCGGTGACGACTGAGAACAGAGTCGGCTTCGGGACATCCGGGAATTCGTACCCCATCTGGTGGTTGTCCGGATCCGTCGCCGTCACAGGTGCGCCCACCGCCGTGCCCGGCGGCGCGTTCTCCACCACCGCACGCTCCACCGTGTCCGCCGGGAACGCCGGGGGGCGTGCCGTCCACGCCTCCAGCGTGTCCGACCACTCGCCCCCGCCCTCGATGTTCCGCGCCCGGACCTGTACCTGGTACAGCGTTGCGTGCTCCAAGCCTTCGAGGCCTTGGCCGCTGCCCGCCGCGAGCCGCTCCGCCCACGCCCCGGCCGCCTGCTCCTCACGCCACCGCAGGTCATAGCCCGTGATCCTCGCACCTCCGTTGCTCCGCGGTGCGGCCCATTCCACGTTCAGCTTGCGCGGATGGGAATCGACCCAAACCCTTCCCGGTGCTCCCGGGACCCTCACGTCCGTCAACCGCACTGTCACGGCCAACGTGTCCGCCAGCGTCCCGTCGCTCGCCACCACCCGCACCACATGCACCGTGTCCCCGCTCTCGTAGTCCAGCACCGCGCCCGGGGCCACAGTCAACTGGCCGCTCGCCAGCCCGACCTCGAACCGGCCGTCTCCATCCCCGGCCGCGATCCGGTACGTCACCGCGTCGCCATCGGCGTCCGATGCCACCACCGGCGCGCCCACCGCCTTACCCGCACGCGCGTTCTCCGCCACGGCGCGCTCGGCCGCATCGGCGCTGAACGCCGGCGCCGCGTTCGCCACCGTCACCTCGAATGGCTGCTCCGCCCACAGGCCCCCGTCGTCCATCGCCCGCACCGTCACCGTCGCGCTCCCCCGCGACTCGCCCCGGAACCGGACCTCGCTCCCGCTCATCTTCACGCGCACCGCCCCTTCGTTCGACGACGCTGCCTCGTACGTCAGATCGTCGCCGTCGGGATCCTCGAAGTGCGGCGCCATGTCCACCGTCCCTTCCGCACCCGTCGTCACCGACCGTGCCGGTACGGCGCCCACCGCCGCCGGAGACCGGTTCGGCACCGTCACCAGGAACGACTGCTCCGCCGTCCCGTCGTGCCCGTCGTCCGCCGTCACCGTCACCTCGACCCGGCCCTTGGCCACGCCGATCACCGTGAGCTCGCCCCCGTCCACCGACGCCGACGCCACCGCCGGATCCGACGCGGACGCCGCGTAGGCCAGATCGTCGCCGTCGTCGTCCCGGAAGTACGCCGCCAGTGCCACCGTCCACCGCTCGCCCACCGCCACCGTCCGCGGCCCGATCTCGCCCACAGCCAAAGGCTCCCGGTTGCGAACCCGCACCGTGAAACGCTGCTCCGCCCACAGTCCCGCCGGATCCGTCGCCCGCACCCGTACCTCCGAGCTGCCCCGGCCCACCGCAATAACCACCGCCGTGCTGTCCCGCATGACAGCCGCCGCAACACCCGCGTCCGTCGACGACACCGAGTATTTCAGTGCGTCCCCGTCGGCGTCCTCGAACACGTTCCACGCCTCCACGGTCACCGTATCCCCGAGCACCAGTTCCCGGCTCGACAGGCGGCCCGCCGGCAGCGGACCCCGGTTCTGAACCGTCACCGGCATTGACTGCTCCGCCGTACCCCCGTACCCGTCGTCCGCCGTCACCGTCACCGTCGCCGCGCCCGGCGACACCCCCGTCACGGTCACATCGCTCCCGCTGACGCTCACCGTCGCCACGCCCTCATCCGACGAGGAAACCGCGTAGCTCAGCACGTCTTCGTCCGGGTCGCTGAACCCGGCCGCCGCGTCCACCGTCGCAGAAACGCCTCTGTACACCTTCACCGGTCCCAGCCCGCCCACAGCCGCCGGCGCCCGGTTCGGAACCTCGACCCGGAACTCCTGCTCCGCCCGCCCGCCGTAGTCGTCATCCGCCGTCACCGTCACCGTCGCCTCCCCCTGCAACACCCCGCTGACCGTCACCTGGCTCCCGCTCGCGCTCACCGCCACTACTGCGCCGTTCGACGAAGAGGCCTCGTACGTCAAAGCATCCGAGTCCGGGTCGCTGAACGCTCCCGCCACCTCCACCGCCACCTCTTCACCCTTGTGCACGGTCACCGCGCCGAGCGTCCCCACCGCCGCGGGCGCACGGTTCGGCACCGTGACCTCAAAGCGCTGCGACACCGACGCCTCGTGCACGTCACGCGCCGTTACCGTCACCTGCGATGTGCCCCGCGACACCCCCGCCACCGTCACCTGGCTCCCGTTCACTCTCGCCGTCGCCGCGCCGGTGTTCGACGACGACGCCTCGTACGTGAGTGCGTCCCCGTCCGGATCCCGAAAACGCCCCGATACGTCCACCACTTCCGATGTCCCCGCCGCCACCGTCAGAGCCGGTATCGCGCTCACCACCTCAGGCGCACGGTTCGGATCCGCCACGGTCACGCGGAAGCTCTGCCGTCCCGTGTCCCCGTACCGGTCGCGCGCCGTCACCGTCACCGTCGCCGCGCCCGGCAACAGCCCCCGGTACTTCACCCTGCCCCTCTCCACCGACACCGACACCCTCCGGCTGTCCGACGAGGCCGCCGAGTACGTCAACGCATCGCCCTCCGGGTCGCGGAAGTACCCCACCACCGACACGCTCCCCGTGTCCCCCCGCGCCACGGACTGCGCCGGAATGGTCCCCACCGGCGCCGGACCCACGTTGTTCCGTATCGTCACCGCCACTTCGTCGGGGTCCGATCCACAGTCGTCCGTTACCGTCAGCCGGAACGTCAGCACGACGTCCGCCGCCACCGGCGGCGCATCGAAACTCGGAGACGCCAGGCTCACGCCGGATAGCGTCACCCTCGGGCCCGTGCCCACCTGTTCCCAGCTGTAGCTCACCCCGCTCGTGCTCCCGCTCCCGTCCAGCGTCACGCGCTCCAACTCCCGCACCACCCGGTCCCGACCGGCCCGCGCCGTCGGTTCAACGCACGGCTCGTAGACCGTGACCGTGAAGCTCTGCCTCGCCGACAGGCCTCCGGGATCCCTCGCCGTCACCGTCACCGTCGGCTCCCCCAACGCGTCCCCGCTGTACGTCAACCTGCTCCCGCTCATCCCCACCCCCACCACGTCCGCATCCGACGAGCCCGCCCGGTAGGTCAGCGGATCGCCATCCGGATCCCGGAAGTATCCCGATACGTCCACCGATCCGTTCTGTCCCAACTCCAGAAATGCGTCCGCAATCCTCCCCACCGGCTCCGGTGCCCGGTTCGGCGGCTCGACCGTCACCATCACATCGTCCGAGTCGCTGAGTTGACCGTCATTCACCGTCAGCGTGAAGCTGTATTGCCGGGTCACTGTGTCGATCGGCGCAGTGAAGCTCGGGGTCGCAGTGTGCCCGTTGCGAAGCGTCAGGTCTCCCGTCCAGCCGTACGTCAGACGATCGCCGTCAGGGTCGGAGCTCCCTGTCCCGTCCAGTGTTACCCCGTCGCCCCCCGTAACCGTTTGGTCCGTGCCCGCATTCGCTACCGGCGCTCGGTTCGGCGGCTCGACCGTCACCATCACATCGTCCGAGTCGCTGAGTGCACCGTCACTCACCGTCAGCGTGAAGGTGTATTCCCGGATCACCGTGTCGATCGGCGCAGTGAAGCTCGGGGTCGCGGTGTCCCCGTTGCGCAGCGTCAGGTCTCCCCTCCAGCGGTACGTCAGAGGGTCGCCGTCCGGGTCGGAGCTCCCTGTCCCGTCCAGTGTTACCCCGTCGCCCCCCGTAACCGTTTGGTCCGTGCCCGCATTCGCTACCGGCGCTCGGTTCGGCGGCTCGACCGTCACCATCACATCGTCCGAGTCGCTGAGTTCACCGTCACTCACCGTCAGCGTGAAGGTGTATTCCCGGATCACCGTGTCGATCGGCGCAGTGAAGCTCGGGGTCGCGGTGTCCCCGTTGCGCAGCGTCAGGTCTCCCCTCCAGCGGTACGTCAGAGGGTCGCCGTCCGGGTCGGAGCTCCCTGTCCCGTCCAGTGTTACCCCGTCGCCCCCCGTAACCGTTTGGTCCGTGCCCGCATTCGCTACCGGCGCTCGGTTCGGCGGCTCGACCGTCACCATCACATCGTCCGAGTCGCTGAGTTCACCGTCACTCACCGTCAGCGTGAAGGTGTATTCCCGGATCACGGTGTCAGTCGGTGCGGTGAAGCTCGAGGTCGCAGTGTTCGGATTGTTCAGCGGCAGATCTCCCGTCCAGCTGTACGTCAGAGAATCGCCGTCCGGGTCGGAGCTCCCCGTCCCATCCAATGTTACCGTGTTTCGAGCATCGGCTTCTTGGTCGTCGCCAGCGTGGGCAACCGGTGTGCGGTTGGGTTCTACCACTCGGATCGTCACATCGATGCTTGCGCTGGCACCACAGACGTCGAGTACCGAGACGGTGAGGCTGTACGAACTCTTGGTGTCCGCGTCCAGCGTAGTAGCAGTGCTGATCTCGCCGGTGCTGCTGTTGATCGAGAACGCACCGCCGCCCCCGCTCAGCGTGTAGACCGCGAACCCCGTGGTGTTGGCGGCCACCGTGCCCACTTCCGTGCCCGTCGACACCGTGTCAACCACCGTGAAAATTGTCGTGACCGTGCTCGGGAACGACACGCTGCAACTGATGAACGCGGAGCGCGCGTCCGCGTTGACCCGGACACTCTTGGCCGTCACGTCGCGCGTCGAGATGGAAGGCGCGTCCAGGTACACGTAGAACACCTCGACGGGCTCGTCGGAGTCGTCCTGAAGCGTCTTCACCCGGATCGGCTTCGACGTCTCGCCCGGACGGAACGAGACGACCGCGTTCGCCGCTACATAGTCCTGTCCCGCCCGGGCGCTCCCGTCCCGCGTCCGCCAGCGCACCGAGACCCGGTCCGCCACGGGCGTCGACATGGTCACCGTCGAACTCCACGCCGATCCCTCGTCGATCGTGTCCGGCACCGGCGTGAGCGACACCGACACCGTCCCATGGTCCGCGATCGTCGCCGTCGCCGCCGTACCATCCACAACGACCGTGCCCGGACCCGTCGCGCCCGTGAGCGCCAGCACCACCGTCTCGCCCTTGTCCAGGATGCCGTCCTCGAGCGCCGACAGCGCGATCCGTGCCACGCTGTCGCCCTGCGCCACCGTCACCTCGCCCGGCAGCGCCGTGTAGTCCACGCCGGCCACGGCTGTGCCCGAGACCGAGTAGCGCACCGTCACCGCCCCGCCCGCGGTGCTGCCCGACACCGACAGGCCGAAGTGACCGGTCTCGCCCTCGGCCACCTTGCCGCCCTCCGGTGCCGAGAGCGTCACCGTGAGCGTGTCCGCCGCATGTGCGGTTGCCCGCGAAGGAGTTGTTGCGACGATCGCGATGAACGCTGTGGCCAGGACGGGAAGGATCCGGCGAGCTGGGCCGGAGCGAGCGGGGCGGGCAGTGAAGCGAGGAATGGCGAGACGAACGGGCAGGAGAGAGAGCATCGGGCGGGAATGTCCCTTGAGGGGAATGGAGGAGGGCACTGTGATAGAAGACGCGTCCCGGGACGATACCGTGCAAAACGGCGGGTGAACCCTGTCCTCGAGCGGGTGCTTCCAGACCCGCGTCCCCTCAGTTGTGGATGACCCGCACCACCTTGCCGTCCTTGTCCACCACAACGACGGGGCCCCTGATGATGTCGTCCGTCAGCACCTCCGCATCTCCCCCGTCCGCCACCGCTGCACCTCCTCGCACATCCCCCTGCACGTGCCCGGGCAGCGTGTACGGGTCCGCCTTGCTCATGTCCACTTCGTGGCCCAAGTCAGCCAACGCTCCGAGCGTGATCGCCGTCAGAAGAGTGCCCCCGCCGGGTGCCATGATGTCGTCCCGGATCACGCTCCTCCGCCAGTGGATGTACCGGGTTGGGATCACGTCCTCAAGCGGGACCTTGGCGCCGGAATACCCCTCTCCTCCAGCCGCATTGAACGCCGCCACCGCCTGCTGTCCCGCAAAGTGCGCGTCCGTGTCCCTGTCCCGGAACAGATCCCGCCAGGACTGGGGGCGTGACGTGTACCGCCAGTCCCCGATCCCCAGTGTGTGCCCGATTTCGTGAAGCGCGACCTCGTACAAATACTCGGGATAGCGATTGCGCATGTACCAAGAGTGGAAGACGTTCTCGGCGAGAAACTTCATCGCCGACTCTTCCCGCCAGCCGCAGGTGACGGCGACCGCTTCGTTGGGTCCTAGCTCCCTGCTGAGCCTCATGTGGATCAGTACGTCGTCGATGACGCCCACCAGCCGCGGCCACGGAGGGGGAGCCCAAAGGCAGTATTCTTCCAACGGTCCGTGGATCGGCACGTCGGGCAGGTCGCCCGTCACCGCCTCCATCCACCGGTCGGCCGCCCGCCGGACCTTCGCTTCCTCCTCCTCCGTAAAGCCAGGCCCGAAGATCAGCTCGATGTCGAACGCGTCCGGGTCCGGCTCTGGAACCACCCAGGCCTTGAACCGGTGTGTCGCCCGCAACCCGCCGGGATCGGTGGCCGACACCTCGACTTCCGTCGTGTCCACCGCCCGCGGTTTCAGCCGCAGCACTCCCGCCTCGACCCGGGCATCTACCACCCCCGCCTCGGTCGTCACTACATCGTAGGTAAGCGAGTCACCGTCGGGGTCGGAGAAGTGGTCGCCCAGTGCCAGCTCCGCCGCCGGGCCCCCGGCCTGCAGCCGGTACGGGGGAACCGGCAAACCTGCCAACGGGCTCCGGTTGTCCGCCTCCGCGAACAGCACCAGTTCTTCGCCCCGCACCAGCGCCAGACCCGTGTAGCCCACCTCCGTAACTTCGGTCGGCGGCCCAAACCCCACATGCGCCGCGCCCCCGCCCCCGCCGGCCCCCGACACCTCGAAGGGTGCGGTCGCCGTATCGCCCGCCAGCACAGACATGAAGTCCCGAGACACCGTACCCCGCTGGACCGATACAGGAAAACCGAATGCAAATGGCGCCCCCAGGGGCACTCGCATGACTACCCGTGCAGGCCCTGGCCCCAGCGGATCGTCCACATCCACCCGTACGAATTCCGGCCGCACCAGGAAGTCCGCCCCGGGGTTGTCTGCCAGTGTCACCCATCTCAACTCCGACAGGCCCGTGAACACACCCCGCGGAAGCTCCGTCAGCTCATTGTTGTCAAGACTCAGTTCCGAAAGCCTGGGAGTCCCGGAGAAGACGCCCGGCTGCAGGCTGGCCAGTCCGTTCCTGCTCAGGTCCAGCCTCACCAGTTCCGGCAATCCATCGAAGATCCCCGGCGGGAGTTCAGCCAGCCGATTCCCATGCAGGTACAGACGCTGGAGGCCCGGCGTCTCAGCAAACAGGTCCGGGCACAACTCCGTGAACTGGTTGGCTGCCAAGGCGATCCGCTCAAGACTCCGCGTTTCCGCAAACAGCCCCGGAGGTAGCTCGGTCAGCCGGTTCTCCGCAACCACCAGATCGCGCACACCCGACAGGCCCGAGAAGATGCCCTCCGGCAGAGAGGTCAGCTGGTTCCCCCGCAGGTACAGGGTCTTCAGGTTCGACAGTCCGTCGAAGACAGCAGGAGGCAGCGCTGTCAGTTCATTGTAGCGCAGGTCGAGCCACGTCAGGGACTGCAGATCCGCAAACGTGCGCGGCGGCAGTTCCGTCAGGCGATTCCTGAACAGATACAGATCTGTCAGCCTCGTGAGGCCCTTGAAGATGTCCGGTGGCAGCTGCGTCAGCGCGTTGAAGTTCAGGGCCAACCAGTCCAACCGAGAAAGGCCCGCAAAGACGCCCGGCCGCAGTTCGGTCAACTCGTTCCCGGACAGATCCATACCCTCCAGCGCAGCCAGCCCCTCGAAGATCCCCGGCGGTAGTTCGGACAGCTCGTTCTCGTGGAGATACAGGGACTGCAACTCGGCCAGCCCGTCGAAGATGTTCGCCGGCAGTTCGGTGAGCGCATTCTTGTGCAGAAGCATCATCTCAAGATTGACAAGCCCTGCGAAATCACCGCTGCGCAATTCGCGGATCCCTCTGCCCGACAGATTGAGCGTTCGGACCTCCCGCAGCCTCTCCTCCGTCACCTCCGCGCAGCCTTCGACGGGAGTATACCAATTCCGGAGGGCCTGGACGATCGCCGCGCTCACCGCCGGCGTCCGGTTGCACGCCCCCTCGTCCGAGGCCGCTATCGCCTCGAAGGTCACCGCCAACCCGTTCCCGGCCGTCGCCGCCAGCCGCTGCACGCCCTGCTCCGGCCCCAGCGTCCACGTCGCGGACGCCAGCCCCAAAGTGTCCGTCTTCGCCACCCGGGGATCCGCACGCCCGCTCCCCGCCTCCGGCTCGAACCGCACCGATGCGCCCCAGACCGGCCGGCCGGATTCCTCCAGCACACGCACCACCACCGGCTCCGGCAACGCGCTTCCCCGCAACTCCCATTGGTCATCGCCAGACCCTATCTCGACCTCCGCCGCCGCCTCGTCCGGCGCCAATGCCGTCGTGGTGATCTCCACGCTTGTCCCGCCCTCGGCTGACGCCACCAAAACCTGCTCTCCCAACACACGCCCGAGCGTCCACTCAACCACCGCCACCCCCGCGCTGTCGCTGTACACCTCCCCCGGTTCGACCCGGCCACCGCCCGGCCCCGGCTCGAACCGCACCGCCACGCCCGCCACCGGCGTGCCCCCGGCGTCCAGCACCCGCACCCCCACGGGCTCCAGCAGCGACAGACCCGGCGCCACCCGCTGCCCCGCGCCGAACGCCTCCAGCACCGCCGCGACCTGCCGCACCTCGACCGCCGCCCCGTCCGCCGACTTCAGATCCCAGGCCAGAACGTGCGACACCCCGTTGCCCCGCGCCGTCACCGTGCCGTTCTCGTCCACCTTGAATACCGCCGTGTCCCGGCTGCTCCACCGCACCTTGCCCGCCTCCGGCCCGCCCCCGCCCCCGACCGTGAACGCGAACCGTTCCCCGACGTGCGTCAGCGTCACCGAGTCCGGCACGATCTCCAGTGCTGCCTCCGGCCCCGTCTGGCCCAGATCGCACGCCCCAAGGGCCGCCGCTGCAAGTGCAATCGCGGCCGCTGACGGATTCGGATGCTTCAGGATGCTGCTGGATCGAGGCATGGCACGCTGCCAGTGGTGGGGATGGGCGGCACACGAACCGCCGCCCGGATCATATGCACCGCAACGCCTGCGTGTAAAGTTACCCGGTCAGTCAGAGCCTGCTCACGGGGTGGGCTTCGTGATGTGTTCATCGAGAAGCCGGGCAACCTCCCGAAGCCGACTGCCGTGACCCTCCGCGATACGCGTTTTCGCGGGGGTGATCCACGGTGTTGTCGCAGAGTTCTGGACGAATTCTCCGCGTTGATCTGGAGCGTCGTCGTATCCTACTATTGTAAAGACAACATGACATTTGGTAATGTTATCATTACACAAGAGTATGTGAGCGCCGTGGCCAGCCCGGATGCATCGCCGGTCGAATGCCGAGGGCGTTTCTGCCCCGTGCCGCTTACGAATCCCCCGGCGTCAGCCAGATGGACAGCCAGTCGCCCACCAGCGCCGGCCTCTCCTCCCCCTCGATCTCCACCCGGCAACCCAACGTCACCTGGCGCTGGCCCGGCTTGCGGTCACGCACGTCCTTCACGGTGAAGTGCCCGCGGATGCGCGATCCGGAGAGGACCGGGGCCACAAGGCGAACCCCCTCGAACCCGTAGCTGGCGGGATAGCCGTCCCCGATGCCGCCGTCCATCGGGTAGCGGTAGATCTGGTAGAGCATCGGGGTCATGAGCGACATGGTCAGGAAGCCGAATGAGATCGTGCGGCCCCAGGGGCTGTGCTCGGCCGCGTACTCCGGGTCCACGTGGTGCGGATCGGGGTCCTCGGTGATCTCGCCGAAGGCGGTGATGCGGTCCTGGCCCACTTCGAACCAGTCCGAGACGAAGGTGCGGCCGACGGCCTCGTGGACGGTCTGGGGCGTGATGTAGGCGGGTTGGGACCCGCCAGCGGGTTCGGGCGTGTCGGTTGACCGGTTGTCCGTGGGCGCGCTGCCCGCGGGGGCGGCCGGGGAGGGTTCGCGGGTCATTCGAGCGGGTCCTCCTCGCCGAGAATGAGTTCACGGCGTTGCGGTTCAGTGACGGACTTCCTGAGGCGGCCGGACGACAGCCAGAAGAGGACGCCCAGCAGGAAGCAGGCGATGATGACCATCCACGCGACCGGAATGCCCTCGCCGGGTTCGTAGGGATCGCCGAGTGCCAGGACGACGAAGAGCGTCGCGGCCAGCGCCGAGCCGACCGCGGTCGCGATCCCGCCGGGAACGCGGTAGGGACGCCGCGCCTCCGGGCGGGTCACGCGCAGCTTGACGACGCCGATCGAGACCAGCGCAAAGATGATTCCGAAGCAGATGGTCGCCGCGCTCACGATCGGCGCGATGGCCCCCTCGCCCAGGATCACGCCCAGGGCACCCAGCCCGCCGACGAAGAGGAGGGCACCCGACGGGGTCCCATGCCCCGAGTGCACCGAACCCAGGAAGGTGGGCAGCATGCGCGCCCGGCTCATCGCAAAGAAAACGCGCGAGGCCGCGATGATCACCGCGTTCCACGTCGTGAGGATACCGATGAAGCCGGCGGCCAGCACCGCACGCGCGAAGAAGGGCGACGCGAACGTCTCCTGGAACGCCGTCGCGGCCGGCAGCTGGTCGTACTCCAGAAGCTGCTGCCAGGGCACGATCATCGATCCCGACATGATGATCAGCACGTAGAACGCCCCCGCGCCGAGCACCGCCAGCACGAGCATGAGCGCGGCGGCCCGCCCGGTGGTGCCCGGCGCGCGCTCCTCCATGAGCTGCGGCACCACATCGAAGCCGGCGAGGAAGAACGGCGCCGTGACGAACGCCGCAATCATCCCGGGCATGATCGACCCGCCCTCGCCGCGCAGTATGGCCGGCTCGAGGTTGGCCGTGTCGCCGAAAACGAACGCGGCGCCGATGAAGACCGCGCACAGCGCCAGAAAGCCGTAGGTCATCAGGTCCTGGAAGCGGGTGGCCTTCGAGATGCCGCGGATGTTCATCCAGACCAGCACGGCCATCACCCCCAGCCCCAGGGCGAGCTTGCCGGGGCGCACGGGCACATCGAACAGCGTGTACCACACCGGCCCCCCGAAGCCGGGGAAAAGGCTCTCGGCGAGCACCCCGATGGCGATGCCCTCCCACCCCGCGACGGCCGTGTAGATGAACGCCAGCGTCCACGCGGTGATGAAGCTCGTGCCCGTGCCGAACGACTCGTAGGTGTAGGCGAGTTCGCCGCCGGACACGGGAAACATCGACGCCATCTCGGCGTAGCAGATGCTGATCAGGGCGATGAGCAGCGTGCCCGCCGCGAACCCGATGCTGGCCCCCACCGGTCCGGCCGGTTCCAGCCAGTAGCCCAGGTAGACCATCCAGCCGACCCCGATGATGGTCCCGAAGGCGGCCGTGAAGAACTGCACCCTGCCGACGGCGCGCTTGAGGGCCGGGCGGGCGGGCTGGTCTGGCGTTGGCATGGCGGCGTGCGGGCCTCCGGGGGACATGGCCTTGGCCGGCGCGACCGTGCGTCGCTGAGGTCCCGGCAATGCGCGAGGCGTCCGGCAATCAGCTTTCCCCGCACCAGCCGTCCGCGCAAGTTGGAACGCTCGGTCGCCCGGGGTGCGCGCCACCCCCGGCCAAGGATCTGTCGTTGCAGGAGGTTCATTCTGATGAAGAAGAGCGTCGGATTCTGCACATTCGTGTATGCCGCGCTGTGCATCGCCTGCGGCCCCCCGCCCCGCGAATTCGCCTCGGGGACCGCCATCGAGAACGTGGCCGTGGTGGATGTCGCGGCCGGTACGGTGGCGGAGGGCCGCACCGTGGTGGTCCAGGGACGAACGATCGCCGCCGTGGCCTCGCCGGAAGACCTCGCGCTTGGCGCCGACATAAAGCGAATCGACGGCGGCGGCGGATATCTGATCCCCGGGCTCTGGGACATGCACGTCCGCGAGTTCTCCGCGTTCTTCCCGCCGGCGCTGCCTCTCTACATCGCCAACGGCGTGACCGGCGTGCGGGACATGTGGGGCGAGCTGGACGTGGCCGCGGAAGCCCGCGAGGCGGTCGCCGCCGGAGCGCGCGTGGGGCCGCGCACCGTGGTCGTCGGCAACATCACGGATGGCGCCAACCCCTGGTTCCCCGGGTCGGTTATCGCCGACAGCCCGGAGCGGGCCCGGATGGTCGTCGATTCGCTGGCGGACGCGGGCGCGGGCTTCATCAAGGTCTACTCCGCTCTCGAGGCGGACGCCTTCACCGCCATCGCCGAACAGGCGGCCGCGCGCCGAATCGATGTCGCCGGACACGTCCCCTTCTCGGTTCCGGCCCGGGATGCTTCCGATGCGGGGATGCGAAGCATGACGCACATGTTCGGCATCGTGGAGGGCTGCTCCTCCAACGACGCCGAGGTCCGCGCGATGCGGGCGGAATCGCTGGCCCTGCGGGCCGAGGGCAGCGAGTTCCCCGATCCCTTCTTCGGGACGCCGCTCTACCGCAGCATACTCGACGCCGCCGACGACGACCTCTGCGGCGAACTGCTCGCCCACATCGCGGCCAACGGCACCTGGCTGACCCCCACCCTTGCGGTCTTGAGCTCGGTGGCCTCGCTGGCGCAACTCCGCGACGAGGACGATCCCCGCCTGCAGTACATGCCGCAGGCCATCGTGGCGGGCTGGAAAACGCCCTTCTCCGGGCAGGCACCCGATACGCCCGAGGACATCGAAACCCGAGCAGCGTTTCTGAACCGCCAACTCGCAGTCACCGGACTGGCCGCGGCGGCGGGCGTGGGCATACTCGCCGGAACCGACACCCCGAATCCGTTCGTCTACCCCGGCTTCAGCCTCCACGACGAGCTGGAGTTGCTGGTGCAGGCGGGACTGTCTCCCCGCGAGGCGCTGGCCGCGGCGACCACGGCCCCGGCCGCGTTCCTTGGCGCAACCGACTCACTCGGGGTGGTGGCGGACGGCAAGGTGGCCGATCTGGTCCTCCTCGAGGCCAATCCCCTGGACGAAATCGGCAATACGCGCCGCATCTCGGCGGTCGTCGCGAACGGACGATTCTTCACCAGGGAGGCACTGGACGCCCTCCTCGAGTCGGTCAGGGCGGAGCGGGCATCGGGGCAGCCTTGACAGGAGGCGGCTCCACGGGGGTATTGTTGAGCGTCAGGCCCTTCCCGGCTGGCCAAGCGCCCCGGAGCGGCCCGGCTCCCGGGAAAACATGCCAGGCCCTCTAGAGATCAAGGAGTACGGAATGCACCTGAATCGTTGGATGACCAGACTGTCAATCGTTGCCGCCTTCGCTTTGGTGTCCAGCCTGGGCGCCTGTGCCAGCGGCGGCGGCGGCTCCGGCGGACCGCGTCGGGACCCCAATCTAATCACCGCCGAAGAGCTGGCGGAGTACACGACGCTCACTGCACTCGATGTCGTGCGCCGTCTGCGGCCGCGCTGGCTGACGGGCCGCGGCGCGGGGACGAGCGGTTCGAACGCGCCGCAACTCATCTTCGACGGAGCCCGAATGGGGAACGCGGCGAGCGAACTGCGGTCGATTGCCGTCTCCGACATTTCGGAGTTGCAGTACATGAGCGCCTCCGACGCCACGATGCGGTACGGAACGAACTACCCCGGAGGGGCGATCGTCGTCACAAGCCGGAGTCGGTAGCCCGGATCCAGAGGAATCGCCGGGCGAAGCCGGCGAGGACCCGGGCACAGCGCTGGATCTCCTCCACCCTCACCCACTCCCGGTCGGCGTGCGCCTGCGCGATCGAGCCGGGGCCGAAGCAGACCGCGGGCGTGCCGGTTTCGTTGAGAAAGCAGGCGTCCACCCAGGCGGACATTCCCTTCACCGTGCCCGGAAGGTCCGCCTCCACGCAGGCCTGCCTGAGGCCTGACACCAGGGGAGAGTCCTCCGGCACCTCGGTCGCGGCGCGATAGAGCCCGGCCTCGATCCAGGCGGTGAGTTCGGGGCAGCTGCGCTTGGCGTGCTCCAGGACCTCGGCGGCCTCGATCATCACGCTCTCGGCCGTCTCGCCCGGCACCGTCCGCCGCTCGACGACTAGATGGCACCGATCCGGATAGACCGACGGTGCGCTCCCCCCGGTAATTGTGCCGGCGTGCAGCGACGCGGGTCCGAGCAGAGGGTGGCCGGTCTCCCGCGCGAGCCGCCGCGCCTCTTCCTCGAACGCCACCAGCACATGCCCCATGTGCGCGATCGCGTCGACGCCGATTTCCGGCCGCGACCCGTGCGCGGCGCGGCCCCGGGCGTGTACGTCGATCCACAGGAACCCCTTGTGCGCCGGCATGATCGCGAGGCCGGTGGGCTCGCACACGACCGCCGCATCCGCCCGGGCGCCCTCCTCCACCAGCGCCTCCATCCCGAGCGACGCGTGCTCCTCGTCGGCGGTCAGGGCGATGATCAGCTCGCCGGGTATCTCCTCGTCGGCCAGCGCGGCGGCTGTCGCCAGGACGCAGGCGACACCGGATTTCATGTCGGCGGCCCCGCGCCCGTGGATTCGTCCGTCGCGGAGCGCCCCGGAGAACGGGTCCGCCATGCCCGCGACCCCGACGGTGTCCAGGTGGCCGTTCAGGAGCAGCGACGGACCCCGGCCCGCACCCCGCCGCGCGACGACGTTGCATCGTCCCGGCGCGACCTCGCTGCAGACGGGCTCGTACCCCCATTCGTCGAGCCACCCGGCCGCCAGTTCGGCGATCGCCCCCTCGCCCGCCCCGCCCGCTTCCAGCACCGGATTTACCGAAGGCGTTTGCACCAGGGCCCGGGTCATCTCCACCGGGTCGCCGCGCTTTCCGCCCTCGCGCGTGCCGCCCTCGCGCATGCCGCCCCGCTTCCTTCCGCGAGGCGCCAACTCGTCTCCGGTCACCATGTGTCGTCTCCGGTCACCATGTGTCCGTTTTTCGGCTGAAGGGCTGGAAAACGGTACACCTCTGTGCGTCCGCCGACCTGTAGCGCGTGCGCGTCCCGATCGGCAATATCGTCAATCGCAATATGGCGATTCCGAGCTTCCAGCTTCCGGCTCGCCGCTGCCACCGGTCAATGGCACGGAACTTGCTCGCTGCCGCCAATACGAGTCGCGCGGATTCGCCGCGCGTCGTGCAGACACTCAGGCCATAGGAGGGAGCGATTCGCAAGTTGACTGTCAATCTGCTGGGCGCCGCTGCGCTGTTCGCTGCCGGCGTAGCTCTCCTCCGTCAGGGAACCCACCGGCCCGAGCCGCCCCAGGCAAGGGTCGATGACGTTCCTCCGGGCGAGACGGTTCCTGGCAAGATCAAGCTCGAGAGGCTGAGGGAACTCGGCATCTAGGTTGGCCCGCGGCGCGGCTCCGCGCCAAGAGCTGACTGCCCGTCGTCGGAGCGAGACGACCCAGAGCAAGGGGGGCGACCCGAAACCGGTCGCCCCCCTTCGCTGTTTCCCGGGTTTCCCGCGCCCTGCCTACTCCTCGAAGTACGACGTGTTCTTCTCGATGTAGTCATGCCACTCGGGCGGCACGTCGGTGTCGGGGAAGATGGCCTGCACGGGGCATTCCGGCTCGCACGCACCGCAGTCGATGCACTCGTCCGGGTGAATGAGATACTGCTCGCCGGCCTCGTAGATGCAGTCGACCGGGCACACCTCGACGCAACTGGCGTCCTTGGTGCCGATGCAGGGCTCGGTGATGATGTATGTCACTTACTACCTTTCGACCTCGACCATCGTATCCTGACAGATGTGGATGATTGCGGAACTCGCGGCGGGTGGCAACCCTTCCGGGCCGCGGCCCGACGGGAAAGCGACCGGCGACTGGCGACCGGCTGCTACAGCGATTGCCGAAAATGATCCAGGGTCGCCGCGATGGCCGCGTCGAGACCGGGAGTCACCCCGTCCAGCGGGTGCACCGCCTCGAAGGTGTGACCCGAATCCTCGATCACCTGCAGCGTCGGGCGCGGGGCCGCCCGGGCAAGCTGCCGGGCCTCCACCACGGAGACGGTCTCGTCCTCCGACCCGTGCACGACGAGCCACGGCGCGGTAACCCTCCCCGCCGCGGCGATCAGGTCGAACCGCTCCCGATTGCGCTCCAGGTCTTCCCAGACGGATCGGTCCAGCGGCATGTCCTGGCCGGTGCGCGCGTTCGCGACATGGACAACGCCGCTCTGCCTCCACTCGTCCAGCCACTCGGCCGGCCAGCGCTGGAAGGTCGACACGGCCGCCCAGGTCACGAGTGATGCGACAACATCATGATGCTCCGATGCGGTGATGATCCCTGTGCCGCCGCCGCGGCTGTGCCCCAGCACCCCGACCGCCTCGGGGCGCGCGCCGCCGCTCCACTCCCCCGCGGCCACCCGCTCCAGCATCCACTCCACGTCGCCCACCTCGTGGCTGATCGTGTTGCGGCCGAAGGCGTCCAGGTCGGTGAAGTCAAGGAGGTTCGGGCCTATCCCGTTGCGCGAGCCGTTGAAGGAGACGACGAGGTGGCCGGCGGCGGCGAGGCGCTCGCAGAGGTGGGGGAAGAAGCCCCAGTCCTTGAAGCCCTTGAAGCCGTGCACGACCAGCACCGCCGTGCGGGGCCGGCTGCCCGCGAGGCGGCGGACGTCGGTGCGGATGACTTCGCCGTGCGGGGGCGTCACTTCGCCGCGCGTGAGGACCACGGCGCCGGCGTTCATTCGTCTGGCCGCCATTCCACGTCTCCCGTGCCCGCGCGGTGGTTTTCGAGGCGGGCCGCGGCGAAGAGGTAGTCCGAGAGGCGGTTCAGGTAGCGAACCACATCGGGGGCGACGGCCGACTGCCGGGCCAGCGCCACGACCCGCCGCTCGGCCCGCCTGCAGACGGCGCGCGCGTGGTGGAGGTGACTGGCGCCCGCCGCGCCCACGGGGAGGATGAAGTGCCGCAGGCTCCCCGTGATCTCGCCGGCCGCGTCGATCCACGACTCCATTTCGGCGATGCGCCCGACCGGCAGATCGGGAAGCGACGGCGCCGGACGCCCTTCGCGGGGCGGGGGGGTCGCGAGGTGAGCGCCCAGGGCGAAGAGGTCGCTCTGCAGCAGGCGCAATCGGGTGAGGGTGTGGCCGTCCTGCACCTGGACCTGCGCCGCGCCGAGGACGGCCGCCATCTCATCCACAGCCCCGTAGGCCTCGACGCGAGCGTCGTCCTTGGGCACCCTTCCGCCGCCGAAAAGACCGGTGTCCCCGCCGTCGCCCCGCCGGGTGTAGATCTTCATCAGGGGCGGAGTTTGGTGAACTTGCGGATGGCCATCGCCTTGTCGAGCAGGCTCGATTCGGGCTTTTCGTCTTCGCCGCCCAGGCCTGAGAGGTCGTGGCGCAGGCCGGAGACGGCGTCGCGCAGGTCGAGCATGACCTCGAGCATGACCTGGTCGCGCTGAAAGCCGAAGTCCAGCGCCTCCATGCGGGACCGGTCGCCCGACTCGTCCGCCTTCCGGTACGCCTCGGTGTAGATGCTCTCGAGGCTTCCGATGATTTTGGATCTCGTTCGCATTGCGACTGCCTGCCGGTCCCGGGCCATTGTGGAGGAAGGGGGCCGGCGCGCCGTGCGGCCACGCGCCCGCCCATTGTATCTTGAAGGGTAGCGGCATCGAAGCGCTCGTGGCGAACCCCGCCGCGGCAGCGCCCCACCGCCCGGCGCCCCGCCGTCCCCGGCCAGGCGCCGGGTCTATCCACGGACTGCCAGTGCAATGGTGAATCTCAAGGAGCCGGAGGCCCCCGGAGGCGAGCCCTCCGCCGACGTCGTCGCCAGGGCGAACGAACTGTACTGGCACTCCGACGAGAGCGTCAACGCGCTGGCGCGGGAACTGGATCTCTCCAAGGGCGCCCTCTACGAGATCATCGTCCCGCTCCCGGCCGGCCTCCCCTGCCCGGTCAGCGACTGCGATCTGTCGTACCCGAACCGGACAGCCCGCGACCGCGGTTTCGTCACCTGCGCGGAGTGCGGCTTCGAGGATGAGGAGGACCGGGTGCGCATCCGCATGGAGATCGAGGCCGAGGGCGACGCCGCCCCGCCCGCCACGGCGCAGGTCGCGCCGGACCCCGCGCCGCATGGGGCGGTGCCGCTGCTGCCGGATCCGCCGCCCTCCCGCAAGCTCGAGACGCTCCTCGCCGCGTCGGCGCTCCTGGGCCTGGCGGCGGGACTGGTCCTGGGCGGCCTCCTCAGGCGGCGGTAGCAGGGGATGGACGCAGTCCGTCCGCCCCCCGGGCCGCCCAGGCGGACCGAAACGGGACTCGGCGACCCGCGCTCCATCGTCACGCCGGACGCGTTCTCGGTCACGCCCGACCTTCTCGGCACCCCGCTCGCCGAGCCCTGGCGGCGCTTCGCCGCGCTGATGGTCGACCTCGTCCTGATCGGGTTCCTTCAGCTGCTCGGCTGGCGGGTGCTGGGCGGGCTCGTGGGGCTGACGCTCTTCCGCATGGCCACGAAGCGCCCCGACGGCACCGCAGGCGGTCCGGTGCGCAAGATCGCGCTGGGCTGCGCGGGCACCACGGTGCTGATGCTGGCGATCGGCATCACCTTCATCCCGTCCATTCTGCGAACGGCGTCCGAAAGGGCGGACCTCCCGATTGCGCTGCAGCTCGGCGAGGACACGATCGTGGGCGGTGCCGCCGCCGATGCGATGGACCTGGACGAGCTCGCCGAGACGCTGCTGGAGGGCGCCGTGGCGGCCACAGGTGCCGACTCGGCCGACGGGACCGCGACCGCCGCCAACCTCGCCGGCCTCGTCGAGGAGCTGGTCGACGCCGCGGACGACATCCAGGGCCGCGAGGAGCGGATCCAGGAGCTCGAGGCGCAGCTGGAGGAGGCCGAGCGGCCGTCGACGCTGTTCACGTGGATTCGCGACGCGGCGGACGAAGCAGGACTGGTCTTCGGCTGGGGCACCATCTACCTCACCCTCTTCCTGGCGCTGTGGGGCGGCCGCACGCCCGGCAAGAAGCTGCTCGGGCTGCGCGTGGTGCGGCTGAACGGGCAGCCGCTGGGGCTCTTCATGTCGCTGGAGCGCGCCGGCGGGTACGCCGCGGGGCTGGCCACCGGGCTGCTCGGGTTCGCGCAGGTGTGGTGGGACCCAAACCGCCAGGCGATTCACGACAAGATCGCCGAGACGGTGGTCGTGCGTGAGGGGCTGCCGAAGAGGGCGTATGGAGGGCGGGCCGGAGGCGCGGGGGTGGCGGAAGCTGCGGGGACAAGGCAGGATTCAGGTGGCGGACGCGGCCGGCGGGAGGGCGGCGCGGGCCGGTGAGAATGCAGACAGGTGACAGGGAGCAAGATACGGTGACAGGCCAGGACGAACGCAGATGGTGGGGCCGCGCCGCGGTGGTGGTGATGACGGCGGTGGCCGTGACGGGATGTGGCGGTGGGGGGGATGGGGGGTCGGGCGGGGCGGATGCGGATGGGGCCGCAACGGCCGGCGACAGCCGCTCCCAATCCATCCCGACTTCCATGCTTTCCGAGGGCGGAACGAGCGCGCTTCCCCCCGCGCAGGAGGTCCAGCTTGAGGATCTCGGGTTCGACTACGGCTCCGAGGACGCCCCGATCAAGGTCGTCGAGTTCAGCGACTACGGCTGCGGCTACTGCCGGCGCTTCCACACCGACATTTTCCCCACGCTCAAGAAGGACTACGTCGACACGGGCCGCGTGCAGTGGAAGTACGTCACCTACGTGAGCGGCATGTTCGCCAACGGCATGGTCGCGGCTTTCGCGGCCGAGTGCGCCGGCGAGCAGGACCTGTTCCCCCCGATGAGCCAGCTCCTCTACGAGCGCCAGGCCGACTGGAAGGGCGAGAGCGAGCCCTATGAGGTGTTCGAGGCAATCGCCGAAGAGGCGGGCGTGGACACCGAGCAGTTCCGCGCGTGCATCACCGAGCAGCGCCCGAGGCCGCGGGTGCGCAGCGGCATCCTCTCGGGCTCGCGCCTGGGCGTGCGCGGCACCCCGTCCTTCCTGATCAACGGGATTCCGTTCGTCGGCGCTCAGCCCATCGAACTGTGGGCCGACATCTTCCAGGTCATCGAGGCGGAGGCCAACCGCGAGACGGGCGACCCCGGCGTGGAGTCCTCGTAGTTCGCGAAGCCTGCACCGGAACGTTTGGGAGCATTGTGTCGGGGTTGCGAGTGAGGGCTCTTCGCGGTTCCCTAAGCGGTACTTCCGTCCTGGTAGATTTCACAGCCACCGTTACCCAACTACAACAAGTCCTTAACGTGTTTCGTGGCGACAGCATCCGCCGCTGTTTCCACCGAATCAAGATTGATGTCCTTGGCGTCTTTGGGTCGTCAACGGTTGAGTCGGCTCCGGCTTGGGGCGTGCCCACGCCTCCCGTCCCCTCCCGGAGGCTGTTCGCCCTGCCGGATCAAGGTGTCCTAGGCGGCCAGCCATACTCCTGCAACGTTTCCGCGTAAGTACCCGGTCCCATCCGTCCAGTGCGTGCGCGAAAGGGGTACACGATCTCTTCTACGTTATCCCGCTGTACGTACAGCGTGTATGTCTCGGTCCCGGAAAACGTCGCCCAACCCACAGCCCCGGAAATCGGCGCGCGTTTGAATTCCACCACCACAACACACTCTCGTATCACGCATAGGGTCCTAACGATGGGTCCGAACCGGCTTACCAAGTCCACAATGAACTCGGCAGCATACCAAGCGGCAGATGCCGCCCGTTCCCGGTCCTCGCCTTCGAGCAGGTCCACCGCCGCTCCCAAGGAGCGCCAACAAGCCAAGACGTGTGCCAGGTCGGACCGGCTGCATTGTGCGAGGACCTCGTAGTGCCCCGGCGGCCTCGGTGTGCTCGGGTTATGGAATAGTTCGAGCACGACTCTCGGATCCGTTGGCCGTACGTGCAGCGCTTCGAAGCGGTCCTCCGATGGTACCTCGAGTCCGTACGACGGACCGCCCGGATTGGGACTATCGATGATCGCCGGGTTCATCGGCAGCGTCTCGATACGTATGCGTCGTGTCTCTTCGTCCCGGTAGATCCGGTGATTGAAACGCAATTGCCCCCCGATCACCTCGAACATGATGATGTCGGGACGCTTCGCCTCCTCGGGAAACGGCTCCGGGATCTCTTCCGGCGACGTTACGGTCTCCTCTATGATTTCCTCCTTGACCCGTTCGTCGCCCGGCTCGCCATCGCTCCAGCTTCCGCTCTCCCGCCGCACCCGGCGGCGCCGGTACGTGTACCCCCGGTGCGACTCGCGTTGCTCGCGGCGTTCCCGTGCGTCGCGTGCCATCGTTTCAGGGCCGTTGGCTGGGCCAAGCGGCATCTTCGCCGGCAACAGGCAATCCCTGAGTATCCCCGAGACGGGGAGGTCGAACACCTCTCCCACATCCGGGGGAATCGACAACATGGCGAACCGATACTCCTGCTGTGCCACGTATTTGGACGACTTCACGAAGATCATCGAACAGATCTTCGCCCATCCGTCTTGGGCTTCGTTGATGCAGCGATAGGGGTTGCCGACGTAAAGGACAGGGCCGTGTAGCACGATCTGCGTCGCGCGCCGCATCTCGACCGTCTGGAATCCGTGAAAAGTCGTCTTCATGGGGGACGGCTTCCCGTTCGCGCCGATATGCTCGCACACCCCCATTCCCAGCGCCTGCGCGAACTGCGTGGGCCGATGGATGCGGACCACGTTCGTGTAGTTCTCGGGGAACTCGCGGCGCCAAGCGTCCTCTTGGCCAACCCCGGGCCAGAGTGAGGTGCAGTAAATGAGCCAGTCTTTGCCAAACGTCACTGCCGACGTAGACGTATTTGTCCTTTTCTCCCCTTGTCGGCTGCGCACGTTCAGCTTTGTCTCGGACAGCCGGAGGCCAGCGTTGATGGCACGCACGCGCCTGTCCAACTGCGTTGTCGCGCTCGTCGGCCCTTTGATCGTTTCACGTGTTGATGTGCGGGCACGCCCCTCCTGTTCGTCCCTGATGAGTCCTTCACCCGCCTTCTGGAAGACGCTAGGGCGCGAGAGACGAGTTGTGTCCGCCGTTCTGAGGTCGAACTGCGGCTCGGAGGCCTTCGCCAAGCATAGCGCTTCGCGTGAGAGCTCGCCGGTCAAGTCGACGTAGATTGTCTGGACCATACTACCCTGCGCCGTCGCGAACGACCCTTCGCTCTCCATCCGCGCATTCGCAAACGTAGCTCGGTTCGTCTTCATGGTCGTTTTCCTGTTTTGGCCTCACTGCTGGTGGTGGAGGTGGCCGCCGGGTCAGGCCTTCAAAAGTCGCTGAGCGCCACCTGGCAAGGCACCGGGCCGGGTCTTGTCAGCGCCATTGAGGAGGAGGACGGCGCGGAGGCCGACGTTGCCGACCGGTAGCCCCAGCCCTCACCGGCACCCGCTCCATCACCACCTCGAAGTCCTCCTCATACCCCACGCGGTTGGGCGACGGCAGGTACCGCGACAGATCGATCTCGGCCCGCTTCAACTCCCGGTCGAAGGCGTCCATCTCCCTCTGCGACTCCTCCGCGGCCGTATCCGAAGTGGCATAGACGATCCGCCCCAGCTTCTGGTCCTGGAGCTTCAGCCGGCGCCGCATCAGCTCCGCCTCGACGAAGGTCTCGCGAATCGCGGGGAAGCGGTACCGGAATCCGTCGTCATCCGCCTCCACATCCGCGTCGAACTCGGCCGCCAGGCGCTCCAGCTCCTTCAGGACCATCTTCGGGCTCACCTGCTGGTCCTTCAGCCCGGCCGTCACGTGGCGGATCGCCTCGCCGACGGGGATCCAGCGCACGGTCCCCACGCTGCGCGCGTAGACGAGCCCCAGCAGCAGGCGCCGGACGTTGCGCCGCATACGCGCGCGGTTCTCGCCACCCAGCCCGAGCGAACGGACGATCGGGATGCCGAAGAACATGCTGCTGAAGGTGAACGGCACCACGCCGAGCCCGTAGAAGATGAGCGGGTCGAGCGGGGGAACGCCGGGTGCCGGGACAACGAACGCCGGCGCCAGCCCCAGCACGCTCGCCATCATCAGGTTGAAGCCATTCATGGCGCCGATGCCGAAGTTCGATCCGGCGCTGTTGCCCGTCAGCTTCTTCGGGTACTCCAGCCGCATCCAGGCGGGCTTCGGCTCGCTGGCGCGGACCCTGCCGTGCGCGCTCTTCATCAGCTCCGGGAAGGCGTAGACCACCTCGCCCGCGTCCGACACCTGCGGGTCGCCGCCGTAGGCGCCGGTCAGCCGGCCCATCTCCTCGTCCGCCTCGTCGGCCGACAGCGCGGTGTGCTCGATCAGCTCCGATGACGTCAGCACGCCCTTTCGCGCCCGGATCAGCTGCAGCACGCTGCGGTCCTTCTGGAGCTGCGTCGGCCGGGGCTCGTCGGGGCCGAAGATGAAGGCGAAGACCCGCTTGTAGAAGGGAGGACGGGCGTCCTTGGGCAGCCGCTTCGCGTGGGCGTGGCCGTAGTACAGCCCGCCGCGGTGCCACCCGCGTCCGCCCAGCAGCCAGTGGAGGATGAAGAAGTCCCCCAGGCTGAAGCCCCCGCGCCCGCCGAAGCCGCGGTCGTCGGAGCCGCGCAGCATGATCGCGACGAGGATCAGGACGAAGATGGCGAAGTAGACGACCAGCATGACCGCCGTCCACACCTTGAAGCCGACCTTGAAGGCCGACCAGGCGGCGCGGCGGAAGCGGGTCCAGAACGGCTCCGCGTCGCGCGAGATCAGCTTGGGGTTGAACTGGTAGAGCAGGTCGCCCGAGTCCGAGACCTCAAGGTGGCCGCGGTGGGTCTCGAGGAGGGACTTGAGCGCGGTCTCGGCCTCGTGGTCCGGCATGCCGGTGGCGGAGACGACATCGCCCAGGGTGGCGCGGCCGCGAAGGCCGCGCAGGGCGGAGATGACGGTGGTGTCGGGGGGGGTGGGGGATGATGCGACAATATCGGTCACTGGGCGACTTTCCGGTTTCTGTGGTGTAGCGAACGCGATGAAGGGAACCGCAGCGGGTTCTGGAATCGGTGGTACGTCATTGCCGAAAAGATCCTTTCCAACGGAGGTGCCGCGCAACTCCGCGGGGGTAGTGAAATCCTTCGCAACCAGGCGACAAGGGGTCGAGATTGGCCGCGGCAGCTATCTGGGCGCATCTGACGGCTCGTTGCTGATCGTTCGCTGATGGGAAGTTCTAGTCTGACTCGACACGCCACCGCCAGAAGAGAGGAGCAGTCAATGCCGAACAAGAGCCTCCGCGATGCGGTCTTTCTGCTCGGACCGCCCTACCGAAAGCTGACCATGATCGATCCTGACCATCCGCTGCGTCAGTGCGGAGGTGGCTGGGTTTTGGCCTGGCATCTTGGCAGTCCTCATTGGCACCGGGGTGCCGGCGTGGTCGCCGATCGCCCGGCGGGCGTTCCGCTGGCAATGATTCTGCCCAATCGGGACGACCGTCTTTCCGTACTCCGAGTGCTCCGTGCGATCGAGCAGTCACGCCCACAGGCGGTCCTTCCCTACTACGAAGCACCCACGGCCAGGGACATCACGAGCGTAATCCGCCGTGAGCCTACATGTCTGGCCACCAGCGTGGCGGACTTCCTGGAGTGGAGAGGATTCTCACTCGACCCGGTCACCCGCAGCATCATAAGGCGGACGGTGCAACTGAGTTCCGAGGTCCAGACCGTGGCTGCCCTGGCCAGGAATCTGTACATGTCCAGACGCGCATTGGGACGCAAGCTCCTGAAGAGCGGACTGCCGGTGCCTTCCCACTGGCTTCACATATCCCGGGTGCTCAGAGCCACAATCAAGCTCCAGAACTCGGACAGCAGTCTGTTCAGCATCGCGTGTTCGCTCGGGTACTCCGACGGCTTCTCCCTGAGCAATCAGATGCGCCGCCTGTGCGGCATCAGACCAATGGAAGCCCGAGAGAGGCTGGGCTGGGAATGGGTCTTCGAGACCTGGCTCGCCAAGGAAGCCGCGATCGGCAACATCTGCTCCAAGTTCGTCGACCAACGCCCTTCAATCGCCCTCAAGCCCCAACGGGAAGACAGCCAGCCCGCGACCATCGCAGCCCACTGAAGCGCCCATGCAAGCGATTCCTTCCGACACGCCTCACGATCTTCCTCCGTTGCGATTGGAGCTCTTTGGCGGCCCTCTGCTCTGGAGGCGAGGTCGGAATGTGCGCATTTCGCCCCTTCAGACCGCGTTGTTGGCCGTGACGTTCGGCGACGGCTCCACGCGCATCCCCCGGGTGTCGGTGCAGAGACTTCTCTGGCAGTCCGACGACGAGAAGATCCTCAGGCACCGATTGAGTCAGCTCATCTATCAGACGAACCAAACCGTCGCCGCGAAGCTCTTCGAGCCCAAAGGCGGTCACATATCCATCCACCGAGACATCGTCGCATGCGATGTCGACCAGTACGCGAAGCTCATCGCTTCGGGGGACTTCGAGAAGGCGTGCGATTTCCTGGAGCGAGGGTATCTCGCAGCTTGCCACCACGAGAGGACCGCCGCCTTCGCCGACTGGATCGAGGAAGAGCGGATTCGCAAGCGCCTGAGCCTCCGGCGCGCCGCACTCGCCGCGTGGGAAAACGCCGAGGCTGCACATGAGTGGCTCCGCGCCCGACGAGCCTCCGAAGTGCTGCTGAGGCTCGACCCGCGCGAAGAGACGATTCTGCGGAGAGTCATGCGGGCACGGGTAATGGCGGGGCAGGTGCGGGAGGCGGAGGCAATCTACTGGTCGTTTGCCGAACGCGCAGATCCATCAGGAGAATGGACACCGGAACCGGCGACCAGCAGGCTTCTGCAAAACGTAAGAGAAGCGTACAGCCCCTCGTCAGAGAATACCGATACGACAACCAGTCCAAGGCACGACCCCCCTTTGGTCGGTCGGTCGTCCGAACTGGCCGAACTTACGCGCAACCTGTACCGCAACCGCGGCAGCGGGTGTTGGCACACCCTGGCCGTGAGCGGTGAAGCCGGCGTGGGCAAGACCAGGCTGGTGCGGGAGGTAATCAGGAGCGCGCGTTTCCGCGGCTACCGAATCATCGAAACGGGTACTTCCCAGTTGGAGAGGGAGATCGCGCTGGGGCCGATTCTGGAGGCTCTCAGTCAACCCTGGGTACAACCCTTTCTCAGGGTGGTTGACGAGCCCTGGCGGTCTTCACTGCTTTCGCTGTTGCCGGAGCTGCAGGAAGGGACCAAGCACTTGCATGAAGCGGCTCTTTCCGCAATCAGGGGAGTGCCGCGGCATCTCTGCCAGGCCTTTCTGCGACTGTTCACCGCGATAGCCGAATCAAGGCAGACCATCCTCTTCATTGACGGGTTCCATTGGACGGACAACGCGACGATCGCTGTGCTCCAGTTTCTCCGCAAGCGTTGGCAGCACGGCGAGTTCACGCTCCTTGTCGCTTATTGCGAGGAGGAACTCCCGCCAGGACATATGGCCGCCCGCTTTGTTCAGGAAGAGGAGTCGGCATCACAGGCCATGGTGATCCGTCTTGCCGAGCTGGACGACGCTGCGGCCATCAAACTGGTCAGATCCGTAGCTTCCACCGACGCCGGGGAGTCCCGGCTCGCGGGCCTCACGCGGACCGCCGGTGGCAACCCGAGATACCTTATTGACCTGGCGCTCAGCGCCGTTGACGCCGAGCCCCCCTGTATTCCCGGCGAACGCGCGGCTGTCCCGTTTTCGGCGCGACAGGTTGTGTCTCGACGACTCGCCCGCCTTGACGATACCGCGCGGACCGTAGTGTACGGCCTGGCGGTTCTGGGCCGAGTCACGTCGGTCGACCGCCTCTCGCTGGTGGTCGAGGACACGCGCGCCAAGTGCCTGAGTGCACTCGACCATCTCCATCGTCTTCGCCTGGTCGACTGGACGCCCCGAGGTGTTCGGTTCCGGCACGATATCTTTGGCAACGCCGTGTACGAGCAAATCCACCCTACCCGGCGCGCCGTCTTTCATGGCCGCACGGCCGAACTCCTCAATC
The DNA here is from genome assembly GCA_965211645.1 of Longimicrobiales bacterium. Lineage (GTDB taxonomy): Bacteria > Gemmatimonadota > Gemmatimonadetes > Longimicrobiales > Gaopeijiaceae > Bin94. The sequence goes on along the minus strand of OZ242947.1, from coordinate 2,698,746 downwards.
GAGCTTCGCCAAAACCCGCTTCGTTGGAAATCGCGAGACACTACGCTCTGGCCGGGAAACCGAAGCTGGCTTCCATGTGCGCGCTCGAAGCGATTCAGCAGACCGATGAGCAAGACGCCACATCTCGCCTGGGCATGCTCACCGAGGCGTACGAGTTGAGCTCCGGTTCCCGGCGAGGGATTGTCGCAGCTGCGCTCTCGCGGACCCACTCCAGCCTGCGGCGCCTGGAAGATGCAATCCGCTTCGGAGTCGAGGCATTGGAGAGCGCAACCCACCTGGAGCCATCGGAGCTGGTCGTCGTGCAGCTTGCCGTTACGCAGTCCCGGCATATGCTGGGTCTGGCCGAAACCGCAGAAGCCCGGGCCGAACTCGACGAACTTGAGGAGAGGGCGCGGACCATGGCAGACGAGACCGTTCTGGCTGCCGTGTTGCAGACCAGGGTCGAGATTCTGGATTGGTGTGGTGATCGCGACGCGGTGGTTGGAGAACTCGCGCGGCTCGGAGCCATGGACCTGCCCAGCGAGCACGGGGCCCGAAGCCGGATTTTCGCCACCCTGGCGATGGAAGCTGCATATGGAAATCCGGAGGCGGGGCTACGGTCGGCACAGGAGGCGGTACGGCTGGCGCGCTTGCGCGACTCGTCCGACGAAATGCTCCTGGCGCTTCGACGGCATACCCAGGCCCTCATGACCAGCGGACTGCTGGCAACCGCACGCGGCTGGGAGACGCTGTCCGATGCCGCAACCCTGGCCAAAGCAACCGGACAACTCGGTCATCACGCCCTCATCCTGCTCGCGCTGGCCGAGTGGCACACCGTGACCGGAAACTACGAAGTCGCCACCCGGGTCTTCGCCGAGGCCGGGACACTGACTCGGGAGATGGACTGTCCGGATATTCGCGCTCGTGAACTCCTCGTGCGTGGTGCTCTCGCTGTTTCCCGGCGAGAGCTGAACGAGGGCGAAGCCGTCCTGAAGGCAATCGCCCATGCCAAGGGTCAGAATGGCGACCAGGAGCCGTCCGCCCTGCCCCCCGGACTGACCGACGCGCTCGCGGCCCTCGAGGGGACGCTGCTCCTCGAAGTAGGCAAGCTGCGCAGGGTCACCGGGATCGCGGAACGACATCCCCTTGGAGAATCACTGGGCGAGGCCCCTCTTGGGCTGATGTTGTTCCACGCCCGTCTGCGATCTCGAACGGGTGATCTTTCGGGGGCCCGGAAAGTGCTTGAGAGCGCCCTGGAGGCGAACGAGCAAGAGCGGCCGCTCGTGTGGCTGAAGCTGTCGCTGGAGTCGGTCAGCCTAGCGCGCCGGATCGGGGATCCGCAGCCGCTGCTCGCCGAAAGGGCACGTGAACGGAGCGAGGAACTCGGGCTGGGCGGCATGGCGCACGAGTTCAAGTCTTTCTGTGGTGGCTGAGGCAAGGTCACCCCATGCGGGCTCCTTGGTGGGAACCGCCCGACAGTTGCGGCCCCCATCAGCCGAGAATGGCCGCCGCGGCCGACCCCTTCACCCCACCGGCAACCAATCGCACCCCGAGATATCGATCTCATAGCGCCGGATCCACGTCGTCAGCCCGTCCTCCGCCTCGTTCAGTGTCCGGTCCAGGAGGTAGAGCGTGTCCCGCGACACCGTGTGGACGGTCCGCATTTCGTTCGCGAAGGACACGGGGCCGTCCACGCACGCGGTTTCGCGATTGCCCGACAGGACGCTCACGTACACGGTCGCCGGAAAGTCCACCACCGGCGGCTCGCCCCTGACCGTCGCGTCGTGATGGACAAGCACGATGGCCCCGTCCGGCATCCGGCCCAGGCCGTGGAGGATCGAGAGCATTTCAATCCTGTCCTGGAAGCTGATGGACTCGTCGCCCACCCTGTCGATGCGCGCCTGCGCGCCGCTGGGCACCCCTCGACGCCGGGCACGTGGTGGACGGAGGGTATCCAGTGCTTCGCCCGACAGCGTCGCAAGATACAGTTCGTTCATCCCACCCATCCCCATAAGCACCGTGTCCGACCAGGCGGCCACGTTGCCCAGGCCATAGATCCCCGCGAAGGCGCCGGCTCCCGCCAGCGATTGGCGGTAGGGCAGGGGCAGATCAAGCATCGATTCGACGAGATCGTGTTCCGGGCGCCAAACAACCACCGAATGCAGGTCTTCGACATCCATTGCAGGTGCGACCACCACATTGCCGACAACGGAGACACCCAGGCCGACGTCGCCCTCATATGGGAAGGAGCCGAGAAAGTCCCCATTCTCCCGCGAGAACATCTTGAACAGTCGGCGTTCCGTATCCACTCCGACGACAACGGAGTCATTCAGGATGAATGCCGGCCCCAGCCGCATGAACTCCGCCGGTCCGGGCCCTGGGCGCCCGTATCGCTGTAAGAGGCTGCCATCTCGCGCGAACCGGAAGATCCGGTTCTCGAAGAAATCAGCAACCAGGAAGGATCCGTCAGCCGTGTCCACCACCAGGTTGCGCGGGTTGCCGAGGTAGTCGTCGGTCTCGTCGAGGAGGATGGGCTCGAGGGGCACGATCGCGGGGCCGGTGGCGTCCGAGGCGATGTTGGCCGGGGTTGGCCGATCGCTTTCGCAACCGCTTGTGAGGAGCGTGAGCAAGACGATTGCTGTGCAGCAGCCCAGTGTAAAGACGACACGACAATATGACATGTTGCCTTTACAGTACACGATCAGGTCGCCCCCTACCACTCCCCCTCAACCACCCCACCAGCAACCCGGTCTCGACCTCGCTCAGGATCTCGTCCGGCCCGAACGCTCGCTCGGGAAGGGGGAGTCGAGCCTCACTCGTAGGAACGGAACTCGATCTGGCTGATGTCGTACCAGTCGACAGCCCTCTGCGCGATGCCATAGCGATCGGGTTTGCGTTCGACGAGTGCTACGAGAGTGGACCCCAGAATGTCGTAACCCATCAGCCGGTCGCGTATGCGGACGGTCCCCGCGTACTCTGTGTCAATCCAGACATCGAAATACGAGAAGTCGTCTCGCTCGCGCGAGGTGGCTGCCCAAAGGCGGTTCTCGCGATCGAAGTTCAATCCGGATGTGCCCCCGCCGTAATACCACTTCTTGGGTTTGTCTCGGTATCCCGCTGCGTAGGCTTCCTTCCGGGCGTCAGATAGTTGGACCATGCCGCCCCCCAGACGGGTCACCCTTTCCACGTACGCATCAATGTCCCGTTGGTTGGGCAAAGCCGGGACGTAGGTCGGCGAAGGGACGACGGTGGCAAGCGAATCAGCCCGGTGGTCGAGGAAGACCAGTTCGTGCTCGCAGGCTGTGGTCACGAGACCACCCTTCGGGTTAAAGGTGCCCGCCATCCCGCTAAAGCAGTCACGCCGCACCGCGCGCGCGAGGTCCCGTTCCCAAAGAACCTCACCCGAAGAAGCGTCAACCTCCGTAGCGACATAGCGAGACTGGTTTCTGGGGAGTGTTCGATCCAGCAGTAGGCCGAAGCCGAGTACCCGGCCCTCCCGAAGGTCGGTCCCGACGAAATCAACCGGCATCCGAGTTTCGGACACCAGAGTACCATCGGGCCGAAAAGAGGTCATTTGCGCCGAGGCCAGTTCGAAAACAGTCGCCACCCCATCGGGCCCGCGCTCTATGAAGGAAGGGCGGCGCAGCTCTCCTGGCCCCTCGCCCTCCCGCCCGAACCTCGCTACGACTTGTCGTCGGCCATCGACGCAGTAGACGTGGGGTTCGTAGGAGGTGATTACACATGCCAGGTCTTCGGAGACAAGAGCGACGTCGAGGTGCATGCTTATCGGAACGTTGGCGGTCGCGGTAGGCCGCAAGGAAACCATGCCGCCGTCCGGTGTTTCCCGATGGCACCCGGCACTGGCCGCCGTCCCCAGGAGGACGGCGACCATCGCACCGGTGGGAAGGGCTGAGGTGGACAACGCCTTCACAGCCTAGCAATTCGCTTCGAGGCAGGCGTGGAGAACATGATTAGCGACAGCCCACATGGGCCCGCCCTGCTCGTCTTCGATTTCCATTGCCTGGTCATGACAGTCCTGGAAGCAGGGATCGATGTCGCCTTGCGCGACGAGGGGAAGGGCCTCGAAGCCGAACGTTCCGAGGAGGAAAGCAAAGCCGAAGGCTCCGAGCAGGGCGAGGGTGCGAGCACGCACCGAGGACACGACAGTTGACATGACAGCCTCCTTTGAGGACTTGAGGGTGTGCTCAGGGGACCATGTTGTGTTTCGTCCCCCTGTACCCTTCTAACAGTCCTCATTCCGAAAACGTGCAAATTCCTCTAAGCTCCAATACTCTTCCAGATGTAAAGATAACACGACAATATGTTATGTCCCCTTTACAATTCGTTAAACGGGATTGTCCCCTACCACTCCCCCCGCAACCACCCCACCAGCAACCCGATCTCCACCTCGCTCAGGATCTCGTCCGGCCCGAACGCCGGCATCCGGTCGTTGCGGTCGCCGTAAAACCGCGGGTGCGAAGCATCCCGGATGAACGCCTCCAGCCACTCCCTCGACCCGAACCCCGTCAGCTCCGGCCCCAGGCTCTGCTCGAACGCCCCCCGCCACTCGTGGCACTCCGTGCACCCGATCGCCTCCGACGCCAGCAACTCGGCCCCCTCCGCGATCTCCTCCCGGTCGGCCTCGTCGGCCGCCGCCTGATACGGCAGCGCCGCCTCGGCCGAAAGCGCCTTCACCACCTTCGCCAGATCCGCCCGCTGCGCCTCGTCGAACCCCGCGATCCGGCTCTGCACCATCCGCACCATCCGAGCCCGCGCGAACGCCGTGCCGCCGAAGTACTCCGGCGTCGCCACCCGCTCCGGGTCCAGCAGCCCGGTCAGCCACTCGCGGCTCGCGAACCCCTCCAGGTCGGCGGCGGTCGGCGCCTCGGCCAACTCGCCACCCAGCCCGTCGTGTCCATCGTAGCTGTGACAGCTGGCGCACCGGTCCGCAAACAGGCGCGGCCCCTGCGTGAGCGGGTCGTTGCGCAGCAGCGTCAGCGCTCCCGACGGCGGGATCCCGTCCGGCCCCGCGGCCAGCTCCGCCACCCGCGCCGCGTCCGCCTCCGCCGACTCCAGCGCCGCCACGAAGTCCGGGTCCGCGCGGTCCTGGGCGTAGGCCTGCCAGGTCAGCAGGGCGATGCCGGCGAGCACCGCCCCCGTGAAGCCCACGTTGAAGCGGTGGCCGAGCCCCCACTTCCCGGCAAAGGGCATGAGCGCGACCAGCGTCACCACGACGCCCGGGATCACCAGCGCTCCGATGATCTCGGTGCCCGCCGGGAAGTACTTCAGCCACTGGAAGAGGAACATGAAGTACCACTCGGGACGCGCCGCGGCGTAGGGTTCGGCGGCATCGGCCGGGGCGCCGAGCGGAGCGCCGCCGCTGCGGATCACCAGGTAGAGCACCGCGGCCATCACCGCGAGGCAGGCGACGGCATCACGCAGGGCCTGATCGGGCCAGAACTGCCCGGTGCTGACCCGGGTGGAAGCCGAGGCCGGATCACCGCCCTCCTCCCCCTCCACCGCATCCCCGGGCCCCACGCCGTCCATCCGCGCGCGCAGCCCCCCGGTCGTCACCCCGTGGCGGCGAAACAGGAACACGTGCGCCGCGATCAGCGCGATCAGCGCGCCGGGAAGCACGCCCGCGTGCAGCGCGAAGAAGCGCGTCAGGGTGAGATGGCCGTAGTCCGCGCCCCCGACCAGCACCTCCTGCAGCGCGGGACCGACGAGCGGCGTGATCGTCGCGATGCTCGTCGCCACCTTGGTCGCCCAGTACCCCTTCTGGTCCCACGGCAGCAGGTAGCCCGTCAGCGACAGCCCCAGCACCAGGTGCAGCAGCGCGATCCCGAACCAGAAGTTGACCTCGCGGGGGGCCTTGTAGGCGCCGGCCACGACCACCTGCATGAGGTGCAGCACGAGCAGCACCATGGTCGCGTGCGCCATGTAGTGATGGATGCCCCGCAGCATCGAGCCGCCCGCCATGACGTGCTCGATGTAGTAGACGCTCTCCCAGGCGCCCTGCGCGTTCGGGCTGTACGACGCCCACAGCGCGATCCCGGTGATGAACTGCACCACGATCGCAAACGTGAGCGTGCTCCCCCACACGTACCGCCACTTCGCGCCCCCGGGGATGGCCTCGACGAGCGCCAGGCGCAGGAGCCGCCGATAGCCGGTGCGATGGTTGAGCCAGCCCAGGAGTTTTTGGGAAACAAGCGCGATGTTCCCGGCCGGCGGCTGTGGCGTCACGCCACCGGCTCCTTCTCCGCCCGGCCCGGGAGGAAGTTCTGGAACCGGACCCAGACGTCGTCACCGCGGATCTCGACATCGAGCGTGTCCATGTCGCGCGGGCTCGGGCTCGCCGGGTCGTTGACGGCCCCGGTCAGGTCGAAGCTGCTCTTGTGGCAGGGGCAGACGAACCGCGACCGGTCGGCCGCCACGTTCACGAAGCAGCCGGCGTGGGGGCAGACCACGTTCAGCGCCTCGACCACATCCCCCGTGCGGCGCAGGTAGACCGCGCCCACCGGCAGCTGGCGGTGCGTGTTCCAGGCGTCGACGCGGTCGGTGACCACGCGGAACTTGTGCGGCACGCCGTCGTCAGGGACGGCCGCCAGCTTGGTGACGGGGATGAGGTCGGCTTCGCCGGTTGAGCGCTGCAACGGGTCGAGGGCGACGCGCATCCCAGACCACAGGGGGGCGAGAAGGGCCAGTCCGGCCGCGGCGATGGCTCCGGCTCCCGCCAGGAAGCCCCGGCGGGGTGCGGAGCCCGGCTGGGCTGATCCTTCCTCTGCTGCCTGCGGCTGACGGGTCATGGCAGATCGGGGCAGGTCGGGTGCGTGGGGATTTCGATGGACAGCCGATGAAGAGTATTGCAGTCGGTGGAACATTGCGACATGACCGGTGATACTAACAATTTAGGAGTTGATCACGGTTGTTCCGGTTCGCTGGCCGCGGCTGGAACATCGTGGCGCATGACACCGATTCATCCCGGAGGAGACCCATCCCATGAAGGACCGGACCGATCACCTGCGTCGCCGACTGGCGGCATCTCACGCGGGCGTCGCCCCGCTGCTTATGTCACGCACGCGCGTAGCCCCGGCGCCTGTGGCGCGCACGCGCGGAGCCCTGTCGCCTGTGTCACGCACGTGCGTCGCCGCGCCGCTACTGGTGCTGCTGTGCATCGCCTGCGGCAACGAGCGGCCGGCCACCTGGGTGACCGCCGAGGAGTATCAGCTCGGCGGCACCTCCGGGGCGGGCGCGCTGTTCGAAACGCCGGTCGTGCGGATCGATGCCGAGCGCAACCGGGTCGTGGTCGCGGACGCCAGCACGTCGCGGGTCAGCGTTTGGACCCCCGAGGGCGAGCTGACCAGCCTGCGCGGCCGAATCGGAGAGGGCCTGGGAGCGTTTCCCGGCGCCGGCGGCCTCTTCTTCGAGGAAGACGGCACCATGTCCGTCGTGGACAGGAGCGGATCGCGCTTCGCCTATTTCGCCTCCGACGGCGAACACACCAGAACGCAACTCGGGCCGGGCACGAGTCTCAAGTACGAGGGAATGAGTGTGAGGCTGGCCCCTCCCCGCGACGGGGTGTATCTGGGCACCGCGGTGGTCCCGCCGGGCCTCGAAGCGGGAGTTGGCCCCTTCGCCACGGGGGGCCCGGTGCAGCGTGAGCCGCTGCTGCGCGTGCGGCGTTCCGACACCGGAGAGTGGCTCGTCTCCGAGCCGCTGCTCTGGCTGGAAATCAGCAACCGCGTCATGGTCGCCAAGTATCCTGACGGCAGCATGTCCTACGCAGGCCAGCGCTTCGGGGATTTCGACCAGGTCCGTCTCGAGCCGGGTGCCGCCATTGTCATGCGCACCAAGGGAGGCCCAGGTTCGGTGGAGCTGATCGAAGTGAACGGAGCCGGCGATACCGTTTGGCACCGGCACCTGCAGCTGGAGCCCCGGGAGCTGTCCCGCGAAAGGGTGGACGAGTTGCTGGACGAAATGGTCGAGCTCTTTGCGCCGTTGCGGACCGGTACCCGACAAGTGACTCCCCGGCAACTTCGCGACATCTTCGACGACGCGCTCTACCAGCCCCAGTACCTGCCTGCGGCCGAAGGACGGCCCATTCCCACATCCTCCGGCGAGATCTGGTTCAGAACGTACGAGGTCGAGGATGACCTCAGGGTGCACTACGCGGTGCGCCGGGGCGACATGGACGAGCCGCCGCGGCGCGTGCTGCTGCCCGAGTGGCTGCGCCTGAGCGACGCGACCGAAACACACGTCTGGGGGGTCCGGTGGGATGCGGAGGACGTGCCGCACGTGGTCGGGCGGAGGTTGGCGCCAGCTTCCTAGGGTCGGTCAAAGCCTCGGATCGGGGTCCCGGGTGTTGTCGCCACCTTCCTGCAAGAGCAGGTAGTTCATGGTCGAGGACGCGTGGCGAAACTTCATGGCCTCCTGATAGTCCGGATCATTGAACCAGGCCTCCACATCCGCCCTGGACGAAAATTCGAGGATGACCAGGCGGCCATCGTACTCCTGACCCTCGACACAGATGAACGTTTCGCCCCGAGTCAGGAACCTGCCGCCGTGTCTGCGGACAATCGGTGGGGTGCGGTCGGTGTATCGACGGTACATCTCGGCGTCATGAATCGACATCATGGAAACGACGTAGGCTGGCATTGAAGCTCCTGGAGTGTGGAATGTGGCGGGGCCGCCGCTACTTCACGACACCCGTCTTCAGCAGGTGGACGCACTCATCCGGGGTCACTGGACCCTCGAACCCCTCGAGGGCCCTGGCAAGCATCCCCGTCACATTCGCCACCGCGAAGCTGATCCCATTCAGGTTCATCTCCGGCGGTACCCCCGGGATAGGCCGCGGATAGGGCGAGGCGGCCACCACTGTCTCGCCGCTCGCATCACGCCTCACTTCCACGTAGTCGCGAGGGCAATCGGAGTCCATCACCACCCCCACCGCCGAGCGTAGTGACCCCGGCCACCACCGCTGGCCGTCCGCTTCCGCTGCGGCCACCACGACGCCCCCCGCGTCGCCGAGCCCTGCCACGGCCGCCCCCAACGCTTCGGCGTGCTCCTCCCGCAGTGTCCCCAGACTCAGATTGACCACGCGCACGCCCCGCTCGGCCGCCCAATCGATCCCGGCCACGAGGGCGCGCGCGCTGGTCCGCAGCCGGTCATCGAAGACGCGCACCGCCAGAATGTCCGCGCCCGGCGCCTTCTCCTGTATCGCGGCAAAGACGGCGGTCCCGTGCCCGAGGCGGTCCACGTAGTCATCCGCGACATCCCCCGACAGCGTGATCCGGGCGCCGCCCCCCACTGTGTCGACGTGCGGATGGTGCGGGTTGACCCCGCTGTCGATCACCGCGACGGAGACACCGTCGCCGCGAAGTGCCCGGAGCGGCTCCGGGTCGACGCAAATACGGGCTCGTCCAACCGTTCGCACTTCCAGATCGTGGCGGGCCCGTCCCCGTGCTGGCATTGGCGGTTCCTCATTCTGTCGACTCTCGCCCACGTGCAACATTGCAGGTTAGGGCGACGATCGCTCCGGCGCACCCGAGCAGGGTCTGTAGTGAATTGGTTTTCGTGAAAATCCGCATATGGATTGCGGATTTTCACGAAGTGTGAGTCCGAGGGACATATGATGACGCAGAGGGCACCGGCTCTCGCTCGGAACCGGCAACGGCTCAGCGGCGCGTCTGATCCCCGGTCTGTTGCTCGTACACAGCCAGCTCCACGGGATCCCCCAGTGGATTGTGGATGACGAGCAGCCGGTTTGAGGACGCTGCGATCACCGGCGGCGGGTCGGTGAGCGCATACCAGTCACCGGTCCCATCTCTTACCACCAGAATGGTCGGGTCACCGTAGTTGAGCACGCCCCGCACAAACGGGATGGCGAGGAGCTCGGAGCTGGCGACCGGATTCAATATTCATCATGGAATCCCTCCTCTACCCTGCCACCGTTCTGAACGCTGCAGGCGACTCCGTCGGCACCATCGGCTACCCTGCACCCTCCTTTCGCCGGATCCCGGAGATTCCGAGTGGCTATTTCGCCTCCGCGCAGAGCGGGGCAAGGGTCGAAGCCGTGTTGCGAAGCTACGACCTGGTGTCGCGGATCGCGGTCGTCGCCAACGATTACCTGGGCATTTACAATCGCTCGCCCAGACCCGACCGGGACCACCTTCCCCTTTCGCATGGTGGACATCGCGGTGGAGATCTACGACCGGCGCTCCTGCGAGAAGCTCTTCGATGAGGTTGTGCTACCAGAAGGCTCGAAGGTGCTCGGGGGAGGACGCTACCTGTACGTGCTGCTGAATCCCGACATTCCGCCCTGGCGCATCGCGAAGTATCGGTTTGTGGGTGACGGCTAGAACCGCTTCGTGGGCATCAAGCCGCCTTACGCCTCTATGCGCAAGCGTACGACATACTGTATTCCCAGGGCGTCCTCGGTGACCCCGGTGATCGTGCCATGCCCAAAGGTCGGTACGGGTATCTTCGCCAGGGGGACCGGCGACACCGCTCTTCCCAGATGAAAGCCGCCCGCGTCGAAGACCTCCCATGACTGGAGCTCGGCAACATCCGGTTGCCGCACCCAGATACGGCCATCCAACGCGACATCGTAGGGTCCCATGACACTCTTGTACTCGGGCAGTAGTCTGGCCGGGAATCCCAACGCCCGAGCCAAACTGTCTCGGGCCTCGCGATCGAGTCTCTCCGGCCGGCGGCGCATTTCGATCGTCAGGACGGTGTCGCCTTCGTGGGTGACCTTGTGCAACTGGAACACCGATGTGTTTCCGAACCACATGCTCGCATCGGGACCGACTGACCAGAGAGGTTCATTGTTGGTGGGAACCGAGACGATTTGAACACCCAGTGCCGTGGAGCGCCGACGAGTCCTCACCTCGCGCCTGGGCAGGTAGAAGGTGTCTGTCGCTGCCAGCGACAGGTCGTCAAGTATCTGATTCCCCAGTATCCGTCTCTCGAAGGGAGAAGACGCCCAGTCCTCTTCGTAGAACATACCGGGCCGCGCCACCTTGGGACTCCAGGGGACCATCGAGCTTCTCGTGCGATGGTGATGCCGCACGATTGCCAGGGGTTGACCAAGAGTATCGAAGGCAGTCAGACGACGCGCGTCGCCATCCATCGCCCACAGGAAATGCGGCGGTTGCCACGATACTCCGACGAGGTCCTGGAACTCGCCTGGTGCCTCTCCAGAGCGGCCGAAGGCTCTCAGGAACCGACCCTCCGGCCCGAACACGCGTATCTCGTTGGAGCTACGATCCGCAACATGGATTCGACCCTGACTGTCCTCTGCCACCCCGACCAGGACACCGAAGACACCAGGGTCTGATGCTCCGTCGTTGCCTGAGTCTCCGATCCGCAACTCTTCGACAAGCATTAACGCCGGGACCGAGTCGGAGGGCACATTCGGGTTGGACACCCACACACGACCATCGGTCAACGTGTCGACTCTCGTCTCAGTGTCACCTACGCCAGCGCGGTTACATGAGGACAGCACAAGCAGTGTGGCCAATAACGGAAGGGCGTTTCGGGTCGCCCCACTGACAGGACATCGCCCCACCATCACCTACCCCCACCCACCCCACCCACCCCCACCACCCGATCCACCCCCCGCAGCATCTCCTCCCGGTGCGTGATCAGCACGGTCGTCCGCCCCCTCATCACCTCGCGGTACGCACCCACCACGTGCGCCTGGGCCTCCGCGTCCAGCGCGCTCGTCGCCTCGTCCAGCACCAGCACCGCCGGATCCGCCAGCAGCGCCCGTGCGATCGCCACGCGCTGACGCTCGCCCGCCGAGAGCTGGCGGCCATCCTCGCCGACCACCGTGCCGAGCCCGTCGGGCAGCCCGGCCACGAAATCGCCCAGCCCCGCGCGCTCCACGGCCCGCATCACCGCCGCCTCGTCGGCGTTCGGCCGCGCGTACCGCACATTCTCCAGGATCGAGGTGTTGAAGACGAAGGCGGCCTGGTCCACGAGGGCGACATTCGCACGCAGCTCCGCCAGGCTGATGTCCCGCACATCCCTCCCGTCCAGCAAGACGCGCCCGGCATCCGAATCAAGATGGCGGACGATCAGGTCGGCCACCGTCGACTTGCCGCTCCCTGACGGGCCCACCAGGGCCACCACCTCACCCGGCGCGACGGTCATCCCGAACCCCTCCAGCACCGCGCCGCCGCGGCCGTGCCCGCACCACACATCCTCGAAGACCAGCTCGCCGCGCACGGGGCCCAGCTCGGCCGGCGCCTCGGCGTCGACCACCTCGATCGGCTCGTCCAACAGCTCGTGCACGCGGCGCAGCGAAACACGCGCCGTCGCGATCCCCGTATACAGCCCCATCAGCCCCTGCACCGGACCGATCAGGCGCATCTGGTAGGCCATGAACGCGGTGAAGGTGCCCAGGGTGATCACGCCGTCGATCACTCGCGTGCCGCCGTAGAGGAACACGACTGCCGTGCTCGCCGACAACAGCAGCCCGGGCAGGCCTCCCGACAGGTAGCGCAGCCGCTGCATCGACATGAGCGAGCGCACGAACGAATCGTTGTGTTCGCGGAAGCGGCCCGCCTCGCGCTCGGCGGCGTTCGAGGCGGCCACCAGGCGCACCCCGCGCAGCGTCTCGATCAGGAAGGTGCCGATGCTGGCGCTGCGTTCCCGCATGACGCGCACCCGCACCTCGAGCCGCCGCCGATAGCGCACGATCGCCCAGATCGCGGGCGGAAGCAGCGCCGCGGCGGCCAGGAACAGCTGCCAGTCCAGTACGAGGAGCATGGCCACCGTCCCGACCAGGAACGCTACGTTGCCGATCCACGCCAGCGCCGTGTCCGCGAGCACCCGCTGGATCTCGCCCACGTCGTTGTTGATCCGCGACATGATCTCGCCGAGCGGGGTCCGCGCGAAGAAGCGCGGCGACAGGCGCTGCAGGTGCCGGTACACCGCAAGCCGCATGTCGAAGAGGATCTCGGCCGACACTTTCGTATAGCGCATCCCGCTGGCGAAGTTGAGCACGAAGCTGGCGGCGGTGACGCCCGCGAAGAGGACGACGACGCGGACCAGAGCGCTCAGGTCCTGCCCGAGCAGGGCGTCGTCAACCAGGGTGCGCGTAAGGAACGGGACGTAGAGCGCAAGCGCGGTCCCGGCCAGGTTGAGCGCGAGGATGACCGCGAGCCGCCACTTGTAGGGGACGACGTATGCGAGTCCGCGCCGCAGTTCGGTGTCCAGCAATGCCATCAGGGTGCCTCCACTGCCGGCTTCGCCAGCCAGCCCATGGACGGGTCAATCATCCTGCCGCAACACGATGCATCCAACCCGCGAGATCCGCTCGAAGTGCGAATCGCAAGTCAGTACGACACTGGAAGTGCGAGCAGCGCAGGCCGCGATCCAGATGTCGTTGGCCGGCAGCGCTGTGCCGATTCTCCTTAGTCCGGCCACCAGTTGCCCGTATTCATGCGCGACTTCGTCGTCGACCGGAATGGTCTCGACAACCGGGTGAGCCAGAAAATCCCTCAGGCGCGCGGCGTCTTGCTCGTGCCCCGCGCTCAGCGAGAATCCTGTGTACAGCTCGCCCAGAGAAATCGTCGGGAAGCCGATCCAGCCCGCGCCATCGATCGCAGCCACGGCATCGGCGTCGCCCCGGAGAAACTGGATGTACGCCGAGGTGTCGAGGCAGTATCGGCTCACTTCCACATCTCGGGATCGATGTCCCCGAACGGAGCGAGCATGCACGCAAACCCCCTGGCCCGCTCATCGCTCCATTGGCCCGCAAGCCGGCCCAGACCGTTCGAGCGCCGCTCTCCCACCCCCAGGCTCTGTTTGAGAAGGTCGATCGCCGTGCGATTCAGGGAGAGTCCGCGCTGCTTTTTCTCCCGGTCGAGGGCCTCTGCGAGTTCCGGCGGCACGTTGCGAAGAGTGATTGCTTTCACTGGATGACTCCAATTGATGTCAACGAATGACATCATATTGTAGCATCACCTGCGAGGGTGCAAGGTCCAAACACGGTTGACCCTTCACGAACACCGGTCAAGAAAGCGCCAGGAACGCAGCCGCTTCATCGACTCCAAAGGCGAGGATCTCGGTTCGCCTGGAACGCAGCAATGCTTCGATGTCCGCCGTGGAACAGTTGCCCCGCCGAATCCAGATGACCTTGGGAGGTGGACCTCGGAGGAAGCTCACCTGGTGGAAGTCCGAGTCCTTCGAGAGAATCGTGAGGCCGTGGTCGCGGGCGTAGACCCAGATGGCGGCGTCGCTCGCTCGGGCCAGTCCGATGTCGCGAACGTGGACGGACCCTGGAAACTCGTCCGACAGTGCGGCTACGAGACGCGGCGAGACGTTCTGGTCGACGAGGAGCTTCACCCGGGAGGGATCGAAACGAGCCTGCGTTCCCGCGCTGCGGCGAACGCCAGCGACGCCCGGATGTCTTCGGGCTCCAAGTCAGGGAAATCCGCCAGGATCTCCGCTTCCGTCATCCCGGAGGCCAGGTACTCAAGTACATCGGACACAGTGATCCGGAGCCCCCGAATGCAAGGCTTCCCGGATCTCTTGTCCGGCTCCAGCGTGATGCGTTCCAAACGGTCCATGCTTCAGAATACCCGAAGCCGGCACGGAAGGTCAAACTTCGTCAATGCTTCGACGTTGCGGATCCGTCCCCCCTCAGCCGCCCGCCCGCCCCGTCCCCTCCGGAATCATGACAAAGCTTGTCATATCCGCGTCGAAGGTCACGGTCCGCTGGAATTCGTAGGTGGCGGCGTCGTAGACGTCGATCGTCGCGCCGGCGTTGTAGATGTAGAGCAGTTCGCCGTTCGAGCTGACCTCCAGGCTCATGCGCGGACGGCCCGGGAAGCGCTGGCGGCTCTCCACGCGGCGCCCTTCGATGTCGAAGGTCCAGAACTCGTAGTTGCCGATCTGCTGCACCAGCCCGTACGCCTTCGTGCCGCCGGGCGCGAGGCGGAAGCTGACCGGGGAACTCGGCCCCAGCGTGAAGAAATCGACGTCCCGCTCCGCCAGGTTGACCCGCGCAATTCCCATCATGCGGCGGTTCTGCACGGGATCGGTGAAGTTGAAGAGGCCGGTGTGAAAGCCCTCGTCGTCGTGCGGGCTGGTGGGGAAGCCGAAGCTGAACCGTCCCAGTCCCTCCTCGATCGGACGCGAGAGGTCCCAGCGGTCGACTTCCGTGAACCCCTCGGTCTCGAGGGCGATGATGTTGCCCCGGCTGAAGAAGTACAGGTACTCCCCTTCCGGCGAGAACATCAGCCGCGCCCTGCGGCCGCCCTCACCTTCAGGCCACGGGATCGTGTCGGTGACCTCCTTCTCGGCCAGGTCGTACTTGAGCAGCACCGCCTCCTCGATCTCCCAGCGGTCGATGCGCTTCGTGTAGCGCATGGTGTTGAGAATGATGAACTCCTCCGCCGGGTCGACCTCCATCCCCCAGATGCGCACCTTCCGGTTTCCGCGGCTGAGGGTGAAGCTGTCGAGCGACTCGCGGCTCGCCACGTCGATGATCTCGATCTCCTCGAACTCGGCGTCGCGCACGTAGATGCGCTCGTGGTCCTTCGAGAGCGTCAGCCCGATGGGGATGCCGATCGACGTCGGGATCTTGTCCACGACCTCGAGGGTGTTCTCGTCGATGACGTGGATCGCGTGATCGTACGCCGCCATGTAGATGACGCCGTTGCCGCCGCCCTGGGCGAGGGCGGGGGCGGGCAGGGCGAGCAGGCCCGCAGCGAGGAGCGCTGCCGTGCGCATCACGGGAAGATCAGGTCGATCTTGCGCCAGTCCTTCTGCGCGGCGGCGCACTTGCCGGTCCAGTCGGGCGCGTGGTTGAGCTGGTCCGGGACGTGGGCGGGCCAGAAGCAGGCGAGGTGGCAGTCGAAGAGGTCGCGTTCGACGGGCTGACAGAGTCCTGCCGTGCCGCCCGTCGAGTCGACTTCCCACCCCGGCGCGAACACGAGCGAGCATCCCAGAGGAATGTGCGGACCGGACCGGCCAGGCGAGCTTTCGAGCGCGACGACATCGAGTTCATCCGGGTCGGTCGCGCTGCCCGCCGCGGGCCCGTCGGCCACGCCGCCGTTCGCCCCAACCGACGATCCGCCGACTCCCTCGGGCACGCCGGGTGCGCTCACGTGCGCCTGAATCCGCCGCGCCTTCTGATTGATGGCTTTCAGGTGATCCACTTTCCGCCTCCTTATGTCACCACGTCGCATGACCGGTCACAATGACCAGTCAGCGGCCGCGAGTCCTCCGTCATGTGTTGAACTGTTCAAGGTATCCGGGATTCCGGACCGCGATCTCGCCGTATACCTCCAGGCAGGTGTTGGTCCAGCTCCGGATCCAGTCGCAATAGTGCAGGTTCGCCACGCCCGTGTCGCCGTAGCGCACGTGCGCCTCGTGATAGCATCCGCCGGCGCAGAGGGGCCGCGCCCAGCAGGTGCTGCAGTCGGTCTTGTTGGCCACGTGGTGGTGTCCGAGGAACTCGAACTGGCGTTTGCGGTCGAGCCCCGTGTCCACCGAGCCGATGCTGTGGTCGTCCGAGCCCGCGAAGCGGTGGCAGAGCGCGACTTCGCCGTCGGTGGCCACGCCCATCAGACCCAGCCCGGCGCCGCAGGGGAACGCCTTGCTCACGCCCTTGTGGATCTCCTCGATCGTGTCCTTGACGTTGGAGAAGCCGTGGTGCCTGTCCTCGACCGCGAAGTCAAGGAACTCGCGGGCCAGCTCCTGGAACTGGCCCAGCATGCGGTCGAAGCCGGTGTCCTCGATCGCGTAGCCGCGGCCGTCGGCGGTGGTGACGGGCGCGAAGCCGACCTCCCAGAAGCCGATTTCGTTGCGCAGATGGTGGAAGATCCGCGACACGTCGAGGGTCTGGCGGGTGAGCGTCACCCGGGCCCCGATCGGGCGGGTGCGGTGGCGCTCCAGCAGGCGCTTGATCTTGGGCATCGCGTAGTCGTAGCTGCCCATCCCGTTCTTGAAGACGCGGAACTTGTCCTGCATCTCCTTCGGCCCGTCGATGCTGACGGTGACCCCGATCCGGTTGTCGGCAAGCCAGTCGATCACCTCGTCGCGGAGCAGCGTGCCGTTCGTGGTCAGAGAGAAATCCACGTCCTTCCCCAGCTCCTTCGCGCGTTCGCGCGCATAGGTCACGGTCTTCCTGAGGACCTTGTAGTTGAGGAGCGTCTCGCCGCCGAAGAAGGTGAGGTGCGCGACCGGCAGATCGCCCGACTGCTCGAACATGAAGTCGACGCTCTGCCGCGCGGTCTCCTCGCTCATGTACTTGGGCGCGGGGTCGCAGTCGGTGTCGACGATCTTGTCCTCGCCGTACTCGTAGCAGTAGGTGCACGCCAGGTTGCACTTGTTGGTGACGTTGAGGACCATCGTCGTGAGCGGGAAGTCCGCCTGGGGCAGCACCCGCGGGAAGGTCTCTTTCGGGGCCGTGGTGAGGCCGATGGCCTGGACGCGCACGAGTTCGGCAAGGCTGCGGCGCACGGTGGGTTCGCCGAAGCGTGGGGCCAGGGCGGTGACGATGTCGCCTTCGCTCGCGGCGCCGGCGTCGAGGGCCTGAAGGACGGCCAGCGAGGCCTCGTCCAGGTAGAAGACGGCCGCCGAGGGGACCAGGTAGAGGAAGGTCTCGCCGCCGGCTTCGAAGGGGTGGAACTCGCGCTGGGCGAGGAAGGTGTCCGTCGCGGTGGTCGCTACCGTGCTCATCGCCCGCTCCCCATGTCCGAGGTCCGCCGCGCCCCGCCCGGCACCATCTGCACCCGCCAGGGCTCCCACCGCATGTAGAGCGGCACTGTGACGATCAGGTGGGCGCGTCCACGCACCTCCTCGCCGCCGGGGCCGCGGTAGGTGGCCACCGTCCAGACGTCGCCGACGTTGTTGCGCATGCCGTCGCGCTCGGGGTTGGGGCCGTCGAGCGACGGGTGGAAGAGGCCGTTCGCGTCCAGCGAACCTACGTATTCGATGTCGTCGTCGTCGAAGACCGCCGAGTATTCCTCGATCGACCAGTCGACGTCTACGAACCCAAGGTCGAGGTCGTCGTCGGTGTCGGGCTCGCCGTCGGCGCCGTTGCTGAAGGCGGTGGCCTCGAACTGGGCGTAGCCCTTGGGGAAGGCGCCGCCGCCGAGGCGGGCCATTCCGGCCTCGGGGGTGACCAGGATCCGATCGACCGTGTTGTAGACGGTGAGAGCACCGGGGACCGGGCGGCCCGCCAGGAACACGTCGCGGGCGCCGGGCGCGGCATCGTCACTGGCGGCGACCTCGGCGGCGAACATGTTGGGTACGCTCGCGGTCACGCTGACGACTTCGACGCCGGGGCCGAGGTCCAGATCGGCCGCGCCCAGCCCGGCCGGCAGGTTCGCGCCGTGCACGGTGACGGTCGCGCGGCTGCCCGAACGGAGCGCGCCGGGGTGCAATCCCAGAACGACGGGGCCGTCCGCCCGCACCAGAGTCACGTCGGGCCCGAACTCGTCGTAGTCGCCGGCGAACCAGCGGCCGTTGATCTCGTTCCAGCCGCGCTCGACCATCATCACTTCACGCAGCGCGGTCTCTTCGCTGGCGCCCTCGAAGGAGCGGCCGCGCCACTGGTAGCCGGTGTAGACGACCGCGCGCCCGTCGCGCTCGACGTGCTCACCGGAGCGGGCGTAGGCATAGCGGATGCGGGTGTCGAAATTGCCCTCGTCGGCGCCCTGCGTGATCTCCACCGTGCCGTAGATCGGGCCGCGGCCGGGGTCGTGACCCCGCAGCGCCCAGGTGCCGGCGATCCGCGGCGGGCGCATCGTCGCCGACCACGACGTCCATTCGGCTGTGGTCAGCGGGAACTTGCCGGAGAGCTCGTCGATCGCCTTGTCCATCGGATGCCGGCTGTCCGTCGCGTCGGGACCGGGCGGCCCGAACCGCCGGAATCCCTGAGTGTCCGACAGCGGATAGTAGCCGCGGTGCATGGCCATCAGGAGGTCCCACTCTTCCTTCGTCCTGCGCTGGGTGACGACCCGTCCCATCGAGTGACAGCTGCTGCACACGCGATCGACGTCCTCATCCCCTTCATGCGCCTCCTCGTACGACCAGTCGACCAGGCGGCGCTGCACCTCGAACCGGGCCGGCCGCAGCTCCTCGGGCGCGATGCCGTGATGGTCGGACAGGTAGCGCACGATGTCGCGCGCGATCTCGGGCTCGAGCTCGACATCGTTGAGGGTCACCATGCGGCGGATCGACTGCTGCCATCCCTCGGGCGTCTTCCGCATGTAGGAGACGCGCGTCATCATGCCGTCGTCGTCGACGGCGTGGCACTGATCGCAGGTCTCGATGACGAGCGGGTCGGTGACGGGGATCCCGACCGCCTCTTCCGTCTCCTGGGCCTGGACCGCGGTGGCGGACAGGAGCAGCGAAACAACTGTTCCGGCGGTGGCGGGGCGTTTCATCCGGTGGGGTCTGCTCCGTCTTCGGGCATCGGCCATGGCGAGCCTTTGTGATTTAGCACCGGCGCTGGCGCCCGTCAAAAGTTTGCCCGTCAGCGCTCGGCTCCCGGCACCAGCACCCCGTCCGCGATCAGCAGCGCCACCACGCCGATGAAGTTGGCCAGGTCGACCGGCGGCAGATCTTCGCGCGCGGCCCAGTCGGAGTAGGCCTCGTAGAGGGCGCCGGGATTCCGCGAGCCCGTCGCCAGGTGCACGACTCGGAGAAGGTCGATGTCGCGAAAGAAGCGAACGCCGCCGGGAAAGCGAGGGGTGACGAGCGCCGGGGCGATGCGGATCCGGTTCCCGATCACAAGCGGACGGTCCAACGTGTCGCGATGTCCCACGCGAAGCCGTCCCGAGCCCAGCCGCAGCGCGTGGAAGGCCGCGCGCACCTCCGGATCGTCGCGCAAGGCCTCGGCGTCCGGTCCGTCCGGTGAGTTTGCTTCGGTTGCGGGCTCGGGGCGGTCGGCGAGCCACCGCGACCGCCTCTCCCAGAAGGCCTCCTCAGGAGCGCCGCGTACCTCGGCCCTGGTCGTGCCCGCTCCGACCGCCGCCGCACCGGTTGGCCCGGCCTCCGCTCCCGCGACCTCGACGGCGAGCCCGTCCCGCAGCGCGGCGTACATCGCGCGTTCCCGGTCGCCGTAGAAACCGGCTGCGGCTCCCGCAAGCTCGGGCGTGCGGATCGCGGTGTTGACCGTGACGGCCGCCAGCCATGCCGAGGCCAGCGCCTTCTTCACCCCGAAAGACGACATGGGGTCCGCGAACGAGGCCGCGTCGCCGACCAGCAGCGCCCGCCCCAGCGCGAACTCCGACGACGTGTACATCGACGCGGTCACCGCCCAGGCGTCGCCCACCGGCACGGCGGAGTCTGTGATTGAGTGCATGAGGGTGGTGTTGGCGATCTCGGCCTCGAAGGCAGCCGAGAGGTCGGCGGCCCCCTCCATGACGGCGTGGAGTTGAGGGTCGAGCATCACCGCGACATGACGTCCTCGTCCCGAGGTGGGTACCGACCAGGCCCAGCCGCGCTCGAAACTCTCTACCAGGGCGTGGCTGGCGTCGACGTTGTCCCACCCATCCTCGCTGCGATACCTGCGCACCACCGCGAGTGTCGGCGCCTCGGTCTCGAGGATCCGGTAGCGGCGCGCCAGCACCCCCGCTCGGCCGGTGCAATCCAGCACCCAACCCGGCTCGACCTCGGCGCGTTCCCCGCCATCGAGCATCACCTCGACGCGCCACCCCTCCCCCTCTGCACCCCGCTCCGGCATCCTCGCCACCCCCCTCACGATCTCCGCTCCTGCTTCCGCCGCCGCCTCACGCAGCAACCCGTCGAACCGCGACCGCAGGACGTGAAACCCGGTGGCGCCCCCCGCGAAATCGTCGCGGCGACCCTCCCCGCCCCACAGCGCCGTATTCCCTCCGTTCGGGTGGAATCCCCCCGCCTCCACCACCCCAAGCAACCCCGTCACGGCGAGCACCTTTCGCGTGCTGGGGGGGAGCGACTCGGCCAGGGACTGTCCCAACGCCCCGCCCTCGGGCTCGCTCTCGCCCCCACCCGATTGCCCTCCGCGGCCCGCGGCACCCGATGCCACCGCGCGTTCGACCACCACGACCTGATGCCCCCATTGGGCAAGGAGCCGTGCCGCAGCGGCTCCTGCAGGGCCGCCGCCGAGGATGAGGACTTGTGGTTCGCTCGTCACTGGTGTAGTCGTTGTGCTCTGTTCGGGTCGAGCAACGGTCGATACTGCTGAACTCGGGAGGTCGTGTGCGTAGAGTATGGCGGGTATTGGTCTCGATCGTCGAATGCAGGCGCAAGCGGATCGCCCGGAGAGACCTCAAGGAACTGCTTTTGGCTCCGGAAGCGCGCACCGACGATCTCGTGCCGCGTCGGACGAGACATCGTCACCGCAAACCGACATTCGACTTGAGCGATCCCCGCATTCCCCTTAGCTTACCTGCCCCTCGCCCCCGGCGCCGCAGAGTCGATGAGGCGAGAGCTGGACGCCCCCATCGTCTAGTGGACTAGGATACCTGGTTCTCAGCCAGGAGACCGGGGTTCGATTCCCCGTGGGGGTACTTGAGGTCGCTTAGCTCAGTCGGTAGAGCACTACGCTCACATCGTAGGGGTCGCTGGTTCGAGTCCAGCAGCGACCATTCCGGCCAAATCGGCCGCCCGATGGTCCCGCGGGGATTACCAGGGACGCGGGCATGTTCGGATGGGACACCTGGACCGCAGCGGTGACCACCCCGCTCCTCACCTTTGCAGCCTGTCCAGGCACGCGCTCGCATGACGCGCGATTCCCTCCTTGAGTCTCTCCGCAATCGGATGATCCAGCCCCTCCGACCGGGCAACTGCAACGACATCGGCGAAACGGTCGGGCGTCTCGGCGGCCACCGATTCGCAGATCTCGAGAACTTCTTCCGGCGGCAGCCCCACCTGGGCAGCGAACCGCTCCCAATGCCTCACCTGGACGTACCCGAGCCGTGATTCGCCGCCGATCTTCATGGCAAGCTTGAGCCTGGGTGCGTATTGGCCGGGATAGTGCAGTGCGCTGGCCAGGTCGTAGAGCGGGGCCAGGTTGGCGCGCCCCAGCGCTCCGATCAGGAACGAGAAGTTCTTTGCGTGCGCGTCTGTTCCGCCGATGACCCAATTGAAGGCCATGGCTCTCGAGAAGAAGCGAAGGTCCTCACCCGGACGCCGGCTGTGCACCCGGATCGCCCGCGCGATGTCTCGGCACCCCGGCCCTCCTTCACCTTCGTACTTGCGCGTCGGGAGCACTCCCAGCACCTGGCAGAAGTCTTCCTGATGCACCCGCGTGAGCCTGCCGCCAATGGCGATCCGGTCATACCTCTCGACGACGATCGTGGTTTCCTGGCCGAAGCGGCTCACCACGGAACGGGCAGCGGGAATGCCCAGGGCGCGGGCGAGCTGGAGGCAGAGGTGCTCGTTCTCGCAGTGTCCGGGGAAGCGCCGAATAGGGGGCTTCAGGATATGGGTCGTGGGCGTCGCACCCCGTGGAACCCCCCAACGGCCGTCGTCCAGGAGCAGCGCCGTCTTGGCCTGCGCCCCGGCCAGGCTGAACTGCCCGTCGTCGTCGTCGAGCCGCCACGCGCTGTCGTCGGCACGCAAGGTGCGCAGGCGGTCTTCGAGCTCCGCATACGTCAGCCAGGCGACCTGGCGGCCGGCCGGAGCCAGCAAGCGGTCGACCCGCTCCGGCCTCACCAACTGGATCGCGCCCGGGCAATCTTCCCCGGTGCCACGGAGTAGCGAAAAGGCGTTGCGCGCCGAGGCCTGGAACCTTCTCCCCCACCGCTCCAGCACGTTTTCGTTGTCGGGAAGGAGCCCCCAGAGCCATGGTTCGATCCTGTCGTGACCGTGGTCGGGGACAGTCAGCGGCATCGAGAGGGAAAGCGGAAACGCATACTCCCTCCGCCGCCAACCCGTGTCGTACACGAAACTGAGCCGGCCTCGGGCGTCACGCCGCACCTCGCCCATGACTCGCCCGTTGGCCAGGACAACGAGGTGATCGCTCAAGGGGGTATCCGCCGATGGGCGTCGAGGATGGCCTGCAGGTCGACGACCTCGATCGGGTCGTCCGCTGGGTGGACCGCCGGGATCCCCTCGCCACGTAGCGACAACGTAAGGTCAAGCGCAGCCAGCGTCTGCAGCACCTTGCCAAGCTCGGCCCGCCGCTTGCCTGCCTCAATCTCCACGATCCACTGGCGCCCGACCGCGGCGGCCCGTGCCAGCTGCTGCTGGGTCATGCCGCGCGCTTTCCGCACCCGCCGGATCAAATGGCCGAAATCGGCGGGTGTGTTGACTCTCAAGTGTGATCCTCGGAAGTTGGAGTCGGGTATTCGACTGGATCACTCAATGTAGGCGAACGGCGACAAATCATCAATGTCTGCGAACGACGACAATGGCCGAATGTCGGCGAACGGCGACAGCACCAAAACGCGAGCCGGCGCTCAGTTGCCTCGCAACGCAGCCGAGATCGAGGCAGCGATTGACGATCTGAAGGCCTTTCAGAAAACGCACCACCTACGGGGGCTGGCGGTTCGTCAGATGATTGAGGACGGTCGCAAGCGCTGATCCTCCGCGGGGCGTGGCTGTCAGCGCCGCTCAGGGCCCCCTACGCCAACACCGGCATCCTCGGCGCCCCCGCCCCAACCCGCTCCACCCTTGCACCCGGCTCCCACCCCACCACCCGTCCCGCCACTGCCGACGCGGCCACCGAATAGGGCGACACCAGGTACAGCTGGCCCGGCCCCGAGCGGCCCGGGAAGTTGCGGTTCTGGGAGGACACCGACACCTGATCGGGCGAGCGGGTGATGCCCGGCCCGGCGGCGATGCACGCGCCGCACCCCGGCTCGATGAACTCGGCGCCGATCTCGCGGAACAGGTCCAGGTAGCCCTGCTCGCGCGCGTATTCGCGCACGTCGGTCGAGCCGCACTGGATGTAGCAACTCACGTCGGGGTGGACGCCCAGGCCCCACCGGTCGCGGGCCTCCCGGAAGACGCGGGCGTACATGTCCATGTCCTCCTTCTTGCCGGCCGTGCACGACCCGGCGTAGGCGATCTCGATCGGCACCGCGTCGGCCAGCTCGTCGATGTAGAGGCCGTTGCCGGGGTCGCCGGGCAGCGCGACCATGGGCCGCAGGCGGGTGGCGTCGATCTCGATGACCTTGACGTACTCGGCGCCGGGGTCGCTGTGCACCCCCTCGACCAGCGCACGGGCGCGGGCCAGGGGCATGCCGCGCTCCTGCACGAGAAACTCGACCGTTCTCTCGTCGGCCGCGACCAGGCCGGTGAATGCGCCGACTTCCGCGGCCATGTTGGTCATGGTCGCTCTCTCATCCACAGACAGACCCTCCACCACCGGGCCCGCGTACTCGATGATCTGGCCGATCGCGTGGCCGTCGCGCACGTAGGGATGGCGCAGGATCTCGAGCATGAGGTCCTTCGCGGTGCAGTTCGCGGGGAGAGTGCCGTCGACGACCGCCCTGAACGACGGCGGGATGCGCGCGCGCACGTCCTTCGTGATCCACGAGTTGAAGATCGCCGTGGTGCCGACGCCGAAGGCCAGCGCCCCGACCGCTCCCGCGTGGGGCGTGTGGGAATCGGTGCCGATGATGAGCATGCCCGGCTCGGCGTAGTCCTCGAGGATCTTGGAGTGGCAGATCGCCTCGGAGCCCATCACGTGGCCCTGCTGCTCGCCGTACAGGCGGATCCCCTGCTTCTCGGAGAACTCGCGCTGCTTGACCTCGAGCTGGTTGGCGACTTCGAGGAGTCCCTGCTCGATCCGCTCCTGGCTCATCACCTTGTGCAGGAAGGTCAGGTGGTCGCGGAAGAAGAGGATCGAGTCGGGATCGAGGACCCGCGCGTCGGCGCCCAGCTTCTGCTCGAAGAAGATGGCGGCCATCGGAGTCACGTACTCGTGCGAGAAGCGGATGTCCGCGCGGAAGAATCCCGCCTCGCCGGGTTCGGCCCAGTCGGTGCCGATGCGTTCTTCGGCTGCGTCGACGACCCATTTGCTGGCGAAGATCTTTTCGCCGAGGGTCATGGGGCGGGCCCCCGCGCGCGGCGCCGGGAGCGTCACCCGGCCCCCCAGGCGGGCCATGTTGAACTCGAAGAGGCCACCGTACTCGATGATCTGGCGGGTGATGTCGTCGGTTCCGGCCGTGAATTCGCTCAGCGGGATCGGTTCGCCCGAGCGGATGCGGTCGATCAGCCCGAAGTCGGTCGTGGTGAGGATCCCGAGGTTCTGGCAGTTCTCGTTGTAGATGCGCTCGATGCTCTCGCTGACGACGACCTTGATGCCGGCCATCAGCTCGGCATAGGGACTCTGCTCGCGGCTCGACCCCTTGCCGCGGCGCTTGCCGGCGACCGAGCAGATGAAGCCGGCGTTCTTGACGCTGCCGCGCTCGATGGGGGCTTCGGTGGCGCCGTCTCCGCTCGCGGCTTCAAGCCCCAGGTACGGGAATTCGCCGAGCGTCTCGTCGTAGAAGAAGCAGATGTAGGCGGGGGTGATTTCGTCGGTGCTGATCTGGTCGCGGAGGTTGGCCTGGAGCTCGGGCGTGAGGTCGAGGTCGAGGCCGTCGTGGAGCTGGCGCCGGATCAGGTCGGCGGCGTCCGCGAGGAAGAGGACGCGGCCGCCGAAGGAGACTTCGGGGGGTCGTTTTGCGATGGGTGGCGCGTGTGGCTTCATTGGTCCACCGAATCGGCCAGTCGACGTGTCGAGTAGGTCACTATCCGGCCTCGGACGGGACCAGCGGTTCCAATTGGGTGATCAGATCAGGTAGGTCATTGCGCACCGTGTCCCACACGAGCGGCAGGTCGATGTCGAAGTAGGCATGTACGAGGTGGTTTCGCATGCCAACGATCTCCCGCCAGGGTATGTCCGGGTGCAGCGGCCTCATGTCCTCGCTCACATGCGCGGCGGCTTCGCCAATGATTTCCACCGACTTCAGTACCGAGAGCTGAGTCCGGCGGTCGCGAACGAAATCGTCATACGACATGCCCTCTGTAAAGGCCAATGCATCGCGCGCCGCCAAGAGCATATCCAATAGGAATGCCGGGTCCTCACGTGGCATAGACCACCCGCGCAGATTCCAGGATCGCCTTTCGGCGGATATAGTTGCGGCTCTGCTCGATGGCGGCGCGGTTCACCAAATCGACCCTGCGGGCGAGCAATTCGCCCATTTCCCGCTCCATTTCAGCGAACCCGAACAGACCCGGCGTCCGTTCCGTCTTGAATCGAAGCAGCATGTCGATGTCGCTGTCAGCCCCGAAGTCATCGCGCAGCACGGAACCGAACACAGCAAGTTCTGCGACCTGCCAGCGGTTGCAAAACGCCGCGATCGTATTCAGTGGTACGCCGATTCGGACTACCAGCCGCTTCAGATCCTCGACCGTCCCGGTCCCCATCTGCGCTGAAGCTTCCTCCAGTGAATCGAGGGCTTTCTCGCTCATTGGTCACTCTCCGAAGCAGTAGCTCTGCGCATGCCCGACTGTGATGATCGCCATTCGCCCGGCCAACAACCCCGCCACGATCTCACTACGCTCACCTGCACCCGCCCCTCAACTGAAGTCCACCCCGCGGATCACGAAGACGATGATCGCGGCCACGGCGATCGGCGCCACCCAGCGGATGAAGAAGCGCCACGCGCCGTAGTGGAACCAGCGCGGCTCGGTACCGTCCATCAGCTCGCTCATCGTGTCCTTGCGGGTCATGAACCAGCCCGCCGCGAGCGTGATGAAGAACCCGCCCGTCGGGAGCATCCAGTTCGAGACGAAGTGGTCGGCGGTGGAGAACCACCCGGCCTTGCCCTCGAAGACCTCGAGCGTCGACAGGATGGGTGTGCCCGTGAACGACAGCGCCGCGAAGATGGTGAACACGAAGATCGCGGCGCCCGCCCCGATCGTCGCCTTGTGGCGCGTGATCCCGCGCTGGTCGATCAGGTAGGCGGACACCACCTCCAGAAGCGAGATCGTCGAGGTCAGTGCGGCCAGCGCCACGAGCACGTAGAAGAGCGGCCCGAGGACGACGCCGAAGGGCACCTCGGTGTAAAACAGCTCGGGCAGCGAGATGAAGAGCATCCCGACCGGGGAGCTGCTTACCGCGTCGCGCATGCCGACCACCGAGAAGATCACCGAGAACATGATCACTGTGGCGACCAGGGCGATGAGGGTGTCCAGCGCCACGATCGCCCCCGACGCCTTCACGACCGAGTGCTTGCGGGAAATGTAGGACCCGTAGGTGATCATCGCCCCCATGCCGAGCGACAGGGTGAAGAAGGAGTGGCCGAGAGCTTCCAGAACCGCCTCCCTCGTCAGGTCGGAGAAGTTGGGACGGAAGATGTAGGCCAGGGCCTCGCCCGAGCCGCTCATGGTAAGTGCGCTCACGAGCATGAGGAGGAGAATGCCAAAAAGGATCGGAAGGAAGATCCGGGCGATCCGCTCGATCCCCTTGCTCACCCCGAAATAGACAACGGCAATGGTCCCGATGCTGAAACTCAGTGAAAGCGCGAGCTGCAGGCCGGCATTACTCACCTGCGCGTCGAACAGATCCCCCGCTGACATTCCCACCGGGTATCCGCCGAAGGTCCAGCCGACCGACTGCGCGAAGTAGTAGAGCGACCACCCCGCGATGACCGTGTAGTAGCTGAGCAGGATGAAGCCCGCCAGCACGCCCCATCCCCCAACCAGTCCTCCGAGCTTCTGCCCCCCCGGCCATTTCGACGCGACGGCGTCCTTTAGCGCCCCGACCGCACTCTTCTGGCTCCGCCGCCCGATCAGCAGCTCGGCCATCATGATCGGCAGGCCGACCGCCGCGATGCAGATCAGGTAGACGAGGACGAAGGCGCCCCCCTGGTTCTCCCAGGTGATGAACGGGAACTTCCAGAGGTTGCCGAGGCCGATCGCGCTGCCTGTAGCGGCGAGCACGAGGCCTGCGTTGGAGCTCCAATGGTCGCGGGGTTGGCTCATGGGGGGCTTTCCAATCGAGGGAGTTGGGTGTCGATTCGCGCATATATTGTACGGTCACGCTTCCACGGGCCACCAGATCGGCGGCCATCAGACCAGGAACAGCCGGACGATGAGAGCTTCACGTCACACCGTTTCGTTGCGCGCCTCGCCGAGTTTGTCTCTGATCCTGTGCGCGGTCCTCTCGCTCGCCCCGGCCGCCTGCGGGTCGGATCCCGAAGCCGGAGCCGACTCCAACACACCCGCCGTCGCCCTCCTCACCGCCGGTCCCGTGAGCGACGCCGGCTGGTACGCGGGCGCCTACGAGGGCCTGCAGCTGATCGGCGACTCGCTGGGCTTTCGCGTCTCGCACCAGCAGACCCGGACCCCCGCCGAGTTCGACGAGGCCTTCATCTCGTACGCGGAGTCGGGGTACGGCCTGATCTTCGGCCACGGCTTCGAGTACCAGGACGCCGCGAGCCGCGCCGGCGAAATGTACCCCGATGTCACCTTCGTGGTCTCCTCGGGCTCGCGCTCGGCCGCGAACGTCGTCCCGATCATCTTCGGGCTGCACGAAGCATCCTACCTCGCCGGGATGGCGGCCGGCTCCGTCACGCAGTCCGGGAACGTGGGGATGGTGGGCGGCGTCGAGATCCCCAGCGCCAAGGGCACCTTCATCGCCTTCGAGGCGGGAGTGAAGGCGGTGATGGCGGATGCGGTCGTGCTGGAGACGTTCATCGGCAGCTGGGACGACGTCTCGGCTGCGAAGGAAGCCGCCGCCGCGCAGTTGCGGCAGGGTGCGGACGTCCTGATCCACAACGTCGACGCGGCCAGCTTCGGCGTCTTCCAGGCCGTGCGCGAGGCCCGCGACGGGGGCCGCACGGCCTGGGCGTTCGGGATGAACCGCGACCAGAACGATGTCGCGCCCGACGTGATCCTGGGCAGTGCGGCGATCAACATCCCGACGATCTTCCTGCAGACCGCGCTCGACTGGCGGGCGGGCACGCTCTCGGGGCCCACCATCACGGGGCTGGTCGGCGGCTCGGTCGAGTTCGTCCCCAGTCCGGTGCACGAGGGGGTGATTCCGGCCGACGTGCTGGCGCGGATCGACGAGGCGCGCGCGGCGATCATCGCCGGCACGCTCGAGGTCCCGGCGATCGATTTCCTTGAGCCGGCGGCGGGGGAGACGCCTTCGTCCTGACGGGCGAGGGGCGCGCGCGAGTGGACGGCCGGGGCGGCGCGCGGGTGGCGGACGACGCCCTGCGGCTGCGGGGCGTGACGCGCCGGTTCGGGTCGGTCACCGCGCTCGACGAGGTCGACTTCGGGCTGGTGCCCGGCGAGATCCACGGGCTGCTGGGCGAGAACGGGGCCGGGAAGACGACGCTGGCCCGCGTTGCAGCCGGGATTCTGGCGCCGGATGCGGGACGGGTGGCGATCGGTGGGCAGCCGCTCGGTTCCGGGGGCGTAGGCGAGGCGCGCGCGCTGGGCGTCGCGATGGTGCATCAGCACTTCTCGCTCGTGCCGCGCTTCACCGGGTTCGAGAATGTGGCGCTGTTCAACGCGGCCGCGTGGACGCGCCGGGGCACGGTGCGGCCCGGCTACCGGGAGACGGTGGAGGCGCGCGCCGGGGAGCTGGGGCTGGCGGTGGAGCTGGATGTGCCGGTCGGGGGGCTGGGGGTGGTGGCGCGCCAGCGGGTCGAGATCCTGAAGGCGCTGATGGGCGAGACGCGCGTGCTGCTGCTCGACGAGCCGACGGCTGTGCTGGCGCCGCAGGAGGTGGAGGGGCTCTTCGCTGTGCTGCGCCAGGTGGCGCGCACCGGGACGGGGATCGTGCTGGTGGCGCACAAGCTGGACGAGGTGCTGGCCGCTGCCGACCGCGTGACGGTGCTGCGGCGGGGGCGGTGGGTGATGACGCGCGAGGCCGCGGAGGTTTCGGCGCGGGAGTTGGCGGAGGCGATGGTGGGAGCGGGGGTGGGCTTGCGCGGCGGGGGTGCGGTGGCGGCAGGTGCAGGCGGCCGGGATGCGCCGGCTGGCGCGCCGGAGGAGCCGGAGGCTTCGGGGGTGTCGGTGCAATCGGGGGTGTCGGTGCAATCGGAGGCGGCGGCCGGGGCTGATCCGGTGGCTCTGGTGGCCGAGCTCCGGAGGGTGACCGCTACGGCCGGAGGCACCTTGCCGCTTCGCGGCGTGAGCATGGAGGTGCGGCGGGGCGAGATCCTCGGCGTCGCGGGCGTGGGGGGCAACGGCCAGCGTACCCTGGCGGCGGTACTCGCCGGGATGCGGCGGCCGGATTCGGGAGAGGTCCAGCTTCCCGAAGAGGTCGGCTGGATCCCCCAGGACCGCACCCACGAAGGACTTGTGAACGAATTCACAATCACCGAAAACGTGGGGTTCGCCGTGCACGACCGCGGTGGCTATCGGCGGGGGCCGTGGCTCGACTGGGCCGCGGTGGAGGAGACGGCAGCGGCACTCGTGCGTGAGATGGACGTGCGTGCGGATTCGCCCGCCGTCACCGCTTCCATCCTCTCGGGGGGCAACCAGCAGAAGGTGGTCACGGGGCGCGAGTTCCTGCGGAGCGGCCATCTGCTCGTGGCCGAGTCGCCAACTCGCGGCCTCGACGTGAAGGCGACGGTCGCCGTACGCGCCCGGATCGCCGCACTCGCCAGGAGCGGGGAGCGTCCCCCCGGCGTGGTGCTGATCTCGGCCGATCTCGACGAGATCCTCGAGCTGTCCGACCGGATCGCGGTCATGGTGCGGGGGCGCCTGATCCCGGTGCCGCGCGAGGATCACAACCCCGCTGCGATCGGCGAACTGATGCTGAGCGCGCGCCGCGAGGGCGCCCCATGAGGCCCAGCCCCCACGCGCTCACCCCGGCGCTGACCGCCGCCACCGCCCTCATGGCCACCCTGGCCGTCGCGGCCGCTCTCCTGGCGCTCGGAGGCTATCCGCCCGGCGACGCCTTCGCCGCCCTCTTCCGGGGCGCCTTCGGCACATGGGACCGCTTCGTCTCCTTCACCCTGGTGCGGGCCACCCCCCTGCTTCTCACCGGCCTGGCCGTCGCCTTTGCCTTCAAGGCGCGCGTCTGGAACATCGGCGCGGAAGGGCAGCTCCACGCGGGAGCGCTCGCCGCCGTGGCCGTCGCGGTGGCGCTGCCAGGCGCCCACGGCCTGGTCGTGATCCCCGCCACCCTCCTCGCCGCCGCCGCGGCCGGAGCACTGTGGGCCTCGGCTCCGGCGGCGATGAAGACCGGGATGGGCGTGGGAGAGGTGATCACCACGCTGCTGATGAACTTCGTGGCCCTGTTCATGGCCCAGTTCCTGGTGCAGGGCCCGCTACGCGAGGAACGCGGCGTCTTCAATCAGACCAACGAAATCCCGCCCGCGGCCCACCTCCTGGACCTGATCCCCGGTACGCGCCTTCATCTGGGATTTCTGATCGGGATCCTGATCGCGGTCGCGCTCTGGCTCTACCTGACCCGGACGCCTGGCGGGTTCCGGCTGCGCGCGGTCGGAGCATCGCCGCGGGCTGCCGAGGTGAGTGGGCGGTTCCGCGCACAGCCGGTGGTCTGGCTGGCGTTCCTCGCATCGGGGGGAATCGCGGGGCTCGCCGGGGGGGTGCAGGTCGCAGGCGTCACGCACCGCATGTACGAGGGACTGTCGCCGGGGTGGGGATACACCGCGATCGCGGTGGCGCTGCTGGCGCGGCTCAACCCGCTGGCCGTGGTGGTGACGGCGATCGTATTCGGGGCGCTGAGCGCGGGCGGCGGGGCGATGCAGCGCGACGCGGGTGTGCCGGAGGTGTGGGTCCGCGGGATCGAGGCGCTGGTCATCCTCGCCGTGCTTGCCGTGGACAGAAGCTGGCAGGCGCTCGCCAGCCGAGGTTCCCGTGGCTGAGTTCGGCGCGCTCTCCTCCTTCCTCGTCGCGGCCGTGGGACTGGCGGTGCCGTTGGCGCTGGCGGCTCTCGGGGAAACCGTCTCGGAGCGGGCGGGCGTGATCAACATCGGGCTCGAGGGCTCCGTGATCTGGGGCGCGCTCGGGGGGGCGCTCGGGGCGCTCGCGCTGGGGCCCTGGTGGGGATTGGCGGCGGGGGCGCTCGCCGGGGGGATGGCCGCGCTCGTCTTCGCGGTGTTCGCGGTGTGGCTGAATACCGACCAGATCATCACGGGCACGGCGGTGACGATCGGCAGCCTGGGCTTCACGGGGGCGGTCTTCCAGAGCCGTTTCGGCGCGACCGGGCTGGCGCTGGAACTGCCGACGGTGCCGGCGTGGGAGGTGCCGGTGCTGGCGCGGATTCCGGTGATCGGGCCCGCGCTCTTCGATCAGGCGGTGACGGCGTACCTGGCGTATCTGCTGGTGCCGGTGCTGGGCTGGTTTCTCTTCCGCACGCGCCGGGGGCTGGCGCTGCGGGCGGTCGGCGAGTCGCCGGAAGCGGCGCATGCGGCCGGGGTGCCGGTGGTGCGGACGCGCCTGCTGGCGGTCGCTTTTGCGGGGCTGGCCGCCGGGCTGGCTGGCGCGCACCTGAGCCTGGTGCACACGGGGACCTTCGCCGAGAACATGTCGGCCGGGAAGGGGTTCATCGCGATCGCGGTGGTGGTGCTGGGGCGCTGGAACCCGAAGTGGGTGATAGCGGCGGCGCTCTTCTTCGGCGGGGCGGAGGCGCTGCAGTTCGCGCTGCAGGCGGTGGATGCGGATCTTCCGTATCCGCTGTTTCTGGCGCTGCCGTATGTACTGAGTCTGGCTGCGCTGGCCGGATGGTTCGGGAGGTCGCAGGCGCCCGAGGGGCTGGCTCTGCCGTGGCCACGATGATGCGTCGGGGAGCCCCGTCGCGTCGGGAACCATGGGCGTCGCTCGTGCCCCCCGGGGGGGGTGTATGATTTCGCCTCTCGGAGCCGAAGGTTGCGGTGCAGCTTCCAGCGCTGGCCAAACTGGCCGAATGGACTCTTGCAGGGAATACCAGGTGATCAAGACTGCATCACAATTCGCCGTCGTTCTGTCGGGGCTGGCCCTGGCCGGCGCGACTCAAGCCCAGCAGGCGATGGTCGCCGACCGTCCCGACTTCACCGAGGCGACCAGCACGGTGGGGGTCGGTGTCTTTCAGTTCGAATTCGGCTACACCTTCGGCGTCGACGACGCGGACGGGGTGACCACTCTGGCCCACTCCTACGGCGAGCCCCTGTTGCGCGTGGGCTTCCTCGCGGACCAGCTCGAGTTTCGCGTCGGCGCGAGTGCGGCGACGCTGTCCACCGAGTCCCGCGGGCGCACCGCGACCGAGTCCGGGCTGGAGGACCTCTACCTGGGGGTGAAGCTGGCCTTCGCGGAGCAGCGCGGCGTGTTCCCCGCGATGGCGGTCCTGCCGCAGGTCACGCTCGCCACGGGCAGCGACGCGTTTTCGGCGGGCCGCAGCCTCCCGGGCGTGAACTTCCTCTACAGCTGGGACTTGACCGGGGCCGTGTCATTGGCAGGCAGCACCCAGGTGAACGCCGCGGTCGGGGATCAGGATCAGGACTACCGGGAGTGGGCCCAGTCGCTGTCGTGCGGGATGGCCCTTGGCGAGCGCACCGGCCTGTTCAGCGAGTGGTACGCCTTCGTGCCGTCCGGGCTCGATGTGCCCGCCGGGCGGAGCGGCAAGCAGACCGAGCACTACGTGAACAGCGGATTCACCTGGCTCGCAAACGAGGATCTTCAGTGGGACATCCGCGTCGGACTCGGGTTGAACGACGCGGCCGAGGACCTGTACGTGGGTGCGGGGCTGGTATTCCGGATCCGCTAGCGTGACATCGCCGCCCGGGCGTGGCGAATGCGCGCCTTCACGGCGGCGGATTCGGTCTTCACGGCCTGGTCGAACAGGCGCTCGACTTCGTTTCGGAGCGAGGGATCGTACGCAGCCAGAATGCCCAGGCCGTTGTAGGCCCAGGCGCGGATGAACGTGCGCCCTGATCTGATCAACGCCAGCAACGCGTCTCGCAGCGCACCCAGCTGGTCGGCCTCGATACGCATGTGCGGCAGGGTCTGCAGGATGTGCAGCAGGGCGTCGGGGGCAATCGGCAGGCCCAGCAGGCCCAGAAGTGTCGCCGCACTGCGCCCGC
Organism: Longimicrobiales bacterium; assembly: GCA_965211645.1. Taxonomy (GTDB): domain Bacteria; phylum Gemmatimonadota; class Gemmatimonadetes; order Longimicrobiales; family Gaopeijiaceae; genus Bin94. The sequence continues at coordinate 2,664,778 of OZ242947.1, read as the reverse complement.
GCAGGGCCGTTCCCCGCTCGGCAAGGTGCTTGAGCACCCATGTCGCACCCACCTGGAGTTCCATCTCGTCCGAGCCGGCGAGGTCGACAAGTTCGCCGACCGCGCTCTCCGGCGCCTCCCCCACCGCCTCCGCCACCGCCCGGAATGGCGCGACGCGCTTCCCGTCGTAGCTGCGCAGCGTGGCGGCGATGTCCATCGTGGATAGTTACCTTCCCGGAATGAAGTACGGCAAGATTCTGACCGCCGCGGCCCTCGCCGCACTGGCCCTGTTGCCCGTTGCGCCCGTCCCCGGCCCGCTCACCGCCCAGCAGGAGCAGGGAGTCGTGGGGGCCGGCCTGCGCCTGCGCCAACTGGACGGCGTGAAGCGCGTGCTGATGATCGCCGCCCACCCCGACGACGAGGACACCAGCCTGCTCGCGGCCCTCGCGCGCGGCATGGGCGCCGAGACGGCCTACCTCTCGCTTACCCGCGGCGAAGGCGGCCAGAACCTGATCGGCCCCCGCCTCCACGAGGGGCTCGGCGTGATCCGCACCGGCGAACTCCTCGCCGCCCGCGCTCTCGACGGCGGCGAGCAGTATTTCACCCGCGCCTTCGACTTCGGCTTCTCCAAGACCATTGACGAGACGCTCGGGCTGTGGCCATTCGAGGAGGTCCTGCGCGACGTGGTCTTCGTGGTGCGCAGCTTCCGCCCGCACGTCATCGTCTCGGTCTTTTCGGGCACCCCCCGCGACGGACACGGCCAGCACCAGCTCGCCGGGAGGGCCGCGCACGAGGCCTTCACGGCCGCGGGCGACCCGGACCGCTACCCGGAACTGGCCGCGCAGGGCGTCACCCCGTGGCAGCCGACCAAGCTCTACACCTCGATGCGCTTCCTTCCCCAGGGCGCGACGGTGAGCGTGCCGACGGGCGCCTTCGACCCGCTGCTGGGCCGGTCGCACTTCCAGCTGGCCATGGAAAGCCGCAGCCAGCACCGCTCCCAGGACATGGGTTCGGGCGAGTACCCGGGCCCGCGGTCGAGCTCGCTCATGCTGGTGGCGTCGGTGGTCGAGGGGTTGGAGGACGACGGCATCTTCGCGGGCGTCGACACCACGCTCATCGGGCAACTCGGCACACCCCTGCCTGCGGGATGGCCCACCGACACCGAACGGCGGATCGAACGGTACCGTGGCGCCCTGGCCGATGCGGGGCGCGGGCTCTCGGCGCTGCGGCCCGACGGCGCTGTGGCCGGGTTGGCCGAAGCGGCCGAGATCCTGAACGCCCTGCTCGACGACGCCCCCGAAGGCGACGGGAAGCAGCTGCTGGAGCACCGTCTCGGCCAGCTTTCCGAGGCGCTCCTCGCGGCGGCCGGCATCGTGACCGACGTGCGGGTGGGGCGGAACCTCCTGACCCCCGGCGAGTCGGTCGTGGTCGATGTCAATGTCTGGAACGGCGGCGGGTTCGACCTGTCGGCGGTGGCCCCACGCCTGCTGCTGCCGCCGGGCTGGCAGGCCTCGCCCACCGAGGAGTCGTCGCTGCCCCCGTCCCGTTCGCCCTTCTTCCGGACGCCGGTGCCCCCGACATCCGCCGACGGCCGGGTTGGGGGCGGGCAGATCGCGCGCTGGAGCTGGCGGGTCGCGATCCCGGCCGATGCCCCCTCGTCGGCACCGTACTACCTGGACGCGGCACGCGACGGCGCGATGCACGTGTGGCCGGACGACGGGGCACTGTGGGCGCTGCCCTTCGATCCGTCGCCGATCGGGGCCCATGTGAGCATGGAGCTGGCGCCGGGCAGCGGGTCGGCCGGCACGGTCGGGGTGGCGGTGGAGCACCGGGGCGAATACGTCGGAGTGGACCAGGCCGCCGGCGAATACCGCGAGTCGGTCCTTGTCCTGCCGGCGATCAACGTCGAGGTGGAACCGCCGGGCATGGTGTGGCCGAGCGGGGCCGGCGGGGTGCGCGAGATCGACGTGGTGCTGACCAACACATCAGGGACGGCCCGGGCCGGCGCGGTGCGGCTCGAGGCGCCGGGCGGCTGGGCGGTCGAACCCGAGAGCGCTTCCTTCGCGCTGGAACCGGGCGGTGCGAGCGCGTCGTTCACCTTCGCAGTGACGCCTCGCGGCGCGGTAGCGGAGGGGTCGCACGTGTTCAGGGTGGTGGCACGTCAGGCAGAGGGGACGGGGACAGGCCAGGTCGGGACCGGCACCGGCGACGAGTTCGACACGCAGTTCGATATCGTCGACCACCCCCACATCCCCCGGACGCTGATGGCGCGCGACGCCGCAGTGCGCGTCTCGGTCTTCCCCGTCGCGGCGGACACCGAGCTGCGGGTCGGCTACGTCATGGGGTCCGGCGACGACGGCCCGGCGGCGCTGAGGCAGATGGGCATGGAGGTGGTCGAGCTGGACGAGGAGCGCGTGCGGGCCGGCGATTTCGCGGAGTTCGACGTGATCGTGCTGGGCGTTCGCGCCTACGAGACGCGGCCCGATCTGGCCGCCGCCAACGAGGCCGTCCTCGACTTCGCGCGCGCTGGCGGCACAGTCGTCGTCCAGTACAACAGGTACGAGTACTCGGCGGGCGACTTTGCGCCCTACCCAGTGACGATCAGCCGGCCCCATGACCGCGTCACCGACGAGAACGCCGTCGTGACGATCCTGGCGCCTTCATCGCCGGTCTTCACGTCACCGAACGCCGTGGGGCCTACCGACTTCGAGGGCTGGGTGCAGGAACGGGGACTCTACTTCCCGGGTGAATGGGACGACCGCTTCACGCCCGTCATGGAGATGGCCGACCCGGGCGAGGACCCGAAGCGCGGGGCCCTGCTCGTGGCCGAGGTGGGGGACGGCCTCTACATCTATACCGGGCTCGCCTTCTTCCGGCAGTTCCCTGCGGGTGTGCCGGGCGCGTACCGCCTGTTCGCGAACCTTGTGTCGATGCGGGCCGAGGACTGGAGGCGGGCCAGGCCGGTCAGCTGAGCGGCGCGATCGCCTCCGTTGACGTTGAAGCTCGCGTTGCTTTGGATGTCGAAGCAGCCGACCTTGCCGGGGCGCAGGGAACCCCGACCATCATCGTCAACGGTCTTCGACTACACGGAAACGAGGGATAGGCAAATTGAGGCCGACAACGTCCGAGGCGCCGCGGTTCCGCCCCGGAGGCCGGATGGCGAAGGCTCTTGTTCTCCTTGTGACCCAGACGGCGTTGACCTGTGACCGCGATCCGTCGTCAGGGTCCCGCGTCGCACAGGTCGAGACCCTGGCAGACGGTTCGGTGCTCGTAACCAACTCGTCGCCCCGTGTCTGGAGTGAAGACTCTGGAGCCCGGTGGCGCGTCGCCGAGAGCGTGAGAATCGGGACCGCGGGAGGAGACGGACCTGCTCGCTTTGGCGACGTTCGTTCGGTGGTAGTGGACGACCTGGATCGCATGTGGGTCGTTGACGCCCTCGCCAATGACCTGAGGGTCTTCCGTGCAGACGGCACCTTTGTGCGGGCTATCGGCGGCCCAGGCGAGGGACCGTCGGAATTCCGGCGGATCGGCGACGCCTTTCGCGGCCCTGAAGGCGAGATCTGGGTGGAGGGTCTTGCTCTCAGGAGGTGGGAGGTTTTCGACACCACGGGAAAGAGGATAGAAGGTCATCCGGTAGTCTCCTCGTCAGCCAACGCGCCGCGAGCGTGGACGCGCCAAGGCTCTTTGACGATTCTCGACGGGGATGCCATCCGGTTCTTCAAGCGCGTTAACGGTACACTACGCGGCGACGCCCGCCGTTGGCACCTGCCCCCTCCGCCCGGCCCGGAGCTCATTTCCATCAGGCAAAGCGACGGAGGTCCCGAGATTCAGGTGCCACCTCCATTTTCTGTCGTTCCGGCAATGTTCCTGGGCTCGGAAATGGATCTCTGGCTAGGGCAGGGGGACGGCCGCCATTACGAGATTCGCCGCGTCGCACTTGATGTAGGCAATGTGACCCTGACCATACGCCGTGAGTACCACCCTCTCGCCATCCCGGATCAGGTCCGCGCGACAGCGCTAGAGCTGTTCCGAGAACGCTACCTGCCTGATCCCGCTTCGAGGAATGGCGTGGGACTGGAGGTTGTCCCGCGAGTGTATCCACCCTTCCGCGGACTGCATGTGGCGACGGACGGATACCTATGGGTTCGACGGATGGTCGGGGGCGGTATCGAGGGATTCGATGTATTCCGGCCAGACGGGCACTATGTGGGGCAGCCCGAAATGGTTGGGGGCGTGCTGTCTCCGACGATGGAAGTCGAGGCGATAACCGACCGCGCCATCGTCGCAATCGATACCGACGACCTTGGGGTGGACTACGTCGTATGGATGGACATTTGGAAATGACCCTGCGCTAACCACGGGCAAGTCCTTCAGCGCCCCACCCGCGTCTCGATCATCAGCACGCCATCGCCGCCGCGGTGGCCGTAGCGCAGGGCGGCTCCGGGACCGTAGAGGAAGCGCACCGAGAAGATGTCGTGGGTGCTCATCCGGTAGACCCAGTCCCTGGCCTCGGGGCCGAGGAGCACTCCGTCGACCACCACCGCCGCGCAGCTGCGGCCGCTCAGTGCCAGCGCGGAAACCACCAGGCAGCCCGGATCGCCGGGCTCGCGGCCGGGTCTGAAGCGGGCCCTCAGGAAGTATCGGCCCAGGAGGACCTGATCCAGGCTGAAGTAGCGCTCGCGCAAGTCCTCCATTTCGAGCGGCCCGATGATGCTCCGCGTCGAGATGCCCATCGCCCGCCGCTCGACATCCGCGTCGCTCGTCACCCTCACCTCGATCCCCTCCAGGGACACGGGGCCCGGGGTCAGGTACAGGCCCAGCACCTCCTTCCCGTTGAGCGGCACCTCGGCCTCGAGGGGCTGGTACCCCAGGCGGAGCACCTGAATCTGGTAAAAGCCGGCGGGCACCGCCTCGAACCGGAAGTAGCCCAGCTGGTCCGTGATCGCGCTGCGGTTGAGCGCCGGGATCGCGACGATCGCCACGGCGACGGGGACGTTGTTGGCGACATCCAGGACTTCCCCTTCCACCGTGACCCCGGCGGTGTCCGGCGGATCCTGGCCCACCGCCACTCCCGGACAGAGCGCCGCGCAGGCTGCGATCGCTGTCAGTCCCGATTGAATCCGTCGCATCTCAGTCCCCGAACGATATGCCCATGGCCCTGGCGGAGCGGATCAGCTCGTGGTCCACCGGAACGGTCTTCAGCTTGTTGACGGCCTGCGCGATCGGCACGGCCCGCACTCTGGGCGGATCCAGCGCGACCATGCAGCCGAAGTGTCCCCGTTCGATCAGCTCGATCGCCGCCGTGCCGAACCTGAGAGAGAGTATCCGGTCGTAGGCGATCGGCTGTCCTCCGCGCTGAAGATGCCCGAGAACGAGGCTGCGGGTTTCGTGCCCGGTCAGCTCTTCGAGCCGCCACGCGATCCGCTTCGCGACTCCGCCGAGCCGCCTTCCCCCGCTCAATGCCGGCTTGTCCAGATACGACGCCTCGCCGCCCTTCGGCAGTGCTCCCTCCGCCACGACGATGATCGCGAACTCGGAGCCCTCCGCCCACCTTTCCTCGATCTTTTCCGCTACCCTTGCGAGGTCATACGGGATCTCGGGGATCAGGATTACATCGGCGGTGGACGCGTATCCGGCAAACAGTGCGATCCAACCGGCGTGCCTTCCCATCAGCTCGACCACCATCACCCGCTGGTGGGCCTCGGCGGTGGAGTGCAGCTTGCCGATGGCTTCGGTGGCGGTCTGCACGGCGGTGTGGAAGCCGAAGGTCACCGCAGTGGCGTCCAGGTCGTTGTCGATGGTCTTTGGAACGCCGACCACCTTCAGGCCCTTGTTCGCCAGCTCCGCGGCTATGCGCAGGGAGCCGTCCCCGCCGACCGCGACCATGCAGTCGATTCCGAGCTCCGCTATCCTGCTGATGACCTGGTCGGAGCGGTCCACCATCTCAACGGTGCCGTCAGGCTGCCGGATGGGGAACGAAAACGGGTTGCCCCGATTCGAAGTCCCGAGGATCGTCCCTCCCCTGTGGGTGATTCCGCTCACCGACCGTTCGGTCAGCGGCACGATGCCGTGCGGGTCGAAGAGGCCGCTGTACCCCCGGCGAACCCCCACGACATCCCACCCCTTTCCTTCCGCCGCCAGCACCGCCGCGCGGATCACCGCGTTGAGCCCCGGCGCGTCGCCGCCCCCGGTGTTGATCGCGATTCGCATGATGCTCCAGTGTCCGGGTTTGCCGCGTTCCAAGCAAGCGTCGGGACGGGATGGGCGGGTCCGTCCGGCGCGGCTGTTAGATTGCGGTACCCGAGTCGCCTGCGGCATTTTTCATTGAGCGGCGACATCTGCACCGGGATGGTCGGTCCCGGTCGTCCCATGTGGCACGCAGCCCAGCAATGCCGGAGGTTCGCCAAGGTGCCAGTTACGAAGAAAGCCATCCGCGACGCGCTCAAGACGGTGAAGGATCCGGAGCTCAACCTGGACCTTGTCGTCCTGGGCCTGGTATACGACATCGAGGTCGAGGGGGACGCGGCAAGGGCGACGATATCGCTGACGACCCCGATGTGCCCGGCAGCCGAACAGATTGTCGAAGACGCCAGGGCGGCGGTCGCAAGCGTCGACGGAGTCGAGGACGCCGAGGTCGAGCTGACCTTCGACCCGCCCTGGACGCCGGAGCGCATCAGTCCCCTGATCCGCTCGGCGCTGGGGATCTGAGCCGTGGCCGGGCGCGGAAAGGATGATGCGATGTCGCAGCGGGCCGAAGAGGAGCTGAAGGCGCGGATCCGCAACGGGCACATCCTGGAGTCGCCCGAGGAGATGACGCCGGGGTACCGGAAGGCAATCATCATCCAGCTGACCGTCCAGGCCGACACGGAGCTGATGAGCGCGCCGGCGTACTGGCTCGCCGCCCGTCATGCGCCTTCCACGAACACGCAGGTCAGCGCGCACGCAATCATTCAGGACGAGCTGGCGCACGCCAACATCGCCTATCGCCTGCTCGAGGACATGGGGGTTTCGAAGGAGCGGCTGGTGTACGGGCGCGAGCCGCACGAGTTCAAGCACCCCTACGGCTTCGACCAGCCGCTCGACAACTGGGCGGAGCTGGTGGTGGCCAACGGGTTCTTCGACCGGGCCGGGATCTGCCTTCTGGGCGACGTGCACCGCAACACCTCGTACGGTCCGCTCAAGCGCGCGCTGGTGAAGGTGGACATGGAGGAGACCTTCCACCTGCGGCACGGCGAGGTGTGGATGCGCCGGCTGGCCCGGGCGGGGGGCGCGGCGACCGAGTTGCTGCAGCGATGCGTCGACTGGATGTTCCCGATGACGATCGAGTGGTTCGGCCTGCCGGACGATCTCAAGCGGCACAGCGGGCAGCTCGACTACCAGCTCAAGGGGCTCACCAACGACGAACTCCGCCAGCTGTGGATGTCTTCCACGGTTCCGCTTTGCGAGGGGCTGGGGCTGAAGGTGCCCGCGCACTACGACGACAGCGCCGAAGAGTACGTCCTCGACTACCCCTTCCCCTGCGAGTACGACCCCGAGGCCAAGCAGTGGCTCTTCGGCGATGGCGAGATCACCTGGGACGCGGTCTTCGCGCGCTGGAAGGGGCGGGGGCCGATGAACGAGCGCTACGTCGAGTCGGTGCGGAGGTCGCGCAGCTCGGTGTCGTCATGGCTGAACTGAGCGGCGGCGGCGCGGCCGTTGCCGCGCCCCCCCGGCGCAGGCGCCCCCTGAAGACGCTGCTGGCGATGCGGCCGATGGCGCTGCCGCACGCTTCGGGCGGCCGCGACCGCTGGTCGGCCCCGATGACCGGGACACCCGCTGATCGTACGGCCGCGCTGAAGGCCGTGCTCGGCGAGGTGCTGGACCCCGAACTGCCGATCTCGCTCGTCGAACTGGGGCTTGTGTACGGAGTGGGTTTCGACGACGGAGCGGCCCGCGTCGACCTGACCTTCACGGCGACGGCCTGTCCCTGCATGGACTTCATCAAGCAGGACGTGCGCGACCGGATCGCGATGGAGCAGTGGGTGGAGCGCGTCGAGATCAACGAGGTGTGGGACCCACCCTGGACCACGGCCCGGATCTCGGAGGAGGGGCGGCGGAAGCTGGCGCGGCTGGGGGTCGGCGCGTGATCGGCGAGGGGGTCTACGAGGTCTTCGCGCGCAAGAAGCGCGGCGAGCCGCTCCGTCACATCGGGTATGTGGACGCGCCGGGCGACGAGCTCGCCCGGGTCTACGCCTGGAAGACCTACGACGAGGAGAAGTGGTTCGAAATGTGCGTGGTGCCGCGCGCCGCCGTCATTCCGGTCAACCGGGACGACGGGCCCTGGGCCGGGAATCGGCCCGGACAGGGGGTTCGCCGTTGAGCGGCTCGGCCCCTCGTCCTCTCGCGCGCCACATACTCTCCCTGGCCGACACCAAGCGGCTGCTCGGCATCCGCTACAGCGACTGGATCCTGGGCAGCCCCTCCATCGAGACGGGAATCGCGGCGTCTTCGATGGCCCAGGACGAATGGGGGCACGCCCGGCTGCTGTACTCGATGCTGAAGCGGCTCGGCTACGACCCCTTCGAGGTCGAGCACACCCGCCCCGCGGAACGGTACTACTCCGCCCCCGCGCTGGACGATCCCTTCACGGACTGGGCCGATTTCGTCGCGGCAACGGTGGTGGTGGACGGCGCCCTTTCGGTCTCGCTGCAGAGCCTCGCCAGCGGGAACTTCCCGCTCGCGCGGTCGCGCGTCCCCAAGATGCTGGCCGAAGAGGAGTACCACCACCAGTTCGGCGCGGCGTGGTTCCAGCGCCTGGCCGGTTCGGGGGGCGAGGGCGCCGAGCGGGTGGCGGCCGCGGCGCACGCCATGTTGCCGTCGACGCTCGCCTGGCTTCTCCCCGATGACGCCCTCTATCGCGGTCTCGTCGCCGACGGCAGCGTGCTGCCCCTCGACGATGTGCGCGACCGGTGCGAGGCGCGGCTGGGCCCCACCCTGGCGGCGGCCGGAGTCCGGCTGGACGACATCGAACCCGCGCGCGCCGGCTGGGACGAACAGCGCCGCCGCGGCCCCGGCGCTCCGGCGGAGGAAGCCGTCGAGCGGGCGCGCGGCGACCGCAACCGTGCCCTCTTCGTCGAGTAGCCTCGCCGTGAGACCGACCACCCCGCAGCCCCCGAACGACGCACCTCCCTGTCCGTTCTGCGAAGGGAGCCGCACCGAGGTCATGTCCCTCTTCGGGAGCCATGCCTCGCTCACGACCTGCTGGTGCGAGGACTGCCGCAGTCCGTTCGAATTCCTGCGCTGGCGCGGCGACGGGGCGGCCGGCCGGAAGACCGAAGGGAACATGGACCGCCCGGCAGGGGTTGAGTAAAGTTCCGGATGTATGCTTCCGATCCGCAGGAAGGAGTTGTGAGCTTGACCATGCCCTACCGCACCGACCCTGTCTCCCCGCGGCCACCGGCGGCCCCCCGGCTCGCCCTGTGCCTTGCCGCATTCTCCATGGTGGCGCTTCCGATCCTCGCATGCGCTTCAAGCGAAATCGAACTGCCCAACCCCCGCCGCCTGGTCGTCTATTCCGGCGCCCGCATCGTCCCGACCCAGGAACGCATGGAAGAGGTGGACGCCTGGGTCCGCGAGCAGATGGACAGCATCACGCTGGACCCCTCCTTCATGATCATCACCAATGCCCAGGAGGGGCCGGTCTATCCATGGGAGCAGCTGCGGCTCAACGCACAGGGCGACTCGGCGACTGTGAGCCTGCAGCCCAGGTCCGACGCGAGGGGAGCGTACCTCTTCTACGCCCACCTCCATCTGATGGCCGTCCAGAACCGGCTCGACCGCTGGCTCCCCGAGGCGGTTGGGGCCGACGACTTCGAGCTGGAGCTGGCGATTCTGTCGCGAGTAGCCGACGTCTGGCTCTACCAGCGCGCCATCTTCGATGCGCGCCCATACAGCATTCTCGACGAAATCACCTACGCCAGCGAGAACGGGTTCCTGGAGGAATTCGTCCTGACGGCGCGTCCCGGCGCCTTCGTCGAGGCGCGCAAGCAGTGGCAGGACGAGAACCCGGACGGGAATGCCGCCTACGTGGATTGGTTCCGCCGGACCTTCGAGCGCGACCCGCCGGGGTATAGCAGCCTGTAGGGCTTCAGACCTTCAGGCAGGGCCGCTGATCGTCCACCCCGAGTCCACCGTGCCCGCTCCCTCACCGCGCACATGGACATCCACGCGACCCGTCAGAGCCAGGCGGGCATCACTGACCTTGCCGCCGAAGAGGGCGAATCCGTCGATCCGGAGCCGTTCGGTTGCTCCGTCCGCCGTTGTCGCGATCATGTCGCCGCTCTTCAGTTCCTTCAGGCTCAGCGCCTCCCCCCGCCGCAGCCGGAGACGAAGAATGCGTCCGCCGTGCGGATGATCATGTGCGTCGATTACGCTGTACTTTGCCTTCGTCTGCGAGTTGGCCATCACCGTGGTGCATCTCTCCGGATCATTCTTCGGGTACCTGACTCCTGACACTACACTAGACCCGCGAAAGGCGGAGCGTCAACGGATGATCGAGGAACCACCCAGGACCGACATTGCGGCCCGCCGGCTGCTGGAGAACCCGGAGGAAATGCGGCGCTCGGGATACGCGGTCGTGGACGCGATCGTGGAGCGGTGGGCCCGCCTCGGCGATGGGCCCGCGTGGCAGGGAGCGACCCGCGACATCACCGAACCGATGTTGCACGGCCCTCCACCGGAAGCAGGCCGCGAACTGTCCGAACTGCTCGATACCGTCCTGGGCGACGTGTTGCCGCTTGCCGGAAGCATCGACCACCCCCGCTTCCTCGCCTTCATCCCCTCGAGCCCGACCTGGGCGTCGGTGCTGGCCAGCTTTCTGGTCAATGGCTACAACATCTTCCAGGGGACCTGGCTGGAGTCGTCCGGACCCTCCCAGATCGAGTTCACGGTCACGGACTGGTTCCGGCAGTGGATGGGGTATCCGGAAGGTGGCGGCGGGCTCTTCACGAGCGGCGGCTCGGCGGCCAACCTCATCGCCATCGTCGCCGCTCGGGAGGCGGCGGGGAATCCTCCGCGGGGAACGGTCTACGGGTCCGAACAGACGCACGCCTCGGTGGGCCGCGCTGCCCGCATCGCCGGGGTCGACCCCGGGCTCGTCCGCGCCGTGCCCACCGACGACGCGTTCCGAATCCGGCCTTCGCGTCTCGTCGCGGCCATCCGTCAGGACCGCGCCGACGGCCTTCAGCCCTTCTGCCTGGTCGCCACCGCCGGAACGACGAATACGGGAAGCATCGACCCGCTGGCCGAGCTGGCGGAAATCGCGCGTGACGAGGGAATCTGGTATCACATCGACGCCGCGTACGGCGGGTTCGCGGTGCTGGACCCGAAGACCCGGCCCCTGCTCGAAGGGATCGAGCGTTCCGACAGCCTCGCACTCGATCCCCACAAGTGGTTCTTCCAGCCGTACGAAACCGGCTGTCTCCTCGCGCGCGACGCCGGCCGGCTCGAAGCGGCTTTCCGCATCATGCCGCCCTACCTGCAGGACGCCCAATGGGGCCCCGAACACATCAACTTCTGCGACCGCGGCCTCCAGCTCACCCGGACCTTCCGCGCCCTGCGCGTCTGGCTGTCGGTGCAGAGGTACGGCGTGGCCGCACACCGCGAGGAAATCGCGAGAGCCATCGCCCTGGCGAGGGGCGCGGAGGCACGGATCCGAGCCCGGGAAGAGCTGGAGTTGCTCTCCCCCCAGTCCCTGGGAATCGTCTGCTTCCGGTACCGCGGGGAGGGGTCGGTGCCCGCGGCCGTCCTCGACGATCTCAACGAGCGCATCCAGGACGACATCATACAGTCGGGATTCGCGATGATGTCGTCGACTCGCGTGAGGGACTGTTTCTCCCTGCGGTTCTGCGTGCTCAACTACCGCACCACCGAGGAAGACCTCGCCCGCGTCCTGGATCGGATCGTCGCCACCGGGAGGCGGCTCGGCCGGGCGCCGGGGCGGCAGGGGCCGGCTGCCGGGGGCGCACCGGCGTGAAGAAGCTGGCGTTGTGGGTCGCCGGCTCCGTCCTGGTCGCCGCCGTCTTCGTTCGCGCCGGCCTGGGCGACCCGCTGACGGCGTCGGTTGCGTCGATCTGGCTGGTCCTCATCCCCGCACTGTCCGCTGGCCGGGAATTGCCGCCGGCCGATCAGGTTCGAGATGCCCGAATTGCCCTGTACCTGAGTTCGGCCGCGGTACTGATGGCAGCCGGGGGACTGACCTTTCTGGCGTGGGGCGGGCTTGCGGATGGTCAGACCCTGAGGCCCGGCTGGCCCCCGGCGTGGACGCCCTTCCTGGGCACCTCGGCCGTGCTGACGGGGGGCGGGCTTGCCGTTGCGTATCTTTTCCGGGGCCTCTGCGCTCTCCGGGGATGGAGGGAAACGGAGGTCGTCCATGCAATCATGCCCGCCACGGGCCGGGAGAGGAGCACGTTCGCCTTGCTGACCGCGGCAGCCGGATGGTCCGAGGAAGTCGTCTTTCGCGGCTTTCTCCCGGTGTTCCTGATGCCCTGGTTCGGCTCCTACCTGCTCGCCGCACTGCCGGTGAACGCCGCATTCGGTATTGTTCACGGTTATCAGGGGCCGCATGGCATGGCGCGGGCCGGCGTCATGGGACTGGTGCTGGCGCTCGGCGTCGCCTGGACGGGAAGCCTGTGGCCCTCGATCCTCGCCCACACGGCCCTCAATCTCCTGTTCGGGCTCGTGCTTCACAGATCTCTTCTCGGAGGACCCAAGTGGACATAGACCTGGCGCTCACGGCCGATGCCGCCACGATCGACGGCTCCGGCAAGCTCAACCTGCTGGGCGTCTTCGATCAGATCGCCGTGCAGCAGTTCCCGGCGAGGCACGGACGCCTGGCGCTCGTGCTGCGGTTTCTGGGGGGCGCACACGACGCCGGCACCCACAAGCTCAGCATCAAGCTGACGAGCCCGGCCGGTACCGAACTGGTTTCCCTGAACGGCGAACTCAACGTGAGTCCCGGACGGGGGAGCCTCCAGACCGGCATACGCGTGCCCCATGTGATCAACCTCGACGGGATCGTCTTCCAGGAACTCGGGATCCACACCTTCGACATCACGGTGAACGGACGCCACCAGGCGACCCTGCCGCTCACCATCGCGCGGCAGAGGAAGATGACATGACCCGGAGCGCGCCGGGCGCGAGGCCCAACACCGTCGTGCGGCTCCGGATCCACCCGGTCAAGGGTGCGAGGGGCTCCGACGTCGAGACGCTGCACTTCGAAGAGATGGGCCCGCGGTTCGACCGCCGCTGGATGGTGGTCAAGCCGGACGGGAGCTTCGTCACGCAGCGCGAGACCCCGCGCCTCGCCACCATTCAGCCGACGGTCGGGGACGACGCACTCACCCTGGAGGCGCCGGACGCTCCCGCGCTCCACCTGCCCCTCACCCCCCGGGGGGAGCGGCTCCGGGCGACCGTCTGGAGCTCGGCCGTCGATGTCCGCACCGTATCGCCCGCCGCCGACGCCTGGCTGTCGTCGGTCCTCGGCAGCGCCCACCGGCTTGTCTTCATGGGCGACGACGACCTCCGGCACACCGACCCCGCCTACGCCGAAGGCCACCGGGTGTCGTTCGCCGACGGCTACCCGGCCCTCCTCGTCTCCCAGGGCTCGGTCGACGAACTTGCCCGCCGCGTCGGCCGGGACATCCCGGTGGAGCGCTTCCGCCCCAACATCGTGGTCAGCGGAGACCGACCCCACGAAGAGGACTTCTGGAAGGAGTTCACGATCGGCGGCCTCCCCTTCCGCGGCGTCAAGCTGTGCGCGCGCTGCAAGGTCACGACCACCGACCAGCAGACGGGCATCCGCGACCCGGAGCAGGAGCCGCTCAGAACGCTGGCCCGCTACCGCCGCATCGAGAGCCTGGTCTACTTCGGCGTCAACACCGTGCACCTCGCCACGGCGCCGATCTCCCTGGGCGACCCCGTCGAGGTGCACGAGCGCGGCATCGTTCGCGGGGCGATGTAGAGCTTGAATATGGGTAGCCCGGATGCGTAACCGCGTGCTTCCCCGCTTCATCGAGGAGGAGATGCAGCACTCCTTCCTCGACTACTCCATGAGCGTGATCGTGCAGCGGGCCCTCCCCGACGTGCGCGACGGCCTCAAGCCCGTGCACCGGCGCATCCTCTACGCCATGCACGGCCTCGGCCTCCAGCCGGACCGCAACCACAAGAAGAGCGCGTCGGTCGTTGGCGAGGTGCTGGGCAAGTACCATCCCCACGGCGATTCCGCCGTCTACGACGCCCTCGTGCGAATGGTCCAGGAATTCTCGCTCCGCTGCCCGCTGGTCGACGGCCAGGGCAACTTCGGCTCGATCGACGGAGACTCGGCCGCCGCGTACCGCTATACCGAAGCTCGCCTCTCCGCCGTCGCCACCGAGCTGCTCGCCGAGATCGACAGGGACACGGTCGAATGGGAGAACAACTTCGACGACCGCCTGAAGGAGCCGACCGTCCTCCCGGCGCGCTTCCCGAACCTGCTGGTCAACGGCAGCTCCGGCATCGCTGTCGGGATGAGCACCAACGTGCCGCCCCACAACCTCGCCGAGGTGGCGGCCGCGCTGCACATGCTCGTGGCGAACCCCGCCTGCAGCACCGAAGAGCTGATGGAGGTGCTCCCCGGGCCGGACTTCCCGACGGGCGGGTTCATCGTGGGCACCGCCGGCATCCGCAGCATGTACGAGACAGGGCGCGGCCGGATGATGATGCGGGCCAGGGTCGTCACCGAGTCGGTGCGCGGCGGGCGCAAGCAGCTCGTGGTCACCGAGCTCCCCTACGCCGTCTCCAAGTCGCGGGTCATCGCCAACATCACGGCTCTGTCCCGCAAGGGCGCGATCCCCGAAGTCGCCGACCTCCGCGACGAGTCCGACCGCGAAGGCATCCGCCTGGTCGTCGAGCTGAAGCGGGGCGCCGACGCGGACCGGATGATGGCCTTCCTCTTCAGGAAGACCGCGCTCCAGACCACCTTCGGCGCCATCCTCCTCGCCCTCGACGGCGGCACGCAGCCCGGCGAATTCACCCTCAAGGACCTGCTTTCCCGCTACCGCGATCACCGCCTCGAAGTCATCCGCCGCCGTTCGCGCTTCGAGCTCGAGAAGGCGGAGACCGAGCTTCACATCACCCTCGGGCTTCTCCTCGCGCTGGCGCAGATCGACGAAGTGATCGCCCAGATCCGTGCCTCGAAGAACCGCGCCGAAGCGTCGGAGAGGCTCCGCAGCCGCTTCGGATTGAGCGACGCCCAGGCCGACGCCATCCTGAAGATGCGCCTCGCCCGCCTGACCGCGCTGGAGGGCGACCAGCTGCGTGCCCGCGAGGCAACCCTGCGCGCATCCATCCGCGACCTGCGCGCGCTGCTCCGCGACGAGGGGCTTCAGCTGGCCACGATGCTCAGGGAGCTCGACGAAGTCGTCGAACGCTTCGCCGACAAGCGCCGCACCGTCATCCTGCCGAAACAGAGCAAGGCCGACTTCGCGTACATCGAATCGGGCGTCGCCGACGAGGACGTGGTGGTGACCCTCTCCCGCCAGGGCTACCTCAAGCGCATCCCCATGCACCTCTACCGCCGCCGCGCGAACGCCGGGGTCGAGCTGGCCGACATGGCGCGCTACACCGGCGACTATCTCGAACGCCTGATCGTGGCCCGTTCCCAGGGCTGGCTCCTCTGCTTCACCGGCCGCGGCCAGGCGCACTTCCTCAAGGTCGAGGACATCCCCGAAAGCACCCGCAGCGCCCGCGGCCGCTCGATCTGGGCGCTTCTCGGCGTCGACCAGCACGACACGATCGTCGCCACCCGCTCCGTGGACGATCTCGCGAGCGACCAATACCTCCTGTGCGCCACCCGCATGGGGTTGATCAAGCGCACCCGCCTCGGCGAGTTTTCCAACCCCAAGCCCGGCGGCCTGATCGCTTCGCGCGTGCGGCCGGGCGACGAAGTCCTGGACGTCGTGCTGGCAGCGGGCGACACCGAACTCATGCTGTTTTCGCGGCACGGGCGCGCGGTCCGCTTCCCTGAGGATCAGGTGACCGTGGTGGGGCGCGTTGCGCAGGGCGTGAAGGGGATGGGCTTGAAGGACGGAGACGAGGTGATCGGCCTGGTGGTCGTAAAGAGAGAATCGTCGGTGTTGTGCATGACTGAATCCGGGGTCGGAAAACGGTCTCCCGTCTCCGATTTCCCCCTCCACAACCGGGGCGGGCTCGGTCTGGCCGTCATGCCTTCCTCCGCCAGGGGCGGCCATCTCGCCGCGGCACTCGAGGTGCTGGACGACGACAGGGTGATGCTCGTCTCCGCCGGCGGCGGCCTCACCCCGGTCGCGGCGGCCGACATCGCGCTCCGCGCCCGCACCGCCCCGGGCGAGCAGGTCGTCCGTCTTGGCCCCGGCGACCGGATCACGGCCGTCACCCGCGTGCACGGCGACCCGGGCGTCGACGCAGGGGCCGACCAGCTCGACCTGCTCGGTCCGGGACGCCGGTCGTGAAGTTCCTCATACTCGGCGGCGGCACCCAGGGCACGGCCGCCGCGTACGATCTCCTGCGCACGGGCGGGGTCGGCGAGGTGGTGATCGGCGACCTCGACACCGGCACCCTCCACCCCTGCCTCCAGCCCCACCTCGGCGGCCGCCTGAGCCTGGTCGAGGTCGATGCTTCTTCGGCCGGGCAGGTCGCGGCGGCGATGGCGGGGGTCGACGCGGTGCTCTGCGGGCTGCCCTACCACTTCAATCTCCCGGTGGCGCAGCTGGCCGTGGAGGCGGGCGTCCACTTCACCGACCTGGGCGGCAACACCGGGATCGTCGACGAGCAGCGCAAGCTGGACGGCGCCGCCCGCGCGCGCGGCATCTCGGTGGTTCCCGACACCGGCCTCGCGCCCGGAATGGTGAACATCTTTGCGCAGGCGGGCATCGACGCGCTGGATTCGGCCGATGCAGTGCGGCTCTGGGTGGGCGGCCTGCCGCAGGATCCCAGGCCGCCCCTCAACTACGAGATCGTGTACTCCCTCGAGGGGATGCTCGACTACTACGTCACCCCGGCGGTGATCCTGCGCAACGGAAAACGGACGCAGGTGGACGCGCTCTCGGAGGTCGAACACCTCGATTTCCCCGACCCGATCGGCCGCCTCGAGGCCTTCTTCACCGGCGGCGGAACGTCGACCTTGCCGCAGCGCTACGAGGGCCGCGTCAGGACTCTCGAATACAAGACGCTTCGCTATCCGGGCCACGCCCACATCATGCGCGCGATCCGCGACCTCGGACTCCTCAGCGACGAGGAGGTCGCGCACGCCGGGAGCCGGATCAACCCACGCAAGTTCTTCATCCAGCAGGTCACGCCGCGCCTCTGCGGCAACGGCACCGGCGACCTCGTCGTCGTGCGCGTCGAGGTCACCGGCCGGAAGGACGGCGCCGAGACGCGCGTCCGCTTCGAGGTCACCGGCCGGCAGGACCTTGCAACCGGCCTCACCGCCATGGCGCGCACCACCGGGTTTTCGCTGTCGATCACGGCGCTGATGCAGGCCCGCGGACAGCTGCGCCCCGGAGCCGGAACGCCGGACGAGGTCGTGCCGGCCGCGCTCTACATCGAGGAGCTGCGAAAGCGCGGCGTGCACACGGAGCGATCCGAACACCGGACCACAGACCCACCGTAGGCCTGCAAAGGCCCGCCCTCCCCCATGTTTCAATCCATCAACCCCAGGATTCACTACACGATGCAGACCCACCACGACGGCGGACCCGACGTGCCGCTTCACACAGCCCGGCGCACGCGCGCCGGCACCACTCTTGCCCTTGCGGCGGCGCTGTCCGCCGCCATGCCCTTCGCCGGCGCCGCCCAGGAACTGACCAACGCCAGCGAGCGGCGCTTCGGCGAGATCCGGCAGCTCACCTTCCAGGGCGAGAACGCCGAAGCCTACTGGGCCTTCGACGGCTCCAGCCTGATCTTCCAGTCCACCCCCGTTCCCGGCGAGGGATGCGACCAGATCTACATCCTCGACCCCGAGACCGCCGAGACCACTCTCGTCAGCACCGGGCAGGGCCGCACCACCTGTTCGTATTACTATCCGGGCGGCGACCGGATCCTCTATGCGTCCACCCACCACTTCAACCGGGCCTGCCCGACGCCCCCCGACTTCTCGAAGGGCTACGTCTGGGCGGTGTACCCGAGCTTCGACATCTTCTCGGCGAACGCGGACGGCTCCGATCTCCGCCAGTTGACCCACTCGTTCGGCTACGATGCCGAGGCCACCGTTTCGCCGACCGGACACCGGATCGTCTTCACCTCGCTGCGCGACGGCGACCTCGACCTCTACTCCATGCTCCCCGACGGCTCCGACGTGCGGCGCATCACCGACCAGCTCGGCTACGACGGCGGCGCCTTCTACAGCCCCGACGGCACGCAGATCGTGTGGCGCGCCCACTATCCGGAGACCGACCAGGAGCGCGAGGACTACCTGTCGCTGCTGGCGGAGGGACTCATCCGGCCGTCGGCGCTCGATATCTACGTGGCCGACGCCGACGGGTCGAACCGGCGGCAGCTCACCGACAACGGGGCGGCGAACTTCGCGCCGTACTGGCACCCCTCCGGGGAGCAGATCATCTTCTCGTCGAACATGGACGATCCGCAGGGCCGCGATTTCGAGCTCTACCTCATCAACGTCGACGGCACCGGGCTCGAGCGCGTGACCTGGTCCGAGGGCTTCGACGGCTTCCCCGTCTTCCACCCCGACGGCACGAAGCTGGTCTTCGGCTCGAACCGCAACATGTCGCACGAGGGCAACACGAACATCTTTCTGGTGGAGTGGCGGGACTGACTCGCGGACAAGACCCCCTCCGCATGCGAGCAGTACATCCGCGTTGGACCGCTCCGTGCAACCAGGGCGTTATGTAAAGTACATCTTACAAATTGTCGTGTTTACATTACATTGCGTGGTTGGAGACCGCGAACAGGTTCACACATCGGTGTCGTCCGCGACCACCTCCAGAAAGCTGGTAAGCACGCGGTAGGTCAGCCCCCAGACGACCTCACCGTCGATGCGGACGCAGGGGAAGTGCCGCACCACGCCGCCGTAGCTCCAGGCATGGGTCCCCCGGTTGGCCGGGGCCTGCATCGCCCGCAGCGGGAACCAGTGCACCGTCGCGACTTCGTGGCTGGCCACCCGCGCATCGGTGCCGGCCGCGACCTGGAAGACGAAGGGCCAGATCGTGAGCGGCGGGATGCGGACGGCGACGGGGCGCAGCGCCTCGATCCGGCCCAGCAGGGCCCGGGGCGCCGTGAGGTCGACGGCGGTCTCCTCGCCGGTCTCGCGGATCGCTGCCGCGGCCAGTCCGGGGTCCGCGCGGTCGAGGCGGCCGCCCGGCAGTGCCATCTGCCCGGACCAGGGGTCCCGCGCGGATTCGGCCCGCCGGATCGCGAGGAAGTCGCACTGCAGCGCCGCAGGGTGCGCGATGCCTTCCGGGGGCCGCAGCACGACCGCGACGGCCGCGTTCTTGCGCGCGGGGTCCGGCTGCGCCGACTCGATCCCGCCGAACTTGCGGCCCAGGGTACGGGCAAGGCGCGACAGGGGTGCGCCGCGGTCCGGCGCGGACGCATCGTCCGCCGAATGCACCGGGGGTGCCACTGGCTGCAGGGCCGCGGTTTCGGCTAGACGCCGGCCCGGTCCGGCCCCCAGATGTGCTTGTGGAGCTGGGTCTGGAACCGCACGGGCAGGCCGCTCTCGAGAATCCGGTCGGCCAGCTCCTCCAACCCCTCCATCCCCCAGACCGGCGAGACGAGCAGCGCGCCGAGGGAGCCCCCCCGCACACGCTCGTCCAGCCCGTGGCGGCGAATGACGCCGGCGGCCCAGTCGAAGTCCGCGGTCCCGTCGACGACGAACTTGACCTCGTCGCGGCGGGTGAGGTGATCCAGGTTGGACCAGAGGTTGCGGTGTTCCTCTCCCGAGCCGGGGCATTTGAGGTCCATGATGCGGTGCACCCGGGGGTCCAGCACGCTCACGTCCAGCGCTCCAGAGGTCTCCACGAGCACCGTGCAGCCCTCTTCGAGGAGTCGGCGGGCGAGGGTGGCGGCGCCCGGCTGGACCAGGGGCTCGCCGCCGGTAATCTCGACCAGGCGGCACCCCCTGGCGCGCACCGCGGCGAGAACCTCGTCGATCTCCATGCGGGTGCCGCCGTGGAAGGCGTACGCGGTGTCGCACCAGACGCACCGCAGCGGGCACCCGGTCAGGCGGACGAAGGTGCAGGGGAGCCCCGCCCGGGTGGACTCGCCCTGGATGGAGTGGAAGATCTCGGTGACGCGAACCGACCGCGTCCGGTCCGGTTCATTCATCCCGCAGGCTCACCGTTGTGGCCACCCGCCGTCGAGCTCACGACGGCCTCGTTCAGCAGGCGCTGAACCTCATGCAAACCCAGGGCCTCCGCCTGCTCCACCACCGCCTCCCTGGACGGCCCCCGCCACAGCAGCGGAGTCTCCACATGGCCCACGATGCCCAGCCCGGTCCCGGCCCAGCGCGGGAACACCAGGTAGCCCGCCACCGGCGCCTTCAGGTCGGGCGAGCGCTCGGTCTCGATCGAAACCGTGTAGGGGAAGCCGTCGCAGGCCTCGAAGGCCGGCGGCCGGGTGTGGACGGCAAGGTAGCCGCCCAGAGTGCGATCGTCTTCGCCTTCGCCCGGGCCCGCGGGGGTGGTCGGGCCCTTTTCCTCGCCTGCAATCCGTGTATCGCCAGCCATGCTCGAAGTCGTTCGGTCGTGGGTGAGGGGTGCCGCCGGTCCGCCGCGTTTCTTCCGCACGCGGATCAGCTTTCGAAAGCTAAACCGGAGCCGCCACGCGGGCACAGCCGGCCCACCCCGGCGCGGTCCCGGCCCCCTGACCCTATCTTTCCTTGGACGCGAGCCCCCACTTCCACACACCAGAGCGAATCGAGCGTTGAAAGCAGCAGTGTTCCACGAGAACGGCGGGCCGGAGGTCATCGCCGTCGACGACATGCCCACGCCGAGCCCGGGGCCCGGCGAAGTCAGGATCGAGGTCGAGGCCTCGTCGATGAATCACCTCGACCTGTGGATGCGGCGCGGGCTGCCCATCGAGATTCCGATGCCGCACATCGGCGGTTCGGACATCGCCGGGACCGTCCATGCGGTCGGCGACGGCGTGCACCCATCGTGGCTCGGCAAGCGCGTCGTGGTCGATCCGTCGCTCAACTATGACTGGTATCGTCTGGCGAGGCTGCCGTTCGGACGCGCCGCACCCCTGGAGATCATCGGCGAGCACACGCAGGGGGGATTTGCGGAGTTTGCGGTTGCCCCCGCCGCGAATCTCGTGGAATTGCCGGAGGACACCTCGCCGGTCACGGCCGCGGCGGCCACGCTGGTCGCGGTTACCGCCTGGCACGGTCTGTTCTCGCGCGGAGGACTGCGGGCCGGGCACCGGGTCCTTATCACCGGGGCGAGCGGCGGCGTGTCGACCATGGCGGTGCAGTATGCGAAGGCAGCCGGCGCGGAGGTCTTCGCGATCACCTCGTCGGCGGATCTCGTCCGGCGGGTGCGGGCGCTCGGCGCCGACCACGTCTTCGACCGCACGGCCACCAACTGGCCCAGGGAGGTGTTCCTGGCCACAGGCAGGCGGGGGGTGGATATCTGCCTGGATTCGGTCGGCGAGGCGGTCTGGCCGAATCTCCTGCGGGCCCTCGCCGTCGGCGGACGCCTGGTGTCGTTCGGCGCAACCACCGGCGCCAACGGGGCGGTCGACATCCGGCTCCTCTTCTGGCGCCAGCTCACCGTCATGGGGTCGACCATGGGGACGCCCGACGAGTTCCGCGACGCCATGCACCTGGTCTTCAACGGCAGCGTCGTGCCGCCGATTCACGAGGTCGTGCCGCTCTCGGAGGTCCGCCGGGCCCACGAGCTGCTCGAGTCCGGCGCGGTCTTCGGCAAGATCGTGGTCGAGCCGCAGGCGGGGGACGGGTGAGGATCCGGGACGCGCAGGAGCGGGTCGACCGGTGGATCAGCCGCTTCGAAGAAGGCTACTGGCCCCCGCTGGCGATCCTGGCGCGCCTGATGGAGGAGGTCGGCGAGCTGTCGCGGGAGGTGAATCACCGCTTCGGCTCCAAGCCCAAGCGCGACGACGAGGCCCCGGCGGAACTGGAGCTGGAGATCGCGGATGTCCTCTTCGTCGTCGTCTCGCTGGCCAATCAGCAGGGGATCGACCTGGAGCGCGCCTTCGCCCGCGTGATGGACAAGTACGAAGCGCGCGATGTGGGGCGATGGACCCCCAGGGCCGCCGGGTCCGAAGCCGGCCCGGCCCAGCCCGGCGCGTAACACAACCGCACCGTCCGCTGTCCTTTTGCATATGGACAACGGCGAAACCGACGCGATCCTCGTCGCCCGCGTGCGGCGGGGGGACAGCCGTGCATTCGACCAGCTCGTCCGGCGGCACCTCCGGGCGGCGCACGCCGTGGCGCGCGCCAGGCTCGACATCCCCGGCGATGCCGACGACGTGTGCCAGGATGCGTTCATCAAGGCGCTGGAGCGAATCGACGACTGCCGCAACCCGGACGGGTTCCGCGCCTGGCTGCTGACGATTGTCCGCAACACCGCCCACAACCACAGGGACTACCAGCGCGTGAGAGCGACGACACCCATCGAGACGGCCGCCTCCGCCGCGTCGCGCAGCGACCCCTTCGCCGACGCGCATAACGCCGAGCTGCGCGGCCACCTGAGTGAAGCGATGAAACACCTTACCGAGCTGCAGCGGAGAGTTCTCGTCCTGTACGATCTCGAGGGGTGGAAACACGGTGAAATCGCCCGCGAACTCGGGATTTCCGCCGGTTCCTCGCGCGTTCACCTTCACGTTGCCAGAAAGGCCATGCGCAAGCGCCTTTCGGGCACTCTTGCTCTTGGGAGTCTTTGAGAGATGACGGATCTGCCAAACGGCCGCGACGGGCGGAACGCCCGCGACGGCCACGAAGGTCAGCACGGCCGGGGCGGCCAGCACGGCCGGGACAGCCAGGATGGCCAGGCCCACAGCAGCGAGGGACCCCGCCCGCAGGCCGAGCGTGACGTGTTCGCGCTGAACCCGGTGATCAGTCCGGAGCGCTGGGAGGCGCTGGTGGCCCGGATCAGCGAGCGTGCGGAGCCCGTGCTCGCGGCGCGGCGGCATCGGAGCCTGACCGGAACCCTTGCGGGCTGGCAAAGGCCGGTGCTCGGCGGCGTCGCCGGCCTCGCGGTCGCCGCGATCGCGATCCTGCTGCTGCTCCCGGCCGAGGAGGCCACCCCGGTCGAGACGATGTTCGCCGAGGCGATGATGCCCTGGTCCGTCGCGGCCTGGGTGGACGGGAGCTACGCGCCCACAGTCGAAGAGCTGGTCATGGCCGTCGAGGAGGGGTACACACCATGAGTCGCAAATCGTCTGCCATCGCACTGCTCGCCGCGGTGTTCTTCGCGGGAGTCGCCACGACCCTGGCGGTCCTTCGCGTCGTGGACCATCGGGGCGGGCCCGGCCGGGCATGGGAGCGCGGCACTGTCTGGCAGGGGGAGCGCCCACCCCGTCCGTCGGCCCGGCCCGGCGACTTCCCGCGCGGGGGATCCCCCTTCATGGAGCTGGCGCGGACACGCGTGACCGACCGCATGGCCCGCGTCCTCGAGCTGAGCGACGAGCAGCGCACCCGGATCGAGGACGCGTTCGAGCGGCGGCGCATCTCCTCCCAGGAAGCGATGAACGAGGTGCTGCCAAGGCTGCGCAGCCAGATGGACTCCGTCAACGCCGAGATCGAGCGGATCCTGACCCCGGAGCAGCGCGATGCCTACCGGCGGTTCCTGCGCGAGGACCGGGAGCGTTTCAGGCGCAGGGGAGGATCGTCGCGGGACCGCGACCGCACGCGCTGGTAGCTGCCGGCTGAAGGGCGGCCCGGTCACCAGCACCACCGGAACGCAGGCGGGCGGGAGCCGGCCGCTCTGCGCCCGCACCTTGCCCCCGGCCCGTTTCAGGGCATCTTGTCACCTGCCTTTGGCCACAACCCTGGGTCTGCTGTCACACAGATGGTCATCGCGAAAGTAACGACGGCCGAAGTCCTGGGGACATTTGGCGAGTAAAGAGAAGATGACAGTTTGTAAGGTTGACTTTACAAAACTTGGTCCACGGGCTGCCGGATGAAACGCATTCTCATTACCGGAGCCGCAGGGCAGCTGGGGACGGAGCTGGCCTCCATCCTGCAGGCTCGATACGGGCCGGGCGCGATCTTCGCCACCGACATCC
Source organism: Longimicrobiales bacterium (assembly GCA_965211645.1). GTDB lineage: Bacteria > Gemmatimonadota > Gemmatimonadetes > Longimicrobiales > Gaopeijiaceae > Bin94. Next base: position 2,640,541 of record OZ242947.1, on the reverse strand, counting down.
GCGATCCGGCGCAGTGGGCCACGCGGAGCCAGGCGGCCCAGCTCGACTGTCTCGACCTGGATGCTCTGAGGGACATGGTCGTGCGCTTTCGCGCCGACGCAATTCTGCACCTGGCCGCGGTTCTGTCGGCCGCGGCCGAGGCCAACCCCCTCGCGGCCTGGAAGCTCAACATGAACGGGCTCGTGAATGTGCTGCAGGTGGCGGCCGAGGCGGGGTGCCGCGTCTTCGTGCCCAGCTCGATCGCCGCCTTCGGCCCCGAGACGCCGCGCGACCCGGCGCCGCAGTCCACCGTCCAGCGTCCCACGACCATGTACGGCGTCACGAAGGTGGCCGGCGAGCTGCTCTGCGACTACTACCACAACCGCTTCGGGGTCGACGCCAGGGGGCTGCGCTTCCCCGGGCTGATCTCCTACGCCGCTCCCCCCGGCGGCGGCACGACCGACTACGCCATCGAGATGTTCCACGCCGCGCTTCGCGACGGCCGCTATACCTGCTTCCTCGGTCCGGACACGTGCATGGACATGATGTACATGCCCGATGCGATCCGCGCCGTAGTCGAACTCATGGAGGCGCCGCCGGACCGATTGACCTACAGGAACGCCTTCAACATCACCGCGATGCAGTTCACGCCGGCGGAGCTGGCCGAGGCCATCAGGGCGCACATGCCCCACTTCCGGATCGACTACGATCCCGACCCCCTGCGGCAGTCGATCGCCGACTCGTGGCCGGCGCGGCTCGACGACTCGGAGGCGCGCGAGCAGTGGGGCTGGCAACATCACTACGAGCTTCCGGACATGGTGGCGGACATGTTCCGTGGGTTGAACGCACAGACGGCCCGCGCAGGCGCCGGTTCCGCCGGGAGGTAGCTCCGACAATGCCGATGGACCGCCTGGTCAACGTGGTCGAGGGACTGGTGGCCGGACTCGAGCAGCAGGGCACCGCCAAGGGTGCGGAAGTGGTGGTGCGCGAGGTGATCCCGCCGCGCGGGGGCCAGGGTCCCCGCTTCCTCCTGGAGGGACAGGGGGACAAGCCCTTCATCCGCATGAACGCCAACTCGTACCTGGGACTCAGCCTTCATCCAGAGGTGATCGAGGCCGAGGAAGTCACCGCCCGGGCAATGGGCGCGGGGCCCGGCGCCGTGCGGTTCATCGCGGGCACCCACTCGCAGCACACCGCGCTGGAGCGCGCCCTCGCGGCGTTTCACGGACGCGAGGAGGGGATGATCTTCTCGTCGGCGTACGCGGCGGTCGTCAGCGCGCTGGTCTCGCTGACCGACAGGACCACCTTCGTACTCTCCGACGAGCTCAACCACAACTGCATCATCAACGCGATCCGCATGTCGCGGCCGGCGGGCAAGGCCATCTACCCGCACCTCGACATGGGAACTCTCGACCGCGCGCTCGAGGCGAACAAGGGGAAGGCCCGCCGCGCGATCGTGGTCACCGACGGCATCTTCTCGATGCGTGGGGACCACGCTCCCGTCAACGAGATCATGGAGATCGCGCAGCGCCACGACGACGCCTACCCGGAGAACGTGGTGGTCCTGGTGGACGACTCCCATGGGGTCGGGGCCTTCGGGCCCACCGGCAGGGGCACCGAGGAGTACACTGACAGCCCGCCGTGCGACCTCCTGGTGGGCACGCTGGGCAAGGCCTTCGGCGTGAACGGCGGCTACGTGGTGTCGAGTTCGCCGGTGATCCGATTCCTGCGCGAGTCGTCGCCGCTGTACATCTATTCGAACCCGATCACGGCGGGGGAGGCCGCCGCCGCCACGAAGTCGCTGGAGATCCTGACCGGGCCCGGCGGCGCGGCGCGGCTGCAGCGCCTGCGGGGCCTGACGAAGCGGTTCGAGGCCGGGCTCCTGGAGCGCGGCTTCGAGATCATCCCGGGCGATCACCCCATCGTCCCGATCATGGTGCGCGACACCGGCGAGACGCGGCGGCTGGTCGCCGCCCTCTTCGATGCCGGCGTCCTGGCCACCGGGCTCGCCTACCCGGTCGTGCCGCGCGGCGACGAGTCGATCCGGTTCCAGATCAACGCCGACCACACCGAAGCCGGGATCGACTACGTGCTTTCGGCGTTGTCGGCCGCGCGCGCCGCCCGGTAGCACCCGACGGAACCATGCGGCCCGCCCGACCGCCCTGCTAGAACCTCGGGTGCATCGTCAGGCTGAACGACATCGAGAAGCGCTGATAGTAGTCACCGCTGAAATTCGTCTCGGCCCTGATCCACCCCCCGCCGATGCCCGCACTCACGCCGTTGCCCAGGAACCGGGTGACATGGGCGTTCACGAAGGCCGCGTTGTCGGCTTCCTCTCCGGGCACCAGGGCTTCCTGCGGGTGGACGTAACCCTTGGCGGCCCACAGCCCTTCGAGGTTCAGCTGTGTATTGTCACCCAGATCGACGGCCGCTTCAGTCCGGATTCTGCCGGCATTGTACTCCACCCGCTGGGAACTCGATCGGTTTCGCGTGGCGTTCCCCGATATCGTGAGCACGAAACCGTGCGCCTCGCGGCGATCCAGCCTCAATTCGCCGCCCACCTGGAGTCCGTCGTCCGTTCGCGTCAGGCCCAGTTCTCCCTGCTTCGGGTAGCCGTGATACTGATAGGCCCCGTAGAGGTTGAGCGTTGTGCGGTCAAGGGTCTCCGAGGCCCCGGGGAAGACCTTCGTAACTCCGGCTGCAGCGGTGATCGAACGGCGGTCCAGCAGGTCCAGGGCCGGGAGCACCCGCGGGCCTGCATAGTCCTTCAGTTCCGCTGCTACCCTGCCATAGGGCACCAGACCGGTCGCGACCGTTCGGGAGTAGGTTGCGTTAATGGAAGCCGAGTTGTATCCCGGCGGCAGGTAGAGCGGCATCGGCGGGCGATCCGCGATGTATCTCGAACCGACTGTCGGAGAGACGCGCAGCGTTCCCCCGAGATAGCGCTGGGTATAGGTGCCCACCAGGCTCCCGGAGAGTTCCCTGGGGGCATAGTTCCGCAACTGGAATCCGTTGGTCACGAACTGTCTCATCCCGGCGTCGAAGTCGAGGCTGAGGGACCGCCTGTCCTGGGCCAGAAGCGTGACGGTGCCCCTGGCTCCCATGTCGCCTGCTCCCGCCAGCGCGCGCTCGGTGGAATCGATTTGCGGAACGGTGACGGCCGAGAAATCGCCGCTGTACAGCTGGCTGGCCAGGCCCATGGTGAAGGAGACGTTGTCAAGGCGGACCTGCGCAGTGGCCGGTCCAGCCCGCACCGCCAGCGCCAGCACGCCCGTCACCAACAGGCTCAACCGTTTCATCGGCCCCTCCTTTCCGCCTCGTCCCGCAACTCCCGCGCCTGTTCCAGCAGCTGATCGCGGCGGGCCTCGACTTCGTCCCTGAACGTCTCCAGCCGCTCGAGCCGCTGCGCGGGCGTCAGCGCCAGGTCCACCCCCGTGGAGTCGGTCACCGCCGCCTGGGGATCTTCCACCGTGGTCCCGACCGGAACGACGTTGACCTCGAAGCGGTCGCGCCGAGCCTGCAGGTCCGCACTGCTTCTTTCACGTTCCAGCCGCCTCCCGAGGGCATCGATCTCCTCTTGTACGTCCACCAGCAGGTTGTCGACCCTCCTGGCCTCCTCCTCCAGCAGCCGCGCCTTGTTCCTCAGTTGAACCGGCGTGTCCGAGTCCAGGGCGCGCACGTCCGGCATGGGCCTCAATTCCAGCGGCAGGCGCGGTCCCAGCTCGGCCTCGACCTCCTCGAGGCGCTGGCTCCATCGATTGAACTCATCGACGAGATCGTTGACGGAGTCGCCGACGGGCGGGCGCCGAATCTGGAGACTCAACAGGTCCAGATAGCCATCCAATGCACTGACCAACGCGTCACCTGCATCGCGCCATGCCCGCTCCGCGGCCCGGACTTCATTGAGAACGACCGTCCTCTCCTCGGACAGCTGCTGGATCTCGGGCAGAAGAAGCCTGATGCGTCTCGGATTGGTTTGCCGGACCTGCTCCAATTCGTCGTTCAGCCTCACCCAGTCGGCGTCCAGAATCTGAAAGTCCCCCAACTTGCCCTGGTAGTTGTGATATGCGGCGTCGTAGACCTGGTTCCAGTTTTCGACCACGGCCAGAGCGTTCTCCTGCGCCGCCAGACGAAGCGGTGCGACTGTTGCCGCCAGAGCGGTCGCAGCCAGCAGGAGCGGGGGCCTCATCGCTATATCCCGTACTTGTCGATCTTGTAGCTCAGGGTGCCCTTCTTGATGCCGAGCAGCCGAGCGGCCTCCGCCTTGACGCCTCCCGTGCGGGCCAGCGCCTGACGGACCAGGCGTTCCTCGATCTCGTCCATGGTGCGGCCGAGATCCATCCCGTCCCCCAGCGCGTTCCCAGCAAGCTTCCTGCCGCCGGCTTCCCCGAGGTTCGCGAGGAACGGCAGATCGCTCTCCATGAGCACGTCGCCCTCGGCGAGCACCAGCGCGCGCTCGATCACGTTCTCCAGTTCGCGTACGTTGCCGGGCCAGTCGTATTCCTCCAGACGCTCGAGCGCCTGTGGATCGATGGACGTGACATCGGAGCGGGTACGGGCCTGAAGCTTCTCCACGAAGTGCTCCGCCAGCCTCCGGATATCGTCCCGGCGCTCTCTCAGCGGGGGCACTTCAACCGGAACGACGTGCAGCCGGTAGTAGAGGTCGTCACGGAAGCCTTCCCCGGTAAGCAGCTCTTCGGCGGGCGTGTTGGTCGCGGCGACGATTCGGACGTCCACCGGAATGGTTTCTTCTCCACCCAACCGCTCGAGCTCGCGCTCCTGGAGCACGCGCAGGAGCCGGACCTGGGTCGCGGAGGAAATGGTCGAGATCTCGTCCAGAAAGAGCGTGCCGCCGTCGGCGAGCTCGAAGCGGCCCCGCCGTTTCCTTTCCGCCCCGGTAAAGGCGCCGCGCTCGTGGCCGAAGAGTTCGGAGTCGAGCAGCGATTCCGGCAGGGCGCCGCAGTTGACCCGCACGAACGGGCCCTTGTGGCGTACCGAGCGCGCGTGGATGGCCCGCGCAACGAGCTCCTTCCCGGTTCCGGATTCGCCGTACACCATCACCGTAGAGTCGGATCGCCCCACCCGATTTACGAACCGCTTCACCTTTTGAATCCCGTCGGACTCCCCCACCATTTCCCCGTAGGGCACCTCGGGTCCGTCGTCGCCCTCGCTGCGCAGGTAGGTGTTCTCGACCCGGAGGGCCAGATTCTCCTGCTGCAGGCGCTGGCGCTCGTCCCGCTCCCTGAGAATCCGGTCGACCTTGATCGCGAATTCCTCGTAGGAAAAGGGCTTGAGGACGAAGTCGCATGCGCCGAGCTTCATCGCTTCGACGGCCTTCTCCACCGTGCCGTAGCCCGTGATGACCAGGACATCGGTGTCGGGCGCGGTTCCCTGGACCTCGGCGAGGACCTTCATCCCGTCGACCCGGGCCATCTTCAGGTCGGTGATGACCAGGTCGGCGCCCTCGTCGTGCAGCAGGCGCAAGCCCTCCGTTCCGCCGCTGGCCGACAGGGTTTTGTGACCCCGGCGGCGCATCAGCAACTCGAGCCCTTCGCGCATCGAGTCGTGATCGTCAATGATGAGCACGCGCTTTGAAGCACTCACCGGTTACCTCCCTTCCCCTGCGACCCGTCGCCCAAACCCGTCGGCCGGCAGGTCCTCGAGGCTTCCCAAGTATACGTGGAACTCGGCGCCAATCCCAACGGATTCGGGTTCGCCCTCCCCGTTCGGCTCCAGGAGTTCGACCCGTCCGTGGTTCGCTTCGACGAGCTTTCGCACGATCGCGAGCCCGAGCCCGGCCCCCTGCTCCTTGTCGCCGACGAAGGGTTCGAAGATGCGGCCCCGCAACTCCGCGGGGACGCCCGGCCCGTTGTCGCGGATGGCGATTCGGATCTCGCCGCGAACCTGGGAAACGGTCACCCACACCTCGGTTCCCGCCTGCGCGGCGTTGCGCAGGAGGTTGAGCACCAGCCGCTTCAGCTGCAGCGGATCGGCCATGGCGAGCACGGGGACTGCGGGAAGCTCCATGTGAAGCGTTCCCCCCTTCTCCGCCAGTTCGACCTCCGCGAGGGTTGCCGCCTCACGCACGGGCTCCCGTACATCGTGCAGCACCGGCTCGCTTTCCCCGGGACGGGCGAATCCCAGGAATTCGTCGATGATCCCGTTCAGGCCGACGACTTCACTCCGCACCCTCTCCAGAATGCGTCGCCGCTCCTCGGGGTCGTCCGTGTCCATAGCCGCCGCCGAGAACAGCTCCAGGCCCCCGAGCGGATTGCGGATCTCGTGCGCCACCTGCGACAGCATCAGGCGCATCTGCTCGTCCCGCCTCTGGATCCCCGACCGCATGCGCTCCATGGCGCGCGCCAGCCGACTCAGCTCATCCTCGCCTTCCAGGGTGACCGGACGGTCCATCCAGCCCCGCTGAATCCGGAGCGCGGCCCGGCTCAGCGACTGCAGCCGCGCCACGATCCCGCCCGCCAGGCTCCACCCGATGATCGCGGCCAGCACGGCGGCGCCCGCCGACACGATCACCACCGTCAGAGTGAGGTTGTCGAGCGGTTCGAGGTGGTCGGCGGGGATCAGCACGCCCAGAAACGCGCCCTGGCCGAGATCGAGGATGCCGTACTTGTAGAATCGGCCGTCCAGGCCCTCGAAGAGCTCGGTGGTCGCGTGGCCTTCCTGCGCAGCCCGGGTCACCGCAGTGGTGAGGTAGGGCTGGACCCAGCTCAGCTCCTGCCCGATTCCCATCGATTCGGGCGGGGCGGTCGTTACGACAGCCGTCGCAGCGCGGTCGCCGGGTGTCCAGCGGAAGATGTCGGCCCTGTCCACATACTCCTGGGTGAGGCGCTGCAGTGCTTCCTGATAGGTCCGCCACAACGAATCGCCCTCCTCGTCCTGCTCGAGGAGAAGGAGGAAGGCCAACTCATCCTTCAGGTTCAGGTCGGCCGCGACGCCCGCTATGTCGACAAGCCGGTGATCGAGCGCCTCCTCCAGGGACCGGCTGGCGGCGCTCCACGAGAGCAGGCCCTCCAGGGCCGTTGCCAGGATGGCAAACGCGACGAAAAGAACCGTAAACCGGTTGCGGAGACTCACGGGCCGGACTTCATCGGGCCGGGGGTCAGGAGGTGCCGCAGGGCACCAGATCCCGCTTGACTTCGTCGATGAACTCGACGGGAGCCGGAGCGCGGGGTGCCACGACGATGTGAAATGGCCGTACGATCTGCCGCGTGGGTGCACAGAAATCGCCCGGGACGCGCTCCCAGAGTTCGATCCTGGTTCCGTCGGCCACTGTGACCACGCCTCTGATCTCGGCCGAGTCCCCGACCTCCTCGCGCTGGCCGATCAAGCCCACCAGCACCATCTCCTGCTCCCAGTCGACCTGTGGAGGAACGGCGTCGGCCCGGCCCGTATGCCCCTGCCAGAATTCGGTCAACGCCGCCATCGTCTCCTCCGATCCGGCTCCGTCCGGTGCCCGGAATACAATGGGGTCGTCGGCGATCCACCGTGTTTCCGTACCCTTGTCGATCGTGGCAAAGGGGAGGCTGCCCACGTACGCCGACCTGAACTGCTCGCCCACCGTGTAGTTTCTGACCGTGATGACCGCCTGAACCACACGGGCCGCGGCCACGTCCGGACCGGAGCCCTGCGTGGTCAGCGTTGCGAACGTCCCCGATGCGCACCGGGACCACTCCTGGGTTTCCCGCCGCCGGCTGTCACTGATTCGTACGGTTACCCGGCTCGTCCCCGGCCCGCATTCGGGATCCTTCACGAGGTCCAGCTCCGAGTAGCCGATGAGATTCTGCCTCTCATCGTCGTTGAGCGACTGGATCAGGGTCGCATAGTCGCCGGCATAGATCAGCGGAAGCCCGGGGTTGGGCCGGCGGTCGTGTTCACCGGCGACGCCCTGATAGCCGATCTCCTCGCGGACATTCCAGGCCCCGTCCGACTTCCAGGTGATTTCCTGCTGCAGCCAGCCGCGTTCGAGGTGGAGGGGCGTCCGGACGGTGACACGCACCTCGCCGGACTGGCCAAACCGTAGCAGACCACTTCCGGGCTCGGTCATACACCCGCCGACAACAACACAAACAATGGTCAGACTTGCACTTAGCAGCAATTGACGGTTGCGCCGATCCCTTCCCTCTTCCCTGCATCCGCTGTATCTTTTCATCGTCATGTCCTCCAAATCCCGTCTGCGCAGGCTCCTCGCCGAGCGAAGCATAAAGTCAGGGGACTTTACACTCGCCAGCGGCCGGCGTTCGCGCTACTACGTCGACGCCCGCCTCACAACGATGTGCGGCGAAGGCCAAGTGCTCGTCGGCGAGGTCTGCTGGCAGGCCATCCGGGAGGCCGGCTGGGAGCCCGACTTCGTCGGCGGCATGACCCTCGGCGCCGACCCGGTCGCCTATGCGATCGCCAATCACGCGACCCGGTCGGGCCGCCGCCTCGATGCGTTCACCGTTCGCAAGCGGCCCAAGGGTCACGGAACCGGAAGCCAGATCGAGGGCGGCCTTCCTTCCGGCGCAAAGGTCGTCGTCGTCGACGATACGGCAACTTCCGGCGGCAGCCTGCTCGAGTCCGTGAAGGTGGTGGTCCGCCACGGCGCGATCGTCCTGGGGGTTCTCGCGCTGGTGGACCGTGAAGAGGGAGGCCGCGAACTGCTGCGGGAAGCCGGCTTTGGACTGCGCGCCGTCTTCACCGCAAAGGATCTCTGCTGAACGATTCCGGAACCCGGCACCTGGTTGCGTGAGCCCCGTGGCCGGCCCGAATGCGCCGCCGTGCCCCCGCAGCGGGGATGCGTTCCACGGACTGCCAGCCGCGCCGCGCGTCCGGCCGCGGCTGCTCAGTCGACGAGCCGCAGCGGCATGATCAGACACAGGTAGTCCAACTCCGGGGCGCCGGGCTCGACAATGGCGGCCCGCTCGGAGGTCATGAAGCTGAAGGTGACCTCGCCGCGAGGCATGTTTCTGAGCACCTCCAGCAGGTAGTTGGCGTTGAAGCCGATCTCCAGGCCCTCGCCGTCGTAGTCCAGCTCCAGCTCGTCGTGCGCCTCGCCCAGATCGGGTGTCGTGGCGTCGAGGTGCACCCGGTCGGTCTCGAAGGAAAGCTTGATCCGGTGCGTCTGATCGCTCGCCACAACGGCCATCCGGCGCACCGCGGCCTCCATCGCCGCCTTGTCGATGCGCGCGATCTTGTCGTTCCCCTTCGGAATGACCTGTTCGTAGTTCGGGTACTTGCCGTCGATCAGGCGGGTATGGACTTCCCGGGTCTCCGACCGGAATCCCAGGTGGTTTCCGCCTCGTGCGACGGTCAGCTCCCCATCGCCGTCGAACAGCCGCTCCACCTGCCCCAACGCTGCCGGCGGGACGATGAAGTCGGTGGTCCCCGCGCCGCCCGAGCCCGACTCGACGGTCATTCTGGCAAGTCGGTGACCATTGGTCGCCACCATGCCCATGCTCGACTCCTGCAGCTCCCAGAGCACTCCGTTCAGGATCGGGCGGCTCTCTTCGTTGGAGACCGCGAACGCCGTCGCCTGAATGAGCTTCCGGAGCGAGTCCTCGGACACCGTCCATCCCTCTTCGAAGTCGATCGCCGGAAAGTTCGGGAACTCCTCGCTGGCGAGTCCGTTGAGCTTGAAGCGGCTGTATCCGCACCCGATTTCCAGCTGGTGGCCCTTGACCCGCAGGTCGACCGGCTCGTCGGGCAGTTCGCGCGTGAGCTCCTGCAGCTTCCTGCCGGGGGCAGTGATCGCGCCAGCCTGCTGCACCTCGGCAGGCACCCTTACCCGGATGGAAACATCCAGATCGGTCCCGCTGACCCACAGTGCGTTGTCCTCGGCTTCGAGAAGAACGTTCGACAGAACGGGCAGCGTGGTCTTGGTCGGAATGCTCGCCGAGACCGCGGCCAGCCCCTGATGGAGATTCCGGCGGGTGATGGTCAGTATCATGAAGTACGCCTGTCGGGACAATCAGTGGGAACCCACGGACTGGGATGGCCCTCTTTTGAATTAGTAATAGAGAAAGATAGAGTCGTCATCATAGAGACTGTGGAAAAAGTGGATACGGAGCGGCGGCTGCGGCCTTTCGGCATTGAATCCCAATGGGAACAGATGACGTCGGTCCAATGTGGGAATACCTGGATAGCCGGACCCTTTTCCCATCCGCCATGCGTCGAATGTGGAAAACATGCGCATCTCAGGGGCTTGTCCACGAGGTTTTCCACATTCCCCGCGGGCACCGGAGAGCGGTACCATCCCCTCCGCTTGTCACGCGGCAGCCAGGAGCTTCTTGCGCAGGTCCTCGACCCGAACGCGAAAAGCGTCGTCGCTGGCTATCTGGTCTTCGACCTTGCGGATCGAGTGGATGACCGTCGAGTGGTCGCGCCCGCCGAAGTAGCGGCCGATTCCGGCGAGTGGAAGGTCCAGGAGCTCCCTGATCAGGAACATGGCTACCTGACGCGGCACGACGATGTTGCGGGAACGGCGCCGCGACGCCAGCGCGGTGCTGGTCACCCCCCAGGCGTCGGCGACGCTCTCGCGGATGCTCTCCGGACCCAGCGGCGCTGACGCCCCGAACCCGTCGCCTCCGGCCAGGGCGGTGCGCGCGAGCTGGGCGGTTACCTGCTGGCCCGTCAACGAGGAAAACGCCAGGAGCTTGATGATGGCCCCTTCCAGTTCCCTCACGGAAGACCGACAGGTACGGGCGATGAGCTCAAGCACCTCGAAGGGCAGGGAGGCGCCCTCCTCCCGGGCTTTCTGCCGCAAAATGGCGAACCGGGTCTCGTAGTTGGGGCGCCTGATCTTGGCCACGAGGCCCCACTCGAAGCGCGACACGAGCCGCTCCTCCAGGCCTTCGAGATCCTTTGGCTGGCGGTCGCTCGTGAGGACGATCTGGCGGTCGCCGTTGTAGAGGACATTGAAGGTGTGAAAGAACTCCTCCTGCGTGTGCTCCTTGCGCCTGAGAAACTGCACGTCGTCCACCAGGAGGAGGTCGTAGGAGCGATAGCGGGCCCGAAACGCGTCGGTGGTGTTCTTGTAGATCGCCGTGACCATCTCGTTGACGAACTGTTCGGCGGGGATGTAGCAGACGCTGGTCGTCGTCCCCGATTGCAGCATCCCGTGCGCGATCGCCTGCATGAGGTGGGTCTTGCCGAGGCCGGTGGCGCCGTAGAGGAAAAGCGGGTTGTAGCTGCGGGCCGGATGTTCCGCCACGGCCCGGCTCGCGGCATGCGCCAGCTCGCTGTTCTCGCCGACGATGAATCTGTCGAAGGTATAGCTCGGGTTCAGCCCGGAAGGGCGCTGCCTTCCCGGTCCGGCACCCGTGGGAACGAGGGGCGGTGCGGGCGGCGGCACCTCCATGATGGGCGCCACGGAGAGGTCGGGGGGAGTGCGCGCGGGCGCCGTCCCGGCCGAGGTAACGCGGAGCGAGACCGGATAGCCCACGATGCCGCCGGCGATTTCGTGCACCATCGCGCCGTACTTGTCTTCGAGCCACTCGGCGTGAAAGCGGCTGGGCGCGTCGATGTGGAGCACCCCGTCCGCCAGCGATACGGGGCTGGCACTCGTCAGCCAGGTGGAAAAGCTCTGCTCGGGCAGGGCGGTTCTGGCCTGCTCGAGAATCTGCTTCCAGAGATTCGTGACGCCTGGTTCCATCCGCAGCATTGTGGGGAGAAGGGGGGCGCCAAGCTAGGCGCCCCGGGGCGCGAAGTCAAACCCGGGATTGCGGAGGACAGGGTACTCGCGACAGCACGGTTGACCGGCCGCGCGACGCACGGATACCTTACAAGGCTGTAACCAATCGACCGGGGCGCCACGGCCGCCCTTCAGGACGAGGTGCTGAAAGAAATGAAACCGACATACAGGCCCCGCAATCGCAAGCGTCTCAACAAGCACGGGTTCCGCTCACGGATGAGCACGAAGGCGGGCCGCGCGACGTTGAATCGCCGCCGCCGCCGGGGCCGCTGGTCGCTGACCGTGCGCATCGGATCCAAGAACGGGCGGTAGGAAGTCCATGAACGGAATCCCCGCGGATTCGTCCACGGACGCGTAGGGCCACGCAGTGTCTGACGCGAGCGGCCGCCGGGGGCCGGGCCGCGAGCGGCTGCCCGGGGCGGCGCGCATCCGCCGCGGCTCGGAGATCCGGCAGATGTTCAGGGATGGGCGCCGCAGGCGCACCCGGTCGCTGGACCTGTACTTCCGCCCCGCGGCCCATGCAGCGCCCCGGATCGGCTGGGTCGTGCCGAAGCTGGGTTTTCGCATCGTGGACAGGAATCTGCTCAAGCGGCGGATCCGGGAAATCGGCCGCAGGCACGTGTTGCCCCGCCTGGCAGAGAGCGGTTGTGGCATGGATGTCCTGGTGCGGGCCGGAACAAGGGCCTACCGGGCGACGTATGGGCAGCTTGAGCGCGAACTGTCCGCAGCCATGGAGGCCGAATGCTCCGATTCGTGATGACCGGACTGATCCGGTTCTACCAGGTATGCATCTCCGGGCTCCTTCCTCCGGCCTGCCGCTACCTGCCCACCTGCTCCGAATACACCCGCGTCGCGATCGAGACCCACGGCCCGCTCAGGGGCCTGTGGCTGGGGATGAAGCGCATCGGGCGTTGCCATCCATGGGGCGGATGCGGGTTTGATCCGGTGCCGGAGCGCGGGGAATCATGAGGCCCGAACTCAGGTTCTTTCTCGCGCTGACGCTGATGATCGGCGTATTCGTCCTGACGGAAATGCTGTTCCCGCCCATCAGGCCGGAGGCGCCGCCGGAGGGTGAGGTCGCCACGGAGCCGGCCGAAACGACGACGCCGGCGATTCCCCCGCCGATCCCCCCCGGTGCCGACGAGGCCCAGGAGCCCGCCGTGCCCACGGAGCCCGCCGCTGAAGAAACCGAGCAGCTGGTCACCGTAGAGACGCCGCTGTACCGACTCGTCTTTTCCAACTACGGCGGCGTTGTTCGATCGATCGAGCTCCTGGGCTACGAGTCGTTCACCCGCGACGGTCCCGTGCAGCTCGTGACGCCGGGCGAAGAGATTCTGCGCGGCCTCTGGGTGGCCGGAAGCGGCGGGCAGACCTTCGACCTCGCGACCTACCCGTACACGGTCGCCCCCGAAGGCGGTCTCCGGATTTCAGAAGGGGGCGGCCCGCGCACCCTGACCTTCCGGTACGACTACCCGGGCGGCCGGTTCTTCAGCGAAATCCGCTACACCTTCACCGCGGATTCGTACATCGTGCAGGTGGACGGATCGCTCCCGGCCATCGATCGCGCGGCCCTCTTCGTCGACCTGGGGCAGGGCATTCCGGTCAACGAACTGCGCGAGTCCGACGACCGTCCGATGATGGCCTACTCCGGCAACCACATCGACGACGGCATACGCTCGCGTCCCCTGTCGCGGGTCGACGAGCCCGAGGGCATGGAAGGACCGCTGCGGTGGGCGGCGGTCAAGAGCAAGTACTTCGTCGAGGTCCTGCTGCCCGGCGACGGGTCCGGCGAGAGCGACTTTCTGGCGGGGATCCGGGTGGAGCCGGGCACGATGGGCGGGCCGCTCCGCATCAGCGTGGGAACGCCCCTCTCGGACGCCGGCAACTACACCTACCGCGCGTACCTGGGGCCGATCGAGCGGGAACGCCTGGTCGCGATCGGTGACGACCTCGAGGAAGTCAACCCGTACGGCTGGGCGTTTCTTCGCCCGATCATCCGTCCTTTCGTGGGGATCGTCCTCTGGCTGGTGAGGTTCATGCACGAGAGCCTCTTCCTCTCCTACGGCTGGGTTCTGATCGCGATGGGCGTCCTGCTGCGGGTGGTGATGTGGCCGCTCAACCGCAAGATGATGCTCTCGCAGGTCAAGATGATGGCGCTGCAGCCCTTCGCCGAAGAGATCAAGCGGAAGTACAGCCAGGACCCGCCACGGATGCAGCAGGAGACGATGAAGCTGTACAAGGAGCACAAGGTCAACCCGCTGTCGGGGTGTGTCCCGATGCTGATCCCCTTCCCCCTCCTGATCGCCCTCTTCTTCGTCTTCCAGAACACGATCGAAATGCGCGGCGTTCCGTTCATGTGGCTGCCGGACCTGTCGTCGCGGGATCCCCTGTACATCCTGCCGGTGGCGATGGCCGCGAGCCTGTACCTGACGCAGCTGCTGACGATGAAGATCTCCGGAAACACGGGGAATCCGCAGATGAAGATGATGCTCTACCTGATGCCGATCATGATGCTCGTCTTCTTCTGGCGCTTCCCGGCGGGACTGAACCTCTACTACGCCACGATGAACCTCGCCTCCATCCCGCAGCAGATTCTGATCGGGAGGGAGCGCAAGAGAATGCAGGCGGCCGGGCCGCTGAAGCGTCCGACCTGACGCAGGCTGCAGCATGGACCGGTCGGGCACCCTCCTCGACACCATCGTTGCGCAGGCCACTCCGCCGGGGGTGGGCGCCGTGGCGATCGTGCGCCTCTCCGGACCCCGTGCGCGGGAGATAGCTGGCGGCCTGATGCGCTGCGACGGGGGCGCCATGGAGGATTGGCCCGAGCGTTCCAGCCGGCTCCGGGGACTCCACCGGCCGGGCTCGGGCGAGACCCTCGACCACGCGCTGGTTACGCTCTTCCGGGCACCGGACAGCTACACCGGAGAGGACGTGGTCGAGATCTCCACCCATGGCGGCGTCTCCATACCCGCGAGCGTGGTGGACGCAAGTGTGGCCCTGGGCGCGCGCCGCGCCAGACCGGGTGAGTTCACGCAGCGCGCGTACCTCAACGGAAAGCTCGACCTCACCCAGGCGGAAGCGGTGGGCGACCTGGTGAGCGCGAATTCGCCCAGGGGACGCGCCGTGGCGCTGCACCAGCTCGAGAAGGGGCTGGGGGAGCGCATCGCCGACCTTCGCGGCGAGGTCATCGGGCTGTCCGCGCTGCTCGTGCAACACATCGACTTCCCCGAGGAGGACGAGGCGCCGACGCCCATCGACGCGATCGTCGCGCACGCCGAAAGCGTAGCGTCGAAGATCGAGCGTCTCCTCGCGACCGCCCCGGCCGGTGAGTTGCTGCGTGAGGGGGCGGTGGCGGTCCTCGCGGGCCGTCCGAATTCTGGTAAGTCTAGTCTGTTCAACGCTTTAGTGGGAATCGAGCGGGCCATTGTGACCGCAGAGGCGGGCACGACCCGGGATGCGATCGAGGCGGTCGTGTCCATCGACGGCTTCCCCTTTCGGCTGGTGGACACGGCGGGACTGCGAAGCAGTTCGAACCAGGTGGAGCGGTTGGGAATCGAGATCGCGCACCGGTATCTCTCCGGGGCCGATGTGGTCCTGTACTGCCAGGAAGCCGGGTCCGGGATGAGCGAGGAAGAGGCTGCGTTCATTCGGACCCTGTCCTGTCCGGTCGTGCGGGTGTGCACGAAGTGGGATCTCGCCCCCGCGGGCTGGACGGCGCAGGGTTCGGACGTGAGCGTGTCCGTGGTGTCCGGCCGGGGTCTCGATGCCCTCGGCGAGGCTCTGCGCGACCTCGTGTTCCGGGGCGTGGTCGAGGGCCGCGACGAGGTGCCCGTGGTGACGAGACGCCGCCAGGCCGATCTTTTGAGGGAGGCAAGGGCAGAGATCACTGCGTTCGGCGAGGCACTGGCGAACGGCATCACCGCCGAATTCGCCTCGGCGCATCTGAAGACGGCGGAGAGCGCCCTGGAGGAGATCCTCGGCGTGGTGGCGACCGACGACGTCCTCGACAGGGTGTTCAGGGACTTCTGCATAGGGAAATGAACGGCTTGCGACTGCAATACGATGTCGTGGTGGTGGGCGGCGGCCACGCGGGCACCGAAGCGGCCGCCGCCTCGGCCCGCCTTGGCGCCAGGACCGTGCTGATCACGCCCGACCTCACCCGAATCGGTCAGATGAGCTGCAACCCCGCGATCGGCGGCATCGCGAAAGGCACGGTAGCGCGGGAGGTGGATGCCCTTGGCGGCGTAATGGGCCGCGCCACCGACGCGGCGTCCATCCAGTTCCGCATGCTGAATCGGTCGAAGGGTCCCGCGGTCTGGGGCCCGCGCTCGCAGTGCGACCGGGCGCTGTATCCGATCGCGGTGCGGCGGATTCTGGACGAGCACGACAACCTCGACCTCTTCCAGGAGCTCGTGACCGGGCTCAACTTCGACGGGCGCGTGCGCGGCGTGGAGACGCGCGGCGGCGTCACCTTCGAGGCGAAGGCGGTCGTCGTAACGGCCGGCACCTTCCTGCGGGGGAAGATCCATGTGGGCGGTTCGGCGGCGCTGGGCGCCGGGCGGGCGGGCGAGGGGCCGTCTATCGCGCTGGCCGAGGCGCTGGAGTCGCAGGGGCTCAGGGTCGCGCGCTTCAAGACGGGGACGCCGCCACGCATCGACGGACGGACGGTCGACCATGCGCGTTGCGAACGCCAGGAAGGCGACAGGGAGCCATTCCGCTTCTCCTTCTACGCCGACGAACCCCATCTGGAACAGAGACCCTGCTGGATCACATGGTCCGGTCGGGCGCTGCAGGAGATCGTTACGGCCAACCTGACGCGGAGCGCGCTGTACGGTGGCGAGATATCGGGCCAGGGTCCGCGCTACTGTCCGTCCATCGAGGACAAGGTCAAGAGGTTTCCCGGCGCCCGGCGGCACCAGGTCTTCCTCGAGCCCGAAGGGCTGGACACCACCGAGCTCTACGTCAACGGACTTTCCACATCGCTGCCCGCCGATGTCCAGGTCGCGTTCCTCAGGTCGATTCCCGGGCTTGAGGAATCGAAGATGACCAAGCCCGGGTACGCCATCGAGTACGACTATTTCCCGCCGGATCAGCTGCAACACACGCTGGAGGTCCGCGAGATCCGCGGGCTCTGGTTCGCGGGGCAGATCAACGGCACCACGGGCTACGAGGAGGCCGCCGGCCAGGGGCTGATCGCCGGTGCGAACGCGGCGCTGGCGGTTCAGGGCAGGCAACCCTTCGTCATCGAGCGCGACCAGGGGTACATCGGCGTGCTCATCGACGACCTGGTCACCAAGGGTGTGGACGAACCGTATCGGCTGTTTACTTCACGCGCCGAGTTTCGCCTTCTGCTCAGGCAGGACAACGGCCCGGCACGGCTGGGCACGCACGCCCGCTCGATCGGCTTGCTGACCTCGGACCAGCAGTCGGCGCTTGAAGACCGTCTGCGCCAGGAGTCGCGCGCGACGGCATGGTTCAGGGACCAGGCGCTCGCCCCCGAAGCCGTCAACGGATTGCTGGCTGCGGTCGGCAGCGCACCCATACGGCGCTCCGTCCGGGCGCGGGAGCTCCTCAAACGCCCCGGAGTCGACGCGCGCTCGCTTCTGGGAGCGGCCGGAACGAAAGCGCCGGCCTTCGACGGCGATGTGCTTGCCACCGTGGAGACCGACACGAAGTACGAGGGCTATGTCCGCCGGGAAGTGGAGCGGGCTGCCAAGCTCAGGCAGCAATCGGAGTTCGCGATCCCCGGCGAGACACCGTTTGAGGAGTTTGCGACGCTGTCCGTCGAGGCGCGGCAGAAGTTGGCGCGGGTGCGCCCGAGCAATCTGGCTCAGGCGAGTCGCATTCCGGGCGTGACGCCCGCCGACGTGCAGAACCTGGTCATGGAAGTCCGCCGGCGTGCCTCAGGGGCGCCAGGCGGGACCGCTGTGGTACCCCCGGAAAGCGGTGGGGATGCCCGCGAAGCGGCCCTCGGTTCCGGGCAGGCCCGCCCGCGAGCCGCCCAGGAGGTCTCCAGAGCATAGGCCGTGACCGCAATGTCGCTGGTCCGCCGGTTGAAAGCCGCTGCGCGAGGAGAGTCCAGCGCCCGACCGGGCGGCCCGTGTTCCACGTGAAACAACCCGCGGCGCTGACTTGTTTCACGTGGAACACACCCAACAGTGTTAGCTTTTCATGGAATCCGAGATCTCAACCCCCCGCCAGGACAACGAGAATACCTCCTTGAGCCGAATCATCGCTGTGGCGAACCAGAAGGGTGGAGTAGGCAAGACGACCACGGCGGTTAATCTCGGGGCCGCCATGGCCGGCGAGGGCGCCAGGGTGCTCATCGTCGACATGGATCCGCAAGGCAACGCTTCGTCCGGGCTCGGAATCGTGGATCGGGACAACATCAGTACGATCTACGACGTGCTGGTCCGAGGCCTGCCTGCATTCCGGGCGATCCACGATACGGTCTTCAATCCCGGCCTGAAGGTGGTACCGGCCAATCGCGACCTCGTGGGCGCCGAAGTCGAGCTGGTCGGTGTGCGCGACAGGGAGGTCATCCTGCGGGAGGCGCTTTCGTCCCTCTCCCCCGGCAGCGACCTCGTGCTCATCGACTGCCCCCCCTCGCTTGGGCTCCTCACCCTGAACACCCTGGCCGCAGCCGACTCGGTGCTGATTCCGATTCAGTGCGAATACTATGCCCTGGAAGGGCTTACGCAACTTCTCAACACCATTCGTCTCGTCCGTCGGTCACTGAATCCCAAGCTTGCGATCGAGGGCGTCCTTCTAACGATGTACGACCAGCGGCTGAGCCTCTCCCGGCAGGTTGCTACGGAAGCCAAGCAGTACTTCGGACCCAAGGTGTTCGAGACCGTTATCCCCAGAAATGTCAGCCTCGCCGAGGCCCCGAGCTTCGGACTACCGGTGAGCGAATACAGCCCGGGATCAGCCGGAGCGCGCCGTTACGCGATCCTGGCGAGAGAGATCATGGCGGGAATGGGTACTCTCACCACAACTACGGGAGCGGTAAGGACATGAGCAATGGCGACCGACTGGGCCGAGGCCTTGGGGCCCTGCTTGGGGACTACATGCAGAAAACGGACGAGCCACTGCCGCACGCTCCTCCGCCGACCGATCTTCCGGTGAGGGCCATCGCGCCCAATCCGTTCCAGCCCCGTCGCAACTTCGACACCGAGGAGCTGGGCCGGTTGGCCCTGTCCATCAAGGTCAACGGACTCCTTCAGCCCATCCTGGTGCGGAGGACCGTGTCGGGCCGAAGCTACGAACTGGTCGCCGGAGAGCGGAGGCTCAGGGCATGTAAACAATTGGGCTGGAATGAGATACCGGCACAGGTACGCGAAGTGGATGATCGGACTCTGCTCGTGCTGGCCCTGGTCGAGAACATCCAGCGCGAAGAACTCGGTCCGATGGAGGAGGCCGAGGGATATCAGGCACTGAAAGAGCGGTTCGGCTATACCCAGCAGGAAATCGCGGACGCAGTCGGGAAAAGTCGTTCGACGGTCGCGAACATGCTGCGCCTTCGCTCGCTCCCACCCTCGGTCCGCCGGTTGATCGAGGACGGCTCCCTGTCGATGGGTCACGGCCGGGCGATCCTCGGGTTGGATGATCCCATCAAGGCGGCGGACCTCGCCCGCGACGCAGTCGCCGCGGGTTGGTCGGTCCGGGAAACCGAAAAGCGTGTTCGCCACATTTTGAATGATGGGGACAAGAGCCGTAAGCCAAAGCAAGCCAAGGAGTTGGATCCGGCGGTAGGAGTACTCGAGGTCGCATTGGGCGACCATCTGGACGCGCGCGTGTCGATCGGCTGGAAGGGCGAGGGGCGTGGAACGGTGCGCATCGCATTCGAGGGCGCGCGCGATCTCGAGCGGGTGTTTGCCGCGATCACGGGCCGCGACGCGGCGGCGATCCTGTCATGAACGCGCCCGGCGACCGGCCCAGGCTGACCATCATGGTCATCCCGGACTGGGGGCCCCGGGCACGGAGTTTCCTGATCACTCGGCACAGGGCCAGGACAATCATCCTTCTGGGGTCGTTAGTTCTGGTCGGACTTACGGTTATGGCGGCCAGCAGCATCCTTTTCCTAAACCGGAGCATCCTGGCGAACGAACTCCGGAGGGAGAACGCCGATCTCCTGGCCCGGCTGGATACGGTGGAGCTCCTTACCGAGCGGTTGGCGGGCCTGGAGGCCAGGGAGACGCAACTGCGCTTTCTTCTCGGCCTCGAAAGAAGCCAGGACGCGGCGCTGTGGCAGCCCGGAACACCGGGAGCCGCCGCCGGCGAGTGGAACCTTGCGAGCGACACCGCGGTCAGCCCCGCCATGTGGCCGTTGACAGAGAGAGGGTTCATCACGCAGTCGTTGCTGGAGGGCGACGAAGGCGGGCACCCCGGGATCGATATCGCGGTGGCAAGCGGATCGTACGTGAGGGCGGCCGGGGGCGGGGAAGTCATCGAAGCGGGGATCGATTCCATCTACGGGCACTCTGTCCTGATCGATCACGGCGACGGACTTTGGTCGCGCTACGGTCACGCGCTATACTTGGTGGTGTCGAGAGGCCAGAAGGTACGGCGCGGAGAAGTCATCGCCCTTTCGGGTTCGACCGGAAGATCGACCGCACCCCACCTTCACTTCGAGATCCTGCAAAACGGTCGAGCGATCGATCCGCTTTCGATGGTAACGCCCCCCTGATCGACGGGGCCCTGAAAAGCGAGAGAGACCAATCAGAGGAAAGGTGATGAGAGACATGGCGAAGTCTCCAGCGGTCCCGGTCGCGACGGATCCGGTAATCTCCTTCATAGGCCCCGGCCTGCGCATCACGGGGGACTGCGAGTCGAGCGATACCATCCGTATCGAAGGCACTGTGGAGGGCGGCGTGCGGGCGAAGAAGGCCGTGGTCGTCGGAAAACAGGGGCGCGTGACCGGAGACATCGAGACGGCTGACGCGAAGATCGCCGGCACCGTGCAAGGCAAGCTGGAAATCGCATCGCGTCTCGAGCTGGGAGCCACTGCCGTGATCGACGGTGAAATCCGGGCGGCGAGGATGCTGTTGGAGGAGGGGGGCGTCGTCAACGGATCCGTGAGGGTCGGTGGCGAGGTCGCGACGCAGCCGAAGGGTGCCGCGACCACCGTCCGGACAGGGGTCGGCCCGCTACGAAAGGGCCAGACGGGCTAGGCACGGAGCGCCGGCAGCCAACGGGGTCGCCAGCAGCAACATGCACGGCGTTCCGCTGAAGGATGTCGTTCACTTTCTGGACGACGTCTTCGAGGTGTCGTCCGCGCCCGACTATTCCAACGCACTCAACGGCCTCCAGGTGGAGGCGCGCGGGCCGGTAAGGCGCTTCGCCGTCGCGGTGGACGCGAGCGAGGCGGTGATCCGTGCCTCCGGGGAGTGGGCCGATCTGCTGATCGTGCACCACGGCCTGTTCTGGGGCGGGCTGCAGCCGCTGACGGGACCCCGCTTCCGCCGCATCAAGGCCCTCATCGAAAGCGGAACCGCGCTCTACAGCATCCACCTGCCGCTGGATTCGCACCCGGAGCTGGGAAACTGCGCAGTCCTGGCGCGCGCCCTCGGGGTGACGGCGCTGACACCGTTCGGCGAGTACGGCGGTGCGCCGGTGGGCTGGTGGGGGAGACCCGGCGACGCGGGACCGCAACGGCTGGAAGCGTTGGCCAGCCGTCTCGGCGAAGTGCTCGGGGGCGAAGTCAGGACCTTGCCGGGGGGTCCCGGCGAAGTCGGGTCCGTTGCGGTCGTCACCGGAGCGGGAGCCTCGACGCTGGCGGAGGCCGCGGCGCTCGGGATCGATGTCCTGGTCACCGGCGAGGCACAGCATCATCATGCGATCGAGGCGGCGGAGCTGGGCGTGACGGTCCTCCTCGGCGGCCACTACGCCACCGAGACCTGGGGCGTCAGAAAGGTCGCCGAGCTTGTCGAGGAACGTTTCGGAATCGAGGGACGTTTCGTAGACTCGCCAACAGGGCTTTGACCGGCATCCTGCGGGAAAGACACGCTTTCTGCGGGCAGGAGACACACTTCTGCGGGTAACCGGCGCCCACCCCGGAATCAATTTGCAGCGGTCACTACAGCCGCAGTCAAAGGAGACAGCATGCGCACCGCCAAAGTGAACGCCGCCTTCGGAGTCATCCTGTCGGTCACGTTCGCCGCGCCCGGAGGGCTCTCCGGCCAGGTCCCCAGCCCCGCCGATCACTTCGGCTTCGACATGGGCGCCGAGCGGCAGCTGGCCAACTGGGACGACCTCACCTCGTACTACGAGGCCCTCGCCCGCGCCAGCGACCGCGTCGCCGTGGACACCCTGGGGCCGACCACGCGCGGCCGTCCCTTCGTGATGCTCACGATCACCAGTCCGGGCAACCACGCGCGGCTCGACGAACTGCACGCCATCCAGCGCCGGCTCTCCGACCCGCGCACCGTCGCGAGCGCCGACGACCTCGAGCGCCTTCTCGACGAGGGCCGCACGGTCGTCATGATCACCCACGCGATCCACTCCACCGAGGTCGGCAGCGCCCAGTCGGCCGCCAAACTGGCCCACCGCCTTGCATCGTCCTCCGACGAGAAGGTGCTGGAAATCCTCGACAACGTGATCCTGCTCCAGATCCCGTCGCTCAACCCCGACGGCACCCAGTGGGTCAACGACTTCTACAACGAGCATGTCGGCACCGACTTCGAGGGCCGCTCGCCGCCCTGGCTCTACCACTTCTACACCGGCCACGACAACAACCGCGACTGGTTCACCTTCTACCAGAGCGAGACGCAGCACACCGTCCGGGCGCAGAACGACTGGCACCCGCAGATCGTGCACGACATCCACCAGATGGGGGGCTCGGGTGCGCGCATCTTCTTTCCCCCCTACATCGATCCGATAGAACCCAACGTGGATCCGGGGCTGGTGACGGCCGTCAATCAGCTCGGCGCGTACATGGCCGCGGAGCTGACTTCCCAGGGGAAGAAGGGCGTCGTCATCAACGCCATCTACGACGGCTTTCACCCAGGGCGCGCCTACATGCACTACCACGGGGGAGCCCGAATCCTCAGCGAGACCGCGTCCGCACAACTGGCCAGCACCGTGAACGTGCCGCGGGAAGTGGTTGTGGGCGGGCGCGAGTACGACGCCGGCCGGGCGGCCTGGAACTTCCCCTGGCCCTGGCGCGGCGGCGAGTGGGGCCTGCCCGACATCGTCGAATACCAGTTCTCGGGCGCTATGGCGCTCCTGACCAACGCGGCGAAGAACCGGCGCTTCTGGCTCGAGAACTTCCATGCCGTGAACCGGCGCGCGGTGGAGGGGTGGGAGGAGTGGCCCGCGGCGTGGGTGCTACCAGCGGGGCAGGAGAATCGGATCGGGCTCGAGAGCATCATCCGGATTCTGACCATGGGCGACGTGGAGGTGAGGACGGCCGAGGCCGACTTCGCCGCCGCCGGCGCGGCCTACCCGGCCGGCTCGCATGTGGTGCTGATGCGCCAGCCCAATGCGTCATTCGCCCAGACGCTTCTCAGCGAGCAGGAATACCCGGATCTGCGGGAGTTCCCGGGCGGCCCGCCGAAGCGGCCGTACGACGTGACCGCGCACACGCTGCCGCTGCTGATGGGCGCGGAGGCGCACGCGCTCGCGGCGGAGCCGGATGTGGCGCTGAGCGAGCCGATCGCCGTGAGTTCGGTGGAGTATGAGTTGCCGGATGCGCTGAGCGGGCCCGCCGCGCCGCGCGTGGGGATGTACAAGGGCAATCAGGAGCCGATGATCGCGGGGTGGACCCGGTGGATGCTGGACAGGCACGGGATGCGGTACGATTCGCTCCACGACGGGCGGCTCCGGGCGGGGTCGCTGGGGGACGACTACGACGTGCTGATCTTCCAGAGCCAGTCGGACCGGTCGATCAGCGAAGGACATCCGGCGGGGTCGCTGCCGGAGCGGTTCACGGGAGGCCTGGGCGAGGCGGGGCGCGCGGCGGTGCGCGAGTTCGTGGAATCGGGGGGCCGGCTGGTCGTGATGGAGGAGGCCGCCGAGTTCGCCGCCGGACTCTTCGGGCTGGGGGTGAGGAATGCGGTGGCAGGGCTGTCCAACACCGATTTCTATGTGCCGGGATCGATTCTGCGCGTGGATTTGGCGGCCGATCCGCTCGCGGCCGGCTACGACGGCTCGACGCCCGTCTGGTACTGGCGGAGCAGCCGCGCCTTCGACGTGGACGACGAGCGGGTCGAGGTGCTCGGGCGATATTCCGATGACGATCCCGTGATCGCCGGGTGGGTGCTCGGGCCCGAAAGGCTGGCCGGGAAGCCGGCGCTGCTGCGGGCGCGGGTCGGGAGCGGCGAGGTGATCCTCTTCGGATTCCAGCCCAACTACCGCGGGCAGAGCATCGTGACCTGGCCGCTGTTCTTCAACGCGATCGCGGGCGGGAGGCTGATCGGATGAGCGGGGGGACGAGCCGGAGGGACCGGGGAGCCGACCGCGAGGCGGATCGCATGGCGCGGAGGCTGATGCGATGAGCACGGCGTCCGGCATAACCTGTCCCCGCTGCCAGCACCGGGAGACCTCGGCCTCGGCCAATTTCTGTTCCCGGTGCGGCTACGGGTTGCGCGGGCCGGCCTGTCCGTCCTGCTCCGCGCCGACCGCGGTGGATGACCGGTTCTGCACCCAGTGCGGGGCGGCGTTGCATCCGGTTGCCGCGAGGGCCGGCGGCCTGGGCGCACGAGTTCCCTGGGCCGTCGCGGGGATGCTCGCGTTCGCGCTGGTGACGGTGTTCGTGCTGCGGGGCGGCGGCGGTCGCGAGATCACGCTGTCGCCGCCGCCGGCCGGGGGTGGTGAGGGCGCGCCGGTCACGGCTCTGGGGCCCACGAACGCCGTCGACCTGGACTCCATGACCCCCAGGGAGGCTGCGAGCCGGCTCTTCAACCGGGTAATGACCGCGGTGGAAGCGGGGGACCAGGCGCAGGCCAGCATGTTCCTGCCGATGGCGATCGCCTCGTACGATCTGATCGCCGCGCTTTCGCTGGACGACCGCTTTCACCTGTCGCTGCTGCACGCCACGGCCGGCAACGGCGAATTGGCCCTGGCCATCGCCGAGGAGGGGCTGGCGCAACGGCCCACCCACCTGCTCTGTCTGGCCGCGGCCGCGCAGGGTGCCCTGCTGATCGGCGACGGCGAGAGGGCGGCCGCCCACTACCGCACCTTCCTCGACGTATACGAAGAGGAATTGCAGGCGGGGCTGGAGGAATACGGCCAGGGCCGGGAAGGACACGGGCACGGCAGGCTCCTGCCGATCCTGCGGGAGGAAGCCGAAGCGTATCTCTCGGGGTCCCCTTGAGGAAGGTTCGCTCATCATGATCCAGGCACCGCTCGCCCTCGCAACCCTGATCGCCGCCGTCGCGGCACTGGCCTTCTGGCTCGACTACCGCTTCCCGGCGCTCGGGAAGGTGGGCGCGTCGATGCTGGCCATCATCTTCGGTGCGATTCTGTCGAACACGGGGCTCGTCCCCGCCTCCTCGCCGGTCTACGACGCGGTGCTCGGGCCGGTCACATCGGTGTCGATCGCGTGGCTCCTGCTGTCGGTCAACCTGCGCGACCTGAGGAAGGCCGGGCCGCGAATGACCGGGGCGTTCGCCGTCGCGGTCATCGGCACCATGCTGGGCGCCTTCGTGGCGGCGTTCCTCTACCATGAGCGCTTCGCCGACGATACCTGGCGAATCGCGGGGGCGCTGACGGGCACCTACTCGGGCGGGTCGGTGAACTTCGTGTCGGTGGGCAGGGAGCTCGGGCTGACCGGCGCCCTCTTCGCGGGCCTGAACGCCGCCGACGCGGTGATGACGGGGGTCTGGATGGGCGCCTGCCTGATGCTGCCGATGTGGCTGGGACGGTTCTATGCGCCGGTTCGTTCGGACGCAAGCCCCCCCGGGGGGGGTAGGCCGCAGGCAGGCTCGGAAGAAACATCGGACGAAGTTGCGGAGGATTCATCCGACGAACGGTCCGAGCATCACCCGTACTTCGCCACCGAGAAGCTGTCGGCCATCGGCATCGCGAAGCTCTTCGCGGCCGGGCTGATCCTCGTCTTCGCATCGGAATGGCTGGGGGAGAGCTTCCCCGGGTGGCTGAGGGAAACCATGCCGTTCATCCCGTGGGTCCCGAACATCCCCGCGATCGTGTGGCTGACGACGCTGGCCCTGATCCTGGGCCATTCGCGGTTCTATCGCGACGCGCCCGGCGCGATGCAGTTCGGGTCGGTGGGGCTGCACTTCTTCTTCGTGCTGATCGGGATCATGTCCCGGTTCTCGGAGATCGCCGCAGTCGGCTCCGAGGTCTTCTTCTTCACCCTGGTCGTCGTGGCCATTCACGGGGTCTTCGTCTTCGGCGCCGGGCGGCTGCTGCGCCTGGACATCGGCACCGTGGCGGTGGCTTCGCAGGCCGCGGTCGGGGGGCCGTCGAGCGCGCTCGCCGTGGCGATCTCGCGGGAATGGCGGCATCTGGTGCTCCCCGGGGTGGTGATGGGGCTGTTCGGGTATGCGGTGGGCACGTACCTGGGATTGGGCGTGGGCTACCTGTTGCGGTAGGGGTTCCCTGCCGGTTTTCGAGTCCCGGGAGCGCCCTGACCGCCCTTCCATGGTGCGCAATGCACGACTTTCTTATGATTCACGGCCCTGTTGGCCGGGGGGCGATGGGCTTGTTGTCGGCTCCGGCGCGGCGCGCCGTGCAGGTAGCGGAGCGGCCGGGGGGCATCAAAATCGAGTATCGGAGAAACACGGAAAGTGATTCCGTCGGAAGCGAATAGAGAGGGCGGCTACGCGCCCGCAGGCAAGGACACCGGCCGGGTCAAGCCGAAGGGCTCGTCCCGGATCCCGGCGCACTGCGGCGTGGAGACCATCCCCATCACCTCGCGCAAGCCGTCGTGGCTCAAGGTGCGCTCCCCCGGGGGACCGAACTACCTGCGCCTGAAGCGGCTGATGCGCAGCCAGTCGCTGCACACGGTCTGCGAGGAGGCCGGCTGTCCCAACATCGGCGAGTGCTGGGAGGCGGGGACGGCCACCTTCATGATCCTGGGCGATGTCTGCACCCGCGCCTGCAAATACTGCGCGGTGGCGCACGGCATGCCCACCGAACTCGACCTGGACGAGCCCAGGCGCGTCGCCGAGACGATCGCCGCCATGGAGCTCGACCACGTCGTCATCACCTCGGTCAACCGGGACGAACTCGCCGACGGCGGGGCGAGCATCTACGCCGCGACGATTTGCGAGGTGCGCGCCCGGCTGCCGCACTGCTCGGTCGAGGTGCTGATCCCCGACTTCAAGGGCGACGAGGAGGCGCTGCGCACCGTGATGGACGCGCGCCCGGCGATCCTCGGCCACAACCTCGAGACGGTCGAGCGGCTGCACCCGGAAGTTCGGCCCGGCGGCCGCTACTGGCGCTCGATCTCGTATCTGGGCAGCGCCAAGCGCATCGACCCCTCGATGCTGACCAAGACGGGGATCATTCTGGGGATGGGCGAGGAGGCGGGCGAGATCCGCCAGGCGATGGCCGACCTGCGCGAGGCGGCGGTCGACATCCTGACGCTGGGGCAATACCTGCGCCCGTCGCGCCAGCATATTCCGGTGGCCCGGTGGGTGACGCCCGACGAGTTCGCCGAGTGGAAGCGGATCGGCGAGGGAGAGTACGGCTTCCGTCACGTAGAATCGGGGCCGCTGGTGCGGTCCAGCTACCACGCGAAGGAGCAGGCGCGCGAGGTGGAGGCGGGCGGGCCGGGCAGCATCCGCGAGGTGATGGAGGCCGATATCCCGGCGCCGGCGGAGAGGCCGGGGCCGGCGGGCATCGGGGCAGGCCGTGCAGCCGGGGCGGAGGCACGGGTGGATGATTTCGTGCGGCGCCCGGCCCTGGTCCGGCTTCGTACCAGCGGGCGGCCTCCCGGGCGCGCCGCCGCGGCCGGGAGCTGAGGCGATGGCGCAAGCGACGGGTGAGGTGGACGCGAAGGTGGACGGCACCGGGGTCTCGCGTGTTGACGGGGAGGCCGGATCGGTGGCCTCGGGCATCGAGGGCTTTTCCAGCGAGGAGCTCCGCTCGCTGCTCGCCGACATGCTCCTCTACCGCCGCTTCGAGGAGAAAGCCGAAGAGGCATACGCAATCGGCAAGATCGGTGGATTCTGCCATCTTCACATCGGCCAGGAAGCCCTCGCGGCCGGCGCGATCAAGCCTCTCCGGGCGGACGACATCGTCATCACCGCGTACCGGGAACACACGCAGGCGATCGCGAAAGGCATCACGCCCCGGGCGGCGATGGCCGAACTCTACGGCAGGACCACAGGCTGTTCGGGCGGACGCGGCGGCTCCATGCACCTCTTCGACGCCTCGCTGGGGTTCATGGGCGGACACGGGATCGTCGGGGGACAGATCCCGATGGGCGCCGGGCTGGCGTGGGCGATCAAGTACCGCGGCGGAGACCAGGTCTGCGTTTGCTTCATGGGCGACGCGGCCGTCAACCAGGGGGCCTTCCTCGAGTCGCTCAACATGTCGGCGATCTGGCGGCTGCCGGTAATCTACGTCGTCGAGAACAACGGCTACGGGATGGGCACCGCCTTCTCGCGCGTCTCCGCGACGGATATGGAAGCCCGGTCGGGCGGGTATGGGATTCCGGCGCACACGATCAATGGACAGGATGTGCTGGAGACGTACCGGTTCTTCGAGGATCTGGCCGGGAAGGTGAGGGCCGGGGCGGGGCCGCAGTTCGTGAACGCCCTCACCTACCGGTTCCGGGGTCACTCAATGTCGGACCCGGTGTCGGGGACCTACCGGTCGAAGGAAGAGGTCGAAGCTCACATTACGCAGCAGGATCCGATCACGATCCTGCGCGACCGGATGATGGAGGCGGGGCTGCTCACGCAGGAGGAGCTGGAGGCGATCGACGAGAAGGCGCGCGCGATCTGCGAGGACGCGGCCGACTTCGCCGACGCGTCGCCGCTCCCGGACCCGTCGACACTGTACGACCACGTCTACGCCGAGATCAACGAGCACGGCCGGCTCTTCCTGGACGGGCGGGCCGCGGCGCCCGGCGCCGGAGGGTCCGCCGATGGCTGAGATGACCTATCGCGACGCCCTCAACGCGGCCATGTGCCAGGAGATGGACCGCGACGACTCGGTCTTCCTGATGGGCGAGGAGGTCGCCGAGTACGACGGCGCCTACAAGGTGTCGCGCGGCATGCTGGACCGGTACGGGGACCAGCGCGTCGTGGATTCGCCGATCAGCGAACTCGGCTTCGCGGGGCTCTGCGTGGGCGCGGCGATGGCCGGCCTGCGTCCGATCTGCGAGTTCATGACCTTCAACTTCTCCCTGCTCGCGCTCGACCAGGTCATCAACAGCGCCGCCAAGATGCTCTACATGAGCAACGGCCAGATCGCGGTCCCGATCGTCTTCCGCGGCCCGACCGGCGCGGCGCTGCAGCTGTCGGCCCAGCACTCGCAGGCGTGCGAGACCTGGTACGTGCACGCGCCCGGCGTGAAGCTGGTCACCCCGGCGACGCCGGCCGACGCCAAGGGACTGCTCGCGGCGGCGATCCGCGACGACGACCCGGTGGCGGTGATGGAGGGAGAGCTGCTCTACAACGTCCGGGGCGAGGTTCCCGACGGCGAATACGTGATCCCGCTGGGCGTGGCGGATCTGAAGCGATCCGGCGACGACGTGAGCATCGTGACCCATGGGAAGATGGTGCATGTGGCGCTCCAGGCCGCCGGTCTGCTCGCCCGGGACGGGATCGAGGCCGACGTGCTCGATCTGCGCTCGATCCGGCCCCTGGACGCGGACGCGATCCTGGAGACCGTGGCCCGCACCAACCGCGTGGTGTACCTGGAGGAGGGGTGGCCGTTCGCGGGTGTGGGTGCGCAGATCGTGTCGCTGATCCAGGACGAAGCGTTCGACGATCTCGACGCGCCGGTGGTCCGGGTCACGCAGGCCGACATCCCGATGCCGTATGCGAAGAACCTGGAACAGCTCGCCAAGCCGAGTGCGAAGTCCGTGGTGAATGCGTGCCGGCAGGTGCTGTATCTGCCGGCCGCCTGAGACCGTGAACCCGATCCCGCCGTGCGCCCGCAGCGCCGGGGCGCGCCGGGGGCAAGAACCCGAGAAGGCATAGAATGGCAACCAAGGTTCACATGGAAGCGCTGTCGCCCACGATGGAGGAGGGCCAGGTCGTCAAGTGGCTGAAGGGGGAGGGCGACGCGGTGGCGCAGGGAGACATCCTCGCCGAGATCGAGACCGACAAGGCGACGATGGAGCTGGTGGCGCGCGGGACCGGCGTGCTGCGCAGGATCCTGGTGGGCGAAGGCGTCGCGGCGCCGGTGGGCGACGTGATCGCGGTGATCGCGGAGGCGGATGAGGACGTCGCCGAGCTGGTGGCGGGGTTGGGGGGCGGGGCGCCGGCGGCCGCGGGAGTTCCGGCGGACGGGGCTTCTCAGGCGACCGCGGAAGTTCCGGCGGCGGGCGATGGGCCCGCGGCCGTAGCGACTGGCCCGGGTGAGGGTGACGACGGGCCAGCGGCCAGCGCCGTGACGCCGCCGGCAGCGGGTCCGGCCGTGACGACGACGGGGCGGGTCAAGGCTTCACCGGTGGCGCGGCGACTCGCGGGCGATCTCGGGCTCGACATTGCGGCGGTGCAGGGATCGGGGCCGGGTGGCCGGGTGGTAAAGAGGGACATCGAAGCCGCCGCCAGGGCCGCGGCTGCTGCCCCTGCGGTGCCCGTGCCCGCCGCACCCGGGGTCGAGTTCGAGGACCTGCCGCTGTCCCAGATGCGAAAGACGGTCGCGCGCCGCCTGAGCGAGTCGCTCGGGCCCGTGCCGCACTTCTTCCTCACGGTCGATGTCGACATGACGCGGGCGCTGCAGGCGCGGGTCAGGATCAACGAGCTGCTGGCCGCCCAGGGCGCGAAGGCGTCGCTCAACGACATGGTCATCAAGGCCGCCGCGGTCGCGCTCACCCGCCACCCGGAGTGCAACGCCTGGTGGCAGGGCAATTCCATCCGCCGCTTCAACCAGGTCCATATGGGTGTGGCGGTCGCCGTGCCCGACGGGCTGATCACTCCGGTCGTGCGGGACGCGCAAGCCAAGGGCCTTGGCCAGATCAGCGCGGAGATCCGGGAGCTCGCCGGCCGCGCCCGCGAGAAGAAGCTCCAGCCCCACGAATACACCGGGTCGACCTTCTCGATCTCCAACCTGGGGATGTTCGGGATCGAGGAATTCACCGCCGTCATCAACCCGCCCGAGGCCGGAATCATCGCGGTCGGCGCGGTGGAGGAACGCCCGGTCGTGGTGGACGGGCAGGTGGTCGCGCAGCCTCGGATGCGGATCACGATGAGCTGCGATCACCGGGTGATCGACGGAGCGCAGGGCGCACGCTTCCTGGGGACGCTCAAGTCGTTCCTGGAAGAGCCGGCGGCGATTCTGATCTAGTGGGGGCCACGAGGGATCTGCCGGAATTCTGCGGGGGCCACGAGGGGTCCGCCCAACAAATGTCATCAACACATTACATTTTGTCGTGTTTACTTTACGTTTCCGTGCCCATCCCCACGACCTGGCCCCTGGAGATGCCCCAAACATGACCGTTCGCCGCGACGAGCCGCGTGCATGCGTGCGCACCTGGAGACCCCGCTCGATCTTCTTCGCAGCATCCACGGCGTGCCTTCTGGCCACGGCGGCGGGCACCCCCCTCGCCGCCCAGGAAGCGGTCACGGTCCCGGAGGCCACCCTCATTCGCGCCGCCCGCATGATCGACGGAAAAGGGGCCCTCACCGAACCCGGCGCCGTCCTCGTCGAAGGCGACCGCATTCTGGCGGTCGGCGCGGAAGCCGCCGCGTTGTCGGGCGAAATCGTCATCGACCTCGGCGACGCCACCCTCCTCCCCGGCCTGATCGACCTCCACACCCACCTCACCGACAGGGTCGGCACGCACTGGGAGGAGGTCCTCACCACCACCACCCCCGCCCAGGCAGCGCTCTGGGGTGCGGCGAACGCGCTCACCACGCTGCGCGCCGGTTTCACCACCGTCCGCGACATGGGCCCCACCTGGCCCTACACCGACATCGACCTGCGCGACATCATCAGCGAAGGCGTGCTCCCCGGCCCGCGCATGCAGGTTGCCGGCAACTACGTCTCGTCGACCGGCGGCGCCGGAGACGCCCGCCAGTTCTCCATCTACGTGGACGTGCCGGTGGTGCGAAACCTGGCCGACGGGGTCGATGCCGTGCGCGCCGCGGTCCGCACCAACCACAAGAACGGCGCGGACTTCACCAAGATCCTGGCCACCGGCGCGGTCCTCTCCCAGGGCCTGTCGCCGGGCGCGCAGCAGTACTCGGACGAAGAAATCGCGGTGGCGGTCGAGGAGACCGACCGGTGGGGCCGCTTCACCGCCGCCCACGCCCACGGGACCGAGGGAATCAAGGCCGCGATCCGCGCCGGCGTGCGCACCATCGACCACGGCTCGATGCTGGACGACGAAGCGATCGCCATGCTCCAGCAGAGCGACTACACGTACTTCGTCCCCACGCTGTACGTCGGCGTCATCGTCCCGCGGGACGGCGCGGCCCTGGGCATCCCCGAGCCGCTGATCCGGCGCTCGACCGAGATGATGCGCTACCGCAACTCGACCTTCCGCCGCGCCGTCGAGGCCGGGCTCACCATCGGCTTCGGCACCGACGCCGGCGTCTTCGAGCACGGCCACAACGCGCGCGAATTCCAGGTTCGCATCGAGGCCGGCCAGAGCGAGATGGACGCCATCACTTCGGCGACCAGCACCTCGGCCATGATCATGGGCTGGGAGGCGGATGTCGGGTCTCTGGAGGCCGGCAAGTACGCGGACGTCATCGCGGTGCCCGGCAATCCGCTCGACGACATCACGGTGCTGGAGCGCGTGATGTGGGTGATGAAGGGCGGCGAGGTCTATCGCGACGACCTGACGGCGCGGCGATAGCCCTTGCATCCCGGCCTCGAAGGCAATCGGGGGCTCGCCGAGCGCTGTTAGCTTTTCACGGGCTGCCGGTCAGCGGCTCCAAGTCACACCCTGAAGAGAGGTCCTTCCCTTGGCAGGCAATTCAAACAACAAGACCGACTTCGACGTTGTCGTGATCGGCGGCGGGCCGGGCGGCTACGTCGCCGCGATCCGCGCGGGCCAGCTCGGTCTGAAGACCGCGTGCATCGAGGCGGACAAGCTGGGCGGCGTGTGCCTCAACGTCGGCTGCATCCCGACCAAGGCGCTTCTGAGCAGCGCGCTGATGGTCAACGAACTGAAGGGGGCGGCGGGCCACGGCATCTCCTTCGAGGGCTTCGCGACCGACCTCGGTCCCGCCCAGGAGCGGAGCCGTTCGGTCGCCAACCGTCTGTCGACCGGCGTCAGCTTCCTGCTGAAAAAGAACAAGGTCGCCCACATCGAGGGTTACGGGCGGCTGCTCGGCGGCGGTGCCGTAGAGGTCGACAAGGGCGGCAAGAAGCGGACGGTGACCGCGGCAAACATCATCATCGCCACCGGGTCGCGTCCACGCAGCCTTCCCTTTCTGCAGATCGACGAGGAACGGATCTGGTCGTCGACCGGAGCGCTCTTCCAGGAGGATGCGCCGGGCTCGCTGGTGGTGGTCGGGGCGGGGGCGGTCGGCATGGAGTTCGCCGACATCTACGACGCGTACGGCACCAGGGTCACCGTGATCGAGGCGCTGGACCGGGTGCTGCCGCTGGAGGACAAGGACTCATCCCGGACCGTGGCGATGGCGTTCAAGAAGCGCGGGATGGACATCTTCACGAGTGCGCGGGTCGAGTCCACCACCGTGAAGGACGACGGCGTGTCGATCGCCTTCACCGACAGGAAGGGCAAGGCGCACACGCTCGATGTCGACTACGTGCTCTCGGCCGTCGGCAGGGTTCCCAACACCGAGGACCTCGGGCTCGACAAGGCCGGGGTCAAGCTCACCGAGCACGGCGGTTTCATCGCGGTCGACAGCGCGATGCGGACGAACGTGCCCGGCGTGTGGGCGGTCGGGGATTGCGCGGGCGAACAGCTGCTGGCGCACAAGGGGATGCACGAGGGTGTGGTGGCGGCCGAGCACATCGCCGGCGTCGGTCACCACACCGTGGACTACGGCAACGTGCCCAACTGTACCTACTGCCACCCGGAAGTGGCGTCGGTGGGGCTCACCGAAGAGCAGGCGCGTGAGAAGGGGCTCGACATCGAGATCGGGAAATTCCCCTGGGCCGGGAACGGCCGTGCGCTGGCGGCGGGCGACTCCACGGGATTCGTCAAGGTGATCCGCGACAGGAGGTACTCGGAGGTCGTCGGCGCGCACATCGTCGGACCGCACGCCACCGAGCTCATCGCGGAGTTCGTCATGGCGCGCCACCTCGAGTCGACGGCCGAGGAGATCGACCGGGCCATGCACCCGCACCCGACGCTGTCGGAGGCGGTGGCGGAGGGAGCGCTTGGGGCGCTGGGGAGGGCGCTGCACGTCTAGTCGCCCGCGACGGCGGACGCGGCCGACCATGACGTAACGTCAGGGTCTGGCCACCAGATCCAGCGCGGCGAGCGCCAGCACCTGCGTGCACGACACCAGGTCGTCGACGGAGCAGGATTCGTCGGGCTGGTGAGCCTCTTCCAGCGGGCCGGGGCCGTAGGCTACGCAGTGCTCGATGCCGGCGATGCGGGCGAAGTGCTTCTGGTCGTAGGTGCCGGGGCTGGCGACGAGTTCGGGACGCTGGCCGCATACCGTGTCCACGGCGTTGGAGAGCGCGGCGACAAGAGGTGATCCCGGGGGCGCGTGGACGGGATGCACGATCATGCGGTCTCCGAGGCTGAAGCGGCGGGCCGGGTCGTCGCGCACGGTCGCCGCGACGAGGCGCTCGATTTCGGCCCGGACATCGTCGAAGGGCTCTTCCGGGATGAAGCGGCGGTCGAAGGTGGCCACGCAATGGTCGGCGACGCATGGTGACTGGGTGGCCTCGCCGGCCTGGCCGCCGGTGATGGCGTTGATGTTCAGCGAGGGGTGCCGGGAAGCGTCGGGGACTACGGGCAGGGCCGACCGACGCACTGCGAGTTCGGGGCCGAGCTTTGTGCGAAAGGCCTCCAGGAGGGCGCCCATGTCCTCGATGGCGCTGCGGCCGAGGTGGCTCATGCTGCCGTGGGCGGCGCGGCCGTGGGCGACGATGTCGAACCAGTAGACACCCCTGTGTCCCACGCAAACGCGCGTTGGCCCGAACGGCTCGGGGATGATTGCGTAGCCGGTCTCCGCAGCGGATATGACCCCCGTCTCGCAAAGGTGGGCCACGCCCGCGAACCCACCGCTCTCCTCGTCGACGGTGGCGCTGATGTCCACCGCGCCCGCCAGGTCCACGCCGACCCGGCGGATGGCCTCGATCGCGAAGAGGGCGGCGGCGATCCCGGACTTCATGTCGGAGGCGCCGCGTCCGTAGATGCGTCCGTCTCGGACCACGCCTGCGAAGGGGTCCACCGTCCAGCCGTCGCCGGGGGGGACGACATCGAAGTGGCCGTTGAGGTGCAGCCGGGGACGAGCGACATCCCTCTCACCCCGCCCCAAGACGTTCACGCGCGGGTGCGCAGCGGTGTGCTCGGGACGCCCTTCCGCCGAGATGTACTGCACGGCCAACCCGGCACGAGCCATCCATCGGCCGATCAGTTCGGCGCACTCCGGGTAGGCGTCGCCCGGGGGGTTCACCGTGGGCATGCGGATCATGTCGCACGTGAAGGCAACGATCTCGTCGCGGGCGGCCTCCACCTCGGCCATAACGCGGTCCCTGGCGCGGGCCCGGCTCAGTCGCTTGCTGCGGTTCGGCACACTCGGATTCCTTGAAGCGGAGCTCGGTCCGCGGGCCGACGGGTTCCATGATGTCATCTTCTCTTTACATTCTGCCACCTTCTCGCGTCACTCGAAACCCCGAAAGAGACACCCCATGGCCTCCATGTTCAGCCTCGCGGGAAAGACCGCGGCGATCGTCGGCAGCGGTTCCGGAATCGGCGAGGCGGTCGCGGCCGGCTGCGCCGAGGCGGGGGCGCGAGTGTCCTGCCTCGACATCGACGGGGATGCCGCGGCCCGCACGGCTGCAGCGATCCGCGAGGCGGGGGGCGAGGCGGACTCGGCCGCGCTCGACATCCTCGACGGCGAGGCCGTCACGGCCGCCTTCGCCGGCGTCGCGGCCGCGGGGGGAACGCTCGACGTCGTGGTCTGCACTCCCGGCGTGAACGTGCGCAAGCCGCTCCTCGACTACACCGACGACGAGATCGACCGCGTCCTGGGGCTCAACCTCAAGGGGGGCGCGCACGTCATTCAGTCGGCCGGACGGATCATGCGGGCGCAGGGGTCCGGGTCTATCATCCTCTTCAGCTCGATCCGCTCGGTTGTCGTGGAGCCCGGGCAGAGCATGTACGCCGCCACCAAGGCGGGGATCGTGCAGATGGTGCGCGCCGCGGCGGCCGAACTCGGGCCGCACGGGGTGCGCGTGAACGCGGTTGCCCCGGGGGTCATCGACACGCCCCTCACGGCGCCGATCAAGGGGAGCCCGGACTGGTACGGCGCCTATGCGCAGCGGAACATCCTCAACCGCTGGGGGAGCGCCGGCGAGATGGCGGGGCCGACGGTGTTTCTCGCGTCCGACGCCGCGAGCTATGTGACCGGAACGGTGCTCTTCGCGGATGGCGGCTGGACTGCGATCGACGGTAGGTTCACGCCGCCGGGGATGTGAATGCGCGGGCGCCCGGCGCCGCCGCCAGTGGCCTGGCCAGTGCCCGCTACAACTCCACCTCGACGCCCCTCACCGCCAGTAGCCTGGCCAGCGCCTTGCCGATCTCGTTGTCCGGCGTCGATGCGCCGGCGGTGATCCCCAGGTTGAAGGGCCCCGGAGGCAACCAGTCCCAGTCGGTCACCTCGGGAGCGTGCGGATCCAGTTCGGGCTTGTGATGGATCGCGCCCGTGTCGACATCGATGCAGGATGCGTCCTTGATGTGCCAGGTGCGGGTGTACTCGCGGCAGAGGTGGGCAAGGTGGTTCGTGTTCGAGGAGTTGTAGCCGCCCACCACGATCATCGCGTCGGGAGGCTCCTGCATCATCTCCAGCACCGCGTCCTGACGTTCCTGCGTCGCGGAGCAGATCGTGTCGAACGACCGGAAGTGCCCCTGCGCGTGCTCCTCCCCGAACGACCCGGCCATCATCTCCCGCAGGCGCGCCGCGATGGCCAGCGATTCCGTCGCGAGCATGGTGGTCTGATTGGCCACGCCGACCCTCTTCAAATCCCTGTCGGGATCGAACCCGTTCGAGGTGCACTTCACATAGCGCTGCATGAACTCGTCGCGGCTCAGGTGCCCCGGCAGGCCGCACATGTAGGCGCCGACCTCCTCGGCCTGCTCCATGTTCCGCACGATGATGTACTTGCCGCCGTCATGGAGCCGGACCTGGCTGGCCGTCGCCCGCGATTCCTCGTGGCGGTACTTGCCGTGGATGACGGCGGTGAATCCGTCGCGCGCGTAGCTGGCGACCCGCTTCCACACGAGCAGCACCGAGCCGCAGGTGGTGTCGACGAGGACGCAGCCGGTCGCCTTGAGGGTGTTCAGGTCGTGCAGGGTGACGCCGAAGGCGGGGATGATGACGACATCGTCGCCGGTGATGTGGTCGAAATCGAAGGTTCCCTCGTCGTCCGGGTAGATGAACTCGATCCCCTTTTCCTGCAGCCGATGGTTCACGTGGGGGTTGTGAATGATCTCGCCGACCAGGAAGATGCGCTTGTCGGGGAACTTGTGGCGGGTCTGATAGGCGTAGTCCACCGCGCGGTCGACTCCGTAGCAGAAGCCGAAGTCCTTGGCGAGGCGGACCTTGATGTCGCCGAACCGGTCCTCGTAGGCGCGCGACCTGAGGCGCTCGAGCAGGGCGGAGTGGTATTCCGACTCGATGAGGGGCTTCACCTCGGTCTTGAGGCCGAAGCCCTTTCGGAAATATGTGTCTTTCATTGTTCCTCGCATTGCGTCCAGGTGCACGGCGCGGGGCAACCCGGTTGCGGGCCGCCCGGCACTCCCGTTGCGGGCTACTCGGCACTCCTGCACGGGCGAAGAATATACATTGGATGACCGGCGGGGGATAATCCCCGCACATCCCCACGCGGACCGGACCCTTGCTCAGCAGACTGATCTTCCTCTTCGTTGCCGTGCCCCTGGTGGAGCTGGCGATCCTCCTCCAGGTGGCTCAGGTGATCGGCCTTCTGCCCACCATCGCGCTCGTCGTGACGACGGGAGTCGCGGGGGCGGCGCTGGCCCGGCACCAGGGGCTGCGCGCCTTCCTCGCGGTGCAGCAGGAGCTGGCGGCGGGCCGCCTGCCGGGCCGCGCGCTCCTCGACGGCCTCTCCATCCTCGTCGGCGGCGCCTTCCTGCTGACGCCCGGGATCCTCACCGACATCGCCGGGTTCAGCCTCCTGCTGCCCCTGTCCCGCCGCTGGCTTCAGGGGGCCGTGAAGCGCAGGCTCGAGCGCCGCATCAGCGAGGGGACCGTCGAATTCACGGTCTTCTCTCCGGGAGGCGACGCCACGACCCGGCGCGGGGAAGTGGGCACGCGTCCCCCGAAGCAAAGAGATCGATGAGCCACGACATAGCCTTCCTGGAACGCCTGCTTGACGCGCCCGGCCCGTCGGGGTTCGAGACCAGGCCGGCCCGTGTGTGGCGCGACGAGGCCGGATCGTTCGCAGAGGTTTGGTCGGACGTCGTCGGGAACAGCTACGCGGCGGTCCGGCGGGAGGCGAGGCCGCTGGTGCTGCTGGCGGGCCACATCGACGAGATCGGCCTTCAGGTGACCCACACCGACAAGTCCGGACTGCTCTACTTCGCCGGGATCGGCGGATGGGACGCGCAGGTGCTGGTGGGGCAGCGCGTTCGCGTGCTGGGCGCGCAGGGCGATGTGCCGGGGGTGATCGGCCGCAAGGCGATCCACCTGATGGAGGCGAAGGAGCGCGACCAGGCCGTGAAGGTGAAGAAGCTGTGGATCGATGTCGGGGCGTCTTCGCTGGACGAGTTGAAGGAGATGGGCGTGCGCGTCGGCGACCCGGCCGTGATCGACGCCGGGATGGTGCGCCTGGCGGGGGACCGGGTCGCGAGCCGGGCGATCGACAACCGCGTGGGCGCCTTTGTCGTGCTCGAGGCGCTGCGCCTGCTGGGGGAGGGGGAGGGCGTCGCGGGCGCTGTGGCCGTGGCGACCGCGCAGGAGGAGATCGGCTATTCGGGCGGCGGCGCGAGGACCAGCGCCTTCGATCTGTCGCCGGATGTGGCCCTGGTCGTGGACGTCACGCACGCGACGGATGTGCCGGGGGTGGAGAAGACCGAGGTGGGCGAGCACTCGCTGGGGGGCGGCCCGGTTCTGACGCGGGGCTCGGCGACGCACCCCGGAGTGTTCGAGATGCTGGCCGAGACCGCGGAGGCCAGCGACATCCCGTATTCGATCCAGGCCGCGCCGCTGCGCACGGCTACCGATGCGGACGCCATCCACCTGGCCCGGGGCGGGGTGCCCACCGGGCTGGTGTCGATTCCGAACCGGTACATGCACTCGCCCTGCGAGATCGTGGACACCGCCGACCTCTTCCACGCGGCGCGTCTCCTGGCGGCATTTGTCGAGCGGCTCGACGATGGCGTCGACTTCGGACGGGGGTAAGCGGCCTGCCTGCGACTTGCCTATATTGAGCGGCTACCCTTCACTCTTGGAACAATACTGAATGATCGACGCACGCTACGTTGTCAGGGAACTGCAGGAGATGCGGGAAGAGGGACATCTTTCGGACGCCCTTTTGCGCCATGCCGTACGGGCGCTCTACAAGTCCGACGACCGCTACAACTGGGTGGGTGTCTACCTGCTCACCGACGATCGGCTGGAGCTCTGGCTCCACAACTACATGGGCGCGCCGACCGAGCACGCGAAGATCCCGGTGGGACAGGGCGTGTGCGGGACGGCGGTCGCCCATGGCACCAACCAGAATGTTCCGGACGTGTCGGAGTTCGACGGGTACCTGGCGTGCAGTCCGAACGTGAAATCGGAGATCGTGGTGCTCATCCGGGCCGGCGGCGAGATCTTCGGGCAGTTCGACATCGACTCGCACAGTGCGGATGCTTTCACCGATCTCGACGAGGCCGCGCTTCAGCTGATCGCCGACAAGCTCGCCGAGCAGCTCGCGCGCGAGCGCCGCTAGCAGCGATCCTGCACGCGGGGCCGGCCCGCGGGGCCCGGACGGTGCCGATGACGAGCACACCGTGAGCGTCCGGTCCTTCCTCGCGCCCAACCCGGGACCCGTCACCCTGTCGGGGACGCGGTCCTACGTGGTGGGCGGGGCGGTGGCGGCGATCATCGATCCGGGACCGGACATCGAGTCCCACCTGGCCGTCCTGGCGGATGCGGTATCCGGCGCACGTTCGGTCACCATCCTCCTCACCCACGCACACGACGACCACGCGGCAGGGGCGGCCGGGCTCGCCCGCGCGGTCGGCGCGGAAGTCCATGGCCCGGGAGGCGATCACGCCATCGCCGACGGGCAGCGATTCGCCACCAGCGACGGCGATCTCGTCTCCATCTCCACCCCCGGCCACGCCCGCCGCCACTTCTGCTTCCACCTCACAAGCAACGACTCGGTCTTCGTCGGCGACCTCATCCTCGGCGAGGGCGACACCACGTGGGTCGGCGAGTACAGCGGGTCGGTCGCGCACTACCTCCACTCTCTCGACAGGGTCGAAGCCCTCGCGCCCCGCCTCCTCCATCCGGCCCACGGCCCCACCATCCGCGACCCGGCCCGGGCCATCGCGCGCTTCCGCAACCACCGCCTGGCGCGGATCGACATGGTGCGGCGCGCCCTCGCCGAGGGGCATACCGCCGTGGGCGCCATCACGCGGCACGTCTACGGCGACCTCCCGCCGCAGATCCGCGCCATGGCCATGAGCAGCGTGGCGGCGATTCTGGACTACCTGTCCCCCCGGGAATAGCTTGGCCGCATGATACCGAAATCCCTTGCAGTCTCCCTGACCGGCATCTGCGGGCAGGATGGCGTCATCTTCGACCGGGACCGCCTGCTCGTCTACGAGTCGGACGCGCTGACCGCCTACCGCCACCGTCCCGGCGCCGTCGTCCTCCCGCGCACGACCGACGAGGTGCGGCGCGCTGTCGCGGCCATCACCCGCCACGGCCTCCCCATCGTGCCGCGCGGGGCGGGGACCGGGCTGTCGGGGGGCGCCGTGCCGCTCGGCGGGGCGGTCATCATCGGCACCGCCCGCATGAACCGCATCCTGACCATCGACGCCGCCAATCGCAGGGCGGTGCTGCAGCCGGGCGTGATCAACGCCGAACTGTCGGCGGCGGCGGCCGCGCACGGCCTCTACTACGCCCCGGACCCCTCGTCGCAGACGGCATGCACCATCGGCGGCAACGTGGCCGAGAACTCGGGCGGGCCCCACTGCCTCAAGTACGGGGTGACCTCGCGCTACGTCACCGGGCTGACGGTCGTCCTCGCCGACGGATCGGTGGTGCGGCTGGGAGGGCAGGGGCGCGAGGCGCCGGGGTACGACCTGGTCGGCCTCTTCGTCGGCTCGGAGGGGTGCTTCGGAATCGCCACCGAGATCGAGGTGGGGCTGCTGCCAGTGCCGGAGGGGGTGCGCACCCTGCTGGGGATCTTCGACCGCATCGAGGATGCCGGCCAGGCCGTGTCGGACATCGTGAGCGCCGGGCTGCTGCCGGCCGCGATGGAGATCATCGACGGGCCGACGATCCGCGCCGTCGAGGACAGCGTCTTCGCCGCCGGCTACCCCACCGACGCCGAAGCCGCGCTGGTGATCGAGTTCGACGGCCTGGAAGCGGGGCTGGACGCCGAGGCCGGCCGGGCCGCCGACTTCTGCCGCCGGGCCGGGGCCCGCGAGGTGCGCAGCGCGAAGGACGAGGACGAGCGGCTGGCGCTCTGGAAGGGGCGCAAGAAGGCCTTCGGAGCAATGGGACGGATCGCGCCCGACCTTCTGGTGCAGGACGCCACCGTGCCGCGCACAACCCTGCCGGCGATCCTCAAGGGCATTTCCGAGATCGGCAGGCGCTACGACCTCGTCGTCGCCAACGTCTTCCACGCCGGCGACGGCAATCTCCACCCCAACATCCTCTTCGACCGCCGCGACGAGGACGAACTCGAGCGGGTGGAGAGGGCCTCGAAGGAGATCATGCAGATCTGCGTCGACTCGGGCGGCACGATCACCGGCGAGCACGGGGTCGGCCTCGACAAGAAGCACCACATGTCCCTCATCTACGGGCCCAGCGAGCTCGACACCATGTGGGGGATCCGGCGCGTCTTCGATCCCGACGGCGTCATGAACCCCGGCAAGGTCCTTCCCGAAGAGACCGACCCGTTGCGGGCGGCCTGGCGCGAGGGCGCCGCGGGCGAGGAACCGGTAGCCGCGCCGGCGCACGCATGAGCGAAGCCGCGCTCGCCGCCGGACTCGCTCCAGGCGCGGTCCTCCTGCCCGAATCGGCCGAGGAGGTGCGGGCGCTGGTGCGCGAGGCGGGCGAAGCGGGGACGCGCCTGCTTCCGGCCGGGCGGGGAACGTGGCTGGGTGCGGGGGGCTGGGGCGTCGGCTCGGGCGGGGGAACCGGATCTGGCGGAAGCCGGAGGAGCCGCGCGACCGGCGGTCCGCGGATCGTGTCGACGGAACGCCTGGACGCCGTGCACCACTACGAGCCGGCGGACCTCACCCTCACAGCCGGCGCGGGGATCGGCCTGAACCACCTCGCGCGGGTGCTCGAGCCGAACGGCCAATGGCTCCCGTTCGACGGACCGGCGTGCGACACCGGCACACTCGGAGCCGCGGTGGCCACGGGCGTCTCGGGGCCGCTTGGGGCGCACTATGGGGCGACGCGCGACAACGTTCTGGGGCTCGAGGCGGTGACGGGGGACGGCCGCATCCTTCGCATCGGCGGCCGGGTCGTGAA
The DNA here is from genome assembly GCA_965211645.1 of Longimicrobiales bacterium. Taxonomy (GTDB): domain Bacteria; phylum Gemmatimonadota; class Gemmatimonadetes; order Longimicrobiales; family Gaopeijiaceae; genus Bin94. Next base: position 2,597,920 of record OZ242947.1, on the reverse strand, counting down.
GAACGTGGCCGGTTACGACCTCGTCCGCCTCTTCACCGGCAGCCGCGGCAGCCTGGGCATCATCACCCGCGTCTCGGTCCGCCTCTTCCCGCGCCCGCAGGCCGACGCCACGCTGCTCTTCGGCGGGGACGCGCCGGGTGCGGTTGCGGTCGCGCGGAAGGTGTGCATGCATAACGTGCATGCAGCCGCGGTGGAGGTGATCGAGGGGGATGAGGGCGGCGTCGGCCACGCGGCGGCGGTCGCGGTGAGGCTGCTGGGCGGCACGGGCGAGGTGGAGGAGGGATTCGCGCGGATCGTCGCGGCAGTGGGCGCTGAGCCTGCGGCGGCGCTGCGGGGCGGCGAAAGCCGCGCCTTCCACGAGCGGCGCATCGGCTGGGAGGCCGGCGCGGAGCTGGTCGCGCGGCTGGCGGCGCTGCCCGGCCGCCTGGGCGACACGCTGGAGAGCGCCCGGGCCATCGCCGCGCTGGCCGATGGCGCGACCTGCGCCGACGCGGTTCAGGGGGTGGCGCGCGTCAGGGGGTCGTGCGGCGGCGGCGATCTCGCCGCGCTGGCGGAGGGGCTCGCGCGGGGCCGCGAGGCGATGGAGGCAGCGGGCGGCACGCTCACGCTGAGCCAGGCGCCCGCCGCGCTGGCGGCGCGGGTGGGGTGGACGGGGGGTGGCGGGGAGGGGGCGGGGCTGACGGCGCGGATCAAGGCCCTCTTCGACCCGAATTCGACCCTGGCCGCCAGCTGCCCATGAGCCTCGCCACCGACACGCTGGCCCAGGCGCTCAAGGAACAGGAAGAGGGGCTCCTCAACTGCGTGCACTGCGGCTTCTGCCTGCCCGCCTGCCCGACCTACCGGCGCCTGGGCGACGAGGCCGATTCGCCGCGCGGCCGCCTGCACCTGATGCGCGCAGTGGTGGAGGGGCGCCTCTCGGCGGAATCCGACGCCTTCCAGCTTCACATCAGCCGGTGTCTCGGATGCCGCGCCTGCGAGCCGGTGTGTCCGTCCGGGGTCGCCTACGGCCAGCTCCTCGAACTGGCGCGACACGTCGGCGGAGAGGCCAGGCGCCCCCCGCTCCTCAACCGGATGCTGCTGCGGGTCTTCGGTACCGGCTGGATCGCCCGTCCCGCCATGCTCACGGCGCGGATCCTGCGCGCCAGCGGCATTCCCGCCCTTCTGGCGCGGCTGCTTTCGGGCGATGCGCCGCCGAAGGGTGCGCGGCTCGGCGTGGCCATGCTGGCCGCATCCGCCGCGGTGCGTTCATTGCCCGAGGGGCCGTCCGACTCGGCGCGCCGCACGGACCACGCGGTCCCGGCTACTCCTCCCCTGAACGGCACGACCGCCCCCCCCACCGTCGGCCTCCTCACGGGATGCGTCCAGGCGGGCCTCTTCAACCGCGTGAACGAGGCCACCGAACGGGTTCTCGAGGCCAACGGCTACAGGGTCGTCCCGGTGGCGGGCCAGGGCTGCTGCGGTGCCCTCCACGCCCACGCCGGCGACCTCGAGGCCGCCCGCGCCATGGCCCGGCGCAACGTGGAGGCCTTCGAGTCCGCCGGCGTCGACCTCCTCGCCATGAACGCCTCCGGGTGTGGCGCGGCGATGGCCGAATACGGCGCCCTCCTCGCGCACGACGGCGAGATGGCGGAGCGGGCCGCGGCGGTCGCCGCCCGCGTCCGGGACATCTCGGAGCTGCTTGCCGACCGCGGCCCCCTCCCCGGCGCCGAGGTGCGCATGAGGGTCACCTACGACGCCCCCTGCCACCTCCTCCACGCGCAGGGGGTGGCGAACCCGCCCGCGGCCATCCTCGGTGCCGTCCCGGGCCTCGAAGTGCTGCCCCTCGCGGGCGCGCAGGAGTGCTGCGGCGGCGCCGGCATCTACGGCCTCACCCATCCGCGCCTCGGAGGCTGGATCGGCGGGGACAAGGTGCGAAGCGTTCTCGACAGCGGGGCGGAGGCGCTCGTCACCGGCAACCCCGGCTGCATGATGCAGATCGGAGCGGGCCTCCGGCTGGCCGGCAGGAATGTGCCCGTGCTGCACCTGGTGGAAGTCCTCGACGAGAGCTATCGGCGGGCCGGCCGCTACCAGCCGGAGGCGCCATGACACCGCTCAGCGTCACCATGCAGGAAGCGGAAAGCCGAGCCCACGAGTGCGTGGCCCTGCTGCGGCGCCTCGTCACCACCGAGTCGCCCACCGGCAACGAAGCGGCGAACCTCGCCGTGGCCGATATCCTCGAAGAAGCACTGAGGCGGGCGGGGGCCCGGGTCCGGCGGCTCCCGTCCCCCAGGCTCGGCGCTCACCTCCTCGCGCGCATCGCCGGGCGCCGGAACGGAGACGAGCGGCCTCTCCTCGTCGTCGGGCACATGGATACCGTCCACCCCGTCGGCACGCTCGAGCAGTTCCCGTACGCCGTAGCGGACGGGCGGATCCAGGGTCCCGGCGTCTACGACATGAAGAGCGGTGTCGCGATCTCCATCATTGCGCTGCAGCTCCTCGCGGAGAAGGGAGCGGGCCCGCGGTCGGATCTCTCCTTCCTGATCACCTGCGACGAGGAGTGGGGGTCGCCCACCTCGCGGGAGCGGATCGAGGCGGAGGCGCGCGCGTCGCGGGCGGCGCTGGTCGTCGAGCCGTCGGTGCCTGGCGGAGGCGTCAAGAACCGACGCAAGGGCGTGAGCGCATATGTGCTCAGCGTTGCCGGGAAGCCGGCGCACGCGGGGATCGAGCCGGAGCAGGGGGCGAGTGCGGTGCACGAAATCGCCCGCCAGATCTGCCGCTTGTACGACCTGGCCGACGCCGCGGCCGGAACCACGGTGAGCGTGGGCGTCATCTCCGGCGGCACGACCGAAAACGTTGTGGCCGCCGCGGCCAAATGCACAATCGACGTGCGCTTCTGGACACTGGATGAAGCGCGACGGGTGGACGCGGCGCTGCGGGCCTCGAAGCCATTCGACAAACGTTGCAAACTGACGCTCGATGGAGGCTTGAACAGGGGCGCGCTGGAAAAGACTCCGGCGTCGAATCGACTGTTTCAAAAGGCACGCTCGCTTGCCCGGCAACTGGGGTTCGAGCTTGGCGAGGGCAAGACGGGTGGAGGGAGCGACGGCAATCTGACCGCGGCCGCCGGTTGTCCGACCCTTGATGGCCTGGGTCCGGACGGCGGCGGCGCACACACTCTGAACGAGCACATTCTCTTGAGCGAGATTCCGCGGCGGGTTGCATTGATGGCCGCATTGTTTGAGAATATGTAGACTTGTCAATACCCACAACCGGAGATTTGCAAAGATGGATGCAACAACGAAGAAGAGCTACGAGACTGCGCTAAAGCGGGCCGAAGCCGAACTGGCCAACCACGAGCAGCGCGGCGAAGCACTACGCCAGACGGTTGATGCGCTCAAGGGCCTTTTGGCGTTGGGTCCGGCAAAAGCGGCGCCGGCGAAGCGGCGCGCACCGGTGCGCAGGAAGAGGCGGAAGAAGAAGGGCAGCGACCATCCCCCCATCCCGTCCGGACTCTTCCGGGGAATGGGGCCGACGGCCGCCTACCGGAAGTTCGTGGCCAGATTCGGTGCCGACCATCCAGTTCCCTCAATCCGCGACGCGCTGCTGGCGGGCGGCGTCAGGACCAAGTCCTCCACATCGCTGCTCACGGGCATCCATTCGGTCCGGCGACGGGACGCGATGAAGGCGAAGGCCGAAGGGGCGGGCAGCAGCGCCGGCGGGGAATAGTTCGGGCGAACGAATCGCCAACCCCCTTCACAAACACAAGCGTCCCAACCACATGCGCATCGACAGGGCCGTCCTGCGGGAGATCCCCCTGGAACTCCGCGAGTTATTTGAGATCAGCAGCGGCGGCACCCAGGCCCGCCGCGTACTCCTGTTGACCCTCGAAGCGGACGGGATCACTGCCTGGTCGGAGTGCGTTGCCGGAGAAACCCCGGGCTATACCTACGAGACGACCGATACGGCCTGGTTCGTCCTGACCCGCTGGCTGCTGCCGGCCCTGGTGGGCAGCGAGTTCGACGATGGGCGCGAGTTGCACCCGGTCCCCTGGCTGCGGGGACACCCCATGGCCCGCGCGGCGATCGAAATGGGGGGGTGGGATCTCGAAGCCAGGCGGCGCGACGTTTCCCTGAGGGACCTCCTCGGAGGGACGCGGGATGCCGTGCCCGTCGGGGTTTCAATCGGCATACAAAAGGAAGACGAGGCGCTTTGTGCCAAGGTCGAGCAGTACATCGACGAGGGCTATCGCAAGATAAAGATAAAGATCAAGCCGGGCCGCGATGTCGAGATGCTGGGCGCCGTCAGGCGGCGCTTTCCGGACGTGCCCATAATGGCCGATGCAAATTCTGCATATGCCCTGCCCGACGACCTGCCGCGCCTGAAGGCGATGGACGAGCATGACCTGATGATGATCGAGCAGCCGCTTTCGCATGAAGACGTGCTGGATCATTCAATTCTGCAACAGCACATCAGTACGCCCGTCTGCCTCGATGAATCAATCCGGTCGCCGGGCGATGCGCGCCTGGCTTTAAGTCTCAATGCCGGCAGGATCATCAACATCAAGCCCGCGCGGGTGGGCGGTTTCGGGTCCTCGATCGCAATACACGACGCCTGCCGGGCGGCCGGCTGGCCCGTGTGGTGCGGAGGCATGCTCGAAAGCGGCGTTGGACGCGCGTACAACGTTGCACTGGCCACGCTTCCCGGCTTTGTGATTCCGGGGGACATATCGAATTCCAGGCGCTATTGGTCGCGCGATATCGTATCGCCTGAATTCGAGATGACAGACGGCATGATGCCCGTCCCGGACGGGCCCGGCATCGGCGTCGCGCCCGACATCGAGCGGATCGAGGCTCTCACCACGCGCAAAGAGGTGTTTGAGGCGTAGCTGCCTGCGTCCTGCCAGCCTGATCGCTCGCGGTTCCGGGCGCCCTTGTCCGTAGCCCGCCCGGGCGGCGCGGCGGTCAGGTGGGGCGGAGGCACATCGGACAGTAGCGCCATCGCCGGTCGAGCGGCTGTCCGCACGCGCAGATGCTCTGGCGCGGCCGTCCGCACATGGGACACCCCGCCGACCCCGCGGGGAGCGTTGCCTCGCAGCCGTCGCAGTGCAGGGCCGCGCCCCGGGTGACGGCAATGACGTTCCCGGCTTCGTGCGGCGTGGTCACGCCCTGGGCGACCTGGCGCATGGCGTCACGCGCCATGGACCCCATCCCCCCGCGCCGGGCCAGTGCGCGCAACGTCGTGATCGAGGCGCCGCCCGTCACGGCCGTGCGCAGCTCGTCATTCACCACCAGGACCTCGAAGACGCCGCTCCGGCCGCTGTAGCCGCCGGTGCACGCGGAGCACCTCCCGCCCCCGCGCCCCCAGCAGCGCGAGCACTGCCTTCTCACCAGCCGCTGCGCGACGACGCCCGCGAGCCCGCCGGCCACAAGGAAGGGCGGAACCCCCATCTCGAGGAGCCGGACGATCGCGCTCGGCGCGTCGACGGTGTGGATCGTGGTGAGGACGAGATGGCCGGTCACCGCCGCCGACATTGCGATCTCGGCGGTTTCGCGGTCGCGCACCTCGCCCACCAGGATCACGTCGGGGTCCTGCCGCAGAATGGCGCGCAGCCCGGAAGGGAAGTCGACACCGGCCTTGCGGTCGATCTCCATCTGCGCCACACCCGGGAAGCGGTACTCGACCGGGTCCTCCAGAGTCACGATGTTGATGCTGTCGGCCGACAGCTCGGAGACGGCCCCGGAGAGGGTGGTGGTCTTGCCGCTGCCGGTGGGACCTGCCGCGATCAGGACTCCCTGGCGCCGCTTCAGCACGCTGCGCAGCCTGCCCAGGTCGTGCGGCGAAAAGCCCAGCGAGGACAGATCGGGCGGCGCCTCTCCGGGATCCAGCAGGCGCAGCACCGCCTTCTCGCCCCCGGGTGTGGGAATGGTGGACACGCGGACGGTCACCTCCGCGTTGCCCCTGCTGGTGGCGAAGCCCCCGTCCTGAGGCCGGCGCCGCACGGAGATGTCGAGCCCGGCCATGATCTTGACGCGGGAAATGGCCGCGCGATGGGTGCCGGGAGGCAGCTCCGTTGCAGTCACCAGCCCGCCGTCGACGCGCATCCTGACCCGGGACCCCGTGCCCATGGTCTCGATGTGTATGTCGCTGGCCCGGCTGTCCATCGCGCTGGCGATGATGTGATCGACGATCCGGACGATCGGGGTCGCGGCCGCCTCCTCCTCCAAACTGCGCGCGTCGACTCCGGGCGCGGCGACCACCGCCGTCTGCAGCCCTTCCAGAAGCTCGGGCAGCGCGTCGCCGTAGGCCTTCAGCACCCCCTCGGCGACCGCCGACCCGGCCCCGACGACCGCCTCGACATGGCACCCCGACCTGAATGACAGGTTGTCGATCAGCGCCGTGTCGAGCGGATCGGCGACGGCGACCTTGAGAAGCTTCCCCTCCATGGTGAGCGGCAGCACGTTCTTCGCACGGGCGAACGCGGCGTCGATCTTGCGGATCGCGGCGTCCTCGGGCCGAAACGGCGGCTCGACAAAGGCGAGGCCGAGCTCTGCGGCCAGGGCCCGCGCCATCCGGGACTCCCCGATGGCACCTCTGCGCAGCAGCACTTCCCGCAGGGGGCGCCCGGACCGCTGCTGTTCCTTGCGGGCCGCGGCGAGGGCTTCCGCGGGGAGCGTCCCGCCCTCAACGAGAAGCGGGCCGAGAAGGTCGTCGTGCGATGCCATGGCGAAAGCTGGAGCGCCGCGAAGGGCGATGCCATGGCTGGATGGGACAGGCTACAGGCTGGGCGTGTTCGGGCGCAGATCCAGGGTGACCTCGGCCGCGACATGGCCGATGTCGGCGCGGTCCTTCAGGGCGTCGCGCAGCCGGGGCTCGATCTTCTTGTACGCGGCCAGGACGCCATCGCGCAGCCGAAGGCGCAGAACCTTGATCGCGTTCACGTCCGGACGGCTGGTCCGCGTCTCCTTCCTGGCCTCCTCGAGATCCCGCGGCGTGATCCCGAAGGGCACCACCCCCACGTCGTCGTGCCGTTCCGAGTCGAGGTAGTGCACCGAAACGCTCACGTCGCCGCGCGCCGTCTGGTGCGAAATGTCGCCGATCGCGCGAAAACGGGCCGCGAGGGGTCCGATCTCGGTGCCCTGCGCCGCCCTGCGGTACCCCGACTCGACCAGGCCGAAGAGGCGCCGCAGGCGCTCCGGGGTCGTGGAATCGCCATCGGGAATGTCGGTGTCCAGCTCCTTGCCGCGGGCCTGGCGGTCGTTCAACGACAGCGCCCGCTCCATGTCGCGGCTCCGGGCCCGGTCGATGTTCTCGAGAATCCTGTCTGGGTTTGTCCTGTAGCTCATCTCACCTCGGGGGAGTCATGCCTGCCAATGCCCTCACGTGCCAATGCCCTACGTCCTGAATCGCCGTCTCAAGCGGCGAGAACGATAACGCCATCCGGTTTGCCCGGCCAGAATCCGCGGGATAGCTTGGTGCGGCGGCCGGCCCGCGCGTGTCGTGCCGCCCGTCGGACAAGACCCCAGCGACCGGAGTCGTCTCCATGCCCCGAAGCACCATCGCAACCGCCGTCGCCTGCCTGCTATCCGCCACCGCGACGGCCCTTGCCGCGCAGACCTCCGACGGCGATCTCGCCTACGCCGTCCCCGGCAATCCCTCGGCGACATATCACATTGCCGACACGCTGGTAACGGCGATCAACATCCCGACCGGGGCAATGGAAGTCACCATGACGACATCGGTCACGCTGGCAACGACCTTCGCCGCCGATCCGGGAGGAGTTCGCATCACGGCGACGCCGCAGTCCCTGAGCATGACCATGGCGAACCCGATGACGGGATCGCAGACCCTCGAACCCCAGGCAACCGGGAATCTCGTTCTCGTTCTGGACGCGCGGGGAGCCGTCACTGTGGTTTCCACCCCCGAGGTCGAGGGCCCCGCGGGTTCGACATCCTCCGTCGCGGGCATGCCCTACGAGATGTTTCCGCGCCTTCCGGGTTCGGCGGCCGGTCCCGGGGACACCTGGACCGACACGGTCTCGTGGTCGCAGGAGGTGCCGGGAGCGACCGCCACCACCACGACCGTGTACACGTACACCGCGGCCGGCGACACGGTCGTCGACGGCCGCTCGCTCCTGAAGATCGAGCTGGTCGGAGAGGTGGACACGAAGGGGACCGTGGATATGGGCGGCATGGCCGCCGAGCAGACCATCAACGGCACGGACACCGGCTTTGCCCTCTGGGACATGGCGGCCGGCCAGCTCCACTCGATGAAGATCGACCGCGACTACACCGGCAACATGAACACCCCCATGGGCGCGACGCCCATGCAGATTTCCGGGACCTCGCACCGCCGGCTGGAGAACTGACATGATCGACGAGAGCGCCGCCGCCACCGGCGACTGGGGGGACGAGCCCGAGCTGCCTCCCCGTCCGCCCTTCTTCAACCGCCTGTGGATGGTCTTCGCGCAGCCCGGCAGGCTGTTCACCGAACTGGCCCGGAATCCGGCCTGGTTTCCGGTCACGCTCGTGGTGGCGGCCGTGACCGCCACGGTCATGTGGTTCACCCCGGAGGAGCTGTTCCGGCAGGCGGCGCTGAGCGGCGTCAGCGGCGAACAGGCAGCGGAAGTCGCCGAAGGGATGGCCCAGGTTCCCCCCATCATCATCAAGGGCGGGGCGGTCGCCGTCGCGTTCATCGGATCTCTCCTGTTCCCGATCATCCTGAGCGTGATCGCCTACGTGATCTTCGTCTTCATCCGCGGCGACGAGGCCAGGTTCAAGCAGCACCTCTGCGTGTTCGCGCACGCCGGCGTCATCAGTGTGCTGGGCGCGATGGTCAACGGGGTTGTCAACAACCTCGGCGGCAGGCTCGAGGAAACCCTGTCGGTGGGAACCTTCTTCCCCTTCCTTCCCGACGGCTACTTCACCGAACTGCTGCTCGCCCTCGATCTGTTCCAGCTCTGGGGCGCGGCCGTCGCCGGCATCGGCCTGGCCGCGATCGATCCAAGGCGGAGCGCTGGCTCCACGGCGGCAATCCTCATCGCGCTGGTTGTTGTAGTCGGTTTGATCAGGGCGGCCTTCTAGGAGGTGGCCGCGGCTCCGGCGAGGGATCGGGAGACAGTCGCCACGGGGAGGGGGGATGAGGGCCGTCCCTGGCTCGGCCGCGCCGTCCTCGCGGTGGCGGCCCTCGCCGCGCTGTTCCACCTGTACGGCGCCGGGTTCGCGCCATTCACCGCCCTGGTGCAGCGCCCCGTCCACCTCGCGCTCATGGGGACGCTGGCCTTTCTGGGGGTGGGGGTGCGCGTCCGGCCGCGCTCGCGCCTGGGGTGGGGGATCAACTTCGCCTTCGCGGCCATCCTGGCGCTGTGCGCCCTCTACCTGGTGTCGCAGAACGAGGCGCTGGTCGCGCGCTCGGGAAGCCCCACCGCCCTCGACCTCGCCGCCGGCGCGGTGGTGGTCGGCGCGGTCCTCCTGCTGGCGAAGCGGGCCACGGGGTGGGGGCTGGTGGTGGTGGCCACCGCGGCGCTCCTGTACGCGCTCCTCGGGCCGTGGCTGCCCGGCTTCCTGGCCCACCGCGGCTACGGCCCCACCCGCCTCATCGAACAGCTCTTCCTTTCCACCGAGGGCATCTGGGGGGTGCCGCTCGGCGTCTCGGCCGACTTCGTGTACCTCTTCGTGCTCTTCGGTGCCTTCCTGGATGTGGCCGGAGGCGGCGCCCTCCTGATCGCGCTGGCGGACCGGGTGGCCGGGCGCACCCGGGGCGGCCCCGCGAAGACCGCCGCGGTGGCCAGCGCCTTCATGGGATCGCTCTCCGGCAGCGCCGTGGCCAACGTGGTGACGACCGGAGCCTTCACCATCCCCCTCATGCGGCGCTCCGGCTTCCGCCCCTTCTTCGCCGGCGCCATCGAGGCGGCGGCCAGCACCGGCGGCCAGCTCATGCCCCCGGTCATGGGCGCGGGCGCCTTCATCCTCGCGACCTGGACCAACATCCCGTACGTGCAGGTCGCCCTCGCGGCGGTCATCCCCGCGCTTCTGTACTATGCCGCGCTGCTCTGGGCCATCCACTTCCGCGCCTCGAAGATGGGGCTGAAGGGGTCGGCCGACCCGCGCGGCGAGGCCGTGCTGGGACGCATCCACCTGCTGCTGCCGGTGCTCGTCATCGTGGCGATGCTGGCGATGGGGCGCTCGCCGATGCGCGCCGCCTTCTGGGGCGTCGTGATCTCGGTGCTTGCGGCCTGCGCGGTGCCGGGGACGCGTCCCGCGGTCGCCGACCTCGCAAAGGCGCTGCGCAAGGGGGCGTCCGGCGCGGTGCAGGTGGCGGCGGCGTGCGCGGCGGCGGGGGTCGTGGTCGGGGTCGCGTCGCTCACCGGGATCGGGCTGCGCATGTCGGAGCTCATCGTGGTGATCTCGCAGGGCAACCTGCTCGTCGCGCTGATCCTCACCGCGATGGGCTCGATCGTGCTGGGGATGGGTCTGCCGACGACCGCGGCCTACGTCGTGCTGGCCGCTCTCGGTGCGCCCGCGCTGGTCGAGCTGGGCGTGCCGCTCCTGGGCGCCCACCTCTTCATCTTCTACTTCGGGTGCATCTCGAACGTCACGCCGCCGGTGTCGCTGGCCGCCTACGCCGCCGCCGGAATCGCCGACTCTCCTCCGCTCAGGACCGCCTGGACCGCCATGGGGCTCGCGGCGGCGGGGTTCCTGGTGCCGTTCATGTTCATCTATGCGCCCCCGCTGATCCTGGCGGGCACGCCGGCCGCGATCGCGACCACGACCCTGACCGCCATGATCGGCGTGATCGCCCTCGCCGGCTCCGTAATCGGCTACGTGCGCGCCCCGGTCGGGATGTTGCGCCGGGTGGTTCTGATGGCGGCGGCGCTGGCCCTGATCACCCCCGGCCTCATGTGGGACGGCATCGGATTGGCGCTATTATTGGTGGCTGGATTCGCGGGACTCGACCGCGAAGGCGGCCAGTCCGCGCAGCCGGCCTGAACCACCGGGTCCGGGCAGCCTCGACATCAAATCCGCAGATCAACGGGTCACTTGCATGAAGCCACACTACTTCCTCCACGCCTGCGCCGTGCTCGCAATCGGGACCGCCGCATGCTCCGATGCCGCTCCAAGGGAGTTCCTCAGCCTGGGCACGGCCGGGACCGGCGGCATCTACTATCCCCTCGGCGGCGCCCTCGCGGCGCGCATGTCGGTCAACGATTCCGTGCGCCAGTACACCGCCGAGGTGAGCGGCGGGTCGGTCGAAAACGTCAACCGCCTGCGGGAACGCCAGACCGACCTGGCCTTCGCCACCGGCAACACCGTGTACGAGGCTGCCACCGGCGGCGTGGACTACGATATGGCGGTCTCGGAGCTGCGGATCCTCGCCCCCCTCTACCCCAACATGACGCACGTCGTCGTGTCGAGAGGCTCCGACGCCACTTCGCTCGCGGACCTGAGGGGCGGCCTGGTCTCGGTGGGCCCCCCCGGGAGCGGCACCGAGCAGATGTCGCGCCAGATCCTCGAGGCCCACGGCCTGACCTACGACGACGTCACGCCCCGCTACCTCAGCTTCAACGAGTCCGCCACCGCCCTGAAGGACGGCGCGATCGACGCCGCCATCATTTCGGTCGGCTATCCCGCCGCCGCCGTCCTGGAAGCGACCACGACCGGCGGCGCGCGCCTCCTGGCGATGGAGCCGGACCGAATCCGGTTCCTGCGCGAGAAGTACCCCTACTACATCCGCGGCGAGATCCCCGCCGGGACGTATCCGGGGGTGCACGAGCCCCTCGCGACCGCGGCGATCATGAACTGGGTGGTCGCCATGTCGGAGCTTTCGGCCGACGTGGTCGACGGCGTTCTGCGCGTCTTCACCGACGAAAAGGAACAGCTGGCGCAGGTGCACGACATGGTGAACCAGATCGACATGGCCCGGCTCCTCGAAGCCCCGATCGAGCTCCACGACGCGACCCGCGAGTGGGTCGACGACAACCTTCCGTCCGGGACCCCGTAGCTGCCCGTGGATCGACCCCCCCGGCATTCGAGCCGCTGCCGCCAACCGGCCCCGCGCATGCTCCGATGAGCCAGCCCCTCGCCTGCCAGCGCGACCGCTTCTCGCTGCCCGACGACTTCCACTACCTGAACTGCGCCTACATGGGGCCGCTGCCCCGCGTGGCCGAACAGGCCGGCATCGAGGGCCTCCGCGCCAAGCGCTTCCCGCAGGCGATCAGCCCCGACGACTTCTTCCGCCCCGCCGACGAGCTCCGCGCCCGTTTCGCCCGCCTGATCGGCGCGGCCGACCCCAACCGCGTGGCCACGGTGCCCGCGGTCTCGTACGCGGTCTCGACGATCACGCGCAACACGCCGACGGGCCCCGGCCGCAACATCGTCATCGTGCACGAGCAGTTCCCCGGGAACGTGTACCCATGGCGGCGTCTGGTGGGGGAGAAGGGCGGCGAACTCCGCGTGGTGCAGCCCCCGCCCGACGGCACCCGCGGTGCGCGCTGGACCGGGAGGATCCTCGACCACATCGACGCGGCCACCGACGCCGTCGCCATGGGCACCGTGCACTGGACCGACGGGACCCGGTTCGATGTCGCCGCGATCCGCGAGCGCACCCGCGACGTCGGCGCCGCGCTCATCCTCGACGGCACGCAATCGGTCGGTGCGGCCCCGATCGACGTCGCGGCGCTGGACCCCGACGCCCTCGTCGTGGCGGGGTACAAATGGCTCCTCGGGCCCTATTCCCTCTCGCTGGCGTATTTCGGCGAGCGCTACCTGGACGGAATCCCGCTGGAGGAGACCTGGATCAGCCGGCGCGGCAGCGAGGACTTCGCGGGGCTGGTGGAGTACGTGGACGACTACCAGCCGGGCGCCCTGCGCTTCGACGTGGGCCAGCGCAGCAACTTCGCCCTCATCCCGGCGTTGTCCGCCTCGCTGGACCTGGTCCTCGAATGGCGCCCCGAGCGCGTCGCGGCCTACTGCACCGCGCTGATGGCCGGTGCGTTCCCGCGGCTGCGCAACCTCGGGCTGCGCATCGAGGAACCTGCCTGGCGGAGCCTCCACCTCTTCGGCCTCGGCCTCCCGCCCGGCGCCGACCTGGACCGCCTCAAGGCCGCCCTGCGGCGGCACCGCGTCGGCGTGTCCTTCCGGGGAAGCAGCGTGCGCGTGTCCCCGTACGTGTACAACACGCCGGCCGACGTGGAGGCGCTGGTCAGCGCGTGCGAGGAGGCGCTGGCGGGGTGACGGCGAGCGTCCGAGCCGAATCCCCGCCCTAGCGCACCGTCAGTCCCGGTCCGAACACCACTACCGCTTCCGCCCCCACTTCGATTCCGTTCTCGGCAAACCACCCCTGGCGCACTTCGATCAGCAGGGCGGTGGCGATCTCCGAGTCGACCAGCGTCTCGTCGAGCGGCTCCATGTGCTTGATCGCCCCGATGCGGTAGCTGTCGTCGAAAAAGGCGACGGAGAGAGGGATGTGGGTGTCCTTCATCCAGAGATAGCGCTCGGCGCTTCTGGGGAAAACGAAGAGCATGCCGGTGCCGTCCGGAAGGTCGACGCGGCCCATCAGCCCGCGCTCGCGCTGCTCGGGGGTCCCGGCGACCTCGGCCACCACCGTGTCGGTGCCAAAGATCACCCAGGCCGTCCCCGGATTGGGCAGCCGGGCATCCTGTGCGTGCGCACCGGGTGCGACAAGAGCGGCCGCGAGCGTTGCCGCCAGCAACGGACCTGTCGATGTGAGACTCCTGCCCCCTGCGAGCACCCTTCGCCTCCTTCCAGTTGGTGACCTGCCCTCCCGTACGACCACGCCCCACGGTAGTTTACTGCCCGAACCCTCACTACGCCCATCCAGCACCAGGGAACCCGCCGTGCCGATCGCGCCCGAGCTGCTCGAAATCCTCGTCTGCCCCGAGACCAGACAGCCGCTCACCGTGGCGGGCGAGGAGTTGCTGGAGCGCCTCAACGCCACCGTGGCCGACGGCGGCGCGGTGACCCGCGGCGGGGAGGCGGTCTCGCAGCCCGTGACCGAAGGGCTGCTGCGCGAGGACGGCCACGTCCTCTACCCGATCCGCCAGGGCATCCCGATCATGCTGATCGACGAGTCGATCGAGGTGGGCGATCTGTAGGTATCGACCGACACCGCGCGCTATGTAAAGACAACATGGCAATATGTAATGTTGTCCTTACATAACGCCGCTCACAATGTGTCCGCGCGCCACCGTGACCGCCTGACCGATCAACTCCACACGGTCGCCGCGATCCCGCACCGTGAGGGCCCCTCCGCGCGCGGACCGCTGCCGCGCCGACATCTCGGTCCTGTCCAGCACTCGCGCCCAATACGGTGTCAAGGTGGTATGAGCCACACCCGTCACCGGATCCTCGTCGACGCCGACCCAGGGCCCGAAGACCCTCGACACGAAATCGATGCCGGCATGCGCACCGGGCGCGGTGACCGCGACGCAGATCGGGCTGCCGGGCAGCGCCAGCCGGCCCAGGGCGCCGAAGTCGGGCCGCGTGGCAAGCACCTCTTCTTCCGTGCCGAGAACAACGAGATCGACTGTTCCGGACGCCGCGAAGGTGGCCGCGGCCGGGTTGATGCCCAGCGCCTCGGCCAGACCCGCCGGCATGGGGGTTGCCTGCGCGGGGTTCGCGGGGAAATCGAGGCGCAACCGGTCCCCGTCGGCATGGACGGCCAGCGGGCCCGAGAGCGAATGGAAGCGCACCGGATCCGGAAGCCCCAGCTCGCGCAGGAGCACATGGGCGCTGGCCAGCGTTGCGTGACCGCACAGCGGCACCTCGACCGCCGGCGTGAACCACCGAAGCCGACGCACGCCCTCGTCGCCGGCCTCATGCACGAAGGCGGTCTCGGAGAGGTTCATCTCCCGGGCGATGTTCGCCATGGCCGTCTCCGGCAGCCCGTCGATCCCAAGGCAAACCGCGGCGGGGTTGCCGGAAAACGGGGTATCGGTAAAAGCGTCCACGGTGTAGAATGGAATCCCTTGTCCGGTCATGGTTTTCGGGGTTTCGGAAGGTGGGCAGCAACGGCCGGAGGGCCGGTGAAACGATGATGGAATCTACAGTCTCGACCGCTTCCGCAGTCCCCGCACGGACCTGTACCGGGTGAGAGAGGGCGAGTCGCTCATCACGGCGGGCGGCTTCGCCCGCTTCTACACGCCCCTGGCGGCAACCAGCCTCCTTCTCACCGCGACGAACCCCATCCTGGCCGCGGCGCTGGCGCGTTCCGTCGATCCCATCACCGCACTGGCCGGCTACCAGGTCGCCTTCGCGGTCTGCGGCGTCCTCTACGCGCCGCTGCTGGTCGTGCAGCAGGTCGCCGCGGCGCGCCTGCTGGCGGGCGGCTCGTTCTCGCCGGTCTGCCGTTTCGCCTACTTCGTCGGCGCCCTTCTCTCGCTGCTAGGCGCGCTCATCGCCTACACGACCGTCGGCGACCTCTTCTTCGCGAACGTCATCGGCGTCGGCCCCGCCGTGCTCGACGAGGCCGTCCGGGCCATGCAGTGGCTCTGGCCGGTGCCGTTCCTGACCGCTGTCCGCGCCGCCCACCAGGGCCGGCTGGTGGCCGGTCACCGCACCGTGCCGATCGCGGGCGCGACCGGCGGCCGCACCGGCATCCTCGCCATCGTCGCGTTCGCCCTGCTCGCCACCGGCGGCGGCGCGTGGCTGGGTGCCGCGGCGTTCACGGCCGGAATGATCGTCGAGACGCTGGTCGTCATGATCGCCCGCACCCCGGGGCTGCAGCTGGAGCAGGAGGACTGCGAAGTCGACAACGAGAACATCGCCCGCTTCTCGGCCCCCCTGATGCTCAACGTCCTGCTCTGGTGGGCGACGCCGCTGATCATCAACGCCGTCCTCGCGCGCACCGCCAACCCGGACACCGCGCTCGCCGCCTTCGCGGTGGTCGAAGCCGTGGCGTGGTTCATCGCCGCCCCGGTCGGACAGCTGCAGCACGCGAGCATCGCGCTGGTCAAGTGCTCCGAGACGCACCGCCGCGTCTGCACCTGGGGCGCCGTCGTCGCCTTCACGATGCTGGGCCTCCTCCTCCTCATCTCGGTCCCGTCCATGCGCGAGCCGCTGCTCGCCTACCTCTTCGCGCTCGAAGCGGACCTGATCGCCGTGGCCGGCCCGGCGCTGCCCATCGCGGCCGCCTATCCGCTGCTCTATGGGATCCGCCAGTACTACCAGGGCCTCTTCGTCCGCTCGGGAAGGCCCGTCATGGTCGGTGCCGGCGCCGTGCTGCGGGTAACGACCATCCTCGTCGCCGCGATCCTGGTCCAGGACGCAGGCGTCGGCGGCGCCGTTCTGGGCGTCGGGCTGGCCGTCTTCGGCCTCGCCTTCGAGGGACTCTTCCTGATCCGCTACTCACGGAGGGACGTGATGCCGGAGCTCCGCGCAAAGCGGGCCGCGGCCATCAACCCGGAGGCGTTCGAGGGCGTTTCGGAGTAGCCTTCCAGCTCGCGGTCGGGGTGCCGCCGGTCACCGCGGACATCGCTCGCCCCCTCAGGCCACGCGCCGCTTCCGCTTCAGGAAATCGAGCATGATGTACTGCCCCAGCGTCATCGTCGACGTGAAGTAGGCCTTGCCGCGGGAGATCTTCGTGATCTGCCTGACGAAGCGCACAAGGTACGCGTCGTTGGCCAGCATGAAGGTGTTGATGGGAATGCCCGCCCGGCGGCAGGCCGACGCCTCGCGATAGGTCGCGCGCAGGATGTTGCGGTCGAGCCCGGCCGAGTTCTTGTAGATCTTGCCGCGGGGCAGGGTGATCGCGCTGGGCTTGCCGTCGGTGATCATGATGATCTGCCGCATGTCCTTCTTCTGGGCGCGCAGCAGCCGCCGCGCGACCTCGAGCCCCTCCGCAGTGTTGGTGTGGAAAGGGCCGACCTGTGCTTTCGCCAAGCGGGCGAGCGGGATCTCCTCGGCGCGGTCGCCGAAGGTCACGACGCGCAGTGAATCCCCCGGAAACTCGGTGCGGATCAGGTGCGAGAGCGCCAGGGCGACCTTCTTGGCGGGTGAAAAGCGGTCCTCGCCGTAGAGGATCATCGAATGCGAGATGTCGAGCATGACAACCGTCGCGCACGAGGACCGGTAGTCGGTCTGGTGGACCATGAGGTCCTTGTAGTCGAGGTCGATGGGGACCTGCAGCCCGTCCCTCGCGATCGCATTCTTGAGCGTCTCGGGGATGTCGAGGTTGAGGGTGTCGCCGAAGTCGTAGGGCTTGCTGCCCGCGTCGGCCTCGACGCCGGTCGCGAATTCCTGGGTCTCGTGCGCCCCGACGCTGGAGCGTCCGAGCGAGCCCAGCAGGTTGCGCAGAGCCCGGTACCCGAGGAAATCGAGCCCCTGGCGCGTCAGGTTGAAGTGCACCTGGCCCGCGGCCTCGCGCGCATCGTCGACGAACCCCTCTCCCACGGCTTCGCCCGTGGCCCCACCGGAGGGTGACGGGGTGCCGTCGAGGGTGATGTACCCCTCATCAACCATTTTCTGGATCAGCTGGTCGAGGAGGTCGGCGATCTCCTGCTGCACCTCCGGATTGCCGGGCCCGTCGCCCCGCAACTCGTCGACCATCTCCTGCGTCAGCTGCCCGCTTTGCATGAGCGCGCGCAGCAGCGCCTGTTTGAGCGCGTCGAGCGAGGATGTATCCTCAATCCCGGACCATCCCCAGTAGGGGTGGAAGTGGGGGCCGCCGGCAAAGCCGCCGTCGAGGAGGAACTCGGAGAGCATCTCCATCAGGCCCTCGAGGTTGAGGGCGTCGAGCAGCCCCTTCCGGTACTTCGTGTAGGTGGTGAAGCGCATGGATGAAGACTACGGATCCGGAGGACGGGACGCCACGACGGCCGGGCACCTCGATCCGGAGGGATTCCGGCGGGCGCTCCAGGCCCACTTCGACCACAACCACCGCCCACTGCCGTGGCGCACCCACCGGAATCCGTACCGCGTGCTGGTCTCGGAGTTCATGCTGCAGCAGACTCGTGCCGAGACCGTCGTTCCCTACTACGACAGATGGCTCAAACGGTTCCCGGGGTTCCGTGCGCTGGCCGATGCGCCGCTGGACGAGGTGATCCTGGCGTGGAAGGGGCTCGGGTACTACACCCGCGCCCGCAACCTCCACCGGACGGCGCAACTGGTGCGCGATCGGCACGGCGGAGAGCTGCCGGAGGACCCGGCCGCGCTCAGGACGCTGCCCGGGATCGGGGAGTACACTGCGGGCGCCGTCGCGAGCATCGCCTTCGGCAAACCGGTCCCGGCCGTGGACGGCAACGTACGCCGCGTCCTCGCCCGCCTCCTCGACCTCCCCCACCCCACCCCCGCCCAACTCCGCCGCGCGGCCGCCCGGCTGCTCGACACCGACCGCCCCGGCGACCACAACGAGGCCATGATGGAGCTGGGCGCGACGATCTGCACGCCGCGGGCGCCCCGTTGCGGCGAATGCCCCGTCACGGCCTGGTGCGCCGCGCACCGGGCGGGCACCGTGGCGCGGCGACCCGCCCCCCGCCCACCCCGCCCCGTGCCGCGGGCCGACTACGCCACCGTCGTCGCCCTCGACCCGGCAGGCAGAACCCTGCTGGCAAAGCGCCCCAAGAAGGGCCTCCTGGCGGGCATGTGGGAGTTCCCGTCGGCGCGTCTGGCACCGAAGTCGACCTCACCCGTCGATCGAACGACGCCCCTGGAGACCACCACGACCCGTCGCGAGCGCGCCGCCGCCCCCGACCCCGCCGCCACCGCCCTGGAGCACCTCTCCGCCCTCGGCTACCACGGCCGCGCGGCCACCACCCTACCCCCCGTCCAACACGCCTTCACGCACCTCCGCGTGACCTACCACCCCGTCGTCGTGTACTGCGACCCGGACGCATCGACGCACCCCACGGCCGCCTCCGCCCACCCGTCGCCCGCTTCCGCCCATCCCACGCCCACCACCGCCTGGGTACACCCCACCCGCCTGGACGAATGGGCCCTCCCGGTGGCGCAACAGAAGATCGGGGCGCTGCTCAGCAGCGGAGCCTACCCGCCAAGGGGTTCTACAATCTGCTGACCAGGGTGGTGAGGAAGGCATGGGTAGTGGGTATTGCCCAGAACGCGTACGAGTCGTCAAGCCCGGCCGCCAACCCCAGACGAAAGAGCCCCCACCCCAGGCCAACGCCCGCTGCCGAACCGAGCAAACCCTTGGTGAACGACGCCCCTGCGATCCTTGCGACGGTCGGTGGTCCCGCAACCAGGGTTGCCGTGGCAATTAGCAGCTGGCGCGCCCATTGCGCGTCTGTACATCCATCAGGGTTGCCACTATCGAGATCGCATTGGATGAGAATGTAGAGGAACGCAAACTCCGACAACAAAGTGCCTCCGAGCGTCGGCCAGAAGACCCTGTGGAAGGACGGTCCCCTGGCGGAGTCAGGGTCCGGCCGATCTCCGACACGGGAAACGGAGACTCCGGCCGGCCCGAAGATCGTGAGCCCCTCGAAACTGCTCATGGTGTCGAACGGAATCCGGTGCGCTTCGGCCATCGCCGCGCGGAGCGACGCTGATTTCGCGGCCAGTGGGGGCGCGGTCTGCGGGCTCGCGCCGACCGGGAGGGCCATGGATGCCGCCAGCACGAGGCTGGGTACCAGGGCTTGCATGCGACTCGTTCGGTTTGTCATCACCGCTCAACTTTCCGGCGCCTCGGCACTCTCGGTCGGCTCCCGCACTTCCGGGAAACGACACTACGGCACGGATCGTCGGTAGCCGCCTCCGCGGGTGCGGCTGATCTTCCGGTCGGCCACCAGGCCCTCGAGAACCAGCTCGCAGGCTGCGGCCCTCAGCCCATCCGAACCGTCCTCCGGTGCTAACCCCAGCAAGTCCACAAGTTCCAGCAAGCCGGGGACCTGGCCGAAGCCAACCACGCACGCGGAGGCAGCCGCATCCTCCGAAACCTGCATCACGCCGCCCGCCTCGAAGTACTCCACGATCGAGTCGACATCCGCGCCTGCGCCGTAGTTGTCGAAGGTTGCCCCGGCCGCGGCGGAGACGAGTTCGCGGGCGATCCGCCCGGCGCCGTGGAGCTCACCCTCGTACTCCAGCTCCAGCTTGCCGGTGACCGCGGGGAGCGACGCGTAGATGTCGCCGATGCGAGGGACCACGTCGCTCTCGTCCTGCCTGATCGCACGCTGTTCCGCGCTCGACACGAGCGTCTCGAGGACTGCGATCGGCATCCGCTGGCTGACCCCGCTGCGTTGATCGACGCGCGCCTCCATGCGGGCCAGGAAGGCCATCCGCTCGACCACTTCGCGCACGAACGGCGGGATCTGCAGGGGGCGTCCGTTGCGCATGGTCCACGCTTCCTGCTCGGTGATCGCCATCCCCGTCGCGACCTCCCGGGGGTAGTGTGTGCGGACCTCGGCGGCGATGCGGTCCTTGAGCGGCGTGATGATCTTGCCGCGGGCGGTGTAGTCCTCCGGATTCGCGGTGAAGGCGATCAGGAGATCGAGGCGAAGGCGGATCGGGTAGCCCTTGATCTGCACGTCGCCCTCTTCGAGGATGTTGAAGAGGCCGACCTGGATGCGCGGCGACAGATCCGGCAGCTCGTTCATCGCGAAAATGCCGCGGTTTGCGCGCGGAAGCATGCCGTAATGAATGGTGAGCTCGTCCGAAAGGATGTGGCCGCCCCGCGCCGCCTTGATCGGATCCAGATCGCCGATGATGTCCGCGATGGTTACGTCGGGGGTCGCGAGCTTCTCCAGGTAGCGCTGCTCGCGCTCCAGCCACTCGATCGGAGTATCGTCGCCGTGCTCCGCGACCATCTGGCGGCCGTGTTTCGAGATCGGCGCGAGGGGGTCGTCGTTGACCTCGCTTCCCGCGATGACCGGGATGTGCTGGTCGAGCAGGTCTACCAGCTGCCGCAGGATCCTGGACTTCGCCTGTCCCCGCAGCCCCAGCAGAATGAAGTCGTGCCGCGACAGAATGGCGTTCACCAGCTGCGGAACGACCGAGTCCTCGTAGCCGCGGATGCCGGGAAAGAGCGTAGAGCCGGCCTCCAGTTTGCGGATCAGGTTGGCCCGCAACTCGTCCTTGACGGGTTGGGAGCGGTAGCCGGCGGCCTTGAGATCGCCGAGGGTAGTGGGTGCGGATCGCGTCATATGCGTAAGTTAACGACGGCACGGCCGCGCGCGAGACATGTCCCGGACGCAACATCCCACAGTCGATTGGCCAGGTCCCGCGCAGAACAAAACAGGAGCCCAATGTCGCCACCAGCGCGCGGCAGCATCGTCCATCCGCACCGGCACCAGCCGCCGTTGCCCACGGACCAGCTGATTATCCGCGAGCCGCCGGGTCCCGAAGCCGAGCCGCTCGACGTGCTCTTTGTGGGCGCCGGACCCGCCGGTCTCGCTGGGGCCATCGAGCTGTCCCGCCTGGTCGCGCAGGGTAACCAGAACGGTGACGGCGTGGGCGACGTCATAATCGGCGTCCTGGAGAAGGCCGACGCGCTGGGCGACCACAACCTCTCCGGCGCGGTCGTCAATCCACGCTCGTTCCGGGAGCTATTTCCCGATATGTCGTGGTCGGACTTGCCTTTACGGCGTCCGGTGGAACGCGAGGCAGTGTACCTTCTCACGGAGAAAAGCCACATCCGGATCCCCGCGCCGCCGACGATGCGCAACCACGGCAACCACATCGCGTCCATCTGCGAGGTCGTGCGGTGGCTCGGCGAACGCGCCGAGGAGCTCGGGGTCATGATTCTGCCGGGATTCCCCGCGGACGGCCTCCTTGTCGACGGCGACAACGTGATCGGCGTCAGGACCACGCCCCGCGGCCTGGACCGCGACGGCCGTCCGTCCGGCGGCAACACCATGCCGCCCATGGACCTGACCGCACGGGTGACCGTGCTCTCGGAGGGGACGCGCGGCGCGCTCTCCCAGGCCTATCTCGACTGGCAGGACGTGGGCTCCACCAATCCGCAGATCTACTCGCTGGGGGTGAAGGAATTGTGGGAGGTGCGGCGGCCGCTGGACCGGATCATCCACACGATGGGGTGGCCCCTCATCAGGGACGGGTTCGGCGGGACCTTCGCCTACCCCCTCGCCGACGACCTGGTCGCCCTCGGCCTCGTCGTCAGCCTCGACTACTCGAACGCGCGGCTCGACGTGCACGGGCTGCTCCAGCGGGTCAAACACCACCCCCTCTTCCGCGGAATCCTCGAGGGTGGCGAGATGGTGGAGTGGGGCGCAAAGACCATACCCGAAGGTGGGTACCATTCGCTGCCGGAACGCCGTCACGGGAGCGGAATCTGCATCGTCGGAGACGCCGCAGGGTACGTCGACGTCGCCTCCCTGAAGGGGATTCACTACGCGATGCACTCGGGGATTCTGGCGGCCCGTGCGATCTACTCGGCGCTGAAGGGCGACGACACATCCGCGGCAGGCCTGGCGGCGTACACAAGCGCTGTCGACGAGTCTTTCGTCGCCCGCGACCTGAAACGCAATCGGAACATGCGACTGGCCTTCAAGAGCGGCTTTTTCATGGGCGGCGCGAAGGCTTCGCTGGCGACGGTGACCGGTGGAAGGGCCCCTGGCGGAGTGATTGCCACGGAGACGGACGCGGATGAGCCCAAGTCAATGGGAAAGGCCCCGGAAGCCGCCGGCCCGCTTGCGGTTTCAAAGGTCGACGCCGTCTTCAAGAGCGGCAATCAGACCCGCGACGACATCCCGTCGCATCTGATTCCGGGCGAGGACATACCACCCGAAGTCGCGGAGATGTACGTTCACATGTGCCCCGCCGGAGTGTACGAGCGCGAGGGCGATCGACTGCGCGTCAACGCGCCGAATTGCGTCGACTGCAAGGCCACCGACGTGCTGGGTCCGAGATGGGCTCCGCGAGAGGGCGGCAGCGGTCCACAGTACCGGAGAATGTGAGGAGAGATGAGCGACCGACCGAGTGGAAACGTGGCCGACGTGCCCCCCGCCGGGCCCCTGTGTTTTTCCGGGCGGATCCGGATCGAGGCCGGAGGCGAGCAGATCGACGACACCGACGACGTCGCGCTGTGCCGCTGCGGCCATTCCGGCAACAAGCCATACTGCGACGGAAGCCACAACGAGGTCGGATTCGATGACCCGGGGGCGATTCTGGGCGGCCGCCTGGTGCCGGGCGCCGACGGGCCGGCCGAGGACGACCCGGTCGTGATCGTGTGCGCGACAAACGGCCCTCTGCTGGTGCGTGGGCCGCTCACGGTGGTGGCCTCGGACGGCGAAACCGTGCAGGGGACCAAGGGCGCGCTCTGCCGCTGCGGACTGTCGGCCACAAAGCCGTTCTGCGACGGGTCTCACCGCGACAGCGGATTCCTGGCGGAATGAAGTGGTGAGGCCACCGGCCGGTAGCCCTGTCGCATTCTGACCCTGACGTAACGTCAGGGTTGTTGTCTACCCCAACCCGGAAGAAAATCAGAAGCGTGTATAGCAGACCACTCATAACATTGGCCGCCGCAACAGCTTACGTGGGGTGCGCCACCACGGGCGGATCGTCCCCCGAAGGCACCCTGGCCTACGACGTCCCGTCGCCGGCGACCGCAGTCTACGAGATCGTCGACACGGCCTCTGTCTTCATCAACTCGCCGGTCGGAAGCCTGGACATTCCGGCCACGTCGTCCACGACGCTGAGCATGTCCTTCGAGAGCGACCCGCGCGGCGTGCGCGCCACCGGCACCGTGGAGAGCTTCCAGGCCTCGATGTCGAATCCGATGCAGGGCACCCTGTCCACCGGCCTGAACGACGTGACCGGGCACCTCGAGATCGTCTTCGGGCGCCGCGGGGTCGAAGAGGTCGTCGCGGTCCCCTCCATCGCCGGTCCGGCCGCGCAGCTGTCCCCCTTCAACCACATCGCCAACGACCTCTTCCCGCGGCTGCCCGATGGGGTGGTGGAGCCAGGGGGCACCTGGGTCGACACCGTCACCTGGACGACGGACGACGGAACGATCGAGACGAACTCCACCACGGTGTACACGCACACGCTCCTCGGCGACACGCTGGTCGGCGGCCGCACGCTGCGGCACATCGCCGTCGCGGGCGACGTCACCAACGAGGCCGAGGTGAGTCAGGCGGGCACCACAATGACCCAGAGCATGACCGGCACTGCGACCGGGTTCGTGCTCTGGGACGCCCAGCGCGGACTCCTGGCCGAAGCCTTTTTCGAGCGTGAGTTGGAGGGAAGCATGACCGTGCCGGGGATGGCATCCTTCGACATGAGCCTGGGCGGCCCCGTGCGGGTGCGCCTGCGGAATTGACGGGCGGCAGAGGCCGCGATACTCCCACTCGACCCCGCGGCACCGGCCGCAACCGAACCGAAATGAACACGACAAACGCAATCCGCATACACGAACTCGGCGGGCCCGAGGTGCTCCGCCGGGAAGAGGTCGCGCTGCCGGACCCGGGCCCCGGCGAGGTGCTGGTTCGGCACGAGGCCATCGGCCTCAACTTCATCGACACCTACCACCGCAGCGGGCTCTACCCGGTGCCGTCGCTGCCCACCGCGATCGGGATGGAGGGCGCGGGGGTGGTCGAGGCGGTGGGCCCGGCCGGCGGCGGGCGCGGCGTTGCGGCCAGCGGCGCCCCATCCTTCCGGCCCGGCGACCGCGTCGCATACGGATTCGGCCTCGGCAGCTACTGCGAGCGCCGCGTGATGCCCACCGCCCAGCTGGTTCCGATCCCCGACGGGGTCGACTCCGAGACGGCCGCCGCGGCGATGCTGAAGGGCATGACCTCGTGGTACCTGTGCCGCCGTACCTACCGGCTGAGCGCGGGCGAAACCGTGCTCGTGCACGCCGCCGCCGGCGGGGTGGGCACGATCCTTTCCCAGTGGTGCAAGGCGCTGGGCGCGACCGTCATCGGCACGGCCGGCAGCGCGGCGAAGGCGCAGGTCGCCCGGGAGCACGGCTGCGATCACGTCATCCTCTACAAGGAAGAAGACTTCGTCGAGCGCGTCCGGGACATCACGGGCGGGGAAGGGGTCCCGGTGGTCTTCGACGGCGTCGGCAAGGCCACCTTCGACGGCTCGATGGAGTGCCTCTCCCGCTTCGGCATGATGATCACCTTCGGCAACGCCTCCGGCCCGGTCCCGCCGCTCAACCTGCTGCGCCTGAGCGCGAAGGGCATCACCGTCGCCCGCCCCTCGCTCAAGCCCTACATCGAGCGGCGCGCGGACCTGGAAGAGGCCGCCGGCGAACTGCTTGGCCACATCGAGGCCGGCCGCATCCGGCTCACCATCGGCCAGCGCTTCCCCCTCTCCGAGGCCGCGGAAGCCCACCGCGCGCTCGAATCCCGCCGGACCCATGGGTGCACGGTCCTGTTGCCCTGACGGCCCGGCCGGGTCGCCCTGCGTATCGCACATGACAACTAAACATTACATAATGACAATCAGACATTACATTGCAATCTCACAGCCACAGCGAATCCACGCATGACTGATACCGCAACATTGACCCCGACCTCTCCCCGCACCGCCCCCTCCCCGCGCGTCGCGCGCGTGCTCGCCGCCCTCGGCATCGACGACCTCAACCCCGGCGGCTTCGCCGGCGAGTGGATCGGCTCCGGCCCCGAGCTCGATGTCCACACGCCGATCGACGGCTCCCGCATCGCGACCGTGCGCCAGGTCACCGGGGACGAGTACGATCATATCGTCGCGCGCGCACACGAGGCCTTCCTCCAGTGGCGCACGGTCCCGGCCCCGAAGCGCGGCGAGGTCGTCCGCCAGATCGGCGACCGCCTCCGCGAGCACAAGGCCGCCCTCGGCCAGCTCGTCACCCTCGAGATGGGCAAGATCCTCACCGAGGGCGAAGGCGAAGTGCAGGAGATGATCGACATCTGCGACTTCGCGACCGGCCTCTCGCGCCAGCTCTACGGCCTGTCGATGCACTCCGAGCGCCCCGACCACCGCATGTTCGAGCAGTGGCACCCGCTCGGCGTGGTCGGCGTCATCACCGCCTTCAACTTCCCGGTCGCGGTGTGGAGCTGGAACGCGGCGATCGCGGCCGTCTGCGGCGACGCCACCCTCTGGAAACCGTCCAGCCAGACCCCGCTCACCGCGATCGCCTGCACCCGCATCGCGGCCGAGGTGGCCCGCGAAAACGGTCACGACCCCGCAATCTTCTCGCTGGTTGTGGGAAGAGGGTCCACGGTTGGGGACCGGCTCCTCCATGACCGGCGCATACCGCTGGTTTCGGCCACAGGGAGCTGCAGAATGGGATACCGGGTCGCGCGGGTGGTCGGCGAGCGCCTGGGCCGCACCATACTCGAACTCGGCGGCAACAACGCGATCATCGTGACGCCGCACGCCAACCTGGATCTCGCGGCCCCCGCGATCCTCTTCGGCTCGGTCGGCACGGCCGGGCAGCGGTGCACCAGCACGCGGCGCATCATCGTCCACGAATCCATCCGCGGCGAGCTCGAGCGCCGCCTCGTCACGGCCTACCGCGACGTGCGCATCGGCGACCCCCTCGACCCGCCGACGCTGATGGGCCCGGTCGTGAACCACCAGGCGGTCCTCGACCTCGAGAGCGCCGTGCGCCGGGTGACCGACGAAGGCGGCACGATCCTCTGCGGCGGCGAGCGCCTGAACGGCCGCGACTTCCCCGGCGGCCACTACGTCACCCCCTGCATCGCCTCGGCACGGAACGAGTTCGACATCGTGCAGGAGGAGACCTTCGCACCGATCCTCTACATCATCGGTTACGGCAGCGCGGACGCGTCCCCAGCCCAGGCCGTCGAGGAGCTCGGCGAGGCCATCGCGCTGCACAACGACGTCCCCCAGGGCCTCTCCTCGGCGATCTTCACCGACCACATGCGCGAGGCGGAGCTCTTCCTCTCCCACCGCGGCAGCGACTGCGGCATCGCCAACGTCAACATCGGCACCAGCGGCGCCGAGATCGGCGGTGCGTTCGGCGGCGAGAAGGAGACCGGCGGCGGGCGAGAGTCGGGATCGGACGCGTGGAAGGCGTACATGCGGCGGCAGACGAACACGGTCAACTGGAGTCCGGAGCTGCCGCTGGCCCAGGGGGTGCGGTTCGGGTAGGGCGCTACTGCGGCGTCGGCGCCTCCAGCGGCGGAAGTCCTGCTCTCCCCAGCCGCCGATTCAGTCGCGGCAGGTCCTCATCGAGCAGTCGCTCTAGGTCCTCGATGTGCACGTCAAGCTCGGCCGACAACTCGTCGAAGACCGCCTGGTAGGCGCCGGTGGGCGTGCCGTCCCCCCGCTCCAGGTGGCTGCGCAGGCCGGTGAGACGGTCGTTCAGCTTGATTGGAAACGCGATCTTGTCCTTCGGGCTCTGGTTCCGGAGCTGGTAGAGCGCTCCCGCGGCGCCCTCGATCTGCGCCGCGAAATCGGACAGGTCGTCCCGGAGGGCGCCGCCACGAGCGGAGCCGAGGACCGCGTTGATCTGGCCGAGGAGGTCGCGGGCCGTCATGACGTTCGTGTTGGCGCGGTGCTCGGCGTCGCGGATGGCCATGGCCAGGCGGAACTGGTCGGCGAAGGCGGTGGAGGGGATGTCGCCAAGCCTGGGGTCGGGGTGGACGGCGAAGGTCGCTTCCCGGGTCACGTCGCCGACGGTTAGCCGCGCCCGATAGCGCCCGGGAGGCGCCCACGGCCCGATCGCGGGGTTGCCGCCTTCGAGCACGATACCCTCGAACGTCGCCGCCCCCGGGTAGCGGAGGTTCCAGCGGGCGCGGTGGGTGCCAGCGCCCACGGGCCCGGCCAGGACGGTGGTCACATGCTCCCCGTCGTCCGTCAGGACTTCGAGCAGCGCGCGCCTCGCCGGTGCGATCTCGGCACCCGAGTCGTTCCGGCTTGCAGGCAACCGGAAGTCGATCACTGCGGGTACGGATCGCCGAACCGCGTCGGCGGGCTGGAAGAGGTGGATGCGAGGGCTGGTGAGGTCCGCATGGGCGAGGTCCGCGTCGAGCTGCCGCAGCGTCTCGATGTCGTCGAGGACCCAGAAGGAGCGGCCGTGGGTGCTGATGACCAGGTCGCGTTCCTCGACCGAGATCCCGGTGACGGGCGTATCCGGAAGCCCCAACGACAGGTCGCCCCAGCTCACGCCGCCGTCGAACGAGACGAACGCCCCGTGCTCGGTGCCGGCGTACAGGAGCCCCCCGCGCTTCGGATCTTCGCGAATCACACGCACGAATGCGCCGGCGGGGATGCCGTCGCTGATCCGGGTCCAGGTCGCGCCGTAGTCGTCGGTCTTCCACACATACGGCGACCGGTCGTCCATCTCGTACCTGATGCCGGCCACGTGCGCGCGCGCCGGATCGTGCGGAGACACCTCGACGGTCATCACGCGCGTGTGCGGCGGCATGTCCGGGGGCGTGACATCGTGCCACTCGCGGCCGCCGTCTCGCGTCATGTGCACCAGTCCGTCGTCGGATCCGGTCCAGATCGTCTCCGGGTCATGCGGCGAAAGCCCGATCGAGTACAGCGTGCCGTAGATCTCGGGGCCGTCCTGGTCCAGCACGATCGGGCCGCCGGAGTCGTCGAGCGTCTCGGGCTCGGCGCGCGTCAGATCCGGGCTGATCCTGGCCCACGACGCGCCCTCGTCGGCTGAGCGCCACAGGTGCTGCGATCCGACGTAGAGCGCGTGGGGCGGCGTCGGCGTCACCGCGATCGGGTAGGTCCAGTTCCAGCGCTCGGGCATGTCGCGCGCGGGCTCTCCCATGACGATGCGCGGCCACGGCTGGATGTCGGTGACCAGTCCGGTCGCGCGGTCGTAGCGCGTCAGCGTGTTGGTCGCGCCCGCGTAGAAGATGTCGGGGTTGGCGGGGTGCTGGGCGATGTAGCCCATCTCGCCGCCGCCCACCGCGTACATCCACTCCGTGCCCGGGCTGCGGGGATCGCGGAGGTGTCCCGGCTCGGAGGACACGCAGACCGTGGTGTTGTCCTGCTGCGCGCCGCAGACGTGGTAGGGGAAGTCCGCGGTCGTCTCCAGGCGATAGATCTGGGCGGTCGGGTAGCGCATCGAGGTCCAGGTGCGGCCGCCGTTCACCGTCACCACGCCGCCCCCGTCGTTGCCGTTGATCATGCGGAGCGGGTTCGCGGGATCGATCCACAGGTCGTGATGGTCGGCGTGGGTCTCCGGGACGCTCTCGAGGGTCTGTCCGCCGTCGGTCGAGCGCATGAGCCGGAAGTTGAGGATGTAGAGCGTGTTGCGGTCGACCGGGTCCGCCTCCAGCCGCTGGAAGTAGAACGCGCGCTGCCAGATGTCGCGGTGGTCGTTGATGAGTTCCCACGACTCGCCGCCGTCGTCGGACCGGTACAGGCCGCCCTCCTCGGCCTCGATGTTGGCCCACACGCGGTTTGAATCCGCGCCGGAGACGGTGACCGTGATCTTGCCGAGCACGCCGGCCGGCAGACCCGGATTGCGTGTGATCTCGCTCCAGCTGTCGCCGCCGTCGGTCGACTTGAAGATCCCCGATCCCTCGCCGCCGCTCCAAAGGCGCCAGGGCCTGCGATACACCTGCCAGAGGGTCGCGTACAACACGTCCGGATCGCTCGGGTCGATGACCAGGTCGACGGCTCCGGTGTGCTCGTCGCGGAACAGCACCTTCTCCCAGGTCTTGCCGCCGTCGGTGGTCCGGAAGACGCCCCGTTCGGTGTTGGGCCCGAACGGATGGCCCAGCGCCGCCACATACGCGCGGTCGGGGTCGGTGGGATGGATGCGGATGCGACCAATCGCGTGGGTGTCGGCGAGGCCGAGGTGCCGCCAGCTGTTGCCGGCGTCGTCGGAGCGGTAGACGCCGTCGCCCTGGAGCACGTTGGCGCGCAGCTGGACCTCGCCCATGCCGATGTAGACGATGTCGGGGTCGGAGGGCGCCATTGCCACCGCGCCGACCGAGGCGCTGCCGACCTGCCCGTCGGTTACCGGGTGCCAGGTGTTTCCGCCGTCGGTGGTCCTGAAGAGGCCGCCGCCCGTCGCGCCGAAGTAGTACTCGAGCGGCCGGTCGGCGTGGCCCGCCACCGCGATCGAGCGTCCGCCCCGGTCAGGGCCGATGGAGCGCCACTCCATGGGTGGGAGGAGCGAGGTCAGGTCCTGGGCTGAGAGCGGCGCGGGTGCCGTGGCCAGCGACATCGCCGCCGACAGCGCGAGCGCGAGGCCCGGGGCGCTTCGCTTCAAGCGTTCACAACGTAAAGAGAACATTACAGTGTGTCATGTCTGGTGTACATTTTGCCACTCCAGGCGAAAGCGTGTCTTGCGCTAGTACATGTACGGGAACCCCCCGCCATTCGCCAGGCAGCCGGTTTGCCAGAGGGGATTGGGGCTTGCCAGGCGGATCCTTTTACTCCTAAATACATAGTTGATAGCAGCAGTACCCCTCCCGACTGTCATTCGCCTGGAGCCAGCGACGAATGAAAACCCTGCCGGCGTTTGCCGCGGTTGCGGCCCTCGCGGGGTGTACGGGTCCGGCCAGTCCCTATCCTCCCGGCTGGCTCAGCTACGGTTTTCCGTCCCCGCCATACGCGGCCTACGAGATAGCGGACACCGTCGCGGGCATTGCCGAGTCGCCTGTCGGAGACCTCGAGGTCGCGGGAGAATACGGGATGTCGCTGGACCTGACCTTCGAAAGCGCTCCCGAGGGCATGCGGGTCCGGGGCATCGCGACGGATTTCGAGGGTACCCTGACCGATCCCGTACAGGCAGCCGCGGCCGAGGACCTCGAGTACCTCACCGGCACCCTCGACTTCCTGATGAACCGGCGCGGCGTTGTCGAAATCGTCTCGTTTCCCGAACTCTCCGGCCTGGACGCCGAGGTCTTTTCCTTCGCGGAACTCGCCCATGGCCTCTTTCCGGGCTTGCCGGACACGATCGTTGAACCGGGCGGCACCTGGCTGGATACGCTCAGGTGGCACACCGACGGAAAGGTGACGGAAGTGATCTCCAGAACGATCCAGGACTACACCCTGGTCGGAGACACCGTGGTGGACGGACGCCCACTCCTGCACATCGCGGCGGCGGGCAGGGTGGAGTACAGGATCTACACGGGACGGGCGGGCAACCTCACGCGTCGGTCCATGGAGGGCTCGTCGAGCGGCGTCATCCTGTGGGATCCCGAGAGCAGGCTGGTGACCTCGCACGAATACGAGAGGCATCTGGAGGGGACGGTGTCGAGGCCGGAAAGGGAGCCCTTCGGGCTGCGCCTGACCGAGGTCGTGCGGATTCGCCGGCGACGGTAGACTCGCGCGAGCTGGCCTACACGGCCCTTTCGTAGACGATGGCGTCCATGACCTGGGCCGCGTCGAGCCCATGGTCATCGGCGACGGCCTGGAGTTCCTCGCCCGCGTCCACGCGTCCCGCCAGCGTAGCAGTCTCGACATCCGTCCCCGCCACCACCGGCCGCCCGGACGCGATGTGCGGGTCGATCACGATCGTCTTCCGGTTCGCGGATCCGAAGGGTCCGAACGGATAGAGCCTGATCGGCAGGCCGTCATCATCCCGATCGATGCGGTCCAGGGAGGCCGAAAGCATGTGCTGCATCGCGGCCCGGGCCGACCGGGAGAGCTTCAGCAGCTGCTCGAGGCGATCGAGGAGGATGTCCTGGCCGGACGTGCGCAGTTCTTCGCGCAAGAGGAGGCGCTCGACGCCGAGGATCGCCTGGGCCGATGTGATCGCCCGGCCGACCGCGGCCATCCTGCCGAGATCCCGCGACCGCAAGGGCATCAGTACGTGTGCCTCGACCACGTTGTTGAACGAGATCAGGCCGCTCGAGGCCGTGGCGTGAATCAGGGGTTCGACGGCGGCGGATCGCCTTCGTCGACTGTACGACCGACCGACCACCCAATGGCGGAGCGTGCCACTTGGAATGCCGAGATGCCGGGCGACCGCCGATACGGTGTAGACCGGTCTTTCGCGGATGTCGTCGGGGAGGACTTGCGAGAGGGCCATGGGCTGGTAGCGTACGGGCGCGGCAAAGGGGGAGCAACGTCCGCCTTCGCCGGGCCCGCGCGCGGGCGGGTGACGCCGCGGTTGGCCGGGGCCCGATCCGGGCGTACTTTGTGGAATATGCGACGCTCTGGAATTGGAACCGACGGGCGGTTCAAATGATCTCCAAACCAGGATTCGCCCGCACGGCGCCCCGCCTGGCGGCCGTGTGCATCCTCGCCTCCGTATTCATCCTCACGACCGCGGCGTGCGCGCCGCCGGAACAGCCCCGCCACGGGGGCTCCCTGATCCAGGTGGGACGGAATGTGCTCGTCAGTGGCGATCATGCGGCTGCGGCGCACTCGGAGTACTTCGCCCATGCCGATCCCTCGGACTCGACCCGCATGGCGGTGTGCTCGATGATTGTCGACCCCACCCGAAGCCGGCTGTCGACGGGCATCTATCTGTCCCATGATGCGGGTGCGACCTGGGGCATCGCGCTGAACGACACAATCTCGCGGTGGGGCACGACATGGGACCCCGCCTGCGCCTTCGGGCCGGGAGGCATGGTCTACTTCGCGGCGTCACCGACCCGCGGGGACCCGAGGATCGCGTACGAGTCACACGTCATCACCCACTTCTTTCGCTCGACGGACGGTGGCCGCACGTGGAGCGAACCCGTGCTCGGACCGTTCGTGGACAACGCGGATCTCGTCGTCGACTGGACGGGCGGGCCGTATCACGGGCACGTGTACGCTGTGGGCGTGCGGGTCGAGGAGGAGGAGGGCGAGTTTCCGCGGCGGCATGTGTCGCTCGTGGTCTCGGCCGACTCCGGCCGGAGCTACGCAGGTCCCGTCGACATGTTCATCCCGAAGGACTGGTATCAGGGCCATGTCGGTGCACCGGTCGTGCACCCGGATGGGCGGGTCCTCGTTCCCGTCGATGTCCGTCCCCCGTTTCGGCCCACGCCCCCCGCTCCCCCGCCGACGACCTGGTGGGAACGAGCCCCCCGAGACACGACCACGAAGAACTTCGCCTCCGTCGTGACGGTCACCGAAGGTGGGAGGGCCATCCAACAACCGCAGCACGTCGCAAAGACCACGCCGTGTACGCCCGCTGGCGGTCCTCCGGAGATCGCGGTCGATCATTCCGACGGTCCATTCCACGGGCGGGTCTACGTCGCGTTCACGGACCACACGTACGGACGCTGTCAGATCATGTTGAGCTGGTCGGACGACGATGAGGAATGGGCCAGCCCCCTTCCAGTCGACGACCCCCGCATTCCCCTCGATTCCGCGGGCCCGAACGCGTTCATGCCCGACATCGCAGTCAACCGCGACGGAGTCGTTGGGATCACCTGGCTCGACCGTCGTGAAGACCCCCTCAATCAGGAGTTCCGTCAGCGATTCACGGCCTCTCTGGACGGGGGCGAAAGCGTACTGCCCAGCGTTGCGGTGAGCGAGGCCGCACACACCTACGCGCGAGGAGAGGGAGAACGGGAAGGGTATGCGGCGCTGGGCGCCGTCCGCGAACCCAGTGACGGCAGCAGCTGGATCGCGATCATCACGGGCGGAGCGTACCGCACCTACGAGGAGGTGGGAGACTACGTCGGAATGATGGTTGCGGCGGACGGTCGATTCCACCCCGTTTGGGTCGACAACCGGACCGGGGTCGCGCAGCTGTATACGGCGCCCGTGGAGGTCGCCGGAACGGCCAGGACCCGGGCCGAGTGGAACGCGGATCTCGGACGCAACGTTACCGACTCGGTCGCGGTTCTCGTCAACAGGAGCACGTTCGACGCCGCCTCCTGCAGCTTCGATGTGAGCGTGGACTTGCTCAACCGGTGGAGCGAGCCCCTGGAGCTCCCCCTCACGGTGAAGGTCGAGCAGATGTTCTCGCAGATAGGCGTGCCCCGGTCCGAAGGGCCGATCGATGGCCTCGGCAGGCCGGAGTGGATCGTGGGGGAGGGAGGGGTGCTCCCGAGAGACAGCTTCGTCACCTATGGGACGCGTATCGTTCTCGAGGAGTGCGCGACGCTCGAGGGCAAGGCGGCGGTGTACCGCCACGACATCGACGCGCGCATTTCGGGTACGCCGGTCGCCGGGTACGTCGGACAGAAGATCCTGGCCATGAGGGTGTCGGTCTTCGAGCGGAAACGGCCGGAGGCGAGGTAGGACAGGGCAGGGGGTGACGCTCTTTACCACGCGGCGCGAACGGCGACTGTGGCTCTGGGCGCTGGTCGTGGTCGTGGCCATTTACTCGACACTGGGACTGGCGGGGACGCTGGCCGAGGTCCTGGGCGAGCATCCGGCGCTGCCCGCCGTTTTCTTCTTCCTGATGTTCCTCACGGTGGCGGCCATCGTCGGAAGCGGGCTGAAGAGGCGTCCCGGGCGGCGCGATGTCTGGATCGCGCTCGGCGTGACCGCGGTCTATGCCATGGCGGTGCTGCGGATGGGCGTCAGTGCAGCAGAGCGCACCCACCTGATGGAGTACAGCATCGTTGCGGTGCTGATCTACCAGGCGCTGAGGGAGCGGTCGGAGAACGGCGGGCGGGTGCGCGTGCCGGCGCTGCTGGCCCTGGTCGTGACGGTGCTGATCGGCTGGCTGGACGAGGGGATCCAGGCGGTGCTGCCGAACCGGGTGTACGACAACTTCGACGTGTTCAGCAATTTCGTCGCCGCTACGATCGGGATCGTGACGAGTGTGGTGGTGGGGTGGGTGAATGGGGTGCTGGATCGGTGGCGGGTGCAAAGAACAACGCGGACCCCTTAGTCACGGCTGTGGACGCGTTGTGCGGAGTGGCCCTGGACCGCTATACTGTGTAACACAGAAACTGTGAGTCTGTATCCATGCGAAACATTACCGTAGCCGTTGACGACGAGACTCATCGCCGCGCCCGCATCCGGGCGGCGGAACTGGACACGTCGGTGTCGGCGCTGGTGCGAGAGTTCCTGCGGCGTCTCGCGCCCCGCGCCCGCCGGAGCGAGAGACAGAAGTCTCAACCCCTCGAATCCGTACTCGAGCGCAGGCGCAGGCTGTTTGACGAGGTCTTCGCGGACTTTGACGCGCGTGGGGTCGGGCTGCGCATGGCCGACAATCTCCCGCGCGAGGCTGTCTACGACCGTTCCGAGACCCGTTCGGAGGCAGATCTGGCCAGTCGTCCCCAACAAGACGGCTGATCAGCTGGCGTGCGCCTTGTCGACACCAACGTGCTGCTCTATGCGGCGAGCGTTCTCCCTGAAGAAGAGGCAAAGCGTGTTCGCGCGCGGGCACTCCTGAGCGAGCCAAATCTCGCCGTATCGGTGCAGGTTCTTC
Organism: Longimicrobiales bacterium; assembly: GCA_965211645.1. Classification (GTDB taxonomy): domain Bacteria; phylum Gemmatimonadota; class Gemmatimonadetes; order Longimicrobiales; family Gaopeijiaceae; genus Bin94. Next base: position 2,562,766 of record OZ242947.1, on the reverse strand, counting down.
AGGAGTTCTACCACCAGGCGACCCGCGTCACCCGACCCGGTAGCCTCTCCGACCAAGACGCCATGCGCTTCCTCCAGCCGGTGTTGGAAATGCGAGTCCAGAACCTGACGCTCGGTGTGTTCCGGGATGCGGTTTCGATACGGCGGCGCTTCGGCCTTTCCTATTGGGATGCGGCCATTCTCGCAGCCGCCCGGGCGCTCGGCTGCGACGCCGTCTACTCCGAGGACATGAGCTCTGAGCAGGACTACGGTGGGATTCGCGTCGTCAACCCATTTTGAACGCCCACTCCGCTCTACCCGGGTGGGTCTTCCGTGCTTTCCCGCAACACCGCCAGGTAACGCTCGTAGGTGAAGATCCGGCCGCGCTGGCGACCCGTGACTTCGTGCACGATATCCAGATCCTCGAGTACCCGTAGCACGGCGGCCACGGTCGGCGCGGAGAGTTTGGTTCGCCGGGCCAGGCGGCCGATGTCGCTGGCAGGACGTTCGACAAGGGACTGGTGCACCCGCAGGGCGGAACCTGCCCGCCGTCCGAGCTGGGCGATTCGGGCTCGGTCTTCGGCAATCCTCTCACTGACGGATCTGGCCGTGGCGAAGCCCGCTTCCGCCGCTTCGCGCACACCCTCCAGGAAGAACCTCAGCCAGGCTTCCCAGTCCCCGGTGTGCCGGATGTCGTTGAGAAGCCGGTAGTAGGTGCGCCGATTGCGCTTGAAGTACAGGCTGAGGTACAGGAGCGGCTCGCGGAGCAGCCCGGCGTCGCACAGCATGAGGATGATCAGCATTCGTCCCACCCGACCATTGCCATCGAGAAACGGATGGATCGTCTCGAACTGGACGTGGGCGAGCCCGGCCTTGATCAGCACGGGGAGTCCGTCGTCGGTGTCGTGAATGAACCGCTCCAGGTCGGCCATGCACGCCTGGACGTGGTGAGGCTGCGGCGGGATGAAGACCGCATTGCCGGGACGCGATCCGCCGATCCAGTTCTGTGACCGCCGGAACTCGCAGGGCATCATGGTCTTGCCGCGACCGCTGGCCAGCAACTTGGCGTGCATCTCCCGCATTAGGCGGTTCGAGATTGGGAAGCCGCTTCGCAAGCGCTCAACTCCGTGGGTCAAGGCCGCCACGGCATTCGACGTCTCGAGCACGTCGGCGTGGCGTGGGCCCGGCCCGCCGCCCGCTTCGTGCAGCACCAGGTCGTCGAGCGAGGACCGGATGCCTTCGATCCGGGAGGACAGCACCGCCTCTTTGCGCACGGCGCCGTAGACGAAGACGCTGGGGTCGGGCAGGAGCTGGGTGACCGCGTCGAGGCGGCCGAGGGCGGAGGCGGCTTCTTCGAGCAGACTTCCGAGGCTCTCGCGGGATCGGATTCGTGGGGTTGGAGGGAGAGGGCTAGGTATGAAGGCGCGGACGGTCTCTCCGCCGGTGACGGTCGATTCGTAGGTGCCGGTGGATTCGCGTCGCATGGGACCTGGAACGCGCGGGGGAGGGAGGACGCCGATGTGGCTGGGATCCGAAGGTGGCGGAACCATAGGAAAGATTCAAGCCACTTGCTTTTGTTAGCTTCCTGGTAGGGAAAGAAAGTTTCGCCTACAGCGACCGAGTGGGGTAGCTAACCAAAGCGACAGGCGGTTTCTTTTTCTAGTGCTTTCTCAGGCGCCCCGTTCGTAGAAGACAGCGTCTTCGATCTGGCTGATCTCGAGTCGATAGTCGTGAGCGAGGGCCTGGAGGGACTCGCGGGCGTCATAGCGGTCGACCAGCGCTTCGGTCGCGACACCCGATCCAGCCACGGTTGGGCGACCGAAGGCGTTTCGAGGATCAATCACAATCGGCTTCCTGTCCTTCGACCATCCTGGACGAAGGGGATAGAGTCGGGATGGAAGAGCGTCGCCATCGCGGTCGACTCGGTGCAGGTAGACACCTAGCAGTTGCCGCATGGCCAGCCGTACAGACCTCGACAGGGTGACCAGCTCGCTGAGCCGATCGAGGAGGATGTGCTGTCCCGAAGCGCGCAGTTGGTCACTCAGGAGGAGACGTGTGATCCCGAGTGCCTGTTCCGTGTAGTCGATGGCCTCGCGAACCGCGGCCATCCGAATGCCGCTCCTGGTTCGAAGGGCACAAAGAACATGGGCTTCGACGAGGTTGTTGAAGGAGATCAGGTTGTCGCTTGCCCCCGGGGCGCGAATCAACCGGTTGAAGACGAGAGACTGGATTCCGCTCCTGGAGGTCCGACCATGCACCCAGTAGCGGAGGGTGGCCTGCGGCATTCCAAGACACCGGGCCGCCGAGAGGAAGGTGTACGCTGGGGCATCACGGATGTCGTCGAGGCTTCTGTCTCCCTGGTGACTTGAAGGACCCTTCGGCCCTCAAACTGATCTCGGGGAACACCGCCTCAAGCGGCTTCCCTGTCAACGCCATGTACAGCGCGTCCGGGCAAAGCTCGATGTCCTCACCCCAGGCCACGGCCCCTGCCGGCCCCAGACGCACGTCCCGGAAGCAATCGGGATCATTCCAGGCCACGAACACGCCACGCCCAGCAAGGTCAGCCAGTTCGATCTCCCCGGCCGATCCATCCGAATACCGAATCCAGATCCGGTAGCCGTCGAGGGCCGCAACTTCCGTAGGACGAACCAGTCGTTGCTCCTTGCTTCATTGGTTCCGGTGAATTCCAACAACAATATGGCGAGACCGGCCGCGAACCCTGCTATTCGAACCGCCCGGCCAATGACACCATCCTGGCCTCGAGCTCCACCGTCTCAACGTGGCATCCGTTCCACTCCATCTCCACCTCGACGCCCCGCCGGTTCCAGGTTCGGTATCCCTGGGCGGTGATCTCGATATCGTAGGTGCCGGGGCGCTCGGGGGCTCCCCACAGGCGACTGTGCCCGGCGGGTTCCATCGTCTCGCGGTAGGAACCATCCGTCAGCAACCCGGCCGGGTCCGAGCCGAGCCGCTCACCCGTCACCGAGTCCCGGACAGTGACTATGATGCCGTATACCAGTTGGTCGGTGCAGACGCCGAGCGGGAACAGGTCGCATCCGTGCACAAGCAGGGCTGACAGGACGATCGCGAACCGGCGCATATGGGTTCCCTCCGGCGACGCGGGGCGTTCAGGAGCAGCAATTCCGGAATTGCAACAGCTCCAGCACCGGAAATGCAATCATTGTGGCGGTGGAATCGCAACTGTTGTGACCCTGGAATCGCCAACCAGGCGGGCGATCAGCCGTCCTCCGCTTGTCCCCCCCTCCACCCCCCCAATAGCTTGACCCCCGCCAATTCGCCGTCCCCAAGCACAGGATCCGCCACCGTGAACCGCTCCTCAATCATGCCGATCGCCCTCGCCGCGACCCTTCTGGCCCTTGCCCCGCCAGTCGCTGATCAAACGCTGATCACCCGCCAGGCTGGCTGGGTGTCCGCCCTCGCCAGCCCGCACCCCCTCGCCGCCCAGCAAGTCACCCTCGACCCCGCCTTCCTCGCCGGCTACTCCTGGCGGAACCTCGGGCCCGACCGCGGCGGCCGCTCCATCGCCACCTCCGGCGTCGTCGGTCGCCCGCAGGAAGCCTATTTCGGCGCCACCGGCGGCGGCCTCTGGAAGACCACCAACGGCGGCGAGGACTGGTTCCCCGTCACCGACTTCCAGATCAGTTCGGCGTCGGTCGGCGCGGTGGCGGTGGCCGAAACCGACCCCGACCTCGTCTTCATCGGCACCGGCGAGACGTGCATCCGCGGCAACATCCTGCCGGGCGACGGGGTCTACCGCAGCCGCGACGCGGGCGCGACCTGGGAGCACGTCGGCTTCTCCGAGTCCCACGGCATCTCCACGATCCGCATCCACCCCACCAATCCGGACATCGTGTACGTCGCGTCGTTCGGAAAGTACGGCGTGCCCAGCGAAGAGCGCGGCCTCTTCAAGTCCACCGACGGCGGCGACACCTGGACCAAGATCCTCTTCCGCGACGAGCGCACCGGCGCGATCGACATCGCGATCGACCGCAACAATCCGGACGTGATCTACGCGGCGCTGTGGGAGGCCTTCCGCAAGGAGTACACGATGTCCTCCGGCGGGCCGGGCAGCGGCATGTTCAAATCGGTCGACGGCGGGGACACGTGGACCGAGATTACCCGCAACCCCGGCATGCCGGCGGAAGGCGTCGTGGGCAAGATCGGCCTGGCGGTGTCGACCGCCAATTCCAACCGCGTCTACGCCCTCTTTGAGCACGACGACGGCGGGCTCTTCCGCAGCGACGACGGGGGCGAAACCTGGGAGCTCATCAACGACGAGCGGCGGATCCGGCAGCGCGCATTCTACTACACGCACGTGTACGCCGACCATCACGACGAGGACGTCGTCTACGTACAGAACACGTCGTTCTTCCGCTCGACCGACGGCGGCGCGACGTACGAAGTCATCAACAACGGCACCCACGGCGACTTCCACGACTTCTGGATCGACCCCGACGACCCCGCGCACGTCGTGGTCGCCAACGACGGCGGCGGCGCGGTCAGCTTCACCACCGGCAGCGAGTGGACCGACCAGGAGTTCTCGACCGCGCAGTTCTACCACGGCGTCACGACCGCGCACATCCCGTGGCACATCTGCGGCTCGCAGCAGGACAACAGCACGCTCTGCCTGCCGTCCGACTGGAACGCGCAGCGCTTCGAGCAGGCCTGGGCCGCCGCCGCGGACAACGGGGACACCGACGACGACGCCGAAGCCGACGACGCGGCCGACCGCGACCCATCCAACGCCCACTTCCACGGCGGAGTCCCCACAGCCGCCCGTGCCCCTGCAATCACCGCCGGCTCCATGGACGTCCACTACCGGGCCGGCGGCGGCGAGCCCGGCTACATCGCGCCCGACCCCAAGGACCTCGACGTCTTCTTCTCGGGCACCAACAACGGCCGCTACATCGACAGGTTCAACCGACGCCTGGGCACCTCGCGCGAGGTCAATCCCTACCCCTGGTTCTACTCCGGCGAGCCCGCCATCGACATGGTCGAGCGCTGGCAGTGGACCTTTCCGATCATCTTCTCGCCCGTCGATCCGAATATCCTCTACGCCTCGTCCAACCGGCTCTGGCGCACCACCGACGGCGGCACCAACTGGGAAGCGCTGAGCGGCGACCTCACCCGCGCCGACCCCATGACGCTCGGCCACTCCGGCGGCCCCATCACCGGCGACATGAACGGCCCCGAGGTCTACGCGACCATCTTCTCGGTCGCACCCGGCAAGCGCGACACCGACATCATCTGGACCGGATCGGACGACGGACTCGTGCACGTCACCACCGACGGCGGCGCCAACTGGACCGACGTGACGCCCCCCGACATGCCCGACTTCGGCCGCGTCAGCCTGATCGACGCCTCGTCCTTCGACGACGCCAGGGCCTACGTGTCCGCCCGCCGCGCCCTGCTCGACGACTTCCGCCCGCACATCTGGAAGACCGACGACTTCGGCCAAAGCTGGACCCGGATCACCAGCGGCATGCGCGACGACGCCTACGTCAACTCGATCCGCGAGGACCCAGCCCGCGAGGGGCTGCTCTACGCCGGAACCAACCACGGCGTCTACATCTCGTTCGACGACGGCGCCTCGTGGCAGGAGCTCAACCCCGGCCTTCCCGACATCCCCATCACCGACGTCATTCCCGAGCACGACGAACTGGCCATGGCCAGCCACGGCCGCGGCTTCTGGTCGCTCGACAACATCGCCCCGCTGCGCCAGCTCGACGCGACCACGACCGACCGCGACCTGGTGCTGTTCGACCCGGCGCTGGCGTACCGGTCCGCGAATGGCGTGGTGCTGTCGTGGTGGCTCAAGGAGGAGCCTGAGAGCGCGACGGATGCCAAGCTGGAAATCCTCGATTCGGGCGGCGAGGTGTTGCGCACCTTCGAGCCTGCGGAAGAGGGTGAGGAGCGGGACCGGTGGGCCGGGCCGGCGCTACCGGTGGTCGCCGGGCTGAACCGGGTGCGGTGGGATCTGCGCACGGATCCGGCGACGACGTTCCCCGGGATGATTCTGTGGGGCGTGCGCACGATGGCGCCGGCGGTGCCGCCGGGGGTGTACACGTTGCGGCTGACGGTGGGCGACCTCGTGAGCAGGTCCCAGGTGGTGGTCGTGCCCCATCCGTGGATCACCGACGTGACGGTCGAGGACCTGCAGGCCCAGTACGAATTCGGGGTGCGGATCCGCGACCAGGTGGATGCGGCGAACTCGGCGGTGATCGTGATCCGCGACGTGAAGGAACAGCTGGACGAGCGGCTCGAGGCGTCGGACGATGCGCGGTTGGCGGAGGCGGGGGACCGGCTGCGGGAGGCGGCCTCGGCGGTGGAGGCGGATATCTACCAGGTGCGGAACCGGTCGAACCAGGACCCGCTGAACTTCCCGATCAAGGTGAACAATCGGTTGGCGAACCTGCTGTCGATGTCGGAGCGGGGGGATGGGCGGCCGGGGAGCGGGATGTACGCGGTGTTCGAGATCATGGTGGAGCGGTTGAGGGGGCATCTGTTCAGGATGCAGGGCGTGTGGGAAGAGGAGCTGGCTGAGGTGAATGCGGTGCTGAGGGGGTTGGGGCTGGGGGAAATCGTGCCGGGTGAGGGTGGGGGTATGGTGTCGTGAGGGGGTCGCGTGGGGTGGTGGTGAGCGTGGCGTGGGAGACCTGCGTGAGGTCGAGGCCGTGCTGAGGGGATGTTGTCGTTAGAGGGGTGGTGAGCGACGCGTGGGCATACCGGTCTTCGCGGGGGAGGATTCCAGAAACCGCGCCATACATGTTGCTGCGATGCGGACTCGGTATTGAGTCATGACTCTAGACGACAGTGCTGCTATCTTCTCCCAAGTTGTCTATTGAGACGCGGTTTTGAGTAGAAGACGATGGCCAAGGTGTCACGGCGCGGTCGGCGCAAGAAAAAGACGCGAAGAAAAACGAGATCGTTGCGGAAAGGGAGTAACAACTCTACCCCGCTCGGGGTCGACTTTGGGTGCTTCCCTGCCAATGCGGCGGTCACATTCGCGGGGTTCTCAGACCACCTTCGGGACGCTTCGATTGTTGCTGTGGCCTACGGCAGCGAGTGGTCCGAGGCTCTCCGTGCCGAAATCCCTTCGATGTCCTTGGTCGCCCGTCGCGCAGAACCCCTTCGAGAGGCATTCAAGATCTTTGCGGCCTGGTCGGACGCGACCGATGGAGATGCCGTCGAGTTGACGGTCGTCCTTAGGGAATCCGACGGCTTCTTGTTGGGGATATCTCCCGAGTACGGACGCTTGGCCCGGAGGTGTGTGGGATTTGATCGCACTACTGTATCGCCGCTGGCATACATTCCCGTATGGAGTCATTCAATTAGGACCGCGCATAGGTCCCTGATGCAACTCCGATCCTATGCACAAAAGCCGATCTCCCCCTTCCTGTTCGGAGGTGTCACCCTCTCGGGATTGCTGACCCACTCGAATCCGGACGCGCCACCTGTAGCAGCCGTTCCAGGGTTAACGTCCATTCTGAAATTCCAAATCGCTTTTGCCGACGAGACAGCCACCGAGCCTGGTGGAATGGCAGAGACGGTGCTCCGAACGGCATCTCCCGCTCATCGATCTCTCGAGACTCGGTCATACGCTCCGACGCATCGCGCGATCGTTGACATCGGCACCGAGCGGGTGCGGGTTCTCAGGACCCATTTTCCGGTGACTCTCGAACGGCTGCACCGATCAGGGAGACTCCAGCATCTATATACCACGGTAGCACGTGATGCGGAGGTCGGCTTGTGGCAGGTCGAACAAGCCTATTGCAATCTGGTGCTTAGTACGGGATCCGGATGGGGCACTCATTATCGTCGCCTTCGCCCTCAGCACGCGCGCGACAAGATCCTCGACGCCATTGGCAAGCGATACGAAATCGCCGACGGCCACCCACTTCACGATTTCACCGATGATCAAGTACGCATGCAGCTGTTGGCCGATGGCAGAGCGCTGCTCCGGTACCTCGACGAGCCAGCCGATGGCAGCATGTCGACCGTTCAGGCCCGCTTAGTAGCCTTGCAGGCGATCCGGGCGCCCGCCGTGCTGGGCGCACGAATGGGCCGGATGAACGCGGACCAACCGTGACTCTCCCACCGACGGAGCGACTACGAATCTTCGTGAGTTCGACCATCGAGGAATGCGCGGAGGAACGTGCGGTCGTTAAGAATGCCATCACGTCACTCAATCATGAGGCGGTGCTGTTTGAGAACGTAGGCGCCCGGCCCCAGGCGCCCCGTGAGGTGTATCGGGAACGTCTGGAAAGAGCTCACATCTTTGTCGGCATCTACAGGGAATCGTACGGCTGGATCGCGGACGACATGACCATTTCCGGCGTGGAGGACGAGTTCTTGCTCGCAGCTAGCCTTGGTATACCTCGCCTTGTCTACGTCCTTCGTGAGGCGCCGGCGCGCCACGAAGCGCTTCGGCGATTGATCCAGCGGGCAAAGAATGACCTCACGCTATGGTCTTATGACGAGCCAGGCAGCCTCCACGACCGCGTACGGGACGATATAACAGAAGTCGTCAGCAGTCGCTTTGTGGATCAACCGGTGAGCAATCTCAGTATCGTCAGCGCGACCGAGTTCTTGGATTCCCTATTCCGCGGCTCCTCTCGTCCCTATAGAAGGTCAGTCGTCGAGCGGGACCTACTTGCGGCATTGGAGCTTACAGAGCGCCTGTGTGTAATGGGACCCTTGGGAGGTGGTAAATCCGTTCTCCTGGCGCAACTCGCAGCACAGCATGACTGGTTGTTCGTCGATGCTCGTAAACTGACTGGCGTGCAGGTGACTGCGAAGATTGCCAATTCTCTAAGGAATGCGCAGGGTAGGCCCCCACGTACGCTTTCCAACGAAGCCGAAGCCGTTAGTGCACTGCTCGAAGGGTGGAGCGGGTTTGGCGGCAAGACGCTCGTGGTCGATGGTGCCGAGGAACCACAGGCGGTTTGGGATCTCATACCCTCCGGCGCGCGCCTCGTGGTCAGTTCAAGGCAGGCCATTGCGTTTCCAGCCCCCCTGGTCTTTCAGGTACCCCCGCTTCAAGCCGACGAGATCAGATCTTGGGTCAATGACCTGCGCGGATCGGTGCCTTCATCGCAGGAGCTCAGTCAGTTGGCTGAACAGAGTCAGGGTAACCCGCTCTATCTCAGGTTTTATGCTCTAGGTGAGCCTCTTCAGGAAGCACTGTCGCTGCAAAAGCTTGTCATCGAGACGTTCGAAGCGCTCTCACCGACAGCACGAGAAGTAGTATTATACTTGAGTTTGGCTGACACGCCGTTGGATCTTGGTACCCTCACGACGTTGGTCGCCACAAATGACGGACCAGAGCATGTCGCTGGCCTTGTTCATGAGGCCGCCGCCTTAGTTGCAGACATACGCGGCGGTCTGTCGCTAGTTCATGAGTACTGTCGCGTTACCCTTATTGACCACGTGCGCAGTTCACCGACACGGTACTCCTTCCTCGCAACGCGGTTGGGAAACTACTACGAACGCAACGAGGAATACGTCAGAGCCTTTGCTGTCTATGACGACGCTGGTGAACGCGGTCGGGCGGACGCAATAGTGGACCGCGCTGCGTATCAGGCCGGGCTGCGGGGACGCGGAGCGGTTTCCGTCGCCGTATTCAATCGGCAAGTGGAGATCGCTGTTACACTCGATCATGGCCCCAAGGAGGTAGTGGCTCGGATCTCTGCAGCACAAGCAATGCAGGAGCTAGGGGATCTGACGGGGGCGCTAGGGCAGATTGGCCTAGCGAAAAGCCGCGCAGAGGAAATGGATGATCGCCGCATGGGGCTGATGGTGCGTGAAGCGGAGCTGACTCTCAGGCTCGTTCCTATGTCCGTTGTGGACCGCGCGTCCGCGCTCGCGAGCCTTCGGCAAGCCTACTCGATGGAGGGGTATGACTTTGAGTCCGCTCGAACGGCGACAGCACTTGCGGAACTATATGTCAAAGCTGAAATGCCCGCAGAATCCGAAGGCCCATCAAGGGACGCGCTTGCGTACTTCTCTGCCGTTGGCGACCGGTATGGCCAGCGTGTCGCTCGCGCCAACCTAGCCGCCGCACTCAGCGGCCTCGAAGGCAGACAAAATGAGGCGGCGTCGATTGCACGGGAATTGACAGAGGAAATCGACCCCGATCGGCATCCACGAGAACGGGCGATCATTTGTAACATTATGACACGCCGATTCCGGCAGTCTGGGAAACCCGAACTGGCCAAGCGGTTCGCGACGGAGGCGATCGAAATAGGTGAGAGACTCGGCAACAATCGCGTGATCGCGACTAACCACATCAACTTGGGTAACATAGAGCGCGATCAGGGATCACTTGAATCGGCACTACAGGAATACCGTACAGCCGACAAAGCCGCGGTCGAGGCACGTGATCCACGTGTTGAGGCCTTTGCGAATGTCCAAATCGCGTCGGTCCTGAATGAACAGCAGGAGCATACGTTGGCGGGTGTTCACGCACAGCATGCGGCCGGCAAAGCACGGACCGCAGGCGATTCCTTAGTGCAGGCTCGAGCATATAGGGAGTTGGCTGTTGCTCGGCGCGCGTTGCGGGACGTTCCTGCGGCGATTGATGCGTACATTGATGCGTTTGTGGCGTCCGAACATCACCCCACGAGTAAACCATGGAAACCAGACTTTGTCTGTACTGCGCTCGCATTGGCTGCGGAGGCGAGTCGTGCTGACTTGACCTTCCGGGTGCTGGTGGAGCTATTCGGAGAGGAGGGTCACCCAGAGACCAGAGACGCGAAAGCAGACACCGTACGGTTGCTCTACGCAAGGCTTGGGGAGATGGTTGCAACCGTCGATTCCGAGCGAGTCCTACCGATGGTCGCACTCGCGATGTCAGGAATCCTTGTGGGCGCACCGCGGCTAATCGAACGGCGAATGGCCATACAAGCAGCGGAGTCACTCATCCCTGCGCCACATGATGGCCCTATACGCGATTCGGCACTACTGGCCCTTGTCGCCATCATGGTTGCCTGCGATTGGGATTCTCTCCCGGTGGCCGATGTTGTGGACTTGGCAGAGCGCGTCGTGGCTGTAGACCGTCGGGTCCACTTTAAGCCTCAACCGAACGGTGGGGGACACTGGACCGTGGCTATAGGTCCCGATCCGCGTATTCTAGTAAGTGTCACGCAGCTTGATGACAGCGGCCGATCGGCGATGATCGCGCTCGTGATCGCTTGTCTACTGACGTCCGTTGGAGATAGGTTCTGCGAAGACATCATCGGTACTGCTCAGCGTCCTCGGGACGAGGCAGCGTTCCTCGTTACATCCCGTAGTGAGTTTGAAGCGCAGATGGCCCAAACGTCAGTAGATCTTGGGAACCTGGAGCGTGGATTCGGCATTGTGCGTGGGATAGATCCGGTCGAGAAGAAGCAAGTGCCGTCTTTTGTCGTGTACGACGATGGCTTTGGACGGCCGTGGCGGCCTGCCCGCGAACACGTCGGTGACGTTCATCGTCTATTCGCTGAGATCCTGTACAGTCTCACATCGCATCTACTGGCCAAGAGACTAGAACCAGAGGTGATTAACCCGAAAGTGGACTCCCTGATGCGAAAGCTGATATGGATGAATGATGTGTAGGGGCTCAGTTGGAAAGGACTCAAGAAACGTAGCAGTCGAAGATCACCAAGGGTAGAAGTGGGCTATTAGGACACTCAGCGAGCGCTGCGCCGTAGGCTCGTGCATTCTGCGAGACGATCGATCTGGGAGAAGGTGAAGACCTTGCCCCTTGTAGCGATCAATAGGTCTCTCATGTCGGCTTTTCGCACCGCGAACCCGCGGCCCGCGATGCACGCGATGACCTCGAATCCTGGCCGGTACGTGTCTTGAAGCCTGTCGCGGATGGCGGCGAGCCTGAGAACTCGCGCCACCTTGTCTCTCGCCGTCCCGTCGTCATTGGTCATCTTGGCTTCGATCACTCCCACGGGCGAGACCGGATCCGGGCAGAAGAAGTCGGGATTCTGTTCCCAGCCGGATATCGATTCGCCCCGGCGCGACCGGTGATATGGCACGGCGGTCGAAGACAGATGGTCTTCGATTCGATCCTCGAGCATGTCACCGACGAGTTCGCTCACGGAGTCGCGATGGGAGGCGAACGGCCGACCGAGAAGGCGCTCATACAAGAGGGCTTCGTAAGGGACGCCCTGGCTGGCCGCCTGCTTCAGGGATTCGAGACCACGGGCGGTGTCCACCTTAGGGCGGGAACGGGGCGCACGTTCGACACGGCGACGTTTCCTACCGTGGACGGTGCGATCGACACCTCTCCCGAACCGTAGCTTGCTGTCATTTCGGTGATCCCTATCGGAGGCTGCGAGAGTGCTACACGTCGAAACCCGCAGGCACACGCAGTAGGCGGCCCGAAGGCACCAGGGTTGCGGACGCGTTGGACGAGGTCGTCGTTGACGTGGACGGGGGAGCGTACGACCGGGATGGCATCGTATTGCGTTGATATCGAGACATTGGGCCTTAGCTACAGGACCACGGCGGCCGGCCAATGGTCAGGCGGCGATATCCAAGCCTCTGCGCTCCCTTGGTCGCCCCAGCCACGCACCCGACGGCACGCACATCCGTCGTTGGCCTCTTCCTGCCAAGCAATGACCTCGAACTCCGGCGCTGCGAGATTCATTTGGAGCCGCTCGAATGGAGGCTCGAAGCGTCCGGTGATCCAACCAACGGCGTAGCCTGCCGCCAGCGCTCCTGCCGTCGTGGTCAGGTAGCCAACGGTGTTTAGCTGAGGGATAGCCTCCCAGTACGCACTATCGGGTCTGCCGTCCGGATTGGCTGCCTGGGCCGCCAACTGCCGAGCTTCTCGCTCCTGCTCGGACATCAGTTCCTGCGAGACCCGACGTGGATTAATGAGCCCTCGGCATATGGCGCACGGGTCCCCCGGTAACCAGCGCAGCAATTGTATTATCTGGCCGCGAACGACTCCCGCGCTCCCTTCCAACGCAACGCCGCAGTCGATTGCCGGCACGAGGTAGCGCACCACGAGGTCACTGAGAGCAAGGCGGCTGTGTTGCTGGTCCGTGCAACCGAGGACTACATCCGCCTCGACGAGCTTGTCGACGGCGAGTTCCTGAGGTAGCGCGCCCTTCACGGCGACAACCTCACATCGCCTATTGATCGCGCTAACGTGACGCCGCGCAATCTCTGACTTGCTCAAGCGCCCCTCCACGTCATCAGCGCAACTGCCATGAACGCGCTCGAGATTGGAGGGCTCGAGATGGTCAGGATCCACGATGATCAACCGACCCACGCCAGCGCGTGCCAAGACTTCTATGGCTGCCGAGCCCGTCCCGCCGGCGCCGACCACGCCGACCGTGGCCTCCCGCAGTCTGTGCGCAGCATCGTCGCCAAACGCGGCAGCGAGTCGAGCTACAGTCTCAAGGTCAGCCGAGTCGCGCCTCTCCTGATGATGACCATGAACCGGCTCGCAATCAGATGGAAACCGCGCAATTGGGTACCAATGGCCATCGTGAAAGACGCGGCCTCCAAAGACTACCTGGTCGTCGATCTCAGAGACGATCAAGCTGACGTACGGCCGCCCGGGGGCGAACCCAGCAAGGTAGTCGGCGAAGTAGGTGTCCATATCGTCGTCGATCAGGCTCGGTACAGGTGGGCAGCCCTCTGGATGGCTGTGAACAACACCGACGGCCAACGGGTGCGTCTCGGCATCGAGCGCAATGCGCAGCGTATACGGCTCCAGGATGGCCACGTGATCCACCCGGTCATCCAGCTCTCCGGGCTGGGGCGCGTCGATACCCGCCAGCGTTAGGACCAGAGTGCTGCCTGTGTCTCGCCACCCGAATCTGACGAACGTGGCCCACTCTTCCTTCGGGTATCGAGAAAACACCAAACGGAGCAGATCGTCCCGTTCGGAGCTACTCATCCGGACGACGACGCTCCCAATCCGCGTGCCACTCAGTTCAAATGGGCGAGCCATGCGATCAAATGATCCAGGTAGGTGTGAAACCCGTGACGATTCGGGTCCCATGGAGGACCGCCGCCGCCGTTATGCGGATGATAGCTGCCGAGCTGCCACTCGCGACCGCAGACAGTGATGCGACCCTGGCTGTTTTGGCCACCCTTGACGAGACCAAGGAACGGAGAGTCCACAGGCAGGCCAGCCAGGTCGATGATGCCCCCAGGGTAACCGCTGGGTACGGGCACTATGACATCTGTTTCGGAAGGCAGACCCCTCTCTTCACCAGCGGTAGGGACGTCAAAATAGACCACGACGGATGGCGAGGCGACGATCAACTCTGCGACCTGCCCGCCCTCCTCCAGAGCGCGTAGTTCGCGCGCTATCCGATCTCGGTTCATCAACCCCCCTCGACGACTTTCCGCGTCACGAGAAAATGATCGTCGTGCTTGATTTCAAGCTCTTCCTTCTGCCCGATCTCCCTCTTGTCGCCGCGCCTGTCGAGTCGGACCACCGCGTTCTCCGGCGGCACGTCTACGAGGAGCGCGATCTCCCCACCGTTCATGACCGGTTTGACCCCGTCACCCTCATCGAACTTGCGGCGGTTCACGTAGATGATCAGGTTCTTTCCCAACTCTCCCATCGTTTTCCTCCTTGCTTGGAGCCCTCTCGCGGGCTATACTTACCGGTAGCGACCACTGCGCCATCGCAGTGTCAAGGTATACGACTCGTGAACATACGTCAAGGGGGACTAGGAAATGCCGATGGAAGGCCTCCCCGAACGCCTGCGAGAAAACCGCAAGATGCGCGGCCTCACGCAAGCTGAGCTGGGAGCCAAGGCCGGGATCGCCGCGGCGTCCGTTTCTCATTTCGAAACTGGACAGCGTGCGCCATCGCTCGAGTCGCTTGTTCGACTGGCCGACGCCCTCGAACTGAGCACGGACGCGCTTCTTGGGCGTCGATTCGATAGTCCCGCCGTGTTGGTCGACCCCGTCTTTCTACGAGCGTCGCGATCGAACTCGCGGACCCTCGATTTGGTCAAGAAGGTCACGCAGGCATTGATCGAGGATGACGAAAAAAAGTGACCCCGCCTTGCCCACGAAGTGCGGCGGGCCCCACAGAAGCGTCCGGATCGCTCCCATCCCGGGTGAACTCGAAGCCTTCCATGGGTCCAGAAGCGGCAATCTTGCCCGCTCTAGACCCGAAGCCACTTGCGGCGCGGCGTCCCATGGCCCCATTCTTCGTAGTGAGTCCCTTAAGCTTGCCGCCACCCCGGGAGCTTCCGAGAGTGACCGGTAGCCATCGATATCGTGCGAAAGGCAATCAAACATCGGAGAACGCATGACCGCTGCAAAAGAAGACGAAACGACGTCCACCGAGCACGACAAAGATCCCGAAACGATCACAGCGGACGACGTCAAGGAAATGCAGCAGATCTTCGACGAAGCCAAACGAGTGGTTAAGCCCATTGTGAAACGTGAGTTAGCCGCCGAAGTTGTTAGCGTTGAACTCCTTAACGTTCGGCTCAAACATGCTTGTCGAACCCGACGGTCATAGGTACCCAGCCCAGAGAATACGAGTTTGCCAGTTCAGTCCACAGCTTGACAGCCTGTTCACGCCGCCACGCGGACAGGTTGGTGCCGATTGGCCTCCTCGTCAAGTGATGTACATTGGCATCTACTTGGAATCTCTCCGCTGTAGAACCATCGTTCATGAACGGCACTATATTGATCGCCATTACATTGACGATTGCTCGCTCTTCTATTCTCGTAGTCTGCGGAACTATCCAAATAGTTGTCAGAGACTTCACTTTTTCGCTTCCGAATTCGATGAGGAGGAGTGGTCGGGTCTTATCCGGAGGGCCAATGACGGAAGCCGCGACGAGGTTGAACGGGAATTGGAGGAGCAATACCTGGGCTTTATGGTAGTCAAGCCCCTCGCTGGTTCTCCTGTTGGCCGAACCGTCCTTAGAACCTTCGACCGAAACACTTCGAAGGGGCATCGTGAATTCCCGGCTATCCGTCCCTATGCGGTAACGCTTGCCGGTTTGTCGTTGTCAGTCGAAGGGTTAGCCTTCCAACAGCAAGACCAAGGTGTGAGCGCGTGCGCCACGACTGCTCTTTGGTCCGCCCTTCAGCGAACGGCACCCTTGGAGGGTCTGTCCTCCCCGACACCGGCACAGATAACGGAAGCTGCGTCACGCTATATGCTACCGGGGGGGAGGGCCTTGCCTTCCGAAGGCCTTCGGTTCGACCAATTGTGTGAGGCCGTGCGGGCGGCCGGTCTCGCACCGGTATTGGTTACCTCGATCTCGCCTCTTGAAGACCAGGCTCATATGGCTACCTACCTGCGATCGGGTCTCCCTGTGCTCCTGGGAATCGTCCCGTTTGGGAGCAGGGAGGGCCACGCTGTGTGTTTGGTCGGCCTTCGATTAGGATCGCTTCAGCCTCCAACGGATCCCAGCATTCGCTATCGAGACGGCGCCACGGCAGTGAACCGAATCTATGTGCATGATGATAGGCTCGGTCCTTACGCATCAGCGCGGTTGAAAGCCATGACCCATAATCGGAAAGTTGTGACAACCATCGAACTTCGGTGGCCTGATGAACAGCCAGCTGAAGAGTCGCGCCTCCTTGGGATGTTGATACCTGCTCCAGTTAAGCTCCGCCTATCGGCCGTGCGATTGAGGGTGCTCGCCCATGAGGTAGCTCAAGCCGTAGCGGCTGCAATACCGACGCTTGGTGGGCTTGAAGTGCATACGTTCTTTCGCAGAGGGGCGGCCTATCAGGCGCAGGCTCACGGTTTCAACCTTTCGTTCAAAGGACTTCACGAGTTGACGCACGCGACCGTCTTGTCCCGGTATGTCGGAGTAGTCCGACTGATCGCGGCTAGCGGTCCGGTGGCCGACGTCATAGTAGATGCGACGGAGACGAGCCCAAACCCAGCCGTGCTGGCGATCGTCCGCAGGGAGGGGGCTCCTGCTGCCGACGGCAAGCGACTTCGAACAGTGGCCAAGGTGCTCGGAGCCACTGGGATGACATGACGCATCGGTCGTAGACCTATCGGTCTTGGCGCCGCATCCGCGGGTGACCGTCGTAAGTCCTCGCACGGAAACGGTCGCGTGTCGTCCAATGCGTGCGCGAGGACGGTGTACCCTTATCACGGCGACGTTCGCGACAACCGTGAATCTACCTGGGACCTGCCGGTATGGTGTCGCCCCGGGTAGCGACCGTCCTCCGCGACCACCCCACACCGCGCGATCCGATCAACCTCCCGCCGCACCGATCTCCACAAGCTGCAGCTCGGCGCGGCCACCGCAGCCGCAACCGCCATCGCCGCCCTCTTCTCCCCCTCCCACCGGCAATACCACCTATCCGTCGCCCATCGCGTCGCAGGGGCGTTCGGGGGCTTCTCGGCTTCGAATCGAATCGCATCCCTGAGCTGCTCGAGCTCCTCGTGGCACAGCTCGACGGCCGCCGGATAGAACGTGATCCGGATTCCCCCGGGTTCGCCGATCGTTACGCGGTGCGACCCGCGGACACGCACGCCGTCGGGCAGGGTGGTCGTCCGCTGCCGGCAGGTGATGCCGGCTTTCGTGTAGTACGTCCGAACACAGTAGTCCAGCGATTCCCGGGCATCCTGCCAGATCGCTGCGACTCCGCGCTCGGTGGCCTTCCGATTCAGGTCGCGTGCGCTTGGCGGACCGGCGGACGACGTACGGGTATCGTCCGCAGCCCGTACCTGCCTGGCCAACAGAATCTCATGGGCGTGAACGTAGCCATGGAAGGTCACCAGCCGGATATCGATAGCCCTGTCCGCCAGTTGGGACACCATTCGGTGGGCGTTCGCATCGGGCCCGAGACCGACCAGGACCATCCTGACGGGCCTGAGGGACTCTCCCCTCTGGCTTCCGTACCACTCCTCGAAGTCCCCTATGCGCGCGATGCCGTCGTTGCCGGATCGCTCGGTCGGAAGGGTTCGTCGATGGCCGCGAGGTCGACGAAACCGGTCTCGGCCGGGATCTGTCGGCCAACCGGCGTGAGGCCGGTCATCAGCTCGGATCGACTGCCCAGATGCCGATGTCAGTCTTCATGGGGGGACGGGGATAGTCCGCGAGACGTGGGAGCCGCCTGCTGAGTGCTAATCGCTGACAGCATCTTGACGAGAATTGGGTAGATTCCCTCTGTGGTCGCCGATCTGAAATGGCGGCGAGGCCGGAAACCCATCCTAGGAACGCGAGAAAGGAAGCAATTTGCCCGAAGTACCCGTACCCCCAACCACTCAGGACAGTGCTCGCGAGTGGGCGGCTGGTCGCCTCGGACGCATCGAACGGATGCTCGATGCCGATGGGCTGACGATGATATCGGCGATGCAGCGCGGGGTGGAGCACAGCGTAAAAGTCGCGATCGAGGCCAGGGAAGAGCCGAGGCCGAATCTGGTCGTGATCCTCGACACGCCCGGAGGTGTTGTGGAGGTCGTTGAGCGGATTGTCCGGGTACTTCGACACCACTATAGCGAGGTCAAGTTCCTGATTCCGGACCGGGCCATGTCAGCCGGGACCGTGCTGGCCATGTCTGGCGACGATATTCTGATGGACTATCACTCCTGTCTGGGTCCGATCGATCCTCAGCTTCAACTGGATGACCGTCTCGTGCCCGCACTGTCGTACCTGGCTCAATTCGAGAACCTGGTCGAGAAGAGCAGGAGCGAGACCCTGTCGACTGCGGAGCTGGTCCTCCTCCAGAAACTCGATCTGGCGGAGCTCCACCAGTTCGAGCTCGCACGCGATCTCTCGATTGCTTTGCTGAAACGGTGGCTGACGCGCTATAAGTTCAAGGATTGGACAGAGACCGAAACCCGAGGACTGCAAGTCACGCAGGAGATGAAGGAGCAGCGGGCCAGTTGGATCGCCAGGCAGTTGAATGATCAGGAGCGTTGGCTGACCCACGGACGGGGAATCGACATGCGGACCCTGCAGGAAGACCTGTCACTGAGAATCACCGACTTCGGTGCAGACCCTGATCTCAAGCAAGCCGTCTGGGACTATTTCTGGTTCCTGAGAGACCACATGGCTCGAAACGGATTGGCGTCGTTCGTCCATACGCTGGACTTCTTCTAAGGTCCAGGCAGGAGGCTCAAATGATGAAGACAGACCAACTGGCCGAGATTCTCAAGAAGAACCCCCAGATCGATCAAACCGCGATCGACCGTAGCCGTCAGGCCGCGAAACAGCTCGCCGAAGTGGGGGTCAAGCTGGGCGGCTACAGACTGGCGCCCGCGCTAGGTGGCAAGCTCCTCAGAAACTCCGAGCAGTCCGCGAGGGGGAGCGGACGTCGGGAATAGCGCTCGGGCCGCGTGGGGCACGGCCAACTTTCTTGTGGGACCGCCAACCGCCGTAGCCTCAGAATGTAAACTCTAGATTCCAAAATGTATGGCGTAGTTTACATTCCTGCTCCAGTCCCCAGCATCCGCTCCAATGTCGCTCGCAGCACGCTGCCGCTCGTAGCTGCCGTTCCGCGGCCATTGCCCCCCTCCGCCCCAGCCACCGGAGCCATCGGAATCGCGCCGACCCCCTTCAGCTCTTCAGGCAACCCCTCGGCCGACGAAACCACCGGGCCACCACGCTGCCCACCGTCCTCTGCCTTCCCAAAGAACCGAAACTCCCCACCCGGATACAGGATCCACACCGACCGCGCGTCCGGAATCGCGTCGCGGTAGGCGTGCATCTTGTAGATGTCCGCGCGCTTGAACGTGCCCGCCCGCTCTGCGGTCTTCGGGTCGTCGACATCCTTGTCGTCGGCGCCGAACCCCACGTCGGCGAGTCCGTGGACCCGGAACTTCGCGTCGAACAGGTGAAGGCCGGCGTTCGGCCCGTCGGGGATCGAGAGAGCGATGTCGGGAATCAGCGGCACGGAGTAGGAGTGCCGTTGTCTCTTCCGTGACCTGGAGAAGCCCTGGTTGTACACTAGGCGCACGCCCGGATCCCATTCGAAGGTTCCGCCGGCGGTGAAGGCGGTCTCGAAGTGACCGGTGGCCAGCCGCTCCGATCGAACCGGCGGTCGCCCCAGCACCGCCGAGATCTCGTCAATCAGCCGGAAGAAGGTCCAAAGCTCGTACAGGTGCGCGATGTTCTTGAGTTCGAGGAGGTCGCGCATGCCGTCCTTGTCGAGCGGGATCGTCGGGGCCAGGCGAATCCGGGAGAAGTGCTGGAGCACGCGGCGATACCCCCGCCGTCGCTGAAGCACGGTGGACGAGAAGGGGATCCGCACCATTCGTCCGACTTCTTCCCACATGCTGTGCCGGGCGATCGGCATCAGCGACGACTCCATGCGATCGCAGTCCCGTAGCAGATTTCGCCGAAACGCGTCGGGCCGCCGGGCGCTCACCGCCGACCGCATGCGACCGATGATCGTCCGCGCCTGCCCGATGAAGGCCTTCACGAACCGGTTCTCGGGGGTATCGGTTGTCGGCCTGATCTTCCGCTCGGAGACGAACTCCGGGAGACGCCAGCGGAGTCGCTCAGCCAGCCTCGCCCCGGCAGGTGAGAGAGACGACGCCTCCACGGACATCCCGGGCCGGGTCACGAGATCGAGCGGGGTGTGCGCGTCCACTCTGGTCATGGCTTCGATGCGGACGTCGCGGCGGTGGCTGCGCCACAGGCGGTGCGGCTCCCTGACGATCATCTCAAGGGCGGGGATCAGGCGTGCTTCCTCGGGGGCTCGGTTCGAGAGGATGTAGCGCAGGTAGACGAAAGCGTGGTAGAGGATCTCGTCGCGGGGGGCGGTGCTGATTTCGTACCGTCCGGCGCCCGTTTCGCCAGCCGAGAACGGCAGTGCGGAGGTGGTCGCCAGCTCGGTCAGGTCGCGGAGCATGGCGTCGAACTGGGTTCCGCCGAACTTGCGCGTGACCAGATCGAGGGTTCCGAGGTGGGGAAGTTCGAGGGTGCCGACCGAGTTGACGAGATTGAGGATGAGGGCGTTTCGCTGTTGTCCCACCCACGTCCGGTTTGCCCTCGGCAGTTGGTTCGCTATCTGCACGAGGGCCTGCTCGTCCCCTTCGACGACCCACTTCCGTTCGCTCTGCAAGCGGTAACCGCGGTCCGTTTCCTCGGCCGGCTCATCATGGCCGTAAGGGTGGACAGCGACACGGCGGGACTCTCCAGCCTCGGCGAAACCGTTCACTGGCCGGTCACTCGATAAACGACGTGAAGCCCCGGTCACCCAGGCGCTGGAGCATTCTCAAGACCTTTGCGCCGGTCCGCGGGTAGGCTGGGGAGTCGGTGTCGGCGTCGGCAGCTTCCGGGCCGTCGGGGTCCTTTTCGTTTCCTTCCGCGCCGGGGTCGTGGGAGGGTGGCTGGCTCTTGGATCTGGCCACGAGGCGTCCCTTGACCACTTCCCAGTCATCTAGCCCGACCGTCTCGTCCTTCCTTGGAACGTGGTCGCTGCCACGCACGGCGAACTGGAAGATCTTCTCGAGCAGAGACTGCAACTCCTGTTGGGTTCCATGGAATTTCGGGAGGACCTTCTGCAGGAGTGCCAGGTCGAAGGCTGCGTCGACCGCCGCGCCCGTCTCCGCCTCGGCGGCCTGTTCCCGGGCCAGGTTGACGAAGCGGGCGATCTCGTTTGCGACGCGGTATCCGAAGTGCCGGTGTTGTCGTTCCAGGATGCCGTGGAGTTGCACTAGGGCCTTGTGGTGTTCGGGTGTCTCCTTGCTGAACTCCTTCCAGTCTTCGCGGCTTGGCTTCCAGTCGTTGTCTGATGAGGAGCCCGACCGCAGCAGATTGAGTGACCCCTCGGCGCCACCGAGGTTCAGTCCAGACGCCTCGTCACGGGGCTCATCCTGCGTGAAGCCCTCCAGGTCGACCTGGTCGAACTCGATGGTGAATGCGCGGTCGAGCACCTTCGGACTGAACATGTAGGTCGTTTCGTCCACATTCACGGTCCCCGTGAAGAGGACGTTACCCGGGATCGTCAGTCGTCTGGGGACCTTTGGGCCTGAGTTGGGTTTCCCGCGCTCGATGGCCTTGTCTTCGTGAAGCGGAATGTCCTTGCCGGACTCAAGCGCCGACAGGAAGTCTGAGAAGTAGTGCTCGACACGGGCCAGGTTCATCTCGTCGAGAATGACGAAGAAGGGGTGCAGTTTCTCGCCGGCCGCCATCGCTCTGTCCTCTTCTTCGCGGGCCCGGAGGAGGAGGTTGAGGAATGGAGTGGTCGCATATGCGCCCGTCAGAGGGTTGAGGTAGCCGAGCAGGCCCCGGTTGTCGACCCAGTCGGGGCGCACGGGTACGACTTCGTAGTTGCTGGTTCTCTCGATGATGTCGGCGTCGGGCAGCCCGATCTCGAGTTCACCAAGGTCTTCTGTATTGCTCGGATGAACCCGGATCCAGAACCGGTCGCCGACTTCGAAGGTCGATTGGAACCACTTCTTGAAGGCGCCTTTGAACAGTACTCGCTCTGACTTCTTCCCCGCCTTGTCCCCCCAGTAGTAGCTAAGCGTGGCACAACCAGCGGGATACCTTACCCGGACTTCCCGATCCGCTGTTTGGTCCACGCTTGCCGACGGGTCGATGAGCTGAGACCTGATCGCAGCGGGTAAGACTATCCTTGACCACTCGATGTGGGAATGCGTTACCTCAACTTCAACGGAGTCGGCGGAGGTCCCCTGCCTTGCGGATGGGAAGTGCTCCGCCAACGCCATGGCGATCTTGGTCTTCCCGGTGCCCGAGATACCCGTCAGAATGGCAAACCGCTTGGTTTGCAAGGCGAGGACGTAGTTGGCGACGAGTTCCGGGGCGAACAACAGGCCTCGCTCTCGCAGCGATTGGGTGAGTCTTCCGAAACCGCTCGTCGCAACTACGGATCCTCCACTCGCTATCGAAGTGTCCTCGCCCTTGTCGACGTAACCTGGCTGGCGAAGCTTCGTGCCCAAAGTGCGGTTCAGGAAGGCGATCAGATCGGTACGATGCGCGGGCCTGCGAGGCGTCTTCATGACAGCGTGCGTGATCGCTTCCCGATGGGCGACTTTGATCGAAGGCCATTGTTCGATGAAGTCTTTGGCAGTCAGCCGGCATCTCCTTGCACCCTCCGGCCATTTGTATTCTCGGGTAACCTGAGCTGACCGAATGCGCTCCCGGTCTTGCTTCTCCAATAGCTCGGGGAGAAGAGTGACCTCGACTAGCTCGGATGATGCGTGTAGGAGCAACAACATTGTACTGCCAACGTAGAGCCTCAGGTCGCGCGTCTTTGGGACGATGGTTGCCCAGCATTCGGGGTTCAGCGAGTTGGCGTACTCAATCGAATCAGCCACCGCTTCAAGGATCGTCCGACCGTCTTCATCGTCCGCATACTTTGTAACGCCGCGAGGCAGCTTGGAGATTCGAGCATCCGGGCCAACCCGCTTCAAGTAGTCGACTCCCGCTTTGGAGATCGAGTAATCGAGGCCTTCCTTCTTCAGAAGGTCACGGTCGAGGAGGTTGCTCAGTCGGCGACCGAGGGTGTCTTTGATGGTCGACGTGGATCGGAACGGCGAATTGCGTTCCACTAGGAATTTGCCCCAGGGGTCTACGAGGACGCCGGAGCGAGCAGGGCCCCTGTCACCGACGATACGGAGGACGCCTATGAGGCCTTCCTGTTTGTCAACCAGGGCCTCGGCGCTGCCGAAAACGTGGTCGATGAAATCACTTCCGCGGTCGGTCAGCCGCATGTCGCCGTCTGGATCCGCCTCTAGCAACTCGCAATGCCGAACCAGATCCCAACTACCTGCGGTGTGTCTGGGATTGACGGTCTTGTCGCTCCCCTCCCAGATCGCATAGGCGAGCTCATGGTCCTCGCCGGAGAGCAATTCCGGTATCCACGAGTCCGGGTCACTCCAGTCGGCCGGATCGTCCGGGGTGCCGGTGTGTTGCATAATCGCGCTGTGAAGTCTGGTAATCTGTGTTCTGGCACGTCCGGGCCATATTCCAAGCAGATGACGCACCTCGCCGTATGTGGGAAACCACGCGACGCGTACGCTGCGTGTGTTGCCCTGCGGGCCGGTCTTGCCGCTGTCTTCCACGAGTTGCTCCCATTTCTGGTAGTTTCGGGGTGAGTGCACGACTGAGCGGTACGATTCACCGGTCGCGCCGTCTTGAAGTACCGGGCGGGCAGCAGGTGAGCAAGTGTGCGGGTGCGGACGGCAGTCGCTAGGAAGGGTGCAGGCGAGTTGCGGGAGCTGCCGAGGACCAGACCATCCGTCTTCAGATCCTCGTGGCCTCCCCCATCGTAGCTTGGACGAACGCAGATGCAGTCGGCCGCCGCTGCGGTGACGGGACCCGAGCTCCTCCAAGATCTCTTCCGAGAGCCTCGTCGAACCTGTACTCCAAGATGGGTTTGCCCCAAGGGCTGTGGGGTCGTACCGACCGATCAGCCAATTGCCGAGCGACTCCACGCGGTATGATCCGACGCGAGGGCCATGTACAGTGAGTCGCCGGTGGGCTTAGTCGGTTTTGCGTTCCGATTCCATGGTCTCGGTCCGCTTGGGTTCACCGCGAGAATCCGTTGCGGTGCTGGTCCGGTCCGTGCCCTTCGTAACCGAGACCATGATTTCACCGCCCCGTTGCAGCACCTCGGTTATGGCCGATTCCTGGTCGATGCCCCTGAGTCGCGACAGATGGTCGATGGCCAGCGTGTAGCGGAAGGCCAGGATGGCAAGTTGGTCTAGCATGGTAGTGTAGTACCAGACGTCGTCCCCCGGAACCAGACCGCCTGATTCCTTCGGAAACAGCAAGCCAAGTGGCGACGGATGCATGAAGGACGAGGCGCTCTCGCGCCTGTCCTTGGCCCGCAGTCGAGCGGTCCGAGATGCTTGCTCTCTTATGATGTCTCCCAGTTTCACAATCTTCGTCGACTTCTTCCAACACAGAGTCGATCTGATCCACGGCAGCGCGGATCTCAGGGGCGATGACATGCATGACTTCTGTGCTGACCGTCCACTGTGTGATGGCCTGGACGTGAAGGAGTGCCTTCCGAAGACGTTACACGCACGCCGGGTCGGTTGATTGGATGACCCGATCTGCTGGGTCGACGGCGAGGTGGATGCCGACGAGATCCCTGAGACAGGCGATGGACTCCTCGCAGGCCGAGAGTAGCGTGTCAGCTGAAGGTAAGGCCAATGGTGATGAGGCAGGCATCTGACACTCAATCCTGTGGTGGCGGTTCTGCGTTAGAGAAAATGGCAGACAGCAAGGCTCGGTGGTGCTGGGTTGCCGCCCGTTTCTCCGCCAGTTGTGCGAACACCGTGGCGATGAAGGGGTCCGTGTCCGAGTCTGTAGTCGGGGAAAGCGCGGCGTGGGCGATCATGACGAGCATCTGGTGTGCGAGATAGTCGAGCAATGTGGCGAAGGCCAGTTGATCGGACAGCGTGTCGTTGGAGCTGACGCCTCCCGTGCATGACGGACCACGGAGTGTCCCGAGCTTCGGGTGGTGGAAAAGGCTCAAGTAGTCATACATGCCGGGACTTCCTTCCAGACTCCGGACCTTAGCGGACTGGAGAAGCCGCTTGGGTTTGCGTCGAGACCCCAGAGGATCGGCCTTGGCGATCGTATCGAGAAAGTAGCTGCGGTCGACCTGGCCCTTTGACACGCGCTGCATGGTCTGAAGATAGTCCGCGTTAAAGTACTGCCCTAAGGCACTCGAGTCCTTCTCGATAAGCAGCTTGTGGAACACCGACACGACCTGGCCGGCACACTCCAACGCCGGTCGCATCTGCACGGCAAGGGAGTGAAGGTTGCCGTCACGGTTGGCGACAAGGACGGCGATGACGTGAAGGCGTGCCTTTCGCATCAGTACAGCCGCGTGCACCCGGAACACATGGAAGGGGTCGCGCTCGAATTCCGCGATAGTGTTCTCGTCGAGACCTGGGTGGCTCGTCTCCGAGCCCGCAGAACGGACCATGAGTGGGAGGGAAGACTTGAGGAATCCGGCCATGGCGGCGCGGTATTCGGAGACGAGCTGGGGGTAGTGGTGATGTGATTCGCTCATCGACGCGTCGGTCTCTGGGGTTCGGGCGTTCCGGGATCAGTGTCACAAGATACGATGATCGGCGCCTTCTTCGATGCCTCGACAACGACAAAGCCCATTCTCGCCAACTCACCACTCATACCCGGCTCGTCGTGAAGCGCATCGAGAACGTCGCTTGTCGGCGTACCGACATCCGGCAGCACCAGCTCGCACTCTACACCGTCCGCGACATTAACACCCATCGACTCGAGTACCGACCTTAGCTCCGCCGGTTGTCCGTCGAAGTATGACTGATGCCACCGCACGTTGTGTAGGAGCTTCATAGCCGTCCATCGACATATTGCGCTTGACCCATCAGCCATTGTGCCCCCTCCAATGGCGGCCACGGCTTTACCTCCCTCTCGCGCCACATAGTTGACATTCTTGTTCCTGAGATTCATCACTTCCCTATCTGTCAGTACCTCTCCTTCCACTCCTCGAACCACGCGGGCCTCCAGCAAATCTGGCCAGTTCTTGCGCACAATGTCGAGCAGATCGTGCCGACTCCATCCGAGACCTCCTCGTTCGGGATGTGGCCTAATGTCAACAAAGAACGCGCGCTCACCGGTGATGATGGCATACAGGAGGTAGGAGGATCGCTCGACGAACCCCTCCTTCTCCATCCTTCTCGCTAGGTGGAAATGATGCATGCCAAAGTCCCATAGGAGCCCGTCTCTGCTCGTCAATCGCGTCACGTTCTTAGTCAGAAAGGGTGTCACCCTCTTGCCCTCGTTGAGGAGCCGACCGATATGGAACACCGTCCTCCACGCCTCGATCGCATCTTCCGATCCCTTCTTGGCATGCTTTCGCTTGAGGCTACTCAAGCTCTCGTGAGCTTCTTCTGAGAAGAAGACCGTCCGTGGAGTAGCGGGTATCCTTCTATTCGTGATTTCGAGACACCGGGCCACTAGGTCCTCGATACTCATCTTGGCATTGTATAAGATTCCGTTTTCGTCGAGTTGACCCTTAACGATCTTTGCCAAGTCAGATTCGAGATCACAAACAATGTACGTATGTTCGGCGGGGTTGCGTTGACGTTGATTAGACATATCAATTCATCCTTGTGTTGGTGTCGCATCGAAGTCGCGTCAGATTCGTTCTCTGAACCGAGAGCGACAGGTTAATGTCTACACAAAAATTAAGGGTATCGCCGACTAATGCAACGAGCAACGCGACATGCACTCGCGGCGTAATGTAGTGAACGTTGACTTAGAATGTTGTCACAGATAGACTTATGGCACTTGGGTCACGTTGGGGATGCACTCACTGTCGTTCGGGATCCGTGGAGCGGAGGCGGCCGATCTGGGGTGCTACGGCGGTTCAGCACGGAATCTTGGCCACGTCTTCGTGTGAGATATGGATGCGGGATCCCGTACCATGGGGACGTGGGGCGTCAGCGCCTTCCGCGGTCGAGGCCTCATCTGTACCGCCGCGCTGACGTGCGAGGTACAGGTGGAGCGGTGGGCTCGCGGCATGGGTTCCTACTTGAAGCCGGCTAGAAAGTCGAGCAACTGGCTCTACGACGCTGCGCCCGCTTTGCCATCCTCTTCTTGCTCACACTGAGCGTCCTCCACGTCCCGAACAAACGCGATCAGACGTGCCCTGCCACTCTGCCATGACCGTTCGTCGAGCCGGCAATACCAATGATTTGGCGCGCGCCACGTCGCAGGCGCGTTCGGGGGCCTCTCGGCTTTGAATGGAATCGCATCCCTGAGCTGTTCGAGCTCCTCGTGGCACAGGTCGACGGCCGCCGGATAGAACGTGATCCGGATTTCCCCGGGTTCGCCGATCGTTACGGAATGCGACCCGCGAACACGCACGCCATCGGGCAGGGTGGTCGTTCGCTGCAGGTAGGTGATTCCGGCTTTCGTGTAGTACGTCCGAACACTGTAGTCCAGCGATTCTCGTGCATCCTGCCGGATCGCCGCGACTCCGTGCTCGGTGGCCTTCCGTTTCAGGTCGGACGCGGTTGGCGGACCGGCGGACGACGTACGGGTATCGTCCGCAGCCCGTACCTGCCTGGCCAACAGCATCTCCTGGTCGTGAACGTAGCCATGGAAGGTCACCAGCCGGATGTCGATGGCCCTGTCCGCCAGTTGGGACACCATTCGGTGGGCGCTCGGATCGAGCCCGGAACCGACCAGGACCATCCTGACGGGCCTGAGGGACTCTCCCCGCTGGCTTCCGTACCACTCCTCGAAGTCCCCTATGCGCTCGATGCCGTCGTTGCCGGATGGAAAGATCCTCTCCCATAAGCAAGTCGGGCGCGATGTCACAGGACTCCAATGCGCCGAGATCTCGGAGGTCTGCCACTCTCGCCAACTTGACTGACAGCTCGTGAGTGACCCTGGGTTTTCGGATGGGAACCGGCTGCCGAGCGATCAGGTGATCGATCTCCGCAGCTGCGGTCCGTGGAGCGCAGCGAACAGTACAGAGCTTCTTCGCCCGGCGGATTCCACCGAGCGCCCCGAAGGTTTGCCCGCAGAGCGTCGGTTCCCGCGAACACCTGGCGGTAGGCCATCCCACTCCATTCGACGACACTCTGCTCAATGGCGTCGAGGAGTGAGGGATCGAAGGGTGGCCGATGTGGTATCACGCGCCCTTCGCGACTTAGGTGTAAGCGGCCGACTGCAGACGATCGATGATCGCGAGAACCTCATCCATCCTGTCGCTTGCGATAAGGTCGACCGGCCTCTCGCCACCGAGGTCGCGATGCGGACTGAATAGCCAGACTCGCGCGTCGCCCGGTGCGTAGACCTGGGCCAGTTGGCTAGCCAACCATTCCAACCGGAGAAGCCGGTCGAGGCTGTTCGGTCGGGGCGTGGACCTTCCGGTCCGCCAGCGCGAGACGGTCTGGGGGGTCGTCTTCAGCAGCTGCGCGACGTCCCGAGCCCTGATGCCGCCGGACTGAGTGATGCTATCGAGCTTTCGAGCTACGGCTGTCGCCACGGATCCTCCTTTGCTGGTGCCCCAGGCTTCCTTCAGTAGTTTCGGGTCACGACAACGACGATATGAACACTATCGTATACACAGTAATGAACATTAGCGTCAACGTCAAGAAAGAAAAGGATCCCGGTAATGAGTACAGACACCGTCGTCCACGCGAGAATCGTGCAGGTACCAAACGCGACGACCGTCGAGGCCATGAAGGAGCTGGACGACGGCAAGGGTCAGCGTTTCGATAGTGCCGAGGAGCTGTTCCGCGATCTCGAAATCTGACGTGCTGATTCCGGTTCGTTCCGCGCAGTTCGAGCGTGACGTCAGAAAGGCCAGGGCGCGAGGCAACAGAATGTAAACTGTAGCTTACCTAATGTATGGTGTCGTTTACATTCC
This sequence comes from Longimicrobiales bacterium, assembly GCA_965211645.1. GTDB lineage: Bacteria > Gemmatimonadota > Gemmatimonadetes > Longimicrobiales > Gaopeijiaceae > Bin94. The sequence continues at coordinate 2,533,463 of OZ242947.1, read as the reverse complement.
TGCCCCAATCCTCAGCATCCGCCCCAATGTCGCTCGCAACTGGTCACTGGATAGCTGGGCCACTGATCTGCTGCTCGACCGCGTCGAGGGACTCGTTGAGAAGGGCGGCGGCCCGGACCGGCGAAATCAATTCTTCTCCGATGGCACGCCAGACCAGCTGCTTGAACCGGCGAGGGGTTTCGAACGCGCCGAAGCCCCTATCGTCGCGGATGGGTTCTGGTTCCGATTTGCGCCAGGGGCGGGCGAAGGTACGAAACGCACGTGCCACGGTGGCGGGCTGCAGGACGCCGACCTGCCCGAGGCGGACCAGCATGGCAGATGCCGAAACACCGTAGGTGTGCTTGAGGCGGATGATCTCATAGTAGGTGATGCGGCGACGTCCGACCCCGACTTGCTCAAGGAGGTGACGGTCCGGGACGAGGAAGGCGCCGGCGAACCGATTCATGGCTTTTTCGAGCCTGATGGCCGGGTTGCCGGTCGATCGGATGATCCTGTGTGCGACTTCGTGGGCCAGGGTGAGTCGCTTGCGCTCTACGTTGGACCGGCTGGATACGACCACCGCGTCGGCGATGGGCTTGCCCCCTCGCAGGACTTGGCAAGCCAGGCCGCTGATCCGCTCGGGTAGATCGGCTTCGATGACCCTGATTCCCTTTTCTTCGAGTAGGGCGCACAGACTGGGGACCGGGTCCCCGCCGAGTTCCCACGCGTCGCGGAGTTCATCGGCTCTCCGGTCGATCTCCTCTTCGGTAGCGACGCTGTCGTAGGGCAGGCCCGCGAACGAGTCGCCCCCCGGCGGGATGTCGAGAATGTCCTCGATGGCCAGATACCGCTCGAGGCTGTCGATCAGCAGGGCTTCCGCGGTGGCTCTGTCACGAGCACTGGTACTGGAGTGTTTGCGGAACTCGAGCCCGTCGAGGGCCTCGACCTGGGCGCTCATGAGGAAGTCCAGCGAGACATCGAGCGCCTTCCCCAGCCCCACCAGTACCGCGGAGGAAGGCATCATCTTGCCAGCCTCGTACTTGCTGATGGCCTGCGGGGTGACCTTCGGATCCATCCGCTTGGCGAGTGCCTGCATGGAAAGGCCTGCTCGCTTGCGGGCGAGGCGAAGTCGTCGTCCGAACATGCGGGTCTCCTGTCTCTCTGAGCTGGTTGACGAACGGCCTATCGTAATGTAACATCCTCAACCCAGAGTTGCGGTCTCGTCTTCCGTGCCGGGGAATTCGAGATACGTGGCTCTCCAAATGATAGCCAAGTCAGGAGGCAGGCATGGACCGGTACGGGTACAAGGTGAACGGGGAGACGTTCTTCTCCGAGAAGCGAGCAGTCGACGTGGCGGTGCTGCTGAGGGCGGCGTTCGCCGGAGAGGCAATTGGCGAGGACCCCGACAAGACTGGTTACGTCCTGAGGGTCCCGGACTCGGATGTGACTTTCGTGTCGGGACAAGTCGTGGAACTCGACAAGTACAGCATCTTCCGGGCGGCGCCCGAGAAGGGCGCGCCGTTCGCATGAGCCGGAACTCCGAGCGAATGGCGGTGGAGCTGGCTGCATTGGATTACCAGTCGGCGCCGTTCAGGGCACCCAGAGACCAGGGTGGCGCCGACGGCGTTCGGTTCGAATACCGGATCCAGGACGGCAGTCGCGCTGGCGAGACGGTGACCTTGGGGTTGGCGTTGCACCCGAACGAAGGCGAATGGCCCGAAGTAGCGCCGCACTGGCTGTACGTGACGCCACCGGATGAGGTCCTGGCAGAGCAGGTGAGAGGGTCCCGGCAAAGGGGAGTCGTCAACCACCATGAGGGTGAGGACGGGCTCAACTGGATGGCAATCAGCGCCCCGCCCAGAGACTTTTGGGACACTATCGAGCCACCGGATACCAAGAGCATGAAGACGTATCTGACCCGGCACATCCGCCGGATCTGGAGGGTGCGTTGATCCATCGGGTCCTGGTCCGGGAAACTTTGCACCGGGGGTTGGCGGACCACCTCCTGAGCCGACTGCGCCGAGGCGAGTACCAGGAGGAAGCCTGCCTGGCGCTGTGGCACCGGGGGGACGGCGTGAGTCGCTACACTGGGGTCCTGGGCGAGGTCATTCTGCCCGAAAACGGGGATCGCAGTCTGCACGGAAACGTTACGGTACACGGCGGCTACATGAACCGCGTGCTCGACTTGGCGCTGAAGGTGCGGGCAGGGGTGGCCGTCATCCACAGTCATCCCGGATCCGGCTGGCGGGCATTGAGCGACATTGACGAACACGCGGAGCGCGATCTGATCGCACCGTTCATTCGCGAGACGCGCCTGCCTCTCCTTGGGATGACCATGGGTGCCGATGGTTGCTGGAGCGCCCGGTTCTGGCGGGAATCGGGAAGCGCGGTCCAACCCGTGTACTGCAGGGAGGTAAGGCGTGTGGGCACCCGGTCCACGAGCGCGGACTACCGACCAGGTGCGCACCCTCCGTACGTCCGGAGGAATAGCTTGGTGCGGACACTGGACTGTTGGGGAGTCGAGACGCAGGCCCGGTTGGCTCGTACACACATCTGCGTTGTGGGGGCTGGGAGCGTCGGTTCCATCGTGCTCGAGTGCCTCGCGCGCACAGGCTTCGAGGAGATCACGATAGTCGATCCTGACAGCGTCGAAGACAGGAATCTGGATCGATTGGTCTACGCTGACCGGAGCTGCGTCGGACTCCGCAAGGTGGAGGCAGCGGCGGCGCGTTTTCGACGGGTAGCCACGGCAGCGAGACCCCTCATTCGCCCAGTGCCATTGTCGGTTCGAACCGAACAGGCGTACCGAAGCGTGGCTGACGCGGATGTCATCCTTTGCTGTGTCGACAACTCCGAGGCGCGCGAGGTCCTTAACCACATCGCGTACTCGAACTGCCTCCCATTGATCGATGGCGGTGTCCTGGTGGAGGCTCGGGACCGCTTGCTATCCGCCAAGTGGGGTGTCCACCTGGTTGGACCGGAGATGCGGTGCCTGCGTTGTCGGGGTCAGTACACCAGCAGTGACGCAAGGGATGAACGCATGGGAATCCGTCGCCGAGGACGTTACATCGACGATGGCGAGGATCGCGGGCCGGAGCCGGGACAGAACACGATGGTATTCTGCAATGCCGTCGCAGCGGAAGAGATGCGGATCCTCATCCGCTACCTGGTCGGTCAGGAATGGTGGCATGACGAGGGGCCGACTTCGGGCCAGTGGTCGTTCGAGCATCGTTTCGTGGAAGCCGAAACGGATTGGCTCGAACACCCTGACAGGTGCGCGGGAAGCTGTGAGTTCTCGCACAAGCGGCTCGGCCTGGGTGTGGGTGGGCGGCCGACATACCCGTTCCTCGAGGTGCCGAGAGACGGCTGGCGCGAGCGGCTGAGGCATCTGGTCCGGCGGCGTCTTAGGGCGGGTGAGATGCGAAACGCTGCCCGACCGGGCTCATCATGCCTGTGCCCCAACACGACCACCGGTCGGTCCTCTACCACTCCAGCAAGTGCCTGGAAGCTGGGCGTCGGCAGCAGGTGGGTTGGAACGACGGGAATCCCGCGAGTCCACGGACTCTTGAGACAGTCTCGCTTCAACCGCGCACCCCGCTTGCGGACCCCGAACTCTATGGGTTGTGGCGGCCCTTTCCGGGAACCATGATGCAGAGTCAGTCCACGCTCAAACCAAGGCTCCAAGGTGTACTTCCTTTCCTGGAACGTTGACCAGCTCGGCGCGTCAAAGCGAATTAAAACCGTCGTCAACGCGATTGCGTCGACCGAACCGGACGTCGTCACACTGCAGGAGGTCCGTTCGAACCGGGCGGACGATATCGCCGAGGCACTGCAGAGTTGTGGCCTTGTACACGTCTGGCACAGTCACAAGCCACCGCCCTGCCGCGACCGCGAGGTCGAGAAGGGGTACCATTGCGTGATCGCGAGCCGCTGGCCGTGGACCGATCCTCCGGGAGGCGACGCCTGGCGTTGCTCGGCACCGTTTCCAGAGGTGCTCGGCCGGATCACGTTGAAGGCACCCGCAGGGAATGTCGATGTCTTCACGGTCCACATCCCGCACGGGAGCGGGCATGGCTGGAAGAAGATCGAAACCTTTGAAACGCTGGCCTTGGCGCTCCGCAGCGGGGGCGATTCTGCACGCGTTCTCACCGGCGATTTCAATGAACCGAGGCGGTTTCTGAGGTCGGGCCAGTTCCTGACCTTCGCGGAAACCGAGGTTACCTCCGATGGTGCGGTGGGACCACCGCGCGGGAAGCTCCGTGGCCGGCCTCGCGCAGACTGGTCCGCAGGCGTCCGGTCGGTCCTCGCGGACACGTCACGCCACGGCCTGCGCGATGCATTCCGTGACCGTCACGGGGTTGAGGTGGAGGCTCCCGTGACGTACCGTGACAGCAAGCGTGGCGGGGCGCGGTGCTTCGATCACACCTTCGTGTCGCGACACTTCGAGGTGGTCGGCAGCGGATACCATCACGAATGGCGTCGCCCGGGTATGAGTGACCATTCGGCGATGTGGACAAAGCTCCGCCTGCGGGTGGCGGTGCCGCCGTTGGACCCGTGGGGGCCGGCTGTACAACCAGAGCCGTGACCAAAGGGTGAGTCCGAACCCGTACCCTTGCGTCCCCCCGCCGCTCTGCGGCCTTCTCGTCGTTGTCCTTATCGTCCGCGGCGAGTCCCACGTCGGTGAGCGCCTGGACCGGACTTCGCGTCGAACAGGTGGAGGCTGGCCAGTGTGAAACCCGGCCTCACTCCACCGGCACAATCCTCGCGCGGACGACGTAGGGCACGTCCAGCTCGTCGCGTACCACCGCCAGGAACGTGTCCCCCACGACGACCGGCGGCAGCCAGGGATACACGTCGAGACTGCCGGCCGTCACCGTTCCCAGGTAGGAGCCATCGCCCGACAGCACATCGTAGTCAATCCCTCCGCTCAGGTTCGGAATCGCGACCCAGACGTTCCCCTCCGCCGAGGTGAAGATGGATTCCAGCGCCGGCTTCACGTCGGGGATTCGGGACCAGTCCATCTCTGTCGTGACACCCGATTCCCTGAGATTCTCCCGGATCACGGCGATCGCCGAATCGCGCTCCGCCGGAGTGACGGGAACGGGTGGCCGTTCGGTGACGACAATCAGGGTCGTGTCCCCGCCGGATGCGTGCTTTCCCATGCGGTAACCCGGGTCGGCCATCCTTCCGGACCAGGTCTCTCCGTTGCGATCCGTGTGCGAGGTGCCTCCCGGATAGAAGGGAATCCCCATCAAACCGTACCCGCCCCCGGGCGTTTCGTAGTAGAAGGCCCCGGGACTGTCTTCGGGGTCGAAATCCCCGCCCTCGTCTTCTCCCGCGGAGAAGATTGAATCGATCTGCGTCATCGTGGAATCGTAGACCCGCAGCATCGGTCGAAAGTCCTGGCGCGACATCGAGGGCTTCAGGATGTGGCCGCGATCGGTCATGATGCCCGTCCAGATAAACCCCCGAACCATGTATTGGTAGCGAAAGGACTCCAGGAACCCATCCACCGGATCGAACACCGACATGCGCGCGCCACGTGGATCCGCCGCCCAGATGCGTCCCCGCGGATCCAGCATCAGCCCGGTCGCGTCGACGAATTCGCCGGGCCCCTCGCCCGGGCGCCCGTGCGTCGCGACGTGTGACCCGTCTGCCTCAAAGACGCGAATCTCCTGAGCCTGCGAATCCAGAACGGCGAACCCGCCTCCGGGGAGCGCCACCAGGCCCTTGAGTGCCGCGAAGGACTCCGGCCGGGCACCATCGAGGGAGCCGACTCGCAACTCCTCGACCAGCATCAATGTCGGTGACGCATCGGCCGAGGGTGTATTGGTGACGAGGACGGCTCCGGAGGGCAGCGTCTCTCGGGCGGTGCTCCAGTTGGAAGCGGGGCCCGAGGGTTGGCAAGCGAGGCTGGCGACCAGGATGCCGGCAAGAGGGGGAATAGCGATGACCAGGGGGATTCTGCTCGCAGCACTCATGGTGTCTCTCGCTTCACGCTCGCCGGGCGCGTCGAGGGTCGGCCGGGAATGGGTTGGGGCGGTGTCTCTTAGACGGGTCAGCCCGACGTCAGGGTTGCTATGCACTGCACGAGTTCCTGATGGGTCTCGCTCCGGCCGACCAAGCGCCTCGCATGGGGATTGCCCAATCACTCAGACTGCGACCGGCACCTCGACATCGATCTGGCGTACGAGGCGAAGCCAGTTGGACAGGATTCTCGACCCGGACAACGACCACATTTGCCTCGACACGCTCGCCGCTGCTGCGAACGTTCTCGGCCTGAGCCTGAGGATCGAGCTGATCGGGTAGCGTCGCGTGACGTCCGGGAGGAGCGGAGCTGACGCAGGCCCCCGATGTCAACCGGAGTTCACTTAATGGAAACCGTAGTTGACATTTCGGCGGAACCGAGGTGGCCCGCAGGTTACGGCGGCTCGCCTTCGGGGGTGGGTTGAGTCAACTGCGGTTCACCTTACGTCCCCGGCGGCCTTCCGATTCAGGCCGGGCGCACGTGGCGGATTGGTCCAATACCTGGGCGACAGCGGCCCTCGTAACGGAGGCGTTGAGGTTGGCGCGGAGGTGGCTGGCCTCGGGGCAGGTAACACGATCTTGACGGTTCGTTGCCCAGCATCGACTATCTTTCGCCATCATGAGCCACGCCTACACCGACGACGAACTTCGCGACCTCGCGCGACTCGCCAAGAGGGTCACGAATCCTGGGGCCCGATGGTCGGAGAAGCCGACGGGGCAGCCACTCCACAAGCAACGCATCTTCAGGGCGACCGCCACGACCGAGGCCGGGCGAAAGCTCCAGTTCCTCATCTACCAGCGTGAGAACCTTCGTGACGAGCTGAACTACTCGTGCGGAATCGTCTACGCTCCCGTGGGCGGACCCCGCCTCACACTGGCCCGGTACAACGGGTCGAACCACGTCCATGGAGAGATCCACTACCGGCCGCACATCCATCGTGCCACTGAAGCGGCGCTCAACGCCGGATGGAAGCCAGAGTACGAGGCCGCGGAAACGACGCGCTACGAGACTCTCGAAGGTGCGCTGGCGTGCCTGATCGACGACTTTAGCCTGTCCGGGATTACGGCCGAACCCGATCAACCGAGTCTGTTCAATGGCAATCAATCCTGACGAACTCCAGGACCAGCTCTGCGCCCAACTCTGCGCGGCGGTGCGCGTGGAGCGGCGTCCCGACGGGCAGCTCATGCTCGCGGCCGAGTTCGAGTTTCCGGATGGAGACCGCTATCCGATCTACCTGTCGGAAGTTCCCGGTGGAATACGCCTCTCAGACAAAGGCGATACGCTGATGCGGATCAGCTACGACCACGACATAGACGCATTCGTGTCTGGAAGTCGCGGGCTTCTCATCGAGCGCATCCTGGGCGAAGAACGAGTGGCTCAGGATCACGGAATCTTCTATTTGGACACGCCCACGGACCGATTGTCCGACGCCGTCTTCCGGTACGGTCGGGCGCTGACGCGAATCTACGATCTCACCCTCCACTCGCGTTCCCGGAGTGTCTCGACGTTCTACGACGACCTCGCGGACTTGATCTTCCAGACCGCCGACGAAGAGCAAATCCAGCGCGATCATACGCTACCGGAGATCCCGAACTCGGAAGCCTATCCGATCGACTACCGGATGGAGGGAAAGCACGGCGGTCACGTGTTCCTCTACGGGGTCCCCAACCGGGATAAGGCGCGACTCACCACGATCATGCTCTCGCACTTTCACCTCAACCAGCTGGACTTCGATTCCATTCTGGTCTTCAGCAACCAGGCGGACATCCCGCGGCTGGATTTGGCCCGACTGTCCGATGTAGGTGGCGACATGGTGTCGTCGCTTGAGTCCAGTGCGGATCTGCGCCGGAAGCTGGAACGGCGGATGGCGTAGGGGGGCGGCACGTGACGGCTATCGGCTGAAGCCGGTGCTGGGCGGGAGTCCGTGGAGTGACCCTGGGTCTTCGGATGGGAACCGGCTGCCGAGCGATCAGGTGATCGATTTCCGCAGCTGCGGTCCGTGAGCGCAGCGAACAGTACAGAGCTTCTTCGCCCGGCGGATTCCACCGAGCGCCCCGAAGGTTTGCCCGCAGAGCGTCGGTTCCCGCGAACACCTGGCGGTAGGCCATCCCACTCCATTCGACGACACTCTGCTCAATGGCGTCGAGGAGTGAGGGATCGAAGGGTGGCCGATGTGGTATCACGCGCCCTTCGCGACTTAGGTGTAAGCGGCCGACTGCAGACGATCGATGATCGCGAGAACCTCATCCATCCTGTCGCTCGCGATGAGGTCGACCGGCCTCTCGCCACCCAGGTCGCGATGGGGACTGAACAGCCAGACTCGCGCGTCGCCCGGTGCGTAGACCTGGGCCAGTTGGCTAGCCAACCATTCCAACCGGAGAAGCCGGTCGAGGCTGTTCGGTCGGGGCGTGGACCTTCCGGTCCGCCAGCGCGAGACGGTCTGGGGGGTCGTCTTCAGAAGCTGCGCGACGTCCCGAGCCCTGATGCCGCCGGACCGCGTGATGCTATCGAGCTTTCGAGCTACGGCTGTCGCCACGGATCCTCCTTTGCTGGTGCCCCAGGGCTTCCTTCAGTAGTTTCGGGTCACGACAACGACGATATGAACACTATCGTATACACAATAATGAACATTGAACGTCAAGAAGAGGACCCCGGAATGAGTACAGACACCGTCGTCCGCGCGAGAATCGTCCACGTACCAAACGCGACGACCGTCGAGGCCATGAAGGAGCTGGACGACGGAAAGGGTGAGCGTTTCGATAGTGCCGAGGAGCTGTTCCGCGATCTCGAAATCTGAGGTGCTGATTCCGGTTCGTTCCGCGCAGTTCGAACTCCCGGTGCTCGTCGAACTTCCTCATGGACAGCACGGCACTCGGTCCCAAAGATTGACGGGCACGCTCCCGTGTAGCATCATGCCACGTACTTGCTCCCCGCCCGACACGCCGAAAGGCCTCGGGCGGGGTTATTTTTTTGCCCGATCGGTCAACGAAGGGACGCGTGGGGGGCGGCACATTGCGCCGCTGGGGCCTCAGACTGGAGAGCTGCGGATGAAGCAGAACCACTTGGCGAGGATTCTCCAGAGGAATCCGAGTATAGATCCGACGGCGATCGATCGTAGCCGGCAGGCCGTGAAACAGCTCGCGGATGTTGGGATCCAATTGGGCGGCTATCGGCTGGAGCCTGCGCTGGGCGGGAGGCCCGTCGGGAGTTCAGGGCAGTCGCTGAGGCGGAAGGGTCGGCAGGCGTAGATCGACATGGATCGCTACGGAGAGGGCACTTTCGATCCGAAGTCGGAATGGGTGGCGGCCCGCGCCTACGAAATGCACGATCACATCGTCGAGACGTGCCACGATCATGTGGTCACCAGGGGAGGCGATTGAGGAGTGGAAATGATCGCCGCTTGGTACTGGGACGCCTCGGGTGGGTGCATCTCGACGCTCTCCGTCGCGGACGAGGTACGCGAACTGCAGACGGCGCTCTCAGTAAACAAGTCCGAACTTGCCCGCATCCTGCGAGTCTCCCGTCCCACGGTCTACGATTGGCTCGACGACGGTCAACCGAACGCCGAGAACGTATCGAGGATCGAGACGCTGCTGCGGTTGCTCCGGGAATCACGGGTCTCGCCTGCCAAGCCGCTTTTCCCGCGATTCGTCAGGTCTCCACTCGAGTCCGGCGGCCGGCCTATCCTCGATGTTTTGGGCGAAGAGGCCATCGACGAGGCTGCGGCCAAGGAGGCGATTCGAAAAGCGAAGGCGGCGGGGGACGCCATCGACTCCCGCCGTGAAGAGCGTGAAGCTCGTCTGCGCGCCGCCGGTTTCGAGGAGCCGGACGCTGAGCAACGGAAGGCCAATCTTGCGACCAACGTCGCGCTCACGGAGTGGCCGCCGGAGTAGCGATGGGGCGCGAGCCGGCAGGCGCTACCGTTCCGTCTCCAATTCCTGAACCTGCTCGGCTAGTCGGGACCACAAGTCACGCAGGACGGTTATCGCGACGTAGTGGTTGACGAAGTTCTTCTGGCTGGTCAGCCGGGAGAGCACCCGTTCCACGATTTCCCATTCGGGGAACTCAGGGGAGGCGGCGACCTCCACCGATACCAGGCGGTTCGAGAGACGTCCCAGGCCGAAGTAGATCTCGGGCCGTTCCGTCTCCATGAACTCGATCTTCTCCTGGTCGGTGAGGTAGCGCAGTTCGATCCGGCAGCGCTTTTGAGAAGTGAAGCGCAGCCGTACTCCGTCCGGCACGTCGTAGGGAGAGATGAAGGAGCCTGCATCCAGCTCGAGTCCCGGAACTTCGTGTGGCTCGTCGTACTTGGTGGGATCGATGTCCGTCCAGCGGCCTCTCACAGCTCCGCTACCATGTGCCTGAGCGATCTTCTCCATAGGTCTCGAAACTCCTCCCCGATTCTCTTTCCATTGATATGGGACTGCTTGCTTTCCAGGACAAGGACCCCCCACGCGGTACTGTTCGGCTGCTCGACCCTGAACCCCATGAGCGAACGGGCGAGCAGCCTCTTCTTCTTCATACGCCTTCGTACCCACCACTGTGAGACGTGGGTCCGGTTTGCGTACTCGGCTACGAGCGGATCCCCCTTTGGTTTCGCTACCTCCGACAAGTCGGGCAAATCGAAGACCTCGTATGTCTTGCTGTTGGCGCCCCACGCCTTGCCCGCGATTCCCTCCAGCCTGCCTGGATCGTCCGGGGCACGGAACACTGTATGGGATCGTTGTGAGGTATGACCCGGCCGAGCAACTGGAACCAGCCATCCACCCCGTGGCCATCGTGCTCGTCGCCAGATCACTCTCCAGCATGTCTTTCGGTACTGGAACAGTGTTACCCGGTGGTCCCCCTGTTGCCCGCTGGCATCGCCGAACAATTCGTCCCGGAACTCATTCAGGATCGCGTTCAGAGCGTTGGTCACAATCGTGGATTCCTTCGACTCGACCCAGAGAATCCCGCCCTCTCCGGCGAAGATGCCGAGGAGAATGACCCACCATCCGTAATCCTGAATGAACGCGACAGTGCTCTGCCAGATGGTTGTTTGCTCCGAAGGGGTAGGCAGATCAAGAATCCGGGCCACCACCACCACAACGACCGACAGCACCAGATGACCGCCCCTCCATAGGCGGTATCGCGGTGGCCTGATCTTCATCTAACCCGGCCGAATCAGATCGATGCCGGCTTGGCTTCGTGAGCAGCGACCTGCATGGCGACCGAGACGAATTGGTCGTTGTCGCCTTCCAGGTGCGGCCCCAGCAACGCCTTGAACTGCCTGGCACTGGCCATCGGTAATCTCCGGTTCCGCTAGCGTGATTCTGGGTCGGCTAGCAACGTATAGATTCGGTTGAGCCTAAGGTATAGCTGGATCGGCCAAGATTTCGGCGGGCTGATCTAGTGTCCGACGCATCTCACGTGTCAACGGCCGCCGGGAAACTGGTTGATCGTGTCCGTTTCCCGCAACTTCCGGCGTCCGTGCAGCGCGCGGCGACCTAGCTCGCCCATGAGCCCTTGAGCGCGTGATCCCGCCCCCACCCGGCCGCCACGCTGCCCACCGTCCTCCGGCTCCCAAACCCGGCCTCACTCCACCGGCACAATCCTCGCGCGGACGACGTAGGGCACGTCCAGCTCGTCGCGTACCACCGCCAGGAACGTGTCCCCCACGACGACCGGCGGCAGCCAGGGATACACGTCGAGGCTGCCGGCCGTCACCGTTCCCAGGTAGGAGCCATCGCTCGACAGCACATCGTAGTCTATCCCCCCGCTCAGGTTCGGAATCGCGACCCAGACGTTCCCCTCCGCCGAGGTGAAGATGGATTCCAGCGCCGGCTTCACGTCGGGGATTCGGGACCAGTCCATCTCTGTCGTGACACCCGATTCCCTGAGATTCTCCCGGATCACGGTGATCGCCGAATCGCGCTCCGCCGGAGTGACGGGAACGGGTGGCCGTTCGGTGACGACAATCAGGGTCGTGTCCCCGCCGGGTGCGTGTTTTCCTATGCGGTAACCCGGGTCGGCCATCCTTCCGGACCAGGTCTCTCCGTTGCGATCCGTGTGCGAGGTGCCTCCCGGATAGAAGGGAATCCCCATCAAACCGTACCCGCCCCCGGGCGTTTCGTAGTAGAAGGCGCCCGGACTGTCTTCGGGGTCGGGAGGCCCGCCCTCGTCCTCTTCCGCGGAGAAGATTGAATCGATCTGCGTCATCGTGGAATCGTAGACCCGCAGCATCGGTCGAAAGTCCTGGCGCGACATCGAGGGCTTCAGGATGTGGCCGCGATCGGTCATGATGCCCGTCCAGATAAACCCCCGAACCATGTATTGGTAGCGAAAGGACTCCAGGAACCCATCGACCGGATCGAACACCGACATGCGCGCGCCACGCGGATCCGCCGCCCAGATGCGTCCCCGCGGATCCAGCATCAGCCCGGTTGCGTCGACGAATTCGCCGGGCCCCTCGCCCGGGCGCCCGTGCGTCGCGACGTGCGACCCGTCCGCCCCAAAGACGCGAATCTCCTGAGCCTGCGAATCCAGAACGGCGAACCCGCCTCCGGGGAGCGCCACCAGGCCCTTGAGTGCCGCGAAGGACTCCGGCCGAGCGCCATCGAGGGAGCCGACTCGCAACTCCTCGACCAGCATCAATGTCGGCGACGCATCGGCTGAGGGTGTATTGGTGACGAGGACGGCTCCGGAGGGCAGCGTCTCTCGGGCGGTGCTCCAGTCGGAGGCTGGGCCCGAGGGTTGGCAGGCGAGGCTGGCGACCAGGATGCCGGCAAGAGGGGGAATTGCGATGAGGAGGGGGATTCTGTTCGCAGCACTCATGGTGTGTCTCGCTTCACGCTCGCCGGGCGCGTCAATGGCCGGCCGGGAATGGGTCGGTCGGTTTGCTGTTGGACAGGTCGGCCCGAGGTCAGGGTTGCCATGCACTACAGCAGTTCCTGATCTACCGGCGTGAGAACCTTCGTGACGAGCTGAACCACTCATCTGCTCCACAGTGGCCTGCACCAGAACGACGGTGCGCTCCGGGAATCGCAGCTCTCCCTCGTGGACGTGACCCGCAGAATGGATCACGTCGCCCAGGGAATGGCCACGGTCGCTCTATTTGTGATCGCGTACTGAGGGCCACAGATTACTTTGTGCGGCTTGGTTGAGCAGCATCAACCAAGCGAGATCGGAACACGAGGTGACCACATGGCCAACTGGGAAGCCTGTCCCGCGGTCGAACGCCATCGGCTTCGGGTGAGCGGTGCGTGGGTATTCAAGGGTACGCGGGTGCCCGTCTCTGCCCTGTTCGAAAACCTCAAAGCCGGCGCATCGATCGACCAGTTTCTCGAGTGGTTTCAGGGTGTGGACCGCTGGCAGGTTGAGACCGTTCTCGATCACGAACTCGGCGAATTGGCAGAGACCGTCGCTTCGTGAGGGTCCTGTTCGATCAGGGGACTCCAGTACCTCTCAGGCGTCACCTGCCGGAGCACCGTGTGGATACGGCTTATGAGCGTGGCTGGTCCCAGCTCCGCAATAGCGCCTTGCTGGACAGAGCGGAAGAAGAGGGGTACGAACTCCCTCATAACAACAGACCAGAGCCTCCGCTATCAGCAAGATCTGGCAAACAGGGAGTTGGCGGTACTGGTACTGATGTCGACAGCATGGCCTCGGATTCGGTTTCAGGCTGAAGCGATACGCGCGGCGATCGACGAAATCGGCCGGGGTGAATGTATCGAAGTCGAGATCTGATGTAATGTCGACTTTACTAAATGTATGGTGTAGTTGACATCAATCACGCGGCGCACCATCGCATAAGGGAGCCCCCAGCGCCAGAAGATCCAACCCAGCACAAGACCTGCCGCCCCGCTCTTCACAACAACGCCCGACGCGTAGAGGGCAAGCGCCGAGTCGGTGGGCAGCGACCGGCCGAGGAGGTGGGGCACGGCGAACAGGCACGCAGAGACGATCAGCGCGGTGAGGAAGACCGTGCGCGATCCCTGTTCAGGAATCGGGCGGCAATCCACGCCAAGAGCGTTACGCAACACTATACAAGGAGCACCCGAGCGAACTGCGGGCGCTGGGGATCTGGCGAGCACATTGCCTGGTCGGGGATCGCAAGGACTTCTGGAGCCTCCACGTAACGCGGAACTGGCGGCTGACGTTCTCCATCGCCGGCAACGAGATCGTGGACCTGAGACTCGAGGACTACCACTAGACCGGGGCACCAAAATGCGCATGCTGAATCCTCCACACCCCGGTGCATTCGTGAAGACCGAGGTGATCGAGCCGCACGGTCTGGCTGTGGCCGCCGCCGCGAAAGTGCTTGGCGTGTCCCGGCCCGCGCTCTCGACGTTTCTGAATGGCCGGTCGGACCTGTCCGGGATGATGGCGCTGCGTATCGAGAAGGCGTTCGAGGTCAGGATGGACACGCTGATGCGCATGCAGTCGTCCTACGACATTGCCCGCACGCGGGGGCGCGAGGGCGAGCTCGATATCGAGCCGAATCGGGCGGGGTGTTGGCGGCCATGCAAAATAAGACAGACGTGGCCGTCGATAGTCGGACATTTCGGGTGGTTGTTCGGGGGTCGGGTTCGGCGGTGGATCAGAGAGTTCGTGAGGTTGACCGGACCTCGCTCTACACTGGCGTCTCCATTCAGCACTGGAGGCGCGATGATTGGGAGAGAGAAGCGGGTGCTTCTACGCCACTATCTCGAGCAGGGCATGACGAAGGCGGCGATCGCCCGGCAGGTGGGCGTGAGCCGCGACACGATCTATCGTTGGATCGCGACGGGACAGTTGGACCGGGATCTGGACGGGGAAGCGGTGAGATACCGGCCGAGGCCGCCAGTGCCGTCGAAGCTGGACCCCTACAAGGCGATCATTGAAGCGCGGTTGGCGGAGTATCCGAAGCTGACGGCCACGCGGCTGTTCAAGGAGGTTCAGGCCGCAGGGTACCCGGGTAGCTACAGCCAGGTGAAGCGGTACGTTCGACAGGTTCGGCCCCGGCCTCCAGAGGAGCCTGTGCGACGGTTCGAGACCCCTCCGGGCCATCAGGGTCAGGTGGACTTCGCGGACTTCCGGCTGCCGTGGGGCAAGCGGCACGCGCTCATCGTGGTGTTGGGGTACTCTCGGCTGATGTGGCTGCATTACTACGAGCGGCAGACGATGCCGGTGGTGATGCGGGGCCTCGAAGCGGCGTTCCGGTACTTCGGCGGCGTCCCTTCGGAGCTGCTGTTCGACCAGATGAAGGCGGTGATCAACCGGGACGGGCGCGGGGAAGGGGGCCGGCTGGTCGAGAACCCGGAGTTCCTGCGCTTCAGCCACCACTGGGGCTTCCGGATCCGGGCGTGCCGCCCCTACCGGGCGCAGACGAAGGGCAAGGTGGAGCGGCCGATCCGGTATGTCCGCGAGAGCTTCTTCTACGGCCGGAACTTCGTCTCAGACGACGATCTGAACGCTCGGGTGCTGCAGTGGCTCGATGGCGAAGCCAACGTCCGGATCCACGGCACGCTCAGGGAAAGGCCAGCAGACCGCTTCGAGCGGGAGCGCCCGCATCTAACGCCTCTGACTCCCTGGCTGTACCGCCCCGTGGCGCCGAGAGCTGAGCCGCAAGGGGCGCGTCGGACTCGGACAGCGGCGGTCTCACCCGTCGTGGACGTCGAGCGACGCCCGTTGGCCGCATACGCCCGGATCACGGGAGACATCCAGTGAAGCCGCTCTCGCGCCGTGAACGCATTGCGGCCCAGCTGGCCGACCTGAAGATGCCGGGCGCCCTGGAGGCGCTGGACGAGATCCTCGCCGGGGTGGATGGAGGAGGTACGACCGCCGCAGAAGCGATCGAGCGCCTCCTCAACGCTCAGATCACCCTTCGCAACAGCCGCCGCCTGCAGACCGCGATGCGCTCGAGCAGGCTCCCGGCGATCAAGACGCTCGCGGACTTCGACTTCAGCTTCCAGCCCTCAGTCAAGCGGGAGCAGATCGACTCGCTGCACGAGCTCGGCTTCGTCGAGCGCAAGGAGAACGTCATCTTCCTCGGCCCCCCCGGTGTCGGCAAGACCCACTTGGCCATCAGCCTGGCCATCGCAACGGCCCAAAGCGGCCGGAAGGTCTACTACGGCACCCTGACCGACCTGATCGACTCGCTCGAGGAGGCCCAAGCCGCCGGCCGTCTGAACCAACGCCTCAAGACCCTCACCTACCCCGCGCTCCTGGTCGTCGACGAGATCGGCTACCTCCCGGTCACCCGGAGCGGTGCCATCCTCTTCTTCCAGTTGGTCAACCGACGCTACGAGCACGCCTCAACGGTGCTCACCTCGAACCAGGGCTTCGAGCGCTGGGGCGAGATCCTCCACGACGAGGTCATGGCGGCCGCGCTCCTGGACCGGCTGCTCCACCGCTGCCACATCGTCAACATCCGCGGCAACAGCTACCGCATGCGCCGACACACCGAACTCTCCAAGGCCATCCACCCGACCGCAGCCCGGGCTCGCTCGGCCGAACACACCGGCCACGGTGAGACCCCATGATGCGTACCTCACAGACCCTACCGAGACGCCCCGCTCCGGTCGCTTCGCTCCCTCCGCGGGCCGTCTCTCCGAGTGTCCGACTTTCGCTGCCCAGATGTGTCAGATTTTCGATGCCCATTGACACGGGGGCCGGTTCGGGGTCGGCTGAGGTGGGGGCATAGGGGCAGCGGTACTTGGCGGGGCGGCCGCGGTCAGGAGCGGAACGCTATCACGGCGTGTGGTGATCCGGGCCGGCGTGACCCGGTCAACGTCCCCCCGTGCCGATCCCCACCAGCTGCAACTCGGCACCGCCATCGCGGCCGCAACCGCCATCGCCGCCCTCTTCTGTGAATCAGAGTTTACTTAATGGAAACTGCGGTTGACATTCCAACTCCTGTTCTCCGACGCAGCGCAGGTGTTGCTGGGAAAGGAAACGGTTGCTAAAACCAGCCACGAGTTCACGATCTCGTCTATTCCACGAAAGGGAGGACACCGATCATGAAGGATCAACACGATCTTGTTCCGACCGCGGCTTCCGGCCTCGCCCCCGCCGCCATGGCGCCTTCGGCGGCAGCGCAACAGATCTCCGAACAGGCTGTCATTGATGCACAGAGAGCCTGGGGCGCGGGTATTGTCGCGATTGCCAGGACTCATGCCGATGGCGGCGACTACGCCGCCCGTGCGACGGAACACATCAATGACCTTTATGCATATGGCGAGACCAGGGTCATGTTCAAGCCGACCATGGCAGCGGAAAACCAGTTCCGAGAGACATTTGAGGGAGCCCTGAGCTATTTCATCGGGCAGGACGGAACGGAGGACAAGGGGTTCGCAATCTCGGGCTGGACCAACGTTCGGTGGGAGAACAACGGCATCTACACCAACGACGCCTCCGCAATGGCCATGGGCAACTACTACTTCACGGGTCCGGACGGCAGCGAGACAAAGGTTGAGTACACGTTTGGCTACGTACTTGTTGACGGTGATTTGAAGATCAATCTTCATCATTCATCGCTACCCTACAACCCCGAATAGGCGCGGAGCCCGGCCTTCGGGGACTACCTGGCCGAGCAGGGAAGCCTCGAGGAGGCCACTGGGCATCCAACTCGCGTTCTCCGGGCGCTGCTTGCCACGCCGAAGTCTGCCCTCCGTGGCCAGAGACCAGGGCGTCCGCCTTGACGAGGGCCTCGTTGTCTGTAATACTGATTCGCTGTTAGGGGTAATACGGACAATCGGGGACGGGAAAGTACCATGGTCAGCGTGTCGCTGAGAATGCCGAAGTCTCTTGCCGGGGATGTCGCCGCGGCTGCCCACCGCAAGGGCGTCAGCAAATCGGCGCTCATTCGCGAGGCCATCGACGCCTTCCTCGACGGGGAAGGGGCCGGAGGCCCCGAATCGGCCCTGGACCTCGTGTTCGATCTTGCTGGTTCCTGCGAAGGCCCAGAGGATCTGTCGACAAACAGGAAGTACATGCAAGGCTTCGGTGAGTGAACCGGGAGATCATTCTCGACACGGGCCCCCTGATTGCTCTTCTCAATTCGCGCGATCCTCACCACGCGTGGGCGCGCGAGCAGTGGGGCGCGCTCGAACCCCCGTTCCTTTCCTGCGAGGCGGTGTTGGTCGAGGCGTGTTTTCTCGCCCGGCGTCTCACGCCGGGGGGCCAGAGCAGAGTACTCGACGTCGTCCGCCGCGGGGCCCTCGATCTGTCGTTTTCGCTCTCGGACGAGATCGATGCAGTGGACCGCCTCGTCACGAAGTACCGCGACGTCCCCATGTCTCTCGCGGATGCGTGCCTGGTCCGGATGTCCGAACTGCACCGGGCCAGTCCGGTCCTCACCCTGGACCGCGACTTCACGATCTATCGCAGGAGCCGGAGGCAGCGCATTCCGCTGCTTTCCCCGGGCGGCGGCCCCTCTTGAGGGTAGGCTGGCAAGCATCCGCGATGCCGCTCCAATCGGGCTGGACCGCTTCACCAGCCCGCCGACAGCCGCAGATGCCCGCCGTCGAACGGCGCCAGCCCGAAGTGGTCCAGGTCCCAGCTGACCCCGGCCGTCACCTCGAAGCCCGACCGGAATCGGTGGCCCGCTTCCGTGATCAGTCGATGATTCTGCGCGGTGAGCCAGGGCGCCAGGTAGCCCGCATCGCGGTCCAGGAGCGCGTAGGCCAGGCGGCTCGTCCATCCCGCCTCCGGGTACCGGACGAGGGCCGTCCGGGCGAAAACCTCACGATCACGGTGCTCGCGGGGAGCGCCTCCACCCGGCGCGCGCGATTCGGGTCGCCCCACCCGCTCCAGTTCCGTTTCGACCGCCCACAGCGGGTTCAGTCGGGTCCGTGCGCGGGCGCCCACGGTCACCGTTTGCTCGCGCAGAGTGAAGCCGGGCCCGCTCGAGGACGCCCGCCGCCGCTCGGTGTCCGCCCTCGCCCATGTGCCGTACAGCGCCGCCGTCACCCGCTCGAGCGGTGTGACCTGGAGGAGTGCTCCCAGGAACGCGACCCGTTCGAGCTGGGTAAACGGAGCCTGGCCGGTTGCCGGAAAGGTCACGCGTACCTCGCTTCTTCGGCTCGATCCCGCGTGCAGCTCCGCTCGCCAGCGTGACGCCGCGGCCCTCAGGGTCGTGCGGGCGGCGAGGGGAGCCCCCGTGTAGTCGTAGTGGGCGTCCACGTCGTCCGCCCTCACTCCCAGGCCCTGGAAGATCGCTTCGTTGAAGGCGTCGAGCGCTGCGAGGCGCACCTCCAGCCCCCAGCTCCGGTCTTCGCCGTCTCTCCAGGAGCGTGCCAGCGCGACCTCCACGTCTGCGGACGGCTTGAAGAAGTGGACGCCGATCCCCACCTGCGCGGTCCACGGCGTCCCGAGCACGTCGCGCCAGCGCATGCCGACCGACGGGTAGTCGCGCCGTGCCGTGAGCGATCGCTCACGGCGGTAGCGTGCCATCAGATCCACGGGGCCGGAGACGTGGATCTCCTGGCGCCAGTCCACGAAGTTGAGGATGTGCGGATGGCTGATCGAGGCCCCGGCAACCCGAAAGCCGTTGGGCTTCTCGGCCCAGCGTGCGTCTTCACCGGGATGGAAGAGGCTTCCGCGGATCTCCAGCTCGTACTCGTCGTTCATTCGCGGGTTGAACCGCTGGAAGATGCCCTCCTCTGCCAGACGGCCGTAGTAGGCACCGTCGCGGTCGAGCAGGGACAGCCACACCTGATCCGCCCACGCCGCGAGAGTCGCGATTGCGGCGGAGTCGGTCTGGTCGGCAGGGGAAGTTGCGGATTCCTCTGCGTTCGACTGGGCGTCGAGCGACGGCGCGGCGAGGAGGGAAATTACGGTTAGTACGGCGGTCAGACCCGCTGAGGGGAGCCGTCCTCCTGGCTTCCTCATCTTGCTCCTCCCTCGCCAGGCCAAGCCCAACGGCAGCCGCCGCCCCGCAGCCAGGTTCAAGCGTGACGACAGGGGTCGTACCGAGGTAGTCCGCAGGCTACGGCGGCTCTCCTTCGGCGGCGGGTTGAGTCGACTTCGTTTCGCCGTCACCGTCGCCGCCGTCCGTTTCCGCCGCTGCCTTGGCCGCTTCCCGGGCTTCGTATTCGGCTACCCTTCGCATTGCGTCCTTACGTGCGAGGACCAGGGCGGCGAGAATGCTCTCGTGCGATGGTTCCCCTTCCGGAAATCTCCAGGGTCGCTCTGTCATTTGTTGCCTTCCGTCCGATGGCCGCCACTTCGTACTCGGCTCGCGGACCGCGTTCCATTCCTCGGACTCCTCCAGCAGAACCGGCCCCTCACCGGAATTGTCGTACACCCGCCATCCGTCCACAACCTTCCGGTAAAGGTCGCGGAAGTTCCGCCAACTCCGCTCGAAGCGCCGGCGGATCACGGCCTCGGGAATCTGGTGCCCTCCTTCGCGAACGCGTCGGGCGACGCGCGCGACGGCGTGATCGACGCTCGGCAACCGAAGATAGATTATGGCGACCCGATATCCGGCGGCCTGCCATCGTCTGATCCTTTTGGCGTAGGTCCTGCCGCTGAGGGTGGACTCGGTTGCGAAGTCTTCCCCTCTGGCGACGTGGGCCTCCATTTCGCGCAACGCCAACCTCCCCGCCTGTTGCGCGACGGCACCGGGGTCGTCCGGACGCAGCCGCGCGGCGATTTCGTCACCGTTCACGAACCGACGTCGATCCCCCTCGCGTTTCAGGTAGCGCCGTGCAAACGTCGTCTTGCCGGCTCCGTTCGGACCCGCGATTACGAGGATCCTCATAGCGCGGCGAACCCGTGGGACTTCCGCTGGGCGGCGCGGAGACTAGGCGGTCTGTTTCGGTGCCGGTGGAGGTGAAGCCGTTGGCCCGGGAACCTTCAGCTTCTCGGCCACTTCGGAAATGACCCTCTGGACCCTCTTGCTTCGAAGGAGTTCCGCACGATCGACCGAGTGGCCGCCGCTCACGGTATGGTGGATGGTCCGACCCCGCTCGGTCTTGTGCCCTGCCCGTCTCTCCATCAGCCTCTCCCGTTCCCTGGTCACGCGGCTTTGCGAGCCGCGGCAATTCCTCCGTTGGCGGGAATCAATACGAAGACCTGTGGATCGACACCATAGCTGAATCGGCCAAGTTTCCCCGGTTGTGGTCGGTGGGGAGTAGACGCCAAGTGCAGCAGTGAACCGAAATGTAAGGTATGCTTTACAGTATGACAATGGTAGTTGTCACTCTCCTCCGGCTGACGCCGCTGCATGGGCGCCCTGCAATGACGCCGCTAGATAACGGGACCTGGCGAGGTAAGGATCACCGTGCGGTATCCTGACCCTCCCCCCGTGCCGATACCCACCAGCTGCAACCCGGCACGGCCACCACGCCCGCAACCGCCATCGCCGCCCTCTTCTCCCCCCTCCTACCGCCAATACCACTGACTCGGCCGCCGCGGACCGCCAGCGATCAGTCCTCAGAACGGAAAACGCTCATTGTCGATCGCGTCCAGCATGCCGCCGGTGGCGAGTTGGCGTATCCGGCTCTCGTCGCTGTGGAGGAGGTGGTACGTCCAAGGCAGAACGGGGGCGCTCGCCTCGTTCAGCGCCTGCATGTCCTCGGCGGGCAGGGTGAGTGACAGATATCGCAGGCTGTCTTCGATCTGGGAGACCTTCCGGGCCCCGATCATCGGGATGACGCCGCGGTCGCGCACCCACGCCAGGGCCACCGCGGCGGAGCTGGTTCCGAGGCGGTCGGCGATCTCGTCGACCTTGCGGGCGATGTCGAACGCTCTCTCGTCGAACTGGAAGGCCCATTGCCTCCAGAGCTCGCTGTCGAAGCGTCGGCTCTCGCTGTTGTCGCCACGTGTGTACTTGCCGGTCAGGAAGCCGCCGGCCAGCGGCGAGTAGGCGTTCATGCTGATTCCGAGCGCGCGGGCACAGGGGATGATCTCGAATTCCAGGTCCCTCGAGACCAGGTTGTACTGGTACTGCAGTGCCGAGATCGGCTCCCAGCCTCTCTGCTCGGCCACGGTCTGGCCGCGCGCCACTACCCAGGCCGGCGTGTTGCACAAGCCGAAGTGCAGGACCTTGCCCTGCTGCACGAGGTCGTTGACGTTGCGCATCACGTCCACGATGTCGGTGCTGTACTCCCAGAAGTGAATCCAGAGGAGGTCGATGTAGTCCACGCCGAGGCGTTTCAGGCTGCCTTCGACCGAGTGCACCATGCTCTTCTTGTGGTTGCCTCCGGCGTTGGGATGGTCCCGAATGCTCGGGTCGAAGGCGCTGTACAAGGTGTTGGTGTACTTCGTCGTCACGACGTAGCGATGGCGCTCGGAAGCGACGAAGTCCCCGAGGATCCGCTCGCTGAGACCGCCGTTGTAGACTTCGTTGGCCGTGTCGAAGTAGTTGCCGCCCCTGTCCGCGAACGCTTCCAGGATCCGGCGGCTCTCCTCGGGTCCGGCGGAGCTGGGCGACTCCGTCGACATCATCATGGTGCCCAGGCAGACCTCCGACACGCGGAGGCCGCTTCTTCCCAGGAGCTTGTATCGCATTTGGGTTCCTCTTGTTGATGTGGTTGCGGCCGACGATCGAGTCGGCGCAGTGTGTTGGGGGGGTTGATTGTAACCCGGGAGTCAAAGCGGCGGCACGCAAATTCTGAAGACGCCGAGGAGCCACATGCCGACTCATAAGAGCAACTCGACAGTCAAACCCCGCGCCCGAACCGCGGCCACTCTCCTGCTCGCCGTCGGGCTCGGAGTCGGTCTGGCGCTGGGCGTGAACGCGCTCTTCGGCGACCCGGATCCCGGCCCGGCCGCTGACGAGGGCGGGGCGTCGTCGTCCATCGTTGCACTCATCGCATTCATGGTTGTTGCGGCCTTCCTGGCGCTCGCTGTCCACGAGCTCGGTCATGCGATCGGCGGACGCCTGCGCGGGATGCGCCTGGGCATGCTGATCGTGGGACCCGTGCACATCCAGCGTGAACCCGACGGGCGCCTGGGCTGGCGGCTCAACAGAAGGCTGGCGCTGGCGGGCGGGGTGGTGTCGAGTGTGCCCGGAAGCACGCGGAGGCTGCGCAGGGCCATGTTGAGCTTCATCGCGGGCGGGCCGGTCACCAGCATTGTGGTGGGCGTGCTCGTGTTCGTGATCTACGTGCGCGCGGACCTCGCGGGCACTCTGGCTGCGCAGGGCCCCCTGCAGGATGCGCTGGCCGCCGGCGTGCTCTTCCTGGGCATAGTGTCGGTCGGCATCGGGTTCGTGACGCTGCTGCCCATCAATCAGGGCGCGTTCGTCAACGACGGCAAGCGGATTCTCAAGCTCCTGCGTCCCGGTGCGTACGCGGACGGATACGCGGCCCTCATGGCGTTGGGCGCGTACGCGATGGCCCAGGTGCCTCCTAGCGACCGGGACCCAGGCCTCGTCGCGAAGGCCGCCTCGCTGGCCGACGGCTCCCACGAGGACCTGGCGGGGCGCCTCGCTGCCCACTCAGATGCGCTGCATCGCGGGGATGTCGATGCCGCCGGGGAGCACATCCGGTACCTGCTGAACCACCGCGACGGGGCTTATCCCCCATACCGGCCGGTCATCGACCTGGCCGCGGCATACTTCGAGGGCGCCTATGCCGGTGACGCGAAGTCCGCGCGCAGCCGGCTGGAGGGAGCGGGCAAGAGCGCATTGCTCGCCTTCGATCCGACAGTCCGGACCCGAACGGAGGGCGCCGTGCTCCTGGCCGAAGGCGACGCGGAAGGTGCGTTCGGGAAGTTCCGCGATGCCTACGCTACTCTCGAGAGCGAGTGGAACTGGGGCAACGAGTACACCATGGCCGAGATCCGGCGGTTGTGTGTGGCGCGGGGGTTGGAGGATCCGGTTGGGGGAGGTGGGGGGTAGGGCCAGCGCCGCGTGGCACGTCCTGATGGGGGCGACACAGTACTTTGGGAAGCGAGGTTGGACGGAAGGCGGGTGCCTGTTGCTGCCTTGTTCGAGAATCTCAAGACCCCTGCCAGGGTGGCGACCATCACTCCATGCATTTCTCTGGAAGGCCTTCGATGCTGCGGACCACGAGTCTGTTGCTGACAACGTTTCTGCTGGCTGCGTGCGCGTCCCCCGATTGCGCAACCTGGAATACCGAAGCCTTCTTCAGGTCGGCAACTCCTGGCGATGCGAGGGTCTGCCTGACGGCGGGGGCAGATGTGATGGTCCGGGATTCAGCCGGTCTGACGCCCCTTCATCTCGCTGCGGCCTGGAGCGGGCACCCGGGTGTGGTTGAAGCGGTTATCGAAGCCGGGGCCGACATCGGCGCCATGGACAGCTACTTCGGCACAAGCGCCATGCATCGGGCACCCCTGGACATGGCAGCGCGGTACAACGGGAATCCCCAGGTGGCGCTTGTCCTTCTCGGAGCCGGCGCACGCGCCGAAACCCGGCACCTGCTCGACGCGGCAATATTCAACGGGAATCCGAAGGTGGCCCTGACGTTCGTCCGCGCCGGAGTGGACGTGAACGCCACGAGCCCGGGAGGATGGACAGCCCTTTCGCTCGCGGCACGGTCCAACGAGAACCCGGAGATGGCTATGGCTCTCATGCGAGCCGGAGCTGAACCCGACGCCCGTGCGAGCCACCTCGGCGAGACACCACTCCACCTGGCGGCGGCGAACAACGAGAACCCCGAGGTAGCGTTGGCTCTTGTGAACGGGGGATCCGACGTGAACGTCGAAAA
The DNA here is from genome assembly GCA_965211645.1 of Longimicrobiales bacterium. Classification (GTDB taxonomy): domain Bacteria; phylum Gemmatimonadota; class Gemmatimonadetes; order Longimicrobiales; family Gaopeijiaceae; genus Bin94. The sequence continues at coordinate 2,508,821 of OZ242947.1, read as the reverse complement.
CGGGTATGGAGATACCCCTCTCCTGAGGGCGTTGTATGCCAACTGGAACCCCGAAGTGGCTCTTGCCCTTATCGAAGCCGGGGCCGACGTGAACGCCAGGAACGCGACGGGCGCGACACCCTTGCACTTGGCGGCGAATGCGGAGAACACGGACATTCTGAACGTCCTGCTCGAGGCCGGCGCCGATGTGTCGGTCCGTGACTACGACGGTCGGACGCCCCTGGAAGCAGCAGAGGATGCCGGGAGTTCAAGGGCGGTTGCCATGCTCCGTCGAGCGAGCGTCAACAGGTGACGCGGTGACGCCTCGCTCCGCGCGCGGCTTCGGCGCGCGCCACTACCGCTTTCAGGCCCCCGGCACCGGCTTACCTTACTTCGATAACGATGACCGTGTCCGCATTCACTATGGTCCCAAGGCCCGTGACGGTATCCGCCTCGATGACCATCCTTGTGTTGGCGGTCACCACGGTTTCCGTCACCGGCCCTTTGGTGACGGCGAACTCAACCCGCCGATTCCGCGCCGCCGTGTCGCTGATCGATACGCTCTCGCCATATGACCTGATCGCGAAGCGACTCCCATCCAGTCCATTACGAGTCAGATGCCCCAGGACAGCGATGGCACGGCGCGTTCCGAGATCGATATTGAATTCTTCATCTCCACTCTCGTCGGCGTGCCCCTCTATTCTGACCTCCATCGTCGGGTATCTCCGTAGGACATCCATTACGGTCGACAGAGTATCCTGCCCACCTTCCGAAAGCTCATCGCTCTCGAATCCAAACCAGATGGCTTGACCCAGGACATCACGGTCCCCGGCCGGCAGCGCTCGTTCAACCACCGCAGTATCCATCGTCACCACGGGGTAAATGGTCATCACCGTGTCCTGATTGACCGACTCGTCCGGCTTCTCACCCGGCTCGGCCAGCCACCACATTACGACTACCCCAGCAACAATCCCCACACCCACAACCAAACCGATGCGTTCTGCCTCGGCCGCCCGTGACACCGAAATGAGCGGTAGCGCAAGCGTCGCTATCGCGGCAATGGAAACAACCTCTACACGTGCGTCTGTCGAACAAGGCAGCCTCCAACACAGAAAGTCACGAATTGGATCAACAAAATAGACGATTGACGCCCCATAAGCCGCCAGCGCCAGGAAAATCCACAAACCCTCGCGCCTTCGCATCGCCCTCACGAAAGTTCCGGTCATTTGGGCCCATTTCGTCAACGCATCACTTTCACTGATCACCTGACGCTCGTCTTCTTCAATCTCCCCCAATGCGCCCTCTCGCCCAAAGAATTGACACAAAGTCAGCATGATCGCGACGCCGATGAACATTACATTGACGCGCTGTGCGTCGATCGCTTGTCTAAACTCCAGATCGGCCAGCGGGCTTGCGTCCAATGTCGTAAGGCACAGGTACACTATGAATGCACAGCCCCAGGCAAATGCTCTCCCTTTTTGATAATTCAATACGACAACCGTGCCGAACAACACAATCCCAACCATCCATTCGATTCCATCCGCTTCAGGTGCGGGGCTCAACCACCAAGCGAATGTCATGGCAACAAAGGTGAGAATCACTCCAAATCCCACATGTCGACCGTCTGTCCCAAGCAGAGCGTCCATCCCTATGCTTGTCTTTATCATCTTCCTCCCCGCAGCCCTGTCCTTTTCACGGTGCTCCAGGTATTCGCGCTCCTTTTCCACCATAGAGGCCTCGTAGTCACGCACCCTATCCTGAAGCCCTTTGTCGAGATAGTTCCCCCACCAGTTTCTCAGTCCCAGCCAGGCCACGGGAATTCCATAAAGCCCCTTGAGCAGGCGTCTCCGCCACCTCGCATCGTCCTTGAGGTCCTCGATTCGCTGCGTAGCATCGGCGTGTCGCTCCACGAGTTGCTCGCTCGTTCGCAACCAGGCCCCCAATCTGCGGGCTGTCTTCTCCGCATTTCGACGCCGGGTCTCGGCTCTGACGCCTACTACCTTGCTGACCGTCCCAAGCAGCAGGATGGGGAGTATGATTCCAATGAACCAATTCGTCGCGCTCGTCATCAGACTAGTCCTTTCTTGGCGATCCTTCGAACCGTTGGATGCTCGCACTCACGTTGCCAGCAGCGGCACGAGGTGCACGTGGGGTAGGTGGTGTTTTCAGCGACGACGGAGGACTCGGAATCGCTGAACACGCCTACCTGATGCCAAGGAAGTGCGGACCTGGAGGGTCGTTTTGCGCCAAAACGGCCTGATTGCCTACCCCCCAACCGATTTACTCCACCCGAATCCCCGAATTCATGCGTGAGGAAGAGCGCGTGGATTGCACAGGAAAGCCCACGCCCGCACGAAACATCTCTCCCTGTTCGCGCGCATATTGATGAGACAGGGACGGGTTTGGACACCAGGCCGTCCTCCTGCAGCGGCACCCCTTCGAACTCGGGAGACAGTCACGATGAGACCGGCACTTGCTGCTTGCGCGATTATCGCAACCCTGCTCGCTACGCCCGTCGCCGCGCAGGACCGACCGCTGACCGCGGACGTGACCGAGGTCTACCGCGTGGGCGGCGTCAACGCGCAGGAGTGGGCATTCTTCCAGCCTGCCCTGCAGGTACGCTTCGACGGAGCCGGCAACCTGGTGGTGCTGGATGTTCTGGCCAATCGGGTCGTCGTCGTCGGACGCGATGGCCAACTCGTACGTGAGCTCGGCAGGTTGGGCGAGGGGCCGGGCGAGTTTCAGCAAATCCAGGCCCTCGCGGTGTGGCGCGATGGACGCACGGCGGTGCCCGACACGGACCATTCCGCGGTTCAGGTGTTCAGTCCGGACGGCGAGTTCGAGCGGTTCATCAGGTGGCCCGGCGAGGCCAGAACGCTGTCCAGCGCCCTCCGTCACAGGGAGATTCGGGCCGATCCGCTGGGCGACAGGCTCGTCGCTCGAGGGGTCCGGGGCGTCCTGATTGAGATGATGAACCGCATGAACCGGCGCATGGGGTACCCGGAAGACGACACTGGGGGGGTCGATGACCGCGCGCTCGAGACATTGGATATCTCCGGCGATGTGATCGTGCAGGAACCGGTCCTGCAGGGGTGGCGGGCGCCTCGTCCCGAACCGCTGACATCCGACGCCCTGGAGGACTGGCCGAGGGTTGTTGCGTCGATGGAAGACCGCTATTTCGAGCCGGGCTTTCACTGGGACGTGCTGTCCGACGGCACCATCGCCCATTCCGACTCGTCAGGCTACGCGATCAAGCTTGCCAGTCCCGATGGATCGGTGATCGACGTGCTGAGGCGTCCGTTCTCGCCCGAGGCGGTGTCCGAGAGAATGCAACGGGCGACCATCGCCTTCCACCTGCAACGCCTCGAGGAGCGGTTGGCGAGAGGTCCGTCTTCAGCCGGGCTCTTGCCGCCGCGGGATCCCGAGGCGAGCCGCCGGAGGATTCTGGATCGAGCGTTCTACCACGAGGTCCCCGTGGTTCGGGGCCTCGGGGCCACCTGGGACGGTGGACTGTGGGTACAGCGTCGGGGCGAGGATCCGTGGGACGACGAAGGGCCGATCGATGTGTTCAATGCGGATCGGGAGTATGTGGGGATGCTGCCGGCCGGGGAACCGGGGATGCCGGAGGCGTTCGGGCCCGGCGGACTGGTGGTGCATCTGGTGCGCGACGAGCTGGACGTGCCGACGCTGGTGGTGAGCCGGGTGGTGGTGGGGATGAGGTGACAGTAGCGCCCGGAGCCGTCGAGCCGATTCCCCGACCCTATCGATCTGGCAGCGTCCGCGGCCTGCCCGATTCCGACCCACGCTGCAGGCGGTCCCGCAGCGCCTCCTTCAAGTCGGGGAACAGGGAACGACGGTTCACCAGATCCAGAGGCGTTCGACCCTGTTCGTCTCGCGCATCTGCATCCGCCCCAGCCGCCAACAATACCTCGATGACCGCCGGGTTGTAGTTGCTTTGCGCCGCACGATGCAAAGGGGTTCTACCGTAGGCATCCCGCGCCTCCACGCTTGCCCCGGCGGCGAGCAGTGCCTCGACGACCTCCGTGCCGGTCGGCATAGGGGGGCCGCGCGGGTTGTCCACCCATCCGCTATACCCCGCCGCAAGGTGCAGAGGAGTGTCGTAGTCCCCGTTTCGAGTGTCGACATCCGCCCCTGCGACCAGCAGTAGCGCCACAACCGCGGGATCATGGCCCTCGAGACACTCGGGGAAGCAATGAAAGGCAAGAGAGGCCGCAGCGTGCAGGAGCGTCTGTCCGTCATCATTCTGCACTGTCAAATCCGCCCCCGCAGCCACAAGCGCCGCGAAGGCGGCGGGATTCCGTGCCGCATCGAATAGCGGTGTGTGGCCGCTCGAGTCTCGCGCGTGCACATCGGCTCCGGCCGTCACCAGAGCCTCAATCACCGCCGGATTCTCGGTGGACATTGCCGCCCAATGCAGCGGCGTGTCGCCATATCGGTGCCTCGCTGCCACCTCGGCTCCAGCCGCGAGAAGCAGGTCGACCACAGCCACGCTGTCTGCGTGCGCCGCGGCATGGTGCAATGGGGTTGCCCCCTGAGAGTTGACCGCGTTGACATCGGCTCCGGCGGCGAGGAGCACTTCGACCATGTCCGCATCCGCGTTCGACTGAAGGGCCTCGTGCAGCGGCGAGTCCGCCGTCGACTGCGGCCCGTCGGTCGACGCTCCGCAACCGCCGGCCCAGGCCGTCAGGGCGACCAATCCGGCTGTCGTCGACGCGATCTTGACGATACGCTCAGAATTCATCGAATTGCCCCCGGTTGTGGTGCCCATCGTTACCTGTACCTGATACCCACCGCGGCGACAAGTGTTTCCGGCGGCCAGCCTGGTCGGGCCGCCACAGCCGCTCTCCGGCGCCTGCTAGTCAGGGCGGCGCAACGGCTTGTCTGCCCGCTGGTTGACATCGTATCCGAAATACGTATACTGGTATCGTATACACGTACACATCCAATGCTTGACCGGGCAGGGCATGAAACAAAAGCTCACAGTCACCGTGGATCCCGATGTTGTCGTCGCCGCGAAGCGACATGCGCGATCGCGAGGGGTGTCGCTGTCGGCATTGATCGAGCGTGCTTTGCGGGACGCGGCCAGCGTGGGAGAGCCGTCGTTCGCTTCGCTGTGGAGAGGTCGGTTCCGGGCTGCGAACCGCGGCGATCCCCGCTACGACGCATTGGCACGGAAGTACCTTTGATCCTGATCGATACGGACGTCCTCATCGATGTCGCGCTCGACCGGGAACCGTTCTCGGACGCGGCGTCAAAACTGCTCGATCGGTTGCAGACGGGGCCAAAGCGCGCGTTCGTCGCGTGGCACACCCTGTCGAACTTCTACTACCTCGTCGCATCCTCGCAGGGTGGTTCGGATGCGCGCGCCTTCATCACCGAACTGATTCGGTTCGTGGCTGTCGCGGACTGCGGGACGAGCGCGATCGGGTTTGCGGCCGGCCTTGGCATGCCCGACTTCGAGGACGCAATGCAGGTTGCTGCGGCGCGTGCCTGCGGTGCCCGCTTTGTTGTCACCAGGAACGCGAGGGACTTCAGGCACTCCCCGATCCCCGCGATCACACCCTCGGAGGCGCTCGACACGTTGTTTTAGCGTCCCGTCCCGGACCCCCCGACCACCTCGTACACCACCACACTCACCACATCCAATTCGTCCTGCGCCACGCCGAGGACAAGCCCCGCAGCTACATCGAGAATGCGGAACCTGGGCGGGGCCTCAACCGTACCCAGCCACTCGCCGTCGGGCGCGATGACCGTGTAGGGCGGCACGTCGTGGATCTCGCCGCCCGGCTTGTAGGAGGGCAGCCATACCCTTCCTTCGGCGTCGGCGAACGGGTTGCTGAAGAGCGGCATCGGGCGGCCGATGCTAGCGCGGTAGATGGCCATGTTGCTGCCGGCGATCTCCGCGATCCGGGCCTCGGGAAGATCGGGGCTGTGCATGCGGATCTCCTTCAGTAGCTCGGCCTCGATCGGGTCCAGCCACTCCTCGGTCAGAAGCGCCGGAGCGGCCTGCCACCGGACGATCTGCGTGACGGTGCCGTCGGGCAGGCGCCAGGTGAGCTCGGGGCTGTCGGATCTGGTCTGGACGAAGTGCCCGCTGGCGACCGTGACCTCGCCGACCGCCGGGATCGGCTCCCACTGCAGCCCCGCCGGGATGCGCGGCATGAAGTCGTACGACGCGACGGTGTCGAGGGCGTCGGTCTCGAGGTCGAGCCGCGCCATGTGCCCGGGGCGCCACTCGTCCTCGTCGCTGAACGGGGCGTAGGAGGTGGCCAGCAGGAGGCCGCCGGACGGGGCGATCCCCTCGACGGCGAGCCGGGCGGTGCGCGGAAGGGGCGTGATGCGCGCGACCGAATCGCCGACGAAGAGGGTGGCGCGGGCGAGACCCGGATCGGCCACCAGGAGGCTGTCCCGGCCCAGCGCGAATATGCCGGTGACGTAGCTGATCTCCCCGGGTCCCTCTCCCTGCGCTGCGAGCACCTGGTGCGTGCTGCCGTCGGTGTTGAACGCGACCAGTTCGGTGTTCCACACGTCGTAGACGACCGCGCTGCCGTCGGGGAGGATGCGGCCGGGGCCGACGCCCTGGAAGGCGTAGTCGCCCGGGTTGGCGCCGTGCCGATAGCGGGGCTCCGCCGCGAGGTGGAAGGGTGCGGCGGCGGTGGGGGTGTGGTCGTAGGTGACGAGGCGGATGCCGAGGCTGTCGGCGGTGTGGTGTGGGGTGGGGGTGGAGGCAGTGGGGTCCGGGGCGCAGGCGGCCGCTGGCGCCAGGACAGCGAGGAGCAGGGTGAGGCGGGGGTATGCGCGGGATGGCAAGGTCAGACTCCATCGAATGCGGTTCAACTGCCCGGGCGTCTCGCTATTGATCAGATGATGACGACCTGGCGGCAGTTTCACCATACCCGCGACAAGCATCGCGACGCTTGCTCCTTCGCAAATACTTGTACAGAATACCTGTACATAAGAGTGATCACCGCCAATCCAGATTCCAGGAAAGCCCCCATGATACGCGAAACATCCTACACCGGAGCGAGAAAGAACCTGGCCGCCCTCATGGACCAGGTAACCGACACCCACGAGCCGGTCGTCATCCGAAGGCGCGGGAAGGAGCCCGTCGCTCTGATCGCGGCCGAAGACCTGAGTGCGTGGATGGAGACCAGCTATCTGCTTCGGTCGCCGGAGAACGCCGAGAGATTGCGACAGGCCATGGCGCGGGCCGACTCCGGGGAGGGAGAGGTCCTTGAAGTCGACGAGTTACGGCGTCGCCTCGTCCTGGCTGGAGAGTGACGAGATCACAGCCGAAAGAAGCCGTGTTCGATCGCGCGTTTCTTGAGGACCTGACCTGCTGGACTCCAACCGATCGCAAGCGGGCCCTGCGCACGCTCAAGCTGGTGGAAGCGATTCTCCGCGATCCCGTCGCAGGCATCGGCAAGCCTGAACGCCTGCGTGGCGAACTCGCGGGTCGATGGTCACGCCGCATCGACACCGAACACCGCCTGGTGTATCAGGTCACCGGCGATCGGATCTGCTTCCTCGCGGCCCGCTACCACTACTGACGACGAGGATGCCGCTCATCCGGGCCCGTCCGGCCCCCCGAACAACAACTCCCTCTGCGCCCGGTCCCGCTTCGGCACCTCGTGGCACCGCCGGCACCGCGCCTCGTAGCTCTCCGCCCCGCCCACATGGATCGTCGGCCCCTCCGCCGGCGCCGGCTCCCCGTCGATGAGCCGCTGGTTGCGGGTCGCGGGGTCGCCGCACACCACGCAGATCGCGCTCAGCTTGTCGATCCGCTCCGCGCGCGCCAGAAGCAGCCCCATCGGACCGAAGGGCTCGCCCCGGAAGTCCATGTCGGTCCCCGCCAGGATGACGCGCATCCCCACATCCGCCAGCGCGTCGGCAACCTCGCAGACGCCGTCGTCCAGGAACTGGGCCTCGTCGATGGCGACGACCTGCGTGTCCGGGCGCACCTTCTCCGCAATCTGCACGGAGTTGGACACGGGCTCGGCGTCGATCTGCCGGCCGTCGTGCGACGAGATGCGGAACTGGCCGCCGTAGCGGTCGTCGAGGTGCGACTTGAAGAGCTGGACCCGCCGCCCGGCGATCAGCGCGCGGCGGACGCGCCGGATGAGCTCTTCGGACTTGCCGCTGAACATGACGCCGGCGACAACCTCGATCCACCCGTGCCTCGCCCTGGGGAACATGACTTCGGCGCGCCGCCTTCAATAGATCCCGGGGACGATCCGCCACCTCACGCGCGCCCGGTACTCGGCCCACTTCTCCGCGCCGTACTTCTCGGCACAATACCGGTCGTCGAAACGCTGCCGGCCGATGAAGAGCCCGACGATGAAGATCAGGTAGGTCCAGGCCCAGAGATTGGCGAAATGGCCGAATACCAGGGCGATCGCCAACGCAAAGGAGCCCTCGCCCAGGTAGTTGAAGTGCCGGGCGGCGCCCCAGAATCCGCTGCACAGGATCTTGCGGTCACCGGCTTCGATGTACTCCGGCTCGATGAGTCCCAGAAACTTGCGCTCGGGCCATCGCTTGAAGGTGTACTTCTGCATGTTGGCGCCGCGCGTGATGCACCATCCGGCCAGGAACAGAACGGGCGCTCCGATGAGCCAGACCAGCTTCCACGGCTGGGAAAACCCGGGATCCGGAAGGACGGCCAGGCCCCACAGCGGCAGGATGTAGAGCCATCCGTAGACGATGAGTCCGCCCCAGATCAGCTTGAAGCCGAGGTGTTCATGGATCACGTCGTAGGTGTACAGCTGCACACGCTCGAAGATGAAGTAGTCGAGGACATAGAACGTCAGGAATCCTGCAAACAGGAAAACGCCCGGATTGGATGCGTCGCCGAACAGTCCGTGGTGGTACGCGGCGCCGGACAGGGCGTTCAGCGACAGCATCGTGCCGCCCACCACGTACAGGTACATCTTCACGTCGAAGCGGCTGTCGAGGAACGACAACTCCAGGGCCCGTCCGTCCCAGAGCGCCCGGAGCGGACCCTGACCCTCGCGCTGCGGCTGACTGAACACCGCCAGGACCGCAAGGACGGTGGCCAGAACCGTTCCGCCGGCCACGGCCGGGATCGAAGCCCGGTAGAACCAGTCGTGCGGCATCCCGGTGAGCTCGAATGCCCACACGATCTGGGCGATCACGAAGACCGGGAGACCGTTCAGCCGGTAGCTGCGCGGCTCGCCGGCCCCGGGATCGATCACGTAGCCGGGGACCCGCCTGCCCGGCAGCACCATCTGCGCCGCGAAGAACACGACGCAGATCACCAGCGGCGTGAAAAATCCGGCGATCACTTCCGTTCGCGACAGCTCGAAGAGGTGGCCGATGCCCAGCCATTCGATCATCGGCCCAGGCTCCGGATCATCGGCTCAAGCCCCGGGCAACCTGTACCCCACGTCCTTGGCCACCGCCTCGTCCACGGTCTCGGGCGAAATCAGCACGGTCACCGACACCGTCAGCGCGCCAGCCGCCGCAATGTTCAGCGCCAGTGCCGTGGCCGTGGCTTCGTCGGGCAGGTCGGCGAGCAGATAGAGGTCGCACTCGCCGAAGGCGTAGTAGAACCCCTCCAGCGTGCCGCCGGAACCCTCGATGGTGTCGCGCAACGCAGCCTCCCGGCTGGTGCCGCCCTCGGCGAGCAGCCCCTTCAGGCCGGACTGCGTGTAGCTGGTGCGGAACATGTACTTGGCCATGATGTCCTCCTTCAGGGACGACCGCGGGTTGCAATGTGTTATGGTGCCACGCCGCGCGCCGCATCCGCAATAGCGTGACGGGCTCCGAGTGCGGGTTGGACAGCGAAGGGTTAGGGTTGGTCAAGACGCATCCCGACCACCGGAAAGACGAGGTGAGCGCATGGAGGTCTGTGAAGCTGGCGTTTCGACCTGGAGGCCGCGGGCTGCCCAGGATCCCCGCCGCCCGCTGTGGGCGCGGGGAGTCGTTCCCGGGCTGCTCGTGGCGGCCGCCGCCGTTCTCACCGCGTGCGACCCGTCCCCGCCGCCGAACGACGCCTTCCTCACCCGCGCCGAACGCACCGACTACCGCGAGACCAGCTCATATGCCGAGGTCGTCGATTTCCTGCAGCGCGCGGCGGCCGCGGATCCTTCGGTCCACTACACCACCTTCGGCTACACGACCGAGGGCCGGCCGCTGCCGCTCGCCGTCGTGGGCGACGTCGCGGACGCGAGTCCGGCGTCGGTCAGGTCGTCCGGCAAGACGGTGGTCTACCTGCAGGGCAACATCCACGCCGGCGAGGTGTGCGGGAAGGAGGCGCTCCAGATGCTCCTCCGCGACCTGCTGGCCGGCCGCCACGGAGATTGGCGCGAGTCGCTGGTCCTCCTGGTCGCGCCCATCTACAACGCCGACGGCAACGAGCGCGTCACGCTCACCAACCGCGGCCGCCAGCACGGCCCGATCGGCGGCATGGGCCAGCGCCCGAACGCCCAGGGCTACGACCTCAACCGCGACCACATGAAGCTCGACTCGCCCGAAGGCCGGTCCGTGGCGCGTCTGCTGAACGAGTACGATCCGCAGTTGGCAGTTGATTTACATACGACCAACGGGACCCGGCACGCCTATCATCTCACGTACTCTCCACCACTCCACCCAAACACGCCTGCGGAAATCGACACTTTCCTGCGGGCCGGCCTCTTCCCCCACGTCACCGACCGGATCCGGACCAGGCACGGCTGGGAGTACTACTACTACGGCAACGCCTTCGCTCCCGGCGGCGGCGAGCGCGGCTGGTACACCTTCGACCACCGCCCGCGCTTCAACAACAACTACATCGGCCTGCGCAACCGCATCGCGATCCTCAGCGAGGCCTATTCGTACGCCACCTTCGAGGAGCGCGTGCTCGCCACGCTGTACTTCGTCGAAGAGATCCTCGACTACGTGCACGAGCACGCGGACGAGGTGCGCCGGATCGTCGCCGATGCCGACGCCGCCTCGGTGGTCGGCGAGTCGCTCGCATTGCGCGCCGTGCCCGAGCGCTCGGAGGCCCCGGTCGACATCCTCATGGGCGCCGTGGTCGAGGAACCGCACCCGCTCACCGGCCGCCCGCTGCTCCTGCGCGCCGACACGCAGTACGTCGAGACCATGTACGAATACGGGACCTTCGCGCCGACGCTCACCGAGCGCGTTCCGCAGGCCTACCTTGTCCCCGCCGAACTGCAAGACGTGCTGATCCGGCTCGCGGCCCACGGAATCGCGCTGGATCCGGCCGCGGGGGCCGACCCGGCCGGCCCGACACCCGTCGACGCCGAGGCCTTCCGCATCGATTCGATCCGGTCCGCCGAGCGCCCATTCCAGGGCCGCAACGAGCAAACCCTCTTCGGCCGCTATGAGCGGGCCCGGGTCATTCCGGGCCCGGGAGACATGTGGGCGCGCGCAGACCAGCCGCTGGGGCGGCTGCTGTTCACGCTGCTGGAGCCGCAGTCCGACGACGGATTCGCGAATTGGGGTTTCCTGGCGGACCGGCTTGAGGCTGGCGGGGTGTATCCGATCGTGCGGGTGCCGGCTCCCTAGCCGCCGTCGAGGACCGGCTCCCATGCCAACCCATTGGGCAATCGACCTCGGCACCTCCAACACGACCATCTGCGAAGACCGGTCCGGGCGGCCGCACGTCGTCAACCTGCCGGATCTGGCGAAGATCGAACCCTTGACGCAGACGCCGGTCGTGCCGACGTGCGTGTGCGTCATGGACGAGAGCGGCGACGATGTCCTGATCGGGCAGCAGGCGGTCACCTACAACTGGGACGGGCGGGCGGCGGGATTCGCGCGCGGGTTCAAGCGCTACCTCGGCACCGAAAGCGCCCGGACCATGGCGCGGGTGGGCGGGAGGAGTTTTTCCGCGCAGGATGTCGCATCCCTCTTCCTGCGCGAGGTCATCCGCACCCTCGAGGCGCGATTCGGCGACGAAGTGACGAACGTCACCGTCGCCACGCCGAGCGGGTTCTACGAGACGTACCGGGCCGAACTGCAGTCGATCGTCCGGCGCGTGAAGCGGCGCGGCTGGTGGGAGCGCATATGGGCCCGGCTGCGGGGGAAGCCGGCCGGGATCGCCTTCCGCACCCTCGACGAGCCGGTCGCGGCCGCGCTCGGCTACGGCGTGGATGTCGGCCGCCCCACCACGCTCGTGGCCTTCGACTTCGGCGGCGGATCGATGGAAGCGGCCGTGGTGAGGACCTACGGTGCCCGCACGGTCGAGACCGGCCAGGCCGAGGTGCTGGCGAAGCAGGCCGTGGAGCTCGGCGGCGACGACGTCGACCGCTGGATTCTGGAGCGGTTCGTCCCCAGGGCGCTGCACGACTGGCCCGAGTGGGAAGTCGCGCTCCGGTGGGAGGCCGAGCGTGTAAAGCTGCTCGCGAGCGCCGGGAGCGAGGGCGACTTCACCTTCCGCAACGAGTCCTTCGGGACGCTCGACTACGAAGTGCTGCGCGACACCCTCGCCGCAAACGGCCTGTACGCGCGGATGCGGGAACTCCTGGACGCCCTCCTGACCGAGCTGCGCACCCGGCACGGCATGCCCGCCGACGACATCGACGACGTGATCCTCGAGGGCGGGTCCACCCTTCTCCCGGAAGTGCGCAACGTGGTGGGCGACGTGCTGGGCCGCGACAAGGTGCGCGAATGGCTGCCCTTCGAGGCCGTCGCGCGAGGCGCGTGCATCTTCGCGGGCGGTGCGCACGTCGAGGACTTCATCTATCACGACTACGCGCTCCGGCTCCTGCCCGACGACGGCCGCGACGCCGAGTACGAGCTCCTCATCCCCGGCGGCACGCGCTTCCCCACCGTCAACAACTTCGTGACGCGCTACTACGCCCCCGGCTTCGACGGCCAGCAGCACATCAACCTCTTCATCTGCGAGGTCGGGCGCGTGGCCGGCCGCCCCGTCGACTGGAACGAAAGGCCCGGCGGCTCCCGCTTCTTCGTGCCGACGACCGCGGGCGAGCGCGCGTTCTGCCTGTGCCTGAACGAGGCGGACCCGGCCCTGCCGCTCAGTCCGCCCGGCAGCGGCGCGGCGCCTCGCCTGCGCGTCACCTACTCGGTTGACGAGAACCGCTGGCTTTGCGTAACCGTACATGATCTGCACCGGAAGGCCGATCTGAAGGTCGGGCACCCGGTCGTGCGATTGCGATAGTTATTGAATGATCCAATGAATGCCGTGACCAGCATCGGGGAATCGATCGAATGAGCGTGCTGAAAGCTCTCTTCGGGCCGAGCCGGGAGGAGATCTGGCGGCAGCTGTCCAAGGAGGTCGGCGGGCAGTTCCACGACGGAGGCCTCTTCACCTCGTCCGCCGTCCAGGCCCGCACCGACGACTGGATCATCACCCTCGACACGCTTACGACCAACAACGCCAGCTACACGCGGCTGCGCGCGCCGTATTTCAATCCCGAAGGCTTCAGGTTCGAGATCTACCGGGCGGGCATCTTCAGCGATGTCGCGGTTGCGCTGGGCATGCAGGACATCGAGGTGGGCCATCGTCGTTTCGACCGGGACTTCGTAATCAAGGGCAATGCACCGCGGCGCATACGGCGGCTCTTCGACAACGAAGAGATTCGTCGCCTGATCGATGCGCTTCCCAAGATCCACCTGTCCGTCAAGGGGCACGAGGGATGGCTGAGCAAGTACCCCGCCGGCATGGACGCGCTCCACTTCCAGAAGGCCGGCCAGCTCAAGGATCTTGCCCAGCTCCGAACGCTGTTCGAACTCTTCGCCGAAGTCCTGCAGCAGGTGTGCCATGAGGGGAAGGCGTACGAGGACGATGTGAGGATCCACATCCGGCGGCTGCGCGCGCCCGGGGGCCAGATCAAGGACAAGTACGTGCTGTGGGAGGGTGACGGGCCGCGACGCGACGCGGCGGCCGCGCTCGGGCGGCTGGCGGACCCCCTTGCCGTTCCGGCCCTTGTGGCGGTGCTGGGGGACAGGGATACCGTGCTCGTCGCGAGGGCGATCGAGGCCCTCACCGGGATCGGTTACCAGGACGCGGTCGGTCCCCTCGTGCGCCGGCTCGGCGACACCAGGGCCGCCGACGGGCGGTCCATCCGCGAACGGGTCGCCGAGGCGCTCAGGCTGATGGGCCATGCACGGCTGGCCGACATGATGCTCGCGGCATTCGGCGGCGATTTCAGGCGCTTCCAGAGTTACGACGGCCCATACAGGTCGGAGATCATCGATGCGCTCGTCAGCGCGGTGAACTGGCGTGAAGGCACGCACGCTGCCGGTGCGCTCGCGGAGTTCCACGCCGTTGAAGCGCTGCCCCGCCTCCGCAGGGTCCTGAGGAGAATCGGCGAGCACAATCCCACCGGCCAGGCCGTGTCGGCCGCGATCGGCAAGCTCGAAGCGCGGGCCTCGCTGCCGCGCTCGGCGTCGGCGGAGGACATCAGGCCGGACACGCTGCCGCGGGCCGCGGGGGAACCGGGGCCGGACCCCGGGACTCTGCTGCGCCGTTCGCGCGCGCCGGAGGGCCGGGGCTGACGTCAGCCGCTGCCGGTGCCGCCAGGCGACAGGGCCCGTATCTTGTACCGCTCGCCATTGCCAATCGCCCCCCACCCACCGAGCCAACCTGACATGACTTCGACATCCTCCCCGCGGCGCACTGCCCCCACCTCCACCCTTCCCCTCGCCACCGCGCTCGCCCTCCTCATCGCCCTGGCCGCCGCGACGGTGCCGACGCCCTCCTCAGCCCAACAGACCGACGCCCCGGCCGCCGACCCCGCCGATGTGGAGTCGATCGACGCCATCATGATCGCCGTCTACGACGTCATTTCGGGCGACGCCGGCGAGGCGCGCGACTGGGACCGGTTCCGCTCGCTCTTTGCGCCCGGGGCCACGCTCAGCCCGGTCGGCCGGCCCGACGGCGCCACGTACGTGCGGCGCGCGATCACGCCCGACCAGTACGCCGAGACCTCGGGCAGCTACCTGGAGCAGAACGGGTTTCACGAGGTCGAGATCCATCGCGTGACCGAGCAGTACGGGGTGATCGCGCACGCCTTCAGCACCTACGAGTCGCGGCGGCTCGCGAGCGATCCGGAGCCGTTCGCGCGCGGCATCAACTCGTTCCAGCTGCTCTGGGACGGCTCGCGCTGGTGGATCGTGTCGATCTACTGGCTGCAGGAGAGCGAGGACCATCCGATTCCGGCGAAGTACCTGCCGGGGAGTTGAGGTGTCCGTGGGACGGGTGCCCGGCGGGCTCAGCCGGCGGAATCCCGGCCGGCGATTTCGGCGACGTGGACCACCCGGTCGGCCAGATAGGGGTGTCGGCGCACCTTGTCGTGGAAGCGCGTGTCGGCCGTCACGACCGGATAGTTCTCGTGGATGGCCAGCGCGAGGTAGAAGCAGTCGTACACCGGGTGCTCCAGATCTCGCGCAAGGCGTGCGCTGGAAGCGGCGAGGCGGCGCATGGAAAGGGGTGTGCTCACGGGGGCGATACGCAGGAGGTCGACCGCGTCGGCCAACTCGTCATGGTCCAGTTCGCCGTGCCGGTGCTTGGCGGCAAGCGCGCTGGTTGCCTCGGCAAAGAGCAGGTCGGGCGCCAGAAGCGTAACGTCCGAATCGAGCAGTGCCGCGGACTCCTCTGACAGGGGTTCGGCGACCAGCCACTTCACGGCCACGCTGGCATCGACGACGTAGCCCTTCACGGCAGCGAATCCCGGTCCCGGTCGGCGCGAATGGTGTCGGTGCTGTCGATGCACGATGCGAGTCTCTGCCGCATCGCCCGGGCACGCTCGGCGAATGTACCCTCGGCCGGGAGCAGGGTCTTGCGCAGGATCTCGCGGTGTTCGGCTTCGGCGGACCTGCCGTTGGCGGCCGCGCGCTGCCTGAGTCTGTCGACAATCGGACGGGAAAGCTTGCGGACGATGAGTTGAGCCATGTCGTGATGCTGTCGTTGTAGTGAAGGCAATGATATCATACAGCAGGCCTCCAACGCGGTCAAGCGATCCGCGACATCCGCGTTCCGGCCGCCCGTGGCCTTCGCCCCGGGAGGGTCGTGCCCGTAACTTGCCACAACCCACCCACCGAACCCCAAACGGAAGTTGGCACCATGAACACAACCGCATTCGAGAAGCGCATCTTCACGCAGGCTGCCCGGTCGACGGCTCGCCTGAAGCCGCGGGCACGCTGGGCCGCCGCGGCCGCAGTCGCCGCCCTCATCTCCTCCTCACTCAGCCCCGGCACCGAGATCCTGGCCCAGGCGACGCCCGCCCCCGGACAGCAGGTCGCCCTCGTCACCGGCGCCACCTCGGGGCTCGGCCGCGAACTCGCGATCCGGCTGGGCGCGCGGGGTGACCATGTAATTGTGCACGGACGAAACGAGGAGCGGGGCGCCGAGGTGGTCGACGCCATCAACGCGGCGGGTCCCGGGAGCGCGCGCTTCTACCGGGCCGATTTCGCGTCGCTCGCCGAGGTGCGCGCGTTCGCCGAGACGCTGCTGGCGGACTACGAGCGGCTGGACATCCTGATCAACAACGCGGGGTTCGGGTCGGCGCCCGACGAGCGGTGGGTGACCGAGGACGGGCACGAGTACCGCTTCCAGGTGAACTACCTGTCGACCTTTCTGCTCACGCACATGCTGATGCCGCGGGTGCTGGCGAGCGCGCCGGCGCGGATCGTGAACGTGTCGTCGGGTGCGCAGACGCCGATCGACTTCGACGACGTGATGATCGAGAACAATTTCAGCGGGCGGCGGGCGTACGCGCAGAGCAAGCTGGCGCAGATCATGTTCACGCACGACCTGGCGGAGCAGCTGGAGGGGACCGGCGTCGTGGTCGGCTCGCTGCATCCGGCGACGTTCATGCCGACGGAGATGGTCCGGCGGGCGGGGGCGACGCCGCGTTCGACGATCGCCGAGGGCGCCGACGCGACGATGCAGGTGGTCGACTCCGACGACTTCGAGAGCGGGCAGTACTTCAGCGGGCTCACGCCGCGCCGCGCCAACGATCAGGCCTATGATCCCGATGCGCGGGCCCGGCTGAGGGAGCTGAGCGAGGAGCTGACGGGGGTTCGTTTCGACGGGCAGGGGAGATGAGGGGGATGAGGGCGGCGAAATGGCTGCTGGAAGCGCTCGTGTTGTCGGCGCTCGTCGTCTTCCCGGCACAAGCCCAGGACCGCCGCAACCTCACGGCGGAGCAGCGTGCCGAATTGCAGGCGCGCCAGGAGGCGATGATGACCGCCCCCCGCCCCATCGACGGCATCAACTCGATCTGGATCGACGAGCTGACCTGGATGGAGATGCGCGACGAGATCGCGGCGGGCAGGACGACCGCGATCATCGCGACCGGCGGGGTCGAGCAGAACGGGCCGTACATGGCCGGCGGCAAGCACAACTACGTCCTCGAGGCGATGTGCGACGCGATCGCGCGGGAGCTGGGCAACGCGCTGTGCGCGCCGGTGATGAAGTACGTGCCTGAGGGCGATCCCGAGAACATCCGCTATCCCGGCACCCTCAGCGTCCGCCAGGAGACCTTCCGCATGATGCTCGAGGACGTGGCCAACAGCCTGAAGAGCCAGGGGTTCACCGACGTCGTCTTCATCGGCGACAGCGGCGGCAACCAGAACGGGATGTCCGAGACCGCGGACAGGCTCAACGAGTACTGGGGCGGCGAGGCGCGGGCTCACTACATCGCGGAGTACTACCGCGAGGACATCTGGAGCTGCGAGTTCCTGAAGGAAGAGCTGGGGATCTTCCAGCAGCCGGACATCTGTACCGCGACGCGGGACATCTACCACGACGACGTGCACTACTCGGCGATCGTTGCGACCGTCGATCCCGGGCACATCCGCGCGCGCCAGCGGATCGAGGCGGGGCTCTATTCGATCAACAAGGTGGAGCTGGGGCCGGTGGGGCGGACGCTGGAGATCGGCCGGGCGCTGATCGCGTACCGCACGGAGATTACGGTGCGGGCGATTCGGGAGAGCATGGGGCGGTAGGCGAGGGCGGGCCCTTCTGCGTCTCTCCGCGCACGGCGGCGTTTCAGCTGAAACGCCTGGACGAAGGTGTAATTGCCATTTGGTCATACCATATGTAAATTATATTTATGATCAGGCGTCCCAGATGGCTCGACAGAATCCGGCGCACATGGTCCGAGAGGCCCATTGCGTGGCTCTCCGGCGTCCGCAGGGTGGGGAAGACGACACTGGCACAAATGGTGCCCGAGGCCGTCTATCACAACTGCGACCTGCCTTCGACAGCCCGCGCCGTCGAAGATCCGGAGTTCTTTCTCAGCGGTCAGAAGACGGGATCGGTGCTGGCATTCGACGAGGTCCATCGGCTGTCCGATCCCAGCCTCCTCCTCAAGATCGCCGCAGACGAGTACCCGCATCTCAAGATCCTGGCCACGGGATCGTCCACGCTGGCGGCCACGGGGAAGTTCCGCGACTCGCTGACCGGGCGGAAGGGGGCCATCTACCTGTGTCCGGTGTTGTGGGAGGAATGCGGCGAAGCGTTCGGGCTGCCGGATTTCGACCGCCGGTTGCTCCACGGCGGACTTCCGGAGTCGCTGTTGGCGGAAACCAGGTCCCCGGAGGCGTTCGCGGAATGGATCGACAGTTTCTACGCTCGTGACATCCTTGAACTGTTCAGCGTCCGCAACCGCCAGGGTTTCCTCTCCCTCTTCCGTCTTCTGTTGAGATGGAGTGGAGGACAGATCGACTACAGTCGTCTTTCTCGCCTGACCGAGTTGAGTCGCCCCACCGTCAAGTCATATGCCGAGGCTCTCGAAATTGCCCACGCCATCCATCTCCTGCGGCCCTTCCGGGGTGGCGGCACCGGTGAAATCGTGAGTCGGCCCAAGTGTTATGCCTTCGATACGGGCTTTGTCACCTTCGAGAAGGGCTGGGAACGGATAAGGGAAGAAGACCGGGGTCTGCTCTGGGAGCATCTGGTGCTGGATTCCCTCCGCTTCCGGCACCTGGACGAGAACATCTTCTACTGGCGCGACAAGAACGGCCGGGAAGTCGACTTCGTGATCCGGCGCGGAGCTGAGCGCCTCGACACCTTCGAGTGCAAGATCGATCCGGGCGAGATTCAGCCCCGCGCTACCGCTGCGTTCCGGCGGCGGTATCCGGTCGGGCGGGACTACATCGTCGTCCCGGTGACGAAGCAGACCTACCGTATCCGACGCGGGGGGAGGGAGTACACGGTTTGCGGGACCAGGGGGCTGCCGCCTGACGATTCCATCCTGCCAAACAGGCGGTACCGTGGCGGTGAGTGACCTGCCTTAGTCCCGTCCCGCGATCCTCTCCTCGATAAGCCGCGCAGTGCGGTCGGCCCGCGCATCCGAAATCCGGCGCCCGAGTTCCAGCGACTTGCCCAGATCGGCGATGGAGAACCCGTCGATGACCGCCTGGCCGGCCTTCACCCGCGCCGCCCAGCGCACCGAGGCCGGATCGTCGAGCATCATGTTCAGCGTGATGGTCGGGTTGTCGTGGAGTCCGTCGCTGGTCATGTCGTCGGTGACGACGCCGAGGTCGCGCAGGACATTCGGGCTGCCCGGCGGGGCGCGGTAGTACTCCGCGATGAAGTGGACGGCCGCATCGCCGCCCCAGGCATCGGTCAGCGCGGTGGCCACGTTGTCCATGCCGCGCTGATTCCCGCCGCTGTCGCCGATGAACACGATGTTCTCGAAGCCGTGCATCTTCAGGCTTTGAGCGACGTCGGTGAGCACGGCCTCGAAGGTCTCCTGGCGCAGGCTGATCGTGCCCGGGCTGGTCATGTGGCCGCTGGGCGGATCGATGTTGCCTTCGGGAACGGTCTCGATTACGGGCGCGCACAGGGCGTTGCCGAGTTTGCGTGCGATGGCGGCGCAGTTGGCGCGCAGCACGTAGTTGTGCTTGCCGGTGACCAGCCAGGGACCGTTGGGCTCGACGCCGCCGGTGGAGACGATGGCCGTGGTCTTGCCGCCTGCGAGCGCGTCGCGAACGTCCATCCAGGTCATCTCCTCGATCCAGATGGTCTCGACCGGGGGCAGCGGGTTGGGCGTGTCGGCGCAGTTGTAGATGTTGGCGCTGCAGTCGCCGCCGCCCATCGAGCGGGGGTCGGGAGCGGGGCGTTGGCGACCGCCGGGCCCGCCGCCCGGACGCTGCGCCTGCCCTCCGGCTGCGCGCCGCATGGCCGCGAATTGCGCGGATCGGTCGGGAGCCGGCAGCGTGCCGCGATTCGCGATGGCGGCGCGGATCGCATCGGCTGTGTGCTCGGCCCGGAAGTCCACGATCTCGCGCGCCCACTCCAGCGACTGGACCCGGTTCTCGAGCGACACGCCGTTGATGGTCGCCTTGCCCGCCGCGACCCGCTCGTCGAACCGCACCGAGAAGGGGTCGTCGTAGAACATGTTGAGGGCGATGATCGGGTCGTCGTGCATGCCCTCGTTCTCGCCCGCCTCGAGGCCACGGAATGCCATGTAGCGGGTGACGGAGTTGTAGTCGTAGTACTCCTGCACATGGGCGACGATGGCCGCGCCCGCGAACTGTTCGTTCAGCCTCTCCGCCACGGCGCGCTGGCCGCCCTGATTCCCGCCGCTGTCGCCGATGAAGATGATGTTGCGGAATCCGTGCATCTTGAGGCTGTGAGCGACATCGGTCAGCAGCGCCTCGAAGGTCTCCTGTCGCAGGCTGAGGGTGCCGGGGCTGGTCATGTGCCCGCTGGGGGGGTCGATGTTGCCCTCGGGCACCAGCTTGATGATCGGAGCGCAGAGCGCGTCGCCCAGCTCGCGGGCGATGGCGTCGCAGTTGGCGCGCAGGACGAAGTTGTGCTTGCCCGTCGCGAGCCAGGGTCCGTTGGGCTCGACGCCGCCGGTGGGGATGATGGCCGTGGTCTTGCCGTCGGCGAGCGCGTCGCGGACATCCATCCAAGTCATCTCCTCGATCCAGACCGTGTTCGGCGCGGGAAGCGGGTTGGGCGTGTCCGCGCAGTTGTAGACGTTGGCCGCGCAGTCGCCGCCGCCCATGCTGTTCGGGTCGCGCTCCGGGCGCTGCTGAGCTGTTGCGGCGGTCGCGTTGGCGGTGAGGAGCAGGGCTCCGGTGAGCAGGGCGGTCTTCACGGTTCTTCCTCCGGACTGTCGATGGCTGAAAGCTGAACGCATGGTACGGTGTCGGGCGCGCGGTGGCGAGGGTCGGGCCGTATTCGCGGCACCGCCCGCTCAGCCTCGGTGGATCTCCTCGGCGGCCCGCAGCCCTGACTCGATTGCCCCGTTCATCCATCCCCGGGCTCCAGAGACATGCTCGCCCGCAAAGTGAAGCGGTCCTTCAGGCCGGGCGAGTGCCCTTCCGAGTTCGCTGTCCTCCCGCGGCGTCGGATCCGCCCAGGCAGCGCGGCTCCAGGGGTCCCGCTGCCACGAGTATGAGGTGCCGCCCGAGACGTGGTCGGCCACACCCGGCAGGAACTCCTCCCAGTGGGCGACCACACGGGCCACGCGGCCGTCTTCGTCGAGCGCGTCGATTTCTTCCGCAAGGGCGCCGCGCACCTACGTAAGCAGGACGCCCTCCGGCCCCGGCGCGTCCCAGGTGGGATGCCAGAGCTCTTCCGGCCAGTCGGTCGTCCCCCAGCCGTTCAGTCCTTCGGCCTCCCAGAACGGCATCCGGAACCGGACGAACACGCGCGTGGCGCTCTGGTAGCGGAAGCCGCCGTTCATCGCCTCGGTCTTGGCGGGCGAAAGGGCCGGCGAAAACCGGATGTCGGAGAGAAGAGGCACCGGCACGGTCACCAGAACCCGGTCCGATTCGTAGTTGCGGCCGTCGGCGGTGCTCGTGCGCACCGCGTGCCCGGCCACGATCTCGGTCACGGGCGATGCCGTCACCACCCGGCTGCCCAGTTCTGCCGCGAGAGCAGCGGGCAAACGGTCGCTCCCGCCCCTGATCTTCACGAAACCGGGCCATTCCGACAGGAAGGAACTCGGCGGCACCGTCGTCCGCGCGCCGTCTTCGAAGCGGAGGAAGAGCCCGTCGTCCGGGTAGAAGCGGTCCGTCTCCAGTCCGAAGTGGCGGGCGTATCCCAGGACGAGGTCATGCTCCGGGGGGATGCGCGCCGCTCCTGCCTCGGCGAAGTGTCCGGACGCGAACGGGGAGCGCACGGTGAGGACCCGCCCGCCCACACGCGCACGCGCTTCGAGCACGGTCACCTCGTGCCCCGCGCGGGAGAGCTCGTAGGCCGCGACCAGACCCGACATGCCGGCGCCGACCACGACAATCCGCAGTGGCTGGCCGGTGGGGACGAGCGCTCCGGGGGAGTCTTCCGGCTCGACCGGGCTCGCGCATGAGATCAGGCCAAGGCCCGCCAGACCGCCCGCACGGCGAACGAAGTCGCGACGGTTGATGGGTTGCTCCTCCAGACAGGCCCCGACCGTGAAAGATCTATCCGGAGTCATTGTGCAGGATCAATTCGCCTCTTCCGTCGGGGCGCCACACTCCCCTCTCTGCCGGGCCGACATATACACCGCGCTTTACAAGATGTCAACTTAAGTTGTCATTTTCGCCCTTCCTTCACTTCCCGCTAAAACGCTGCCAAAGCGACCGGCGGGACTTGCGCGCGTCAGCCCTGGCCGTGCAGCGCTTCGATCCGCTCGACCATCTCGTGGGATTCCTGCGGGCCGAACAGCCCACCCAGGACCATGGCCGTGGCGCTGGCCGAGAGTGCGATGACTACCGGTGCCAGGCCGATGTCGATGAGGCCGAGCTGAACGACCATGTAGACGGTCGCGCCCGAAACGATGGCTCCGACGCCGCCGGCGAGATTGGCCCGCTTCCACCAGAGGCCGGCGATGGTGGGGACGAAGAGGCTGGAGCTGAGCACGCCGACGCCCGCCGTGTAGAACTCGGTGATCAGCTCGGGTGGGGAGAACGCCCACGCGAGCGCCGCGATCCCGATCACCCAGGTGGAGACGATGCGCACGAGGGCGAGGGTGCGTTCGCTGGCGCGGCCCCGCATGGCGCCGCCGAGGATGTCGTGTGCGATGGCCGAGCTGCAGGCGAGGAGGAGTGCGTCGGTGGTGGACATGACGGCGGCGAGTACGGCCGCCACGGCGATCCCGCGAATCAGGGGCGGGAACTGGGTTTCCATGACGCGCAGGAACAGTTCGTCGGCGTCCTGCAGGCCGGGGAAGTCGATCCGGCCGACCGGTACGATCGCGAGGACCGCGGCGAGGATCATCACGCTGTAGACGAGCATGGACAGGTTGAGGGACATGCGTGCGCTGTCGGCGTCGCGCGCGGTGAAGACGCGCATGACGATGTGCGGGATGACGGGGATCGCCGTGGCCCAGATCACGAAGTAGCCGAGGTAGCTGGACACGGGCCGGTGGGCGACCTGCCCGAGTTCGGGGGCGACGGCGGTGGCCTGGGTCATGATCTCGAAGGGAGATCCCACCCGCCAGATCAGTACGGCGGCCGTGCCCACGACGACCAGCACCATGAGGAACCCCTGGATCACGTCGGTCCAGGTGATCGCGACCATGCCGCCGAAGGAGACGTACACGATGAACACGACGGTGGCGATTGCCAGGGCCGTGTTGTAGGGGATGCCGAGCAGCGCTTCCGCGGCGATGCCGGCCGCCTTGAGCTGCGCGACGATGTAGATGGTAAAGGCGATGACGATTAGGATCGGGACCAGGTAGCGGACCAGCGCGTGCGGGTAGCGAAAGCCCAGGAAGTCGGTGATCGTGAACTTGCCGAAGTTGCGGAGCGGCCGGGCGACGAGGATGGACGCGAGCGGGAAGCCGACGACCGCGCCGCCGAAGAGAGCGAGTGTGGCCGGGATGCCCTGGGCATACGCCAGCCCCATGACGCCGATGATCGAGCCGCCGCTGGCCAGGGCCGCCATGATCGCCATCGAGTTGACGACCGTGCCGATGCGCCGCCCCGCGACCCAGTACTCGCTGCCGGAGCCCAGGGCCTTCCTCGACGCCCAGATGCCGATCCCGATGCAGGCGGCCAGGTAGACGCCGACGAGGATGCGCTCGAGGAGCATCAGGGTGAGTCGCTGTCCCGCTCGGCACCGGCGGTATCATCTGCGCGGGCCGCATTCGCAGCGCGGCCGCCCCGGGGTCGCCGCGTGAAGATGACGAGGGTGATCGCCGGGGAGATCAGCATCAGCGCTGCGATCAGCCATCCGAACAGGGCCATGCCGCCGATCTCGATGGTGCGCCAGGCGGGGATGAACGCGAACGCGGCGAAGGCGATGAGGAACACGAGCGTGGCGCCCTCGCGGCGTACCATCGGGAAGAAGGATTTCATGGGGTGGCAACCTCGGGCGATGCGGGCGGACGGCGCAACCTGCGGCCGGGTCGCCGGGGTCGATCGGGGGAGTTCACCGGAGTGGTCTGATGGCCATCGCTCTCTTGTGTATTATGATTGCAATACACTATAATGCCTGCCCGAGAGGAGGATGGAATGAGCACGCGAACGGTAAGAATGGACGACGCCTCCGAGGCGACGCTGGCTGACCTGCAGCGGCGGACGGGGCAGTCGATTTCAGAGGTGATGAGGCGAGGCTTGCGTGCCTATGAACGGGAGCTGGACTCGGACATCACGAGGCGTCCCTACGAGGTGTACAAGAGCCTTGGGCTTCCGAGGGAAGGAGAGAGGGCCCTCGCACCTGCCGCGAAGGCCAAGGAGGCGGTGGCCGAGATCATCCGAAAGAAACACGGACGATGATTCTGGTCGATACCGGGCCACTCGTGGGCTTGTTCGATGCGACTGACCAAAGCCACGCAGGTTGTCGGCGGATCCTGAGTCGACTGGACGACCGAATGGCGACAACACTTCCGGTCCTCACCGAAGCGCTTCACCTCCTGCGACCCTTGACGCACCGTGTCTCGGGCCTGATCGATTTCATTCGCGACGGTGGCGCTGCCGTTGTTTCGCTGGAGCGCAAAGGCCTCAACCGCTGCTTCGAGCTGATGCAGCGCTACGCGGACATTCCGATGGACTTCGCCGACGCCTCCATCGTCGCCGCTGCGGAACAAGTGGGCACCGACAAGGTCTTTACGCTGGACCACAAGCACTTCGGCATCTACCGCATCACACGCGGCTATCACCAGGTGCCGTTCAAGATCGTCGGGGATCCGTCAGGCCCGCAGCTGGTGAGGGAAGGGGCAGCGGAGACGGATCCGGTGGGCGCTGCGCCGTTCTCCGAGGATCCTGCCGACTAGCCGGGACACCCTTCACCGTCGTCTCAGAAGGGCCAGAAGACCGGGACCACGAGCATGACCACCGCGAACACGACAGCGGTCAGGGGCAGGCCCACGCGCAGGTAGTCGGTGAACCGGTAGCCGCCGGGCCCCATGACGAGAACGTTCGCCGGGTGGGAGACGGGGCTGGCGAAGCTTGCCGATGCGGCCATCGCCGTAGCCATCATCAGGGGGTAGGGGGAGATGCCCAGGCTCTCCGCGGTGCCGAGCACGATGGGGGACATGAGGACCACGAGGGCCGCCGTCGGGATGACCTGAGTCGCCAAAGAGGTAACAAGGAACAGGGCGCCCATGGCGGCGAGGGGCCCGAAGTCCCCGACCGTCCCCACAACGGCCTGCGCGAGGAGCGCCGAAGCGCCCGCGTCCTGCAGCGCCACGCCCAGGGGGAGCATGCCGGCGATCAGGAAGACGGCCTGCCACTCGATGGACCGGTAGGCCTCCTCCATGGTCAGACACCCGGATAGGACCATGAGGGCGGCGCCTCCCACGGCTGCGATGGAGATCGGCAGCAACCCGAGCAGGACGGGCCCCAGCGTGACGCCCAGGATCAGGGCCGCGACCGGCGCCTTGCGACGCCGGGGCGGCGTCTGCACACCCTCGGTCAGAACGAGGAAGTTCGGATCCGAGGCGAGGACGCGGAGGTTCTCGCGGGGGCCGTGAACGAGCAGCGCGTCACCGGAGCGGAGCGGCAGGTCGCGGAGTCCGGTTCGATGGGGCCGCCCCTCGCGCCAGATCGCGAGCACCATCAGCCCGTACTTCCTGCGAAAGCTGAGCTGGCGGAGGGTCTGCCCTACGAGCCTCGTGTGGGGTGAGAGGACGACCTCGGCGATCCCGATGTGCTCGGTTTCGAGAGTGGGGCTCTCCCCTGTCCCCCTGCCCTCGACCTCGAGCTCTCGAATCCCCTTCAGCGCGGACAACCCTTCAGGCCGGCCCCTCACAACCAGCAGGTCCCCCGCCTGCAGGCGCTCGCCGGGCCCCGGCATCTCGAGCTTCCGACCCTCGCGAAGGATGCTGATCACCCACAACCCCAGAGCGGCGCCCAATCCGCACTCCTTGAGCGTCTGGCCCGCCAGGAATGAGTCGCGGGGCACGCGAACCGCAAACAGTTCGTCCTGCAGGCTGTAGAGGTCGATGTGGTCGGCCGGGGCGACGGTCAGTTCCTCATGCGCGCCCAGGTCCTCGACCTTGTCCGGTGGGCCCTGCACCAGCAGCGTGTCGGCGGGCTGTAGGGGCACATCCTGCAGGGGAGCCGGCAGGGTCTTCCCGTCGCGCCGGATCGACATTACGCGAACCCCGAAACGGGCGGCGAAGTCCACGTCGCGGAGCGTCCGCCCGGTCAGCTCGGAGCCGCCGGGTACCCCCACCTCCGCGATCTCGAATTCGGGAGAGTCCAGCACCCTTACGCCCATCCCCGCTTCCTCGATATCGAGTGCGGAGCTCTCCCGCAGCTGGTCCAGCCGGTCCACCGGCCCCTGAGCGACGATGCGGTCTCCCGCCCGGAGACGGAAGTCCGGGCCGGGGGAGGGTCGGGGCCGCCCGTCACGGATGACGGTAATCGCCTGTAGTCCGGCCACGGACCCGAGCCGGATTTCACCGAGGCTCTTTCCTGCGAGGGGCGAGGCTTCCGGCAGTCTAAGGATGATGAACCGCTCGTTCAGACCGTAGACGTCCGGCAGCACTCGTTCATCGCCTCCGCCGGGGCCGTCGACCCCGATGCGGCGCTTCGGCAACAGCCTGGGGACGGCCAGGAGGATGAAGACGAAGCCCGCCGCCATCACGACCAGTCCTACCGGCGAATAGTCGAAGAGTCCGAACGGCTCGAGACCCTCGTTCCGGAGTGCCTCTGCGACCAGAATGTTGGGCGGGGTGCCGATGAGGGTCGTCAATCCACCCAGGAGGCACGCGTACGCGAGCGGCAGAAGAAGCCTGGAGGGCGGGATTCGGGTCTCTCTCGAGAGATCCATGATGACGGGCAGGAGGATCGCGGCCACGCCCACGTTGTTCATGAAGGCGGACGCCAGGCCGGCGGTCACCATGATGACCAGGATGATGCGGGTCTCGCTTTCGCCCGCAAAGCGTATGACCTGCCGGCCGACCAGGTTGGCGATGCCGGTGTGCGAGAGTCCCCCGCTCAGCACGAAGACCGCCCAGACGGTCACGACGGCCGGATTGGAGAACCCGGCGAGCGCCTCGGCCGGTTCGATGAGCCCGGTCACGGCAAGGAACACGAGCGTGAGGAGCGCGACCAGGTCCATCCGGAGTCGCCCGTGCATGAAGAGGACGATGTCCACCACCAGAACCGCCAGAACGAGGACGAGTTCCAATGTCAGCACCTGGGTCTCCCGCGCTGCACTAACTGGGCCAGAAGAGGGGAATGAAGAGCGTGGCCGTAACCAGCAGGATGAGGTTGAGCAGGCCCCCCACCTTCACGAAGTCCATGAACCGGTACCCGCCGGGCCCGTAGATCATGACGTTGGTCTGATAGCCGAAGGGCGTGACGAAGGAGGCCGAGGCCCCGAACATGACGGCGATGAGCAGCGCGTACGGGTTCACGCCGCCCTGCGTGGCCGCCAGGATCGCGACCGGGGTGAGCATCACGGCCGTCGCGGCGTTGGACACGACGGCGGTCATCACCGCGGTCAGCAGATAGAAGGCCGCGATCAGCCCGATCTCTCCCAGCGGCGACGAGAGGGTTACCACCCAACCCGCGAGCAGCTCCGCCGCCCCCGTGGTCTCGAGCGCCAGGCCGAGCGGGATGAGGCCCGCAAGCACGAAGATGACCAGCCATTCCACCTCCCCGTAGATCTCCTCGATGTGCACGCAGCGCGTGAACACCATCAGGATCACGCCGGTGAGCGCGGCCGTCATGATGTCGAGGACACCGAAGCTGGCGCTGAGCACGACGCCGGCCATGATCGCCGCGGCGACGCCGGCTCGCGGTCTGTTCCCCGTGTCGGCCTTCACTTCCGCCAGCGGGACGAAGCCGGGATCGTCGGCGAGCCGCTGGAGCGCGGTCGTCGTTCCGCGCACGAGCAGAAGATCGCCGACGCGAAACGAGATTGCTGCCAGCCTTTCCTGTACGGTGACGCCGTGCTGCTGGATGGCGATCACCGTCGCATCGAAGCGCTGTGCGAAGTTCAGGTCGCGGAGCGTCCGGCCTACGAGATTCGAGCCCGGCGCCACGAGGATCTCGACCAGCCTGCCGCGCCCGTCCGCCTGGTCCAGCTCATGCTCCCTTTGTTCCCCAGGAGTCTCGAGCCGCTGGCGGCGCGCAAGCTCGAGGAGGCGCCCGGCGGGCCCCTGCACGTACAGGATGTCGCCCGGCCTTATATAGCGGTCTCCATGCGGCGCCGTGATCTCCTGGTCGCCGCGTTCGATGTCCAGCACGGTGACGCCATAGCGTTCGCCCCACCTCAGCTGGGCCAGCGAGCGGCCGTTCGCGGGCGAGTCCTCCGGGACGTGCAGTTCCGTGACGAAGCGGCGGACGTCGTACTTGGCGGACAGGTCCGGGGGCCGGAAGCGCCGTGGCAGCAGCACGCGGCCGACGGTGAACAGATACAGCAAACCCACGGCCAGACTGATCAGCCCCAGCGGGGTGATCGAGAACATGCCGAGTGCGTCGAACCCCCGCCGCATCGCCTCGCCGTGCACGACCAGGTTGGTGGTGGTGCCCATCAGCGTGACCGTGCCCCCGAGAATCGAGACGAAGGAGAGCGGCATGAGATACCTGGAGGCCGGCTCCTCGGCCTGCTCGGCGAGCGCGAGGAACACGGGCATGAAAACCAGCACGACGGCGGTGGTCATCAGAAAGGGGGAAAGGAGCGCGCAGATCAGGCAGAGCGCGAACATGCGCGCGTACTTGCCGCCAAGGGGAGCGGTGCGCGCCCACGCCCCGATGGCGGCCACGAGACCGGTCTTGCGAAGCCCCAGACCCAGCACGAGCATCGAGCCGACCGTCACGGTCGCGCGGCTGGACAGACCCGATACCGCTTCGGCCGGCGAGAGTATGCCGCTCAGGAGGAGCACGACCGGGACCGCGATGGCGACCTGGTCCACCCGGATCCGGTCGAGGGCGAACAGGACGAGCGCCGCCAGGGTCAGGCCGAGCACGAATAGGATGTCGAACGTCATCAGGCATCAAAGATACGAGCAGGAGGCGTGGGCCAGACAGCGCCTGTCGACAGGGATCGCCAATCGTGTAGCCCGGGCGACTCGCTTTCGATTCTGGTTCCCGCGATCTACGCGAAGCCGTTCGTCGACTGGGGCAAGAATGACGCGACCGACGCGGAGGCGATCACGGAGGCGGCGTAGGATCCGACCCGTGCACTTCGTGGCGGTCAAGTCGTCCTGAGCCCGCCGCGCGCGCGGCGATCTGCGCGGAGGAGCAGGGACGCTTCCCACATTTACACTCGCTTCTCTTCGAGTCGATGCAGTGGCGGGACACCGGAGATTGGAGGACGCTCGCCGAGAAAGCCGGCGTGGACGACCTGGTTGCGTCCGAACGCTGCCTCAGGAGCGGAAGCAGCGGGACGAAAGCCTGGAGGAAGACACGAGATTCGGAGAGGCGCTCCGGGTGACCGAAACCACGACGATCTCTAACCGGCTCGGGGAGCACGTCGGATAGGCGAACGAGAAACAACTCGCCGAGCTGATCGAACAGTCGCGCTAGAACGGCCGTGACGGACGCCCTGCGTACCGCTGCCGAAAGCGGTGGTCGCCGTCTCGTGTCTGGTGCTCTGCGCCGCCTACCTGGGCGAGCCATGGAACCCGGAGGCGACGGGGCGTGTGGCCGCGGACCCAAGTGTGGAGGGGGATTGGACGAGTCCCGCTGGATGCAACCGCAAGTCAAATACAGGTCGACCGACCGGACTAAACAGATCGGACCCTTCGTACCACTCCAATACAGAGGCGTGAGGCGGACGGATGGTCCACTTGAGAAGCTTGGGGGCGAATGGGGCACACATTGATGAACGCGAGTCATTCTTCCATAGGGCGTGGCATTCTGGACCGAGCGATAGACCTCGCCACGATTGCCGCAATCCTTGCCGCCGGCTGGATGTACCTTGAATCCGTGCATGGCCCCGCTCGCCCGAACGACTTCATTGCTGCCGAGCTTCCGGCAGACTCAATGCTTGAAGCTGATAGTCTCGTGCTCATCAGCAGTTTCGAGACAGCCCATCCCATTCCGGTTGCCGGTAGCGCGACAACTCTGGTGTTCCTTTTTCGATCAGACTGTCCTGCGTGTGCTTCCGCGAAACCCGAGTGGTTGACCCTGGGCGAACAGGCTAGGCAGCGGGGATCCGAGGTGGTGGGGGTAACCCCTGAATCGCTAACTCCAAATGTATCAACATATTTCCAATATGCGGGCGGACACTTGCCGGTCTACCAGCCGGTCAGTCCCACCGCGTTTTTCCAATACATGTACACACATCTCGTCCCGACAACGATATTGATCGGTCGGGAAGGACGAATACTCTTTCACCATTCCGGCCTTCTCAACAAGCAGCACATTCGAGTCGTTCTCTCCACCATCGAAGACGAAACGAC
This sequence comes from Longimicrobiales bacterium, assembly GCA_965211645.1. Classification (GTDB taxonomy): domain Bacteria; phylum Gemmatimonadota; class Gemmatimonadetes; order Longimicrobiales; family Gaopeijiaceae; genus Bin94. The sequence continues at coordinate 2,478,087 of OZ242947.1, read as the reverse complement.
CAAAGCGCTGCGCACCGGACAAACACACAACGAGGAGCATGCACGATGAATCGGATTACAAGAGGAACCTACCGAAGCGTCCGCCTAGCAGTAGCACTGTCGCTTGCACTGGGGGTGACAGCGCAGTCGCTGCTCACCGTCCGTGAGGCCAAAGCACAGTTCCCCATGCTTCACCCCTGCCTTGTCTATTGCGGGATCAAGACGGTGGAGGACTGTACAGGCCCAGACAGTAGCCCCGACTACTGCGCTGGCTATTTCACCGGTTGCATGATCGGGTGCATGCTTCCCAAGTAGGGCGTAAATTCGCCTCCATGGTTGGGGCGTCTTCGCTTCCATGACAAGACAGGGAAGGAGGAGAATCATGTCGAGAGCACTAGAAACAAAGAGAAAGACCCTGCGACTCGTTGTTGCGGTCGTTTGTTTTTGCATGGCGGTTGGGAAGCAGCCACGGCCCGCATCGGCCCACCTGCCGCCCGGTGTGTTCTGCATAATCACCTGCAGTGGCGTCTGGGGCGGTTGTATGTGGGAATATCAGAATCTGGAATTCTGCCACGGCATGTTTGACGGATGCATGACAGGTTGCGGATGGAATCCAAGTGAGGAGTCTGGTGAGTCGTGACAGACAATAGGGAGCGGAATGCAGCAGTGTACTCTGCATCGGAACGATGTGCCTTCTCACGGGTGGCTGTTGCGTTTGCTACGGTCGCGATATTGTGCAACCCTGGCTGCGGCCGGACGCATGACCGGAATGCCGCCCTCCCGGAACCGAGGAGAGTCCATGCTTTGACCTTCGTAGGGGAGCTGGTATCGCTAGAGTTTTCTCCCGCGCACAGTATCGCGTGGGTCGGATCGGACCGAATTGCGGTGCCGAACCCACGGTGTTGGCGGCCATGCAAAATAAGACAGACGTGGCCGTCGATAGTCGGACATTTCGGGTGGTTGTTCGGGGGTCGGGTTCGGCGGTGGATCAGAGAGTTCGTGAGGTTGACCGGACCTCGCTCTACACTGGCGTCTCCATTCAGCACTGGAGGCGCGATGATTGGGAGAGAGAAGCGGGTGCTTCTACGCCACTATCTCGAGCAGGGCATGACGAAGGCGGCGATCGCCCGGCAGGTGGGCGTGAGCCGCGACACGATCTATCGTTGGATCGCGACGGGACAGTTGGACCGGGATCTGGACGGGGAAGCGGTGAGATACCGGCCGAGGCCGCCAGTGCCGTCGAAGCTGGACCCCTACAAGGCGATCATTGAAGCGCGGTTGGCGGAGTATCCGAAGCTGACGGCCACGCGGCTGTTCAAGGAGGTTCAGGCCGCAGGGTACCCGGGTAGCTACAGCCAGGTGAAGCGGTACGTTCGACAGGTTCGGCCCCGGCCTCCAGAGGAGCCTGTGCGACGGTTCGAGACCCCTCCGGGCCATCAGGGTCAGGTGGACTTCGCGGACTTCCGGCTGCCGTGGGGCAAGCGGCACGCGCTCATCGTGGTGTTGGGGTACTCTCGGCTGATGTGGCTGCATTACTACGAGCGGCAGACGATGCCGGTGGTGATGCGGGGCCTCGAAGCGGCGTTCCGGTACTTCGGCGGCGTCCCTTCGGAGCTGCTGTTCGACCAGATGAAGGCGGTGATCAACCGGGACGGGCGCGGGGAAGGGGGCCGGCTGGTCGAGAACCCGGAGTTCCTGCGCTTCAGCCACCACTGGGGCTTCCGGATCCGGGCGTGCCGCCCCTACCGGGCGCAGACGAAGGGCAAGGTGGAGCGGCCGATCCGGTATGTCCGCGAGAGCTTCTTCTACGGCCGGAACTTCGTCTCAGACGACGATCTGAACGCTCGGGTGCTGCAGTGGCTCGATGGCGAAGCCAACGTCCGGATCCACGGCACGCTCAGGGAAAGGCCAGCAGACCGCTTCGAGCGGGAGCGCCCGCATCTAACGCCTCTGACTCCCTGGCTGTACCGCCCCGTGGCGCCGAGAGCTGAGCCGCAAGGGGCGCGTCGGACTCGGACAGCGGCGGTCTCACCCGTCGTGGACGTCGAGCGACGCCCGTTGGCCGCATACGCCCGGATCACGGGAGACATCCAGTGAAGCCGCTCTCGCGCCGTGAACGCATTGCGGCCCAGCTGGCCGACCTGAAGATGCCGGGCGCCCTGGAGGCGCTGGACGAGATCCTCGCCGGGGTGGATGGAGGAGGTACGACCGCCGCAGAAGCGATCGAGCGCCTCCTCAACGCTCAGATCACCCTTCGCAACAGCCGCCGCCTGCAGACCGCGATGCGCTCGAGCAGGCTCCCGGCGATCAAGACGCTCGCGGACTTCGACTTCAGCTTCCAGCCCTCAGTCAAGCGGGAGCAGATCGACTCGCTGCACGAGCTCGGCTTCGTCGAGCGCAAGGAGAACGTCATCTTCCTCGGCCCCCCCGGTGTCGGCAAGACCCACTTGGCCATCAGCCTGGCCATCGCAACGGCCCAAAGCGGCCGGAAGGTCTACTACGGCACCCTGACCGACCTGATCGACTCGCTCGAGGAGGCCCAAGCCGCCGGCCGTCTGAACCAACGCCTCAAGACCCTCACCTACCCCGCGCTCCTGGTCGTCGACGAGATCGGCTACCTCCCGGTCACCCGGAGCGGTGCCATCCTCTTCTTCCAGTTGGTCAACCGACGCTACGAGCACGCCTCAACGGTGCTCACCTCGAACCAGGGCTTCGAGCGCTGGGGCGAGATCCTCCACGACGAGGTCATGGCGGCCGCGCTCCTGGACCGGCTGCTCCACCGCTGCCACATCGTCAACATCCGCGGCAACAGCTACCGCATGCGCCGACACACCGAACTCTCCAAGGCCATCCACCCGACCGCAGCCCGGGCTCGCTCGGCCGAACACACCGGCCACGGTGAGACCCCATGATGCGTACCTCACAGACCCTACCGAGACGCCCCGCTCCGGTCGCTTCGCTCCCTCCGCGGGCCGTCTCTCCGAGTGTCCGACTTTCGCTGCCCAGATGTGTCAGATTTTCGATGCCCATTGACACACGGGATGGAACAGTATCCTTGTTTGACACCAGTGGTGCAGGACAAGGAGTGGTTGGTCGACAGGGCGAGGGGCCTGGAGAGTTCGGATGGCCAGTACTCGTGGCAGGGACCGGTGTGTCACGTCAGCTCCTGGTAGGAGATGCAAAGCCACCAAGTGCGACCTTTTTTGCTGACGTCCAGGCAGCGACGGCAGTTAGATTCAGTGGGATACCTGGGATGCCGGTACACCTGCTCGGGGGAAGCGCGGACGAAGTGCTGGCTGTGTGGACCCCATTTTTCGGAGATAAAGCCTTGCCTTCGGTCGGACTATTGCGGCAAGGTGAGATGACGGCGAAGACCCTCTTTGTCCTCACAAATGCTGAGACAGGCGTAGTGCCGGTAGTCGCAGACACGACGGGAGCATTGTATGCGGGGACTGGGCCGAGTGACTACACAATCGAGAAACGCGCGGTGCCCGATGGGCGATTGCTTCGCACCATCGGGCCGTCAATGACCGTGCGGTTGCCAACGGACATCGAACTAGCACGCCAAAGATCGAATATCGAGGATGCGGCCAGGCAATCCGGTATCCCATTTGACCGTGAAGCGCTTCGTAGCGCGCTGGACAGTTTTCGGCGAAAGCCCATGCCCGTCTTCACGCCCTGGGGATTTGCCGTAGACGGCCGAGATCGCTTGTGGGTGGCCACTACATTGCCTAGCTTTCAACGCGACAGCACCAGAATCGATATTCTCAGCCGAGAGGGAGAACCGGTGCAGGTTAAGGTGCGTGATCGGGTGCTTGCCCTCGCGATTGAAGGACCGTTGGTAGCGATGCTCGTAGAACGTGCGCACACATCGGCTCTGGGTGGAACAAAGGGAGTTGATGTCTACAGAATCCGTGACCCATGAGGAACCGATTGGCAGCACTTTGTGAAGGCGCTCCCTGTGCTATGAGTGGAGGGGGCAACCATGTTTGCTAGCGACTCGGTATCGGGCTTTGATTTCGCTTGGGTAGATGAGATCATTGAGAACTTGCGAAACAGAGAGAGCGGGCGTTTTCGGTTTCGACATGGCGGTCTGCGCGTTGGTGGCTGGAAGCTGGAAGACAGAATCGCGGCCGCGATCCGTACAGCGAACAGGGAGCGAGTACGGCTTTGGTGGTCCCACACTGCGGAGAAGCCGGTTGGTCGGTATCCTGCTGGGTTGCCCTTCATCCCGGAGGTCGGCTCCACAATCTTGGAAGTGCTACGAGGCAGGAACAGGATGCGTGTGGCCATTTGGGATGCCGGTGCCCAAACAGATGTTCTCGACGAAGTGGTGCACCATTGCGTCAATAGGGGCTGGACCAGACACTCGCGCAGTACCGGCCTCGTGCGCTTGAGCAACCGGAATATGACCCGGGTGATCAGCTGTTTGCCATTTGGGGCGCTCAAGGGCCGTGTGGTTCTCTTTGAGGGTGTGGTGTCAACCGGAATCGAGAATCGGACGCTATGAAGCGAGGGATGTCTCTCTCGCGTGGCGTCTGTCGATCGCGAAGTGGGAGTTCAGGCCAGCGACCTCACACGGTTTGTCGCAGAATGCCCGCGGGAAGTTGAGAGGCAAGTCATGCGCATGGGACCAGGTGACGCATCAGAAATCGACTCCGCAACCGTGTCTTGCCGGTGCCCGAGTTGCGATAGTCGCAGCTATGGAAACGCCATCTGACGATGGCAAGTATTCCGGCCATTCGATGCCGGTTTCCCGCTATTCCGTTGGGGTGAGGCCAGACACGGGCCACACGGCAAAGGACGGCAGATCGTGCAGTCCCAGTTCAACTTGGGCGATTCCTGGCCGTGATCCCGACCCCCTTGACCCTGACGTAACGTCAGGGTTTACCTTGCCCGCCATGGAACCCCCCCAACTCCACACCGTCGGCGAGGTCGCCGCGTTGGCCCGCGTCACGGTGCGCACCCTGCACCACTACGACCGGATCGGCCTGCTGTCGCCGTCGCAGCGGTCCGAGCAGGGCTATCGGCTCTACGCCTACGGCGACCTCGAGCGGCTGCGCCAGATCCGGCTGCTGCGCGAACTGCGGTTCAGCCTGGAAGCGATCGGGCAGATGCTCGACGCCCCGGCGTACGACCGGCGGAGCGCGCTGGAGGCGCAGCGGGAGTTGCTGAGGGAGCGGCAGGAGAGGACGGACAGTATCATTCGCGGGGTCGACCGGGCCCTGCGGGCGATGGAAGAGGAGACGGAGATGGACAGGACCGAGATGTTCGAAGGGCTGGAGGAGTTCGACCACGAGCAGTACCAGGAAGAGGCCGAGCAGCGCTGGGGCCACACCGACGCCTACAAGGAGTCGATGCGCCGCACGCGGCGATATGGCAAGGGCGACTGGGCGCGCATCAAGGAAGAAGGGGAGACGGTGGTGGCCAGGCTGGCCGAGCTGATGGCCGAGGGCGCGCAGGCGGCGGGCCGGGCGGCGATGGACCTGGCCGAACAGCACCGCCACCACATCGACCGCTGGTTCTACCGGTGCAGCCACGGGATGCACTGCAACCTCGCCGAGATGTACACGGCGGACCCCCGCTTCGAGGAGTACTTCGAGAAGCGCGCGAAGGGGCTGGCCGTGTTCGTGCAGGACGCCATCCGGGCCAACGCGGCGCGCTGGAGGAACCGCTCGTGACCACTGACGACCCAGGCACCCGCACCCGCTTCCGCAAAACGCTGGTGCGGGTGCTTCTGGTCCAGGTCGCCACACTCGTGCTGCTGTGGCTCCTCCAGGCCACCTACCACGGCTGACCCCGCCCACATGCACCCAATCAACTGGCTGATCGTCGGCGCCTACGTCGCGTACGTCCTCGTCGACGGCATCCGCCGCGCGCGCGGCACCAACGAGATCGAAGGCTACTTCCTGGCGAGCCGCACCCTCCCGTGGTGGGCGGTCGGCCTCTCGGTGATGGCAACCCAGCTCTCCGCCGTCACCATGATCGGCACCACGGGCCAGGGCGCCACCGACGGCCTCCGCTTCGTACAGTTCTACTTCGGGCTGCCGCTGGCGATGGTCATCCTCGGCGTCACCCTCGTGCCGTTCCTGCGCGGCGCCGGCGTCTACACCGCCTACGAGTACCTGGAGCGCCGTTTCGACGCGCGCACCCGCGCACTAACCGCGCTCCTCTTCCTCCTCTCGCGCGGAATGTCGTGCGGTGTCATCATCGCCGCCCCCGCCGTGGTCTTCTCGGCGATCTTCGGCTGGCCGCTCATCTGGTGCGTGGCACTGATCGGCATCCCGACGGTCGCCTACACCATGCTCGGCGGCATCCAGGCGGTCACCTGGGCCGACGTGAAACAGATGATCCTGATCGTCTTCGCGCTGCTCGCGGTCGTCGTCGTCCTGATCGTCCAGATGCCGGTGTCGCCGGGCGAAGCGCTCCAGATCGCCGGCGCGACGGGCCGCCTCAAGGTCTTCGACTTCTCCTTCAACATCAACGAGACGTACACCTTCTGGTCGGGCCTCATCGGCGGCACCTTCCTGATGCTCTCCTACTTCGGCACCGACCAGTCCCAGGTGCAGCGCTACCTGGCCGCGAAGTCCGTCAACGCCGCACGCACATCCCTCCTCATGAGCGCCTACTGGAAGATCCCGCTCCAGGCGCTCGTGCTCCTCGTCGGCGTGATGGTTTTCGTCTACTACCAGTTCCGCCCCGCCCCGCTGCTGTACAACCCGGCCCACGAGAGCGCGGTGGTGGACGCCCGGGGCGCGGAGTATGCAGCGCTCCAGGATCGCTACGGAGAGGCGTTCGAGTTGAGGGAGGACGCCGCTCGCCGCGCGGCGGGGCTGACCGCGCCCGCTGCTCCCCCCTCTGCCCCGGACGGAGCGGCGGCAGCGCCGCAGGCGGCGCCGACGCCGGTGCCGGCCGCCGGCCAGGCCGTTTCAGCCTCGCAGGACGCGGCGGGGGCTCCCATGTTGGCCGCCTCGCCCTCCAGCGGCGCCGCCGTCCTGGACGCCCCCATACAGGCCGCCGCCCGCCAGGCCGCCATGGACGAATTCCTCTCCCGCGAAGCCGCCGTCCAGCAGATCCGCGCCGAGGCCCTCGCCATGGCGGAGGAGGTCACCGGCGAGCCCTCCCGCGACGTGAACTACATCATCCCCCGCTTCGTCCTCGGCGAGCTCCCGATCGGGCTCGCCGGCCTGTTCATCGCGGCGATCATCGCGGCCGCCATGTCGAGCATCTCGTCCGAACTCAACTCGCTGTCGACCACCAGCATCATCGACTTCTACCGGCGCTGGTTCCGCCCGGAGGCCAGCGATGCCCACTACCTCACGGTCTCCAAGGTCGCGACCGCCCTCTGGGGGGTGTTTGCGTGCTTCGTGGCGGTCTACGCGGTCAGCCTGGGCTCGCTGATCGAAGTCGTCAACCGCTTCGGGTCGTTCTTCTACGGCTCGATCCTGGGCGTCTTCCTGCTGGCCATGGTGTCGCGGGCAGGGGGGAGCGGCGCATTCTGGGGCCTGTTTGCCGGGATGGCGGCGGTGGCGGCAGTGACCTTCGGCGCGCCGTCCGTGTCGTTTCTGTGGCACAACGTGATCGGGGCGGGGGTCGTGCTGGCGGTGGGGGTGGCACTCGGTTGGTCGAGGCGCGCGCCGGAGTAGGGTTACTGGCGGCAGCCGCGCGCTCGGTGCCCGCGATCCGCGGAAGCGCCGGGCCTCTCCGTCTTCCGGGCTCCGCGAAAACGCCGGGCTTCTCCGTGCTCCGTGTTCCGCGGGATCGCTCCGGGCGCCGCTACGGGCCCACCTTCTCCGCGAAGCTCAGCGGCTGAACCAGTTCCACCGGGGCCGGAAACTCCTCGCTGGGGAGCCAGCGGTACCAGAGGTCGCCCGCCACCCTGGTCAGCGTCGCGTCGCCGCAGGAAAATCCGGTCGACCGCTCGACCCCCAGGACATCCACCCGACCCGTCCCGTTCACCTTGAGACGCACGCTGCCGCGGGCGACATCGCCGGAGCCGCGGATGATGGCCCGGCAGGTGCCGGGGAGATACACGAGCCTGTCCACCTCGAGCACCCGTTCAGGGGGTTCGACCGAGTATCCCCCGGTGGCGTTCGTGATCGCCGGCGGCCCGAAGAAGAGATCGAGGGGAATGGGCTTGCGATCGGTGATTTCGACCGACTCGATGTTGTATTCCCGTTCCTCGACCGTGATCCGTGTCTGGCGCAGGACAACGAACAGAACAACGTGGAGTGCCGCGGCGATCGACCCGCAAAGAATGAAGAGCCTGCGCTCCGCCTTCTTCCGTCGCTTGATGCGGTCGCTCATTGTCGATTGCCAACCCCCGCGGTGATCGAGGTGCCGGTGGTACGCGCCGGTCCTGGAACGTAGCTTCTGCAAGATATCGCCTCTCCGCCTCCGGGAAACCAGCCCATGACCTGCTGCCAGTGCCAGGGAATCGAGCAGATGTTCGATGACAGGATGGCGCGCCGCCAACTGCGCCACTATCGCCGCAAGGGTCCGGCCAGGGCAACGCGGCGGCTACTGGAGGCGATCGCCGCCGGCGGCGTTGGCGGCCGCACCTTCATCGACGTCGGCGGGGGCGTCGGGGCCATCCAGCACGACCTGATGGGCCGGGGCGCGGCGCGTGGCACCAGTGCGGACGCGTCTCCCGCATACCTCGCGGCAGCGCGCACCGAGGCCGAATCGCGCGGCTACGCGAAGCGGATGCGCTACGTCAACGGCGACTTCGTGGAGCGGGCGGCCGAGCTCGACAAGGCCGACATCGTCACCCTGGATCGGGTCGTGTGCTGCTATCCCGACATGCCCTCGATGCTGGGCGCCGCCGCCTCACTCGCCCAACGCACGGTGGGCCTGATCATCCCGCGCGGGACCCGTTTGATGCGCTTCGGCGTCGGCGTCGCGAACCTGATCCAGCGGCTGAGGCGCCATCCCTTCCGCGTCTACGTGCACGATCCGGATGAGGTCGAAGCCGTGCTGGTGGAGCACGGGCTGTCGCGCCGCTACCTGCGCGATGGGCTGGTGTGGCGGGTGATGGTGTTCGGGCGCTGACGGCCCGCCCGCCCCCTACTCCGGCAACCGCAACGCCACCAGCCGCCCCGGCCGCCCCACCTGCACCACCACGTGCTGCTGCCCCTGGTGGCTGTAGGTCATCATCCCGTACTGCCCGACGCCCGGCATCTCGACGGTGCCGACCGGCTCGCCCGTCATCTTGTCGAAAGCGTTCAGCACCGGGGGTCCGTTGGCGCCCTCGGTCGTGTAGAGCAGTTCGCCCGCCACCATCTGGATCGAGAGGCCGCCGCCCCCCGCGCGTGACAGGTCGACGCCCTGCGTGGCCGGGTGATCGCGAATCGCTTCGGCGACCTCGCCGATGGGGATCCACCAGAGCCGCTCGCCGGTGTTCATGTCGTATGCAGAGAGACGGTTGTACGGGGGCTTCGGGATCGGCAGGCCCTGGACGCGCGGCAGCCCGCCACCGGCGCCCGCGACCCATTGGGAAATGGTGATGCCGGTGGTCGCCGGATCGTCCGGATCGTCGGCGTCGGCGCCGGGACCGACCCGCCCGCCGCTGCAGTTGCGCCGGTGCGACGCGTACAGAATCCCCGTCGTGGGATCGAGGGTGGCGGGGTGGGTGATGTTGAGGCCGCCGTAGCAGCGGATGTTCTCGGCGACGGGGCCGTCGTAGCCCTCATGCAGCCGGGGCACGAAGGGGCCGCCCACGCGGTAGCGGCCAAGTATCTCCATTGCTTCGGCGTGGAGTTCGGGCGTGAGGTCGATCACATCGTCGTCGGACAGGCCCATCGGCTCCATCGGCTCGGGCCAGGTGGGCACCGGCTGGGTTGCCGCCGTCCAGTTCCCGGGAACCTCGGTCTGCACGACTTCTACCTCCTCGATCGGCCAGACCGGCTCGCCGGTCTCCCGGTTGAAGGCGAAGATGAGGCCGGTCTTGGTGGTCTGGACCACCGCCGGCACCGCCGCGCCATCCACGGTCAGGTCGACGACGATCGGCACATTGGGCAGGTCGTAGTTCCACTGGTCGTTGTGTACGGTCTGGTAATGCCACACGCGCTCGCCGGTCGATGCGTCGAGGGCGATCACGCTGGTCGAGAACAGGTTGTGGCCGGGGCGAAATCCGCCGAAGTAGTCGATCGTGGGCGGGTTGGTGGGGATGTAGACGATGCCGCGCTCGTAGTCGGCCGACATCGGCGCCCAGGAGGACACGTCACCCGTATACTCCCATGCGTCGTTCTCCCAGGTGTCGTGACCGAATTCACCGGGGCGGGGGATGACGTGGAACTTCCACCTGTGCTCCCCGGTGCGTGCGTCGAAGCCCAGGATGTCGCCCGGCACGTTCTCGATGCGCGTCTGGTAGTAGCCCTGCTCGGCGGAGTTGCCGACGACCACCACGCCGTCGATCACGATCGGCGGTGACGACGTCGTGATGTACCCGAGATCGCGCGGGATGCCGTAGTTGGGATCGTAGTCCTCCTCGGCGCCCTCCCAGGGACCCCAGCCGTCGAGAAGGGGCGGCAGCATGTCGACGACGCCGGTCTCCGGGAAGCCGTCGATCGGGACCGGCTGGCCGAATTCCTCGATGTGCCGCCCGGTCTTGGCGTCCAGCGCATGCAGGAAGAACGCGGGCGACGTGTAGTAGATGACGCCGCGCCCGTCGAGTTCGCCGTAGGCCACGCCCTTGCCGTAGTTCTGCCGCATCGAGCGCTCCCAGCGGATCGTGTTCGGCTCGCGGTAGGTCCACACCGTCTCGCCGGTCGCGGGGTCGATCGCCGCGACGGTGCGGCGCTGCCCAGCCACCGTGTAGAGCATCCCGTCGATGTAGGTCGGGGTCGACTTCATCTGCGGATCGACATCGGGCCCGAAGTTGTTCGCGTGCCACACCCATGCAACCTCGAGGTCGCCGAAGTTGCTTGCGTTGATCTGGTCGACGGGCGAATACCGGGTGCCCCAGGCGTCCGCGCTCTGGTAGCGCCACTCGCCATCGGGGTTCTGGCGATCCTGGGCGACGGCCGCGGCGGGAGCAGCGAGGAGCAGGGCGGAGGCGATGACCAAAACGGGCCGCATTGGGGGACTCCTGTTCATGGGGATGGGATGTCACCCCAATGGTAGGGTGGCCCCGGCCGGTGCGCTATGTGGCCAGTGGCACGATGCGCGACCCGCGGATCACGGAGTCGCGTGTGACGAGAGGGACACCGTGCACGACGCTCGTGGCCGCGATGATCTCGTCCGCCGGGTCACCCTTGAAATCGAGTCTCGTGGAGGCGCGGGCCACGGCCAGGTCGATCGGCCACCTGTGGATCCGGCTCAGGGTTCGTAGCACCTGCCGGTCGTCGAGGTCCACCTCGATCCGTCCCAGTTCGACGAGTTTCGCGATCTCCCAGAGAACGATGGCGGAGACCGACCACTGGTCCCCGGCGAGCAGTTCTACCTCGTTGCTCTTCAGTTCTCCCTGAAGGGCGTAGATCAGGATGTGCGTGTCGAGGTTCAGCACTCCGCGTCCCAGCGAATCCCGGTGGACATGATATCTCCCTTCACCTTGACCTTGTCCCGCAGGCTGCCGATCAGGCTGGCCGAATCGCGATCGTAGGGTAACACCCGCGCTACCGGCTTGCCCCGCTTGGTGATCACCAAACCATCAGGACCGAGCCGGTCCAGCAACGCCAGGCACTGCTCCTTGAATCGGGCGGCCCCAATCGTCTGCGGCAGCGCCGAAGCCCTCCCCGAGATTGTCTGGTTCTTCACGGTTCCACGCTCCGATAAACTGGACATGTTAAATGTCTGGCCGTATTATATGACCAGTCACTTCAAATGTCCAGTTTGCTCGAGACGGACGCTGCCTACAGGCCCGCGTGCTCCAACTCCGCCGACACCCGCTCGGGCCGCAGCGGCAGCCGCCGCATGCGAACTCCCGTCGCGTCGTGGATCGCGTTCGCGATGGCTGCGGGCACGGTCCGGTGGGAAGGCTCGCCCGCGCCGTACGGGAGCAGGTCGGGACGGTCCGGGTTCGGGTCGCCGTTCACGATCACGACGTTGATGTGCTCGGGCGTGTCGGTGTGCGTGAGCGTGGGGTGGGTGTGCCAGTCCACGCTGGTGACCTTATCGCTGTCGAACTGCACCTCTTCGTACAGGGTGCGGCTGATCCCGTGCAGCAGGTTGCCCTGAACGGTGCTTTCGAGCCCGTCCGGGTTGATGACGAGCCCGCAATCGTGCCCGCACACCATGCGCCGGACCCAGACGCGCCCGGTCTCGCGGTCGACTTCGACCTCGGCGATCGTGGCGACCGTGGTGCGGGCCCGGTATGCGTAGGCGATGCCGCGGCCTGTGAGGATTCGCTCGCTCCCCAGCGGTTTGGGCGAGGGCCGCGGGTCCCAGCCATACGCCTCGGCAGCCGCCTCCACCACCGCGATCGAGCGGGCGCGTCGGTAGGCCTCGTCGTCCTCGGTCGAGCCGCGCAGCAGCCTCAGCCGAAACTCGACCGGATCGGTGCCCGCGACCGCGGCCAGCTCGTCGATGAATGACTCGCCGGCGAAGGTCGTCTGCGGCCCGTTGGGATCGCGCAGATTGCCGGTGCGGAGCGGCGTCTCGAATGCCTGCGGGAATCGGACCGGAAGCGTCTCCTGGCGCCGGTTCGGGATGTAGTACATGTCGTCGGGTCCCCGGCCGCCTCCGGGCGAGGGCCGCGCGGGACGCAGCCCCATGAGCTGGGCGACGAGCACCGTCCGGGCCTGGTTGTAGCCGACGTGCGCGTAGTTGGCGATGCGGGCGCGGTAGTCCAGCGCGATCAGGTTGCCTTCGGCGTCGAGCCCGCCGCGCAGGTCGAAGGCGAAGGCGGGGCCCTTGGTGTCCCAGGCCGTCTCCTCTTCCCTGGACCACTGCACGCGCACGGGACGGCCGAGCTCCTTTGCCAGGTAGGCGGCCTCGAAACCCGCGTCGTCCGCTGCCGTGCGGCCGTACAGCTGCGGGCCGTCCATCCAGATCACTCGCACGCGGTCCGGCGGCAGTTCCAGGAACTCGGCGATTCCGGTGCGGTGGCTGTACGGCTTCATGTCGTTCGTGTAGATGGTCATCTGGTCGTCGGAGGGGTCGGCCAGGGCGTGCGCGGGACCGATCGCTGTGTGTCCCTGGAATGGCACGTCGTAGGCGGCCTCGACGACCGTTGCGGCCTCGGCCAGCGCCGCCTCCGGATCGCCCACGGGCCGCGGTGGCGGACGCCCGCCGCCGGGCACACCCACCGGAGCCGCGCTCCGCATGTAGTCGAACAGGTCTTCCGAGCTGGGGAAGGGCGCCGCCGCCGGCCTCTCCCACTGCACCACGAGCCGATCCGCCGCCTCGATGGCCTGCTCCTCGCGCTCGCACGCCACCGCGACGTAGTTGCCCCAGCTCACGACCCGGATGAACCCGGGAAGATCCCGCACCGACGATTCGTCCACACCGACCAGCGTCGCGCCCGCGAACGGGGGCCGCACATTGCGCGCGTGCACCATCCCCGGAAGCTTCACGTCGACCGCCCACTGGAGCGACGCGTCGACCTTGCCGGGGATGTCGTACCGGGGGATCGACTGCCCGACCAGCTTGAGGTCCTGGACGGGCTTCACGCTCGCGACGCCGGTGGTCGCGTTGACGTTGTTACCGGTCAGGGCGATGTCGAATCGGCGTCCGCCGACCAGCTCGCCGTAGGGGACGGTTCGGTCGGGGTCGTCCCGCACCGAGATCACGCCATTGCTCACGTCGAGTTCGCCCACGGGGACGCCCAGGCGCTCCGAGGCCATCTCGAGCAGCACCCGCCGCCCTTCCGCCGCCACGCGGCGGGCCACCATCGCATCACGCTCGATCGCGTCGGAACCTCCCGACCCGCCCTGATCGACGGTCCTGTCGGTGCGGCCCATGACCAGGGTGGCCATGTCGTAGGCGATGTCGAGCTCGTCGCACATGACCTGGCGGGTGGCGGTGCCGGTGCCCTGGCCGCCGTCGGTCTTGCCGACGTAGAAGGTGGCGGTGCCGTCCTCGTTGACCACCAGCCAGGAGTCGAGCTGGAGGAAGTCGGGGTCGGGATAGAGGGGAGGCTCGTCGGGATCGTCGCCAGTGACGCCGCGGCGCATGCCGACCGCGCCGAAGCCCGTGAAGCCGAGGACGAAGAGGCCCGAAGTCTTGAGGAAGTCACGGCGGGAGGAGGTGCCGTCCCAGGGCGCGAGGGCGCGGTCGACATCGGTCGGGAGCTGGTGCTCGGCCCTCATCGCTCCGCTTCCCCGTCCGCCATCGCCACGGCCGCGCGCTTCACGGCCGCCTGTATGCGATAGTAGGTCATGCAGCGGCAGAGGACGCGGTTCATCCCCTCGCGAATCTCGTTGTCGCTGGGGCTCGGATTGTTGTCGAGCAGCGCCCTGGCCGTGAGGATCTGGCCGTTCTGGCAGTACCCGCACTGCGGCACCTGCTCGTCGATCCACGCCTGCTGGACGGGATCGAGTTCGCCGTCGGCGGAGAGCCCCTCCAGCGTCGTGATCTCGGTCCCCTGGGCGCGCGACACCGGCCGCGAACACGAGCGCACCGCGTTGCCGTTCATGAGCACCGTACACGTGCCGCACTGACTGAGACCGCAGCCGAAGCGGGGCCCGCGCAGCCCTAGATCGTTGCGCAGCACGTACAGCAGCGGCGTAGACGGATCGACGTCGACCGTGTGCCTCTCGCCGTTGACCGTGAGTGTGATCTCGCTCATCGATTTGCCTCCTTCGCTACTCCCTTGCCAACGGACTACATTGTGCCGCAGAAGACAGTTCGCGGGCAAGCAACCGGAGGCCGCCCAATGAAACGCCTGTTCGTCGTCGCCTCCGCCCTCCTTGTTTCCTGTGACGCGCCGGCAGGCGACGATCGCTACGCGACCGGCCCCTCGGCCACGCTCGCCGTCGTCGGCCAGGCGCTGATCGAGCACGATCCCCGGCAATTCCTCGATTCGCCGCTCGCGACCGTGGTCCCCATCCTCGACGCGGCCGACGCGGTCTTCACGAATCTGGAAGTCGCAATCGCGGGACCGGGCTGTCACTGCGAGCCCACCCGCGACGACATCTACTTCCATGGCGCCGGGCCCGAGGTGCTCGACTACCTGTCCGGGATCGGGGTTTCGATGCTCTCGCTCGCCAACAACCACTCGTGGGACTACGGACCCCAGGGTGTCGTGTCGACGTTCGAGGAGGCTGCCCGGCGCGGGCTCACCTACGCGGGTACCGGGCGTACCCTGCAGCACGCGGTGGCGCCGGCCTACCGCGAGGTGGGCGGTCTGCGCGTGGGGCTGGTGGCCGTCGCGACGGTCAACGCGCCTCCGGAGGCCGGGGCGACGGACACCGGGATCGGCGTCAACATGATGGCGCCCGACGACGAGGCGGCCTGGAAACTCAACATCGAAGCGATCCGCAGGGCCGCCGCCGGCAGCGACATCGCTATCGCCTACCAGCACTTCCAGGCCGACGCACCGGAAGGTTGGCAGCAGCGATGGGCCCGAGCGGCGATCGACGCGGGTGCGGACCTGTACATCAGCCACGGAGAACCCCGGTTGGCCGGCATCGAGGAGTACCGCGGCGGCCTCATCCTCTATGGCTTGGGCAACTTCATCTTCCACACCAGGACGGAGGTCGGGAACTACCCGCCCGAGGCCTGGGAGAGTGTTGTCGCCACGCTCTCGCTGGACCCCGACGGAGTGCGCGAGGCGGTCTTCACCCCGGTCGCGCTCAACGAGGGGATCGAGGACGAGCTGTTCTTCGAACTGCGCGGATATCCGGAGGTTGCCGAGGGCGAACAGGGCACGGCCATCGTGGAGCGGTTCGCGTCGATGTCGGCCGCCTTTGGGACGCGGCTGGAAGTCCGCGACGGCCGGGCGCAGTGGAGCGAGTCGCGCTAGCCCCTCGCCCGGCGCCACTCCCGCGCCGCCGCCACCACCCGCTCGACATCATCCTCGTTGTTGTAGACCCCCACCGAGAAGCGCAGCGTCCCGCTTCGGATCGCCAGCCGGATCCCGGAGGCCCGCAGGTGATCGTGCAGCGACTTCATCTCCGGATCGTCGACCGCGTAGTGTCTGCCGCCGCCGCTCTTCCCGACGCAGACGATGTGCGCCAGGTGCGGTCCGGCACGTCCGCCGGCCACCGGCAGCCCCAGATCGAGCAGTTTGTCCGCCAAAAACGCCGCCAAATGGCGGACAAACGCCTCGATGCGGCCGATTTGCCACTCGGTGAGCAGGTCAAGCGCCGCTCCGGCGGCCGCCGCGCCCAGGTAGTTGTAGTTGCCGATGTCGAACCGCAGGGCGCCGAGCGCGTACCGCAGCTCGCCGTCCACGTACTCGGTCTCGTGAGCGTCCAGGGCCACGCCGAAGCGGGCGAGGTGGACCGGAACCAGCGTGTCGGCCAGTTCCCGCCGGACGTAGAGGAAACCGAAACCGTACTCCGCCAGCAGGCCCTTCTGCGTGGCGACCGCCAGCGCGTCGATACCGAGTTCCTCGACGTCGGTGCGCAGGACTCCGATCGACTGAGCCGCGTCGACCAGCGTCACCGCCCCCACGCGCCGGGCCGCCGCCACGATCCGCTTCACATCGGTGATGAACCCCGGTGCGAACGAGATGCTGGGGATGGTCACGAGCCGCGTGCGTTCGTCCATCGCCGCTTCCATCGCCTCGACCGGGACGTGGCCGCCGTCAGGGGCTACCTCGCGCACCTCGATCCCGCGCAGCCGGGCCAGATTGTGCCACAGGTAGATGTTGTTGGGGTGCTCCAGCGCGGGGCACAGCACCACGTTGTCGTCCGCCTCCCACGGCAGGCTCGTGCCGAAGAGGTTCAGCCCCTCCGACACGTTCTTCGTGATGGCGATCTCGTCCGGGCGAGCCCCGATCAGCCCGGCGAACGATTCCCGCGTCCGCTCGACGACCGCCCGCATGGCGTCCTTGTCCCCCCCGCGCAGCATTCTCATCCGCAGGTGGTCGGCGATCGCCGCGCGCACCGGCTCCGGCACGAGCGCACGCGCGGAGATGTCGAGGTAGACCTGCTCGCCGGCGCCGGGGAACAGCGCTCGGATTTCAGGATTCATGGGGCATTCGCCTCCTGACCCTTGCGCCCAGCCGCCGGGCCGCCGCGTTCACAGTATTCGCGTGGTTCACTCTCGTCTCGCCTCCGACCTTGCCACCAGCGACGTCCCCACCATGTCTCCCATGATATTAATAGTCGTGTTGCCGATGTCGACCAGCCGGTAGATCCCGCCCACGATCGCCGCGACCTCGATCGGCAGCCCGAACGCCTGCACGTAAATCAGCGCGATCACGAATCCTCCGCCGGGAATCCCTCCGGACCCCTCCGACAGCAACAGCCCCAGCAGCAGAATCGCGACGAAATCGGCCGGCGTGAAGGCGACCCCCGCCGCCTGCGCGGTGAAGATGAGGACCGCGCCCAGCATCGCTGCCGTCCCGTCCTTGTTGAGTTGTGCCCCGAGGGGGAGGGTGAACGAGTACACGCCGCGGGGCAGGCCGAGCCTGCGCGCCGTCTCGATCCCGACAGAGAGGGATGCCAGGCTCGACGTCGTGGCCGCGGTGGTGGCCCACAGGGAACCCGTATCGCGCAGGAAGCGGCCCGGGCGGAAATCGCTGAAGAAGCGCAGCAGCGTCATGTACCCGGCGAAGATCACGAGCTGCGCCGCCCACAGGCCGCCCAGAAAGCGCGCCATCGGCCCGAGCAGTTCAGCCCCGTAGCGCCCCACCGTCACCGCGATGAGGGCGCCGATCCCCACTGGCGCCGTCCACAGGATGAGATGGACCAGGCGCCGGAAGAGGTTCGCGAGGTCCTCGTAGGCGGTGGCGAGGCGTTCGCGCGCGCCGCCCCGCAGCGCCATCGTCGCCACCCCCAGCAGCAGCGCGAGAACGACCAGCTGCACCACGTTCCCGTCGCTGAACGCGCGGAAGACGTTGGTGGGGATCATGTCGAGCAGGATCTCCGCCACCCCCGGCACCTCGGCCACTGGCCCCGCCACCTGTTCGGTGAGCTGCATGCCGGCGCCGGGACGCAGCAGCATCGCGGCCCCGATCCCCAGCGACAGCGCGACCAGATCCGTCGTCAGGTAGTAGCCCACAGTCTTCCCGGCGAGCCGCCCCAGCGTGCGCGCGTCGGCGAGCGCGGTGAGCCCGGCGAGCAGGTTGAAGAAGACGAGCGGGACCGCCGCCAGAACCAGCAGGTTGATGAAGAGGTCGCCGACGGGCTGGAGCACCGTGACCCGCTCGCCCATGACCGCGCCGAGCACGACTCCCGCGAGCATCCCGATGAGGATGCGGGTGCCGGGGCCGGTGCGGCGGTTAGGGCTGCCGGGCCCGGCTTCGGTCATCGTGCCGCGTCGACCCCCATCAACTCCAGCACCCGAGCCAGCATGTCTTCGTAGTACGTCGTCACGTTTTCCGGCGTCAGCGGCATCCACTCATCGACATCGGCCGGGTTGCCCTCGGCGATCTCGCCGTTCGGGCGGATCGTGTGCCCGATGTTCCACATGAACCCGACGACGGGCTGGTCGGTCCCGGGGAAGGTCAGCACCTCTTCCCACTCCCATGTATTCGAGTAGCCGCCGGGCGGCATGCCGACCACCGGCCCGAGCCCGTTGTCGACGACGATCGAGACGAACTGGTCGAGGTGGGAACCGCCGTGTGGCCCTGAAATGATGCCGAGCGCGCCACGGAAGTGCACGGGCGCCGGCTCCAGAACGCCGTCCGAGTCACGCGGAGCGTGCGCAAGCTTGAAGGGAACGTTGTTGCTGTACGCGTCGCCCCGCTCGAGCGCGCCAAGCACGTCGTCCTCCAGCCACTCCATCAGCCAGGTGCCGTCGTCGATCGTCTCCGGCACACCGCCATCGTTGATGTCACGGGCGGCGAAATCGCGGCGCTTGTCCTCGATGAAGGGGAGCGTGACGTCGCTGATCCGCAGGTTGCCGAAGGTGGTGCGGAAGGGTCGGGGCTGCAGGCGCTGCATGGCGTAGGCGCCGAGCGAGCCGCCGCGGCTGCGGGTGACGTCCATGACGAGGGCGTGGTCGAGGAGGCCGCGCTCGGACGCAAAGGCGATGAGGGCGTCGACGTCGGCGACCATCGTCTCGCGGAATCCGCGCCAGACGAGGACGAGGAAGGGGCGGGCGTCGTCGGGGGTGAGGAGGTCGAAGGTGTCGGTGTGCAGGGCGAGGGACAGGTCCGTGTAGCGGGGTTCGCCGACGCCGGTCCATATGAGGTCGCCGGGGTTCACGAACGGGAGTGGGCTGCGGGCGGCAACCTGCCCGTCGTGTTCGCGGAACTCCAGCCTGAGTGTGTCGGCCCGCAGGTGTGGAGGCAGGGCCGCCGTCGCGAGCGTCATCGCCTCGGCCAGCTTCCACCGCAGCTGGGCCCCGGTCGAGTGTCGGATGAAGGCCGCTGCCGAATCGTGCCACACCTCGACGGGCATGCCGTTGACGCTGACGACGCGGGCGCCAGGCAGATTCTCGGCCCAGCTCTCGCCGGCCGCTGCTTCCCATGCGAAAGCGCCCCCGGCCGCGGTTCCCAGGAAATAGTCGGCTTCCCCCGCGCCATCGGAGTAGTCGGGGAAGATCCTGGCTGGCGCCTGCCGCGGCGGCGCGGGATCCGGTCCGCCCGCCACATCCAGCCCCGCACTGTCGGACGGGGCCAGCCCGCCGGGTACGAGGAAGAGGTCGAGGTGGCGGTCGCGGCGAGCATGGCTCAGCCTCGCCAGCGCATAGTAGAGCTCGTCCTCGGTCTCGGCAGCGATCACATCGTCGCGCAGCGCCTTCATCGCGGCGAGCGGATCGAACCCGAGGCGCTCGTTCTTGACGGGCGAGAAGGCCTCCCGCCGCTCGGTGCGCGCGACGATCGTGTCGAAGAGGGCGCCGCGCAGTGCGGGGGTGCCGGCGGGGCCGGGGGAAACTTCGTTGGCGGTGCATGCGGCGATCGAGGCTGCGAACAGCGCAATCGCGCCGGCACATAACTGCTTTTGACGTTGTCTCATCCCGACAACTTGCGTCCTGCACGCGCCGCTGGCCAACTTCGTGCGGCATGCCCCGAACCGGACGCCCTGAAATCGAGGAGACGAGATGACCCGGACTGTCCGACTTGCCGCGGTGGGGAGCGCGATGCTCCTCGCGGCCGACGCAACTGCACAGTCGATCGAAGACGCCAACGCCGCCTACACAGAGGGGCGTTTCGTCGAAGCGGCCGACATGGGCGAAGCGCTGGGAACCTCCGACGGCTACGCCCTGGCGGCGAAGTCACTCGCGGTCTACGCGCACTATGAAGCGTCCGAGGAGGAGTTCAGCGAGGTGGTGGAACGCGCGATCCGGATGGGCGAGGAGGCCGTAGCCGCCGATCCGACGAACCCCGACGCGCACTACCAGTCCGCCCACGCCGTCGGCCGCTACGCTCAGCGCGTCGGAGCGTTCACGGCGCTCCGCGAAGGCCTTGCCGGCAGGATCCGGGATCTGCTCGAAGCGACGCTCGCCATCGATCCCGACTATGTCGACGCCATGCTGGCCCTGGGCGGCTGGCACGCCGACATCGCCGCGGAGGGCTTCGTGGCACGGACGATGTACGGGGGAA
Organism: Longimicrobiales bacterium; assembly: GCA_965211645.1. Lineage (GTDB taxonomy): Bacteria > Gemmatimonadota > Gemmatimonadetes > Longimicrobiales > Gaopeijiaceae > Bin94. The sequence goes on along the minus strand of OZ242947.1, from coordinate 2,457,509 downwards.
GCGAGGAGGAGGCCGTGAAGCTCTTCGAGCGCGCCGTGGAGTTGGCTCCCGAGTCCAGGGTCGTGCTGCACGCATACGGGATCAGGCTGCAGCGACTCGACAAGGAGAGGGGCACCGAGCGGGCCAGGGAGATGCTGGAAAGGGCACTTTCGCTGCCGCTGGGGGATGCCTTCGACGACTACGTGTATCTGGATGTCCTGGACGGCCTGGACGCGCTGAACGAGAGCTAACGGCCTGGACCGCCCGGGTGCCGTCCGCGCGGCCCCTTCACTCGCTGACGATCGTCGCCCTCACCACGTAGTCGAGCCGGGGGAACTCGTCGTTCAGGTACGCGTTCCCGCGGTACTGGATCAGCCCCTGCATGGGGCCGCTGCCGCCCGGGGCTCCCTCTCCGTACCCGGAGTAGATCTGGTCGACCACCTCCATCCCTTCGATCACCTGCCCGAAGGGCGAGAATCCCATCTCGTCCAGTCGGCCGTTGTCCCCGAAGTTGATGAAGACCTGGGTCGTGCGCGTTCCTGGGCCGCCCATCGCGTAGCTGATGAAGCCGCGCGCGTTGCTCTGCAGCACCGGGTCGTCCGGAATCCGCGCCTCCCGCCACGCGGCCGCAACCGCCGAGTCCCCGTGGATCCCGAACTGGGCCATGAACCCGTCGATCACCCGGAAGAAGCGCACGTCGTCGTAGTATCCGTTGGCCACCAGATTGTAGAAGCGGTCGGCGCCGTTGGGCGACCAGTCGCGGTGGACCTCGATCACGAAGTCCCCCTTGCTGGTCTCGAAGCGGGCCTGGAAGACATCGGGGGCGGTGGCGGTCAGTGCGTCGGGGGTCAGTAGCATGGGATTGTAGGCGGGTCCTGATTCGCAGGCGGAGAGGTGGACAGCCGCGGCAAGCGTCAGCGCGGCTGCGGGGAAACGGCGTTGGGTCCGTGCGTTCGTCACGGATACCTCCATTGTTCGGGTGTGCCGGCTGGACCACAGGCCGGCGTCGCGCCGGGGCTGCAAGGCCTCCCCTGTTGGCGGCGCAGGGATACCTGATGAATAATGTCGGACAACCCGGCCCAACGGGTAGGGTGTCCATGGGAAGAGGCCGCCCGTCCCGCGCGCCACCCCCACAACCGCGATCACCGGCTCCGGCCTTACATGTCAGACCTGCAGGAGGCAATTCCCGATGAGACCCACCCGTCTGAACGCGACCATTCCGACGACCATCGCACTCACCCTTGTCGCCACCGCCCTCCCCGCCCAGGAGGTGATCGAACTCCCCGGCCGGGACCGCCGCATCGACCCCGACTTCGAGGAGGTCTACCGAGTCGGCGTCCTCGACGGCGAGTCGTGGGAGATGTTCGGCGAGCTGGTCGAGTTGGCATTCGATGCACGTGGCAACCTCTACGTTTTCGACCGGGCCCCCGACCTGCGCGTACTGGTGTTCGACGCAACGGGCGATTTCGTACGCGAGTTCGGTGCCGCTGGAGAGGGACCGGGCGAGTTCAACAGGCCAATGAGCTACGCGGTTCTGCCGGACGGCACCACGATCGTGGGCGACATGGGTCACGACGCGTACCAGATCTTCGACGCGTCCGGCGAGTTCGTGCGAATGGTCAGGGCAGGTGCCGAGTCCGCCGTATCCGGTGCGGAACCAGCTGAGAGGGGGTCGACCCGAACAGTGACCCGGACGATGAGCGTCGCCACCAGCATTCTGCCCGATCCACGGGGTGGCGCGATATACGCCGGGTCGTCGGGAGCGAGTCTGAGGCTCGACGCCACCGGGGCGGACCGCGAACAGCCCGCCTCGCGCCCCATCACCCGGCACGGCCTGGAGGGCGACGCGGTGCGGACCGACACGATCGTGCGCGGCTGGTTTCCTCCCCGCCCCGAACAGGAAAACCCCTTCAGCGGCGACCTGACCACGCCGGATGGGCAGACGTTCGACATCGGCAACATGCTGGGCGGACTGTCGCGGCCTTCAACCTTCGAGCCCCGGCTGCTGATTGGGGTCCTGCCCGACGCCGGCATCGTGTACTCCGACTCCTCCGCGTACGCCCTGAAGGTCGCGCGGGTGGGGACCGGCGACGTTGTCCGCACCATCACGCGGCCATTCGCTCCCCGGCCGGTGACCCCGAGGGTCGAGGAAGAATACGAGGAGTTGCGTGAGGCGAGGCGCCAGGAGGGCGGGCGCGCCGCTCGCCCTGCCGGAGGGGTCAGGATGGTCGAGTTCCGGAGCAGTGCCAGCACCCGCGGCGGCGCTCCCCCGACGAGCGCTCCGGCGTCCATGTCGCTCACCCTGGCGCCTCCGGGCTTCTACCATGAGATCCCGGTCCTCCAGAGTCTCTTCACCACCTGGGAGGGTCGGATCTGGGTCATGCGGCAGGGCGAGGAACTGATCGGCGACGGCCCCATCGACGTCGTGACCGCCGACGGCGACTACGTGGGCACCTATCCGACCGGTGCCACCGAAATGCCCGACGCGTTCGGCCCGAACGGACTGGCGGCGTTCATCGAACTGGACGACCTTGACGTTGCCAGCGTGGTGGTGCGGAAGCTGCCGGCCGGAGTTCGGTGAGTCCTGGCGGCGGCGGACGCGCTCCTGCACTGGTTCCCCGAAGGACCGCCCCAAGCCAACCAGCCGTGATGCCGCCTGGAGGAATCGTCATGCGCCGCACCCTCACGTCCCGCCCCACTCTCTCTCGCCGCAATCGCGTCATCGCCGACATCGTCGCGATCCGCACGCTCTTCGCGCCCCGCACCGTATTCGCCCTCGTCGCGCTGCTGGCCGCGGCCCACACCGCCTCCGCCCAGACGTACTTCCCGGATCGCCATCCGAACTGGGAGCGCCGCACCCCGGCAGAGGCGGGCTTCGACCCCGCCGGGATCGCGCGCGCGGTCGAGATCGCGATCGCCGGCGAGTCCCAGAGCCCCCGCGACCTCGCCTTCAACCACCTCGGCACCTTCGGCCGCGAGCCCCTGGGCGACGCCGTCGGACCCTTCACGGTGCGCGGCCCGCAATCCGGCGTGATCGTGCACAAGGGCTACATCATCGCCGAGTGGGGCGACCCGTCCAAAGCCGACAACACCTTCAGCGTCTCGAAGAGCTTCCTGTCGTCCACCGTCGGGCTGGCCTGGGACCGCGGGCTCATCGGCAGCGTCGACGACAAGGTCCGCGACTACATCCCGCCTATCATCCTCGACACCGGCGACGGCGAGCCCGGCGACGAGAACGGCCGCCGCCCGAAGCTGCTCTTCGAGTCCGAGCACAACCGCAAGATCACCTGGGACCACCTGCTCAGGCAGACGAGCGACTGGGAGGGCACCCTTTGGGGCAAGCCCGAGTGGGCCGACCGACCCGACCAGGACCGCTCCACGTGGGGCACCCGCCCGCGGAACGAGCCCGGCACCGCCTACGAGTACAACGACACGCGCGTGAACCTGCTGGCTCTGGCCGCGACCGCGGTCTGGCGGCGCCCGCTGCCCGAGGTGCTGCGCGAGCACGTCATGGACCCGATCGGGGCCTCGTCCACCTGGGGATGGCACGGCTACGACAACTCGTGGGTCATCCTGGACGGCCGCGAGGTCCAGGCGGTCAGCGGCGGCGCGCACTGGGGCGGCGGCATGATCCTCAGCGCCTACGACCAGGCCCGTTTCGGCCTCTTCACCATGCACAAGGGGAACTGGAACGGGAAGCAGCTCCTCTCCGAGGACTGGTTCGACATGGCCACCACCCCCGGCGAGGTCAACCGCAGCTACGGCTTCATGAACTTCTCGCTGAATACCGATCAGCGCCGCTACCCGAACGCGCCGGAATACACGTGGACGCACACCGGGGCCGGCTCGAACCTGATCTACGTGGACCCCGAGAACGAGCTCGTGATCGTGTGCAGGTGGATCCGGGGCGGGGCGTTCACCGACGTGGTGCACACGGTGCTGGAGGCGATGGGGGAAGTGGCGGAGAACTGAGGCAAGAGGGCTCCGCTCGACCTCTGCCGAGGCGACGCAGTCCGCTCACCTCACCCGCAGCGACACCCCCGTCGCCGTCCGCACGATATCGGGCTGGATCCGCGGGATCGCGCGGCCCCGGAAGTGCGCCAGCAACTCGTCGACGGTCGCGAAGTCACCGAGATCCTCCAGCGTCCGAATCGTCGGAAAGATCATGGGAAGCCGCCCGCGCCGGTGACGGGCCAGCGCCGCGCGGGGCGTGAGCCACACCGCGTCGGTCATCTCGCGCCGGTCGTAGACGGCTCGCGATCCGCGCGGGACCCTGGCCGCGAAGAAGCGGGTGTCGTAGCGGCGGGGTTCGACGGTGGGTGTGACCCAATGGGCGATGTACTCGATCGCGGCGCCGTCCAGGCGCGCATCCAGCCCCTCGAGCACGCCGGCGAATGATGCTCCGCGCCCCAGGAGGGCCTCCCTCGCATCGTTCACCACCTCATCGCCCGGCTGCCCGTTCGCGGCGACCACCCCCGCCAGCAGCCCTGTTTCCTCGACGGCCTCCCTCAGCGCAGCCCCGTAGTACGCGATCGCAGGGGGATCGGCGTCCGGGGCCAACCCCAGCCGCTCCGCCGCCGCGTCGCGCGTCAGCCCGTCCCAGCGCCGCACCAGCGCGTCCTCCCCGTCGGCCGCGTCTACCCGTCCACCCGGGAACACATACGCGCCCGGCACGAACCCGGTGGCGCGATTGCGGCGCAGCAAGAGCACCTCGGGACCGCCCTCGCCCTCGCGCATGAGCACGACCGTCGCCGACGCGACGGCCGGGGCCGGCACAGCAGGCACATGCGCGAGCGTCTCCAGGAAGCCCGGCGGCAACCGCTCCTCGGGGATCTCGTAGGGCGGCGGGCCATTGTCACGACGTGGGCTGTCGCCTTGCCGCGGCTCCTCGCCGTCGCCCGCGGTGTCCCCGCCCCCGTCAGTTCCCCGCCGCATGCCCATCCTTCCGGGGCTCCGACGCCGCGGCCCATCCCTTCTCCAGCCGCAGAATCACCTGCGCGCCCCCGAAATCCGTCCGTTGCCAGTCCGCCAGCTCATGCCCCCGCGCCTCCAGCTCCGCCGCCACCTCGTCGCTGATCCGCTCGATGGCCACCCGCGTTCCCGACAGGTGTCGGAACCGCGCCGCGTCCACCGCCTCCTGCGGGTCCATCCCGAAGACGAGCATGTTGAGGAGCAGTTGCGTGTGGCCTTGCGGCTGCATCGAGCCGCCCATGAGTCCGAAGGCCATCAGCGGCTCGCCGTCCCTGGTCACGAAGCCCGGGATGATCGTGTGGAAGGGGCGCTTGCGCGGCGCGACCTGGTTGGGGTGGCCGTCTTCGATGACGAAGCCGGCGCCGCGATTCTGCAGCGCGAACCCCGTCCCCGGGATCACGACCCCCGACCCGAACCCCGAGTACACCGAGTTGATGAACGACACCATGTTGCCGTCGGAGTCCGCGACACTGAGATAGATCGTCTCGGAATCGGTGACCGCGCGGCCCGGATTCACGCGGTCGGCCGCGACGCGGGGGTCGATCAGCGCCCGCCGCGCGTCGATGTACGACGGGTTGAGGAGCGACATGGGGTCGATCTCCATGTGGTCGGCATCCGACACGTACCGGTGGAGATCGGCGAAGGCCAGCTTCTTCACCTCGATCAGGTGGTGGAGGTAGTCGGCGGAGTTGTGCCCCATGCCCTCCAGGTCCATGGGCTCGACGAGCTCCAGCATCTCCAGCGCGGCGATCCCCTGTCCCGCGGGGGGGAGCTCCCAGACGGTGTAGCCGCGGAAGTCGGTGCTGATCGGCTCGACCCACCGGGGTTGATGCGCGGCGAGGTCCTCCAGCGTCAGAAAACCACCCAGTGCATCCAGCCCTTCAACCAGTTCGCGTCCCAGAGAGCCGCCGTAGAGGACGCCGGGCCCCTCGTCGGCGATCCTCTGAAACGAACGGGCAATGTCGGGATTCGTGTGCCACTCCCCGGCACGCGGCGCCCGCTCGCCGTCGACCAGGTAGGTCGCGCGGGCCCCCTCGTCGCGGGCCAGCTTCTCGGTTGCGCCCGCCCACTGGCGCGCAATGATGGGAGTCACCGGAAAGCCTTCGCTCGCGATGCGGATGGCGGGCTGCAGGACCTCGCCGAGAGTGAGATTGCCGAAGCGCTCGACCAGGGCGTGCCACCCCGAGACCGCGCCCGGCACGGTGACCGCCTCTGGCCCCGATCCCGGCACCCGGTCGTGCCCACGCGCCCGGAGCGCCTCAACGGTCATGCCGCTGCCGCTCCGCCCGCTGGCGTCGATGCCATGGAGCTCGCCGGTCTCGGCCCACCAGACGATCGAGAAGGCGTCGCCGCCCATACCGGTCATGTGGGGCTCGGTGACGTTCAGCACGGCCGCGGCCGCAACCGCCCCGTCGATCGCGTTGCCGCCCTGCTGCATGATCTCGAGGGCGGCGGCGGTGGCGAGGGGCTGGCTGGTGGCGGCGACGTTGCGCGGGGCGTAGACGGTGGAGCGGCGCCCCATGTCGGGCTGCTGGGAGTCGAGGTTCATGGGCAGGATGGCCGTCGCGGCGACGGCGAGAAGGAGGTGTCGGGTCGGCATCGCATGTGTCCTTGGGGTGCTGGGGGTGGTGCCGGAGGTGCTGGTGGGCGGCGAACGACGATTCATCGCACGAGCGCCCGCCGGCTGAAAGTTAGGCTCCGGCGGGGGCTGGCGGCCACCCGGACCTGCCAAAATGGCCGTTTCCGAGTGCGCGTTCTGCCAATATGGCCGACTTGCTGATGTAATTCTGCCAGTATGGCAGTACGTTGACGGGTAACCGATGGGCCGGCTTCCTCGTACGGGGTGGCAAGGTTCGTGCAGGTTCACGCGTTCTTCCGGTCGCGCGGACGAATCCTGCTGGCCACGGCGGTGTATGCCAGTGGGTTCGCACAGCGACACCCGACATCGGGCACGGCCCGCAAAAGCGTCCCCCGGGGCGACGAGAGGTGATAGAACATGAGCCGACGGTTTTCCTTGCCGGTGCTCCCGCTTCGAGACACGGTGGTGTATCCCGGGGTGGCGGTGCCGATCTCAGCCGGACGTCCCGGGACGGTCGAGGCCGTCCAGGAGGCGCTCGAAGGCGACCGGCGGCTCTTTGCCGTCGCGCAGAACGAGAATCAGGACGATCCCGATCCGCGGATCCTGTATGCGGTCGGCACCGTCGTCCGGATCATTCAGACTCACCGGGTGCGGGGGGGGATTCAGCTCCTCGTCCAGGGCGAGGCGCGCGCCCGCGCGATCCAGTACGCCGACTACGGCGAGTCCATGCTGCAGGCCACCCTCGTCACGATCGACCGCCACGGACCCGCCGACAAGAAGGACCCCGGTTTCAAGGCGCTTGACCAGGAGCTGAGGGAGCGGGCCGCCGAGCTGGGGACCCGTCGCGGGGTGTCGGCCGAGGCGCTCAACCAGCTGATCCAGGGGGTCGACGAACCGGGGGCGTTCGCCGACCTCGTGGCCTTCTACCTGGATCTGCCGACGGCCGAGAAGCAGCGGTTGCTGGAAACCCTCGGCGACGAAGACCGGATGCGGGCCGCGCTGGTTGCGGTGGAACGCGAGCTGGTCCGAATCGACGCCCACGAGGACATCCAGGCGAAGGTTCAGGAGGAGCTCGGGGAACGCCAGCGGGAGATGCTCCTGCGCGAGCAGATGAAGCAGATCCGCAAGGAGCTGGGCGAGGAGGGCGAGCGCGACGAGGCCGAGGAACTGCGCGACCGGATCGCAGCGCTGGAGCTGAGCGAGACCGCGCGCAACGAAGTCGAGCGCGAGTTGCGGCGGCTCAACCGCACGGCGCCCCAGTCCGCCGAGTACCAGGTCATCCGCACCTACCTGGAGTGGATCACCGAGCTGCCGTGGAGCGAGCGGACCGACGACAAGCTGGATCTCCACCGCGCCGAAGAGATCCTCGAGGAGGACCACTACGGGCTGGAGGATGTGAAGGACCGCGTGCTGGAGTTCCTGGCGGTGCGGAAGCTGCAGCAGGAGCGGTTTGGGGAGGAGGAGGGGCAGGACGAATCAGCGGATGCCGAAAACGCCTCTGGAGCTGAAGAAGCGTCGGCTCCTGACGAGACCGCCGAACCGGACGATGTGCCGGTCTCGGAAGACGGATCGTCTCCCACAGACCCAACCGACCTTGACGACCTGCTGTCCGACGGCGGCAAGGGGCCGATCCTGCTCTTCGCGGGACCGCCCGGGGTCGGCAAGACGAGCATCGCGCGTTCGATCGCGCGTTCGGTGGGGCGCAAGTACGTGCGCATCTCGCTCGGCGGGGCGCGTGACGAGGCGGACATCCGCGGCCATCGCCGGACCTACGTGGGCGCGATGCCGGGCAGGATCGTGCAGGGGATGAAGGAAGCGGGCACCAAGAACCCCGTCTTCCTCCTCGACGAGGTCGACAAGCTCGGCGTCTCCTTTCAGGGCGATCCGAGCGCGGCGCTGCTCGAGGTGCTCGACCCCGCGCAGAACTCGACGTTCATCGACCACTACCTGGGCGTCCCCTTCGACCTCTCCGAGGTGCTGTTCATCGCGACGGCGAACTACGAGGACCGCATTCCGGCGCCGCTGCTGGACCGCATGGAGACCGTCGAGTTCCGCGGCTACACCGAGAAGGAGAAGCTGGAGATCGCGCGCCGGTACCTGCTGCCCCGGCAGTTGCGCGAATCGGGGCTGCTCGAGGACGAACTGGAGATCGGCGACGACGCGATCCTGAGCGTGATCCAGAGCTACACCCACGAGGCCGGCGTCAGGCAGCTGGAGCGCGAGCTGGGCAAGCTGGGCCGCAAGGTGGCGCGCAAGATCGCCGCGGCCGAGAGCGAGGGGATGGAGATCACTTCGGCGGTGGCGAAGGATCTTCTGGGCCGTCCGCGCGTCTTCCCGGAGCGGCGGGCGACCGAGGACGCGGCCGGCGTCGCCACGGGGATGTTCTACACGCCGATGGGCGGGGACATCATGTTCGTGGAGGCCAGCGTCATGCCGGGCGAAGGAGGCCTGGTGCTGACCGGGCAGCTGGGCGACGTGATGAAGGAGTCGGCGAGAGCCGCCCTGTCCTACGCCAAGAGCCACTACGGACCGCTGGGCATCGAAGAGAACGCCCTCGACAAGCGCGAGATTCACATCCATGTGCCCGCCGGTGCGGTGCCGAAGGACGGCCCCTCCGCTGGGATCACGATGGCGACGGCGCTGATTTCGGCGGTGTCCGGGCGCAAGGTGAGGGCCGACCTGGCCATGACGGGCGAGCTGACCCTCACGGGCCGCGTGCTGCCGATCGGCGGCGTGAAGGAGAAGGTGCTGGGCGCGGTGCGGGCCGGGATCCGGGACATCATCATCCCACAGGAGAACGAGTCGCACCTCGAGGATCTGCCCGATGCCGTACGGAACACCCTTACGGTCCATCTGGTCGAGGACCTGCACCGGGTGGTCGAGCTGGCGATCCGCCGGCCCGCGAAGAAGGCGATCCCGGCGCGGACTACGGTGACGCCGGACGAGGTGGGGCCGGACGAGGTGGCGCCGATTCAGGCGTGAGGGCGGAGGGCGTACGGCGGCCGCGCGTCTCGCAGCGCGGTGTCCCATCCGAGCATCAGCGTGTCCCGGGTCGTTTCCGCGGGACCATCGGGCCGCGCCGCGCTATGCGACCTCGATCCGCCCCGCAGACCCCTCAATCACCCTCCCGAACACGGCTCCCCGCTCACCCCTGGCCTCCAACTCCGCGAGCAACTCGGCAGTCCGTCCCGGCGGGCTGGCAATCACCAGGCCCCCTGAAGTCTGCGCGTCGGCGAGCAGGGTGCGGGTCGCGTCGTCCACTCCGGCGGCGTAGCTGACGCTCCCGGCCGCGTCGCGCTGGTTGCGGCGGGTCCCGCCCGGCACGTGGCCCGCCGCCACCAACTCCACCACGCCATCGAGCACCGGCACGCTCGCGGCATCGACCCGGGCCGACACGCCCGACGCCCGCAGCATGTTCCCGAGATGCCCGATCAGCCCATAGCCGGTGACATCGGTTGCGGCCCGCGCCCCGGCGGCCAGCGCCGCCTCGGCCGCGGCACGGTTCAGGTGCGCCATCATCTCGACGGCAGCCCGCAGCACATCGGCCGGACACGTCCCCGCCTTGACCGCCGTGGCCACGATCCCGGACCCCAGCGGCTTGGTCAGCACGAGATCGTCGCCGGCCCGGGCACCGTCGTTGGTGAGCATGGCGTCCGGGTCGACCTCGCCGACCGCGACCATCCCGTACTTCGGCTCGGCGTCGTCGATGGAATGGCCTCCCAGAACCGGAATCCCGGCCTCGCGGGCCTTTTCGACCCCGCCGCGGACAATCTCCTCCGCCAGCCCCTCCTCAAGGAGATCCCGCGGAAAGGACAGCAGGTTCAGCGCGAAGAGCGGCCGCCCTCCCATCGCATACACATCGGAAAGGGCATTGGCGGCGGCGATCCGCCCGAAATCGTACGCATCGTCGACAATTGGAGTGAAGAAATCGAGCGTAACGACCAGCGCGCGGCCGTCGGCAAGACGATACACGGCGGCGTCGTCCCTCTGGCTGGCGTCCACCAGAACCCGAGGGTCTTCGGAGGGAAGAAGGTGACGCAGCACCTGCGCCAGCTCGGCCTGGCCGAGCTTACACGCTCAGCCGGCGCCGTGCGACAGGGTGCTGAGCCTGATCCGCCCTCTCTGATCGCGGTCTTGACGGGTCATGGTGAGAATGTAAGCGAATGGTGCCGCGGCGGGGGGTTTACATTGGCCGAAGCGGTGCCCATCCTCATGGCATGATGACGGCAGGATTTACCCCATGAACGCACCGGCCTGGTCGGCCCGTCAGGAGTTCGCCCGCGAGGTTGAGCGTCCGGAAGAGGACCTGAACCTCGCGCGGGCGGCGCTCCTCGTGGCGCAGGAGGAATACGTCCAGCTTCCTGTTGACCGCTACCTGGTGCGCTTCGATGTACTTGCCGAGGAGGTCCGCGACCGCCTCGGGTTGGAGCGGGCGCAGCCGATCATCCTGACCGAGGCGCTCAGGCACCTCTTCGCGGTCCGCAAGATGCGCGGGAACCGCAACCACTATCACGACCCGCGCAACTCCTTCCTCAACGACGTGCTCGACCGCGGGCTCGGCATCCCGCTGACCCTCGCCATCGTGCTGCTCGAGGTAGGATGGCGGCTCGATCTGCCGCTCGAAGGCGTGAACTTCCCGGGCCACTTCCTGGTGCGCTACCCCGGCGAGGCCGTGGAATTCCTGATCGATCCCTTCCATGGCGGGAAGGTGCGGCTGCGGTCGGAGGCGCAGAAGATCCTCGACCGGCAGCACGGCGGGGTGGTGCGGCTGGACGACCGCCATCTCAAGACCGCGACCAAGCACGACATGGTCGTGCGGCTCCTGCTCAACCTGAAGGGCATCTACCACCGCACCCGGGATCATGGCCGGGCGCTGGCCGCGGTGGAGCGCATTCTGGTCCTGCGGCCGACGGCGCCGTCGCAGATCCGGGACCGTGGCTACCTGCTCGCGCAACTGGGCCGGCCCGAGGAGGCGGTCACCCAGCTGGAAACGTACCTGACCTTCGCGCCGGCGGCCCGCGACGTGCAGCGGGTGGAGGCGCTGGTGCGGGAGCTGAGGGCGAACGGCAAGCCGGGCAGTCAGTGGTAGGGTCGGCGCCCGCCCGGCGCCACTATGGGGATCCCGCGGGGGAATACCGGGCGGCGGTGGAGGGGTGTGGGGTGGTGGTGCGGGGGGATCGGCGGCTGTTGAGGGTGTACGGCCGCGCTCCTGTGCAGATGCTGGACGGGATACTGACGAGCGGGATTCCGGAGGCGCCGGGGGGCCAACCCATGAAGGGCGAAGCCGTCTACGGGACGATTCTGACGGCCAAGGGGCGCATGGTCAGCGACGTGGTGACCCTCTGGCTCGGGGCTGGTGAGGAGGAGGGGTTGGGGTTGAGTGTCGCGGAGGCGGCGCACGAGGCGGTCACGGCACACTTCAGGCGGTTTCTCCCCCCGAGGCTTGCGCGATGCGAAGACCTTGGCGAGGCGGCGCGGTTGCTCACAGTGGTCGGCCCTGGCGCGGGCGAGACGGTTGCGGCGGTGTTTGGCGCAGCGCCAGCCGAAGGGTTTGCCCTGCTGGGTGGGGGGCCGCTCGGCGACGGCGTCCTGGTTGCGCGAGGGGTGCGCCAGGTGCCGTCGTGGGATGTGTGGGTTGGGGCGGACGCGGTGTCGGGCGTGTGGGATCGGCTTCGAGAGCACGGTGCGGTTCCGGTCGGTGCGGGCGCGTGGGACACGCTGCGCGTCGAGGCCGGCTTCCCGGAATTCGGCATCGACATGGACGACAGCACGATCCCCGTGGAGGCGGGGCTGGTGGACGTGGCCTTCGACCACGGCAAGGGCTGCTACACCGGGCAGGAAGTGATCGTACGGATCCGGCACCGCGGCCGGGTGAACTGGCACCTGCGGGCGTTGCGGTTCGGGGATGTGGCGGCGCGCCCGGGGACGCAATTGTTCGAGGCCGGTGGTAAGAAGGTGCGTGGGCGAGTGACTTCTGTGGCGGATTCACCGCGGTTCGGCCAGGTGATCGGGCTGGGGTATGTGCGGCGAGAGGTGGAGCCGCCCGCGACGATACGGTTGGGGAGTGGGGAGGGTACGGATGTGGTTGTGGCGTCGGTAGAGTGAGGCGGATCAGCCAGCCAGCGGCCTCGAAGACGACCTGTCGGCAACGCGAAAGGCGAGGAAGGGGTGGAGCTGACGACGACGCTGGTCGGGATCTGGTCATGGACGACGGGATCCTCAGTCTGGCCCACGGTAGGGAACCAGACACAGTCGACACCTGGCTGCACGGGTTGACTTGTTCGCGTCGGCTGTTGCTTCCGCTGGCCCTTGTTACGGTCGTGACGACTGGAGCATGCGGACAGACCAACGATGGCGGGGGGATGGTTTTCCGGTGGGAAGATGTTCCACCTGGAGCGGTGGTGATTTCCATGGACACGGTGGTCGGGGGCGACGACGCCGAGGATGTCAGGACCCTGGAAGTCGCCCGTGCCCGGCTCCTCGCTCTCCGCGAAGACTGGAGCTACGGAACGCTGGACGGGCCTGACAACACGCTGTGGGGATGGATCCGGGATGTCGCCACAGACACCGTAGGCAACGTCTACGCCATCGACGGGCTGCTCAATCTGATGCGAGTACTCTCGCCGGCGGGTGAGTTGATCGAGGAGACGTTTCGCGTCGGGGAGGGCCCGATGGAAATCCGCAGTCCGGCGGGCGTGGAGTTCATCGGCGATACGTTAATGGTCTTTTCGCCTTTCGGGTTCATCTACGCGTCGGGCGAGCCGCAGAATCTCACTGAGGCCGCAAGGTTCTTCCCAGAGAATGCTTCGGGAATCGAAGATGCCTGCGTGGGAGACGCGCCAGTCTTCCTGAGGATCATGCCGGTCCCCGAACCGGCATCCGTGCAGGCCATGAATCTGGACGGTACCGAAGTCGGCGTCTTCGGCGACGTGTTCGAGCACGATGCTGTTTCGGTGCGGATCGACCTGTCCCGCGGGCAAATCGCCTGCACCCACGAGCCGAAGAGGGTTGCAACATCCTTCAACGACGGCTCCCTGATTCATGCGTACGACTACTCGGGGGCCCCCGAGTGGGTAGCACATTTGGCCGGATTTCGCGCTCCAGAGGTCCGCGGTGTATCGTTCGGCGACGGGCGCATCGCGTTGTCCAGCCCAGGTGAGTCGCCGGAGGACAGAGTTCAGAGGCTGACCTCGCTTCCGGGGGGTCTGATTCTGGTTCAGGTCAACCGGATGGGGCCCTATGAGGAGGTTGACGGTAGCAGGTTGAGAAAGGTCCGTACACGCGATAGCTACCTTCTCTCCGCGCGCACGGGGGCTGGAGTGTATGTAGGCCCAGGGCTGCCCGAAGTGCTGCACGCAACCGAACGGAAACTCTTCGTCATGGACACGGACGACGAACTGGATTACGTGATCCTGAGAACGTACGCGTGGTAGCAGGAAAGGCCAAAGCCGCAAGCCCAGGCTCGGAGCGGCCGCAGACGGGTTGCAAGAGCCGGATCGTTGGCGCTTTATGGCGGGGTCAGCGCACGATGACGTCCAGCACTTTGGTCGAGACCACGTGGTTCATTAGCTCCGCGGTGTCGAACCAGGTCGGCTTCAGGCGCCGCTCGCTGGTGAGCCGGGCCTGGTCGACATAGTAGGGCGAGTCGGGGTTTTCGCTCTGGCCGTAGTTGTGAAGCGTGTACGACCGGATGGGATCGGTGAACTGCACCAGGCGGAGCAGCCGCGAGCCGATCTCGACATGGCGCAGGCCCAGCGAGTCGGGCGGGCTGAACGTGCTCATGGCGCGCAGTGTGAAGATGCAGGAGAGGTCGAGCGCGCAGCCCACCCCGCCGCCGGCGGGCGGCACGATCGAGAGGCCGCCGAGGGGCCAGGTGCGGCCGCCGCGGCCGATGCGGAAGACATCGCCCAGGGTGCGGTCGATCGAGCCGTAGGTGTCGAGCATGAGGGCGGCGGTGGCGTCGAGGGCGTCGAGGAGGCGAGGGAGGAGCGCCGCGGGGAGGTCGTCCTTCTCCCAGAGCGGGTCGGTGAGGGCCGCGCGGGCCGCGTCGTCGAGGTCGGGGAGGGCGAAGATCTGCTCGCGCCAGACGAGATAGGCGTGGGCGGCCCGGGACTGCTGGCGGGCGTGGCCGTCGAAGCCGAGGATGCGAGCCGCGAGGGTGCGGAACTGGGGCGCGGCGGCCCGGGCGCGGTCGCGGTCGGCGTTGAGGGCCCGCCTGAGCGCTTGCTGCCAGGCCGCGGTCCCGACCCACATCTCGTCGAGGGAGAGTTCGACTGCCTCGTCGAAGGTGAAGTCCCACGCGCCCGAGAGAACGTCGACGGCCCGCACGCCGCGCGAGTTCCGGCGGCCCGGCGTGTCGTTGTAGATGTACGACGGGTAGCGGTCGGCGGTGAGCGGGCTGTCCTCGAGCATCACGTCGGGCGCGATGTTGTTGTTCTGCATGTAGCCCGCCGCGGGGGTCTCGAGTTGGACGAGGTCCTGCAGCGGGTGGATGCCCAGCCACGCCGTCGCAGACGTGTTGCCGGGCACGGGCCGGTTCCAGTCGTGGCCGTCGGGACGCATCGGCGTGCGGCCCGCGCGGACGTACCAGGAGTCGCCGTGGCGGTCGCCGAACATGAGGTTCTGCGGGAACATGCCCAGCCGGCGCATGGCCTGCTTTACCCCGGCGATGCCGGTGGCGTGGTTGATCTCGTAGACCTCCTGGTCGAAGTCGCCGGCGGTGTGCATGTAGGACGTGCTGACGACGTAGGCCTTGCCGTCCTGCCGCGCGACCACGGGGGAGAGGATGTCGTTGTGGCGGGTGTACGCGAAGGTGCGCGTGACCGGGTCGCCGCCGCGCACCTCGATGGTCACGTCGTGCGTCTCCATCCGGCGCCACTCGCCGTCGTAGCGGTAGCGCAGCGAGTCGGCGGGGTCGACTTCGACTTCGTAGCAGTCGGCGACATCGGGTGCGCCGGTGGTCATCCCCCAGGACACGTCGCGGGTGTGCGTGAGGATCAGCATGGGGCCGAGCGAGTAGCCTGCCGCGTGCAGATCGCCCGCGTGCATGCGCGACTCGTAGGTGAAGGCGCCGTCGATGCCGCCGTGCGGGTCGCTCAGCACGATCATGGCGTTGGCGCGGGTGCGCCAGGGGGCCAGGATCCACTCGTTGGAGGCGTTCCGGTCCGCTCGGGCGAGGGCATCGCGGTCGACGGCCGCCAGCTGGACGCCGCCGCGCGCGCAGTCCTGGAGACCCTGCCCGGCCTGGTAGCCGGGCCAGAGCACGAAGCGCGACAGCACGACCGGGTCCCAGGGTTCGAGGTCCGGCACCCAGTCCGGCGTGTCGTCCGGGTGCTCGGCCATCCAGGCTTCCATCCCGGCGACGTAGTGGGTGTAGTTCTGCTGCAGCTGGGGGCTCAGCCGCTCAAACCCCGCCTGCGCCTCTTCGACGTGCCGCCAGATGCGTGACTGGATGTCCTTGGCGACCGCGTTCGCGGTGGGCGGGCCGCCGAAACCCGAGGTCGTCCCGTCGCCGAATGCGGCCGCAAGCTCGCCCCGTCCGGCGAGGAACATGTTCAGGATAAACTCAAGTTGATCTTCGGCCTGCGCGTATCCGAGACCGTAGAACCCGGCCTCCTCGGTGTCGGCGATGATGTGGGGGACGCCCCAGGGGTCGCGGTGGATGGTGACCTGGGCTGTGGTGGACGGGGCGGCGCTCGCAAGGAGTAAGGCAGTTACCGGGAGCGCGCGGACGGCGTTCATCATCGTATTGATCCTGTCAGTTCACGGAGGGTGCGGACAATAGTACGAAATGCGCACCGACCCGGCCTCCGGGGAATTGCCATGGATAACCCATTGGGTTACTATATTCACATGCATACTGTTGCCGAAACGCCAACCTTCTCTCGTCAGGCTGACAAGTTGTTCAACGAGAACGAGAAACGCGAACTGATCGACTACTTGGCCGAGCATCCCTTGGCGGGTGACGAGATTCCCGGCACGGGCGGGGTCCGAAAAATGCGTTTCGGAGCGTCCGGACGGGGTAAGCGCGGCGGTGTCCGCGTGATCTACTTTTTCGGGGGCGAAGGAGTTCCGATCTACGCACTTCTCGCTTTCTCGAAGTCTGACAAGACCGACCTGAAACCCGGCGAGCGCCGAGCGGTGGCTGCGCTCGCAGCCGCCATCAAGCTTCAAGGAAAGCAGAACAAATGAGCACTTTCGGAGAAGACCTGATCCAGTCCTTGAACGAGGCTTTGGACCATGCGAAGGGCGAGGGTCCGGCGATTGTTCACGCCCCGATCTCCCCTCGTGAGGTTCGCATGGAGGCGAAGCTTACGCAGGTTCAAATGGCGGCGCTGATGGGAATGAGCCTGTCCGGCTACCGAAAGTGGGAACAGGGGAGACGGCGTGTCAGCGGCCCGGCGGTGGCGCTCCTGCGTATCATCAAGCACGATCCCAACGCCGTGAGGCATGCACTGGTGCCATCGCTGTAGACGGGCAAAACCCGACAGCGGCGGTGAACGGAGGGCCGCCCCCCGCTACCGCGGAAACCGGATCAGCTGGTCCCGCATCGGTGTCTCGCCTCGCCGCGTCTCGGGCTCGTGCATCTCGCATGGGCCGGCTGGTCCCTGGCGGCAGAAGCCCAGCAGGTCGAAGGCGTCGTGCACGAACGGCAACCCTTCCGCACCCAGCGGCACGTTTTCGTCGGTGATGTGGAAGTGCAGGTGCGGGCCACCCGAGTTGCCGGAGTTGCCGACCTGGCCGAGCACGTGGCCGCGCCGTACCTGCTGGCCGACCTGGACCGGCACGCTCCCGGGCAGAAGGTGCGCGTATAGCGCGTAGCGGCCGTCTCCGATGTCCAGAATGACGTGGTTGCCGATGGCGGTGGACAGGTTGAAGTCGGCGGGGCGCGAGGTCTGTCCGGGACGGTTCTCCGGGACGCCGTCGAGCACGGAGGAGATCACCCCGTCCGCGACGGCGATCACCTCCGCGCCGTAGCCCGGATAGGTGTCGTTGTCGCCGCCCTCCACCGGACTGGCGCGGCCCTCGGCGTCGACCAGCATGTAGTCGATCGCGTACCGCTGCGCGAACGCCGAGCGTCCGAAGAGCTGGAGCGGCATGCGGCGGTGCCCGGAGTCGTTGGAGGGACCGTTGAACACCGCCCAGGGTCCGCCCCGGAGCGGCGGCCCGATCTCGATCACGGAGCCCTCGTGGATCGGCGTCTCCAGGGCCACGTAGTCGGTCTCGGTGGAGTCGCCGGCGGGAAGGTCGAACCACACGCGGTGGAAGAACTGCCGCGGGGTGGCGGTGGATGCCGGCAGGGGCAGCATGACGTACACCACCCCGTGCGACCGGGGCCCGATGGTTCGCTGCACGACCGGATCGTCCTCCTGCTCGAACGGCGGGAGCATGTTGCTGCCCAGCTCCTCGCCCGAGTACTCCAGCAGGCGCTGTCCCTCTGCCGATTCGGCGAAGACCTCGACGCGGCTCACCTGCGCCGGGGCGGGCAGGAAGCTCGTGATCAGGAGCTCGTAGACGAAGTAGCGGGTGTCTCCGGAGACGAGCGGGCCGGGCGGGACGGGCACGCGGATCTCGAAGGGCGGGGGGAAGGGGCGGAGGGACTGGGCTGCGGCGGGGGCCGGGGGAAATGCGAGCCAGGCGGAGGCGGCCGCAAGCAAACCGGAGGCCACGAGCAACGCGGTGGCCGCGAGGGGGGCTGCGCATACCGCAGGCGCGACTGTGCGGCCGAGCGCGAAGCGAAGGCGTGCGGCAAGCGCTCCGGAGGAACCGCGACGCACTCTCATCCCTTCTACTCCGGGGCCGGGAAGTAGTAGGTCATGTTGTCGAAGTCGATGGTCCAGGAGCCGAGGGGCCAGAGGTACTGGTGGGACATGAGGGCGTCCGCCATGAAGCCGCTTTGCCAGAAGAAGTCCTGTTCGACGAAGACGTTGCCCATGGCTTGCGTGGCGCCTCTCACGAGTCCGTTGAGGCCGTGGGACTCGATGGCGGTCCAGTAGTAGGGGGTACCCTCGATGTCGTTGGTTTCGAGGCCGAGGAGCTCGACCGTTTCGTCGACCACGATCATGGGCATGCTCATGGCGAGGCCGGAGTCCAGGAAGTAGTTGATTTCGCGGCCGTTGAGGCTGCCCTTTGCGAACATGAGGTGCGTGGTTGTCATGAAGAAGGGGGCTTCGAGGGGCGGGGTGTCGCCCAGGGTTGCCATGACTTCGGCGAGGGCTTCGGGGGTGCGTTCGCGGAGCGTGATGCGGCGGTTGTCGTAGTCCATGGTGCTCAGGAACTGCTTGAGCAGCTGGGTGGTGAGGACGCCGTCGCTGGTCTGGCCGATCTCCTTCCAGGTCGCGCCGACGACGGGCACGTTGGTGAGGGTGACGTCGCCCATGGTGACCGTTTCGGCGACTCCGAGGGGCTCTTCGACCGTTGCGCCGCCGGTGTAGGCGTAGCGGGCCTCGCGGTTGGTGAGGGTGGAGAGGCCGAGGCTCTCATAGATGCCCTTGTCGAGGTAGAGGCGGTCGCCGCCGGTGTCGAGGATGAGCGAGACGGTCTGGCCGTTGACGTTCAGGTCGACGACGGGAAGGGCGCCGGGCTGGGTGATGTCGTTGGTCATCGGGAGGTGGGAGATGCGCTCGTCGCTTGCCCACTCGATGCCGTAGGGTTCGCCCTCGAAGGCCTGCATGAAGGCGAGGAGGCTGGATGCGCCCTCATTGTCCTCGGGCGCCGGGAGCTCGCGCGCCCTGGCGAACTGGTTGGTCTGGTACAGGGTGAGCGTCAGGCCCCGCGTCGCGTCGGCGTGGGCCTCGGAGCCCGCTTCGGTGAGTACCATCATCCTTCCGTAGAGGGTCTCGGCGCTTGCGTAGTCGCCGAGCAGGTAGGCCAGCCGGGCTGCCAGATAGAGGTCGTCCACGTTCCACGAGGAGGGGTCGGCGAGCGGCGCGATGACCTCGTCGGCCTCCCACATGTTGCCGAGCTTGAAGAGGATGTCGGCGTAGGCCCAGCGGGCGTTTTCGTCGTCGGGGTTCGCGGCGAAGGCCTCCGCGCGGGCGGGGAGGGCTGCTTCCACGTCGGATCTGAGCCGGAACTCCTCCTCTTCCGCAGCGGCTTCCCTGTAGGTGGGTTCGCTCTCGGTGTCGGCCTGGCAGCCCCAGATGGCGAGGCCCAGGGGGGATATCGCGAGCAAAACTGCCGCGGTTCGCAGTGTGCGTGACATCATTGGCTCCGTTTCGATCATCGACGATGACGGGAAAGCTGAATGGACGAGGTTGCTCTCCCAAGGCTACGCGCGGTAACAATGCCTGTCACGCCCCGTTCCTCGAAGGAGACTGGAAATGCGACGGTCAGGATGCGAGTTCGGACACGATCCTACTCATATACTCATATACTCACACCTGCGCCTTGCTCTCGCCTTGTCCCTGGCCACTGCGGGCCTGCTGGCCACCGCCGGCCCGGCCGCCGCCCAGGAAGAGGTCATGACGCGGTACCCCTACGAGGACCGCGCCGACCTCGACCTCGCGTCCATCTTCGAGCCCAAGTGGGACGTCATGGTGCCCATGCGCGACGGCGTGCGGCTGCACACCGAGATCTACATCCCGCGGGGCCGGACCGAGCCGCTTCCGATCATGCTGGAGCGCACGCCCTATTACGCCAACCCGCAGGAGCAGGAGTACTCGATCCGGCTGGACTGGTACGAAGAGTTCTTCGACGAGGGATACATCTTCGTCCTCCAGGACCTGCGCGGGCGCTACGAGTCCGAGGGCGAATTCGTCACGCTGCGCCCCAACCGCAAGCCCGACGACGTCGACGGCACCGACGAGTCCACCGACTTCTACGACACGATCGAGTGGCTGGTGAACAACGTGCCCGGCAACAACGGCCGCGTCGGCACATGGGGTATTTCCTACGGCGGCTTCCTCGCTACGCGCGCTATGGTCGACCCCCACCCCGCGCTCGCCGCCGTCTCACCGCAGGCGAGCTGCGCCGACATGTTCATCGGCGACGACTTCCACCACAACGGCGCCTTCCGGTTCAGCTACGCGTACGAGGCGGCGGTGCGCTTCGAGATGCCTCCGGAGCTGTGGCCCCCCGAGGGCCCCTGGGACAAGTACACGCGCTACCTGGAGATGGGCCCGCTGTCCCGGGTCACCGAGATGCTTGAAGGCAATTCGCGCATGTGGAACGACTACGTGGCGCACCCCAACATGGACGAGTACTGGGAGACCGAAATGTGCGGCGTCTTCCCGTACCTGCAGGGCATGACCGTGCCCGCGCTTCATGTCACCGGCTGGTGGGACGCCGAGGACTTCTACGGCCCCATCGAGGTCTACAAGCAGCTCGAGGAGGACGACGACGACAACGAGAACTTCCTCGTGCTCGGCCCCTGGCGGCACGGCGGCTGGACCTTCGAGGAGGTTGGCCGGCAGGTGCTCGACTTCGACCTGGAGAGCGAGACCGCCCGGTACTTCCGTGACGAGATCCACGCCCCGTGGTTCGCCTACTGGCTGAAGGACAAGGGCTCGCTGCCCCCTGCCGAGGCGATCACCTTCCAGACCGGCTCCAACGAGTGGAAGCAGTACGACAGCTGGCCTGCCGAGGGCATGATGCCGAGGAACGTCTACCTGCGCGCCGACGGCGTCGTCTCGTTCGACCCGCCGCCGGCTTCGGAGGGCGACGACACCGCCTACGACGAGTACGTCTCCGATCCCGACACCCCGGTCCCGTTCCAGTATCGGCCGATCCACTACGACCGCTGGCACTACTGGCAGGCCGAGGACCAGCGCTTCGTGGATGGCCGGCCCGACGTGCTGACCTGGGAGTCGGAGCCGCTCGAGGAGGGATTCGCGATCACCGGCGACATCGTTGCTCATCTCTACGCCTCGACCAGCGGCGGCGGGGCCGACTGGATCGTGAAGCTGATCGACGTCTACCCCGACGATCACCCCGACCCCGCGCTGCGAGGGTACCAGTACATGGTCGCCGGCGAGGTCTTCCGCGCGCGTTTCCGCAACAGCTTCCGCGAGCCCGAGCCGGTCGTTCCGGACGAAATCACGCCGTATGCGATCAGCCTGCGCGACCGCGACCACCATTTCTTGGCCGGTCACAGGATCATGGTGCAGGTCCAGAGTACGTGGTTTCCGGTGATCGATCGCAATCCGCAGACGTGGGTGCCGAACATCTTCGAGGCGGTGGAGGCGGATTTCGCGAAGGCGACGAAGAGGGTTTATCGGTCGGCGGCGCATCCGACGCACATCACGGTGTTGATGAATCCGGGGGGGTAGGGGGGAGTCGTCACGTACCGTGTCGCTGCAGTTCTCGCATGCCTACCGGTCGCCTGCGCTGTTGACCCGGACCCTCGGGTATCGGCGGAGGTCGATACCATCGGAGGTGTGGTGGTCGTCCGTCGTGGAGTACTCGACCGACCGCATCGTCGTCTTTAGCGGAGAGGGCCAGTTCGTGCGGAGTTTCGGCGGGCCGGGCGAGGGTCCCGGGGACCTTCAGAGTCCGATGGGCATGGCGTGGGACGGAACAGGCCGGCTATGGATAGCGGCTGGATTCAACGGACGATACCACGTGTTCGATTCGGCGGGCGTGTTCCAGAAGTCCGTACCAAGACCGGTTCGCAGGGTCAATCGTATTCAGCATCCGCTGCTGTGGGAGGAGACGGGAACCCTTGTCGACGAGACCGCAACGGGCACCGGACCCGCAATGGTTCTGTTTCTGCGCGTGGATACATTGGGACAGGTGGTCGACACGGCGGCGGTGCTTGCCAAGCCTCCTCTGTTCCGTAGCGGCCTTCCGCCCACGATGATTCGGCCTGGCCAGGAATCCTTGCGGTTTCTGGCCAGGCACTATCTTGCGCGCGGGCGATGGAGCTTGGCTCCCGACGGGACTGTGTGGTCGGCGATGACCGGTCGACTTCGGCTGGTGAAGACGGATTCCAACGGCGACACCCTTCGGATCGTTGAAACATCGCATCGCCCCGAGTCATTCGACCGTCGAGACCGGGCGGCAATCTCGGAGGGATTGGCCGAGGCGGGGTTGTCCAGACAGGATGTCGAGTTGGTACGGCCGTTGGTGAATGAGATCTACGTAATGGACGACGGGCACTTGCTGGTTGGGATCATCGACCAGGTGGGGGAGGACCCCAGCACATTCGATGTGTTCGACCCGGAGGGATTCTTCCTCGGCAGCATTGATCTGGGTATCACCATCGCCCGCCGCAATCGACCGGCGCTCGTGGGCGATACGCTGATCGTGGTTACTCCGGGGCTACTCGACGTGCCTTTTCTCGCGCGGCTTACGATACGACGGTCCTGACCGGGAGCCCGATTCAGCCGAACGAGAGCCCCCACCCCGACTCCGCCGCAGCAGCACATAGAACGCCCCCTGGCCCCCGTGCCTCTTCTGCGCGGGCACGCACGCCAGCACAAGCGGGCGGGTTGCGGGCTCGTTCAGCCACCCTTCGAGTCCCCCCGCGCAGCACGCCCCGTGCCTCGGCCAGCGGATCGCGCCTTCCCTGACCGGTAATGACGAGGACGCAGCGGTGGCCGCTCTGGGACGACCGGGCCAGGAATGCCGCCACCTTGCCCGCAGCCTCCCTGCGCGAAAGTCCATGCAGGTCCAGCCGGGCATCGATCGCGATGCCGCCGCCTCGCAACGCGTCGGCCTGGGGCCGGTTGAGCCCGGCGACCGAGCCGATCTCGATGCGGGAGCCTTTCGGTGCCGAACCTGCCTTCCCTGCCCGTTTGCCGCCGGCCCGGCGCTCGCGGACCGCCGCGCCGTGACGCGCTCTGACGACCGTTTCTTCGACCAGGCGGTCACGTCCCGGAAGCCGCGATACGCCAGCCATTCGCTCCTCGAAATCCTCCTGTTCGGTCCCGTCTCGGTCGTCCGTCCGAGTATGAAGCGCGCGGCTTGGCATGGTGCTCCAACCATCCTGATATCGTCACGGCTTTGCTTTCGCGGCGTCAAGCAATGTAACCAGTCATCAGGATCGCCCCGATATCCACAGGAACAGCCAGGTTGCCGCGCCTTCGCTGATGGGTCGGATACACCCCAGGGCACTATGCTTGACGGCATCACCGCACCGCGTCTACCGTTGCCCTGAGGAACTCGACATGAATGGAATGAAGCGACTGACCGAACCGCCCAAGCTGTGGGAGATGCTGGCCACGGCCACCGCCACGATCCTTGCGATCGTGGTCGCGGCCGTGTCGGCCACATGGGCCTACGGGCGGTCCATCTCGGACACCGAACTCAGGATTTCGGAGGTGGAACTCAAGGTGTCCGAAGTCGAACTCAGGCTTTCGACCGCGATCAAGGACGCGGAGATCCGGACCCTCGAGATGCTGGCCGAGATGCGAAAGGACAACCAGTTGGCCCACGACCGGATCGAGGCGCTGATCACCGATCTGCGCGTCGACCTTGCCGAGTTCGCGGCATCCCGGTCCGGCGCCCCTTCCGGAATGTTGGGTGGGACCTGGTAACTCGGTGCCGTTCATGACCTGAGGGCTTCCCACAGACCGCGCGGCGACACGATTCGGACCGTGATGTCTTCGTTGATCTCAAGGAGGTCCCGGTCTCCGGTCACGAGCATGTCCGCCTCGCCTGCAATCGCTTGTTCCAGCACAGCGACATCGTCGGGATCGCGCACTTCGATCCCGAGCGCCGGCGCCCGCTCGACCAACACTCCCTGCCGGCGGAGGAACGCTTCCACCGATTCCACGGTCGCAAGCGGTACGTTCAGCTTCTCACGAAGCACGCGGCGCAACTCACCAAGCACCGTCTCGCCTACGATCAGTGCGTGGTCCGCCAGGACGACCTGCAGCACGTCGGCACAGATGCCTCTGGTAGCCAGGGCACTGACCAGGACGTTCGTGTCGAGGAAGACCCTCAAGAGATGTCGCGGAAGACGTCTTCGTCGGTCAGATAGCCACGGGCCTCCGCGAACGGCACGATACGTCGGCGCAGTTCCGCGAGCTGATCGAGCGCCAACTGGCGCTCCAGGGCGTCGCGGACGACCGCACTTCGGCTCCGGCCGCTGCGCCGAGCCGCCCGATCCAACCGGCTCCCGAGTGCCGCGTCGATCCTGATGGTCACCGTTTGAGTCTTCATGTCATACATTGTAATACGCATTGAGGTTCGCGTCCAGGCTGTCTATCGTGCCCGCAGGACCCCACTCCTGCCCCTTCAGGAAGGCACGACATGTCAGGAACTGATCATCACTCCACGATTCGTTTGCCAATGTCCGCTGGTCGGCCGCTGGCCGGGCTGGTACCCGGACTCGTTCTGGCGCTTGCGGGCACCGCGTTTCTGCCCCTGGCTGTGGCCACCACTCCAGTCTCGGCCCAAACAGTCGAAGTCAAGCGCATGTTCGACGTCCGCACCCCCATGCGCGACGGCGTCGAACTCTCCTCCGACATCTGGATGCCCGCCGAGGGCGGACCCTTCCCGACCATCATCATCCGCACGCCCTACCTGAAGACGATGGTCGCGGGCGACTTCAGCCTCGCCGGATGGGCGACGTACTTCGCGGAGCGCGGCTACGCGGTCGCAATCCAGGACGTGCGGGGCCGCGGCGATTCGGACGGCAGGTTCGGCTTCTTCTTCCAGGAGGGCGAGGACGGGTACGACACCATCGAATGGATGGCCGCCCAGCCCTGGGCCAACGGCGACGTGTGCACTGCGGGCGTGTCCTACCTGGGGACCGACCAGTGGCTGGCGGCGCGGGAGCATCCGCCTTCGCTGAGGTGCATGGTCGCGACCGCCGCGGCCGGGCGCTGGATGCACGAACTGCCGCATTACGGCGGCGCGTGGATGATGGCCTGGGCCCTCGCCTGGATCAACGACACCTCCGGACGGAACAGTCAGTCGGCCAACATGCAGGGGATCGACATGGAATCCGTCTACTGGCACCGGCCGCTCATGACCCAGGATGACGCGATGGGCCGCGACATGCCGCTCTTCAACGACTTCCTCGAGAACTCCACCTTCAACGAGTACTGGCAGCGCCTTCACTTCACCGAGGAGGACTTCCGGGGACTCGACCTGCCGATCCTACACGTCACCGGGTGGTTCGACGGCGACCAGCCGGGCGCGATGTTCTACTGGGACGGAATGATGGCCCACTCACCGGCCGCTGACGAGCAGTACATGCTGGCTGGCCCCTGGGGTCATGCCGAGACCTTCATCGGCGGCACCCTGACGCTCGGGGACATGGAGTTCGAGCCGCACGCACTCGTCGACAACAAGGCCGAGCACCTCGCGTTCTTCGACCACTACCTGAAGCGAACCGCCGACGGCTATGACCAGCCGCGGGCGCGGATCTACGTGGTCGGTGCGGAAGAGTGGCGTGAATTCGAGGAGTATCCGCCGGCGGATGTCCAGGCGACCAGTCTGTACCTGACGAGTGGCGGCAGGGCCAATTCCATCATCGGCGACGGCGCGCTCGCGTGGACACCGCCGGAAGGCGATTCGCCGCCCGACCGGTTCACCTTCGACCCGCAGCGGCCGGTCCCCGGTTCCGTCGGCGAGATGCCGCTCGGTGAAGATCGCACTCCTCTCCATCGCCGCGACGATGTCCTGGTCTACACGAGCGAGGAGATTCAGGAAGCGATTGAAGTCGTGGGCCCGATCGTGATCGAGTTCCACGCGGCCACCGACGCGCGCGATACCGACTTCGTCGCGACCATCATGGACGTCTATCCCGACGGCAGGGCGGTCAGGCTGGGCCCGCGCACCGGCGTCATCAGGGCCCGCTACCGCAACGGCTTCGACCGGGAGGAACTCCTGACCCCCGGCGAAGTCGAGCGCTACGAGATCGACCTGGGACACATCGCCCACTCCTTTCAGCCGGGACACAAGATCCGCATCGACCTGACGAGCAGCGCCTATCCGGAAATCGCCCCCAACCAGAACACCGGAAACCCGGTCGCGACCGACACGGAGTGGAACACCGCCAACCAGATCATCTTCCACAGCCGGGAGTACCCATCACGCATCATCCTGCCCGTGCGTGCGCCCAGGCGTGCGACGGAGTAGAGATCGGAGACCCGTCATAACAGCTCCTCCCGACCCCGCGGAATGGCGGTAGCCAGGAGATCCCAGTCACACAGGTCGACTAAGGCGCGCTGACCGGAGGCTCCGCGAGTCTGACTTCCATCGTGCTCTCCCGCGCCCGCGGTTCGGTCGCTCCCGCCAGCATGTAGCTGGCCCCCAGCTTCTTCAGGGCGTCGGCATAGGCCTGGTCGACGTCCGGGACGATTTGGTCCAGGTCCTGTGGCGCCCGCGCCTCGATGTTCACGACGGTCTTGTCGAGCCTGACCTGACCGGCCGGATCCGTCTGAAAGACCGAGTGCCAGGACGGCTCTCCGTAGGTATAGCGCCGACAGAAGACGCGCTCCCCTACCGTGACGAACATGAGTGTGATGAACCGGTGGGTATACCCGGCCCGAATTTCGTGCTTCAGGGAGTTGTCGACCAGGTCGGCCAACTCGCGCTGAGTCTTCGGGTGTGGCATGGGGCTTCGCATGGCTATTCGCATCGGCCGGAGCATCTGCCCGACCAGCAGTCGCGGTATCCCAAGGGCGGTTTCCAGTAGCGATGACATTGGTCGATATCTCCTCTCAGTATCAGATTAGTATGACAAGTAGACGTTACAGCGTGACTCGGAAACCAAACCAACGGGAGGGTCAGGCGACCGGTGCATCGAGCAGCTGACGGGCACAACCCCGACCGCATCCCGTGGTACCTGACCGCGGTTCTCTTCGCGTCCACCAGCGTAATCGTCGGCATCATCTGGGACATCTCGTGGCACCGAACGATCGGGCGTGACACCTTCTGGACCCCGGCCCACCTCGCGGTCTACACCGGCGGGTTGGCCGCCGGCCTGTCCTGTGGATGGCTGGCGCTGAAGACGACGTTTTCCGGGACCGGAACCGAAGTCGGGCGCTCGGTGCGGATGTGGGGATTTCGCGCCCCGCTCGGGGCGTGGGTGGCGATCTGGGGCGCAATCGCGATGCTCACGTCCGCGCCTCTCGACGACTGGTGGCACAACGCCTACGGACTCGATGTCGAGATCCTCAGTCCGCCCCACGTGGTCCTGGCCCTGGGCATCTGCGCGATCCAGCTGGGGGCCCTGCTCATGGCGCTGTCGTGGCAGAACCGCGCGTCGGAGCGCGTACAGCGTCTGCTGGGCTTCGCATACGCGTACAGCGCGGGGATGCTCCTTCTGACTCTCGCCGTGCTCATGCTGGAGTACTCATTCCCGAACGATTGGCGCGGACCGACGTTCCACATGATCTCGGCGGGCGTGTACCCGGTGGTGTTTTTCGCGGTGGGCCGGGCCGCGCGCCTCCGCTGGCCCGCCACCTGGACGGCACTGGTCTACATGGGCATGACGCTGGTCATGATGTGGGTGCTCCCGTTATTCCCCGCGGAGCCTCTGCTCGCGCCCATCCTCCGCAATGTGGACCGGATGGTACCGCCGGAGTTTCCGCTAGTGCTGGTCGCGCCAGCGATCGCGCTCGACCTGCTCCTGAGGAGGGCGTCGCGACCTGGCAAGGCACCGGCCAGGCGCTCGGTGGACTGGGGGCTCGCCGCGGTCGGTTCCGTCGTGTTCGTTGGTCTCTTCGGCGTGGTTCACTGGTACTTCGGCGAATTCATGCTCTCCGAGGCGTCGCGCAACTACTTCTTCCAGGGAGACACCTGGGGATACAACAACGCACCCGGCTCCTGGCAGTACGAGTTCTGGGGCGACAGCCGGTTCTCGCGCGGCGAGATCTCTGTCTCGGCCTTCCTGTCGAGGGCATGGTGGGCCCTGCCGATCGGATTCGTGTCGGCGCGCGTCGGCCTGTGGGCGGGCAACTGGATGCTGGCGGTCCGCAGGTGAGGCGCGCCGCGCTGCTGGTCGCCGGGCTTTACCTGGCAACCACGGGACACGTGGGCAGCAAGAACGTGTTCTTCGCGGGTGACGCCGGTCCCTACCCGGTCTCCGTCGTCGTCCGTCCGCCCGATGTCGTGCCCGGCCTGGCGGAGATCTCGGTGCGCGTTACGGATGGCGCGGGCGAGGTGGAGCGCATCACCGTGCGCCCTGTGCGATGGGATGCCGCACCCGAAGGAGGAGCGCCGCCGCCGGACCCGGCCGTGCCCGTGCCTGGCGATCCGGAGCTCTACAGCGCCGAGCTGTGGCTGATGACCGTGGGTGCCTACCGCATCGAGGTAACGGTGGAGGGTGCACGCGGGGCAGGTACCGCGTCCGTGCCCGTGACCTCGGTCATGCTGGGCGTGCGCGACATGCCTCCTGCACTCGGCGCGGTACTCGTCCTCCTCGGGGGATTGCTCCTCGCGGGCGCGGTGACGATCGCGGGCGCGGCCGTGCGGGAGAGTCGGCTGGCGCCCGACGAAGCGGTACAGACGACCCAGCGCCGCTGGGGATGGTTCGCGATGGCCAGCGCCGCCGCCCTGTTGCTGACCGGCGCCTACTGGGGGAACGCCTGGTGGGATGCGGTCGACCGGGACGTGCGGAGCGGCATCTTCGAGCGTCTCGCCGTGGAGGGCGTGGTGACAGGGGACGGCGGTGCCCCCGTGCTCGAGGTGCGGATTACGGATCCGTCGTGGCTGGGCCGGAACTGGAGTCCTTTGGTTCCAGACCACGGCAAGCTCATGCACATGTTCGTGATCGGCGCACCCAAAATGGACGCCTTCGCGCACGTCCACCCGGTGCCTGTGGACTCGGCGACCTTCCGCGTGCCATGGCCGGACCTGCCACCGGGCGAATACCGCATCTACGGCGACATCGTGCACGAATCCGGGTTCGCGCAGACGGTGGTTGACACGGTGTTTGTGGACCCGACGGTGCTTGGGGAAACGGCATCGGGAGCCATGCTTGCAGCCGACCCGGACGATTCGTCCTGGCGGGGCACGGCCGCCCCGCTGTCCGCCTCCAGCGCTTCAACGCTGCTCGCGGACGGGTCGACCTTGCACTGGCTCGGTGCACCGGACCTGCGCGTCGACGAAGAGACCGTGCTCTCGTTCGGGGTGCGGGATCCGTCCGGGGAACCCGCGGCCCTCGAGTCCTACATGGGAATGATCAGCCACGCCGCCATCACCCGGGACGATGGCTCCGTCTTCGTGCACCTCCACCCCGCGGGCACGATTTCAATGGGCTCGCTGTCCGTGCTCGCGCCCAGCATGCAGCCGATGATGGAACTAGGCGCAATGGACTCCGTCTCGGACGTCGAACCGGGCGGCGGCCGCGACTACCTCGTCGGTGCCGGCGAGGTCGAGTTCCCGTACGCCTTCCCCCAGCCAGGCGAGTACACGATCTGGGTGCAGGTCAAGCGGGCGGGGAACGTGCTTACCGGCGCGTTTCAGGCGCGAGTGAGCGAATAGCAGTTCGGCTTCACCACTTGGCATCGTGTCTATCATCTGTCGTCGTCAAGGTCAGCTACTTTAGCAAAGGTGTCGTATTTTGACCTCTTGACACACAATGCCGTGACATCTAACGAGTACATTGGGCCTCAGACAACTATGACTGGGATTACTAGCGCTTCAGCCCGAAAGAAGACCGCGTGGGTCCAACCAAGACTGGATTTCATGGCTACTGACCATCATCGACCGGAAAATGTCCCCTTCCCGGATGTCATCGAGCCCTTCCTAAGTGCTTGTCCCGGCCCGCCGATGGCTATCAGGGCGTTGCGATTGGTGGCCCATCGGCCGATCAAGGGAATCTCTGGGCTGGACCCCAAAGACTCTACGCATGTGTGGCGGGGTAGCGGCCACGACGGGACGGAATCGGCCCCCATGCGGACCCTAAGCAACGTGGCGAAAGGTGTCTTTTGCACTCCCGATCATCTATCCAAGCAAGCTCGCCGCTACGGATACTCCATCGCGCTGGCGATCCGATGGATCAATTTCCTACAGGGCTGTGCCCTTCGCGACCAAGGAATGAGTCACGAGTGTATCGCGCGTCGGTTGGGATTCTCGGACGCTTCCTCTTGGAGCAGGTTCGTCAAGACCCTTACCGGCAAGACACCCACTCAGCTCCCGAATCTCATGATTGGCGACTGGGTAACTGAAGCCCGGCGGCGTGTGTTTCTCGTTGTGAGTTCTTGACCGCAGGCAATTCGGCGCTTCCGGGTGTTGGAAAGCCGGAAAACGTCAAGCATTGGCCGGGTTGGAACATGGTGGTATTGGAAGCCGCGGGGTACCGTCGTTAGGGTGCGGTGGATCAAAAGCCGAATCTATCGTCTCGGCACTCGGTCCGAGCTGCACTCTCTGACCTTTCAGCGTGGAGGAGACTTCCTCTCATGTACAAGATCCGCAAGCTACTCAGATTAGCTCTTTTCACGACCGAAGGCGCGCCGTTACGGGATATTCCGACCGGGCCGTCCCCGGTTCGCCTATTACTCCTCGAAGGGGAGGCTGGAGCATGAAAACTCAGAGCTTGTGGCTGGCGGCGGTCGTGCTGCTAGCGGGCGGGTGCGACGAAATCGACTCGGGTATCGTCGATGGGGGCGACCCCGCAACTCTGGCACTGACGGTCGACACTGACGGGACCATGACCCAACAGGACAACGGGGTCAGTGCCGCCATCGAGTCCGGTAGCCCTATTCGTGTCTTGGCGCGGGGCGTGGACGGCGAGGTCCTGTACGACGTGACCGGCGCGAACATAGCCGAACTTCTGCGCGCGTTTCCGGCAGCGCCAGTATCGCCCGGTGAGATAGAGGCTGCTTTCGCGGATGCGTCACCGGAGTTACTGACGGCGGTAGCGGACATGCGTAACGCCATACCGTCTCCCGAAGAAATGCGAGCCATGTCGCCGAAGGAACGGGCGGAGGCGCGGGCCGCGTTTGAGGATGCGCGTACGCGGGCGTTGCGGGGTGTCAAATGAACGCTGGGGCGAAGTGGAAGAAATGGCTCACGGTCGCCTTGGGGGCGTCCATAGTTGCCCCGGTGGTAATGCTGTGGCTCGGGCCGGGGGCGTTCACGGTCTTTCTGGTTGTCGTTGCCGTGTGCAGTGCTTCGATGTTCGGGCATGCGGTGGCGGCGACGTTCCCCCGACACTTCCCCCGGCAGCATGGGGGAAAGCTGCCCCTCGCGTTCCTGCTGTTGGCCGTCGGCGCGGCCAACCCCAATGAAGCCGAGGCTGCCGTTTATCCGGGTGAGGCTCCCGCCGTGTGTTCGACGGGTAACGCGGGGTTTGTGCCAGAATGCGACCTTCCGTTCGCCTATCGGCAGTGCTCGGAATGTACCCTGGGAGTTATTGCCTGCGCGGGTGCGGTTTGGGTGGCAAGATTGGCACCGCCGGGCAAGCCGAGGGTAGCGGCGATCATTGCGGCCTATGGTGTCTGCGGGTTGGCCGTCTGGCAGTGTGGGGATTGCTATTACGAAGCCTTTCAATGTGACTCGGAAGAGCTGAAAAGAGAAGCGCGAGATTTGCTTGAAGAGCTCGAAGACCTGCTGGATCGGCTGCCTTTCTCGGAAGACTTGTTTGGGGAATTGGATCCGGGCAACTAGTCCCTTTCCACCGTCGGGCAAGCGGCCCACCGGCGCGCCGTGACGGCTTCGGCTGTCACGGCGCGCTTTTACGTTGCCGGGGTGGGGTCTCTCGCAATCTGGCGCCCCTGGAAGACAGTAGAGGCGATTCTACAGCCTTCCGTGAGCCCAAGACGTAGCGACCGCCTGTTACCGGGCATGCAAAATTACAGGAACGTGGGCACTGAAAATGTCGGGGTTGAGCCTCGTGGCCGGGGGTTCGCTGCGGGCTTCTGGTGGGAGGTTGGGCAGGGATCTGGTGCGGGTTGGCTACCATCGAATCTCCATCGAACGAAGGAGACGTGATGATCGGGAGAGAGACGCGGGTGCTTTTTGCGGCAGTACTTGGAACAGGGGATGAGCAAGGCCGCGGTGGCGCGGCGGCTTGGCATCAGCGAGCGGACGGTGTACCGCTGGACCGCAGCGGGGCAACTGGGACCGGGAGGTGGACGAGGGGCCGGTGGAGTAAGGGCCGAGGCGGCCGCAGCCGTCGAAGCCTGATCCGTACAAGGAGATCAACGGGGCGAGCCTGACCGAGTATCCGGAACTGAGCGCCGTGCGCCTGTTCAAGGAAGTTCGGGCGGCGTGCCGGCCGTACCGGGCCTCACCGCTTGAACCTCATCCTCAACTTTTTCACGATCTTTAGCCCGCAAGCGGACAGAAGGGGCTGGCTCCCGACCCTCAGCGGTCGTAAGTATCCAGCATACGCCGCGTAAGACAACGCGGCTGACGAGGGGCTCCGCCCTTTCGATCCCCTGGAAGCCCGTCCCGCGACGGAGTGCACGAGCGGGACTCACCCCTGGCACATGCCTTCAGCCGTCTTGGCCGTATCGCTCGAAGAAGGCGTCCGTCCTTGCGGGAAGCAGGAGGCTGTCCGAGATGGCTGCGATCTCTTCTGCCTCTTTCCATGCCTGCTCCAGAATCCAGAGTTCACCTTCCAGCGCTCGCCGTTCCTGTTCCTCGTGAAGGGACATTTCAAGGGCGAGGCGAACGGGCTTGGGCATGCCGCGGACGTATCCCGTCCTGCCTCTCCGATCACGGTGCCCATTCCGGGCCACATCGGCGAGGAAACGGCTGGGGTGGCCGCTGGACTCGATTGCGTGCACGGCGCGCTGCACGACGGGACGGGAACCGCCCCCACCGTTCAGGAGGGGGACAATTGTGCCCGCCACCCGGCGCGCGTCTTCGCCTTCGAAGCGGGCTCTCCGAAGCGACCGGGTGATCTCGACGCCGAAACCTGAGTCACTGTCGTCGGGCACCACGCGTATCGACGTCAGGTCCAGGAGTCTGAATTTCGCGACGGTCTCCGGAGTGACGGCGCTATCCGCACCGGCCTTTCCGCCGATCCGGACCTTGACCCACGGGCGGAGGTACGCCCAAGCGACACTCGGATATGCGTACGCCGCCAACACCCAGAAGACGGCAGTCGGCACGCCATACGCCCACGCCAACGCTCCGCCAAGCATGCTGCCGGAAAGGCCTGCCAGGAAGAGTCGATGGTGACGCAGGCGCGTCCCGAACCGGTTGCCGTACCGCCAGGCGGCGAACTCGCCCCGTGGCGGCTCCCCGATGCGCACCAGATTCAGCCCTTCCTTGTGGCGCGCAAGGCCGATGTTCTCGGTCGAGACCCGCGTGCGCGTCTCGCGGAAGACTCGCTCGCAGGTCTCAACAGCTTCCCAGCGTTCTTCCACCGGCGTGAGGTTCCAGCGTCGACATTTCTTGCACACGACCCAGAGCCGTCCCTTCGCGGCGTCGAAAGCGAGTCGGCGCCCTACGGGGAAACTCTCCAGCACCTCGTTCGAGCCGAGGGGCTTCTGGCAGAACATGCAGGTCGTGTACACGGCGGTCGGGAACGCTCGGATTCAGAGGAGTTCGGCGAGTATCATGTTCGCCCATCCCATCCTGTAACGGCAACGGTCATGCACACTGCGACGGTGGAAGACCGGGCCTCTAAACCGGGATAGCGGGGACTGGCAAGTCTCCTTCGGGATCTCAAGGAGGTCCGCCAAGATCGCTGCTCCGAAGCCGGTGGAGACCTCTCGGGGTGTCAGGGGGCGGAGACCCCTTGCCAGGTGGATCTACGAACGGCCAAGCTTAACCGCCAAAGCGTGGAGCCCCGAGCCGTCTGGACAATACGCCCCCAACGACGGGGTCGCCCCGTGGGCACCTTGACGCCTGCGGTCTTGACCTTCCCTTCTCAACTGAGGGCTTGCGGCAAGCGGTTGGCCCTGAACCCCCCTCACCTCTCCCGCTGAAAGTACAACACCGGCGCCGCCACCGGCCCCGGATATACCCGCCCCCCGTCCTCCCCGCTGTACACCACCCCGTTCTTCACCACAAACACGACTTCTTGCGAATTCCGGATGTCCGCCAGCGGATCCGCGCCCAGCACCACCAGATCCGCCAGCTTCCCGGCCTCGATCGACCCCAGGTCCGCGCCGAGCCCATGGTACACGGCCGCGTTCCGCGTAGCCGTCTGCAGCGCATCCATCTCCGAAAACCCGCCCTGGACGAACAGCTCCATCTCCCAGTGCATGTCGCGCCCCGGCATCTGGCCGTGGCCGCCCGAGTTGATCAGCACGCCCGCGTCAAAGAGGCGTTTCATCGCGGCGACCATCTCGGGCGAATACAGGTCGTCGTCCCAGAAGTGCGTGACCCGGCGGAATCGGCCGCGCAGCCGCTCTTCCGTGCTGAAGCGCAAGAGCTTCTCGTCCTCCCAATAGCGCTGTGACTGGTCGAAGTACGCCTGGCCGACCGGGCCGTTGTAGACGACCAGCAGCGTGGGCGTCACACCGGTCCCGCTCGCGCGGAAGAGCTCGATCACATCGTCGTAGAGGGGCGTCAGCCCCATCGTGTGCTCCAGCCCGGTCACGCCGTCGATGATCTGCGTGAAGTTCATCTGGGGGATCCCGGCCGTTTCGGACAGCACGTTCAGCCCCCGCGCACGCGCCGCGGTGATCAGCTGGTGACGGTCGGCGCGGGTGAAGTTGACATAATCCTTCAGCGCGGTGATCCCCATGTCGCGGCTGTAGCTGGCGTGCTGGTCGGCGTCGTCGTACGAGGCGATCGGACGGTAGGTGCGCGGGCGGTATTCGCGGATGCCGTACATGGGAGCGCCGACCGAGAGCATCCGCGGGCCGTCCATGCGGCCGGACCGGATCATGTCGCTGACCCAGGGCTCCTTTTCTTCCGAGCCGTAGAGCTCGTAGAGCGTGGTGACGCCGTGGGCCAGCGAGCCGGTGACGCCGGGAAGCCGCTGCTCGATCAGCTGCGTCGTCGCGAGCTGCCCGACCGAGTGTGCGTGCGCGTCCACGAGGCCAGGTATGACGGTGTGGCCCGCGAGATCGAACACGCGCGCTTCCGCAGGCACGACGACTTGGGGTCCCACCTCTGCGATGCGGTGTCCCCGCAACAGGATGGTCGCACTCTCCAAAACACTTCGCTCTTCGTCCATCGTGATTACGCGGGCGTTGGTCAGGGCGACCGTCGTGCTCGGCAGGGCCACCTCGAAGCGGACCGTCATGTCGGTGGTCCGGGTGCCGTCGGTGCCGGCAAGGATGTCGTCGAGCGCCTTCTCGTGGAAAGTGCCTCCCCGCGGCCACGACACCGTCGCCGCGTCCGACCAGGCCATGCTCGCGCCGTCGGCCGGGTCGATGCGCCTGGTGAAGCCGATGCCGTCGTAGGCCGAGATCGTGACGGGTTTGCCGATCCATTCGAAGGGGGTCACGAAGCTGCGCTGATACTCGCGGAATGCGATCCAGCCGAGGTCCGGGGAGAGGACCGCGCGTTCGGCGTGCGGGAAGCGGTAGAGCGTCGCCTGGCCGGTACCGTCGGGGCGAATGCGGCGGAGGACCAGCGTGTCGGCGCTCAGGCCTGGGTTGGGTGCGACACGGCCCAGGACGAACTCGGTGTAGTAGATCCACTCGCCGGCCTCGTCGAAGTGGACGGTGTGGGGCGCGCGCCCCTGTGACATGACGCTGCCGCCCACATCGGTGACCGTGCGCTCCGCCCCGTCCTCCACCACGACCAACTCGAACCCGGTCTGCTCCTCGATGCGGGCGCCGTTGATGAGGCCGCCGGCGCCGCGGATGAAGGCCAGAGTGGCGTCGGGACCCGGCGTCAGAGACATGTACTGGGAGGGGCGCGATGACACCTCGGTCGCCGTACCGCCCGCGAGTGGCCGGCGGTGGACGGCTCCCAGGTCGGCGTCGGTCCAAGTCGCGTAGTAGAGCCAGCCGCCGTCGGCATCGACCACCGGGCTGGTTTCATGGGCGGCTGACTGGGTGAGGTTGCGTTTGCCGCCGTCGTTGTCGGCCAGCCAGATGTCGCCCAGTGCCTCGAAGACGACGCCCGCGGGGGTGCGATGTGCGAAACGGTAGGACCTGGCGTGGGTCTCGCCCTCCGGGAACTCGAAGGGGAAGCGGATGGTCTCGTCGATCTCGCGGTCCACCGGGGCGCTGAAGGGGACTTCGGCGATCTCGCCCGACGACACGTCGACCGCGAGGATCCCGCCGTTCCTGGTCAGGTAGAGGTGCGTCCCGTCCGGGTGCCAGTCCCAGTTGGGGGCGACGCCATGGTAGTATGGGGTCGTTTCCTGGTGATCGCGGTCGAGACCCCGCACCAGCACGCGCTCCGAGCGCGTCTCCAGGTCGTGGAGAACGAGGACCACATCGCGGTCGTCGCGGTTTCCGTAGGCGAGGTGGCGCCCGTCGGGCGAGAGCGTGGGGTTGAACGCCCCGCCGGGACGCTCGCGATGGACGCGGATCTCGGCCGTCTCGAGGTCATAGGTCTTGATGCGCGCCCCGCTCTGGGGCACCTGCCGGTCCGCATGCTCATAGAAGAGGACGCCGCGCCCCGTGTGCTCCTCGAAGTGCGTGATCGCCTGGAAGGTCGTCCCCGACGCGATCTCCTGGCGCGACCCGAAGAGGTTGAAGCGGTACGCGGTCATGCTCCCGTCCTGCTCCAGCGCCGAGGCGTAGATCGCCCGCCCGTCGGCCGACCAGGACCCCTGCACCACCGGCAACGCCATTTGGGTGACGTTCTCCGGGGCATCCGCGCCCGGCGCGTCCACCATCCCTCGATCCAGAATCCACACGTCCTCGCTCCCGCCGCGGTCCGAGGTGATCGCAATCCGCGTCCCATCCGGGCTGTAGCGCGGAAAGCTGTTCCACGAGCGTCCGCTGGTGAGCGCCCGCGCTTCGCCCCCCTCGATCGGCATCTCGTAGATGTGCCCGAGCAGCTCGAAGGCGATGTGCCGCCCGTCCGGCGAGACATCGAGACTGATCCACGTGCCTTCCGTAGCGGTGAACCTGAGGGGGGTGGTGGAAGGAGCCCGCGATTCCTCGATACTCCAATCGTCGGCGTCCTGCGCGACGGCCAGGGTGGGGAGGGCGGCGATCAGGGCGAGGGACGCTATGGGCGCGCATCTTGGCATGGGATTCTCCACTGCTGCGGGACACGGGTTCCGGGCTCGCGCGGGCGGCGACGCGCATTCAGTGCGGGACCGGATTGGAACATCCGGCTTCCTCGCACCACTATATGGTCCCTGGCGCGGGCGCGCGCCCTGTACGGATCGGCTGGACCAGCTGCGTGCCGAGAATGCGGAGCTCAGCTACATTCGCACGGCCAGGAGGATGGAATCAGGGGCCGACACCTGAGAGAACGCTCGGATCCGCGACGGGTGTGGGGCCGGGCACTACCGGCGCGCCGGCTCAGAACCGGAACGAGGCATCGGGCGCGACGCGACCGGCCGCCTGCCCTGCCGCAGTGACCACCGTCAGGTCCACTTGCACCACGTCGGACAGGAGGTCGGCGAACCGCAGACTCGCCGGTCCGAGGGGCTCAGGGGAACACGTGAGCGAGGCGAGGAGGTGCACCTCCGCGTGTTCGTGGCCCTCGTCCTCCGCGTGTTCGTGGCCCTCGTCCTCCGCGTGTTCGTGGCTCTCATCCTCGTGAGGCGGCTGGTCCTCGCCGGCATCGTCACCTTCGAACCCTTCGGGCGCCTCCACCTCCGCCGAATCCACCGCACAGGTCACCCCCTCCGGAAAAGCGATAAGACGAGCGCCACCGGTGCGAAGTCTCTCGAGGGCCTCCGCAACGGTGGCCCGCTCCTCCGCCGAGCGAGGGGCGCGCTCGAAGCCGAACACGGATTCCGCGGGGAGTTCCAGGTCGACGGTGAGGCGGGTGCCGTCCACGGCCAGACCCAGTCGAGCGATGCCGTGTTCGTGGGCCCCAACCGTGCCCAACCGTTCGCCCTCGACCAGGGGAGGGCCAGGAGGCGGGGAGGATGAATCGCCGCATGCGACGCACAGCAGAAGACACGGGATCGTCCACCCGACGAGAGTGAAGCGGACCTGGGGTCGATCGAGTGTGGGAAGGGTCATTGTGAGGGACCCGGTAGGGGTTGCGAGCGTACAGAACACAAATGCCGATACATTAATGATTGCATATTCTCATTATCATATCGTTGGTTTCCCCGAAGGGCTAGGAGCCCTGTCAAAATGCCAGACCCGCGCTGCCGATTCCCGATTCCCTGGACACTCCTCCGATTCGCCCTACTCATCTTGGGAGGCTGGCTTGTGCTCACATCGGGCCCCGGCTCCGTCCTGGCCGATCGGAGCGATGGAGCGAGAATCCGCGCGGCCAGCGTCCCTCGGAACTCCATCGAGGTGGATTGGCAGCTGCTGGCCTCCCTGGATTACCGCACGGGCGAGATGTCCAAAGAACTCGAGTCGGTCGTGGGGCGAGGAGTGAGGGTGCCCGGATACATGGTCCCCCTCGATGATTGGGCCGGCGAGGTCTCGGAGTTCCTCCTGGTCCCGTACGTCGGGGCCTGCGTGCACACCCCGCCCCCGCCCCCGAACCAATTGGTCTACGTCAGGATGGACAACGGTCAACGCGTGCCGGTCTCCTTCTGGAATCCCTTCTGGATCCACGGCACCCTGACCTTCGAGAAGACGACGAACCAGTACGGATCGGTGTCCTTCACGATGGCTGGCACCTCGATTACGCCCTACGAGTGGTGACGAGCCGCAGCCCTGCTGCCATCCCTCGCGTACTCCCGCTCCGGTCTTGACGAAGTACGTCGGCCGCGCCCGTCCGTCACTGGCGAGTCCCTTGGACGCTCGCTCGACGGAGCAGGGCAGCTGCCCTTGAACTCCCGGCATCCTCTGCTGATTCCAGGGGCGTCCGACCGTTGTAGTCACGGACCGACATATCGGCGCCGGCCTCGAGCAGGACGTTCAGAACGTCCGTGTTCTCCGCATTCGCCGCCAAATGCAGGGGTGTCGCACCTGTGGCGTTCCTGGCGTTCGCGTCGGCCCCGGCCTGGATGAGCGCCGTGGCGACCTCGGGGCCATGGCTGAAGGACGCCGCGCTGTGCAGGGATGTTCCGGACGTTGCCAACTCTCGGGCGTTCACGTCCGCCCCGGCGTCGATAAGGGCAAGAGCCACACCGGAGTTCCAGTTGGCATGCAACGCCCTCATGAGAGGGGTATCTCCATGCCCGTTTTCGACATTCACGTCGGATCCCCCGCGTACCAGAGCCAACGCTACCTCGGGGTTCTCGTTGTACGCCGCCGCCAGGTGGAGTGGTGCCTCGTTGAGGTGGCTCGCACGGGCGTCGAGATCGGCTCCGGCCCGCATGAGCGCCACAACCATCTCCGGGTTCTCGTTCGACCGTGCCGCGAGCGAAAGGGCTGTCCATCCTCCCGGGTTCGTGGTGTTCACATCGACTCCGGCGCGGACGAACGTCAAGGCTACCTCCGGATTCTCGTTGAATGCTGCCGCGTCGAGCAGGTGCCGGGTTACGGCGCGTGCGCCGGCTCCGAGAAGGACAAGAGCCACCTGCGGATTCCCGTTGTACCGCGCTGCCATGTCCAGGGGTGCCCGATGCATGGCGATCGTGCCGAAGTAGCTGTCCATGGCGTCGATGTCGGCCCCGGCTTCGACAACTGCTTTCGCCACACCCGGGTGCTCGCTCCAGGCCGCAGCGAGATGAAGGGGAGTCAGACCGGCTGAATCCCGCACCGTCACATCCGCCCCCGCTTGCAGACAGGCTCTCGTATCACCAGGAGTTGCCGACCTGAAGAAGGCTTCGGTATTCCAGGTCGCGCAATCGGGGGACGCGCACGTCGCCAGCACGAACGTTGTCAGCAACAGACTGGTGGCTCGCAAACTGGGAGCTCGCGTCAGATCGCCTGGTAGAGCGCGTCCACCAGCAGCGCGCTGAGCCCCATCGTGTTGCTGTAGTGGTTGCGGACGAACCCGCCCGCGATTCCCGCTGCGGGGTCCGCGAAACCGTAGTTGCCGCCGCCGCCACTCATGCCGAAGGCGTTTGGGTTGGGGCCGTAGATCGCCGGAAGTCCGGGGAAGAATGCGGTGTTGGCGTGGTGGCTTCCGGGTGTCCATTTCTGTTCACGCGCGATCAGCAGATCCGGGCCGCCGGGCGGGGTCGGCGTGGTGAACTCGCGCACGGTGTCCGGTTCGACCACCTGGCGCCCGTCCAGGACGCCGTTCATGGCGAGCGGCGTGTACAGCCGCGCCAGGCTGCGTGCGTCCGACGTGACGTTGGCGGCCCCGAACTCGGCCGCCAGCGCCTTCGGCTGGCTCCACAGGCGCCCGATCTGGAGCATGAACACGTCCATCGGGCCGCCCAGAAGCCCGCGAAACGCCGCATGGTACTGCCATGTGGTCGGATCGGTCAGCGCTGTCAGATCCA
This sequence comes from Longimicrobiales bacterium, assembly GCA_965211645.1. Classification (GTDB taxonomy): domain Bacteria; phylum Gemmatimonadota; class Gemmatimonadetes; order Longimicrobiales; family Gaopeijiaceae; genus Bin94. Next base: position 2,416,734 of record OZ242947.1, on the reverse strand, counting down.
GCTCTTCCATCTGGGCGGCGACGCTCGCGTACATCTCGGCGATCGACTCGTGCACGGGCGCCTCGGGCCACGGCTTGATCGCTGCGAGGTCACGCTGCTCCTCGTAGGGCGTGCCCAGCCAGGTGTTGAGCTGCCAGGGTCCGGCCATCTCGTCGCGCAGGAACTCGCCAGCGCGCTTTCCGGTGACCCGGTAGACGACCTCGCTGACGAGGTTGCCGTAGGTGTAGCCGTGGTAACCGTGCGCGGTGCCGGGCTCCCAATCGGGCGCCGCCGCGGCCAGGCGCCGCGCGATCTCGTCGTACTGGTCGAAGCCGTTGCCGTCGAGGTCGAGGAGGTCGGTGTAGCCGGGAAGCTGGGTGGAGCCCGCCGCGTGGCTCAGCAGCATGCGAACCGTGGTGCTTTCCTTGCCGTTGGTGGCGTATTCGGGCCAGTAGCGGCCCACCGTGGCATCGAGGTCGAGCTCGCCGCGGTCGTACAGCACCATGGCGGTGGCCGCGGTGACCGCCTTGCTGGTGGACTGCACGTGGACGCGGGTGTTGCGCTGCCAGGGGCGATCATGGTCGGCCATCCCGGCCCAGAGGTCGACGACGATTTCGCCCTGGTGGGTGGCGGCGAAGGCGGCGCCCCCCGTTCCCATCAGGCGGGCGTTGTCGGCGAAGGTCTCACGGACGGATTCGAGGCCGGGTTTTACGTAGCCCTTGATGGCGGGGGCGCTTTGGGTCTGGCTGGCCTGCGCTCCGGGCGCGATTCGATCTTCCGGTGACACCGGAATCATCGAGGCTTCGGGCCCGGTCGAACTCGCAGAGGCCTCCGCGACTGTCCCGGCCCCGGCCGCGACGACCGCCGCTCCCAGGAACGACCGCCTGTCCATTGTCGAGCGCTCGGGCACTCCACCATGGGCGTAGCTCATCATTCCCCTCCTCCTTCGGTTATGGGCATCTCGACCGCCTCGCCCCAGATGTGGCGGGCGAACCACTCCCAGTTGTGCCACATGGCGGCGAGACGCTCGCGCGGCTTCGTGATCCCGTGGCCGAAGCCCTTGTAGATGATCAGCCGCGTGTCGACGCCGACGTCCTGGAGTCCCTGGTAGAGTTCGTAGGCGTTGGGCGTGGGGACGCGCGCGTCGAATTCGCCGTGCTGGATCAGCGTCGGGGTGCCGGCCTGCCTGATGTAGGTCATCGGCGAGGTCTCGGCGTAGATCTCCGGGTCGTCCCACGGCGTCGCCTCCAGGTACTCGCGGGTGAAGCTGTGGATGTCGGTGTTCACGTAGTAGGTCATCCAGTTGGAGATGCCGGCGCCCACGGAGATCGCCCGGAAGCGGTCGCTTGAGGTGGTGAGGAAGGCGGAGATGTAGCCGCCCTGGCTCCAGCCCATCGCCGAGACGCGGTCGGGGTCGGCGATGCCGCGGTCGACCAGCGCCTCGACACCGGAGAGCACGTCCCACGCGTCGCCGACGCCCAGGTTGCGGACGTTGAGGGCGCGGAAGTCGGCGCCGTAGCCCGCCGATCCTCGGTAGTTGGGCATCATCACGACGGCGCCCTTCTTCAGCCATTCGAGCACGGGATAGACGTATCCGCCGACCAGCTGGGGGCGGGACGTGCCGGTCGGCCCGCCATGGATGACCACCATGAGGGGGTAGGTGCGGTCCTGATCGTAGCCGGGAGGCTTCATCAGGACGCCCTCGATCTCGGCGCCGTCCTCGCTCTCCCACCGGATGACCTCGCGGGCGCCGAGGTCTCCCCAGTCGGCGACCTGGGCGGTCATGTCGGTGATGCGCCGTGGCGCGCGCGCCCCGCGAGGGCCCCGCGACACGCGGAAGATCTCGCCAACCGTGGTTCGGTCCTCGCCCTGCAGCGCCATGACCGAGCCGTCGCTGGAGAGGTCGGCCGTCATGATCATTTCGGGTTTGTCCGCCTCGAGCGTCACCTCGCCCGACGCCGGGTCGAGCAGGAACAGGTGACGCGCGGTGCGCTGGGACGCGACGAAGAAGACCCCCTCGTCCGTCCACGCGATCGGCGACGGATTCTCGTCGAAAGCCGCGGTCAGGATTCGGGACTCGCCGCCGCCCGCGGCGATCACGGCCAGTTCGGTGTTGCCGTAGAAGGGGTTTGCGCCTGCGGTGGTGGAATAGAGGATGTGCGAGCCGTCGGGCGACCACATGGGGCCGCTCTCGCGGCTTTGGTCGGCGACCAGCGTCCGGATCGTCCCCGTGGCCACGTCGACGACGGAAATGTCCGAATGCGGAAAAGAGTTGACCTGGGGCGTCGGTGTGTGGCCGAAGGCGATCTGGCGGCCATCGGGGGACCAATCGAACGCGCTGCCGCCGAAGCCGCCGCCGACGGTGTAGCGGTCTCCTCCCGTCAGGCGCCGAGGCTCGGCACCCGCGCGTGCATCCGTGACCCACAGGTGCGACATGCGGAAGTCCGCGTCTTCGACGGCGTAGTCGCCGTAGCGGTCCTCGCGTTCCTCGAAGTCGTCGGGAGCGGGATCGGTGGCCGTGAACGCGATCCGGCTCCCGTCGGGTGAAAACCGGAAGGCGCTGATGCCGCCGTCGTGGGAGGTGAGCTGCTCGGCTTCGCCTCCCTCCGGGCGGATCAGGTAGATCTGCGCACCGTCCCCGCGGTCCGCGATGAACCCGAGCCGGGACCCGTCGGGCGACCACCGGTGCCCCGTGCTGCTCCCGGGCTCGGTGCGCGTGAGCTGAAAGGGCTCGTCGTCGCCCGCCACCAGCCAGATCTCCTGGTCGAACCGGTTCTCCTCCCAGTCGGTCGTTGTCACGGAAAATGCGATCGTGCTGCCGTCCGGCGAGATCCGGGGGCTTCCCACGGACTCGAGCGCGATCTGGGTGCGGAAGGACTCCAGCACGGCCTCCTGCGCCGCGGAGGGGAGGGCGGCCGCGACGAACAGGACGGCGGCGAGCAGGGCGGTACGCATGACTTCCTCACGGTGATGGGGTGATGCGGCATTCTCCCAATGGTAGCCGTGCAGCGACGGGGGACGCGAACGGGTCCCGTCTAGCGTGGCCCGGCGGGAGACCGCAGCTTCATCCCTGCCATGCTGACTCCCTTCTACCCACTGCTCTCGCACCCATTGGGCGGTGTCGCCATCGGGCTCGTGGTCGCCGCGATCAGCGCGGTCCTCCTGATCGCCTCGCGGCGCGCCCGCTCCGGGCACCCGACGGGACGGGCCCGCCTGGCGAGGTTGATGGGACTGCTCGCCGGCGCCTTCTCGGTCTTCGTGGTCGCTGCCGCGGCCGTGTCGATGATCGAGATCCGGCGCCTGGCCAGCGAGCATGCCCCCCCGGGGGTGCTGGTCGATGTGGGCGGCTACCGAATGCACATTCTTGCCGAGGGAGACCCGGGCGACGGGCCGACCGTCATCTGGATCCCGGGCGGGCATGCGCAGGGCCTGGCGCTGTACCACCTGCACGCCGCGATGCGCGGCGAGACCCGCTCGATCCTTTTCGATCGTCCCGGCACGGGGTGGAGCGATCCCGGACCGTTTCCTCGGCGGACGGCGACCGAAGCCGTCGAACTCGCGACCCTGCTGGAGGAAGCCGGCGAAGAGGGCCCGTTCGTGCTGGCCGGCCACTCCTACGGCGGGCTGCTGGGCGCGAACTACGCGCGCCGCCACCCGGAGCGCACGGCGGCCGTCGTCCTCCTGGACGCCTCACCGCCCGACGCGTTCATCTACGCACCGGCCTACGGCGCCGCGGCGCTGGACGGCCTGGTGCGGGATGCCGAGCAACAGGGTCTCGACAAGATCTTCGGCGGCTGGACCAACCCGGAGCTCGCGATGGCCGAATCCGGGACCGAGATCGGGGAGATACTGCGCAAGCAGCGCCGCCTGCTGGCTGACGTAGGCGACGCAATGGCGGCGAATGCGCGGCGGCCAGCCGCGTCCTTCGCCACGGCCTCGATCTTCCAGGAGTTCAGCCCCGGCTTCGTCTCCGGGACGGCGCCCGACCTCGTGGTCTACGACGGCGAACTCGGCGATCTGCCCGTCCTGGTCGTGATCCCGGACGAGAGCGCGGCCGGAATCATCGAGCCGCTGGGGATGGACGAGGCGGCGACGGCCCGCGCGATCAACTTCTTCGAACGGACGCGCGTGCGGTACCTCGAGGTCTCGAGCGATGCACGCCTCGTCCACACGCCGCCGGGTACGGGGCACAACTACCCCTACGAGACGCCGGAGTTTGTGGTCGAGGTCGTGCGGGAATTGCTGGCGGAATTGCGAGGGAGGCCGAGTGCCGACGAAGCCGAAACCGGGTCCTGAACAGGGAATGCTTGGTTTGTCGGCCAAAAACGACCTTTTTTGGCGGACAAACCCGCCTACATGGCCGTTGCACGCCACGATCGCACGCTTTTGGCGGACAAACTCCACAAACCGACTCGTCCCGTTGCCAGGATGAAAAGACGCGACTTCATCCGCACCTCAGCCACCTTCGCCACCGGCACAATCCTGTCCGGCTGCCGGACCGCTGAGCACCACCCCATCCATTTCGAGGTGCACGGCCCGGAAGACGGCTTGCCACTCTTCCTCGGCTTCCCCCTCATGGCCTCCTACGCCGAGATCTTCGGCCAGGAGCAGGGTGCGGTGAAGGACGGCTTCCTCAGCCGCCTCACCGATCGCTACCGTGTCCTGCTCGTCGACTACCCCAATGTCGGAAGGACCACGGTCCCTAAACCGGACGAGATGACCCCCGACCGAGTGTATTCCGACCTCATGTCCGTCGCGGATGCGGCCGGGTTCAACCGCTTCGCCTATTGCGGCCACCTGTGGGGCGCGATCAACGGACTTATGCTGGCTTCGCGCTCGGATCGCGTCTCGGCGCTGATCTGCGGGACCTGGCCGCCGCTCGGCGCACCGTACGCCGACATGCTGCGGGGCGGCGAGAGGCAGCTTGCCGAGCCCCCGCCCCATGCCATGGTGATCCTTCGCAACCCCCAGCAGTACGCGCAGTGGCGCACCTTCTACGCCGGCATGCAGGATTGGCCCGAAGCAGATGTAGCGGCCGCCATCACATGTCCCCGAATCGCCCTGATCGGCTCGGCCGCCGAGAGCTCGGTGGCCGGCATCCCGTTGCGCCTGGTGGAGCGCTTGCGCGAGGCCCGGCCAGCGCTTGAAGCAATGGGCTGGACGGTGCGTGAAATCCCGGGCGCGGAGACGGCGGCGATTCTCGACCCGGTGATCATGGTGCCGGAGATGCGGGCGTTTCTGGAGGGAATCGAAGGGTAGCCCTACCTCCCGCTTCCACTCAGCGCGTCCACCTGTGCCTGATACAGCCGCCGCCCCTCCTCGAACGTGGCCAGCACCTCCGCCTTGTGCGCCGGATCGTCCCAGCGGTCCATCACCTGCAGTTCAAGCAGCACATGATCGATCCACCGCACGAAGAACGCCGCGTCGTCCCGCGACCGGATCGGCTCGCCGTCGGCGATGACGAAGACCGGGTTGGTGTGCGCGAAGAGGTAGCTGTCCATCGCGCCGTGCTGCGCTGGTCCCAGAACCCGCGCCGCAATCCACCCGCTCCCCTCGACCGGGATCTCCAGCTCGGCGTCGATCAACCGTCCGTTGCCCGTAGCGTCCACCCTGTGCACGATGCGGCCGTTCTGCACGATCTCGAGGCCGTGCATGGTGAAGAGCGACCGTGCCGTAGCGCGCACCGTGACGACGTCGCCGCGCGACACGGCCAGCTCCTCGCCCATCCCCTTGGGGGAGCCGTTGCCCTCGCCGCCGGACCCGTCTGCCGCAGGCCCCGTCACCTCCAGCGTCATGATCGGCCCGCTAGTGACAAACGCGCGCCCCGCAGCCATCGCGTCGGCCCACGCGTCGTAGTGCAGGTGATCCTCTCCGGTGTAGACATACGTCCGCGTCGCGCCCACCGCGGGGTGCCGCCAGATGTCCGACATCACGTCCGTGCCGGCCGTTCCCGCGACGCGCGAACCCGTATTGAGGAGACGGTACCACACCTCGGCCGTCCCGAGCTCGTCGCTCCAGACACACGCCACGTCCACAAAGTCGGCCAGGCCGAGAATCGCGTCGACGGGCAACTCGCGCGCATATCCCACCCCCGCCGCGTCGAGATCGCGATGCTGTAGCCCGAAGGGGTGCACGTAACCGCCAATTCCGCCCTGCTCATGCACTCTTCGAAGCACATTTGCGTTGTCAGGGTAGAGGGCATGGTGTGCGGTCCCCACCGAGCCGATGTAGAAGGGGGTGATCAGCTCGACCAGGTTGAGGAGCGAGAGGTGCGCGAAGAAGCTCGGCCGGTACTCCTCGTTGTAGTAGACGATGGTGCGGGGACCGCCGTGCGGGTGCGGGTGCCCGAGGAAGTGCTCCAGGTCCTCGACCCGGCTGTTGCCCCAGTAGTTGGCGATCATGCCGTTGGCCACGTTCAGGTCCTCGGAGTGGGCCTTGTTGCGCAGGTCTTCGGGGGTGACGAAGTAGTGTCCGCCGTAGTTGGGGTGGATGTGATTGTCGCCCGAGTACCAGCCGTCCGCCGCCATGTCGATCCAGCGATCGAGCTGGACCTCGACCGTGGTGTACTCTCCGGCGCGGATGTCGACGGTGCGCGAGACGGGCTCGTACTCGAAGCCGCGCCAGGCCTCAAGGCTCGCCTCGCCCACCGGCAGGGTCGCCGCAAAACTGCCGTCGCTGTGGAAATAGTAGTCCTCGGTGACGCTCACGACGCGCGGGTAGCTGCTGTGGGGGAAGTAGGCGCGTCCGTCAGCGCCGGTCAGGTAGATGCGCGACGGCAGCAGTTCGCCCGCGGAGTCGGTGACGCGCACCCGCACCCGGCCGGTGGGCTCGGACCACGCGTAGTCGTCGATCCGCACCCGCCTGGGCGCGCCGCCGCCCCGCGTGACGACGTACAGCCCGAACCCCATCCCGTTGTCGATGGTGCGCGGCTGATCGTCGGTCCCTCCGTTGCGCGCGTACACGATGTGCCCGCCATCGGGCGACCACGACGGGAAGTACTCGTCCGTGCGCGTGTGCGTGAGCCGCACGGGCTGGATGCCTCGGGGCGATTCCTCACTGGGGACGGCGTAGATGTCGTTGTTGCCGGAGGCGTCCGTGATATAGGAGACGATGCCCCCGTGCGGGGCGACGACCGGCGCCGCCTGGTAGTTGGTCTCGATCCGAATGAGGAGTTCCGCCTCTCCCGTGCCGGAGCGCCATCTCCAGAGGGAACCGGAGCCGAGCGCGGCCTTGCCCCGCCGGGACACGAACACGATGTCCCCGGTGCCGCCGACCCAGTCCCCGGCCATGTCGTTGGCCTGCGGGTCGGCGATCACGGCCTCGGCCTCTCCGCGCTCCATGTCGTAGGCCCAGAGGTCGAAGGTGCCGTCGCGCTCGGTGGTGAAGAGGATCCGGCCGCCGTCGGGAGACCAGCGGGGGCGCAAGTCCAGGAAGGGGTGCGTGGTGAGGCGGCGCGAATCGCCGGTCGCGACCTCGACGACGAAGATGTCGAAGTTGCGGTCGATGTCCGCCGCGTACGCGATGTGGGTGCCGTCGGGCGACCAGCTCGGCTGGGAGTGGTAGCCCGGCCCGCTCGTGACCTGCTGCGCCGTGCCACCCTCGACTGGCACCACCCAGATGCGCCCCTGGTAGGCGAAGGCGATGGAGCCGCCGTCGGGTGACCAGGCCGGGTAGGTGGGCGAGGCGGTGACCGGGGGCGGAAAGTAGCTCTCCATGTACATCCGGCCCGCGCCGCTCGCGCCCGAGAGGTTCGGGTAGCCGCCCGGGAAGGGGTCTGGGTACTCGTGCTGCTGCTGGGCAGTGGCAGTGACAGATAGTACGGTCACAAAGGCGATGGTCAAGCCCAGCAGCATGGAGATAGGCCGCTTAGATGCTGTCTTCATTGATAGATCCAAGGAGCGGGGTGTTCCAGGGGGTTGGGCAGGATGGTAACTCCTTGGTTCCACTGCTGCGAACGCCATCATCTGCTTGACTCGAACGTGGCCGGACGGTATCGTGAATGTCACTCAATGCACATGAGTTCAATCGCGATTGCATTGGTGGCACTCAGGAAAGACACCAGGAAAGGCACCATGAGTCAGATTACCGCACGAGTACCCCAGCCGGTCGTCGATGCGCTGGACACGGCAGCGGCCAAACTCAAGCGAAGCCGAGCACAGGTTGTTCGCGAGGCGTTGGAACGCTACCTGGAGGACTACGACGACCTCGCAGTGGCTCTGGAGCGGCTACGCGACCCCTCCGACCCCGTCCTTGATTGGGATGAAGTCAAGCGTGACCTACTCGATTCGGATTAAGCGGAGCGCAGCCAAGGAGCTGGCACGGATTCCACGGGCCGATCGGGTTCGCATCGTCCGGGCCATCGACGAGCTCGCCAATGAGCCACTCTCGGGAAGCGCGCTGAAGGGCGAACTGCGCGGGCTACGGCGCATTCGCATCGGTCACTACCGGGTCGTATACGAAGTACTGCATGGGGAGCTGGTCGTACTTGTGGTACGGGTTTCGCATCGGCAGGATGCCTATCGCCGAAGATGACGGCGGTCCCTCATTCGGCCGACCGACGCCGGTAGTGCAGCATCCGCGCAGCGTATCCGAAACCGAAGAAGTACCTGCGCAATCCCTCTGCCGAATCGGGGGGCACATCGGGGTCGTAGAACAGTCGGCAAAACTCCTCGCGGGCGCGGAGTATTTCCTGGCAGCGGTGGCCGTGCCACCGTGGGTCTTCAGCGGTCAGATCGAATAGTTCGAGGGCCCGCTCAAGAGCACTCTCGAACCGGCTCGTCCGACCGGCGTTGTGGGCCCGAATCGCTCGATCCACTTCGCTGCCCACGTTGCCAAGCTGCTCTACAAGCTCGAGTCGACCCCAGGCGCCCGCAGCCGCTTGCTTGTGGATCGCGCGTCGCATGCTGAACGGTCTACTCCCCCAGAATCAATGACTGGACAACGCTACGGATTCGGTCACGCCTGGCCTCGTCGTCCACACCACGCGAACGATTCCCGTCTCGGGGACGGATGTTGATCATGGAATCGAACTCGATCCAATCCGGGCCCTCGTCGCCGGGATAGAGGTTGATCCCCCAGAGATCCTGCTGACGCGAACCGTTCGCGAGAAGCAGCGCCTCGTCGTCCGCATGGAGATCGCCTCCGATGGCCATTGTCCCGCGCGATACGTCGACAACGGCCTTGATCCAGTCTCCGAATCGCTCTTCGGCCCATCGGGCAAGATCTGCGCGGGACATGGGCTTCGAGACCAAGCGTCCAGCAGTCAAACCGTCGGCTCCCGGTCAAGAGATAGAGGTCGGCAACGATGAAAGGGGCAGTAAGGTAACCACCGGTTGCGACGAATGCTGACATGACGAAACTTGGGACAAGCAATCCATCCATCCCGCGAGCAAGACAATGCCCACAATTCTCAAGGCAACCATCCCCGCCAGGGCCGCAGCCCTCATCGCCGCCGTGGCCGCAATCACCGCCGCACCACCCAAAGCCACCGCCCAATCCCACTTCGAGTCGATGGACGTCTTCCAGCTGGAATACGCCGCCGACCCGCAGATCTCCCCCGACGGCACCCAGGTCGTCTACGTCCGCACCTCGATGGACATCATGCGCGACCGGAAGCGCTCCGAGCTGTGGATCATCGACGCCGACGGCTCCGGCCACCGACGCCTGGGCGAGGGCGGCTCCCCGCGCTGGTCGCCCGACGGCACGCGCATCGCCTACACCGCAGACGGCCAGATCCACCTGCGCTGGATGGACACGGGCGAGACGGCCGTGCTCACCCAGCTGACCGAGTCCCCGAGCGGGTTGCGCTGGTCGCCGGATGGGCGCCAGATCGCCTTCAACATGCTTGTGCCCTACCCGGCACCGAGCCTCGTCGCGCCTCCGAGAGCGCCGCCGGGAGCCGAATGGGCCGCTCCGCCCATCATGGAGGACCGCTTCAAGAGCCGTCAGGACGGCGTCGGATACCTCGACTTCGGCTACAGCCACATCTTCGTGCTCCCGGTCGACGGCGGGACGCCAACGCAGGTCACGTCGGGCGATTTCCAGCACTCGAGCCCGGTCGCCTGGTCGCCCGACGGCACCCACGTCGTCTTCTCCGCGAACCGCAACCCGGACGTCCTCGACTATCGCAACTCGGAGGTCTACATCGCCTCGTTGCCGACCGGCGACATCCGCGCGCTCACCGACCGCCCAGGCCCCGACGGCAGCCCCGCCGTCTCCCCCGACGGCCGCCAGGTCGCCTTCGTCGGCTATGAGGACCGCACGCGCACCTACCAGGTCAGCCGCCTCCAGGTCATGAACGTCGACGGCAGCGGCCACCGCACCCTCACCGCGGCCCTCGACCGCAGCGTCTCGAACCCCGTCTGGGCTGCCGACGGCACCGGCCTCTACTTCCAGTACGACGACGAGGGCAACTCGAAGATCGGGTTCGCCACCCTCGACGGCGATACCGAGGTCCTCGCCGGAGACCTCGGCGGCACCTCGTACGGGCGCCCCTACGGCGGCGGCTCATTCTCCGTCGCCAACGACGGCAGCTTCGCCCTCAACCAGACCCGCCCCGACATGCCCGGTGAACTCGCTGTCGGCCAGCGTGGCGGCGCGGCCGCCCGCACCATCACCGAACTCAACGCCGACTTTCTCGCCAACAGAACCCTCGGCCAGGTCGAGGAGATCTGGTGGGAGTCGTCCTACGACGGCCGCCCGGTCCAGGGCTGGATCGTCAAGCCCCCCGACTTCGACCCGAACCGCCGCTATCCTTTCATCCTGGAGATCCACGGCGGGCCGGTGTCGAACTACGGCGACAGGTTCTCCGCCGAGATGCAGCTTCTGGCTTCCGCAGGCTACGTCGTGCTCTACGCCAACCCGCGGGGGAGCACCAGTTACGGCGAGGAGTTCGGCGACCTCCTCTACCACAACTATCCCGGCCAGGACTACGACGACCTCATTTCGGGCGTGGATGCGGTAATCGAACGAGGGTACGTCGACGAGAACAATCTCTTCGTGACCGGCGGGAGCGCGGGCGGGATCATGACCGCTTGGATCGTCGGCAAGACGGACCGGTTCCGGGCGGCGGTGTCGCAGAAGCCCGTCGTCAACTGGATCAGCAAGACGCTGACCGCCGACAACTGGTACGGCTACTACCACAGCCGCTACGAGGGACTGCCGTGGGAGGATCCGGAGCCGTATTGGCGGTTCTCGCCGCTGTCGCTGGTCGGGAACGTGACCACACCGACGATGATCATCACGGGCGAGGAAGACCTGCGGACGCCGCTGTCCGAGTCGTACCAGATGTTCCACGCGCTGAAGATGCGCGGGATCGACACCGCGGTGATCCGCCTGCCGGGCGCGTCGCACGACATGAGCCGACGCCCCAGCCAGCTGATGGCGAAGATCGCGAACATCGTGGCGTGGTTCGACAAGTACCGGGTGATGCCGGCGGCGAGCTGAGGGCCGGGCGGACTGAATGCCGACGCGGAAGGACGCCAGCGCAGGCACCGCCGGGAGCGGGGCCACGAAGCCCAGACTCCTCTCGGGCGGCAACCCCCAGATCCCGAAGGGTGACGGGGACGGGCCCGTGCAGGCCTACATCGCGGCCATGCCGGGCTGGAAGCGCGAGGTCGGCCGTTATCTCGACGCGCTGGTCGAGCGCAGTGTGCCCGGCGTCCGCAAGGCGGTCCGCTGGAACTCGCCCTTCTACGGCATCGAGGGCCAGGGCTGGTTCCTCTCCTTCCACTGCTTCACCAGGTACATCAAGGTCACCTTCCTCAACGGCGGGTCACTGCGTCCCGTGCCGCCCGTCGCCTCCAAGTACGAGCACGTCCGCTATTTCCACATCCACGAGGACGACGAGCCCGACGAGGAGCAACTGGTCAGCTGGCTCGAACAGGCATCGGCGCTGCCCGGAGAGGACCTCTTTTGATCGGCACACCCCGCACGCCCGCAGAAGGCAAGGACACATGGAGGACTGTCATGAAAACATTACATAATGACATGTTTGGATTACATTTCAGGTTGCTGCTGGCCGCAATCCTTCCCTTGGCGACCCCCCCACCCGCCCAGGCCCAGGAGGACACCTCCGCCCCCGACTCCCTCGCCACCGCCTCCCTCCCCCTCGAACCCACCCGCGAGGTGCGATTCACCACCGACGAGGGCTCCTGGATCTCCGTCGACATCAGCCCCGACGGCGCCACCCTCGTCTTCGACCTCCTCGGCGACCTCTACACCCTCCCCGTCGAGGGCGGCGCCGCGACCCCGCTCCTCACCGGCCCCGCCTTCGAGAGCCAGCCACGCTTCAGCCCCGACGGAACCGAGATCGTCTTCGTCTCCGACCGCAGCGGCGGGCAGAACCTCTGGGTGCTCAGCACCGACGGCTCCGACACCACCCGGATCACCCGCGGCAACGACAACCTCTACACCTCGCCCGAGTGGACCCCCGACGGCGAGTACCTGGTCGCGTCCCGCACCTTCAGCCCGCTCGGCGGCGCCGCGAAACCCTGGCTCTTCCACCGCGGCGGCGGCAGCGGCATCGCGCTCATCGACGAACCCGACAACCTCAAGGCCATCGGCCCCGCCTTCGACCCCACGGGCCGCTACATCTACCTGGCCCGCGGCACCCGCGACTGGAACTACGACGCGGCGTTCCCGCAGTACCAGCTCGTCCGCTACGACCGCGAGACGGGCCGCCAGGCCACGGTGACCGGCCGCTACGGCTCCGGTTTCCGCCCGGCCGTCTCCCCCGACGGCAGCACCCTCGTCTACGGCACCCGCCACGAGGACGCCACCGGCCTGCGCGCCCGCGACCTCGCCACGGGTGAAGAGCGCTGGCTCGTCTACCCCGTCCAGCGCGACGACATGGAGAGCCGCGCAACCCTCGACATCCTCCCGGGCTACGCCTTCACGCCCGACGGCACCGCCCTCATCGCCTCCTACGGCGGCGGCCTCTGGCGCGTGCCCCTCGACGACGGCGACCCGACCGCGATTCCCTTCACCGCCGACGTGACGATCCACGCGGGCCCGCGCCTCGACTTCGACTACCCGGTCGAGGACACGCCCACCTTCCGCGCGCGCCAGATCCGCGACGTGGCCCTCTCCCCGGACGGCAGCGAGATCGCCTTCACCGCGCTAGGGCAGCTGTATGTGATGGATTCGGATGGGGGTGAGCCGCGCCGGATCGGCGCGGAGGTCGACGGTGCTCTTTTCCATCCAGCGTGGTCGCCCAACGGCGAGACGCTGGCGGCGGTGAGCTGGCGTGAGCCCGACGGTGGCCATCTCTGGGCCATCTCTCCCGATGGCGACGGTGCCGAGCAGCTCTCGCAGGCCCCGCATTACATGCAGTCGCCCGCCTGGTCGCCCGGCGGCGACCGGATCGTGGTGCTGCAGGCATCGGCGCGCAGCCGCCTGCAGGGCGCCGGCGGCGGGAGCCAGCCCGACCTCGTCTGGTACGCACCGGACGGCGGCGCCCCTACGGTCATCGCCGAGTCCCTGGGGCGCTCCCAGCCCCACTTCCGAGCCGACCAGCCTGACCGTATCCATCTGCACGCGGGCGCGCGCGGGCTCGTCTCCGTGCGTTGGGACGGCACCGACGAAAAGCAGCACCTGCGGGTCACCGGCTTCACCGCCAACCGCGGCGGCTCCCCGGCCAACGCCTCGTCGATCCGCATTTCCCCCGCGGGGGGACGAGCCCTCGCGAAGGTCGGCAACGACCTCTACCTCGTGACCGTCCCGCAGGTGGGTGCCGAAGCCCCGACCGTTTCGGTCCGCAACCCCTCCAGCGCCACGGTCCCGGTCACGCGCATCACCGATTTCGGCGGCGAGTTCCAGTCGTGGAGCAGCGACGGCGAGGACGTCGTGTGGGCGCTCGGCAACGCCTACTTCCGCTACAACCTCGACGACGCGGAGGCCTTCGCGGACAGCGTCGAGGCCGCCGAGGCTGCGGAGGCAGCCGAAGCCGCCGCTGACACCGCCGGCGCCGGGGCCGACCCCGCGGAACCCGGCGCCGATCCCGAGGCCACCACCGAGGACGACCCGGCCGACGACGTCACCTACCAACCCACCGAAATCCGCGTCGCCCTCGCCGTCCCCCGCGATCTCCCCACGGGAACACTCCTGCTCACCGGCGCCCGCCTCATCACCATGCGCGGCGACGAAGTCATCGAATCCGGCGACATCCTCATCGACGGCAACCGCATCGTCGCCGTCGGCCCTTCCGGCACGCTCGATGTGCCCGACGGCACCGAGACCCGCGACGTCTCCGGCATGACCATCACGCCCGGCTTCGTCGACACCCACGCCCACCTCCGCCCGCCCGCCAGCGTCCACACCACGCAGCCGTGGAGCTACCTCGCCAACCTCGCCTTCGGCGTCACGACCACACGCGACCCCCAGACCGGCGTCTCGGACGTCCTCACCTACGCCGACCGGGTGCGGTCAGGCGACATCCTGGGCCCGCGCATCTACTCCACCGGCCCGGGGGTCTTCGCCAACTACCAGGCCCTGGAGGGCATCCGCGACCTCGACCACGCCCGCGATGTCCTCCGGCGCTACTCGGACTACTACGACACCAAGACCTTCAAGATGTACCTCTCGGGGAACCGCCAGCAGCGCCAGTGGCTCGTCATGGCCGCGCGCGAACTCGAGCTCATGCCGACCACCGAGGCGGGGCTCGACTACCAGGCCGACCTGACGCACGCCATGGACGGCTACCCAGGGATCGAGCACAACCTCCCCATCTACCCCCTCTACCACGACGTCGTCCGCCTCTTCTCGGAGACCAAGGTCCTCAACACGCCAACGCTCATTGTCTCCTTCGGCGGCCCCATGGGCGAGATCTACTGGTTCACGACCGAGGACGTCCTCGGCAACGAGCGCCTGGTGCGATTCACACCCCGCGAGACCCTCGACTCCCGCACCCGGCGTCGCGCCGGTGCGGCGGGCTCGGTCGCGTGGGCGATCGACGAGGAGTATGTCTTCGAGGACCACGCCCGCTTCCTCGCCGATGTCGTCGCCGACGGCGGCTACGCAGGGGTCGGCGGCCACGGCCAGCTTCAGGGCCTCGGCTTCCACTGGGAGCTGTGGATGGTCGCCTCGGGCGGCATGTCGAACCACGACGCGCTCAGGTCCGCCACCATCTTCGGCGCCAACGGCATCGGCCTCGAGACGGAGCTCGGCTCGATCGAGCCCGGCAAGCTGGCCGACCTGGCGATCCTGTCACGCAACCCCCTCGACGACCTGCGCAATACCGTGCTGGTCGAGCAGGTCATGATCAACGGGCGGCTGTTCGAGGCCGAGACGCTGGACGAAGTGTGGCCGCGGCAGCGGGCGCTGGAGTACCGGGGGTTCGTGGAGGATGAGCCTGGGGGCCGGCGTTAGAAGGGGCCCGCCCGCCAACCCCGCAAGGTCGAGATGCCTCCGGCGCCCGACGCGCGGCGCACATATCGCTCGTCTGCCGTGACGAACACGCCGTCGAGCCCCAGCGCCACGGCATGGTACGCCGCGTCGCAAAACGCTACGCCGTACGTCGCGGACAGCGCCACCGCGCGCGTTCTCCAGTCGGTGTCCAGCCGGGCCTCAGTCAGGCCGAAGTCGACCAGCGATGCGAGCAGCTCGTCGGCGTCATCGGGGAACCGCCTCGCCAGCGTGTTTCCCACCTCGTAGATCCAGAGCTGGGGAACGACCAGCTCGAGGGTCCCGCCAACCGCTTCGTCACGCAACGCGAGCGCCGCGTCCGTGTCCTGCTCGTCGTCGCCCGGCAGAACCCACTTGAGAAGAACCGATGCGTCGGGCGTGACGATCACGGCTGCCGCCGCTCCCGCTCCTCCCGAATCCATCGGACGATCTGGCACGTCTCAACCGCCGGCAGTCGGGCGCGCAGTGCATCCATTCGGGCGGAGGCTTCCCGCCTCATGGAGACACCCGCCCACTCCCGGATCGCGGCGTTGACGGCGCGGCTGCGAGTACCGCGCGGCAGCCTCCCGATGATGCGCCAGGAGTCATCGTCCATCATGATGTTGACCCGTCGAGCCATGTCGTTCCCTCCAGGGTGTTTCGGCAAGTGTGTAAACATTACACATCGACTCCCGTCCCGGCAAACCAGGCTTTTGCCGCGACGATATCCCTTGTATTAGTGGTGGGCCACTCACCGGCCACCGACAGCCATTGGAAGCGACCCCGGAGAACCCGATATGAAAATGAAGTCGTCCCGCAGCGCACTCCCGCTCGCTCTCGCGCTCACCGCCCCACTCGCCATCGCACCGCTCGCGGCCACACCCGCCCACGCCCAGGACGCCCAGGCCATCTCGGCCGCCCTCGGCGACATCGAGTGGCGGCACATCGGCCCCGTGAACATGGGCGGACGCGTGACCGCGATCATCGGAGTGCCGGGCGACCCGCGGACCTTCTGGGTCGGGGCTGCCAACGGGGGCGTCTGGAAGACCACCAACGGCGGCGTGACCTTCGAGCACCAGTGGGACGACGAGAACACCTACTCGGTCGGCGCCCTGGCGCTTGCCCCCTCGGACCACAACGTCCTCTGGCTCGGTGCAGGCGAGGGCGATCCGCGCAACTCCGTCTCGTACGGTGACGGCGTGTACCGTTCGACCGACGGCGGTGCCACCTGGACGCACCTCGGCCTCGATGACAGTGAGCGCATCAAGCGCATCGTCGTCGATCCGCGCGACCCCGACGTCGCCCTGGTCTGCGCCATGGGCCGCGCGTGGGGCCCCAACCAGGAGCGCGGCGTCTTCCGCACCACCGATGGCGGGCAGTCGTGGGAGCACGTGCTCTTCATCGACGAGGACACGGGCTGCTCGGACATCGACATCGACCTGACGAACCCCAGGAACGTGTACGCCGGCATGTGGACCTTCCGCCGCCGGCCGTGGCGCTTCGACGACGGGGGCAGGGAGACCGCGCTCTACGTGTCCCGCGATGGCGGGATCTCGTGGAAGAAGATCACGACCACGCCGGACGAGCCCATGGCGCGCATCGGCATCAGCGTCGCCCAGTCGCGTCCGAACATCGTCTACCTGATCACCGAGTACCCGACTGCGGGCACGCTCTTCATGTCCGACGACTACGGTGAGACGTGGACGATGGTGAACGACAACAGGAACCAGCTCAACTTCCGGCCCTTCTACTACTCCGATGTCTTCGTGGATCCGTCCGACCACGAGACGCTGTTCACGCTCTCGGGCGGGCTGTCGAAGTCGACGGACGGAGGCCGAACCTTCGAGCGCATTGCCAACGACGTGCATGTAGACCACCAGGGGTTGTGGATCGACCCGTTCGACGGTGAGCGTGTGCTCTCGGGCTCGGACGGCGGCATGCAGGTGACGTATGACGGCGGCGCCACCTTCCACATCTTCCGCAACTTCAGCCTTGCGCAGTACTACCACGTTTTCGTCGACGACCGCGATCCGTACTACGTGTGCGGCGGGCTTCAGGACAACGGCAACTGGTGCGGTCCGAGCCGGATGAACGACAACCGGGGCATCCTTCCCGGCTACTTCTACACGGTATCCGGCGGCGACGGCTTCTACACCGTTCCGGTGCCGGGTCAACCGAACCTGATCTATTCGAACGCACAAGGCGGCTACTTCCGCATCACGGACACCAACTCGGGACAGATGCGGTCGATCGAGCCGTGGCCGCTCATGATCGGCTCGCAGGGGCAGGGCATGTACCGGGCGAGGTACCGCTTCAACTGGGACGCGCCGATCGTCATTTCGCCGCACGATCCAGGCACCGTGTACTGGGGCGGCAACGTGGTCTTCCGCAGCGGTGACTACGGCCACTCGTGGGACGTGATCAGCCCCGACCTCACCACGGACGACCCGGAAAAGCAGCTCGATTCCGGCGGCGAGGTCTACAACGACAACACCGCGGCGGAATTCCACACGACGATTCTCACCATCGCCGAGGACGAATTCGAGCCAGGCGTGATCTGGGTCGGCACCGACGACGGCAACGTGCAGATCACACGGGACAACGGCGCGACGTGGACGAACGTGCGCGACCGCGTGCCCGGACTGCCCGCCGAGACGTGGATCGGGAACATCGAGGCGTCGCCCACCGATGCCGGGACCGCGTACATGGCCGTCGACAACCACCGGCTCGACGACTTCACCCCGCACCTCTACGAGACGCGCGACTACGGAGAGTCGTGGCGCGACATCTCCGCCGGACTCCCGCAGGACGACTACGTGAAGGTCGTCCGCCAGCACCCCGCCAACCCCGACCTGCTCTTCGTCGGCATGGAGCGGGGCATCCTCGCCTCGTGGGACCGTGGCGACACGTGGGTGGACATCCGCGGCAACCTTCCGCGCGTGTCGGTGCGGGGGGTCAGGATCCAGCGCCAGTACAACGACCTCGTCATCGGGACGCACGGACGCGGCGCGTGGATCCTCGACGACATCCAGCCCATGGTCGAGCTGACCGAGGCGATCGGCCAGGACGCCCATCTCTTCGACATCCGCTTGGCGACCGAGTGGGAGATTTGGGGCCGCACGAGCAACTTCGGCCAGAGCCGCTTCGCCGGCGAGAACCCCGACCCCGGCGCGTGGATCCACTTCCACCTTTCGGAGGCCGCCGCCGAGGCCACGGGGAACTCGGTCGACGTGCGGATCACCGACACCAACGGCGCCCTCGTGCGCGAGTTCCAGCACCGTGACCCCACGCCGGGCGTCAATCGCGCGATCTGGGACCTGCGCTGGACCGGCGCCGAGCCGATTCCCGGCGAGGGCCCTCCGGGCGGAGGGTTCTTCTTCTTCGGTCCCACGGGCCCGCCTGCCGTACCGGGCACCTACACGGCGACGGTCGAGGTCGGCGAGCAGGAGCTATCGAAGGATTTCCAGCTCCGCGGCGACCCGAACGTGGCGGCGTCGCAGGCGGTGTACGAGGAGCGCCTTGCCGTTGCCATGCGCGCGCGCGACCTGGAGACGCAACTCAATCAGGTGATGGCAACCATCCTCGACCTGGACGGACAGATCGACGGGCTCCTGGAGTCCATCGAAGGCAAGAACCTGGCCAACGAGGAGCAGGTGAGAGCCGTCGCCAACGACGCGCAGGGCCAGCTGACGGCTGTGTCGAGTGAAGTGCGCCGCCCGCCGGGATCGCTGAGTTTCCGCGATTGGCCGCGCCTCATCGAGCAGCTTCGGAACATCTCCCGCGCCGTCGGAGGGCCGCAGGCGCGGCCGACCGTCGGGCAGGTGGAGGTGCTGACGGAGATCGAAGCCGGCGCAGCTCAGCGTGCGGAGGAGCTCTCCGGCATCGTGAACGGCGTCATCGCCGACCTCAACGAGCTCCTGGAGGATGCCCCGCAGATCATTACGAACTGGCGGCGGGTAGTGAGCTGAGCGCGGGCGCCCAACCCGCTCGACGACTGTGTAATATCGAGTCGGTCGAGCAGGTAAAGAAGGAGTGAGAGTTGTGCGACGCGAAGACGCCGACCAGCGGTGGGCGTGCAGGAAAGCGCGGGGCTTTCGAGGTTTCCTGGCGCACTTGCGCGGGATGCGGAATCGATGGACTGACCGAGTACTCCGGAGGACCATCTTGCGACATCGACGATGCAACCTCTGGTCCGCATTCATCCCCCTCACCGCCACCGGACTCATGGCTTCGTGTGAAGATCGGGAGGCTGCGATCCCATCACCCTCGTTCGACGAGGTCTTCCAGCTCACAGAGATCATCGAGCTCGCCGACGATCCGGTCGATTCCATCGCCGAGGTCGGGATTTTTCTGGAGCGACAGGGCGGAGGCTTCGTGATGAGCGACGAACTCCGGCCTCGAGTCCGCTCCTACGCCGAAAACGGTGAACTCGAAGCCGCATTCGGCCGCTTTGGCGATGGGCCCTGGGAGTTTCGCCGAATCAGCGGGCTGGCCGAGACGGCCGCTGGAGGAATCGTGGTCAGCGCGGCCGATTCCCGGCTGACCTATCTCCACGCCGACCTGACCCGGGATTCCCTGTTCACACTCGACGGGCACGTCTTTGCGCAATTGATCGCTCTTGAAGACGACATCCTGTTCATAGGCTACACACCAGAGAACACTGCCGAGCCCCGATGGGGACCAGCCAAGCAGGTAGGCATCTTTCATCGCCTGGCTGGCGGACAGGTGGTATGGAGCAGCTGGACGACGCCGGTTCGCGACAAGCCCTACTGGGGTTCCCTGGGAGGTCTGGCAACGGCCGTTGCAGGCGACTCGCTTTTCGTCATGGCCTCGCTGCTGTACCCGGCGACGATTCTGAACGGAGCGGGTGATTCAATCGGGACCATCGGCCAACCGTCCCCCTCCTTCCGGAGAATCCCCGAGATCCCCGCCGGCTATTTCGCATTCCGGGCAGGAGAAGCACCCGACGCGAATCGGATGCAAAGACTGCTGGAGAGTTACGACCTGGTCTCACGCATCGACGTCGTCGACGACGACTACCTCGTGTTCACCCTGGCCCGTCCCGATCCGGCCAAGCTCCCCCCGTCCATCCGGGAGATCCATACCTCCGTGGAAGCGTACGACCGACACACCGGAGCCAAACTCTTCGAGGACGTTCCCGTGCCGGAAGGCAGCAAGGTCGTGGGCGGCGGTCGATACCTCTACGTCCTGCTCAATCCGGACATCCCGCCGTGGCGGGTGGGGAAGTACAGGCTGACGCCAACGGGTTGAGTATCCGGCGCGGGTGACCTCGTGCCGGGGTCCGGGTGAGTGGATCCATACGCGGTATTGCGGGTATCCGTTCTCACCAGCGAGACGCCCGCGGGCCGCTGCACCTGGCAGCGGTCACCGACCCACGGAACCATGCCCAAACGCCCTCAGCCTGCGATTGCCGTGGCACTCTCGGCCGCAGCAGCGCTCTTCACGGTGAACCCGTCACGGACCGCAGCCCAGAGCAAGACGCTGCAGGAAGAGTCCTACCCCCTCTCCGCCGCGATCAAGGAATTGAAACAGAGCCCGTTTCATGCCCAATCCGAAGCATCCGCGATTCTCTTTCCCGCGACACGAATCGGCTTCGGCTCCTCGGCCTGGCAGACACCGCTTCTCACGGGCGACGACACCCCGTCGGGTGGCAGGGTGTTCCTGGCCTCATGGGCCTCTACCACCGCATCGGACCTCGTCAGCCTCTACCTGCTCTTGAATTGGGCATTCTCGGAAGAATCGTTTGCCACCGACCTGGCGGTGCTGGCTGCGGCGCCGGTCGCGGTACTGGGTGGGGCGGTAGGCGCAAAGCTGGCCGGAGCACCCTTTGGCAGGGCGGCAATAGGATCGTTGGCGGGAGCCGCGTTGGGTATCGCGGTGGCTTCGTTATCGGGGGGATTGGAGGACTTTCTGTCCTTCCTTGTCTTCACGGCCGTCCACGCCGGAGGCGTCACAATCGGTGCGGTGGGATAGGCTCCGGATTCCCGCAAGACGACCGTGGCGGCCTATGCTGTGAGCAGGCCCGCCGTCAAACAGTCGGCAGCGCGATCGACGCGACGACCGCGATATCGAATTCGTCCCTGTACACGCCCCAGATGCGGGAGTCGGAGAAACGCAGGGCATCGAAGCGCTCGGGCAAACGAACCTCCCGAGTGGATCCGTCAGCCGCGATCCGCAGCCACAGACGATCCCCCCTCAAGCCGCCGGCGTCGAGATCGATGGGGTTCATCCACATCGTCCCGTCCTCACTGCACCGCAAGTCCACATAGCGGGGCAGGTAGCTCGCGAGTTCGTGCGGCTCCCCCTGTACCGACCGCGCCATCCGATTCAGGACCCGAAGGCTGTCCTCTTCGCTGAGTCTGCTCCAGACGTCGCCCGTCAACTCGGCCTGCCGAATCGGGAAGACCGCTTTGGCGAACTGGAGAGTAGTGACCTCCGTGAACGGAACGGGCGGAAGGTCGATGGGAAGAAGTTCGGCACCCGACCCGTCGAACCCGCGCAGCTGATTCCTCACCCGATCGTAGACCCGGACGATGTCGTCGCCACAGACCGCCCACAATCGATACCACATGGGGAACCCGCCCTCGCTCGGAATGAAATCTCCGGACGGGTCGTCCAGCACGTCACCGAACGCCAGCAGCGTCCGGGTTTCGCCCGCTTCGGGATCAACCGCGACCAGATCCGGTCGCAACAGCGAGAAGCGATAGTTCAGGACACCGGTTTCCATTGTTGCGCTCGTGCGGGGGATGATGAATTCGCCGCCGAGCCTCGCGGATCGGACCGTGGGGCTCAGCATGCTCATGCCGCCGCGTACGGTCCCGGGAGGAAGGGAAGTGGACCGCAGCGAAACCTCGGCCCAGTCCGCATCCGGTCGCGAGACGCGAATCATCGCATGGCGCACAAGGTCGAGGGCCCACGCCTCGCCCTGCCATCCTCCCGCGAGGAGGCCCGCCGGCATCGGGAACTCGCGGGGCCCTCTCCCGGAGCGGCCGTAAGAGCCCAGAAGCTCCCCATCCGGGCCAAATCCAACGAAGAACGGCTCGGCCGAGTTCAGCACCCAGACAGATCCGTCGCTCGCTACCTCGAGGTCTCGAACCACGGCGAGGGAGTCGGAGCCACCCAATACGTCGATGGTCGATTCGTCCAGTTCGATCGGCGCGCCAGGTGTGCTACCGGCATCCGCACCATCACAGCCCGCGACGCTCGCCAAACCGGAGAGAGCCGCGGCCACGCGCAGGCACGTCAAGGATTCGACCGTTCTCATGGTGCCTTCGCTGACGCGACAAGATGCCCCGCGATCAGCGCCCCGTGCTCGCGCCCGTTCTCGATGAAGATCTTGTTGGCGTTGTAGCCGGCCGCGATCACTCCCGCGATGTAGACGCCGGGGACATTCGTCTCCATGGTCTCCGGGTCGTGCGCGGGTATCCCGGTCACCGGGTCGGTGTCGACACCCAGCCCGTGCAGCAGCGTCCGGTCGGGCCGCCACCCGGTCATCGCCAGCACCCAGTCGTTCGCGACTTCGGTCGCCGCCCCGGTCCCGTCGCGCACGATCGTCGCGGTGCCGGGATCCAGCCGCGTCACCCGCGACCCCCAGTGCATGGGGATCTCGCCGCTCGCGATGCGGTTGTCGATGTCGGGCCGCACCCACGGTTTGACGCCGCGGTCGAAGATGTCGAGGAAGTGCACCATTCGCACGCGCACGCCGTTCCGGTAGAGCTCCAGCGCGACCTCCACCGCCGAATTGCCTCCTCCGACGACGAGTACGTCCTGGTCGAAGAAGGGATACGGATCCTTGTAGTAGTGGATTACGCGGCCTTCCGGCTCCCCGGCATCCAGCTCCAGCCGGTTGGGCTTGCCGAAGCCGCCGGTGGCGACCACGATGGCGCGCGCATGCAGCCGGCCCTCCCTCCCATCCCGGCTGCGGGTGTGAATAGCAAAGTCGCTGCCCGCCGGTTCGCCGTCGTTCCCACCCGATTTGTCGGCCACTTTGCCCCGTTTTTGGCCGACAACCGTCCCGGTTCCGCCTTTGTCGGCCACTTTTGCCGTTTTTTGGCCGACAACGGGCGCCGCCTCGACACCCGTCACCTCCTCATACTGACGCACACTCAACCCGTGATGCGCCACCACGCGCCGATAGTACGCCAGCGCCTCGCGCCGTGTCGGCTTCGCCTCGGGGATCGTGAACGGCACCCCGCCGATCTCCAGCCGCTCGGCGGTCGAGAAGAACGTCATGTAGTACGGATAATGCGTCAGCGACTCGGTGATGCACCCGCGGTCCAGGACGACATACGTCAGCCCGGCCTCCTTCGCCGCCACCGCCGCGGCGAGCCCGCACGGCCCGGCCCCGACGACGACGAGGTCAAGCGGCTCGGCATCTACGGCCGCATCCTTGGCGCGCATCTCAGACGGGGTTCCGTGTCCGGTCTCGCGCCACGCCTCAGCTGACCGGCCGCCCGCCCCGCAGCACGACCTCGCCGGGAAGCGCATCGGTAAACTCACCGCCGTCGATCGTCAGCACGCCGTTGACCATCACGTAGTCCACGCCCTCGCTGTACAGGTCGGGCTCAAGCACCGTCGCACGGTCGCGCAGCCGCTCGTAGTCGAAGATCACCACGTCGGCCTTGTACCCCTCGCGCAGCAGCCCGCGGTCCTCCAGCCCGATGATCCGCGCCGGCAATCCGGTCATCGAACGCACGGCGAAGGGCAGCGAAATCGCCTGCAGGTCCTTCACGTAGCGCGCGATCTTGCGCGTGAATGCCCCGAAGTGCCGCGGATGGGCGCCCGGGCGGGACGCGAATGTCGGCACACCCTCGACCCCGCTTACCCCGGCGTCCGAGGCCGTCGCCGTGTACTCCTGCTTGTAGTAGTTGACGACGTCGACATCATGAATGCCGTATCCCCGGGTCCAGGCCCCGCCGATCACGTCCGGGTACCCGTTGAGGGCCATGTGGATCACGACCTCCTGGAAGGTCACGCCCATCTCCCCGGCCAACTCGGTCAGAGTCTTCCCGACGAACCCGGGATCGGGGTAGTCCACAACCACCACCCGGTCCTCACCGCCGTTGTGATCCACGATCCACGCGATGTCCCGCGCGATCCGCTCCCGCGTCTCGGGGTCGTTCCACCGGCGCGCGAGGTGCGCCTGCGCGTCGCTGAAGATCCCCACGGCGTAGTAGGCCGGACTGTCGCGCCCTCCGCTGACATTCACGCCGTCGGCCACCAGGCTCCACCGCGGAATCATCGGGCGGGCGCCGCCGCCGAAGGTCTCGTACGGGTAGACGTCCAGGTACACCTCGAGCCCCTCGGCCCGGGCCGCGTTCACCACGAGCGTGTCGTGGCCCGAGCGCCCGAAGCTGGAGCGCCCGCGCGCCTTGTGATGGCTCGCCACCACGCGGATCCCCGTCTCCCGCGCGATGTTGATCGTCTCCTGGAGGCCCTGCAGCCCGTCGACCGGCCAGTCGTCCACGTTGCTGGGGAGCTGCCAGAGCGGCATGGTGGCCTCGCTGCGCTGATGCGCGACGTAGAATCCGTCGTAGGGTGCGACCGCGGCGGCCACCGCGATGATCTCTTCCGGTTCGGAGAAACGGGCGGGCCGGTACTCGATTCCGGCGCCGAGACCCCAGGCGCCGGCTTCCATCCCCTGCCGCACCAGTTCCTGCATTTGCGTGATCTCGCGGGCCGTGGCGGGGCGTTCGTAGTCATCCCCCATCACCGCATTGCGCACGGTGCTGTGACCCACCATCGGCACGAAATTCATCGCGTGGCCCTGATCCTCGAGCGCGGCGATCTCGACCGTGAGCGGCCACGCCGTGTTGCGCCCGTCCGCCCCGCCGATCACGGTGGTGAGCCCCTGGCTGTTCAGGCTCTTGGCCCGGCGCGCCTCGAGGTGCTCGGAGGTCATCGCGCCGTCGGAGTGCGAGTGCAGGTCGATGAACCCGGGCGACACGTACAGGCCGGCGGCGTCGATCACGCGGGCGGCGGTGGCGTCGGGCATCCGGCCGATGCGCACGATCTCGTCGCCGTTGATGGCGATGTCGGCACCGAACCAGTCGTTGCCGGTGCCGTCGAGGATGCGTCCGCCGCGGATGAGGATGTCGTAGTCCTGGGCGACGGCGGCCTCGGCCGCGAGCGCCAGCGCGAAGCCGGTGAAAAGCGCCCTTGCAGTGCTCATTTCGCGCTCAGCCTTCCGACGATGGCGCGTCCGGGCATGGCTCCGGCAACGTTCTCCTCGTCCCGGACCACGAACTCGCCATTGACCAGCACATGGACCACGCCTTCGGAGTAGGACAGGTCGTCCTCGAAGGTCGCGGTATCGATGATTCTGTCGGCGTCGAAGACGGTGATGTCCGCGTCTGTGCCGGCCTGGATGCGCCCCTTCCGCCGCGCCTGGTCGGTCATCCCTTCCAGCCGCTTCGCGGGCATGATCGTGATCCTGGCCAGACCCTCCATCAGCGGCATCAGCCCTTCGTCACGCACATAGCGGCCCAGGAAGCGCGCGAAGGTGCCGGCGCTGCGGGGGTGGGCGCCCGGCGCGTAGGGCATGCCGTCGGAGGCGACCATCACGAAGTCGTTGGCGAGCGCGTGCCGGATCCACTCCTCGCGCATCATGTGGATGATCACCGTGCCGCCGCTCGCCCGGTAGCTGTTGAAGGTCTCCTCCGTCAGCCGCTCGCCGGTGTCCTGCCACTGGAGGTCGCCGTAGCTGATCCCCAGCGTCTCCTGCCAGCCGGGATCGAAGATCGCCGACTGCAGCCCGGTCGAAGCGCCCGTGTACGGGTAGACCTCGGTGGTGATGTCGAACCCGCGGCTCTGGGCGCCCCCGATCAGCTCCAGGATCGGCTCGATGTTCCACAGGCTGGAGCTGTTGGCGTGCACGATGTGGAGCGAGGCGCCGGTGGCCACCGCGTTGGCGATCACCTCCTGCATGGCGCTGATCTTCATGTCGCGCACGTGCGTATAGATCGTCGTCCGCTCGTAGGCCGCGAACTTGAAGACGTCGAGGATCTCCTCAAGCGACGCGCCCGGGTAGTACTGGTGCGCCATCCCGATCCCGAGTGCGCCCTCCGAGAGCCCCTGGGCGAGCGCCGCCCACAGGGCTCCGAATTCGTCCGCGTGAACCGTCTCGTAGCGCGCGCCGCCGGCGATGCGGTCCAGCTCGCGGAGACCGGCCTCGGGGTCGCTGTCGAGCATGGATTCGGCGCGGCGCAGGAGGTCGGTCCGGTCGAACATCGCCCAGGCCCGGTTGATCATGTGCGACACGGTGGCGCCGTAGTTCAGGATTGCGCCCTGGCCGCGCTCGGTGAGGTAGGCCGTGAGGTCCCCGACGCCGCTCTCCATCTCCAGCGCGGTGGTCACGCCGTCGCGCGCCTGGAACTCGTTGGCGCGGTTGGTCTGGCCGTGTGCGTGGAGGTCGATGAAGCCAGGGGCGACCACGAGCCCGGTGGCGTCCACCACGACATCGCCGTCCAGCGGCTCCTCCGAGACGGCGACGATCACCGAGCCGTTGATGCCGACGTTGCGCACGGCGTCCAGGCCCGTCTCGGGGTCCATGACGCGCCCGCCCGCGAGCACGATGTCGTAGCCTTCCTGGGCGGCGGAGGGGGCGGGAGCGGCGAGGGCGGTGACGCCGGCCGCCAGTACGGCCAGGGTGCATGGTCTGAACTGGTTCAAGGGGTCATCCCTCCGTGGTCTGGTGACTGCGGTGCCGGCAACCCGCGGCGGGGGGCGCACGGGTGCACCAAAGGCTGGTTAAAGAGGTACTTGCGGGCCAATACCGCCGCAACCGCGGGCAAGTATCTGACCCCGCGAGCCCGCCCGACCGTTGATCCGCCGCACCGTTGATCCGCCGCACCGTTGATCCGCCGCTGACAGAGGGTGCATCCTTACATGTCATGAACACCGACGCTGACATCCGCCGCGCACTCGCCAGACTCCACCGGGCCCTCGAGAAGGCGCGCCGGGAGATCCGCGGACTGCGCGAAGCCCTCGAACAGTCCGAAGCCGACGGCTTTCCGGGCGACGACTACGCCGAAATGGACAACCTCGTGGTCTCGGCACTCGACCTCGTGAAAAACGAGCAGACGCGGCAGCAGCTCAAGATTCTGCGGTCCGGCGGGATTGCCCCGGGCAGGTTGGGGGTTGGAGGAAGCGCGACCATGCGGAGCGACGGGACGTGAAGCGACGCGATTTCCTCGCCCGCGGCACGGCCGGGCTTGCGGGGCTGGCAGGCCTTGGGCGGCCTGCCACGCCCTGGGTCGCGGCCTCCCGCCGGCGCCAGACGCTGGTGGTCCGAAACGGCACCCTCTACGACGGCACGGGAGGCCCCCCGCGCACCGGGGACATCGCCATCGACGGCGACCGCATCGCCGCCGTCGGCGAGGTTGCCGCGACGGGCGCCGTCGAGATCGACGCGCGGGGAATGGCGGTCGCCCCCGGCTTCATCGACATCCACTCCCACGCCGACCTGTCGCTCCTGGTGAATCCGCGCGCCGAGAGCCGGGTGCGGCAGGGAGTCACGCTCGAGGTCGTGGGCCAGGACGGCTCGTCGATCGGTCCCTGGAGCGACGGCGCGTTCGAACTGACGCGCGACCGCTACCGCCGCGATTTCGGCGTCGAGATCGACTTTCGTGACCCCGGCGGCTTCCTGGACCGCATCGACCGGGAGCGCCCGGCGGTCAGCGTGGCTTCGATGATCGGCCACGGCACGATCCGCGGCCTCGTCGTGGGCGGTGCCGACCGCCCGGCGACGGCTTCCGAGACCGAGCGCATGCGGGCGCTGGTGCGGGAGGGGCTGTCGCGCGGCTGCGTGGGGCTGTCGACCGGGCTGGAGTACACCCCCGGCAGCTTCGCCGGACTCGGCGAGCTGGTGGCGCTCGCGGGCGAGCTGCGCGGCACGGTCTACCCGTACGCATCGCACATGCGCAACGAGGACGACCGCCTGCTGGCCGCGCTCGAGGAGGCGCTGCACGTGGGACGAGTGGCCGGGGTGGCGGTGCAGGTCTCGCACCTCAAGGCGCAGGGAGAGCGCAACCACTGGAAGGCCGACGCGGCCTTCGCGGCGATCGAGGCCGCGCGCGCGGCGGGAGTCGACGTGCACTTCGACCGCTACCCCTACGTGGCCTACGCGACGGGGCTGTCGAACCTGTTCCCCGCCTCGGCGCGGGCCGGCGGCACGGCGAGGTTCCTCGCGCGGCTCGCCGATCCGGAGACCGCGCCGGCGCTGGAACGCGCGTGCCGCGACAAGATCGCCCTGCTGGGGTCGTGGGACGCGGTCCAGATCACCCGGATCGGCGGCCCCAACGCGGCCGCGCGGGGGCGGCGGCTCGGCGAGCTGGCAACCGAACTCGGCGAGGACCCCTACGCCCTCACCGTGCGGCTGCTGCGCGACGCGGGCGGCAGCGTCGGCATGATCGGCTTCGGCATGTCCGAGGACAACACCGAACGCATGCTGTCCCACCCCCTCGGGATGGTGTGCTCCGACGGCGGCGCCTACGCCCCCTACGGCCCGCTCTCGCGCTCGTCGCCGCACCCTCGCGGCTACGGCAGCTTCCCCAGGGTGCTGGGCCACTACGTGCGCGAGCGCGGGGCCATGAGCCTGGAGAGCGCCGTGCACAAGATGTCCGGCCTCCCGGCGCGGAAGCTAGGGCTGCGCGACCGCGGCGTGCTGAGAGCGGGGGCCGTGGCGGACATCGTGGTCCTCGATCCCAATACCGTACGCGACCGCGCGACCTTCGACGATCCGCACCAGTATCCCGACGGCATCCGACACGTCGTCGTCTCGGGGGTGCACACGATCCGCGACGGCGAGCAGTCGGGGCAGATGGGTGGCCGGGCGGTTCGCGGCAGCGGGCCGGCGGGGTAGCAGCACGTGGACGGGATCCCTCCGGCATTCGAGCGGCGAAGCATGCAGGCGGGGCCTCCGACCCGGGCGGGCGAGCCCACGCTGGCACCCGAGTGCGTGGAGCTGATCGAGGAGCTTGCCGGGCTGTTCCGGGAGTCGGAAGGCATCTTCGGGTGTGACGAGATGTTCGACTACATGGCGCGCCGGGTGCACGCGGTGCAGCGTGCCACGAACCCGGTGCTGTGCCGGTTCTGGGACGCGTCCGGCGGATCGGCGCCCGCGGCCTGGCACGAGATCCCGCCGGTGCCGGTGGCCGCATTCCGGGATGTGCCCATCGCTTCGGGGCCGGCCGAGGTCGTCTTTCGCACCAGCGGCACCACCGGCGGCGCGGGCAGGCGCGGCGAGCATCATGTCGCCAGTGTCGATCTCTACCGGGCAGCGGCTCGTCCCGGCTACCGGCGCCACCTCTTCGGCGGCGCGGCCAAGATCCCGTCTGCCCTCACGCTGATTTCGCTCGTGCCGTCCCCGGAAGCGGCACCCGACTCGTCCCTGTCGGCCATGGCCGGGTTCATCGCGCGGGAACCGGAGGTTGCGGACGTGACGTGGGCCTTCGATCCCGGCCGCGGCGTCGATGCGGAGACGTTCAGGCGATCGGCGCGCACGGCCTCTCATCCGGTCCTCCTGCTCACGACCGCCTTCGCGCTCGTTCACCTCCTCGACGCTCTGGGCGATGCCACGCTGCCGCTCCCGCCCGGCTCCCGGCTGATGGAAACGGGAGGGTTCAAGGGCCGCGCGGCCTCGGTGGATCGTACCGAGTTCTACCGGCGCGTGCGAGACGCGCTGGCGGTTCCCGAATCGCACATCGTCAACGAGTACGGCATGACCGAGATGCTCTCGCAAGCGTACGACGGAGCGGCCGGCAATGCCGCTCCGTCTTCAGGCCGCGTGCACCGATTTCCGGCATGGGTGCGCACGCGGGCCCTCGACCCGCGCGATCTGGCGCCGCTGCCGCCCGGCGAGGCCGGCCTGCTCGCGCACTTCGACCTCGCGAACGCAGCGTCCGTCTGCCACCTGCTGACCGGGGACCTGGGCTCCGTAACGGAGGATGGCGGCGTGCGTCTCGCCGGGCGCGCGCCCGGATCCGACGTGCGCGGCTGCTCACTGACGGCGGAGTCCTTCCTGCGGACCACGCGCGGCCGCCGCCCGGGACAGCATCCGTGATCGAACCCCCCGCCGCCTTTGGCGACGGCACCGCCTCGGGGAGGGCGGTCATCGACGGGTGGATCTGGACCTGCGAAGCGCCACCCCCGTCGCTGCGGAAGACCCGTGCGGGCGGTCTGCACATCCGTCATCCGGTGCCCGACCTCCATGCGGCCAGGCGCGTGGTTGCATCTCTGCGCGCGTCGGCCAGGACGCTGGCGGCGATCCCTTCCCGCGAGTTGATCGCCGGCCTGGGGGAAGCGGGAGACGGTTTCGCGACAAGCCTCGATGGCGATGGGTTGGAACGCATTGCACTGAACGCCGGACTGTCGCCGGCAATGACTGCGGAAGTCGTCGACGGAATGGCTGCGACGTGGTCCGCGGATGCCCTGGATCGACTTGTGCGCGCCGAGTTCCCTGACACGGGAGTGCTCGACGGCTTTGTCCCCGGGAGTGGGAGGTCGGTGGCGGCAGCAGCCCCCGGGGTCACCCTGCACCTGGGCGCGGGGAGCGTGCCCGGGGTGACCGTCACGTCCATCCTGCGTGCGCTGCTGGTCAAGTCACCGGTGCTGGCCAAGCCCGGTTCGGGAGACGTGGCGCTCACCATGGCTTTCGCCCGGCACCTCGCATCCGTCGATCCCCGACTGGGGGCCGCCGCGGCGGTCCAGTACTGGCCCGGCGGCACGGCGGAGTGGGCCAGTTTCGAGCAGAAACTCTTCGCCGCTGCCGATCAGGTCGTCGTCTACGGCAGCGACGCCACCATCGAATCCGTCCGCGCCCGCACTCCGGCATCCACCCGCCTCGTCGAGCACGGTCATCGAATCGGCGTAGCGGTAGTCGGAGACACCCGCGACCCGGGCGCTGCCTCGGACGCCGCCCGCGCCGTCGCGCTCTTCGACCAGCGGGGCTGCGTCAGCACACATCTGTTCTTCGTGCTCGGCGACCGCGCCGCGGCCCGGGAATGGTCCGGTGAATTGGCCGCCGCGCTATCGGCGCTGGAGTCGGCGCTGCCTCCCGGCCCGGCTACGCCAGGTCAACTGGCCGCAATGCACCAGCTCCGAGGACGCCTGGCCATGAGTGCGGCGGCGGGCGGCGATGCCGAAGTGCTGCACCGGCCGGGGTCGCGCTGGGCCGTGATCCTCGATACCCCCGAGGCATTCGAGCCCGTCGGCGGCCGGACGGCGTGGGTGCTGCCCGTGCGTGAGGTTTCGGCGTGCCTGGAAGCGCTGTCCCCGTTGGGTCCGGTGCTGCAGACCGTCGGAATCGCCGGCGTCGGAGCGGATGTGCGGGCGCTGGCGGAAGGGTTGGCCCGGGTGGGCGCCACGCGAGTGGTCTCCCTCTCCGAGGTGCCTTTCCCCGGACCGGACTGGTTCCACGACGGGCAACGTCCCCTGCGTGAACTTGTCCGCTGGATCGAACTTCACTGATTGCGGCGGCACCCGAGGCGGGCTACCCCCGCCGATTCACTCTTCGGCGCCGCGCTCGTTCCGCCACATCACCAGCTGGCGGGTTCCCTTGGGTGTTTCTTCGACGCGAACTGTCAAGGTGTCGCCCTTGCGAATGCCACAGTCGGACCGGATGCCCAACGGGATGGTAAGCCGTCCTCCCGTTCCCACCGTTACGTCGCCGTAGTAGAGCGTTCGGTAAATCGCCACACATGCTCCTTGGTACTCGTTTAAAGCCGGACCGACCCCGAGGAGTCGACCCTTTCCGTGCAAGAGGTGATTACGGTCGGGTTGACGATCAGACGCACACCCCACACACCTCGACGGAAACCCGCTCCTGAATAATAATCAAAGTGGCGCGGTCAAGTCGGAATAGTCGTGCGGCGGGTATCCACGCAAGACTGCGCCGATGAATATTGTCTTCGAGTTGCCCGTACCATGCAGCATGGCCTGAAACCACTACAACCCGCTGAAAGGGAGCGACATCCGTGACGGAACCCGCCGTAAGGCTGACGAGCGTGACGAAGAGGTTCGGCACGCACACGGCCGTCTCCAGCTTCGACCTTGAAATCCCCCCCGGCACCATCGTGGGCCTCCTTGGCCCCAACGGCTCGGGCAAGACCACGATGATCCGGATGATCATGGCCATCCTGCTGCCCGACCGGGGGACCGTCGAACTCTTCGGCGGCTTCCCCGACTTCGAGCGCCGCAGCCGTGTGGGCTACCTGCCGGAGGAGCGCGGCGTCTACGAGAAGATGAAGGTCCTGGAGCAGCTGGTCTTTCTGGGCGAACTGCGGGGTCTGGCGCGCCGTGAAGCGCAGTCCCGTGCAGGCCAATGGCTGGAGCGGCTCGATCTCTCGAAATGGTCGGGCAAGAAGGTACAGGAGCTGTCCAAGGGGATGCAGCAGAAGGTGCAGTTCATCGGCACGGTTCTGCACGATCCCGACATGCTGATCCTCGACGAGCCGTTCAGCGGTCTCGACCCCATCAACCAGGAAGTCCTCGAAGCGATCGTCCGCGAGGAGCGGGAGCGGGGCAGGACGATCCTCTTCTCGACGCATCTGATGGAGCAGGCGGAGCGGCTGTGCGAGCGGGTGTGCCTGATATCGAGATCGCACAAGGTGCTCGACGGCGACCTCAAGAGCCTCAAGCGCCGGGAGCGATCCGGCGCGGTGGCGGTCGAGTTCGAAGGGGACGGCGGCTGGCTGAGCCGGCTGGGCATCCACGACATCGAGGTCGTGGACGATGCGCATCACATTCCCGTCACCAGCCGGGTCGGCCACGACAGGATCCTCGCCGCCGCGGTCAGGGAGGGGGTGACGCTGCGCCGCTTCGAGGTCCTCGAACCCACCTTGCGCGAGATCTTCGTGCGCCACGCGGGCGAGCAGTCCGACGAACCGCCGATGGCGGCGATGGGAGGTGCCCGATGAGACAGGTCTGGATCGTGATGCGGCGCGAGTACCTCGAGCGCGTGAAAACGAAGGGCTTCATCCTGTCGACGATCGCACTGCCGGTGCTGATGGTGGGCCTGATCGGCCTGAGCGCCTTCCTCGGAGTCCAGTCCGAGCGCTCCGAGCGCGAACTGGCCCTGATCGATTACACGGGGCTGATAGGCGAGGAGGTAGCGAGCCGGGTCGAGGCATTCGGCTATGAGATGGAGGTGGTCGGGGCGGATGTGGGCCAGGAAGAACTGGATCGCCAGGTCATGGAGGACGAGCTGGAGGGCTATCTGGTGATCGACGACCTGACGCTGACGGAGGGCGTGTTCGCCTACCGCGGGAAGGATCGTCCGAGCAGCCTGCGGCGCAATCTCTTCGAGAGGTCCGTCGTGGAGACGGCGCTCGACCGGCATCTGTCGTCGCTGGAGGACGGAGCCTCGGTCCGGGCGCTCATCGAGGGTGGCGAACTCGACTTCGAATCGGTGGTGGAAGCCACCGGCGGCGAGGATGCCGAGGTGAACCGGGTCACGGGCATCGTGTCGGGGTTCGGCGGGGCATTCCTGCTCTACTTCACGATGCTGCTCTATGGCGCGTACGTTCTGCGGTCGGTGCTGGACGAGAAGCGCAACCGCGTGGTCGAGGTCGTGATTTCGTCGATCAGCCCGTGGCGGCTGCTGCTGGGCAAGGTCCTGGGGGTCGGATCGATGGGGCTGACCCAGCTCGGGATCTGGTTTGCCTCCGCGGCCGTGCTGGCGATGTTCGGCGTGCCGTTCATCGTCTCGCAACTGCCCTCGACCGAACTGGCGGGCATCCTGCAATTCCTGCCGGGTCCCGGTGTCATCGCGCTCCTCGGGGCCTACTTTCTGTTCGGGTACTTCCTGTACGCGGCCATGTTTGCCGCCGTGGGTGCCATGTGCAGCACCGAGGAGGAAGCGCAGCAGGCCCAGTTCCCCGTGATGATGCTCCTGATCATCCCCTTCGTGCTGCAGATGGCCACCATCGAGGGAAGCGGTTTCGCATGGATGGACTGGGTCGCTCTCTTTCCCTACTTCAGCCCCGTCATGATGTTCCCGCGGGCTGCCGCCGGGGCTGTGCCGTGGTGGATGGTTGCGTCGTCCCTGGTCCTCATGGCGCTGGCGCTCGTGGGAACGGCGTGGGTTGCCGGCCGGATCTACCGCGTGGGTATCCTCATGCAGGGGAAGAGGCCCACGCTGCGCGAGCTGGTGCGCTGGGTGAAGACGGCGTAACTGGCAGCCCGTGGACAAAACCCCCGCGGCATTCGAGCGCCGATGCATCCGCGGTGGAACGCTTCGCCGACCCAGACGTGCTGTAGTGTCTGCTTTACGAATTGTCGTGTTTTGTTTACATATTTCAGTCTCAAGGCTACGCTCTTCGTTGCCTTTCGGCCGAATAGCGGCGCTATTCGCCTCTCAAGGCGCCTTGCCACCGCGGCGCCTCGCCGCTCTCGGTGCTCACGCGGGTTTATCCACGGACTGCTAGCGCCGCACGTGCAACTCCGCGAAACGCGGGACGAGCGCCTCGGCCTCGGGGGCATCCTGGAAACGCGCCAGCACCTCTTCCATGGTGCGGCCGGTGACCTCTTCGGCATATCGCGGATACTCGGTCAGACGTGAACAGAGCCCCGCCGCGTCGAGTTCGGGGTGGAATTGAGTGCAGTAGATGGGCGCGTCCTCGAACCGATAGGCCTGGTGCGCCACACGAGCCGAGGAGGCGAGGAGGGTGGTGCGCGGGGGAAGCTTCTCGACCAGGTCTTCGTGGCCGAGCTGCGCCCTGAAGCGGCTCCCGAGGTAGGAGAAGACGGGGTCGGCCGTGCCGGCGGGGGTCAGCTCGATCTCGTAGGTGCCGACCTCCGCGCGGGACCGATCGCGTATGACCTCCCCTCCCATTGCGGCGGCCATCCCCTGGAACCCCCAGCAGGACGCGAAGGCGGGCACCCGGGAAGCATGCACGAGGCGGAGGGAATCGAGAGCGGTCTCCAGCCACGGATCGGTGCTCGTGGCCGAGTAGCTGCCGCTTCCACCCATGAGGACCAGGTCGACGCCGTCCAGATCCCGCGCACGCAGCGGGCGGCTGAGCAGGTCGAATACGGCGATCTCGGTCGGCAGCGGTGCCATGACGCGCTGGAATGAAGCTGTCTCGTGGGGCCCCATGGGGTCGTCCGGGTCGCGGACCTGAAGCAGGAGGCAGCGGATGGGGTCGGCGTTGGGGTGGCTCATGAGGCTCGGGCGTGTTCCGGATGGGCGGTGCGCGCGTCGCCCCGCCAGACGCTTCAGATGACGGAGCGAAGCATGGCGGAGAGGTAATGGCGGTCGAAGGCCGCCGCCACTTCCAGCGCCTCGTCGTAGCTGCGCTCGATGATGATCACCGCCGTGTGGACCGCTTCCTCGTGGTCGGCCCGGTCGGTCGGCAGGAAACCGAGGCGGGCCCGGCAGGAGTCCGGGTCCGCGGGATCCTCGACGACCTTCAGGAACACATCCCAGAACCTTCCTTCGTGCGTGAAGGTTTTCAGGTGCATGCCTGGGGAGTCGCCGCCGCTGTCCGTGGACGGGCCGACCGGGTCCGGACTTCCGGAAGGTGTCAACTTCTGCTCCATGCGGACTAGTCTAGCGAACGAAAAGAGTCGGCGCACCCCGGACGAAGGGAGGGCGCGGACACGCCTTCCGGTGCAGCCCGGCTCCACCCCGCCTCGCTTCGTTGACATCGCCCAAAGCCGCGTCTACCTTGCGTCGGCTTTTTGCGCCAACGTTGTTGGACCCCTATCCACCCAGTAACCAGGCCCGCCGACGGGTCTTCGATGCCTACCCCTCATATGAAAAGGTTGTGGCTGGTGGCCGGGACCGTCGCGGTCCCGATCTTCCTGGCAGTTGCCCTGATCGGCGGTCAGCAGGCCCCCGAGAGCGGTGGCGATGCGGAGATGGCCCCGCCGGACGATCTGTCCCAGCCGATCCAGTTCCCGCACAACACCCACGCCGGACAGTGGCTGATCGACTGTCAGTACTGCCATTTTTCGGCTGAGCGGTCGGTCGATGCCGGGATTCCGCCCGTCGCCACCTGTATCGGCTGCCACCAGGTGGGAATCATCGACGGGCGCACCAACCCGGAAGAGGTCAACAAGGTCCGGGAATACTACGATTCCGGCACGCCGATTCCGTGGCGGCGCATCTACAAGGTCTCCGATCACGTCAATTTCCCGCATTTCCGCCACGTCGCCGCCGGGGTCGAGTGCCAGACCTGTCACGGTGAGGTTCAGGAGATGGGAGTGCTGGAGGAGGTGGCCCCGGAGGCGGGCAACCTGAAGATGGGCTGGTGCGTTTCCTGCCATCTGGAGCGCGGGGCCTCCCGCGATTGCACGGTATGCCACTACTAGTCTCCGACTGCATGTGCGCGAGCGGCGGTGCCCGGGCGGTGTCCCCATGAGCGACGGCCTGAAGCGGCGCGATTTCTTCAAGGTGCTCGGCGCTGGCGGTGCCGGTGCGACCGTGGCCGGATGCTCAACGGGCGAAATCGAGCGGCTGATCCCGTACGTGACGCCGCCGGAGGAGATCACGCCCGGGGTCGCCACCTGGTATGCGTCGACCTGCGGGGAGTGCGCGAGCGGGTGCGGAGTGCGCGTGAGGACGCGCGAGGGACGCGCCGTGATGATCGAGGGCAATCCGGATCATCCCGTTTCGCGGGGCGGTCTCTGTTCGCGGGGTGTTTCCGCGCTGCAGGGACTCTACAACCCCGATCGGCTGGCAACGCCCCTTCGGGCCGGCCCGGGCGGCTTCGAGCCGATCGGCTGGGACGAGGCTGCGGAGCTGCTTGCCGAGCGGTTGGGCGCGGGCGGGCGGCCCCTCTTCCTCACGGGAGCCACGGGTCCCACCGAGCAGATGCTCCTCGACGACCTGGCCGGCTCGCTCAACGGGCGGCACGTCATCCACGACGCGCTTGACGACGCGGCGCTGCGCGAGGCGGTGAACATCGCATTCGGGGTGAACACCCTGCCCAGATACGACATCGCGGCCGCACGCTTCCTTGTCTCATTCGGGGCCGACTTCCTCGAGACGTGGATTTCGCCGGTGACGTTCGCCGCCGACTTCGCCAGCATGCACGGGGTGGATCACGGCGAGAAGGGGCGCTTCGTCTTCGTGGGGCCGCGCCTCTCGCTTACCGGCCAGAATGCCGACGAGTGGATCCCCGCCAGGGCCGGTTCCGAGGCCGCGATCGCGCTTGCCCTTGCAGGCGAGCTGGTGCGGCGGGGCGCGGACGCGGGCCCCTACTCGGAAATGGTGGCGCGGTACTCGCTCGAGGACGCAGCCGAGGCGGCCGGGGTCGAGGCCGAGGCGCTGGGCGGGCTGGCGGATCACTTCGCGGCGGGCGATGCGCTTGCTCTCGGACCAGGTCTTGCCGGACAACACGGGGGCGCAACCGCGGCGAATCTTGCGGTGTTGATCCTGAACGTTGCGGCCGGAAGTCTCGGGCGGACCATGCATGTGGATGCCGCGCCCAATGCCGGGGCGTCTCCATACGGCGCGATCGGGGACGCCATCGCCGCCATGGAAGCCGGCGAGTACGGCGTTGCGGTGGTGTCCGGCACGAATCCGGCCTACTCGCTGCCGCCCGGGTCGGGCTTCCGCGATGCGTTCGCGGACGTGCCCTTCAAGGTGGCCTTCACCACGGCGCTCGACGAGACCTCGTCGCTGGCCGACCTGGTGCTTCCCGACGCGCACCCGCTGGAGTCGTGGGGAGACAGCATGCCGGCACCCGGCACGTACGCGGTTCGGCAGCCTGCCACGCGCCCGCTGCCGATGTTCGATTCCCGGCCCATGGCCGACGTGCTTCTCGATGCGGCCCGCCGCCTGGGCAACGACCTCGGCGCGGGCACCTTCCACGAGTATCTGCGGGGCGCCTTCAACGACTGGCTCGCCCAGAACGGCGAGGCCGCCGGCGTCGTCGGCGACCCGAACGCGCTTTGGCGGACGGCGCTGCGGACCGGCTCGGTGTCCTATGCCGACGCGACGCCGTCGATCGGCGCGCTGCAATCCCCGTCCACGGCAGTCAGCTTCGATGCCCCGGCTATCGGAGGCGACGGAGAGCTGACGCTGCTGGTGTACCCCTCGCCGCGTTTCGGAGACGGGGCGCACGCGAACCGTCCGTGGCTCCAGGAGCTGCCCGATCCGGTATCGAAGATCATGTGGCACTCGTGGGTGGAGATGAATCCGGCCACAGTGGAGCGCCTGGGGCTTCGCGAGGGCGACGTTGTGACCGTCGAGACGGGCGCGGGTGCGGTGGAAGTTCCAGTCTGGGTGTATCCCGGCATTCGCGAAGACGCGGTTGCCATCGCCATGGGCGGCGGCCACACCGACTACGGCCAGTACGCCAACGGCAACGGGGTCAACCCGATGGGCCTGCTGAACGGCGCCACCGACGCCCATTCGGGTGCGGTCGCGCTGGTCTCGACCCGGGCGACGGTCACCGCGACGGGGGCGTGGCGCCGCCTGACCACGAACGAAGGCTCGGAGGTCCAGGACGACCGCAACGTGACGCCTGCCGTGGCGCTGGCAGCGCTGGGCCATGCAGCCGAAGAGGCCGACCACGAGGCCGAGGGTGGGCACGGCCAGCTCCGCGAGCTGCAGGAAGGCGGCGGGTTCCGCACGGTGGACACCGAGGGGCGCGCCGAGGACTTCCCGCTCCCGGGTTCGGATTTCGGCCCCTATGGCGAGGACCACCCCAGGTGGGCCATGGCCATGGACCTCGACAAGTGCACGGGTTGCGGCGCCTGCATCACGGCCTGCCAGGCCGAAAACAACATCCCGTGGGTCGGCGAGATGCAGGCGACCATGGGGCGCGAGATGCACTGGATGCGCCTGGAGCGCTACTACGAGACCGTGGACGCGTCGCATTCCGGGCCGGTGGACATCCGCTTCCTGCCGATGCTCTGCCAGCACTGCAACAACGCGCCCTGCGAGCCCGTCTGCCCGGTGTTCGCCGCCTACCACACCCCGGACGGGCTCAACGCGCAGGCCTACAACCGCTGCGTGGGGACGCGGTACTGCGCCAACAACTGCCCCTACAAGGTCCGGGTCTTCAACTGGTACCGGTACACCCGGGAGATCCCCGAGCCCATGAACTGGCAGTTCAACCCGGACGTGACGGTGCGCGACAACGGCGTCATGGAGAAGTGCACCTTCTGCGTGCAGCGGATCCGGGAGACGCAGAACCGGGCGGCGGTAGAGGAACGCGACATCCGCGACGGCGAGGTCTACACCGCGTGCCAGAGCGTGTGCCCGAGCGACGTGATCACCTTCGGCAACATCAAGGACCACGACTCGCAGGTGGCGGCGCTCGCCGAGGACGAGCGCACCTACCGGGTGCTGGATGCCCTGATCAACACGCAGCCGGCGGTCCACTACCTCAAGAAGGTCACCTTTCACGATGTGGAAGGGGGCGGGCACTAGATGGCGACTGCCGACCTGAGGCAGCGGGGGACGCTGCCCAACCCCGACGTGGGGACCTACGAGGACGTCAACCGCGATGTCCTCAAGGTGCTGTCCCGGCCCGGCAAGGGCTGGTGGATCCTCTTCGGCATGGCCGCGACGGGCGTGGGCATCTTCCTGGCCTCGTGGTTCTACCAGATCTACGCGGGGATCGGGGTCTCGGGGCTGAATGCACCGGTCGGGTGGGGCGTCTATATCACCACCTTCGTCTTCTGGGTCGGCATCGCGCACTCGGGTACGCTGATCTCGGCCATTCTCTTCCTGTTCCGCGCGCCGTGGCGCCAGGCGATCTACCGCGCCTCGGAGGCGATGACGGTCTTCGCGGTGATGACGGCGGGTCTCTTTCCGCTCATCCACGTCGGCCGGGTATGGCACGCCTACTGGCTGATCCCCTACCCGAACTCGCGCTTCCTGTGGCCGAACTTCCGGTCGCCGCTGGTCTGGGACGTCTTCGCGATCACGACCTACTTCACGGTATCGGCCGTCTTCTTCTACCTGGGCACGATCCCCGATCTGGCGGCCGCGCGCGACCAGGCCCGCGGCCTGCGCAGGAAGTTCTACCAGATCATCTCGCTCGGCTGGCGCGGGACCGACCGCGAGTGGCACCACTTCTCGAAGGCGTACATCTACCTGGCCGCGCTCGCGACCCCGCTGGTGCTCTCGGTGCACTCCGTGGTGTCGTGGGACTTCGCCATGGCGATCGTGCCGGGATGGCACACGACGATCTTCGCGCCGTACTTCGTGGCCGGAGCGATCTTCTCGGGGGTCGGGCTGGTGATCACGCTGGCGGTCCCGATGCGCAAGTTCTTCGGGCTCGAGGACTACCTGACCGTCAAGCACTTCGAGGCCATGGCCAAGCTGTGCCTGCTCACCAGCAGCATCGTCCTGTATGCCTACCTCACCGAGTACTTCCTGGCGTGGTATTCCGGCGAGCCGCCCGAGCGCGGATCGTTCTGGAACCGCGTGTTCGGCCACTACTGGTGGGCCAACTGGATCATGCTCACCTGCAACGGCTTTGTCCCGCTCATGCTGTGGTTCAAGCGGGTGCGAAGATCGATCGCGGCGCTGTTCGTGATCTCGCTCTTCATCAACATCGGGATGTGGTTCGAGCGCTACGTGATCATCGTCACCTCGCTGTCGCACGAGTACGAGCCGTGGGCATGGGGGCTCTACCGGCCGTCGATCGTCGAGATGGGGATCCTGCTGGGGAGCTTTGCCTGGTTCGGGTTCTGGTTCCTGCTCTTCACCCGCCTGTTGCCGCCGGTGGCGATCGCCGAGATGAAAGAGGTGGTGCCGCCGCCGATGCGGGGCAGCGAGAAGGCCGCGACGTGATCCCGAGCGAGGAGGGCACGAGATGATTCCGGCGAAGCGCCGACAGGGGCACCGGGGCTTTTTCGCCCTCTTCGAGCACCTCGACTCGACCATCGACGCTTGCAAGGCGTTGCGGGCGGCGGGCCACAAGGGCTTCCGCGCCTATGCCCCGCTTCCCGAGCACCACCTGCTGGAAGAGGGCCTGGCCCTGAAGCACAGCCCTGTGCGGGTGTTCACTCTGGCCGGCGCCATGACGGGCGCGGCGACGGGCTTCGCCTTCACGACCTGGACTTCGATGGACTGGCCGCTGGTGACGGGCGGGAAGCCGATCTTCTCGATCCCGGCCTACGTGGTCATCGCTTTCGAGTGCGCGATCCTCTTCGGCGCGCTGTCCACGGTGATCGGTCTCTTCATCAATGCGGGGCTGCCCAACCTGAGGCGGATGGTCGCGTATCACCCCGAGTGCTCCAACGGCAGCTTCGGCGTATACGTCACCGCCCCGGAGGCGCAGGCGCGTGCGGTGAAGGAGATTCTGAGCGGCTTCGACCCCGCCGAGTTGCGGGAAGATCCCGAGGGGTTCGATGTCTAGGGGCGGGCAGCGGTCGGTGCGGTCGGCGGTGGTTTTGGCCGCGTGCGCAGGTGTGCTGGGCGCTGGCGCATGCACGCCATTGGACGACGCGATGGCGGCCATTTTCGGCCGAAGCATGCGCGACCAGCCCTCGTTCGACCCCTACGAGATGACCATGTTGCCGCCGGAGGGCACGGTCCCGATTTCG
Organism: Longimicrobiales bacterium; assembly: GCA_965211645.1. Taxonomy (GTDB): domain Bacteria; phylum Gemmatimonadota; class Gemmatimonadetes; order Longimicrobiales; family Gaopeijiaceae; genus Bin94. Next base: position 2,374,845 of record OZ242947.1, on the reverse strand, counting down.
GCGGGCAACTACGCGGCCGGGCACTTCGACGTGAACGTCGGGCAGCCCGAGGGAAGCGCGGACGTGCCGCCCCCGTTCACCCAGGAAGACATCGTGCAGCGTCCCGAGGTGGTCGACTCGCTGACCAACCCCGTGCCGCCCACCGCCGAATCCCTGGCGCGCGGGGAGCAGCTGTACGAGCGGGTGTGCATCGTCTGCCACGGTCCGGATGGCGCGGGCACGACCGGCTACATCTTCGAACTCCATCCGCTGATGGCGGCCTATCCGCTGAACGGCGAGGTCGCGATCGCGCGGACCGACGGCTACATCTACGGGATGATCCGGGTGGGACGCGGGGTGATGCCCGCGTACGGGCACCAGATCGGCCACTACGACCGGTGGCACATCGTGAACTACGTGCGACAGTTGCAGGGGCCTGCCACAAGCGCCGCAGAGGCCGGGAGCTGACCGAATGAGCTCGCACTCGATCCCCGGCTCGATCCCGGTCCGCTACCTGGAGCGCGGCGGCCTGCTCGGCAGGGTGCTCCAGCTCATGGTGCTGGTGGGCGTCGTCTCGTTCTTCGTGACGCTATTCCGGGATCCGGCGCTGGCCTGGAAGTCGTACGTCGTCAACTGGAACTACTTCACCTCGATCGCCATGGGCGGGGTGATGGTCGCGGCGGTCACATGGATGGTGAAGGCCAAGTGGAACTGGTCCGTGCGCCGGATTCACCAGTCGTTCGCCGCCTACCTCCCGATTGCATTCGTTCTGTTCCTGCCCATGCTGCTCAACCTGCGGGAGGACTACTTCCCGTGGATCGAGATGATGGCGCACGACCCGATCGTGCAGAAGAAGGCGGCGTGGCTGAACGTTCCCTTCCTGCTGAGCCGAAACCTTGTGGGAGTGCTGGTGCTGTTCGCCCTGGGGCTGGGCTTCGTGTACCTCGCCATTCGGCCCGACCTGGGCAGGGTGGGGCAGGCGCGCACCGCGGCCGAGCGTGAAGCGAAAGGGCGCAGTTGGTGGCATCAGCGCCTCATCAGGGGATGGGCGGGCCAGGAGGAGGAGGAAGACCGCAGCTATCACCGCATGACCCGGCTGGCGCCGGTGATGGTGCTCGTCTATGCGGCGGTCATGACCATGCTGGTCTTCGACTGGGCCATGTCGCTCGAACCCCATTGGTTCTCGACGCTCTTCGGCGGGTGGTTCTTCATGGGGGCTTTCTGGAGCGGCTTCGCCGCGACGGCCGTGGCCGCGATTGCGCTCAAACGGCGGACCCCGGGCTTCAGGGAACATGTCGGCTCGGCGGTCCTGTGGGACCTGGGCAAGCTCACCTTCGCCTTCACGGTCTTCTGGACCTATCTCTTCTGGTCCCAGTACATCGTCATCTGGTACGGCAAGCTGCCCTGGGAGCAGGCGTGGATCAACACGCGCGTCGGCGACCCGTGGGGCGGCCTCTCGGCGGCGGTGATCGTGCTGTGCTTCGTGGTGCCGTTCGGCGGTCTTCTCGGCGTGCGTCCGAAGAAAACGCCCCAGGTTCTGCAGGGCTTTGCGATGGTGGTGCTGGCTGGACTCTGGCTCTGGCACTACATGCTCATCTTCCCGTCCCTGCACCACGAGGGCGACCCCGTGTTCTCGGTCGCGACGCCGCTGATCGGGCTGATGTTCCTCGGCCTGTTCCTCATCGCGGTGCGGTGGTTCCTGTCCACCTTCCCCGCGATTCAGATCTGGCAGCCACAGGTGGATCCGGAGCCGCTGGAGGCGGAGGGGTAGGACGCGGAGGGGCAGGAGGGCGGCTCGAGCGTTGGTCCGCATTGCCCACACGTTGTTGTCTGTAATGACGACGTTACATGATGTAATGTCCGCTTTACATATCGCCCCGGCGGTCGGCCCAGTTCCGGATTTCGTACCCGATCGAGCGCACGAGCCGGGCCTCGTGTGCGTCCAGGCCGGTTCGTCCGAAGACGGTCCGGAGGACCCTCATCACGCTCTCCGGCTTGCGGGCCTTGAAGAACTCGATTCGCGCCAGTCCCTGTTTCAGCGCGCCGTACATCTCTTCCAGCTCGGCGGCCGATGCGGGTCCCAGTGAACGCTTCCCCCGGGGGAGCGGCTCCGGTTCGATTCCGCCGGCCAGGAAGAGCTCGTAGCTGACCAGCAGGACAGCCTGAGCGAGATTCAGCGAGGAGTGCCCCGGGTCGGTGGGGATGACCAGCACATCGTGACAGCGATCGAGCGCTTCGTTCGAGAGGCCGCGGTCCTCGCGACCGAAGACGATTGCGACCTCCCCTTCGCGGGCGCGGTGCTGCATCGTGGCGGCCAGGTCCCGCGGGCGGCGGTAGTTGCGCTGCGCCGTGCGTGCGCGCGCCGAGGTGCCCACCACGTACGTCGCGCCGGCGAGCGCTTCGTCGAGCGTGTCTGCCTGCCTGATCCGGTCCACGATGTGGCCGGTGCGGTGGGCGATCCCCGTAATCCTCCTCGGGTCGAACTCTGCCGGATCGACAACGGTCAGACGCGACAGCCCCATGTTGGCCATCGCCCGGACGACCCCGGCGATGTTGACGAGGTCCTGGGGCTGGTGGAGGACGACGGCCGGACTCACGCTGCTTGCTCTTCGGGTTGGCGCACCTGGCCGGCCAGGAGCGTGGCCAAAACGATCAGGACCGCGCCCGCGAAGTAGGGCAGCGCCAGGCGAACGTCGAAGAGCGCGCCGGCCATGGCTGGGCCCAGTACACGTGCCAGCGATCCCACGCTTTGGCCGAGTCCCAGCACGGCACCTTGCCGCTTCGGCTCGACGGCGCGTGACAGCAGGCCCAGCACGGTGGGGATCGTCCCCCCGTAGCCGATGCCGACCAGAACCAGGCCCAGGAGGAAGACCGGCGTTGTCACTGCGGCGCCCATGACCGCCAGTCCGAGGGAGAAGGGGAGTGCGCTCAGAAGCAAGAGCGTGCGCTCGCCGGTGCGGGGCACGATTCTGCGCACCAGCCCGCCCTGTACGATCGCCGAGACCACTCCCAGGAGCGCGAAGAGGTATCCCGCCTCGCGGGCTCCCAGCCCGAAGCGCGCCGAAGCCAGGAGCGACAGGGTCGGCTGAAGGGTGGCGAAAGCCATCGTGACGACCAGGTAGGTCCCGAGGACGAAGAGGATCTGACGGGACGAGGCGGCCTGGGTCACCGAGGTGCGAAGATTGAAGCGCTCGGTCCGCTCGGTGGCGCCGGGCCGGCGCGACTCCGGAAGGAACAGGATGGCTGCGAATGCGTTGGCGACGCACAGCGCGGCCGCGGTGTAGCCCGGGGCGGCCGGGGCGCCGGGTGACACTCCCGAGAGAATCCCGCCCAGCATGGGGCCGATGACGAAGCCGAGCCCGAAGGCGGCGCCGATCAGGCCCATGTTGCCGGCCCTCCGCGCGGGAGGCGTCACATCGGCGATGTAGGCCTGCGCGACGGGAATGGTGGAGCCCCCGATGCCGCCGACGATACGGGAGAGGAACAGCATGCCCAGCGATCCGGCATTTGCGAACACCAGGTACGCCGCACCGCTGCCCAGGAGCCCGAGGATGAGGACGGGACGCCGCCCCACGCGGTCCGAGATCCGTCCCCAGATCGGCGCCATGACCAGCTGCACGAGGGAATAGATGCTGACCAGCAGTCCGGTCTGAACCCCGTCCGCGCCGAAATCGCGGGCATAGAGCGGGAGGAGCGGCAGTACGATGCCGAAGCCGACGAGGTCGACCAGTACCGTGAGAAAGAGCAGGGGAAGACGCCGGGTCTCATGCGTCGCCCCGCCCAGCCCCGAACTCTCCGGGCTGCTACCTTTCCCGGTCGCCAACGTCTTCGGAATCGGTTTCGTTGCCCGCGCGAAGCGACCCCTTGAAGTTGCGGATGCCCGACCCCAGTCCGGCGGCGATCTGGGGGATGCGCCTGGCGCCGAAGATCAGCACAACCACGGCCAGCACGAAAAGGATCTCGCGGATACCTAATACGCCCATGTCATCTCCCCTCGCTCGGGGCCGCCGGGCGAAAGCCGCGCCCGCTCAGCCACGGAGCAGATCCTTTGCGATGGTCTGAAGCTGCATGTTGCTGGTTCCCTCGTAGATCGTCCCGATCTTGGCGTCCCGGTAGAACTTCTCGACCGCGTATTCCCGGGTGAAGCCGTACCCGCCGTGCAGGTCGATGCACAGTGAAGATACCCTCTGGGCCATCTGGGATGCATGGAGCTTGGCCATGGCGGCTTCCCGCAGGAACCGGTCCCCACTGTCCTTCAAGCGCGCCGCGTTGTACACCATGAGGCGGGAAGCCTCGATATCCGTGGCCATTTCGGCCAACTGGAACTGGACACCCTGAAACTCGGCGACCGGCCGGCCGAACTGCTCCCGCTCCTGCACGTACTTCACCGTGTGATCGAACGCGCCCTGGGCCAGTCCCAGCATCTGCGCACCGATCCCGATGCGTCCCTCGTTGAGCGTCTCGATCGCGACCTTGTACCCCTTGCCCACTTCTCCGAGGACGTTGTCGGCGGGGACCCGTACTTCGTCAAGAATCAGCTCGGTGGTGGAGGACGCGCGAATGCCGAGCTTGTCCTCCTTCTTGCCGACCGAAAACCCCGGCATGTCCCGTTCCACCAGAAAGGCCGTGATGCCCTTGTAGCCCAACTCCGGGCTCACATTTGCGAATATGATGTAGATGCCGGCCTCGGCCCCGTTCGTAATCCACATCTTGCGTCCGTTGAGGACCCAGTCGTCGCCGTCCGGAACTGCGCGCAGGAGAAGTGCAAAGGCGTCCGAGCCGCTGCCCGCCTCGGAAAGGGCGTAGGCCCCCACGGTTCCCGCCGCGAGCCTGGGGAGAAACCGCCCGAGCTGCTCCTGCGTGCCCCAGGTCATCAGGGCATTGTTGACCAGGGTATTCTGGACATCGACCAGGACCGCGACCGACGGGTCGACCCGCGAAAGCTCCTCCACGACGATGGCGGCGGTAAAGAAGTTGCTGCCGATGCCCCCATAGTGCTCGGGGACCTCGATGCCCATGAAGCCGAGCTCGAAGAACATGGAGATCAGCTCGGAGTCGATCTCTCCGGCCGCCTCCATCCGGGCGACCCTGGGCGCCACCTCCGACTGGGCGAATTCGCGAACCGCGTCGCGAAACATCGCCTCCTCTTCGCTGAGGGCGGTCAGCGCGGGGGGGTGGGCCAGGGTGGTCATGACTTCTCCGTACACCGGCGGTTTGCAGCGGGGTTCCTTCACTCGACGGGAGACATCATTCACCAGCGTCCCCCGAGGATCGGTAATGTAACCAACGGGCCGAATGCACGCGAAGCGCCGCCGCCGCGCTTGACGCCTTGGCCCCTGACGGCTTTTTTTCTGTCGCTCCCGATCCAGCCCACACATCCCGGAAACACTGCAGCGGAGACGCCCGATGTCTCACATACCCGACGGACTCAAGTACACGGAAGAGCATGAGTATCTGAAGGAAACCGACGAGCCCGGTGTCTTCCTCGTCGGCATCACCGACTACGCTCAGGGCGAACTCGGTGACGTGGTATACGTCGAACTTCCGGAACCGGGCGAGAGCTTCGCGCCCATGGAGACCTTCGGCACGATCGAGGCCGTGAAGGCGGTGAGCGACCTGTACTGCCCGGTTGCGGGCGAGGTCGTGGACGTCAACGACGACCTCGACGACGACCCCTCCCTCGTGAACACGGATCCCTACGGCGAGGGATGGATGATCTCGTTGCGGGTCGACGATCCCGGCGAGTTGGACGAGCTGATGGACGTGGCCGGCTACGCGGAGCATATCGGCGAGTAAATGCCGACATCGATAGGCCACCCTCCCGATTTCGCAGCTCGGCATCTGGGGCCCGGCGACCGCGATGTGCAGGAGATGCTCGAGGTCGTCGGGTGCTCGAGTCTCGACGAGCTGATGGACGAGACCGTCCCCTCCGCGATCCGTTTCAGAAGGGCTCTTGACATCCCCGAGGGCGTTCCGGAGGCCGAGCTGCTTCGGCGCCTCCGGGACATCGCTGCCGAGAACGAGGTTTGGCGCAGCTACCTGGGGATGGGGTACTCGGGCACGATCACTCCGGGCGTGATTCAGAGGAACATCCTCGAGAATCCGGGCTGGTACACACAATACACACCGTACCAGGCCGAGATTGCGCAGGGCCGGCTGGAGGCGCTGCTCAACTTCCAGACGGCGGTCATGGACCTCACCGGCCTCGAGATCGCCAACGCCTCCCTTCTGGATGAGGGAACCGCCGCCGCCGAAGCCATGTCGATGCTGTACGGACAGGGGCGGCGCAGGCGCGGCCACGTGTTCCTCGTCGCGGAGGATTGCCACCCTCAGACGATCGGCGTCGTCGCCACGCGCGCCGAACCGCTGGGGATCGAGGTCAGGGTGGGACCGAGCGCCGACTTCGCCTTCGACCACCATGTCTTCGGGGCGCTGCTGCAATACCCGGCCACCGATGGCGCCGTACACGACTATCGCGCGCTCTGCGATGCGGCCCACGCGGCGGGGAGCCATGTCGTGGTGGCCGCCGACCTGATGGCGCTGGCCCTGCTTACGCCGCCGGGAGACTTCGGCGCGGATGTGGCCGTGGGCAATGCACAACGGCTCGGCGTGCCGATGGGCTACGGCGGTCCCCACGCGGCCTATATCGCGTGCCGGGAGAAGTTCAAGCGGCAGCTTCCCGGGCGCATCATCGGGGTTTCGGTCGACCGTCACGGCGATCCGGCGTTGCGCATGGCGCTGCAGACCCGGGAGCAGCACATCCGTCGCGAGAAGGCTACCTCGAACATCTGCACGGCGCAGGTGCTTCTGGCCGTTATGGCGGGGATGTACGCGGTGTATCACGGGCCCGAGGGGATCCGGCGGATCGCCGGGCGCATTCGCAAACAGACGGCGACGCTCGCGCTCGGCCTGGAGCTGGCGGGCAACACGGTCATTCACAAGACCTTCTTCGACACGCTGCGCGTCAGGCCGGCCGCCTCGGTGGACAGCGTGCTTGCCGGTGCCCGGGGGAAGCGGATCAACCTGCGCGACTTCGGCGACGGCACGCTGGGCGTCGCCCTCGACGAGACCGTGACGCCGGCCGACCTGGACGATCTGCTGGCGGTCTTCGGTTCGGAGATGAAGGCGGAACGACTGGCCGCGTCCTACGAGCCGGGCGACTACCCGGTCCCCTTCAATCGCACCAGCGACTATCTGACCCACCCGGTCTTCAACTCGTACCACTCCGAAACGGAGATGCTGCGCTACATCCACCGTCTCGAGTCGCGGGACCTGTCGCTCAACACCAGCATGATCCCGCTCGGCTCGTGCACGATGAAGCTGAACGCGACCACGCAGATGACACCGGTCACCTGGCCCGAGTTCGGCCAGCTGCACCCCTTCGCGCCCCGGGAACAGGCGAAGGGGTATGCCCGGATCGTGTCGGAGCTCAGCGAATGGCTCGCCGAGATCAGCGGCCTGCCGGCGGTGTCCCTCCAGCCCAACTCGGGTGCGCAGGGAGAATACACCGGACTCCTCGTCATCCGCGCACGGCACCACGCGAAGGGCGAGCATCACCGCGACATCTGCCTGATTCCGTCATCCGCGCACGGCACCAACCCTGCGAGCGCCGTGCTGGCGGGGATGCAGGTGGTGGTCGTGCGCTGCGACGAACGCGGCAACGTGGACGTGGAGGATCTGGCGGCCAAGGCCGAGCAGCACGCGGACCGTCTCGCGGCGGTGATGGTGACCTACCCGTCCACGCACGGCGTCTTCGAGGAGGAGATCAGCAACATCTGCGAAATCGTGCACCGTCACGGCGGCTACGTCTACCTCGACGGCGCAAACCTGAACGCGCAGGTGGGACTGTGCCGCCCCGGCGACTACGGTGCGGACGTCATCCACATCAACCTGCACAAGACCTTCGCGATCCCCCACGGGGGCGGCGGTCCGGGGATGGGACCGATCTGCGCGACCGCCGAGCTGGCGCCGTACCTGCCCGGCCACCCCGTGGTGCCCACCGGCGGCGAAAGCGCGATCGGGCCTGTGTCGGCGGCGCCCTGGGGCAGCGCGAGCATCCTGCTCATCTCGTGGGCGTACATCGCGCTACTGGGACGCGACGGCGTCACCGCGGCGACGCAGACGGCGATCCTGAGCGCCAACTACATGGCGGTGCGTCTGGAGGACCATTTCGAGGTCCTGTACTGGTGGGGCAGCGGAAGCGGCCGGGTGGCCCACGAGTTCATCATCGATATCCGTCCCCTGAAGAAGAAGACCGGGATCACCGAGGAGGATGTGGCCAAGCGCCTGATGGACTACGGGTTCCACGCGCCGACGATCGCGTTCCCGGTTCCCGGGACGATCATGATCGAACCCACCGAGAGCGAGTCGAAGGCGGAGCTGGATCGTTTCTGCGCGGCGCTCATTTCAATCCGCGCCGAGATCGAGCAGGTCGAAATGGGCCTGCAGGACCGTCAGGACAACGCGCTCAAGAACGCCCCGCACACGGCCCACGAGGTGACGGCCGCGGCCTGGACGCACGGATACACACGCAAACAGGCGGCGTTCCCGGCCCCCTGGCTGCGCGATTACAAGTTCTGGCCGCATGTGGGCCGGGTGAACAACGCCCACGGTGACAGAAACCTGATCTGCACCTGCGCCCCGATCGAGGCGTATGCCGAAGTCGAGGGCAAGGACTGAGCCAGGGCCGGACCGAAGGACAGCCGACGCAAGGAGAACAGCAAAGTGGCCAAACTGACGTTCCACGGACAGTCGACCTTTACCGTCGAAATGGATGACGGCACGCGGCTCGTCATCGACCCCTTCTTCGACGACAACCCACTGTCTGATGTGAAGCGCGCCGACGTGGGTCGGGTGGACTACATCCTCTGCACCCACGGGCACTTCGACCACTTCGCCGACGCGATTCCTCTGGCGCGCGAGACGGGCGCCACCCTGATCTCCACCTTCGAGATCGTTTCCTTCGCCGAGACGCAAGGCATCGCGGGCGGGCACCCGATGCACATCGGCGGGGGCTACGACTTCCCCTTCGGACGGGTGAAGATGACCCCGGCGCTGCACGGGGGACAGGTCCACGGCGACACCACCGGACAGTTCACGACGGTGCCGGGCGGATTCCTCATGGAGCTCGACGGCAAGCGCATCTACCATGCGGGCGATACCGCGCTGCTCCTCGACATGCAGCTTCTGCGCGGCAAGGTCGACGTGGCGCTGCTGCCGATCGGCGACAACTTCACGATGGGGCCGGAGGACGCGGCCACGGCTGCCGGGTTCATCGAGCCGGACGTTGTCGTGCCGATCCACTACAACACATGGCCGCTGATCGCCCAGGATCCGGAGCGGTTCCGCGACCTCGTCGGAGACAGGGCGAAGGTTCAGGTCACGGAAGCGGGAGATGTCTTCGCCCCCTGAAGCCGTGGGCGAGCGAAGGAATCCGACCCGGGATCTCGACTGGCGGATCCTCGTCGACGGTGCGCTCTCCGGCGCGGCCAACATGGCGCGGGATCACGCGCTGGCTGCCGCGCTTCGCCCTGGGACTGCGACGGCGCGCTTCTACCGCTGGAAGCCGGCGACCCTGTCCCTGGGACGCAACGAACCGTTTGCCGCCGGCTACCGGGAGTTCCTGCGAGCCCGGCCGGGGATCGGAGTGGTGCGGAGGCCCACCGGAGGCCGCGCGGTGCTGCACGACGGAGAACTGACCTATTCGGTCGTGTTGCCGGCCAGGGCCTGCGGCGGGCCGAGGCAGGTGTACCGACGCGTCAACGAGGGGCTGGTGGACGGCCTGCGAAGACTGGGGGTGGATGCCGGCGCGGCGTCCGGGCGCGCGCTCCCGCCCGATGCGGGCCCCTGCTTCCTGGAGCCGGCCGAGGGAGAAGTGACCATCTGCGGCCGCAAGCTCGTGGGCAGCGCTCAGGTTCGGATCGGCCAGGCCGTATTGCAGCACGGCTCGCTTCTCCTCGTCGCCGACCAGAGTCCGTTGTTCGCGTTGGCGCCAGGGCTGCACGCGATCACCCTCGCGGAGGCATTGGGCGAGGTGCCTCCCTGGACCCGTCTGGTGGAGGCGTTGAGCGGTGGCCTGTCCGGCTCCCTGGGAGGACGCTGGGCCGAGGGCCGCATGACCGCGCGGGAAGAGGCGGTGGCCACGGACTATGAAGAAAAGTACGGTTCGCGGGCGTGGACGTGGCGACGATAGGGCGCCGGCGTCTCACAAATGACGGATGACGACCGCCCGGCGGCGGCGGCGCCGGGTGCGGCAGGGTTGACAGTCCCAAGGGTCCTGCTCATTATGCCAAGCCGTTGCCACACGGGCCCCGGTGCCCATAGACTCGTTAGTCGCGCGGGATTGCGCGGCCAATAACCAACATCAGCTCAGGATCGACCGCAGGAGGTTCCTTTGGCCAGCTTGATGAGCGTCTTCGACGTACTGCTCCAGCTTCCAGGCATGGAAGCCCCAGATCTCACCTTCACCGAGCAGATGATGCAGTCCTGGGAGGACGCCGGCATCATGCGGTGGCCGCTGGGTCTGTGCCTTCTTGTCGGGATCCTGGTGATCATCTGGAAGTTCTTCGACATCTTCCGAAAGGCCGGTTCGACCCGACGCATCCTGCGCGAGGTCGACGAGTTGCTGTCGCAGCATCAGATCAAGGAAGCGCTTGAAGTCACGCGCGAGTCCAACTCGCCCGCCGCCAACATCCTGCACGCCGGATTGGAGCGTCAGGACGAGGGTACGGACCGCGTGATGAAGGCGATCGAGAACCAGGGGCTGATCGAGTTGTCGAAGCTCGAGAGCGGGCTGGTCGTTCTGGCCACGCTCACCAACGTGGCGCCGCTTCTGGGCTTCCTTGGAACGGTCATGGGGATGATCGCCGCCTTCCAGGCCATCGAGCTGGCGGGCGAGGTGGACGCCACCACGGTCGCGTCGGGGATCAAGATCGCCCTGACCACGACGGCTGCGGGGCTGGCGATCGCGATTCCGGTGAGCATCGCCCACAACTACTTCGTGTCGCGGATCGACCACCTTGTCATCGACATGGAGGAGTCGGCACAGAAGATGATCGACGCCCTCTTCGCGATGCAGGCGGGCCAGGGCGCCGGGGACTGATTCCCTTCCATCGTCCATAGGCGTCTGTGGCGCGACCCCGCTTGAGGACCATTCAGCGGGGATCCCCGCCCCAGGCGGCAACCCTTCGGGGGATGGCGGCCCGGACACTGCTTCTGACGGCAGTGACCTGGGCCGCCATCCCCCTGTTTTGTCCCGTTGCCGGACAGGAGACGACCGGAGGACGTGAGCGCGCGATCCCCGATTCGGTGCGCCGGCACCTGGCCGAGGGACGCTTCTGGAAGGCCAGTCTGGGCCTGAGGAGCAGCGTCGCTCCGTTGGAGTCGGCCTCGCTCGCCGACCGGATGCTTCTCGCCGAGGCCGAGGCAGGCTGGAAAAACTGGGACGGAGCGAGCGCGGCGCTGACGGCCGGCGACATCGACACGGCGCAGGCGCCGCCGCGCTACTGGCACATGCTGGGCACCGCCCGACAGGCTGCCGGTGACGACAACGGCGCGGCTCTGGCCTTCCGGCGCCTGCTCGGGACAGCGCCCGAGGATTCTCGCGAGGCCCTCGTCGCCCGGTCCTTCCTGGCTCGCCAGCTGGCCGAAGTCGGTCAGCACGACGAGGCCGCTTCACAGGTCCTGGAGCTCTCCGCCCGGTCCCCCGAGGTGGCGGAATGGACCGCGCTGGCGGCTGCCCGCACGCTCGCCGAGGCCGGCCACGCCGAGCAGGTCTCGCGCTTTCTGGCGCTCGTCACGGATTCGTCGGCACTCCGCGCCGGCTGGGCGCTGGAAACGGACGCATGGGCGACCTCCGGCGATACCGCCCGGGCCCTGGAGACCCTGAGGGAGATCGAGCCTGATCAGGTGACCGGAGCGGCTCGGGTTGGGCGAATGGGCCGGGAATGGCGATACCGGCTGGCTCTGGGAGACTCGGCGGGCGCCGTGGCCGCGATGGAGGACCTGCTGTACGCGACGACTTCGGGAAGTGAAGCCCTGGCCGCTGCGAACGCGCACTGGAGAGTCGCGAGGAACTCGGGGCCCGAGATCCTGCGGCTCGTCGCGACGGCATTCGGCCGCGCGGCCGAATTCGGCCTGGCGGTCCGGGCCTGGAGGGTGGCGGTGAGGGCAGGCGCGGTGCTTGGCGAATCCGAGAAGCTCGCGCTTGCCCGGGCCTACAACGGCAGCGGCAACCGGGGAAGCGCGGTGGAGGTGTACCGCGAACTCCAGACCTCGGAGGACCAGGCCGTCGGAGCGGCGGCGCTGCGCGCGTGGGCCACGATCCGGACCCGGCAGGGGCGGCACGGCGACTCCCGCATCCTGCAGGAGCGGCTGGTCGAGAGATACCCGTCCTCGCCCCAGGCGGTGGACGTCGTGTTCTTCCGCGGGGAAGACCACCGGAATGCCGGCCGCCTGAACCAGGCGATCGAGGCATACAGCGACGCCGCGTCGATGTCCGACACCGACCGATCGGGGCTGGCGCGGATGCGCCGGGCGCAGATCCACCTCTCCCGCGGGGAGCATCCGCAGGCTGCGCAGGTGTTCGCGGACTACCTGGAGGCGTACCCGAACGGTCGACGCTGGGAAGAGGCGAGCTACTGGTTGGCGCGCGCCGCCCGGGCGGCAGGCGACACCGCGGGCACCGGGGATCTGCTGGCCCGCCTGCACGCCGAGAGTCCACTCTCGTACTACGCGCATCTGGCCGCCGAAGGAGAACGCGCCGCTCCATCCCTCAACCTCGAGCCGGTCACCGGGCCGCCTCCCCCGCTTCCGGAGTGGCTGTCCCGCGACCTGGAGGTGTTGGCGACACTGGACGAAGCCGGCCTGACGGAGGGTGCGGAAGCCCACGTTGCCAGGATGAAGACCGCCGTACGGGATTCGCCCGAACTCATGCTCGGCCTTGCCCGCGCCCTCAACTACAGCGGACGCACCATCGACGGCATTCGCCTGGGGCGGGAGTTGCGGAAGCGGGGGGAGGAGTGGAGCCGGGCGCTGCTGGAGGCGGTGTATCCCTTCCCGCACCGGGCGCTGATCACCTCACGGGCGGAGGAGCTGGGGCTGGATCCATACCTGGTCGCGGGACTCATTCGGCAGGAAAGCGCCTTCGTGCCGACGATCGGGTCATCGGCAGGCGCCATCGGTCTCATGCAGATCATGCCGGCGACCGGAAGACAGCTGGCGCGCGCGCTCGGCCCCCGCGGCTATCGCACTGAATCGCTCAGGACCGCCGAGGTGAATGTCCACCTGGGAACGAGGTATCTGGCTGACCTGATGGAACGCTACGACGGCGACATCCCGATCGTGCTTTCGGCGTACAATGCGGGCCCGACCCGCGCCAATCGATGGAGACGCTTCCCCGAGGCGGAGGACCCGCATCGGTTCACCGAACGGATCCCGTTCGTGGAGACACGCGGATACGTCAAGAATGTGGTGCGGAACCGGGCGCTGTACCGCTGGCTCTACGGCGGTCCTTGACGCCCGGAGCCGCCAGTCCCCATCATGGAGCGCGGCAACTCGGCGAACTCGTGCCGGGAGGCCGGGCCGCACGGCATCACCATCAGTAATTGCGGAGGAATGCGGGAATGGCGAGAGGGACGGTCAAGTGGTTCAACGACTCCAAGGGCTACGGATTCATCGCGCGCCCGACGGGTAGCGACGTATTCGTTCACTTCAGCTCGATTCAGGGCGAAGGCTTCCGAACCCTCGCCGAGGGCGAGGAGGTCGAATTCGAAATCCGCGAGACGGATCGTGGGCCGCAGGCGGCGAATGTAAGTCGCGCCTGACAATTCGTTCGGTCCGCCGGGCGCTCCAACAGCAACAGCACCGCCCAGCGCGGCGCCTACCCCCATGGACATCCCGGCCAAGACTGCACCTCGACTGTTCCTGATCGACGCCTATGCGTTGATCTATCGGTCGTACTTCGCCTTCATCCATCGCCCCCTCACCAACGCGAGGGGGGAGAACACGTCCGCGCCCTTCGGCTTCGCGAACTTCCTCCATGCGATACGCGACGAGCACCAGCCGGACTATATCGCGGTGGTCTTCGACGCCGGGCGCAGTCACCGCGAAGAGCTCTACCCGGAGTACAAGGCGACTCGCGAGAAGATGCCGCGGGAGCTGCGCGACAGCCTGCCCCGCATCAGGGAGCTCGTGGAGGCATTCGGGGATCGCGTGATCGCCGTGGAGGGGTGGGAGGCGGATGACGTGATCGGCACCCTGGCCGCGCGCGGGGTGGAGGCGGGGCTCGAAGCGGTGATCGTATCGGGCGACAAGGACTTCTTCCAGCTCGTGGGTGACGGTGTCCATCTGCTGAATCCGGGGCGCGGGGGGCCGCACGGGGTGGGGCAGCAGTGGGTGGACGCCAGGAGCGCCGGAAAGAGGTTCGGTGTCGAGCCGGGCCAGGTGGTGGACTATCTGGCGCTGGTGGGGGACAGTTCGGACAACGTGCCCGGGGCGCCGGGGATCGGCCCCAAGACGGCGCAGAAGCTCCTCGGGGAGTACGGGACGGTCGAAGCCGTGCTGGCCCACGCCGGAGAGATCAAGGCGAAGCGCGCCCGGGATTCGCTGCAGGCTCACCGCGACGAGGTGCTCCTCTCCAAGCAGCTGGTGACGATCCGCACGGACCTGGAGCTGGACACCGACCTGGAGGAGTTGCGGGTCTCGGCGCCGGAAAACGAGCGGCTGCGGGCGCTGTACGTCGAGCTCGAGTTTCGCACTCTGCTGGACCGCCTCGACGTGGCAGCGGGGGACGTGGCGACGGATACGGAGGACGCCGTCGTCGACCAGGTTCTCGTCACCGATCCAGGTGAGCTCGCGGAGATCGCGCAGGCCTGCCGGGAAGCGGGCTCGATGGCGATCGCGGTCCTGAACCGCACACTGGACCCCGTTCGCGGAGAGATCGCCGGCGTGGCCATCGCGGCCGAGCCGGGGCGGTGCTTCTACCTCCCGGTCGCGCACGGGGCCGCGATGTCGCTGGAGCTGGGCGACCTGGACGACACCCCCGCGCCCAACCTTCCGGCGCTGAGCAGCGAGGCGTTCGGGCCGATTCGCGAGGTGCTGGCCGATCCCGGGATCGCCAAGGTGGGGCACGACCTCAAGCGATCCCTGATCGCCTGCCGCCGCGCCGGGCTGGAGCTGGCCGGTTCACTCCAGGACGTACTGGTGGCGTCGTACGTACTGGATCCGGGGCGCCGCCGCAAGGAACTCGCCGCTCTGTCATCCGACCTCCTGGCCCGGGAACTGACGCCTGTGGCGAAGGTGCTCGGGACCGGAAAGAAGCGACGGCAATACGGGGACATCGCGGCCAGCGAGGCGCTTGTCTTCGCCTGTGAGCACGTGGAGGCGCCCCTGAGGCTCTGGCATCGCTTTGCGGATCAAATGGCCGCACAGGGGCTTGAAGGGCTCTTTCTGGAGCTGGAGATGCCGCTGATCCCGGTGCTGGCCGACATGGAGATGAACGGCGTCGGCATCGATGCGGGCTTCTTCGCGGAGATGAGCAAGCGCCTGGGCGACGAGCTTCGGCTGATCCGCGAGGACATCTACCGGGTCGCGGGCACCGAATTCAACATCAACTCCACGCCGCAGCTGCGGGAGGTTCTCTTCGAGCGTCTCGAGTTGCCGGTGCTGAAGCGCACCAAGACGGGGCCGTCCACCGATTCCTCCGTACTGGAGGAGCTGGCGATCCAGGGACATCGGCTGCCGAGCCTGATGATGGACTACCGCCAGCTGGAGAAGCTGCGCAACACCTATGTGGACGCGCTTCCCTCGCTGGTCAATCCGGACACGCGGCGGATCCATACGACCTTCAATCAGGCTGTGGCGGCGACCGGTCGTCTGTCGTCCTCGGATCCGAATCTCCAGAATATTCCGATCCGCACCGCAGTGGGCCGGGAGGTGCGGCGCGGATTCACGGCTCCGGAGGGTTCGGTGCTGGTGACTGCGGACTATTCCCAGATCGAGCTGCGGATCCTGGCCCACTTCTCCGGTGACGAGGTCTTCGTGCGGGCGTTCAGGGAGGGCAAGGACGTCCACCGGGAGACCGCGGCGGTGATCTTCGACGTGCCGGTGGAGGAGGTCGCGGGCGAAATGCGCAACCAGGCCAAGACGGTGAACTTCGCCACGCTCTACGGTCAGGGGCCCTTCGGGCTGGCGCGCCAGCTGGGCATCTCGATGGACGACGCGAAGCGTTTCATCGCGCAGTACTTCGAGCGCTTCGCGGGCGTGCGGCGCTTTCTGGACGAACAGGTGGCGCAGGCCAGGGAAGCGGGCTACGTCGAGACGCTGCTGGGGAGGCGGCGGTACATCCCCGAGCTGCGGGCCCGGGCATGGAACGTACGCCAGTTCGGCGAACGGGTCGCGCAGAACACGCCGATTCAGGGGACCGCGGCCGACCTCATCAAGGTGGCGATGATTCGAGTGCGCGAGGCCCTCGGCGATGACCCCGGTGCACGCATGCTCCTGCAGGTCCACGACGAGCTCGTCTTCGAGGTCGAGGAGGGGCGCGTGGCGGACCTGACGGACACGGTGGTGGATGTCATGGAGTCCGCCCTGGAGCTCAAGGTTCCGCTCCGGGTCGATGTCGGCGCCGGGAGGACGTGGTACGACTGCAAGGGCTGACGAGAAAAATCAGTCCCATCCAGCTATTGGAACGCCCCTCCGTTCCATGCACACTTTGTGCGCCAATGAGCAACCCGTCCATCCACCGAAACGGAGGTTCGATCCGTGAGCCGTTCAGTCAACAAGATCATCCTGATAGGGAATGTCGGCAGCGACCCTGATGTGCGCGTCACGAGTTCAGGGGTGAAGGTGGCACGCGTCTCCCTCGCCACCAATTGGCGCACCGGGGGCGAAGATGCCGAGGAGCGAACCGACTGGCACCGGATCAATCTCTGGGGCCGGCTCGCGCAGGTGGCCGAGGAGTACGTTTCCAAGGGCGACAAGCTGTTTGTCGAGGGGTACCTGCAGTACGACTCCTACGAGCGGGACGGGGTCACGATACCCACAGCGGAGGTGCGCGCCCGGGAAATGGTGATGCTGACCCCGCGAAGCGAGGCCGTGTGACCCGCGGGTGGAGTCAGTTCGATGTCCAGAAACCGGAGAGCGAGTCGCCCTGCGGACTGTCCCGGAGCTTTTCGAAGGCCCTGTTCCGAATCTGGCGGATCCGTTCGCGAGTCACGCCAAGAAGCGAGCCGATCTCCTCGAGGGTGCGCTCTTCGCCATCGTCGAGCCCGTAGTACAAGTAGAGGATCTTGCGCTCGCGTTCGGTCAGGTAGCTGTCGAACATGGTCTCGAGGTAGTGGCGGCGCGCCATCGCCTCCACGTCCTCTTCGATCTCGGTTCCCTCGGCGCCGGCAAAGCGCTCTCCAAAGCTGGCACTGTCACGGTCCCCGCGGTCGAGGGGGGCGTCGAGGCTCAGCTCGGTGGCGGCGACTCGGCGCAGTGCGCGCACGGTCTCGATCGGCTCGCCCATCTCCTGTGCGAGCTCCTGATCGGTCGGGGTGCGGCCGAGTTGCTGGGTGAGCCCGGTGCTGGTGCGCGCCAGCCGGGCGAGGTTGGAGTTCTGGTTCAGCGGGATACGGACGGAACGGGTCTGTTCTGCCAGCGCCTGCAACACGGTCTGCCGAATCCACCAGACGGCGTAGGAGATGAACTTGACGCCCTTGTCGGGATCGAACTTCTTGACGGCCTTCAGCAACCCCTCGTTGCCGATGCACACCAGCTCGGCCAGCCCCAACCCACGGCCCTGGTACTTCTTCACATACGAAATCACGAAACGGAGGTTGGCGGTGACGAGGCGTTCCGCCGCCTCCTTGTCGCCCGTTCGAGCTCTTCGCGCGAGTGCCCGCTCCTCCTCGGGGTCCGAGATGAGTGGATACCGTTCTACGTCCTGCAGATACTGATCGAAGGAATCGAGACCGCGCGAGGCTGCGAACAATGCCGTCCTCCTGAAAGGGTGAATCGTATCGCATGGCCCTGCCGTATCCGGAGGCGCGTACCGGCGCGAAGGGCGAAAACGTCTCGTCTTCCGGCTCCACGGAGCGTCAGGGGACAACCATTCTATGGTCCGGGCGGCTCCAAGTCAATTGTTTCCTGCCGACGACCGCACGCGTGCGGTCGTGTCGGCAAGCCGACCCCGGAGGGCGAGGGCCGACGCGAAGCTATCGCGAACCCAGGAAGGCGGACGCGGGACCGGCCGCCCGGCTGCGACGCACCTGTCGGTTGCCAAAGGCTGTCAGAAGGCTCACCGCGTCGTAACCGACCCGGAACTGGGGGTGGCTGAGCCCTCCTTCTTCGACAGGAACGGCAAGGTCGAGGCGCACCACGTTTCGCGCTCCGGACGGAAAGGCCATTCGCAATCCGGCGCCGACGGAGGTGCGAAGCCCCGAGTCGGTCCCGAATGGCACGTCTCCACGCCAACCGGCACCCGCATCGGCAAACAGTGTGATTCCCAGGTCGAAGACATCGCGAAACGGACCATCCAGCACGATCCGGTCCTCCACGTGGATCACGACGCGGTGCGCCGCGGGAAAGTCCTCGCGGTCGTATCCCCGTACGCCGAACGGCCCCCCCAGAGTGAGCTGGAACGGCAGGGTGTTGTTCCATCCACCGGCCCCGGACACGCCGATGACGAAGGTGTGCCGCGGGATCTCTTCGGCGGGCCGGGGCGCCTCTCCCGGGTGCCAGTAGAGGTAGGTTTCGAACTCGCCCAGGATATCCTGATAGTCCCCGCCGCCAGCGCCATCGGGACGGAACCGGGTGCCTTC
The DNA here is from genome assembly GCA_965211645.1 of Longimicrobiales bacterium. Classification (GTDB taxonomy): domain Bacteria; phylum Gemmatimonadota; class Gemmatimonadetes; order Longimicrobiales; family Gaopeijiaceae; genus Bin94. The sequence goes on along the minus strand of OZ242947.1, from coordinate 2,356,063 downwards.
GATGCCCACCTCGGTGTTGAATACCCAGCTGCGCCCGGCGGCGCCCACAAACCATCCAAGGCGGGCGCGGAGATCGTGACCGTCCCTGCCGAGGGACGACTCCCGTCCGGCCAACGACGTCCCCAGCGCGACAAGCACCTGGCTTCCGACGCGAATGTCCTGTTCGCCACGAATCGCGTCCAGGCCGCGGCGCGTCATGAAGCGAATGTTGCGCTTGCCGGCCAGGATGTTGAGATACGCGCCCTTCCGCGGGCTGACTTGCGGACGGATGGCTTCCACCGTCGCGGAATCCGCTGTGATGCGCTCGGAAAAATCGAAACCCGACACGACTTCGACTTCTCCCGGAAACCGGTCGAAGCGCACATCCTCCCAGGACAGCCCCCCTCCCAGGACGGTCAGGTCTCCGGGCGTCCCGAGCCGTCGGCCCAGGGTCAACTCGCCGTACCGGGTCTCGATTGGCAGGCTGGCATTGGTGAATGCCGCGTCGGCAGGTCCGGCGTAGCGGAACAGATCCTCGCGCAGCGCGAATGATTCGATGAACGCCCACTGACCGACTTCGCCTACGAAGGGATAGGCCAGCGACTCGGTAAGGAAGACGCCGGTGCGCGTCCGTCCGCCGGAGAACCGACCATCCAGGCGAGTGCCGGCCAGACGTTCGGTGCGAAACTGCGCCCCAACGTCCCGTTGTTCATCTCTGTTGGTAAGGTAGAGGCCCAGGAGGGTCCCCATGCCAAGGAAGTTCTCCTCGGTTGCGCTGACGTGCGTGATCCGCAACCCGTCGTCCCACTCCGGCCGCACATCGAGCTTCAGCGACCAGTCGTCGCGGGTGTCGACGACGACGTGAACCTCGTCTTCACCCACCGGAACCGAATACACGTGCGCCTCGTCGATGAAGGGCAGCGCCCTGAGGATGCGCTCCGACTCCTCGAGCAGCAGGGGATCGAAGCAGTCCCCCGCCCTGAACAGCACCTCGTCCTCGATGAAGCCGCTGCGGGTCTTCCAGTGGACGCGATTCACGACCCAGTTGGCAAACCTCTGCATTCGGCCGATTTCACCCGCGGAATCCACCGGGGGCGTCTCGAAGATCGAGTGGTTGTCAACGAAGACGTGGGTGATGACCGCCCCACCGCAGCTGCTTCCCGCTTCCTGATCGGAGGGCGGGGCCTGCGCGATGGCTCCCCTCCCTGCCACTGCAGTCCACAGCAGAGCTCCAAAGACCGCCCGGGGGACGGTGGAGGCGGTCATGATTTCATCCTGGCTGAGGCCGTTGCGGGCGGGGACGGGCCACTTGGGGGCAAAGAGCAGTCGTGGTTCTGTGAAGATGATTAGACCGCGAAGCCCGGCAAAGGGTTGGCGGTGCCTGCGCGCGGGCGATTGACGCGCATTCGGCGTCTCCGGTAGGATCACTTGCTCAATCAGCATCACCACATGGGAGACGAATCGTTGTCGACATTTGAAAGCGACGCGCTCGAGTATCACGCCGAAGGGCGCCCGGGAAAGATCGAAGTCGTTCCCACCAAGGCGGTCGCAACCCAGCGGGATCTGACTCTGGCATACAGTCCCGGCGTGGCCGAGCCGTGCATGGCCATCCACCACGATCCCGAAAAGGCCTTTCAATACACTGCGCGCGGCAACCTGGTGGCCGTCGTGTCGAACGGCACCGCCGTGCTCGGGCTGGGAAACATCGGCGCGATGGCGGCCAAGCCGGTCATGGAGGGAAAGGGCGTCCTCTTCAAGAAGTTCGCCGGGATCGACGTTTTCGACATCGAAATCGGAACCGAGGATCCCCACGAGGTCATTCGCTTCTGCCAGTTGCTCGAGCCGACGGTCGGCGGGATCAACCTTGAGGACATCCGCGCTCCCGAGTGCTTCCTGATCGAGGAGACGCTCAGGAAGACCCTGGAGATCCCGGTCTTCCACGACGACCAGCACGGCACCGCGATCATCGCCGGCGCCGCACTCCTCAACGCGCTGGAGATCTCCGGCCGCGACCCGGGCGACGCCCGCGTGGTCTTCAGCGGCGCCGGAGCTTCCGCGCTGGCCACCGCCCGTCACTGCCTGCGCCTCGGCGTGAAGGCGGAGAAGATGCTCATGGTCGACCGGTCAGGGGTCATCTACGAAGGGCGCGAGCAGGGAATGAACGAGTACAAGGTCCCCTTCGCCACCAAGCGGCCGGAGCGCACGCTGACCGAGGCGATGGATGGCGCCGACGTGGTTGTCGGCCTCTCCGCGAAGGGTGTGATCACTTCGGACATGGTGGCATCGATGGCGCCCCGTCCGATCATCTTCGCCCTGGCGAACCCCGACCCGGAGGTGACTCCCGAAGATGTCGCCGAAGTCCGCGACGACGCCATCATCGCCACCGGCCGCTCCGACTATCCCAACCAGGTCAACAACGTGCTGGGGTTCCCGTTTCTCTTCCGCGGGGCGCTGGACGTAAGGGCGCGCACCATCAACCAGCGCATGATGCTCGCCGCCACCCGGGCTCTGGCGGAACTGGCCCGCGACGACGTGCCCGAATCGGTGCTCAAGGCCTACGGTGACGATGCGTTCGAATTCGGACCGGAATACCTGATCCCGAAGCCGTTCGACCCCAGGGTGCTGCTCCACGTGTCCCCTGCTGTGGCGCAGGCGGCCATGGAATCCGGCGTAGCCAGGATATCGGTCGATCTGGAGGAATACCGTCACAAGCTCGAGGCCAGCCTGGGTCCCGGACGCGAGGCGATGCGGAGGATCCTGGGCAGGGCCAGGAAGGAGCCCGCCCGGATCGTGCTGGCCGACGGCTACAACGAGCGTGTGATGCGGGCAGCGGCCCAGGTCGTCCAGGAGGGGACCGCCCGGATCGTCCTGATCGGGAACCCGGACAAGATCCACCGGTTCGGCACCGACCTGGGGATCGAACTGGACGGCGTGGAGTGCATTCACCCGCCGTCGGTGGAGAGCACCCGGTACGGGTACGCGGACGAGTTCTACCGCCGGCGGGCGCGCAAGGGGCTGACCCTCGCCGAGGCCCGCGCCCGCGCCTACCAGCCCGTTTACTTCGCCTCGATGATGGTGCGCGCGGGCGACGCCGACGCGATGGTTGCCGGGATCGACTCCAACTACCCGGAGATCCTCAGGCCGGCGCTCGAAGTGATCGGCACGTCGCCCTCGGTGAACCGCGTGTCGGGGCTCCACATCGTCGCCTTCCGCGACCGCGATCCCCTCTTCTTTGCCGACACGACCGTCAACATCGATCCCGACCCGGCAACACTCGCGGAAATCGCGATCTCGGCGGCGAGGTTCGTGGGCGATCTCGGCATCCAGCCCAGGATCGCCATGCTGTCGTTCTCCAACTTCGGGTCGGTGCGGCACCCCGAAGCCGAGAAGGTCCGGGAGGCCGTCAGGTGGGTCAAGCGCCTTGCCCCCGGGCTGGCGGTCGACGGCGAGATGCAGGCGGACGTGGCGGTCGACGAGCACATCATTTCGCGGACATATCCCTTCAGCGACCTCACCGGGCCGGCCAACGTCCTGGTCTTCCCGACCCTGAGCGCCTCCAACGCCTGCTACAAGCTCATCAGCCAGCTGGGCAACGCGGAGGTCATCGGTCCCATCCTTCTGGGCATGGACAAGCCCGTCCATGTCCTGCAGCGCGGAAGCTCGGTGCTGGAGGTCGTGCATCTCGTCGGGATTGCATCGGTGGACGCGCGCGCGCCGCGCAGTCAGATTAGCAGGTTGGCGGACGCACGAGGCGCCGCCGCGGACTGAGCGAAAACACCCGAGTTAACGGATTGCACAAATGCTTGTGGCAGAAGCACCGATGACCGCTCTGCGCGCCGAAGGACTGAACCCCGCAGGACGGGTTCGCCGCAACCTCGCGCCCGCGGAGCTGTATGAGGAGACCCTGCGCCTGGGCACGGGACGCCTCGCGCACGGGGGCGGCCTCGTCACTCTCACGGCTCCGCACACCGGCCGCTCCCCGAACGACCGCTTCGTGGTCCACGAGTCGGGGTCGAGGGGCCTGATCGACTGGGGTGACGTCAACGTTCCCATCGCCGAAGAGCACTACTCCCTGCTCAAGGCCGAGATCATCCACCGCCTCAACGGCACCGATGACCTCTACGTCCGCGACGCCAAGGCCGGCGCCGATCCCCGCTACGGCATCCGGGTCCGCGTGATCTCCGAGAGTCCGTGGCACGACCTCTTCGCGCGCAACATGTTTCTGCGGCTGGATCCCGGCGAGGAAGCGGGCTTCGAACCCGACTTCGTCGTCTACCACGCTCCGTCGATGCAGGCCGACCCCCGCCGCCACGGCACCAACTCCGGCGCATTCATCGTGGTCAACTTCACGGAGCGGGTCGTACTGGTGGGTGGCACCGCCTATGCGGGCGAGATCAAGAAGTCCATCTTCGCGGCGATGAACTTCCTGCTTCCGGCGCGGGGCGTCCTGCCCATGCACTGCTCCGCCAACATCGGGGCGGGGGGCGACACGGCGCTCTTCTTCGGCCTCTCGGGAACCGGCAAGACCACGCTCTCGGCGGACCCGGACAGGCAGCTCATCGGCGACGACGAGCACGGCTGGAGCGCCGACGGCGTCTTCAACTTCGAGGGCGGGTGCTACGCCAAGACCATCCGCCTCTCACCCGAGGGGGAGCCGGACATCTACCGGGCGACCCGCATGTTCGGCACGATCCTCGAAAACGTCGTCCTCGACGAGCGCACCCGCGAGATCGACTACGACTCGGCGGAGATCACCGAGAACACGCGCGCCTCGTACCCGATCCACTACATCGGGAACGCCGTACCGTCCGGCCAGGGCGGCCACCCCGACAACGTCGTGTTCCTTACCGCCGACGCCTTCGGAGTGCTGCCCCCGATCGCCCGCCTCGACACGGCGCAGGCGATGTACCACTTCCTGTCGGGCTACACCGCCAAGGTGGCCGGGACGGAGCGCGGCGTGACCGAGCCCCGCGCGGCATTCAGCGCCTGTTTCGGGGCGCCCTTCCTGCCGCGCCCCGCGACCGTCTACGCCGACCTCCTCGGCGAGAAGACGCGCGCCCACGACGCCAAGGTGTGGCTCGTCAACACGGGCTGGACGGGCGGCCGCTACGGCGTCGGCAGCCGCATGAAGCTGGGCTACACCCGTGCGATGCTCGCCGCCGCCCTCGAAGGCCGCCTCGAAGACGTCCCGCACACGGTCGATCCGGTCTTCGGGCTGCGGATTCCCGGCCGGGTCCCCGGCGTGCCCGACGAGGTGCTGCTGCCGCGCGGGACCTGGGCTGACGGGAGCCTGTACGACGCGGCCGCGTCGGAGCTGGCGGCCATGTTCAAGAGCAACTTCGAGCGCTTCGCGGGCAGTGCCCCCGCGGCGGTCAGGGCTGCCGGGCCAGCGTAGCCCTTGGCGCGCGTCTCGGCCGCAGCGGGCACCCGGGGGGCCCCGAACGAAGGACGAGGCCGTCCGGGAATCGAAGACGGCGGGGCGCGCCGACATCGATGGACGCTGGCCTGGACGCTCACGGTCCTGGGCGTGGCCAGTGCCTGCGAGCAGGTCGAGCAGGTGCAGGATCGCTTCCGGGATCTGACGCCGCACGAAGCCTACGCAGCTTCTCTGGCCGAAGCCGGGCTCGCCGAAACGGCGCTCGGCAGGGATTGGGCAACGGCCGGCCGGGAGGCGCTGGAGAATCCCGCCACGGTCACCCCCCCATTCGAAGAGGAAGGCTACATCACACCCGAGGATCCCTCGGCGGTGGCGTACCGCATCCACATTCCGCGGGGCCGCAAACTGGTATTCGCCGTTTCCCTGGAGTCGGAGAACGACACGCGCCTCTTCATCGACCTGTTTCGCCTGCCCAACGACGAAGGCGATCCGCCGAGGCCGGTGTTCTCCTCGGATTCGCTGTCGCGCACCTTCACGCACGAGGACCCGTGGCGGGAGGGCGAATACGTCCTGCGGGTTCAGCCCGAGCTGCTCCGGGGCGGCACCTATCGGGTCATGCTGGGCGAAGAGAACGCCTTCGCCTTCCCCGTCGAGGGTCACGGCCCCACCTCGATCCTGAGCTTTTTCGGCGCGCCCCGGGACGGCGGACGCCGCGTGCACCACGGCGTCGACGTCTTCGCGAGGCGGGGCACCCCCGTGCTGGCCAGCGTCGACGGCAGGGCGAGCCGGGTGAGGACGACGCGTCTTGGTGGCAAGGTCGTATGGATCCGCGATCCGCTGCGCGAGGCCAGCGTCTACTACGCGCACCTCGACAGCCAGCACGTGAGCGACGGAACGCTGGTAAAGCGCGGCGACACCATCGGCTTCGTCGGCAACACCGGCAACGCCCGGACCACGCCGCCCCACCTCCACTTCGGCATCTACCGCCGCGGCGAAGGCCCCATCGACCCCTACCCGCTGCTCGCACCGGCCCGGACCGGACAGCCCGGGATCACCGCCGACGCCGGCCTCCTCGGCGCCCAGGTCCGCCCCCGCAACGACGGGATCCGCCTGCGGGCCGGCCCCGGCACCCGAATCGAGATCCTGCGCGAACTCGACCCCGAACACGAAATGAGAGTTCTGGGCGCGTCCGGCGAGTGGTTCCGGGTCAGGCTGCCCGATGGCGGTGCAGGCTATGTCGCCGCGCGCCTCACCGAGCCGGTCGCCGCGCCGCCGGCCGAGCGCACCGAGACTGCCGGACAAGCCCCAGGTTCATAGGAGCAAACGCAAGACCCCCCCGGGGGCCCCACCGGAGACACACCCCCATGCCCCGCCAGTACTGGCTCATGAAAAGCGAACCCTACGTCTACTCGATCGACGACCTCGAGCGCGACGGCACCACCCACTGGGACGGCGTCCGCAACTATGCCGCCCGCAACCTCATGCGCGACAAAATGCGGATCGGCGACCGCGTCCTCTACTACCACTCCAACGCCAAGCCCCCCGGCGTCGCCGGCATCGCCGAGGTGTGCCGCGAGTCCTACCCCGATTTCACCCAGTTCGACGCGTCCAACAAGTACTTCGACCCCAGGGCGACCGAGGAGACTCCGCGCTGGTTCATGGTCGACATCCGCTTCATCGAGAAGTTTGCCGAAGAGGTGAGCCTGCCGCAGATCCGCGCGACCCCCGAGCTTGCCGACATGGTCCTGGTGAACCGCAGCCGCCTCTCGGTGCAGCCGGTCACGAAGGACGAATACGAGCATATCGTTTCAATGGCGGGAGGGGGGGCAGGAGGATGACGACCCAACCCGGGCTCGCACCCAATTTCATTGCCGGTGAGTGGTCACCAGGGCACGCCTGCGAGAGACTCGCCGTCACCGACCCGGCCACCGGCGAAGCCCTTGGCACCGTGCCCGTTTCAGGACGGACCGAAGTCGACCGCGCGGTCGCGGCCGCGAGCGCCGCCTTCCCCGCCTGGCGCCGCACCCCCGTTCCGGAGCGCGCGCGGGTGTTCTTCCGCCTCAAGGCGCTGCTCGACGAGCACCACGACGACCTCGCGGTGCGCCTCTCGCGCGAACACGGCAAGAACGTCGCGGAGACCTGGGGCGAGGTGCAGCGCGGCATCGAGAACGTGGAGCACGCCGCCGGCATGCCCACCCTGATGATGGGCGACACCCTGGAGGACATCGCCCGGGACGTCGACTGCGAAACCGTGCGCCAGCCGATCGGGGTCTTCGCGGTGATCACCCCGTACAACTTTCCCGTGATGATCCCGCTCTGGTTCTGGCCCTATGCGGTCGCCGCCGGCAACACGGTGGTGCTCAAGCCGAGCGAGCAGGACCCGCTCACGCACCAGCGCGTGGTGGAGCTGGCCGAACAGGCGGGGCTGCCGCCCGGCGTGCTCAACGTGGTGCACGGCCGCCGCGAGACGGTGGAGGCGCTGATCGAACACCCGGACGTGGCGGGGGTGTCGTTCGTCGGATCGAGCCAGGTCGCGAAGATCATCTACCAGCGCGCGGGGGCAGCCGGGAAGCGGGTGCAGGCGCTGGGCGGCGCCAAGAACCACATGATCGTGCTCCCGGACGCCGACCCGGAGATGGTGGCGGAAGCGGTGGTGAGTTCGGTGTTCGGGTCGGCGGGACAGCGGTGCCTGGCGGGGTCGGTGGTGGTGGGGGTGGGCGACGCCTACGAGCCGATGCGCGAAGGCGTCCTGGATGGTGCGGCGTCCCTCAAGGTCGGGCGCGGACTCGAGGACGGCGTCGACATGGGACCCGTGATATCCGGGGCGCACCGCGACCGCGTCAACGCCTTCATCGACGAGGGGGAGCGGGACGGCGCGCGCCTGCTCATGGACGGCCGCGGTGCGAGCGTGGCGGGGTATCCGCACGGCCACTGGGTCGGTCCCACCGTCTTCGAGGACGTCACGCCCGAGATGCCGATCGGCCGCGAAGAGGTGTTCGGTCCGGTCGCCGGGCTGGCCAGGGCGCCCAGCCTGGAGGCCGCGCTCGCGATGCTGGCGAAGAGCCGCTACGGCAACGCAGCCTCAATCTTCACGAACTCGGGCCGCGCCGCGCGGGAGTTCCGCTATCGCGCGGGGATCTCGATGATCGGCATCAACATAGGGGTCGCCGCCCCGATGGCCTTCTTCCCCTTCGGCGGAACGCGGAATTCGTTTTACGGCGACCTCAAGGCACAAGGCCGCGACGCGGTCTCGTTCTTCACCGACCAGCGGGTGGTGATTTCACGATGGTAGGGTGTGGCCTTGTCGCGGACTGCGGCAGCGGTGCATGCGGTGCCGAATCCCTCCGGGCCGAGCGCCGCGCACAAAAACACAGAATAGTAATGTTGACATTACATTATGTAATGTTTAGCTGTCAAATCATCGAATCGGGGCAACCATGGAAGCAGTAGCAAGCCGCGGCGCCGAGATCTTCGCCGAGCAGCGGAAGTACATCTTCGACTGCGTGATCCCGCTCTACCAGGAGCCGCTGGCGATCGCCGAAGGCAGCGGCTGCCGGGTCAGGGACTTCGACGGGCGGGAGTATCTGGACGCCTTTGCGGGGATCCTCACGACATCGGTGGGCCACTGCCACCCCGCCGTGGTCGCGGCCGTGCAGGAGCAGACGGCCCGCGTCGGCCATCTCTCGACGCTCTACGTCAACGACCGGCAGGTCGAGGCGGCGCGCGGCCTCGCCGGGATCGCGCCGGGCGACCTGCGCCGCACCTTCTTCCTGAACAGCGGCGCCGAGGCGATCGAGACCGCGCTGCAGGCGGCGCGCCTGCACACGGGCCGCACGGAGGTCATCGCGCTGCGCCAGGCGTACCACGGCCGCACCAGCATGGCTTCGGCGGTCACCGCGCACGCACCGTGGCGGGTGCTCCCCGCCACCTCGACCGGGGTCACGCACGCCCTCTCGCCATACCCGTATCGCGCCCCCTTCGGCGCCGCCGGCGACGAGGAGCTGGTCGAGATCTACGCCCAGGACCTGATCGAGGTCATCGAGACCACCACCAACGGGCGCCCCGCCGCCTTCATCGCCGAGACCATCCAGGGCGTCGGCGGGTACATCGTGCCTCCGCGCGGCTACTTCGAGCGCATGGCCGACATCATCCGGTCGTACGGCGGCCTCTTCATCTCGGACGAGGTGCAGGCCGGGTTCGGACGCACGGGCGGGCGCTGGTTCGGGATCGAGCACTGGGGCGTCGTCCCCGACATCATGGTCATGGCGAAGGGGATCGCGGGCGGAATGCCGGTGGGCGCGACGATCACGACCGACGAGATCGCGGGCAGCTGGCGCGGCAAGACCCTCTCGACCTTCGGCGGCAATCCCGTCTGCATGGCCGGGATGGTGGCCACGCTCGAGGTCATGCAGGCCGAGGACGTGCCGAGCCGGGCGCGGGAGCGCGGCACACAGCTGCGCGGCGCGCTCGACCGCCTGGCCGCCACCCACAGCTGGATCGGCGAGGTGCGCGGGATGGGCCTGATGCAGGCGCTGGAGCTGGTGGAGGACCCGGGCACCAAGGAGCCCGCGCCGCGCCTGGCCGGAATGCTCCTCAACGCGGCGAAGGACGAGGGCCTCCTCATCGGGATCGGCGGCCTTCACGGCCACGTCATCCGCCTCGGGCCGTCGCTGCTGATCTCGGAGGCCGAGGTGGACGAGGCGGTCGCGAAGCTCACGCGCGCCTGTGCCGCAGTGGAGGCGGCGAGGTGAGGCGCGGGCGGGCGCGGGCGTGCCCGACGTTCGGGACGGCCAGGTCGGCGGCCGCGGGGATCTCCACGTGATCGCAGGGCTCCCCGCCGGGACCTGGGTGCTGATGGCGTTCGCTGTAGTGCCGGGCATCGTGCTGGTGACGGCGGCGTACCGGGTGCACAGGCGAGGTGACGCGCGGGCGGCGGCGCAGCAGCCCGATGGCGACGGTGCGCAGGCGGGGGCGCCGCAAACCGATCCCGGGGCTCCGCCGCAGGCGACGCAGCGTGGGGAGGCCGGCCGTGGGTGAGGCCGGAGGGAGCGGTGCGATGATCGCCGTCCTCGTCTCCTACTTCGCAATCCTCATCGGGATCGGATGGTGGGCCAGTCGCGAGAGCCGCTCCGTGGCGGGGTTCTATGTGGCCGGGAAGAAGTTGCCGTCGTGGGTGATCGCGTTTTCGTCGAACACGACGGGTGAGAGCGGATGGCTGCTGCTGGGGCTGACCGGGATGGGGTATCTGGTCGGCTTCCACGCGCTGTGGGTCGTGCTGGGCGAGGTGATCGGGGTCGCACTGGCGTGGGCGGTGGTCGCGCGGCCGTTCAAGGAGTTCACGGACCGGTACGATGCGATCACGGTGCCGGACTACCTTGCGGACCGGTTCGCGGATCGCGCGCATGTGCTGAGGCTGGTGAGCGCGGTGATCATCTTCACGATGGTCGGGGCGTATACGGCGGCCCAGCTGACGGCGTCGGGGAAGGCTTTCTCGTCGTTTCTGGGGACGAGTTACGAGGGCGGGGTGCTGCTCGGGGCTGTCGTGATTCTGCTGTACACGAGCATCGGCGGCTTCAAGGCGGTGGCGTACAGCGACGTCGTGCAGGGAGTGCTGATGTTCCTGTGCCTGCTGCTGCTGCCGATCTTCGGGATCTGGCAGGCGGGGGGATGGGGCGAGCTGATAGCGGGGATCGGGGCGATCGATCCGGCGCTGCTGCTGCCGATGGGCGAGCACGGCTGGTCGGCGGCGGGGGTGATCAGTGCGCTGAGCTTCGCGGGGATCGGGCTGGCGTTCCTGGGGGCGCCGCAGCTGCTGACGCGGTTCATGTCGGCGCGGAATCGGAGCCAGATCGGCGAGGGCGGGGTGATCGCGGTGCTGTGCATCGTGGTTTTCGACATCGGCGCGGTGCTGACCGGCGTGGCGGGGCGGTACCTGTTCCCCGGGCTGGCCGATCCCGAGACCGTGCTCCCCGTGATGTCGACCGAGTTCTTCCCGGCGCTGATCGCGGGCGTGATCCTGGTGGTGGTGCTGGCGGCGATCATGTCGACGGTGGATTCGCTGCTGATCCTGGCGTCGTCGGCGGTGGTGCGCGACACCGTGCAGAAGGTCTTCCGGCCGGACTTTTCGGACCGGCGGCTGGCGCTGATCGGGCGCGGGCTGACGGTGGTGATCGGGCTCGGCGGGCTGGCGGTTGCGCTGCCCGAGTCGCGCATGATCTTCTGGTTCGTGCTCTTCGCGTGGTCCGGGCTGGCGTCGGCGTTCACGCCGGTCGTGCTGTGTTCACTCTTCTGGCGCGGGACGACGCGGGCGGGGGCGGTTTCAGGGATGATCGCCGGGTTCTTGACGGCGGTGGTGTGGGTGCTGCCGATTCTCCCCGGATCGGAGGGCGCCGGGATTGCCCTGAAGGCGCACTTCCATGACCTCTACGAGATGATCCCCGGGTTCGCGATGGGGTTCCTCGTGACGATCGCGGTGAGCCGGTTCACGAAGCCGCCGCCGGATGCGGGTTCCGTGATGGACGATGTGAAGCGCGTGGTCGGCGGGCCGTTCACTGCTGCTGCGGTCGGGGGTCTCGGTGCAGCGATGCCGACCGGCGGCAGGAACGACTAGCCCGCGAACGCGGACGGGAGGAAGAGCGCGATGGCGAAGAAGGGTCAGCCGAAAAAGGGGAAGGCGGCGAAGAAGGCCGCCGGGAAGAAGACCGACGCCCGCAGCGGCGGCCTGATGGAGTGGGTGCGCTCCCTCGCGGTGGCGTTCGTAATCTTCCTCATCCTGCGCATCTTCCTCATCGAGACCTATGTCATCGATTCCGGCTCGATGAAGAACACCCTGCTGGTGGGCGACTTCCTGGCCGTCAACAAGCTCGCGATCGGTCCCCGCATCCCCTTCACCAACATTCGCATTCCCGGCTATTCGGAGCCGCGCCGCGGCGACATCCTCGTCTTCGATCCGCATCACGAGGAGGACATGACGCTGGTCAAGCGGCTCATCGGCATGCCCGGCGACACCCTCGAGATGCGTGACAAGGTGCTCTACCTGAACGGCGAGGCGCAGGACGAACCCTACGTGGAGATCATCGGCGAACGCGACGACCTCGATCCGCAGATGTACTGGCAGAACCAGAACCTGGTGGGCGGACCCGACGTCAACTATCACCCGACCTGGGACAACTGGGGGCCGCTGGTCGTCCCCGAGGGACACTATTTCATGATGGGGGACAACCGCGACGACAGCCTGGATTCGCGCGTCTGGGGTCTCCTCGAGGGCTGGCGGTTCAAGGGCCGGGTGGCCTTCATCTACTTCTCGTACGATCGCGATTCGTTCAGTCCCTTCCCCTGGATCACGGAGGTGCGGGGTAGCCGCATCGGGGACCGGGTCCGATAGTACAAGCCCCCCGGCGGGGCACAACGGCAGGAGGATCAGATGAGTCAGTGACGCGTGGGCAGTTCCTGGGACTGGCCGCCGGGACGGCGGGGGCAGGGCTCCTGAGCGGTTGCGAAGCGGGGCCGGGCGGCGCGAGCGGCCGCGGTCTCGGTGCCGACCTGATCGTCCACGGCGGCACCATCCACACAATGGACGAGGGCAACCCGACGGCCGAGTCGCTCGCCGTGAGGAACGGGCGCTTTCTGGCGGTGGGCTCGCGCGACGACGTGGAGAACCTGCGTGGTCCCGCTACCGAGATCATGGACCACGGGGACGCGGTGATCACCCCCGGCTTCATCGATGCGCACACCCACCCCGCGGGCGCCGGAGTGCGCGAGCTCAAGGACGTCAACGTCGACGTGCGCAGCATCGCCGAGATCAAGGACCGCATGGCTGCGCGGGCCCGCGAGACGCCGCCCGGCGAATGGATCCAGGGCTTCAAGTACGACGACACCAAGCTGGCCGAGGGGCGGCCGCTCAAACGGCTGGACCTGGACGAGGCGGTGCCGGACCATCCGGCGGTGGTCGGGCACCGGGGCGGGCACACCAGCGTGTACAACTCGCGCGCCTTCGCGCTGGCGGGCATCACCGCCGAGACGCCCGACCCGTTCGGCGGCAGGTTCGACCGCGAGGGCGGGGAATTGACCGGCCTGGTAGCGGAGCGCGCCAACTACGTCTTCTCGTCGCTGATCCCCAGCACGCACACGGACGACGACCGCCGCGCCGGCGTGAAGCTCATCACCGAGTTGATGGCGCAGGCGGGGCTGACCTCCTTCCACGACGCGGGCACGTCGTCCAACAGCGTGCGGGCGTACAGCGCCGCCTACCGCAACGGCGAGTTGAGTTGCCGCGTGTACATGATGATGCGCGGCGCCTACGAGGACCTGCGCCAGGCTGGCGTGTCGACCGGACTGGGCGACGAGTGGCTGCGCGTCGGCGGGGTCAAGTACGGGGCGGACGGCTCGGCGTCGGAACGCACCATGCGCATGAGCACGCCATACGTCGGGCGTCCCGACGACTACGGCATCCTCACCATGACGCCGGATGCGCTCCACGACGTCGTCGAGGTCGCGCACCGCTCGGGCTGGCAGGTCGGCATCCACGCCAACGGCGACGTCACCATCGGCATGGTGCTGGACGCATACGAACGTGTCCAGGAGCTGTGGCCGAGGCCGGACCCGAGGCATCGCATTGAACACTGCTCGCTCGTGAATCCCGACCTGCTCGCGCGGATCAAGGCCGCAGGGGCGGTGCCGACGCCCTTCTATACCTACGCCCACTACCACGGGAACAAGTGGGTCGAGTACGGGCCGGAGAAGATGGAGTGGATGTTCGCCCACCGGTCGTTCCTGGACTACGAGATTCCGGTGGCGCCGGCGTCGGACTACACGCCCGGGCCCTACGAGCCGCTGATGGCGATCCAGAGCATGGTCACGCGGAAGGACTTTGACGGGCGCGTGTGGGGACCGAGCCAGCGGATCACAGTGCCCGAGGCGATGCGGATCTGCACGATGGGCGGCGCGTATGCGTCGTTCGAGGAGGACATCAAGGGATCGGTGACGGCCGGCAAGCTGGCGGACTTCGTGGTGCTGGCCGCGGACCCGCACGACGCGGATCCGGACGCGATCAAGGAGATCCCGGTGCTGCGGACGGTGGCGGGGGGACGGGTGACCTGGGAGGGGTGAGGTCGGGGGACGGCCGGGGTTGTCCAAGATTATTCATTCAGTTGATCGATATGCCGAGATGTGATATTATGGAATAATGAAGACCACTGTTGATATTCCAGATCAGGAACTGGCGGATGCAATCCGCTTCACGAACGCGAAGACCAAGCGCGAGGCCATCGTGGGAGCCATCGTGTACTTCAACCGGCGCATGCGGATGGCGGAACTGACCAGGTTCGGCGGCACGTGTTCCGACCTGGCCACGCCGGAAGAGATCCAGGCCGCCCGTCGGCGGAGCTGAGGCATTGCTTCTCGTCGATACTTCGTCCTGGATCCATTTCCTTCGGCCAGATGGCGATCCAAGAGTTCATGGGCGGGTAGAGACAGCGCTCGAGAGCGGGGACGCCTGCTGGTGCCCGCTCGTCCAGCTCGAACTCTGGAACGGCGCCCGGGGAGCGCACGAACGAAGCGTGCTGCGGGAGTTCGCGCGCGTCCTCCCCGAACTGGCGATCGACAGTGAGGTCTGGAGCAAGGCGTACGAGCTTGCGACCCAGGCACGCGCGCGGGGAGTGACCGCCCCGGCAACCGACGTCCTGATAGCCGCCTGCGCTCTCCACCACGGTGCGGATCTCGAGTCGGCCGATTCGGACTTCGACCACCTGGCGGCTGTGGGCGGACCGCCTCGGTTGGCGCAAGCGCGAGATGTGGACTGAGCAGTATCCGGGACCGATCCGGGTGTTCGATCAGCGATAACCCGACGCCGATCCTCCCTTACAGCCCCCCGCCGCCACTCGGCCACGGCGGCCCCTGGTGTTCGGCAGACACCGGATCCATACCCATGTACACGAACTTCTGGATGCGTTTGCCCTCGTACGTCTCGGTCGTGTAGACGTTGCCGCGTGAGTCGGTGGCGATGCTGTGGACGCCGATGAACTGGCCTGCCTGCCGGCCTCCGTCGCCGAACGTGGTCAGAACCTCGAGGGACGCGCGGTCCATGACGTGGACCCGGTGATTGCTGCCGTCGGCGACATACATGTAGCGCTGCCCGGGATCGCGCGAGAAGGCGAGATCCCAGGTCGAGCCGCCGCCCAGCGTGCGTGGTGCGATCATCACCTCGTCCACGAAGGTGCCGTCCGTTCGGAAGACCTGGATCCGGTTGTTCGGACGGTCGCAGACGTACACCAGACCGTCCCGCGACGGCTCGGCGCAGTGCACCGGCGTGCGGAACTGCTGGAGAGGCGGCGCGTCGGGGTCGTAGGGCGGCGTGGGCGTGTCGTCGGGGGCGTTGCCGTAGGCGCCCCAGTAGCGCTTGAACGCGCCGGTCGACGCATCGAGCACCGCCACGCGGCGCCCGCCGTATCCGTCCGCGACGTAAGCTTCGTTGGCTTCGGCGTCGAACGCCACCTCGGCTACGCGGTTGAAGCGCGTCTCACTGTGGCTGTCGGGTTCCGCGCCCATCTCCGGTTGCCCGTAGGAGGCCAGAAACCGGCCGTCGCGCGAGAACTTGAGGATGTGCGAGTCGGTCGCCCCGTTGCCGCCGATCCACACGTTGTCCATGTGGTCGACCGTGATTCCGTGGTTCGACTCGGGCCACACGTACTCGTCGGACGGCCCGCCCCAGGAATTGACCAGATTTCCCTCGGGGTCGAATTCCAGGACTTCGGGCGCGGCGCGGCAGCATTCCGCGGTGGGCGGATCGGCTTCCGCGCCCAGCTCCGTGCGCGCGTCGATCGAGGCGCGGCGGTGGATGATGAACACATGGTCGCGAGAGTCCACGCCCACCCCGATCGTGGAGCCGAGCAGCCAATGCTCCGGCAGCGGCCTGGGCCACAACGGATCCACCTCGAACCTGGGCGCTTCTGCACCGTCCCCGGCTCCGGCGGAGGCCGCTTCATCGATCGCCTCCCCGCCGCACCCGAGCGCGATGGCAAGGCCGGCGACCGCGCCGCCGATGAGGTGTCGTCGCTTCACGTTCATGGCCGTCCCTCCTGCGAGTTCGGAGTCGCGGGCGTCGAACCCTGTCGCCCTCGTCGAAGTCTAGCCTGCCCCTCCTGGCTGCACCACGGCGACATGGACGGGCTCCGGCCTTTCGTTGACATCGCCGTCCCGTCTGGCGCGACGGGGATGGCTGGAGAACGGCTACATCGAACTGGCGGGCGGGGGGCACTCACGCGGTAGCGGCGGCGTGGCGCCCGGCTCGCTCCTAGTACTTGATCATCGAGAAGATGATGGCCGGCACCAGGGGCTCGCCTTCGGGCTGAATGGCCTCGATGCACATGTTCGCCTCGGGGTTGTTGGCCGACATCATGACCTCGACGACGTCGCCGGCCTCAAGCGGGACGATGCCCTGCGAAATGATGACGTCCTTCGCCATGCTCCCCTCGTCCTGGCACAGCTGGACGTTGGAGTTGGCAACATCGGCGCCGTTCACGCGCAGCCAGAGATCGAAGCAGCCGTAGGGACCACCGCCTTCGCGGCCGACCTGGGGGGCGGCTACGATCAGGTACGCTCCGGCCTCGGATACCGTCATCTGATTGGCCGCCAGGGAGACGCCGCTGGCAGCGTCCGTGATGTCCATTGCGACCACTTCGGGTGCCGTTCCCGGACACTGGGTGACCGAAGAGGACGCCTGCAGGTAGTGATCGGCGCTATCCATGCTCTGAGCGGGTGCGCTCTGCTGGCAGGCCGTCAGGGCAAGAGAAGCCAGAAGGGCAGTGGAGGAGGCAATGGAGGTTCTCATGATCTTCCTGCCTTTGGTAGAATGAGAAGAAACTGGACTCCGCAATGGCGTTGAGCCGATTCAATCGGGTTTGTCAAATGTTCCTGTGAAATCGTCGACGAACCGGTGCGCTACGGCTTCGGCGGGCGTTGACGGTAGTGTGCAGTTTTTGTGACCGCAACCCCATACCGGTGCAACCGGGAGGGAAACGGTCGGATCGGGGGTCAGTTGCTGCCCGAATCCTCCTCCAATCCCACCCCCTTCAACTGCACGACGATCACCTCGACCGGCTCGGGTCCCTCGTTGACGTCCCCGTGAAGCTCGCCGGGCGGATCCGCCTCCAGCCAGTAGGCGTTGCCGGTCTCCCAGGTCATGTCGTGGCGCTCGTCCGAGTCGTTGACGACGGTCAGGGTGCCGCCCTTGAGCGCGATGATCGCGCGGGGGTTGTCGTGGCGGTGCATGGCGAGGGGCTGGTTCGGGACGATGACGCTCTTCCACACCGTGACGTGCTCGTTCTCGAACTGCGGAGTTCGGCCGGTGGTGGGTGCGGGCTCGCCCGCGGCCTCGGCCTCAGCGCCGGCGGGCTCGTCGGCGGGTGACTCGGCGGATGGAGTGCACGCCAGGAGCAGCGCGAGCAGGAGGAGGGCGGGCGTTCCGGTGGTCTGCATGGTAGGCTCCCGTGGGTTGGCGGGGTGCGTGAATGGTTGATGCTCCGGCAAGATCGCGCGCATCCCCGCGCGGACGCTACCTTGTGGGCGTTCGCATCCCACGCCCATCGGCCCGTTTTGCCATGCTCACCGTTCGCAAGTCCGCTCCGCCCGCAGCCGCTCTCGTCATCCTGCCCGGCGCCCCGCCTGCCGCGAGCACCGCCTGGCCGCAACCGGGCCATGAGTAGCGCGACGGGGCGCGGCACGCCGGCCAGCCCGCACTTCTTCCGCACCCAGGCCGACCTGCGCGCCTGGTTCGAGAAGAACCACGATCAGGGTGGTGAACTCTGGGTGGGCTACTACAAGAAGGGAACCGGGCTGGCCAGCGTTACCTGGCCCGAGTCCGTCGACACCGCGCTTTGCTTCGGCTGGATCGACGGACTGAAGCGGTCGGTCGACGAGAAGAGCTACACCCTGCGCTTCACGCCGCGCCGCAAGCGGAGCCACTGGAGCGCGCGGAATCTGGGGCGCATGAAGGAGCTGATTGCCGAGGGGCTCGTGGCCGAGCCCGGGCTGGCCGCGTACGAAAGGCGGGATCGCCGCAAGGAGGAGCAGGCGTCGTACGAACAGGCGGGAACCGTGGTGTTGCCGACCGAATACGAAGCGAGGATCAGGGCGGATGCGGATGCCTGGCGGTACTTCAAGGCGGCGCGGCCGTCGTACCGCAAGCAGGTGACGTGGTGGGTCGTCAGCGCGAAGCGGGAGGACACGCGGCTGCGGCGGCTCGGCATCCTGATCGAATCCAGCGCGGCGGGAGAGGTGATTCCGCCGCTGAGGTGGGCGGCGAAGAAAAAGCGGCCTTGAACACCGGCGACACTCGACGCTTCGCGGCCGCCGGCTTTGTGATGTGCCCGGAGGGCGGTTGATCCGGCGGCTCAGTTCCCCTCCCCGAGCCACTTCTCGGGCGCCAGCGCCCGCCGCCGCTCGTCGGGCCGCTTGTTGAACCACCCCACCGTCAGCAGGACCTCTGCGGCCGCGTCGGCCTCCAGGCTGGTGTCGCGGTCGGCCAGGGTGGGCCGAAAGGCTTCAGTCACGACCTCATTGGCGTGCTGCCGTGCCGCGTCGCTCTTCGGCCAGGGCATCTCCCCCCACATCCTGCCGCGGCGGATGAGGTAGACCCGGTCGTCGCCGCCGAACCCCGGCACCGGGTAGACCAGGTTGAAGTTCTCGATCCGGCCGCGGAATCCGGAAAGGTGGTCCCATAACTTTTCCAGCGTTCCCATGCGGTCGTGGAGACGCGCGGCGTACTCGAAGTCGAGGCGCCCGGTCGCGCTCTTCATCAAATCGGAAAGCCTGTCGAGCGGGGTGCGACGCCGGGTCTCGAGGAATGCGCGGGCCTCGTTCAGATGGACGTTGTACTCGGACGCCGTGCAGCGGCCGGCGCAGGGCGCGGGGCAGGTGCCGGTTTCGCCGCGGATGCAGCGGGGGGTGCGGCCGCCGGCGAAGATCTCGATCTGGTCGCCGAAGTGGATGGGAGTGTCGGCCGGGCAGTCCCGCAGGCCGGTCGCGAGCGACAGTTCGTGCACGGCGCGGGCCAGCCAGGTCGTCTGCCCGAAGGGCCCGAAGTACCTGGCTCCGTCGGCTACGACGCGCGTGACCGGGACCAGGCGGGGGGCGGGCTCGCGGGTGATCTTGATGAATCCGTAGCGGCAGTCGCGCTTGTGCTGGACGTTGTATTCGGGCTGCCAGGCCCGGATCAGGTGCATCTCGCGGAAGAGGGCGGCGAATTCGTTCGGGATATGGTCCCACCGGACGGCCGCGGCCTCCGACACCAGGCGGGCGGTCTTGCCCGTCTCTTCGCGGAAGTAGGAGAGGAGCCGCGAGCGCAGGCGGACCGACTTCCCCACGTAGAGGATCCTGCCGTCGGCGGAGAGCCAGCGGTAGACCCCCGGGCGCTCTTCGGCGGTGGCGCGGACCTCGTCCCTGAGCGATGCGGCGTCCATGGCGATGCAACTTCGCTATTTATTCGGTTTGCGTCAACGCAAGGCGGCGGGCGCCAACCCCCTTTGGCCGCTTCCGGCAAAACCCGCGGAAGTTCAGTCCCATTCGACTATTGCGAGGTCCCGGCCCGGGTGCTATCGTGGCCCTCCATGGTCAGCCATGGACGGTCCATCGTGATTCGCGATCCGGTTTGGAACACCATCCGGGTGGACACCGTTGCCGCCGCGATCATCGATACGGCCGCTTTTCAGCGGTTGCGCTACATTCGCCAGCTCGGCCTCGCCCACCTCGTCTACCCCGGCGCGACCCACACCCGCTTCGACCACGCGATCGGGGTCTACCACCTCGCCGTCAGGGCGATCCGGGTGCTGAGATCGGGCCCGGCCCTGCCGCCCGAGGTGTGGGAAGGTGCGCCCCTGATCCCGTACGCGGCGCTGCTGCACGACATCGGCCACTACGCCTTCTCCCACGCCCTCGAGGAGCTGGAGCCGGACCGGATCGCGGGCGACCACGAGAAGATGAGTGAGCTCTTCTTCGAATCGCCGGAGCTGAAGGCGGCGCTGGCCCCGCTGGGGAGAGGCGCTTCGGACGAGATCGCCCGGATCATCAGGGGCGGGGGCGACAGCGCGCTCCGCGGCCTGGTGAGCGGCAGCCTGGACCTGGACAAGATGGAATACCTGCGCCGGGACGCGCGATTCTGCGGGGTCCCGTACGGCGAAGTGGACGTGGAGCGGCTGCTGGAAGGCCTGGCGGTCCTGCAGGATCCGGTCACCGGCAACTGGGAGGTCGGGGTGCGCGCCAAGGCGCTCAGCTCGCTGGAATCACTCCTGTTCTCCAAGTACCAGATGTTCCGGAACGTGTACTGGCATCACGCCGTGCGCGCGGCGACCGGCATGTACAAGCGGATCGTGGAGACGGCGGTCGAGGAGGGGATCCTGTCGCCGCTCGATCTGATCGGCCCCACCGACGAAGAGCTGCTCTACGAACTGGCGCGCCGTGCGCGGACCGCGTCCGGCCCGGCGGCGGAGAGGCTCGGCCGGCGGTGGCTGCCGGCGCTGAAGAACCGCAGGCTCCCCAAGCGGGCGGCGGAGATCCCGGCCTGGCAGCTGGAGGAACGGGTCCTGCCCGGATGGGTCAGCGGCGACACGCCGGAGAAACGGCGCTGGGAGGACGAGATCGCCGCGGAGCTGGGGCTGGCGCCCGGCGAGGCGATCCTCGATTTCCCGGTGACCAGGGCCATGTTCCAGCTCGATCTTCTGGTCGATCGGGGGGGCCGGACGGTGCGCCTCGGGAAGAAGGGCATCCCGGGGCTGATCGATCTGCCGAAGCTTGCGGAGCAACTTCACCGTACTGCAAGGGTGCTGCGGCTCTTCACCTTCGAGCCGAGGGAGGTCGATCCGGAGTGGCTGCTGGAGAGGCTGGCCGCGGGGCCGGCCGGGGTGGTTGGGACAACCCTTGGCGGAACCGGGAACGTCTCTGGTTGCGGGGGTAGTGAATGACGGAGGCCGACAGATGCCGGAAACCGAGGGCTTCACGAAAAGGATATCGAAAAAAATTATTGACAATGCGCGAGTGCCGCCGTACCGTTAACGGCTGTACATGCCACGCGTTTGATCCGGACAACCCGTCCGGGCCGTAACGGAGAATCGAGAAAGAAAGATGGCCAGGAAAACTCGGCGTGGAAAGAGAAGGGTGAACGTGCTCACCGGGTTCGATGCCAGCCTGGACGAGCAGACCGCACTGGATCAGTATCTGCGGGACGTAAGCCGCCACGAACTGATCACGCCGGACATGGAAAAGATCCTGGGCGCGCGCGCCCAGAAGGGCGACGAAGAGGCGATCCAGGCGCTCGCCAAGGCGAACCTGCGCTTCGTGATCAGCGTTGCCAAGAAGTACCAGAACCGCGGCGTTTCCCTCACGGATCTGATCCAGGAGGGCAACGTGGGGCTGGTCACCGCTGCGCGGAAGTTCGACCCGGAGCAGGGCGTCAAGTTCATCTCCTATGCGGTGTGGTGGATTCGCCAGGCGATTCTGGCTTCGCTGGCCAACCACGGGCGTCCTGTGCGCGTGCCGCTCAACCGGGCTTCCGACCTGGCGCGCATCTTCCGCGAGAAGGAGCGCCTCAAGCAGGAGCTCGGGCGCGATCCGACCAGCGAGGAGCTGGGCGAGGCGACCTTCCTGACGCCGCAGCTCGTCGAGTCGCTGCAGACACTGAACGCGGCCGAGATCCGCCTCGACGCTCCCATCGGCGACAGCGAGGACTCGCAGCTCGTGGAGCGCTTCATCACCGAAGAGGCCGCGGAGCCCGAACTGGAGGTCGAGAACCGCCTCCTGACCGAGGCCGTGACCAACGCGCTGGGCACGCTCGATCCGCGAGACGCCAGGGTGCTCAGGCTGTACTTCGGCCTGGAGGGGGAGCGCGAGCACACCCTCGAGGAGATCGGCAACCTGCTTGGGGTTACGCGCGAGCGCATCCGTCAGCTGCGCGACCGGGCGCTGCGGCGCCTGCGCGAGGGCGACAAGGGCAAGGCTCTCAAGTCCTTCGCGGCGTAGCTCGCCTCAACGGTCTCGGACTGCAACACCCTCGCGGCGGTACCTTCGTCGCGGGGGTGTTGTGCAGCAGGGGCCGCCCGAATCCGGCGGCGTTCCTTCCACGTTCTGCCGGGATGAAGCCGTGACCGGGCAAGTGCGAGTGGGTCAGGTGGTGGAGGCCGTCGGGGGTGTGTACCGCTTGCTGGCCGAGGGCCGGACGGTGGAGGCCTCGTTGAGGGGGCGGATCAAGCACGGGGGACGCGGGCGCGGCAAGGTGGTGATCGGCGATATGGTGGAGTTCGTCAGCCTGCCCGGCGAGGCGGCGGTGATCGAGGCCGTGCTGCCGCGCCGTACCCGGCTGTCCCGACGCCCCTCGTGGAGCCGGTTCGCCAGGGTGGTGGCGGCCAACCTGGATCGCCTGGTGGTGGTGGCTTCGGTGGCTGACCCGCCTCCGTCGCGCACCGTGATCGACAGGATGCTGGTGATGGGGGAGTCCGGCGGCATGGAGTGCCGGGTCGTCCTCAACAAGGTGGAGCTGCCGGGTGGCCGCGCCGTGGCGGAGGAATTCTCGCAGGCCTACCGGGACGCGGGCTATGCGGTGGCGGCGACTTCGGTTGTCACGGGCGAGGGGATCGACGACTTCCGGGTCCTGATCCAGTCAGGCTCGTCGGTGCTGGTGGGGCCGTCGGGGGTGGGGAAGTCCGCCCTGCTGAACGCGGTGGACCCGGGGTTGGCGCTGCGGACCCGCGAGGTCGGCCGGCGGTCGCGGGCGGGCAGGCACACAACGGTTTCGAGCCGACTGATCACCCTGGCGGGCGGCGGTCAGGTGGCCGATACCCCCGGATTCTCCGATGCGGGACCGGGGGACATTGCGGCTCGCGAGCTTGCTCGCTGCTTCGCCGACTTCCGCCCGTTCATCGGGCACTGCCAATTCAACGACTGCATCCACCTTCACGAGCCCGGATGCGCTGTCCTGGCCGCCATGGCCGAGGGGCGGATTCAGTCCGAGCGCCATCGGAGCTATCGAATGATCCTCGACGAACTCTAGCCGTCCGTGGAACAGGTCCCCACTGCATTCGGGCGGCGATGCATCCGCGCCGGGCGCGGCGCTCACGCGGGTCTGTCCGCGGACTGTTAGAATCCTGCATGGAACAAGAATCTCGCCTGAACCCCGCCCGATTCCGGGAAATCATGGGCCACTACCCGACCGGAGTGACCGTGGTGACCGCACTGCACCGGGACGGCACGCCCTTCGGCCTCACCGCGAACTCGGTGACTTCGGTCTCCCTCGATCCTCCGCTGGTACTGGTCTGCGTCTCGGAGAAGTCGTCGTCTCTCGGCGCCATCCTGTCGAGCGGCGCCTTTGCGGTGAACGTATTGGGGGCCGGCGCTGCCGAGACCGCCGTGCGCTTTGCCGAAGTGGACACGGATCGGCGCTTCGAAGGGGTCGGCTACGCCGTGGGCGATGGTGGCAGCCCGATCCTGGAAGGCGTTGTGGCCTGGCTGTGCTGCACCCTCTTCCGGACCTTCGAGGCCGGCGACCACCTGATTCTGGTGGGGCGCGTGCAAGCAGCGGACGCCGCGGGCGGCGATCCCCTTCTCTTCGTGAAGGGCCGCTACGACGCGCTGGAATCATCACGAGCAGACCGTGGATGAATCCGGACGAGCACCGGGAGCGGTGAGGCGCCGGACCGCCGGGCCGCGTCCGCCGGCTTCCAGGGCTCGCGCGCTGTTCTGGCTTCCGTCGTTGCTGGCGGGCGTGGCCGTCGCCGCTGCGCTGGCCACCAGCGCGGGCATCCTGCTGTACAACTCGCGCGGGCTGACGCAGGCGGGCGCGGTGTTGGTCGCGGTCGCCGCGATTTCGCTCGCTGCCGGGATCTGGATGGGTAGCGCGGATCGGGAAGACGCGGTTCCTTCCGCTGCGCGCGGATGGATGGCGTTCCTCCTGGCGCTCCTGGCCGGGGCCGCGTTCGCCGGACTATGGGAGTTCATGAACGGCTTCGGAGCCAACTGGGCGGCGCAGGGAGTCGGGTTGGCCCTGACCGCGGCTTTGCCGTCGTACTTCGCAGGGGGCGTGTGGGGCCGCATGGGTGGATTCGCGGAGTCGCTGGGCTCCGGCGAAAAGCTCCAGGTCCTTGCGGGCGGGATCGGGGGCGTTGTCGCCGGTGGAACGATCGTGCTCGCGATGCTGGGGCAGCCGGTGCTGGCCGTTACCGTGTTTCTTGGCGCGGCGGTGCTGGCGTCGGCCGGCGCCCGCTGTCTCGGGTGGATCTTCGATCGCGTCCCACGGCGGACCCCGGTGCTTCGCGAGGATGGACGGCCCGAGCTTCGCTTCGAGAGCTGGGAGACCGCGATCCCGCGGCGGTCCGTTCGCGTGCTATGGGACGGGGCGATGGAACGGGCGGTCGACCCGCCCCCGCCGGGTGACTGGCGAGCCGGGGTGGCCGCTTCGCTCGACGGCGCCGGCGGGGTGCTCTTTGTCGGGGCGGGCGGTTGGCTTGAACAGCCGGAGGACCGGGAGTGGCGTGTATTCGAGCCGGATCGCGACGTGCGCGGCCTCGCTGCCAGGGGATTCGGCTGGGACGAATCGCGGCTGGTGGAATCGCCCATCCCCCCGGGGCCGGGATGGACGGTGGTCGCGGAGCGTGAATTGGCCGTGGGGATGACCATGGGCGCTTTCCGCGCCGCGGGAGTCGAGCGGATATGGGTCGGCGGCCGCCGGGGCCGTCCTCCCGAGAGCCTGTGCGGGGCGGCACGGGAGGCCGGGTACGGCGTTGCCGGCTACCGCGGCGCCGCGCCGGGCAGCCGGGGGCCGCCGATCTTCGGGCCGCGCCACCACGAACTATGGTGCTTCGATCGGTCGCCGTCGCCGCTTCCGGCGGTGCCGGGGATGGAGGCGATAGCGCCGGCGGAGGAACCCCCGGCGCTCGATGGCGGGCCGTGAAACTGGCGCACCTCTCCGACCTGCACCTTGGGTACGGCGGATCCGGACGAGGGCGTGGGCGGGCCACCGACGTGCTGCGGGTCTTCGAGACCGCGCTGGAACGCATCGCCGGGTTCCAGCCGGAACTTGTGGTGATTGCGGGCGACGTCTTCGACAACCCCGACGTGCCCCCGCCTCCGATTGCGGTGTTTTCGCGGGCGGCGGCAAAGCTGCGAGAGCGTGTGCCCGGTGTGGTCATCGCGGTTGTGGCAGGCGCAAGAGACACGCCTCTCGACCCTGAACGGCCCGGTCCCCTCGCCGTCGTGGGAGCGCTGGAATCGGTGGAAGTGGCGACGACGGCTGCCCGGCGCCTGACGCTGCGCGACGGGGAGGCAAGCGTCACCCTCGTGCCGCACCCGGTCCTCGCCGCCGCCCGCCCGCCCCCCGTGCGCCCGGACCCGAAGGCGAGACTGAACGTGCTCGTGATGCACGCCTCGGTGGCGCCCGGAGACCTGAGCGCCCTGCGAGTCCGGCTGACCGACTGGGACTACGTCGCCCTTGGCTCGAACCACACGCGGACCGCGCTCGCCGACCGCGCCCACTACTGCGGATCACTGGAGCGGATCGGCCCCGATCCGTGGCGGGAGGCCGCCGTCGACAAGGGGTTTCTTGTCGCCGACCTCGATACCGGAGAGGTGACGTTCCGGCCGGTCGAAGCGCGCGCCGCGGTGAGCCTCGCGCCGGTCGACGCCGCCGGGGGAAGCACCGCCACGGTCGCCCGCAGGCTGAACGAAGCGCTCGCCGGAGTGCCGGGAGGCGTCGACGGGAAGCTCCTCCGGCTTCCGGTCCGCGGGCTGTCCGTCGATGACTTCGCAGTTCTGGACCGGGAGGTCCTGGAACGCATCCGCGGGCGGGTCGTGGAACTCCGCGTCGATGCGCTGCCGGGAGAGCCGTGACATGAGGCTGCAGACGCTCGCGGGGGGAGCGCGCGGGTCCACCCTCGACCTCCGCGATGCCGGTGGGCTGGTCGCCGTGGTTGCAGACCGGGACCCCGCGTGGCGAAGGTACCCCGCGACGCTCCACACCGCGTTCGCCAGCGGCGGGACGTTTCGCGGATCGGGGCCGGTTGTGTCGTCGCCGGATGGACCGGTCCGGGTGGGCACGCCGCGCTTCGAGTCTCTCCTGGCTCCGGTGCTCGCAAGGCACGGGATTCGCCGGGAGGAATATGCGGCGGTCTGGTACGGGGCCGGCCCGGTCGGCACATGGCTGTCCGCGGCGGGGGCGCTGCTGCATGGTGTCGGGCGCGGCGTGAGGGGTGGCAGACGCGCCGGGGAGGAAGCGCGGGGCGGGGGGGCGCGAGAGCTGCGGGAGAAGGCCGCCGAGGTGGCCACGCGGGCCGCGGCTGCGAAGGTCGCTTGGATTCGGGAACGGCAGGATGCCGAGACGCGGCTGCTGCTTCACCGGGACAGGGAGCGGGAGTTGCGACGCCGGGTGGCCGCGATCGAGGAGGCGGGCGATGCCGCCGACTGCTCGGTGTGCGGACGGCCGCTTGGAGAGCGCGCCGAGCGGGTCCTCGCCGCCCGCAGGGAGGAGTGGGAATCGGTCGTGCAGGATGGGAAGTGGTGGCGGCGGCGCAGGGACCAGTTGAAGCGGAAGCCGGGGCAGCTCGTGTCGCTGGAGCGTGAGGCGGCGGTGCTGCGGGCGCGGATTGGCAAAGCCCCCCCCGGGGGAGCAGGCGAGGATGGGGAGGCCGCCAGGGGGACAGCCGCTTCCGCGCGAGAAGCACTGCGCGGCAGGATCCACCGCAAGGTGGTGACGCTGACGGGCGGCCGCTTCGCGGGGTCGTTTCCCGGCCTCTACGAGGAGTGGATCGAGGGCGGCCGGGGCGGTGGGGAGGAGATCGCCGTCCTTCGCATCGCTACGCGCATCTCGATGGCGGAACTCGCGGTGCGGGACGCACTCGATCCGGGGGCGGTCGTCATCCCCACCGGCCTCGAACGCCTGAGCGCCGGGGACCTGTCACGGGTGCTGCCGGAGCTGGTCAGCCTGAGCAGGATGACCGGATTCGTGCTGGTGAAGGCGACCCCGGGCGTCGTCGCGTCGGCCCCGGAGTGCTTCGACCTCCTGCTGCGAATCGAGGACGGGACGCCTGAAGGCCGTATCCGCAGCCAGAGATCGGGTGTGGGATCCGTCCGGCTACAGCCGGGCTAGTTTCCGGAAGCCGCGGGGGCCGCGACCAGCGGAGGGGACGCACCCAGCGTCGTCCACGCGTCGAAGCGGCCCGCGAATTCGTTTGCCTCCGTCAGGTCTCCGCGGTTCTCGGCGTCCCTGAAGAGGGCGTAGTAGACCCAGGAGTAATAGTTCGGTATGCCGATGGTCGACATGTCGGGCCAGTGCTCCCATTCGTCCGGAATCCCGGTGCGATGCACGAAGACCTCCTCCGCGAGCGTTTTCGTGCGCGCGATGTCGACCCAGGCGCCGACGACGCCGGTCAGGGCGGAGACATCGTTGTTCGGCCTCACGCCCCGGTCGTAGAGCTCACCGGGGTCGCCCGGCCACAGACGGTGGGCCAGGCCCTGCCGAATGACCTGCCGCCGGAGCCCGAAGGCCGAAGCCGCGGACCCGCTGGAGGCGAAGTAGACCGGCCGGTCGCCGAGCGAGTTGGCGATCGCGGCCAGCGTGAACTGATGCCAGGGAAACATGTTCTGGCCGGCGCTCATCGTGGCCGTCACCGGACCCAGGGCAAACTCCTGGGTCTCCTCGATGGGGAGCAGGGTGCGCACCACCCGGTCGATGGTGGCGTCGTCCAGATCCTCGCGGAAGATGGCTCGCGCCGGCTTGCGGATTTCGTAGTCGAGTACGATGGGCACCTTGCCGGCCGCCTCGGCCTCCGCCGGGTCCGACGTGTACATGGCGTCGGTGTTCCCGGCGGTGTACGGCCGCTGGCAGAGGATTCGCGTCGGGTCGGCGTCGGGATCCTCGCCTTCGCCGCACGGGCGCGTCAGCTCGCGCAGCTGCCTCACGTACCAGTCGGTGTTGAGATACGAGGTGACCGCAACGGTGACGTCGCGCCGTATGCCCTCGACCTCCTGGAGATACCAGAGCGGGAAGGTGTCGTTGTCGCCGTTGGTGAAGAGAACCCCGTACGGCTCGACGCTCATGAGGAGGTTGTAGGCCCAGTCCCGCGCGGCGTGGTCGCGCGATCGGTCGGCCCACGAGTAGTTGAGCACGAGCGGGATCAGCGCGAGTCCCAGGACGGGTGCGCAGTGGGTCAGGGACAGGCCGGACTGGCGCGACACCCTCTGCCAGAGACCTGTGATCCCGAGCCCGGCCATCAATCCCCAGACCGAGAACCCGGCGATGAAGAAGTAGTCGCGCTCGCGCACCTCCTGAAGGTCGGTCCCGGGGATATCGAACGAGAACCCGTACTTGAAGTTCAGGTAGTACACGAGTCCGGCGGACAGCACCACGAAGAGCGAGACCAGGTAGGCCCAACTCGCGCGGTCGCGGCGGTAGTGCTCGAGCATTCCGAACACCCCCAGTCCTATGAAGAGCAGGGTAAGCGGTATGCGACTTCGGCCGAAGAGCACGTCCGTGGGCGACAACCCTCTGGCCCACTGCCAGTCGAAGTACTGCAGCCAGTTGCGCACCTGTGACATGAGCGGCGCCTGGCGAGGCAGGAGCGGTGGCTTGTCGTACTGGTCGCGCTTCAGCGCCGAGGACAGCTTCTCGCAGCCCGCGTTTCCATAGGTGACGATGCTGCCGAGAGCGGCCCCGACGCTCTCGCAGGTGGGCTCCGCCTCGTTGATCACGGGTCCGAGTCCGGAGCGTACCGGAAGGACGAGGTGGAAGCTCAGCCCCAGAACGATCGCGGGGATCCCGAAGAGGTAGAGGCGAAGGTTCAGGAGCGTCCGCGGGTGCACCAGCAGGACGAAGATGAAGAGCGCGGGCGCCGCCAGGAAGGCCATGAGGTGGTTGCCCACCGACAGCGCAAGGATGAACACGATCAGGATGAGGAAGTTGTCGTCCTTGCCGCGGCCGAGACGCTCGCGCCAGCGGAATGCCAGCCACGAGAGCAGGGCTATGGTGAAGAGCGAGACGGTGTAGACCTTCTCGTTGACGTTCGACTGGTTCCAGACGGTGAAGGCGGTGCCGCTCACCAGGACGGCGGCGGCCGCGCCTATGAGGCGGAAGCGCCGGCTCTCCGAGAAGTGGCCGAGGATGTGGTGGATGACGAGGAACCACAGTCCGTGCGCCAGCGAACTCATCAGGGCCGAGAAGAGATTGACGCTTACCGCGGTGGAGACGCCGAAGACCCCCAGGATGATGTTCCAGGTGCGCGCGAGAACCACGAAGAGCGGATTCCCGGGCGGATGCGGGACTCCCATGATGTGCGCGGTCGCGATGTACTCGCTGGTGTCCCAGAACGCCGTGGTCGGCGCGAGCGTGATCAGGTACAGAAGCCCGATCGCCAGGGTTGCCGCTCCCGCCCAGAGGTATGGAGGGCGTGCGTCGGATTGTGGTTCCATCTCCGCCTTCATCGTCGGTCGTGTAGCTTTCGGGTGCGGTGGTTCTCACGAATATACATTCCCCGGCACGACGACGTGCGCAGCCCCGAGCCGCAGCCGAGCCCAATTGGACGTCAAGCCATCCCTTGAATCGTTTCTGAAGAGTGCCGGGCCCGGGCTTCGCATCCCGGTCTGGTGCGAGTTGCTCTTCGATTCCGACACCGCCGTCACCGCCTTCCACAAGCTCAAGGACGGACCCTTCGGCTTCCTTCTCGAGTCGGTGGTCGGCGGTGAGCAGTGGGCGCGCTACAGCTTTCTCGGAAGCCGTCCGCGAATGGCCTGGATGCTGGACGGCGACGAGGTCTCGATCTGGGAACCCGGGCAGGGCTGGCGCCCGGGGATGGTGGCCGACCCCATGGCGGATCTTCTCTCGCGGATGACGGACGCCGCGCCCCGTCCCGACCCGGACCTGCCGCGCTTCTGGGGGGGTGCCGTGGGCTACGTCGGGTACGACCTGGTTCGCCGCATCGAACGCCTTGGCCCCGGCCCTCCCGACGACCAGGGTCTGCCCACGGCGATGTTCATGTTCTCCGACGTGGTGGTGGCCGTGGACAACCTCCTGGGCCGCGCCAAGGCGATCACGACCGTGGACACCGGTGACGCATCCTCGCGGCCGGAGTTGAGGGCGCTCTACGGCGAGGCGGTGTCCAGGCTCGAAGGCACCGTCGGCCGGCTGCGCTCCCGGGCGGCCCCGGAACCGCTCGACCTCGCGCCGCCGACGGCCGCCGAACCCGAATACACCAGCAACTTCACGCGCCGGGACTTCATCGACGGCGTCCGGCGCGCGCAGGACCATATCGCTGCCGGGGACGCCTTTCAGATCGTGCTGAGCCAGCGGCTCGCGACCCGTTTCGAAGCGTCGCCGTTCCAGCTGTACCGCGCGCTGCGCACGATCAATCCGTCACCCTACCTGTTCCACCTCGATTTCGGCGACTTCAGCATCGTGGGGTCGTCGCCCGAGGTGCTGGTGCGTCTGGAGGACGGGGTGGTGACGGTGCGTCCGATTGCCGGCACGAGGAAGCGGGGTCGGAATCGTGCCGAGGATCGCTCGCTGGCCGCGGAGCTGGCCTCCGACGAGAAGGAGCTGGCCGAGCATCGCATGCTGGTGGATCTGGGCAGGAACGATGTCGGCAGGGTCTCGAAGTACGGTTCGGTGACGGTGCCCGAATTGATGACCGTCGACCTCTACTCCCACGTCATGCACCTCTGCAGCCAGGTCGAGGGGGAGGTGCGCGAGGGGCTCAACGCGCTGGATGTGTTGAGCGCCTGCTTCCCCGCGGGGACCGTCTCGGGGGCGCCGAAGGTTCGCGCGATGGAGATCATCGACGAGCTGGAGCCCACCGCGCGCGGTCCGTACGCAGGGGCGGTGGGACACCTGGGCTGGGGCGGCAGTCAGATGGATACCGCCATCGCCATTCGGACCATGATCGTGCGCGACGGGTTTGCGCACGTGCAGGCGGGGGCCGGGATCGTGGCGGACTCGAATCCGGAATCGGAGTACGAGGAGACGCTGAACAAGGCGCGTGCTCTGTTGCGCGCGGCGGCGATGGTCTCACATGATGTAAAGACAACATGACAATATGTAATGTTGTCTTTACAATAGGGCTGTGGGAGTGCCCTAAACGACTGCCAGCTCGTCGTAGAGGTGAATGAGCGTGTCGATGCCCCGCTCGAAGCAGTCGGTGGCGAACCACTCGTTGGGCGCATGCATGTTGGCGCCGGGGAGAGCGAAACCCAGCAGCAGGGAGTTCGCGCCCAGGATCTCCTCGAATTCGCCCACGATGGGGATGCTTCCGCCTTCCCCGGCCAACACGGGTTGTGTGCCGAAGGATTTCTCCAGTGCCCGGGATGCGGCATCGAACAGCGGTCCGTCCAGGCTCGCCCGCCAGGGGCGGCCGCCGTGCAGTTCGACCAGTTCGAGGGTCACGCCGGGGGGCGCCACCCTCGCCAGGTGCTGCTGGAACAGTTCGTGGACCCGCTCGGGCGACTGCCCCGGGACCAGACGAAAGCTCACCTTGGCCATGGCCCTGGCCGGCAGGACGGTCTTGGCGCCTTCGCCGGTGTAGCCCGAGAGCATTCCGTTGACGTCGCAGGAGGGCCGGGTCCAGAGCCGCTCCAGGGGAGAGTAGGCCTTCTCGCCGCCGGCCGCGCGCGCGCCGACCTCGCCGGCGTAGGCGTCGGCATCGAAGGGGAGCGAGCGGATGCCGTCCAGCGTCTCCGGAGCCGGGTCGATGATGTCGTCGTAGAACCCGGGGATGGTGATCCTGCCGGCGTCGTCGTGGAGATCCCCGATGACCTTCGCCAGGGCGTTGGCCGGGTTGAGAATCGCGCCTCCGTAGGCACCCGAATGCAGGTCGGATGAAGGGCCGGTTGCGTGAATCTCGAAGTATGCGAGGCCGCGCAGGGAAAAGAGGAGCGAGGGCAGGCCGGGGGCGAACATCGCCGAATCGGAGATCACGACCGTGTCGGCCGCCAGCCTCGACCTGTGCTCCCTGACGAACGGGACGAGGTTGGGCGAGCCCACCTCCTCTTCGCCTTCGGCCAGCACGATCACGTTGACGGGCAGGCGGCCCCGCGTCGTCAGGTGGGCTTCGAGCGCCTTGAAGTGCAGGAATAGCTGGCCCTTGTCGTCGGCGGAGCCGCGTGCATAGATGCGCCCTTCCCGGATGTCGGGTTCGAAGGGCGGCGAATCCCACAGCTCCAGCGGCTCGGGGGGCTGCACGTCGTAGTGGCCATAGATCAGGACAGTCGGAGCGTCGGCTCCGGCTCCCCTCCACTCGCCGATCACGACCGGGTGTCCGGGAGTCGCCAGCGTCTCGGCCTGCAGTCCGGCGCCGGCCAGCTGCCCGCGCACCCAGTCGGCCGCGCGCTCGGTGTCGGCGTTGTGATCGGACTTGGCCGACACCGACGGGATGCGGAGGAACTCGTCGAGTTCCGCGTAGAACCGGGCGCGCTCGGCGCGAGCGAATCCGATGGGGTCGGTGCCTGCGGGGGCCATGGCGGTCGGCGGGCTCAGGTCAGGCCCCTGATCCCCCAGCGATAGATCCACGACATCAGCGCGGCGAGGGCCACGGCGCCCGCCATCCCTCCGGGACTGAGGGCGACCGGGTGGTCGAATTCGAGGATCCCCACGCCCAGCATGCCCCCGACAACCGCCCCGAAAGCCCCCAGGATGAAGAGAATCCGGGTATGCCCGGGGGTCGTATCGGGCCGCTTGACGACCACCTTCATGCCGAGGCCGATGACCCCGCCCATCACGATCCAGATGCCAACACCGATCCAGTTTTCCATGGCCCCAATCTACCGCCTTCCCATGCGCCGCTTCAACTCCTCCAGGCGGGCGTTGATCGCCTCCTCCTTCCTCGACCTGCCCAACTCCTCGTCGAACTCCCGGCCGTCGTCGAAGGGCGCGCGCTCACTTTGGCCGGCGCCTTCGTTCCCTTCGATCTTCTCCGCCATGCGGTCGAGTTCGTCGAAGAGATCGCCTGAGCCCTGAACGGACTGCCGGGCGCGCGTTCGTCCAGCGGTTGCCTCAAGCGAGCTTCTGCTCGTTCGGGCCTCGCGGATCTGCTCCAGCATCCGGTCGTATTCGGTCTCACCGAGATGCAGCTCGGCTTCGATCGCCTTGCCCTTCTCGGTCAGCACGCGCCAGCGCGCTTCGTGCTTTTCGCCGAAGCTGGCGGCGATATCCGCGGTCTCGGAATCGCCGATCCCGCGGGCGAGCTCCTCCCGACGGCGGCATACCTCGGCTTCGCGCTGCTCGGCGGCGGCCCGGCTGCGGGCCCGGTCCAGCTCCTTCTTCAGTGCCTCCAGCTCCGCCCTGGCAGAGACGGTCTCCTGCTCCATCCCCTTCAGGATTCGGTCCATGGCCTCTGGCACGGCGTCCCGCTCAAGCTCGCGGTTGAAGTTGTCTACGGCCTCGCGAAAGGCCCGGCGCAGGTTCTCGAACATGGGAATAATCCTAACAGCCCCCGGTGCTCACGCGGGTCTGTCCACGGGCTGCCGCGGACTGGGCCTACGGGGCGGAACACCCGGCGGTTCCGGCGCGGCCAGACGGCTGGCCATCCCGTGGAGCACCCCGCCCTCGGAGATGCCCTCGAACAGCGCGGTTTGCGGCCTCGGGCGAAGGTTGCGGGACTCCAGGGCCCGGTCCGCGGCTTCGGCAACGGCGCGGGCCGCCTCGGCCTCCACCTCCTGGATCGTCGCTTCGGGCACGCCCTCCTCCATGAGCCAGGCCTCGAAGAGCCCGATCGGATCGCGGCGTCCCCAGTGCGCAAACAGTTCCGGCGAAAAGGTGTGGCGAGCTTCGCGCTCGTCGTGTGTGGCGTGCCCTCCCATGCGGAAGGTCTCGGCCACGATGACAACGGGTCCATCGCCGTCCATGCACCGCTGCCGCGCGATGGCGGTGGCGGCGTAGACGTCGAGCACGTTGTTGCCGTCGCAGGTCAGGGGCTCGATGCCGTAGGCGGCCGGCATGTCCTCCGGCTCTCCGGCGCCGTGCTGGTCCACCCTGGTTCCGAGCGCGACCTGGTTGTTCTGGATCACGGCGATGAGCGGAACGCCGAGGCGCGATGCGAAGACCATCCCCTCGTGAAAGGCGGCGGTCCGGATCGCTCCGTCGCCCGTCCACGTCAGCGCGACCCGCGCCTCACCGCGATTCCTGAAGGCGAGTGCGGCACCGGCAGCCACCGGGACGCTCGTCCCCATGTGGCTGACCGGCTGGATCACGCCCTGCTCGATGTTGCCGTAGTGAAAGTCCCTTCCGCCGGAGGGGCTGTCGGCGGTGCCGAGGTAGCACGTGAAGCCCTGTTCCAGGGGCAGCCCCATCATGTGCCCGGCGCCGGCGTTGCGGATCATGGGGATCACCACGTCCAGGTCCCGGTTCAGGGCGCCGACGCATCCGACCGTGACCGCCTCTTCGCCAACCCCGAGCCACGCCTTGCTGATCACTCCCTGACGAACCCACCGCTTGAGACCGGTATCCTGAAGCCTGGTCACCAGCAGATCGCGGTAGAGGCGGATGAGCGAGTCACGCGGCAATGCGCCAACCCGGGCTGCCCGCTGCGGGTCGCTGGCGATGCGGGCCCGGTAGCTCTGCACGAGCCGCGGATCCGCTTTCCACTCCCGGTACTCCGGGGGATCGAAGACGGGATGACGCTTCAAGGGTGGCCGGTGGAAGGGGGGTGCAGGGGGCGGTCGCATACCTCGGACTCCAACTTAGACGGACGGGCGGCGGGGGCCAATGACGCGCCCGTCGCCCGGCTGCCCCGGACTCAAGCGTGTTGCGTCTGAACCGGATTTGCACGAGGAGGCATTCTCCAGCGAGATTTGCATTGTTGGCCGGGAAGAAATATGTCCACGGGCGCGGTGGGTCTCACGCCCGTCACCCATGCGCGTCCGGGATTGATTGGCGTGTGAACAAATGCCGTAACGGCACCACCGGGACGGACCTGATTTGAGCGAAATGGAAAAGCGGCGGATCGCGGCCGAAGTGGCTCTTGCCCTCCTTCAGGCAATGCGGGCTACCGACCTTCCGGCCGAGCGCCTGAAGGACGAGGATGTCCGGGTGACAATGCCGCGGCGCCTGGGATTGAGCGCGGTCGTCGGTCGTCAGATCGACCTCTATCGCGACCACGTTCGCCAGGGCAGGAGGCTCTCGAGCAATGAGTTCGCCGACTTTCTCCGCCTCGTCATGAAGCGTGGGGATGCAGCGGAGGTGTTCTTCACCATGGGCTCGCAATTGGCGGGTGCCAAAGTGCGCCAGGTAACGCGCTGGATGCCAAGAGTCGTTCGGCTGCAGATCGCCAAGCGACGCATGCGGCGTGCGTTGGAGAGGCTCTTCGGCCGTCGGTTGGGCGGATTCGTGTCCGGAGCCTTCGTGTTCGAGTTGTCCGCTTCTCCACTGGTTCAGGTCGACCAGACCGGCGATGCCTGTGAAATCATCACGGGGTTCTGCCAGCGTGTACTCCATGACAGCGTGGGACGAGAGACCGTGGTGGCGAAGCAGCAGTGCGAGACACGGGGGGATCGAGCCTGCCGCTGGTCCGCGGAGTTGCGCTAGCCGCTGGCGGCGGCGGCCCTCAGCCGTACAGCTGGTAGAGCATCAGGTAGACCACCAGTCCCGTCACGGAGGTGTAGAGCCAGATGGGAAGGGTCCAGCGGGCCAGGCGCCGGTGTTCCCTGAAGCGTTCTCGCCTGGCCAGCACGAGCAGCCGGATGACCATCGGCACCACGACCACCGCCAGGACCATGTGGCTGAACAGGATGGCCAGGTAGACGGGGCGCACCGATTCCGGACCCGTGAACGAGTGCGTGCCCGTCAGCGAGAACCTTGTGACGTAGAGGACGAGGAAGGTGGCGCCAGCCGCGACCGCACCGAGCATGCATCGCCGGTGGTCCCGGATCCTGCCGCGCCTGATGAAGCGGAAGCCGGCGACCAGCAGCGCGGCACTGGTGAAGTTGAGGCCGGCGTTGACCGCGGCGAGTGTCCCGCCGAGAGACTCGACATTCATGCAGCGACGGGTCGCGGCTGGCGGGCCGCCATCGCAACGGCCACGGAGAGCAGGGTCGCGGCCAGGAGCGTGTGCGCGGACACGTACGGGGGAGCGAGCCGGTAGGCAACGGAGAGGTAGCCGAGCAGCACCTGGGCGAGGACGCCTGCCCCGAGACCGGCCGTGAGCCGGCGTGCGACCCGGTCGCGGGAACGGGCCAGAATCTGCCAGGCGTAGCGCAGCAGGATCGCCGCGATGAGCACACCCAGGGCCCGGTGCAGGAAGTGGAGCTGCACCGCGGGATAGTCGAGCGGCGGGATGATCCTGCCGAGGCAAAGCGGCACGTCCGGACAGGCCATCCCGGAATCGGTGTGGCGGACAAGCGCCCCGACTACGGACTGGGCGAAGATCAGCGCTGCCCCCCACATGCCGGCCCGCCGGGCCAGCGGGTCGATTTCGGGAGGGGCGTCACCGCCCGGAGCTCCGCTGCGCACCGTCATGATCGTGACGAGCGCCAGGAAGCCGAAGGCGAGCGCCAGGTGCGAGGTGGAGATGGCGTCGGGGAGGCGGTAGATGACCGTGAGGCCGCCCAGGACCGACTGGATCAGGAGCAGGACCAGCCCCGCGATGCCCATGCGCAGGAGGTCCTTCCTGCCGGGCAGGGTGCGGCGCAGCACGACCACGGTGACCGCGAAAAGGAGTACCAGAGCGCCGGCCCACAGCCTGTGAAGGTGTTCCCAGAAGACGCCGCCGGTCATTTCCGGCATCATGGTGCCGAAGCAGGTGGGCCAGTCGGGGCAGGCGAGGCTGGACCCGGTGGCGTGCACCACGCTGCCCAGGAGCAGCAGTGCGAGGGTCCAGAAGAGAACGAACAGCAGTAGCGAACGCGCCATTCAGTCGCAGAGGCCCTCCTCGAGCCATTCGTAGCGGTCGGCCATGGCGTTGCGGGCCACGTTGTAGATCTGCGAGTCGTCGTTTCGCAGGACCGCCCGAAAGTGTGCGTCGATGCGGCGCCGTGCCAGCGCGCACGCCGCGTCGGCGAGCTCGATCGGGGATCGATCGCCGGGAGCGTCCTTCAGGAGCTTCATGGCCCGCACGCAGGAGGCCGAGATCACGAACAGGTCGGCGCCGATGTCGACGAACCTTGCAAGGAGCGCCTGCCGCCGTTCCAGTTTCGGGCCGAAACGCAGCATGGCGTGGAAGGTTGCCCGCGCCAGTTTTCTCGACTTGCGGTCCGCATAGCGCATGTGCCTGGCCAGCACCCCGAACTCCGCGTAGCGCGGCCAGCGTCCCCAGCCGAGCCATCGGCCCGGGTACCAGATGGCGTAGTGGAGGCCGGCCTTCAGGAGGGCGGCGGCGCGCTTTCCGGCGGGAAGCCGTGCGTCGATGACATCGCCGGCCACGGAAAGGTGGTGGTCGACCGCCTCTCGAGCCATGAAGAGGCGCATGATCTCGCTGGTGCCCTCGAAGATCAGGTTGATTCGGGAGTCGCGCAGGTAGCGTTCCAGGGGGACCGGATCCTCTCCGCGCGCCCGGAGCGAATCGGCCGTCTCGTATCCGCGTCCTCCCCGGACCTGCACGGCGTCGTTGACCAGATCCCAGCACTTTTCGCTGTGCCAGAGCTTGGCCATCGCCGCTTCGAGTCGTATGTCGACTTTGCCCTGCCCCGACATGGCTGCGGCAAGCTCCACGACGGCGTCCATCGCGTAGGTCTCGGCCGCCATCCGGCCCAGCTTCTGCGCGACCGCGTCGTGCTTCCCGATCGGGGCGCCCCACTGCACCCGCTCGGCGGCCCACTTGCGAGACGCGCGCAGGAAGCCCTTCCCTCCGGCTGCACAGAAGGCGGGAAGGGCCAGCCGACCGGTGTTGAGCGTGATGAGGGCGAGCTTCAGACCCTTGCCCTCCCCCCAGAGCAGGTTTTCCCGCGGCACCTTGACGTCGGTGAAGCGGAGCACGCCGTTGGAGATGCCGTTCAGGCCCATGAAGCGGCAGACCTGCGCCACCTCCACGCCCGGCCAGTCGGTCTCGACGATGAAGGCGCTGATCGGGCGGGAGCCCTTCACGCCGGGGCGAGCGGGAGTCCGCGCCATCACGACCAGGAGTCTGGACCGCGGCCCGTTGGTCGTCCACAGCTTCTCGCCGTTGAGGATATAGTGCTCGCCGTCGTCGGAGAGGTGGGCCACGGTGGCCATGTTCGCCGGATCGGACCCGACCAGGGGCTCGGTAAGGGCGAATGCCGACAGCTCACCGCCCGCGGCGCGCGGCAGGTATTCGCGCTTCTGCTCCTCGGTTCCGAACAGCACCAGGGGCGTGGGGACGCCGATGGACTGATGCGCGGAGAGGAACGCGGCCGTGGACGCGCACCGGCTGGCTACGATTCCGAGGGCGCGATTGTACGAAGTCTGGGAAAGGCCGAGGCCGCCGTACTCCCGCGGGATCTTGATGCCGTACGCACCCAGCGCGGCGAGACCCTCCAGCACCGGATCGGGCACCCATCCGTCCCGGTCGAAGGCGTCGCCGTCAACGTGCTCGGCGGTGAATCTCTCGAGCCGCTCCAGAAAGGGGGCCGCCCTGGCCGCCTCTTCCGGATCCTGCTCCGGATGCGGGTGAATCAGGTCCAGGGAGAGGCGTCCCCCGAACAGCTCCTTCATGAAGCTGCGCTTGTCCCACCTGGCCTCGCGTGCGCCTTCGGCGACCTCGCGCGACTCCCGCGCGTCGCTGATCCCCTGTCGGTCCTCGGAAGAGGGGGCGTTCACAGTGCCTCCTTCGTAGTAGGCAGACGTCGGTCGATTGCGGCCGCATCCGTCTCAATCTCGCTGGCGTCCGCAGGTTCCAGAAGGGCGGCCAGCTCCGCCTCCCGTTTCGCGGCGTCCGCCTCTCCCACCCGGATCATCTCCGCAATGTAGTCGGGCTGGAACATGATGAGACTGAGGAAATCGGGCGCCTTGGTGTGCCTGGTGCCCAGTCCGCGGGTCATGAACCGGAAAGCTTTCGGCAGCTGGGGCTCGTATCGATTGGCCAGCCGACCAAGGTCCACCGAAGGCCGTATGGTCAGAAGGCGGACCGGCCGCATGCCCCCGCGCTGCTCCGGCGCAAGTCCCGCAAGCAGGCGGTTGATGCGCTTGAGTCGATGTCCGTCCTGGTCGAGCAGATCGAGGAAGACGGCGTTCATGAGGATGCCCGCGACCTGCACCGGGGGCGGATACCCCGTCACCACCGGAGCATCCGCCTCCGAGATCGACCGGGAGCGGCGCGTGCTGATGGCCAGGATCCGGTCGGCCCCGAGGTGCAGCGCCGGCGACAGTGGAGCGGTAAGGCGAATGCCCCCGTCTCCGAACCAGTGCTTCCCGATCTGCACGGCGGGGAACACGAGGGGCAGCGCGGCCGA
This sequence comes from Longimicrobiales bacterium, assembly GCA_965211645.1. Classification (GTDB taxonomy): domain Bacteria; phylum Gemmatimonadota; class Gemmatimonadetes; order Longimicrobiales; family Gaopeijiaceae; genus Bin94. The sequence goes on along the minus strand of OZ242947.1, from coordinate 2,316,351 downwards.
AGCCATGACGTGCTCGACGGTCAGCGTCGTCAATCGGGAGCGGCGGTTGGGGCGCTCCCATTCGCTCACCCCCTGCCCCTGTACCCAGAGCACCGACTGTCCCGTGGAATAGTTGGTCGTGCTCAGAGCCACCGCGTTGAGCCGCCCCATCGCAAGGTTGTAGTTGATCCCGGTCAGCTCGCCGTCTATGGCGTGCATCCTGTCGGCGAGGTAGGCGCGAAGCGGCTCGGTGTCCAGAAGCCCGCGGACCTGGGGCCCCGTGCGGACGCCGCCGGAAACCAGCTGACGGCCCCAGCGAAACACATGCCACGCCAGCGAGGGCACGTCCGTGCGGAATACGTGCTCCACATTGAGGCTGGACCACAGGTGGAAGAGTTCTTCGGTGGCCTGCTCGAAGGTGCCGTGGTGGGCCGCCAGGTGAGCCGCGTTGATGGCCCCCGCGCTCACGCCGGTGATGATCGGGGCCTGCAGGTTCGGGAACCGGCGGGACAGAAAGCGGAGCACGCCGGCCTGGTAGGCGGCCCGGGCGCCGCCGCCGCCCATGACCAGCGCCAGGGCGCCGGCGTTGCTTTCGTCTCGTGGTTGGTCGGCCATTGGGTCGCTTCGACGGCTGACGCCGCCGGCAAGGGGCGCAGAAAGGGGCGCAACGGTATAAGATTGGGCGGTGGGCCGCATCGTCAACTCGGGGGGCGATTTGTTCCGATCATCACTGCTCCGTACCGCACTCGTCGCCGTGACGACGTTCCTCGCGGCCGCGGCCGTGGGGTTGGGTGGCGATCGCCGTGCGGTGGACTGGTCGCCGGCACAGGTCGCGCCGGAGTTCGCCGGATCGGAGTCCTGCCGGGCGTGTCATGTCGAGGAGTACGCAGCGTGGGCGGGGTCGACGCACGGTACCGCCGGGGGGCCGCCGGGGCCGGAGAGCGTGATCGCGCCGTTCGGAGCATCCGCGATTCAATTCGCGGACGCGGCGGTATGGCCGCGCGTGGACGACCGGGGACGGTATGTCTTCGTGGTGGAACGTGAGGGCCGACCGCCGATGGAGCTGGTGGTGTCGGGCGTAGTCGGCAGGGGACACATGGTGGGCGGTGGGACCCAGGGCTTCATCTCGGAATTCCCGGACGGTACGCAGCGGTTTCTGCCCTTCGACTATTCGAAGGACGCGGACGCCTGGTTCTGCAACACGGCGTTTGTGGGCGGCTTCTGGCTGCCGGGGGCGGATCGGGCAAGCCTCCGGGCCGACGCGGGATGGCTGCCCATCACGGGCGAGATGCGCCTGACCGAATGCGGAGACTGGCCACCCGTGCGGATCATGGGAACCAGCCGCCGCTTCGCGAACTGCCAGAACTGTCACGGCAGCCAGGTGGAGGTGGCATTCCGCCCGGAGACCGGGCGCTACGAGACCACCGTGGCCACGCTGCAGATCAACTGCGAGTCGTGCCACGGCCCGGCCCGGGCCCATGTGGACTGGGCCCGGGGTCTTGCCGAGCCGGGCGGCGGCACTGACTCCTCTGCCGACGGCCGGACCGGCCAGCCCGGCGCGCCCACGGCCAACAACGGAACTCGTCCGGCCGACTCCGGAACTCGCCTGCAGGCTCTCGATACACTCGGCACGGACGCCTCGCTGGCCGTCTGCTTCCAGTGCCACGCGCTCAAACGCGCCCTGAACGATCCCGCCGGAGACGTTCCGGTGGACTACAGTCTCGGCCTCCCCGCCGTGGGCGACTCGCCGTACCTCCCCGACGGCCGTGTTGCCACCTTCGGCTACCAGCAGACCCACCGCAACAGCGCCTGCTACCTCTTCGGCTCGATGACCTGCGTCGATTGTCACGATCCCCATTCCCAGGGATACCGCGACGTCTTCGGCAACCCCCTGCGCGGCCGCTTCGACGACGGACAGTGCACCGGTTGCCACGCGGCCATCGCGGCGGAGCCGGACGCGCACACGTTCCATCCCGCGGGGTCTTCCGGGGCCGCCTGTACCAGCTGCCATATGCCATACATCCAGCACCCCGAGCTGTCGGACGCCATTCCGTACGGGCGCTCCGATCACACGATCGCGATCCCGCGGCCAGGTGTGGACGAGCGGATGGGCCTCGCATCGGCGTGCAGCCGGTGCCACGGCGACATGACGGCGGCCGAGCTGGCTACCCAGGCGGGGGAGTGGTGGGGTGAGGTGCGGCCGCACCGTGCGGAGGTCGCCGCGCTCGTCGCCGCAACGGCGTCCGGCGCGTCCCGCACCGAACTGGATCGCGCCCTGGTCGAGGCGGCCGCGCTGGGCGAGAAGCACGGCCTCGCCAAGGTGATGGCGATGGACGCGTGGGTGAGGGGGTGGATGGCGCGCGAGCGGGAAGTGCCGGATCCGGCGCCTCGCGGTCTCGACGACGAAGCGGGCGGCGCCCTGGCCACGATGTCGGCGGATGCCGACCTGGATGTGCGCGCGGTGGCGGCTGCCGCGCTCCACGCCACGAGGGGCGAGGCGGCGGACGTTCGCGCCCTGCTGGACCGCTTGCCCCGGACCGAGGACGAACCGGAGCGGCTGCGGGCCCGTTGGGCGGCCGCGCTGTCACAGTGGGCGGCGGCGGCCGACCGGACGGCGGGTCGCGAAAGAGAGCTTCACCTTCTACGCCGCGCCCAGGAGGTCCTGCCCGACTCGCCCGAGACGCTCCTGGCGCTCGGGGCCGGACTGGCGGCGGCCGGCGAGGTGGAAAACGCCCTGCAGCTCTACCTGGAGTCGCTCCGCCGCCGCCCCGACGATCCCGTCGCCCTCGTCAACCTGGGGCTGGGCCTGGAATCCCTGGGCCGTGGCAACGAGGCCGAGGCCGTGTACGAACGTGCCGCCCTCGTGCGCCCGACCGAGGCCCTTGCCCACCTTAACCTGGGGAACGCCCGTTTCCGGCGCGGCGATCTGGAGCAGGCGATTGTCGCCTACCGCGCAGCCATTCGCAACGACTTCGGGCTGGCCCGGGCCCACTTCTACCTGGCGGTTGCCCTGGTGAACACCGGGCGTCCCGAAGAAGCGCTGCCCCCGCTATACGACGCGCTGGAATTCGCTCCGGACGACGAGGAGATCGCCGATGTGCTGCGGCAGGTCCGGGCCATGTTAGGTTTACCGTCACCATGATGTCAGTTTGCCGAGCATTATTGCTGGTCATTCCCCTCTTCGCCGCGGGGTGCCATACCTACCGACCGGGCGCCCTGCCGGATCTGCGGGCAGGTGACCGCGTGCGCACCTTGCTGACCCCCGACCAGCATGAGGAACTCCAGGAATACCTTCTGGGGGGCGATCGGCTGGTCGAAGGCACGGTTGTGGAGGCGACCCCTGCCGAACTCCTGCTCGAGGTGCCGATTGTCACCGTCGCCGAAGGGATTCGCGTCGAGTCGTACAGCCAGCGGCTGAGGATACCGGTCGACGGTGTGGCCGATCTGGAGATGCGTCTCCTGGATTGGAGGCGCTCGTCTGCGCTGGCCGCGGTCATCGGCGCGGCGGCGGGCGTGATCATCTGGGACCAGGTAAGCAGGCGCTCGCGGCGAGGGACCACCACACCAACCGGCCCGCTCGAGGACCGAATCGTCATTCAGATACCGTTCACCGTGCGATGACTTGCCACGCGACGACCAGCTTGCGTACGACCGGTGTAACGCGAATCGCATTGACCCGTACGGCTACCCGGGCCGCCCTGCTGCTGCTCCTGGCGTGGGCCCCGGCGTCCTGCTACGACGACGAGATCGGCTCGCCCCTTTCAATTGAACTGATCGGACCCGAAACCGGCCTCGTGGGCCAGAAGCTGTCGGTGCTCTACAACGTGTCCGGACGCAGCCTGGACGGCATCGTCTTCATCTGGGGTGACGGCGCGGTCGACTCGCTGGCTACCGCCGGCGCGCAGTCCGCATCGGGAGCCAGGGAGCACACATACGAGATCGCGGGCATGTTCACCGTGCGAGCCAGAGCCGAAGACTCGGTCGAGGGAGTGGCGAGCGCCGAGGTGTTCATCAATATTCAGCAAAGTCAGTGAGTCGGCGTGAGCCCGGGAAAGCCCCGGTGCCGAGCTCGACAGCCACGTTTGAGAGGAGACGAACAAACATGGTAAACCGATTGTTGGAATCCGTCCGCTCCCGCGGGAGCGGCGCGGCCTTTGCGGGGGCGGCCCTCCTCGCGTTCGCGCTGGCGGTCCCCGCCGTCGCGCACGCACAGGACGGCACCGTCACCGGGACCGTGACCGACGCCGCAAGCCAGCGTCCGATCGGCTCGGTGCAGGTGCACCTGGTGGGCACCGGCCTCGGGACCCTTTCGCGGGACAACGGCCGCTTCATCATCCTCAACGTTCCGGCCGGCGAATATACCCTTCGCGCCGAGCGCATCGGCTTCACCGCCATGGAGGCCCAGATCACCGTGGGCGCCGGCGGAACCGTGCAGGAGGACTTCAGCCTGTCCGCACAGGCGCTGGGCCTCGACGAAATCGTCGTGACCGGGACCGCGGGCGCCGCTCGCAGGCGCGAGGTGGGCAACTCGATCTCGCAGCTCAATATCGAGGAAGAGGTCGTGGCCCCGCCCCAGAACGTGGACGCGCTCCTGCAGGGGAGGGTCCCGGGGATGTCCGTCACGCAGAGTTCGGCCAGCGTGGGCGGCGGCGCCATGATCCGCCTTCGCGGCAACGTCTCCATGACGCAGTCGAACCAGCCGCTCATCTACGTCGACGGTGTGAGGGTCCGCAGTTCGGGGTTCGCGAAGAACGTCCCGCCGATCGGCTACTCGGGCCGCAGCAACAATGATGTTTCGAGCCCGCTCAACAGCATCAGCCCGCAGGACATCGAGCGGGTCGAGGTGATCAAGGGCGCGGCCGCGACCACCCTCTACGGCACCGAGGCCTCCGCCGGCGTCATCCAGATCTTCACGAAGCGGGGGAGCGTCGGCGACGCGACCTGGACGGGCCAGGTCAATCAGGGCCTGGCGAGGAACCTCACCTTCGGCCCCGACCCGTCGCTGAGGCCCCCGTCCGAGCAACCGACTTCCCTGTCGGGCGGACGGTCGGACTTCCTCTTCATCAATCCCTGGCTGCGCGGCCACAAGCCCAAGTGCGACGATCCCATCGTCGTCGCCGATCAGCCCTGCGACAGCGGCCTGTTCAGCGACATGGGCGCACATCAGCAGAACTACGCGCTGAGCGTCGGCGGCGGCGCCGAGAACATCCGCTACTTCGTTTCGGGCGCCTTCGAAAGCGACGACGGCGTGCTCCCGAACGACCACGAGAACAAGCTGATCCTGCGCGGCAACTTCACCTTCTCGCCGCGGGAAGACCTCCAGCTCCAGTGGAACACGTCGTACACCAACGACCAGCTGGCCCACACGGCGGGCGGCAACAACGCCCACGGGATGACGCTGAACACCTTCCGCCGGGACCGCAACTACCTGAACGACGAGTCCTTCAACGCGATCGACCCCTTCCTGAACCAGGAGATCACGACACAGATCGACCACCTGATCACGGGGCTGACCGCCACCTACTCGCCGATGGCGAACTTCTCGAACCGGCTCAGCATCGGATACGACCTGGCGCAGCAGGACAACCGCAATCTGCGCCCGTTCGGCTTCATCCGGGCTCCCACCGGCATCCTCGCGACTTCCCGGTTCGAGTTCAACACCCTGACCTTCGACTATGTCGGCTCGATGGACTTCGAGCTTCCCTCGGGGATCCGCTCGGCGCTCTCCTTCGGTGGACAGTCCGTCACCACCCGCAGCGAAGTCACGACCGCCTACGGCGACAACTTCCCGGGTCCCGGTGACCCCGACGTCGACAACGCGGGCAACACCCTCGGCTTCGAGGACCGTACGCGCGTAGTCAACGCCGGCCTCTTCGTCGAGAGCAAGTTCGACTTCTCGAACAAGTATTTCCTGATCGCCGGTGTCCGCGTGGACGGCAACTCGGCTTTCGGCGCCGACTTCGGTTTCCAGGCGTACCCCAAGGTCTCCGGATCCTACATCATCTCCGACGAGGACTTCTGGAACGACGACTGGGGCTCGATGAAGCTGCGCGCCGCGTGGGGCCAGGCCGGTCGCGCGCCCGGCGCCTTCGACGCGGTCCGGACCTTCGGCGCGGCCGGCTGGGGCGGCGTCCCCGCCTTCCTGCCCAGCAACGTGGGCAACCCCGAAGTCGGTCCCGAGACCACGACCGAGCTCGAAGCGGGTTTCGAGGGATCCTTCGTTGACGATCGGCTCGCGCTCGACTTCACCTACTTCACGCAGAACACCGCCCAGGCGCTCTTCAGCGTTCGCCAGATCCCGTCGCTGGGCTTCACCAGTTCGCAGCTGGCAAACGTGGGCGAGCTTGCGAACAGCGGAGTGGAGCTGGGGCTCACCTACAGCATCATCCGCAACGACACGTGGACCTGGGACATCGGCAGCACACTGTCCCTCCATGATTCGGAAATCATTTCTCTGGGCGGATCGCCGGACTTCTCCATCGGTGGCTTCGGATGGGTGGTCGAAGGGCAGCCGGCCCCGGTCATCCGCTCCGATTGCGTGACCAACCCGGATGCGCACGCGGATCCGATCATCGAGCAGGACTGCACCCACGGACCGAACCAGGCCACGACCATCGCCGGCATGCACACCACCTTCCAGCTGCCGGGAGGAATCACCATCGCGGCCCGCGCGGAATACCAGGGCGGCGCGTACATGTTGAATGGCCCGCAGGCCGCCGCCACCCGTCGTTCCGTGCGCTGGGCCGGGTGCTTCGAAGCCTACAACACCTGGGAGACGCAGGGTTACGCGGCGCTCACCGCCGAGGAACGTGCCCGTTGCGACCTCCAGTTCTATCAGTCCGACTTCGCCATCCAGCCGGCGGACTTCTTCAAGATCCGTGAACTCAGCCTGCAGGCACCGCTCCCGGAGGCCTGGGCGGCGTCGATGGGTGCCTCGCGCGCCAACGTGACCGTCTCCGGCCGGAACTTCTTCCGCTGGGTGGACCCGCTGATGCGCACGCTGGACCCCGAGGTGGGCGGCAACGTCGGCTTCAACACGCGCGTCCGGTCGATGACCGAGCACGTGCCTCCGCCGGCGTTCTACACCTTCGCACTGCAAGTCGTCTTCTAGGAGGGGCGAGACAATGAAAGACATTGCAAGAATTGCATCGAGCATGACGAAAAAGGGCGCCCTCCTGCCCGCCGCCCTGGTCACCGTCCTCGCGGCCTGCGACTTCGACGTCGTCAACCCGGGCCGGGTCCAGGAGGAATTCCTCTTCGAGGTCGAGGCACAGGGCGCGATCGTGAAGGGCATCGGCCGGGCAACCTCCGAGGCCCAGAACTGGGTCGGCTACACCGGAGCGGCGATCACTCGCGAAGTCCATCCATCCGGTTCGACGGGAAGCTTCGGCATTACGGTCGAATGGCAGAACGGCGAACTCGACTACGAGACCGTCAACACCCACTGGAACCTTTCCCAGCGCGCGCGCTGGTGGGGTGACGACGGAATTGCCAAGATCATGGAAACCGGCGCCTCGGAGCAGTCGCTCCTGGCCGAAGCCTATCTGTGGACCGGGTACGCGTACCGTCTGCTGGGCGAAAACTTCTGCGTCTCCGTGATCGACGGCGAGTCCGCCGGAGCCCGCAGCGTGTACTACGACCGCGCCATCGCTCGCTTCGACCAGGCGGCTTCGCTCGGATCGGGCGACATGGCGATGGCGGCCGTAGCGGGCCGTGCCGCGGTCAAGGCCTTCATGGGCGACTGGGCCGGCGCCGCGTCGGATGCAGCCGGGATACCCGACGGCTTCGTGTGGCACATGCCCTACTTCGCCACCGAGGGTAACAACACGCGCAACCGGATCCAGTTCGCCTCGCAGGCCGAACCGTACAAGGCGCACACCCAGAGGTACACGAAGTACGAAGACTACAGCATGAGCGACAACAACCCGGACGGCGATCCGCGGGTTCCCTACCGGACCACGGACGAAACCGGCGACGCCGCAGTCCAGTGCTGCGGCCAGGTTCCCTGGTGGCCGCAGACCAAGTACGCCGACTCGGGCTCCGACATTCCGCTGTCCAAGGGGACCGAGATGCGTCTGATCGAGGCCGAGGCGATGCTGGCGTCAGGCGACTGGCAGGGCGCGATGGCCAAGATCAACGCGCTTCGTTCGGCGGCTGGCGTGGACATGGCCGAGGCAACGAGCGCGGCGGAAGCCTGGACGGCCCTCAAGTTCGAGCGCGGTGTCGTGCTCTGGTTGGAAGGGCGCCGTCTCGGCGACTTCTTCCGCTGGAACCGTGACAACACACCGGGTGACCGGGACCCGCTCGAGGTGGCGTCGGGCAGCCAGCACGAGGGCTCGCACCTGGTGCAGCAGGATCTGTGCTTCCCGATCGCGCGCGGCGAGGTCGACACCAACCCCAACATCAGCGGGCCGACCGGCTAGACGCTGACGGCCAGCAGGACACAGGCGGGGCGCTTCGCAAAACGCGGGGCGCCCCGCCGTTTCTTCAGGGCACCGTGCTCTGCAGCACCCCCCGCCCGATCGCCATGATCCCCAGCGCGATGAACACCATCGCGAGCACCGCGCCCACCAGGTGCGGCCCGTAGCTCTTCGCCTCCACCGGCCGCCGCTTCACCACCGTGCCGGTCCCCTGCGCGACCACCGCCGCCGCGATCATCATGAAGATGTGCCCGATCATCGCGGTCCCGAACGGCCGCGTGAACAGCACGACCGCGCCAAGGACCACCTGCAGATGGATCAGTCCGGTGAAGACGGTCGCCAGCCGGGCCATCGCGCCCGAGTACTCGCGCTTGCCGAAAAACCCCACGGCCGCGTAGAGAATCACGAACAGCCCGCCGACCAGCACCAGAAAGCGCAGGCCCGAGTGAGCGGCGTAGAGCATGGCTGAGGCTCCTGAAGTCCGGATGTGAAACGGTGCCCGAAGTCTGACGGTTGCGCGCCCGCCGGGCAACGCTTCGACCTCCCCGGCCGGCCCGCGCAGGGGCCGGTTCCTCGTTCCCAACGCCGGTCATTGATCCGCGCCCCATCCGCGCATACCGTCAAGTCATGTTCAAGACGGGCTACATCCTGAACCCGCGGGCCGATTCGGTCTGGTTCCTCGGGCTCCCCTTCGCCGCGGTGGCGCTCGCCCTGGGCTTCCAGGCGTGGCTCCCGTACGTGGCGGTGGCGTCGATCAACCTCTGGGTCACGACCCCCCACCACTACGCGACCTGGGTGCGCAGCTACGGCATGCCCGACGTGTGGGAGCGCTTCAAGGCCCGGCTGATCGTGGGCCCGATCGCCATCTTCTCCCTCACCGCGGCGGGGCTGATCTGGGCCCCCATCACCCTGCTCCTGCTCGTGTCGGCGTGGGACCACCAGCACAGCATCATGCAGCAGCACGGCTTCAGCCGCGTGTACGACTTCAAGGCCAGGACCGGCCTCGAGAGCACCCGGAAGTACGATCTCGCGCTGCACTGGATTCTGTACGGGAACATGTTCGTGCAGGCCCCCATGTTCCGCTTCCTGTGGATCCGCGAACTTCACCGGATGCAGATCCCGATCTCGGCGGGGTTCGTCGAGGGCCTGCTCCTGCTCAGCTGGATCGTCACCGGCGGCTACCTGCTGGTCTACCTCCTGCACCTTCGCAAGACGGTCAAGGCGGGCGCGCAGATCAACCCGATCAAGTACGCCTTCATCGCCGCCAGCTACTTCCTCTGGTACTTCGTGGCGTGGCACACGAACTCGATCCTGCTGTACGCGGTCGCGCACCGGGTCATGCACGGGGTCCAGTACATGGTGATGGTTTACTCCTACATGAAGCGCTCCGCTGTCACCGGCGCGTCCAGGCCGGGGCTATGGAGCAGGCTCACCGGGAGCGGCGGGCTGAAGTGGTTCCTGATCCTGGGCGGCGCCTACGCGGTCGCATTTCAACTCCTCATCAACCGGCCGCTCGACGAGTTCGGCTTCGGCGTCGTCAACTTCGCCCCGTACCCGGCCATTCCGCAGTTCAACATCCCGGCGCTGGACTACGCCGGCGGCTACGAGCTCTGGTCCCAGATGATGCTCTATGCCTACGCGCTGCTGCATTACTACGTCGATTCCTTCATCTGGAAGGTGCGGGACAAACAAGTGCAGAGGGGACTGTGAGCAGGCGCGGACGCAGGCAAGGCGATCGCACCCGGAGGTCCTGGGGCCGAACCCTTGGCGCGGTGTTTCAAAGCTACCGGATTCTCTTTGTGATCTACGGTGTGGGTATCGCAGTCGGGGTGCGCGAGTTGTACCTGTCCAGGGTCGGCGAACCGGTCGACTGGGGCAGCGACCGCTGGACCGAGATGACGTCCGTGATGGAGCAGGTGAATCCCGACGATCCGGACACCGACTTTCTGGAAGGGGTGCAGTCCATTGTGCAGGGTGACGAGGGCGGGTTCGTCACCCACTTCGAGGACGCCCTGGAAGCCGACGTCAAGCACAACGAGTTCCTGCTGCGCGACTATGCCCAGCACCTGCTCGACTCGGGCGGCGGCTGGCGGGAAGTGAACGACGCCGTGAACCGCTGGCGCGAGAACTTCCCCTTCTCGAACGAGGTCCTGACCTTGGAACTGGGCGCCGGACCGCGCACTCAGGCCGACATCTCCGTGCTGAACCGCGAACTGCTCTCGGTGCCTTGGATCGGGGGCGCCGAACTGGAACAATACGAGACGAACGGTCGGCGCGGCTGGCGTGTCCACATCACCTTCCGGCCCCCGCGCGAGGTCGATGTGCGCGAGGCGGTCGCGGCCGTTTCGATCCTCTCCGTGCCGGAGGCCGACCGAATCCGCCTCACAGTGACCTGCACAACCTTGACGGATTGCAGCGTGGCGCCACGGTCGAATCGCTAGAAAACCGCGGAAATACTTGCGGTTGCACAGTCCGGTCCTCACTATGACTGTGGAGTATCAGCGCATCGGGGGAGGCGTGTATGCCTCGCCCAACTTGACAAGGAGGAGACATGCGACTTCACGCACAGAATGGTGCCGGGCGTTTGGCCACGCTCGGCGTCGCTCTCTCTTTCGTGCTTGCCTTCGGGTTTGCAGAGAGAGCAGCGGCTCAAACCGGGACGATTACGGGTGCCGTCCAGGATGCGGTGAGCCAGGCTCCGATTGCAGGAGCGCAGGTCTCCGTTGTCGGAACCTCGCTCGGCGGCCTGGCGAACAACGTCGGACGCTACCTGATCATCAACGTCCCGGCCGGTGAGCACACGCTGCGGGTCGACATGATCGGCTATGGCACCCTGGAAATGCAGGTGACCGTTCCGGCGGGCGGTGCGGCTACGGCCGACTTCAATATGCGCCAGGACGCGATCGCGCTGGAGGGCGTCGTCGTGACAGGTACGGCCGGGCAGGCTCGGCGCCGCGAGGTCGGCAACAGCATCAGCGCCGTCGTCGCGGAAGACATCGAATTCACCGCCATAACGGACTTCGGCGATGTGCTCCAGGGCCGTACCGCCGGCATCCAGGTCAACGACCATAGCGGACAGGTGGGCGCGGCCAGCCAGATTCGGTTGAGAGGCAACAACTCTCTCAGCGCGGGCAACAATCCGCTCATCTACATCGATGGCGTACGGATGGAGAGCAACCCGATCGGCTCGGACGACGAAGGGGCTCAGACTCCGTCCGCATTCGACATGATCAACCCCGCGGACATCGACCGCATGGAGGTGATCAAGGGACCGGCCGCCACGACGCTATACGGAACCGAGGCCGCGGGCGGAGTGATCCAGATCTTTACCAAACGCGGCGTGTCCGGCGCACCGGCGTGGACCGCCTCGGTAGAGCAGGGGGTGAGCGTCATGCCTCACCAGGGTCCCGGGGCCGACGTCAACCCTTCGGGGCTGTTCCTGAACACATGCCGGGATGCCAGCATGCTCAATCACCAGACCGGCCAGATCGGTGTGGACGAGCCTGGCTGTCCGGACAACGGGAGCTGGTTCCGCAACGCGCGACATCAGGTCTACAACCTCAGTGTTCGCGGCGGTGGCGAGACAGCGACCTATTTCGTGTCCGGGCAGTACGGCGACCGTCAGGGCGTGGTCGAGCCGCAGGGTGCGGACAACTACAACGTGCGGGCCAACATCTCGTTCCAGCCGGCCGACGGGCTCAACATCCAGTTGAACAGCACCTACGCACGCCGGAACATCGCCTGGATTCCCAACGGCAACAACGCCTCGGGCCTGTACCTGAACGTGCTGCGCGGTACCGCGGGCTACACTCCGGGCAACGACGACTCCCTCGTCCTCGAGAACGACGTCAAGACCCACCTGGACCAGTACATCACCGGGCTGGCGGTCAACTGGAGCCCGAACAGCATGTTTTCACACCGCATGAACGTCGGGATCGACTACACCTCGTCGGATTTCATCGACTTCAAGTGGTGGGGATACTATGCGGAATCGACGGGAGACCGCGAGATCGACCAGCAGTTCGACCGCAACCTCACCTTCGACTACAGCGGCACCTTCGACTACAGCCCTCTCGACAACATTACCTCCAACTTCTCCTTCGGGGGCCAGGTTTACGAGGAATACAACGCCACCCTCAACGGCTTTGACGAGTTGTTCGCCGGGCCCGGTGAGCAGGTATTGGGCGGGGGCAACAATCCGCAGGTGTTCGAAAACCGCACCACGTATCGAAGCGGCGGCTTCTTCATTCAGGAAATGCTGGGGCTGAACGACAAGCTGTTCGTGACCGGCGGCATTCGCTGGGACGGCTTCAGCAGCTTCGGCGAGGGATTCGGCCTTGCGATGTACCCCAAGCTGCAGGCGGCCTACACCATTTCCGACGAGGACTTCTTCCCCTTCGACTTCGCCGAGACCGTCAAGTTGCGGGCGGCGTGGGGCGAGTCCGGCAAGGCTCCGGGAGCCTTTGCCGCGAAGCGGATCTATGAGGCGATTTCGGCGGACGAGCAGGTGCCGGGCGTGATTATCGCCAATCTCGGGAATTCCGACCTGGGTCCCGAGGTCTCGTCGGAATTCGAATACGGTGCGGACGCCTCGTTCTTCAACGGCCGTATAAGCGCCGAGTTTACCGTGTACGATCAGACCACGCGCGACGCGCTTATCTGCGTGCAGGAGGCTCCGTCAGGAGGCACGGAGGAGTGCACCCTGCGGAACCTCGGCGAGGTCAAGAACTGGGGAACGGAAACACTCGTCAACTTCGTTCCGGTTCGAACGGACGACATCGAGTGGGACGTCGGGGTGAATTTCAGCACCAACGACAGTGAGATCACCGACCTCGGCCCGTTGCAGGATCTCGGCACGAGCCGGACGCTGGGCGAGCCACTTTGGATCCGCTGGGACGACCGGCTGACGAATCCCGATGCGATCGGCGAGCTGCCCGAGTGGGAGAAGGCGAATCTTGGAAACCTCTTCCCCACCGAGACCATTGGCCTGAACACCCGGCTGACTCTCTGGCGCTCGCTGACGATCGACCTGGTCGGCGAGGGCCAGTACGGCATGGTGCGGCCCATCGGCATCGCCTTCCAGAACGTGCGCAGGCGAGTGTGGCCTGGCGACGGATGCCCCGCGATCCAGGATATGTACTACTCGCTCAGCGGGTCGGGATCCTCGCGTGTGGCTTCGATGGGGTTGCCGGCGTCCGACATCGCCCGTTGCATCGGCCCGTACTCGGACCAGGGAATCTGGACCGATGCGGCGGACTTCTTCAAGATCCGCTCGGCGTCCGTGACCTACCGACTGCCGGACGGCATGGTGCCAGGCGCCCGCAGCGCCCAGATCGGGATCGCCGGGAAGAACCTGTGGACCCGGACCGACTACCGCGGTCTGGATCCCGAGGCCAACGACAACGGATTCGGGGACTCGACGCCTAACGAGTACTACAACATGGCGCCGCCCAGAATCCTGATCATGAACCTCTCCGTGAACTTCTGATGGGGAGGAACAGACGATGATGAAACGGACAAGAACGAAGCTCGCGCGCACCGCGATCGTCGTCGTGGGCGCGTTCGGGCTGGTCGGTTGCGACCTGGAGGTTCTGAATCCGGGTTCGATCCTGGACGAGGACCTCACCACCCGGGACCTGATGCCGATCCTGGTTTCCGGCGTTTCGGCGGAGTTCAACGACATCGGCGACTTCTACGCCTTCGACATTGCTCGCCTCACCGACGACCTCGCCGGTACCGGGAGCTACTTCTCCACCGGACAGTACCGCAGAGGCGTTTTCGACAACGAGAATTCGGAAGGGCACTGGGAACAGGCCCATGAGGCGGCGTGGGCGGCCGGAGAAGCCTGGGGGCGGTTGCAGGAGGTTCTGGAGGCGGAAGCGAACAGCTTCGAGGGGTCCGCGCGTCTCTTCCTGCTGATGGGACTGGCACACCGGATGCTGGGCGAGAACTTCTGCGACCTGGTGTACGACAAGGGCCCGCTGCAGCCGCGCGAAGCAGCCTTTGACAGCGCCATCGTGGCGCTCAACCAGGCCATAACCATCGGTGGCGCGTCGGGTGCGACGGATTTCGTGACCGCTGCGCACGGAGGGATCGCGCAGGCGAACGTCGGACTGGGCAACTGGTCAGCGGCGGTTCAGGCCGCCGCGCAGGTGCCGACCGACTTTGTGCACAGTGCGATCTACCACATGACCGCCAACAGCAACGGCGTCTGGAACGAATCCTGGGGCCGTGCCGAAGTGGGCGTCTTCTGGACTCCCGCCCAGACGGCGTTCGACGGAGACCCACGTGCGCCGTACACGGTTTGCGGCGCCTGGGACGACCCCGGCGGCCCCTCCTGGGGAGAAGTGACTCCGACAGGCGCGTGCGCCGGGCAGGGCAGCGGTGCGCACCAGGGCGCGGATGGACTGACCGCCCATTACAGGCAGGACAAGTACCCGGAGCAGGGCAGCGACGTGCCGATCGTAACCGGCACCGAGATGCGTCTGATCGAGGCTGAGGCCGCGTTGGTCGCCGGCGACCTGGCGACCTTTACGGCCAAGGTCAACGAGGTGCGCGCGTTCCACGGGGCGGATCCGATTGAGCAGCCGGCTTCGGTCGGATCGCTCGAGTTCCCCAACGCGCAGGATGACGCCATGTCGATCCTGGACCGGGAACGCTACCTGACCCTGTGGATCGAGGGCCGCCGCCTCTTCGACCTCGACCGCTGGCAGCATCCTTTCCTGCAGGGCGGGACCATCATTGGCCCGGGGGCCGAACCGCGCGTGTCGTGCATGCCGGTTCCCGAGATCGAATGCACTCTCAACCCGGAGATTCAGAACTCGTCGGTGTGTACGACGTAGCGGACTCGATCTCGCGTCTATCTGGATGCGGTGAGCGCCCCCGTCGGCCGTGAGGTCGGCGGGGGCGTTTCACGGCTCCCTACTCGAAGCTCCCGACCGGCACTCCGTCCTGCGACTGGCCCGTCACCAGGAAAGCGATTGCGATGGATGCGCCCATGATGATCCCCCCGAGGATGATCGAGGCCCGCGTTCCGTCCAATTCGCTGACCAGCACTTCGCTGATGTCCGCGAGGGGGAACGTCACGGTCGTGGTCTGCCCGTGGTCGGGTTCACCCGGTGCGTGTACCACTCCTGTGAGCACCAGGCTCGTCTCCGTCCACTCCGCGCCGAACAACTCGGAGAATTCGAAGGTCCGACCGTTCGGGCCTTCGCCCAACACAACCCCGCGCAGGTCGAGTTGAGGGCGGCCGCCCGGCTCGGGGAGCGGTATTCGCTGCACGGACATGCAACTCGAGACGAGAAACGGGACCGCGACAACAGCGGCCAGTACTGCGCTGGGCTTTCTCACGGGTTCCTCACGCTCTACCTTGGATGTTCGATGCACCGTGGACGCCCGGTTCCGTCAACGCTGAGGGTGCCGCGGGTGTCGAAATGAAGTAATGGTTCGGTCGGTCCCTCGCAATTGCCGGTCGGGCGCAGCTGCAGAAGGAAGAGGTGCGAAATGCTGATCCGAGCCACAACATCGGCGATTGTGACGATGGCCCTCCTGTCGGCGGGATGTGCGTCGTCCGGAGAGTCCAGCGGCACGAGCCGGTCACGCAACCTCATCACGGAAGCGGAACTCATGGAAGTGCCTCACAGCACGGTCTACGAAGCCGTGCGGGCGTTGCGCCCCAGATGGCTGCAGGCCAGGGCGGGCGCGACGTTCCAGAGTCGCGAGCAGCAGACGGCCAGGGTATACATCGACGGACAGCTTCGCGGGGAGCTGGGCGAGATGTGGAACCTGCTTCCGACGGAGGTGAGCGAAATCCGCTTCATGAGCGCATCCGACGCCACCACCCGATTCGGCACCAACCACATCGGTGGCGCCATCGTGATCACGACGAGGCGCCGATGACGCACGAGCCGATTGCAGCCCGTGGCGCAAACGCTCTTCACCATGGGCTGCCGCGGCGGCAAGACATGTGCTGAGCCGAACCGCAAAACTCCTCTGGCCGGCGGTTGCGCTGCTGGCCGGCCCTCTGCTTATCGCGGCACCGGCGGAGCGCCTGTCCGCACAGCAGACGCAGGGGGTCAACGGCGACCGCGTCAGCGTCTTCCTGGACTGCGCCGCGCGCTTCTGCGACCTGACCTACTTCCGGACCGAGCTGCCCTGGGTGAACTGGGTGCGCATCCCCGAGGGTGCGGACGTCCATCTCATCATGACCAGCCAGGCCACGGGCTCGGGGGGCCGCGAGTACCAGTTCGACTTCATCGCCAACGGTGATCAGGGGTACGAAGAGCAGCTGGCATATCAGGCCGCGCCCACCGATACGGATCGGGAGACGCTCGACGAAATCGCGCACACCATCGGGGTCGGACTGCTCTACTTCGCCACCACGAACGGGTTTTTCGAATCCGCGGACGCGTTTCATGAAGTCGCGGATGCCCTCGACATCGATTCCGAAGAGATCGATCCCCGGGAGCGTGTGGTGACGGTCCAGGAAGTCGAGGACCCCTGGGATTTCTGGGTGTTTCGCCTGGGCGGGCGCACCGAGCTCAACGGGGAACAGACGCGCCAGACCCGGAGGATCGACGGGAACTTCAGCGCGTCCCGCGTGACCCCTACCTGGAAGATGAACTTCCGCGGCAACGTCAACTACAACCAGCGGGAGATCGACCTCGCCGACGAGTCGACCTTTACCGATTCCAGGACGGACTGGGGATTCAGCGAACTGATCGCCTATTCGCTCGCCGACCACTGGTCGATCGGCTTTCAGGGGGAGGTCCGCAGGATCGTGCGCTTCAACCAGGACTTCCGGGCCGAGATCACCCCGGCGCTCGAGTACAGCTTCTTCCCATACGAAGAGGCGACCCGGCGGTCGTTGACGGTCTTCTACCAGATCGGCCCCGCCTATCGGCGCTACATGGAGGAGACGGTGTTCGGCCAGATGGCGGAGACCCGCTGGGAGCAGTCCCTCGAGTTCGAGCTGTCGCAGCGCCAGCAGTGGGGCGACGCTTCCATCAGCATGACCGGTTCCCACTTCCTGCACGACATCGACCTCTACAACGTCAGGCTTGGAGGCGAGATCGATGTCCGCGTGGCGCGGGGAGTCAGCCTCAACGCCGAGGGCAACATCTCCTGGGTGAACGACCAGATCTATCTCTCGGCCGAGGGCGCGACCGACGCGGAAGCCCTCCTGAACCTTCAGCAGCGCTCGCAGGACTTCAACTATTCCCTGCAGCTGGGCTTCTCGTTCCAGTTCGGCTCGATCTACAACAACGTCGTGAACAATCGCTTCCGCGGCGGTGGTGGCGGCTGGTGGTGGTTCCGCTGATCGGGGGCGCCCCTACACCACCAGCCCCAGCCGCCGCAGCGCCCGCTTGATCCGCTCCAGCTCCTCGCGCTGCGTCGTCGTGGGGGGATGGAGCGTGCCCTGCCGCACGCCGCCGCCGTTGATCGCGCCGTAGAGCCGCATCAGATCGCGGCGGTGCTCCCCGGTGCCCTCGCCGGCTTCCTGCAGCTGGCTGTTGAGGTTGAGGATCTCGAGGAGGAAGGCCTCGCGCTCCCGGTAGTCCTCGGCGGTGAGGGCGAGGTCGGGGTCGCCGCGCACCAGGGTGTGCTGGGTGCGCACGAGGCCGCGGGCCGAAAGCTCGATGGTGTAGACGCCGGGTGAGGCGAAGGGGCCGCGCATTGCCAGCGGGCGGGGCACCACGGAGGGATCGTGCGGAGCCCAGGCGGGCAGGTCGGTCGCCGGCAGGCCGTGGCGGAGATCCCAGTTCACGCGGTGGAGGCCGGCCTCTGAGGGCACGCTCATCACGCGCACCACCTCGCCGACGGCGTTCCTGACGGTGAGCATGGCGGATCCCGAGCCGGCCCCGAGCCGGTAGGTGATGACGGTGCCGTCGACCGGGTTCTCCCCCATGAAGACCGACTGCGCCCGGTAGGAGGTGTCCTTCCAGTAGTTCATGATCGTGCCGGGGCCGGGCTCGTAGAGCGCGGCGGCGTCGCTGGCGGTCTCGGAGTAGCGGGCGAGCGCGCTCACGTCGTCGATGATGATGATCGACCGGCCGTGGGTGCCGAGGACGAGGTCCTTCTCGCGGGGGTGGACGACCATGTCGTCGTAGGCGGTGGTGGGGAGGCCGGGCCAGCGCGCCCAGGAGGCGCCCCGGTCGGTGCTGGCGAAGACGTGGTGCTCGGTGCCGATGAAGAGGACCTCGGGGTTGTCGGGGTGCTCGACGATCACGTTGACGGAGCCGGAAGGGAGGTCGCCGTCGCCGGAGGGGAGGCCGCCGTGCAGCGCCGCCCAGCGTGCGCCGAAGTCCTCGGCGCGGTAGACATAGGGGCGGAAGTCGCCGTCGCGGTGGGCGTCGAAGGTGACATGCGCGGTGCCGGGCGCCTCCGCCGAGGCGAGGACGCGGCTGACGTAGGTGCCCTCCGGCAACCCGGGAGCGCCGCCCGAGACTTCGTTCCAGCTGCGGCCGCCGTCCATCGACACCTGCACGTTGCCGTCGTCGGTGCCGACCCAGAGCACGGCCGGGTCGAGGGGGGACTCGGAGATGGTGACGATCTCGCCGTACGACGAGGTGCCGTCGTTGCGCGACAGCGTGATGTCGGTGCCCCGCACACCCATGATCTCGAGTTCGTCGCGATCCTGCTGCCGGGTGAGGTCGTCGGTGCGGGTGAAGCTGTCGCCGCGGTCGCGGGAGATGAACAGGCGGTTGCCGCCGAGGTAGACCGTGTTGGGGTCGTGCCGGGAGATGAGGCTGGGCGACACCCAGTCCCAGCGGTAGGGGTCCTCGCCCTCGGGGGCGGTGAGCGCGAGGCTCATCATGTCGCCGGTCACGTTGTCGAAGCGGGTCCACGAACCGTTCTGCGCGTTGATGTACATCGTGCGCCCGTCAGGGTCGGCTTGCTGGTACATTCCATCCCCAAAACCGCTCTGACGCCACTCGTCATCCACGATTCCCTCCCACGAGCGGGTCGCGGAGGGCCCCATCCAGGAGTGGTTGTCCTGCATGCCGCCGTAGATCCAGTAGGGGTCGCGGTTGTCCACGGTGATCCCGTAGAACTGGCCGATCGGGAGGTTGTTGATGCGCCGGAAGGTGACGCCGCGGTCGTAGGTCTCGTGCAGGCCGGCGTCGCCGGCGAGGTAGAAGTGCTCGGGATCGGCGGGGTTGATCCACATGGAGTGATGATCGGCGTGCACGCCGACGTCGTAGGTGGGACGCTCGGCGATCTCGGTGAAGGTGCGGCCGCCGTCCTCGCTGCGGTGGGACGAGGTGGCGAGGGTGTAGACGCGGTCCTCGTTCGTCGGGTCGATGAAGACGTGCGAGTAGTACATCGGGCGGATGTTCTGGTCGCTCACCTTCTCCCAGCTCTCGCCGCCGTCCTCGCTGCGGTAGCCGCCCGATTCGGTGGAATGCTGAACAAGAATGTTTAGTATTCGCGGATTCGTGGCGGCCAGGGCGATGCCGATGCGGCCCTTGTCGCCCTCGGGCAGGCCGTTCGTGAGCTCGCGCCAGCTGTCGCCGCCGTCGGTGGTCTTGAAGACGCCGCTGCCCGGGCCGCCGCCGTTGAATCCCCAGGTGCGGCGCTGGCGCTGGTACATGGCCGCGTAGAGGACATCGGGGTCGGAGGGATCGATGGCGAGGTCGATTGCGCCGGTGTTCGCGTCGATGAATAGGATGTGGTCCCAACTGGCGCCGCCGTCGCGGGAGCGGTAGACGCCCCGGTCGGGCGAGGAGCGCCACAGGTTGCCCAGCGCGGCGACGTAGACGATGTCGGGGTTGGTGGGGTGGACCTGGACGCGGCCGGTGTGGAGCGTCGCTTCCAGGCCGAGGTGCCGCCAGGTGGCGCCCGCGTCGTCGGAGCGGTAGACGCCGTTGCCCCAGGAGGTGCTCTGGCGGTTCTGCTGCTCACCGGTTCCCGCGTAGAGGATGTCGGGGTCCGAGGGCGCGATGGCCAGGTCGCCGAAGGTGCTGGTCGGCATGTGCTCCCAGAGGTTCGTCCAGCTGATGCCGCGGTTGACGCTCTTCCAGAGGCCCCCCGACGCGGACGCCACGTAGATGGTGGACGGGTCGTACGGCAGGGCTTCGACGTCGTGAATGCGGCCGCCGGTGACCGCGGGACCGACGTGGCGGGCGCCGAAGGCGGCGAGCTCGCCCGAGGTGATGGCCTGCTGGGCGGCGAGGGGGGCGGCGAGGGCCAGGGCTGCGGCCGGGACCAGGGTTGCGGCGAGGAAGATGGCTGAGCGACGAACGGTCATCGTGCGTGATTCTCCTGGCGGGAGGACTTCAGGTGTGGGACGGCCCCGGCGACTCCATCACCCCGCGGACTGCTTCGAGCACGTCGGACGGCATGTCGTCGGCGCGCAGCATCCATTCGAGGTAGTCGGGGGCGGACTGCGCGACTTCGCTGAGCGCGGTGCCCTTGTGCTTGCCGCGGTTGAAGACGAGTCCGCTCGGCGTGCTGCTGAACCAGCGGTCGAACTCGGTGACGAAGGGGCCCATCTCGTCGCAGTAGGCGTGCAGCCCGTCCATGTCGCGGGGGAGGTGGCTGTAGCGCGCCAGCTGCGCGGTGAGCACGGCGGCGGTCGTGCGGATGTCGCCCAGGGCGGTGTGCGCGTCCTCGTGGTCGCGGGCCAGGTAGAAGCGGGCGGCGGCCGACAGGTCGCGCGGCTCTTCGCGGTGGAAGATCATCTTCATGTCGATGAGGCGGCGGTCCTTCACCTCGAACTCGATGCCGGCGCGCGCGAACTCGGCGATGAGGATGGGGAGGTCGAAGCGGCGGATGTTGAACCCTGCCAGGTCGCACGGTTCGAGCAGCTTGGCCAGCGAGCGGGAGGTGGCGCGGAACGACGGCTCGTCGGCCACCATGTCGTCGGTGATTCCGTGGATTTCGGCGGCTTCCGCGGGAATCGGGATTCCGGGGTTGTAGCGGCGCACGCGCTCGAAGACGTCGCCCCGCGGCGACACGCGAATCACGGCCAGCTCCACGATCCGGTCGCGGGAGAGGCTGAGGCCGGTCGTCTCGAGGTCGAAGAAGACGACGGGGCGGTCGAGGTCGAAGGGGAGTTCCATGGCCGGATAGTGTAATGCGTGGGGCCTGGATGCACATCATGGAGCCCGCGGATGCGGTCCCGGGGCATTCGACCGGCGGCGCGTTCGGGCAGGTCGCCGGTGCCGGTGTATATTCGTCCCATGCGCGCCGTTGTGATCCCCGAGTTCGGCGAGCCCGACGTGCTCCGGCTCGCGACCGTGCCCGACCCGCGGCCCGGTGCCCGCGAGTTGGTGGTGCGCGTGCAGGTGTCGGGCGTCAACCGGGCCGACGTGCTCCAGCGCCGGGGTCTCTACCCGTCGCCGCCGGGGGCTTCCGAGGTGCCGGGGCTCGAGTTTGCGGGCGTCGTCGAGGAGGTGGGCGGTGCGGTGTCGCGCTGGCGGCCGGGGGACCGCGTGATGGGCATCGTGGCGGGTGGGGGCTACGCCGAGCGGGTGGTCGTCGACGAACGGGTGGCGGTCGCGATCCCGGGCGGCATGGACATGACGGCGGCCGGAGCGATCCCCGAGGTCTACATGACAGCCTACGACGCCGTGTTCCGCCAGGCGGGGCTCGAGCGGGGGGAGACGCTTCTGATCCATGCCGTGGGAAGTGGCGTCGGGGTCGCGGCCCTGCAGCTGGCGCGCCGGGCGGGGGCGCATGTGATCGGGACATCGCGCACCCCGTCGAAGCTGGAGCGGGCCGCGGCGATGGGGCTTGGGCTGGGTGTGCCGGGAGGAGATGCGTGGGACGACGCCGTGCGCGACGCGACCGGTGGCCGCGGGGCCGACGTGATCCTCGACCTGGTGGGGGCGCCCTACCTTGCGCGCAACCAGGCCGCGGTCGCGGTGGGCGGCCGCCATGTGGTGGTGGGCGTGCCGGGTGGAAGCCGTGCGGAGCTGGACCTGCGATTGCTGATGGCTCGCCGGGCGCGCCTGCTGGGCACCGTGCTCAGGGCCCGCAGTGTGGAGGAGAAGGCCGACCTGGCCCGCGATTTCACCGAAACGGTAATGCCCGGCTTCGTCGACGGCACTCTGGAGCCTGCGATAGACCGCGTTTTCTCTCCGGCCCAGGCGGCGGATGCACATCGACGCATGGAAGCGAACGAAAACTTTGGCAAGATCGTTTTTGCCTGGAAATATCGCAATTGAGGGGGTCTGGGTTATCTTCGACCGTTCCGGGTCAAGTCACTGACCCGGGAACACCACATTGCAACAGGGACAGGGACAATGGACTTGACCGACTTCGGATTCGGCCCTCTGACCACATTGATCAGCCTCTTCGCAGGAATCACGGCCCTGGTACAGCTGGGCGTCTTTGTGCTTCTGATCCTGATCCTGCTCGACCTGCGCCGGTTTCTCCGCAGCGGCAACAGCCTGATGGGCAGAGTGGAACGCTGGCTCGCGGGCCGGGAGAAGTCCGATTGAGCACGGCCAGGCCGCGCTTTTGCATCTCTGACCGGTTGAATTGAGCGCCCTTTTCGTTGATTGCCGCAATAGCGAGGACTACATTCCTGCCGACCGGGATTTGCTGACGACGTTTTTTGGGAACATTTGAAGCGAGCGGAGGACGCTGGCATGAAGGTCACTGGAAACTCCAGGCGGGACGGAGCGCCAGGCGAGCACATCGCGGCGCCATTGACCCGCCGGGCGTGGGTGAGATCGGGACTCGCCTCCCTGCTCGGCATGCCATGGGCCGCGAAGTCGCTGAAGGCTTCCGCGCCGGCCGCTGGCACACACATGGCCGCAGGCCCACGTGTACATCTGTCGCGTGGGGACCGGAGTTTGCCGCAGGACGAGATCGTCCTCGGCGTGTCCGCCGCGTTCTCCGGCCCTTCGCGGGGACTCGGCACGGAGCTCTACCGCGGCGCCATGGCCTACTTCAACCAGGTCAACGAGAATGGCGGGGTCAACGGCCGCAGGATCGTCATGAAGCTCCTCGACGACGGCTACCAGCCGGACCCCTGCGTCGCCAACACGATCGAACTCATCCAGGACGAAACCGTCTTCCTGCTCTTCAACTACGTGGGCACGCCGACGGTCACGCGGGCGCTCCCGGTGCTGAAGACATTCCGCGACCAGCAGGTGTATCTGTTCTTCCCCTTCACCGGCGCCGAGCCGCAGCGCGAGCCTCCCTACGGCGAATTCGCCTTCAACCTGCGGGCGTCCTACCGGCAGGAGACGGCCGGGCTGGTCGACAACTTCGTGGCGCTGGGGAGGCGGCGCGTCGCGGTTTTCTACCAGAACGACGCCTACGGACGCAGCGGCTGGGCGGGGGTGAGGGAGGCGCTGGCCAGGCACGGCGAGACGATCGCCGGCGAGGCCACCTACATGCGCGGCACCCAGTTCGGGGCCAGCATGCGCCGGCAGGTGGAGATCCTGCTGGACCGCTCGCCGGACGCGGTGATCTGCATCGGCGCCTACCAGGCCTGCGCCGCCTTCGCCCGGGACGCCGAGGATCTGGGACTCCACATACCGGTGGCCAACGTGTCGTTCGTGGGGAGCGAGAACCTCCTGGCGCTGATGCGCGAGGGGCGGGCGGACGCGGACACACACACCCGCTGGCTGGTCAATTCGCAGGTCGTGCCGAGCTACGAGGACACCTCGCTGCCGGCGGTGCGCGAGTACCGCGAACTCATGGAGCGCTACAATCCGCCGCTGCCGTCTTCCGAAGAGGTGGACCGGATCGCGGAGGGCGAGCCGTACGATCCCTTCCCGCAGAGCTTCGTGAGCCTGGAGGGATTCGTGAACGCGAAGCTGATCGCCGAGATCATCCGGCGCATGGGCGACAACCCGCAGCGGTCCGGGATCGAGGAGGCGGTCTTCGCCGTGCGCAACTACGACCTCGGGGTGGGCGAGCGGGTGCGCTTCGGTCCCGATCAGCGACAGGGGTTGCAACGCGTCTACTACACCGTCCCGGAGGGCGACCGCTTCGTGCCGCTCGATGACTGGGAAGCCAGGTTCGGCATGCCATGACCCGCGCAGGAAAACACGGCAGGGAGGCCCTGCTGGTCAGGAAGCTCTTCCGGAAGACGCGCTTCGGGTTCTTCTCGCTCTTCGCCGTCGTGGTGCTCTCGATCTCGATCCTGTCGATCACGAGCGTGTCCCGCGAGCTGCGTGACGAGTACGTCATCAACAGCGAGAGCATCGCGAAGAACATCGCCGATTCGAGCGTGGACATCCTCCTCAACCGGAATCTGGCCACGCTGCAGTCGCTGATCGACCAGTTCGTGCAGATTCAGAGCATCCGGTACATCTACATCACCAGCGACACCGGGGAGTTCCTCGCCCACACCTTCATTCCGGGGATCCCGGAAGAGATTCTGGCGAGCGACCACACCGCGACGGAACCGGTCGACCGGAGCCTGCCCGGGCTGGGCGACTTCATCGAGGTCGGCAGCCCCATCCTGTCCGGGGTTGCGGGAACGGTGCACGTCGGGATGGACCTGGAACTGCTGGGACTGAAGACCCAGCGTGCGGTCGGCCAGCAGATCTACCTGCTCTGCATCATTCTGGTGTCGGGCGTCCTGGTCACGATCTGGCTGGTCAACCTGGCGTCCAGACCGCTGGCGCAGCTGCTGGAGTTCGTCGCCCGGCTGGCCCGCGACCGCGACGAAGAGAAGATGCCGCACGACGACCTCCTGGCCAGGGACGACGAGATCGGCGACATGGCCCGACTGATGCAGTACGTCGCCGATGGCCGCACGCGAGAGGGCGGGGTGCGAACCGGGAAGGGACGGTAGGGGTGCCGGCACGCACCCGGCATGTGCCCAGAGCGGTCATCGCGCTCTTCTGCACCGTCCTGCAGGTTTGCCTGGGGACGGTATACGCCTGGAGCTTCTTCCAGACAATGCTCGTCAGGGACGTGGGCTGGACCTTCAGCCAGGGGGCCGCCGCCTTCAGCATCACCATCTTCACCCTCGGCGTTTCGGCAGCGCTGGCGGGGCAGGCGCTTCCCAGGGTGGGGCCCAGGTTCCTCGCCGTGCTGGGCAGCGCCATGTTCTCGGCCGGCTACCTGCTGGGGAGCCTGGCGCTGGCGATCGACTCGCTATGGCTCTTCTACCTGGGATACGGCGTGATCGGGGGCGCCGGGATCGGATTGGGATACGTGACGCCGGTGGCCACGGCGGCCAAGTGGTACCCCGACCGCAAGGGGATGGTGACGGGGATCGTGGTGATGGGGTTCGGCGTCGGGGCGTTCCTGCTCAGCAAGGTCCTGGCGCCGCTCCTGGTGGTCCAGGCCCAGGGCGACCTTCAGGTGGTGTTCCTGTGGCTTGGGATCGTCTTCGCGTGCATCCTCATCCCGTGCAGCCTGGTGCTGAGGGATCCGCCGGAATCGGGGGTTCCCGGCGAGCCGGCCGTGGCAAGCGCAGCGGCACCCGCGAAGGTCGAGCCGGCCGCGCCGTACCTGCGCACCTCGCAGTTCGCGATCATGTGGATTGTGTTCTTCTTCAACATCGCGGCCGGCATTTCGGTGATCAGCTTCCAGTCCGAACTTCTGCAGGAGGTCTGGGGGCTGGCGGATTCCTCGATCGACCCGGCCACTCTCGCGGAGTACGGGGCTACCCTGATCGCGATCAGTTCGCTCTGCAACGGCGTCGGCAGGCTCTTCTGGGGACTGCTTTCCGACCGATTGGGCCGCGTGGCGGTCTTCCGGGTGCTGCTCGCGAGCCAGATGGTCGTCTTCGGCATCCTGATGACCAACGAGAACCCGTGGATCTTCTCGATCCTCGTCTGCTACGTGCTCCTCTGCTTCGGCGGGGGCTTCGCGACCATGCCGTCGTTCATCCTCGATGTCTTCGGCTCGAAGAACATGTCGAAGATCTACGGGACGATTCTCACCGCCTGGTCGGCGGCGGGGATCATCGGGCCCATGTACGTGGGCTACCTCAAGGACACCTACCCCGACCGCGCGGTCATGTACTGCTTCCTCATCGGGATCCTGATGCTCGGGGCGGGATTCGTGTTCTCGTATCTGCTGGATGACAGCCGGGTGAGGCTGGGGCGGCCGACGATGGCGCAGACGCTGGCGCAGTACGGGGTGGCGGTGCCCGAAAGGGGCTGAGGCGACTCCGCCCGGCCGACGACTACAGCACCTCTTCCACGTGGTGCCCGAGTTCGCGCAGGTGGGCCACGATCTTCGCCACGTGGTCGCGGCCGCGGCTCTCGATCCTCATCTCGATGCCGACCTTGCCGACGGCGATGTCACCGAACGCACGGGTGTGCTCGATGTGCAGCACGTTGGCGCCCTCGATCGCGACCACGGCGGTGACTTCGTTGAGGTAGCCGGGGCGGTCGCGCACGACAACCGACAGGCTGGCGAGGCGGCCATCGGCCCACAGTGCGCGGTCGATGATCCGCGACACCATGTTCATGTCGATGTTGCCGCCGGAGAGGACGCAGGCCACGGTCTCGCCCGGTCCCGGGCGGATCTTCCGCTCCAGCAGTGCGGCCACTCCGACGGCCCCCGCCCCCTCCACCACCAGCTTCTCGCGCTCCAGCAGGAAGAAGATGGCGCGGATGATCTCCTCCTCGTCGACCAGGAGGACATCGTCCACGAGCGCCGCGATGTGGGGGTAGGTGAGGTCGCCGATCTGCTTCACGGCGATCCCGTCGGCCAGCGTGTCGGACATCTCGGCGTGAACCGGCCGGCCCGCCTTCAGGGACTGCGCCGCGCCGGGCGAGGCGGCGGCCTCCACCCCGATGACGCGCACCTCCGGCCGCACCGCCTTCACAGCCGTCGCGATGCCGGAGATCATCCCGCCGCCGCCGATCGGCACGACGATGGTGGTGACATCGGGCACCTGGTCGAGGATCTCCAGCCCCATCGTCCCCTGGCCCGCCATCACCGCGAGATCGTCGAAGGCGTGCACGAGCGTGAGACCCTCCTCGTCCATCAGCCGCTCGACGAGCGCCATGCCGTCGGAGAGCGTCTCTCCCGTCTGGAGGACCCTGGCGCCGGTTGCCTGCGTGTTGCTGACCTTGATCAGCGGCGCCGTGTCCGGCATGACGATCGTGCAGGGGATGCCGAGCCGCGCGGCGTGGCGGGCGAGCGCCTGCGCGTGATTGCCGGCGCTCGCGGCGATCACCCCGGCCTCTCGCTGCTCCGGGGGCAGCAAGAGCAGCTTGTTCAGCGAGCCGCGATCCTTGAACGACCCCGTCTGCTGGCGCAGTTCGGCCTTCAGGTACACCGGGCAGCCGGCGACACGGCCCAGGGCGAACGATTGCGGACATCCCGTCCGGACGACCTGCGAGGCGATGCGCTCGCGGGCGGCGGCTACGTCGGCGGCGGTCAGCATGGCGATCGCCGTGCCCGGGCGGGGCCGGTCACCCAAGCGCCCTGGCGACGATCTGGTTCTGCGTGACGGCGTGATTGTGGGGGTTGCCCTCGGCGGGGCTGGCGCGCTCGGGCCGCGAGAGGTGCCGCAGCCGCGCCGACGAGGGGAGCACGCCGCGCAGACGCGGCAGGATATAGGTCAGCGCACCCATGTTCATCGGCTCCTCCTGCGTCCAGGTCACCGTTTCGACGTTGGGGTAGCGCTCGTGCAGCGCCTCGATCTCGGCCGCCGGGAACGGATAGAGCGTCTCGACCCTGACGATCGCAGCGTCCGTGGCCGCGGCGCGCAGCTCCGACGCGACGAGGTCGTAGTAAATCTTGCCGGTGCACAGGATCAGGCGCCGGACGCCGTCGCGGGCTTCCGCCCCGTCGATCGAGGGGTCGTCGATGACCTTGCGGAATCCGCCGTCGACGAGGTCGCGGACCGTCGAGGTCGCCTTCGGCAGCCGCAGCAGGCTCTTCGGGGTCATGACGATCAGCGGCCGCTCCGGTTCGCTGAAGGCCTGCAGGCGCAGCATGTGGAAGTACTGCGCCGGCGTCGACGGATAGACGACGCGCATGTTGTCCTCCGCGCAGAGCTGCAGGAAGCGCTCCAGGCGCGCGCTCGAGTGCTCCGGCCCCTGACCCTCGTAGCCGTGCGGCAGCAGCAGGGTGAGGCGGGAGCGCTGTCCCCACTTCGACCACCCCGCCGAGAGGAACTGGTCGATCATCACCTGGGCGACGTTGACGAAGTCGCCGAACTGGGCCTCCCAGAGCACGAGATCCCGGTCCGCGGCGATCGCCGCCCCGTACTCGAAACCGATGACGGCCGCCTCGGTCAGCGGCGAGTTGTAGACCTCGAAGCGCGTGTTCGCGACCTGCGCCATCGGCGTGTGGCGTGCCCCGGTCTTCGTGTCGTTGAGGACCAGGTGACGCTGGCTGAACGTGCCCCGCTGCGAGTCCTGGCCCGAGAGCCGTACCGCGATGCCGTCCTCGAGAATGCTCCCGATGCCGAGCGCCTCGGCGTGCCCCCACACCACCCGGAAGTCAAGGCCGAAATCGGTCCCCCGCCGGCTGAGCTGGCGGACCAGCTTGGGGTGCACGGTGAAGTCGTCGGGCACGGCGAGGAGCGCGCGATTGATGCGCTCCAGCCGCTCCATGGGGACCCCTCTGTCCAGCGTGAAATCCTGGTCCACCGCGCTGTAGCTGTGCCCTGTCCAGGACGGGGCGGCCTTCTTCTCGATCTGCACCCGGTCATCCTTGACGCGGCGCAGCTCCCGCGCCATCGCGGCAACCCGCTCGTCGGCCTGTGCCGAGGTGACCAGCCCCCGCGCCACCAGCTCCCCGGCCCACTGCATGCGCACGGTCGGGTGCGTGGAGATCCACTGGGAGAGGACCGGCTGCGTGTAGCCCGGCTCGTCGGCCTCGTTGTGGCCGTGGCGCCGATACCCCATCAGGTCGATCAGGGCGTCGGAGTGGAAGCGGGTCCGGTAGGCCATCGCCAGCCGCACCGCCGCGAGGCACTCCTCGGCGGCATCGCCGTTGGCGTGGATGACGGGGATGTCGTAGCCCTTGGCGAGGTCGCTGGCGTAGCGCGTGGAGCGGCCTTCGTCCGGGTTGGTGGTGAAGCCGACCTGGTTGTTGCCGATGATGTGGATCGTGCCCCCGACCTCGTAGCCCTGCAGCCGCGCGAGGTTCAGGGTCTCGGCCACGACGCCCTCGGCCGCGAAGGCGGCGTCGCCGTGAATCAGGATCGGGACGACCAGCTCCGGGTCGCGCTTCGTGGCGCCGGTGCGGTCCGTGTACTGCTGGGTGCGCGCCATCCCCAGGACAACCGGGTTGACGTACTCCAGGTGGCTCGGATTCGGCGCCAGGGTGACCCGGATCGTGCCGCCCGAGCGGAGCGGATAGTCGCCGGCGGCGCCGTGGTGGTACTTCACGTCGCCCGTGCCCGGATCGGGCACCCAGAGCGCGCTCCCCGGCGCCGCGCCCTCCTCGAACTCGGCCAGGATCTCCGCGTAGGGGACCCCGAGGATGTGCGTGAGCACGTTGAGCCGGCCCCGATGCGCCATCCCGATGACGATCTCGGTCGCGCCCGCCGCGGCGGCCATCTCGATCGCCTCGTCGAGCATCGGCACGATCATGTCGATGCCCTCGATCGAGAAGCGCTTCTGGCCCAGGTAGGCCCGGTGCAGGAACTGCTCCAGCCCTTCGACCCGGGTCAGCCGGTCGAGGGTGCGCAGCCGGTCTTCGTCGGTGTAGGCCGCGAAGTGCGTGCCGCGCTCGACCTGTTCCCACAGCCAGGCCACCTTCTCGGGGTCCTCGAGGTGCTCGAACTCGTAGCCGAGAGCGCCGCTGTACATGCCCTGCAGCGTGTCGAGGGTGAAGGCGAGGGGCGCATCGCCGCCCTCGGGGAAGAGTACCGAGGTGGGGATCTCCTCCAGCTCCTCCATGGTCGTGCCGAAGTACGCCGGATCGAGTTGGGGATGACCCGGAGGCTCGCTTCCCAGCGGATCGATCCGCGCCGCCTGGTGGCCGTGCTCGCGGAACGCCTGCAGGAGGCGCGCGCCGCGGGCGACGAGGGGCAGCAGGCGGCGAAGGTCGTCCGCGGAGGGCCCGTCGGGGGGCTCCGGAGCGGGCGCGGGTGCCGCGAACCGCCTGGCTTCGGGCGCGGCGGCGGGTGCGGCCGGGACCGGTGCCCAGTCGGCTTCCGGGAGCCGGGACGGGTCGCTTGCGGACGTGGTGTTGCCGTTGGGACGTCCGGCGGGCCGCCCGTCGAGGACGATGAGGCCGGCGTCCGCCAGCGCGGCGGCGTCGCTCTCGAAGAACTCTCTCCATTGGGGCGGAACGGCCTGCGGGTTCCGCGTGAAGTCTTCGTAGAGGGCCTGAACGTAGGCCGCGTTCTGGCTGTCGAAGTAGGTGCTGCTCATGGTGGACCGTAAGCTAGTTATTTTTGGAGATTATACCGCTGTTTAGACGCGGCATGGTTCTACGCACTTGCGGGCAGAACGGCACCCGCTCTCCTTGTTGGCTCCGCGCGTTCCGGGGGGTCCCCGCCCGGATTCAGGACCGTAAGGCCCCTCTGGAGCACGTTCCTCGCCGCGTTCACGTCTCGGTCAAGGACCAATCCGCATTCGGTGCAGCCGTAGACCCGCACGGCAAGCGGCATGTTCCGCCTCCTACCGCAGCCGCTGCACTCACGCGACGTATGGTGAGGGGCGACCGTCGTAACCGAGCCACCGGCACTTTCAGCCTTGTAGCCCAGCATTCGGACGATGGCGCCCCATTGCTGTTCGTGGATGGCACGGGCCAGACGTCGGTTCCGTACCATGTTCGGTATCCGCAGATCTTCGACCGCCAGATTGGCCGAATGGTCGCGGACGATGGCCGCCGTCAACTCATGGAGTGCTCCATGCTCGCGCTCGCGGACTCTCTGCCACTCCCTCGCAAGCTCCGCCTTTCGCTTCCTCCGGTTCTGGCTGCCCCGCTTCGCCTTGCTCAACCGGCGCTGCCGCCGCCTCAACTCGCGACGGTCCAATTTGACACCTGGGACCGTTTCGCCCGTGGAGAGGGCGCACCGTGCCGTGATGCCCAAGTCGAGGCCCACCATCGGGCGTCGGTCGGGGGTGACTTCGACCGCTCGTTCCACCACGATCTGGAGTTTCACCCGGCGCGCGGTACGACAGACGCGGATCAGCTTGATCCGGCCGTCTGGCGGCCTGCCCCGGAACCGGCTCCACAGCGGGTCGCGCCGGACCTTCGTGAGCACCTTGCACTGGTCGTAGTAGCTGACCGACTCCGCGCGCTCGATCCATGCCTGCTTCCTGCGATGGAGCGCGATGTTCCACAACCAGGTGAGCTGCGCGAGAAGCTCGCCGAGATTTCGGTGACCCGCCTTCGACAGATACGCCTTGCGGCTGAAGGTCCGGGAAACCAGCCTGGATTCGGAGGCCATGAACGCTCGCTCGTTCGTGGTAGGCGCCGGCGAGGGACCGCGAATCCCGACCCGGCGTTCTCCATTCAATCTGGATGGTTCGGTCATTGCTCACAATCATCGTCTAGTCATCGGCATAATCCCCTTATCTTTCCAACGGAGCAAACCGCCGCGGGAGGCGTTCCGCGATTCGCGCCGACCGCGGACGAAAAGATGCAGATGCCTGCGCGGAAGATTAGCAGGGTTCGCCGATGACGACCAGCGTACCGGGGTGGGATGTCAGCCTGCCGTGGCTTGAGGCGGGGACCACCTGGCGGGGACAGGATCGGCTGGCGCCGGGGTGGGCGTCGGTCGTGCGCAGCCGGCAGGTGCACGGCACGGAAACGAGGCTGCACGCGGAGCTTCCGGCGGGCGAGCATGTCGTGGGGGACGGCGACGGACACGTCACGCGGAGCGCCGGGCTGCTTCTGACGGTGACGCTCGCGGATTGCGTACCCGTCTTCGTCGCGGATCCGGTGCGCCGGGCGGTGGCGCTGCTGCACGCGGGGTGGCGGGGAACGGCCGCGGGCGTCGTCGAGCGGGGCCTGGCGGTGATGGGCGAGGCCTTCGGATGTGTGGGGGAAGAGCTCTACGTCCACCTCGGGCCGGCGATCTGCGGGGGGTGCTACGAGGTCGGCCCGGAGGTCTTCGCGGCGCTGGGCGAGTGCGTCCCACCTGCCGCGGCGCCGATCGACCTGCGGGGCGTGATCCGGCGGCGGGCGATCGCGGCGGGGGTCGGGGCCGGGCGCCTGACCGTCAACCGCGAATGCACCCTCTGCGGGGATGGGCGCTACTACTCCCACCGGCGGGGGGACACCGGGCGGCACCTGGGCTTCATCGGGATCCTGCCGCGGACGGGGGCTCGGGCGGGCGGGACACGGTCGACGGCGGCAGCCGGCTTGACACCGGGTGCCCGAAGGCGCGGGCCGGCCGAGGTGATCCGGTGATCGAGACGCTGAGCTGGATCGCGGTGTCGCTCTACGCGCTCGTGCTGGCGCTGCTCCTGCCCTTTGCGGGGCATCGGCTGGCGCTGTTGCTGCTGTCGCGGCGCAGGGCTCCGGGTGGCCCGGCCGCAGCAGACGCGGATGCTTCGCCGCCCCGGGTGACCGTGCAGCTGCCCGTCTTCAATGAGAAGCACGTGGTCGAGCGGCTCATCGACGCGGCGTGCCGGCTGCGCCATCCGCGCTCCCGCCTGCAGATCCAGGTGCTGGACGACTCCACCGACGAGACCACGACCCTGGCGCGGCGGCGGGCAAGGGCCTGGCGCCGCCGGGGCGTGGATGTCGAGGTGCTCCACCGCACCGTCCGAACCGGGTACAAGGCCGGTGCGCTCGCTGCGGGGCTGGAAGCGGCCACGGGTGAGTACGTACTCATACTCGACGCCGATTTCGTTCCCCCTTCGGCCCTCCTCGAGGAGCTGCTCCCGTCAATGGCCGACCCCGGCGTCGGGATGGTGCAGGCCCGCTGGGATCACCTCAACGAGCACGGATCGTGGCTCACGCGGGCGCAGGGACTGCTCCTCGACGGCCACTTCTTCCTGGAACAGCGGGGACGCTTTCGCGGGCGCCGGTTCTTCAACTTCAACGGGACAGCGGGGCTGTGGCGTCGCCAGGCGCTGATCGACGCCGGTGGATGGCAGTCCGATACCCTGACCGAGGACCTGGACGTCAGCTACCGGGCGCAGATGGCGGGGTGGCGCTTCGTGCTGCGCGACGATGTCGGCGTCCCGGCCGAACTGCCCTCCACGCCGGGGTCGCTCCTCGTGCAGCAGCGGCGCTGGGCGCAGGGCGGGGTGCAGACCGCGCGCAAGGTGCTTCCGCGCCTGCTTGGCGGCCCCTTCGGCGCGGGCGTGAAGTTCGAGGCCTTCGTCCACCTGTGCGGCCATCTCGCCCACCCCCTGACCTTCGCTCTCTCCCTCCTCATCGTGCCCGCCGCTCTGGCCAGACAGGCGCTGGGGATGGACCGGCTGTGGTGGATCGACCTGGCGCTCTTCACCGCGGCAACGGCTCCGTTCATCGTGTTCTACTGGACCGCGGCCCGGCGCCGCGGCCGCGGGCGGGGCCCGAGCGTGAAGGGCGTGGCCGGGACGCTGGCGCTGGGGGCGGGTCTGTCCGTGCTGCTCAGCCGCGCGGTGCTGCGGGGCCTGGGGCGGGTTCGCGATCCGTTCGAGAGGACCCCCAAGGCCGGGGGGTCGCAGCGGTCGAGCTACGAGGCTGCGGGGAAGGGGTTTCCGGGGCGGGGGCTGGCTGTGGGTGCGGGTGCGTTCATGGTTGTCGCGGGGGTGGCGGCCGTGGCGGGTGGCCAGTGGGGGTCGCTGCCGTTCGTGGCGCTCTTTGCGACGGGGTATCTGGCGCTGGGGCTGGCGACCGGGCCGGGGCCGCGGGCCGTGGGAGTCCGTCCATGAGCGGCGGCTGGAGGTGGCTGGTCGTGGCCGCCGTCCTTCCTGCGACGGCGGTCCCGTTGAGTGGGCAGGAGGCGCGGACCTTCCAGGCCGTCAGACCGCTGGGCCCGGGCACCGAGCTCACGGCGTCGGTGAGTCTAGGCGACGTGAGCGGCGACGGTGCCCTCGACGTCGTCGTCGCCAACGGCCGCCACTGGGCCGAGCAGAACCGCGTCTACCTCAACGACGGCCGAGGCGCCTTCACCCTGGCGCGGCGCCTGGGGGAGGAAGAGGCCGGCAGCTATGCGGTCCCGCTCGCCGACTTCGATGGCGACGGAGACCTGGACGTCGCGGTGGGGAACGACCGCACGCGCAACCTCGTCTTCCTCAACGACGGCGAGGGGCGCTTCGCGGCCGGCGCCACCTTCGGCACTCCGAGTTCGACGCGCAGCCTGACGCTGGCCGATCTGAGCGGCGACGGGCACACCGACATCCTCGTGGTCAACCGGGGGCGCCAGAACTTCATCTTCCACGGCGACGGGTCGGGCGGTTTCGACGAAGGGATCCCGTTCGGGACGGGGGACGACCCGACCATCGATGTCGTGGCGGCCGACCTGGACGCTGACGGGGACCTCGACCTCGTGCTCGGCAACCGCGATGGAGGCGCGAACGCCATTCACTGGAACGACGCCGGGCACTTCGGCCGCCGCAGCGGCTACGGAACCGGGAGCGACGAGACCCGCGGGGTGGCGGTCGGCGATGTGGACGGCGACGGACGCCCGGACATTGTGACGGCCAACATCGGCGAGGCGA
The DNA here is from genome assembly GCA_965211645.1 of Longimicrobiales bacterium. GTDB lineage: Bacteria > Gemmatimonadota > Gemmatimonadetes > Longimicrobiales > Gaopeijiaceae > Bin94. The sequence continues at coordinate 2,281,451 of OZ242947.1, read as the reverse complement.
ACGCGGTCCATTTCGGCGACGGGTCGGGAGGCTTCGGGCGCAGTCTGCCGTTCGGCGGGACCGGCGACCAGAGCTACGCGGTGCGCCTCGCGGACGTGGACCTCGACGGGGATCCGGACATCGTGGTCGCGAATGTGGGCGGGCGGAACGCGGTGTACTTCAACCGGGGCGGCCGGGTTGGGGCGGGCGGCGAGTCTGCGGCGGACGACGAAGCGGCGGCGCGCACCGGGGCCGCCGGGTCCGGGGCGGCCGCGAGATTCGACGAGTTCCGCTTCGGGTGCGAGGACTGCGCAACCTACGGGGTCGCCGTCGGGGACCTGAACGGTGACGGATTTCCGGAGATCGTCACGGCCAATTCGGGGGCCCGGAACGGGATCTTTGCGAACGTGCCGGTGAGGCGCTAGCAGGCAGGCTGGACGCCGCCCAACTCCATTTGTCGGCCATTTTGACCCGTTTTTGGCCGACAACGCCCCTTACGCCGAGTTTGTCCGCCACTTTTGCCCGAATTTGGCCGACAAAAGCCAGGCCCAAACGGGCAACCACATCGCGATCCGGCTCCACAACGGCTGCGGCCAGACCCCGGTCGCCTCGTACGCGGCGAGCCCCCAATAGCCGAGGAAGGCGAGGCCGCCCAGCAGGAGGAACGGGCCGCTGCCGCGCAGTGCGGCCATCGGCAGGACCCACAGGGTGTACCACGGATGGACCGTCGGTGACAGGAGAAGGCCGGCGCCCACGATCCACAGCAGGGCGCGTTCGACGGTAAAGCGCCGCCAGGTCACCCAGGCGACGACGGCGAGCACCAGCAGGGTTGCCGCGGCGCGGGAGTGGACCGGGTCCCGGATCAGCGCGGCGATGACCGCGAACCCGCCCTCGTTGGCCGACCAGTGCCGTGCGTACGTGCGGAGACCTTCGGTGAGCGTGGCGGGGCCGACGCCGGAGAAGGGCAGGTAAAGGGCGGCGCAGACGGCGGCGAAGGCGAAAAGGGTGGCGGGCCCGTGGCGCCGCACCAGTGCCGGCAGGGCCGCGGCGGGAGCGAACTTGACCAGGGTGGCGGCCGCGAGGAGGGCGCCGCGCGTGAGGGCGCGGACGAGGCCGCCGGGCTCGAGGGGGCCCAGTGCAAGCAGGCGGCGGGAGAACCGTTCGGCACTGCCGTCATGGCCGGGCGCGCGGCCACCGCCGCAGGCGAGGATCAGAGCCGCCAGCAGGAAGAGCCCGACCGCGTCGAAGTGGGCGCTCCACGCGGTCTCCACGATCAGAAGGGGGGACCAGAGGTACCACACCAGCACGGGGGCGGGGTTGCGGCCCGTCCGCTCGGCGATTCGGTGCAGGAGCAGGCCGCAACCCAGGTCGAAGCCGAGCCAGAGGAGCTTCCCAGCGAGGATCGCGCCGCCCCCGGCCGTCGCCACCGCGGCAAAGAGGAGCTGCGCCAGCGGCGGATAGATGGTGGGCAGCTCGGGGTGGTTGATCTCGCCGTGCCAGGGGGTGCGGATGGAGGCGAGCGCCTCGTCCGCGGGGGCGTGGCCGTACGGGTTGATGCCGCTTGCGAGGACGTGCCCGTCCCAGAGGTAGCGGTAGATGTCGTCCGACAGTTCAGGTGCGAGTGGGAGCAGGACGAGGCGCGCCAGCACGGCGATCGTCCAGATCAGGGCGAGCGGGGTGCCCGCGCGGGAGGCGGTGAGGCCCGCGGCGCCGTAGCAGAGGAAGGCGGCGGCGGGGAAGAGGAGCCGCGGGAGGGGCAGGGCGACGCCGTGCAGCCAGCCGAAGGCGCCGAGGGCCGCGACGAGGAGGAGGCCGAGGGGGAGAAGGGGGGTGGGGGGGTGCGGGGGGGCCGTCAGGAGGGTGTCGGCGGGAGAGGGATGATCGTGGCGCCGCGATCCTCCATCTCGGCCGCCATGGCGGGGTGGCAGGTGAAGATGAACACCTGGCGCTCCGCGGCCAGGTCACGCAGGAGGTCGAGGGCGCGGTCGCGGCGCCAGGCGTCCCAGTTCACCAGGGTCTCGTCCATGAAGATGGGCAGGCGCTCGCGGCCGGTGTCGAGGTGGTTGACGATCGCGAGGCGCAGCGCGAGGTAGACCTGCTCCTTCGTCCCCTGCGACGTGGTTTCGCCCACGCGAATCGAGCGGGATCCGGCGGGGTCGCGCAGGTAGAAGTTCTCGTCGCCGGCGTCGCCCATCTCGATGCGGTCGTAGCGGCCGCGGGTGACGTGCCTGAGGTAGCGCCCGGCCCGCAGCAGCAGTTCGGGCTGATTCTCCTCGCGGAAGCGCCGGTCCGCCTCCCGCACAAGGCGCGCAATCACGAATGCGCGGTCCCGGGCTTCCTTCGCCTCCTGCTGCCGGGTCCGGACCACTGCGATCCGCCCATCGACCGCGTCGACCGTCTCGCCCTTCCCCAGGTGGGCGATTTCGCTCTCCAGCCTGCCGATCGTCGCTTGAAGCGCCTCGGACTGGCGGGCCAGGTCATCGCGGTGGGCGACCGCCGCGTCCAGTCTCTCCGGCAGGTCCGTCCACGCCTCTCCTTCCGCGTCGGCGGCGGCGATTTCGTCCGCCGCTTCGTCGAGATCCGGATTCTCCCGCTCCAGCTCCTCGCCCAGATTCCCGGCGCGACGCAACGCTTCGAGCCTCGCGGCGGCCGACGCGGCGCCCGAATCCGCGTCTCCGTCTCCGAGGGCGGCGAGCCGGGACAGGAATTCGTGGCGCTCCCGGGTGGCCGCCTCGCTCGCCGCGACGGCTTCCGCATGCTCCCTCTCCAGCCGGTCCAGGTGCTGTCTGGCCAGGACGGCGCTCTCGCGGGCCTTGAGTGCCCTGTCCAGAACCCCGCCGAGGCCGCCGTGTTCGGCCTCCGCGTCGGCGCCCAGGCGCGCGGCCACCCATTCCCTCGTCTCGCGGATCTCCGCCGCGGTGATCCGGACCCGGTCCTGCCGCTCGCCCAGCACCCGCTTCCGCTCGGCGAGACGGTCCGCCAGTTCGGCCATCCGCTCGATCCCGGCCGGCAGGTCCTGGCTCGGCGCCTCGAGCAGCCCGGAAGCGATGGGCAGGTCGGCGAGCAGTTCCGTGACCTCGCTCCTCGTCTCTTCCACCCGACGCCCGAGCGCCGCGATCCTCTGAGCCCTCTGCTTCTCGGCGGCGCGGACCGCGCGGCGGTACTGCCGGTATCGGCGCCCGGCTTCCAGCCGCATGATGACCAGGATGATCCCGGTGACCCCGAGGAGGACGGCCGCGCTCAGGGCGGCGGTCGCGGGGATCGCGGCGCCGCCGAGCGACAGGGTGAAATCCGGGTACAGGACGGGCCATGCCCCCAGGCCCAGCGCCGCCGCCAACAGGCCCAGTCCCGTGGCGAGCCCGACGGAGCCGGGTCGCATCGCGGCCGGAAGGCGCATCAGGTTGCGTTCGCGCTCCGCGTCCTCCTCGACCGCAAGTTTCGCGCGGGCGGCATCGTAGCCGCGTATGGTCCGGGCAAGCGATGTCGCCGGCACGGCCAACAGGGCCTCGAGCGGAACTTCGCGCCACGGGGCGGAGAAGAGCGATGCGCTGTGCTCGTCGCAACGGGCTGTCATTTGCGCTGCCTCCTCGTCGGCGACCGCGGCATGGCGCTTCAACTCCGCCATCCCGGTCGCCAGCCTCGCGGCCCGGCGCAGGCGCTCCTCCTCCCTCACGATCACGGCCTCGCCGCCCTCCTCGTAGGCCTCGATCGTCTCGCGGCAGACGGCGACCTCGCGCTCGAGCTCCTCCACGCGCACACCCGTCTCCCGATGCCTGGCCCGAAGGGATTCCAGGTGGCCCGGAGGATCCGCCGGCAGGCCCTCGATCTCGTCCACATCGCCGGCGGCGCGCAGCAGATCCTCGATCCGGACGATTGCGCGGCGCAGGGGGAGCAGCCGTCCGATCCGGCCTTCCAGAACCTCGCGACGCACCCGTGCGGCCCGCCTCTCTTCCCGCAGCGCATGGAGCTTCCGCTCGGCCTTCTCCTTTTCCGCCACCTTCTCCCGCAGCGTGCGATCCAGCTCCACCGCCTCGCGCCTGCGTTCGTTCAGGACGGTCAATTCATCCTGCAGGACGCGAAAGCGCGGACGGCCACGATTGTCGGGCCGCCACAGCCGGTTGGCCTCGGCCTCGAACTGCGCTGCCACTTCACGGGCCGGCCTCAGGCCCCTCATGCCGAGCGCCGCGACCAGGCGGTCCTGCACGATGTTCCAGCTCTCCCCCTCGAGGCTGGCCAGCTCGGCGAGGGTGAGCGCGTAGACGTGGCGGAAGATGCCCTGGTTGACATGGTCGGTGACGGCCAGGGACCGATTGCGGATGTCTTCGGCGACCCCGTCGGTGGTCACTCTGCCCCTGCCGGAGGAGGCCAGGCGGCGTTCGAGCTCCAGCACCGTGCCGTCGTCAAGGCGGATGCGCGCGAAGCCCTCGGGGTTGCCGCCGGACCACGGGGTGTACGGGTGGCCGTCGGCCGTGGCGGGCCGAAAGCCGTAGAGGAGATTGGTGAGGAAGGAGAAGAAGGTTGACTTGCCGCTCTCGTTGGGACCCAGGACCACGACGGTCGATGGCAGCGGATCCGGCGTCTGGAGACCCGTCAGGCATCCGTAGCGGGCGATGTGGATGGACTCGAATCTCACTCGCTCAGTTCCTCGGGGTCGAGCATCCGCACCAGGATCTCTTCGCCGCCGCCCTCGAGCAGGCGGTGCAGGTAGGCCGAAAGCGTCGCATCGCGATCCGGATCGAACCCGGCCAGGTCCGTCTCCGACAGGCTCAGCGTCTCGGCGCCCCCCCTCACGGCCCGCGCGAGCTGCAGCGTGGCGCCCAGCACGTCCCGGCGCTCCACGTGCTCCTCGACGCGCACCCGCGGGTGTACCTTCGCGCTCCGCACCTCGACCGCGGCCGCGCCCAGCTGCCCGGCCACCTCATCCGCGATCGTCTCCACCTCGCGGGGGTCGCGCAGCTGCCGCCACATCGGCGACGGTCCCTCCAGCTCCACCGCCACCATCCACTCGGTGCCCTCTCCGCCCGGGTCGGCCTCCCGCGCCTCCCCCCACGCACCCGTCACCTCGGCGACGACCTCGGCCAGCGTGCGCGCATCTCCCAGGGTGGCCACGGTGAGCTTCTCCCACCGGACCGGCGAGAACTCCCTGAACTCGACCACCGGGGCGGCCGGATCGCCCAGATCGACCAGCAGGCCGCCCTTGGCTCCGGTCTCACCCGGGTTTCGCCCCTGGAGACCGCCGCTGTAGTGGACCGGCGGGTCGCTGGAGAGCTCCTGGCGGGTGTGCACGTGCCCGAGGGCCCAGTAGTGGAAGCCGGCCGCGCGCAGATGGTCGAGGCTGGAGGGCGCGTAGGGGGCGTGCGCGCGATCTGCCCCGCTCCAGGCGACCTGCGTATGGAGCAGCGCCACCTGCGGCAGGTCGGAGCCGGACATGGGCTCGAACAGCCGGGAGAGGTCCTCGGTCTCGCGCGCCGTCGCGTGGCCGGCGCCGGTCACGTAGCCGACCGTCTCGCCGCCGCGTCCCCTGACCGCCACGGTCTGCGGCGACCCCGTCGCGATGACGGTCACCGCGTCGGGCCAGGCGAGGCCGCCCGCGCGCGAGCCCTCGCCGGGGTCGTGGTTTCCGGTGGCGTAGACAACCTGGATGCCGGCTTCGGCAAGCAGTCCCACCTGCGCCAGCAGGAAGCGCTCGGTCTCGAAGGACAGGGAGGCCCCGTCGAAGAGATCGCCGGCGATCAGCACGGCGTCCACGTCCTCTGCGATCGCGGTTTCGACGCACCGGCCCAGCGCGGCGAGCGAGGCGCGGCGCAGGCGGGTCCGCACGGCTTCCGACCGGCCCGCGAACGGCGTATCCAGGTGAACGTCGGCGATGTGAAGGAAACGCACGCTTGGCTCCGGACAGTGGATTGGCGTGAACCCTAAAGTAACGTCTGGCGGTATTCGAGGGGGTTCTTTAAGCTTCGGCTTCCATGATCGCCGCGTCGATCCGCTGGTCGGCCGCCGCGGCCGCTGTCATTCACTCCAGAGCCGAGACCGGTTGCCCATGGCAGTTACATCGCTCGGAGCTTCCGAAGAAGCCGGCAGTCCGGCCGCGCCCGGGTCGGATTCTCCGGAGAAGACGCGGGCGATCCAGGGTGTGCTCGCGTTGCTTCGAGCGGAGGTGGACGAGGACCGCTTCCGGCTCCTCGAGAAGTTCGTCCCGTCTTTCCTCGGCAAGGCTCCGACGGATCTCATCGAGGAGCGGGGGACGGATCACCTCGCCCACATGTGCCTGAACTCCTTCCGCTTCCTCGACCGGAGCCGTCCCGACCGGGTCGACGTGGAGGTGACCAACCCCAGGCAGGAAGACGCCGGCTGGTATGCGCCGGTCACGGTCGTGCGGACCAACGTCTCCGAGCGGCCCTTCATCGTGGACACGATCCGCGAGTTCCTCCACTCCGCCGAGCGCAGGATCGCGCACATCGTCTATCCGCTGATGATGGTCGACCGGGACGGGGACGGGACGATCGTCGACCTGCACGAGCCCGGCGAGCGCCACCGCACCGAGTCGATGGTCTATGCGGAGATATCCCGGGTCGAGGACCAGGAGGTGCTCGACTCGCTCCGCGACGAGACCAGGCGCCGCCTCGAGGATGTCGTCAGGGCCACCGACGACTTCGGGCTGATGGTGGACAAGATCGGCGATGTCGTGTCCGAGCTGAGTTTCCGCATGCGCGACCTGCGCGGCAGCCGCTCCGAATTCCGCGAGATCCAGGCCTTCCTGCGCTGGCTCCGCGACGGCGGCTTCGTATTCCTGGGTTATCGCTACTACACCTTCGAACCGGTTGAGCCCGGTGGAGAGCCCTGCGTCATGGTCGAGCCGGGCTCCGGCCTCGGGATCCTCCAGAACGAGGAAGGGTCGACCTTCGGACGTCCGGTTCCCGTCAGCCAACTGAGTTCCGGAATGCGGGAGCGCGCCTTCTCGGGCCCGATTCTCATCATCAGCAAGACCAACGCGGAGTCCACGGTGCACCGCCGGGCCCGAATGGACTACATCGGCGTGAAGAGGGTGCGCGCCGACGGTTCGGTGGGCGGCGAGCACCGTTTCCTGGGGCTGTTCACCTCCCAGGCCTACTCCGAACCCGCTCAGGACATTCCATCCTGCGCCAGAAGCTCGAGACGATCCTCGATCGCTCGGGGCTCGCGGAGGGATCGCACGACTACAAGGAGGTCATCACGATCTTCGGTTCGCTGCCCAAGGAGGAACTCTTCCTCGCTTCGGCGGACGAGATCGCGAAGGACATCCGCACGATCCTGATCCGCTACAATACCGCCGAGGTTTTCGTCTCGGTGCGGCGGGACGCCCTCGGACGGGGCGTGTCGATCATGGTCGTGCTCCCGCGCAGCCGCTTTTCGGGAAGCTTCCGGCGCGAACTCGAAGCCTGGTTCGTGGATCGCTATTCGGCCGAGATCCTGAACTATCACCTCGCCATGAGCGCGGGCGATCAGGCGCGCCTGCACTTCTACCTGGGCGGCCCCCCGGCCCGCCTGGCCGAGGTCGACGCGGAGGAATTGCGGGCCACGGTCGCCGACCTGACCCGGTCGTGGTTCGACGAGGTGCGCGATCTGCTGGACGAGGAGCGTCCCACCGACGAGGCCCGCCGCCTCGCGCGGCACTACGAGCGCTCCTTCGCGCCCGAGTACAAGGCCGCGAACGAGCCCGCGGTCGCGATTCGCGACATCCAGGAACTGGAGGCGATGCGGGCGGAGGGGCGGCTTGAATCCGTCCGCTTCTTCGATTCCGGGGGTGTGCACACCGAACTCAAGGTCTACATCCGGAACCACCAGATCATCCTGTCGGACTTCATGCCGGTGCTGGAGAACTGCGGCCTGCGCGTCATCGCGGTGTCGCCCTTCGAGCTGCGCGAGGACGGGCAGGAGGACTCGGTCATCTACAGCTTCGACGTGCAGACGGCGGACGGGGAACCGGTCGACGTCGAAGGCCGGGGAGAGGTGCTGTCCGAGACGATTCTGGCCGTGCGGGCGGGGGATGCCACCAACGACCGCTTCAACCGGCTGGTCCAGCGCGCAGGCATGTCCTGGCGGGAGGTCGAGGTGCTCCGCGCCTACGCGAGCTACGCCTTCCAGATCGGGGCGATCCCGAGCCGGCAGGTGCTGCCGACGGCCCTCGACGGCTATCCGGCGATCGGGCGGCTGCTCTTCCGGCTCTTCGAGGTGCGCTTCGACCCCGACAGCCCCGACGGCAGGCAGGAACGGGACGAGAAGGCGGCGGAGCTGAAGCTGCAACTCGCCCAGGAGCTGGTCGGCGTAAGCTCGCTGGCCCACGATCGGGCGCTGCGCGCGTACCAGACCGTCATTCTCTCAACGATTCGCACGAACTACTACCAGGGCGGCGGCCGCGCGCCGACGCGCCGGTCGGGCGGCGTCCCCTACGTCTCCTTCAAGTTCGACAGCGAGGCACTGCAGGCCGTCTCCAGGAGCCGGCTCAAGTACGAGGTGTGGGTACGCTCGTCGCGGATGGAGGGAATCCATCTTCGGGGCGCTCCGGTGGCGCGCGGAGGCATCCGCCACTCCGACCGTCCCGACGACTTCCGCACCGAGGTGCTGGGGCTCGTCAACACGCAGGTGGTGAAGAACGCGGTGATCGTGCCCAGCGGCTCGAAGGGCGGGTTCGTGTGCCTCAGGTCGTTCGCGGATCGCGAGGCGATGGGCCGCGAGGCGAAGGAGCAGTACCGCACCCTGATGCGCGGCCTCCTCGACATCACCGACAACCTGAGCGCCAGCCGCGAGCCCCCCGAGCGCGTCATCCGCTACGACGGCTTCGATCCGTATCTCGTGGTGGCCGCCGACAAGGGCACCGCGCCCTTCTCCGACACCGCCAACGCGATCGCCGCCGACTACGGCTTCTGGCTCGACGACGCCTTCGCCTCCGGCGGCTCGAACGGCTACGACCACAAGGAGGTGGGGATCACCGCCGGAGGGGCCTGGGAGTCGGTGAAGCGCCACTTCCGCGAGATGGGGCGGGACATCCAGAACCAGCCCTTCACGGTCGCGGGCATCGGCGACATGAGCGGCGACGTGTTCGGCAACGGGATGCTCCTTTCACCCTGCATCCGCCTGGTCGCCGCCTTCGATCACCGTCACGTCTTCATCGACCCCGACCCGGATCCCGAGGCGACCTTCAGGGAGCGCCAGCGTCTCTTCGAGCTCCCCCGCTCCTCGTGGGACGACTACGACCGCTCGCTGCTCTCCACCGGAGGCATGATCGTGCCCCGCGGGGTGAAGTCCGTCGACCTCACTCCCGAGGCGCGCGAGGCCCTGGGTCTGCCCGACGACGTCGAAACCCTCGACGGCGAGAGCCTGATCCGCGCCGTCCTGAAGGCCCCCGTCGACCTGCTCTGGAACGGCGGGATCGGCACCTACGTGAAGGCCAACGACGAGAGCCACGCCGACGCGGGCGACGCCTCCAACGACGCGGTCCGCATCGACACGAGCGACCTGCGCGCGAAGGTCGTGGGCGAAGGGGGCAACCTGGGCTTCACGCAGGCCGCGCGGGTCGAGTACGCGCTGCACGGCGGCCGCATCAACACCGACGCCCTCGACAACTCCGGCGGCGTCAACCTCTCCGACCGCGAGGTCAACCTCAAGATCCTCCTCAACGAGGTGCTCAACACCGGAGAGGTGACCAGGGACGAGCGCAACGAACTCGTCGACCGGCTGACCGATGCCGTCGCGGCCCTCGTCCTGCAGGACAACGAGTCCCAGTGCCAGGCCGTCTCCTTCGACGAATACCGGGCCCGCCGCAGCGTCGACGGGTTCTGGGCGCTGATGACGCACCTGACCCGGTCCGGCCTCCTCGACCGCGACGCCGAGGGACTTCCGTCGTGGGACGAGCTCAGCTCACGCAAGGAGGAGCACCGGTCGCTCACGCGCCCGGAAGTCTCGGTCCTGCTCTCCTACGCCAAACTGCACCTCAAGGCCGCTTTGCTCGCCTCCGACCTGCCCGACGATCCGTCGACGGCCGACTACTTCTTCGACTACTTCCCCTTCGAGGCCGTCCGCGTGGTTGGGCGGGAGCGGGCGGTCAATCACCGGCTGCGGCGCGAAATCGTCTCCTGCCAGATGACGAACGACCTCGTGGACCTCATGGGGTCGACCTTCATCGACCGGCTGTCGCACGAGACCGGCCGCGAGCCGACCGAAATCGCGCGCGCCTGGCTGGTGGCGGCCAAGCTCACGCAGCATCAGTTGCTCCTCAGCGAAATCCGTTCGCGAGAGGGCGTGGTGCCCACCGCGGTCATCTATCGCTGGACGATGGCGCTGTCGCGCGTTCTGGAGCGCACCACCCGCTGGGTGCTGACCAACTGCGATCCCGCCGAGTCCACGACCGCGCTCATCGAAGGCAGCCTCAAGGGCCTCGGCGCGCTCCGCCAGAAGTTCCACGAGATCGTCGCCGGCGAGGACCGCGAAGACTTCGTCCGGCGGGTGAAGGACGGCATGTCCGCCGTCGACGACGAGGCGTTCGTGCGCAACCTGGTGGGGCTGCGCTTCCTCGACCACCTCCTCGAAATCCTGCGGCTGGCCCGCACCACGGACACCGATCCCGTGCGCGCGGCCAGGGTCTACTACTGGGTCACCGAGGAATTGCGGATCCCCTGGCTGATGCGCTCGATCGAGCAATCCCGGGGCGAGGGGCGCTGGCAGCAGCGCTGGGCGCTCGGCCTCGTGCAGGATCTGGGCGCGATCCGCCGCAACCTCACCGAGAGCGCAATCGCCGGCGACGATGCCCTTGCCGGGGTCCTGGGGTACGGCGAAACGGACTCCCGCCTGGGCCGGTTCCACGAAATCCTGGACGAGGTCGAGGCGGAGGATCCGGTCAGCCTTGCGGGGCTCTCGGTCGCGATTCAGCAGATCCGGTATCTGGCAGTGAGGGGGTAGTCCCCCGCGTCGCACCGAGGACTTGTCCGCGGGCTGCCTCACGGTGAGGGGGTCGGCCCCGCGGCGGCAGCCACGTCCAGCAGCACCCCCTCCTTCACCCCCACGCTCGGCACGACGATCTGTTCGGCCTGGACCAGCTTGGCGAAGTAGCGATACACCAGAGCGGCGGGCAGGATCACGTCGGCGCGGTCGGGACGCAGCCGCAGTTCGTCGATGCGCTCCCGGATGGTCATGGCGGACAGGAGGTGGATCACCGCGTCGACCCGGTTGACGGGCAGGAGCGCCAGCTTGAGGGGGTCCAGGTAGCTGAGCGCGAGCCTGGCGATCGCTTCGATGTTGCCGCCCGTGGCCGCGAAGGCGGTCGGCCCGGGGTAGGCGTGGGGGGGAGGAATCGTGAGCGTCCCGAGCCGGCGCCGGACCCACTGCCGCAGCGAATCGTGGCAGCCGCGCGCCGCTTGGAGCGTCTCGAGGAGGCGCACCGTGCCGATCCGGTACGATTCGCTCCACAGAATGCCGCTGTCGTCGACCAGCGAAACCTCGACGCTGCCCCCGCCCAGGTCGACCAGAATCCAGCGTCCGTGCGAGAGGTCCACGCAGCTCCGCACGGCCAGGTGCACGAGGCGCGCCTCCTCCGCCCCGCTGATCGGCTCGAGGTCGATCCCGGTTTCCGCGCGGACGCGCTCCAGAAACAGGTCGCGGTTGGCGGCTTCCCGGGTCGCGCTGGTGGCGACCGCCCGGAACCGCTCCACACCGAGCGAGTCGAGCTGCCGCCGAAAGCCCTGGAAGGCCCGCACCGCCTCGTCCATGGTGCCCTCGTCCAGCCCGCCCTCGGTGAACACCCCGTGCCCCAGCCGAACCGGCTCCCTGATCTTGTGCACGACCTCCCAGGAGGCCGGCCCGTCGAAGTCGGCGGCGACGAAGCGGATCGCGTTCGACCCGGCGTCGATCGCGGCGACCCGCGTCAAGCGGCCCGCCCGCGGCCCACGCAGCGGCTCACCATCGAGCCACCGCCGCAATCTCAACCATCCGAAGCATACGGAAGCCCTGCCCCCCGCCCAGGCCAGTGCCGCCGGACGTACCAGATCAGCACCGGCAGCGTCACAAGCACTGCCAGGCCTCCCCAAAGCCCCCACTCCCGGATCTCCTGCATCTCGGCGGCAACGTCGAGCGCCCCGTCGGTTTCGTAGACGAACCCGGCGAGGGTGGCCGCCAGGTTGTTCGCACCGTGAAAGACGATCGGGACGATGAGCGTCCGCGTCTGCAGGTACAGGAGGGCGGTCACGACGCCGACGGCAGTGATCCCCACCGGATTCGCGTGCAGAAAGCCGAAGACGACCGATGTCGCGATCACCGCCCTCGCCATCCCCCACTTGTGGCCCCAGCGGTTGAGCAGGACCCCGCGAAACGCCGTTTCCTCCAGAACCGGCGCGACCACCACGACGACGAGCGGCATCATCAACTGGTAGAGCAACGACGGGTCGCCCGGCGTTTCCAGCGTCTCGAGCAGGAATTCGAGCGTGCCTGGCGAGACCGCCGCCAGACCGGACGCGAAGACGTAGAACGAAGCCAGCGAGAATGCCATCGTCACGCCAAGCAGCACCAGCAGATCGAGCGCCCGCCGGAGCCGGTCGTAGTCTGCCGGAACGCGCCCCATGAGCCGCCGGATGTCCACGCCCGACCGTCGGCAGACCCATAGCAGCCATCCCGCGAGAGCGCCGTAGCCCGCCACCATCGCGACGACCTCGGCCTGTGAGTCGTCGCCCAGATCCAGCGGCGTGAGGAAGGAGAGAATGTGAAGGGCGGCGTAGAGGACAAGGGTGACGAAGATCATCCATGGGATGACCGACCGCGTTCGCAGTGTCGCGAAGGGATTGTGGGAGCCCTCGCTCCGGGCTCCGTCCGTGCCCGCGGTGGTCGCGCCCGACCGCCCCTCCTCCCCCGCTGTTGTCCCCGCTCCCTCCTCCGTCAACTGACCGGCCCGGACCGCTTCGCCGCGCCGTAGTGGATGCCGTTGAAGAGAAGCGGGAAGGTGCCGTGGGGCTGCGAGCGGAAGGTGATCTTGGGCCCGAAGAGGAAGAGCTTTCCGGCGCCGATGTCGGCCTCGATCATGCTCGTGCCGCCTTCGAGGTGGTGCTGGCCCCAGGCCCAGCCGCTCACGAGGGGCGTGGCCGAGTCGTACCAGGCCAGGCGGCGGACGTTCATCGCGCCGTCGGCGATCTGGTAGACGGGGCTGTGGCTGTGCAGCACGTGCACGCGCTCGCCGAGGCCGTGGGTGATGGGGCTGCCGTGCTCGACGCGGATGTCGTGGATCGAGCCGGGGGTGAAGTAGTCGTCGCGGCCGAGGCCGTTGCCGTCGGCGTCGACCAGGAAGCTGGTGAGCGGGAGGCCGAACTCCTGCCCCAGCCGCGTGGACGTGCCGATGGCGACGACCGCGCCGCCGTTCTCGACGAATTCGCGCAGCGCCGGGACGCTCGTGTCGTTCGAGAGCGAGCCGACGCGGCCGCGCAGCGAGTCGGGCAGCGTGGCCAGGAACTCGTCGGTGGGCCCGCCGAAGCGGCCGAATCCACCGCCGCCCATCGCGCCGTCGGGCAGGACGATGACGTCGAAGCGGTCGTTCAGGTCGCCCGCGTCGATGTCGGGCGGGTAGATGACCTCGAAGTTGAACTCGAAGTCCTCCAGCACGTAGCGGGTCCAGCCGGACGGCATCGAGCCGCCGTAGCGGTCCCAGAGGCCGACCCGCGCGTGGGTCAGCTCGAAGGTGGAGGCGGGGGCGGCCGCAACGGCGGTGAAAGAGACGCCCAGTTGGGCGGCCCACTCTTCCAGCTGGGAGCGCGTGGCGGCGGCAGCCGGGATGAAGAAGGCGCCCGGCTCGAAGGAGACGCCGGGTGCGTCGAACGTCTCTTCAATCCAATGCACCCGACCGCCGCTCGCGAGCACGCGGTTGACGGCGGTGAAGGCCTCGTTGACGTGGTCGACCACGTATCCGGCGGGATTGGCTGCGCCCGCGACGGTTCCGGGAAGGGGCTCGGCGAGCCAGGCGATCGGCTGGAAGGGGCCGCTGAAGCCGTCGAGGATGCGGTCGAACTCCACGCCCATCTGCAGCGCGAGGGTCCAGCCGGCGTTGTCGTAGGGGGCGATCGGCGGGCCGCCCGGGTACTGGAAGTCGTTGGGGTGGTTCTGCGGCTCGAACATGTCGATGATGTGCGGGCGGAAGGCCTGCGCGGTGACGACGACGTAGGAGCCGGCAGGGTAGTCCCGGTCCGCGACGGTGAAGTCGTCGGTGGCCTGGTGGACGGTGACGCCGCCCTTGAGGAGCGCATTCACGAAGCGCGTGGCGCTGCCGAAGTCGCGCTGGTCCGCGGGGAGGATGTAGCCGCGGGCGTCGCGGTTGGCCGGGTCGCGCAGGTGGGCCTCGTAGGCGTCGAGAGAGCCGCGTGCGCCGACTTCCTCGGCGACCCGGTCGATCCAGTTGGGCAGGACCGTCCACGAGTCGCGGCTGCCGCGCTCGATCGAGTTCATCCCCATGCGCCAGATGTTGAAGAGCAGGTGCTCGCGGTTGCGCGAGGCGTAGTCGAGGACGGCGCGGTTGGCGGTCTGCGAGTAATCGACGGACTGGCGGAAGTGCCACGCGCCCGGGGTGACGGGGAGCGGAAGGTCGCCGTGGGAGATCTGGCGATTGGGCAGGAAGGGGATCTCGATCGGGGTGGGATGGCCGATGGTCTCGGTGAGGAGGCCGATCATGTTCTTGAAGTAGGGCGTCGTGCGCAGGCCGCCGTTCCACCAGGTGGAGTAGCTGGCGCCGCTCCGCATCGTGGTGCCGCCCTTGCCTTCGACGACGAAGCGGTTGTGCATGGCCGACCCGACCTGGTCGAGGCTGGTGATGATGATGGGGTCGAGGTTGTGGTTCGGCGGGTCGCGGAAGGGCGGCGCGAACATGACCGTGCCCTGCGGGCCCGTCTGGTGGTGGTTGTAGACGATCTGCGGGAACCACTCGCGGTACATCACGCGGTTCATGTTCTCGGACTCGGCGAGCGAGGCCATGTAGAAGTCGCGGTTGTTGTCGTGCCCGGCGTACTTGTTGTAGAGGACCGGCACGCCCTGAGAGCTGCGCTCGAGCGGGTCGTCGTGGCGCATGTACCAGTTGGCGACGAGGGCGTGGCCGTCCGGGTTGGCGTGCACCGCCAGCAGGATGACCTCGTCGAGGAAGCGCATGGTCTCGGCGTCGTCGCGGCTGACCATCTGCCACACGAGCTCCATGAGCTGCTGGATGCCGAGGACCTCGTTGGCGTGCAGGCCGCCGTCGATCCAGATGACGGCCTTGCCCTCGGCGGCGAGTTCGCGGGCCTCTTCTTCGGTGACGCCCTCGGCGTGTGCGAGGCGGCGGGCGATCTCCTTGTAGCGGTCGAGGTTGGGCCGGTTGGCGGGCGAGGTGATGGTCGCCATCCACTGCTCGCGGCCCTCCGAGGTCCTGCCGATCGACTCCAGCGTCATGCGGTCCGACTGCTCGGCGAGGAGGTGCCAGTAGTCGGTGAGGCCCTGGTAGTTGATGAGCTGGTAGTCGGTGCCGATACGATAGCCGAACTGCTCCTCGGGGGTGGTGAGCTGGGCGGCGGCGGGGGCTTGCGGAGCCGCGAGGGCGGTGAGGGCGAAGGCGGCGGCAGCCGCGGCGAGTGTGCGGCCTGGGAGGGGATTTCGGCCTGCGGTCATGAGGTTCCTCGGGGTTCGGGATCCATGCGTGCGTCGTTTGGCAACGCCTAGAGTAGCGCAGGGCTACAGTCCGGGGCCAGCCCTGCAGTCCGGCGATTGTCGTTGTGGCGCGGCGCCGGTCATCGCCCGGTCATTGCCCGGTCATTGCCCGGTCATTCGGGGCCCCATGAAACACTCCCGCCGATGTACAGGCCGCGGCCCGGCGCCGGAAATCCCCAAACCTCCTGATAGTCGGCGTCGAGGAGATTCTCGGCGCGCAGGGTCAGCGTGAGCGCCGGGCGCCCGCCACCGCCGCTCATCGCCTCGAAGCTGGTGGCCAGGTCCACCACCGTGTAGCCCGGCAGCGCCACCGGGGTGGCCGGGTAGGACGAGAAGTCGCGGTCCTCTCTCTCTCCGGTGCGGCGCGCGCTCACTTCCAGTTGTACGCTGCTGGCCGGCTGGATGGTCGCCGTCGCGGCGGCGCTGTGCTTCGGGCGGCGCAAAAGGGGTCCCCCCTCGACGAAGGTGGCGCCCGGCCCCTCGTCGAACCCGGAGTCCTCCACCCGAGTGTCGAGGTAGGTGTAGCTGGCGGTCAGCCGCACGCGCCGGGCCTCGGCACCGGCCTCCGCCTCGATGCCGCGGCTGCGCGCCCTGGCCACGTTGTGGTAGTTGGGGCCACCGGCCGTGGGCGGGGAAAAGGTGTACTGGATGAGGTCCTCGTAGCTCTGACTGAAGCCGGTCACGGAGAGCGAGATCCCGCTTCCCAGGTGCTGCTCGGCCCCCGCTTCGAGGCTGAGTGACTTCTCCGGCCTCAGATCGGGGTTGCCGGTGACGAATCCTGCCGCGAACGTCTCGAAAAAGGTGGGCTCCTTGATGCCGGTGCCGGCGGAGAGCCGCAACCGGGTCCCGCCGCTGGCGCTCCGCCACGCCGCCCCGGTGCGCCAGGTGGCGGCTGTGCCGAAGCGCTCGTTGTCCTCCGCGCGCACGCCTCCATTGATCGCGACACCGGCCGCCAGCCAGGAGAGCTGGCCGTAGAAGGCCCGGTTCCAGCGTTCGTTGGCCGACCTCGACGGACTGGAGCCGTACTGCGAGAGCGACTGGCTGAACGAATGGATCTTCTGCCGTTCCGTTTCGTAGCCGGCCGCTACGGACGAGCCTCCGGGGCCTCGCCAGATCGTGCGCAGATCGGCCGTGGTCCGGCGGATGTCGTTCAGGCTGGTGTAGCCGTAGAAGCCGAGGGTGTCGGCCGGGCCGTCGGAAGTGTCTTCGGACCCGCGGTCGGATTCATGGACGTTGTAGGTGAACCGCGTCTCCAGCGCGTCGGTCCACCGGCGGCCCGCATCGAGGCTGATCGATACCTGGTCGCCGAACGTGTGGGCGTTTCTGTCCACCACCGCGCCGTTGCCGTCGGTCGGGAAGTGATAGGTGCCGTCGGCGTAGCGGACCGCGACCGTCGCGTCGGTGCTTGCGTCGATGTGGGCGTACACCCTGCCGGTGGCGGTGGTCTGGTGGTGGGTGTTGTTGAAGTCGAGGATTCCGTCGGAATCCGTGCTGCCCACGGAAAGGCTGTAGGAGAGGATGTCCGTGCCGCCCGACAGCCCTCCCTGCCAACGCCGCGTTGCAAAGCTGCCTGCCTGGAAGGACAGGACGCCGCTCGGTGCGCCGGCCCCCCGCCGCGTGAAGATCTGGATGACTCCGCTGACGGCGTCCGATCCATAGAGTGCGGAAACGGGACCGCGAATGATCTCGATTCGCTCGATGTTGTCGGTGGTCAGGGAACTGAAGTCGAAGGCTCCGCCTGGCTCGTTCATGGTCACGCCGTCCACGAGCACCTGGACGTAGTCGGATTCGCCCCCCCGGAGGAAGACGGAGGTCACCGCCCCGAAGGATCCGTTGCGCACCACGGCCAGGCCGGGCACCCGGCGAAGCGCCTCGGCGACGTACTCGATTCCGGCGCGCTCCAGTTCGGCCCCTTCGATGACGGTGGTGTGCGCCGCTACGGTCCATTCGGGCGCGGCGCGGCGGTCGGCTGTGACCACGAGCCCCCGGAGACTGATCGGTTCCTGTGCACCGAGCGAGGTGGTCAGGGTGGCGATCATGCAGAACGCCGTCAGGGTCGGGGTGGCGGTGCGGTGTGCGAAGTGAGGCATGTCGGCTCTCCCTCCCCGCGCGGAGGACCCAAGGGAGATGCCGCTGCATCAGCACCCTCACCTCCCCGCGGAGGTGTGTCGCAGCCGGCGGGCGCATTGGGCCGCGCAGACTGCTGGTGGGCGCCGGATGGGCTCGTCTCCTGGCTCGAGGCGACCGGACTCACCTTCCCGGGACTCCTTGTCGTCCCAGTGGCATCGTCGAGTCGGTCTGCCGGGTACTTCCCGGACCTCTCACAGTGGCGGGGCCGCGCCGGACTTGCACCGGCTTCCGTTCGCCCCTCCGGCCGTTTCGTATTGTGGAGGGGATCGTAGCGGGGCGGCGGGGAGTGGGCAAGGTGCGGGTTGCGGGCGTCGACCGTGTGGTCTGCATGCAGGTGGGGTCCGACGACACCTGCGAAAGCTCGGGTCCGACATCAGGGCCGCCCGCATTCGCCGTCGTATCAAGGCGACCACGATGGCCGAGCGGGCGCTGTTCAGCCGCACCACGCTCCACAAGATCGAGCGGGGCGATCCCGGAGTCTCCATGGGCAACTACGCCACCGCTCTCTTCGTGCTCGGATTGCACGACGGGATACCGGAGTTGGCCGACCGCCGCCGCGACGAGCTTGGACTCGATCTTCTGGAGGAGCGGCTGCCGAAGCGTGTACGGGGGCCCACGGGCGGGCACCGAGCAGTGACCTGACCGAGCCTTGGCGAGGCAACGGCAACCTGTCGAACACTGACGAAGGCAATCGGGTCGTAACTCCGCTCCCGCCCGCTCAGTCGAGTGCGATCAGGTACCTGCGCTTCGGGTCGTTCGGGCTCGTCCCGACCTCGCGCACGAATCCGCGCTTCACGAGGCGGGCGAGACGGGTGCGGGTGGAGCGGGTGGAGAGGCCGATCGCGTCGGCGATTGCGCGTGTCCCATGTCCCTCGCCGGCCTCGAGGAGATCGAGGATGCTGCGGTCCCGGGGATCGATCCTGGCCGGCCGCGTGGAGTCCGTCCGCAGGGTGACGCGCAAGCGAAATCCGATCTCCTCCCAGACAGGTGCGGCCAGGCCGTCGTCACGGCAGGCGTCGATCATGCGTTGCACGCCGCTTCCCCACTGCTCGACCAGTCCCAGCTCGTGGAAAACACGGCCAAGGACGCGGTTCCGCAGCTTGGAAACCCCGCGGGGCAGGTCTTCCAGCGTCAGGCCAAAGGGCAGGAGGCCGGGGTTCTCGACTTCGAGACGGTCGTCGAAGATCGCAATGCGGATGGGTGCGCCCCGCTGTGAAAAGTCCGCGTGCACGACCGCGTTGACGATCGCTTCGCGAACCGCCGCGGGGGGCAGACTCCAGCGGTCCCTCCGCCGGACACGGCCGATGACGGCTCCGCGCAGCGAATGCTTCTCGACGAAGGCCACGGCTTCGTCGATCGCCTGAATCAGTGGCGCGTCGATGCGCGTGTGGTCCAGAATGGCCGCCTTGTCGGTCCCGGCGAACCTCCCAGCCTGGATCCAGGCATCGGGGAAGTGATCCAGCCGTTCCGCTCCAAAGAGGAGCATGCCGCCAACCGTCGGTACCAGGCGTCCCTGGTGCGGCGTCAACAGCCGCAGGGTCTCAAGGTTTCTGCGCCGCAGCTTGCGCACGGGCGCGAAGGACTCGGAAGCCAGTCGGAAGTCGATCGCTTCCGAGTTGACTTCCGGCATCGGCCATTCGTCGAAGGTCTCGCCGATCGCGAACCGCTGCATCTCGGCGATGAGCTGTGCGTCCGCCTGCCGGTTGGTCGAGTCCACGCGCACGTAGGTGCCGCTGCGGAGGCCTGCCTGCCTGAGGAAATGCGGTCGGGCGGCGCTCGGGTGGACGCGCACGGCCAGGAGCTGTCTGTCCCGATACTTCAAGACCTCGATGTCAGGGAGAATCCTGGGTTGAATCGAGTCGCTGATCAGGTTGATGGCCCGCTCTTCGAGATCCATGGTGTTCGCGGTCCCGCGTACGTCCCTCGACCGGTCGGCCACGCCGATCACCACCGTGCCGCCGGCGGTGTTGGCGAAAGCGGCGACGGTGCGCAGAAAGCCGCGCGGGGAGGACAGATCCCGCTTGAACTCCAGGGTCTTGCCCTCGGGCCTGCGGAGAGTAGCGGCGAGGTCCATGGACGATTGTTCTCCTTGGGGGCAACCAGCCGGCACCGTTCGGTGTTTGATACTCGGAAATATACTCGGAAGAAACGAGTCTTGCAGGTCTTCCGGGTCAGTCCACGGGCCCCAGCGCCTCCTGCAACGCATCGAAGGGCATCACGGCGCAGCGGATGCGGCTGGGGAAACGCTTCACGCCCGCCAGCGCGCGAAGATCGCCGAGTTCCTTCGGCAGCGGCGGGGCCTCGGCGGCCAGCCCGTCGACGAACGTCTCGCGCAGGTCGGCGATCGCGTCCAGGTCCTTCCCCCTGGCCACGGCCGTGAGCATCGACGCGGCGGCCTGGGAGATGGCGCACCCGCGGCCGTCGAAGGTGACTTCCGCCACGCGGCCGTCCTCAACCCGCGCCCAGATGATCACGGTGTCGCCGCAGAACCGGTTGTGGGCCCGGCCGGAGGTCGCCGGCTCCTCCAGCGCACCGCGGTTGCGGGGCCGCCGGAAGTGGTCCCGGATGAGTGCCTGGTGCAGTTCGTCGTTGCCGCTCGCGGCCAAAGTTGCGTCCCTTGCGTGGGGAGATAGAATCCAGAGCCATGGATACGATCAGCAACACGAACGCCGATCCGGTCCTCGCGCAAGCGGTCGAGTGGCTGGGCGAGGGGCGGCGGGTCGCGCTGGCCACCGTGACGCGGACCTGGGGCTCGGCGCCGAGACGCGCCGGCAGCCACATGGCGATCGCCGACAACGGTGACTTTTCCGGCTCGGTGTCGGGGGGATGCATCGAGGGCGCGGTCATCCAGAAGGCGCTCGAGGTGATTGAGTCGGGGGTTCCAGGGACGCTGGAATTCGGGGTCACGAACGAGATGGCGTGGGAGGTGGGGCTCGCCTGCGGCGGCAGGGTCCACCTGTTCGTCGAGGCGGTGGTCGAGGGGCCCGTGGCCGGCGGACCGAACCTGACGCGATGAGAGGCGACGTCCTGCGGGAAGTGGTCGAAGCGCAGCGGGCCGGGCGCGATGTGGTCCTGGCGACGCGGCTGTCGGACGGGGCGCAGGAACTGATCGGGAGTGACGCGCGGTCCACGCTTCCCGGGCTGGACGGCGAGACCGTTGCGGCCGCGCTCGGAACCGGCGAGCCGCGCACGGTCGACACCGCGGACGGGGCCGTCTTCCTTCGGCCCTATGTCCGGTCCCCGCGCCTGATCATCGTCGGGGCGGTGCACATCGCGCAGGCGCTGGTGCCGATGGCGACGATTGCCGGCTTCCAGGTCACCGTGCTCGACCCCCGGGAGGGCTTTGCCACGGCGGATCGCTTCCCCGGCGCGGCGCTGGTGCGGGAGTGGCCCGACCAGGTGATGGAGGCCCTGCGGCCCGACAACCGCACGGGGGTCGTGGCCCTCACGCACGATCCCAAGATCGACGACCCCGCGCTGATCGCCGCGCTGGAGAGCGACGCCTTCTACATCGGCGCACTGGGGAGCCGGAAGACGCAGGGGGCACGGCGGGAGCGGCTGGGGGCGCTGGGGTTCGACGCCGGTACGCTGGAGCGGATCCATGGGCCGGTGGGGCTGCCGATCGGGGCGCGGACGCCGGAGGAGATCGCGGTGGCGGTGCTTGCCCAGGTGATCGGGGCGTTGCGGCGGGGGTAGGTGCCGGCGGCGGGACCAGCTTGCCAACCCGGAGCGCCGAGCGCTACTTCGCTATTCGCGGCGGGACGCCGATGCGCACCAGGTTGGTGCCCAGCACGGTTTCGGCGGCTGCCGCGCGGGCCAGCAGGGCGTGGTCGGTGCCGCTGCGGCCGATCAGTTGCAGGCCGGCGGGCATGCCGCGTGGATCCAGGCCGGCTGGCAGGGTCACCGCACACATGTCCAGCATGCTCGCCGGGCCGGTTCCCGACAGCATGCTGCGGTTGACGGCGCGGTAGACGTCCAGTTCAGCAAGGGAGGTCAGCGTCGGGGGGGTGATGGGGAGGGTGGGGGTGGCGAGCAGGTCGACCTGGTCCGCGTCCATGCGCGCGTGAAGGCTCGCCGAAAGGCGGCGGCGCAGGCGGAGGATCGCGACATACTCGATGGCGCTCACGTGGCGGGCGGCTTCGAGGCGCTTGCCGATGATGGGATCCAGGATTTCCGTCCACCCAGGGAGGTGGCGCTCCAGCGACTCGGAGCGTTCCGGCTGCACCAGCTCGCCGGCCAGATAGCGTTCGCCGGCCTCGTGGAGCTCGGGGGCGTCGATTTCGAAGATGTGGGCGCCGGCGTCTTCCAGTTCTTCCAGGGCCTGCCGCACGGTGGCGGCGATGTCGGAGTCCGTTTCCTGCCAGATACCGTCCTGCGGGATGCCGATGCGGAGGCCGTGGAGGCTGCGGTGCTGCGGTCGGCCGGCGCTGGGGGCGCGGTGGCCGAGGGCAGGTTCTCCACCCGGGGCGAAGCGGTCTACGAGGCCGAAGACGTGGCGGGAATCGGCGACCGTGTGCGTCAGGAGCCCGACCGAGTCGAGGGTGGTCGACAGGGGAACCACGCCATCGGTCGGCCAGCGCCCCGTGGTGTGGCGGTGGCCCACTACACCCGTGGCCGAGGCCGGAATCCGCACCGATCCGCCTGTGTCGCTCCCCAGCGCGATCATGGCGGACCCTTCCCACAAACTCACTCCCGCCCCTGAAGAAGACCCTCCCGGCGCGCGATGCTGTTCCGGGTCCCAGGGGTTTATCGGGGTGCCGGTATTCGGGTTCAGGCCGACGCCTCCGAAAGCCAGCTCGACCGTATGGGTCTTGCCGACGATAACGGCGCCCAGGCGCCTGAGCGTGCGCACGAGGAAGCCTTCGCGCTGCCAGCGGGCGGGCAGCTCCCGCCTGGTGCCGGCGCGGATTGGCAGCCCTTCCACACCGTAGAGGTCCTTCACCGACACCGGAATCCCGGCCAGCGGGCCCGGATCCTCGCCGCGTGCTACCGCCGCGTCGACCGCTTCGGCCTGCCGCCGGGCTCCTTCGGCGTCGAAGACGATGTAGGCGCCGAGGTCGCTGGCCTCGTGGCGGGCGATGGCGTTCTCCACCAGGGTACGGGCGGAGGTCGAGCCGGCGCGGATCCGGTCGACGGTGGTGGCGATGGACGGACGGGCCATGGGGCCGTGCGCTTTCGGTGTTGTGGGAGTGGGTCGGTTTCGGTTCCCGGGGAAGGGAAGGGCGGGGTGTGGGTACAATATTGGGCAACGCGTCCACGCATGCCCACACCGGGGGACACGATCGGGGGACACGATGTTCGCACAGGTCCAGGGTTCGTCATCGACGCCGTCGATCCGCATCGCGGCCGAGAACGACGCGCCGATCGCGCCCGACGGCGACTACGTCCTGTACTGGATGACCGCCGCCAGGCGGACGCGGTGGAACTTTGCTCTGCAGCGGGCTGTCGAGCACGGCGCCGCCCTGGGCCTGCCGATCCTGGTGCTGGAGGCGCTGCGGGCCGGGTATCCGTGGGCCTGCGACCGCTTCCACCGGTTCGTCGTCGACGGGATGGTCGACAATCAGGCGCGCCTGCGGGACCGGGGAGTCGCCTGCTATCCCTATGTCGAACCGTGGGACGGAGCCGGGAAGGGGCTGGTTGAAGCGCTCGCGGCCCGGGCAGCGGTCGTGGTGGCCGACGACTTTCCGGCCTTCTTCCTGCCGCGAATGAGGCGGGGGGTCGCGCGACGGGTGAAGGTCCGCCTCGAAGCCGTCGACTCCAACGGCCTTCTCCCGATCCGTGTTGCCGAGCGCTCCTTTCCGACCGCGTACTCGTTCCGGCGGTACCTGCAACGCCATCTTGGCGTCCATCTGTCTCGCCCGCCCTTGCCGGATCCGTTGCCAGTGGTACCCCCCGGGGGGAGCGCTGCGATTCCGTCCGGGATCGCCGCGCGGTGGCCCCCGGCGGAACTGGACGATCCGGCATCCCTCGTCGCCCGTCTTCCGATCGACCACACGGTCCCGCCAGTCGAGCTGCACGGCGGCTGTGCGGCCGCCCGGGCGCGCCTGGCCGCTTTCGTCGGCCCGACCCTGCCGCGATACGCGACCGACCGCAACCGGCCCGAACTCGACGCCACCAGCCGTCTGTCGCCCTACCTGCACTTCGGTCACATCTCCGCGCACGAGGTGTTCGCGCAGGTTGCGGCCGCGGAGGAATGGAGCCCGGCGCGCCTCGCGTCCGACGCCTCGGGGCGGCGCGCCGGCTGGTGGGGGATGAGCGAGAGCGCGGAGGCGTTTCTGGACCAGCTCGTCACCTGGCGCGAACTCGGATTCAACCGGTGTCTTCGCGTGGACGGCTACGATAGTTTCGAGGCGCTCCCCGCGTGGGCGCGGAAGACGCTGGCAGAGCATGCTTCGGACCCCCGCGAGGTGATCTACGACATCGGTCATTTCGAGCACGCACGCACACATGATCCTCTCTGGAACGCGGCCCAGAACCAGCTTCGGCGCGAAGGCCGGATCCACAACTACCTGCGTATGCTGTGGGGCAAGAAGATTCTCGAGTGGAGCGAGAGCGGCCGGACGGCGCTCGCGACCATGATCGCGCTGAACGACAAATACGCGCTGGACGGACGGGATCCGAATTCCTATACGGGGATCCTCTGGGTGCTCGGCCTTCACGATCGCGCCTGGGGACCGGAGCGGCCGGTTTTCGGCAAGGTCCGCTACATGAGTTCGGCCAACACCGCCCGCAAGTACCGGGTTCGGCGGTACATCGAGGAGTACGCGACCCCATGAGCACCCGGACGGAACCCGTGAGCCTGCCCGCAGCACCAGCCAACGCTGCACGGTGGGAGTTCCCGAAACCTGTCCTGGTGATCAGCGAGTGTCTGGAGTTCGAGCCCTGCCGCTACGACGGCGCGCGCATACGGTTCGACCTGGTGAAGGCGCTCGCGCCGCATGTCGAGTACCGTCCAGTATGCCCGGAAGTCCAGGTCGGATTGGGAATCCCGCGGGACACGATCCGGCTGGTCGCGTCGGATGACCGCAACCTCCTGGTGCAGCCCGCGACCGGCCGCGACCTCACCGACGACATGGAGGGATTCGCTGCGAGGCACCTCGACGGCCTCGACGAGGTGGACGGATTCATACTGAAGTCGCGGTCGCCCAGCTGCGGGCCTGGCCACGTCAAGGTCTTCGACGGGGCCGAGTCCCGGGGCGTGGTGCGCCGCGGCGCGGGCGTCTTTGCGGCTGCCGTGCTCGGGCGCTACGGCGACCTGGCGGTCGAGGACGAGGGGCGTCTGCGCAATCACCGCATCCGCGAACACTTCCTCACCAAGCTCTTCGCGCTGGCACGTCTGCGCGAGGTGGCCAGGACTGGAGGAATCGGCGATCTGGTGCGTTTCCACGCCGCGTACAAGTTCCTGCTGCTGGCCTACAGCGAGAGTGATCTGCGCCGACTGGGCCGGATGGTCGCGAACAACAGCAGGAGGCGGTTCGAGGCCGTGTTCGTCGACTATCGGACCGGTTTCCTGCGGGCGTTGCGAGAGACGCCCCGGTACACGTCCATGATCAACGTGCTTCAGCACATGTCGGGCTTCTTTCGCAAGGAGCTCAGCCAGGGCGAGAAGGCTCACTTCGCGGAACTGCTCGACCGCTATCGGGCGGGATCGTTGCCAGCCAGCGCGATCGCCCTGCTGCTCGAGTCGTGGGCGGTTCGGTTCGGCTCGAACTACATCCTGGATCAGGCCCTGTTCGTTCCGTTCCCAAGGGCGCTGGCCAGCACGGAGGATTCGGGGAAGGGACGGGCGGCGGGTCGTTCCGTGGCCCGGTAGCGGCCGAACGGGCGAACGGCTGCCCAGGGGAATCTCAGGGATCCGGTATCAGTTCCATCGTGGTCGTCGTGGTCGACTTCATCGTCATCGCGCCCATGTTCATGTCGAGGCTGGTTTGGCTCGACTGGCTCTGGTAACGCCCCTCGGCAAGGTCAACGACCATTGTGCCGGACTGCGTTCAGCGTCCCCGGATCCAGGTCTCGAAGAACCCGTCTCCTCTCTCCTGAACATCGGTGCCGAAGAGGCGGCCTGACAACTCCAGCGTGCCGCGCATCTGGTAGAAGAGGGCGTCCGGTCCGTCCGGTGCAATCGGAATCGGCGTCGCGCGGGTATGGCCGACGGTGACGCTGAGGACGAGCGAATCCGGTCCGTTGTCGGCGTGAATCGCGATGGCGTCCGGTGTGCGCCGGCCCTCCTGGTCCGGCCACCGGGTGGTGAGTTGACGGATCGCGAAGACGCCGGCGAAACCGTGTTCGTCGGCCAGGTAGAGGAATCGGCCTCCCGGTGTCGCTTCCGAGTTCTCGTTCTCCTGCGCGACTCCCCCGTAGAGCACCGAGTAGCGGCCCGCGCGCGCCTGACCCCAGTCCCACGTCACCCTGGACCAGGTGCCCCAGTTGTGATCGTGATAGGTGCGTGCGTCCTCGAGGTCGTGACAGCGCACGCCTTCGCACACCTGGCCCGTGGCACGTCCATCCAGGAGGGGGACGGTGTAGCCGGAGACGAAGTCGCTGCTGCCGATTTCGACCGGCGGCAGGTAGCGGCGCGTGCGCTCCGACACGGTGAGGTCGACGGTGAGGTGGGCGGGATCGCCACTGGGTGCGCCAGCTTCCAAGGGTACGCGGGCCTGCAATCGATAGGAGCCGTCGGGCTGGAGAGTCATGCTGGACGGCCCGATCGACAGGTCGGGGTGACCTTCTGCGAAGACGATGTCTTCCGGGCTGACCGTCACCGAATACACGGTCTCGCCTTCCGGTTCCGTAGCGACCCGGGTGGCCAGAACGCGGCCCCACCAGCGCCCGTCGGGAACATCGCCGCCGACCATGTAGGTGAGGTAGAGCCATCCCGAGTCGGGGAGCATGACGTTGAAGTAGTGCCACTCGGCCCAGGTCGTGTCCCGGGCCGCCGCGCCGCGCGGAAGGTGCAGGCCGTCGATGGATCGGTAGAATTCGGCCGTTGACGGGCTGCGCCAACTTCGGTCGGCATCCAGGTCTTCCCAGGCTCCCGCCACAAGATCGGGTGCCGCGTCCAGGTCTGCGGCCGGGTCCGGCATCGTCGCCCCGGCCGAGATCGGAATCAGCGCGGTATCGGCTTCGAGGTAGAGGAGTTCGTCGTCGATCCAGGGGGCGGCCGCGGCGATTCGGTCGTTGAAGCGGCTGCCCGCGAGAACTTCACGGTACAAGAGCGGAGCCTGCTCGACGGAGAAGTACATCGAGCTCGCACCGCCGGTCCGGAGCGTCTCCAGATCGATGCCCTCGGGCAGTACGATCAGATCGCCACCGCCCAGCAGCTTCCGGTCGCGCGCCTGATCGACCATCGCCTGCCCCACCGAGAGCAGCACGATTGTGACGCCGACTCCAAGTGCGTAGCCGCCCAGCAGCAGCGTGCTGCGTCCTGATCGTTGCCGCAGCGAGGCCCAGACGAGGCGCAGGATCACGGGGTGGTTCTCCCATCAACCACCTCGATGCTGCGCTTCGCGCCGGCCGCGAGTTCAAGGTCGTGGGTCGCGACCACCAGTGTGGTCCCGTCGGCATTCAGCGACTGGAAGAGGTCGAGTACCTGGCGCGACGTGGCGCGGTCCAGCTCGCCCGTGGGCTCGTCGGCCAGCACGAGCGCGGGTTCGTTGGCAAGGGCGCGGGCGATCGCGACGCGCTGGCACTGGCCGCCGGAAAGTTCTCCCGGCCTGTGGTTGAGCCTGTCGGCAAGAGCGACCCGTTCCAGCACGGCAGCGGCTCTTGCACGCCGCATCTTCCGTGGGACGCGCGCGGCGGCGAGGGGAAGCTCCACGTTCTCGAGCGCGGTGAGCATCGGCAGCAGGTGGAACCTCTGGAAGACCAGGCCGACGTGCGCGAGACGGACCCGGGCTCTTTCTTCCACAGACATCTCGCCGAGGTTGCGGCCCAGAAAGACCACCTCGCCCGATGTCGGGGTGTCGACCCCGCCGAGGAGGTGCATCAGCGTGGACTTGCCCGAGCCGCTGGGACCGGTCACCGCGACAAAGTCCCCATTCGGGACCGAGATGGAAACGCCACGCAGGGCCCGCACCCGGGACCGTCCCGTGCGGTAGTCGCGCGTCAGGTCGCGGGCGGCAACCACCATCTCGTTCACGGTGCCTCCTTGTGCAGGATGGAAGCCACTTCGAGCCGGGTCGCATTGAGCGCCGGAATCAGGCCCGCGACCGTGCCCGACACCAGCAGCAGCGTGAAGGCGGTCACCAAGCTGTCCGCGCTGACCACGAAGAACCGCACCGCCACCGGAAGCCCGGGGAAGTCCGAAAGGATGGACTCGAGGTAGCCCGCCACCACAACCGACAGGGCAACACCGATGCCGCCGCCGATGGTGCAGAGAACCACGCTCTCGGCGGCGAGGCCTCCCACGATCCGGCGCCGCGAGAGGCCGATCGCCCGCAGCGCAGCGATCAGCCCCAGCCGCTCACTTACGGACACGGCGGTGAGGGTGCCGACGAGAAGCGTGGCGACGACGAGGCTGACGGTCGCCAGAATCAGCGCCGTCTGCCGGAAATAGGACAGGCGCCCGTCGAGGCGTTCGGAGATCCCCGCCAGGGTCACGATCTCCGCGCGATCGATCCGGGCCAGGATCGCGGCGCGTACCGAGTCGGGCTCTAACCCCTCGCCGATCCGGATCATGGCAAAGGACGCCTGATCTTCCTGGGCCGAAAGCTCCTGCAGGTCTTCCAGTCGCATGACGACCTGAAGATCGCCCCGGGACGCAAAGACGAACTCGCCTGTCCCCGAGACCTGGGCCGTGGCGCGGCGGCCCCATGCACCGCTTGCGCCAGCGGGACGCAGACGCAGATCGCTTCCAGGCGCCAATCCGAGCATTGCCTTGACGTCCGGATCGGTCAGTACCTCGCCAGGGCGCGGTGTCTCTCCCACGGTGAGCCGATACAGGCTCTGGTCGCCCGGGTCCATGCCGAGCGCCAGCGCCTCGACGGAACGGCCTGTCCCGTCCGTGGTCTCCACCGTCAAGGACGCCGCAAGCACGGGAGCCACGCGCTCGACTCCGGCCACACTCTCCACGCTGTCCCGCAGGGTCGCGAATCCGGGGACCGTCGCTTCGGTGTCGAAGGGGAGGGTGCCCTTCGGGGTGAGCCGCAATTCATAACCGCGTGATTCGAGCAGTTCACCGAAGCTCCGCGTAATCCCGCGGCCCAGCATGAGCATGTCCGCGAGCATCGCGGTCGTGACCGCGACGCCAGCCAGCGTCAGCAGGGTGCGAAGCGGCCGCGTGCGGAACTCGCGGATGGAGTTGAGTGCGACCATGAGCCCGGTGGCTAGCGTCCCATTTCGTCGAGGGGATCCGATGCCAGAAGCCTTGTGGCCGCGAACACGCCGGCCGCCATGCCCAGCAGCACCGCCAGCGCGAGCGCCTCCGTCACGACCACGCCGGTCACGTGGGAGAACACCAGCGTGGTGTCGTAGTAGCGCTGGTAGTAGGCGTTGACCACCGACGAACTCGCGATCCCGACACCGAGACCGGCAGCTCCGCCGAGTGTGGAAAGGAGCGCGGCCTCGGCCACCGTCCACCAGAACAACAGGCGTCGCGGGATGCCGGTGAGCCGCGCGGCCGCGATCGGCAGGCGCCGCTCCTGAACCTTCAGGATCATGATGCAGCCGAGGAAGACGCCGCCGGCGATCAGGGTGATCACCGCGATCGCCGTGTGGAAGCGGCTGACGACGCGAAAAGTCGTGGAGGACCGCTCGGCTACCTCGCTGACGGGCAGGACCTGCGCACCGGGCAGCAGCGGCTCGAGATCCTGCGCCAACTCGGCGAGGTCGGTGCCGGGGCGGGCCCGCAAAGTGAAGTAGTCGACCTCGTTCGGGCGCCCGGTCAGCGCCTGCAGGTGCGGCAGGTGAAAGAGCACGCGCGGCCGCGTGGCGTTGAGTGCGGCAGGGTCGGGCGGCGGCTCGAAGATGCCTGCGACCACGGCGGTGCAGGCATCGGCTTCGACGGCAGAGCGTACGGCGACGGTGGCACCGACGGTCAGGCCGGCTGCGTCCGCATGGGGGCGTTCGACCAGCACCTCGAGTCCGGCCGGGCAGTCCTGGGCGTTCGCCGTGACGGGCACCAGGGGCAGGAGCGCGACCGCGGCTGCCAACACGACCGCGCAACGACGCGGCAGAGTCCGCTGCAGCGCGCCCTTCCCCACCCGCATTGCGACGCGGGCTTTCAGCATGGGCGCGGGCTCACCGACGAGCGGCCCATGCGTCGCTGGACTCCCCGTGTGAGGTGTCGCGGCTACCTCGTTCCCGTGGCCGTCATCCCGTCGGGGAAGATCTCGTTCCAACCCGCGAGGAAGCGCTCCATCTCATCCTCCGTCCCAATCGACACCCTGAGATAATCCAGCATCGGCGGGAAGTCGCGGCCCACGGCGACGTCGCGCTGGCGGAAGGCCGCCCTCACTTCGGATGCCGGCCGGCCGGTGTTGACCATGAAGAAGTTGGTCTCCGACGGGATCACCTCGAAGCCCTGATTGCGGAGCTTGTCCGCGGTGGCGTCGCGGAGTGCGATCGTCGTGTCCCTGACCCACTTCTCGGACTCGGTGTCCTCGAGCGCGGCCACGCCGCCCCACTTGACGAGCGCGTTGATGGTGCCGGTGGTGTAGGTCCGCATCTGGTCGATCATCTCGGGCGGGGCGATCCCGTAGCCCAGCCGCAGGCCGGCCATGCCGTAGATCTTGGAGAAGGTGCGGGTCACGAGGACCTTGCGGCCCTCCTTGATGTAGGGGACGGCGGTCGCGTAGGACGGATCCTGCACGAAGTGGTGGTACGCCTCGTCGATCAGGACCGGGATGTCCTCGGGGATGTTGTCGAGGAGGTGCCGGATGTCGGCGTCGCTGACGACCACGCCGGTCGGGTTGTTGGGGTTGCAGACGTAGACCATGCCGACATCGCGGTAGTTGCGCTTCGTGACCTGGATCAGGTCGTCGATGTCCTGGGTGTGATCGGACAGCAGCGGGCGGACGATCGCATCCGCGTCGACTCCCGAGGCGGCCCGGTACACGGTGAGGAAGGTGGGCTCGACGCCGACCACCTTTTCCTCGTGCCTCAGGAATGCCAGCGCGGCGACCTTCAGCGTCTCGCCGGAGCCCGCGTGCATGATGATGTGGTCGGTGTCGACGCCGTGGTGCTCGGCGATCTTCTCGTGGACGTCGCCGTCGGGGTAGCCGTAGCGGTTCGAGTACTTCCAGGCGGCGTTCATCGACGCCATCATCTTCTCGGAGGGTCCGTACGGGTTCTCGTTGGAGGACAGCTTGGCGAGGTCGTCGTAGGGGTCGACCGGGACAAGGCCCTTCGGGGGAGGCGGAAGCGTGAGGCCGAGGGCGGATTTCGGCCGGAGCCCGACCGCGCCGACGGCCGCGACCGCGCTGCCCATGAAATGCCGACGGGAAAACCTGGTGTTCATCCTGCTGTCTCCTTGCTGAACGGGATCCTGAACCCTTGCCGATGCTGCCGATCCATAGCGGCCAGCTTGCCTGACGCATCATAGGCGGAAGCGGGGTGCGGCGCCAGTAAGCCTGGCGGTCGGGGTCGTGCTGTTGGTGCAGGCACACCGCAGGGGCCTCGTCCAGGCGCCGGGCTGGAAGCGTTAGCAGGCTGGTCGCCAGGCGCCGTCAACCGAGTCGCGCCCGATTTCCCGCCCCCCTCCCTCCGCGCCCGCTCAGTGTGTCGGCCAGTTGCGCGAGGCTGTCGAGATTGTGGACCGGCCGGTGCTCGTCCACCTCCGGCAACAATGCCTTGATACCAGCGGCTCGAGGCGCGAAGGCCCGGTAGCGGAGCAGTGGGTTCAGCCAGATCAGGCTCCGGCACGACTTGCGCAGTCGGCGTGCCTGTGCGCGGATGCCGTCGCCGCCCTCGCGGTCCAGCCCGTCGGTGACGAGGAGGACGACCGCGCCCTGAGCGAGAAGCCGGCGGGACCAGTGCAGGTTGAAGGCTTGCAGCGAGGCGCCGATGCGCGTGCCGCCGTACCAGTCCTGGACCGTGTTGCCGATGCGATCGAGTGCGCGGTCGACGTCGCGGTCGCGGAGCAGGCGCGTGATGTTGGTGAGGCGCGTGCCGAAGACGAAGGTGTGGACGCGGTCGGCGGCGTTGGTCAGCGCATGGAAGAAGTGGAGCAGGATGCGCGAATAGGACTCCATCGAGCCGGAGATGTCGCAGAGCGCGACGATGGCGGGCCGGCGCGTTTTCGTCGACTTGCGTTCGAGGGGCAGCGGGCAGCCGCCGGTGCGGACGCTGGTTCGGAGCGTGCGCCGCAGATCGATGAAGCGGCCGCGCGGGTGGGGCTCGTGGCGACGGGTGAGGACCGGACGGAGGTCGAGCTTGAGTGAGCGGATCGCTTCTTTCGCCTGGATGACTTCGGCCGCGGTCATCTGCTCGAAGTCCTTGGTGCGGAGGACTTCGGTGGGCGACCAGGCGAGGCGCAGCGGGATTTGTTGCGTGGCCTCGCGGGCGGGGTCGGGGGCGGGCCGGATCGCGGATTCGTCTTCGGCCGACAGGCGGGCCGGGGCGCGAGTGGGCGGCTTCTCGACCGGGATCTGCGAGCGCGAGAGGAGGGCGGAGAGCGCTTCGTCCGCGCCGAAGGGGTCGCGCCAGAAGAGCCGGAAGGCGCTCTCGAAGATGTGACGCTGCTCGCGTTTCGATACGAGGGTGCCGTGGAGGGCCCAGTAGAACTGGTGCCGGGCCGTGACGTCGACGGCCTCCAGCGCCCGCACCGCGGTGATCGTGTGGCCGGGTCCGACGGGCAGGCCGGCGGCGCGCAGCAGGCGCACGAAGTGCGCGACGTTTTCGGGGAGGCGGCCGGGGTGGGTGGGTTTGGCGCTCATCGTGAATCAATACGGCCCTGTCGCGGCGAAGTCGATCCGAAGCGATGGAACCTCGGGAACACCACTCCGGCACGGTACTAGTTTACAGGATGAGAATCGCGGTCGTGGGTGCGGGGATATCGGGGTTGGGTGCGGCCTGGTTGCTTGCCCCGAAACACGACGTGCGCGTCTTCGAACGCGAGAACCGCATCGGTGGCCATACCCATACTCACCGCGTGGGCACACCGCGGAACCCGGTCGCCGTCGATTCCGGCTTCATCGTCTACAACACCGAAACCTACCCCCTGCTCGCGTCCCTCTTCGACGCGCTCGACATACCCTCGCAGCCGATCGACATGTCGTTTTCGTTCGAGTGCGAGCGTTGCCGCCTGGCGTACAGCGGGACCGGGGTGCGCGGGGTCTTCGCCGATCCGGCCAACGCGCTCCGGCCCGAGTTCCTGAGCCTTCTGGCGATGGTCGGCCGGTTCAACGCCGCGGGGCGGAGTGGCGGCCTGCCTCGACCGCGTGACACCCTGCGCGACCTGGTCGCGCGCGCCGGGACGGAGCTGCTGGGCCGTCACTACGCGTATCCGATGGCATCGGCGCTCTGGTCGACGGGGATCCCCGCGGTCCGGAACTTTCCGGCTGCGACGTTCGTGCATTTCTTCCGCCGGCACAGGCTGTTCCAGCTCAGAGGCCGCCTGCAGTGGCGATCGATCCCCGGGGGAAGCCGGAAGTATGTGAATGCCATGCTGGATCGCCTCGACGGACGGGTGCATACCGGCATGCGCGTGCGCTCCGTTGCACGCGAGGCATCGGCCTGCCGCCTGCACTATGCCGACGGCTCCAGCCAGGAGTTCGACCGGGTCGTAGTGGCGACGCATGCCGACGAAGCCCTCGCCCTGCTCCATGCCCCCTCCGAGGCCGAACGGGAGCTACTGGGCGCCTGGGAGTACGCCACGAACGACACCTGGGTGCACTCCGATCCGGCGTTCCTCCCCTCCCGTCCGGCGGCGCGCGGCTCCTGGAACTATCGTTTGGCGGACTGCCGCGACCCGTCTCCCGTGACGACGATGACCTACTACCTCAACCGCCTGCAGCGCCTCGACACGGCGACACCCTGCCTGGTCACCCTGAATCCATCCCGGCGCCCCGCTCACGTGCACGACCGTGTCACCTACACCCACCCGGTCTACACCCGGCGCTCCGTGGCCACGCAGGCGCCGATCTCGGCGCTCAACGGTCGGCTCGGCACCTACTTCTGCGGTGCGTACCTCGGTTTCGGCTTCCACGAGGACGGCTTCCGGTCGGCGGTGGAAGCGGCCGAGTTGCTGGGAGGTCGCCTGCAATGAGCGCCCCGCTACGCTCCGGCCTGTACCTCGGAACCGTACGGCACCGGCGCTTCAGCCCGCGCGCAAACAACTTCCGCTACGGAGTCTATCAGCTGCTCCTGGACCTCTCCGAACTGGCCGCCCTGGACCGCGCGATCGGATTCTTCGGCTACAATCGGCCGGGGCTGGTCTCGTTCCACGACCGCGATCACATGGGGGGCTCGGGTGCCCCGGTCCGCGACAAGCTCGCCCGCTGGCTGCGCGGTCAGGGCCGTGAACTCGGGGACAGCCCGGTCATGCTGCTTACCAATCCGCGCGTGCTGGGCTACGTCTTCAACCCGGTGTCGTACTTCTTCTGTCTGGACGATGAGGGCCGTCTGCGTTTCACCGTCGCCGAAGTCTTCAACACCTTCGGCGAAGCGTATTGCTACCTGTTGGACGGGACGGAGAGCGCCGGTGGACGGGCCGTTCGTTCGAGGGTGGACAAGCGTTTTCACGTCTCGCCGTTCATGCGGATCGAGGGGGTCCGCTACGAATGGATCGTGACGCCGCCAGGCGACCGTCTGACGATCCACATCGACGAATTCGAGGGGGGCGAAAAGTACTTCGACGCCACGCTCAACCTGGTCCGCCGTCCCCTGACCGCTGCGACGCTCGGGCGGGCGATGCTCAGGTACCCGCACCTGACCGCGCGCACCACATTCCTGATCCATTGGCAGGCCGCCAAGCTCTGGACCAGGCGCGTGCCCTTCTTCCGGAAGCCCGAACCTCCCGACAACGGCCTGGGGGACTGGCAGCCGGGACGGTCGAGGAGACGATGAATACCGGCGAGGCGGGTAACGTCGGCGCGGCGAGAGCGAATTCGGGCGGGGGGCGCCCGGCCGGTCCCATGGACAGACTGGCCCGCGCGGTCATCCTTGGCTCCCTGCGGGGTGTGAAGCAGGGGACTCTTCGCATCCGCACGCCGGACGGGTCGCTGCATCGTTTCGGAGGCCCCCTGCCGGGTCCGGACGCCACGATTACCGTGGACGACCCGGTGTTCTTCCGGCGGATGCTGCTCGACGGCGAGATCGGGGCCGGTGAGGCGTACATTCGGGGCGAGTGGTCGGCGGACTCGATCATGGACGCGGTACGGCTGGGCATCCTCAACCGCCGTTTTCTCAGGCCGATGGTCCCGCTGCTGTGGCCTGCGGCGGCGGCATCGTGGGTTGCGCACCGTGCCCGTTCGAACACGGTTTCGGGCTCCCGGCAGAACATTACGGAGCACTACGACCTGGGAAACGACTTCTTCGCCCTGTTTCTCGACCCCTCGATGACCTACTCGTGCGCGTACTTCGGCGAGGAGCTGCCCGCGGCGAACGCTCCCCGTGTCGACATGCGCCTTCTGGAAGAGGCCCAGCGCGCCAAGTATCGGCTTCTGGCCGCCAGGGCGGGCCTGCGGCCGGGGGCCCACGTGCTGGAGATCGGTTGCGGCTGGGGCGGGTTCGCCGAGGTTGCGGCGGCGGAGTTCGGCTGTCGGGTCACCGGTGCGACGATTTCGCAGGAGCAGGCCGACTACGCCCGCCAGCGCATCGCGCGCGCCGGGCTGGAGGACAGAGTCTCGATCGAACTCGTCGACTATCGCGACATCACCGGCGCGTACGACTCCATCGTGTCCATCGAGATGCTCGAGGCGGTCGGCCACCGCTACCTCCCCACCTATTTCCGGAAGTGCGACGAGGTGCTGAAGCCCGGCGGAAGGGCGGTCATTCAGGTCATCACGATCCCGGACGATCGCTATCTGCGGTATCGGCTGCGTCCCGACTACATTCAGCGCTTCATCTTCCCCGGCGCGCATCTGCCGTCGCTGGGCGCCATGAAGCGGGGGCTGCGCGCGACGTCGCTGCGCATCGTCGACCGGGAGGATCTGGCGCCGCACTACGGACCCACCCTGGCCGCCTGGCGCGAGCGATTGCTGGAACAACGGAACGCGCTCTTCGGGCTGGGGTTCGACGAGGCGTTCCTGCGGCGGTGGGAATTCTACTTCGCGTACTGCGAGGCGGCGTTCCGCACCCGCTACATTGCCGATTGGCAACTCGTTCTGGAACGGAAAGGCGGGGGCTGACATGAACGCTGCGCTTGCGGTGGGGGTCGTTGCAGCGGCGATCGTTCCGGTGATGGTCCTGCTCTGGTACCGTCAACTGCGTACCCGCGAGGCGGACGCTGTGGACCTCGCATGGACGGCGGGGCTGGGCGCGGCGGCGGTCTTCTACGCGGCGGCGGTTCCGGCCGGGGTGGAGTGGAGGCGCTGGATGGTCGCCGCGATGGCCGGGGTTTGGTCGGCCCGGCTGGCCTGGTACCTGGTGGGGCGGGTGAGGAAGCCGGGCGAGGATGGCCGCTACCGGGATCTGCGCACGAAATGGGGTCGAGGCGCGCCGGCGAAGTTCTTCATCTTCTTCCAGGCGCAGGCGGCGCTGGTGATCGTGCTGTCCGTTCACTTCCTGCTGGCGATGAGGTCGCCGGACCCGTCTTTTCGAATCGCGGACCTCGCAGGATTGCTGATCTGGGTCGTCTCGGTGGTGGGCGAGTCGATCGCGGACCGCCAGCTGCATCGCTTTCGCACCACGCCCGGCAACGAGGGTCGCGTCTGCCGGACGGGCCTCTGGAGGTATTCGCGCCACCCCAACTACTTCTTCGAATGGCTGCACTGGCTGGCGTACGTGCCGGTCGCGTATGGTGCCGCGCCGCTCTGGGCCATCCTCTTCGCGCCCGCGCTACTGCTCGTGGCAATCCGCTTCGTCACCGGTATCCCGCCGATCGAGCGGCGTTCGGTAGAGCGGCGAGGCGAGGAGTACCGCCGCTATCAGCGAACCACGAGCGCGTTCATTCCCTGGTTCCCCCGGAGGGGCGAATGACTGTCGCCGACGCATTGACGAGGCCCGTCTTTGCGGCCGCGGAGTCCGGGAAAGTGCCGGACTTCGCCGTGCGGGCCGGCATCCGCGCCCTGCTGCGCGGACGGCTCCGCACCCTGGCCAGCGAGCCGCCCCTGGACCTCGCCACCCTGCGCACGGGTCCCATCGCACCGGCGCCCAGGGAGGCGAACGAACAGCACTACGAGGTGCCGGCCACGTTCTTCGAACTGGTTCTGGGTCCGTGGCGCAAGTACTCCAGCTGCCTGTGGCCCGACCGTGGCCGCGACCTCACCCTCGCGGACGCCGAAGTGGCCATGCTGGAACTCACCTGCGCCCGGGCCAAACTGGCCGACGGGCAGGATGTCCTCGACCTCGGCTGCGGCTGGGGCGCGCTCACCCTCTTCGCTGCGGAACGCTACCCCGAAAGCCGCATCGTCGCGGTGTCCCATTCCACTTCGCAGCGCCGCTACATCGAAGCGTGCGCCCGTCGGCGCGGATTGCACAACATCCAGGTCATCACCGCTGGAATCTCCGACCTCGATCTCGGGCGTGACCGCTTCGACCGCGTCGTCTCGGTCGAGATGTTCGAACACATGAACAACTACGACCTGCTTGTGAAACGAATCACAAGCTGGATGCGCCCGCACTCCCGACTCTTCGTCCACGTCTTCTGCCACCACGCCCGCGCCTACCGGTTCTCGCGTCAGGGCCCCGGCGACTGGATGGCACGCGAGTTCTTCACCGGCGGCCTCATGCCCAGTCCCTCGCTCGTCCCCGCATTCCACGGTGATCTGGTGCCCGAAGTCGACTGGTTCATTCCGGGCACGCACTACGCCCGAACCGCCGAGGCCTGGCTGGCCAATCTGGACGCCGCGCGCGCAGGGGTGGCGGCGGTCTTCGCCGGCACCTACAGTCCCGGGTCCGCCGAGCGCTGGGTGCAGCGCTGGAGGCTGTTCTTCCTGGCGGTTGCGGAGACCTTCGCCTACCGGAACGGCCGGGAATGGGGCCTTTCCCACCACCGACTCAGAAAGCCCGCCCGATGATAGAAACCGCGGCTCGCACACAAATCGATTCGGGCTCGCTGGCACAGTCGGACCGGATCGACTTCCTGCGCAGCTACGCGTTCATGGGCATTCACATCCTGGCTCTGGCGACTCTGTTTACGGGGGTGAGCGTCCCGGCGCTGGTCGCGCTCCTGGTCACCTTCTGGGTGCGCCTCTTCGGGATCACGGCCGGCTATCACCGCTACTTCTCGCACCGGTCCTTCAGGACCAGCCGCCTCTTCCAGTTCGGTCTGGCGTGGCTCGGCGCCAGCGCGGGCCAGAACGGGCCCCTCTGGTGGGTGTCCCACCACCGGCATCATCACCGGCACGCCGACACCGGCGACGATATCCATCCCCCCGGACTCAAGGGCTTCTGGTGGGCCCACGCCGGCTGGATCCTCTCGCGCCGCTACGACGGATACGACAAGTCGCTGGTCAAGGATCTGCGCCGCTACCCAGAACTCCGCCTCCTCGATCAGTTGCACATGTTGGCGCCCCTCAGCCTGGGCATCATGCTCTTCACGGTCGGATGGTGGCTCGAGGTGGCGTTTCCCGCACTCGGCACCACGCGCTGGCAGATGCTGGGCTGGGGCCTGTTCGTCAGCACCATGCTCCTCTACCACGTGACGTTCCTGGTCAACTCGGTGGCACACATGTCGGGACGCCGCCGCTACGCCACGAAGGACCACTCGCGCAACAACTGGTGGGTGGCGCTGCTGACCCTCGGCGAAGGATGGCACAACAACCACCATCGCTATCCCTCCTCGGAGCGCCAGGGGTTCTACTGGTGGGAGCTGGACGTCACGCACTACGTCCTCAAGGCGCTGGAGAAGCTGGGGCTGGTGTGGGACCTGCGGGTGCCGCCGGCGAGCGCGTTCCGGAAGCAGGCGTCGGCGCGGTAAGACACCGTGCCACGAGCCGCTACCCCGAGCCCCCGGAGCTGCCTTCCGCGTACCGCTCCAGCCCCCGCGCCATGTCGTTGAAACCACGGCGGATCCAACGTCCGAACAACAGCACGACCAGCGGCGTGAGGAGACCGGTGAAAGCGTCGGTGGTGAGGTAGCGACAGCGGGTTGCACCCGTAGCTTCCAGACGCTGTTCCCGCCGGGCGGAGAGGAGTCGCGGATGGCCAAACTGCGTGCCCCACACCAACAGGCTCGGCCGTTCGACCGCCACGATCCACTCGGGCTGTCTCAGCTTAAGTGGCCCCAGGACGACGTACAGATCGACCGGCGAGCCGACCTCGAAGTCGGTTTCGACGCGGGTCGTGAAGGGATTCCATTCTCCGTATCGTTCAGCGTCCACGAGTATGTCCCAGACCCGTTCGATCGGCGCTTCGATCTCCACAACGTCCGAGCTGATCAGCTGGTGGAACACGGCGATGCGTCTTTCGGCGGAGGATGTTGCGCCAACAGCGCGGCACTCGCTTCCCACAATCCTGCCCCGGCGCCCTCGTCCATGGCCAGCGGCGACGGCTTCTTCTCCTGCATCAGGTGCAGATAGACCCCGCTACGCCGACCCATGTCCTTCGCGCAGCACGCGTGGATCACCGGTGCCGCCGCCTTTGCCGGCTCCGCGAAAAACAGGCGCATGACCGGGTACAGCAGTGGCTTCAAGAACGCCGGCGCTTCCCGCGCAAGGTTCGAATTGACCGCCCCCGGACAAAGCGAATGCACCGCGACCCGGACCTCGCCGTCCGCATTCAGCCTGCGCGACAACTCCTGCGCATAGGTGCACAGATGCAGCTTGCTCAGCCCGTATTGCATGAGGCCATCCCGCAGCCCGTAGTCCGCAAACCCGCCGAAATCGTCGAAGTCGATCGGTCCAGCGGACCGGTGCATTTCAGAAGAGACCAATACGATTCTGGGAGTCTCGTCTGCGCGGTTCGACGGCCGGACCATGCCGTCGGCCAGCAGTCGCTCGATGAGGAGTCGGTTGGATAGAAAGTGGACCGCGAACATCAACTCGTATCCCTGGCGCGACCGGCGTGCATTCAAAGGCATCACGCCTGCGTTGAGTACCACGATGTCCACGCGGCCCGGTCCGTCGCGCCCATCCCGCAGCTCGTCGCAGAGCGCATGCACGGAATCGAGATCGGCCAGATCGACCTTCAGCATCTCCACCGAGTCCGAGCCGGCCAGCCGCCCGACCTCCTCGCCCGCGTCGGGATGGCCGCCGCGGCAGGCCATCAGGATGTGCCCGCCACGCTTCGCGAGGTCGATCGCCACCGCCTTGCCCAGCCCGCTGTTGGCCCCCGTGACCAGGCACACCTTGCCGTCGATGCGGACACCCCGGGGCACTGCGCGCAACGTTTTCTGTTGCGTGAGGCGATCCGCGATCGCGCCGGATACTGCGGAGAAGATCCTGTTGCGCTTCACGGTCTCGACTCCTCGACAGGGATCCCGTACTCGCGCCGATAACCTTCGCAATACCCGTCCACGGTCTCAGCGTCGAGTCCGAAGTCGGCCAGCGAGTAGATGTGGCGGCCGTGGCGACCCTTGACGTTGCGCGCCGCAACCGCCCTTGCCGCGAGCTCGGCCTCCTCGGTGAAATCCACTCCCGCCGCACGATACAGCCGGCGGAGCTCGCCAACCGGATCCGCGACCAGGTCATAGTACGACACATCGACAAACTCGCCGCCGGCAGCGGTCCTGCGCACCTTCATGGACCGCTCCATCATCCGGCGCGTCTTGCGCATCCAGTGCGCCGCGATCTCCTCCGGGTCGACGTGGTCGCTCAGCATGCCGCGGCTGTGGGCCACCATGCTCAGGAAGGACGGTATGGACCTCCCGGGGTCGCGATGGGTCTGCACGATGCGGACGTTCGGGACGGTGTCGAGAACGACATCGAGGTACTCCATGTGGTGGGGTGTCTTCAGCACCCAGAAGTCGCCCGGCCGCTGCCAGTGCAGGATCTTCAGCATGGTCACCATGTACCTGTAGCACGTGGTGTGGTCCTGCGCCTCGAGCCAGCGCGAGTAGCCCGGCACGTGCATCATCGCTTCCGGCGACTGGCTCATGAAGGAGAGATCGAGCAGGAAGATCTCCTCCTCGGGTGCGTCGTGTTCGACCGGATGAACGGCGAGGAAGTCCGGCGCCAGGTACCGGATCGCCCGGGCGGCGAGCCTGGCCTCCCGAATGCGGCGCCGTGGCTGGCCGTTTCCTTCACCCGGGAGCGGTACGGGACTCAGCGCTTCCCACGATCTGAGTGCGCGCGCCCGTGGATCGGCGGCGATCAGCCGGTGCAGCGTCGTCGTCGCGGTGCGCTGCAGGCCGGCGATGACAACGACCTTCCCGAGTTCGATGTCACGGATCTCCGGATGCTCCCGCAGCAGGCGCGCCACGCGCAGCCGGGTCGACAGC
The DNA here is from genome assembly GCA_965211645.1 of Longimicrobiales bacterium. Lineage (GTDB taxonomy): Bacteria > Gemmatimonadota > Gemmatimonadetes > Longimicrobiales > Gaopeijiaceae > Bin94. Next base: position 2,240,182 of record OZ242947.1, on the reverse strand, counting down.
GCCGATACGATCCGTGAGCGCTGGATCCGTGCTCCCAGCGGCGTCAGCCGTGCTTCCTCGTTGATCGACTGGACCAAAACTTCAAGGGGCTCCACGAACCACTCGTCACCGAAATCGGCGAGTCCCGTCTTTCTCCTGGCCGCGGCGATCATGCCGTCGACCCTCAGACTGTCGCTGAGGCCAAGTCGCCGCGCCAGCCGACCCGTCCGGTTGAAGAGGGAAACCGGCAGCGGGCGGTACGGGCTGCGGTAGTCAGTCGAAGTCTCCATCAAGTTCGCCGCGTAGCGCCCCACTGCGGGCTGTGCCTCCTTGGGACCGGCGTCCGCGCGCGCCGCCCGTCCTCAGGCCCCTTAACCCCCACGAAGCGCGTGCACCTCAGAAAGCTTGACCAGTCGCGTCCGCGGTTGCGGATGCTCGCTGGCCCTGATCCACCGGAAGCACATCGTTCCCGACGTATGGCCGGCGGTCTCCAGCCAGTTCGGCAGCCCGGGGTCCTCATGGGCGACCACCAGACGCACCGAACCGTCCTCCTCGTGGTGGGCGAGGTGCTTGTTGGTGTGAATCGTGTGATGGCGGTAGTCCAGCGACTCCATCCAGTAGTTGTTCAGCTGGAAGTTCCAGTGTTCGCACTCGGGCGGCATCGCCTCGATCAGCAGGGCTTCGTCCTCGGCCACGGCCCAGTGGCTGTGATAGTAGACGATGTTCGGGTCGCCGCCCGCCTGCAGGGACACGTCGGAATCGAACATGGGCAGGGCGTTCGTGTGCTTCCGGAAGCCCCGTGCCCAGTTCGCGAACAGCATCGCCGCGCCTGCCACCAGCGTGCTTGCCGACTTGAGACCCTCGTCGATCTGCTGCGGCGTCAGAGGACGGGGCCGCTTCTCATCGTCGGGACAGTTGATGCGCTCGATGTGCAGTTCGGCCGGATCCTCGGCCTCGCGGTCCAGGAAGGTCTGCCGCACGATGAGTGTCCCGCTCTCGGCCGTCATGGGCAGCCAGTTCCCCTCGTGGCGCCGGCTGCTGAGGATCAGCTCGAAGCGGCCGTCGGGGTCGATGTCGAGTTCCGCGGCCTCGACGTAGCCGGTAGGCGGCATCCCTCCGCCCTGGCCGTAATGTCCGGCCTGCGTGCCGAATCCCAGGTACTTCACGGTGTTCCGCCGACCGGTAATCCGGTAGTCGAAGTCGCCACGGATGGCAGCCGTCTGGTAGTAGTTGTCGGGGTTGTCGCTTCCCAGCTTGACCGTCTCGTGGGCCACCCGGTGCAGCACGGGCGCTCGGGGGTCGGCGTACTCCACGAACGCCATCAGGCCGCCGCGGGCCAGGCGGGTCAGGTACCGGTAGCCCTCCGCCTGGCTGAACGGATCCCGCGGTGCGCCCGGGAAGGTGAGTGCGGCTCCCGCGGACTTGAGCGTGTCGCAGAACTCCTCCCATGCCTTGCCGCTGACCACCCGCCGCTCGGCCGCGTCCGCCGGTGTCATGCCTTGAAGCTTCAGCGTCAGCAACGAGGTCCGGCGAAACAGCGACAGCAGCCCCACGACCAGTTTTCTCATAGTGTTCCGATCTTGCGCAATTGCCGCCCCAGTGCCATGGACCCGCGGGACGATTGCCAAGAAACCCCGCTCCGCCTTTGCACGTCAAGCAAGTCGAGTCTAAGGTTCTCCGGACACGCAATCCGCTCCATACCCGATTGGACCCCTCATGAATGCGCCGCCCGCCCGCGATCTCCCCGCCCGCCTGCTCTCTCCCCTGCTCGCCGCCGCCTCGCTCCTCGTCGCGGCCGAGCAAGCCCTGCCCCAGACCACCGAACTGCGGCGCGGCCGCTCCCTCTCGGAGACGATCGCCGCCGGCGACACCGCCCGGTACACGATCGACGCGGACGCAAACGAGTTCCTGCTCGGCGAGGTGAACCAGATCTCGGTCGACGTCACGATCCGCGTTCTCGGCCCAGACGGGTCACAGATCGCCCGCTTCGGAGGCCTGGGCCGCGGCCCCGAGCGCTTCAGCGGCCGGACATCGGCCGAAGGCACCTACACGGTGGAGCTCTTCACCGCAGGAGACGGCGAAGACGCCGCCGGCAGCTATGAGATCACGCTCCTCCGCCACGAAGACGTCGCCACCGACCCCGAAGAGCTCGCCGACCAGTTGATGTCGCGGTACGACGGCCCGGAATCCCCCGGTGCGGCGGTTCGCGTGTGGCGGGACGGCCGCACCCTGTATTCGAAGACCTACGGCATGGCCAACCTCACCTACGGCCTCCGGTTCGAAGAGGATACCCGCACCAACATCGGCTCCACCTCGAAGCAGTTCGCAGCCTTCGCGATCGTGCTCCAGGCCGAGCGCGGAAAGCTGTCGCTCGACGACGACATCCGCACCCACATCCCGGAGCTGCCCGCGTTCGACGAAACCATCCAGGTAAAGCACCTCATCACCCACACGTCGGGCCTGCGCGAGTTCCTCAATCTGCTCCGCATGACCGGACGCCGCCTCGACCGGGGCGACTGGATCGACCGCTCGGAACTCATCGATATCGTGCAGCGTCAACCGGCACTCCAGAACGCTCCCGGCGCCGAGTGGAACTACAACAACACCGCCTACGGGCTCGCCGCGACCATCGTCGAGCGCACTTCCGGCCAGGATTTCCACGTCTTCATGCAGGAGAACGTCTTCGGCCCGCTGGGCATGACCGGGACCATGGTGCGGCCCTCCATCCGGCACATCGTCCCCAACCAGTCCGAAGGCTACACGCCCACAGCGGACGGATACCGTCAGATCGGCGACCTCGGCGGAGCGGTCGGTGCCGGTGCCATTTACAGCACCATCGGCGACCTGCAGACCTGGATCGAGAACTACGCCAATCCCCGCGTCGGAACCCGCGAGAGCATCGACGAGATGATGACGTCGTTCGTGCTCACCGACGGCGAGGAAACGGGTTACGGGTACGGCCTCTTCATCGACGAGCAGGGCGACCTGAAGCGCGTTCACCACGGAGGCGCCGACGTGGCCCACCGTTCCATGCTCGCCTACTACCCCGAGATCAACGCCGGCATCACGACCCAGAGCAACCACGCGCAGTTCAACAGCAACGTGGCCTTCGAACTGGCCGCGGCGTTTTTCAAGGATGCCATGGAAGAGGAGGAGGAAGAGGGCGGCGAAGGCGGAACCGGGGAGGAATTCGATCCGGACGACTACGATGTGGAAGCGTTCGACGAGTATACCGGGCGGTATGCGCTGGACGCGGCCCCGAACATGATCCTCACCTTCTCGCGTGAAGACGAGACCCTGTACGCACAGCTGACGGGCCAGCCCCGCCTCGAGATCGTCCCGACATCGGAAAACACCTTCCGTCTGCTCGCCGTCGAAGCTTCGCTCACCTTCCTGCGCGGCGAGGACGGCGAGGCCGAGAGCGTCACGCTGCACCAGGGCGGCGCCGAGCAGCGCGCGACACGCCTCGAAGGCGAGGCTCCCGAAGAGTGGGCGCCCACCGGGGACGACCTCGCGGACTTCGCGGGACGCTTCTTCAGCGACGAACTGGAGACCTTCTACACCTTCTCGGTGGAGGATGGTGAACTGGTCATGTACCAGCGCAGACTCGGCGACGTCACCCTGACAACGGGCGAGGAGGACGAGTTCTCGGGCGGCGGCCTGTCCTTCGCTTTCGAGCGAGACCGCAACGGGGAGGTGATCGGGTTCTACCTGAGCAACGTGCGGACACGGGATGTGCGGTTCGGGCGGGTTCGGTAGCGCCTCTCCCGACCCTCGGCGGGACCTGTGTGGCGAATGGCGTACGCATCCTCAACTAATACGGCGCAATCTGGTCATAATCGACTTCGATGGCGTTGAAGTCGATACCTACGAACTGATGTCCAGAATCCGCGTCTTCCTCGAGCACTATGAAACCCAGTTCGGCAAGTCGGCAGATTTCGCGGATGAAGGTTCTGTCGGTGACACTGCGGTAAGCACCTCTGACATATGGGGAGTTCACCAGGTCGCTGAGGCGGATTCGTGTAGAAGGATTCTCCGAGAACGGATCGGTAGGTTCCGTCTCCGCCAACAGGTAGTCCAGGAGGGCGAACTCGCGGGAGTTGAGAAGGTGACGACGTTTGCTCACCCGCATTGTGAGTCCCCGGGTCAACGTATCGCGGTAGACCAGTCGGTTCAGCTTGGTCTTGATAAAGTTGTTGATCCCGCGGAGTTCCGCTTCAAAGCCGCGAAGCCCGAATCCCACGAAGGGAGCGAGAGCGAAGGGCTGGGTTTGCCGGCACGCTTGTAGCCGTCGCTTGTACTCGTCCCCATTGCGGTAGAAGTAGTTCGACAGTCCGTAGAATCCGTGGACGTTGTATCCCCCTTCGTACAGGATGGCCGCCTCAACAAGCCTTGAGACCCGTCCATTGCCGTCCCCGAACGGGTGGATGGTCACGAGGAAGAAGTGGGCGAGCAGGGCGCGCACCACAGGATGCTCGTTCCGGAGTCGGCGCGACCTCACGAACTCCACGAATTCCTCCATCAACCGGGGAAGATCCTCGTGGGGAGCCCCCAAATGGACTCCGCCGAGTTCCACCGTGCCGACCTGTACGCCGTGGGTGCGCAGACGGCCGGGAACGTTGTTGGATTCGTCGGACGTGCGGGTCATCAACTGATGCATGTGTAGTATGTCACCGACGGAGAGGTGGCGGTCTCCGCTCGCGTACCGCTCTCGCACCCAGTTCTGCGCGGTGTCGGCGTTCAGGATCTGCCGGACGTCCCTATTCTCTGGATCTCGGAAATCCTCGCGCGCGGTCCCGTGGACGCGATCAATCAGAGCAAGACCTGGCCCTGAAAGAGCCAGCGGAGGGTGATCAGCGAACCCGGCTATCAGCTCCGCGATCCACGACGGCGATATCGGGTTTCCTTCCAGCGCGGTAGTACCGTGGATGGTCCTGACCCGGTTCAGGACATCGAGTTGTTCTTTCCATTCCGAGGGGAGGAGCAAGCTCATGGCTGCCTCCTTCCGGCCCTCGATGCGAACGAGGATGGACATCATCCCGGGCAGTTCAAGGCGGTAGTCGAAGCTGAAACGTGACCAGTCCAATTGTATGACTCCTATTGTGACGCATTATTTGACTAGCTAAGTGACTGTAAAATAGTAATATATGTAGGACAATATCGTCAACGTGACAGTTGTTCTGGCTGAGTATGTGACACAGGATCTGGCGCCGCCAGTGCGTGCTGGCACCTGGGTCTGTCTCCGGAGCGTGACTGACACCCGGCGACGAGGACAGCTCCTCGGGCGGCGGCACGTCGGCCGCTTTCGAACGCCATTACAACGGCGAGGTAATCGCGTCCTAAGCTTCCGCGCCCGCGGGAGGTGGCCCATGTGCCCGGAGTCAACTCTGGCCTTGCCAAAGGCCCCTCGCCCCCGCGGCGGGCGTTAGCCAGCCGGAACGTGCCGTCTCGCCACAGTCACGATGGCTGATGCGCCAGCGATGGCATTCGCCGCTTGCCGTGCCCCGAAACCTGCTGCCGGCGTCCAGGCTTCCAGACCGTTGGGATACCGCGTGGGGATGTAGTTGAGGTCGAGCTCACGGGCGTCATCAAGCAGTTCGTCGAGTTCTGGAATGCGCGGGTCCAGACGCTCGATCAGGTTCTGGACGCTATGGCCGATGACTGCCCTCGCGCCGCGCGCGTAGTGGACCGCCTTCACCGCTTTTTCCGCCGCCTGCTGGGAGGAAAAGCACGCATGAGAATGGAATCCGCCTTCCTCGGCATAGCGGGCATGACGCAAGTCTACGCCCGCTTCGCTCAGCATCAACCCCGCCCGCTGACGCATCTCGTCGAACGTACAGGGCGCAGGAGCTGAGACTACAGTGACTTCCGACATTTCTGGAGGTTCCCGGCGGAGCTGGGCGTTTAAGCGGGTGGCCGCTGGTCAGGCATGCTACACAGAAACGCTAGCCCTCGAATGCAGCAATATCCAGCACAAGACGGCACACCCCCCTCACCCCACCGCAGCCATCGCCTCGTCAACCCCGCCCTCGGTCATCCGCTCCAGGTCGTCCTGGTACTTGAGGAGCACACCCAGTGTCCGGTGGGCCGTATCGCGGTCCAGCGTGTGCCGATCGAGCGCCATCAGCGCGCGAGTCCAGTCGAGCGTCTCGGCGACACCAGGTCGCTTAAACAGCTCAAGTTCCCGGACCTTCTGCACGAATGTCACCACCTGAACGCTGAGTTGCTCGGGCGCGTCCGGAACCCGTGACGCCAGGATCTCGAGTTCACGCGCCGCGTTGGGATAGTCGATCCAATGGTAGATGCAGCGTCGCTTGAGGGCGTCGTGGATCTCGCGCGTCCGGTTTGAGGTGATGACGACGTGCGGCGGCTCGGACGCCGTCACGGTGCCCAGCTCCGGGATCGTGATCTGAAAGTCGGAGAGGACCTCCAGCAGGTAAGCCTCGAAGGGCTCGTCGGTGCGGTCGAGTTCGTCGATCAGAAGGACCGGGGCGACGCCGCCCGCCGGGTCGAGGGCGGAAAGAAGCGGACGCCGGATCAGGAAGTCCTCCGAAAAAACGTCGCGGGCGAGGTCGGCTGTGGCCGATTCCCGGGCACCGGAGGTCGTGTCTCCCCCCTCCGCCGCACGGATATGGATCATCTGCTTCGCGTAGTTCCACTCGTAGGCGGCCGACGCCAGATCTAGTCCCTCGTAGCACTGGAGTCGGATCAGCGGACGGCCCAGGCCCGTGGCCAGCGCCTTCGCGACCTCGGTCTTGCCTACCCCGGCTTCCCCCTCGAGCAGGAGCGGCCGCCCCAGCCGCAACGACAGAAACAGCGCCGTGCCCAGACCCACGTCGGCTACGTAGCCCTGGCCGCGCAACATCGCGACCGAGTCGTCGACGGACGCGGGCGCAGAGAGGGGGCGCGGGTTGCTCCTCACGGGCCCCGCGCCCCTCTCATCGTTCCCACCTGGACCGGGTTGTCGCCGGAGCCCGCTATCCGCAGGCCTCCACGGCGCGCTTGGCCATCACGGTCACCAGGTGTGCGCGGTATTCCGGTCCGGCCGCCGTGTCCGACAGCATGCCGTCGGAGGACACCGAGACCCCGGCCACCGCATCGGCACTGAACGATGCCCCCAGCGCGGCTTCCATCTCGGCCACCCTGAACACGCCGTCACCCGACGCGCCCGTCACGGCTACCCGCACCCCGGCGGGTCCGTCCGCGACCATCACCCCGGCCACCGCGTACTTCGAGGCAGGGTCGGCGAACTTCGCGTAGGCCGCGCGCGCCGGCACCGGGAACCGCACCGCCGTGATCACCTCGTCCTCCTCCAGCGGCGTCATGAACATGCCCTGGAAGAAGTCGTCGGCGCCGATCTCGCGCCGGTCGGTCACGATCGTCGCGCCCAGCGCTACGCAGGCCGCCGGATAGTCTGCGGCAGGGTCGTTGTGCGCCACCGATCCCCCGATCGTGCCGGCATTACGGACCTGCGCGTCACCGATCCCGTCGGCCAGCGCGGCCAGCGCCGGAATCCGGCCCTGCACGGTCCCCGATCCCGCCACCTGGGTGTGGGTGCACATCGCCCCCACCGTCACGGAATCCCCGCCGTCGGCAATGTCCGCCAACCCGGGAACGCCCGCCAGCGATACCAGATCCGTCGGCGCCGCCAGGTTCAGCTTCATGACCGGAAGCAAGCTCTGCCCGCCGGCGATCAGCTTCCCGCCCTCGGAGCCGCGCAGGGCGGTGAGGGCCTCGTTCATCGATGTCGGTGCGTGGTATGTGAAATCGTTCACAATCTCGTCTCCCGTTCGTCTAGCCCTGGGCCTGCTGAATCGCCTGCCACACCCTCTGGGAGGTGGCGGGCATCGTCATGTCGTCCACGCCGAGCGGGCGCAGCGCGTCGATCACCGCGTTGATCACCGCAGGGGGTACTCCGATCGACCCGACTTCGCCGACCCCCTTTGCCCCGAGCGGGTTATGGGTGCAGAGCGTCGTGTTGTGGTTGATGTTGAAGGACGGCAGGTCGGCCGCGCGGGGCATCGTGTAGTTCATGTACGATCCCGTCTCGAGCTGCCCGTCATCCTGGTAGCGGCAGTCCTCCAGCAGCGCCTGGCCGATCCCGTGCGCGAGCCCTCCGTGCAGCTGGCCGTCAACGATCATCGGGTTGATGATCCGTCCGACATCATCCGCGCCCGTCACCGCGACCACCTCCACCTCGCCCGTCTCCGGGTCCACCTCCACCTCGGCGATGTGCGTGCCCGCCGGGAAGGTGAAGTTGAGCGGATCGTAGAACGCCGTCTCCTCCAGCCCCGGCTCCAGCCCCTCGGGGTAGTTGTGCGGCACGTACGCCGTCAGCGCGACCTCGCCGAGCGATTTCGACCGGTCCGTCCCGGCCACCGTGAAGGACCCGTTCTCGAACTCGATGTCCTCGACCGACGCCTCCAGCAGGTGCGCGGCGATCTTCTTGCCCTTCTCGATCACCTTCTCTACGGCCAGGTAGATTGCCGTCCCGCCCACCGCCAGCGAGCGCGAACCGTACGTCCCCATCCCGAACGGGATCTTCGCCGAGTCCCCGTGCACCACGTCCACCGCGCCAAAGTCGACCCCGAGCATGTCGGAGACGATCTGCGCGAAGGTGGTCTCGTGTCCCTGTCCGTGGCTGTGCGTCCCGGTGAAGACCGAGACCGAGCCCGTCGGATGTACACGCACGCTGCCCGATTCGTACAGCCCGGCCCGCGCGCCCAGCGATCCGACCACCGCCGAGGGCGCGATCCCGCACGCCTCGATAAAGGTCGAAATCCCGATGCCCCGGCACTTGCCGCGCGCCGCCGACTCGGCCCGCCGCGCCTCGAAGCCCGCCCAGTCCGACGCGTCCAGCGCCAGGTCGAGTGTGGCATCGTAGTCGCCCTGGTCGTACTGCAGCGCGACCGGCGTCTGGTAGGGGAACTCGCGGATGAAGTTCTTGCGCCGGATCTCGACCCGGTCCATCCCGAGCTCCACAGCCGCCCTGTCGACCAGCCGCTCCAGCAGGTACGTCGCCTCGGGCCGCCCGGCCCCGCGCAGCGCGTCCACCGGCACCGTGTTGGTGAAGAACGACTTGACCTCGCAGTAGACGGCGGGCGTCGTGTACGGCCCCGCGAAGAGGATCCCGTACAGGTACGTCGGAACGCAGGTGGCAAACGTCGACAGATACGCGCCCAGGTTGGCCTTGGTGGATACATGCAGTCCCAGGAAGTTGCCATCCGCGTCCAGCGCCATGCGCGCCGTGCTGATGTGGTCGCGTCCATGCGTGTCCGACTTGAAGGCGTCGATGCGCTCGCAGGTCCACTTGACCGGCCGGCCGAGCTGCCCGGCGGTCCAGGTCAGGATCGCCTCTTCCGCGTAGTGCGGGATCTTCGAGCCGAAGCCGCCGCCCACGTCGGGGGCGATGATCCGCAGCTTGTGCTCGGGCAGTCCGAGGACGAAGGCGCCGAGGAGCAGCCGGATCAGATGGGGGTTCTGACTTGTTGTGTATAGTGTGTATTCATCGGTCGCCGGGTCGAAGTTCGCGATGGCCGCGCGCGGCTCGATCGCGTTGGGGACCAGGCGGTTGTTCACCACGTCGATCGAGACCACGTGGGCAGCGCCCTCGAAGGCGGCGTCGGTCGCGGCCTTGTCCCCGACCTCCCAGTCGTAGCAGACGTTGCCGGGCGCCTCGTCGAAGACCTGCGCCGCGCCGTCGGCCTCGGCCGCCTCGATCGAGGCCACCGCCGGAAGCTCCTGGTAGTCCACGTCGACCAGGTTGGCCGCTTCCTTGGCCTGCTCCCTGGTCTCGGCAACAACGATCGCGACGCAGTCACCCGCATACCGCACCTTGCCGATTGCCAGCGCCGGATGCGCCGGCTCGACCATTGCCGACCCGTCCTTGCTGTGGATCAGCCACCCCGTCGGGATGCCGCCCACGCCCTCCATGTCCTTGCCGGTGAAGACCGCGTGCACCCCCGGCGCCGCCATCGCCGCGTCGGTGTCGATCCCGCCGATGTTGGCGTGCGCGACAGGGGAACGAAGGATGTACCCGTACAGCTGCCCGGGCAGATTGATGTCGTCGGTGTAGCGGCCTCTTCCGGTGAGGAAGCGCTGGTCTTCCTTCCGCTTGACCGATGCGCCGATCCCTGTACCGTTCGCACTCATGACCCACCTCCCATGGCCTGCGCTCCCGCCTGGACGGCCTTGACGATGTTGTGGTAGCCGGTGCAGCGGCAGAGGTTGCCCTCCAGCCACTCCCGGACCTCGTGCTCACTAGGGTCGGAGTTCTGGTGGGCCAGATCGACCGCGCTCATCACCATGCCCGGCGTGCAGAACCCGCACTGCAGCCCGTGGTGCTCACGAAAGGCCTCCTGCATCGGGTGCAGGTCGGTGCCGTTGGCGAGCCCCTCGATCGTGGTGACATCCGCCCCATCCGCCTGCACCGCCAGACAGGTACAGCTCTTCACGGACGTGCCGTTCACATGGACCACGCACGCGCCGCACTGGCTCGTGTCGCATCCGACGTGGGTTCCGGTGAGACCGAGATGTTCGCGCAGGAAATCGACGAGGAGCGTTCGCCCTTCGACGGTTCCCGAGCGCTCCATCCCGTTCACGGTCATTGTGACGGTTGGCATGGGCGCCTCCAGGGGGTACAGGGGACATGTTCGCGGCCAACGGCGCGCGCACCTCGTGCCAGGAAAGGAGCGCCACCGACCGGTGGGACAGAATGGCAAGCGGCAAGCGGGGACGCAAGCAGGGTCGGCGGTGTGTTGATACGGCACCCATGCGCCTGCGCCCCGGTCAGGGAGTGAAGAGCAGAAAACAGCTGGCCCAGCGAATCACCTCGGCGAGGTGAACGACCATACTTCGATGGACTCAACGTCCATCTCGTCCCGGTACACGGCGACGACTGCCGAAGCGTCGAAGTGGAACACCTGGAGGGTCCTGGGGACGGACAGGCTGCAGATGAACGCGCCGGTCTCTGCGAAACCCAGCCACACAGTGGCGGTCGAACGCGGCCTGGCAAAGGTCCGACCTGACGATCGACTCGAGTCGCTCTCCCCGATGTACCCGGACCTCCGGCGAGCTGCCGTCCGCAGTGAACAGCAGGTCGCCATGGGTCGAAAAACCCCTCTCGCCTGAAAGAGCGGCCTACCCACCCTCCTGGACTCTCTATCAACCCACCCCAGTTCTCCATACGGCAGTGTCGCCAGCGTGTCGAGCAGCCTACCGCTCCAGTCGTAGCGAAGGGCTCGCAGAAACTGGGCGGTCAGCTGCGCGTGGGGCGGTCGGAAATCTTGGCTGCCGAGGGGTATTCCGTCACTCCCGAGCACACCGATCCGGCCGGTGGGGTTGCGGGGAGAGCGGAACTCAGGAGAGCCGCCAGCAACCCGATGCGCCCCGGATCCCGTGCTTTTCGTGGCATCGAGTGCTGCATCCTTTCTGACAAGATCCTGGACTGGAACGTCACGGCCGGAACTGTCGCACCGGACGGGGTGGCGCCGACCCCATTCCAAGGCGCGCGTGCCAGTAGGCCCAGGAGCGCGCGTCGAAAACCCCGGGAAGCGCGTGTCGCAATGCCCTGCAGAAGTCTGCGTCATCGTATCGCTGCCATGCCACCATGAGGTCCTCGACGGTGCCGTACACCATGAGGTAGTTGAGGAAGAACACGTCGTCGGCGAGCGTGGCTACCGGTGGCTTGAACCAAACCACGCGTTTGGCAACCGCCAGAAGTTCTGGAGAATGGGGCGGCGTAGAGGTCGCGGAAGTCATTTGTGACGAGGTCATTGTTGAGCGATGGCCGGTACGAGTCCCGGACGCGGTTCGTAGCGCGGGATCGACTCGGGGCCCACCTCGGCCGCAGCTTCCGAGAGACGCTTCCGCACGGCTGCGGGGAGCTCTGCCAGGTCTCCGTCACCGAAGTAGCTCAGGGCCTTGAGGGTCAGCATGGGGTTGTAGTGCTCTCCGTGGATCGCTGTCGCCGCGCCGAGCATGGAAGCCAGGCCAACCTTCCCCAACCTCATCAGCGCGTCAATGTCCATGTAGTCCTTGGAGAGTGCCCGGCTCTGCACAACCTGGGCCTTGGTGCCCCCCAGGTCTTTCAGCGAAGCGACCAGTACTCCCGCCTGCTCGGTGGTCTGCGGCGACTCGACATGGTTGAGCGAACGCCCCCCGAACAAGGACACGCGCACAGGTCCGCCGCGATCGACTACGCACGTGAGCGTGTTGCGCGCCCGCTGAACGACCGTCGCGTTGTTCAGGTACGGGAGTTCGGCCAACAGAGCATCACCATCGAGGGGCTCCGAAGAGAAGAAGTCGAAATCTTCCGACTCGCTGTGGGCCAGCCGCAACGCGATGGCAGTGCCGCCATACAGGACGAAGCGACGAGGTGTCGCTCGCAATTCAGGCCACAGGCGGCGCTGGGCCGGTGGCAAGGTATCCAGACGCGGGTTCATATCGCTTCCTGGGTCGGCTCTCCGGGCACACCCCCCAATAATCTATGGTCGGATCCGCCAGCACCAATCCGTTTGACACTTGTGGTGACTTGGTGCGATAGTGATATGATGACTTGCTGCCATCGTTGAACACCGGAGGACGCGCGCCATGCCACGCCTGACGATAAGCCTGACAGAGCGGACACACCGTGCCTTGAGGGAGGCGGCCGCGCGGCAGGGCCGTTCGATGGGATCGCTCATTGAAGAGAGCCTGGAATTGAGGGGTATTCTCCCCTCCGATGCCGCTCAGGACATCGTCGCCAGGGCGCGCTCCAGCGCTGGACTGAGCAACGAGGAGGCAATGGCCATCGCCGTGCGCGAAACCAGGCGGCACCGGGCAGGGCGAGACGATTGACCCGAGCGGTCTTTGTCGTGGACACGAACGTGGTCGTGTCCGGCGTGATTGGGACCGACCCGGCGAGCCCGCCAGGCCGGATTCTCGACGCCATGCTCGACGGTCGCCTTCTCTACCTCGTGTCTGGAGCCCTCTTCGCCGAGTACTCCGACGTGCTGCGCCGCCCCGCAATCGTGCGTCTTCACCAACGAACCGGCGACGAGCTCGAGAGGCTGCTGACTCTGCTGGCGGCGAACGGGATGTGGCGCCAGCCTGCCCCGGCGGCTGCGGCCCCTGATTCCGGCGACAACCACCTTTGGGCGCTTCTCGCGAGTTGGCCGGACAGCTGCCTCATCACCGGTGACCGGCGGCTACATGACAACCCTCCCCAGCTCGGTGGGGTTCTGACCCCCCGCCAGGCCAGCGCGTTCATTGCATTGACCTGATCGCTCATGTCACGTATCGGAGGCGCTTCCCCGCTTCCGTGCTGGCGCCCCCACTTGCCACCGCCGCGCAAGCTGCCAGCTTTCCCGACCAGCACCACACCGTCCCCATCCGTACGGAGTCCAAGCCGATGTCCCGCCCCACGCCCTACCCGCCGCGCCACCCCCTTACCTGGTCGGCCACCCTCGCCGTCCTCCTCGCCACCCTCACCCCCACCCCCGCCCACGCCCAGGGCACACGCTTCCTGCGCCAGCCCGACGTCAGCGCCACCCACATCGTCTTCACCCACGCCAACGACCTCTGGCTGGTCGGGCGCGACGGGGGCGATGCAGTGCGCCTCACCAGCTCCGACGGCGCCGAGACCGACGCCGCCTTCAGCGCGGACGGGCGCTGGATCGCGTTTTCCGGCCAGTACGGGGGCAACACGGACGTCTACCTCATGCCGGCCGAGGGCGGACAGCCCACGCGGCTCACCTGGCATCCGGCCGCGGATGTCGTGCAGGGGTGGACGCCCGAGGGTGACATCCTCTTCCAGTCGGGGCGCGACGGAGTACCCACTCAGCTCTGGAAGTTCTACACGGTCTCGCCCGAGGGCGGGCTGCCCGCGCCCCTCGCGCTGCCCCAGGCCTATCTGGGCGGCATGTCGGGCGACGGCGCCCACATCGCGTACCAGGAGATCGGCTACTGGGACCCGGAGTGGCGAAACTACCGCGGGGGCCAGGCGCAGCCGATCGGCATCGTGTCGACCGCGACCTGGGAGCGCACCACGCCGCCGTGGGAGGGCGAGCGCCACATGGACCCGGTGTGGATGGACGGCGTCGTCTACTACATGTCCGAGCGCGACTGGGCGAGCAACGTGTGGTCGTTCGACCCGGGCACGGGCACCGAGCGGCAGCTCACCCGCCACGCCGACTTCGACGTGAAGTCCCTCGGCGCCGGCGACGGTGCGGTCGTGTACGAGCAGGCCGGCTACCTGCACGAACTCGACCCGGCCACCGGCGCCACCCGCCAGCTCGTGATCAACGTGACCGGCGACATGAACTGGTCGCGCCCGCGCTGGGAGTCGGTCCCCGCGGCGCAGCTCCGAGACGCACGCCTCTCGCCCACCGGCAAGCGGGCGCTCTTCGAATGGCGCGGCGAGCTGTTCAGCGTGCCCGCCGAGGAGGGATCGTGGCGCAATCTCACACGCAGCCCCGGCGTGGCCGATCGGCACGCCGTCTGGTCGCCGGACGGATCGCGCGTCGCCTGGTTCAACGACGACGGCGACGAGTACGGGCTGGTGATCGCCGCGCAGGACGGATCGAATCCCCGCCGGATCGAGATTCCCGAGCCGTCCTTCTACTTCCGCCCCGAATGGTCGCCCGACGGCACCCGGCTGGCCTTCACCGACACCCACTACCGCGTGCTGGTGCTGGAGATCGAATCGGGCGAGGTGGACCACGTCGACACCGACCGCTTCGCCCACCCGCAGCGCACCATGAACCCCGTGTGGTCCCCCGACTCGCGGTGGCTCGCCTACGCCCGGCGGCTGGACAACCAGCTGCGCGCGGTCTTCGTTCACGACACGGAATCCGGCGACACGCGCCAGCTCACCGACGGCATGTCCGACGCGATCTCGCCGGTGTGGGACCAGTCCGGCAAGTACCTCTATTTCCTCGCCTCCACCAACTTCGCGCTCAACACCGGTTGGCTGGACATGACTTCGTACGACCGACCGGTGACCCGCGCCCTCTACCTCGCACTCCTCAGCGCCGACGAGCCATCGCCCTTCCTGCCCGCGAGCGACGAGGAGGAGACCGCAGAGGATGGGGAAGCCGAAGACACTGACGACCCGCCGGATGTCGTTATCGATTTCGACAACATCGCCGCGCGAATCATCGACGCCCCGGGGCTGGACGTCGACGACTACGCCGGCCTGGTGCCCGGACCGGCCGGAACCGTCTTCGTCCTGGAGGGCGGCGGCTTCGGCGGCGGCTCCGTGCTCAAGTACTCCATCGAGGACCGCGAGGCCGAGGACTTCCTCGAGCGGGGCGGGCGTCTCGCCGTCTCTCACGACCGCGGCAGCCTCCTCTACTACAGCGGCGGCTGGAACATCGTGAGCACCGCCCGTCCGCCCTCGGGACGCGACGGAGCGCTCGACCTCGGCAACCTGCGCGTGCGCGTCGAACCGACGGCCGAATACGCCCAGATGCTCCGCGACGGCTGGCGCTTCATGCGCGACTTCCTGTACGTCGACAACCAGCACGGGGCACCGTGGGACGATGTCTGGAACTGGTACTCGGAGTGGCTCCCCGACGTGCGCCACCGCTCCGACTTCAACCACCTGCTGGACATGCTCTCGGGCGAGATCGCGGTCGGGCATTCCTACGTGCGCGGCGGCGACTACCCGAACCTGGACAACCCCCGCACCGGCCTCCTCGGCGCCGACCTGCGGGAAGAGAACGGGTTCTACCGGATCACCCGTATCTACAACGGGGGCGACTGGACGCCGGGGCTGGCCGGACCGCTTTCGCATCCCGGGATGGATGTGCACGAGGGTGACTATCTGCTCGCGATCGACGGGGCCGAACTGCCCGCGCCCGCCAATCCCTACCGCCTGCTCGAGGGCACAGCTGGCCGCACCATAACCCTGACGGTCGCGTCCTCACCCTCCGCCGCGGACGCCCGCGAAGTCCTCGTCGAGCCCACCGGCAACGAGGGCCAGCTGCGGCGCTGGGCCTGGGTCGAGGCCAACCAGGCCCGCGTCGACGAGATGAGCGGCGGCCGTCTCGCCTACGTGTGGCTCCCCAACACGGGGCAGGGCGGCTATACCTACTTCAACCGCATGTTCTTCGCGCAGCAGGACCGCGAGGGCGCGGTCATCGACGAGCGCAACAACGGCGGCGGCTCGGCGGCCGACTACATCGTCGACATGCTCGACCGCGAGCTCACCGGGTACTTCAACTCGCGGGCGGGCGACCGCAAGCCCTGGACCCAGCCGATGGCCGGCCTCTTCGGACCCAAGGTCATGGTGATCAACGAGCGCGCGGGGTCGGGGGGCGATCTTCTGCCGTACCTGTTCCGCTTCCGGGGGATCGGTCCCCTGGTCGGCACCAAGACGTGGGGCGGGCTGGTGGGGACCTGGGACACGCCGCCGCTGATCGACGGGGGCGGATTCGTGGCCCCGCGGGGCGGCTTCTTCGACGTGAACGGCGAGTGGGCCGTGGAGGCCGAGGGCGTGGCGCCCGACATCGAGGTGCGCAACGACCCCGCCCCGGTGATCGCGGGGGGCGACCCACAGCTGGAGACCGCGGTGCGCGAGGCGTTGCGCCTGCTCGAAAACGGCGGCAAGGTGACCTTCGCGGACGAGCCGCCGCCGCCGGTGCGGTGGCGCAGGCCGAATGGGGGACGATAGACAGAGAAAAGCGGGAGGCCGACCGGATCTTTGGGTGACGCTCGCCTGACCGCCAGCTATCTTGAACGCTCCAGCTCCACCCGAAGCCGCCGCCCATGCCCATCGATCCCACTGCGTTCTGGAAGCGAATCCATCTCGGCGAGGACACAGGCGTCGAGTTGAAGGAGGTACGCCTCCGCGGCGGCAAGGTGGCGGCCCCGAAGCGCGCCGATCTCGCCGACGGATTTGCGGCGTTCGCCAACTCCAGCGGCGGATGGTTCGTGCTCGGGGTCCGGGACGACCGCACCCACCAGGCTTTGTCGCCCGACCAGCTCGATGCCGTGGCGGACATGGTCACCGAGATCTGTTCGGACAACATCCAGCCTCCGCTCGACTTCAATCTCCATCGAATGCCTGCGCCCGGGTCGGGGGACGGAGGCGTCCTGCTCGTCGACATTCCGCGGGGAGCCGAGGTCCATCGGTCGCCCGGCGGGTACTTTCGTCGGCGCGGCGCCGGGAGGCGGCAAATCGAGACGGCGGAACTGCGGCGCCTGCTTCAGGCGCGGGCACGGTCGGACGAGACCGGCGCCGATATGCAGGTGGTTGCCGACACGGGCGAGGGATCCCTGGCGCCGGAGCATTGGCGCCGCTACGCCAGTTCGCGCTCCAGCGACAGTCCCGAAGTCATGCTGGCAAAGCTCAAGTTCCTCAAGGACGATGAGCTTGGCACTCCCCGTGCGACCGTGGGGGGCATTCTGCTGGCATCGGACGATCCGCGACAATGGCTTCCGAACGCATACATTCAGGCTGTCTGCTACAGCGGAGGGACCAGGGACGGCAACCGGCAGCTCGATGCCCAGGACATTGGCGGCCCCCTGGACGAGCAGATTCGCGGCACCATGCGTTTCGTCGTTCGAAACCGGCGGGTTGCCGCTCGCAAGGATCCCGCCCGCACGGACATCCCGCAGTACAGCGAGCGCGCGGTATTCGAGGCGGTGGTGAACGCCGTGGTGCACCGGGACTACGGCGTCGCGGGTTCGCGGATACGCCTGTTCATGTTCGATGACCGGCTGGAACTGATCTCGCCCGGGAGCCTCGGCAACTCGTTGACGGTGGAGGATCTGCGGACGAGCCAGTTCACGAGGAACGAGCTCCTGGCATCGCGGTTGGGCCAGTGTCCGGTAGGCGACGTGCCCGGTTCCGGGGGTCGGCGGCATTTCATCGAACGCCGTGGCGAGGGCATCGGCGTCATCGAGGATGAGACGGTCGCGCTCGCCGGAAGCAAGCCGGTCTTCGAACCCGTCGGCGAACGCGAGTTCATGGTCACGCTGCCGGCGGCGAGTCCTCCTCTGCCCGACGGCTTGGCTACGCGGGTCGCCGTGCGGCAGGCCGACACCGGGCGGCCGTTGCGCGATGTGCATGTAGCCTTACTCTACCCCAACAAGACCTACCTGGAGACGCGCACGGATGCGTTCGGGCACGCGGACTTCGAACTCTACGCCGAACTGCCCCTGACGGTCCTGTGCGGGGCGCCTGGCCTTCGCGCCCACGTCGAGCGGGGTCTCCGTGGCGGCGAGGGGCTCGAGGTCGAGATGCGGACCGCCGACAACGGGGGGTCAATGATAATCTCCAACGGGACCGGCCATCTGCCGGGAATTAAGGGGCGGCTGAATCCCATCCTGGACGACCTCGACCGGAGCTATCTGTACGCCGACAACGTGGCGATCAACGACGGGCGGCAGCAGCCCGTGTACTTCGCCCTGAACAAGCCCGTCCGCCTCACCGACTCCCTAGGTGCGAGGGCCACTCTCTGGTTCCGCGAGATGCTGGGGTCGTCGTTCGTCTTCGACTATTTGTACGAGTGACCACATCCACACGGAGGCAAATCATGAAACGCTGGGGACTGTTCCTGCTGCGGGTGACCATCGGCTGGCTCCTGGTCCTGTGGGGCATCGACAAGTTCCAGGACGTGGCACACGGGCAGGCGGTTGCTGAGACGTTCTACTTCGGCATCGGGACGCAGGCCGTGTTGCTGAACATCTTCGGTGCGGCCGAAATCCTGATCGGCGCGCTGGTCATCGTGGGCCTGTGGCGGAAGCGCGCCTACCCGGTGGCGTTCGTCATCCTGGCCATCACGGCGCTCGGCGTCTGGAAGTCCATCATCGACCCTTGGGGCTGGTTCCTGGAGGGATCGCAGGTCCTTTTCTACCCATCCGCAATCATCGCGGCGGGTGCACTGCTCCTGTGGGGCACCATCGACGAGGACGAGATGACGCTGGACGCGAAGCTGGGCGGGGCAGATGGCTAGCTCCGTGGACCTCATGGTTCGCGCACTGGCCGCGGTGGGCCGCAGAGTCCTCCAATCCCGGCGGACTGTACGCCCCGACGTTTTCCCGGTTTTCGACGTGCCGCCCGACGCACCACCACTCACTCCCGAGATGGTTCGGGACGCCCTCGACGGCAGCTGACGAACTCCGCGACGACTGAGGCGAACCCGCTATTCCCTTTCCCGGTTGGCCTCATCGCGCGCACCACCATATAATGTGACCGAAGGCAGGTCCCGCCCCATTTCGGAGTGAGGTGCAGATCGATGCTGGATGCCCAGGTCATTCAATCGCGACGAGGCGGATTCACCCGCCGCAAGTTCATCAAGGGGGTGGTCGCCGCCGGCGCCACCGCTTCCGCCGCGGGATATCTCTTCCGCGAGAGCGGGGTGCTCGCGCCGATGCTGTCCGCGCAGGGCGCCGTGGAGCGGCTCGTGACCCTCAACGTCAACGGCCAGCAGCGCCGCGTCGACGTTCCGAAGCACGAGACGCTCGCCATGACGCTCCGCTACCAGCTCGGCCTCACCGGCACCAAGCTCGGATGCGACCGGGCCGAATGCGGCGCGTGCACGGTGCTGCTCGACGGCACCACGCACTACGGCTGCTCCATCCTCACCCACACGGTTCGCGGCCGCGAGGTCACCACGATCGAGGGGCTGGAGAGCGACGGCACGCTCCATCCGGTGCAGCAGGCGGTCATGGACGAGGGCGGCTTCCAGTGCGCGTTCTGCGCCCCCGGCTTCGTGATGAGCATGGTCGGCATGCTCGACAAGAATCCGACTCCGACCCGCGAAGAGGCGGCGGTGCTGCTTTCGGGCAACCTCTGCCGCTGCGGCGACTACGACAAGATCCTGAACACCGCGATGCGGGCGGCCGAGCTGTCCCGTTCCCGGGCATAGCGAGAAAGGCGAATCGAGATGGCTGAGAGAACGATCGGCACCGACATCTCCCCACCGGATCTTCACGCGAAGATCACGGGGCGCGCGCGCTACGCCGAGGACTTCCACGCGGAGGGCATGGCCTTCGCCAAGCTCCTGCTGAGCCCGATGCCGCACGCGCGGGTCCGCAGCGTCGACACCAGCAGGGCCGAGGCAATGGAAGGCGTGCTGGGCATCCTGAGGGCGTCGGAGCTGCCGCGGCCGGAGCAGGGCACGCGCGAAGGCGCGCTGTCCGACGAGCCCCTGTACGAGGGAGCGCCCATTCTGGCGGTGGCGGCGGTGGACGAGACGACGGCGGCCGCGGCGGTCGAAGCGATCCGGGTCGACCTGGAGCCGCTCCCCTTCGTGCTCGATCCGCTGGACAGCCTCCGCGAAGGCGGCCCGAACGCGCGCACCGACGGCAACGTCCCCGGCGAGGACGGACCGACGCCGCTCAAGTGGGCCGGCAGCGTCTTCGAGGAGGCGGGGCCGGACCGGCTGCCCATGGGCGAGCCGACGGCCGAGTGGGCCATCGGCGACGTGGACGCGGCGTTCGGAGAGGCCGACGTGATCGTCGAAGAGACCATCGTCCACCAGTCGGTCACGCACCACCCCATGGAGCCCCGCTCCTGCATGGCGTACTGGCAGAACGGCAAGCTCTTCCTGCACGGCTCCACGCAGAGCACGGAGCGCACGCGGGGACCCGTGGCCGCGATGGCGGGCGTCGACGTCGAGGATGTGGTGATGATCGGCGAGTACTGCGGCGGCGGCTTCGGCAGCAAGATCGCGGGCGTGCCCATCATGGCGGTGCCCGCGGTACTGTCCCGCAAGATCGGCCGTCCGGTCATGCTGCGGATCACGCGCTACGAGGAGAACTACATCGGGCGGGCGCGCGCCGGCTTCCAGGGCTGGGCCAGGATCGGATTCCGCAGCGACGGCCGCATGACCGCGCTGGACCTGTACCTGGTGCAGGACAGCGGGGCGTACGGGGCTACCGACCTGTTCACGGCGGCGACCGTCGCCACCGCTTCCTACCAGCCCGAGAACATGCGCTTCAGGGGCGTGCCGGTGTACACCAACACGCCGCCAAGGTCGGCGCAGCGGGCCCCCGGCGGCGCTCAGATCGTCGCCATGCTCGAGCCGGTGGTGGACAAGGCCGCGCGCGAGCTCGGAATCGACCGGCTGGAGATCCGCAAGATCAATGCGCCGGGCCACGACGGCTGGCTCGGGCCCAACCAGGGAGCGTTCACCAGCGCGTACGTGCGCGAGGCGCTGGACCTGGGCGGCGAGCTCTTCGACTGGGAAGCCAGGAGCCAGCTGTCCGGGCGTCGCGAGGGGACCAGGGTGACCGGCGTGGGGAT
Organism: Longimicrobiales bacterium; assembly: GCA_965211645.1. Taxonomy (GTDB): domain Bacteria; phylum Gemmatimonadota; class Gemmatimonadetes; order Longimicrobiales; family Gaopeijiaceae; genus Bin94. The sequence continues at coordinate 2,218,968 of OZ242947.1, read as the reverse complement.
GGGCCTCAGCCCGTTTACCGCCGGGAGCAACGGCCGCGACGGCCTCCTGGTCATTCGCCCCGACGGCAAGCTCTACGTGCACCAGGGGATCGGCAACCTGGGCACGCACTCGATCGCCGACACCGCGCGCGCCGCCTCCGATGTCCTCGATCTGGACTGGGACGACGTGGTGGTCGTGTGGGGCGACACCAGCAAGCACCTGCCGTACAGCACGGTTCAGGCCGGGAGCCAGACGACGCACGCCCACACCCGCGCCAACCACGCGGCCGGAGAGGCCATGGTCGGGCTGCTTCAGGAGCTGGCCGCGAGCGAGCTCGGCGGGTCGCCGCAGGACTACCGCGTGGCCGACGGCCGCGTCTTTCGGGCAGGCAACCGCGCCGCGGGCCTCAGCTTCGCCCAGGCGGCGCAGCGCGCGATCGCACGGGGCGGCAAGTTCAGCGGCGGCGAGATCCCCGAGGACCTGAACGACGTGACCAAGGGGGCGGTGGCGGGGCTGGCGGGCGAGGGGCTGATCGCGGCGGCGAAGGACAACTACGGGCAGCCCGGCGCGGTCTTCACCTGGGTGGCCACCTTCGCCCAGGTCGAGCTCGACGTCGAGACCGGCGAGGTCGAGATCGTGGATCTCGCGTCGGCGACCGACTGCGGCACCGTGATCCACCCGCGCAGTCTGGCCGCGCAGACCAACGGCGGCGTCTTCCAGGGGATCGGCATGGCCAAGAGCCAGCGCTGGGTCTTCGACCCGAAGTGGGGGATCCCCTTCACGAAGCGCTTCTACACCGCGCGGCCGCCGGGCATCCTCGATGTGCCGCTGAGCCCGCGGTTTGCGGCCGTCGACGAGCCGGATCCCCACACCCCGGTGGGAGCCAAGGGCATCGGCGAGCCCCCCGTGGGCGCCGGCGAGGCGGCCTACGCGTGCGCCGTGGCCGACGCCATGGGTGGACTCTGCCTGTGCCGAACCCCTCTCACATCCGACATGATCCTGGCGGAGCTGGAAGGCCGACCCCGGCCCTACGGCCTGCTGGACACGCACGTCTGACCGTGAACACCCACGTCTGACCGACAAGGAGAACCAAAGTGGCAGTCATACGTGACATGATCGCCCCGTTCGAGCTCTATCAGCCGGCGGGCGTCGACGATGCCGTCCGCCTCATGGACCAGTACGGCGACCAGGGATGGGTGCTCGCGGGAGGACTCGACACCTTCGACTGGTTCAAGGACCGGATCAAGCGCCCCGCAGCGGTGATCGACCTGGCGGCCGTGGACGAGATCCGCGGCATCGCCGACGGCGCCGGCGGCGGGCTCGACATCGGAGCCATGACGAGCCTGACCGACATCGCCGAGCACTCCGGCGTGCAGAGCGACTACCCGCTCCTTGCCGAAGCCGCGGGGCTGGTGGCCACGCCGCAGATCCGCAACCAGGGCACGCTCGGGGGGAACATCGTGCAGGATACCCGCTGCTGGTACTACCGGAGCGGGTGGCCATGCTACCGCGCGGGCGGGAACATCTGCTACGCCAGCACGCGGCGCGCCATGAACCGCGAGCACTGCATCGTGGGCGCGGATCGCTGCGTTGCGGTCAACCCCTCCGACACCGCGCCCGCCCTCGTCGCGCTCGACGCCGAGATGGTGGTCGTCAGCACTTCCGGCGAGCGCACCTTCGCGGCAGCTGACTTCTTCATCGGCCCGGACATCGACATCGAGCGCATGACCGTGCTCGAGCCCGGCGACCTCCTCACCCGCATCGTGCTGCCGGCCCCGTGGGAGGGCGCGCGGTGGTACTTCGAGAAGATCCGCGACCGCAAGTCGTGGGACTTCTCGCTGGTGAGCGTCGCGTCGATGCTGCAGGTGCAGGGCGGCGTGATTCAGGACGCGCGAATCGTCGTCAACAGCATCGCGCCGTACCCCGTGCGGATGGGCGCGGTCGAGGCGGCGATCCGCGGACGCGAGCCCAGCGACGAGACCGGACAGATGGCCGGGGAGATCGCGGTCGAAGGCGCCCGCGCGCTCCGCCACAACGACTACAAGATCGCCCTCACGCGGAACCTGGTGAAGCGGTCGATTCGGGACGCCGCCTGATACCGGACGCCGCCTGACACCGGACCCCACCCGACACTAAACAAAATGGTTTAGTATCGCGAGCCAATCCAACGGAGAGACAAGCATGGAATTCCTTCGGCGGGCGCTGAACCCCTGGGGCGAGGACGTCCCCATCGGTGTCTCGTGGGATCTCATCTGGGCCGCGGTGATCATCGGCGCGGTCTTCGTCGTGGTGCACGCCCTGATGGTGCCGAAGAAGGTGGCCAAGGGCGAAGTCGACCCGGACGAGGCGAAGGGCCTGCCCGAAAAACTCCAGCGTCACAAGCCGGGCGCGCGCGGGTTCCACTGGACGATGAGCGCGACCATGTTCGCACTGCTGATCACGGCCTTCTTCCCCGTGATCGGGATCCGGTTCCCCTGGGTGACGATCCACTGGATTGCGGGCGTCCTGCTGATCCTGACGGTCATCTACCACATCTACCACGTCTTCGCGAAGCAGGACTTCTGGACGATGTGGATCGACCGCCGCGACGTCGAAGAGGGCAAGCTCGGGCTGAAGGCGGCGCTGGGCCGATCCGACGCCAAGCGCCCGCGCGCCGGCAAGTATCCGGTGGACCAGAAGATGTTCCACCACGTCGCCATGATCGCGACCCTCGGCGCGGTCGTCACCGGCGTCCTGATGATGTTCCGCGTCGACAACTTCCTCCTGCCGATGAACACCTACATGTTCGGCGACACCGCGTGGGGCTGGATCTACGTGATCCACGGCGTCTGCGGGATCGCCCTCATCTTCCTCGTCATCGCCCATGTCTACTTCGCGATCCGCCCCGAGAAGCGCTGGATGACCTGGTCCATGATCAACGGCTGGATCGACCGCGACCGCTACCTGGAGAACCACGACCCCGCGCGCTGGACGGTGGCGGAAGCCGGGTCTCCCGCGGCCGAAGCCGAGGGTGATTAGGGGGGTGGAAAAGCAGAGCGACGTGTTCCTCCCGGCGACCCGGTCCTTCAGCAGGGTGAGGAGCCCATGAGCCGCGACGAGCTGAAGGCTCGCATCGACGCCATCGAGGAGGGGTACGAGTTCTTCCTCGCCTACGCCGCCCAGGGGCTGGTCGACGACGCGGCCAGCAAGGCCGGCACACAGGTCCGCGACTTCCTGCGCGGCTTCGCCGAGGCGCTCGACGGTCTCGACGACGCCTTCCGCGCCCACCTCCCGCCCGGCGACGCGACCGACGGCGCCCTGTCCGTCCTCACGCGCGACGCGGAGGCCTCGCTGGCGCTGCTGCGGCTGGTGGACGCGCAAGCCTCGGTGTCCTCCCAGCTCATCGACAACCTCAATGCGTCGATCCACCTGCGGGCGCTGCTGACGGACGTGTTCGTGCTGGGGGAGTTGGTCGGGGTTTAGGACGCGGGTCGACATCCGGCGCACCTGAGACTCGTCCAGGAAGGGTGACGGTCATGGACTCCCGGCGCTCGTTGCGACGTTCCGCACCGATTGGAGAGCGGAAAGAGCAGGCGCGACGGCTCATCGGGAAGGCGTGGCGAGCGCGCCGGGAAGCGATGCAATCCCCAGCAACCGACGAGGCGACCCTGCGGGCCGCCCTGGCGCGGGTCGAGGCCGACCTTGTCAGGGCCTGCGAGATCTGCGAGCAGGAGGGTACGAGGAAGGAGCTGTCCATCGCATTGGGCAAGCTGGGTCACGTCGCGCTGGACCTGCACGACCCGGGCAAGGCCCGTACCCTGTTCGAGGAGTCGGTCGCGGCTGCCAGAGAGGCCGGCGATCCGCTTCGGCTCGCGCACGCCGTGCGGCACCTTGGCCAAGCCAACCATCGCCTGGGCCGGCTCGAATCAGGGGAGCGTTGCTACGAGGAGGCGCTCGACCTGTACGATCGGGCCGGAGCGGCGCATCCCCTCGACCACGCAAACGCCCTTAGGCCCATGGCCTTGCTGAAAGAGGAACTCGGCGACGCGGAAGGGGCACGGCCGCTGTGGCGCTTGGCGGCGGAGCTGTACCGATCTGCCGGGGTCGAGGAGGGTGTGCGCGAATGCGAAGCGCGCCTGTCGAGCCTTGACCCCAGCTAACTCTTCTTGATCCGACAATCATATGGCCATACTCTTCATTATGGCCATAACTACGATCAAATCCACCTATTCGCTCGACGTGGACTCCGTTCGCACACTCGAGGCGCTCGCAAATCGTTGGGATGTGTCCAAGTCGGAAGTCATCCGCCGGGCGCTCCGCATCGCGCTGGTCGCGGGAGACGACGAGGGTGGGGCTATCGCCCTGGAAGCCCTGACCCGCCTGCAGGATACGGTGCGCGAGCGCGGCGTGGACCTCGTCGAGTGGGAGCGGGATCTCCGGGCCGAGCGCGCCGCTGCCGGACGCCGGCTCCGGTTTGGATCCGAATGATCCACCTCGACACGAGCTTCCTGATCAGGGCCCTGGTGCGCGGGACGCCGGAGGATCTGGCGCTCAGGAGGTGGATCGCCAACGGCGAGCCGCTGGCGATGTGCACCGTAGCCTGGGCGGAGTTCCAGTGCGGGCCGCTCAGCTCGTCGGAGGTGGCCGTGGCAGGCGCCATCATCGGCCGGCACCGGGATTTCCTGAAGGCCGACGCCGAGACGGCCGCGCGGCTCTTCAATGAGTCCGGGCGCCGCCGCGGGTCGCTCATCGACTGCATGATTGCCGCCGCAGCACAGGCGGATGGAGCTCCCGTCGCCACCGCAAACAGGGCTGACTTCCTGCGGTTGCGTGAACTGGGAGTGACGACGGCGGACTGATTAGGCCGCTTTCGGGCCGCTTGCCACGGGTGCACCGCTGCGCTTCACCCGATCGCCAACACCTCGATCCGAAAGATCATGATCGCATCGGGCGGCACGGGGCCGCTGCCCTGGCCGCCATAGCCCAGCGCCGGCGGAATGATGATCCGGCGAATCCCGGCCACCTTCATCCCCGTCACTCCCTCGTCGAACCCGCGCACGACCTGGCCTGCACCCAGGGTGAAGCTGAACGCGCCCCTGTCGAACTCGGTGCCGTCGGTGAGCCATCCCGCGTAGGCCACCTCGACCACGTTCCCGGCGGCGGCCGCTTCGCCCGATCCCTCCGCGATGTCCTCGTAGTAGAGGCCCGATGAAGTTCGCGTGAAGTTGGTAAGATTGATCCCGAGCGACGATGCGAATTCGGCATCTTCGATCGCCTGCGGGCCGGTCATGTCGTCCCCGCAGGCCGTCGACGCGGCGGCAACGATTGCGAGCGCCGCCGCCACGGCTCCTGCCCGGCTCCTCAACCTCTTCATGGATCCACTCCACGCTGTAGTCAGCGTCTGTGACCGTCCGTGTTCCCCGATCCGAACCCGAATCGGCCCATAAGGGTACACTATTCTGCGCCTTGATCGCCCACCGACTGAGATAAGTATAGTGCTAGTGCTGGGTGCGGTTGACAGCACAAGGCAACAACGAATACTCATTTCCGCAAGTTGTCGGCGGCAGATCACGTCGAGGATTGGGTCGAGCGGTGCAACGCCAAGTGTGCGGAAGACTACAACTAGCACAACAGGATTCAAGACATCCCGTGGGAGACGGGGAATGGTAGTCCGGTACGCTGTCGTTGCCGTGCTCATGGTGGTCGGTGGAGGCTGCGTTGACGGTGACACAGTCGCTGAGATCGTGTTTACGCCGAGAACAACCGGTTCGGCTGTTGTTCCGCTTAGTACGAGCAACGAAGTTGCACTTCTTGCCGGCGGGAAAATGGCCTGCGTCATCGACTCCTATGAGGATCGGGTTCGTTGTGTTGACAGCGAAGGCACGGTCACGGGAGTCTTCGGCCAAAAGGGGGAGGGCCCGGGAGAGTTCGGAAGACCTAGGTTCCTGGTTCGTGGAGAGGTGGGGACCGTTGGAGTGGTGGACACGGAACTGGGTCGCTTTTCGATCTTCGAGCCGTCGGGGACTCTGGTGTCCGACGTATTGCTGCCTCGGGGTGCATTCGATCCGCTTTCCTCCTTCGACACGATTGTTGCGGGTCTTGTGATTGGCGGCGTCGGAGCGTCATCGCGCACTGGCCGTGGGGCTTTTCAGACGCTGGTGAAGGTGAGCATCGGGTCTGGAGGGGTCGTACGGGAGGAAGCGCCCCCCCGCGGACCTTGGGACGTGGATTGTGGGCGAGTGATCTACGGCATCCCGGATCGGAACGACGGTTGGGTTTTCCTGGCCTGCGGGGGCTATCTGGTCTTCGTTGACGCAGGCGCTGTCGCGACGGTAGTGCGCGCACCGACTTTCGTTGAGGAGCTTCCCAACGAGTGGGATATGGCCAGGCGGGCGGAGCAGTTGGCGATCTTCAATCAGGGCTTAGAGAGAATGGGACTTTCTCCGTCTCGGCCAATTGAGCAGCGGCTTGAGACCTATCGAGCCACGCCTAAGCGGTACTACTTGTCTACCAGACAACGACGGTTCGATGCTACCAATCGCTTCTGGGTCGCTACCCACCGCGATCTTCGCGAGTCGTCCTACCTGGATGTCTACGAGAATGCCGTGTATGTGGGATCGGTAAGAGTGAGGGATCGTTTGAGGGGATTTGATCTACTCGGGTCGACGCTGGTCGTCTTGGTAGACCGTCAGGTGGCCCCAGACGATTCTGACGGCATTCCGGACCGGGCGCTGGACTGGTACGATCTTGGAGACTTCCCGTCAGCAGCAAGGTGAAGCGCAAATTCTACGGCAAGGGAAGACCCACAGTAGATGGATGGTGCCTTGAACAACACATCGCGCTCAGGTTATTCGGTCTCGTCGAAGCGGGGCGGAAGTGAGTGCGTCAATTGCCTTCGCCGCGTGCGCCAGGGCCAGCGCAGTGCGTGGCCCCGCCGCCCCGGAATCACGCCTCGGCGGCTCTCAGCCGCCGGTACTGGCGGAATGAAATCAGCTTCCGTCCGCCTTCGTCCCAGAGCGCCAGGGGGATTGTCTTGAGGCCGTCCCACAGCGACATCGTGGGCGCCTTCCAGAGCTCCGGGTTCTCGTCGTGGCAGCGCTGGAGCCGGTAGTTGGGAATCCGCGCACTCAGATGGTGAACGTGATGCAGGCCGATGTTCGCGGTGAACCACTGCAGCACCTTGGGCAGGCGGAGGAACGACGACCCGAGCAGGCCCGCGTCGTAGTAGTTCCAGTCCTCGTGCCAATGCCAGTACGCGTCCTCGAACTGGTGTTGCACGTAGAAAAGCCACACGCCCGTCGCGGTCGAAATGAGCGTGATCGGGAGCTGAACCATCAGGAACGGGCCGATCCCGATGGTGAGCCAGGCGGCCGCCAGAATCGCGGCCAGTGCCCCGTTGGTCCACCAGACCGACTGCCACTCGCGTTTCCACGCCCGCGGCACGTCCCACGGGAAGCGGTGCTTGATGAAGAAGTGGAACGCTGCGCCGGGGCCGAAGAGAATGACCGGGTTGCGGTACAGCCGGTAGCCGAAGCGCTGAAGCGCGGTCATCGCTTCGTATTCCTTGACGGTCAGGGTGCTGATGTCTCCGAAGCTGCGCAGGTCCAGGTCCCCCGAATGCGCGTGGTGGATGGCGTGCGTCTTCCGCCAGTAGTGGTACGGAGTGAGGGTGAGCACACCGATGATCGAGCCGGTGATGCAAGCCAGTCGCCGGGACTTGAAGTAGGACCCGTGGCCGCAGTCGTGCTGGAACATGAAGAGCCGCATGATGAGTCCGGCGGTCGGAACGGCCAGCAACAGCGTGAGCCAGTAGCCGACGGCGAGGCTCCAGTACATGAGCGTCCAGCCCGCCGCGAACAGAGCGGCGGTGTACCCCATCTGCCAGGCGCTGCGGCGGTTGTCCGGGCCGAAGTAGGGGGACAGGACCCTCTTCCAGTGCCTGACCTGCTCGCGATCGAGTTTCATTCGCCGGGCCTATCTCCGCGTTTCGGGCGTTCCGTAGGGGTACAACGTACCCAAATCCACATTCTCGTAGGTCAGCGCGTCCAGATGGGTCGTCCCGACGAACGGCTCCGGGGCCTCGACCACGAGGATGGTGCGCGCGTAGCCGGTCTCGTCGAAGCCGCGGCGGAAGTGTACGCGTGACTTCACCACGAAGACGTCGTAGTCGGCGGGGTCGATCGAGCCGTAACGGAAGGCGTCCGGGTAGAGCACCTGCTCGTAGGCCGGGGTGAGGAAGACGACGTTGCCGCTGCCGAAGGAGACCGCGGCGATCGCGTCGTAGCCGAAGCCCTCGCCGATGTACTCCAGGGTGCCGACGATGCGCCGGGGCGAACCGCCGGACGGGGTGAAGCCGCCGATTTCCATGTCGAAGGGGTCTCCGGTTTGGGCACCGGCAGCCGCGAGGGCGTCCAGCGTGGCGGGCGAGGTGATCGTGCCGTACAGGACCTTGCCGATCCCGGCCGCTTCGAAGGCGTTCAGGATATGTGTCGCATCGCCGGGGCGGTCGCTGTAGTCGCCGACCGCGACGGGCACCTCGCCGCGTGAGATGGCTGTCGCGACGATCCGCGCAGCCTCCTCGGGGCCGGGGTAGCTGCCGAGCGCGAAGTCCTCGCGCACCCGCCACATGAAATCGTCCATGTCGTCCGCGATCCGGTCCGCGAGCTCCTGGTCGTCGTTGGTCATGACCTGGATGGTAGCGCCGACATCGGGCACGTCCGACCAGGGATAGCCGAAGAAGACGCTCACGTAGGCGTCGTTCTCCCGTGCCTCCCACCGCCGCGCGCGCTCCATGATGTCCATGGCGGGAGACTGGCCCGTCCACTGCAGCACGGTCGCCGTGATGATGCCGGGCTTTCGCGTGGCAGTGGTGGGCCGGTATTCGCCCAGCGCAGCGAGCCGCAGGGCCCGCGCAGCCCGCTCGCCCTGGATGTAGGAGTCGTAGTGCGGGAAGCGCTTGGTCACGAAGCTGAAGTCGGCGTGCTCCAGGAACTCGGCGTCCTCGTTGCCGTGCAGGTCGAAGGCACCCGCGATGGGAACCCCGGGGCCGACGACGTCGCGGAACCGCCGGGCGATCTCCGCCTCGGGCCGCGGAACATCGCGGACGGCCATCGCGCCGTGCAGCGCGAGGTAGACCGCGTCGACCGGCAGCTCCGCCTCGAGCTCGGCGAGCATGGCGTCGAGGAAGTGGTCGAAGGTCTCCTTCGTGTTCCAGCTCCGCGACGATCCCCCGAATACGCCGACCGGCGAGGTCAGCGGCACCAGTTCCACGTCTCCGAACTCGCGCGCGCGCCTGGTGAAGCCGCTCACGTAGCTGCCGGAAGTCAGCAGTTCCTCGCCGGAAATCGGCTCGCTGGCCTGCAGCCAGTCCGCGATCTCGGTGTCGCCGCCCGGGCAGAATGTGCACGTCTCGTGCTGAAAGCGCGCCACGGCGAAACGCAGTTGTTCGGACGTGTCGGCGGAACCGAGGCGAAGCGTGGTGCCTTCTCCTTCGTCGCCGTCGTAGGCGACGGTGCAGGCGGAGAGAGCCGCGGTCACGGTGAGCATCAGAGTGAGTGTCCTCATTGGGGTCAGCCTCTGGAACGTGGTCGATAGAGCATTGAAATGTATAGTAAACATGACATTATGTAATGTTATCATTACATGGCGATCGGCCTGAGCGTGTGAAGCCAGCAGACGGCTACCCCAACGCACTGCGCAGCGCCTCCAGATGCTCATCCGTCAGCCCGTGCATCTCGAACAGCGAAACGCCCGCGGCACCCGCATCGCGCGCGGTGACGACCGCTTCGCCCAACTCCGCCGGTCCGAGCGCAGGAAGGTATAGTCCTGCGTTCAAGGGCGTCGAGCCCAGCGCGGCGACCCCCTCGCGCACGCCGTCGCCAATCCAGGGGATGTCTTCCAGGTAGAAGCTGTGGTACAGCATCGGGAAGACGCGGTCGAGCGGCCACTCGTCCCATGCCTGACGGACAAGGCGCCGCGCGATGGTCGGCGTGGGGAAGACCGCCGCGGTGATGGGCTTGTCGTGATCGTGTACCGAGGCGGCCAGGTCGCGCACCGTCGCCGTGACGCTGTCCCAGCGGAAGCGGCGCCACGCTTCGTCGGCGGGCGGGTCGGGGATACTGAGGGGATCCCGGCCGTCGAGGGCGGCGAAGGCTTCCCGGCATACGTCGCAGTAGCAGAAATCGAACTCGGGCAGCTCGGTGTCCTGCACGAGGTCGTAGGTCTCCCAGAGGCCGCGCGGCAGGATCACGTCGCAGTGACGGACGTAGTCGAGGTGAACGCCGTCCACGGCGGGGTTTGCCGCCAGTGCGCCGACAAGGCTGCTCAGGTATTCGCGCACGGGTAGCCGCGACGGGCAGACCCACCTGTAGTAGCCGACGTAGGGCGGCCGCGTCAGCGAGGATTCGAGGTTGCGGCTGACGGTGAACCACTCGGGATGGTTGGTCTGCGCCCACTCATCGCCGTTGCGGTTCAGCGTCCAGAACCAGCGGTGGTATGCGAGGCCCTCAGCGTGGGCGGCCTCCGAGACGAGGTCGATGTCGCCCCCGCCGACCAGAACGGCGTCGAGGCCGGCTTCCTTGAGCCGCGCGAACCGCCGTCGCCACTCGGTCACGTCGTAGTCGCGGCTGCCGTGCACCCAGGTCCAGGCGGTGAAGGACGGCCGCGCGGCGGGTCGCGGTGAGCAGCCCGACAGGGCGGTTGCGGTGGCCATCGCGCCCGTGGTCGCGGCACCCGTGGCCAGCGCGCCTGCGGCCGTGCTCCCGGCGAAGGCGCGCCCCGCGACGGCGAGGAATTCGCGCCGCTCGATCCGGGTGCCGGCGCTCGCACCGCGATTCGGGTCGAGGCGCCGATCCGGGTCCATGGGCGAGTCCCGCTTCACCGGCCTTCTCCGGCGACGAACCGAACCAGCCCCCACCTCTCCGGGATGTGCATGTTGATCTCGCCCTGGGGCGACCAGACCCAGTTGTTCTCGGGGTGCCGATCTTCCGGCGTCGGCACGCGGGCCCGGCGATACTCACCGTCGACGACTTCCAGGGGCCACTGGACGCGGGAGAAGTTGATGCGCCAGGTGTCGCCGGGACGGGGTGGAGCGCCGGGCGCGGCGGTCGGGCGGACGCCGGCGTCATGGCCGGCTGCGTCCCGTGCGGAATCGCTCGCGGCTGGGAGGGTGAAGTCCGCCGGGGGCACCAGTGCGGACCACGGGATCGCGATCTCGACACTCCATCCCCCATCCTCGTCCGAGGGATCGTTGAGGGTGCCGTCGAGTTGAACCGCGCTCCGCAGCCCGACCATGTCCCACGCGATGTCCGCCTTGCCCCGGCGATTGTAGGGGCGGTTGAGGAAGAGGTCGAACTCGGTGCCCAGCGCGTTGATTTCGAGTTCGTAGTAGGCGAGCGCGTCGCCGTCGGGATCGATGAAGACCTCGAAATCGTGCTCGCGGTAGAGGATGGCGTCGCGGTCGGTGAGGGTGGCCCACAGGTGGGGCTCCTCGAGGCGGGCCGCGATGTAGAGGTGGTCGTCGTCCCAGATGATCTTTGCCCGCGTGCTCCAATCCGGTGCGGGCCAGTCCTCACCGCGGATGTCGATGAAGGGTTCGGTCCAGGGGGCCGACTGCCAGGCCGCGTCGTCCAGGGTGCCGTCGATTGCCGGCGGGGACGCGGCCCGGCGGGCATCGTAGGATCTCGGCGCAGGCGCCGGCGCCACGCCTGAGCCAACAAGCCACAGACCGGCTGCGGCGATCAGGCGTGCGGGCGCCACGTGGGCTGCGGCGATCAAGTGCGCGGAGGCACGCCGTGGATTCGGGGCAGGGTGGTGCATGGCGTGTCCCTAACGTGACGAAACATCGCCATGCTCACCACCCGTCGCAGTGTCTACCAGCGCATCGACAAGCTGAGCGCCGCCCGGTGTCCGGCTCCGGAGCCCTGTGGTCCGGCACTGCGTCCACCCTCGATGCTCGCCGTCAAATCCGGACCCAGGCGCACGCGGCCGCCCAACTGGTACCCGTAGATGCCCTGGTTCGAGATGTCGAGCGGGGTCATCGCGATCGCGCTGCCCATCCCGGCCAACGGCAGATACGCCGCGTCGAGCTGCTGCGACAGCAGGACCCTCGCATACGGCGTGAAGAGTCCCCGGCCCTCCATGGCCCGAATGCCATACCCGAGTTCGGCGTCGATTCTGCGGCTGCCGTAGTCGTAGGCGCCGGCAGTCAGCCCCGCTGCGCCCTGAGCCCAGAGACGCGCGGCCCCGCTGGCCGCAGACCCCCAGGACGGTCTCACGCCGAGGGAGAGTCCCTGGCCGCCCCCGTCCGGGTTGATCGTGATGGATCCGCCCAGCCCCCACTCCTCGTACTCGCTCTCCTCGTGCAGGATCAGCGTGCGGCCGTGGACGCGTATGGTCAGCGTGCCGTTGCGGTCGAGGAAGGTCATCCCGCCGCCGACCTCCATCCCGAATCCGCTGTCGACCTCACCGCCGTCCTGGCGCATGCCGATGCGCGCCTGTGGCTGGAGCGTTCCCGAGCCGAGCGCGAATCCGTTCGAGGCTTCGAGCATCAGCCGCACCCGGCTGGCGTCCGCGTTCAGTTCCCTGCGTTCATCGATCTCGACGGAGTTCATGCGCGCGATGAATGCGTCTGCGCGCAGAGCCAGTTCGAAGTCGTCCGCCGACTCGGAATGGACGAGTTCGCCCTTGGCGCCCAGACCGGCCATCTGCATCGTGATGTCGCTGTCGGGGTCCACCTCGCCGCCACCCTCGATGCCCAGCTGGCCTGTCCCGTACCCGAGCACGCCCCAGGTGAAGAGGCGGTCGCCGAGCGCGAGCCGGGCATAGGGGAAGGCGCTGGTGAGGGTGGTGGACACGTCGCCGACATCGTCGTCGCCGGGACGCCCGAGCTCGAATTGGCCCGATCCGGTGCTGTAGGTCACCGCGAGCCCGGTGACGAGCGACCCGGAACCGTAGTCGGCCCCGAGCGCCCCCGTCATGACTTCGCCGTCTCCGAATCCCTCGCCATCGCCGCTGGTGAACCGCATGATCTCGCCGCCCCCCCAGACCGAGTATCCGCCACCGCCTTCGGACGCCCCGGGCGTAACCTGGAAGGAACTCCCACCGAGGAGCGCACTGGTGGAGAGGGGGAGGAATGACGCCAGTCCCTGGCGGCCGACGTTTCCGGAGGTGCCGGCCGAGCTCAGCCAGGAGCCGAGGGAAGCCAGGTCCAGGCCGCTGAATGGGTTGTCGGAACCCCCGAGCAAGCCGAAATCGGCCGACCGTCCGCCGACCGTGACATGGTCTTCCGCCCTGTGCGTGTGCGAGACCCGATTGCCGATCATCTCCATCGCCTGGCTCGCCACCGACCGGCCGAACCGATGGAGCCAGTCCTCCGCGGCCATCTCGGCTTCGGCAGTCGAGAAGTTTCGATAGAATCCCGCCCCGATGATGAACTCCTGCCCCGCGTAGGCATCGACATTGCTGGTGAACGACAGTGCGTAGCTGACCTTGGGAGATCCGGTGTCCTCGTCGCCCTCCACCGTCGGATCGTCCCAGAAGTACTCGACGAATCCTCCGCCGGCCCGGGCCGCCGCGATGATGAGTTCGACGAACCGGGTCCCGTTGATGTCCACGGTCTGCTCCGCGAAGCGGCCTTCGCGCCAGGCGTCGGCGCCGTGGAAGATGACGTAGCCGTCGGCGGTGAAGAAGAAGAGATAGATGGGGCCGGACCTGAAGTGGCCGCCGTCCTCCCTCAGCACGGCCTTCCATTCGTTCGCGCGCTCGAACCCGACGAGCTCGACCAGTTCGCGGAGCCAGTCGACCGAGCCGTGCACGAATTGCCTGAGGGTCTCCCGGTCCACGACATCGGCGGCGGACACCTCGGGCAGCGGTACGTCCGGAAGCGTGCTGCCGGCGTGGCTCAGATCCTGATAGTATCCGCCCACCACGACGAAGTCCCTGCCGACAATCTGCGAACGGTACTTCAGGGCGTAGGCGTCCTTGCAGCGGGTGTCGGTCTGATCATGGGGATCGTCCCAGCACCACTCCACGAAGTCGCCTCCGTCCTGGGCCCCGGCAGCCAGAATCTCCTGGACGATCATCGTTCCGTTGTCGTCGATGACGTCGCCGGCGAACTTGCCGTCGATGTTCGGATCTTCGCCGTGGATGAATACGTGCCCCGTCTCGGCGAAGAGGATCAGGTACATGTTCCCCACATTCCAGTCGCTCCCCTCGACCCTGAACGCCTCGAGGATCTGCGAGCCCTCTGCGAGGTTGGTGACCGCGGCGAATTGCGAGGTGGCCCAGGTCACGAATCCCTTCAGGGTTTCCCTGTCGACCACTTCGCCGGCGGTGACCTTGGGGACCTGCGCATGGGCCGGAAGGGCGGACCAAACCGTGAGAACCGGCAAGAGCAGGATGGCGGGTTTGACGGCTGGCATAGCGCAACGCATGGCAGGGTCTCCGGCGCAATTGGGTGGGTTTTCCCCGGTGTCAATCAAACCGGCGCGATCCAAGGCGCCTCCGAGATCTCCACCGACCGCAGCGGAGCCTCGCGATCGTGCCATTTTCTAACGCTAAGCGCACGTCCCGGCCGATGCTACCGTGTCCCCTGAAGACTTTACAAAAACCAGGAGGCGGACCGGGTTTGCGTGGCGCGCCCGGGAGGCGTCCCGGGATTCGCCCGGATTCCGGCCCCTCACATCAATGCCCGAATTCCCTTGACGCCACGCGGCCCCGGCCACCACCTTGCCGCGTGCGGCGAACTCGACGCTCCACGACCCCAGCCCATCCATTTCCTTCCCCAAAGAGAAATCCATGGAATACGCCCCGGACCGGCCCTGGTACAAGCGCCTTCACTGGCAGGTATTGATCGCGATGCTTCTCGGCATCGGTATTGGCCTGTCTCCAGGAGGAGCAGCCGTTGCGGACAACGTCGGCTGGGTCGGCGGCCTGTTCATGCGCCTCCTGCGAATGATCATCGTGCCGCTGGTCATCACTTCCATCGTCTCGGGGGTGGCATCGGCCGGAAGCGGGCGCACGGTGGGCCGGATGTTCGGCAAGACGCTGGGGTACTACCTCGTATCGAGCCTCCTGGCAGCGCTCACCGGCCTGCTCCTGTTCAACATCATCAATCCGGGCCGCGGCTATCCGGTAACCGACACCGGGGCGGAGCCCCCTGAACTCGCGACCCCGGAGTCGTTCGTCGATCTGCTGTACACCATCGTCCCGGACAACTTCCTGGGGGCGGCCTCGGCCGGCGACATGCTGATGGTCATCTTCTTCTGCATTCTCTTCGGAGCGGCGGTCACGACCCTGCCGGAGAATTCACGCACGAAGATTACCAGCCTGGTCAGTGCGCTCTTCCAGGCGATGATGGCCCTGACGACGGGCATCATCAAGCTGCTCCCGATCGGGGTCTTCGGACTGATGGTCACCATGGTCACCGAGACGGGCCTGATGGCCTTCGGCAACCTGGCTCAATACGTCCTGGGGCTGACCTCGGGTCTCGCCATCCATTTCTTCATCACGCTGCCGCTGCTGCTGTACTTCTGGGCGCGGGTGTCTCCGTGGAAGCACGCGATGAACATGAGGGAACCGCTGCTGGTGGCGTTCTCGACGAGCTCGTCGGCGGCCACCCTGCCGGTCACCCTGAAGACCGTGCAGGAAAAGGTCGGGGTGTCCGATCGCGTGTCGTCGTTCACGCTGCCCATGGGCGCCACCGTCAACATGGACGGAACGGCGGTGATGGAGTGCGTGGGCGCACTCTTCATCGCGCAGGCGCTGGGGGCCGACATCGGCTTTGCGACTCAGGTCGTCGTCGTCCTCACGGCGCTGCTGGCGTCGATCGGCGCCGCGGCGGTGCCCTCCGCGGGGCTGGTGGTGATCTTCATCATCCTCGGCGCGATCGGAATCGGCGACAATCCCGAGGCGATGCTGATCGTGGCCGCGATGCTCTCCATCGACCGGCCCCTCGACATGGCCCGCACGGCCGTCAACGTCTACAGCGACTCGTGCGCGGCGGCGGTGGTCGGCAGATGGGAAGGGGAAGAGGGGATCGACGAGGAGATTCGGGGGTAGTAGCGGGGGCGGCTGGGCTGAGGAGCATGAAAATGTAAACAAGACATTACTTTTGTAATGTTGCGTTTACTTTTTCTACCGCCCCGCACCCGCCATCACCACCACGAGCGGGCGGAGGGTGTGCAGCACGTTGATGGTATCCCCCTGAGCGGCAAGGACATCGGTGAGGCGGCGGTAGACGTGGGGGCTTTCGTCCAGGCCGCCGCCCCGCAGCACGACGCCTTTGCGGTCCACCCAATCCTGCATCATCTCGCGGGACACCTTGCCGCGCTTCAGCACCTTGCCCGTGCGGCGGTGGCGTTTTCCGCGCGCGGCGGTGCGGCTCATGACCCGGCCGGCGCCGTGGACGGTGGAGTATAGGGCTGTGGCCTGAAGCTCGGCGGCTGGCGACTCCGGCCGGGTGCCGCGCGCGCCCTCCAGTATGACCGAGTCGTCGCCCATCGAGCCGCCCACGAACCCCTTCTGCCCGGGGAACGCCGGCGTCGCCCCTTTGCGCACGACCACGAACGTCCGCCCGAAGTGCTCCTCCTCCCAGGCGAAGTTGTGATGGTTGTGGACGAGCTCGACCTCGCGGCCGCCGATGATCTCCACGGCCTTGCGCACCGCCCATTCGCGGCCTGCGTAGGCATAGCGGCCCGCCAGGTTCATCAGGTGCCAGTAGTCGTGGCCGGCGGGCGCATGCAGGTCGAAGATGACCTCGGCTTCGGGCACGCGCGTGCCCCACTCGGCGCCCTGTCCGATGGCAAGGAACGACGAGGCGACGGTGTGGCCGAACCCCCGCGAGCCGAAGTGGACGCCGGCCCAGATGCGGTCCTTCTCGTCGGCGAAGACGTCGACGTAGTGGTTGCCGGAGCCCACGGTGCCGAGCTGTTTGCGCGCCTTGTCCAGCAGGGCGGAGCGGTGCTTGCCGGGGACTGCCGCCCAGGCCGCGTCGTCGAAGAGTGGGTGGTCCGACGGGGCATCGGAGGACTTGTTGGTGCCGCCGATCCCGAAGGTGAGTCCGCGCTGGAGCTTGTCGCCGATGCGGTCGAGGTTGCGCTGGAGCCCGCCGGGACGGTCCCGCAGATCGTTCAGGCGCAGGTCGGTCCGGATCGCCGCGTTGCCGCACGCGATGTCGAACCCCACGCCGGCGACGCTGACCTGGTTGTTGTAGGCCGCGACTCCGCCGATCGGCATGACGTAGCCCAGGTGGCCGTCTGCCATGAGGGCGGCGTGCTCTGCGCTGGCCGCGACCCGCTCGAGCTGGGCGAGCGTCTGATTCTCGTGTTGCCCGAATACGTGCATGGGTCCGGAGAGGGAGGGGGTGGTTCCTGGGGTGACGGAGGATTGGTATCCGCCAACTGGGCATCCAAATGTACGCGCATGAGAGGGAGCATGCGGACTTCGAGTGATCGGCTGACTTCATGGGGCTGAATCGTCTCCGTCCATCAGCTCGCCTTGGCTCTTGCGAGAGGGTGGCCATAGGCCTATATGCAATCGGGGCAAGCCTTCCTCTCGCCGCCCTAGCGTTCACGAATGGCTTTATTGGTCCATGGCTTCAAGCTCTGCCTTGATTACTGTTAGCGATGTCCGCTGGCGCTAATCATCCGCTGTTCACTGTGGTGGCGGCCTCCCTGGCCGCCGCCGCAGTTGCATGTGACTCGCGGACGGCCACCACCCTGCCCGTCGTCCCCCTCGTTTCCGTCGCCTCGGTCCCGGCCCCGTTCAGCATGGCCACACAGCCCCTGCTAGTTGATCAAGACCTCGTATGTCTGCCCGCCTCCTTCGAGATGCAAGTGCGGTGTGTCGACCGCAACGGAGACCTTGTTGGAACGTTTGGGCGCGAGGGCGAGGGGCCTGGCGAGTTCGAACTGCCGCCGGACCTTCTCCGCGGGCCGAACGGTACGGTCGGCGCTATCTCCATTAACCGGCTCACCGTTTTCACGCGCGGTGGAGAGCTGGTTGATTACATACCTTTGCCGATCAACTTTCCTCAGCCAGCCGCGAAAGCGTTTGATACGACTCTATTGGCCCATTCCCCCGAGGAACCTAAAATGTTCCCGGTAGAGATCGATCTTTCTTCCGGCAACTTGCTGTGGGAGCGCCACGACATTCACGACATCGTCCCAACCGAGTGCGGAAGTGTTGGAGAGGGAGTCGTTTCACCCACCGGAAGCTGGACCTATACCGCGTGTCAGCGAGAACTCGTGTTTCTCGACGAGCGCGACGCCTCCTCCGCGACGGTCATTCTGTCCCCGACCTATGCTGAAGAGTTCCCCAATGAACGCGATATCGCCGATATCGAGAACCGGACGAGATCCTTGTCTTTCCGGGTCGATGTGGACGCGTACCGGGAAACTCCGAAACGCAATCATCTAAGGGGGGGCAGGTCCCTTGCCTACGACGCCCAGGGCCGACTGTGGGTCGCTACGGAACGTGATCGCGCGCAGTTCTCCTACTTCGACCTCTATGTCGCAACCGAGTATGTCGGCTCCGTGCAGGTAAGGGATCGTCTGCTGGGGTACGACCTCTACGGGTCTACCCTGGCCGTCCTGGTCGAGCGGCCGCCTGACGCCGACGGTGTTGGCTGGCGCGCCCTGGACTGGTACGATATCTCCGAGGTCGATTTGGGACTGGGCGTTCCGCCCTGACCCATCATTCCCCGGATCTTTTTCATCTTGCGCCCACTATGAGGAACTCCCGCATAGATTCAGAGAAACCCGGGGCACCATATCGGTTGTCGTCGACTGAGACATCGGCTTCTTCGCGGTGTCTCGGACGGACTCGTTGTCGGTGAAGCATAGACCTGCGATGCGCTGCCCGTGCGGTCGCTTGATGTCTCTTGTAGCGTGCAGCGTTCTGCTCTTGTTCCTGGTCAGCGCCAACACCGCCCTGGCCCAGCCGCCGCTCGCAGTCGAGGTTCGCGAGTTGTGGGCCACGACCGGGGATCCGGGCTTTTCGAACATTCGTGGAATGGCTCAATGGCCTGATGGCTCGGTATGGATTGGCGACGGCTGCCTGGCGGAGGTTTGCGAAGTGTCGCCTGACGGCGAGATCGTGCGAGTGGTGCTGAAGGAGGGCGAGGGCCCGGGTGAGGTTGGCAGAGTCCATCGCATCGACGAGTTGCTGGACGGTGGCATGGTCGTGCTCACAAACAGCCACTACGAGGTCTTCGGCCCCGACAAGCGCTTCCGACACCGACGCCCGGACCGTTCCAGGGTCTGGAACTGGGGCTTCGCAGCCTATTTCCAGGGGTTCATCCACGCGGATCTGTGCGGCAATGGGGCCCGAGTAATCGTCGAGGACGAGGACATCGTCAGTTCGTCGGAGCTGGAGCGGGCCGTGACGCATGGTCCGAACAACGAAACAGCCTACACCAACGCGTGGACCAAGTCCACGTACGTGCGCGAGATGGAGGACGGCAACATTCTCAACGTCGTTCTTGTGTACCCGGAGAATCCGGAGGATGCCCCGACGACGAGCTTGTGGGTCGTTGTATCGCCGGAGGGTGAGGTATTGGCGCAGACGCCATTGGACCGCGGGTACACCGTCTGGAACGACACGCCCTACGGACATCTACTTGCATCGTACTGGGACAACGAGCGGTTGGAGCCCATCGCCGTCAAGCTGGAGGTGACGGTCACAGCGCGCTGAATCGCCAAGGCCAGCGGCCCTCTCGCATTGCCCGAATCCCCGCATCGGTCCAGAGTCCATGTGGACGGTCGCTACGCTGGCCACCGGATCGTGGCCGTGACCGGGGCGCCCAATTATGCTCGCAGAGGAGGGATCCGTGACTACTCGTCGCTCTGGACGGCTTTGTCGTCTGTTTGTCGTTTTGGGTGTGTGGGCGCTGGCGGGCGTGGCGGTCACGCCGGACTGGGGTTCGGGACAGGCCGCGTCAACCACCCCGAGCCTCGGCGACATCGCCGCTTTCCAGGAATCCAGCCTGGCTCAGGTCGTCGAGCGGTTCAGTTCCGACCTGGGTGTGTTGGAGCGCAGGTGGGGCGACATCCCGTACTCGGCAGCCCGCCAGGAGCGCATGCGCGACTTTCTGGCCGGCTGGGCGAAGGAACTGGACGAACTCCGGGTCGCCCCGAACGATGTCGACGGGAGTATCGACCTCGTGCTGCTGAGCAGCGAGGTGCGCTACCGCCAGGAGCTTCTGGCGCGCGAAGGGCGCATGGTCGCCGAGGTGCTGCCGCTGCTCCCCTTCGCGGACGAGATCGTCGCGCTGCTGGACATCCGCCACTCGCGCAGGGAGGTGGACGGGCAGGCGATCGCGGGGGACCTGGCGGCGCTGGCCGTAGCGGTGGACGCGGCCGACCGCGCGCTGAAGTCCCGCGCAACCGCCGGGGGGGCTGGGGATGACGGGGCCGGGCAGCCAACCCCGACGCCGATCACCGGACTGCGGGCCGTGCGGCTCCTCGAATCCTACACAAGGGCTCTCGGCGCGTGGTACCGCCATTACGAGGGCTACGACCCCCTCTTCACGTGGTGGGCCCAACAGCCGTACGGGGAAGCCGACGAGGCGCTGGGGCGTTACCTGCTGACGCTGCGTGAGCGGATCGTCGGGTGGCCGGAGGGCGCCGAGGAGCCGATCGTGGGCGACCCGATCGGACGGGACGGGATGGAGGCGGACCTGATCTACGAGATGATCCCGTACACGCCCGAGGAGCTGATCGCGATCGCCGAGCGCGAGTTCGCGTGGTGCGACGCGCGCATGCTGGAGGCGTCGCGGGACCTGGGGTACGGGGACGACTGGCGGGCGGCGCTGGAGCATGTGAAGACGCTGCACGTGGAACCGGGTCGGCAGCCCGAACTGATCGTGGAGCTGGCGCAAGAGGCCGTCGACTTCCTCGAGGAGCGCGACCTGGTGACGCTTCCGCCGCTGGCGAACGAGGTGTGGCAGCTGGAGATGATGTCACCCGAGCGTCAGCGCGTGGCCCCGTTCTTCCTGGGCGGCGAGGTCATCCGCGTGTCGTTCCCGACCGACGAGATGACGCACGACGAGAAGCGCATGAGCATGCGCGGGAACAACATCCACTTCGCGCGCGCGACGGTCCACCACGAACTGATCCCCGGGCATCACCTGCAGGGCTTCATGACCGAGCGCTACAACTCGCATCGCAACCTCTTCCGCACGCCGTTTTGGGGCGAGGGATGGGCGCTCTACTGGGAGATGCGGCTGTGGGACATGGGGTTCCCGTCGACGCCCGAGGACCGGATCGGGATGCTCTTCTGGCGCATGCACCGGGCCGCGCGGATCATCTTCTCGCTGAGCTTCCACCTGGGGGAGATGACGCCCGACGAGGCGATCGCGTTCCTGGTCGAGCGCGTGGGCCACGAGCCCGCGAATGCGACGGCCGAGGTGCGCCGCTCCTTCAACGGGAGCTATTCGCCGCTGTACCAGGCCGCGTACAAGCTGGGAGGGCTGCAGATCCGGGCGCTGCAGGAGCAGTTGGTGGGAGGCGGTGAAATGACCGAGAGGGAGTTCCACGACACGATCCTGCAGGGCGGGCGGATGCCGATCGAGATGGTGCGGGCGCGGCTGCTGGGCGAGGCGCCGCCGCGGGACTTCAGGGCGGGGTGGCGGTTTTACGGGGATCCGATGTAAGGGCTGAACTCGGCGCGTACGGATTCCGAGGTAACAATTACAACACGCTGTGGCAGGCCGTGTCCGGTGGACCGGGGATTTCGTGTCCGGAGCGGTTTCCCCAAGGGTGCCGGCGCCGTCCCGGTGTCGGATCGGGCTCGGCCAGCGGCAACCCCATCGTCTCCCGCACGGATGCCGCCGCCGCTGTCTGTTGCGGAACCGTATCCTATTCGCGATATTTTCTACAATCATGGTCTTTTGTTTTTCTACAATCGTGGCCTCTTGGGGGGTGCGGGAGGCAATACCGAGAGTTGTCGCAACTTGAGGAGGATCGGATGCAATTGAGACGAAACATGGCTGACCCACATGGTCGCGGTCGCCCAATTGTCCTCGCGACGCCCGTAGCGGGCCCTGCGGTGGTGAGCCCGTGAACGGTCATCCTTTCGACAGCGACTTCCTCGTCACCCGAGAGCAAGCGCAGGCTTTCCACCGCGATGGCTTCGTCAAACTGAAGGGGTTTCTCAACGAGAACGTCGTCGCCAAGCTGCTTGACCGCGTCGAGATGGAAATGGGTCGCTCCGGACGCAGCAATCCCAAGGTCGCTTCGGTCGCTTCGCAGTTTTCCAGGGTGACCTATGACTTCGAAAGCGAGAAGACCGACGTCTACGAGTTGCTGGAGCGACCTCACGTTCGACGGGCGCTGACGGAGTTGGTCGGGCACGACCTCTTTCTCACCTTCGAACTGTGTTTCGAAATCGAGAAGAACATGAGCAAGGGCTTCGGTTGGCACGTCGGCTGGCGGAGCTTCGGGTTCCAGTTGGCCGAGGAATTCGGGTGCACGCTATGGATGCCGCTGCATCCCGTGGACACGTCGGCACAGCGCGGCGGAATGGCCTACGTCCCACAGCACGTGGTATCGGGCGACTTCATCCTCAGCCATATCGAGCCAGCGATCGTTTCGACGTTACGGGCCAAGCAGCGCAGGGGAGTTCAGACGACCGTCAGCGAGTACTTTGCCCTGCGTAGGGGGATCCTCAACGCTCCGGCGATGGTCGACATCCTGGAGAATCATCAGATTGAGGATGATTTCGAACCCGGCGACGCGCTGCTGTTCAACAAGATGGTCGTCCACCGAAGCGTCATGCTCGGCGAGGGACCGCTTCCGAGACGCGCGGCCTACGTCCTGCGGTTTGTGGATTCGGGGTCGCACTACGACCTTGAACGCGCACGAAACCTCGAGTTTCCCGTGGCAATGTACGGACAGGGGCCCGTTCCCTATAAGGCCCTCAGCCGTCAGCACATCGAAATCGCGGAAGCAGGCGCGGACGACGGTGACCTGATTGCGGAATGCGCCTATTTCGACAACGCTGATCGTCGCCTCATTCGAGGGCCCGGTTCGACCTAGGCGGTTGAGGAATCGCAGAGGCGATCGCAGGGTAAGCCGCCCAGGAACCTCATGAGGGCCCGAGACTGCGGGCAGTCGTTCGGCGCGGGTGCAGTGTCCGCCATCACTTTCTCGGCACCGCTCCAACAGCTGCTGCCACTCGGGCTTGGCCAAGGGGCCGCGGGGTCCGCCCCCAGTTCCTCCCACCCGCCCCCCTCGTTGGGCAGAATCCCACCCGGTTCGTCAAACGGCACACGCGGCAGCGGTGCCCCCCGGTACCGCCGTCCGGCGTCTTCGAGACATGAATCGCGAGATCCCTCTCTCAGGTAGATGATTCGAGAACTTGCCACCGAGCTGATCGACGACGCTCGTTCGCCCAAGCTGATGCCGGCCATCGTCATGGGCCTGCTCACGAGCATCAACCTCGTCGTCTACTGCTTCTCGGTGGGTATGCCCATCTTCGGCGGACCCCTCTCCGCGTCGGCGGCTTCAGGGGTGGGCCTCCTGCTCTTCGGCTGTCTGGTTGGATGCCTTCTGTCCTCTCTGTTCAGTGGGCACTTGGGCGTCGTGGCCAAGCCACCGCTCCCGGCTCTCCTTGTGCTCGGAGGAGTGGCGTCGGCGCTGAGCGTGACCGGAGATGCCCCGTTGATCACCATAGCGGCTGTTTTCGGGGTGAGTGCGGTTCTTACCGGAACCTGCTTTCTCCTCATGGGCCGACTGAAGATCACGGGCATGTTGCGGTTCGTCCCCTATCCCGTGTCAGGGGGCTTCCTGGCGGGAACAGGTGGCGTTCTGTGCCTCGTCGCCTTGCCCCTGATCGGCTTCGACTACGAGCTGCAGCCACTCACCGGGCTCATCAAGCCCACGGCAATCGCCACCTGGGGACCCGGAGTGGCCTTCGGGCTCGGACTCTTTTGGGCCGCGAAGCGCTGGCGCGCCGACCTGATCGTCCCCGCGAGTGTTCTCGCTGCCGCGCTGATCTATCATCTGGGGCTGGCCGCTTCCGGCATCTCACCGGGCGAAGCCAGAGCGGACGGTCTCCTGCTCTCGGTATCGGGCGAAGGCGGAATGTGGCCCTCGTTCAGCCTGGCCGACCTTTCGAGCATGGCCTGGCCGGAGATCGCCGGCCAGACCCCCCGACTGCTGGTCGTGGTCCTGTTGAACGCCATCTCCATGGCGTTGTTCTTGGGGAGTCTCGAGCTCGCTACAGGGGAGGAACGAGACTGGGACACCGAGTTCACGGTCGCGGGCGCTACGGCGATCCCTGCGGCCCTGGGTGGCGCACCCGCAACCCTTGTTACGGTCGGCCCCACAATAAGGCACTCTGTGGCCGGTGCCGACACTCGCCTTACGGGCCTTTTCGCGGCTGCCCTGCTGGGGCTTGTTCTGGCACTCGGAGGCGGAATCATCGGCTGGATCCCCGCACCCGTCGTGGGCGGCGTCCTACTCTACACGGGAATCAACATCCTGGACCAGTGGGTTGTACGGAGCCGAAAGCGCCTTCCGTGGACCGAATTCGCGGTGATACTGGTCATCTTCGTCGGGGTCCTCTGGTTCGGATTCCTGGAGGCCGTGGGGATCGGGATGCTGGCCGCGACTGCTCTGTTCGTTTTTCGTCTCAGCCGCCTCGATCCGATAATCGGGCGATCGGACGTGCGCAGCCGTCGCAGCAGGCGAAGTCGTTCGCTTCCGGATCAGGCGATCCTGCGGGAGGAAGGCAAGCGCGGGATGGTATACAGATTGCGCGGGTACCTGTTCTTCGGCAGCGCATACTCTCTCTTCAGGCGCTTGGGCGAGGACTTGAGTGCCTCGAGGTCGGTGTGCATCGTGCTGGATCTGCACTCGGTATCCGGCTTCGATTTCTCGGCCATCAGCTCCCTGTGCGGATTCCTCAAGAAGGCTCACGCTGCCGGTTGGCAGGTGATTCTCAGCGGCATGCACGACCACGTCGAAGCCACCGTGGCGGAGAATCTCTCGGACGAAGTCCGGCGCTGGCTCGTTCTTGAGCCGGATCTGGACCGCGCCATCGAGCGGTGCGAGGATTTGGTGATCGACCGGTGCAGGGCGGAAAAGCGGGGAAATGCACTTCGCCGAATGCTCCTGGAGCGCGCCGGCGACGAATTGGAGCGTCAGCTCGACCGACAGGTACATTTCGAAGACATCATCGAGAAGCTTCGCGACTGGGTCGAGCCGTACGGGTACGCGCAGGACGAGACGCTTTCCGGGCCGAATGACCCGCCCGGTGGCTTGCAACTGCTGGTGGGCGGCCAGGCTTCATTGTTCGATGAATCCGGTGCGCGTCTGCGGCAGTACGGCCCGGGCGACCCTGTGAATCCCGCAGCGGCGTTCGGACCTCGGGAGACTGTCCTGGTCACCGTGGCGGACCGGTCGTGCTGGGTGGCGACCCTGACTCCCACGGCCCGTAAGCTCCTTGAGGAGAACGACGTAGAACTGGCCCTCGAGCTATACCGCTACCTCTTTCTCCAGTCGGCAGCCGATGGTTAGATTGTGGAAGGAGCGGAAGATTCCCAAGGAAGTTCTCGCAACACAGTGGGCCGATTGATGAACTCAGCAACGAACCCGTCAATTCAGCAGAGTCTGCGATCAGCGGAAGAGCGCGCCCGGAAGGGTGTTGAATGGGTACCCGACTCGCCTGCCTACCTTGCGAACCCCTACCCCACCTATCAGAAGCTACGGGAGAGAGACCCCGTCCACTGGAGTGCTTCGACCAACCAGTTCGTGCTGACCCGCTACGGCGACATCGACCGTGTGCTGCGTGACGACGTGAACTTCAGCAAGGACTTCACGAAGGGAGACGTGCGAAAGAGAGCCGTGTTCGCGCGCAGCCAGGTACCGCGGAGCGTGCTCACGATGGACCCGCCGGATCACATGCGCGTGCGACGGCTCGTGAATCGGGCGTTCACGCCCCGGGCTGTGGCACAGATGGAGGAGTACATCCGCTCAACGGCCCACGAACTGCTCGATCGCGTCGAGGACGCAAGCGAGTTCGACCTGATGGCGGCATTGGCCGGCCCTCTCCCATGCATCGTCATTACCCGAATGATCGGCGTACCCGAACAGGATGTGGATCGCTTCATGCAGTGGCAGAGACGCACCCTCCGTATCCTGGAGCCGACCCTGCCAGATGGGGAACTGGCACGAATCCTCGAGGCCGAAAGGAACTTCTCCGACTACCTGGCCGACATCATCGAGCAGCGTCGCGAAGAACCTCGCGACGACCTGGTGACTGGACTGGTGCAAGCGGAAGACGCAGGAGACAAGCTCACGCCTGCTGAGACGAGAGCAACACTCCGCCTGCTCCTGGTAGCGGGAAACGCGACGACAACGGGTCTGATCGGCAACGGGATGAGGGCACTGTTGCTCCACGGCGAACAGTTGGAGCTTCTGCGTTCCCAGCCTCAGCTGATGGGGAATGCCCTGGAAGAGCTGTTGCGTTATGATGCGCCGTTACAGCTGGATCCGCGCTTCACCGCCACCAACCTGGAAATCGGCGGTCGGAGGATCGCGTCCGACTCCAGAATCACGTGCGTCCTGGGAGCTGCCAACAGGGACCCGGAGCTCTTCGAGCGTCCCGATGAACTCGACATCACCCGGTCCAGCAAGGCCCACCTGTCTTTCGGCCGCGGCATTCATTATTGCCTGGGTGCCGCACTCGCGCGATTGGAAGGGAGGATCGCGTTCGAGGTGCTTCTCGAGCGGTACTCGGATATCCGGTTCGGCGCGCGTGAACCGCAATATGGCAACTCCGCTGCCCTGCGAGGACTCGAACATTTGGACATCAGGGTGCGACGAACCGCTCGCGCCACTGCGTCCCGAGGCTCGACAGGCCTTCCGCAGTTGCCAAGCACGAACTGATGGGAACACCCGGCTGGGGCGTCCCCAAGCCCATCGAGACACGCGTACTGTGCATGGACGACGGCGCCCCGGTGACCGTGCGGAGACATGGAAACCCGGAAGGACGCAGGCTCGTGTTCAGCCATGGCAACGGGTTCGCAATCGATCAGTACTACCCGTTCTGGTCGTTGTTCACCAGGAGTTTCGATGTCGTCGTCTACGACCTGCGGAACCATGGGGTGAACCCCACAGCCGACCTTGGCGGGCATCACATTCCTTCCCTGGTCAACGACCAGCAGCTGATCCATCAGGAGATCCAACGTCATTTCGGGTCGAAGCCGACGTTCGGTGTCTTCCATTCGCTCTCTGCTCTGACGGCCCTGCTGTCACCCACACGCGGTGCCGAATTCGCCAGGCGAGTCCTGTTCGACCCACCGGTGTGCGTGCTGGGTCCCGGTTATTCCGAATTCATGCAGGCGACACAGCATATAGCGGAGATAACCAGACGGCGGGCATGCAGGTTTCGAACGAGAGACGACTACGTTACGCTGCTGCGCGGCATGCCGAGGTTCGATCTGCTGGCGCCCGCCGCGCTGGAACTCATGGCGCAAACAACGCTACGCGAATCTCACGACGCAGAGGACTACGAACTCTGTTGCCCGCGCGAGTACGAGAGCCGGATTGCGGATGAATTGGAGGCCTATTCCCTGGTCCCCAGCTTTGGTGCGATGCGTTGCCCGACGCTCGTCATCGCGGCCGATGCCGATTCCCCATACTCGTATCTGCCGCCGTTGAGCCCCGGTGGCATACCTGGAGTGGACTACGATTCTGTACCCGGGACGACGCACTTTCTTCCCCTGGAAAAACCGGAGGATTGCGCGGCAATGACCCTTGAGTACATCGGACTGGACGCAACGTGACGGGGGGACGGACCTGGGTCCGCCCGATCTCGCCCGAGCCCGGAAGAAACCGCCGTCAGGAAGAATCCGCCACGAGTATCAGGTCCCGGACGATTTGATCCAGCAGGAGCGGCGCTGGAAGGGATAGGCGGGCAGGGCCACCTGGCGGCGGGTCTCGCCCGCGAACAGGCCTGCAAAGGAAACCGGGAGACCGGCTTCGTAGGCAGCGGCAACCGCAGCCGGGAAAGTGGAATTGCCTCTATTCACGGGAGGCTGCGGCCCGATTTCGATGATCAGATCGACCCCCAACTCGGTCAAGGTGCTTGTCCACTGACTGGAATCGTCGGTCTCCGGCAGCAGCGAGCGCCAGTACGCGCTGTCAAGTACTTTGCCCGACTCCACCAATCGACCGGTCGACCCGCTCACCAGGGAGAGCGAAGGAGCCGCAGGGGCATTCACATCAAAGAGCGACTCCACACGGTCGAACGCGGCCTCGGAATCATCGGCACTGGCGCCCGCCGACTCAACCGACCCCAGCGCCGAGGCCATGCGGAGCCCTGGCTCGAGCCGGAAAACCCCGGCTGTGCGCGCCGCTGCGAGCTCGCCTATACCCCGGCCGACGACCACCGTCGGGCGAATCCCCACACTCGACCAGAGCGCGGTAAGTGCACATTCGAGCATGTACGTTGCAGGGTGCGCCCACCTGGAATCCCCCGGCACTCGCCCGGTTGACCTGCGCCCGAGTACGGCGTCAACCAACGACGCACCCTCGATTCGCCGCCAGATTCGGTCGCATCGGTCCATCACGGCTCGTGCCACAGGCTCGTACTCGTAGAGTTCCCGGCCGATTTCGGCCTGAAGACCTACCCTGCCCGTGTAGTGGAACGCGACTCTCGCACTCGCGACCGGCTTGGGGCCGGGACCCGCTTCCACCACATCCCTGAGCCCCGAGCGAATCGAAGCCAGACCGTCGAACACGATCCCCGCCCGATGGGTCATGTGCCCTCGTCCGACTCCCGCGGTCCAGGCGATGTCCGCCAGCCGGCTCGCCGTCTGGACGCCCCCACGGGAATCGTCTCCCACGTGATCGTCCAGAAAGGACAGGTAGCTCCGGGCCAGGTCTCTCAGCGCTCCAATCGACTTTGCCGACAGCGGTAGCACCCTGGCCTTGCGCTCGGCACATGCGTCCTCGGGTAGCGGTGGGCGATGCGGGCCATCCGGTTTCGCTCCGGATGACGCAACCCCAACCGGACGAGGCGGTCCCGTGGGTGACGCATCGGTTCCGTTCCCCGGACCATCGCCAGGCGAGGATGCGTATTGCTCCAGCACCACATGTGCACTGGAACCCGACTGACCGAGTGCGCTCACCCCGGCTCGTACCGGCCGGTTAGAGACCTCCGGCCACCCGGTTTTCGCTGCGGTCACGCGAACGGGTAGCCGGTCCCAGTCGAGTCGCGGGGTCGGCGTGTGGAAGTTCAGGTGGGCGGGGATTCCCCCATGGTTCATGGCAAGCACCACCTTGATGAGGCCCGCCATCCCGGCGGCCTCCTGCAGGTGACCGATGTTGGTCTTGACCGAACCGATCAACAAGGGACGTCTGGCATCCCGTTCACTGCCCAACACTGCCGCAGCGGCCCTGACTTCGATGGAGTCCGTCAGCGCCGACCCGGTCCCGTGCGCCTCCAGGTAGTCAACTTCCGCCGGGGCTACCCCTGCTCGCGACAGCGCCTTCCCGATGACCCCTCTCTGTGCTTCTTCGCCGGGCAGCGTTAGTCCTGTGCGCTCTCCGCTGTTGGCCACCGCCGTCCCGCGGATCACCCCCCAGATCCGGTTCCCGTCCGCCCGGGCGTTGTCCAGCCGCTTCAGCAACACGACTCCGCATCCCTCGCCACGCACGAAGCCATCGGCCGACGCATCGAAGACGCTGCACCGACCAACCCTTGAAATGCTGCTCAGTCTCCGCATCGTTCGGGCCACAATGGGTGACAGGACGGTATTGGCTGCACCCACGAGGGCCAGGTCGGCTTCGCCGGTCAGGAGGTCGCCGCACGCACGGTGCACCGCGACCAGCGACGAAGCCCCGGCGGCGTCGATTGCCAGCGTCGGCCCCTCCGCTCCCAGCAACGCTGCAAGGCGACCCGCCGCCGCGCCGCCCGCTGTACCCACTCGGCCAATCTCCGTGTCGGCAGCGGAAAGCAGATCGCGGTACTCGCCGAAACCGACTGCGATGTAGATGCCTGTTCGGCTTCCTCGGAGACGGGCAGGATCGATTGCTGCGTCCTCGACTGCCCACCAGCCGGTTTCCATGAGCAGGCGACATTCGGGATCCATCCTGTCCGCGGCATTCGGAGCGATCCGGAAGAAATCCGCATCAAAGCCGTCCAGCGCCTCGACAAACGCCGCTCGCCGGTCACGAACGTCGCCGTTCGCTCCGTTTCCAAGGCATCCCCGCAGGTCGTTGGAATCGACCCGTCGACCCGTCGTCACTGCGCTGCTTCCCGACTCCAACAGCCTCCAGAACGCCGGCAGGTCCGGCGCAGAGGGGAACCGGCAGGCCATCCCGACGATCGCGATTCGGTCCGGGCCGCTCCGCTTCGGCGAGCGGCCGCCTCGAGCCTCGGTCCCGCGCTTTTTCGTGACCGGCACGCGCGGCTCCGGGTCGGGTGGCCGATGGGACTGACGGGGTCGTGCGGGTGGCTCTGGTACCCGTTCCAACACCTGTATCTCGGCGTCTGAAACGGCACCGAGCATTTCGTGAAGATGACGCGTCAGACTATTTATGTCCGGGTGGTCAAATACCGCCGTGTTGGAGAGTACGATCGCGCCGTCCAACGCCTGGTTCACCCGGTTCCTCAGTTCGACGGCCATGAGTGAGTCCATACCGAGGTCGATGAATGCAACCGCGGGATCTGGTTCAGACGCGAGCCGCAATACTGAACGCACCTCCCGTTGCAGGAACTCGGACAATTGCTTCCGGCGGTTGCTGGGCGCTGCCTGCCGCAACGTCGTCAGCAGGTCGCGCGATGCGCCTCCTTCCACCGGGGAAGGCCGCCGATCTTGCGAAAGCAGGTCTTCGAGCAGCGGAAGCGGAGTGTTCAGGGTTTCTCCAAAAACCGGCCAGTCGACGACGGACACGGCCGCGGTGGATGGATCTTGACGCACCAGCTGGTCGAAGATCCTGATCCCCTGTCGCGGACTGATCCAGCCGACCCCCCGTTTCTTCAACGACCGCGCGATACGCTCCCGCTGCTCCTCGGCTTCGCCGAGCCCCGACCAGGCACTCCACTGAATCGACTGGCCGGCGAGCCCCAGCGCGCGACGGTGAGCGGCCAATTGATCCAGGAAGGCGTTGGCCGCGGCGTGGTTGGCCTGACCCGGGTTGCCCAGCACGCCCGCCATGCTCGAGAAGAGGACGAACATGTCCAGATCCCTGTCCCGGGTGGCTCGGTGGAGGTGCCATCCGCCCAATACCTTAGGCCACATGACCCGCCTGAGGCGCTCCCAGCTCTGGTTGGGCAGTGACCCATCGGACAGAAGGCCTACGCTGTGGATCACACCGGCGAGGGGTGGCAGTGTGGCATCCATCCGCTCAAGCATGGCATCCACCGCGACCGAATCCGCAACGTCCGCGAGTTCCACCACCACCTCCGCACCACGCTGTCTCAGGTTGCCAATGACCTGCTCCGTTTCCGGATCGGGAGGCCGGCGACCGTTTAGCACGATCGCTCCCGCGCCCTTGTCCGCCAACCACTCGGCAACTGCGCAGCCAATCCCGCCCAGACCCCCTGTAATCAGATAGGTTCGGTCATTGCGGAGACGTCCTCCTGTAATCGGTGGGGCGGTCAGGACGATCTTGCCGATGTGCTTCGCCAGGCGCATGAAGTCCATCGCAAGGTCGGCTTCGGCCATCGGCCAGCGCGTGTGCACCAGCGGGCTTAACTCTCCGGCAACCAGTCGGTCCACAGACTGGCGGAGGGCAGTTCCCATCCAGACCGCGTCGTCGTCCTGTGTGGTATCCGGTGCCAGAATCGAATAGGCCACGTCCGGACGCTCCTGCGACATCCGCTCCCTGGTCCAGATGTTCCGGCTCCCGATTTCGACGAACCTTCCCCCTTGAGCCAGGCAAGACAGGCTGGCTTCGATGAACCCGGGCCCGGTCAGGCTGTTGACAACGACGTCAACGCCGCCGCCGCCGGTGGCATCCAGGACCGCCGCAGCGAAGTCCGTGCTCCGACTGTCGAATACGTGTCTCACGCCCAGTGAACGAAGGAAATCGCGCTTGGGGTCACTCGCTGTGGCCAGCACTTCGGCACCGACCGCATTGACCCATTGGATCGCCGCCAACCCCACGCCACCCGCACCGGCATGGATCAGGACTCGATCATCACGCGACAGCCCGGCGGACTCGAAAGCGAGCGCCACGGTTGCGAACACCAGGGGAGCCGTAGCCAGCGCCGAAGTCGCCATGTCCTCAGGCACTCGTGCTACCAGCTCCGCGCGGGTCACGACCTCAGGCGCCAGGGTGCCCAAAGCCAGTCCGACAACCCGGTCGCCCGGAGCGAACTTCGTGACCTCCGAACCTGTCTCCACAATGCGGCCGCACGCCTCTTGCCCCAGCAACCCCGAGCCGAGGGCCCCTACCGATCGCAGAACATCCCTGAAGTTCAACCCGACCGCGTCGACGGATAGGCGGACTTCCTGGGGACCTGGAGCACGCGGGGGTGTGATCTCCACATGCAGTCTGTCAACCGCCGCATCCGGATTGCGCGAGATCCTCCACGGCGAGCCATCGGGCAGGTCCAGACGAGGCGTCCCAGCCCGGGCCCGGACCAGCCGGGCGACGTGGCGCCGTCCCGCCCGGTACGCAATGTGCGTCTCCGAGTCCGGATGCATGAGTTCGTCAACGAGGCGGTCCGGGAACGCGGCAACCGCGGGGTCGAGGTCGACCATTCGCAGACCCAGATGAGCCGCCTCTCTGGCCACGACCTTGCCAACTCCCCAAAGTGTCGAACCCGCCAACTGCCCATCGCGCTCCCGCTCGAGCACCTGACCCCCTCGCGTCACGATCCACATGCCCTGCGAAGGCCTCAGGCCGGTGTCCAGCAGCCCCTGGGTCAGTGCCAGCGCACTCGCGGCCATCCTCTTCACATCGACGGACAGTTCCTCCGTGGTCGATTCCCTTCCATGACCATCCACCGCAACGAGGTGCACCACCCCCCGTAGCGGCAGGTCTCGAGGCAAACCTCCAAGCAGCGAACGCCACGACTTCCGGTCCTCGACGTCCAGGAATGTTGCGGCCACTCCGGGCCCGCTGCCGACCCCCTGGGCTGGCTGACCATTGCCGTGCGCCAAAAGGACAGTCTGGCCTCTCGTGGCAAGACGCTCCGCCAGATCGGCCGCGATCGCTCCCTGGTCGGCCGCCAGCACCCACACGCCGGCAGGCTCGGTCACCTGTGCAGCTTGCTGCGCAACGATAACTGCCCGATCCCAGACGTCTTTTCCGCCTGGTGTGCCGCCACCCAGAACATGGGCATCGCTGAACCCGGCGTCCTGGAATGCCTGTCGCCAGGTGGAAGGCTCGGCGAGCGGGTAGTCGGGGCGGTATTGATCGGCGAATCTCCACCAGCCGTCCAACTGTCCGAAACTCAGGTCCAGCCAGCCCTGGCGACGCAGTCCCTCGATTGCCAGCAAGTGCCCGGATGGTGCCAGGAGTCGGCGGCAGTGCTCGAGTGACTCTCCCAGGTCGCGGGTCGCATGTAACACATTCGCCGCGATCACAATGTCGTAGTCAAGCGCGGCGAAGCCCTGGTCCATGGGATCTCGCTCAATGTCCAAGGCCCGGTACTCCATCCCGGCAACATCCCCACCGAAACGCCTTTCCGCGTCCGCGAAGAATCCGGCCGAAATATCCGTGTAGCAGTAGTCGAAGCACCCCGTGGGAAGCTGCTTGATCACCCACTCGGTCGTCGCGCCCGTGCCCGCACCCACCTCGAGAACTCGAATCCGCCGCCCCTCCGGGAGTTCTGACAGAAGGGTCGCCAATGCATCTGCGAGCAGCCTGTTGGCCGCTCTGGAGGCAGGGCCTTTGCGATAGCGATCCACCGCGCCCGGGCCATCGCCCTCGAAAAGCAATTCAAGAGGGTCCATCTGCCCCCGCAGCACCTCGCCGAGGCCATCGCCACATCGCTGGAGGAGCGCCAACTCATTGACACCGGAAGGGTGCTGCTCGGCCAGGCGCACCGCAAGAGCTTCCGGATCGGCGATTGACTCGTGGTGCAGCGAGTCACCCCTGTCCACCGCGACAACCAGATCCGCGTTCGGACCGGTTGCCAATACGCCCGCATCCTTCACCAGATCGAACAGCCGCATCCACAGACGAGCGTGCTTCGTCCGCACCTGCAGCCGGCGCCGCAGCTCGGAGGGATCCACCACCTCGCCCTTCCGTCGCTGCCAGCCCGATTCTTCCAGCGCCTGGAGCGCATAACCTCGCGAGAGCCGCTCCAGGTCCTCCAGGAGTGCCGCTCTCGCCTCCGGCTCCACACCCTCGCGCAAAAGGTGGGAAGCAAGCGGCTCGGCCCCGGTGGCGATGGTCTCGGCACTGGCCAGGAAGCTTGTCGAACGCATGCCGGTCACACCGGGACTTTCACGCCAGACAACCTCATACAGCATGTCTTCAAACGTCTCGACCGCTGACAACATGGCGGTCCGGGTCGCACGCTTGATCGTAAAGCCCTCGACTAGACCGATCGTGTTTCCGTCGCTGTCGCACAGGCGCAGGTCGGCCTTGAAGACCTCACGGGGGTCGTCCGCAACGCGCTTCGCGGCGTCGGTCGTTCCGGACTCTCTCGTCCGCACATGGCACATGAGCCGCTCCGGCAGCGCGGCCTCAATCCACATCCTGTCCCAGCCAAAGGGCAGATACGTCGCGCCAACCCCATCAATCTCACCAAGGCGGGCAGCCAGCACCGCCTGAAAGCAACCGTCGATCAGGACGGGATGCACTTCCAGTCCGCTTCGAACCAGGTGGCTCGGCAGGGCCACTTCCGCCAACGACTCGCCGGGCGCCGCCCAGACGCTACGTAGTACCTGAAAGGAGGGGCCCAGCTCGATCCCCTCGCTGGCCTTGCTGCGGTACAGGGACGGCACGTCCAGCCGGGACATCGAGGCACGCAGGTGTTCCAGTTCAGGTTGGGGATCCATGGGCGGCAACCGCTCGCCTGTGGTCACCCGGCCTGCCGCATGCTTCACCCACCGGTCCTCACCGTCACCCCGGCTGTAGACCTCCACTGTGCGTCCGGGACCGCCCGGTGACGGACCAAGAACAAGCTCCACCCGGCGGCTCGCGTCTTTTTCGCTCGCCGGCAGCACCAGCGGAGCATGCAGCTGCATTTCGTCCAGGACGACCGACTCTGACGCGTCGGTCAGGAATGCGGACACGGCCATGGCACCGTAGGTCGCGCCCGGCACCACGACCTGGCCGAAGACAAGGTGCTCGCCCAGCCACTGCGGATCGGTAGCCGACAATTGCGTTTCGAACCGGATCTCACCGGTGGGCGACTCGTGGCGAATTCCCAGCAGCGGGTGGCCACCGGAAGGCGCCCGGACCTGTTTGGACGCTTCGACCCAGTGCCTCTCCCGTTGAAACGCATAGCCGGGAAGGGAGATCCGCCGCCGAATCTCGCCTTGGAACAACCCGTTGAATTCGATGTCGAGCCCCGCCGTGTAGACCCCGGCCACCGCGGTCATGAATGCTTCGTCACCCTCCAATCCAGCGTCGGGGTTCTTTCGTGATGGCCGCTCCTGGCTCGAAACGACAACAGGATGGGTGGCGCCGCCGGCAGTCTCCGGCCAGGCCAGGGTTGCCATGGGACCGAGAACGGCGTGCGGGCCGATCTCTACCAGGACCTCGACCCCAAGCCGGGCAAGCTCCCGGACGCCCCTCCCGAAAGCGACCGTCTCCCTGACGTGGCGCCGCCAGTACCTTCCGTCGAGCGGTTCGCCGGAGGCAACGACCTGCCCGGTCACATTGCTCACGAGGTCGACGGAAGGGGGCGCCACCGGGATCCTGTCGATCACTCGGCCGAGGTTGTCCAGCACGGGCTCCACGAGCGGACTATGATATCCCAGCGTGGTGTGCAGTCGCCGAACCTGGAGCTTCTGTTCCACAAAGCGCTTCGAGACGGCGTCGATGTCGACGGCGAGCCCGCTCACGACCTGGTGCATCCCATTCTCGGCGGCAATGCTCAGCCCCGGGCCCGTTGAGCCCGAATTGTACTCGTTGACAACCTCTTCTACCTGGTCCAGGCGAGCAAAAATCGCCGCCATGCCGCCGATTGCCGGCAAGCTCCCAAAGGCCCGGCCTCGCGCTGCGGCAAAACGGAGGCCGTCTTCGAGGGTGAACACTCCGGCGGCTTCCGCCGCCGCCAACTCGCCCAGGCTGTGGCCCATAACGGCATGCGGCCGGACTCCCATGCTTTTCCAGAGAGCGGTGAGGGCACACTCCAACGCGTAGATGGCCGGATGCGTCCACACCGGATCGTCCAGTTCCCCAGGTGTTGCACGGCCGAACATCACGTCCAGGAGCGAGCCGTCCCTATCCGCTCCGAGCAAGTGGTCGCACCGGTCGAGGACCGCGCGCACCACGGGTTCGGACTCGTACAACTCCCGACCCATTCCAGCCCACTGACTGGCCTGTCCGGTGTAGAGGAATGCAACCCTCTTCTCCACACGCGCCCTGGCCGGACCGGGCGATTCAACGAACTCCTTCAGCCCCTGGCGAAGAGATGCCAGGTCGCGAAACGGGATTCCCACCCGACATGCGAAGTGGTTCCGACCCATACCGGCCGTCCAGGCCAGGTCCGAGAGCCACGATTCCTCCGAGGCATCGTTTCCGAACCGCGCGGCGTGGTGTTCCAGCCACGACAGATATCGTCTCGCCATGTCCCGCAGAGCAGAGTCTGACGTCCCCGACAGCGGCATGAGCCGGATCCGCCGCCTTCGCGGCGGTTGTGTCGAAGGCGGGATGCTCGCCGGGAGACCCCTGGCGGGACCGGCCACCGCGCACCCCTCTCCCGCGGGCCAGCCACCCACTGTTCGACTCTCCCCATCCCGAATCCGACGGGATTCCACGATGACGTGAGCATTCGTCCCCGATAGACCGAAGGAATTCACCCCGGCGCGTGCTGGCTCTCCCTGGCATAGCGGCCAGTCCGTCGGCTCCGATGTCACCCGCACCGGCAGCTTCTTCCAGTCCACCTGGGATGTAGGATTCCGGAAATTGAGGTGTTTCGGGATCAGGCCGCGGTTCATGGCCAGCGCGACCTTGATCAACCCGGCAATCCCGGCGGCCGCAGACAGATGGCCGATGTTCGTCTTCACCGAGCCGATCAGCAGCGGTCTGTCGGCCTCACGCCCTCGACCGTAGACGGCCGACGCGGCGCGCAACTCCGTCGGGTCGCCCACCTTGGTTCCCGTTCCGTGCGCCTCCAGGTAGTGAATGTCCGAAGGCGACAGGTTCGCCCGCTCAAGCGCCTCCTCGATCACCCCTTCCTGAGACGGGCCATTGGGTACCCAGAGGCCCTCGCTGGCCCCGTCCTGGTTGACCGCCGACCCTCGGATCACGGCCCATATCCGATCGCCGGACGCTTGCGCCTCTCCCAATCGCTTGAGCACCAGGACTCCGCAACCTTCCCCCCGCACGAAGCCATCCGCCGCTTCGTCGAATGTCCAGCACCGCCCCGTTGGCGACACCATCCCGGCATTCGCGAAGGCCGAGATTGCTCGAAGGGCCAGGATCGCAGTAGCACCACCCGCAAGCGCGAGGTCGGTTTCTCCCTGCTGCAGCGCGGTTACCGCCTGGTGAACGGCAACCAGCGACGACGAACACGCGGTATCGCTGGTGACCGCCGGTCCCTTGAGTCCCAGCACATAGGCAATGCGCCCGCTGGCGGTACTGAAGAGGTTCCCGGTGATGGCGTAGAGCGTGGGAGCGGATCCCCTCACGTGCGGGATGATCTCCCCGTAGTCGTTACTGCTGATTCCGACGTATACTCCGGTCGAGCTCCCCTTCAGATGACGTGGTGCAATCCCGGCATCCTCCAGGGCCTCCCAGCTGGTCTCCAGCAACATCCGCTGTTGAGGGTCCAGCAATTCGGCCTCCAGCGGTGCCATGCGGAAGAACTCGGCGTCGAACTCGTCGATTCCCGAAACAAGCGCGAATTGACGCAATGCGTCGTGCGCGATCGGGTCCCGGCCAAAAACGGCGTGACGCTTCGCAGCGGAGCGCGGCGAGACCTCGCCCACGGCACACTCACCGGCCCTGAGCAGGCGCCAGAAAGCACCAAGGTTCTCTGCCCTCGGGAAGCGACACGCCATGCCCACGATGGCGATCGGCTCCACGGACCGCATCCCACGGTCTACGTCGGATCCCACGTTGGCCGGGTTCGGGCGCGAGCCAAGCTGGTTCTTCATAAGCACCTTGCTGAGTAGCAGTTTGCCAACCCGTCTGCGGTTGCTGCCCCAACCCGTCATCCCAACCGCAGGCGGAGCCGGCGCGAGCAGATCGGTCACCGTTGGGGGCGAAGGTAGGAATCGTTATCAGGCATGTAAAATTGCCCGAAAGTGGCAAGATAACAATTCCCCAATTTGGAACCGCGGCCGCGGAGTGGCTGCGGCGCCGTTGTCCGGGACTCAGAGGGATCGCGCACGGGTTGAGGCCCGCAGGAATCAGAAAAGATCCCGCGACCTCCTGCCACTCTGACAGGTGTAGCTTACAGTCGAATCACGCGTCGTCCGGCTGGCCCGGCCCGCGCGCTCAGCCCTGCTGCGCCCTCCACTCCTCCAGAAGCGCCCGATCGCGCTCCAGATTCAGCGCCACCTGGTTGCGCCGCTCCTCGGACTGCGTCTTGAACCACTCCAGCGTGTCCAGCGCCGTGACCGCGATGGGCCGGAACTTGAGCCCCGCCGCGACAGCCTTGTGCGACCGCACCCGCGAGAGTCCACGGATCGGCCCCTCGGTGGGCGGATACCACAGCTGAAACCGCGCCTCCCTCTCCGCCAGGAACTCCTCGTCGATCCAGGTGAACGACAGCGGCGTGCTGGTGATCGCGCGCACCCCGTAGAGGAACTCGGCCATCGAGGTCGGGTCGAGGGCGGGCCCGGCCGTGTTGTACGTCCCGCCGATGTCGCGCTCCAGGCAGAGGATCATGAACTCGGCCAGGTCGCGCACGTCGATGTACTGCACCGGAGTGTGCCGGCTGCCGGGCGCGATGATCTCGCCGCCGTGGTCGATCCGCACGGGCCAGTACGTGAAGCGGTCGGTCGTGTCGCCCGGCCCCGCCACGACATGCAGCCGCAGCACCGTGCCGCGCTCCCTGAAACCGTCGGTAACCGCATTCTCGCATAGGATCTTCAGGGGCCCGTAGTAGCGATTCACGTCCTCGCTCTCGGGGTCCTCGATGGGTAGGAGCCCGGAATCCTCGGTGAGTTCGTCCTGGTCGAAGTCGTACACCGATCCGGTCGATGTGAAGAGATACCGCCCCACGTTGTCGCGCAGCAGCGCCACCGAATCGCGCACATGCCGGGGCACGTAACCGCTGTTGTCGATGACGGCGTCCCACGTCCGGCCCTCCAGCGCGCCGAGCTGGCCGTCCCGGTCGCCGATGAGCGCCTCCACGCCGGGGAAGAGGTCGGGGGCGGTGCGGCCGCGGTTGAAGATCGTGACGTCGTGGCCCCGGTACATGGCATACCGCACCTGATGGGGCCCGATGAACCCGGTGCCGCCCAGAATGAGGATCCGCAGGGGGCGGGGCGCGGGGTCGGGTGGGGTGGGGAGGAGGGCGGAGTCGGCCGGGCGTGCGGCCGAGCCGGCGAAGGCGGTCGCCGGGCTGAGCGCGGCGGCGCCTGCGGCAGTTGCCGAGGCGGCGAGGAATGTGCGGCGGGTGTGTGACATGTCACCGGTTCCGGAATTGGGGGACGAACAGGGTGGTGCTTCTAGTGTCGGGTGCGGGGCGGTAGCGGGCAACCGACGTCATATGCGGATAGTGAACCAGACGGTTCGGCGCGCGCCGACCTGCCAGACCCCGTCACCGCAATCGGCGCTGCGTGCGGCGAGTGTCCGGGCGGCAAACGCCGACGCTACGCGGCGTTGGTCCTCACCCGATTCCCGGGACGACCTCGAAGCCGGCCTGCATGAAGTGCCGGTCCGTGGTCAGAGCCTTCCGGATCCGCAGCTCCCGCATGACGACGAAGCTCGTGCAATCGGTGAAGGAAAAATCCTTGTCGCGCCAGTCGAAGAACCACTCGCGGGCACTCCCGGCGCGCGCCGGGCTGATGAGCTCCCACCGCACCCGCGAACTTGCTTCGACCTGTGCCCACCAACGGGCGGCCGCGTCCAGTCCCAGGCGGGCGCGGAGAAGCGTCAGCGTCTCGTCGACCACGTAGTCCGTCGTGGTCAGCACGCCGCCGCCGCGCAGCCACGAGTCGCGCGCCTGACGGGCAGTCGCGTGCATCGGGTCCGCCGAGTCGGCCATCGCCATCCAGCCGGCCGTGTCGACAAACAGGTGCCAGTTACTCACCGAGTTGTCGGTAGAGGATGCGGTCGTGATCGGCGGCGGTCAGTCCGTCGCTCGAGCGTCCCACGGCTTCCGCGCCGAAGAGCGCGTCGTCTTCGGGGAGGCCCCGGGCGAGGCTTTCGCCCAGGGGAACGATCCGGAAGGCGGGACGGCTGCGGTAGAGGACGGTGAAGTCCTCTCCCCGCCCCACCCGCTCGATGATGCGCCCCATTTCGTTGCGGAGCGTCTTCACGTTGATGGTGGTGGACATCGGCCGTCGCCTCGCCAGGATCAACTCAAGATGATATATAGATTATCTCAAGTTTATCATGCAGGCAAGGCGGGGATGTAGGGAGGCCGGTGGCAACGGTTCCGTGCCCTTGCCGAGGTGCCAGACCCTTCAAACCTCCCAACCCGCCCGGTACTCGCGCGTCAGGTACTGGTTGGCTTCCTCGACGTTCGTGATGCGCATCGCGTCGGCGTCGTAGTGGATCTTCCTGCCCTGGCCGGTGCGGAGGGCGACGATGCCGAGGAGCATGACCTCCGTGAGGCGCGCGGCGTAGTCGAAGGGGCAGGAGGCCTCGCCGCCCGTCTTGCAGGCGTTGGCCCAGTTCATCTGGTGGGTGTCCTCGATGCGGGGCTGGGTCTGCGGAACCTGCTCGGCTTCGGCGGTCAGCGATTCGGGGAAGAGGCGGGGATTGCGGCCGTAGGTGCCGTGCATGAGGATGCCGCGCTCGCCCACGAACATGACGCCGCCGGTGCGGTTGAGGTCGACGTCGTCGGGGAGGGCGGCCGGACGGGGAGGCATGAGGCCGCCGTCGTACCAGTGGAGGTCGACGGGAGGCAGCGACCCGCGGGCCGGGAACTCGTAGCGCGCGCGCATGGCGAGGGGGAAGGACTCGGGGTCGTCGGCGGGGCCGCCCCAGGGGGTCGACGTGGCTTCGACGGTGGTGGGGTAGGTGAGGCCGAGAGCCCAGTAGGGATGGTCCACGAGGTGCGCGCCCATGTCGCCGAGGGCGCTGACGCCGAAGTCGACCCAGCCGCGCCAGTTGAAGGGGTGGTAGACGGGGTGGAAGGGGATGTCCTTCGTCGTGGGGCCGAGGTAGAGGTCCCAGTCCATGCCGGTGGGCAGGGGGTATCCCGCGTCCATGACATCCGCGGCGAGCGACTGGATTGCGCCCTGGTGCCACTGCTGGTACCAGCCGGGGTTGAGGCCCTCCTCCCAGGGCGCGGGGCGGCGGATGCCCTGCGGCCAGATCGGCCGGTTGGTCCAGATGTGGACTTCGGTGACGTCGCCGATGACGCCGGCCTGGACCCATTCGTTGACGAGTCGCGCTTCGTCGCCGGAGTGGCCCTGGTTGCCCATCTGGGTGACGACGCCGGTCCGCTCGGCGATCTCGGCGAGCGCCCGGGCCTCGTGCACGGTGTAGGTGAGCGGTTTCTCGACGAAGACGTGCTTGCCCGCCTCCATCGCCGCCTTGGCCATTGTCGCGTGGAGATGGTCGGGGGTCGCGATGAGCACCGCGTCCAGGTCCGCTTCGCTGTCGAGCAGTTCGCGGAAGTCGTTATACTGGCGTGCCTGCAGGAACTGCTCGCGCCACCGGTGGCCCTTCTCGCGGGGATTTCCGTCACCGTCGACAAGCCGCTCCTGCACCCGCCGATGCACGATGCCCCAGTGCACGTCGCAGATCGCGGCGATGTGTTCGCTGCCGAATTCCTGGGCGTTCTCCGTGCCCTGCCCGCCAACTCCGATGATCGCGAGGTTGAGGCGGTCGGAGGGCGCCTGGTAGCCGGGGCCGCCGAGCACATGGCGGGGGACGATCATGGCGCCGGCCGCGAGGGTGGCGCTGCGGTCCACGAAGCTTCTGCGGCTGAGTGGGTCGGACACGGTTCG
Organism: Longimicrobiales bacterium; assembly: GCA_965211645.1. Classification (GTDB taxonomy): domain Bacteria; phylum Gemmatimonadota; class Gemmatimonadetes; order Longimicrobiales; family Gaopeijiaceae; genus Bin94. Next base: position 2,176,795 of record OZ242947.1, on the reverse strand, counting down.
ATGCTCCGCTGGGGTCGGGGGATGCCGGTGCGTTGACGCCGCAGGCGAACCCATCTCGTCTTGCGCGGCGGGTCACCGAACCGGACGTTGTCGGTTCACGAACCGAAAACGGAGGTTATCATGGCCCGCTTTTCCCTGACGCGGCAAGCCCGCCGACTGCTCGTCTCCCTGCTCCTGGCCACGATCTTCCCCGCCGCCCTCTCCGCGACCTGGTCGGTCATCGCGATCGACACGCGCACGGGCCAGGTGGTCATCGCGTCGGCGACCTGCGTGGCGCAGGGCCGGTTCGCGGGATTCCCGGCGAGGGATCTCATGGACATCCAGGCGATCGTCGTACCCGGGGTTGCGGTCGCGGCGGCGCAGGCCGGGGTGGACCGCACCCGCGCCAATCAGGAGCTGATCTACGCCGAACTCAGGAACGGGACCGCCCCCGAACGCATCATCGAGATGCTCTCCGAGGACCCCGACTTCGAGCGGCGTCAGTTCGGGATCGTGGACCTGCAGGGGCGCTGCGCGGGCCACTCGGGAAGCGGCAACGGCGCGGCGTCGCTCGCGGTGGCGGACAGCATCCCGGCCGAGGGCATCTACTTCTCCGTCCAGGGCAACATCCTGGCCTCCGACGACGTGGTCCATCTGGCGGTGGCGGCGTTCAAGGACGAAGGCGGGACGATGGCCGACCGCGTGATGGCCGCGATGGAGGCGGCCGACAACGCCGGCGGAGACGGGCGCTGCACCTGCGAATCCGAGCCGCTCCTCGACCACGTGCCCTGCGACGGCAAGACTTCGCACGTGGCCTACATTCTGGTGGCAGAGGCCGACGATCCCGAGGGCGAATCGTTCAACGACGGGGAATACTCGCTCTACATCGACGTCACCGACGAGAACATCCAGGAGGGCGAGAACGCCAACCCGGTCAGGACGCTCCGAATGCGCTATGATCGCTGGAAGGCGGAAAACCCGGGCGATTGATTTTTCCAGCCCATAGGCCGCTTGCGGGCTAAAGGCTTAGAGGGCATCGGAGGGTGGGCGGGTTTGCTCTTCAGGCCGCGTCATCTCCCCCGGTCATGGCCGCGACGGCCGCCTCCGCCGACTCGTAAGCCGGGATTATTCCGTCGAACCCCGTGGCCCGCATGACCTTCGAAATCGGCCGGCGCAGCTGGCAGACACCGAATGCGTGGCCGTCTCCGCTGAAGCGCCTGGCGGTCATCAACAGGACCCGGAGGCCCGCGCTGCCGATGTAGGGGACCTCGCTGAAGTCCACCACCAGCTTCGTGTCATCCGGACGAATCCCGGACTCCAACTCGGTCTGCCAATCCAGGTAATCCGAACTGTAGATGCGGCCTACGGGTTTCGCGACCAGGACTCCATCGGTCCGCGTCCAATTCACCTCAATTGCCATGAATCTCTTCGCTTCGTGTTGTCACCGTTGGGCGCGCAACGCCGCCGGGTGCCGATGCCGGTGCGTCTGCCCGCAACCGTAAACACTACGCGCGTTCCGCCCACGCCGCCAGCAGTGCAGTTTCCGCCGCCCTCATCTCCTCCAATGTAGCGGGCCCGAACCCGAGATCGGGGGGCATGCGCAGACCGGATCGCATCGCGCCTCCGGGCCGGTCCTCCTCGGTGAGGGTGTTCCACCACTCCAGGGTGTCGCGGATCGTGTCGGCGATGGGCCGGCTCGTGTAGCCGGTGGCGAGGGCGCGGGAGAGGTCGACGAGGTGTGCGCCGCCCCAGTCGCCGGTCGTCGCGTTCCAGATCGGGAAGAGCGCCCCCTGTTCCTCGACGAACTCCGCGTCGATCCAGCTGAGGGCCGCGTCGCTGCCGCTGACCTGGCGGCAGGACTCGATGAAGGTGGCCATGTCCACGGGCTCGGCGGGACCCACGCCGTTGAAGACGCCGCCGACCTCGTCTTCCAGCATGCGCACCATCCAGCTCCCGAGGTCGCGGGCGTCGATGAACTGAATCGGGTCATCGGGCGCGCCGGGCACCGCCACGTCCCCGCCCGCCGCCACCCGAACGGGCCAGTAGGTCCACCGGTCGGAGGTGTCGCCGGGACCGACGATGTAGCCCGGGCGCACGATGTTGGCCCGCTCGCCGAAGATCTCCTGCACCGCCTCCTCGCAGAGCGCCTTGAGGGGACCGTAGGTGGTGTTGGTCATCTCCTCGACGGTCGGGTCCTCGAGGCGGCCGACCTCGTAGTCCTCGGTGATGCCGTGCGGGGTGAGGTCCTTATACGCCGAGATCGAGGACACGAACAGGTAGCGGCCCGAATCGGCCAGCAGCGTGGCGGAATCGCGCACGTGCCGGGGAAAGAATCCGGAATTGTCGATTACGGCGTCCCACCTGCGGCCTTCCAGCGCCCCGAGGTCGCCGTCGCGGTCGCCCACCAGCTTTTCCAGCTCGGGGAAGAGGTGGGTGTTGGTCTGGCCCCGGTTGAAGAGGGTGACCGTGTGTCCCCGGCTCGTGGCGTAGCGCACCATGTGCGGGCCGATGAAACCGGTGCCGCCCAGGACGAGGATCGACATCGGGGCGGGCCCATCGGCGCCCGCGTCCACGTAGGGCCCGCAGGCGACCCCCAGGCCGAGCGCGCCTGCGGCCGTGGCCGTCGTCTTGAGGAATTCCCGGCGGCTCTGTTGCGGCATCCCTGACTCTCCCGGCGCTGTGAGGACCGAATCTGAATGGGTTGTGAATGTACGGAATGTCCGGGAGGGTTGCACACCGCAAAGGACCCACCGCAGGATTATGACCGCCTGGGCACCCCGGCCCGCGCTTCGCAGAGCACCTGCGAGCCAGTGACCGATCGGAGGACAGAACCGATGCCGATGGACCGCCGCGTATTTATCAGAAAGCTGGCTGCGGCCGGTGGGAGCGCGGTGCTGACGCCGTCGCTCGCCGGGCTGATCGCCCACAATCGGGCGAGCGGGCTCGAATCCGCTCTCCATCCACCGCTGCCGGGGGTGGGGCGCAAGGCGCGGCTCCACCCGATCATCAAGCCGTACGGCGAGTTGGCCCCCAGCGTCGACTGCCCCGAACTGGAAATCCCCGAGAGCTTTACCTGTGTGCGCCTCAGCTCGGGAGGCCGGGAGTCGACCGTGCGGGACGGGCTGACGGTGCCCAACGCATTCGACGGGATGGCCGCCTTCCCCCTCCCCAACGGCAACGTCCGCCTGATCCGCAACCACGAAATGGTCGACGACGCCGACGAGGGGCGGGCGGCCGCAGAGCCCGCCTACGATCCCCGGGGGACCGGCGGGACCACGTCGCTCGAGGTCCGCATCTCGGGCGCAGACAGCGACGTGCGCGTCGAGCTCGTCGACGAGTTCGTTTCCCTGGCAGGCACCATCGTCAACTGCGCCGGCGGGCCCACACCATGGGGCAGCTGGCTGTCCTGCGAAGAGATCACCCACGGTTCCGAGAGGGGATACGAGCGGCCGCACGGATACATCTTCGAGGTTCCGGTCGACGCAACCGGTCCCGTGGATCCGGTGCCTATCCGCGCCATGGGCCGCTTCATTCACGAGGCCGTCGCGGTGGACCCCGAGACGGGCATCGTCTACGAGACCGAGGACACCTGGTATGTGCCGGACAGGCTCCCCGGCGCGGGCCTGTACCGGTTCATTCCCGATCAACCGGGCGTGCTCGCTGCCGGCGGCCGGCTGCAGATGATGGCGGTCACCGGCCACCCGGGCTATCTGACCGCCCGCGGACAGACCGCGGGGGACACCCATCCGGTGCATTGGGTGGACATCGACGACCCCGATCCGCCAAACGCCGAATCCGATCAGCTCTCTGTCTTCAGGCAGGGGGTGGCGAAGGGAGCGGCACGGTTCGCCCGCCTCGAAGGGGCGTTCCACGGCGACGGCGGCATCTACGTGGTCTCGACGAACGGCGGCGACGCGCTGTGCGGCCAGGTCTTCCACTATCGTCCGGTGACCGACGACACAGGCGAACTCACCATGGTCTTCGAATCTCCTTCACCGGACGTTCTGGAAGGCCCGGACAACATCGTGGTGAGTCCGCGCGGCGGCCTCGTGTTGTGCGAGGATGCCACCGGCGAGCAGTTCGTCCGCGGCCTGAACCGCGAGGGCCAGATCGTGAACCTGGTGCGCGCGCCGCATCCGGAGGGGGCGCCGCAGCCGGGCGAGTTCGCGGGGTCGTGCTTCAGCCCCGACGGCCGTGTGCTATTCTTCAACGTGCAGGGCTCCCGCACTCTCGGGGGCTCGCGGGCCAGCGCAACCTACGCGCTGTGGGGACCCTGGGAGGACGGGCCGATCTAGCGGCCGGTACGGAGGAAGGGCATGGGTAAGGACAAGCTGCCGAAGATTCCGTCCTTTGCCGAACTCGGGATCAGCGAAGATGAGATTGAGGAGCTTGAGCGCGAAATCGCGGGCGAGGTGGCCGCGCGCAAACGGGGCGGGACCGGCGAGGGTGCGCCTGCGGGAGACCGGGGTGCCGCTGCGGGCGCCTCGCGGGCGCATGGTGGCCGCCATGCCGGTCGGCAGGGCCGCGTTGCCGCGGGCGGCGCCGCGCCGCGCGGCCGGGACGGTGCCGAGGGCCGCACAGCACGGGACGCCGCGCCGAACCGCGCTGCCCCGGACGCCGCCCCGAACCGCGCGGAGCTGAAGCGCCGGGCCAGAATGGCGCGAAAGGCCGAGCGGCAACAGAAAAAGCGGGCAAAGAGGGAGGCCAGGGCAGCCATGCGAGCAGACGACTTCGGTACGCCGGATTCGGCGGCTGACTCCGACCTGTTCCCGGCACCTCCTCCGTGGCGCGGCCTCCGCGGCCTTCTGACCCTGCTCATCCTCGTCTTGACCGCCTGGTTTTCGAGCTCCTACAGGTCGATCCCGGCACCGGTCCCGGCCAGTGCCCCGGACTCGGTCTTCTCGTCGGCGCGGGCCATGGTACACCTGGTGGAGATCGCGTCCGAAGCGCGGCCAACGGGCTCGCCAGCCCACGCCGAGGTGCGGGAATACCTGGTTGATCAGCTCCGCGGGCTGGGACACGAGCCGGAAGTGCAGACCGCGACCTCGTTCGTGTCGGGCGGGTTCTTCACGCGAGCCGCGACGGTGCGCAACGTGCTGGCCCGGATACCCGGCGCGGAGGCAGGCGGCGGGGCGGTGCTCGTCACCGCGCACTACGACAGCCGCGAGATCTCGCGGGGCGCGGGCGACGCGGGCTCGGGCGTGGTCGCGATCCTGGAGACTGTGCGGGCGCTTGGAGAGCGGGAGCCGCTTCGCAACGACGTCATCGTCCTGCTTACCGACGGGGAGGAGCTCGGCCTGCTGGGTGCCCGCGCGTTTGTCGACGGGCATCCCTGGCTGGACGACGTGGTGGTGTTGATATCCCTCGAAATGCGGGGCGGCGGCGGCCCTTCGATGATGTTCGAGACGGGCGAAAACAACGGCTGGGTGATCGAGGCCCTGCGCCAGGCCGATCCCTATCCGGCCGCGAACTCGATCGGCTACGAGATCTACCGGCGCATGCCCAACGACACCGATTTCACGCCCTTCAAGGAGGCGGGCAAACAGGGACTGAACTTTGCCGCCGTGGGGCGCGCGCATGTGTATCACCAGTACTACGACTCCCCCGCCAACCTCTCGGAAGCGACCCTGCAGCACCACGGCGAGCACGCGCTGGCGATGCTCACGCATTTCGGCAACGCCGATCTCACCACGGTGAACGCGCCGAACCTCAGCTATGCGTCCTTCCCGGTTGTGGGGCTCGTGACCTATGGGACGACATGGATATGGGCGCTGGGGATCGCCGCGGTGTTGCTTTGGCTGATCGCGTTCGTGGTCGCCGGCCGGGCTGGACGGAGAGCCGGCGGGGTGGTGGGCGGGTTGCTGGTGTCGCTCGTGTACCTGGGCCTCGTCGGTGCAGCGGCATTCTACCTGTACCGCTGGCGCAGCGGTGCGCACGTCGAGCTTGGTGCGCTTCACGCCGGGTCGTTCCACGCCGAGGGGTGGTACGTGCTGGCGATCGCCGCGGCTGCGTTGGCCCTGGTGCTTGCCGTGATGAGCCCGTTCCGGCGGTGGCTGAGCGCAGCGGAGTTGGCGCTGGGCGCACTCCTGGTGCCGGTCGGGCTGGCCGCGACAGCGACGGTGATGTTCCCGATGGCGGCGATGAACCTGCAGTGGCCGGCAATCGCGGGGTGTGTGGCCGTGCTGGTGGTGGCCGGGGTCCGGGGCCGGAACCGGGTGGGGTTCATGCGGTGGCTTGGCGTGGTGATCGCGGCGATTCCGGTGGTGGTCGTCCTCACGCCGCTGACGGAAGGGGTCTGGGCGGCCATGGGGCTGGAGCTCGCCGTGGTGCTGGCCGCGCTGATGGGGTTGGCGTTTGCGATGCTGGTTCCCGTGCTCGATACGGTGCGCGAGCCCAACGGGTGGTGGGCGCCGCTCGCCGCTTCTCTGGCCGCCGGAGTGTTTCTGGCACTCGGAATGTCCACCGCGACGCCCTCCGCCGAGCGGCCGGCCCCTTCGACGCTGGTCTACGCGCTGGACCACGGGACGGGCTCGGCCTACTGGGGCACCGACCCGTCACGGGACGAATCGGACCCCGGGACCGCCTGGGCGGCGGAGATGGTCGGACCCTTCGGTGCGGTCAGCGCTCCCGACTCCCTGGCCGGGTTCACGCCCCGTCCGCGCCGCTACTCCGTTGCTCCGGCGGAGCCGGTCGGCCTGGCGCCGCCGACCGTCTCCATCGTCAGCGACCCGGCGCGCGACGACGGGATCCGGCTGGCAGTCGCCTCTTCGATCGGGGCCGAGATGATGCTCTTCCGCTTCGACGAGGAGACCCCGCGCCCAGCCGCAGTCAACGAAACCGCCCCGCCGCCCGGCAGTGAGCTCTCACAGCTGGAGCACTGGGGCACGCGTGCCGGCGGCGTCCTCCTCGACTTCAGTCCCGGCCCGGCCGACGATCTGCTGCGCTTCACGGTGGTGGAACACCATCTCCGTCCAGGGGAGCTTGTGGGTGCCGACCGGTTTGCCCGGCCGCCCGAGCTGGCGCCGAATGTCCGCACGCTGTCCGACCGTGCGATGATCCGGGCCAGTGTGACCGTGGACCTGCAGACGCGGGAGGTGCGGATCGTGGGGCTGGGTGCGGGTGCGGCGCCGTTGGAGGACCGTGACACCGTGCCTGCCGACACGGCCGAGACCACTCCTGAGACCGCGCCGGGCGAGGATGGGACCGGCGCTGTCCCGCCGGTCACGGCGGATACAGTGGCCTGGGATACTATCGGCCGTTAGTCACCGCCAGGCAGCCGCCTCGCCGTTGCCAGCCCACGCTTCAAGGAGGGCGAGGCCGTGGATGTGGATCTGGTAGACTACCACTGATGCAAGGAGGGGAGAACATGAACGGTATTGGCGGCGAGCGCGTGGGTGCGATGCTGAACCCGCCGCACCTGGGGGAACTGATCCGTGAAAGCATGGACGATGTCGGATGGAACGTGACCGAGACGGCAGCGCGCCTTGGGTGCGAGCGGGGGACCCTGTCGCGGCTGCTCAACGGCAAGGCTGGCGTCTCGGCAAACATGGCGCTCGCGTTGGAGGCCATCGGCTGGGGTACGGCGGATCACTGGATGCGAATGCAGGCGAGCTATGAGCTTGCGCAGGCCCGAAGGGCACGGGGATGGCAAGAGATTCAGGCGCGCGATGCGGTGGCGCGATAGCTTGGCGGAACTCCAGGAGACAGTCCTCAACTCAGGACCCGAAGATCCCCTTCGGCATGTGCATGCTCACCAGCATGTGCGGCACATCCACCGTTTCCGAGATCTTCAAGTCGCCCACAAGCGAGCACAGCACATACGCCTCGTTGCGCGTCAGGCCGTGCTCCGCGACCAGGTAGTCGATCATGTAGCGCGTGGCTTTCTTCGCGGCCTCATCGATCGTGGTGGCGAAGCCGGTGACGCCGTAGTACTCGTCGGTCTCGTACTGGGTCTCGACAATGCCGCGGGTGTTCTCCAGCACATCGAGCTGTAGCACGATTCTCGTCGGCGCCTCGATCGCCGTGCCGGAGACTTCGCCGTCCCCCTGCGCCGCGTGGGCGTCGCCGATGGAAAAGAGCGCGCCTTCGACCTGAACGGGGATGTAGACGGTCGTTCCGGCCTTCATGTAACGGTTGTCCATGTTGCCGCCGTTGGTGCGCGGGGGGATCGTCACCAGCATCGAGTCGGTGTCGGGCGCGACGCCCAGGACGCCGGGGAAGGGAGCGAGCGGGATCGTGATGTTCTCGTTGAAGGGGACTTCGGTCGCTCCCGGCTCCATGGGGAAGCCGCGGATCCAGGGCTCGGTGAACTCGTCGGCGAGGAAGCCGAAGCCGGGGAGGATCGTCGCCCAGCCCCAGCCCGCGACGTCGATCTCGTGCAGCGTGACCGCGAGGATGTCACCCGGGCTGGCCCCCTCGACATGGATCGGACCGGTCAGGGCGTGGATCAGGCCGAAGTCGACGTCGGCCAACTCGTCGACGGTCGTGGTCTCGGTGATCTGGCCGTCGGACGCCTCCTTGGTCCGCACCTCGACCACGGCTCCCGAGGGGACGGTCAACACAGGTGGGATCGTCCGGCTCCACCGGTTGTGGGTGTTCTCGGTGCCGAGGGTGAACTCGGGTGCGGGAACCTGGCTCTCCGGTTCGTCCGGGATGGGCTCGATGGCGCACGCGGCGGCGGAGAGGGAGAGGACGCAGGCGAGGGCTACCCTCAAGGTCGGTGAACGAAACATGGGACTGACTCCTTCGGTGGTGACACATGGCCAGAATGTATAGTAAACATTACAAAATGTAATGTTTACATTACGTTACGAACGTGTTGAACGCAGCCCTTCCAGTGCTTCGGTGACCCGGTCGATCTCGGCGGTGGTGTTGTAGACGTGGGTTGAGATCCTGATCGCGTTGTGTCCGTCGCGCTGGTGCTCGTCTATGTGGATGCTCGCGCGCTCGGCGATCAGGGCGACCGCTTCCACAGCGTCGACGCCCTCGAGTTCGAAGATCGTGGAGCCGGGGCAGGAGGTCGCCGGGGTCGGCCCGCTCAGGATCGTCGCTCCGGACATTTCGGCGAGCCGTGCCTTGAGGTGGTCGGACAGATGGCGCGTTCGGGCGGCGACGTTGTCGATCCCGAGCGCCTCGACGAAATCCAGCGAGGCGGCCAGCGCGGCCCGGACCGGCAATCCTACGGTCCCCGGCGGCTGGTAGGCGGGCGCGTCGGGAGTGGCGTCGTACGCGAACGCCGAGTCCACCCGGTCCCGGGCGTCGGCCCGCACGTAGAACACGCCGGTGCCCATCGGGCCGAGCAGCCACTTGTGAAGACTGGCCGAATAGGTGTCGCACCCCAGGTCCTGCAGGTCGACGGGGAACATCCCCACCGCCTGCGCGCCGTCCACGTGGCTCACGATGCCGCGCTCGCGGGCCAGCGCGCACAGCCGCTTCACCGGGTATAGGTGTCCGCCGCGCGTGACGTGACAGAAGGCGAGGACCCGGGTCGCCGGGGTGAGCGCATCCTCCACCAGCTTCACCACCTCATCCTCCGTCTCGAAGGGGCTGGGGATGAAGACCCGGCTCACCTTCACGCCGTCGCGCGTTGCCCGGTAGTCCCACGGACGGCTCCCGGCCGGATGTTCCTGGGTGGTCATCAGGACTTCGTCGCCGGGTTGCAGCCGCACGCCGACCGCGCCCATGTGCAGCGCTTCGGTCGCGTTGCGCGTCAGGACGATTTCATCGGTCGCCGCGCCAAGGAAGCTCGCGAGTCCCGGCACAACGCGGCTGGCGATGGCCTGGCCGAGCTCGTTCTTGCCACGCAGGGGCTCCCGGGAGAGCGCGTCGTAACCGGAAGCGACCGCCTCGGCAACAGACGCGGGCGGCATGCCCAGGCTGGCGTTGTTCATGTACGCGGTGCCGGGCTCGAGGATGAATTGGGCGCGGACGTGGGCCCAGGCGTCGTCATCGAGTCCGGTGGGCCGGGTCAGGTCGGGACGGTCGGCTGTGCCTTCGGTGTCCTGAGTGCCGGAGCAGGCGGAGAGCGAGGTGGCCGCGAGTCCTGCGGCACCGGTCGTGAAGAAGCCGCGACGCGTGAGGCGGCGATCGAAGCTGTCGATGTCTCGGCTGTGTGGCATTGGGTCTGCTACAGATGGGGTCGTCCGTGGAAGGAAGACACTACTGCCGATGGACGGCCGGTCGCCAGCCTCGCCAGCCCGGCCCCCCTTCCACCCTCGGTGTCCGTGCGAATTCGTCCATGGGCTACCGCACGCCTCTGCGCTCGCAAAAGTGTATACGACTCCGTATGTTGATTGTAATGCACCGGGTCTGGGGGACAGTGACCTGAGCAAAGCGGGGTGAGTTCGCCGGACCAATTCGAAGGAGGTACGGATGAACACTCGCTCACGCCATCCATTCCGGCTCTGCCTGTCGGCCTGCGCCGCGTTCCTGTTGAGTGCCGCGCCGCTGCTGGGGCAGCAGGCCGGCACCGTGACGGGGCTGGTGACCAACGAGACCAGCGGTCGGCCACTCTCCGGAGTGCAGGTCACGATCGCCGGGACCGGGCTCGGCACCATCACGGGCAACAACGGGCGCTTTCTCATCCCCAATGTACCCGCCGGACCGGTGACGGTCCGGGCGGACATGATCGGGTTCGGAGTGGCAGAGACCCAGGTGTCGGTGCTGGTCGGCGAGACCGCACTGGCCGACTTCGCGCTGACGGAGCGCGCGATCAGCCTCGACGAGCTGGTGGTGACGGGATCGGCCCAGGAGACCGCCAAGCGAAAGCTCGGCAACTCCATCTCGACGGTGAACGCCCTCGATGTGACGGCGGCGGCACCGATCACGAGTGTCGACCAGCTCATTCAGGGGCGGTCGGCGGGTGTCGCGATGAATCTTGCTTCCGGAACCGTGGGCCTGGGTGGAATCATCCGCATCCGCGGCATGACTTCCGTGTCACTGAGCGGTGATCCGGTCGTCTACATCGACGGGATCAGAGTCGACGCCTCCCACGACCAGGGCGGCGTCTGGTTCGGCGGCATGGACATCTCGCGGCTGCAGGACATCTCGACCTCGGAGATCGAGAGGATCGAGATCGTGAAGGGCTCGGCCGCCTCCACGATGTACGGCACACAGGGCGCCAACGGGGTCATCCAGATCTTCACTAAGCGGGGCCGGACGGGCGCGCCGCAGTGGAACTTCGAAGTCGAGCAGGGCTTCGAGCGGACGCCGACCGACACCTTCCCGGGCCGGATGAACCACCTCTTCCGGGGACCCGACGGCTTCCAGGCCCGCGACCCCACGGAGCTGGTCGAGAACGGCTACCACCACCGCTACGCCGGTTCCGTGAGCGGAGGCGGGCAGTCGGTTCGCTACTTCATCTCGGGGAGCTACAAGGGCCAGGAGGCTTCGCTCAAGGGCGATGCCAACTGGAACAGGGTCATTTCCGGCCGCTTGAATCTCACCACGGTTCTAAGCCCGACCGTGACGGTGACGGCTACCTCCAATCTCATCCACAACCGATTGCGGGTTCCCGACGACAACAACGCGCTGCACGGACTCTATTCGCAGTTCGCGAGCGGTCTGCCCTATACGGCTACAGTGGACCGGCCATACGGAGAGCGTTTCGGGAGCGTGGCGGCCAACAGCACGCTGGAGAATTTTCAACGGGTCCTGCGGGCGACATCCGGTTTTGAAGTCGTCCACCGGCCCAACGACCGATTCAGCCACACCTTCCGAACCGGGGTGGACTGGTTCACGGACGAGTTCACCAAGTTCTTCCCCTTCGGCTACGAGGGCTCGGGAAACAAGCTGGGAAACAAGCGGAACCATACCCGCACCTTCCGCGACGTGACGACGGAGTACCGCGCGACCGTTTCGAACGACTTTACCGACTGGTTCGCATCGGAGGTCACGGGCGGCTTCCAGGGCAACTTTGAGAATACCGTCCGGGTTGACGCGCGGGGCACGGACTTCCCGGCGCCAGGGGTCAAGTCGGTTGACGCGACCTCGGTAACCACCGGGTCCGAGCGCCGCGTCGAAGAGATCAACGCGGGGGTATTCGCCCAGGGGACATTCGGACTCTGGGACAAGCTGTTCCTCACCGCCGGCATGAGGCTGGACGGAAACTCCGCCTTCGGGAACGAGTTCAATACGCAGCTCTACCCGAAGGCATCGCTGGCCTACAACATCTCTGAAGAGGGGTTCTGGCCCAGCGGCCTGCTCCCGACGATGAAACTCCGGGTGGCGTACGGAGAGTCCGGCCTCGCCCCTGCCCAGTTTGCCGCAGACCGCACCTGGGTGCCCGTGTCAGCACAGGGAGGGCTGCCCGCGGTCACTCCCGGCAATATCGGGAATCCCGATCTGGGACCGGAGCGTTCCCAGGAGATCGAAGTGGGGTTCGACGCGGGGATCCTGGACGACCGGATAGGCGTCGAGGCGACCGCGTACTTCCAGACGACCAGGGACGCCCTCCTCTTCAAGCCCTACCCATCGTCACAGGGCTTCCTCGCCGATCAGCTGACCAACATCGGGGCGATCGAAAACCGCGGGGTGGAGATCGGGGTAAACGCGCTGCTCTACAGCTCGCAGGACTTCGAGTGGTCCGGGAACGCACAGTTCGCGACCCAGCACAACGAAGTCACGGACATGGGCGGGGTCGCCGACCTCAGCGGCTTCGGATACAGGATCACGGAGGGGTATCCCGTGCACGGAGCCTGGGGCTTCGAGCTCGAGGGCTGGGATCCGAACACGCGGACGCACAGCCGCAGCGAAGAGCAGGAGTACCAGGGCCGCAAGGACCCGAGCTGGTTCGGATCGTACTCGAACCAGTTCCGATGGAACTCCCTCACCCTGTCCGCGATGTCCGAGTTCCGCGGCGGAATGGTGAAGAACAACTTCTCCCGATACTGGTCCAACCGGGTGCGCACCGGAGACGAATACCTCTCCCTGGTCGAGCGGCCGAACGGAACTCCGACCCCGGCGTCGGACTCGCTCTACAACTACACGACCACCCTGGGCTACACCGGCTTCTGGGAACCGGCCGACTTCTTCACGATTCGCGAGATCAGCGTCGGCTACGATCTTCCCGACGAGTGGCTGGCCAACTTCGGCATGTCACGGTCCAGCATCCGGTTGTCCGCGAGGAATCTGTGGATGTGGAGCGTGTTCTCGGGAATCCACCCCGAGACCAACTGGGACGGGGCGTCCAACCTGCGCAATGCACAGGACTTCGACACCCTGCCGCCGCCGAGGATCTTCCTGATGACCTTCCGGACATCGATGTGACGGGAGGACGACATGAAATACGATCAGAAAGGAAGAGACACCATGACCAGCGGTTACAAGCTTCTCGGTGGCACCGGCTTCCGGTCGCCGTGGCTCGGCGGGTTCGCACTTGCAGCGTTGCTCCTCCCGTCGGCGGCATGTGACGGCCTGTTCGACGTGCAGAATGAACAGGACATCCTGGAGCAGGATCTGGATCAGGAGGCGGCGCTGGCTCCGTTGGTGAACGGAGTCGCGGGAGACTGGATCGACATGTACGACAACGCGATCAACATCATGGGACTCGTTTCGTTCGAGCTGATCCATACCGGCTCCTTCCCGAGTTGGAGGTCGGTAGAGACGGGCCTGATGGACCGCACCTCCAACGGAAACGGCGTCTACAACCAGGTGTCACGATCGATCTGGGTGGCGGACGACGCAGCTCGCCGAATCGACGAGAGTTTCGGAGGGGGGGCCATGTCCGAGCCCGCGCAGGTGCGGGTGTATGGGGGATACGCCAAGGTGATGCTCGCCGACAACTTCTGCGAAGGTACCCTGAACGGTGGACCGGCGATGCCGCCCGCGGAATTCTATCGGCTCGCCGAAGAGGATTTCTCCTCCGCGATGTCCATCGCGACGGGAGCGGGAGCGCCCGACTGGGCGATGCGGGCCCAGGCGGGACGCGCGCGCGTCCGGTCCATGCTGGGCGACCATGCGGGCGCCCTGGCGGACGCGAAAGCGATTCCGGCCGGCTTCGGCTTCGACGCCATCTATTCGCAGAACAGCGGGCGCGAGCAGAATTCGGTCGCCAGCCTGACGCGCACCCTGACAAGGCGTGAAGCCGGCGTCCATCCCACCTTCTACGACGATTCTCGCTTCATCGCGGATCCGAGAACGTCCTTCATCGACCGGGGGCCCAACGAGACCGGGCCGGACCCGACCCGGAAGTACGTGGAACAGGAGAAGTACAAGGACCGGGACTCGCCCATTCCCATCTCGACCTGGCAGGAAGTCCGCTTGATCGAAGCGGAGGCCGAGTTGAATATTGGGAGCCTTGAACGCGCGGTCGCGCTCATCAACGAGGTGCGGGCATTCGTATCTCTCGATCCCTACGAGGGAGAGATGAGCCAATCGGCTGTGATGGATCAGCTGATGTACGAGCGTTCGGCTGAACTGTGGCTGCAGGCTCATCGCCTCAACGACCTCAGGAGAATCAACGATCCCTCGCTTGCCGGCCGTGACGTGTGCTTCGAGATCGGTATCGACGAGTGGGAATCGAATCCGAATCTCGGGGGAAGCTGACAACCTTGCCGCGCCGCGGCCGGGCCTCGGTCCGGCCGCGGCGCTGGCCTCCATAGCACCGGCTGCCATGACCACGGCGTCCGGGATGGCAATCCTGGGCCCGGCGTCCGCCATCGCCGCCCTGGCCCCATGAAATTCGTCCTCGCGGGCTTTGCCGGGTCGGGGAAAACGACCCTGTTCAACGCCATGACCGGCCTGGACGTGCCGGTCGGATACGGCGGCGAGGTCCGGGTGGGCACCGTGCGGGTCCCCGACCCCCGCGTCGACCTCCTCTCCCGCGCCTACGCCCCGAAGAAGACGACCCACGCCACGATCAACCTCAAGGACGTCCCGGGAGAGTACGGCTCCAACGCGCAGGTCCTCTCCCCGTCGGCGCTGCAGCAGATCCGGGACCGGGAAGCGCTCTGCCTCGTGCTGCGCGACTTCGTCAACCCCGCACTCGATGCCGCGCCCGACCCGCTGGGTGACCTGCAGGCCTTCCACGCCGAGTGCGTGCTCTCCGACCTGGGCGTCGCGGAGCGCCGGCTCGACCGCGCCCGCAAGGAACGCGCGGACGTGCAGGAGATCGGCGCCTTCGAGGCCGCCGTAGCGGCGCTGGAGGACGGGAAGGCCCTGCGGCTTGTGCCCCCCGAGGAGCTGTACCGGGGGTTCCTGAAGGGATACGGGCTGCTCAGCGATCTGCCGTTGCTGGCGGCGGTGAATGTGGAGGAGGAAAGTGCCGCCGACCCGCTGGATGCGGAGCTGGCCGCCGAGATCGAGGCGCAGGGTGGGGCGGCGATGGTCCTGTCGGCCCGGGTTGAGGCCGAGATCGCGGCATTGGACCCCGAAGACCAGGCCGAGTTTCTTACCGACATGGGGCTTGGCGAGCCCACGCTTGACCGCTTCATCCGCGCGGCCTACTCGCTGATGGACCTGATCTCGTTCTTCACCGTCGGTCCGGAGGACGTGCACGCATGGCCCATACGCCGGGGGATGGTGGCACGCAGCGCCGCCGGGCGCATCCACAGTGACATGGAACGCGGCTTCATCCGGGCCGAGATCATCCCGTATGAGGTGTTTGCCGAGTTCGGGTCGGAGCAGGCCGTGAAGGAGGCCGGGAAGATGCGCGTGGAGGGGAAGGAGTACACCGTGGCCGATGGCGACATCATGTATGTGCGGTTCAATGTCTAGCAGCCCCCTGTGGAATCGGGGCCGATGACCCGCATTGACTTCCAAAACACCCGGCGCGACGATTAAGGTCTGTGCCGTATATTCCCGCGTAGCTCAGCTGGTAGAGCAGACGGCTGTTAACCGTCGGGTCGCAGGTTCGAGTCCTGCCGCGGGAGTTTCCTTCGGTGGCCCCCCGCGCCGCCGTTCCCTATTCTGACCGGGTGTCCCACCGCTCCGCCCCTGCCACGGAGGCACCCATGTCACGCGCCGATGTCCGCGTCCCGATGGCGGCCGTTCTCCCAGGACGCGCCACTGCACTGGTCGCCCGGTCCGCCCTGAACGCCTTTGCGCTCGCAGTCGCGGCCGGGGTTGCCAACGCCGCCCTCCCCACCCCCACATCCGCCCAGGACACGGGCGGCACGGAAGGCGCCGGCGACCCCGACTGGGACGTCACCCTCGCGCGGGGCGAGGTCCGCGAGATCGACTTCGAGACCGACGAGGGGACTTGGATGTCGGTGGACATCTCATCCGACGGCAGGTGGATCGTCTTCGATCTCCTCGCGCACGTCTACCGCGTCCCCGCGGAGGGCGGCCAGGCCGAGAGCCTCACCCAGGAGAGCGGCGTCGCGGTCAACTACCACCCGAAGTTCTCCCCCGACGGCACGCGCATCGCCTTCGTCTCGGACCGGGCCGGCCAGACCAACCTCTGGGTGATGGACGCGGACGGCTCGAACCCGCGCCAGGTGCAGTCCAGCATGGACACCCGCGTGACGATGCCCGAATGGACCGCCGACGGCGAGTACATCCTCGTGGCGCAGGGCGGCGGAATCTGGATGTACCACGTGGACGGCGGCACCGGAATCGAGGTCGTGACGAGCGAGGGCGGCAGTGCGTCCTGGCCGTCGGTGTCGGAGGATGGACGCTACCTCTTCTACCACGTGCGCACCCCGGGGCAGACGGTGCCGTGGGCGCTCGACGACATCGAGACGGGCCTGCTGGACGACCGCCTGGTGCGCGACGCCCTGCAGGGCACCATGAACATCCGCCGCATGGACCTCGGGAACGGCGAGATCACGCAGGTGACGAGCGGGGTGCCGTCGCGTCAGTACCGCCTCTCCGGCGGCGGCGGCTTCTCGGGCGAGGTCTCGCCGGACGGCCGCCACCTCGCCTTCGCCCGCCGCCTCCCCGACGCCACGATCGAGTGGAAGGGGCACGAGTTCGGGCCAAGTACCGCGCTCTGGCTTCGCGACCTCGACACCGGCACCGAGCGGATCGTCATGGACCCGATCGCGCAGGACATGACCGAGGGGATGAAGACGATCCGCGTGCTGCCCGGCTACGCGTGGGCGCCCGACGGTGCCTCGATCGTGATCGCGCAGGGAGGGAAGCTGAGGCGGCTGGATGTGGCCAGCGGGGAGATCGTGACCATCCCGTTCACCGCGCGGGTCCACAGGGTGATCTCTGAGCAGGCCTACCAGCCCTTCCGCATCGACGACGGTCCCGTCCCCATCACTTTCACACGCTGGGCCACGGGTTCGCCCGATGGGGAGCGGCTTGCGTTCACCGCGGCCGGCCGCGTCTGGGTCATGGACCTGCCCGACGGGACGCCGCGCCGCCTCACATCGGACGCGGGCAAGCGCTTCGAGTACTCGCCGTCCTGGTCGCCCGACAGCCGCTCGATCGCCTACACGACGGTCGACGAGAACGCCACCGGCCACGTCATGCGGATCGACGCCGACGGCGGCAACCCGCGGCAGATCAGCGCCGAAGCCGGCGAGTACGCGCACACCCAGTGGAGCCCGGACGGCTCGGAGATCCTGGCCACGCGCGGCTCGGGCGCAACCGTCCGCTACCGATCCGTCGCGCACAATCCCTGGTACGACCTGGTGCTCTTCCCGGCGGAAGGCCCGACCGGAGGCGCCGAAACCGGCGACGAGGCCGCCACCGACCCCGGCCGCCGCGTCGTCCGCGTGCCCGGAAACACCCTCCCCACCCGCACCCAGTTCGTGCGGGGCGCCTTCGGCCCGGACGGACGCATCTTCTACCGCACGATGGGCGACTCCACCCGGCTGCGCTCCGTGGCCCGCGACGGCTCCGACCCCCGCACCCACCTCGTCCTCCCCTTCGCCGACGAGATCACGATCTCCCCCGACGGCCGCCACGCCGCCTTCAACGAGGGCGACAACACCTACCTCGTCCCAGTCCCCAACGCGGCTGCCGGCATCGGCGGTGCGGTGGCCGTCAACAAGAGGGGCGGCAAGCTCCCCGTGCGGCAACTCAGCCGGCAGGGGGGCCTCTTCCCCGGTTGGCTCGACGCCAACACGGTCGAATTCGGCAGCGCGGCCAGCTACTACACCCACGACGTCGCCGCCGAGACCACCGACACCTTCACCATCGCCCTCGACGTACCCCGCGGCTCCCTCGGCATGGGCACCGTCGCCATCACCAACACCCGCGTCATCACCCTCGAGAACCGCGAAGTCATCGAAAACGGCACCCTCGTCGCCACCGACGGCCGCATCACCTGCGTCGGCCCGGCCGGCGCCTGCGACCCCACCGGCGCCGACCACACCGTCGACGGCACCGGCAAGACGCTGATCCCCGGCTTCATCGACATGCACTCGCACTTCTTCCGCGAATACCGGGGCATCATCCCGCCCAACGCCTTCGAGATGGCGGTCGCGCTGGCCTACGGCGTCACCTCCAACCTCGACAACTCCCAGTGGTCGCAGGACGTCTTCCCGGCGGCCCAGATGATCGAGGCCGGCGTCCTCGTCGGACCCCGCACCTACACCACGGGCGACCCCCTCTACCGCGGCGACGCCGTCCGCCAGAACGAACTCACCACCTACGAGGTCGCCGAGGACAACATCGCGCGCCTCCAGTCGTGGGGCGCGGTGTCGCTCAAGCAGTACCTGCAGCCCCGCCGCGACCAGCGCCAGTGGGTGTCAGACATCGCGCGCGACCGCGGGCTCATGGTCACCTCGGAGGGCAGCGACCTGGCCTTCAACATGGGCATGATCATGGACGGCCAGACCGCGTGGGAGCACCCGATCAGCTACGTGCCGATGTACTCCGACGCCGCCCGCTTCTTCGGACGCGCCGAAACGGTCTACTCGCCCACGTTCGTGGTCGGCGGCCCCGGCCCCTGGAACGACGAGTGGTTCTTCGCGGAGACCGAAGTCTGGCGCGACGAGAAGCTGCGCCTGTGGATGCCGTGGAAACAGCTCGTGCCGCATGCCCGCCGCGTCTTCCAGCGCCCCTTCACCGACTACAGCTACCCCATGCTCGCCCAGATCCTCGCCGACTGGATGGCCGAGGGGGCCCGCGGCGCGATCGGCGCCCACGGACAGCAGCACGGCCTGGCGTCCCACTGGGAGGTCTGGATTGCGGAATCGGCAATGGGTCCGATGGGCGCGCTGGAACTCGCCAGCGTCGAGGGCGCATACTTCCTCGGCACCTCGGAAGACCTGGGCACCCTCACCGAAGGCAAGCTCGCCGACCTCATGGTCCTGAACTCCAACCCGCTCGACAACATCCGCAACACGACCGACATCATGTATGTCATGAAGGGCGGGATCCTCTACGACGGCATGACCCTCGACGAACTCTGGCCCACGGAGCGGCCCTACGGCGCCCGCCCATGGATCCACGAGGAGGTCTGGCGTGCGGGGCCGCGCCCGGTGAACCGCTAGCCGCATGCGCGCGAACGGCAACATGAACACCCTGCGTTGGATGTTTTGGATGAAAGAGCGACGCCCCGGAGCACTGCTGGCAGCACTGATCCTGGCCGTGGCCTGCGGCGGAAACGGTGAGGAGGATGGTCGCGACCCGGGTTCGGCGGTCGACGCGGCGCCTGGCGTGCCCGAATTCCGGCCGGGCTCCCACGAGTTCACCTTCCACGACTCCCGCGGCAACGCCGACCGCCCGATCACCGTCCGCTACCACATGCCCGACGGCTACACGCCCGAGACGCCCATCGTCTTCGTCATGCACGGCAACTCGAGGGCAGGCGAAAGGTATTTCAACGACTGGGAGCCTCACGCCGCGTCCCATGGTTTCCTCCTCCTCGTGCCCGTCTTCGACACCGACAGCTACCCGGGCAACCAGTGGTACAACCTGGGCAACGTCTTTCCCGACGCGGACTCGCCGGATGCCTCGGACGGCGCCCGCAACCCCGATTTCACCTGGACCTTCACCGCCATCGAACACCTCTTCGACGTCGTGCGCACCGCCACCGGCAGCACGCGCACGACCTTCCGCATCTTCGGCCACTCCGCCGGCAGCCAGTTCGTGCACCGCTTCCTGTTCACCCGCCCCGACGCCCCCATCGAACGGGCCGTCGCCGCCAATGCCGGCTGGTACACAATGCCTGACGAAGGCGTCGCGTGGCCGTACGGCCTGGGCGGCTCGGGCTTCGAGGTCGCCGGGCTCGCTGGCCTGCTGCAACTCCCCGTCACGGTCCTGCTGGGCGACGCCGACACCGTCACGACGGCCAGCAATCTTCGCCGCACCCCCGAGGCCATGCTTCAAGGCCCACATCGCTTCACCCGCGGCCATACATTCTTCACCACCGCCCAGTCCGCCGCCGAAGCCCTCGGCGTCCCCTTCGGCTGGGCCCTCGACACCGTCCCGGGCGCAGGCCACAGCAACGCGCTGATGGCCCCGCGCGCCGCCGAAATACTCGCCCGCTGAATACCAGGCCCCCGCAAGACCGGAGCTCATCCATGATTCGCAAGCCGACCTTCGCCCTCCTCGCCTCTCTCGCCGCCCTCACCTGGGCCGCGCCGCCGCTGACCGCCCAGTCCGGTGCCTTCGGCAACTCCGTGATCATCGACGGCGACGAACTCCTCATCGCCGAGCCGACGACCAGCTTCCGTCCCGGATCGGTCTACATCTACCGCAACGCCGGTGGCGAGTGGCGCGGGTCCACCGTACTCCGCGCCCCCGATTCCGAACGCGCCGACGGTTTCGGCACCATGCTCGCCAGGACGGGCAGCACCCTCTTCATCGGCCAGCGCGGCGGTCCGATCCACGTCTTCGAGCGCTCGAACGGCGGCGCGTGGGCGTCCACCGGCACCATCGAGGGGGACGACATCGCCGGCGCATCCCCGCCCTGCCGCTACGACGGCTACTGCGGAAGCGACTTCGGCGTCACCATCGCGGCGCACGAGGACTGGCTGTTCGTGGGCGCGCCCGGAGCCGCTCCCGCACCCCGCAGGGGCGGCGGCGAGGCGCAGGCCAGGCCCGACGGCGCGGTCTACACCTACCAGCGCGGCACGGACGGCCAGTGGACCCGACGCGGACAGCTTCAACCCACCGACGGCATGGCGGGAGACGGCTTTGGCTCGGCAATCCTCTTCACCCCCCACGGCGCCCTCATCGGCGCTCCCCAGTGGAACGCCGGCGGAGAGGACGGCGAACGAGCCGGCCGCGTCTATCATTTCCGCATGGTTGACGGTGGTTGGGAGGAGGGCGGCGTCCTCGAAACGGCTGCCGAATCGAACGCCAACTTCGGCTCGGCCCTCGCGGCCTCGGGTGACAGGGTCCTGATCGGGGCGCCGGGGACGGACGACAGCCGCGGGGCCGTCTACACGCATTCATGGAGCGCCGACCTCGCCCGGTGGGTTCCCGCCGACGGACGGCTCGCCTTCTCGGGCGGCGACAGCGGCGACCGCTTCGGCGAGGCCGTGGCTTTCGCCGGCTACGATGTCTGGGTGGGCGCCCCCACCACGCGCGGCTACGAACTCGGCTCGGTCTTCGTATACGAGGCCGCGACCGACGGTTCGCTGCCCAGCGAGGCGCGCCGCATCCAGCTCCCTCAGGAAGAAACCGTCGAGAGCGACCGGTTCGGCGGCCTGCTCGTCGCCGGCGCGGATCTGGTGGCCATCGGCGCGCCCGGCATGCACCACCAGGCCGGCTCCGTCCACGTCTTCGAGCGCGCGGACGGTGGCTGGGGAGACGGCCAGATGCTCGTAAGCGCGCCCGACATGCTCGGAGCCCTGGTCGGCGAGGAGCGCCGCTGCGTCGAGGGGAAGGTCGGCCCCTTCGACTGCGACGAGGTCGAACTGCTGGCCTACGTGCCGCCCTCGCTCCTGCGGGCCGAGGGCCGCACCCGCGGCGTGCGCGCCAACGACAACTGGGGCTGGACCGATCCCATGACGGGGCGCGAGTACGCGCTGGTCGGACGCAACGACGGCACGTCCTTCGTCGACATCACCGATCCCACCAACCCCATGCTGGTCGGCGACCTGCCCAAGCCTTGGGGCACCCCGCCGTCCCAGCTCTGGCGCGACATCAAGACGTACAAGGATCACGCCTTCGTCGTCGCCGACGGCGCGGGCGAGCACGGCATGCAGGTCTTCGACCTCACCCGCCTGCGCGACATCTCCGTCGACGAGATGCCCGCACTCTTCGAGCCGGACTTCCACTACACCCGCATCGGCAGCTCGCACAACATCGCGATCAACGAGGAGACCGGGATCGCCTACACGATCGGGGGCGGCGGCGCCGGCGACACCTGCGGCGGCGGCCTCCACATGATCAACATCGACGATCCCAAGAACCCCGAATTCGTGGGCTGCGCCCCCACCGGCGGCACCCACGACACCCAGTGCGTCATCTACCAGGGTCCCGACGAGGACTACCAGGGCCGCGAGCTCTGCTTCAACTCGAACGGCCGCACCTTCCAGATCCAGGACGTCACCGACAAGGACAACCCGGTCGAAGTGGCGGCTCCGTCCTCACCCAACCCCGCGTACATCCACCAGGGCTGGCTCACCGAAGACCACCGCTACTTCTACCAGGACGACGAGGCCGACGTGATCGCCGGCAACGCCGAGACCACCCGAACCCTGATCTGGGACGTCAGCGACATCGAGGACCCCGTGCTGGTCAGGGAGTTCATGGGCTCGATGCCCGCGAGCGCCCACAACCTCTACATCCGGGACGACCTGATGTACCAGGCGAACTATCTCTACGGCCTGCACGTTCTCGACATCTCCGACCCCGAGAACCCGCGCGAGGTCGGCTACTTCGATACGGCGCCCTACAAGGAAGGCCCCGGATTCGGCGGCGCGTGGAGCAACTACCCGTACTTCCCGAGCGGCACGGTGATCGTGACCAGCATGCAGGAGGGGCTGTTCATCCTGAAGAAGAGGGTCCGGCCGGTGAGTTGAGGCAGTGGTGGGGCCGCCAGCCTCCAACTGCAATGTCCTCAGAGATTCTGCAGGCTGTCATTGGAGACCTGTGAGTGATTCGATCCACGTCCGGTTCCTGGATAACCTTGATCGCTAGTGTGAACCCGATTCTGGTTCTTGCGTCCTGCGATCAACCCTTGCAGACCGTCGCCTCCCCTCCGTTCCCCGAGGTGTTCGAACTCGCGGGGATCATCGAGCTGGGGGAGGATCCGATCGATTCGATCGCCGAGATCGGCGTGTTCGTCGAGCGACGCGAGGGCGGCTTCATCGTCGGCGACCGGATCCTGCCGCGCGTGCGGACCTACGCTGAGAACGGCTCGCTACAGGCTGCGTTTGGACGCTTTGGAGACGGCCCCTGGGAGCTACGACAAATCGGCGACGTAGCGGAGACAGCTTCCGGGCAGATCGTCGTATCGAGTCCACGCAATCGGTGGCTGACCTATCTGAACAGCGACCTGAGTCCGGATACTCTAGTGGGAATCGGCGATAACTGGGTCTTCAAGGTGTTTCCTTTTGGACCGGACATCGTGTTCTACGGAATCGGTATGGCGAGGTCCATACACGACGTGGCCATGCAGGACGGCTATTTCCACCGCTTGGTCGACGGGAATGTAGCGTGGACGAATTGGACTACGCCGATCTTTGGAATGCCCTATTGGCAAGGGTTCGGGGATGTGGTAGGGGCGGTCGCCGGTGACTCGATCTTCGCCATGGCCCAGCTCCTCTACCCTGCAACGATTCTGAACGGAGCGGGCGACTCGGTGGGGACGATTGGCACGCCATCGCCCTCATTCCGCAGGGTTCCAGAGATCGAGCCGGGTGCGTACGCTACGACATCTCCTGGAGGCCAGGATGCCAGCGATGTGCTGGGTACGTTCGACCTTGTCCCTCGTATCGACGTGGTCGCCGGTGACCACCTGGTCTTCACGGTGGGTCACCTTGACGAAACGAAACCGTTTTTTCCCTTCAGGGTTCTCCACACCCGACTCGAAGTCTACGATCGCCACACCGGCGTGAAACTCTACGAGGACGTGCCGTTGCCTGAAGGCGTCAAGGTGCTCGGCGGAGGCCGGTATCTGTACGTCCTGCAAAACCCGGACATCCCGCCGTGGCGGATCGCGAAGTACAGGCTGCGGGTGGGGGACTGAGTCGGCGCGTCCGGCGGTGCCCTGCTATTCCCGTGCGTCAAGCAGATGCAATGGGCCTCGCCAACTGAGAATGCGCCGATCGGCAGTCGCCAGGCGGCGACCGGCCATCGCCGTCGCGACGATCAGTCGGTCGGCCGGGTCGCCATGGAAACCCTCAAGGCGGGCTGCGCGGATCCCGGTATCCCCGTCCAGGGCGAGTTCCACCAACCCCTGCAGCAGCAGCTCACGTCGCCAGTGCTGGATGTCGTGCAGCAGAGTCAGCCGTCCCCTGTCCTGTACCATGGCGATTTCCCAGAACGAAATCGCAGACACGGCGGCATCACCCTCCCGCCAGGCGTTCTCCAGCTCTCCTCGGGTGCGGTCGCCCAATCTTGCATCGCCATATCGCAGCCACAGCAAGACATGAGTATCGAGGACAATCACTATTCGCCGTCCACAGGCCTGTACGAACCCACTGGCCCGCCGGTATCCACCGGCCTGTCGGTTTCGGCATCCCAGACCAGTGGCAGCGGCTCGATGAGGTCACCGTGCACGTGGATGACATCCCGGTCGACGCCAAACACGCTCTGCGGCTTCTCGCGACAGGGAACGAGGCGGGACACCGGACGGCCGTACTTGGTGATGACGATCTCCCTGCCGGTGGCCGCGACCTCATCCATCATCTGGAGGCACTTGGCCTTGAACTCCGACGCCTTGACACTTCTGGCGTGCGATTCCTTTCCGCCTGGTCCTTTCACGGCGCGTTCCTCCGGATGACGATAGTTATTACCATGGTCAATGACTATGGTCATATCCCTGCTTGCCGTCAACCTTGCCCGGACCGAGTAGCCAAACTGCCAGCCGGCACCCTGCCGGTGGTGCCTCCTACCGCCCCGGCCCCAACAGCACCGCGTTCATGAACAGCAGCTGCGTCGCCTCGGCATAGGCGCGGTAGTTCGGGTCTTCCGCGAAGGCCACCAACTGCCCGCGGCCGTAGGGCTGATGGATCATGAAGGCCTTGTTAGCCAGCTGCGGCCGCGATTCCTCCCACACGATCCCGCCGAGGACGAGATCGTCGAGGTCGGCATAGCGGCCGACGTTCGTGCCCGCATCGAGCGTGATCGGGCGGAAGACACGCGAGCCTTCGACCAGTACACCGATCTCGCCGTCGGTGCCGGCCGCGAGCCAGTGCTCCATGTCAAGCACCGTGCGCAGGATCGCGCCCGGCACGCCCTCGGGTGACTCGTCCTCCGGGGAGATCGCGTCGAGGTATTCAATGGGCTGGTCCGGGGTGCCGGGGTCCGGCGGATCGTCGCCCTCGGCGCGACCGCCGCGGCGCTCTGTCTCCGCCGCCAGGAGCCCCGATCGCGAAGCCCAGCGCGAGGACTCGGCCATCGTGATCACGGTGCCGCCGTCGCGCATCCAGCTCCGGAGCCGATCCAGGAGCCCGTCGCCGACGACGCTGCCGTAGTTGCCGCTCGGAAACACGACCACGTCGTAGTCGGCCAGCCGCGCACGGCCCAGGCTCGATGCCCGCACGGCCGTAGTGCGCTGCCCGTAGCGCCGTTCCAGCACGTAGCGGGTCCAGCCCACGGAATAGCTCTGACCGGGGGAGTCGTAGACGAGGAGCACGCGGGGCTCGCGCAGCGCCCTCACCCGTCCGCTTCCCAGCGACATGCCCTCGCGGACGTACGCGTCGTCGATCGGGACGACTTCGGCGCGGTGGCGGGCCGCCATGTCCGCCAGGCGTGAGCGCAGGTCAGGGCCGTTCTCGGCCACGCGGAGGATCGCGGTTCCGGTCCCGTATCGGCGTCCGCCCAGCGTGAACTCGGCGCCCGCAGCCCGGACGCGCAGGCCCTCCCGCAACGCCTCGACCACCGTCGCGGCCGCGTTCGTGCCCCACGGGATGAGGTAGCCGACGACCGCCTCGGGCAGCGCCGGCGGCGCCTCGAGCGTGGCCATGGCGGTCACCGGCTCGCCGCGCGCCCCGGTCGCGGCCGTCTCGATCGCCTCCACGTCCCACAGCAGCGACTGGCTCCAGGCCGTGAGGTCGTAGATTTCGTCGGACTGCCGATTCGCCCGGCGCTCGATCTGCCTGCGCAGGAAGTCCTCCTCCATCGGCACATGCGCGTCGAGCAGGTTGTGGATCAGGTTGTGCGTCGGCTGGTCCAGGGGCACGATGAAGCTGGAGCCGGCGGACAGGGTGCGATCGCCGACCGCCACCGGCCCGGAGGCGCGGAAGACCTCGATCCCGTTCTCGGTCAGCATCATGGCGAGACGCTCCGCCATTCCCGGGTCGTGCGCCGAGTGGAGCACGATCTCCGCCGGACCGCGCTGGCCCGCGGCCACGCCCTCACGCCGGAACGCGAAATAGTCGCGCAGGATCCTCTCGCGGTTCCGGGCGGCGGTCAGCGCCGTCTCCAGCGCCGCCGTGAAATGCTGCAGCACCCCCTGGCCGTAGGTGAGCAGGTCCCCGTCCGACCGTCTCAGCCGCAGCGCGCGGGCGCTCGCCTGCTCGTACGTCATGCCCAGCGCGCCTTGCCCCATCGGCCACATGTCGACGTAGCCGGGGTAGAACAGGTCGAAGACCTCGCGGTTGAAGTACGCGAAGCCGCGCTCGTCGAACCGCGCCGCCGTCGCCGACCCGAACACGTCCATGAGCGCGATCTGCCGCTCGCCGTACCAGGGATTGGAGGGCGGTGCCGTGGGCGGGAAGAAGTAGGTGGCGTCTCCCCCCATCTCGTGCAGGTCCGCCACGATCTGCGGCCGGTATTCGAGGAGCACGTCCACCTTCCCCCGGGTCTCGGGCTGGCTCTGGATGAACAGGTCCCGGTTCAGGTCGAACAGGTAGTGGTTGCTTCGCCCGCCCGGCCACGGCTCGTCGTGCTCGGCCGAATACGCCGCCTCGTCCGGCCACCTGGCCTGCGCGATCTGGTTCTGATACACGAAGCGGTTCCGCCCGTCCGGGTTCTCAAGGGGGTCGATGAGGACCAGTGACTCGGACAGGATCAGGTCGACATCGGCGTCGCCGGTCGCCGCGAGCAGGTGATAGGCCTCCGCCATGGCCGCGCCGGCGGGACTGATCTCGTTGCCGTGGATCGAGTGCATCAGCGCGGTAACGACGGGGAGGTCAGCGAGGAGCGCCTCCATCTCGTCGTCGGACAGGCCGCGCGGGTCCGCGAACCGGGCGATATCCGCCTTCACCTCATCGAGGCGCGCCATCCGCTCGGCCGACCCGATGACGAGCATGACAAGCGGCCGGCCCTCCCAGCTCTCCGCGTAAGGAATGAGGTGGGTGCGGTCCGGAGCGGCATCGGCCAGCGCCTCGATGTAGCGGATCACATCGTCAGGCGCCGTGACCACCTCCCCGAAATCGTGCCCGACGACCTCCTCCAGCGTGGGGATGTCCGGGTCGTAAACAGTCCCCGGCACGAGTTCCTGCACCTGGGGGGACACCTGGATGACTGTGGCAAGCGCGAGTGTGGATAGCACGGGAAATCTCTTCCGGTAGAAGGATGAACGGACGGTGACTCTACAACTCGGCCAGCACCTCCACAAACTCGTCCACCTCGTCGAGCGAGTTGTAGAAGTGCGGGCTCGCGCGCACCACTCCGGGACGGTTGTCGACGATGATGCCGCGTTCCGCGAGGTGCGCGACAGCGGCACCGGGCTCGTCGTGGCGCACCAGCACGATCGCCGAACGCGTTTCGGGATGGCCGCTCACCCGAAGAGAGAATCCGGCCTCGGCGCAGCGTTCCACCAGCCGCTCGGTCAGCGCCACGTTCTGCGCGCGAATCGCCTCCATCCCGACCTCGTCCACGATCTCCTGGCCGCCGAGCGAGGTGTGCACGGTGGCGAGCGCGGGCGTGCCGAGTTCGAACCGGCGCGCATCGGCGTGGTAACGAAACTCGCCGGGGTTGAACTGGAACTGGTCCTCGGTGGCGAACCAGCTCGTGATCGTGGGTTCCAGCGCGGGGATCCGGTCTTTGTGGATGTAGAGGTACGCGAGGCCGGGGCCGCCGCACAGCCACTTGAGCGGCCCCGACGTGTAGAAGTCGACACGGGTCGCGGGGAGGTCGACCGGCACCTGCCCGGCCCCCTGATAGCCGTCGATCAAACTGTACGCGCCGGCGCGCCGTGCGATGTCGGCGATGGCGCCCAGGTCCTGGATCGCGCCGGTCGTGAAGAAGACGTGGCTGGTGGCGATCGCGAGGGTGCGCTCGTCGACCGCGTCGGCGAACTGCTGGGGGTCGATGTGGACGCCGTCGGGACTCTCCAGCACGACCATCTCGGCTTCGGGGCGCACCTTCCACTGGTAGAGCAGGGTGGGGAAGTCCAGCTCGGTGGTGACGATCCGGTTGCGCTTCGACCAGTCGAGGCTGGAGGAGATCGCCGCCAGACACGCCGAGGTGGACGGCATGAGCGCGATCGTGCCGGCGGGGGCGCCGAACATGGCCTCGACGCGGCCACGAAGGTCCCCGAGTGCGCCCCACCAGTGCTCGTACCACGCTGATGCCCCGTAGTCGTGCCACTTGGCCGTGAAGTCGCGGAGCCGGTCCTCCGCCCGGTTCGACAGCGCGCCGAGCGAGCACGAGTTGAGGTAGTTGCGGCGCTGCAGGATGGGGAAGGAGGCGCGGATCTGGTCAGCGTTCATGAAGTTGAGCCGAACGAAAGGGCTGAGTGGTTCGAGATAAGGTAGCAGACTGCGGACAAGCCCGGCGTAGCACCGAATGTGGTGTGGAGGCGGACGGGCGCGGCGCAGCGAGGGGCAGCGACCCGAGTCCGCCTGGTGTCGGCGAATGGTGCGCCGCGGCAGTCCTACTCGCGTACTCGGAGGCGAACGACGTACTGCACCCCCTCATCATCCTCCGTCACGCCGGTGATCGTGCCGTGTGCGAAGACCGGAGGCGGCACGGCAAGCAGCGGCACGGGCGGCGTCACCACGCCTCGGTGATAGCCGTTCGCATCGAAGACCTCCCATTCGGCGATGGTCTGGTACGCGTCCGGGTCGCGCACCCAGATCCTCCCGTCTCGCGCGACGTCGAAGGCGCCCATGACGGGCTTGTATCTCGGGAGCGCATGCGGGGGCAGGCCCATCGCCGCGGCAACGCGCTCGCGTTCGCGGTCCACGAGCAGCGGGGCGGTGCGGCGCAATTCCACGATTCGGGTGGTGTCGCGCAGGTTCGCCACCTTGAAGAGGCGGTATCGGAGGGTGTTGCCGTGCCAGATGCTTCCGTCGGGGCCGGCCGACCAGAGGGGCCGCCAGAAGGTCGGGAAGGAATCCGCCGGGGGGTCGCGTTCGGGGAGCGCGAAGGTGTCTGCCGTTGTCAGCGTGAAGTCGGGCAGGAGTCGTGTCCTGAGGATGAGACGGGCCCACGGCGGCGAATCCGAAGCCTGCTCGTAGAGGAAGCCCAGCGTGTCGGTCGCGGGCGCCCAGGCGGGGCCGGCATGGTGCTCGACGGTCGACAGCACCGTGCCCAGGGAGTCGAAGACCGTGAGGGTCCGCGAGCCTCTGTCCATGGCCAGGAGGACTCCCGCGGGATGCCACGCGATGCCGACCAGGTTGTGAAACGTGCCCGGGCCGGTGCCCCGGCCGCCGAAGCGCCGCAGGAAGTCCCCCCGCGCGCCGAAGACGCGGACTTCCTGCGAGGCGTCGTCCGCGAGATATGTCGTGCCGGCGTCGTCGACCGCCAGTCCTACGATGCGGCTGAAGACTTCCGGGCCTGCGGCCGTCGAACTGCCGGGCGCACTCCCCAACCGCAGTTCCTCGATGAGCTCGAGCTCCGGCGACCGGTCGGCGGTGAGGAAATTCATGTTGTACACGTGGACGGCGCCGCCGGGGAGGGTGTCGACCTGGACGTCGTAGGCCGGGACGCGCGGGTCACAGGCGGCGGACGAGATTGCCAGGGCGGCGGCGCACGCCGGAGCCATGGTCCGCGGGCGAGTCGCGACCCGCCGGAAGGCCGCGGCGCGCTGGGCGCCTGCCACGCATTCGAATGCCCGGGACGCAGGACGAGACCTCAAGACGGTGCCTCCTTCGGACTTATTGCGATGGCCGCGGACCGGCTGATGATGGCGGACGCGGGCCCCTTCGGCCAACAATGGTAGCATGACGACCGACGCGAACTGCAATGGCGGCCGGGCGCCGACCGGAGAGGATGAAGCGGTGGCGCGCCCGTCGCTCGACACCGAACGCGCGATCGGCGAGGCCCTCGCCATCGGCTTCGACATGGCCGGCGTCCTCACCCGGGGCGATAGCCGTCACATGGCCCACTTCCGGGAGTGGCTGGGTTCCGGGCTGCACGGTGAGATGGCCTACCTCGCCCGCCCGGACGCGGTGAGCCGCCGCGCGGACCTCGACCGCACGCTGCCGGGATTCCGGAGCGCGCTCGTCGTCGCCCACTCCTACGCGGACGACGAGCCCGCCACCTCACCCGGCGACCCCTCCCGCGCGATCGTCGCCCGCTACGCCCGCGGCCGCGACTACCACCACGTCGTCCTCGACCGGCTCGAAGCCCTCGCGGTCCGCCTCGAAGCCCTCGCGGGACGCCCCTGCCGGCGCCGCGCCTACGTCGACACGGGACCGATCCTTGAACGGGAACTCGCCCAGCGCGCCGGCCTGGGCTGGTTCGGCAAGAACACCATGCTCATCCACCCGCGCCGGGGCTCCTATTTCTTCCTCGGCGTCCTCCTCACCGACCTGCCCCTCGAGGCTTCCGCCCCGTTCCGGGAAGACCACTGCGGGACCTGCCGGCGCTGCCTGGACGCCTGCCCGACCGGCGCCCTCCTCGGCCGCGACGAGTCGGGCGCGCCCGTCATGGATGCGACCCGCTGCATCTCGTACCTCACCATCGAGCTGCGGGGGCCGATTCCGCGCGAACTGCGCCCCGCGATCGGCAACCGGGTCTTCGGCTGCGACATCTGCCAGGAGGTGTGCCCCTGGAACGAGAGGTTCTCGGCGCCGGCGAGCGAGCCCGCCTACTCCCCCCGCACTGACCTGGACGGCGCGTCGCTGATCGACCTCGCCAACCGGCTGCTGGGCATGTCCGGCAAGGGATTCCTGCGAGAGTTCCGCGACTCGCCGGTGTCGCGGGCGCGGCGGAACGGGCTGCTGCGGAATGTCTGCGTGGGGCTGGGCAACTGGGGTGCGGCCGAGGCGGTCCCCGTGCTGACCCGGGCGGCGGGCGACCACTCGGAACTGGTGCGCGAGCACGCGAACTGGGCGCTGGAGCGGGTTGCGGAGGCCACGTCGGTTGACACTGGCGGATGAACCGCTGGATTTCATCTGTACAACTATCACGCTAACTTCCTGTACATGAACAGAGTCAACATTGCAGACGCCAGAGCGCACCTCTCGCGCTACCTCGCCCGGGTCGAGGCCGGAGAGACGATCACTCTGTGCCGCCGGAACGTGCCGGTCGCAGAGATCCGGCCGATCCGGACGGTGCCCACGGAGCTACGCCCCATCGGCATCGACCGGGGCATGATCATCCCGGACAGCTTCTTCGAGCCGCTTCCGGCAGAAGTGCTGAGTGCCTTCGGCGGTGGTGGCGGCCAGGAGAGCGACGGCGGCCAGACCGGCCAGGCCGCCAGGCGGTTCGGCACCGGCGGCGAGTAGTGAAGCTCCTCGTCGACACCTGCACATTCCTCTGGCTGGCCGCCGCGGATCCGAGCCTGTCGGACGCCGCGGAATCAGCCTGCCGCGACCCCTTGAACGAGGTCTATCTCAGCGCGCTCTCAGCCTGGGAGATATCGCTCAAGTACCGCATCGGCCGTCTGCCGCTGCCCCTGCCCCCACGACGCTACCTGAAGAGCCGCCGCGAATGGCTCGGGCTGCGGCCGCTTCCATTTGACGAGCGTGCCGCCGCCCACGATGATCTCCTTCCGCCGCTTCACGACGATCCCTTCGACCGCGGACTGGTCTCCCAAGCCATCCTCTACGGCTTGACGATCGTGACGCCGGACGAAGCGATCGCCCGCTACCCCGCACCGGTTCTGTGGTAAACATGCGCTACTTCGCCCGCCCGATCCGCCTTGCCATGGCCCCGGCCACGCTCGCAGCGGCCCTCCTCGCCGCCCCCGCCTCCGCCCAGCAGTTCGACCTGCTCATCCGCGGGGGCATGGTCCTCGACGGCTCGGGCAGCCCCGCCTTCAACGCCGACATCGGCATCACGGGGGACCGGATCGTCAGCATCGGCAGGCTCGACGACGCCACCGCCATCCGCATCATCGACGCCGCCGGCAAGTACGTCGTCCCCGGCTTCATCGACATGCACTCGCACGCCGACCGCGCCTTCGCGTCCGACAACATCGAGGGCCGCCGCGCGCACAACCTGGTCATGCAGGGCATTACGACCTCGGTCTTCGGACCGGATGGCCGCAACCCCGTGTGGCCGATCCCGGACGAGATGGAGGCGTACCGGACGCCGGGCGTGGCGACGAATGTGGTGCCGATGGTGGGTCACGGCACCGTGCGGGGGCTGGTGATGGGGGATGATTACGAGCGCCCCGCGACGGCCGCCGAGATCGCACGGATGGCGGAACTCGTGCGCGGCGGGATGGAAGCCGGAGCATGGGGTCTCGGCGCCGGTCCCGAGTACCGGCCCGGCCGCTTCAGCACGACGGAAGAGCTGATCGCGCTGGCCAGGGAGGTCGCGCCCTACGACGGCTTCTACTACTCCCACCAGCGCAGCCAGTCACCGCTGCCGCTCTGGCAGGTCCCGTCGATCGTGGAAGGGCAGCCGCTGACCGGCACCGAGGGCATGCGCGAGACGATCGAGATCGGCCGCGCGGCGGGGATCCGGGTGGTGGGCACGCACATCAAGGCCAAGGGCACCGATACCTGGGGCCACTCCCAGACCGACATCCTGATGATCGAGGCGGCGCGGCGCGAAGGGGTGGACGTGTACCTCGACCAGTACCCGTACGAGACCTTCGGCGGCGGTCCCGTCGACGTGCTCCCGGACTGGGGCTACGCGCCGGCCGGGACCGACCGCTCGGGGGGGCTCGACGCACCGATCTGGCGCGACCCGGAGCTGATGAGCGACCCGAAGGGCAATCTGCGCGCCAACCTGGCCGACCCGGCCGCCGCGGCGGAGCTGGAGCGCGACGCGGAGTACATTCTGCGCCTGCAGGGCGGCGCGGACAGGCACATCGTCGTCTCCGCCCCCGACTTTCCCGAGACGGTGGGCCGGTACCTCGCGGAGATCGCAGCCGAAGCGGGGCGGTCGCCCTTTGAACAACTCATTCATTTTGCCCTCGAATCGACGGAACTCGGGCCCGCTGGCGTCCGCTTCCGGCCCGTCGCCGGCCACCGGTTCGACATCGAGAACTACATGCGGCAGGAGTACACGGCTACGTCGACCGACGGTTCCGTCTCGCTCTGGACGCGGCCCGGGCAGCACCCGCGGTCGTACGGGGCGTTCGCGCGCAAGATCTCCCACTACGTCAAGGAGCGCGGCGTGATCACGCTGCCCTTCGCGATCCGCTCGTCGACCGGGCTGGCGGCGCAGATCGTCGGCCTCAGGACCGCGGCCTGCTGCGCGAGGGCTACAAAGCCGATCTCGTCGTTTTCGACTACGACGACATCAGTTCGCCGGCCACCATCATGGAACCGGACCTCTACCCCACGGGTATCGAGTATGTGCTGGTAAATGGCCAATTTACGGTCGACGACGGCGAGCCTACCGGTGCCCTGCCCGGGGAGGTGCTCGACCGGCGGGAGAAGGACGCCCGGGCGAGGGGAGTGAGCGAATGATGATGCCAGACAGAAACACCCTGGCGAAGCGGATCGTGATCGTGGCGTCGGTGACATTCGCCGGCCTGGCGTTGACGGAGCGTGGGACGGCTCAGCGCGGACCGAGCGCTCCCCAGGGCGAGGCCTTTGGCTACCTGGACCTCGCGGTTCCGGTCGGCACCTTCCAGGATCATGTGGACCTGGGCGGAGGCACCGGATTCGGCGGCGTGCTTCTGGGTGCCAACGGGCTTGTGGGCCTGCGCGCTGAAGGGCACTTCATCATCTATGGAGCCGAGAGCCGGCGCGTGCCGCTCAGCCCGACGGTGCCCTTTGTGGATGTCGATGTGCAGACCACGAACAGCATATTCTCCGCCGGAATGGGTCCCCAGATCTATCTGGGGCGCGGGCCGATCAGGCCCTACGTCTACGGCACCGCGGGCTTCGCGTACTTCGTGACTTCCACAAGCGTGAACGGGAGCCACGGAGATGAGCCCATCGCCTCCACCACCAACTTCGACGACTTCCGGTGGGCGTTTACTGGCGGCGGCGGACTATCGGTGCGAATCCGTGGAGGTCAGAACCCACTCTCGCTGGATCTGTCCGCTTCCTATCAGCGCAACGGGTTGACCGAGTATCTGGCCGACGGCGCAGCGAACCTTCGCCAACTGCGTCGCGGCGAGTGGGTGGCCGACCCCATCGTCAGCGACGCCAACCTCATGACCTTCCGGGTCGGGGTATCGGTGGGCATCGGCTGAGTCGGAGCTGCGCGAGCCCGGCATGCAGGCCCGCGCAGCCTTGTCGGACTTTCCGGCCTCGACCGGATCCCTCCCGGCCTAGCCGCCCGCAGCCAGTCGCTGAACCGCGTCGACCAGCCTGGCGGCCTTGTCCGGATCCGCAGCACCCTCGGCCTGGCCACCGAGTTCCGCCGCCAGTGCCTGAAGCGCATCGGCGCGCGCGCTGCCCGACATGCCTTCCGCCCTGGCCAGTGCGTCTCTCGCCGACGCGATCTGCGGCGCGGTCATCCCGTGCCAGCGCTCGAGCTGGTCGAGGTAGGCGCGCGCGAGGGCAAAGGTCGCCGGCCACTCGAAGATCGGCTGGCCCTGTGAATTCAGCTGGGTCAGCACCACCGAATTCGCCGCGTCGATCTCGTTCTGGGTGAGGGACTCGTTCGCCACGAGTTCGAAGATGTCCAGACCGCGGGAAATCTCGGAGTTGACGATCACGCCGTTGTACCAGTAGACGGACCAGCTGCCGCCGGAGCCCTGGCGGGTGCCGTCCGAAGGGCCGCGGTCGTGGAAACCGATTTCGACCGGATTGGCGGGGTCGGTCCAGTCGATCAGCGAGATGCCGCCCTGGTACCACCCCTGGATCATGATGTCCCGGCCCGGGATCGGAATCAGCGAACCGTTGTGCGCCACGCAATTCTCGAGCGAACTCTGCGGCGCCGGCAGCTTGTAGTAGGCCTGGAAGATCATGTCGCCGTCTTCGATGACGAAGGTCGCGTTGGCGCCCCACTCCTTCGGGTCGGCCGCGCGGCACTTGGGCGCTCCGCCGCCGCCCCACTCGTCGGTGAACATGACCGTGGTGCCGTCGTTGTTGAATGTGGCCGAATGCCACAGCGAGAAGTTCGAGTCGGCGACGGCCGCGAGGCGCCTGGGGTTCACCGGGTCGGTGATGTCGAGCAGCAGCCCGTACCCGCCGCAGGCGCCGCCCGCGAGCCCGATCGCCGGGTAGACGGTGATGTCGTGGCACTGGGTGGGGCCCGGCCGCGGCTCGTCGGCCTGCCGTGCCGCCTGCTCTGCCTGGAGCCGGCCCTGTTCGTCGAGCGCGGCCTGGAGCGCGGCGCGGTCTGCCGCGGTGGGTTCCCCGGTGCCTCCGCGTGCGGCGACGACGCTGTCGAGCATGGGTCTGGCTTGCCCGGGACGCATCACTCTGGGCTGGCCGCGGCGGTAACCGATGATGTCGCCTCTTGCCCGCGCGGCATCGAGCTCCTCGTAGTCCGCCGGCGACAGGCCGTGTCTGGGCGGCGCAACCAGGTCCTGGAAGATCCGGGGCGAACTCGCGATCTCCGCCGACTGCGGGTCGTCGAGGGGAACGCGGATGACCTCGATCCGGAACAGGGCCGAATTGGGGTCCTCATCGGGCGCGAGGCCCGAGCATCCAGCGAGCTCTTCGGGCGGGCGCACCCCTGCTGAACCGGAGACGTAGATGTAGACGTTGTCGTCGTCGCCCGGGTGCTTCAGGACCGTGTGCGTGTGCGAGCCTCTGCAGGTCTGCACGTTGGCCACGTACTCCGGATTGGCGATGTCGGAGATGTCGAAGATGCGGATGCCGCGCAGCCGGTCGTGGCTCACCGCCTCCGGGATGCCCCCATCGCCGCAGTCCAGCCGTCCGCCGAGCCCCTCGCCCGAAACGAACATCAGGTGTTCATACACCGACACGTCGCTCTGCGAGGCCGGACATCTGTAGGTGATGACCGACGCCGGATTGCGCGGGTCGGAGATGTCCCAGACCTGAATGCCGTCGTAGTTGCCCTGGATGGCGTAGTCGCCGGTGAAGGCCAGGTCCGAGTTGGTGGAGCCGACGAACGGCGGCTCGGGTGGGGTGGTCGACAGCATGCGCATGTTCCAGATGGCCTCTTCGGCGTCGAAGAGCCCGGGACCCAGTCCGACGCGGGGATCGGGATCGGGCGCGTTGACCCTCAGGCCTGCGGGATGCGCGAAGGTGGCCGGTGCGGCGTCCTGAAGGAGCGGCGGGGCCTCGCGCTCACCCGTTGGAGCCGGGGCCTCCGGCGTCGGTTGGGACGCACAGCCCGGGAGTGCGGCCAGCACCGCGGTCAAGGCGAGAAGCGCAGCGAGGCGCGAAACGCTTCGTGAAGAGGTCTTCGCAACTTGGATCGGCATCATGTGACTTCTTTCCTGAAACAGTGTTGGCGTGCCGTCGAAATATCTGTGATCAGCCGTTCGACCCGCTGGGCTCCATCGCTTCCAGCATCAATTCCATGCGTTCGATCTCGGAAGTCTGGTCGGCCTGAATATCTGAAGCGAGCCTGAAGATCAGGTCGTCGCCCTGGGCGGCGCCATCGGTGGCGAACAGTTCGTCCACCATCGTCACCGCGCCCTGGTGGTGCTGGATCATGAACACGAGGAAGAGGCGGTCGAAGTCGCGGCCGCGCGCGTTGCGCAGCTCTGCGACCTGCTCCGGCGACAGCATGCCGGGCATGTGGTGCGCGTGTTCGGGTCCGTGGATCATCAGTTCGCCATCGGCGATGTGGATTTCGGGGACCTCGAGGCCGCGATCCCGCAGCCATCGCTGCATGAGGTTGATCTCGTCCTGCTGCGAGCTGATGATCCGCTCGCAGAGCGTCTGCATGTGGGCGCTGGCGTCGTTTCCGGGTGCAAAGCCGCACATGAGCAGCGCCTGGGCGTGGTGCCCGATCATCCCGGTCATGAAGTGGACGTCGCCCTCGTGGTAGTTCCGCAGCACCTCTTCGGCACGCTGCTGATAGATCGCTTCGAGTTCGGCGATCCTGGCGGCGTCGGGGCGGGTGGGGGGAGGGTCCGGTTCGGTTGCGGGGGCGGTCGCCGCCGCCGCATCGGCCGGCGTCGGGGATCCGGGAGATGCGCCGGGTCCGGCCGCACACGCCTGCGAGGCACCCGCCAGGATCAGGACGAAGAGTGGCCACCAGGGTCGGCCAGGGTGGGCGACCGGTTGGCCAGCGTGTCTGTTCTTCATGTGTACCATGCTCCTAACCAGCGTCGGCCAGTCGCTGAACCGCGTCAATCAGTTTCGCAACCCGGGCGGGGTCGCTCGCGCCGGATGCCTGCCCGTTGAGCGTTGTGACCAGGGACCCCAGGGTGTCGCGTCGGCCCGATCCCGATGCGTTCTCGGCTGTGGCCAAGGCAGCACGCGCCGCAGCAATCTGCGGGGCGGTCATCCCGTGCCAGCGCTCAAGCTGGTCAAGGTACGCCCTGGCCAGCGCAAAGGTCGCCGGCCATTCGAAGATGGGCTGGCCCTGCGAGTTGAGCTGGGTGAGCACCACCGAATTTGCCGCGTCGATCTCGTTCCGGGTGAGGACATTGCTGGGAACCAGTTCGAAGATGTCCATTCCGCGGGTAATCTCCGAGTTCACAATGACCCCGTTGTACCAGTAGACCGACCAGCTGCCGCTCATGGCCATCTGGTCGGGATTCGCCGGTCCGCGGTCATGAAAGCCGATCTCGACAGGGTTCGTCGGATCGGTCCAGTCGATCAGCGATATGCCGCCCTGGTACCATCCCTGGATCATGATGTCGCGGCCAGGGATCGGAATGAGCGAGCCGTTGTGCGCGACACAGTTTTCAAGCACCGACTGCGCGGCCGGCAACTTGAAGTAGCTCTGGTGGACCATCTCCCCGCCTTCGATGGTAAACACGGCGTTGGCGCCCCATTCCACCGGATCCGACGCGCGGCACTTGGGTGCGCCTCCACCGCCCCATTCGTCGGTGAACATGATCGCGGTGCCGTCGTTGTTGAAGGTGGCCGAATGCCAGATGGCGAAGTTGGAGTCGGCCACCGCCGCGAGCCGCGTCGGGTTGGCGGGGTCCGTGATGTCGAGAAGGAGCCCATAGCCGACGCAGGCCCCGCCCGCCAGACCGATCGCGGGGTAGACCGTGATGTCGTGGCACTGGGTTGGCCCCGGCGCCGGACCATCGCCGCCGCCGGCCGCGCCCATCATCTGGGCAACCATCTCATTGATGTAGTCACGCAGCGCAGTGCTGTCCGCGGCGGTGGGAGGGCCGTCGCCTCCTCGTGCCGCGACCATGCTGTCGAGCATCGGGGTGACGAACTGATCGGGAAGGACCTGCACCTGTCCCTGGATCTCGATCACGAACGCACCCGTTGTGCTGGCCTGCTCACGCGCCTGCTCCGCGGCCGCCAAATCCTCGGGTGCGGGCCCGTGCACCGGTGGCGCAACCAGATCCTGGAAGATCCGAGGTGAACTCACGACCTCCGCGGCCTGGGGGTTGTCGAGCGGGACCCGGATCACTTCGATTCGGAAGAGCGCGGTATTGGGGTTTTCGTCGGGCATGCCGGACGAACAGCCGGCCAGTTCTTCAGCGGGACGCACCGGGGCTGCACCGGACACGTAGATATAGACGTTGTCGTCGTCGCCAGGGTGCTTCAGGACGGTGTGGGTGTGCGAGCCCCGGCAGGTCTGCACGTTGCCGACGTTTACCGGGTTCCGGATGTCGGAAATGTCGAAGATCCGAATACCGCGCAGCCGATGGTGGCTGACAGCCTCCTGCACGCCTTCGCCGCTGCAGTCCAGACGTGCGCTGGTATCCTCGCCCGAAACGAAGAGGAGGTTGTCGTACACCGATACGTCGCTCTGAGAGGCGGGGCACACATAGGTCACGACTGAAACCGGGTTGGCCGGGTCGGAGATGTCCCACACCTGGATGCCGTCGAAGTTGCCCTGGATCGCGTAGTTGCCGGTGAATGCCAGATCCGAGTTCATCTGGCCCACGAAGGGTTCCTCCGGCGGGGTCGTCGAAAGCATCC
Organism: Longimicrobiales bacterium; assembly: GCA_965211645.1. Lineage (GTDB taxonomy): Bacteria > Gemmatimonadota > Gemmatimonadetes > Longimicrobiales > Gaopeijiaceae > Bin94. Next base: position 2,137,517 of record OZ242947.1, on the reverse strand, counting down.
GCAGGTTCCAGATCGCCTCGCCCGCGTCGAAGAGACCCGGTGCGAGTCCTTCCCGCGGGTCGGGAGTGGGGGGATCGACGTGCAGGCCGGGGGGATTGGCAAAGGTGGCCGGGGCCGCGGGAGCCATCTCGGCGGCCATTTCGGGATCGCCACCGTATTGGGAGGCGCAGCCGGTCAGAACGGGCAGAAGAACAGCGATCGGGAGCAGCGCCACGAGGCGCTTCAGTGCAGGAGAACGGTCGTTTGCGGTTGACGTCAGAGTCATTTGGGCGTCCTGGGTGTGGTGTATGACTTAGCCCCTTAAAGACAATCCGACAGGTCGGCGCGTTGAGAAGGCCGCAGGGGCTGCCGGACTGGGACAACGCTCCTATACTAGGCACCGCTGCTGGGGGTTTCCAGTTGGCGGACCCTGGCGCCCATCCGCCCGGGGTCGGGGTCGCGGACGCTGCGGGAGAGACTTGACCCGCAGGGAAGCCTGACGGAAGCTGCCAAAGCACCCATGCGCCCCCATGATCCGAGAGGACCGAACCCTGGACCGAGGACGACCTCGACTCTGAAGACTCCCGACGCCAACCTCGTGCCCGGCACTGTAGACGCGGCCCCGCAATCCCCAGGCATCTCCGCCACCCGGATTGCACTCATCATCGCGCTGGCGCATGCGGTGAACGATGCGTACGCCTCGTTCGTGCCGCCGCTCCTCCCGCGGATCATGGACGGGATGGGCATCTCGATCGCGGCGGCCGCATCGCTGGGTGCCGCGCACGCCATTGCGACCGCGCTCCCGCAGCCGTTCTTCGGTTATGTGGCGGACCGCTTCGGGCGCAGGGCCCTGGCGGTGGGCGGGGTGGTCGTCAGCGGCATCTTCGTGTCCGTCATGGGGTTCGCGTCGTCCTACTGGATTCTGATGCTGCTGCTGATCATCGGCGGACTCGGGGGCGCCGCTTTTCATCCTCCCGGGGCGTCGTACGCTGTGCGGCTGACCGAAGGAAAGGGCAGCGGCGGCCGCTACTCGATCTTCTCTTTCGGCGGCGCGGTCGGATTCTCGGCGGGACCGCTGGTCGCCGTCGGTCTGGTCGGCTGGGGCGGGATGGAACGGCTGTGGGTGGCGATGCTTCCAGCGCTCCTGCTGGCTCCGCTCTTCTTCTTCAGCTTGCCCAGCGGCCGTGGCGAGGTGCAAAGCGCACCCCCGGCGCCTCCGCCGTCCTACGTCTTCCGTCAGTTGATGGGGCCGTTGGGGATCATTTTTGGAGTGAGTTCGGCGATGGCTTTTGTGCAACGCGCTTTTCTCACCATGGAGCCGATCATCGTGGCGGAGATGGGAGGGTCGGAGACCCTGGGCGCGGCGGCGCTGTCGGTGTATCTGGGAGCGCAGGCCTTCGGGACGCTGACGGGCGGCTTGCTCGCCGACCGGATGGACCGTCCTCGCCTCCTCTTCCTGCTGTGCGCATTCGCGCTGCCGGTACATCTCGCAGCGGTGTGGCTGGGGCCGTGGAGCGCCATCGGCTTCGTCGCGATCGCCGGGGCGGGCTTTCTGGGGATGGCCACGCTGCCGCCCATCGTCGTGATGGCGCAGGAGATGTCGCCGCGCGCGCCGGGGGCCAGCTCGGGAATCGTGATGGGACTGGCGTGGACGGTCGGCGCGCTGGGCGTGATGGGCACCGGCGCCGTCGCGGATGTAACCGGCCCGCACGCGGCGGCCCTGATGTCGATGCCGTTTGCGGGTGTTGCGGCCCTGCTGGCACTGCACCCCGGCCTCAAGTGGATGCCGACCGGACGATCCGGTTGAGCGATCGCTTGACAGGCGGGCGCGGCTGCGGCTGTATGTCACCCAAACAAGCAACCTCTGGAAGGGTGGTGAAAGACGATGAAGCGCGATCGCAAAGACACAATCGGCCGCGACCCTGCAACAGGCCTCGACCGGCGCGATTTCCTCAAGGTCGGGGCCCTCGGCGTGGCGGCGGGCGCGGTCGCGGGCTGCGGCGAGGCGGGATCGGGACAGGACACGCTGGCTGCGGCGGCCTCGGTGCCTGGCAGCCTCCCCGCCCCACCCACCCACCCCCTGGCCGCCCCGCCGATCGACAACGTCCGCATCGGCTACGTGGGCGTCGGCGGCATGGGCACCGCGCACGTCCGCAACCTCGTGCGCATCGACGGGTGCGAGATCACGGCCGTTTGCGACATCCGCGAGGCCCATGCGGAGCGCGCGGCCGACATCATCGAGGAGGCGGGGCACCCCAGGCCGGCGCTGTACACCAACGGCGAGACCGACTTCGAGCGCCTCTGCGTGGAGGCCGACCTCGACCTGGTCTACACCGCGACCCCATGGCGCTGGCACGTGCCCATCTGCGTCGCCGCCATGGAGAACGGCAAGCACGCGGCCACCGAGGTCCCCGCCGCCTACACCCTCGAGGACTGTTGGCAGCTGGTCGAGACCGCCGAACGCACGGGCCGACACTGCACCATGATGGAGAACGTCAACTACGGGCGCCCCGAGCTGCTGTGTCTGAACCTCGTGCGCCAAGGACTCCTCGGCGACATCCTGCACGCCGAGTGCGGGTATCTGCACGACCTCCGCGGCATCAAGTTCGCCGACGAAGGCGAGGGACTCTGGCGCCGCGATCACTCCTGGACCCGGAACGGGAACCTCTATCCGACGCACGGGCTCGGTCCGGTCGCCAACTGCATGGACATCAACCGCGGGGACCGCTTCGCCCTCCTCGTCTCAATGAGCAGTCCGTCGCGTGGGCTCCAGGAGTGGGCGATCGCCAACTACCCGGAAGGCCACCCCAAGCGGGCCGAGACCTTTGCGCTGGGCGACGTGAACGGGAGCCTCATCCAGACCGCGATGGGCAAGACCATATACGTGGCCCACGACACGAACCTCCCGCGTCCGTACGACCGCATCAACAAGGTCCAGGGCACGCGCGGAATCTTCCAGGGCTATCCCGACCGCGTGTACATCGAAGGCCGCAGTCCGTCCCACCGCTGGGAGGAAGCTGACACCTACTATGACGAGTTCGAGCATCCCCTGTGGCGCGCCCTCCGCGAGGCTTCGATCGGCGCGGGCCACGGCGGCATGGACTTCATGGAGGACTACCGGCTCATCAAGTGTCTGCGGGAGGGTCTGCCGCTCGACATGAACGTCTACGATGCGGCGGCGCTGAGCGCGGTGTGCGAGCTGTCCGAGATCAGCGTAGCAAACGGGAGCGCGCCCGTGGAGTTTCCCGACTTCACGCGCGGGAAGTGGAGTGAGTGGGAGCCGTGGCCGGTGGTTGGGGCGTAGGGGGCGCGCGGCTGCCTACAAATCCCGCGGCCAGATCTCGGGCTGGCCCTTCAATGTGACTGCACCGAAGTCGCGCAGGTCCAGGGTCAGTATCGCCCGGGCCTCCAGGCGCTCGGCAACGGCCATGACGACGCCATCGACCAGGCCCAGGGCGAGGTCGTGGTAGGTGCGGTCAAGTTGCAGCGCCCTCTGCAGGTCGGCCGGCTCGCCCCACTCGATGAGGTAGCGGCCTTCCGCCAGGTCGGCCCGCAGAGCCTGGGCGGGTCCTGGGCCGCCCTTCTGCAGCACCATGTAGTCGAGTTCGGGTAGTATGGCCCAAGGCAGCACACACTCACTTCGGTAGGCACGAAAGGCCTTGCGCACTGGCGCATGACCGGGACTTCGGGAGTCCATGAGTGCGAGCACCGCGCTCGTGTCGGCAACGATCACCGGGGCAGGCTACTCCGACAGTCCATGGGGCTTCCTCAGGGAGTCTTCGCGGGTACTATCGGACTCGAGGCTCGCGAAGTAGTCCTCCAGACCGTCCTCCCCGAAGCCGTCGAGATGGTCCTCATAGTTCTCGGCGAAGTGCGGGTCGCCGCTGTCCATTATCCCGATGGATCTGGGCCACTCACGCTCCGTCGCCCGCGTTGCGTACTCCGCGACTGCCTCGCGCACCAGCTCCGCCGCCGACCGGCCATCATCGGCTGCCAGAGACTTCAGCTTGCGGTAGTCCGCGGCATTCAGATACACCGTCGTCTTGATCGTCTTCATGGCATATATGGTATATGGTTGCCATATATATTGCAAGGGTGCGGCCCGTATCGTCACCCGGGCCCGCGCGCTGCCTGCTCCCCCTGCCGATGGTGACCCCGACCGCAACTTCAAGAACGTTTTGTCCGGCTTGGCTGTCTTAATTGGTATGACCCGCACGATCGCCCTCGCCCTTCTGATCCCCACCGTGCTGACCGCACAGCAGGGGACCATCACGTATACCTATTCCCAGCAGCACGGTTTCGAGATTCCCGAGGATTGGCGGGACAACATCCCGGACGCCGAGACCAGCACGCTCGTCCTGCACTTTGGACCTGCGGAATCCCGGATGACGCTGGCGCCCGGCGCGGGTGAGGACGGCAACCAGCTGTCCAATCGCTGGCGAGACCGTCTGCAGAGGCTGAAGACGCGATCGGCCTCGCGCACCGATCTGGAAGTCGTGCGCGACGCCTGGGTGAGCTACGCGGAGGGCGCGGCCGTGGAGACGCGCGAGTTCTTCGGGCGGGATTTCCGTGTGGCGGGTCCGCCGGCGGCGTATGCCTGGCGCATGACGGCCGAACAGGCGGAGCACCTGGGACGCATGGTGATGAAGGCGACCGCGGAGCACAACGGCACGGCGATCGAGGCGTGGTTCACCCCGGAGATACCGGTTTCCGGGGGTCCCGCGGCGTACGGCGGATTGCCGGGCATGATCCTGGTCCTGTCGCTGGATCGTGGACGCGCCCAGTATTTCGCGACGGAGATCGCGCTTGGTGAAGTGGACGCGGGACTGATTCGGGCGCCGGAAGACGGCGACGCGGTGTCGCGCGAGGAGTATGAAGCGATCGTCGACGACAAGCTCGACGAGTTGGAACAATTGTATGGGCGTCGTGGGGACGGCCTGGAGTAGGAGGTGGCCGGTGGGCCGCACAATGACGTGTCTGGTTTTGACGGCAGCCTGCCACATCGCTGCCATCCCCTTGAGCGCGCAGGAAGAAGCCGGGGAATACGCGGTCCGGGGAATCGTGGCCGACTCCGCGGGAATGGGCCTGCAGAGCGCCATGGTGGTTGCGCTGACTCGGCCGGACTCGGTGCTGGCGAGGTACGCGCTGAGCCGCGGCGACGGGGTGTTTGCCATTACGGGCCTGGCGCCGGGCGAATACATCCTGCAGGTGACGCTCATCGGCTATCAGACGCTGCGCCGCGACTTCGAAGTAGCGGGCGCAGACGTGGAGGCCGGCGAGGTGACGCTGTCCGTCGCGGCGGTGGAGATCGACGAACTGGTGGTCAGCGTCGAGCACGTCCCCTTCGTCAACCGGCGGGATACCCTCAGCTACAACGCGCTGGCCTTTCCGACGCCGCCCAACGCGACCGTGGAGGACCTGCTGGAGAGGCTTCCCGGGATCGAGGTCGATTCGGACGGGACGATCACGGCGCAGGGCGAGGAGGTCCAGAACGTCCTCGTCGACGGCAGGGAGTTCTTCAGCGGGGACGCGACGGTCGCGACGCGCAACCTGCCGGCGGACGCCATCGCTCAGGTCGCCGTCTACGACAAGCAGTCCGACATGGCCGAGTTCACGGGCATCCCCGACGGCGAGGAGGAGCGCACGATCGACCTCAAGCTGAAGGAGGAGGCGCGCAGCGGGTACTTCGGCCGGGCCAGAGGCGGCGTGGGCGGCGATGTCGACAATCAGGGACGCCTCACGGCGCCTGTGGGCAACGACGCCCGCTACGACGGGTCGCTGACGCTGAACCGCTTCTCTCCCAACACCCAGCTGTCACTGACCGCGAACGCGAACAACGTCAACCAGGCGGGGTTCAACTGGCGCGACTTCGCGGACTTCGCCGGCGGCGGGCGGGGCGGCGGCTCCAACGACGGCTTCACCGAGACCCTGAGTCTCGGGCTCAACGCGAGCAGGGATTTCGGAGACGATGACGACGATACCTGGGTGAGGGGGAGCTATTTCATCAGCCAGCTCGACAACTCCCAGGACCGGACGCTTCAGCAGCAGGCGCTCTTCGGCTCGGACGTCGCGTCGCTGGTGGACCAGACCAGCAACCGCGAGACCGGCAATCGGCGCCACCGCGTCAATCTGAACGCGCAGTATACCATCTCCGACGGTCACGACCTGCGGCTTCGCATGGACGGAAACACGCGCGCTTCGTCGATGACCTCCTTCGCGAACCGGCAGACGCACACGCTGGGCGGCAGCATGCTCAATTCGGCCACCACGGACTACCTCGTGAACGGGGACGACCTGGGCGGCAACGCGCGCCTGACCTGGCGCAAGCGGCTCAACGAAGCGGGCCGCAGCCTGGTCGGGGAGGTCAGAAGCGGCCTGCAGGATTCCGACCTGTCCTCGGACCTGGAGTCGGTCGTCACGGGCGAAGTGCGGGGGGAGCGCGGGCGCGACGGCGACTTCGAGGAAATCCTGCAGGAGCAGTCCCGGGTGGGGCGGACCTGGAACAACTCGGCACGTCTGTCGCTGACCCAGCCGCTCGCCGAAGGCCACACCATGGAGGTCTTCGGGCAGCGGAACTGGACGCGCGAGGACCGCGACAACTCGGTCTACGATCTCATCGACGGCGCGCCCGTCTTCAACGACCGGCTGAGTTCCGGTTTCGAGAGAGCCTACACCTACCTCCAGGGCGGGGCGCGCTACAGCTACGACGACGACGTCAAGTGGCTGACCGTCGGCCTCCGCCTGCAGAGATCGCAGCTCGAAGGCGTCATTCTGGACCGGGATCAGACCATCGAGAACGGGTACACGCACCTGCTGGCGAACGCCCGCTTCAAGAACGAAATCAAGGAAGACCAGCACGTCGAGTTCCGGTACAACGGCCGCAGCCGGGAGCCGTCGCTCACGCAGCTCCAGCCCTACTCCGACAACACCGATCCGCTCAACATCTACTCCGGTAACCCGGACCTGCGCCCCGAGTACGTGCACGGGATCGACGCCGAGTACCGCTTCTTCGACCAGTTCAGCTTCATCAACTTCTTCACCTTCGCCGGGCTCGACTACAGCCACAACAGCATCTCCACCTCGCGCTTCTTCGACGAGCGCGGATTCCAGACGCGGATGCCGGTCAACACCGACGGCGAATGGTCGGGCAACCTGGGAGCGAACTTCGGCACCCCGATCCGGCGGCTCGGCATCGAGGTCGACCTGGAATACCGCGTTACCTACTCCGAGGGGACGGAGCTGGTCAATCTCGCCGCCAACGAGAGCCGGATCCTGCGCAACACCTTCGAGGTAAGCGTGGAAAACCGTGTCACCGACCGCTTCGATGTGGAGGTGACCGCGGACTTCAACTTCAACGACGTCGAGTACTCGCTGAACCAGGAACTCAACCGGAGCTACATCAACGCCCAATACCGCGGCGAAGCGACCTTCTACCTCGGCGGCTGGGAGCTGGAGACGGACTTCCGCTACCGCACCTACGACCAGGGACTGTTCACCGAGTCGCGCAACATCGCGCGCTGGGATGCCTCGATCACGCGGCGGGTGCTCGACGAGCGCGCCGAGATCGAGCTTCAGGCCTACGATCTGCTGAATCAGAATCAGGGCGTCGCGGTCACCAATTCAGCGAATTTCATCGAGGAATCGCGGACGGAGTCGCTCGGCCAGTATTTCATGTTCAGGGTCATGTACCGGCTGGGGAATCAGATGGGAGGCCGGGGCGGGCGGCGCGGGGGACGCGGCGGGAGGCGGTAGGGCGGCGTTGCCCGAGTCTCTGGTCAGCGAGGCGACGAAAGCCTGACGATCGTGCCCTGCGCCGTCGCGCATGGCGTTTCAATGCCGTTCTCGGATACGAAGACGTCACACCGGCAGACCGCCTGCCGCTTTCCGTGGTGGATGACGCTCGCGCGGGCAATGAGGAATTCGCCCACGGCGGGCCGGAGGTAGTTGATCTTGAATTCGGACGTCACCACACCGGTTCCAAGCACGCTGCCGCCTGCGAATGTGAGGGCATTGTCCGCGGCATAGCTGACGATGCCGCCGTGCACGAAGCCGTGCTGCTGGCCGAATTCGGGACGAATCGGGATCCTCAGTTCGGCCGTGCCCGCTGACAGGCCGGTCAATTCAGCGCCGAGAAAGACGCTGAAGGGCTGCGAGGCGAGTATCTTCCGTCCCAGTTCGAGCATGTGGGTGTCCGCCATGTCGCCGTTCGCCGTGTCGCTGTCCGGCATGTCGCTGTCCGCCTTGAAGGAGGTGCAGAGTGGGAATCGGGACTGAGTATGATGCCGGCAGGCGCCGGTGCAAGTCGTGCGCAGGTTCGCGGCGCGTGGGCGGCCAGTCGACGCTTCCCTTCTCGCTGTTTGCGTCGATCTCTCTGGCGACCTGTGGCGGCCCCGGCGAGGATCCATCCGCCGCGCCCGCCTTCGATCGCGTTCAGCCCGACCTCTTCGCCACCTCCGGCGCGCAACCCAACGCCTGGGCCGACTTCGACCGCGACGGCGACCTCGATCTGTTCGTGGGAATGCGCTACTCCGAGAATCGCCTGTATCGGAACGAAGGCGGCTACTTCGTGGACGTGGCACGGGCGCTCGGGCTGGCCGACCTGGAAGACACTCGCGCCGCGGCGTGGGGCGACTACGATGGTGACGGCGACCTGGACCTCTACGTCGGCCATTCCGCCACGGCTGAGACACCGAACCGCCTTTACCGCAACGACGATCAGATCTTCGTGGATGTGACGTCCGGGCTCGGCGTGGATCTGCTGGGCAATACGCGCCAGCCCAGCTGGATCGACTACGACGGCGACGGCGATCTGGACCTCTTCGTCGCGATGCGCGACCAGCCCAACCGGCTCTTCCGCAACGACGGGCCGGTCGGCGAATCCGCCGCCTCCGATGCCGCCTGGACGTTCACGGACGTGACCGAGGCGTCGGGCGTGGGCGATCCCCGGCGCACGGTGGGCGTCGTCTGGTTCGACTACGACCGCGACGGGGACCTGGACGTCCACGTGTCCAACCAGAACGGTGACGAAGACGCCTTCTTTCGCAACGAAGGCGACGGCACGTTCGTCGACGTGGCACCGGCGCTCGGGATGAACCACCCGAACCGCGGCGAGGAGTACGGCAGCGTCGCACCGGCGGTCACCGACTACGACAACGACGGCGATCTCGACCTGTTCATCGCCACCTACGGTCCGGACATCCTCTGGAGCAACAACGGCGACGGCACCTTCACGGACGTCACCGATCCGGCTACGCTGGGCGTCGACTACCACTCCACGACGGCAGCCTGGGCGGATGTGGACCACAACGGTCTGCCGGATCTGGTCGTGACGTCATACCTGTCGGGAATCGCCGCGGTTGAGGATCACCTCTTCATGAACTCGGGCGGCGCGTTCACCGACGCGCTCCCGGCGAACCTGCTCGAACACGGGCCGAGCCACGGGGTCGCCTGGGCGGACTTCGACCGTGACGGTGATCTGGACCTGGCGATTGCCAACAACGATCAGGCGGGGGGCACGCATCACCTCTATCGGAATCTGCTGCCTGCCGAGGTTGCGGCGCGCTCGCTGCAGGTCGTGGCGACCGACCCCGAGGGGCAGACGATGGTGCCCGGCGCGGAAGTGCAGCTGCTGGACCACGACACGGGGCGGATTCTCGGCACGAGGCTCGTGGACACCGGCGGCGGCTACTGTTCCCAGGGCGCGACGCCGGTGCACTTCGGGGTTCCAGCCGGGGTCGAGCGGGTGGATGTCCGCGTGACCTATGTCACCGGGGGCAGAAGGGCGACCGTGGTGCGCGACGGTGTCTTCCCGCAGGATCACCTGGGCAGCTGGCTGATCGTGCGGCAGGAGGGCTGAAGGTTCGCCGGACGCCGGCCACCGCAACCCTGGGCTACGTCACATCCGCGCGCTACTCGCCGTCGCGCGCGTCGCGCTTCCGCCAGACCAGCACCGAGAGGAAGATGCTGAACTCGTAGAGCAGGAATATCGGAGCCACCATGAATACCGTGATCGTGATCGCGTCGCCGGGTGAAATCAGGGCGGCCAGGATCGTACTTGCCACGATCGCGTGCCGTCGCTTGGTTCTGAGGAAGCGGGGGGTGACGATCCCCAGCACGCTCAGGATCAGAATCACCACTGGCAGTTCAAAGACGAAACCCATCGCCAACAACAGTTTCATGACTTCGCTGAAGTAATGGTTGGCCGTCCAGTCCTGAGTCATGTAGCCGCTGCCGAAATTGACCATGAAGTCCAGGTAGAACGGCAGGACGATGAAGTACGCCATCGCCACTCCCGCACTGAAGAGGACAAGCCCCAGGTAGAGGGAGGGCACGATCGCGCGCTTCTCGCGCTTGTCCAATGCGGGCGAAAGAAACCGCCACGCCTGATACACGAGAGTGGGAGAGGCCAGGACGATGCTGATCACGATGGCGACCTTCAGGGCGAAGAAGAAATTCTCGTTGGGCGCCAGCGCCTGGGGGAGCCAGTCCTCCCCCAGGACCCCCCGGCCGGGAGCCAGCAGGATCGCCATCGCATCGAAGTAGATGACGAGGAAGAACCCCACCGCAAAACCCAAAACGAGCGCCAGCAAGCTCCACAGGATCCGCCAGCGCAACTCCTCCAGGTGGTCCAGGAAGGGCATCTCCGCGTTGGGATTGTCCTTCACCCGGGCCAGCAGGCCTTCGCGCAGCCTCCTCATCGTTCGTCACTGCTCCCGTGGAGGGAATCCAGCTTCAATGTTGACATTACGTTTTGCAATGTATAGTTGTCTCTCCGGTCCGGCCAAAGAGCGAAGCGGCATTCGAATGCCGGGGTGGACCGTATGGTCGGCGCTCGTGGTCGTTGCCATTCTGCCGGTAGTTGCCGGATGCGATCCTGGCGATCGGCTTGCCCTGCAAAAGACGCCCGTATGGACGGACGGCTTCTTTGAGGAATGGGCGGACATTGTTCCTGTGGTGGACGATCCCATTGGAGATGCACCACCAGGCTCCCCGGTCGACCTGGGATCCGTCGCGGTCCAGGACGACCCCCGATTCCTGCACTTCCTGATCGACCTGGGCCATACCGTCACCGCGCAGGGCCTGCGGGGCTCGGTCGAGCTGGTGCTGGACAGTGACGGGAGCGTGGACACGGGCGGGCCGTACGGCGGGGTGGCCGGCGCCGACCTGGTCGTTGTTCTGACGCGCCAGACCGACCCGGAGCGTGATGCCCACGGGACAGGTGTGGGCGTTCGCAGGATCGGTCCCGGCGGGCCGGGCCAAGTGGAGGTGGCATCCGTGGTGGGCTTGCTTGTGTCACCCACGCACTCGTCCGACCGGTTCGAGGTGCGGGTGGATCGGGCCGCCGTCGCCGAGGCCACGGGGCAGCGGCGGGGGGCACGGGTGGGGGGCGTGGTGGCCGGCAGGCTGCGCTACCTGCGGGCCGGGGCCCTGGTGGATGAGACGCCGGTGTTCAGACATGCGCTCACGACCGCACCGGGTGAGGAGCCTCCTCTGCTCGCCGCCGACGAGGTGGCCAGGGCTCCGGGCGCGCTCCGCGTCGTGACCTGGAACGTCTCCAGCCTGAGCTTTCGCAACAACCAGGACGCCTTTCGCCGTGTGGTGGCCGCACTCGCCCCCGACGTCCTCCTCCTCGATGAGATCTACTTTGCCGTAACCCGGGAGGATCTCGCCCGCTTCACGCGCGGCCTTGCGGCGGAAGGAGAGGCCTGGAGCTGGTGGCTGGCCTCGGGCGGCGGACGGCAGCGGACGGCGGTCGGAGCCAGGGGTCGGGAGGTGAGGGGAGAGAGCGGCATGGGCAGGATCGGCTACCGGCCCGGCGCGCTCGAGAGCTGGCTTCGCGCGGTGGGGGATGAGCCGGATGTCCCCGGCATGGCACCGCCATCGGTCCTGGCGCGTGCCGAAGCGGAGGGCGGTCTTTCGGCGACCGGTGCGTGGCTGACCGTGGACGGCCGCGACATCCTCTTCGTCCCGGTGGACCTGCAGAGCGCGGGATACGACGGTTCGCCCCGGGATCGGCTGCGCGAGCTCCAGGCTCGCACATTGAACGGGGCGATTGCCGCGGCGCTGCGCGATCGGCCCGGGGCGGGGCTGGTCGTGGCCGGCGACCTCAACCTGGTCGGTTCCGTGCGCCCGCTCGACGAACTGCGGCGCGGCCTGGGGATCGGTGGGCGCGATCTGGAGGTGGCGCGTCTCGAGCGGCTCCGCGACCGCTCCCTGGCCACCTGGCGCAGCACCTGGGGAGAGGACCCGTTCTCGCCCGGCAGGCTGGACTACCTGCTGTACCGTGGGGCAGCGCTCCGCGTCGAGCGGGCATTCCTTTTCGACGCGGCGGACATGTCGGCGAGTGCACGCGACGCGCTCGGCATCCTGGAGTCGGATACGGAGAAGTCGGATCACTTGCCGCTGGTGGCGGATTTTGCGGTGAGGTGAGTCGCCAGGGCTGCGGTTGGTCCGTATCAGCAGACAGAGGTGAGCCGGGAGTCTTGTGGCCCGAACTTGCTGTGTGTACGGTAACACCGTACGTTTCTGGATCACGTTTGTGGAAGAAGACGGCTTTTTGAGCCACCTGGACCTGGAGGACTACCACTGATGGCGATAACCAACGCCGGACCATACGTCGAAGTGCAGATGACGCCGTCACATCCCGGCGATTTCATTCGGACAGAGGTTGTGGAGGAACTGGGGCTCAATGTGACGAGGACAGCCGAGATACTTGGAGTACGGCGGGCCACGCTCTCCAGCTTGCTCAATGGCCATGCGGCACTCTCTCCCGAGATGGCGCTTCGAATCGAAAAGGCGTTCGGCGTGGACATGGAAATGTTGCTGAGGATGCAAGCCTGGCACGACGCTGTCCGCATGCGGGCGCGGGCTGACGAGATCGCGGTCGAGCGCTACCGGCCGGAGTGATTCCGGGTCGGTTTCAATACAGCAGATACTGCTCCACCGACGCACTGAAAGTCGCCAGTTCGGTGTCGACGCCTGCCAGGATCTCGCTTGCCGTGGCGCCCGCGTCCACGCCTTCGCGCAGCGACGCGCTTCCCCAGAGGATGTCGATCGGCGGATGCGTCTCCTCGTATTCGTACGGAGGCTGACCCCAGGCCATGTCGTGCGGGGCGAGCTCGCGGGTAGCGATGAGGATTTCTACCGCGGTGCGCACAGGCTCGAATGCGGCCTCATTCGTGACGTGCAGCTGGGCGCCCCCGCAGAGCCTGCCCGCGTGCTTCTGGAACGTCGGCTCGAAGTGGCAGGGGCGGAACGCGACGCCGGGCAGTTGGGCGCGATTCAGGCGGGTGACGAGGGCGGCCGAATCGAGCCAGGGGGCGCCGAAAAGCTCAAAGGGCCTCGTGGTGCCACGGCCTTCCGAGAGGTTGGTGCCTTCGATCAGCACCATGCCGGGATAAACGACGCAGGAGTCGGGTGTGGGCAGGTTGGGGCTGGGCATCACCCAGGGCAGGCCGGTGTCGTGCCACGACATGTCGCGCTGCCAGCCCTCGCAGGGGATGACCGTCAGGTCGCAGCCGATGCCGCGCACGTCGTTCAGCCAGCGCGCCATCTCGCCGCAGGTAAGGCCGTGCCGGAGGGGGACCGGGTGGAGGCCCACGAAGGACCGGTAGTGCTCGCGAAGGACGGGACCCTCACGCCTTACGCCGCCGACGGGGTTGGGGCGGTCCAGCACCACGAAACGCACGCCCGCCTCGGCACAGGCCTCCATCGCCAGCGCCATCGTCCACATGAAGGTGTAGACGCGCACGCCCACGTCCTGGAGGTCGAAGAGGAGGGCGTCGAGGCCGAGGAGCATCTCGGGGGTCGGCTTGCGAACCTCGCCGTAGAGGGAGTGGACCGGCAGGCCGGTCACGGGGTCGGTGTAGTGGTCCGACTCGATCATGTTGTCCTGCTTCTCGCCGCGGGCGCCGTGCTGCGGGCCGAAGAGGGCGCGCAGGTCGAAGTCGGCGGCGCGGACGGCGTCGGCGGAGAAGGCGAGGTCGGAGGTCACCGAGGCGGGATGCACGATGAGGCCCAGGCGCGCATCGCGGAGCTGTGCGACCTCGGCGCGAACACTGTCCGGCGCGCTCGCCCCACGCAGGAAGACGTCGAGCCCGGGAATGGTCCGTGACCCGGTCATCGACCTCGGGCGAGCCGGACGGCGGAGTCGTGGACCGACCACTTGCCGGAACGGTGGTGTCGGGCGTTGGCCGGGAACCGTGTCCTCACCGCCCCGGCGGTGCCTCCCGCAGCCAGTAGAACGGCCCCGCCGTGACCTGCTCGGGCCAGAGCTGGTCGAGCGTGTCGCCGTCGTAGAGCCGGCCGTTCATCATCACCTGGTCGACCGTGTTGCTGTTGCGGATGTCGTCGAGCGGGTTGGGGTCGAGGACGACGAAATCGGCAAGCTTGCCGACCTCGATGGAGCCGAGGTCGCGGTCGAGGCCGATCGAGTGCGCCCCGAGGATCGTGGCCACCTGCAGCGCCTCGTGCTCGGTCATTCCGCCGGCCTGGGTTGCCCAGAGTTCCCAGTGGTAGCTGAGCCCCTGGAGTTGGCCGTGACTGCCCACGCCGGCTCTCCCCCCTGCACGAATCACATCGCGCACGAAAGCCGACACCTGGTCGAAGGTGTGCACCTCGGGGTGGAACCAGCCGGAGGGACCCGGTCCGGGCCCGGGGCGGCGCAGCGCCTTCTGGAGGATCTCTTCCATTGGCGTGAAACGGGCGAGCTTCTCGTCGCCGAGCACGTCCTCGGTCGCATAGAAGAAGTTCTCGGCCCAGGGGCCGCCGTAGGTGACGAGGATCGTGGGTGTGTAGGCTATTCCGGACCGCGCCACGAGTTCGACCATGTCGGCGTACATCGGGAAGCCGGGCATGTTGTGCTCCACTCCGGAGTAGCCGTCGATGGCCATGGTCATGTTGACCTTGGTGTCGAGGCCGCCCTCGGTGGTGGGCATCAGCTCAAGCTCGCGGGCCGCCTGGAGAATCCACTGGCGCTGCTCGCGGTTGCCCGCGGCATACATCTTGAGCGTTTTGGTGTCGTAGTAGTCGCTGTAGCGTCGCAGGACGCGGCGGGCGTGGTCCAGGTCCTGGACATTCTCGGACGAGAAGACTCCGGGGCCGGTCGAGTAGATGCGCGGCGACAGGATCCGGCCGGCGCGCACCAGGTCCTCGTAGCTGATGACGTCGGTGGTGCCGGTCTGGGGGTCGCGGGTGGTCGTCACGCCGTAGGCCAGGTTTGCCGCATAGGACCAGGGTTGGGTACGGAGGATGTTGATCTGGGCCCTCAGGTGGGCGTGGGTGTCGACGAAGCCGGGCACGATGGTCTTGCCGGTGAGGTCGATCACCGCCGCGTCTTCCGGGTAGACGACCGTACCGGTGGGTCCCACCTCGGCGATGCGGTTGTCGCGCACGACGATGTCGCCGGTCTCGAGGATATCATCGCCGTTCATGGTCACGACCCGCGCACCCGAAAGGACGACCACGCCCCTTGGGATGTCGCGGGGGAACTCGACGCGGATGCGGACTTCCTCCGGGGCGTAGCGGGGATCTTCGTCGTCCTGTGCGGAGTCGTCGCCGCTGTCGCCTTCTTCGCCCTCTTCCTCCTCCTCGGCTTCGGGCGTGTCGGGATCGTCGTCGGTTTCGTCTGCCTCGGCAGCCGCTGCGACCGAGTCCTCGAAGGCCTCCGCGGCGTCGAGGTCGTAGACCAGGTGCGCATTGCCGATCGTCCAGTGGATCTTGCGGCCGTCCGAGGCCCAGGCGGGGAACTCGCCGCCGATCTCGGTGAGCTGGCGGGCCGGGAAGGACGCGCCTTCGGGGTTGCCGACGTTGATGGTGGGGACATCGCCGCCGACGAGCGGGACCGTGACGGTGTAGAGGTGGTTGACGACGCGGGCCAGCGCCTGATCGCCCTGCGGGGCCATGGTGACGAGGGTGGCGGAGGGCGGCGTGCTCGAACCGGGAGGACCGGCGCCCACGACGCGCACGTGCTGCTTGCGGTCGGTGCCGTCCCAGCGGAAGGAGACGAGGCCATCGCCCGGGTTGTAGGCGTAGATGCGGTCGGGGTTGGCGGTGAAGTGGTGGTTCTGGTCGCGGGCCGGGGCGATCACGGTCGCGTCGCCGCCGGTGGCCGGGATCCAGACGAGGTCGTCGGCGCCGCCGGGGACGCCGCGGGTCAGGGCCTCGTCGTAGGCGCGGCCGGGACCTCGCACCGCGATGATGCGGTCGCCGTCGGGGGACCAGGCGGGGTTGTTGTAGAGGGCGGGGGCGGTGGTGAGGCGGGTGGGGTCGCCGCCGCCCGAATCGACGCGGTAGAGGTGGCCGCCGGCGTTGTCGTCCCAGGTGGTGTAGGCGATGGATTCGCCGTCGGGGGACCAGGCGGGCATGTGCTCGTTGGCGTCGGAATCGGTGAGGCGCTCAGGCGCTCCATCGGGCCAGTCCATGACGTAGGCGCGCGCGAGCAGGGAGAAGGCGATGCGGTCGCCGCTGGGAGATGGGACGGCGTCGCGGACCTGCTTGGCCACGAAGGTCTCGGTGTCCTCTATGCGGTAGTCGAAGTCGACCTCGGGGCCGATCGCCATCTCGACGTCGACGCGGAAGGGGATGGGGGTGGGGTCGGAGCCGTCGACGGGCACGCGCCAGAGGCCGCCGCCGTAGTAGGCGATCACGGCGTCCGAGTCCGGGGTGAAGGACATCCCGGGATAGGCGTCGCGGGTGGCGCGGGACTCCTGGTCGTCGCGCTGGACCGGGAAGGCGAGCCAGCGCTCGTCGCCGGAGTCGAGGTCGCGGATGCGGAGGCCGGTGTCGGCGATGTGGCGGGAGCCGTAGACGAGCCAGCGGCCGTTGGGGCTGAGGGTGGGGCGGAAGGCGCCGCCGTAGCGGAACGAGCGGGTGGCGGATTCGCCGGTCTCGCGGTCGTATACGGCGAGCTGGTACTGGCGCATGCCGGAGTTGTACTCCCAGCTGCCGGTGCGGTAGGCGTACCAGATGCGGCGTCCGTCGTTGCCGAAGGCCGCGCCGGTGGTGCGGCGGTTGGCGGGCTCGTCGATGAGCTGGATCCCCGTGCCGCCGTCGACGTGGTAGAGCCAGAGCTTGCCCTGTCCCGGGCCCTGCCTGGTCGCGATGACGTAGTCGCCGTCGGGGGTCCACTCGGGGGACTGGTATGAGCTGGACTTGCCTTGGGTGACCTGCACGGTGTCGCTCTTGTCGAGCGAGATGATGTGGATCCCCTCGCCGCCGCTGCGGTCGGAGGTGAAGACGACCCGGGTGCCGTCCGGGCTGAAGCGCGGCTGTCCGTCGAAGGCCATTCCCCGGGTAAGCGGCGTGGCGGTGCCGCCGGTGACCGGCATCGTGTAGAGGTCCCCGAGGAAGTCGAAGACGAGAGTCTGGCCGTCGGGGCTGACGTCGACCGACATCCACGAGCCTTCGGTGAAGCTGGTCTCGATGGTGCGGCCGGGGGCGAGGGGGAGGCCCTCTTGCTGGGGATGGGGGTCGTCGTCGGTGGCTTCCTGGGCGCTGAGAGAGTGCGGAGTCAGGCCCCGGGGGCCGGGAAGCAGCGCCAGGGCTGCCACACCCAGGGCAGTCGCCAGAACCCGCAGTCCCCTGAGTTTCGGTGATGTAAAGTAAACACGACATTGTGTCATGTAGTGATTACATTTCCAATCTGTGAGGCCCGGAAGCCCGCGAGGAGACAGCGCGGAGCAAGCACCGTGGCGATTCGCTGGGCGGGATCCCAAGGGCATTGCCCTCACTCCTGCCGGGGATGCCAGGGTCGCCGTCCTCACTCCTGCCCGGGAAACATCCGCGATATCGATTGCCCGAGGGCGGCGCCGATCGTTTTGCATCGCTCTTCTTCCACTCCGTAGGTCGAAAGCCATACTCCCATCTTCCATCGATCGCCGGTGCCCTCCATTTCCACATGAAGGACGCCGTCGTTGAGCGAACTCAGCACACCTGCGAAGGCCCAGGGCCGGTCCGAGAGCACGACCGAACCTTCGAGGACTTCGCCGACTTCGAGATGAAGCTTGAAAGGATCACCCGGCTCCGCGGGCACGGCGCCGAGGCCGTCCGTCCCGAATATCGCGTCCCAGACCTGCTCGCGGGTGCCCGTTACCCATGGCCGTTCGCTGATCATGGTGCGGTGCGCGGTCGGGTGGCGCTCCATGTAGTGCTTGAGGTTCCAGAGGAAGAAGCGCCAGCCGTTCGTCATCATGTGGACGGTGTCGTCCCAGGAGGGATCGGCGGAGAGGCCCGAGTGGACGAAGGTGAGGAGCGTCGAGCCGTTCGAGGCTTCGAGGCGGTATTCATACGCGGCTGCGGCGCTCTCGTCGGCTGGGTCCTCGGGCAGCTCGTCCACCAGACGCAAGCGGCGGAGGGGTTCCCAGGCGGTGATCCAGCTCGTCCAGGCGCCGTCGCCCCAGGAGACGTTGAGGTGGCCTCCCTCGCCGGGCTTGCCGGAGGCGACCGGCGCGAACCAGTTGGCCACGCCCTCGGCCTCGCTGATCGCTCGCCAGACGGCCTCCGCCGGTGCAGCGATCTCAACCGATACCTCGATGTCGCGGGTGGCCGCCGCGGACACGGCGGAGGACTCGGTCACCGGCGCTCGTTTCCCCGGCTCCGCGCCAGCGCGCGGTAGTACTCCTCGACGAGCGCCCGGTACTCTTCGGGTACGTCGCCGGACTGGTACAGGAAGATCTCGCCCTCGTCGTCCGCGGCGAATTCGCGCCGCAGGCGGAACTCGAGCTGCTTGATCGTCTCGACCAGTTCCTGCTGGAGCCGCAGCACCTCCATCGGATCGGCGTAGGTGCGCTCGCGGTCCAGTGCGCGCATGGCGTTGATCATGTCCTGGAGTTCCTGCGGGTCGGCGCCGATGCCTTCGAGCAGTTGACCGAGCGCCTGGGTCTCGCCGATGCGCTCCCGCACTTCGCGGCGCATCTGGCGAATGGCTTCGGGATCGAAGTCGCGGGGGGCGCCTCCGCCAGCTCGCCAATCGCCCTCGCGGTAGTCCCTTGCGCCGGGGGCCCCGCCAGCCGTGCGCTCTCCACCGGCGCGTTCGCCGCCAGCCTGCTGCCCGCCCTGCTGCTGCCCGCCCTGCTGCTGGCCGCCTTGCTGTTGTCCGCCTTGCTGCTGTCCGCCTTGCTGCTCACCACCCTGTTGCTCACCGCCTTCCGGCCCGGCCGCACGCAGACGGCGCTCCATCGACTCGAGGCTGCGCACCAGATCCCGGGCGGATTCCAGCGCTTCCTCCTCCGAATCGCCCTGAGCGCGTCCCTGAATCGCCTCGGCCGCCTCGTCCAGGCGGTTGCCGAGTGACTGGATCGCCTGCGCGGTCTGATTCTCGAAGGCCTCGGCGTACTCCTCCTGGCCGGGACGCCCGACCAGGCCGCGCGAGTAGAGCAGTCGTTCGCGCAACTGCGTGTCGCGGATGGTCTCCGTCGCTTCCTGCAGTTCGGCGGCGCCTTCCGTACCGTCGCGGCGAGCCGACGCGGCGAGCTGGTCCAGCTGCGCCAGGATGTCGCCCACCTCTTCGGCCATCTCCTCCTTGGTCTCGCGGATCCGCCCCACCTGGTCGGCCGACGGGCGTCCCACTCTGGCCATCTGCTCCATGCGGTTCTCGACGTCTTCCTGCTGGCGGGCGAGTTCGCCGACCCTCTGGCGCGCATCCTCCAGATCGCGCTCGAGGCGCTCGTCCTGCGCCCCCCCGAGATCGTCACGGGCGTCGCGCAGCCGCCTCAGCGCGCTCCGCGCCTCGGCCACCCCGGCGCTGCCCCCGCTCGCCGCCGACCGCCGCATCGCATCGGCCGACTGCTGCATCTGGCGTGCGATTTCCTCGAGCCGCCGGTCACCCGTCTCGCGCGACAGGCGCTCCAGCTGACGGGCGGCTTCCTCCGCCTCTTCGGCAAGGGCACGGGCCGCATCGCTCCCGCCTCCGCCCTGGCCACCCTGCTGGGCCGCGGCCCGGCGCTGCTGCCGCTCCAGCTCCTGCTCCTGCCGGCGGGCGAGCTCGCGCAGCTTCTCGAGCAGTTCGTCGACTTCCTGGTCGGCGGTCTCCTGCTGGCTGCGCTGCACGGTCTCGTACTGGTTGCGGAGCTTGTCGGTCTCCAGCTCGAAGAGGTCGGCCAGGTCCTCGGCACTGGGACCCTGCTGCCCCCGCCCCCCGCCTCCGCCCGGCTGCTGGGGCTGCTGCGACACGAAGCGCTCGTAGGTCTCCTCGGCCTTCTGGAGCTGGCGTAGCGACCGCTGTTCGGGCGCGATGGCGCCGCTCGGGCTCACGGCCCGCAGGGAGTCCACCGCCTCGTTCATCGCCTCGACCGCGACGGGAATCGCCTCGACAATCCTCCGGAACGCCTCGTCCGCGCCGCCAATCCCCCGGTTCACGATCCGTTGGCCCAGCGTCTCGACCTGCTCGCGCAGCCGCTCCTGGGTGAGCGCGACGCTGACGACGTTCTCCTCCCAGCTCTCGGGCGCGTAGCTGTCGCGGTCGCGGACCAGGTTGAAGGTGGCCGCGATGATCTGGCGCTGCAGCGCCGACAGGTCCTGCTCCATGTCGCCGCCTCCGCCTCCGCCACCACCGCCCCCGCCACCCCCGCCGCCTTCGGCCTCGCGGTAATCGCGGCGGAAGGGGCGCACCTGCAGGAAGTAGATGTCGGTCATCGCCTCGTTGGGCGAGGGCGCGTTGTCGTGGGCGACGCCGTGGTAGGCAACCAGATCGCCCACCTCGAGCTCGTAATCCTCCATGAACATGGTATGACCCGCCGTCACCTCGGTGAGCGGGGCGCCGGCCGCGGAGTGTATTGGGACGGTGTCGGAGGGCCCGCCGTTCACGCTGTAGACGAGCGAGATCCCGGCGACGCCCAGGTCGTCGTCGGCCCGGGTCTCCAGGAAGACCTCCTCGATCGAGCTCACCTGGATGTCGCGTCCCGGCCTTTTGAACGAGATCGACGGCCCCTGATCGCGCAGCACATCGATGCGGTAGTCGGGGGCGCCCGCCACCCACACATCGTCGCGGGCCAGGAACCTGATCCCGTAAAAGCCCTCTTCGCGGACGATGAAGGAGGCCGTGTAGGTGCCCTCGGGCGCGGCTTCCATGCTGATCGTGTCGCCCGTGTCCATGACGAGCCTCGCGGAGGGCGTGGCGAGGGTTGGCGTGACGGTCAGTTCGACGCGCGTCCCGGCCAGTGCGGCCACGTCGCCGCCGTACTCGAAGCGGCGCGGGGTGAGCCCCGTGTAGCGCGGGAAGTAGTAGACCATCTCCAGCCTGTCGACGGCGGGGAGGTCGGCGACGCCCAGCGTAAAGGTGCCGGAGCGGACCCCGTTGGCCTCGACGTAGTAGGTGGTCTCCTCCGCGACGTTTAGGAGCAGCCCCTCGTGGGCGCCGGTCCCGTCCTCGATCATGGGCAGCGACAGGTAGCTGTCGTCGCCTTCCATGCGGGTGTAGAGGACCACGTCGTCGGAGGTGAAGCCGTTCAGCACGGCCGAAACCATGAGGTCGGAGTTGCGCGAGATGATCGTGTCCCCGGGCTCGACCGCGACGCTGTACGGATTGACCGACTCGGCCGCGCGGACCGGGAAGAAGAGCGCGGACATGCCGTGCCGCAGGAATCCGGGACCGGCCAGGAGCAGGACAACGGACGCGAAGGTAAGACCGCCGAGCACGCCTGTGGACCGTCGGATGGAGCGCTGCTCGATGCGCCGGCCGTAGTCGATGCGCCTGCACCGCCACACCGCGCGCTTAACCACCTCGCGCGACAGCTCGGAGTCCGCGAACCGGCCGCCCTTGGCGGACTCCACCGCAGTGAGCACGCGCGACTGCAGCGACGGCTCGTTCTCCTCCAGATACAGCGCGACACGCTCATCGGAGACGGGACGCAGCAGCGGCCAGAGGATCCAGCGGGCCAGGAAGAAGGTGATCACCACCCACAGCAGGATCCGCATGCCGGTGACGGCGCCGGGTGCAAAGCGCAGAACCTCGAGGCCCGACGCCGAGATCAGGAAGGTGAGGAGGACTCCGCCGATGGTGAGAGCGAGTCCGCGCAGGAGCAGCTTGAGCCGCCAGCGGCGGCGGACCCGGCTTACGACCTGCAGAATCTGGCCGTCAGAACGCCGGTTGCTCGTCCTTGACATGTTCACCCTCCTTGATCCGGTCGCGCGACAGCCGATTGGACAACATGGTCTCCGAAGCCATCAGCAGAAAGACCGCAGCCAAAAGATAGCGCCAGAACGACTGGCTTTTCTCGAAGTCCTCGCTGGCGATGTCGGCTGTCGCCCCCGTCTGGCCGGTCCCCCCGGCGGCGCCCTCCGCCAGCGTCGCCGCGCCGCCCACGGCCGCCTGAAACGCCTCCACGTCCAACTGAGCCAGGTCCGACTCCGCCACATCCACATTCACCGCCAGCGCGAGCGGATGGTCCGGCCGCTGTCCCGGCGGGCGGATCTCCCAGATCCCGCGCTGGTCGAGCCTCAGCACCGACTCGTCGCCCTCAAGCGGCACCGAGCCGCCCCCCGGCTCCATCGCCACCGCGCCTTCGGGGATCTCCAGCGCACCCGCCGACTCGGCCAGGCCCGCCAGGTTCACCGTCGACCCCGCCAGGTGCCACGCCGGCACTTCGCCGCGCCCGCCCAGGTGCCACGTCACGCGGTGAACGAAGGGCAGATAGACGGGCTGCAGCGCGAGGTTGTTCCAGAACCGGTCGAGCCCGGTGGCCCAGATCATCACGCGGCCCTGCCCGCGGCGGCCCTCGACCAGCGCGGCCGAACCGTCG
Organism: Longimicrobiales bacterium; assembly: GCA_965211645.1. Classification (GTDB taxonomy): domain Bacteria; phylum Gemmatimonadota; class Gemmatimonadetes; order Longimicrobiales; family Gaopeijiaceae; genus Bin94. Next base: position 2,114,802 of record OZ242947.1, on the reverse strand, counting down.
TCGAAGCGCGCGAGCACCTGGCCGTCGGTGACCGTCACCGCGCGCGTGCGGTAGAACAGGGCCCGGGAGAAGTCGCCCGACCGCGGTCCGCGAAACGCCTCGAAGACCGCGTGGTCATAGTCGACGAACCCGATGTGCCGCTCTCCGCCGCCCTCGACCACGCCCCCGACGGTGGCGGGCAGGAAGTCCGCATGCACCGCCGGCACCGTCGAGCGCTCGCCGAGCACGAAGAGCAGCCCGCCGCCGTCTTCCACGAAGGCGCGCAGCCGGTCTCCCGCGCTGCCGCCCGGAAACGCTCCACCGTTCAGGACCACCACCTCCGCCTCGGCCAGCCGGTCCTCGTCCGGCACCGCCCGTGCGACGCTCGCCGCGAAGCCCGCGCCCTCGGCGATCTCCAGCGCCCCGCGCAGGTAAAGGTTGGAGTCGCCCGGCCCCAGCGGATCGGCGATCACTACCCCGAGGTCGCCCCCCGGAGACGCCACGAAGCTGAGCGTGTTGTCCTGCTCCAGCCCGCCGGCCCCCGCTTCCGCAAGGCGCAGCTCGCCGCGCGTGAACGGCGCCGTCAGCGTGAACGGCGCGAAGCCCACCGCCGCCGCACCACCCCCCGGCACGGTCACGGAAGCCGTCTCGATGTCGATCTCGTCGATCACCAGAGCCACATCGGCCTCCACCTCGTCCTCGCCCGTGTTCACCACGCGCGCCCCCACTGTCACCCGTTCCCGCGCCCCCGCACCCTGCCGCCCGAGCTCGAGGTCGACCAGCGCCAGATTGGCCGACTCCTCCCCCCCGATCACCACGCTTTCGACCACAACCCCCTCCGGCAGCGTTGCATCCGGGTCGGGACGCCACCCCGTGCGCTGGAAGTCGCTGATCAGCACGACCCTCTGCCGGGGCAGGTTCGAGGCGGCGAGCGTGGATGCGGCCAGCTTGACCGCCGGTGCGAAGCGCGTCGCAAGGGAGGTGGTGTTCAGGGTGTCCAGGGCGGCGTTGATCCGCGCGGGCTCCGCGATCGAGCGGTGCAGCAGCGTCGGGGTCTCGGAGAAGACGATGAGCGACGCCCTGTCGCGGGGCCGCAGCCCGTCCACCACCGAGCGCGCCCGGGACACCGCCTCGTCCCAGTTGTCGCCCATCTCCATCGACCACGAACGGTCGAGCAGGATGACCACCTCCTCGGCCGCCGGCCCGCCCACCGCCGCCAGCCGTCCCCCGCGCACGAAGGGGCGCGCAAAGGCGGCGACCAGCAGCCCGAGCGCTGCCAGCCGCATGATCAGCAGCAGCCAGTGTCGGATCCGGCGCCGCGACTTCTCCTGAAACGGGATCTTCTCCAGGAACATCAGCGAGGGGAACCGCACGGGCCTGCCCCGTTCCTGCCGGGTCAGGTGCAGCAGGATCGGGCCAAGGAGCCCCGCCAGCGCGATCAGGAACAGCGGGGTCAGAAAACTCATCCCGGGCCGCCTATCCGGACCCGGCCATCCGCGCGGGGTCGGAACCGCCGCGCCGGTGCTGACGGAACATCAGGTACGCGTACAGCGCCTCGTCCAGCGGTTCGGCGGAGTTGAGGAGCACGTAGTCGACCTGCTGCTTCCCGAAGAGCTTGCCGAGCGCGTCGATGTGCGCCCCGACCTGCTCCTGGTACGCGCCGACCAGCTTCTCGGGCTTCACCGGAAGGAGTTCCCGCGTCTCCAGGTCCTGGAAGTTGGCCGCCTGCACGAAGGGGAAGTCGATCTCGGCGGGGTCGAGGATGTGGAAGGCCACCACATCGTTCCCCTGGGCGCGGAAGAAGCCCAGCCGCTCCGAAATCTCCTCGGGGTCGTGGTAGAAGTCCGACACGACCACCAGGATGCCGCGGCGGCGGAAGGTGCTTCCGACCCGCGCCAGCGGCCGGTCCCAGCTTCCTTCCCGCTGCGCCTTCACCCGCGCCACCGCGTGGAGCACCTTGTCCAGGTGGGCCGCCGAGGGCCGCACGTGCTCGACCACATCGCTGTCGAAGGCGTAGAGACCGACCCGGTCCTTCTGCCCGGCCGAAAAGTACGCCAGGCTCGCGGTCAGGAAGCGCCCGTAGTCCAGCTTGGTGATGTCGCCGGAGCCGTATCCCATCGAAGCGGAGGTGTCCAGCAGGAAGCACACGTCGGCGTTCGTCTCGGCCTCGAACTGCTTGATGTAGAAGCGGTCGGTGCGGGCGTAGAGCCGCCAGTCGATCCTGCGGATGTCGTCGCCCGGCATGTACTGGCGATGCTCGGCGAAGTCCATGCTGACCCCGAGGAAGGGCGAGCGGTGGATCCCCTGCATGAAGCCCTCGACCACGGTGCGCGCGAGCAGCTGCAGATTGTCGATCCGCGCCAGGATGACGGGGTCGAGGAACGACGCGCGCGCCGAGCGGGAGCCCTTCGCAGCCATCACGGACTACACGCGACCCGGGGCCGTGAACACGATGACGGGCACCCGGCTCACCCGCTCCCTACATCCCCGACCTGGGCTGCGGCACGGCGCCGAGCAACATCTCCACCAGCTCGTCGGTCGTGCGCCCCTCCGATTCCGCGTGGAAGTTCGTGAGGATGCGGTGCCGCATCACCGGCAGCGCCAGCGCCCGGATGTCCTCGAAGCTCACCGTCAGGCGGCCCTGGGTGAGGGCGCGCGCCTTCCCCCCCAGGATCAGGTACTGGGCGGCCCGCACGCTGGCCCCATGTGCGACCCACTTCCTGGTGAAATCGAGGCCCCCGTTCGGGTTGGGCCGGCTGGCGCGCACGAGACCGACCGCGTAGCGCATCACCGGCTCCGACACCGGCACGCGCCGCACCAGGTCCTGAAACGCGATCATGTCCTCGCGCGACACGACGGCGGTGAGCTCGGGCTCGACCTCGTCCGTCGTCTCCCGCACCACCTCCATCTCCTCGTCCTCCTCGAGATGGTCCATGCGGATGTGGAACATGAACCGGTCCAGCTGGGCTTCCGGCAGCGGATAGGTCCCTTCCAGCTCGATCGGGTTCTGCGTCGCGAACACGTAGAAGGGCGGCGCCAGCTCGTAGGTGTTGGCCTGCACGGTGACGCGGTGCTCCTGCATCGCCTCGAGGAGCGCGGCCTGGGTCTTCGGCGGCGTCCGGTTGATCTCGTCGGCGAGCACCACATTCGCGAAGATCGGCCCGGGCGCGAACTCCAGCCCCCGGCTCCCGTCCTCGCGCTGCTGGATGATGTCCGTTCCCGTGATGTCCGACGGCATCAGGTCCGGCGTGAACTGGATGCGCGAGAAGTTCAGGTCCAGCACCTGCGCGATCGAGTGGATCAGGAGCGTCTTGGCGAGCCCCGGAACACCCACGATCAGGCTGTTGCCGCCCACCAGCAGGGTCAGCAGCACGTGCTCGACGGCCTCATCCTGCCCGATGATGATCTTGCGGACCTCGGAGAGGATCTTCTCGCGCCCCTCCTGGATGCGCTGGGCGAGGGCGACGTCGGCCATGGGCTCGGCCGAGGGGGTTGTTGCAGTTGGTGTCACGGTGGGCAGGGGGCTTTGGGCAGGACTGGTTTTCGACAGAGGCTGGTAGCCTGCGCGCAGGCTACCAGCCTCCCGAGCAGCGTGGCTGAATGAGCGAAACCTAATCGCTCAACCACTTGGCAGACAGGCAACCGAGCGAGTTCGTTGTCTGCCAAGTCAGTGCGAGGCGAGGAAGGAGGCGGGCTCCGGGGGCGACAACGGCGGTGCTCTGTGGACGGATGGCCTCCGGCTCGGTTGCATATGGACCTGTGCTGCGCTTTCTATTAGCATTCCCAGAGTGGGAAGCTATTACCAGGATTCACTCTGATGTCACAGTACTTAGAGACCCTACTTGATGCGGATCGTCTCCAGAAAGGCGCTACAGGACTGCATAGACCGCCACGCCGGCGCCAGGGCTGCGTTTCTGGACTGGGTCGACGGCGTCGAGAGCGTCGAATGGAGCAGACCCTCCGACGTTCGGGCGGGACGCTGGAACCCCAGTATCCTTCCCGGAAACCGGGCAGTCTTCAGAATCCGGGGAAAACGGTACCGAATCATCGCCGAGATCGACTACAAAAATCAGTTGGTCTTCATACGGTTCGCCGGTACTCACAGCGAATACGACAAAGTGGACGCGGAGACAGTCTAGAATGCCACAGTTGAAGCCGATTCGTTCAGAGCGTGCCTACGAGCACGCGCTTTCGCGCATCGCGAAGCTCATGGGGGTCGATCCCGAAAGCCCTCAAGGGCGGGAGCTCGACATCCTTGCAGATCTGGTGGAACTGTACGAGCGCAAGCACTACTCAATGGGTACGCTGGATCCTGTCGACGCTATTGAACTCCGGATGGAGGAGCATGGCCTGGCGGCACGCGATCTGATTCCCTACATCGGAAGTGCCTCAAGGGTATCGGACGTGTTGGCTCGAAAGCGCTCGCTAACACTGCCCATGGCGCGCGCCCTCAACAAGCACCTTGGTATTCCCGCTGAAGTCCTGCTGCGGGAGCCAAGTCTTCCCAGGAAGTGGGACGATGAATACTGGCGCAGCTTTCCACTCCGAGCGATGGCCAACAGGGGATGGATTCCGAACGTTCCCGGCCTGCACCACCACGCCAAGGAGATCATGGAGCGGATACTTGAGCGGGCTGGTGCAAGCCCCGACAGTGCGCCCATGTTCCGACGAACGGGCCTTCGCGCTAACGCAAAGTCCGACTCGTACGCGCTACAGGCGTGGTGCTGGCAGGCGATGGCACTCGCAAACAGGAACCGTCCGGAGGCCGATTACGTACCGGACAGCATCACGTTGGAAGTAATGCGCCAAATCGCGCAGCTTAGTCGCTCGCAAGATGGTCCCCGCCGGGCTGCAGACTACTTGGCCGACCTCGGGATCCCGCTGGTCACACTTCCTCACCTGCCTCGCACGTATCTCGACGGCGCGGCACTCCAACTCGTTGATGGCCGCCCAGTCGTGGCGCTCACCCTTCGGCACGACCGACTGGACAACTTTTGGTTTTGCCTGTTGCACGAACTTGCCCACGTCGGGCGTCACATGGACTACAATAATCCCAGAGTGTTCGTGGACGACCAATCGCTACGTCGTGTAAAGCCTGTAGAGGAAGATCCGCGGGAATCGGAAGCCGATGATTGGGCTGAAGAGGCGTTGATCCCCAAAGAGGCTTGGGATGCAAGCGACGTTTGCGCACTTCCTAAGCCCATCAACGTGATTCATTTCGCCAACAAAATCGGCATTCATCCGGCCATTGTGGCAGGAAGGGTGCGCTTTGAGCACAACAACTACCGTTTGCTGTCACAGTTTGTCGGAAGTGGCCAGGTGCGGCAGCATTTTTCCGCCTTCAATTCGATACGAAAAGGCGAGACAGTATGAACAAGAAGCACAACCGTTCTGTAGTTCGACGCCATGACGGAAGTTGGGCCAACAGGAAACACGGCGCCGCGAGGGTCACATCACTTCATCGTACGCAAGAAGAGGCAACGCAGGCTGCAAGGGAGCAACTTGGCAAATCCGGAGGTGGTGAGTTGTTGATTCACCGCCGCAGCGGACAAGTCAGGCAAAAGAACACGATACCTCCCGCGAATGATCCGTTTCCACCCGAGGGGTAAACAGCCGAAACGGTACAAAGGCTCTTCAGCTCGAGCGGGCGCCCAAGACGAGGTGTGCTGACCCGAACTACGGCTCTACCGGTTCAGCGCGTAGATCACGTAATTGACACCGAACTTATAGGCTTCGTTAGAGAGATCGATAGGAAAGTACCCGAGGTCCGAATACTCCCAGTAGTCGCCGATGTCGTTGTTGAAGTTGGCGATGACCATCAGGCGGCCCTCGGGATCGTCGTCCTCGTGCAGTCCCAGAAAGAGCGGACGGTACTGCTGGAAGGTCGGCGGCGGAAGGTCGAGCGTCTCGATCTGGAAAAAGGAGTTGAAGATCGGCTCCTCCAGCTCGAGCAGCCGGAAGCGATGGCCGGGGAGGATCACGCTGAAGATCGCCTCCACGTTGCGCCACTCCCCGTCGCTCCGGAAGTCGTCGAGGATCAGGAATCCGCCCTTGCGCAGGTAGTCCGCGACGTTGTCGACCTCCTCCTGCGTGGGCGCCCACTCCCCGGGCTCGGAGACGTACGCGACCGGATACCGGTGCAAGTCGGGATCGTCGGCATCGATGATGTTGGTGCCCACGGTGTTCGGCCCCAGCATCGTCACTTCGTCCAGGATCTTGATGAAGTTCTGGTCGGCGTACGGATAGTCGTGCGCCCACCCCGGCCCGCCCCCGCGCCCGAATCCCCGGCCGAACCCGCGCCGGGCGCTGTTGAAGCGCACCCGTACGAAGGTGTACGTGGCGTCGTAGGGAACATTGAGGAATACCTGAGGGGGTGGGGAGGAGAGCGTCGGTTCCGGCGCGGCACCGAGTGCTTCACCGTCGGTGGCGGGACCGGTCCCGGCCCCGAGGAGAAGGGCCGCCACGGTCGTCGCGGCTCCGACACCGAGCCAGGCCACCAGCCCGGGTCTGGCCACCAGCCCGCCTCCGGTCGCCACCCCGCGTCTGGCTACCACCCCGACCCCTCGCGCCGCAGCTCCAGCAGCAGGTCCAGCGCCGCCTCGTAGTTTGGCGCGATCTCCAGCGCGGCCAGGACCGCGCTGCGAGCCGCCGCGCGGTCGCCCGCCAGGTGCAGGGTGCGCGCAAGCTGGAAGTGGGCGGTCGCGCGATCCACGGGGTCGAGAGCGAGGATGGCGCGCCGTGCCAGGACCGCGCCCTCCAGATCGCCGACGGATTCCATCAGCGCCGCCAGGCGCTCGTGGTCTTCAATCTCGTACGGGTGGATGTGCGACAGGTCGCGCAGGGCCTCGGCGGCGGCCGCGTCGTCACCCGCGCCCTGAAGGACCTCCGCCAGGGCGAGGCGCGCGTCGTAGTGGCTTTCGTTGAGGCGCAGGAGGGCGCGGTAGTGCCGGGTGGCGGCCGCGGCGTCGCCCTCGGCCTGACGGATCCGGCCCAGGTACCAGTGCGCGCCGTTCGGGCCGCCGTACTGGGGGAAGAGCTCGAGCGCCACCTCGAAGTGCTCGGCGGCCTCGGCGAGGCGATCGTCCCGGAACAGGGCGGTCCCCAGCGCCATGCGGGGCCCGAAGCGGCGGGGGTTCAGCGCCACCTCGACCTCCAGGTCGGCGATGTCGGGCGGTGCGCCCAGCTGTGTCATCGCCGCTGGAGGGCCGGACTCGCCGCCCACCGAGGCGAGCGCAGCCGCGAAGCGGTCCTGCAGGAAGTCGTCGAATTCCTTGTCGAAGTCCTCCAGGCGCACTCCGAGCGCCCGCTCGAACGCCTCCTCGTTCGACGCGCCGTCCCGGTACGCCCGCAGCATCTCCACGATCGCCGGAAACCCGTGCCGCTCCTCGATCACCTCGAAGACCAGCGACGCCTGGTAGTAGCTCTCGATGACCTCGCCGGGGTGCCGCGGACTCGAAAACCCGCGATCCAGCTCGCTCACCGGCCGCATCTCCCCGGAGGCCAGCGACCGGATGAAGCCCACCGCCGGCTGATGGCCCCACCCGGCGCCGGCCTTGCGCTGCTCGTGCACGGCGAGCCCCTCGGAGAACCACCGCGGCACCTCGTGGTCGGATAGCGCCAGGTGGAAGGAGTGCGCGATCTCGTGCCACAGCGTCGAAGCCCAGTTGAAGTCGCCCCGGCCCCGCGCAGCCGGCGAGTCAATGGCGAGCGCGGGTCCGAAGCTCACGCCCAGCGCCCCGATCCCCACCAGCCCCACCGTCCTCACCGAGAAGTCGGCGTGGCGCGGGTAGACTTCGACCCGGATGCGTCCCTCGGGCGCGCCGCCGTACCGCTGAGCCATCTCGGTGTAGGCGCGCTCCGCGATCGGCTCCATGTACGGCGCCAGCAGGTCGGCCTCGGACTCGTGCAGGACCAGGTCGAAGTGCGGCGTCTGGACGACCCGGTACTCGGCAAAAGTGTCCAGCAGATCGAGGGTGTTCTTGAACCAGAGGTTGAAGGGGTCCCCCGCAAACGCTCGCTCGAGGTTGGTGCGCCCTGCCTCGACCTGGCCCAGGCGGACCTGGTTCAGCCCCATGAGCCCCCAGGCAGTCCAGCTCCCCGGGTCGACCTCGGTTGCCTGGCGGGCGAACTCGAGCCCGTCCGCATACTTGCGGTGATCGGCGGCCAGCTCGGCGAGCAGCAGCAGCGGCTGTGTCGGTGTCGCGCTCAGTGCCCGCACCTGTTCCATGACGGACTGGAAGGCAGCCCCGTCGTGGCCCAGGTACAGAATGGCCGCCCTGGTCCCGAGCGCCTCCAGGTCGCTCCCGTTGACCTCAAGGACGCGGTCGATCTCCTGAAGCGCCTCGCCGCGGTTCCCCTCCATCAGGCGGATCCGCGCCAGGAGGGTCCGGGCCCGGGCCAGGTTGGGGTTGGTCTCGAGCGCGACTTCGATGTCGGCTTCCGGGTTGCCTCCCCCTTCCAATCGCGCGACCCGTGCCAGACCGAGCCGCGCGGCGGCGTGCGCCGGGTTTTCCGCCAGGATCTCACCGAACGCGGCCGCGGCCTCCCGCGCGTCGTAGCGTTCCAGGAAGAGTTCCCCCGTGGCGAGCCGGGCAGCGTGGTCGAGGGGTCCGGCCGCGACCGCCTCGTCCAGTGCGCGCAGGGCGTCGTGGGCGTACTCGTAGTCCCAGCGGGAGAGGTGGGAAAGCGCCCGCCCCACCGCCGTAAGCTCGGCTGCCGAGAGGCTGGCGGCAGTGTTGTAGTAGTCGATGAAGCCGTCGAAAAGGTCGCGGGCCCTCTCCCGGTCGCCGTAGCGGTAGAGCAGGATGCCCAGTTCGACCCGCGCCGCCGCACCGGCCGCGCCGCCCTCCCCCGACCCCTCCTCGAGCACGGCTCGGGCCTCCGCGATGCGCCCCACATCCATCAGCGCGGCTCCCAGCAGCGCCCGGGCTCCCGGCACCCCCAGTTCCAACCCCCGATCGGCCGCGGTCACCGCGCCCTCGTAGTCCCCGGTCTCCCGCAGCGCCGTCACCCACCCGGACAACGCGGCGACGTCTCCGTCCCGCGCGGCGGCACGCAGCGTACTCACGGCCTCGTCGTAGCGACCAGCCCGTAGCGCGGCGAAGCCTGTGGCCTCCTGGGCCGCACTCCGCTGGGTCGCGAGCGGCAGGATCGCGCCCGCGCCCACCCATAGCAGGACCAGCACGGCGGCCCGGCGCGCCTGCCGGCCAGCCCGCCGGCCCGTCACAACACTCTCCGGCTTTCTCATGTCCGGATGGACTGCCATCGCCTGTGCGGCGGTTGCCGCGCGCTTGGACCGCTCGGACGGCTTGATCGATGGTACGGTCGATCGGGCTGTTGCCCTGGGCGACTTCAAGTCCTGTTCTCCGTCCCCGACAGGGCGGATTCCGGGTCCGAGGGCGTAGCTTGCGAGGTGGCGTCTCCAGTCGGTCCCAGCGGGACCTCCGCGTCGACCACTGCTGCAGCCCGCGCTATCGCCCGTTCCTGTGCACGGACGAGAGCGGCCAGAACGCTCTTCACCGACGGCTCACCCTCCGGGAATCTGCCTGGTCGTCCGGTCATATGGGTCTCCAGATCCGTAGGTATTCCTGACCTCGGTCGGCGGTTCTCCGTGGTGCAAGCCCACCTACCCGCTCCCCCCCGCCGCCCGAATCTCCCTGTTCTTGAGTGCCAGCTCCACAAGCAGGTCCTCCAGCTCGTCCTCATAGCGCGCGAGCGGCAGCTGGGCCTTGATCCGCCGCAGGTCCGCGATCCGCTCCTCGATCGCGGCCTTCTCCTGATGCAGGGCCCGCAGCTCCGGAGACGTCGCCTCCCCGCCGCCCGCACCCCCGAGCGACGCCAGGAACACGACCCGCGCCAGCGCCCCGTCGCCGTCCAGTTCGTCCAGCTCCCGGCTGCCCTCGCCGTCGCCGTTGTCGTCGAGCATCGCGTGCTCGGTCAGCAGCTGGTTGTCGCCCTCGTACTCGCGCTCGACCTCGCGCAGGGCGTAGCCGAACGCCTCCAGCATCGACACGCGATCGTCCCTGTCCACGTCGGCGCCGTCGTCGGCGAAAGCGTCCACGAAGTGCAGGCCGAAGCGCGTCATGTTCTGCTCGCGGCCGCTCCGCGTGGCGGTGATGATCGTCCGGTTGGGCGCCGACAGCGCGGCCACGAAGGCCCCGGACGCGGTCGCCGTGTTGACGAAGGTGATGCGGCGCTGCCCCAGCCCGTCGAGCAGCCCGTCCATCTCCTCGGGCGACAGGTCCGGGCCGGGGATGTTGAACCTGGCCTCGCCGCCCCGGAACGTCCCGTGGCCGGCCAGCAGCACGACCAGCTCGTCGGCCGGCGCCATGGCGGCCCCGATCTCGACGAAGGCCGCGCGAATGTTCTCGGCCGTCGACCGCGCGCGGATCCGGGTCGGGTCCAGCTCGGTCTTCTCGCCCAGGTAGGTGATCCGCTCCGCCGGAACGCCGTACTTCTCGGTCGCCGCATCCGCGAACCGGCTCAGCCAGCCGTGAAAGGCCTCCGTGTATTCGGGATCGCCGCCGAGTCCGGAGATCAGCAGAATGTGGGTGTTCTGGGCGTGGATGGTGGGGGGGAGGAGGGCGGCGAGAGCCAGCGCGGCGAGGGTGGCCGCACGGAATGCGGCCGGAATCCGTGCGGCTACCGGTGCACAAACTCCGCTCCTGTTCGGGGCGACTGAAGCACCCGGGGCCGGGAACGCAGCACCGCGAGGGGCGCCGTGCGCCCCCAGCGCCGTCGACCGTTTCCGGCTGGCCGCCGTGGCCGCCGCATCACGCAGAGCGCCAGCCGGCGCCGTCGACCGCCATCCGACCCCGGCCGCGACGGCCAACGTCGGCAGGGCGTGCGCCAGCGCAGCCGACCGTTCTCGGCCGGTCGCCGCGGCCACGACTCCCCGCAGGGCGCCCGCCAGCCCTGCCGCGACGCCGCCTCCGCCCTTCAAGCCAACCCCCGCTTCCGGCGGTATCCCCACTCCGCCCCCATCAGCCCCGCCAGCAGCAGAAACAGGATCGGCATGTCCCAGAGGTCTCGCTCCTCGGTCACGGTCACGCCGCCTCCGGTGAACTGCAGGTCCTCGGGCAGATTGGACGCGGTTTCGGGCGTGTAGTAGCGGCCGCCCGTCTCGTCGGCGATGCGCTCCATGAGGCTGCGGCGCTGGCGGGGGTCGCGGAACTCGTCGGTGCCGGGGGCAACCCGGACGCTCGTCTGGGCGGTGCCGAGGGTGACGGTGTCGCGGCCGGCGTCGACGGAGACCTCGAAGAGACCGTCCATCTGCGGGGTGAAGCTGGCGGTGTAGCGGCCGTCCTCGGAGACGTTCCACTCCATCGGGAGCTCGCGCGCTTCGCCGGTGGGCAGGGTGACGCGGGCGTTGACCGAGGCGCCGTTGACCTCAACGAACCCCGCGTCGAGGACGGTCGCCTCGAGGGTGACGGGCTCGCCGCTCTCCACCGATACCGTGGAGGGCGCGGCCTCGACCGGGTCGGGCGTCTCGGCGACGAGCCAGCGGAGGAGCTGCCGCCAGAAGTTCTCGTGGCTCTGGTCCTCCAGGGGGACGGTGTGGTCCATCTGCCAGAGCCAGGTGTCCTGGACGGCGAGGACCATCGAGCGGCCCCTGCCGTAGCGCTGGAAGGCCATGACGACGCGGCCTTCGCCTTCGCCGGCGGGCGCGAGGCCGGGGTCCTGCTCGTCGGCTTGCAGGCTCTGGCCCTGCGCACCGGTGCCGGGCATTCCGGGCCGCTGCACCACCGTGCCCTGAAGCAGCTGGGTGGCGCCGGGCTTGAGCTCGGTGACCAGGTTGGTGGTGGACACGGCGGGAAGCGAATCCCAGCGCGCGGCCGACTCATCGACGGTGCCGTCGATGCGGGTGATGGGATGGTTCGCGCCACCCGCGGTCGGCGAGACCTTGACGAAGGCGAGGCGTTCGGTGGGGGTGGCTCCGGTGGGCTCGTCGAGCACGACGGGCAGGACGTCTTCGAGGGGGGTGCCCTTGTAGCCGCCCTCGGCGAAGGCGCGGCGTCCGCCCAGCATGAGCAGGGTGCCGCCGCGCGCGCTGACGAAGTCGGCGATCATGTCGAGCTGGTCGTGGGTGAAGAAGCTCGCCTCGATCGATCCCAGGACGAGAGCGCGGTAGCCGTACAGCTCCTCGCGGGTCGTGGGGAAGCCCTCGACGAGCTCGAGCGGGTCGTCCAGGTTGCGCCGGAAGAACTTGTTTTCGGCGGTGCGCTGCAGCAGGACGACCTGGAGGTTCTCGTCGGCGCGCACGGCCCGCAGCATGAAGGCGACCTCGTGGCGCGGCTCGCCCTCGAAGTAGAGGATCTTCTCGGTTCGGTCGCGGACCTGGACCACCGTGTGCACCGCGTTGTTCTCGAGCACCCGTTCACCCGACAGTCCCGCGATGCGGAAGGCGAGTTCGCGCGCTCCGGGCGTCTCCAGGGTGATCGCGACCGGGGCGACCAGCGGCTGGCCGTCGCGAGGCAGGGTTACCATCTCGGTCGTCACGATCCGCCCCATGTCCTCGACCACGATCGGGACGGTCAGCCCCGCGTACCCGCGCGCGTCGACCATCACGTTGACCACCATCGAGGTGCCGGTCAGCGCGGTCTCGGGGACGTCCACGCGGCTCACCTGGATGTCGGCCTCCATCTCCTCGTCCCCCAGCCCCACGGTGAAGACGGGAACCGACGCCGCCCGCAGCGGGAGCAGCGCGTCGCCGATGGCCTCGTCCGCGTTGTCGCCGCCGTCCGACACGACCACGATCCCCGACAGCGGGACGCCCTGAAGCTCGTCGCGGGCGTGGGCGAGGGCGGCGCCCATCCGGGTGCGCCTCCCGTCGAAGGTGAAGGCGTCGGTGCCGTCGACCCGGGCCGCCGCCGACGAGAAGCGGAAGTAGCGGAGCGCGAACCCCTCGTCGAGCGCGGCGACCAGGTCGCCCTCCGGGTCGAGCAGTTCTGCCGCCTTGGCCGCGCGCGAAGTGCCGTCGCGGTCCTCGATCGTCATGCTGCGGGAATCGTCGACCAGCACGGCGAGGAAGTTGCGCTGCGGCACCACCGAGGTGAGCACCAGCGCGGGCTGCATGACGATCAGGAAGAGGACGCCGAAGAGCGCCGCGCGGAGGGCGCCGAGCACCCAGCGGTCCCGCCGCCGGCTGCGTCCGCGCGCGACGGCGTAGGTCAGCACGGCCGGGATGCCCAGCACGAGCGCACCCACCCCGACGACCGTAAGCGGCCACGGCGTCAGGAAGGACAGGTCGCCCTCCTGGAAGAGCACCGGTCGGTACTTGAAGAGGAACTCGAAGAGGCTGCTCAAGGCCCTCGCCCCCCCGGCTCCGGTCGCGCGCGCCGGCCGCCCGGCGAATCGAGGCTACTCATATACTCATATACTCATACTCAGTGACTCATCGCATAGATGATCATGTTGACGCCCATCCGGAACGCGAAGGTGGAGTACTGGAGCGGGTAGTCGGGTTGCTCGGCCCACTCCCAGGCGTCGCCCAGGTCCGTATTCCAGTTGATGATGACCATCAGCCGGCCCTCGTCGTCGTGGATGCCCTTCACGTAGGGCACGTACCCATCGCGCTCGCTGGTGCGCCCGCCCCAATATCGCCCGTACGCCGGCACCTGCAGGATCTCGTCGATGTCGTACAACGTGTTGAAGACGGGGTGGTCCAGCTCCAGGTCGACGATGGGCCGGCTGGGGAAGACCAGATCCATCTGGTACTCGAACTGCGCCCATTCCTGCGAGCCCCAGAAGTCGTCGATGACGAGAAAGCCGCCCGCCATCAGGTAGTCCCGCAGCCCTTCGATCTCGGCTGGCGAAAGGCTCATGTAGCCGACTTCGAGCGCGTACAGGAAGGGATAGTGCCGGATCCGCTCGTCGGTGAGCAGGACCGCGTTCTCGTAGCTGAAGGCGTCGAGGTTGGTGAGCCGTTGCAGGACGGTCAGGAACTGGCGGTCCGACTTGGGATAGTCGGTGGCCCAGCTGTTGCCGCGCCGCCCCCAGCCGCGGCTGTAGGAGGAGTAGGCGGCGCGGGTGAAATAGAATTCGTGCCATTCGGGGGGCGGCGGGATCTGCCGGAGGTCGAAGGCACCCGCGCCAACCGCGGCCGAAGGGTTTGTGGAGTTGAGAGCGACCGTGGCGTCCAACGCCAGGGTGGCGGGCACCGGAGCGACGAAGCGGGTCTCGCGGCGCGGGGGGATTGGCGCCGGGTCCGTTGCGGCGAGCTCGGGCTCGGTGCCGCCGTCGCCTCCCGGAAGCGCCGGAAGCGCGGCCAGGACCCCGCCCGCAACCAGCACGCCCAGGAGCGCGGCTGCACCCCGGGACCGGCCGGTCGGCCCAGGCAGCCACGCAAGCGTCGACTTCACCCAACTCGAACGTGCCAACTTAACCCTTCCTCCGCCGGGCAGCCCGTGGCCTTGTCCACGTACTGCCGGATCCCTGGGGGTCTCCGCGCCTCGCTTCTGCCGGGTGCCCGTCCGCGGCTGTGTGGCGTATCCGCCTTCGAGCCCGGCACCTGATCAGGACACCCGATGTCGCCAAAACGTAAGCAGGGCGAGGGAGGGGACGCCACCGAAAGCAGCTGACCTGCTAAAGGTCCTCAAGGATCCGCCTGGCCGACAAGGCACGGATATCGCGGGCAAGCGGATAGGTCTCGGTGCCGGCGTGGACGACGTCGATGCGGGTGAGCTTCAGGTCTGTCAGCGCCACATGCATCGACCGTGTGACTTTCGGTGCGGTGGTGTGCTTGATCTCGAATCCGCGCAGGTCATTCCCGCGGCCTACCAGCAGATCCAGTTCCGCTCCGGCGTGGGTCGCCCAGAAATAGCATTCCCCGCGGCCGATCCCGAGGGATTCGATGATGCATTCGATCATGAAGCCCTCCCACGATGCGCCAATCTTGGGGTGGCGGTCGAGGGCGACCCGATCGGCCAGACCCAGGAGGCGGTGGAGAATGCCGGAGTCGCGAATGAATACCCTTGGGGACTTGACCTGTCGCTTCTTGAGGTTGGCGAACCAGGGTTGCAGGGTTCGCACCATGAACGTCGCCTCGAGCAGGTCGAGATACCGGCGGACGGTGTGGTTGGAGACCCCGAACGCCCGCGCCAGCTCCGACCCGTTCCAAACCTGCCCGTGGTAGTGGGCGAGCATCGACCAGAATCGCCGCAATGTCGCACTCGGAAGCCGAAAGCCGAGCTGAGGGATGTCGCGCTCGAGGAAGGTGCGGACGAAGTCTCGCCTCCACTGGTCGCTGTCCGCGTCGGTGTCGGCCGTAAACGAGCGCGGGAAACCGCCGCGACGCCAGAGGCGATCCAGGTTGGCGGATCCTGTTTCGGCGAGCGAAAGACCGGGCAGCTCGTGGTGCGCCACCCTGCCTGCCAGCGTCTCGGAACTCTGCTGCAGGAGATTCGGGGAAGCGCTCCCGAGGACCAGGAAACGGGTTCGGCTCGCGGGCCGGTCCGCGAGTACCCGCAATGCCGGAAAAAGGTCGGGACGGTGCTGGATTTCATCCAGGACAACCAGTCCCTGCAGGGGTCCCAGGGCGAGTTCCGGATCCGTCAGACGCGCCAGGTCCGCGGCCGACTCGAGATCGAAGACATGGCTGGGGCCAGGCCACTCTCCAGCCAATTGGTTTGCCAGAGTGGTCTTCCCGACCTGGCGTGCACCGATCAGCGCCACAACCGGATTGACCTTCAGGAGATGTTGCAGCCTGGCGAGGTGCCCAGGCCGCGGAATCACTGACGAAGAATGAATCATGCTTGAAAAATGGACGCTGGCCGTCCAGTTTTCAAGCGTATTGCTACCTGGGACGCTTCTTCCGTCTGTACGCCAGCCGTACCCCCAACAGCCCGGCCAGCGTCAGCGCCGCCACCAGCGGCCAGAAGGTGTCGCCCTTGACCTTCCAGAAGTAGTGCAGGACACCCAGCCCCGCCGCCACGTAGGCGAGGCGGTGCAGCCGCTGCCAGCGTTTGCCCAGCCGGCGGATCCACCCTTTGGTCGAAGTAATCGCGAGGGGCACCATCAACACCAGTGCCGCGAAGCCGGCGGTGATGTAGCGCCGGTCGAGCACGTCTTCGACGATGTACGAGAGCGCGAAGAGCTGATCCATCCCCGCGTAGGCCAGGAAGTGGATGCAGGCGTAGGCGAAGGCGAAGAGGCCGAGCAGGCGCCGCACCTGGATGATGCGGTTCCACCCGGTGAGGCGCCGGATCGGGGTGACGGCCATCGTCGCCAGGATGAAGACCAGCGTCCAGCGGCCCTGGATGTGGATGATCTTCTCGACCGGATTAATGCTGAGGTTGCGCTGGAAGAAGTTGACCGCGAGCCACAGGATCGGGGTCAGCCCGGTCACCCAGATGGCGGTCTTCAGCAGGAGAACCTGGCGCCGGGGGTTGGCCGCACTGCGCGGACGCGTCCCCGGTGCCGCTGCGTCGGCCCTCATCCTCAGAAAAACTTCTTCAGGTCCATCCCTTCGTAGAGATGCGCCACCTCGTCGGCGTATCCGTTCAGGAACTCGGTGTCGCGCCAGCGGTACCCGAAGAGCCGGTCGCTGTCGATTCGCTTCTCGCGTCCCTGGCTCCAGCGCGGGTGGTCCACATCGGGGTTCACGTTGGAGTAGAAGCCGTACTCGCGCGGAGTCTGCGTGGCCCAGGTCGTGGGCGGCTCCTCGTCGGTGAAGGTGATGCGGACGATCGACTTGATGCTCTTGAAGCCGTACTTCCAGGGGATCGCCAGCCGCAGCGGGGCCCCGTTCTGGTTGGGCAGGTCCTTGCCGTAGAGGCCCGTGACCAGGAAGGCCAGCGGATGCATCGCCTCGTCAAGGCGCAGTCCTTCGCGGTAGGGCCAGTCGATCCGCGGCCGCCACATGCGTTCGGGCATCTGCTCCGGGTCCCAGAGCGTCTCGAAGGCGACGTACCTGGCACTGCCGGTGGGCTCGGCGCGGTTGATCACGTCGGCGAGCGGGAAGCCGCGCCACGGCACGACCATCGACCACGCCTCGACGCACCGCAGCCGGTAGGTGCGGTCCTCGATCGTTGACGGCTTGATGAAGTCCTCGAGCTGGTACTCGGCCGGGTTGTTGCAGAGGCCGTCGACTTTCACCGTCCACGGTGAGGTTACGAGCGCGTGGGCTCGTTTGGACGGATCCTCCTTGCCCGTCCCGAATTCGTAGAAGTTGTTGTAGCTGGTGATCTCTTCGAAGGTGT
Source organism: Longimicrobiales bacterium (assembly GCA_965211645.1). Classification (GTDB taxonomy): domain Bacteria; phylum Gemmatimonadota; class Gemmatimonadetes; order Longimicrobiales; family Gaopeijiaceae; genus Bin94. The sequence goes on along the minus strand of OZ242947.1, from coordinate 2,097,625 downwards.
TGGGCTCGTCGTCCTGGGCCACGCCGTGGTCGCCCGGGAACGCGGGGTTGGCCCGGGCCGGGTCCACGCCGAGGAAGGCCGCGGCACCGATTCCGGCGGACGCCCCCAGGAACTTGCGGCGATTGATGTATGCCGACTCGGGGGTGATCTCCGAGGAGGGGATGTCGCTGTTCTTCCTGACTCTGATGATCATCTGTCGCCTTCCTGGACTGCTGGAGGGGTGCCGCGGACCACGTATTGGGCGCGCCCACAGTCGAGTACACCACAGCGTGCATCTTCGATCCCGCGGCGGGGGCGTGTCAAGCCGGTGGCGGTGTTGGTGCGGCGACAGACGAATCGGGCCATCAGCCACTCAGTCTACCGACGTGGTCGAAGCGCAAGTAGACCTCCGGGCCTGAGGAGAGGTATTCATATGTTATTATATATCGATTATCGATAATCAATATATTATTCAACATCTAGTAAGGTGATCCATGCATCCAACTGTATACGGCCTCGCGACTGCTCTCAGGGACCTGCGGAGGGCGCGGGGCTTGAGCCAGCGCGAACTCGGGGAGCGCATCGGCATCACGCAAGCGCAGGTCTCGAAGATCGAGCGCGGGCACGTGGATCCGAGGCTGTCGAGCGCGGTCGAGCTCGCCAGGGGTCTCGGGGTCGAGGTCATGCTGGTGCCTCGCGGCGTCGTGCCCGCGGCGCTGGCGCTGGGTGTAGTTTCGGCCGATGCCGATGCCGCGGACCGAGAGCACGATGGTTGACGTCGACATCCTCGATGTCCGGCTGCACGGGCGGTCGATCGGTACGCTCACGCGGGTCGGCCGCGACCGCCTGGTGTTCGGTTTCGACCCGGGATACGTCGACGACCCCGAACGGGACACGTTGAGCCTCGCGTTCAGGGATCCGTTCGGCGGCCTGGTGACCGACATCGAACCAACCCGAACCCGGGCCCACCCCTTTTTTTCCAACCTGCTCCCCGAGGGGCCATTGCGCGAGTATCTCGCCCGGGCCGCCGGGATCGATCCGCGGGACGAGTTCGCGATGCTGGCCGCCCTTGGAGAAGATCTGCCCGGTGCGGTGACGACGGTTCCGCTTGAAACCGTCTGGGCGTCCCCGGCCAGCGCCGGCATTGGCCCCGCGCGAGGGCGTCCCTCCACCCGCAGGACGCCGGACGCGGCGGTCACGCGTCGTTTCCGTTCGCCGGCGCCGTTCCGATTCTCGCTCCCCGGCGTGCAGCTGAAGCTGTCCGCGGCGATGGCTGCCGGGCGGTTCACGATTCCGTTGCACGGAGTCGGTGGTTCCTGGATCGTCAAGCTTCCGTCGGCAGCCTTCCCGGGGCTGCCGGAGCAGGAACACGCAATGATGCGGCTCGCGGCTCGGGTGGGGATCGATGTGCCGGAGACGCGCCTGGTGCCGGTCGAAGCCGTGCAAGGCCTGCCCGGCGGGTTGCACGCTGCCGGGGGGAATGCGCTCGCGGTCAGGCGCTTCGATCGTTTGAATGACGGGACCCGGGTGCACATCGAGGATTTCGCCCAGATTCTCGGCGCGCATCCGGAACAGAAATACCTCCGGGCGGGATACCGCGAGATCGCCGAAGTGATCGGCCGGGAGATCGGAGACGATGCCGTCGCCGAGTTCGTCCGCCGCCTGGTGTTTTGTGCCCTGATCGGCAATGGCGATGCGCACCTGAAGAACTGGTCCGTGATCTACCGCGACCGCCGCAACCCCCATCTGGCCCCCGCCTACGACCTGGTCTCGACGATCGCCTACGTCGATGACGACCGGATGGCGCTCGAGTGGTTCGGCGGCCTGCGCCGCTTCACGGACCTGTCGGACGACCTGCTGGCGCGCCTCGCGTCGGGCGCGCGGCTGGCGCAGAGGCCGGTGGTGCAAGCGGGACGGGAGTTGGTGGAACGGTTCCTGGACGTGTGGGCTGCCGAGAAGGCGGACCTGGGCCTGGCACGCGAGGTGGCGGCGGGGATCGAGCGCAATCTGGAGAGGGTGCGGTGGTAGGTTGGTGTACACTTGACGCTGCGCCCGCATCCTGATCTCTGACTACCCACCGGAGAGCCAACGTTCCGCCCGCCCGCGAGGACGCGGTTTGGCCGCTTCGACCGTAGCGTGGTTACTGAGGCCGGGGAACACCTTGACGTCCCGAGGGTAGTGGATCAGGCGAGAAGTCTCGGGCATGTGCACCCCAAAACTCCGGTCCGGAATTCCCCAGGGAAGGTCAGGTCGTATGCAAGGCAACGCGCGCTTCTTCCGACTCACCATCGTCACCGTGCAAGCTCTCCTGCTCGCGTCGGCATGCAGCGACGGCCCGACCGGCCCGGACGACTCGCTGACCGCAGCGGAAAGCCTGGAGGTCGCCAGGAGCTTCGGTAGCATGTTGTACTCGGGCCTCGCGGACACCTCCGACATAGCTTTCGGGAGGACGGGCGAGTATCCGTGCAATGGCGGCACGGTGATTACCACGCTCGGCGAGCCCGAGTTCGATGAAGAAGAGGGGGTGTTCTTCCTGTTCACCTACGAGGTGAACCCGAAGGGCTGTGCGGTTTCGGTCGAGGGCGGTGCCCGCATTCAGATGTACGGCGATCCCGCTGTCGGAGGCGATGCACGGATGCGACTGGAGGCTGTCCCCGGTCCGTTCTCGCTTCGTATTGCCGCCGAGGGAGGGTTCCGTTACGAGACCGATGACGGTCGCGCCGGAATGTGCCAGGTCGATGTTACCAACACCATTGCGGGCACCCTGGACCTCACACAGGGCTCATCGGGAACAGAGACCTTGAGGGGCACCGTATGCGGGATGGATGTCGACTTCCAGCAGAGCAGCTAGCAGGCGCCGGCGCTAGCCGGAAACCGCGCCACCCCCCGGATCTGTCCCCCACACCTCGCGAAACCCTGCCGCCATCCGCGGACCCGCGCCCTCGTCCTCATGCTTGAAGAAGACGAAGACATCGCTCCAGCCGGGTTGCCGCAACGCGCCCGCCCACCGGGCAAGCTCGCCGTCGTCGTAGCCGGGCCGCCGCAGGCGGGCGTAGCCGAATGAGGCGGTCGCCACGACCGGGGCGTCGCCCTCGCCGGTGTCTGCGGTGACCAGCGCGGCGCCGTGATCGGCCAAGGCCTGGTAGACCTCGTCGGTGAACCAGCTGGCGTGCCGGAACTCGAAGGCGGCGCGGAAGCCCTCGGGGGCGCCGACCCCTTCGGAGAGCAGCGCCAGGAAGTCGCTGAGGCGCTCCACGTCGGCACGCAGGTAGGGGGGCAACTGGAAGAGGATGGGGCCGAGCCGCGAACCCAGGGCGCCCACCGAGGTCCGCACCAGGTATTCCAGAGGATCGTCGGCGTCCTTGAGGCGCTTCATGTGGGTGATCCTCCTGCTCGCCTTCAGGACGAACGCGAAATCGTCCGGGACCTGCGCGGACCACTTCTCGAGCAGCTCGGCGCGGGGCAGGCGGTAGAAGGTGTTGTTGATCTCGACGCTGGACAGCCGGCGCGAGTAGTAGTCCAGCATCTTGTTGGCCGGCAGCTTCTCGGGGTAGAAGCTCCCCTTCCATTCCTTGTAGGAGAATCCGCTGGTGCCGGTCCAGAGTCTGGGTGGGGTCACGTCGCGCCTCGCTTCAATGGTTGAACGGCTGCCCTTACCGTATCATGTCCACATGAAAACGCGAACCGCCAACCTGGCCGCTCTTCTCGTGGGCACCGCCGCCGGCGCCACCGCCTGTGCCGGCTCGCTGGAGCTCACCCCCTCGGACGCCGCGACCGTCCTCGCCGAGCATCACCTCGACCACCCCAACCCCGCCCTGCCCGGACCCCACGGAGTCCTCACCCTCTACTACGGCAGCGGCACGGACAAAAACCGCGCGGAGTACCGCGACTCGGTGGCCATCGTCACCGAGACCGTCGATGCCTCCACGCTGGTCAGCCTGGGCGCCTCGGCGAAGTCCCGGAACAGCTACTGGGGGTTCTCGCCCGACAGCTTCCCCATCAACGCCCGCGTCTGGTACCCCGACGATCCCGGCCCGCACCCGCTCGTCCTCGTCGTGCACGGCAACCACAACATGCGCGACTTCTCGGACCCGGGGTACGACTGGCTCGGCGAGCTGCTTGCCAGCCGGGGATACATCCTGGCGTCCGTCGACATGAACTTCATCAACGGTGGCATTCGCCAGGAGAACGACGGGCGCGGCTGGCTCCTCCTCGAGCACCTGCAAGCCTGGCGCCGCTTCAATGAAGACCCGGACGGCCCCTTCCACAACCGCGTCGACATGGGCAACATCGCGCTCATCGGCCACTCGCGCGGCGGCGAGGCGGTGGCGCTCGCGGCCGCCTTCAACCGCCTCACCCGCTACCCCGACGACGCCTCGCTCGAGTTCGACTTCGGGTTCGACATCAGGTCCGTGATCTCGATCGCTCCCGTGGACGGCCAGTACCTCCCCGCCGACCAGCGCGCCCCGCTCCACGACATCAACTACCTCGTGTTCCACGGCTCGCACGACGGCGACGTCACCAGCTTCCACGGGCTCCGCATCTTCAACCGCCTGCAATACGGCCGCGGGCCGCACGACGCCCCCGCCCCCGACTTCTTCAAGTCCGCCGTCTACGTCTACCGCGCCAACCACGGCCAGTGGAACACCGTCTGGGGCGCACACGACAACGGCCCGCGCAGCCCCCGCATCCTCGCGCTCGACGGCCTGCTCCCGCCCGAGGACCAGCGCGAGTTCGGCCGCGTCTTCGTCTCATCCTTCCTCGACATCACCCTCAAGGGCGACAACCGCTACCGCCCGCTCTTCCGCGACCACCGCGTGGCGGGCGGATGGCTGCCGAAGACCATGTACATCACCCGGTTCATGGACTCGTCCTTCCGTCCCCTCGCCGACTTCGAGGAGGACATCGACGTCACCACCGGTACGGCCCCCGGCGTCACCCTCCACGGCACCGACTTCAGCACCTGGCGGGAGGGCCGCCTCGACCTCCGCTCCAGCAACCGCGCCACCACCTCGTCCTCCCAGCTCAACCAGGCCCTTTGGCTCGCCTGGAACAACAGCTACCGGGGCTCCGACGACCCCGCGCCGCCCGCTGCATTCACCTTCTCGCTGCCCGCCGGCCTGGCGGCCGAGTGGTCGGCCGGCCCCGAAACGACCCTGGAGATGCACGTGGGCGCGCTCGACGACGAGCCGGGCCCGCGGGAGCATCCCGACGCCGAGGAGGAAGGGGAGGGGGAGGAGGGCGGCCCTGACCGCCCAGGCCGGGATTCCCGCGAGGACCGCCGCGGAGCTGGCGACGGCGACGAGGAGAAACCGCCCCTGCAGCTGACCGTCGCGGCCATCGACGCGGACGGCGACACCGCCCGGGTGAGCCTGACCGGCTACGGCCCCCTGCGCAGGCCCCTCACCATCCGCGTGCTGCGCCGCAGCGACATCGAGGCCAACCGCTTCGCGAATCCCTGGGAGCTGATCCTGCAGCACTTCTCCATCCCGCTCGGCGACTTCGCCGCGGACAACCCCGCCTTCGATCCGGCCACCCTCCGCGCGGTCGCGCTCGTGTTCGACAGGAGCGACGCCGGGACGGTGGTCGTGGACGACGTGGGGTTGGCGCAGCTCCACCCGGGCTTCAGGGCGGCGCGCGTGCCGAGGGGGTGAAGGCGCAGGAGGGGACCAACCGCCCGCCCGGCTCGATCGGGGGGCGGCGGTGCCCCCGCTACCGGATCGCGAACCCGATGCTGTGCCGGTCCGCCCCGAGGTCCAGGTAGGTGTAGTCGCCGCCGTAGGCATAGTCGATGCGGATCCGGTCGCCCTCGAACCCCGCACCGAGGGTGAGCGGCGAGCCGGCGTCCTCCCCCACCCGCCGCACCGCACCGACCCGCGCGATGAAGATGCGCCGCTGGATCGGCCACCAGGCGATCTCGACCCCGCCGCCCGGGAGGATCTCCCCGCGGCCGTCACGGGCCACCTGGACAGCCGCGCCGATGTCGAACGGCCCGACCGGTGCCCGGCCGCCGGTTCCGGCTCCCACCACCACCCGCCGCGCCAGGGGCGTCTCGTAACGGCCCAGCTTCAGCGCGCGGCCGAGGTTCTGCACCGTCACGGCGGCGGTGATCGGCCCGAACTCCCTCGCGAGGCCCAGATCGACTGCAATGGTGCTGCCGCGCAGCCCTCCCAGCCGCTGCCCGACGAGCTTGGCGGCAACTCCCGCATCCATCCCGAACAGCTCGTTGGCGAATCCCGCCGCAGCCGTGTACTCCGAGGCGGCCCGGTCGCCCCCGGCAATCAGCTCCGCCGCCTCGCGGGGCAGCTCCAGCGGCGAGGTGGCGGACGTCCCGTACTCCAGCAGCGACACTCCCGCCGCGAGGGTCCCGCCCATCCAGCCGCCGCTGCCGCTCAGGGCAAGATGGGTGCTGCCGCCCAGCCGTTGCCGCACGCCGCCGAACCCCTCGCCGGCGATCAGCGCGGGATGGTGGAAGAGGGCGAGGTTGCCGTCGCCGCCGACCGCGAACGCGCCGCCGAGGGCCATTGCGCGCGTGCTGGAAGGGAACTCGAGCACCAGGGGGCCGCGGGAAACGGACGCTTCGCTCCCGTTCTGAGCGGCGAGGGGCGCCGCGAGCGCACAGGCCACGACCGAGTGGGCGAGAAAGGTGCCGAACGCGGACCGCGACAGGGTTCCGGCAGCGCGGCTGGATGGGGCTTTCAGGATCGGGAGTTCCTCGCGACTTCGGTTGATCGGTGACGGGTCTCAACGATAGCCCGTGGCCACGGGCCCGGCTAACATGCGGCGACTCGGACCGCGCCGGCAGTCCGTGGACAAAGCCGCTCGAATGCCGGGGGAGATGCGGTCCACGGGCGGCTACCCGCCCAGCTCGCGGACCTCGATCGCGCAGCTGCGCAGACACCGGGAGCAGCGCACCAGTACCCTGTCGCGCACATAGGCGACATCGCCTCTCGGGCCGGTGCGAATCACGGCGCACGGGCCCTGGCAGCGGGGGCAGCGCGGAGAGGCTGCTCCCGCCGCCACCTGGTCCATCAGCTGCCGCTTCTGCCGGTCGGTAAAGGCATCCATGGTCACTCAACGAATCGCGCGGTCGAGGTGTCTATTAAGGCTGGCTTGGCATTGGCCCAGGACGGAGCCGGGGGTGCCGTGAACCCTCCGGGCGGACGCCCTGGAACCTGAACATCCGAAAAACCGAAACCGAAAGACATAGATCAAATGGTATCACTCCTGGCGGCGATGACCGTCACCCTCGGGGCAGCGGGTCAGGACGCGCAGCTCAACGCGAATCGCGGTGCGCCCACGACCGACGGCGAGACCGTCCCCGCGGATGTCGAGTACCACGGCAGCGACGGACAGCTCAACGTGCCCAGCCCGAAGGTGGCCGGAGCCGAGATCACCATCGACGGCGTGTTGGACGAGGAAGCCTGGATCGATGCGCCGGTGCTCACCGGCTTCACCCAGTTCGATCCGGTCGAGGGCGTTCCCGCCACGCAGCGTACCGAAGCGCGCGTGCTGCTGACCGACGACGCCATCTATTTCTCAGTGAACGCCTACGACGATGCCGAGGGCGGGGTGCGGGCCACTCTGGGCGACCGCGACTCCTACGGCTTCTCCGACGACTACGTCCGGTTCATTCTCGACACCTTCGACGACCGGCGCCGCGGCTATGTGATCATGGTCAACCCCCTCGGCGTGCAGCAGGACGGCCTGTGGGTGGTCGGGGGCGGGGGCCGGCGGGAGCGCCGGATGGGGCCTCCGATCGACTGGAACCCCGACTTCGTCTGGGACTCCCAGGGGCAGCTCCACGACTGGGGCTACTCGGTCGAGGTGAAGCTCCCGCTGAAGAGCATCAAGTTCAAGGAAGCCGAAGTGCAGGACTGGGGGCTGCAGGTCGAGCGGCGGATCGCGCGGAACGGCTATTCGGAGTCGTGGGCCCCGGTCACCGCCAACGTGGCCAACAGGATGGAGCAGTTCGGCCGGCTGACCGGGCTCAGGGATCTGGACCGGGGGCTGTTCCTCGAGGTCAACCCCGTTCAGACCTTCTCCAGGCAGGGAGTCTACGATGCCGACGCCGGGGCGCTGCAGCGCGACGGAATCGACGGCGACTTCGGGGTGAACCTGACCTACGGAATCACCTCCAATCTGACTCTCGACGGCACCTACAACCCCGATTTCTCACAGGTCGAGGCCGATGCCGGACAGATCGCGGTGAACGAGCGGTTTGCCCTCTTTCTGCGGGAGAAGCGCCCGTTCTTCCTGGAAGGGACCGAGATCTTCCGGCTCCCCCAACAGCTCGTCTACACCCGATCGATCGTCAATCCGGTCGGAGGCGCCAAGATTCAGGGAAAGGTCGGAAGCTTCAACGCCGGCTTCCTGAGCGCGGTGGACGACGTCTCCAGCCCGGACGGTCTCGCCGAATCCTCCCATCCGGTCGTCAACATCTTCCGGCTGCGGCGCGATCTGGGCACCACGTCCAACATCGGCATGGTGTACACCGACCGCACGTACAACGGCGACCGGTTCAATCGGGTGGCCGGAATCGACGGCCGGTTCCAGTTCCAGCAGCGCTACACGATGACGCTTCTGGCCGCCGGGAGCCGGACCGCCGAAGGCAGCCTGGACCGGACCACCGGATCTCTGGTATCGGCTCAGTTCGCCCGTTCGGGCCGCAGCCTCCAGTTCGACGCCGGCATGCTGAACGTTTCCGACGACTTCCTGGCCGGAAGCGGGTTCATCCGGCGCACGGGAACGACGAATCTGCGGTCTTCGATCAGCTACAACTTCCGCGGCCAGCCCGGCGACCTGATCGAGCGCTGGGGTCCGAGCCTGGAAGCGGAGGGGTTCTGGGACCACGACGCCTTCTGGCAGCGCAACTGGGCCGAGGAGCGGCGCATCCGGCTCGGCGGGAGCGTCTCGTTCCGCAACAACATCACGATCTTCGGGAACTACTCCCGTTCGTACTTCCAGTTCAACCCCGGAGACTACCAGGGACTCTTTGCGGCCGCCCCGGACGGCGGCTCCGTCCCCTTCTTTCCGGATCAGTCGCTCTTCCAGGGCCTCAATTCGGGAACCGTGTTCATGTGGGTGAGCCCCTTCGACAAGGTGCGGGGCAACGTGCGGATGACCCGGTCGCAGACGCCGCTCTTCGATTTCATCACCGACACTCCGGTCGATATCGCCGACTCGTGGTCCGGCAATGCCAGCCTCGACCTCTTCCTCACCACCAACATCAGCGCAGAGCTGGGCGTCAATCACACCAGCCTCTACAGGCAGCGCGACGGCTCGCTCTACTCGAGCGCCACGATCCCGCGGGTGCGGGCGCAGTACCAGTTCAGCCGGTCCCTCTTCGTTCGGGCCATCGTCGAATACGGCAGCCAGGAGCGGGGCGTGCTGATGACCCCGACGGACGGGCAGCGCGTCTCCTACTGTTCGAGCACCTCATGCACGGCACTGCAGGGATCGGAATCGAACGACTTCTCGATCGAGACGCTGCTGAGCTACGAACCGACGCCGGGTACGGTCTTCTTCGTGGGGTATTCCCGGCGGATGGAGGACATGCAGGCCTTCCGGTTCCGCGATGTGCGTCCGGAAGCCGAAGGGCTGTTCATGAAACTCTCCTACCGGTTCCGCGGGTAGGGATCTTGCAGGACGCGCCGACCGGCCGGGTTGCGCCGGGTTGCGGTCGGGTCCGCAGGAGTTGAATCGTGGCGTGGGGCGGGAGCTTCCTGCTCGGGCCGCGCACCACCATGATGTCGGAGGAGATTGAATGCACTACGTGAGAACACTGGGCGCGGTCGCCGCAACAGGGGCCGTCGGCGTGCTGCTGCTGAAGCTGCTGGTCGCGGCGGCTACCCCGCTGCTGGGCATGCTGTTCGGGCTGTTGCTGACCAGCCTCAAGATCGGTCTGTTCGTCGCGGCCGGTTTTTTCCTCTACCGGATGATCCGGAGGCGCCGGGACGAAATGGCGGCCTAGCGGGGCCGCGGGATGTGGGACGGCCACGGGACGGCCCGGAGGGGCCGCGAGGCGGTCTGGAAGGGCCGTCCGATGGCTTTCCGCGCGGTCTGCGGTCCCTGGCCCGGTCGTAGTCGACGCGCAGGCTGCGGCCCCCAAGCGTAGTGCCGTTCAGGGCGCCGATCACCTTTTTGGCGTCGCTCTCGTACACCTCCACGAGGGAATGGCTCTCGCGGACATCGATCCGGCCCACCCGCTTGCCGTCGAGACCCGACGCTCTGGTGATCGCTCCGAGTATGTCGCCAGGCCCCAGATCGTCGCGCTGGCCGGCGGAGACGAAGAGGCGTACCCAGCTCTCGGGAACGCTGGCGGAAGCGGCTGCGGCGCCCCGGGTCGCCGCTGCCTTGCGGCTGGCCTGGCCGTCGAGGAGGAGGAGGGCGGCCGCCGCCACCTCCGCCGCGCTGAAGCGTTCCAGGAGGGATTCCACCAGCAGGTAGTACGGTGTGGCTTCCGGGGCGCGCGCGGCTTCGTGTAGGCGGTCAGCGAGTTCGTCGAGGGTCGTCGAGACGCGCGCCGGACGGACGGGCCGGACGCGCTTGAGCTTCAGACCGGCGCCGTTGGCGACCTGTCTGAGGTGCCCCATCTCGCGCACGGCAGGCAGCGCCCAGGCGGGGCCGCCGGCGCCGCAGTGCCTGATCCTTGCGCTTTCGGCTCCCGGCGGCACGCCGCAGGAGACTGTCGCCACCTGGCTGGAATCCTCCATGGCCTCGATGGCCTGCCGCGCCTCTTCATCCTCGCCGGGGCACAGCCATACCGGGACCGCTGCGTCGCCGGGCGGGCCGGATTCGTACCCGTGCACGGCCAGGAAATCACCCAGATCGGCCGCCTGGTCGGCGGAAGGCGTGTAGAGAAGGACATGGCGCGTCGAATCGTCGAGCAGGCTGGCCACCAGCGCCAGCACCGCCTCCGGAGGGTCGCCCTCGACCACCGTGAAGTGCAGCTCGCGCACCGTTCCGGCCTGTTTGCGCGGCCGCTTCCGATCACTGTCGCCGGGCGGGACGGTGACGGCCTTTGCGGTGAAGCGCCGCGCCAGAGAGCGCAGGCCGGGCCCGAAGGGGAGACCGCAGAAGATGCGCTGGCAACCCTGCGGCAGGCCTGTGAGCAGCGTTTCGAGACGGTCGGACGGGACGCTCTTCACCAGGCCGTCGCCATCGTGGAAGACGACGGCGCGGACGCCGTCGATCTTCACGGTGCCGTCGTACATCGCGCCAAGTCGGTCGGCCGGTACGAACAGGAAGTCGGCCAACTCGGGGTGGTTCCAGTGCGGGGCGAGAGCGGCCACGCGCAGACCCGCGGAATCACACAGCGGCGCCAGGGAGCGGGCGAGCTCGGTGGCCTGCCGATGCCCCGTGCAGAGAACCAGGCAGGCCGGCGAACCGGCCCCGCCCTCGAGGCGCTCGACAAGCGGGGCGCCGTAGGCCACCAGCGTACCGCTACCGGGTCCGGCGCGCCCCATGAGGTCGTTGCCGCGGGCAATTACCGGGATTGCCGCGGCCTGGAAGGGGGTCGGCACCTCCATCCCCTCGGCTGCCAGGGCCGCCACGGTCTCGGGGCCGAGGGACAGATGCTCGAATGTTGTCATCGGGGTGTTGCGGGGGGGCTACCGACCCGGGTCGCCGGGCTCCGAGCCCTCCGCTTCTCCGTGTTCGTAGGGCAGGACGTTGAGGAAGCGCTGGATCTCGTAGTCCATCCGGGACGTCCTGAGCCGGTCCGTATGGGCCGTGACGTCCGTGAACGGACCGTGACGATGGGCGCTCAGCACCACCGTCCCCTCCTTGCCGATGTAGGTGGCCCCGTGGGGCGAGTGCCTGGAACGCATGAGCCCGATGTACTTCGGCAGATGCGTCTCCGCCCTCGCGAGAACCTCTCGCGGGCCCAGAGCCGTCTTTCGCTGGTACCCTGCCATGTCGACTGGCTGCTCCTATTCGGTGTCCACGATGATGCGCTCGATCAGGCTGATAATCTCGCGCAGGGCGCTCGAGTCAACCAGACTCTCGTGCGAGGAGACAAGCGCCGGGACATCCGCAATCCCCTGCGCCCGCGCCGCTTCACGATTGGCCAGGACGGCGGCGATATGGTGATCCACATCGAGCGCGGCCCTGGTCTCCGCCCTGTCCAGCCCCGCTTCAACTGCGATGTCGACCAGCGAGTCTATGCGGCCGATGTCGACGCGGTCGACAAAATGGGCCCGGAACAGGGCGAGCCGGACGCGATGCGCACAGTCCCGCTCCCGCGCGAATTCACAGAGTTCGTGCGCCTTGCGCGTCCAGGGCAGCAGTGGGGGCTCGGACAGCTGGCCGCCCCCCGCACGCCTGGCCAGGGCGAGTGCGCGGGCATGCCGGGTCCGCCAGGCGTCGCCGTGCGGATCGATCAGCCGGCCCGGGGGCGGGCGAAGCTCGAAGCCACGCCACTCGAGCAGCGCCGCCGCGCCGGCCTCCTCGATCATGTTGACGACGACGTACGAGATCGGATCGACAAAGTCGAAGTGAAAGGCGGGCCGGGAGCCCCGCAGGCTTGCAAACCCGTCACCGTGTCGGCTTATTGTCCGCTCGGTTCCCTGTGATCCGCGTGAATCCACCTATGGCTCCTCCTTCCCCAACCAACAGGACGCGTAACCCTAACCGATGACCTTTTCGGAGAACATTGCAAGACTGCGCCCCTCGGCGACCGTGGCGGTGAGCACCCTGGCCAAAAAGCTGGCCGCCGCCGGGCGCGACATCATCAACCTCGGGGCAGGCGAGCCCGACTTCGACACCCCCGAGTGGATTTCGGCCGCGGCCATTCAAGGGATCCGGGATGGTCGGACGCGCTACACCCCCGCGGCCGGACTGCCGGAACTGCGAGCCGCGGCGGCGGAGTACATGACCGCCGGAACCGGGTATCCGGCCGACGGCGCGCGGGTCGTCGTGTCGGCCGGGGCCAAGCAGTCACTCTACAACGCCTGCTTCTGTCTCTTCGGGCCCGGCGACGAAGTGTTGATCGGGGCCCCGTACTGGACCTCCTATCCGGAGATGGTCACGCTGGCCAGAGCGGAGCCGGTCCCGGTAGCCGGGAGCGAGAGCCGCGACTTCCTGCTGACGCCGGACGATCTGGAAGGCGCGGCCACACCCCGCAGCAAGGGGCTGATCCTCTCGTCCCCGTCGAATCCCACCGGCGCCGTCTATTCCCGGGAGGAACTCGGCGCGATCGCGCGGTGGGCGAAGGCGCGCGATGTGACGCTCATCTCCGACGAGATCTACCAGGAGATCCATTTCGGCGACGAGGGTGGAAAGGCGCCCGGAGCGCTCGACCTCGCCCCGGACACAGTCGGGCACCTCGTCGTCGCAAACGGGATGTCCAAGGCCTACGCGATGACCGGCTGGCGAGTCGGCTTCTCCTATACGACCGCCGCACTGGCTTCGAAGATGTCCGCCTTCCAGAGCCACGTCTCGCTCAACGCCGCGACGCCGTCGCAGGTCGCTGCCCTGGAGGCACTGACCCGGAGCGAGGATGCCGCGCGCGACAAGGCCCGCATGCTCGAGGCCTTCCGCCGCCGCCGCGCCCTGGTCACGCGCCTCTTCGACGAGCTTCTGCCCGGCTGTCCCTACGTGAAGCCGGCGGGGGCGTTCTACCTGTACTTCCGGGTGGACGGAGTCTTCGACGACGAGCTGACCTGTGCCAACGACGTCTGCGCCCGGATCCTCGAAGAGGTGGGGGTGGCGATCGTGCCGGGGGAGGCTTTCGGCGACGCCCGGTTCGCCCGCATGAGCACCGCGTCCTCGGACGAGGAGATCGAGGCGGGAGTGCGGCGGATGGCGACGGTGCTGGGTGGCTGAAGACGCCGCGGCGCCGGAGAAGATCCCGTCTGGCGCCCCCGACCCCTCCGAACTCGACCACGACGCGCTCGACCGGTATGTGCAGCGCCTCTATGCCACCGAGGACAACCATCTCCGCCGTGTGCGGGCCCGCGCCGACGAGCTGGACATGCCGAGGATCCAGCTTCCGCCGGCAACCGCCCGGGCCCTGCAGGTGCTGGTGCGGGCCGTCGGTGCGCGCCGGGTGCTCGAGGTCGGCACCCTCGCCGGCTATTCGGCCATCTGGATCGCGCGCACCCTCCCGGCCGACGGCGAGCTGATCACGGTCGAGATCAACCCGGAGCACGCTGCCGTGGCGCGGCGGTCGGTGGAGCGGGCCGGTTTGGCGGATCGGGTGGACGTGCGGGTTGGAGACGCTGCCGAGGTGCTCGCCGAGATGGGGCCCGACGGGTCCTTCGATGTCGTGTTTCTGGACGCCGACAAGGAGCGCTATACGATGTACCTGGAGGAAGCCGCCCGCTTGCTGAGGCCGTGCGGGCTGCTCCTGGCCGACAACGCCTTCTGGGCGGGCCGCGTACTGGATCCCGCCTCGGACGAACTCGCCGGCGCGCTCAATCGCTTCAATGAGATGCTGTCGTCGGATCGTCGTTTCGACGCGACGATCCTGCCGGTGGGCGACGGCCTGATGGTTGCCGTGCGGCGGTAGCTGGCCGCAGGCCGGTGGGCTCTTGCGCCCTGCGCAGGGTCAGCAGTCGGCCAGGGCCGTCTCGGCCGCCCTGAGCGCCGCGGGGACGTAGCCGCCGCCGAAGAGCCGCGCATGTACCAGCAGCGGGTAGAGCTGGTAGGCGGGGAGGCGCTGTTCATGGCCGGGCTGCAGCGTCCAGGTCTCCGCGTAAGCGTGATAGAAGGTGGCCGGGAAGCCTCCGAAGAGCCGGCACATGGCAAGGTCTACCTCACGGTGCCCCGCGTACACGGCCGGATCGATCAGAACGGCCTCCCCCGCTTGCGCGAAAAGGACGTTGCCGGACCAGAGGTCACCGTGCAGCAACGACGGACCGTCGGCCTCGGCTGACGCCGCGAGGAGCGTGTCGAGCCGGTCCGCGAGGCTTTCGATCACGATCAACTGCTCCGAAGTGATGGCTCCGGCAGCTCTGAGCGACCACGCGAGCGGAAGGATCCGCTTTTCGGCCCAGAACTCGCACCAGTCCTCAAACCAGTCGTTCGGCTGGTCGAGCGTCCCGATGAAGTTGCGCGACGACCAGCCGTAGCGCGTCTCGGTCGATGAGCGATGAAGCCCTGCGAGACTGCGCCCCAATCCACGCCACGAGGACCTGGTCGGGACACCCTCCTCGACCCACTCCAGCAGCATCCACGGAAGGTTCTCTGCATCGCTCGACCGGGCCACCACACCGGGGACCGCGACGGTCCGCGAGGCAGCCAGCGCTTCAAGCCCTTCCACCTCCTTACGGAAGACCTCGCTTCCGCTGCCCGGATGCCACTTCAGGAAGAAGTCGCCAACCGTGGTACGCAGCCTGAGCGCCTCGTTTATGCTGCCGCCGCTTACCCGTGTCGCACCCAGGACGTGTGAGTGGTCCAGCCGCGCACCACGGAGCGCCCCGTCGAGGACGGTGGGCGGCACCGGAACCGTCAGACTGCCGCGGGCCCCCTGAACGAGAGACTTCCGTGTGCGGGGATCGCCGACTCCCCCGGATGTCGGAGCGGCTCTCAACGTTCTTCGTCGGTCAAGGTGTCGAGCAGGCGGCCACAGCAGCGCTCCAGGATTCGATAGACCCGCTCGAAGCCGCTCGCCCCGCCGTAGTACGGATCGGGAACATCCTGGCTGCCCTGCTCTGGATCGCAGTCTCTCATCATCACGATTTCGGCTCTGCCGTTGTGGGCGCCATGGCCCCGCATGCGTTCCAGCGCGCGCCGGTTGCTGCGATCCATGGCCACAATCATGTCGAAGCGCGCCAGATCGCCGTGGGTAACCTGCCGAGCCACGCCGGGCAGCTGAACGCCGTGGTTCGAAGCGACCGCGATGGCTCTCGAATCGGGTCGCTCGCCAGTGTGATAGGCGCCGGTCCCCGCCGAGTCGACGCGGAATTGTTCGGCTATGCCCCGAGACTCGGCGAGGTGGACGAAAATCCCCTCCGCAAGTGGTGAACGGCAGATGTTGCCAAGGCAAACGAAAAGCACGGAAGTGGGATTCGGGGCCATGCATAATGATAAGTGCGACCTCCGCGCCAAGTCACGGGCCGCTTGTCCGAAATGTCACGGGCCAGCCGTTGAAATCTGCTGGAACTGTTCGGGGATTGAAGGCAACACGGTTACATTCGTGTCTGCCGGTCCCCCCTTCTCGTGAAGCCAACCAACCGCGGGCACAAAGCAGACATTTGATCGAAACCACAGACTTTTCATCCTTCGGGCTCTCTGAACTGCGCCTGGCCGCCATCGAAGCTGCGGGATGGACAACGCCGACTCCCATTCAGCGCCGGGCCATCCCCCGCATCATGGCCGGGGCGGACGTAGTGGGGATCGCCAGGACCGGCACCGGCAAGACCGGGGCCTTCATGTTGCCGGCGCTGGAGATGATCGAAGCCGGAGCGGGGCTTCAGATCCTCGTGCTCTGCCCTACCAGGGAGCTGGCGCAGCAGGTGTGCGAAGATACCGGTGCACTCGCCAGGGGCTCGAAGATCAGGTCGGCGGTGATCCACGGCGGGGTCGCGTACGGCCCCCAGCTCGACGCGCTCAAGCGGGGTGACGAGGTGATCGTCGCCACTCCCGGGCGGCTGATCGATCTGCAGAAGCGCGGCAGTGCACGGCTGAAGGGCGTCCGCCTCCTGATTCTGGACGAGGCCGACCGCATGCTCGACATGGGATTTCGTCCCCAGATCGAGCAGGTCGTCAAGGGGCTCGGCAAACGGCCGCAAACGCTGCTCTTCTCTGCGACAATGCCGAATGCGGTGCATGATCTGGCGCTCCGCATGACCCGCGACCCCGCCTGGGTCGAGGCGTCGCCATCGGGCTCACGGGTAGAGGGGATCTCGGAGATCGCGTACTCCGTCCGGCCGGACAGGAAGCCCGACCTCCTGGTGCACCTGCTCGATCAGCCCGGGTGGGACCAGGTGCTGGTCTTCACCCGCACGAAGATCGGCGCGGACGTGCTCAAGACGCGGCTCGATCAGGCGCAGGTCTCCTGCGACGTGATCCACGGGAGCCGACAGATGCGGCATCGCACCCGCGCAATGGAGCGCTTCACGCAGGGCAACGTGCGCGTGCTGGTCGCGACCGATATCGCGCAGCGCGGGCTCGACATCGAAGGGATTTCCCATGTGGTCAACTACGACGTGCCGCTCGACACGGGCGACTATGTCCACCGCATCGGCCGCACGGGGCGGGCCGGGGCGACCGGCGCGGCGGTGACCTTCGTCACGTCGGCGGATCTCGGCGCGTTCCGCACGCTCGAATACGAGCTGGAACGCAAGCTCGAAAAGGTGCACCATCCCGACTTCGACTTCGCGGGCGGCGCGGTCAAGGAGAAGAAGGAGGCCGGTCGCCAGCGCTCACGCTCGGGCCGCGGAATGGGCAGCAGGGCAGGCGAGCGCCTCGGTCCCGAGGAGCTCGCGGCCCTCCTCGGTCACACCGGCGAAGGAACCGAATCATGATTGTACGGCGGTACGGAACCTGGTATCACAGCGTCATCCCCAGCTTCAATCCCGCCGCGATGACCGAGATCGGCTTTCGCCGGGACCGCAGGCACTCGATCGCCGCCGCCGACTTCGCCAGCGAATACCGGCTGGTCGAAACCGGTGAAGTGGAGGCCCAGGCCGATGCGCCCGTGCAGCGCGACGCCGAACGGGCGCTCCTGACGAACCTGGAGCGCGCGCTGGGCGAGTGGGTCGACAGGCTGCAGCCGGGAGAGGTGCTGGCCGTCCTCAACGAGCGCGACGACTGGCCCAAGACCCGCGAGCGGCGCGAAGGGATCATTGTCGAAGGCGAGAACCGCTTCCACTTTCACTGGTGGGTGGACCCGGTCCTGAAGGTCGGTGTCTATGCGCCCGGCGAGCATGGGGAGCAATCCACCTTGTGAACTGATTCACAAGCGAGAAAGGGCCGGGAGACGCCGGCGATCCGACGCCTGCCCGGCCCTCATGCGGCGAGCCGCGGCCGTCAACCGGCCCGAGGCTCACTCGTCCGGCCCGAGACTCAGTCGTCCGTCACCGGCCCGCCCCGGCGGTGCTTCTCGAACCACTCGCGCAGGTAGATCTGCGTGCGCAGGAAGTTGGACGGCGTCGAGCTGGTGCCGTGCCACTCGTTCTTGAAGCGCACCATGGCGGTCGGGGCCTTGTTCAGGACCCGCAGCGCCTGGTAGTACTCCTCGGTCTGCGGCATCGGAGTGCGCAGGTCGCCTTCGCCGGTCATCAGCATGGTGGGGGTGACGACGTTGTCCACGTACATCAGCGGCGACCGCCGCAGGTGCTCCGAAGGGTCGTCCCAGGGGAAGTGCTCGAAGTTGCGGTACCAGCTGGCGCCGTCGGTCGTGCCCACGAACGAGAACCAGTTGGTGACCGGGCAGTTCGCGGAGGCCGCGGCGAAGCGGTCGGTGTGGCCGACCACCCACGACGTCAGCACGCCGCCGCCCGAGCATCCGTAGACGAACATGTTCTGGTCGTCGATGTAGCCCTGCTCGATCACAAGGTCGACGCCGGCCATGAGGTCGTCGAAGTCCTTGCCCGGATACGCGTTCTTGATCGAGTTGCCGAAGGCGCTGCCGTAGCCGGACGAGCCGCGCGGATTCGTGTAGAGCACCACGTAGCCGTTCGCCGCGTGATTCTGCCATCCGAAGTTGAAGCCGACGTTGTACATGCCGTGCGGACCCCCGTGGATCGCGAGGATCAGGGGGTACTTGCGGGACGGGTCGAAGTTTGGGGGCTTGATGATCCATCCCTGGATGTCGTAGTCCTCCACCGACTTGTACCAGACCTCCTCGACATTGCCCAGAGCGACGCCCTCCAACACATCCGCATTTACCTCGGTCAACTGGGTGATCCGTTCAGGACTGCTCAACGGGAAGGACACCACGTCGCCGGGGCTGTGATAGTCGGTCAGCGTGCCCACGGCCAGGCCGGATCCGATCGAAGACACGCTCAGCATGTGGTTCCCGCTCGTAACCGGGGTGACGCCCCCGTCCACCGATGCGAAGTGGAGGTTGCGGGTGCCTTCGCTGGACACGTTCATGTAGAAGCCGCTGCCGTCCTCGGCCCAGACGAAGTTCGAGCCCTGGCGGTCGAAGCCGTCGCTGATCCTGCGGACGTTCGACCCGTCACGGTTCATTACGTACAGCTTGCGAGTGATGTACGTGTCTGTTGTCAGGTCGTTGCCCGAGAAAGCGATGAGACTGCCGTCCGGCGACGGTACCGGCGAGCCGTCCGGGCCCGATCGATCCGTCAGGCGGGTGATGTTCCCGCTGGCGAGCGAGACCGAGTAGATGTCCGACTGGCGCCATTGGTGATCGGCGTCCTCCACGCGCAGCGACGTGAAGAGGATCTCGGCGCCGTCCGGCGTCCAGGCGACCCCGTTGTGGTTCCAGTCGCCGTCCGTGAGCTGGCGCTCGGTGCCGCCGTCGGCGGGAATGACGAAGAGGTGCGAGAAGCCCTCGTCGATGTATCCGCGGCGGTCGCGGCGATACACGAGCCGGTCGACGACCTTGGGCCCGTCGGTCCACTCGGCGCCTTCCGGACGCCCCGGCACGCTGATCGGCCACGGGTGGTCCGAATCTACCGACATCGTGAACGCGATCTGCGTGCCGTCGGGGGACCACTCCACGTTGCCGGGACCGTTCTCGAGGCGTGAGATCTGAGTCGCGTGTCCCTCGTCGTCCATCCAGCGGACGAAGATCTGGCTGCCCTCGGGATCGCCGGGGGCGGTGTAGAGGATGCGGTCACCGCTCGGCGACCATTTGGGCGAGGAGCCGTCCTCGACGAGCACGCGCGGCCGGCTGCCGTCGACATCCATGATGAAAATGGACGAGGCACGTCGGTCGTTCCGCGTGTCGATCCAGCCTTTGGTGAAGATGATCTGGCTGCCGTCCGGAGAGATCTGCGGATTGGAAACCGTTTCCCAGTCGAGGTAGGTGACGAGCTTGAGCGTGCCGTCGGGCTCGTTCTGGGCTGCGAGCGCCGCGGGAAGAAGGAGGAAGGGGAGAAGCAGGGAAAGGAGAGTGCGCGGTCTGACCATGGGTGCCTCCGGATTTGTGGGTCTGCGCCGGGCCTTGATGGCGAATCGGGAGTAAGGTACGGCGCTGGTGCGTGCGGGGAAACAACAGGTGGCGCTGGAGCCGTAGCGCCTATCGGAAGAGCGCCGGGTGCCCTCCGGTGTGCACGAAGATGACGTGGCTGCCGGCGGGGACCCTCCCTTCACGGATCCACGCGATCATCCCTGCGGCGGCCTTGCCGGTGTAGACCGGATCGAGGATCACGCCTGCGCGGGTTGCGAAGAGGGCGATGGCCGACTCTCCATCGGGTGTGGCGTGTCCGTAGCCCGGCCCAACGAAATCGTCGGTGGCGAGGGCCGACGCGGCGACTTTCTCGGCCCGATTCACAAGGCCGTGGTCTTCACCCTTGGGATCGCTCCCGGCCTCGTCGAGCATTCCGGCCGCCCCGATCGCGATATCGATGGCCTTACCCAGAATCGTGCCCACCGGCTCGTCGGGACTCACGCCGACCAGCTGCGCGTCCCATCCGAGGATCGCGCTCCCCAGGATCAGGCCACCCAGGGTCCCGCCGGAGGAAGACGAGGTGAAGATCCAGGGTGGCGGCTTCCGGTCGGCGCCCGACTGCTCGTACACCTCCACCAGGGAGTGCACGTATCCCAGCGCCCCCCGAGGCGTGGACGCACCGACCGGAATGACCAGGGCCCGTCCGCCTCGGGACGCGATCCGGCGGGCCTCGTCCTCCATGCCGGGTGTGCGGTCGGCCTTGTCTGCCACCGTCACGATGCGAGCTCCCAGCAACCGGTGCAGCCGCGGGTTCCCGCGCCCGGGATCCTCCGGCTCACCGTTGATGACCAGCGAACAGCCCAGACCGAAGTGCGCGGCGGCCGCGGCGGTCACCCGGCAGTGGTTCGAGTGGGGACCACCCGCCGTGACGAGGTGGGTCACGCCGCGAAGCCGCGCGGGATCCAGCTCGTATTCCAGCTTGCGCACCTTGTTGCCGCCGAGACCCAGGCCGGTCCAGGCGTCGGCCTTGACCGAGATCTCGATGTCGGGCCGCAGGGAAGCGGCGAGGCGGGGGGCGGGGAGGAGTGGCGTGGGGGTGTTGGCCAGGCGCGTCCGGCCGACCCGGGCGAGGCGCGCAAGCGCGGGATTGCGATCGTGCGACACGGAGCGCGTGGCCGGGCGCGGTCAGCCCTCGATCACCGTCACGCGACGGGCCACATCGGCCGGCAGGGTGAGCGGCTCGCGCCCACGTCCCACCGTCAGGATCACGCAACCCCCGTCGACCGCGCTCTCCCGCACCTCCGCCTCCGCCCCCGGGACCAGGCCGACCGACTCGAAGTAGCGAAGCCGCTCGGGGTCCTGGTCCGAGACCGAACGCACGGTAATGCTCAGACCGGCCGCCACTTCGTCCAGACCGGGGTACGGAGTCGGGTCGATGTCGCCGCCGCGGGTGGGAATGGGCGCACCGTGCGGATCGCTCGTCGGATGACCCATCGCCTCGGCCATGCGGTCCACGAGAGCATCCGAGGCGGCGTGCTCGAGGCGCTCGGCCTCTTCGTGCACATCGTCCCAGCCGAATCCAAGGTGCTGTACCAGGTACGATTCAATGATCCGGTGGCGCCGCAGGACCTTCAGAGCTTCGCGGCTCCCGGCGCGCGTGAGCCGAACGCCGCGGTACGGTTCGTGTTCCAGGAGCCCGTCCTCGGCAAGCCGGCGGATCATGCCGCTCACCGACGCCGGCTGCACGTCGAGGACCCTGGCGAGCTGGCTGGTTCCGGCAGCCTCACCCCGCTCGTTGAGGGTATAGACAGCCTTGAGATAGTCTTCCACGGAACGGGACAGGCCAGTGAACTTCATGACGCAAGATAATGGAAATCCGGGGCCAAAACCGCGATATTAACGGCCCCGTCAGGTTTTGATTGATCCAGCAGGGTCCGGCTGTAGGAGGCAAAGTGAACGACTCGGTCGCCGTTGACGCAAAGCGCATTCTGCTCCGCTATGGCACTCCGATTTCCATTCTCGACAGAATCACCAAGGAAGAGCGCATAGGACTGGCGCGCACCATTGCCAGAACGGCGCTTCAGGACCGCGAGACCCGCCTCCGCGAACTGCTCGCGGAAGCGGGTCACATCAAGGCGGCGTCGTAGGACGCTCTAGGGAATCACCCGCTGGGCCTTGGCGAAGTCGCCCGCCTTCACGAAGGTCATTTTTTCCAGGTCGATCCACCGGCGGACTGCCGCGTTGATCTGCTCCGCCGTCAACGACCGGACCGCGTTTTCGTGCTCCGTCTGCCAGGCCATCGTGCGGCCGAAGTAGAGGTTGTTGCTCAGGGCGCCGGCCAGCACCGGGTCCTGGGCTCGCATCAGGTTCGCGTTCTGCAGGTAGCCCTGAACGCCCGCAGCGACCTCTTCGTCGGTGAAGCCGTCGTCGAGCATCTTCCGGATCTCTTCGCGGAATGCGGCTTCCAGCCTGTCCCGGTTCTCGGGCGCGTAGATCGCAAGCCCGATGAACTGGGCGCGGGCATCGATGGGGTGGAGCACGAGCTGGGACGCCACGCCGTAGCTCAGGCCTTCCTCCTGGCGGATGCGGGTGGCCAACCGGGAATTCAGGAACCCGCCGCCGAGCAGGTAGTTGGCCATGGTGAGCGCCGCCGCGTCCTCGTGGCTGTCGTCGATCGGGAAGGTCTGGGCGGCCAGGAAGAAGGCGTTGGCCTTGTCGGGAGTCTCGAGCTGCAGGTCGGCCGGGGCCATGTCGATGTACTCGTTCCCGATCCGGGCGAAGGTGACGGACGAGGTCCAGTCCCCGAAGGCGTCCTGCACGATCCCGAGCGCCTCGGCTTCGTCGAAATCGCCGACAATCGACATGGTGGCCGCGCCCGTGCCGAAGAACGTGTTGTAGTAGTCTCTGACGTCATCGACCGTGTGGGCCTCGATCTCGGCGATCGCCTCGTCGATCGTGGACACGTAGTTGGGGTGACCCGGTTCGTGCGGGCTCAAGTGGCGTTGCAGGGCAAGCATGGCCACCAGCTGGGGCTCGGACTTCTGGCTCTCCATCGCAGCCAGCCGCTGTTCCCTGAGAAGCTCGAACTCGTCCTCGGGGAAGGCCGGCTCCCGCAGGACTTCCGCGAGCAGCCGGAGAGCGTCGGGGAAGTTCTCGCGCGTCGCCTGGACCCGGCTCGAAACGATCGATCCGCCGCCACCGACGGAGATCGTCGCCTGCAGCCGGTTCATCTCGTCCTCGATCTCCTGGCGGGTGCGATTGGCGGTGCCCCGCATGAGCATCGATGCGGCCAGCGAGCCCGCCGAGCCGCGGCCGGTCAGGCTCTCCTCGGTGCCGAGCCGGAGCGCCAGCGACGCGATCACGGTTTCTCCGCGCGTATCCTTGGGAAGAAGGGCGACCTTCATCCCGCTGGGCAGCTCGCTGGCACGCGTGCGCCGATCGATATTGGCCGGGGACGGATCGAACGCCTCGCCCTCGGCCACGGCTTCCGTCCCCCGGTAGCCCTCCACCACCGACGCGACATCCGGCGCGACCGGAATCTCCGCGCGGTCCGGATCGTCGTCGGGGATGAAGATGCCCACGGTGCGGTTGGACGGCTTCAGGTAGCTGACGGCGACCCGCTGGACGTCTTCCGCGGTGACGTCGCGCAACCGGTCGCGATGGACGAAGAAGAGACGCCAGTCCCCCATGGCGCCCCACTCGCTCAGCTGCAGCGCAATGGCCCGCGAGTCGTTGAAGAGGCGCTCGACGGAGGCCAGGCGCGCCTGACGGGCCCGCTCGACCTCCTCGCCGGTAACCGGGCTGGTGAGCACGTCCTGAAGCGCTTCGGCCATGGCGGCGGCCGCTTCCTGCTCCGATCCGTCGTCGCGCAGGACGGCCATGGCGGTGAGGGTGCCGGGTTCGCGGTTCTGACCCGCCCGCGATGAAATGGAGGCGGCGAGACCGGGCTCTACGAGCGCCTGATAGAGGCGCCCGGAGGGCTCGTCCCCGAGTATCCACGCGAGCAGGTCGATGGCCGCGAAGTCCTCGTGATATCCCGCGGGAACGTGATACAGGTGCGCGACCAGCTTCGAGTCACCTGTGCGGCGCAGCGTGACCATGCGCTCGCCATCCTGCACCGGCTCGGCGGTGTAGGTGGGGTAGATGCGCATTTCGCCCGTGCGGTCGGGGCGCGGGATGGCGCCGAACTTCTCGACGACGAGCGCCAGCGCCTCCTCCTCGTCGAACTGCCCCGCGATCACAAGCTGGGCGTTGTCCGGCTGGTAGTACTTCCGGTAGAAGGCCTGAAGGCGCTCGATCGGCACGTTCTCGAGGTCGGCGCGGGCGCCGATGGTCGAGTTCCCGTAGTTGTGCCAGAGGTAGGCGACCGAGTTCATCCGCTGGAGCAACACCCTGAAGGGGCTGTTTTCTCCCGACTCCCATTCGTTCCGCACCACCGTCATCTCGGACTCCAGGTCCTCTGCGGAGATGAACGAATTCACCATGCGGTCGGACTCCAGATCCAGCGCCCATTCCAGGTTGTCGGATGATGCCGGGAAGGTCTCGAAGTAGTTGGTGCGGTCCAGCCAGGTTGTGCCGTTGGGGAGCGCGCCGCGTTCGGTCAGTTCCTGCGGGATGTCCGGGTGGTTGGGCGTGCCCTTGAAGACGAGGTGTTCGAGGAGGTGCGCCATTCCGGTCTCGCCGTACCCCTCGTGCCGGGATCCCACGAAATAGGTGATGTTCACCGTCGTCTGGGGCTGGCTGGGGTCGGGGAAGAGGAGGACCCGCAGCCCGTTGTCGAGGCGGTACTCGGTGATGCCTTCGACGGTGGTGACGAGGGTGGGCTCCTGGGCCCGTGCGGTGCCGAAGGAGATCAGCAGGATGGACAGCCCCAGGAACAGCCTGCGGCGCGAGGATGCGAGGTTCACGATTGCGCTCCAGTCAGTGTTAGGGTTCGAAGCCTCGCCAATGTAGCGGCGATCTCCTGAATGCGCGGCATGGCGAGGTCGCCCGTGCGGGTCGGCTCCAGGGCGTCCAGGCCTTCGCTATCGAGCAGGTTACGCATCGCCTCCAGTATATCTTCGACCGCCATCCCCGCGCCCATGAACTGTTGCAGGTGGACCAGCGACATCGCGATTGCCCGCGCCTGGGCCCTGAGCGCGATCTGGCGGATTCCCGTGAGGTCGATCCGATCGTTGCCAAACTCGACAACCGCGCGGCTGGGCACCTTGACGTGATTCTGCTTGCGACCGCGCCAGGGACGAATCGAACGCGGATCGGGGCATCTGTGCCGCCACGGCCACGTCGCCGGCACACCTTGGACCGCCCGTCCGGTCGGATGAGCAGCCGCGACCGAGCGCGCCTCTCCGGTCAGGTCCTGCGCCTTGTAGCGGACCATGCCCAGCACGAGATCCGCAACGTCCAGGTAGTCGCCCGAGCCGCCGATCACGAGGAGTGTGCTGGCGCCGGCGTCCCGGTAGAGGCTCTGCACCCGGTCGATAAAGGGGGTGATCGGCTCGTCGTCGCCCCTGATCAGGGCCTGCATGCGCCGGTCGCGGATCATGAAGTTGGTCGCGGAGGTGTCTTCATCGATCAGGAGGAGTCTCGATCCGGCCTCGAGCGCCTCGATGATGCCCGCGGCCTGACTGGTTGAACCGGACGCGTTGGTCGTCGTGAAACAGGTGGTGTCCTGTCCGCCCGGCAGCGTGCTGATGAAGGGCGAGATGTCGACTCCGGCGACGGAGCGTCCGTCCTCGGCCTGGATCTTCGTCGCGGTTGGATCCGTGACGACCCACTCGCGCCCATCGCCGGGCCGGTGGTTATAGACCCCCTGCGCGACGGCATCGAGAATCGTGGACTTGCCGTGGTAGCCCCCTCCGACGAGAAGGCTCACTCCCCGTGGGATTCCCATTCCGGCGACGGGAGGGGAGTTGAGGCGCTCCAGTGTGACCTCCAGACCCGGGGGCGAACTGAACAGCACGGTCCGGCTGTCCACCAGGGGCCGGTCGTCGACTCCGCTTCGGCGGGGCAGCAGCGAACCATTGGCGATGAACGCCACCAGGCCGAGCTTCCCCAGCTGCGAACGCATGTGGTCGGCATCCTCGTTCACCTCCGCATGACGATTGAGTTGCACGGGCGAGTGCGCTCCGCACACGAGCGTTCTGGCGACCAGTGCGGGCAGTGTTTCCAGCAGGAGCGTGGTGGCCTGGCGTCCCAGAATCCTCCTTCCCGCGGCGGGAAGGCCGACTGTGAACCGGGCCTCGACCGTACCGTCGGGGTCGATCAGGACGGCGGTGTTGGGCAGGACGACCTGTCCCGGGTCCAGCATCGTGACCTCGCCGCTTCTGCCGCTGCCGGTGCGCCGGGCCCGGGTGGCCCGTGCCCGTCGCGCGAACTTGCGGGCCAGCAGGCAGGAAATCGCGGTGCGGCGAGAGGCGTTGGACAGCGTCTTCGGGTCGAAGCCCGCCCGATCCGGATCCAGGATCACCGCAACCCGACTGGGCGCGGCGAAGGGGTCGCCCTGCACATGGCGAACTTCCAGCGTGAATTGCGGAAGCAGCCAGGAGCCCCGAAGATCCCTGTACGCGGGGTATCCGCGCCCGTCGATGCGACTCAGGGTGTGTCGGAGATCTTCTTCGGTCCTGCGCATTTGCCTCGGTTGTCAGGAGTATGTGACTAATGGTGTACAACAAGAACACCGCAAGAGCCGGATGGGTCCTCGTCCTCTCGGGGTTTCTCGCGACCTGTGCCACCGACGAACCCGTCGGCCTGGAGCCGGACCTGAGCTGTGGAGCCCTGGACCCTGTCTTCCTCGCTGATGGTGGGGTTGGGCGGGACGGCATTCCGGCGCTGACCGATCCCACATTCGTTTCGAACAAACAAGAGGCGGAGACCGCGTACCTTTCCGATGCCAGCCGTGTGATCGGAGTGCGGGTCGGCGGCGAGTGGTTGGCGATTCCTCATAACATTATGTATCGCCATGAGATAGTCAATCTCAACCGGGGAGACCAACAGATCGCCGTGACTTACTGTCCCCTCACGGGATCGGCGCTGGCATTCGACAGGGAGTCGGTCGACGGTTCCGAATTCGGGGTGTCGGGACTGCTCTTCCAGGCCAACCTCATCATGTATGACCGGCGCTCGGACGACTCGCTGTGGCCGCAGATGAGAGGCGCGGCGGCCTGTGGCCCCAGCGAGGGACAATCCCTCACGAGATACCCCGTCGTGGAGATGAACTGGGCAGGGTGGCGGACGCTGTTGCCGGCTGCGTCGGTCATCGGCCTTTCCCTCTTCGACCAGGAGACCTACCGCGTCAATCCGTATGGGAGCGCCTACGAGCACCCCGACAATCCCGACTACCTGGGTTTCCCGATTCCGCGGGACGACAGCCGGCGTCAGCCGAAGGAGAGGGTTCTGGGACTTCCGGCGGCCGGGGATGGGGCTTCGCTGGCGTTTCCCTTCCATGCGATGGAGGCGCGCGGCGAGAAGTGGGTCGCCGAGTTCGACTACCTGGGTGACGCCGCGGCCGTGCTGTGGGACCGCACCCGATTCGCGGCGGTTGCGGTGCGGCCGGTCGCCCGGGGGCGACGGCTGACTTTCAGGGTGGAGGACGAGGAGATTCTGGACAATGAGACCGGATCGCAGTGGTCGGTGACCGGCGTGGCGACGGCGGGAGAACTCGCCGGGGAGCGGCTTGAGATCATCCCCGAGGCGTATGTCGCCTTCTGGCAGGCCTGGGCGGCCTTCCATCCGGAGACGGAACTTCCGGTTGAGTGAGCGCGGTGCGCGCGCCGGCATCGGGCTGTGCGCGCTGGTCATGCTCTTCTTGGCTACGGCCAGTGAATCCGCCGGGCAGTGGGTGGAGAACCCCGGCAGCGGATGGGTCGCGCTGGCGGTCTACCACCAGGACACCCGCTCGCACTTCGGGACCAGCGGAGAGAGCCGGTCGTTTTTCGCCGAGGGACACGCGATCACGACCTCGTCATTTCTGACGACGGCACTCGGGCTGGCGCCAGGCGTCGACCTGTGGACCCAGTTTTCCTTCAACCGCCTCCGCTATGACGACGTTGCGGGCGATCGCGCCTCGACCGGCTTCGGCGATACGCGCGCGTGGCTCCGCTTCGCGCCGCTTTCGTGGCTGGGCTCCACGCTTCCGTTTGCCATTCGTGCCGGCACCAAGGTTCCGGTGGGAGATTTCGACGTGGATGCCGAGGTCATCCCCCTGGGCGACGGGCAGCGCGACTGGGAGGTGATGGCCGAAGCCGGCCATTCCTTCTGGCCGCGCTCGCTGTATATGTCCGGATGGGCCGGCTACCGGTGGCGCGAGGAAAACACCGAGTCGCGGAAGGACTTCGGGGACGAGTTCTTCTACTACGTTCAGGTCGGCGGGCGCGTCGGGCGGTTGGGATACCGGCTGGCAGTGGATGGATGGGACGGGGCGGCCGGGGTGACGGAGGGGATACGCATCCCCAACTTTCAGCGGGAACTCGTGCAGGTGCAGCCCTCCGTGCTCTATGATATCGGTCCCGGGCAGTTCGAGGTGGGTGCGCGGTTCGCGTTGAGCGGCAGGAATCTGCCGGCGGGGACCGCGTTCATGGCACAGTACTTCAGCAGATGGGAGCCATTCTGATGCGTCAGCGCGCGTACTGGACCTACTGCGGCGCGATTGCGCTGCTGGGAACGTGGACCTGCGGCCCGGCGGCCCAGGAGGAGCCCTCGGCGCTGCCGCAGGTGGCGTCCTCGCCGGAGGGGGTGGTGGCGGCGGCGCAACCCCTGGCGGCGGAGGCCGGGGCGAAGATGCTCCAGGCGGGAGGAAACGCGGCCGACGCGGCGGTGGCGGCGGCCTTTGCCGTTTCCGTGGTTGAGCCGTCGATGAACAGCATCGGAGGCCGGACGCAGATCCTGATCCGGTTCCCGGACGGTTCCGTCGCCGGGATCGACGCGACGACGCAGGCGCCGGCGACCTACGATCCCGAGACCGCGCCGCAGGCCTCGTACGGATACCCCACCGTGGGGGTCCCGGGTGCCGTGGCGGGGCTCACGCGTCTGCTGGACGAGCACGGCACCATGTCGCTGGAGGAAGTCATGGCGCCGGCGATCGAGCTCGCCGAGGACGGATTCGCGCTGCTGCCGGGCGAGGCGGCGCGTCACGCGGCGGGTGTGGAGCAACTCGCCGAATTCGAGGGGTCGCGCGCGCACTTCCTCACCCCTGTAGGGAATACGCGCGACGCCGGCACCGTCTTCACCCAGCCTGATCTCGCGGCGACGCTGCGCGCCGTCGCCGCGGGGGGCGCCGACGCGTTCTATCGCGGCCCCATCGCCGAGCGCATGGCCGCCGATATCGAGATGCACGGGGGCGCGGTCACGCTCGAGTCGCTGGCCGACTATCGGGCGGAGGACTCGCGCATCGTCAGGGGCAGCTATCGGGGCTTCGACCTCGTGGGGACGGACATCCCGGCGTCCGGCGCCGTGAGCATCGGGATCCTTCACATCCTCGAGCACTTCGACATGGCGTCGCTGGACCGCGAGAGCTGGGCCGGTCTGGTCGGGACCGTGGTGGCCAGGGCCTTCGAGGCGCGGGCTGCCGTGCGGGGCGAAGACGGGGGCGATCTGTCCTTCATGACGGACAAGGCCTGGGCGGCGGAGATCGCGGCGGGGATCGAGGTGCCGGGTGCGGTGCAGCGGGTGGCGCTTGCCGACTGGGACGACGGCGCCTGGGGGCCGGCGCACGGGCACACCACGCATCTGTCGGCTGCGGACGGCGACGGCATGTACGTCGCACTGACCCAGACGATCGGCCCGAACCTGGGGTCCAAGGTGATGACGCCGGGGCTCGGGTTCCTGTACGCGGCTACGCTGGGCGGCTACCTGGGGCACATGGAGCCCGGCGAGCGCGCCCGCTCCAGCATTTCGCCCCTCATGGTGCTCAGGGACGGCGAGCCCGTGCTGGTGCTGGGGGCCGCGGGGGGCGCAAGGATCATTTCCGCGGTGGTTCAGGCGGTTCTGCGCGTGGTGGACCATGAGATGACCCTGCCTGATGCGCTGGCGGCGGCGCGGGTGCACCCGATCGACGGGGGGATCGCGATGGAGACGTCACCCGGGATCGGATGGACGCCGGCGGAGGTGGCCGCGGTGGAGTCGTGGGGGATGGAGGTCCAGGCGGTGGAGCGCGACGGGGCCTTCGGCCGGATCCACGGGATCTGGGTGAACGGCGCGACGGGCGAGATCACCGGCGTGGCGGATCCCGATTGGGAAGGGGCGGTGGCGGTGCCGGGACGGTGGTGAGGGGCGGCTAGCCGACGGAAAAATCGATGCCGGCCTGCAGCTCGAGGGCGCGATTCTTCGCCGTGTAGTCCTGGTCCGGTTCGAGGAAGGAGCGCGTCCCGTAGCTGTACAGCAGGTCCACCGTCAGTGTGAGCCGGCCCGGCGTCGCCAAGCGAAAGCCGCCGCCCCCGATGACGCCAAGGTCGAACAGACCCGTCACCGCGTTGCTTGCCGGATCGTCGCACTCGACGGAGATGACGATCGGCTGCAGGACGAGCGTGGTGTCGCGTTCACAGGAGGTTTCCAGCGCCAGCGCGGGGCCTCCGAGCACATGCACGGAGAGCGGGCCCGCGAGGGGCGCGGTTGCCCTGGCGAGCCCGGTGATTCGCAGGTACTGAATCCTCAGGTCTACGTCGCCCAGTTGCAGCAGGGTCGATGTGGAGCCGCGCTGGATGTAGGTGCCGCCGAACTCGAAGCCGAAGCGCGGGGACAGCGG
The DNA here is from genome assembly GCA_965211645.1 of Longimicrobiales bacterium. GTDB lineage: Bacteria > Gemmatimonadota > Gemmatimonadetes > Longimicrobiales > Gaopeijiaceae > Bin94. The sequence goes on along the minus strand of OZ242947.1, from coordinate 2,066,885 downwards.
CACGCCGACCGAGGCGCCCACCAGGTACTCCCGGCGCGGTGCCTGGTCGTCGATGTGCAAGCCGGTGACCTCGACTTCGGACATGCTTGCCCCCGCCCGTATCCCGACAGTGATCTGCGCTTCCGCGGGAGTACCGGTCAGCAGGACGAGCAGGACCGGTTGCGCAAGGAGCCGGAGGCGGGTCATGGTTGCTGCTCTGGTCGATGGGCGAAAGTGCGTCGACGGCCCAAGGACGATAACCAAACCCCGTCATCCCTGGAGATCTGCATGTACGCCGAACACCTCCGATCCGGCTCGCGGCCCGTGGTCCTTGCAGCGTTGTGCGTCGCACTCGCTGCCTGTTCGCCTCCGGCCTACGACACGATCCTCCGGGGTGGGCAGGTCGTCGACGGGACCGGCGCCCCGGCGCGGCAGACCGATGTCGCAATCAGCGACGGTCTCATCGCGGCGGTAGGCGACCTGGGCCGAGCGACCGCCGAGACCGAACTCGATGTCGCGGGCCTCTATGTCACCCCGGGCTTCATCGACACCCACTCCCACGCCGGGCCCGGCCTGACCACCGCCGGACTCAGCCACGGCGAGCCGCTCCTGGCGCAGGGACTCACCACCGTGGTGATCAACCCCGACGGCGGTGGCCCCCTCGACCTGGTCGAGCAGCGCGCCGCGCTGGAAGCGGACGGCCTCGGCGTGAACGCGGCGCAGCTGGTGCCGCACGGCTCGATCCGCCGCCGGGTCATCGGCATGGAGGACCGCGCGCCCACGGACGAAGAGATGGCGACGATGCGGGACCTGGTCCGCGCCGGGATGGAGGCGGGCGCCTGGGGGCTGTCCTCCGGCACCTTCTACACGCCCGGCAGCTATTCCAGGAACTCCGAAATCGTCGAACTGGGCCGCGTTGTGGGCGAGTACGGCGGCATCTACACGAGCCACATCCGCGACGAGTCCAACTACTCGGTCGGCCTGGTCGCCGCGGTTGAAGAGGTCATCGAGGTGGGCCGGGAGGCGGGGATCACCGCGGTGGTCACGCACATCAAGGCGCTGGGTCCGCCCGTGTGGGGCTCATCCGCCCAAATCGTCGAGAGCATCGACGCCGCCCGCGCGGAGGGGCTGTCGATCTACGCGGACCAGTACCCGTATCTGGCGTCGGCGACGGGGCTGTCAGCGGCGTTGCTGCCGCGCTGGTCCCAGGTGGGGGGCAGCGGGGCGTTCGCCGAGCGCGTCGCCGATCCGGATACCAGGACACGCATCCGTGAAGCGATGGTGGAAAACCTGGCCCGCCGCGCCGGGGCGGACCGGATACAGTTCCGGCGCTTCACCGAGGATCCGTCGATCGAAGGGCGTCTGCTCTCCGACCTAGCCGAGCAGCGCGGACAGGACGCAATCGACGTGGCGCTCGACCTGATCCTGCAGGGCGGCCCGTCGATCGTGTCGTTCAACATGAGCGACGAGGACCTCCTCAGGTTCATGACCCAGGACTGGACCATGACGTCATCGGACGGCGACCTGCCTCTGTTCGATGTCGGCGTACCGCACCCGCGCTCGTACGGCGCATTCGCGCGCAAGATCGGGAAGTTCGTGTTCGAGGACGAGGTGATGACGCTGGAGGCCGCGATCCGCACGATGACCGCGCTCCCGGCCGAGGTCATGGGGATGGAAGACCGCGGCCGGATCGCGGAAGGCCTGGTCGCCGACATCGTGGTCTTCTCCGACCACTTCCGCGACAACGCGACCTTCACCGAGCCGCATCAACTGTCGTCGGGCGTGGTACATCTCTTCGTGGCCGGGCAAGCCGCGATCATGGACTCGGCGTTCACGGGCGCGAGGGCGGGCGCGGTGCTGGCGCGCCCATAGCAGCGTCGGGTGTCAACCGGGCAGTAATCCCGGGCGCCCGTTCTCAACGACGAAGGTCGACCGCGTGACCACCGGCGCGCCGGGGCGCGTCACGTACGGGACTACCCGGTAGTCGGCGACGAGGCGCTCCGGCGTCGCCTCGCATCGCACGTAGCCGCGCTGGCCGTTGAAGAAGTGGACATGCGGGTTGCGCGCGAGCGTGTCCCCGGTCCGCTCGTACGAGTCCGCGCCATCGCCGCCCGAGCTGATCGAAGTGCCGACCAGTTCGGCCCCCACGGTCGCGCTGGACGGATCGAGGAAGTCGGCCTTGAGGTCGGCGGCCCAGTTGGAGTGGATGTCGCCCGTGACCACGACGGGATTGGGTGGCCGAACGCGGTCCAGAAACGACATCAGCCGGGTCTGGGCGGCCGGATAGCCGTCCCAGCGGTCCATCGACACCACCGGCCCGCCGTCCGGCGCCGCCCCCTCCAGCCGCGCGATCATGACCTGGTTCGCGAGCACGTTCCATCGGCTCCGCGAGGCCGCCAGTCCGTCGAAGAGCCAGCTCTCCTGCGCGCTGCCGAGCATGGTGCGGTCCGGGTCCAGCGCCTCCGCGCACATGGTCCGCCGCCCGTCCCCGCACGCCTGGTCGCTGCGGTACTGGCGGCCGTCGAGGACGTGGAAGTCGGCGAGGTCGCCGAAGCGCAATCGGCGGCTGAGGGGGATCGCCGGTCCGCGCGGCATCGAGGTGCTCCGCAGCGGCATGAACTCGTAGAAGGTCTGAAAGGCGGCCGCCCGGCGCCGCAGGAACTGCCCCGGGTCCTGATCGTCCTCGGGCACGTCGCCCGCCCAGTTGTTGTCGACCTCGTGATCGTCGGTCGTGACCACCCAGGGACACGCCGCGTGCGCCGCCTGCAGGTCCGGGTCGGAGCGGTAGAGGGCGTACCGTGCGCGGTACTCGTCCAGCGTGTGCACCTCGCCCGCCTCGTGCTCGCGAACGTGGCTGTCGCCGAACCGCCGCTCGTAGATGTAGTCGCCGAGGTGGAGGACGAGGTCCAGATCCTCCGCGGCCATGTGGCGGTAGGCGGTGTAGAACCCCTGCTCGTAGTTCTGGCACGACGCGAAGGCGAAGCGCAGGCGGTCGGCCGGCGTGCCGGGAGCGGGCAGGGTGGATGTGCGGCCCGCCGGGCTCGCCTCGCCGGCCGTGATGAAGCGGTACCAGTAGGGTCGGCCCGGTTCGAGCCCGCCCACCTCGACGTGGACCGAGTGGCCGAGTTCGGGACGAGCGTCGTGCGCGCCGGACGCCACGATGCGCCCGAATCCGTCGTCTGACGCAAGCTCCCAGCGCACCGGCACGACCCGCTCGTGCACGCCGGCTTCCAGCAGTGCCTCCGCCGACACTCGAGTCCAAAGGACAATCCCATCCGGGTCAGGATCTCCCGACGCCACGCCGTGGGGGAAGGGATACGACACCAGTCGCAGCTCCGGGCCGTTGCGGCAGGAGCCGAGGGCGCCCAGCGCGATCAGTCCCGCCAGGTCGCGTCCGACGCGCGCGAATTCCCGGCGGTTCATGGCCGGACCACGCCGTACCGCCTGAGCACTTCGAGGGTCTCGTCGATCGGCAGCGCTTCGCGGGTACCCCAGCGGCTGCCCACGGTGACCGCCTTGAACATGGAGTTGTAGACGGCCTCTTCGGTGGCCTCCAGGGTGGCCTGGAAGATTGCCGAGATGTTGTTGTTGGAGAGGTCCTCGATTGCGCGCACCACATCGCCCGGCCGGCGCCGCACGCCGGGAGCGGTGGAGAAACTGATGACGTAGTCGCCCGATCCGTTGCCGGCGAAGGAACCTGTGCGGGAGAGGCCCATCACAGCACGCATCGCCACGCGTTCGAGGTTGCGCTCCGACAGCGGCGCGTCGGTGGCCACGACCATCATGATCGAGCCCCTGGCCTGCGGTTCGAGGTCCTCGTGGGGTGCGGGGTCCTCGCCGCGGCCCTCCCCGACCTGATTCATGAACGAGTAGCGGCCCAGCTCCCTGCCCACCGGAGCCCCCGCGATCTGCAGGATACCGCCGAAGTTGGACTGGACCAGCACGCCCACGGTGTAGCCGCCCAGCGACTCCGGCAGCGCCCGCGAACTCGTGCCGATGCCGCCCTTCCATCCGAATGCGGTCGTTCCTGTCCCGGCCCCGACGGACCCTTCCTCCACCGGCCCGCCCGACGCCCCCTCCAGTGCCGCGCGGACGTGCTCGGGGGTGATCGGGCGGTTGCGGATGTCGTTGAGGCCGCCGTCGTTGGTCTCGCCCACGACCGGGTTGATCGACCGGACGCGCTCCATGCCCTCGAGGCCCAGCGCCCATTCGACCATGGCGTCGGCCGCTTTCCAGACACAGAGCGTGCAGGTCAGCAGGATCGGCGTCTCGAGTTCGCCGAGCTCGCGGACCTGCGTGACCCCGAGCAGCTTGCCGAAGCCGTTGCCGACGTACATGGCCGCGGGGACCCGGTCGAAGTAGAGGTTGCCGCCGTGGGGGCGGATCGCGGTCACGCCGGTGCGGACGTCGTCGCCGCTGATCACGGTGGCGTGGCCGACCAGGACACCGTCGACGTCGGTTATGGCGTTGTGTGCGCCGGGGGTGAAGACGCCGACCTGGATGCCGAGGTCGCGCGCGCGGGGCCGGGTGGCTTCCTGGGCGGAGGCGGTGGCGGGGGACATGAGCGGGGGGTCGAGCGCGGGGAGGGTCAGCGACGGGAGCAGCGCGAGGAGCGCCGGCGAGGCGGCGGTCGCGAAGCGCGGGCCCAGGGGGCGGATGGGGCGGCGGTGTGCGGGCATGGGGCTCTTCCCGGGCAGGGGGTGGCGGTGGTCAGCGGTCGGCGGCGGGTTTGCAGGGCTGCAGGGCGTTGGCGGCGTGCAGTGAGAGTGTCATCACACGGCCCCCGCGACCATGAGGCCGAGGAGGAGGGGATGGTAGAGGAGCGAGCCCACGAACACCCGGTTGCACCTCTGTCGGGTGGGGTCGAAGAGGAAGCCGAGCGTGGCGGCGACCATCGCGGCTCCCAGCGCGGCGGCGCCGACCAGGTAGAAGGTCCCGGCCATTCCCAGCGCGACGGGTGCGGCGCTGAGCACCAGGAGCGCGATCGCATAGCCCACCATCAGCCCCGAGATGAGGCCGGCCGAGCCCGGGGGAATGAGTTGGAAGCCGGCGCGGTCGTAATCGTCACGCAGGTTCCATCCCAGGGCGAGGACGTGGATGAGCTGCCACAGGAAAAGGATGCCGAAGAGCGTGAGCGCGCGCGCGTCGATGGCGGCGGCGTGGGCCGCCCAGCCGATGAGCACGGGAAGCGCTCCGGGAACCGCGCCTACCGGGGTCGCGAGGGGGGACCGGAGCTTGAGCGGCGTGTAGACGGCGTCGTACAGGAGTGCGGACGTGGCCGTAATGAGCGCGGGGAGCCATCCCAGCCAGAACCAGAGGTGCCCGATGCCCGCAATCAGCAGGAGCCAGCCGAAGAGCGCGGCGCGGCGGGGCGCGACGCGTCCCGAGGGCACCGGACGCGTCCGTGTGCGGATCATGAGGCCGTCGGGGACCCGTTCGATGTACTGATTGAGCGCGAGGGCGCCCGCCGTGCTCAGCGTGACGCCGAGGGCGAGGTGAAGGATGGCGGCAGAGGACGCCGCGGGGAGGGCGGCCATGAGGTAGCCTGCGATCGCGGTAACCCCGACAAAGACCGTAATGCCGGGTTTGGTGAGCTCGACGTAGGCGGCGAGTCCGCCATGCCGACGCTCTCGGATACGGTCCTCCAGCGTCACAACAGGCCCCGCACGAGCCCGCCGTCGACCTGGATGGTGTGCCCGGTGACGTAGGAAGCCGCCTCCGACGCCAGGAAGGCGACCACATTGGCGAATTCGGCGGGCTCGCCGATCCGTCCCGCCGGAATGTCGGCGGTGATCCCCCCAAGGACCTCCTCGCGCGAGATGCCCCGTGCCTGCGCCTGCGAAGCCAGGAGCGCTTCGACGCGGGCGGTGCGGATGAATCCGGGCGCGACCACATTGCAGAGGATGCCTTCTGCGGCGAGATCCCGGGAGATGGTCTTGATGAACCCCACCACCCCGGGTCGCGCCATGTTCGAAAGGAGCAGGCCCCTGACCGGCTCCTTTACCGATACGGAAGTGAGCGCGATCACCCGTCCCCATCCTCGCTCCCGCATCGCGGGCAGCGCGGCCAGCGTCAGTTGGACGGTGGACATGAGGTTCACCTCGAGGGCGCTGCGGTAGGCCGCCGCGTCGAAGTCGTCGACTCCGCCCGGTGGGGGTCCGCCCGCATTCGCGACGAGGATGTCGAGTCGTCCCAGTTCACCCACGGCGCGGTCCACCAGGCCCTGACAGAGCTCCGGATCGGCGACATTCCCGGCGGCCGCGACGACCCTGCGCCCGGTGGCACGCGCGATCTCGCGCGCCGTTGCCTCCAGGGGGCCCTCGGAACGCGAGTTGATCAGCACGTCCGCCCCTTCCATCGCCAGGCGTTCGGCCACGGCGCGGCCAAGCCCTTTCGACGCGCCCGCCACGAGTGCAACTCTATTGTGGAGCCCCAGGTCCAAGAGACATTCTCCTGTCGGCGGAGGGAATGGTGCGGCGTGATCGCAAGGTCGCCGCAGGGGGGCGGAAAAGTTGGTCACCACCCGATGGTCCGGCAAGGCGTTCGTGCCGCAGGAAACCGCGCCACCGGCGTGAGGGTAGTAGTATCATTGAGGAAGGATCCCGGTAACCGGACGAGGTGCGGCTTGGGCACGAACGATCTGGATGTCTATACCCGGCGCCGGAGGGACCGGAAGACGTGGCGAAGGGCCCTTCTGGCCTCGCTGGTCTTCCATCTGGCGGTGTTGATCGCCGGCAGTGACGGTCCCATCCCCGTGTCGCCGTTTGCGGCGGCCGGCCCGAGGGCGAACGACGACCGGGCCGCGGCCGGCGGAATGCAGGTGCTGAACGTCGTCAATCCGCCGCCGCAACCGATCGTACGGCCTCGGGTGCCGCTTCCGGTCGAGATCGAAATCGAGCCGGTCGAGCTGGAAGACGAGATCGTCTTCGACGCCGCGGCGCTGCTCGGAGAGCGCCCCGCACTCGAAAACCCGGGGATCGGGGACGGCGATGGGGAGGGAGACGGCGGAACCGCCGCGGAGGGGCTGCGCCGACTGCTCCCCCCGACGCCGCGGGGCATGATCATTCCGCCCGCCAACAGGGATCTTCGCGGTGTGGAGGTCCAGGTCTGGGTCTTCGTGGACGCGACGGGGAGGGTGGTGGCCGACTCCACCCGCCTCGACCCCCCGACCCGGGATCGCGGCTTCAACCGCCAACTCATCCGAGAGGCCGCCGAGTGGGTGTTCCGGCCCGGCACGGAGGACGGCCAGCCGGTCGCCGCCTGGTTTCCCTACAGGATCAGCATGTAGGCAGCGGCACGCACGCGCGCCGCGCGCCGACCTGCTAACTTCCCGCCATGCGAAGAGCGGCCAAGCGAATCCTCTGGGTGGACGACGAAATCGACCTGTTGCGTCCCCACCTCCTCTTTCTCCGCCAGAGGGGCTACGACGTCGACGGTATCAGCAACGGCGACGACGCGCTCGCCCTGCTGCACGGTCAGGCCTACGACCTGATCCTCCTGGACGAGCACATGCCCGGCCGCCGGGGCCTCGAGGTGCTGCAGCTCATACGGCGTGACGACCCGCACGCCCGTGTGGTCATGATCACGAAGTCCGAGGAGGACGGCACGATGACAGAGGCCATCGGGCGTCAGGTGGAGGACTACCTGGTCAAGCCGACCAGCCCGCGCCAGGTGCTTTCCGTGGTGACCCGCATCCTGGAAGGGTCTTCGATTCAGCAGCAGCGCGCCGCGCAGGACTTCGCGACCCAATGGCCGGCACTCGTCAACCTGCGGGAGCAAGCCACCACAGCACGGGACTTCGCGAGGCTCCACCGGGAGCTGGTCGACTGGCACATCCGCCTTGAAACCGCCGGCGAGACCGGCCTGATGAGCACGGTGGAAGCGCTGCAGAACGATCTCCGCCACGACTTCGGCCGCTGGGTCACGGTCAACTACCCCAGGTGGATGCGTGGCCGGGGGATGCGCCCGGAGCTGTCGGTCGATGTGGTGGAGCGGCGGCTGCTCCCCCTCCTCGGCAAGGACCCGGTCTTCTTCGTGGTTCTCGATTGCATGCGCCTCGACCAGTGGCGCGTGATCTCGCCGCTGCTGGGCGAGTTCTTCGACGTCCACGAGAGCTACCACTACTCGATCCTCCCCACAGCGACACCGTACGCGCGCAACGCCATCTTCTCGGGGCTCTTCCCCGACCAGATTGCCAGGGCGCGGCCGGAGTGGTGGGACTCTTCCGACGACGAGGGGTCGCTGAACGCCCACGAGGCCGAGATGCTGCGGGAGCAGTTGCGGCGACTCACGGGGAAGGACCGTCCCGTTCACTACGAGAAGGTCCTGAGCGACATGAAGTCGGATCAGGTGCGCAATCGCGTGAGGACGGCGGCCCGCAGACCGGGCGCGGTGATTGCAATGGTGTTCAACTTCGTAGACCTGATGACCCACGGCCGCTCGGAGTCGCCGATCCTGATGGAGGTCGCCAAGGACGAAGCGGCGCTCAGGCAGCTGACGCGGTCATGGTTCGAGCGCTCGACCGCGTTCTCGGTGCTGAAGGAGGCGGCCGCGGAGGGGTATCGCGTCGTATTTACCACCGACCACGGCAGCATCCACTGCCAGCATCCCGCGACCGTCTACGCGCGCCGGGGGGCCAGCGCGAATCTGCGCTACAAGTTCGGCGCCAACCTGAGGGCCCGGGACCCCGAGTCCGCCTTTGCGACGAGCCGTGCGGGAGACCTCCGGCTCCCCGAGGCGAGACCGGGAATGACCTACCTCGTGGCTCTGAACGACAACTTCTTCGTCTACCCCACCAAGCTGCGCGAGTACCAGCGCCGGTACAGGAACTCCTTCCTTCACGGGGGCATCTCGCCGGAGGAGATGATCGTGCCGGTGGCGGTCCTGCGGCCCCGGCCCCGGTGACCTGTCCGTCGCATCGGCAGCCCGTGGACTGTCGGCACCCCACCGCTCCCGGTGCCCGGGCGGGCTCATCCACGGACCGTTAGCGGTGTCTCTCTGGCGGCGGGTCCTCTCGTATCTCCGCCCGCACCGGGGCGCGCTGGTGCTGGCGGCGGTCGCCAGCGCGCTCCATGCCGCCCTCGATGCCCTCTCCATCGTCGTGTTCATCCCCTTCCTCGGGACGGTCTTCGGGGTGGGCGAGGACGCTGCCGCTGCCGGGGCGGCGGCGGAAGGAATTGACCGCGCGCTGCACTACACGGTCGGCAGGTTCGTGGATCTCCACGGGGAGCCGCAGGCGGTAGTGGGCGGGATCATCGTCTTCATCGTCGTGCTCATCGTGATCAAGAGCGCGGCCGAATTCGCGCGGGCCTGCCTCTCCGCGCGGGTGGAGCAGGGCGTGACGCGCGATCTGCGGAACGAGGTGTACGGACACCTGCTGGAGCTGGACCTCTCTTTCTTCGGGCGGGTGCGGACGGGCCAGATCGTCTCCCGCCTGACGCACGATGTCGAACAGCTGCGGATACTGGTTGCCGCCGAGTTGATCAAGGCCTTGTCATCCGTGCTGCTTTTCGCGGCGACGCTGTACTGGATGCTCGTGATTTCCGTTCCGCTGACGGTCGCCGCCTTCGTGGTCGTCCCGCTCACGATGCTGATCTGGGGCCCGCTGGTCCGTCGGCTCCGGCGCGGCGACACGGCGGTCCTCGACATGGCGGGCGAGGTCGGGGCCCACATCCAGGAAACGGTGGCCGGGATCCGAATGGTCAAGGCCTCCTCGGCGGAGTCGCAGGAGAGAGTGCGCTTCGGGCGCCTGACGGGTGAGTACTTCGCCACCTTCCTGCGCACCGTGCGCCTTCGGGCCCTGGCCGGCCCGGTCACCGAGGTGCTGGTCGCGCTGGGTACGGCGATCCTCCTCTGGTACGGCGCGCGGATGGTCCTGGTGGACGGCTCCCTCACAGGCGAAGCCCTCATCGGCTTCATCATTCTCAGCACCCGGCTCTTTGTCCCGGTCAAGTACCTCAGCAAGCTCCCGGCGCTGGTGCAGCCGGGCCTGGTGGGAGCGGAACGCATCTTCGAGTTCCTCGATGCGCCTGTCGAGACTCGCGACCGGGAAGGGGCGACGCGCTTCACGGGAGTCCAGGACGGGGTCCGCTACAGGGACGTGCGCCTGGAATACCGCGAGGGCGAACCCGTGCTCTCGGGCGTGGATTTCTTCGCGCCCGCGGGTGCGGTGGTCGCCATCGTGGGCCCGAGCGGCGCGGGCAAGACCAGCATCGTGGACCTGCTGGCACGGTTTCACGAGCCCACCGGGGGGGCGGTCGAGATCGACGGAACCGACATCCGGAACCTGCGCCTGGCGTCGCTGCGGGGCGCGCTCGGAGTGGTTTCGCAGGACACGGTTCTCTTTCATGACACCGTGCGCGCCAACATATCCTACGGGTCGGATCAGGCCCCGCTGGAGCGAGTCGAAGCGGCCGCGAGGGCCTCGCATGCCCACGACTTCGTGATGAAGCTCCCTGATGGGTACGAAACGGTTGTGGGCGAGCGCGGCACCACGCTCTCCGGCGGACAGCGGCAGAGGCTGGCGATCGCGCGGGCCGTCCTGCGCGATCCCCCGATCCTGATCCTCGACGAGGCTACCAGCGCGCTCGACAGCGAATCGGAGCGGCTCGTGCAGGAGGCTCTGGAGGAGCTTCTCGAGGGGCGGACGGTCTTCGTAATCGCCCACCGCCTGTCGACGATTCGGCGCGCCGGCCTGATCGTCGTGGTGGATGAGGGGCGCGTCGTGCAGCAGGGGAGTCACGCCGCGCTCATGGAAGAGGGAGGGCTGTACGCCAGGCTGCGGGAGATGCAGTTCCGGTGAGCGGTCGGGCGGGGCCCTGGCGCGCACTTCGGCATCGTCTGGAGTATGTGTTCCTCAGAGTCGTCGCTGCGGTATGCGCGGTGCTTCCGGCAGCGCTGGCCGACCGGACGGGCGCGGCCCTGGGATGGCTCGTGGCGCGCGTGGGACGCCCTCGCTGGCAGATCGTCGGAGAACACCTGCGCCGGGCCTTCCCGGAAAAGGACGAACGCTGGCGTCTCAGGGTGGCCCGCCGCTGCTACATGCACTTTGCAGCGGAGGCAGTGGCCGTCTTCCGCATGGCGGGAATGACCGCCCGCGCGCTGCGCAAATGCACGACCGTGGTGGGGCTGGAGCTGCTGGAGACGGCGGCCCGCGAGGGGCGCGGAGTGATCGTGGTGAGCGGCCACCTCGGCAACTGGGAGATTGGAGGGGCCGCGGTGGTCGCGCGAGGATGCCCGATGGACATCGTGGTGGCGAGGCAGCGCAACGAACTCTTCGACCGCTACCTCACCCGCTCGCGGGAACGGCTCGGTTTCGGGATCATCCCCAGGGGCCAGGGGCGCACGGGTGCCCTGAGGTCGCTGCGCGAGGGCCGCGCCGTGGGGATCATGGGCGATCAGGATGCGCGCGCGGCCGGAGTGTTCGCCGAGTTCTTCGGACGCACGGCTTCGACCGCCCGGGGCCCCGCGGTCCTGGCGATGAGGTCGGGGGCCGAGGTGGTCACGCTGTTTTCGATTCGGCAGCCGGGCTGGAAGCCGCGCTACCGTGTGCACATCGAGCGGCTGCCGGCCTTGAAGGGCGATCGCACCGAGGTGGTCGACGCCCTCACCCAGGCGTTCACGACCCGCATCGAGGAGCGCGTCAGGGAGTTTCCGGGCCAATACCTGTGGTTGCACCGGCGCTGGAAAACCACGCCTCCGCAGGTGCCCGCCGGGGGGCAGGCAACCACGAGCGCAACTGCCCAATCACATTCTGTGTAGCTTTAAGGGCTGGACAGGAGCGCAAGGATACTGAGAGCCGGGTGCCGTCACAGGGACGCCAACATGGTCTACATCTGCATTCCCAGCCGGGACGAGGACCGCACCATCGGGATCCTGCTCTGGAAGATCCGTGAAGTGATGACGGATCTGGGGCGGGACTTCGAGGTCGTCGTCCTCGACGACGGATCCCGCGACGGCACGCGCTCCCTGCTGGACCGGTACAAGCGCGTGCTCCCGCTCTCCGTGCACTCGGAGGAGACGCCGATCGGGTACGGACCCGCCGTGGAGAAGCTCCTGCGAACCGCATGCGGCTTTACCCGCTACCCCAAACGCGACGCCATCGTGGTGATGCAGGGCGACTTTACCGAGCACCCGGACCATCTCGGCCCGCTCATGAAGTCGTTCGAAGGGGGCGCCGATATCGTCGTCGGCGACCCCATCCCCGATGCGCCGCACCCGCCGCGCACCGTTCGCCTCGCCCGCTGGGTGGGGAGGATCGTTCTTGGACGCCGAAGCGATGAACCGCAACCGGGCGACCCGTTTCTGGGATTCCGGGCCTACCGCGCCGTGGTGGTGAGGAAGGCGCTGCGCGCGGCTGGAAGCCGCCCGCTGGTCACCACCGACGGGTGGGCCGCAAACGCCGAACTGCTGCGGGTTCTCGCACCGTACGCCCGTCGCATCGCATCGGTGCCGATGGACAACCGGTACGACATCCGCCAGCGCGCGACGCGGGTGCGGGTGCTGTCCACGGTCCGCGAGATCCTGCGCCTCCGCAAGGTGGTTCCCTTTGCGACGGAGGGGCGGAGTGCCGCCTGAAGCGATGCCGACGGACGCGACCGCACCTTCACGACGCGCACGCACGTCCCTCATTTGCGCCTTCACGCTGACCCTGCCGTCCATCGCCGCCGCTCAGGAGTCGCCGCTGGTCCTCGATTCCCTCGTAAGCGCAAGCAACAGGGTGACCAACGTCCCCTTCGAGCCCGGCGAATTGCTTCGCTTCAACGCGCGGGCCAGCGTGTTCGGCGGCGGCGAGGCCTTCATGACGGTCGGCCAGGTCGACACCCTCCACGGCTTCCCGACCTACCCTGTGGAGCTGCGCATAAAGGGAAGCGTGCTCGGCATCGGATTCGAGCAGACCCTTTCCAGCTGGATGGATTCGGAGACGCTGGTATCGAGGCGCTTCGTCAACGACCAGCTGGCGCCGCGCAAGCGGTACCGGGAGCACGACTTCTTCCCGGAACAGCGCCGGGTGCAGCGCATCGACTACGACACGACCTGGGCCCTCCCCACCGCGCTCCCCCTGGACGACATCTCGTTCGTGTACTTCGCGCGCACCATCCCGCTCGAGGTGGGCGAGACCCACACCTTCCACCGCTACTACAAGGACGAGGGCAACCCGGTCGTTCTGAAGGTGCTGCGCAAGGACCGGACGGAAGTCCCCGCGGGGGTGTTCAACACCATCGTCGTCCAGCCGATCATCCGGACCAGCGGTCTCTTTTCCGAGGGCGGAGAAGCCGAGATTCACCTCTCGGACGATGAACGCCGTCTGGTGGTGTATCTGAGGGCGGACATGGGCACCCTGCTCCCCACGCTGGAGCTGAAGCTCGAAGAAATCGCCACGGGGCCGGTGGAGGAGACCGAAGGCGTGACGGGCGGCCGAGCGCCCGACCATCCGCCGGGAGCGCCGAACTGAAACCGGGACCGGGCCGCCTCCGTCTCTGGAGCGCCTGGATCCTGGCAGCGCTCTTCTTCTGGCTGGCCCGGCCCGGCCACCTCTCCATCCTGGCGGGGGCCCCGGTCGTGCTCGCGGGGCTCGTGATCCGCGCGTGGGCCGCCGGAATCCTCGAAAAGGACCGGGAGCTGGCCGTCTCGGGCCCGTATGCCTTCACCCGCAATCCTCTCTACCTGGGCAGCTTCGTCATCGGCACCGGCGCCGTCCTCGCCGGCGGGCGACCCTGGTTCGGCCTTCTCTTCCTCGCGTTCTTCGCGATCCTCTACCGGGGCGCGATGCTCCACGAGAGCGAGCGTCTCGAGGAGCGCTTCGGCGACGACTATCGCCGCTACCGCAAAGCTGTCCCGGTGTTCCTGCCACGGGGAACCCGGTACGAACCTGGCCCGGCGCCCGGGACGGGGTCCCGTCCGGCGTCCTTCTCCATGGAGCGCTACATCCGCAACCGCGAGTACGAGGCTCTGCTCGGCGCTGCGGCGGCGTTTGCGCTGCTCGCCCTCAAGGCGGCGGGATGGCTCCGGTTCGGCTGAAGCCAATGCGGGGCCACCCTGCGGGCGGCGGCGCTCAGTCGGATTCCGTCTCGATCAGGTAGAGCACCGGCCCCCGCATCGTCCGCCCCTTGGCCGTCACCCGAAAGTCGTACCGGCCCGGCTCCGGAAACACCACGTCCTCCAGCGGCATGACCAGCCGGGTACGCGGCGGCGGACGGCCGGGCGGGCGGGGAGTCACCTCCGAATGCCCCTCGACGGTCAGGGTGGGCTTCCCTCGCGGTCCCCGGACATCGACGCGGAAGGTGTAGCGGCCCGAATCGCTCCGGTCCCACTCCAGCGCGAGCACCAGGGTCATCCTGTCCTGGCGGGCGGGGAAACCGGAAGCGTACAGGTCGTGAAAGATCCCGTGGATGTCGAGTTTGCCGTCGGGGGAGGCGGCGGCGTGGTCGCACACCGCGGAGGCGAGGATTCTCACAGCGTCTCTCGTTTGGCGGTTTCAGGGCAAAAACCGCGGGCTTTCTTGCCAATGCGGCCGCGGCTCGTAGTTTAGGGGCTTCGTCGGCGAGGCATCCCGGCCCCCGGCTCTGTTCGGGGACGATGCCGCCGGGGTCAAACCCAATTACAAGGAGGAGTAGTGGCGAAGCAAGAGCCGATGGACCGCGCGCGGGACGAGTTGTTCAGTCATATCCACCGCTGCGGCGTACTGAACGCGGATGCGGACGACCAGGATGTCTGGATGAACGAGACGGTCGAGTACCTTGGAGAGCGGTATCCGGATCTGGCCAACAGCGATCTGGTCCAGCTCAAGGCCGTTGGGATGCAGTTCTGCCAGCCCGTCATTTCGAGGCTGAAGCGGAATCGACCCGCGCCGGACCCCGGCGACGCCAGCGAGACCCTGCTGGGCGAGCCGAGAGAAGCCTGATCAAGACCCCGCGCCCCGACCGGGGGCGGACAGGGGATTTTCATCCTGGGAAGGGAGTTGGGACAGATGGCCAGCCGACGTGACTTCTTGAAGGCCACCGCAGGTGCAGGCGCGGCGGCCGCAGCCGGTCTGGGGACGGCCAGACCACTTCCTGGCGCGCCGGCCGTAATGCGCGGCACGGTGACTCCGGTATCGGTGGCCAGCGGCAACGGGCTTGAAGCCGTGGCTACGGCGATCGGGGTGGTCGACGGAGGTGGGGACACTCTCGACGCGGTTGTCGAGGGCGTCAACATCGTGGAGCGCGACCCCGACGATTCATCGGTGGGATACGGGGGGCTGCCGAATCTGGACGGGGTCGTACAATTGGACTCGTCGATCATGCACGGACCCAGCCGCGGCGCCGGAGCGGTGGCATGCCTTGAGGGCATCAAGACACCTTCGCTGGTGGCCAGGGACGTCATGCGCTACACCGACCATGTCCTTCTGGTCGGCAAGGGAGCCCAGCGGTTCGCCGTTTCGATGGGCCACAGCATCGAGGACCTCCTGACCGAACGCTCGCGTCGCCGCTGGATCGAGTGGCGCGCGAGGATGAGCGATACCGACGACTATCTCACTCCTGAAGAGACGGGCCATGGCAACTCCGAGCCCTTCGAGGACGAAGACGACTACGGTCTCGGCATCCTCGATTCGCACGATGGCGTGCGGCCCCAGGGAACGATCAACTGCAACGTCATCGACCGGAACGGCGACCTCTCCGGGGTGACGACGACCTCGGGGCTGGCGTGGAAGGTGCCGGGCAGGGTCGGCGATTCACCCATCGTCGGCGCGGGCCTCTACGTCGACAACGACGTTGGCGCATGCGGCTCCACGGGCCGCGGCGAGGCCGTGATCAAGACCTGCGGCTCGCACAGCGTGGTGGAGCTGATGCGCTCCGGCATGTCCCCGACGGATGCCTGCCTGGAGGCGCTGCGCCGCATCGTCACCTTCACCACCGAGCCCCGGCTGCAGAGGGAGGACGGGCGGCCGAGCTTCAACGTCAACTACTACGCCTTGAACAAGAACGGCGAGTACGGTGGAGCGGCCATCTGGTCGGGGGCGAGGTTCGCGGTCTGCGATGGCGGAGAGAGCCGCCACGAGGACTCGGCGTACCTCTTCGAGAGGACCGGTTGATCGGGTCGGCCGGATCGGGGCCTCGCCGCTCTCGGGGCCCACGCCGGTTTGTCCACGGACCGCCGACACACCACCGCTATTGATTCCGCGAATGGGGGATCCCTTGTGAACGAAAACGGCGACAAGCCCCGGCGAATCGGCTTCGGCGTCGAGGAATTGGCCGAAGTCAAGAAGATGGAACGGCTTCACTGCAGCGGGCGCCAGGTGCCGTCCCCGATGGGCGGGTTCCTGTTGGATCTCGGCGTGCGTCAGGAGGCGGACGGGACCAGCACCATCCTCTTCGAGTGCAAGACGTCCGCGCTGCGCTACGAACTCCCCCTGCGGATCAGCACGTGGCGAGAGCGGCGCAAGGTCAGGCAGCAGGCCGAAGAGGGACTCGATCCGATGTGCCCGCGCGGGGAGCTCGGTCCGACCCTTGTCCGCCGCGGCAAGGATTTCTTCTGCCCGCGCTGCAGCATCATGTTCGGGAGGGCCCCGTAGACCGGCGGTGGCGCGGGTAGCGGTAGTCGCGGGGGACGGAATCGGTCCCGAAGTCGTGGAAGCGGCGACGGCGGTACTCCGCGCCGCTGCCGCACTGCACGGCGTCGCCCTCACCCTCCATCCCCGGGACCTCGGCGCGGACCGCTACCTCCGCGACGGGATCGCGATCACGGACGAGGAACGCGAGCAGCTCATCGGCGACCACGACGCGGCGCTCTTCGGCGCGCTCGGCGACCCGCGCGTTCCCGACAACGCGCATGCCCGCGACATCCTGCTTGGCCTGCGCTTCGGCGGGGACCTCTACATCAACTTCCGCCCCTGCAGGCTTCTCGTACCGGAGCTGTCTCCGCTGCGAGACCCCGACCCGGCCACCGACATCGTCTTCTTTCGCGAGAATACCGAGGGGCTGTACGCGGGGCTGGGGGGGAGCTTCAAGGTGGGCACGCCTGACGAGGTGGCCACCGAGGAGAGCCTCAACACCTACAAGGGCGTGGAGAGGATCGTGCGGGCGGCTTTCGAATACGCGGCCGGGAACTCGCGCGGGCGTGTGACCCTCGTCGACAAGGCCAATGTGCTCGCCCGCGAAGGGGCGCTGTGGAGGCGCGTCTTCGCCGAGATCGGCGGCGGCTTTCCCGGCATCGCCCAGGACACGATGTACGTGGACGCCATGGCGATGGATCTGGTCCGCCGGCCCCAGCGATACGAGGTGGTTGTAACGTCCAACCTCTTCGGCGACATTCTGAGTGACCTGGCGGCGCAGGTGACCGGCGGGCTTGGCCTGGCCCCTTCCGGCAACCTCCACCCGGGTTCGTGGGCGCTCTTCGAGCCAGTGCACGGTTCGGCCCCGGACATCGCGGGCAGGGGGATCGCCAATCCCCTGGCGGCAATCGGGTGCGCGGCGCTGATTCTCGGGTATCTGGCCGAGGACGCCGCCGCCGCGGCGATCGACGAGTGCATCGTCGCGTCGATTCGCGCGGGCGTGACCACCCCCGATCTGGGCGGCAGGGCCACGACCCGCGAGGTGGGACAGTGGATGGTCGACCGCCTCCTGGGCGGCCGGCATCAGCAACGGAGCGATTAGCATGGGAACGCAGGGTTTCGACACGGAGGTCGTCTTTCTTTCCGGAAAGCGGACGCCCTTCGGCACCTTCGGCGGATCGCTGAAGGATTTCACGGCGACCGATCTCGGCGCCCTCTCGGCGACGGCCGCACTGGATGCCGCGGAGATCGACCCGGGCCGGGTCGGCCACGTCTTCTACGGGAACGCGCTCCAGACGGCGGCGGACGCGATCTATCTCGCGCGGCACGTCGGGTTGCGCGCCGGGGTCCCGATCGAGTCCGGCGCGCTGACCGTCAACCGCCTCTGCGGTTCCGGATTCCAGGCGATCGTCTCGGGCGCCCAGGAGATCCTGCTCGGCGGCACCGGGGTGGCGCTCTGCGGCGGCGCCGAATCCATGAGCCAGGCGCCGCACGTGGTGCGCGGGGCCCGCTGGGGCGACCTGCGCCTGGGCCCGGCCGGCAACGGGTTCGAGGACACCCTGTGGGAGGCGCTGACGGACTCGAACTGCGGGCTCTCCATGGCGCAGACGGCCGAGGGCCTCGCCGAGCGGTACGCGGTGACGCGTGAGGAAGCGGATCAGGTCGCGGTCAACAGCCAGACGCGGACCGCGGCCGCCTGGGACGCGGGCCGCTACGACGCGGAGGTCTCGCCGGTGACGGTCAGGACCCGCAAGGGCGAAAGCGAGTTCGCGGTCGACGAGCACATGCGGCCGGGCACGACCCTGGAGGCCCTCGCCAGGCTGCGTCCGTACTTCAGGAAGGACGGACTGGTCACTGCGGGGAATGCCAGCGGCATCGGCGATGGCGCGGCCTCGGTGGTGCTGACCAGCCGTGCCTGGGCCGAAGCCAACGGCGCGACGCCGATCGCGCGGCTGGTGTCCTGGGGCTTTGCGGGGGTCGATCCGCGGATCATGGGGATCGGACCCGCGCCGGCGGCCCGGGCCGCGCTGGCAAAGGCGGGGCTGAGCCTCGGCGACATGGATCTGGTCGAGATCAACGAGGCCTTTGCGGCGCAGTACAAGTCGGTGGAAAAGGAACTCGGCCTGGATCCCGAGCGGACCAACGTCAACGGCGGGGCGATCGCGATCACGCATCCCCTTGCCGCGTCCGGAGCCAGGATCACGCTGCACCTCGTGCACGAACTGCGCCGCCGCGGGGCGAGGTACGGGCTGGGGGCAGCGTGCATCGGCGGCGGGCAGGGCGGGGCGGTGGTCGTCGAGGCCTGCTGAGTCGCCGGATGGAATCGGGGCTCGACGGCGCGGCGCCACGAACGAAACACACACAATACCGAGTCGCTAACGGAAGCGGAGGAGATTCGAGTTGGAGATCAACAAGGTTGGGGTGGCCGGTTGCGGCCTGATGGGCAGCGGGATCGCCGAGGTGTCGGCCAGGGCGGGATTTGAAGTGATGGTGCGGGAGATCGACGAGGGTGCATTGGCAGCCGGGCGGAAGCGCATATCCGGATCCCTCGACCGTGCGGTTTCCAAGGGGAAGCTCGACCGGAACGCGCGCGACGAGGCGCTGGCCAGGATGACGTTCACCACTTCGCTGGACGACCTGGCGGACTGCGACCTGGTGGTCGAGGCGATCATCGAATCGCTGGACGCCAAGAAGGAACTCTTCGGCTACCTGGACGGGATTTGCCGCAGGGAGACGATCTTCGCCTCGAACACCAGTTCCCTCACCGTGACCGACATGGCGGCCGCGACATCGCGCCCGGAGCGGTTCGTGGGCCTCCATTTCTTCAATCCGGTGCCGGTCATGAAGCTGGTCGAGGTCGTCAGGACGATCGCGACCAGTCAGGAGACCTTCGACACCGCGTACGACTTCGCGGTGCGGGTGGGCAAGACGCCGATCGCCGCGAAGGACAACTCGGGATTCGTCGTCAACCTCCTCCTCGTCCCCTACATGCTGGACGCGATCCGGCAGGTGGAACGGGGGGTCGCGACCATCGAGGACATCGACACCGCCATGACCCTGGGCTGCGGCTACCCGATGGGACCCTTCGTCCTCGGTGACTTCGTCGGAATCGACACGCTCTACCGCGTCGCCGAGATCATGTACGAGGAGTACCGCGAAGAGCGCTACGCTCCTCCCCCGCTCCTGAAGAGGCTGATGACGATGGGGCGCTACGGCCGCAAAACAGGCGCCGGCTTCTACGACTGGACCCCGGACGGTCCGATCGCCCTGAAGCTATGAGGCCCTGACCGAAATCGGGGCAGCTCGCCGGAAGGGACGGCGGCGGCGCCCAGGACGCCGGCAGCGCGTCGTTCCGGCGTGCTCCTACCGGCGAATCCGGCGCTGCCGCCTGCGCTCGCGCCGGATCGCTGCTTCTCTCTTGCGCTTCCGCTGCGCGCTCGGCTTCTCGTAGAACCGGCGCTTGCGCAACTCGGAGTACAGCCCGGACCGCTGCACCTTTCGCTTGAATCTGCGAAGGGCCCTCTCCAGGCTTTCATTCTCTTTGACGAATACTTCCAACCCGATCACCCCGCTTTGAGGTACCACTGTCTGAATTGATCCGAGCGCACCGGGGAGAGCCGTCCAACCGGCTGGCGGCCTGGTCCCCGCGCGTTCGTGGTTAGCCATTAACAATAGACACATCCTCCGGCTTACGACAAGGGGAGTCACAGTCCCTTGCCTGCCTGGTAAACATATGCTTATCATTCGGGCCCCTTGACGCACCCGTCGGTGGCCGCCGCCGGCTTCGCACTCCACCTCCAGCGTCCGACACCATGCAAAGCACCCCGACCACGGAGAGTCGTCCGGATGCAATGGCCGACGTGCCGGGCATCTGCGAATTGCCCCTGACCAGGGCTGTGGTACAGTACCGGGACTTGCATGAGCTGTACCATCCCGGGGGCCGGATCAGCGACATCGGGCTGGCGGTGGTCGTCTCCGGCCGGTTTGCCTCCTCCGTCAGGGCGGTCGATCTGGGCTCGGCCGACGTGAAGTACCTGAACCTCTCGTCGGAGCTGGTCATCCTGGACTGGGTCTACGACCCTACCCTCGTCCATCTGCGTCGACTGAGCGATGAAGCCGGGGCATCCCGGGCCGCCGGCGAGACCTTGCGGCGGTACTGTTTCGACGTGGGTCTGAGGGTCCTCAACCGGCGCGGATTCACACCCCTCACGCGTCCCACACTGCTCCGAATCGGTTTCCGGGACGTGTGCCGGGATCTGGATCTGCACGACAGCACGGTCGTGCGGATCGTCACGGGCCCCGGCCGGATCACGCGCGTGCACCTGGACTACGACGCCAACGCGCTCGTGCTCCGGACCAACCGGCGGGACTCCGACGACGGGCTCGAGAGTGCACTTCAACATGCGTTCCCCGACCTCGAGCATGGCCAGGCAAGGGAAGCGGGCCGCGGCGGCCACAGGGCGTATACCGTGCGGTTCGGAGTTCCGGTCACCTATGGCGAACTGCAGCGCAGCATTCAGGCGATGCGCCGCGGACTGAGCCACCTGGTGGCCCGCTTCGAGCCCGAGCGGTTTCAAGCTGTCCGTGGCCTGGTGTCGACCTTCGGAGAGCGAGCCACGCTGGATCGCCTGACATTCTCCGAATCCGGGGCCGGCGAGGTGACCGGAGGTCTCGCAGGCGCAGGCATGTCGGTTCACTGACCCGGACGAAGCCATGGGCAACGGAATGCAAGACCAGGTGTGGTGGCGGGGCACCACCGGACGCAACGATGCGCCGCTCGAGACGCCCGAAATCCTCTGGGCGAGGTATCGGTCATACCGGCGTCGACAGGCAACCAGGCTTCTTCACCTGGTGCCCCGGGAATCGATCCGGGAACTCTACGGGCAGGCTCGCCTCTGGGCCAGTGAGCGTGGCATTCACGACGCTCAGGACCCCATGGCCACCCTGGCGAGTTTCGCCGAGCACCTGCTACCCCTGCCACCCTTCGAAGTCTGGATGGCGGATCGGGCGAGTTATCCGCTGAGCCACGTTGAAGAAGGCGCGGAGGACCCGAGGTCGGTAGCGATGGCTCATCCGCGTCGACTGGAAGACCGGCGCTTCGACTACGGCGGCCGCCACTGGATCGCGTCACTGAACGTCTTCCGTGACGGTGCAACGTGGCGGGGATTCCTCCGCTTCCGGGAGGCAGGGCACAGCCGCCGCTATCACACCGCCAACATCTTCCTCGAAGAGACCGCCAGAAGAGTGCGGGAGAGGTTCAGGGAGTTCGATCGGGGGACTTTGGGGGCGTTTCTCCGGTCCGTCCTTCCCTGAATCGTCCCGATTCGGGCCTCTCCGGCGGCGGTCTTCGATCACCGCATTTTTTTGCAAAAATGTGTTCACCAAATGAGACCTTGGCTGTACCCTTCATTTAGCGCAAACGCTTATCGGATTCATACTTAGCGGGTATCGGAATGGTGATGAAGGGTCAGCGTTCCAGCTTCGGAAACAGGTGGATTGCAGAATCCGCCCCAGATTGTAAGTGATTGCGGTGTAATTACTTACAGAATCGACCGGCAATCCGTGCCAGGCTTGCGGTCGGTCTCGCGGGGGTGTACTGTTCAAGCCGCACCGGAAGAACCCGGTGGTTGCCCGCACGCCCGGTGAACCGACGGTGTCGCTTTTCGGCAATTCTACAGCTTTTGTCCTCAACTACGGGATCATCTTGGCATGTGGCAAACCAGGTCCGTGCAGCTCAGCGTCCGCCTACCTCACGACATTGCCTCGGAAGCCGAAGAGGTCCAGCGAACGGACCCGGATTCACTTAGCCGCATGATCCAGTACGGCCTGACTCGCCGGGCCATCTACCATCGCCTTCGAGAGGACGACCGGCGCAACGCCGAATCGGTGGGAGGCGAGTCCGTGACGGAGTTCGCCCAGACCTGACGCCGGCAACCGCATCGGCGTGGGGACGTTTTCGGGAATGGTCGCAACGGGTTACGGCGCTGTCTCATATCTTGACGGACCCGTTGTCGTCAAGTAGACCTTGCCGTTGGTTATCCTTAAGTTCCATGGCGCTAGCCGCCAATCGCCGATCATTGAGGCGATGGCAACTGATCACGTTGTTTGACGGGTTTCCCGTTCGTGCAACGAGGATGGCTCAATGGACCGCCAGGACGAAGATCCGGTACTCCGGGCGAAGTACAGAGACTATTGCTCGGCCCGTGTGGCCGACGCGCTTCTGGCCCTGTCCCCGGCCGAGGTCTATACACTGGCCCAGTCGGAAGCGCGTGCGACCGGGCGGGTGCCGCCGGAGACGTTCAATGACAGAGTCAGGCTTGCCACGGTCAGGATTCGGGAGCGTCTGAACCTTCCGGAGTTCGACGAATGGGTTCGCCTTTATCGGAGGGACCCCGGTGCATTCGAGCCGTTCCTGATGGGATTCTGGGAATCGGAAGAGCCTGCGGACCCCGCCGATTCGGACCGGTCCGGGACCTCGGAAGCCGAGTGAGCTGCCGAGGAATCCGGGGACTGGTGCGAAGACCAGGTCGCTGCGGCTACTTGTATCGGTAGGTCACCCTGCCCCGCGTCAGGTCGTACGGCGACATCTCCACCTTCACGCGGTCCCCGGCGAGCACGCGGATGTAGAATTTCCTCATCTTGCCCGAGAGGTAGGCCAGGATTTCGTGGCCGTTCTCGAGCTGTACCCTGAAGTTCGCATTGGGAAGGACCTCGGTTACGGTTCCCTCCATTTCGATCGCATCGTTCGCCAAGAGTCACTTCCTCACTTGTGCTGCCTGCAGTATGCCGCTAGAACGGCAGGTCGTCGTCCGGTTCTGAAATATCGGGTTTCGGGGCCGGGGAGCGATATCCGCCGCCGGATGCTGAACGGCTCCCGGGATCCGGGGGCCCGGATGCACCACGAGCGCCACCGGATCCGAGCATGATCATCTCATAGGCGATGATGTCTGTCCAGTACCGGGTGCCGCCGTGCTCGTCCTGGGTCTGGGAATACTCGATGCGCCCTTCCACGAACAGCCTGTCGCCCTTCTTGACCCACTGTTCGACGACATCCACGAGGCGGCCGAAAAAAGTGATGCGGTGCCACTGGGTCCGTTCCTGCTGCTGTCCGGAGCGGTCCGCGAAGGAACGGCTGGTCGCCAGGGACAGCTTGGCCACCCGGGTCCCGGACGCCGTCGTGCGGATGTCGGGATCGCCCCCGACATTGCCGATCAATGTTGCCTTGTTCAGAGAACGCGCCATGATCCCTCGATGAAGCTGGGTTGTGTGTCCCGGGTCTGGTGCGCCGGGACCGTGCAAACCGCCCGTGTTCTGAACGCACGGGCATCCGACACGGGGCAGCACGCAAGGTAAGGCAGGGGTGCGATGACCGCTACGGTCGCCCTGTCAGCAAGTGCTCGCGACCACTGGCAAGCCGCTGCCGTCGGACCTGTGTTGCGTCCCGGAGATTGCTCGCGCACTCCGGGGAAACGACAATAGCTTCCGAAATCCGGGAGCCGTACCGTGCGACGGCTCCGCGATACGGACACTGATCAGCGAGCGGCAATGAGCGACAGCAACCACGTCAGGACAGAAACCGCGGACTCGGTGGCCACCGTCACCATCGACCGGCAGGCCAAGCTCAACGCGTTGAACCCCGATGTCATGGTGGAGCTGGACAGCGCATTCTCCGCCCTGCGCGATGACGCGACGGTTCGCGCGGTCATCCTGACCGGTGCGGGGGACAAGGCGTTCGTAGCCGGAGCCGACATCGGCACCCTCGCTACGATGAACACACTCAGCGGCGCGAGGATAAGCGGGGAAGGCCAGGACATCCTCCGGCGCATCGAGACGTTCCCGAAGCCGGTCATTGCGGCCGTCGGGGGATACGCGCTCGGCGGCGGTTGCGAACTGGCGATCGCGTGCCACATCCGCGTGGCCAGCGAGCGGGCCCGCTTTGGACTGCCCGAGGTGGGGCTGGGGATCATCCCCGGATATGGGGGGACGGTGCGGCTGACCCGGCTGGTCGGCCTGGGCCGCGCCGTCGAGATGATCCTGACCGGCGAGATGGTCGACGCGGATCGCGCCGCCCGCATCGGCCTCGCCAACGTCGTCGTCCCCCACGAGGAACTGATGAACCGTACGACGGCGCTGGCCCGGCGCATCGTCCGCAACGCTCCCGTGGCGCTCGAGATGGCGCTCAGGTCCATCTACGAAGCGGTGGAGAGCCCCATTGACCACGCCCAGGCCCTCGAATCGACGCTGTTCGGACTGCTGGCATCGACCTCCGACATGAAGGAGGGGATGGCGGCCTTTCTGGAGAAGCGAAAGGCGAACTTCACGGGCAGCTGAGAATCCGCCGCGGGAGCCTCCGCCGGGCTCAGAGTCCGGTGCCGAACCTGTTATATTCAATGGATGCACGGCAAACCTCGCTCCCGCTCCATTTCGTGGTCCTGAGGGAACTCGAGCTGCGCCACTTTCGCAACCTTGGCGTCCAGGAACTGCACTTTCCGGCGGAGGGCGTGGCCGTCGTCGGCGACAACGCGCAAGGGAAGACGAACCTGCTGGAAGCGGTCTACTACCTGGAGAGCTTTCGTTCCTTCCGCGGCGCCGCCGACCGTGAAATGGCCGCCTTCTCGGAAGACGTCTTCTACCTGAGGGGCCGCGTCGACGGGAGCGCCCGGACAACGGTGGCGGCGGGGTTCGACTGCAGGAGGAAGAGCAAGAAGGTGACGGTGGACGGAGACGACACGCTGAGACTATCGGCCGCCCTCGGCAGGCTGGGCGCGGTCGTGTTTTCTCCGGCAGACGTGCGGCTGATCGACGATGGGCCGGGTGTGCGCCGGCGGTTTCTGGACATCGTACTGTCGCTGAATCGCCCGGGCTACGTGGATGCTCTGCTGGAGTACCGCAAGTGGCTGGCGCAGCGGAACGCGGCTCTGCGAACGGCTGGCGGCGCGGCCGGACAGCAGGACCGGGTCCGGGCCTGGGACAACGGCCTGGCGGCATCCGGTGCGTCGGTAACCTGCATGCGCCGGGCGTGGGCGTCCGAGTGGTCCGGACCCTTTGCCGAATACTACGGGGCGATCTCGGACGGCGAACCGGCGACGATGTCATACCGGCCGAATCTCGGCGAGGCGGCAGCGGCCGACGACTCCGCGGCGTCTCCGTCGGACGAAGCGGCAGTGCGGGACAGTTTCAGGATGCGGCTCGACGAGTCCTGGGAGAACGATCTGCGGCGCGGCGCCACCAGCGCGGGGCCCCACCGCGACGAGCTTCTCTTCACGTTGGGGGCAGGTGGACGGTCGGTGCCGCTGCGGGGTTTCGGGTCGGGAGGTCAGCGCCGTACAGCCGCCCTGGCCCTCCGCCTCACGGAAGCGGCGACCATACGGGGGCAGCGCGGCGCGGAGCCGATCCTGCTGCTCGACGACGCCTTCGCCGAGCTGGACACCGGGCGCTCGGGCCGCGTGATGGCGCTGCTCGAGGGAGAGGTGGCGGGGCAGGTCATCATGACGGTCCCCAAGGCCTCGGACATCGGGCTGCCGGGCCGGTCCCTGGAGCGGTGGCGCATCCATGGCGGAGTGATCGAGGCGTGACCGGCACATCGCCCCGCGATCCCGCGAGCGGCCGGTTCACGCCGGTTGCGGATGCATTGCAGGGATACCTGGACCGCACGGGGCTCGCGGAGTCGCTGGAGCGGCTCGAAGCGGTCGAGCAGTGGGCCGGGGCGGTGGGTGCGCGGGTGAGCCGCGTGACCCGGGCGGTGGAGGTTCGGGGCGACGAGTTGGTGGTCGAGGTGTTGTCGAGTGCGTGGATCGCTGAGCTGTCGATGATGAGGACCCTCATACTCGAACAGGTGAACTCGGAGTGCTCGGGCCCGCCCATCGGCAGCATCCGCTTCCGCCTCGCGGAGACTTCCCGCGGGATCGGGGCCGGGACCGGGAACAGCGGCAAGTGAGAATCAGGATTTCGGGGGCGAAGGCATGACGACGAAGAGCAAGGGCAGCGACTACACGTCAAGGCAGATCCAGGTCCTGAAGGGACTCGAGGCCGTGCGGAAGCGTCCCGGGATGTATATCGGGTCGACATCGGCCCGGGGTCTGCACCACCTGGTCTACGAGGTGGTGGACAACAGCATCGACGAAGCGATGGCGGGCCATTGCAACTCGATCAGCGTGGTGATCCGCCCCGGCGACATCATCAGTGTGGACGACAACGGCCGCGGCATTCCTGTGGACATCCACCCGAGCGAGGGCGTCCCGGGCGTCGAACTTGCGATGACCACCCTCCACGCCGGCGGAAAATTCGACAAGACGTCCTACAAGGTCTCGGGCGGATTGCACGGTGTGGGCGTGAGCGTGGTCAACGCGCTGTCGGAGTGGCTTGAAGTCGAGGTGCGACGGGGTGGAAAGCGCCATCACCAGCGGTATGAGCGGGGCATCAGCACCACCGAACTGAAGGTGCTGGGGCCCGACAGCGGACGGGGGACGCTCGTCACCTTCAAGCCGGATCCGGAGGTCTTCACGGAGCTTGCCTTCTCCTTCGACAAGCTCTCGGTTCGGCTGCGCGAGCTGGCCTTCCTCAACAAGGGCCTGGAAATCGTCCTGCGGGACGAGCGCACCGAGGACGAAGTTGAAGAGGTCTACAGGTACGACGGCGGGCTCGCCGAATTCGTGGCCTACCTGCGCGGGTCGCGGCAGGCGGTCCACCAGAACGTGATCTACTTCGACACATCCAGGCCGGAAGCCGAGATCGAGCTCGCCATGCAGTACGACGAGGGCTTCTCGGAGAACACCCACACCTTCGTCAACAACATCAACACGCACGAAGGGGGCACCCACCTCACGGGCTTCAAGGCGGCGCTCACCCGTACCATTAACGACTACGCGCGGCGCAACAAGATCTTCAAGAAGGACGAGAACCTCTCGGGCGACGACGTGCGCGAGGGGCTGACCTGCGTCCTGAGCGTGAAGGTGATGGAGCCGCAGTTCGAGGGGCAGACCAAGACCAAGCTGGGGAACTCGGAGGTGCGGGGCGCGGTCGAGGCGGCCGTGAACGAGCATCTGGCCGCCTTCCTGGAGGAGAATCCCAAGTCGGCGCGCGCCCTGATCGAGAAGTCGCTGCAGGCTGCGCGGGCACGGGTGGCGGCACGCAAGGCGCGGGACCTGGCCCGCAAGAAGAGCGGCCTGGAGGGGGGCGTCCTGCCGGGCAAGCTGGCCGACTGCTCGATCGCCGATCCCGCGCTCAGCGAGATCTACCTGGTCGAGGGCGACAGCGCCGGCGGATCGGCCAAGCAGGGACGCGACCGCTCCTTCCAGGCGATTCTGCCGCTGAAGGGGAAGATCCTCAACGTCGAGAAGGCGCGGATCGACAAGATCCTGTCGAACGACGAGATCCGCGCGATGGTGACGGCCATCGGCGCCGGCATCCGCGACGACTTCGACATCGACAAGGCGCGCTATCACAAGATCATCATCATGACCGACGCCGACGTCGACGGCGCCCACATTCGCACCCTGCTCCTCACCTTCTTCTTCCGGCAGATGCGCGAGCTGATCGAGCAGGGGTACGTTTACATCGCGCAGCCGCCGCTGTACCGCGTCCAGAAGGGCAAGACGGAGCGCTACGCCTACAGCGACGACGAGCGCGACCAGGAAATCAGCAAGCTCTCGAACGGCAAGGACGGGAAGGGGATTTCGATCCAGCGCTACAAGGGGCTGGGCGAGATGAACCCCGAACAGCTGTGGAAGACCACGATGGATCCGGATACCCGCACGATCCTGCGCGTCACGGTCGAAAGCGCGACCGAGGCCGACCGGATCTTCTCGCGGCTGATGGGCGACGAGGTCGAGCCCCGCCGCCAGTTCATCGAGGAGAATGCCAGGTACGTCCGGAACCTGGACGTGTAATGGGTGTTGGGTGTACGCATGGTCGATACCTTGAGAAGCCTTGTATGCTTTCGACTGCCACAGGGGCGAAGGCGCCACTGCCCGGTTCGCAGCCGGTAAGGAAGGAGGCCCGAAGACGAATCCATTATTGTTGGATCAGTAGCAGGTGCAGCGGTTCTTACAACGACTTCAGTCACACGAGAAGGAAGGAATCCATGAACTTCAAACGACTTGTCAACGGCGCTGCCGGACTCGTCGCGCTGGTGGCACTGACCGTAGCCGCCGCGCCGGTCCAGGCGCAGACGGGCGTGATCCAGGGACAGGTCCTGGACGGCGCTTCCCAGCGTCCGCTCGCAAACGCCCAGATCCTGGTGGAGGGTACCGGGATCGGGCAGATCAGCAACTCCTCCGGTCGCTTCGTGCTTCTGAATGTGCCGGCCGGCGATCACACCGTTCGGGCCACACTCATCGGGTATACCGAGGCGGAACAGGCCGTCACCGTCTCCGCCGGGGAAACGGCCAGCATCGACATCGAGATGTCCTCGACGGCGATTGCGCTGAACGAGATCGTCGTTACGGGGGTGGGAGCCGAAACCACCCGGCGCGCCCTTGGCACCTCCGTCGAGGTGCTCGGCGCGGACGACATCGAACTGGCACCGGTCCAGTCCATCGACCAGCTGCTGCAGGGGCGCGTCTCCGGGGCCACCGTGAGTGCGACATCCGCCCAGCCCGGCACGGGCGCGCTGATCAGCTTCCGGGGCGCGTCCTCGGTATTCGGCGCCCAGACACCGGTCATCTACGTGGACGGTGTGCGGGTGGACAACGACCATGCGACCGCTGCGGGGACGGGAGGGGAGCAGTCCTCGGCGCTGTCTGACCTGCTCACCAGCGACATCGAGCGGATCGAGGTGACAAAGGGGGGTGCCGCGTCCACGCTCTTCGGCTCGGACGCGGCCACCGGGGTCATTCAGATCTTCACCAGGAAGGGTACTCCGGGGGCGCCTCGGATCACGGCGCGGGTCGAGCAGGGCATCGAGGTGCCCGAACTGTGGAACATCCTCGACATGGGTCTGATCTTCCCGGAACGTGTCGAGTCCGGGGAGATCGAGGAGACCTTCATGAGGGACCTCTACTTCAAGCAGGGGACCACCGAGAACTACTACGTGGGCGTCACGGGGGGCACGGCTGACGTGACCTACAGCGTCAGCGGCCGGCTCGAAGACAGAACCGGCACCCAGCCCAACGACGGCAGCACCAACTACAACCTGCGCGGCGGTCTGCAGGCGTCGCTCACCGAGGATTTCACCCTGGAATTCTCGGGCAGCTACGTCCGCCACAACTTTGCCCGCCTCTACAACGGATCGGCGATCGCCGACCCGTTGACGACCTTCGAAGTCGGCGACGCCCTCTTCTTTTCCGGAGCGTCCACGCTACATGAGGCGCTGGACATCTTCCTCCTGCCCGACATCAGCGAGTCGGTCAACCGATTCATCTTTTCCACCGGTGCGCGCTGGAACATTCGGGATGACCTTACCGCCAAGCTGAACGTGGGTGCCGACAACCGGACCAACCAGCAGCGCCGGTTCGAGCCCATCGGGTTCACCCCGGGCGAGCCCACGGGCGAACTCAACCGCCGGGACCGCTCCTTCACTTCGGTTTCGATGGATGCCGGTGCGACCTACAGCTGGGCGAGCCCCGGTGGCACGATCGGGTCCCAGCTGACCGTCGGCATGCAAGGCTTCCGCGAGGAAGAAAGCGTCATCAACGCCCAGGGTCAGGAATTCGCTCTGCCCGGTACCTTCGACTTCGACGATGCAGCGACGATCACGGCGTTTGAAGGGAATGTCGAAGTGTTCAACGGTGGCCTCTACGTGGACGAGCAGTTGAGCTTGTGGGACAAGCTCTACCTCGGAGGAGGTTTCCGCATCGACGCGGGATCGAGCTTTGGAGACAACATCGACACCGAACTCTACCCCAAGGCAACCGGGTCGTACATCCTCTCCGAGGATTTGGGAATTCCGTTCGTTGACGAGCTCAAGATACGTGGCGCGTTCGGTCAGACCGGGAAGTTCCCCGGGGCCTTCCTGAAGGACCGTACCTTCTCGGCTAGCTCGTTCAGGGGCCAATCGGCGCCCCGCTTTGCGAATCCGGGCAACCTGGACTTGAAGCCCGAAAAGACGTCCACGGTCGAGGCCGGCATCGACGCGGCGCTGTGGGCCAACCGGATCGGGCTCAACCTGACCTTCTACGACGCCCGCACGACCGACGCGCTCTTCCAGGTGCCGCGCCAGCCCGTGACCGGTCAGGGCACCCAGCAGGAGAACGTGGGGGAGATCTGGAACCGGGGGTTGGAGGTGGCCTTGCAGGTCCAGGTGCTCAACAGTCAGCAACTGGCCTGGTCCGTCGGCGGGACCTTCAACTACAACGAGAATGAAGTCACCGACATGGGTGGTGTCGCCGATTTCTTTGTCGGGAGCGGGAAGCGTGTTTCCGAGGGACGGCCGATCGGCGCCTGGTGGTTGACCACTCCGGTGGATACCAACGGCGACGGATTGACCGACGGCTCCGAGCGCGAATTCAACGGCACCGTGCCTTCGCCCAACAAGAGCGGCGGGATCAACACCACGATCTCGGTGGGGAACAACCTCACGATCAGTGGCCTGGCCGACTGGGCGGGTGGCCACCATGTCTTCGACTGGGGGTCGGTGTGGGCCACCTTCAACGGCATCTATCGCCGTGAACTCATCCGATGCGGTACCCATGAAGGTGCGAGCGAGGGTTGCGCCTACGCCTTCCCGGTTCAGTACCGAACCGATGGCACCGCGCGCGGCAGATACAGCCAGAGTGCTGCCCGCAGCGCCTTCCTCTACGACGGCGACTACTTCAAGATCCGCGAGGTCGCGGTGCGGTATGCGCTCCCCGAGAGCGTTGCCGGTGTCGTCAATGCCAGCCGCGCAACCGTGTACGCGACCGGCCGGAATCTCTGGATCTGGTCCCGGAACATGCTGATCGACGGCGAACTCAGCGGGGTCAGCAACGGCGGCGGGCTGGAACTCGGCAGCGAGAGCAGCATAACCCTGTCTCCGAACCGGACCTTCAAGCTCGGTGTCGAGGTGGTGTTCTAATGAGATCAAGGAGAATGCAGAATATGATCAGCAAGAACATGCCGACCCTCGGAAAGAGCGGAAGAGGGATTGTCGGCGCCTTTCTGGCCGCTCTGGCGATGGCCGCCTGCGATGCCATCGATCCGACCCAGGTAAACAATCCAACGACGACAGACGAGGACCTGGCCCAGGCCACCAACCCCACGGCGGCACTCCTGCCGGGGCTTCGGGCGCAGTTTGCCCGCATGATCAACGCGTACGTGGTGGCGGCGGAGGTCATCAGCGACAACTACTCGATCCACGGCACCGGTATCGTCGTGGACATGGACGAGCCCCACGAAGTCACCCCCGACCTGGTGAATTCGACGGGAACGAGCGCCAGCGGAGCCTACTGGAATGTTCAGGAGCTCCGTGCCCTGGCCGATTTCGTCATTGACGAGATCGCACCCGAAGATGCCGGTGCACCGCCCCAGCTGGTGGCGGAGGCCCACTACTACCGTGGCATGGCCTACCTGACGATGGGTGAGATCTTCTCCCACGTTCCACACGAGGAGGATGGAGCGCCGCAGGCGGCGTCGGTGGCACTGGGCAAGGCGATCACCGATCTGCAGGCTGCGACGAGCTTCGGACCCCAGGCGAACGCGGCCCTGGCACGGGCTCACCGGTTGCTGGGTGACGCGGGGGCCGCGGCCTCGGCGGCAAACGCCGCGCTGTCGTCGGATCCCACCCTGCTCTTCAGCCAGGGGTACGACGCCACCTCCATCGCCAACACCCCGGTGGCGTTCCTCGTGCTTCGGGCGCTTCAGGAAATGCAGCCCCTTCCGAGGCTGGACTTCCTCGACCCCAAGTACACCGACCGGGAGGCGGCCATACCGATCGCGAAGGCCGAGGAGATGCACCTGATCCTGGCGGAGATCGCGCTGGCGTCGGGCAACATGGCGGACGCCGGCACCCAGTTGGCAAACGCGATCACCCTGGCCGGGACGCGGGGGATGGTGTCGTTCGACGATATCGACGAGCGCCGCAACGCCGACCTGAGCCTGCGCCCGAGGAGCAGTGAAATCCTGATCCGTGCGGACGCCGACAGCCCCTACCGGGCCGGGTTGGTGCTGGACCGGCCGTCCGACGGCCTGATGATCCCCAATGTCTCGGGCACGTCACTGGATGCGGACAGTATCGCGGGTCTCTCGGACGCCAACGAACTCTGGCACGCACTGTGGCTGGCCCGTCAGGAGATCATGCTTCTGGAGGGCCGCCGGCTCGCCGATCTGGGCATCAAGCTGCCGATGATGCTGCGCGAGATCGACCAGAACGACAACATCAGCGAGGGAGATCCGGGCACTCTGCCGATCGTGCCCGGGTACATCCCGCAGAATCCGCGCTACGCCATGGACATCTACACGCCGCTCGAGTTGTACGACGGGGTCGACCCCGGCGTGCCCCTCATCGAGACGCAGGTGACCATCCACGTGGACATGAACAAGGTGCTCGTCGCCAACAACGCGTCGCCGTTCAACTAGGCGGCTGACAGGCTGTCGTCGGCGTCAGGGCGCTGGTCTTGTTGCGCGGCGGCAGGGAGAACTCCGGCCGGCGGGGCCTTCGGGCTCCGTCGGCCGGTTGCCGTCTGGATTGGAGGGTGACTGTCGCCGGCCTGCCGCTGCTTCTGGCACTGGCGGCAGGTGCTGCACCGACGCAGGCCCAGACCGGCGTGATCCAGGGACAGGTCCTCGACGTGGAGTCACGGCGACCCCTGGCCGACGCGGACGTTGGGGTCCCCGGCAGCGGCATCGGGCAAGTCACCAACTCGTCCGGGCGCTTCGTGCTGCTGAACGTGCCTGTCGGCGATCACACGGTGCGCGCCGCCCTCCTCGGTTACGACGCGGCGGAGCATGCCGTCACGGTTGCGGCCGGCCAGGCGGTTACCATCGAAATCGAGATGTCGCCGACGGCGATCGCCCTCAACGAGATCGTCGTCACGGGAGTGGGCGCCGAAACGAGGCGGCGGGCGCTCGGCACTTCGGTTGAGGTACTCTCCGCGGACGACTTCGAGCTCGCGCCGGTTCAATCCATCGACCAGCTGCTCCAGGGCAGGGTCGCGGGCGCTACGGTGAGCGCCACGTCGGCGAATCCCGGCACCGGATCCCTCATCAATTTCCGGGGCGTCTCGTCGGTGTTCGGCGCACAGACGCCGGTCATCTACGTCGATGGCGTTCGCGTCGACAACGACCAGGCCACGTCGGCGGTCACGGGCGGTGAGCAGTCGTCGGCCCTGTCCGATCTGCTGACCGCGGACATCGACCGGATCGAGATCACCAGAGGCGGCGCGGCATCGACCCTCTTCGGATCGGACGCGGCCACGGGCGTGATTCAGATCTTCACGAGAAAGGGAACCCCCGGGGCGGCGAGGATCACGGCCCGCGTCGAACAGGGGATCGAGATGCCCGAGCTCAGGTACATCCTCGACGCGGGCCTGACCTTTCCGGAGCGCGTGGAGTCCGGCGAGGTCACCGGGACCTTCATGCGGGACCGCTACTTCAGGAACGGCCACACGCAGAACTACTACGCCGGGGTTTCCGGGGGGACCGCGGAGGTGACCTACAGCGTCAGCGGCCGCGTGGAGGACCGCACCGGGACCCAGCCGAAGGACGGGAGCACCAACTACAGCATCCGGGGCGGCCTGCGGGCGTCGCTCACCGACGACTTCACGCTGGAGTTCTCGGGCAGCTACGTCCGCCACAACTTCCAGCGCCTCTACAACGGCGCCTCGATCGGCGACCCGCTGACCACCTTCGAGGTCGGCGACGCACTCTTCTTTTCCGGTGCCTCGAGCCTTCATGACGCGCTGGACATCTTCCTCCTGCCGGACATCGACGAATGGGTCAACCGCTTCATCCTCTCTACGGGCGCCCGCTGGAGCATCCGTGACGACCTGACGGCCAGGGTCACGCTGGGGACCGACAACCGGACGAACCAGCAGCGGCTGCGCGAGCCCATCGGATTCACGCCCGGCGAGCCCACCGGTCAGCTCAACCGCCGTGATCGAGCGTTCGCGTCGGTGTCCCTCGACGCCGGGGCGACCTACGCGTGGACACGTCCCGGCCGCTCCATCGGCTCCACGCTGACCCTCGGTGTGCAGGGATTCCGCCAGGACGAAAGCATCGTCAACGCGAACGGGCGGACCTTCGGCCTGCCGGGAAGCTTCCACTTCCATGCCGCGGCGGACATTACCGCCGGCGAAGCGAACCTCGAGGTGTTCAGCGGCGGGCTGTACGTCGATGAGCAGTTGAGCCTGTGGGACAAGCTCTACCTGGGCGGCGGTTTCCGCATCGACGCCGGATCGAGCTTCGGGGACAACATCGACACCGAGTTCTATCCGAAGGCCACGGCGTCGTACATCCTTTCGGAGGACATCGGCCTGCCGTTGGCGGACGAGGTCAAGATCAGAACCGCGTACGGGCAGACCGGCAGGTTTCCGGGGGCGTTCCTGAAGGACCGGACCTTCTCGGCGAGTCCGTTCCGCGGCGAATCGGCGCCCAGGTTCGCCAATCCCGGCAATCCGGACCTCCGCCCCGAGAAGACCTCCACGATCGAGGCCGGGATCGACGCGGCGCTGTGGAACAACCGCATCGGACTCGACCTGACCGTCTACGAAGCCCGCACCACCGACGCGCTCTTCCTCGTGCCCCGGCCCCCGGTCACCGGCCAGGGGACCCAGCAGGAGAACGTCGGCGAGATCCTCAACCGGGGCGTCGAGGTCGCGCTGAGCCTTCAGGCGATCAACACCCGGCGCCTGGCCTGGAGCGTCGGCGCGACGTTCCACTACAACCACAACGAAGTCTCGGACATGGGCGGAGTGGCGGACTTCCCGGTGGACAGCGACCAGAAGCGGGTGACCGGGTGCTGGAGCGTGTCGGAGCCGGGGAACCTGGATACCTGCCGCGGCGGCCCCGTAGGCGCGTGGTGGGTCACCATGCCGAGCGACACGAACGACGACGGACTGCCCGATGCGTCGGAGCGCAACTACACCGGTCAGTTCCCGGTGCCCGACAAGAGCGGCGGCGCCAACACCACACTGTCCATCGGCAGCCGCCTGACCGTCACCGCGCTGGCCGACTGGGCCGGAGGCCACCACGTCTTCGACTGGGGATCCGTGTGGGCGACGTTCAACGGCATCTACCGCCGCGAGCTGGTGCGTTGCGGCGCCGAAGCCGGGGCCGCCGAGGGATGCGGCTACGCCTTTCCCATCCGGTACGGCGCCGACGGCATCGAAATCGGCAAGTACGGCCAGAGCGGGGCGCGAAGCGCCTTCCTCTACGACGGCGACTACTTCAAGCTGCGCGAGGTGGCCGTGCGCTATGCTCTGCCCGAGGACTGGGCCGGCCGCCTCAACGCCGAGCGCGCGACGATCTACGTGAACGGCCGCAATCTGTGGATCTGGTCCCGCAACCGGATGGCCGATTCCGAACTCAGCGGCATCACCTTCGGCGGCCTGGAACTGGGCGGCGAAAGCAGCATCACCCTGTCTCCCAACCGCGCCTTCCGCGTCGGCGTCGAGGTCGTGTTCTAGCGGACCGTGGTGATCCGGGCGGACGCACGGCAGACCCCGGCCGTCCATCCCACCGGGGCCCGGCCTTACCTTTAGGATTCGGCGAATCCGCCGGTGAACATCCGCGGCCGGACACACGGGGAGGCGATCCGCTTGAAGGAACGAACTGTGCACGGGCGGCCGGCGCCCCCGGCCAGGAGCCAGCTGCTGGCAACCCCCGTCGAGCACATCGACGTGACCGCCTTCGACGGCCGCGCGACCCTCGACGCCTACCGCAACGCCGCCTTCCAGGCCCGCAACCTGGCCGAAGCGGCCGACATCTTCGCCGAGATGCTGAGCGACCGCGACTGCACGGTGATCCTCACCCTCGCCGGCTCGCTGGTGTCCGCCGGCCTGAAGGAGGCCCTGATCACCCTCGTCGAGTGCGACATGGTGGACGTGATCGTGGCCACCGGCGCGATCGTCGTCGACCAGGACTTCTTCGAGGCGCTGGGATTCCGTCACTACAAGGCGCCGGGATCGCCCGAGGCGCCGGTCGCGAGCGACGAGGCGCTCCGTGACCTCGGCATCGACCGCATCTACGACACCTATGTCGACGAGGCGGAGCTGCAACGCTGCGACGCGGTCGTAGCCGGCATCTTCGACGGGCTGGGCGCGCGGCCGTATTCCAGCCGCGAGCTGGTGCGGGAGCTGGGGGCACACCTGGAGCGGCACCGTCCGGAGGCACGGTCGATCGTGCTCGCCGCGCACCGCAGGGAGGTGCCGATCTTCGTGCCGGCTCTCAGCGACTCATCGGCCGGATTCGGCGTGGTCGCGCACCGGGCCAGGGCCGCCGCCCTGGGCTTGCCCCCCATCACATTCGACTCCGGAAAGGACTTCCACGAGCTTGCGCGGATCAAGGCTGCCGCTGCCGAGACCGGACTGCTCATCGTGGGCGGAGGCGTGCCCAGGAACTTCGCGCAGGACGCGGTGGTGGCGGCCCGGATGCTGGCGGAGGTCGAGGGGGATGAGGGCGACCCGCAACGCCCGGCCTCGGTGGCCATGCACAAATACGCCGTCCAGCTCACGGTGGCCGATGCACGAGACGGCGGCCTCTCGGGCTCCACCCTGCGCGAAGCCACCACCTGGGGCAAGGTGGACACGACCCGCGAGCGCATGGTGTTCGGGGAAGCCACGATCACACTCTCGCTGCTGGCCAGCGACGCGTATCACCGCGGGATCTGGCGGCGGCGGGAGGGGCGTCGGCTCGGCCGCCTGTTCGGCGAGCACGCCGGCCCGGGTGCTTCAGGCGCGAACACGACGGACTCGCCCGCGGGAGCCACCCGCACGCCGGTCGCGCCCGGCCCCACGTGAGTCAGCTCTACCTCGACTTCGAGGAGGGCCGCGGCCGCGCGGTGCCGCCACCGGCCGGCGATCACGCCACGGCCTGTATCCTCGTGCAGGAGCTGGACCGCATCGCGCGGGACGGCGGGCGTGACCGCAAGATCCTGATCGCCCGCACACGGGGCGAGGGCAGGGAGCTGCTCCGGCAGGTCGCGTTGCGCGGCCGGTCCTGGGCGGGCTTTGAAGTCAACACGTTACGGCCCCTCGCAATGAAACATGTTGCGCGCGAGCTGTCGGCCACGGGCCGCACGGTGATCGACTCCTTCGACGAGCACGCGCTTGTGGAGCGCGCCATCGACGAGGCGCTCGCAGCGGGGCGCGGCTTCCGCTTTCCGACGCTGCGCGAGAAGGTGGGCTTCCGCGACGCGGTCCGTCACTCGGTGGCGGCACTGCGCCTGGGAGGCATCGATTCCCGCTCAATCGAGCGACCCGCGCGCGCGACGGATCGGCAGGCGCTGATCACTGCCGTGCTCCGCCGGTACGAGCACCTTCTCGAAGCCGGCAACCTTGCGGACAATGCCATGGTGCTGGCTACCGCCACGCGGATTCTCGAAGACGATACAGGCGCCCCGCCCCTGAGCGATCCGACCTTCCTGTTGCCGGGCCTCCCCGACCGCGGGCTGGCGGGACGTTTCGCGCGCGCGCTGCAGGTGCGGGGCGCGACCCTCCTCAGGACCGACCCGGTCGAGGGCATGCGAGTGCCGAAGGGCATCCTGTGGGACGTCGCGCCACCCGCCGCAGCCGGATGCTACCTGCACGCCGTCGAGCGCTTCGAAGGGCCGCGCCCGCGCATCGAACTCTTCGCCGCGGGCTCGGTCTGCGACGAGGTGCGTGGAGTCCTGCGCCGCGCGATCGACCTGGGGGCTCGCTGGGACGAGGTCGAGGTCGTCGCCGCGGATCCGTCCCTGTACGGGTCGGCGCTGCATGCGCTGGCGGAGGCCCTGGACATACCGGTCACCTTTGCGGTGGGCCTGCCAGTAGAGCGCACGCGCCCCGGCCGCGTGGTCACGACGTATTTCCAGTGGATCGAGAACGACTTCCATGAATCGCGCCTGCGCGCCCTGATCGAGGCGGGGGACGTGCAGCCGCCTCCGCCGGGTGACCGGCTCCGGGGTCCCGGCCTGGCCCGCGAGCTGAGACGGCTGCGCATCGGGTGGGGCAGGGAGCGCCATATCGCGCGCGTTGATCGGGCAATCGAAGGTCTGGACGGCCTGAGGCGGCGCCCCTTGCAGAACGAAGAGAGCTTCGAGCGGCTCAAGGAGCGGCGGCGCGAAAACCTGCTCGCCCTCCAGGCACTCATTCGGCCCCTGCTGGAGGCCACCCCGCCAGTCGACGGCACCGTGTCCCCCGCGCGGGTCGCTACCGGCGTCAAGAGCATCCTCGCGCGCGTCGCCCCGGGCACCGACACCGACGACACCGCCAGGGAGCGGCTGCTGCGCCAGCTCGACCGGATCGAGGCGACGCTGACCCGGCCGACCGACTACGCGTCGGCCGCGGCCATCGTCAAGTCCTTCCTCCAGATCCGCATTCCCGCGCCAAGAGCCGAGGGGATGGCGCCCTGGAGTTCGGCCGCCGGCCACCTGTACCTGACCGACTTCGCCCACGGCGGAGCCACGGGTCGGCCGTACACCTTCGTCGTGGGAAT
Source organism: Longimicrobiales bacterium (assembly GCA_965211645.1). Taxonomy (GTDB): domain Bacteria; phylum Gemmatimonadota; class Gemmatimonadetes; order Longimicrobiales; family Gaopeijiaceae; genus Bin94. The sequence goes on along the minus strand of OZ242947.1, from coordinate 2,027,830 downwards.
GGACTCGGGGCGCTTCCCGGGGTCCACCATGGAGGATCCGCTGCTGTTGGACAGGGAACGGTGGCATCTGGGGCGCGGCGAGCTCCCCCTCGCGCGCGACCGGACCGCAGAGGCCCGCTTCAACTTCGCCCAGCTGATCGCGCGTCTGCGCGGGACGCTGACCCTCAGCTACTCGCGCTGGGATCCGGCCGAGGCGCGCGAACTGGCGCCGGCGCCGGAACTGCTCCAGGCGCTGCGTCTGCGCGAGGGCGACCGGACCCTCAACTTCGAGCACCTCGAGGCTCACCTGGGCGCCAGCGAGTCCCGCCTCCCGCGGGCCGAACTCGCCACCGATGTGGACGCGGGAGACGTCTGGCTGCGCGCCCTGGCCTCGGCCGACGGCAGGTTGCTCGACGGACTCGAGGCGGTCGAGCGTGCCTATCCCCGACTGGGCCTCGGGGTGGCGGCAGCGGAGGGATTGCGGACCGACGCGGGCACGGTGCACACGGGCTTTCTGGGCACGCCCTCGCCTCCGCTCTCGTACCAGGATCTCTCGGGTCACACGTTCTCGGCGAGCGGCCTGGGAAGCCTGGGCGCCTGTCCGCGCCGCTTCCTGTTCAGCTATGTCCTGCGCGCCTATCCGCCCGACGACCCGGAGTTCGATGCCCACCGCTGGCTCAACCCGCTTGAGCGGGGCAGTCTCCTGCACTCGGTCTACCAGCACACACTGGAGTTGGCGCGGGAACGGGGACTGGACCCCGAGGACGAGGCCTTTCTCGCGCTGGCTCTGTCGCTTGTCGACGACGAGGGGGCGCGGAAGCTGTGGCAGGTGCCCGCGCCCAGCCATGCCGTCCACGAGTGGGAAATGGCGGCGCTGCGCGACGACGCCCGGTCCTTTGTCGAGATGATCCGCAGCGAACCCCCGCCGTGGATCGCCCTGGAGATGCCCTTCGGGATGACCGACGATCCCGTGGCGATCGACGCGGACGGGCGACCCGTGCAGGTGCGCGGCTACATCGACAGGCTCGACGACCACGGGACCGCCTTGCGGGTTGTCGACTACAAGACCGGCACCGACCACGGCTACGGCGGAAAGTCGGCGACCTACGACGGCGGCCGCCGCGTGCAGCACGTGATCTACACCCTGGCGGCCGCCGCCGTCCTGGACAGAACCGTCAGCGGGATGGAATACCACTTCCCGACGCGTCGCGGCGAGAACCGCGTGTGGCCGTTCGAGACGGAAGAGCTGGAAACCGGCGGACTCCTGGTCGCGACCCTGCTCGAAGGCGTCGCCGCGGGGGACTTCCCGGCGACCGACAACGCGAAGAACGACTGCCGCTTCTGTGACTACGGCGTGGTGTGCGGGGTGCGGAGCGGCAACTGGGGGCAGGTGTCGTGCCGCTTTGCCGACTGGACGGCCCGCAATCTCAAGGACCTGCCGGAGTTGGAGCCGCTGCGGCGAGTGCGCAACTGGGAGGACGAGTGAACGAGCCGACCCTCCCTCCGGACCAGGCCGCCCGGGATCGGATTGGCAGGGACCTGGAACGCAACCTGCTCGTCGAAGCAGGGGCCGGGTCGGGAAAGACCACGTCGCTGGTGGATCGCATGGTCGCGCTGGTGCGGAGCCGGGCCTGCACGGTCGACCAGATCGCCGCGGTCACCTTCACCCGCAAGGCGGCGGCCGAGTTGCGCCAGAAGTTCCAGGTGGTGCTGGAACGGGAGGCGGCGAAGCTCGCGCCCGGGCACCGGGATCTCGATGCGCTCGAGGCCGCGGTCCGCGACATCGATCACGCCTTCCTGGGCACCATCCACGCCTTCTGTGCCAGGCTGCTGCGCGAGCGGCCCCTGGAGGCCGGGCTCGATCCCGGCTTTCGCGAAGTGCTGGAGTCGGAGGCGGAGCGCATGCAGCGCGGCGCCTGGGTCGAGTACCTGGAGCGCCTGGCCACGGATGGGGATCCCCGCCTGGAGGAGCTCGACCGGCTCGGCATCGCGCCCGACCATCTTCAGGACACATTCCGGGAGCTCGTCGAGAACCCGGATGTCGACTACGGCTTCGAGCGCGTTGCGCCACCCGACGCCGAGGCCGTCCGCGCGGTGCGGGCCGACTTCGAGGCTCTCCTCGACCGTGCCCGGGGACTGATGCTGGGCCGCACGCCGGAGGACGGATGGGACAACTTCGGCAAGCGGATCCGCACGCTCCTGTACTGGCGCCGCACTCTGGACTGGAGCGATCCGCGGGCCCTCTTCGACGCGCTGGCCCGGGTGCACCTGAAAAAGAGTGGACTGGTTCAGAAGCGGTGGGCCGACGACGGGGCGGGCAAGGCGCAGGCCAAGCGGCTCTTCGAGGACTTCTGCGAATTCGCGGGGCCCGGAGGGCCGACGGACAGGGTGCTGCGCCAATGGTGGGCCTACCGCTATCCGGTCGCCATCGACGTCGCCCGGCACGCGGCCGCGGCCTTCGCGGGCCAGAGGAAGGACCGCGGCCAGATCAACTTCCAGGACCTGCTGGTCCTCTCGGCGGCGCTGCTCCGCAACAATCCCGAGGCTCGCCGCGACCTGGGCCGACGCTATCCTCGGCTTCTCGTCGACGAATTCCAGGACACCGACCCCCTGCAGGCGGAGATCCTGCTCCTGCTCGCCAGCGACCCGGAGACGGGCGACGACTGGCGCACCGTGGTGCCTCGTCCCGGCGCGCTCTTCGTGGTCGGAGATCCCAAGCAGAGCATCTACCGCTTCCGGCGCGCCGACATCGCTCTGTACCAGCTCGTCAAGGAGCGCTTCGAGGAGTTTGGGGACGTGCTGGTCCTCGAGGCCAACTTCCGCTCGCTCGGGGGCATCGAGGCGCTGGTGAAGGGGGTCTTCGACCGTGAGGACCGGTTCGGGAAGGACGACAGCGACCGCCAGGCGTCCTTCGCCCCTCTGCTGACGCAGCGCGAGGGGACGGGCGTCCTGGCAACGTACTCGGTCTCGGGCAGCAGGCAGGACGAGGTCGCGCGGGACGACGCCGACCGGATTGCCACCGAGATCGCGCGCCGCGTGGCGGCAGGTGAACGCGAAGCCGATGACTTCCTGATCCTCACCCGCAACCGCAAGTATCTCTCGGTCTATGCCCGGGCTCTTGAGGACCGAAACCTCCCCGTCGACGTGTCGGGCGCCGGGGTGGGCTTCGAGGACGAACTGGCCGCGCTCCTCCTCCTCTTCCGCTGTCTGGAGGATCCGGCGAATCAGCCGCGGGTCCTTGGCGTGCTGACGGGCCCGCTCTTCGGGATCACGCTGGACCGGCTGGTGGCGTACCGGGACCGCGGCGGCCACTTCAGGATCAACCGTCCGGTCGAGGGCAAGGGCGAGGTGGCGGGCGCGATCAACCTGCTGCACGGGTGGTGGACGCGGGCGCTGCGTGAGCCGGCCGACGTTACCGCCGAGCGCCTGATCGGCGAGACCGGGCTGTTTCCCCTGGCCGCGGCAGGCCACCTGGGAGGACTGCGCGCCGGGGCGCTCTCCTACCTCCTCGATGCGGTGCGTGCCCGGGCGCTGGAGGGCGACACGTCGATCGCGGGTGCCGTCGACGCCCTGGCGACCGCGCTGGACTGGGAGGACGCGGAGGCGCCGCTGGTGCCGGGGCGGGGCGACTGCGTCCGGGTGATGAACCTCCATCGGGCCAAGGGCCTGGAAGCGAATGTGGTCTTCCTCGCCGCGCCCTTCGGTGAATTCGACCGCAAGCCGCGGATGCGCGTCGCCCGGGACGAGACGGGGGCCGCGCGCGGGACTATCCCGATCGTGGTCAAGCGGGGATACGCGACCGAGATCATCACCCAGCCGGCCACTTGGGAGGAGGACCGGAAGGTGGAGGCTACGTTCGAAGAGGCGGAGAAGGTGCGTCTCCTGTACGTGGCCGCCACGCGTGCGAGGGACGAGCTGTGGATCGCGCGGGGTGCGGGGCTGCGGGGGCGGGATTCGTCGCCCTGGAAGGTGCTGGAGGAGTGGGTGAGCGGCCTGGGGATGGGCATCCAGTTGCCGCGCGGGGTGCCCCCCGACCCGGACCGGCTGGACCCGGGAATCGACCTGACGGAGCCGCTGGCGGCGGTGGCGTCGGCTGCAGCGCGCACCCGCGGTCCCACCTACCGGCTGGAGACCGTCACGGCGAGGGCCAAGGGGGCGGCCGTCCCGGACTCCGGCCTGCGTGATCCGGTCGTGCGTACCGACCGCTTCGACTCGGCCCCGCTCGGTCCGGCAAGCGGTGGCTACGAGTGGGGCAGCGTAGTCCACGATGTGCTGGCGGCGGCGGGCGAAGGCACCCGTGGCGAGGCCCTCAGGCAACTGGCCCGCGACCTGCTCATCGAGTACCAGCGCCCGGTCGACACCACGGGCGTGCCGACCGAGCTGGAGGCGCTCCTGGCGCTCGTCGAAGCGGTACGAAACTCCGATATCTGGGTGCGGGCGATGGCGGGCAGCGAACGCCACAGCGAGATCCCGTTCGCGGTAAACCGAAACGGCAGCGACGGCGCCGAGGTTCTTGAAGGTGTGATCGATCTCGTCTTCAAGGACCGGGGTCGCTGGGTCGTGGCCGACTACAAGACCGACAGCGGCGATGATCCCGACTTTGCCGACAGGGCGCGCCGGTACCGCGCCCAGGTCGACCTCTACGCCGAATGCTGGGAGCAGCTGACGGGCGAAGAGGTCGCCGAACGGGTGCTCGTCTATACCGCGCAAGGACGGACGGAATCATGGTGACCGGCCACGCCGGAGGGGTTGTCCCAAGCGGTCGAGGGCACCAGACTGGGCTGACCGACGGGTCACCCCAAAGAGCCGTCACGGACTCCGAGCCCCGCCGACACCTCTTCAAACACAGGACGCTACATGTTCAGAACGAGCTATTTGCCCGCCGCGCCCATCGCTTTGGCCTTTGCCGCGGCAACCTCGGTGCTCACGGCCCTCCCCGCCGCCGCCCAGGACGACGAAGGACTGCCCTTCCCCGAAGGCTGGGAGGTTCGCTTCGACCGCGAGGGCGCCAGCATGGACGACCTATACCTCGTCACCATGCCTCCCGGCTACCACGTTACCACAGGGCCGGCGATGATCGCCTGGCACCCCGATTCGGTCGCAATGGAAGATTTCCGCATCGAGTCGGAGACCTTCCTCTTCGACCCGCAGGGGCGGCGCGAGGCGTTCGGCTTCTTCATCGGCGGCTCCGACCTGCAGGGCCCGGATCAGAGGTACACGTACTTCCTGCTGCGCGAGGGCGGCGAGTTTCTGGTGAAGAGCCGGGCTGGCACCGAGACGCCGGTCGTCCACGACTGGACGGCCCACCCCGCGATCATTTCGTACGCCACCAGACCCGAGGGCTCGGCCACGGCGAAGAACGTGCTTGCTCTCGAAGCCGCGGGCGACGAACTCCGCTTCTCGGTCAACGGCGAATTGCTCTGGACCGGCCCGCGCGCAGACCTGGCGACAAACGGAATCTTCGGCCTCCGCGTCAACCACGGACTCAACCTGCACATCACCAGCATCGCGTCGACGCCTGTGCGGTAACGGCAAGAGCTTGCGGCCGATGCGCTTGCGGGCGCGCCACGGGCACCGTATCGTGACGGCGTCATGCGCCGTCCCCCGCGAAGGAGTCCGTTCTTGAAGGCGATCATCTCGGCAGGGGTCGGCGCATTGGGGATGATCGCCCTGGCGGGGCTCGTGTCCGGCGCCGAGGCCGCCCCCGGGGAGATGCCGTCAGCCGCCGTTGTTCAGGACACGCCGGTGGTCCAGCAAACTCCCCCGCCGCCGCGGCGACGTTCCTGGTGGTCGCGCAACCGCTACCCCGGCCCGATTCCCACGCCCGAGGAGTGGCAGCCCCCTGCCGGCCCGGTGCGCATCGCTCTTCAGGTGGGTCACTGGCGGGCTGACGAGGCCCCCCGCGAGCTGTCCGGACTGCGCCGCAACGGCACCAGCTGGAACGGGACGCACGAGCGGGAGTTCAACCTCGTGATCGTACGGCGCACCGCGGCCATGCTGGAGGAACTCGGCTACGTGGTCGACATTCTGCCGGCGGTGGTGCCGCCCGACTACCGCGCCCACCTCTTCCTCGCGATCCACGCCGACGCGAGCAACGATCCGGGTGCGAGGGGCTACCGCGTGTCGGCGCCCAGGCGAGACGCCACCGGACGCGCGCAGGACTTCGTCGACCTGCTCTACCAGACCTATGGTCCCGCGACCGGGATCAGGCGGCTTGAGGACACGACCCGGCGCATGCGCAACTACTACGCTTTCAACTACCGCCGCTACGAGCACGCCCTCCACCCGATGACCATCGCGGCCATCATCGAAACCGGCTTCCTCACCAACGCCGGTGACCGCGCGGTGATCATGAATCAGCCGGAGCGCGTCGCCCGGGGGATTGTCGACGCGATCAAGGCGTTCCCGATCACGCCCCCGCCGGGACGCTCCGAGGACTGAGGCCAGGGCGGATCCGCCGCGTCGCAGGCGAGCCGCGAAGACGTTTCAGCTGGAACGCGCCCGCCCTCTTCCGCGAGACGAGGTCTGCGCCTGGATCGCTGTAAAGTCGATTTGAACAGTCATATACCGTCTTCATGTCTATTTCAGACTACATCCCCCCGATCTCCGTCACCAGGAACTCCTCGAAGAAGTCCAGCATGTCGTGGAGCTTCTGAATCGTGTTGTCCCGGCCGTAGACGTAGTAGCCCTCGCCCGGATACGCCTTGTAGCGGACGATCTTGTAGTGCTGGTCGAGCTTGCGTGCGAAGTCGAGCGATGCCTGCGGCTGGTCCTCCCGCAGCCGCCAGTCGGCCGCGACCCCCTCGCCCTGGATCACGAAGGTGGGCGTGGTGACCTCGTGGGCCTTCAGGATGGCCGAGCTGTTCAGGTAGACATCCCGGTTCTCCGGATAGGGCCCGAGCTCATACTCCAGCAGCTTGATGTGCTGCAGTTCGTGCACCCTGGTGTGGAAGTCGGTCATGTCGCCGTAGCCCGACAGCGCGATCGCGGCCTGAAACACTCCGGGCGCGAAAGCCACCGCGTCCATCGTCATGATCCCGCCGTAGCTGGTCCCGGTCACCGCGATCCGGTCGGGGTCCACGTCGGGCAGGGTCTTGAGGTAGTCCACGCCCGCGAGCACGTCTTCCAGGTCGCAGTGGCCCCAGCAGCCGTTGTTGAGATCCTCGAACTCCAGGCCGTACCCCGAGCTTCCGCGGATGTTGGGCATGAGGACGACGTAGCCGCGCTGCGCGAAGAAGTGCACCTGCTGATGTCTCCGAAACTGGTCGTCGAATTGCGACGTGGGCCCGCCATGGATCCACATCACGCCGGGGAACCGCTCGCCCGGCTCCGTGTCCGGCGGCCGGTGCAGGTACGCCGGGATCGTGAGGCCGTCGCTGCTGGGATACGCCACCTTCTCGGGCATGTGCAGCTTCCCGGCCGAGCCCGCCGCGACGGTGCTGTGGAGCAGGCGGCTCTCGCCCGACTCCAGGTCCATCACGAACAGCTCGGCGGGTCGCGTGGGCGTCTCCATCGTGTAGCTCATCCTGTCGCCGCCGGGGGACCACTCGGGCCGCAGCGCCGCGCCGACATCCGGATCCACCAGCACCTTGCTCGTCGAGCCGTCCGCCGAGACCACGCGTAGCGAGTGCACGCCGTCGCGGTTCTCGGTGTAGCTGATCCAGCTGCCGTCGGGCGACCAGCGTGCGTCGCTCTGGTCGTAGTCGGACGCGGCGATCTGACGGGGCTCGGCGCTCCCGTCCCGCGGCGCCACCCAGAAGTTCAGCCAGCCGCTGCGCTGCGAACGGAACAGCACGGCCTCCCCGTCCGGCGACACCTGCGCCGAGGCGAAGGCCCGTCCCGCGCGGTAGTCGAAGAACCCGGTGTCGCGCACGACCATGCGCGGGTTCTTCCCGTCGGGGTCCACCTCGATGACGTCGTGATCCACCCAGCGGTCGTCCATGCGTACGTAGAGAAGCCGGCTTCCATCGGGCGTCCAGCTGGGGTAGCCCTCGTAGAGCGGGTCGTCGGTCAGGCGGCTTACCTTGCCGTCCGGCACCGACACCGTCCAGATGTCCATGTTGCCGAAACGGTCGCCGGAAAACGCGATCCGGCTGCCGTCGGGCGACCAGGCCAGGCCATTGGCCCGCGCCGACAACCGGGTGAGCTGCGCGTCGACGGTGACGCTCATGCCGTCCCCTTCCTCGGCCGACCAAAGCCAGATGTCCGGCGCGCCGCCCTTGTCGGAAGTGTACGCGATCCACCGCCCGTCGGGCGACCAGATGGGCTGCGGCGCCCCCAGCGACCCCACACCGCTCAGCGACAGGTCCTCGGTAAGGATCTCGAAGGCGCCGTCCTCCGTGCCGACCGAGCCCAGGCCGCCGCCGGACACGAAGGTGATCCGCGAGCCGTCCGGCGACCACCTAGGCGGATGGGTGCCGCCCACCGCCGCGGTCAGGTCGACCAGCTCGGCGGCGGAGATGGGGTCGGCCGCGGAAGACGAGGCGGTCGGCGACGAGCCGTCCGGCGCCGCGGTACCGGCCGCACCGCCGGCAGCCGGCGCTTCGGACTGGCAGGCCAGCCCCGCTGCGAGCAGCAAAGCCGCAAGGCTGCGGGACGGGGTGTCGAGGTATCTCATGGTTCCATCCTTTCACCCGCGTCGACCATCTCGTCCTTCAGGTACCGGCCGAAGAAGTCCAGCATGTCCAGCAGCATCTGGCGCCGGTTGGCCTTGCCGTAGACGTAGTAGTTCTCGTTCGGGTAGGTCGTGTATTCGTACGGCTTGTAGAAGTTCTCCAGGGCCTGCGCGAAGATCTCGGACTGGTCGGAGCCCGGATAGCGGCCCTCGCCGTGCACCATGAAGATCGGCGTCGAGACCTTGTCGATCTCAAAGATCGCCGAGCTGTTGCGCCACACGTCCTGGCTTGTCTCGAAGGGCCCCAGTTCGTGCTCGAGCAGCTTGATGTGCCGCAGCTCGTTCTCGCCGTGGTAGAAGTGGATCCAGTCCCCGTAGCCCGAGCCGGGGATGATCGCGCGGAAGACATCGGGCGCGAAGGACGCGGCGTACATGCTCATCACGCCGCCGTAGCTGGTGCCGGTCAGGCCGATCCGGTCGGGGTCGACCTCGGGCAGCGTCTTGAGGTAGTCCACGCCGGCAACGACATCCTCCAGATCGCAGTGGCCCCAGCAGTCGTTGTTGGCGTCGGCGAAGTCCTTCCCGTATCCCGAGCTGCCGCGGATGTTGGGGAGCAGCACGGCGTATCCCCGCTGCGCGAAGAACTGCACGTGCTGCTGGAATGTGTCGTGGAATTGCGAGGTGGGGCCGCCGTGGATCCACATGATCCCGGGTGCGCGCTCGCCCGCCGGGACTCCCACCGGGCGGTAGAGGTAGGCGGGGATCGAGTAGCCGTCCGTGCTGGGGTAGTGGACCTTCTCCGGCAGGATCAATCGCGCCCCAAAGTTCCCGGCAGGCATGGAGCGGGTGAGCTGGCGGCTATGGCCGTCCTCCAAAGACACCACATACAGATCCTGCGGAGTGACGAGGTCGGCCATCAGGTAGGCGATCGAGGTGCCGTCGGGAGACCACGAGGGGCTCGAGGCCCTGCCGCCGTCGGGCGAGACCAGCACCCGGGGCTTGCCGCCGTCCGCCGGGACCACGCGGAGGTCGTGATGGCCGTTGTGGTTCTCGGTGTAGGCGATCGAACTGCCGTCCGGGGACCAGACCGCGGTGCTCTGGTCGGCCTCGGCGGCCGCCATCGGCCGGGGCTCGCCGCCCCCTATCGGAGCGAGCCAGTAGTTGATCCAGCCGCTGCGGTGCGACCGGAAGAGGACCTGGCTGCCGTCGGGAGACACCTGCGGGTAGGCGAAGGTCGTGCCCGCGCCATAGTCGAAGAAGTCGGTGTCCTGGAGGACCGTGCGGGCGTTGCCGCCGCCCGCGTCGACCTCGATCACGTCGTGGTCCTCCCATGTGTCGTCGAGACGCACGTAGAGGATGCCCTGCGAGTCGGGCGTCCAGGTCGGGAAGACCTCGTAGAGCTTGTCGCTGGTGAGGCGGTGGACCTTCCGCGTGGCGACCTCGACCGTCCAGATGTCGTAGTTGCCGTAGCGGTCGCCGGCGAAGACGATCGAGCGCTCGTCGGGCGACCACGTCATGGAGTTGATCCGACCGCCCAGGTTGGTCAGTTGCGCCTCGGAGCCGTCCTCGATCGACCAGATCCAGATCTCGGGCGAGCCTCCCTTGTCGGATACGTAGGAGATCCACTTGCCGGACGGTGACCATCCGGGCAACTGGGAGGCCAGGAAGTGCCCTGAGCTGCCCATGTCGATCGGCAGGCGGGTGGGGAAGCCGCCGTCCGGAGACAGCGTCATCAGTCCGCCGGAGAGAGAGGACTGGAAGAGGATCCCCGAGCCGTCGGGCGACCAGGCGGGCGATCCGGAGACGACGGACTCGATGGTGAGGAGCTGGTCGAGGGTGAGGACGTCGGCCTGCTGGGCCTCGAGTCGGGCGGCTGTCGCGCCCGTCAGGATTGCGGTGGCGCCGAGGACGAGAGCCACGCCGCGCCGCGCCAGTACGCACTCGAGGGCCGGGCGGCCATCTGCCAGGCGGGCTCCCCGGCCCGAGGCGCGTCCGTGGCGACCGGCCGCCGCCGGTTTCCGATAGCTGGTCATGCTTGCTCCTTGTGTCAGGTTTCCTCGTATCAATGGATCCACAGGCTGGACTGTTCCAGCACGTTTTCAAGCCTCCACCAGACCGTCTGGCCGGGGCGCAGGTAGATGGTGTTGCTGAGGTACGGCCGGTTGCCGACGGGGTCGGCCTGAAGCCGGAACCCGGAGCCCATGAGCAGGCTCCTGGGAAGGGGCACCGAGTCGCGCCTCATGCTCGTGATCGACAGCAGGGCAACGCGGTCCGCCCCGCGCAGCGCGTAGATGCGCATGTCCAGCCAGTTGCGGTTGTCGATGTGCAGCTTGCTTTCGGGCGCACCCTCCCAGGCCGCCTCGTCGCCCGCGCCGGGCGGGTCGCCGGAGCGCTCCGGACTCGAAGCGCATCCGGCGACCGCCGCGGCGAGAAAAGCGGCGACAAGCCGGAGGCCGGCCGCTCCTACGGGATGATGCCCTGCTGGGTCATGCACCCCGCCGGCACGTCGGGCTCGCGCGGGAGGCATTCGCTCAGCGGGTAGGGCATCGCGCTGTGAAGCCGCTGGTCGGCGCTGGGCGCTCCCAACACGGGGATGTCCAGCAGCTTGTCGTAGCGGTTCATGTCGATCCACGTGTGCCCCCACTCGAAGACCAGCGAGAACCGCTTGTTGTACAGCAGTTCGTTGAGCAGGTCGTCGTCAGATCCGGGATAGGGATCCGGCAGCGGCTCGAGGCCGCCCGAATTCATGCGGATCAGGTTGATGTCCTCGATCGCCGCCGCACGGTTCCCCATCGCAAGGTTCGCCTCGGCCCGGATCAGGATCAACTCCTCGTTCTTCACCCAGACGAACGGCGCGCTCGGGCTCTCGTACAGCGTGTACTGCAGATCCGAAGCCACCTCCAGCAGTTGATACGCGCCCACCACCTTGAACTTGTTCTGGAAGCGCAGGTCCGGCGATCCGTCCGCCCGGGCCTGGGCCTCGGTGCGGAAACGGGTGTTGGCGTACAGCAGGTCGGGGCGGTTCGCCGGATTGACGAGGTCGCCGGAGTTGACCGACCAGCTGTGCTGCGCGCCGTAGTCGAGCGGCATGTTGCTCCCCGCGAACGACTCGGAAACCGCCTGGAGCGCGGCCGCCCAGTTGTTGCGGTGCACCTCCGCCCGCGCCTTGATGGCCCGGTTGAGGCGGATGAAGTCGCCCGGCGAGGAGAAGTGGGCGAGCCCGGCGGTGACGCCGAAGGGGAAGGTGGCAGCGGCCGCGAGGTCGCCCCGCGCTTCGTCGAGCAGGCTGATCACGTGGCCGTAGACCTCGTTCTCGCCCACGATTGGCGCCGGGTCGTCGTTGGGATCGGACCCGACCGCGACCGGTGCGCCCAGGTGCCGCCGGGTCACCGCGATGTGCAGCAGGTCGTATGCCTGGATGGTCTTGGTGAACCCGCGCACGGCCGCCTTGTCGGGTTCGGGGATTTCCGCCCCCGCCAGTGCGTCGAGGAGCAGGTTCGCGTTGCGCATGTTCTTGTACGCCTCGCCCCAGACCTGCGTCCCTACGAACAGGGTCTGGGTCCACGGGTCGCGGACGCTGCCGGGCAGGGAAGAACCCGTGGGCGCCATCGGGTAGACTTCGCGGCCGAAGGCGCCGACCCAGTGCACCATGTCGGCCGCGGTGAGGCGCGTGTCGAAGAGCAGACCCTGCGCCGCGGCCGCGATGCTGGCCGAGTTCGGGTTGGTCTGCAGGTCCTCCACGCTCGGGTTGTTGAAATCGGGTACGGTCAGTTCGCACGCCGTGAAGACGGTTGCGAAGAGACCCGCCGTCAGGAGACGGCCCAGTTGTCTGATCATCGGTCTCATTCTCCCGTTCACGTTAGAAGCCCACGTCGACCGAGAACCAGAAGCTCCGGCTCGGCGGGTAGGGTGCCACGTCCTGGCCCCGTCCGACCGCCTCGCTGCCGAAGTTGCTCACTTCGGGATCCAGGCCGGCGTAGTCGGTGAAGGTCAGCAGGTTGCGGCTGCTCAGGTTGAGGCGGATGTGCCGTGCCGCGCTCCAGATGTTCGCGACCATGTTCTCGGGCAGGTCGTAGGTGACCGTCAGCTCGCGCAGCTTCACGAACGACGCGTCCTGGAAGTAGGTCCCCGTGTTCTGGGGGAACTCCCGGTTGCGCTTCACGCAGACGCTTTCGCCGTCGACCAGGTTGTTGCAGTCCTCGGTGTTCCGCGTCAGGTCGAAGAGGAACTGGGTGAGGTTGTTGGCCGTGCCGCCCTTCTGCCAGTCCATCGTGGAGTACACGTTGAACCGCCCGAAGCTGATGTCGTTGGAGAAGCCCATGCGGAAGTCGGCGTTGGCGTCTCCCAGCGGCCGCACCCCCACTTCTCCGGTCTCCGGGTCGGGACCGTTGCCCCACAGCAGCGTCAGCGACTGGCCCTGCTCGGCCACCGTCGTGCCGTAGAAGTAGCCGAAGCCCTGGATCGTGAACCTCGGCACCGGCAGCGAAATCACCTCGCTGCGATCCATGGTGAAGGTGGTTCGCGAGGTCCACTGCAGGTTGCGGGTGAAGAAGGGAACCACGGTCAGCGCGGTCTCGAGGCCCCAGATGTTGATCTCGCCGCCGTTGAAGATCGCCTCGACGAAACCGGTCGAGGGAGCGAGCGAGCGCTCGAGGATGACGTCCTTGACGGTCTTGTTGAAGTATGTCAGCTCGAGCGTGGCCCGGTCCTCGAAGAGGGTGGCATCGACGCCGCCCTCGATCTCGGTCTGGCGCTCGGGCCGCAGGTCGGTCGCCGCCGTGGCGCCCTGGACGCGCAGCGCCGGCAGCCCGCCGATGTTCCGGCCCTCGTACTCCGTGAACTTCTGCCCGTAGACCGGCTGGTTGCCCGACTGGCCCCACGCCCCGCGGAACTTGACTTCCTCGAGGAGGTCGCCGCCGATGGGGAACCGGTAGGAGGCCGCGAACTTCGGGTAGAAGTGGAACGCGTCGGTGTCGGAGTTGTTGGAGCTCCGGTCGGCGCGCGCGCCCGCGGTGAGGAGGAGCCGCTCGTCCAGCATCAGCAGCTCTTCCTGCGCGAAGATGCCGAAGTCGAGGATCCGTTCGCGGTTCTGCCTGACCTCGGTCGCCGTGCCCCGGTCGATGTTCTGCAGTCCCCCGATGAGGTTCTTCGCGATCGTGCTGCTGTGGTCGAGGTCGCGGATCTCGTACTGGGTGCCGAAGGAGGTCGTCGACTGGAATGCGTCGGAGTTGAAGGTGTAGACGGCGTTCAGGTTGGCGTTCATGTACTGGCTGTAGGCCGACCCGAGCACCGACGTGCCGGGGAGCCCGTCAGTGGGCTCGAACTGGGATTCGGGCGGGGAAAAGAGTTCGTTCTTCTGGTTGTAGAAGTCGATTCCCCCGGTGGCGCTCAGCCGCAGCGTGTGCGTGGCCGAGGTGATGGCGTCGAAGGTCAGGTTCCCGGACCCCACGAAGCGCCAGACTTCCTCGTCGTTCCGCACGAGCGACGCCGTCTCGAGGATGTTCGACCCGGCGAACGGGTTCCTGGGATAGGTGCCCGTCCCGCTGGGACACTTGTCGATGTCGGCCTGGCGGCTTCCGTCGGCGCAGATCGCGCGCAGATCGACGAAGCTCGGCGTCGACGGGAGCGTCATGTAGTAGCTGATGCTCCGGTTGTCGTTGTTGGTGATGCCGCGCCCCGCCAGGGTGTGAATCGCGTTGGTGTTCAGGCTGAAGGAGACCCGGTCGCCCAGCGTCTGGTCGATGTTGAGCTTCAGCGACTCCTTGTTGTAGAAGGTGTTGTCGATGATGCCGCCGTCGTGCTTCACCAGCCCGGAGGCGTAGTACCGCGTGTCCTCGGTTCCCCCGCTCACGCTCGCCGAAGTCTCGTACGAGAGAGGTTCGTTCCCGGCCAGCAGCTCCTCGTGGTCGAGGAACTTCCCGGCCTGCCAGTGATCCTGCGCCTGGGGCCCGAAGAACTCGACCGCCTCGTCCATCGAGGTGAACTCGCGCAGACCGAGCTTGTTGGACAGCTGGAAGAAGCCGAAGCGCTGCGTCACGTTGAACTGCGGCGCGCCGACCCGCCCCCGCTTCGTGCGGATGATGACCACCCCGTTGTTCGCCTTCGACCCGTAGATCGCCGCGGCCGATGCCCCCTTGAGGACCTCGATGCTCTCGATGTCGTACGGGTTCAGGTCGGCGATCCGGTTGGCGGAGTTGTCCTGCGAGCCCCCGCGGACGGGGTTCGACGAGGACACGGTTACCGTGTGCACACCCGAGGGGATCGTCTGGTCGCTCACGATCACGCCGTCCACCACGTAGAGCGGCGTGTGCGCCCCCAGGATCGTGGACACACCCCGGAGCTGGAGCTGCATGCCTCCGCCCGGCGCCCCCGAGTTCGACTGGATGTTCGCCCCGGCGACCTTGCCGCGGAGCGCCTGCTCGACCGAAGCCGAGGGCACCCTCTCGAGGTCCCTCGCGCTCACCGTCGAGACCGCGTTGGCGAGGTTCCTCCGGGAGATACCGGTGGCCTGTCCCGTCACCACGATCTCGTCGAGGTTGAGAACGTCGACCCGCAGGGTGACGCTGATGTTGTTCGTCCCCTCGGGGACCGTGATGGTCGCGGGCTGATAGCCCAGCATGCTCACCTCGAGCACGACCTCGCCCGCCCCCACGGCGACGGCGAAGTTGCCGTCATCCTCCGTAAAGGTGCCGAGCGTCGTTCCCGAAACAGCGACCGCCGCACCCGAAATGGGCTGGCCGGTCGTGGCGTCTGTGACGGAGCCGGTGAGAGCACGCGTCTGGGCAAGGACTTCTCCGGTGCCCATGATCGTGATCAGGCCCGCCAGGATGCCGTAGCGCAATCTCATAAGACACCTCCTGTGTTGATTGCGTACAACGTGGGGCAAACGGTCTGTATGCACCTTTGTGCACGATTACCATTCGCCCTGTGAACCATGGTGTTGCGGATTCTGCGTTAAGAAAAAAACGTGATCCGGCCCCGACCCCGCCCGCTCGCTCGGTGCAATCCACCCACCGGCATGCCTCCCTCATCTGGCCCGGACCACGTTGGCGGGCTCGAGCGGCCCTGCCGCCCGCACGGCACCGGACTGCCCGGTCTGCCCGCAGCCGCAACGTACCGCATTCCTGTCACTTGCGAAAGGACGGACGATCAGCGCGCAGTCCTGGAAGCCCGGACGACCCGGCCAGCAGCCAATGAGGGCAGTTTGTCGGCCAAAAGCGGCCGGGAATGGCGAACAAGCCGTTTGTCCGCCAGAATCGGCCAATTGTGGCGGACAAAACTCCCCTCAGAAGTCCAGCCAGTAGCTCGCCTTGATCAGGAAGACGTTGCGCATTGGGTCCGAGAACAGGCGCTGCAGGTCGCCCACGCCGTCGAAGGCGGGGTCGCGGATCCAGTCGGCCCGGTCCTGGCTCCACACCAGGAAGAGCGTCGAGCCCGGGAGATATTCCCAGCGCAGCACCACGTTGCTCCGGAACGAACGCGTACGGAAGTCCGGGTTGAGGAAGCGGACGGGACTGGCGGGTCCGGGGCCGTCGGCATCGGCGGTGTAGAGGTCGTCGGAGCGCCTGATCGTGGAGGATCCCTCGCCGTAGCGAAGGAAGTCGTAGCTGCGGGGCGCATCGAGGGACATGAAGTTCTCGTAATCTCCGGTCGCCACGAACGGCTGACCGTAGGCCTGGAGCGTCATGCGCGGGGTAAGCGCGAAATCCATGCGGATCGTCACGTCGATCACGGACTGCTCGAGCTCGGCGAAGACGTAGCGGCGGCCGAAGGTGGAGCCCGCCGCATCGTCTTCGGCCTGCGTGACGTAGAAGGCGGCGTTGCGGCTCTTCCGGAAGCTGGGCCAGACGCTCCAGCTGAACAGACCCTCACCGCGGCCGAACAGGGTGGGCCCCCCGGAGATCGAGTAGGAACCTTCGGCGTCGCCGGAGAAGTTCACCGACAGGCCTCCAGAGACGCGCTTTCGCCCGTCGGTGTTGAACCACAGGTTGCCGCCCCAGTTGGCGGGACTGGTCATCGCGGGGCCGCCCCGGGTGACGCGGTGATCCAGGGTCTCCATTTCGTAGCGCAGCGACCCGCGGAGTGAATGGAAGCCCACCGTCTGGCCGTTGCCGCGCAGGGAAATCTCGCGCTGGAAGACCAGGTTGCCGAAGTTCCGGCGTTCGGATCCGCCCAGGGTCAGGCTGGCGGACCTGAAGTAGCGCCCGGGCTCGACCCAGCGGCGTGTGCCGCCCAGCGTCAGCGAGTAGATGTCGGCGATCGTCTGGAAGCCGGCGTCGTTCATCTCGAAACCGGGCGAGATCATGCTCGCCTCAAAGCCGTAGAGCCATTCGCCGGCGATCTTGCGGAAGGCCAGCTCGCCCGCGTAGCCGCCGAGCGAGGTTCGGTCCGGGTCGAAGCTCACATAGTCCTGGTCGGGGCGCTGGTAATACCGCACCGAGGAGTACTGCGCCCGCTGCATCGCCTGCGGGCTCCCGGCTATGTGCGAGCCGCCCACCCAGCCCTGCAGCGCGAAGGTCCGGTTGGCGAACCGGTGCAGGAAGTCGACGCCTCCGGTGAGCGCTCGGTCGCGCAGGCCGGTGAACGCGTCGTGACTCAGGTCGCGCGCCACGCCGGTCGCGATCATGCCGATGTAGCTGTCGCCCTCGCGCAGATCCCTGCGGAGCCGGAGCGCGCTGATGTTGGAGCGCGGATCCACCGGAGCCTCGGTGACCGGGGCGCCCGCGCCGTCGCTCACGCGGGCGTTCTCGTGCTGCGTCGTCGCGTTCATGAACGCCACCACCCACCCGGAGTCGGTGCGTCCCGATACCTTGGCGGCTCCGAGGATGGTGGACTGCGTGGGCTGGTCGACATAGCGCCCCTGGCCGCGCGCCGATAGCGCGGGTCGCTGCCCGACCCGTCGCGAATAGAAGAAACGCAGCCCTTCGAGCCCGCCGAAGCCGAAGAGCCCCGCGCCCTCCACGAAGAAGGGCCGCCGCTCCTCGAAGAACGTCTCGTAGGCAGTGAGGTTCACCACCGCCGGATCCGCCTCCACCTGGCCGAAGTCGGGGTTGACGGTGGCGTCCAGCGTGAGACCGCCGGTGAGCCCGTACTTCAGGTCCAGTCCCATGGAGCCGCCGTAGACGGAGCCGTCGTCGAAGGGACTTTCGACGCTGGCGCGCTGATTGTAGGTCGCGCGCGTGACCGCGTACGGGAGGACTTCCAGCCGCTCGGGCCGGCGCACCCCCTCCAGTCCCAGCAGGTGTCCGAAGGACGATGCAAGGCCGCTCTCGGTGGACGGCCTCCACGCCCAGTCCACGGCCTCGCCCGCGTGCAGGATGTCGCGGCGGAAGTTGACTCCCCAGACCTGCCGATCCCCCTCGCGGAAGCGGAGCTGCGAGAAGGGGATGCGCATCTCGGCCACCCAGCCGAGGGAGTCCACCCGCGTCGCGGCGTCCCAGACCGGATCCCACCCCGCGTCCATCCCCTGGAACCCGTCGTTGGGCGCGACCAGGTCGTTGCGCCCCCCCGCCGGGGTTACCCCGAACACGAAGGTTGTGCGGTGATCGTGGTACGAGTCGAGCTGGATCAGAAACAGGTCGTTCGGCTGCATGAAGGAATCGCGCCGGCCCCGCAGCAGGGAGATCCGCGAAGGGTCGCGGTCGTACATGCGCGCGCCGACATACAGTGCGTCGTCGGTGTAAGCCACCTGGACCTCGGTCCTCTCGGCCGCGGGGAGCCCGTCGCCCGGGCGATCGCGCCGGAACCCGGTGACCGGAACCGCACTCTGCCAGACGGCGTCGTCGAGGATCCCGTCGAGGATCGGCGCCGGATCGGCCCGCACGGCGGTGACAGTCGGCGGGACGACGCCGTTGCTGTGCGTGAGCGCGGAGTCGGCGGCCATCCCGACCTGCTGCGGGACGGGCGCAGCAACGGCGGCGGCGATAAGGGCTGTGGCGAGCGTCATAGGGTGCGGATCATGGTCAAAGCACGCGGGAGAACCTACTGGTATCTGGACACGTCGGCCATCGAAACCGCTGTCGGAGACGGTTGCCCCGACCTTGCAGCAAGGAGAGATCCCATGACTTTCGTCCCGAGTCTGACACTTGATCCGGCCGCGCCGCGGGCCTTCGGGCGCGCGGCTGCCGCCGCCCTTGTCACCGCCGTGCCCACGGCCCTTGCAGTCGCGCCCGCCGCCGCCCAGACCCTTCCCCCGGACGCCGACTCGGCCACCGCGCTGATGATGAACGTCGAGGACGGCTTCACCGTCGCGGCGGTCGGCGACATCATCATCGCGCGTCCGATGGCGCAGACCGACGACCCCGTCTTCATGCGCGCCCTGGACGTAATCGCGCGGGCCGATGTCGGGTTCGGCAACTTCGAGACGTCGGCCATCGACATCCGCAACTTCGACGGCTACCCGCAGGCCGAGTACGGGGGCGCCTGGCTGATCGGGGTGCCGGGGATCGCCCGGGACCTGGCGGACCTCGGCTTCGACATGTTGTCGCGGGCCAACAACCACACGACCGACTGGGGCGTGGAGGGCATGCGCGAGACAAGCCGCCACCTCGACGAGGCGGGGCTGGTGCACGCCGGCGCCGGGGAGACGCGGGCGGAGGCGCGCGCCGGCCGCTACTTCGAAACGCCGCGGGGCCGGGTCGGGATGGTGTCGATGGCCTCGAGTTTCACTCCCCTGTCGCGCGCCATGGACCCGATGGGAGAAGCGCCGGGGCGGCCGGGGCTGAGCGCGCTCCGCACCACGGTCAATGCCCTCGTTACCCAGGAAGAGCTGGACATGCTGCGCCGCATCCGTGACGAGCAGCCAGAAGGTTCCGTGCGAATCCCGGAAGATGACCCCGACGACCGCCTCTCCCTCTTCGGTGTAAACTACCGGGTGAGCGACGAACGCGGAATCGTGCAGGAGATGAACGAAGTCGACCTTGCCGAGATCCTCCGGGCGATCCGCAGCACCAAACGCAACTCGGACTTCGTCATCGCCACCATCCACGCCCACGACCCCGGCAACTGGTCCGACGAGCCCCCCCGGTTCCTCATCGACCTCGCCCACGCCAGCATCGACGCCGGCGCCGACAAATTTGTCGGACACGGCCCGCACCAGCTCCGCGGCATCGAGATCTACAAGGGCAAACCCATCTTCTACTCGCTGGCCAACTTCGTCTTCCAGGTGGAGGAGCAGGAGCCGGTCGGGCGCGATCTGTACGAGAACTTCGGGCTGGACCCCACCGAGATCACCGACCCCGAATTCAACCGCCGCTGGCTCGACCTCTACTTCAACGACCCGATCTGGTACGAGAGCGTGATTGCCGAAAGCGTATTCAGCGGAGGACAGGTCAGCGGAATCCGCCTGCATCCCGTCGAGATGGGCTTCGAGATGAGGGGCGGAAACCGTGGCGTGCCGAGAGCGGCCGGCCCCGAAGCCGCGCAGAAGATACTGGAACTGTTGGCGGAGCTGTCACGGCCGTTCGGGACCGAGATCGAGATCGAAGATGGAGTGGGGGTGATTCGGGTGCGGTAAGTTTGTCGGCCACTCGTTCGTCTGGTCTCGACTACCCTCGCCATTCTTCGGTGTACACCCGTCCGAACCGGTCGGTGGCCTCGACCAGGACGGCCCGCTCCCGGCCCGTCAATGCGGCGCGGAAGAGGTGATCGGTGGGGACCGGCTCGACCCACTCGCGCCGCGGCGGCAGGTCGGGCCCGGTGTGCAGCTCCACGCTCAGCGGATCGAGTCCGCGGCGGCGTTCCATCTCGCCCTGCGGCTCGCCGTCGGAGAACCAGCGGACGGTCCACTCGGGATCCCAGTCCCAGATGTTGGCGATCAGTTCGCCTGGGGCGGCGGGATTGGGGCCCGTCCGGTGGAGGCGCATCTGGTGATCGGCGGGATGGCCGGTCGCCTTGTAGCGCCAGCTGACCTCCTCGCCGCGGATCGTGTAGACGCAGTAGCCGTTGGGGGTGCCGTCGAAGCAGATCGGGCCGCTCCACCAGGCGCCGCAGACGGCCGCGGTGACGTGCTCGTGGGTGCCCTGCTCGAAGACGTGCTCGCTCTCGTGCGTGTGGCCGGTCAGGATGTGCGCGTTGAAGGGCTCGAGGAGGCGGTAGAGCGCGTCGCGGTTCATGATCGCGAGGCCGGTGCGCGGCTTCTCGTCGCCCACGCGAATGTGCTGGCTGCCCAGGACGGGGATGTGGGTGGCGACGATCACGGTGGAGCCCGGTTCCACCCTCGCCAGGTCCTGCTGCAGCCAGGCCAGGGCGTCGGCTCCGAGGTATCCCAGATACCCCTGGCCGTACCAGAAGACATCATCGAGCACCACGTAGTGGACGGCGCCCCGGTTGAAGGAGTACCAGGTGGGTCCGAAGTGGTCGCTGAAGGTCTCCGTCGACGCGCGGTCGGTGAGGCTGTAGAGGTCGAGGTCGTGATTGCCGACCACCTGGAAGAAGGGAACCTCCATTGTGCGCACCCCGCGCTCGTAGTCGGGATAGAGGTAGAGGTTGTCGTACATGATGTCGCCGCAGGAGATGCCGAAGACGTGCTGGCCTCCGAGCGCGGCGATCGTCTCGCTGATGTCGGGCACCGACTGGCCGAGGAAGAGGCCGGTCTCGCGCTTGTCCTGCGCCTGGATGTCGCCGAGGAGGAGCAGGGTGTGGTTGTCGTGGGGGACGGGGTCGGGTTCGAGGTCGAAGGTGACCCGCTGCAGCTGGCGGCCCGAAAGCGGCTGGTAGAAGCGGGCGGTGCCGGGGCGGTTGAGGGGGATGCGGTAGCCGGACGGCGTCGTGAACCACACGAACCCGCGCTCGGACCGGGTGAGGAGCTCGAAGGTGCCGTCGGCGCCGGTGTCCACGACCTGCACGCCGTCGGAGACGGGGACGCGCGGGATGCCTCGGCCGCGGGAGCGCACGACGCCCTGAACGACGATGGGGGAGGAGGGGGTGGTGGTGGTCGGGGCGCCGGGCGGTGACGGGGTCGGGTGCGTGCCGAGCGGCGCGTAGGGGTCGGCGAGGAGGCGCTCGGGGCAGATGGCCGCGCCGGCGAGGGCTGTGGCGCCGGCTTTGAGGAAGGCGCGGCGGGAGGTGTGCGAATTGTACCGGTTCACTTGTCATCCTCCTCGGGAGCCTGCCTGCTTCTGGAGTCGTCCTTCCCGGTGACGTCGGTGGACGAGTCGACCTTCGCCAAACTGTCCCATTGTTCCTCTGGCACGACCGGCCCAACGATGTCGCCGATCACCGTCACGGTGCCCTTGAGGTCGAATTGCGGGTATTCCGACTGCGCCTGTGACCTGTCTTCGTGAGCATTCAAGGGTCTGGGTTCCTCTCTTTGCCTGGCAAATGCCTCAGTCGGGAAGTGGATCCAGATTGACCCCGCGAAGTCGACCGGTTCGGCTCTGTCTCCAGCTACGTCCGGGAACCGTTCTCCTGAGGCAGGATCTGGAAGATGTAGTCCGTCAGGATCAGCATGTTCATGCTGTGCTTGTGGGTTGAATACGACACCAGCCCATGCATTGCAGCCTGACGATTCGGTACCGGATCCCGCTCGAAGCTCGCCCGCGTACCGGACTCGTACACGTGCTTCACAAGTCGTCCGAAGAGGACATAACCGAATCTCTCCCGGAACGCGTAGTCCGCCAGGTCTCCCGTCCCGGTCAGCTTCTCGAGCAGGCGTTTCGAACGGAACCCTGCGCCGATCGTCCTTTCGATCTCCGGAAACAGAACGCGGCAGACGCACCGGTACAGTCCGGCCTCATGCGCTGAAAGCGCTTCGCGGAACGTCTCCCTCGCTTCGTGGTCTATGTGATAGTCCTCGACGCGAGACTCCATATCGTCGCGGATTTCACTCCACCGGGTGCGGTAGTACTCTGAGAAACGCCTGTCGAGGAGGTCGAGGTCGTTTCCGCATTCGTCAACCAGGTGGAAGGGTGTCGTGTGATAGGGAAGCCATCCTACCTCGTTCAAGGCATCGACAGTCCGGCTCCACTCGGCAAAACGAGGAGCGAGTTCCGACCACTTGGCGAGATAGGGAGCCGAGGCCTCGGCCAGTTCCCTCAGGCGCTTGTTGACCGGACCGAGCGACACCGCCAATTGCTGCGCGACCGTGGCAAGCTGGGTGGCAACTGGTTCCAGCGCTTCGGCCAGCGGTTCGACATAGCGGACGTACGCGCGGCTTGCGGCCTCCTGGGAGGCTCTGATGTCCCTGAAAATGGCTGCAATGTCGTGACCGTGCATTGCCGCGTACGCGTCTCTAGCGGCTCGGACTGAGGCGATCACCCGGTCGTCCCCCACGGCCCGGACGGCGGCGTTGATCTGGTCGTCCCTATTGATCTTCATGACTGACCTCCATCAGCTCGTGGGGAGTGCAGATGACGGGGGGCCGGTATCCTGCGTTCCTACACACCCGCTCGATCCGGGACCGCATGGCCGCATTGGCGATGTGGCGGAAATTCCAGGTCACAAGATAGTGGACACGGTTCGTCACGGCGATGGCGATGTGGGCGGCGTCTACCGCGGCGCTGGGAGAGACCGCCCGCAAGGCGATCAGTTGGCGCGCGAGTTGCTCCGCCTCTTCGCTCGCATCAAGGAGCGTCACGTCTTCGAGCGCCGTCAGCCGGGCGCGAGCGGCATCTGGATCCCCCTGTCCAGCTTCCCGGATCACGAGTTCCGACGCGGTAAGGTGGAATCTGTCCCGCGCGTTCTGCCACCACTCGCGGGTCACCTGTTGATGGGCCATGATCACGACATCGCGCGACGGCCGAGACGTGAGGTAGCTCACGACCGATGTCTCGATGTATGCGATAGGCTTCATCTGGCCCATGTCCTATCTCGGAGGGTCGATGTGCCGGTAAGATAGCGAGATCTGGAGCACTGCTTCACTCCGGACCGACTGCTTGTCGGAGCGTGACCGAAATTTACTCACGCGCCAGTGGCGCTTACGTCGATCACGATCACGCTGATCTTGTGGCGGTAGGGACCAGCGAGGTGCTCCTTAAGACGTGCGCACAGGTCCTCGGGCGTCCTGGGGCGTCGGCCGGTGGGTGGCAGCGGCGTCTTGCCCTGCCCGAACCAAAGCACGAGGAAGATCCCGAAGCCAGAGGACTCGGGAGCCGTTGCGTACTTCGGCGCGAGTTGATTTGCAACGGCCCTCCAGAGCTTTGTATTGGAGTCCTTCTTGATCTCGACGG
Organism: Longimicrobiales bacterium; assembly: GCA_965211645.1. Classification (GTDB taxonomy): domain Bacteria; phylum Gemmatimonadota; class Gemmatimonadetes; order Longimicrobiales; family Gaopeijiaceae; genus Bin94. Next base: position 2,004,070 of record OZ242947.1, on the reverse strand, counting down.
GGATCGCGTGTCCGTCGAAGAAGACCCGGATGTCCGATTTGTTGCCTCGCGTGTAGAGCGCTTCGCGCTGGGCGTCCACGCCGCGCGGCAAGAGCTTCTTGAGGTCGGAGAGGAGCGCATCGCGGCAGGATTCCTCGCGGCGGGGGCCTAGGAGTCGCCGCCGATCGTCTTCCCGCCAGTATTGCCGCCAGTCGTCGGTGCTGCCGTGACGGATCTCCCGGCCGAGGTGCTCCAGCCTGTCCGCCACCAGGGCGGCCAGATCGGCCGGATTGTTTGGCTCCTTGTTCGACAGGGTCTTCTGAACCGAATCCAGATCCGGCACCGAAAACGTGGCGTTCCGCCGTACCAGTACCTGCTCGTCCCGCTTGCTCTCTAGCATGAGATGCCACGCCTCAAGGGTTGGATCGTCAGCGAGCGAACAAAGGACTTCGGACGCTTCGCGGTTCGTACGCGAGGCCAGGGTGGTCGCCCAGGACGAGATGAGGCCTTCCACCTTCATACGGTCCTCCTCAACATACCCGGCCATCCCGCACCCCTCCGGCCTCCAAGGCGCATAGCGACTTCCCATCAGCCGGATCGTCGTCGCGAGCTCACGAGTGTCCCACTGCATCGGAAGCCGGTCCATCTCGGTAGGTGCCAGTAGCCGTACGATCTCCCGCGACCGAGCCTCCTCACCCTCCTCCAGGAACGCCGTAACCTCCGGCAAATGGCGTCCGGGCGAGAGCAGCAGCCCGGCTGCAAGCCAAAGCGCCCGCTGGGACACATCGAGGTCGCTCTTGGCGGCCCGCTGATCGACAAACTCCTCTAGCCCGTCGACCTTCCACCTCAACGCTGCCAGCAGCACCGCGTGTAGCGCCGATATCTGCGGTTCCGTACACCGCGTTGGAAAGGCGCGCAGCATCGGCACGGCGACCAGTCGCGCGACATCGCGGTAGTAAGCGTTGCGTGCGAGGTCCCAGAGGTAGAGACAGTCGCGCCGTCTCCGCACTCGCGACCGCGTCACCTTCAAGAGTGCCTCGGCGATCGGCCCGGGATCGTTTTCCAGTGCCCAGCGATACCATGCCGGGTGTTCCGGCACGTTGAGCGGCGTGAGGTAGTAGAACGCAGCGGCTCTCGAGATTTCCGCCGGGGGCAGGGACTTCAGCAGATCCTGATTGGCATCCAGACCCGCGAGGACCGGGAGCGCATGGTGGGACATCAGCTTCTGCTCGTCCAACCGGATGACTTCCCGCAGAGTGGGGAGGTCATCGCGCCCGACTACGCGGCGAAAACCCTCGATGGCCGCGTCAGCCAGATCCTGGTGTCCCTGTAGGAGCTTCAATACCCGCTTGCGGGGGGTCGCCTCTCTGTTGTCGTGAAAGAAGTCGTGATAGGCCACGGCGATGCGATGGAGCAGTCCCGGGGGGCATCGGCCTTTCTGTAACTCCATAGCATGTCCTTGCACATGAGTTATAAACTCTTGCCGTTCCCGTCGACGTTCCCGCCGGTACTCATCGTCCTCCTTCCGGTATCGCATCTCCGCTTCGCGGGCCTCTGACTTCCTCTGGCCCTCGAGGAGGCGAGTCACTTCGTCCTGTAGTGCTGGCGAACCTCGGGTCGCACATCGTACCTCCTCGATCGACAGTCCGGTGCCTGAATCGTCTGGGTCCCAAGGGCGGCTCCAGTCGAGCAGGATTCGGGAGATCACGGAACTGGTGTCGTCTGTCGCGACGGCCTGGTGCAGGCACCATTGCGCAAAGTCGTCCGGTGCGCCGGCTCGGAAGATTGCCAATCGGATCTGGAATGCGTGGTAGTGGGCGGCCGCGTCCGTATCGCCATGATGGTCTCGCTCACCGCCCCCCTCGCGTGTGGCACAAGACGTGGCGTCGTCAATTCCCACACGCCTGTGCAGGCCTTCCAGGGCGAGTTCCTTCTGGAGTTCGGGGCGGTCCGCCAACCACCTGCTGACCGCCAGGTATTGCCCCGAGCGGGCCATCGTGGACTGGAGCTCCTCGAAGTCGATCAGGTCCAGCCAGTCGTACAGGGTGGAGGCCGACACGTCGTCTCCCGCGGCTTCCAGCGCCCTGCGCACCAGCCTCTGGATCATGCGGCGCAGCCAGTCGTCATCCCGCAGGTGCTCGCTCAATGCTACAACTCGCTCCCTCAAGGACCGGAGAAGGGCGACGAGTTCGCTCCCCCTCGCCCTGTTGGGCAGATGAGCGGACCAGAACGTCCGGTACGTTACGCCGGGATCCGGCCGCCCGCGCGGGACCAGGTAGTCCCATATGCACTCCGGACCCAGGTGAGCGGGATAGATGTGGCTGAGCAGGGTTCCCAACAGGTCCCCGTTGCGATCTTCCACTCGCTCGTCCCTTAGATCGTCCAGCAGTCCGTTTACCCCGTCAGTCGCTTCGTCCCCGCCGTGGTGGAGGAGCGCTCGCAACGCGGAGCGTCGCACCCAACGGTCCCAGGTGGCGTCCCTCAGGGTGCGCTCGAGGCTTTCGACGCACGGCCGCACTCCTGCCGTGCCTGACAGAGCGTGAAGGAGTAGGCCGACCACGGTCTGCCTCCCCTTCGACCGGTCGTCGTCCTGCACGTAGCGCGAGAGTAGAGTGATTGAGTGCTCGTTGATCAGCGAAGCCAATGCGATCGGGGGCCAATTCCAAGGCCGGATGTCGTCTGCTTTGTCCGCCAAAACGCGCAACAGGCGCCTCAGCTCCACCTTGCGGAAACCGCCGACATCACCGTAGAGCGCGATCCCGACGGGATCGGTGATCATGAGTGATTCTCGAGCCGATCGGTTGAATGCGGCGAGCCATGCTGACAGGCCCCGGAGTTCGGTGACCACGACACCGTCTTGCCCGGACATGAGGGAGAGCACGCGGCCAACCGGAACGTCTTGCTTGATGCAACGGTGAAGGAACCGGGCTGCCAGGAACGCGGCTTGGTGTCCATGCTGCAGCACGAAGTGCCCTCCAGAACGCCTGGTGAACAGATTGGACTGCGCCGCCCGCAATCGAGCCGCTGAGTCACCGTTGTCGATGTCGTTGAGGCAGAGTGTATCGGGATCGTCCGTCGAGTCGAGAACCAGGACATTCTTGTCCGATAGGAGGAGGAGAGCGGACAGGTGTCCCGCGGCGGCCAGAATCCGGTTCACCTCGGATTGACTCACGGGTTGGCTCCGGGCCAGACCGTGACACGCCAATTCGTATGTGTCACGGAGGTTTCGCGGCCACCCGCCGCCGTGGATGGCCGCTGCCAGCATGCCGAGTGATTGCGGATTGTCGAGCAGTGCCCCCAGCCCGCGATCACGGGCCTCGGCCAGAAAACCGGCCACGTCCGATACTCCCAGATCAATGAGTATTCGGGGAATGTCCGTACCGGTGAGCGGTTCAAGGTGGAGGACCCGCAGGCCCTCGTAACCTGCTTCCGAGACGGTTTCCTGCAGGTTGTTAGGCCCCAGCCAGTCCGCCGCTCGGCACGAAAGCCTGAACCTGGGGCTTCCCAACCGGTCAAGTCGTTCAAGGATCTGGTCCAGAGGCCGTCTCGGATCGGAGCTTCCCGCGCGCACCTCATCCAGCCCGTCGATGAACAGCGTCTTCCCCTCCCATTCTGACAGCCGGTCCACACCCCTCCGAAGAAACCGCCGCGCAGTTATGACCTCGCAGTCGTCATGCTCCTCACTCTCCGCGCGAAACGCCTCCGTCTTCCCCGCGCCCGGATCCCCCAGCAACACATAGGCACGCTCAGACCGGAACTCCGCCAGCGGCGCCGAGCGGCTTCTCTCGCCGTCAACCACGGTCACCGTGCGGGGGACGATCAGTCTTTCCACGCTTCCTCCAGCCAGAAGGACGCGGGCTGCGCCAGGAATTCGTTCAGGGGAACGCCGCCTCTCCCGCCCACCAGCATTGTTCGGGCTCGGGAGAATCGTTTTCTGAACTCCGCCAGCCCCGGCAGGGAACGCACGCGCCCGCTGCTCTTGACCTCGATGCCGAGAACGCGGGGGCCTTGCGAGAGAACGAAATCGACTTCGAAGGGGTCGTCACGCCAGTACGAGAGGCGCATGGAGACCTCCAGCGTGTTGTGGAGGTGTGCCCCGACGGCGCTCTCGACCAGCCGTCCCCAGAACGTGCGGTCCGCACGGGCCTGTTCGAGAGAGTATCCCGAGAGCGCCGTCATCAACCCGGTGTTCAGCACGTTGAGCTTCGGGTGGGACTCTGACCTTCGCACAGCGCTGCCGGAGTGCTTCGGCAGCCGGGCGACAATGCCCGCGTCGGACAGCAGGTCGAGATAGTGCGCAACCGTTGTCGTGTGCCCTGCGCCGCGCAGCCGTCCCGCCAGATGGTCGTATCTGACGATCTGCCCCGAGTATTCCGGGACCAGGTCCACGAGCTGGCGCATCATGGCGGGCTTGTCGACTCGGGTAAGAGCGAGGATGTCACGTCCGAAGACCGGGGCGATGATCGAGTACGCGACGTATTGACGCCACGCCTTCAGGTCTCGGATCAGTTGAGCCGCCCCGGGATACCCGCCGAAGTAGATGTACTCGTCGAGGGTGAAATCGAAGGCGTTCACCATCTCCGACAATGACCAGTGGCGGACATCGAAGGGCGTGAACCTGCCCGCGAGGCTTTCGCCACGACCCGTGAGGAGAGCCCACGGCGCGGATCCGAGAATGATCACCTTCAGTGGACATCCGGTGTCGCGGTCTCTGTCCCAGAGCCCCTTGACCGCACCCGACCAGTCTCGGATGTCCTGGATCTCGTCGAAAGCCAGGACGAAGCCGCGCCGCCCTTCCCAGGCCCGTTCCCGGCCCCAGTTCCAGGCACGAACAAGCCAGTCGACGTTGCGCAGTCGGGGATCCGGCGCGACCGCCGCTTCGGGTGGACGTCCGGACCGGGCGCCGGTCGCTTCCGGGTCGTCTACCGCGATGCGCTCTCCCTGCAGCCTGTTGGCGCGCAAGCCCCGCAACGCTTGCCGAACGATCGTCGTCTTGCCGGATTGGCGGGGGCCGGTGATCGCCACGATCCGGGGCGGAAGGCGGTCGTCCGTAACGAGCCGCACGAGTTCGTCGACATGGGGGCGCTGGAAGTTGGTCATGACTTATGGTAATTCATATTTCTATTTTCTCCAATAAGTAACACATATTGGGAGAAGGACAGGCGTCCCGCCCGCTCGCTACGCTGATTGGTTGGCGGCAGACTGGCCCGCATCCTATTCTGGCAGTCCGCCGCGCGCCGAAATCCCACCGCGCTGAACTCACCCTCTTTCAGATGCAGCCAGGGGGAGCGGATGCCCACGCACACGAAGCCCACGACCACCCGCAGGGACTTCCTCAAGAGCGCGGCAGTCGCGGCCACGGTGCCGGCAGTCGCCAGCGCCGCATCGTGCACACCAGACGTGCCGGCGCGCACCCGGCCCTCTGGCCCGCCCCCCGGGACGGATCCGGCCCTCCAGGCCGATCTGGAGGAAGCCCTCGCACGCCACCGGGTGGTCGGTGCCAGCGCGGCGGTCTTCGCGAACGGGGAGATCCGCACCGCGGCGGCTGGCCTGACCAACGTCAGCAGCGGGGTCGGGATGACCCCCGAGACCGTCATGCACATCGGGTCGATCACCAAGGTCTTCAACACCACGCTCCTTATGCAGATGGTGGACGAGGGGATGGTCGACCTCGACGCCCCGGTGTCGAGCTACCTGCCCGAACTGCGGCTCGCGGACCCCGCCCACCTCGCCCGCATCACGGTGGGCATGCTGGTCAACCACACGAGCGGCATCGACGGCGAGATGGTCCCCGAGCAGGGCCACGACGAGGAGATCATCGAGAAGGCGATCCCGCGCTTCGCGGGCATGGGCAAGATCCACGAGCCCGGCGCGGACACCTCCTATTGCAACACGGCCACGGTGATCGCCGGATACCTCTGCCAGCGGCTCAGGGAGCGCAGTTGGTACGACCTGATGAAGGAGCGGATCTTCCAGCCGCTCGGCATGGAGCACGCCGCCGTCCTGCCCGAGGACGCACTCCTCCACCGCGCCAGCGTCGGCCACTTCACGGACCCCGAGACCGGCGAGCCGGTGCGGACATCCTTCGCCTTCCTGCCCATCAGCTTCGCGCCTGCGGGAGCCACGGCGATGATGTCGGCCAGCGCACTGGTCACCTTCGCGGCCGCGCACATGGCCGACGGCACGGGGCTGAACGGGGCCGCGATCCTCTCGCCCGAGAGCGCGCGTGCGATGCGCAGCGAGACCACGAGAGGGCGCGGCGAAGGATCCCCGATCGCGTTCGGCCTCGGCTGGATGCTCTCGGAAGGCGGCTTCGTGTCGCACGGGGGCGGAGGGCCGGGCATCCTGGCCAATCTGACCGCGCACCCGGAGAGCAACGTGGCGGTTGCGGTCCTGGCGAACTCCTCGCACAGCGCTGGGCTCACCGCCGAACTTGCCAACAAGTGGATGGAGGAGGCCGCCGGAGTCGCGCCGCCGCCGCCGGTGGTCCGGCCGATCGTGGACACCCAGGTCGACGTCGCGCGCTATGCAGGCAGGTACGAGAACATCGCCCAGATCTACGAGATCGTGGAGATGGACGGCGGTATCGGCGTCTCGCTGTGGGCGAAGTTTCCCTTCTACGACGACACGCCGATGGAACCCACCCCGCCGATACCCCTGAAGCCCGTCGGCAACGACGCCTTCACCTTTCCGGACGCCGAGGGGAACCCCACGGGCGCGATCATGAGCTTTCTCGACCCGCGTCCGGACGGCCGCATGACCTATATCGCCCAGGGCGCCCGCATGGTGCCGAGAGCAGACTGAAGGAGCCAGCCATGTCCATGAACCGCGCCAACCCGCTTCGCCGTGGCCGTTCGGCCGCGCGTGGCCCGTCACCCCTGACGGCCACACTCGCCCTCCTTCTCGCCGTGTTGGCCAAGAGCGCGCTCGCCCCGGCCGCCTCGGCCCAGACCGTCGCCATCACCGGCGGCACCGTGATCGACGGCACCGGGGCCGCGCCGGTCGAAGACGGCGTGGTCGTGTTCACCGATGGGCGGATCACCGCCGCCGGGCCCGCTGCCTCGACCCCTGTCCCCGCGGACGCGACCACGATCGATGCCGGGGGCAAGTACGTCATCCCCGGGCTGATCGACGCCAACCTTCATCTCTTCCTCAACCTCGACCTGGAGACGCTCATCCTGCATGAGCATCGGCTGCACGAGATCATCCTCGAGGCGGCACAGATCGCGCTCAAGACCGGCCAGACGACCGTCTTCGACACCTGGGGTCCGCGAGCGGCGCTGGCCAAGGCGCGCGACATGATCAACGCGGGCGAGGCGCCGGGGAGCCGGATGTACATCGCCGGCAACATCATCGGGTTCAGCGGTCCGCTCGGGCCGGACTTCCGCGAGGCGCACGCGGCGTACGTGAGCCGGGCGTTCGTGAACCGGATCAACGAGACCTGGGAGGAGAAGACCGGGCGCGAATTGCTGTGGATGACGCCGGATTCGGTTGCCGACGTGATTCGCAACTACACGACGCTGGGGATGGACTTCCTCAAGTACGGGGCGAGCGGGCATGTCGACATGAACCTGATCTCGTTCTCGGAGCGGGTGCAGCGGGTGATCGTCGAGGAGGGGCACCGCGCGGGGATGACCGTGCAGACGCACACCACCTCGGTCGAAAGCTTCGACATGGCAATCGAGGCGGGGGTGGACATCATCACGCACTGCGGGATTTCGGGACCCGAGATCCCGATCCCGATGGAATCGATCCGGAAGATGGTCGACCGCGGGATCGCGTGCTCGGTGCTGCCGATCACGGCGCGGCGACTGGCTGCGCTGGAAGAGCACAACCCGACGGGGACCCTCACTCCGTACATGAAGATCGGGGCGATCAACCGGGCCAACATGATCAGGGCGGGGGCGAAGCTGCTGATGTCCACCGACGCCGGGATCCAGAACCCGGTGCTGCTGGCGGAGTCTCCCACGCTCGCTTCCGACACTGTCGATTCGCGCGTCAAGCTCGGCGAGGGGCACTTCAACGCGCTGGTGGGGCTGGAGGAGCTGGGGATGGATCCGATGGAGGTGCTCAAGTCGGCCACGAGCAACGTGGCGAGCGCCTACCTGCTCGACGACGAGTTCGGGACGCTGGAGGCGGGCAAGTGGGCCGACATCGTGATCCTCGATGCGAACCCGCTGGAGAGCGCGCACAACTACCGGACGATTCACATGGTGATCAAGGAGGGGGGGAAGGTCGACCTGGACGCGCTGCCGGTGGATCCGATCATCAGCTCGATGAAGGCGCCGGCGGGACCGTGACCCTGGTGCAAGGCAGTAGCCGGGCAAAGCGCGCGGCCCACCGTATTCGTCTGGCCGGGCTCGCCGCCCTCATCGTCGCCTGTGGCCCGGCGCAGGATCAACCGCCTCCCGCGGACGAGGGCTCGTTCTACATCACCGCCGAAGACGGGATCCGGCTCGCGGCAGACGTCTACCTGCCGGCCGGCGAGCACGACCCGCCATATCCCGCACTGCTCACGCTGACCCGCTACCGCCGCGGCCTGGAGGACCCGGTGACGGGCGAGCCGCGCAACACCCTGTCGGGGCTGGACCGCCACTTCCTCGCCTACGGCTACGCGCTGGTCAAGGTGGATGCCCGCGGCAGCGGGGCCTCCTTCGGCACGCGACCCGTCGAGTACGGGCGCCAGGAGGTCCTCGACGCGTATGACGTGGTGGAATGGGTGGTGTCGCGGGAATGGTCGGACGGGACGGTGGGCGCCTACGGGACCTCCTACACGGGCACCACCGCCGAACTGCTCGCCGCCGTGAACCACCCGGCCGTGAAGGCGGTGATTCCCGGATGGTCCGACTTCGACGCCTACCCCAGCCCCATCCGCCCCTACGGCCTGCTGGCCCGCGGCTTCATCGAGACGTGGGGCGATCTCGTCGGCCAGATGGACGACAACGACACGGAAGCGATGGGCGCCGGCGTCCGGCGGGTGGACGAAGACGAGGACGGCTCGCTGCTGGCCGCGGCCGTGGCCGAGCACGCCGCCAACCCGGACGTCTTCCAGGCGGTGTTGGCCTCGGAGTACCGGGACGATGTGGTGGGTGGCGACCAGACCTGGGCCGAGATCGGCCCGATCCACTGGAAGCGCGAGATCGAGGCGTCGGGCGTTCCGATGCTCGTCCTGGTCAGCTGGATGGACGCGGGGACCGCGGACGGCACCCTCCTGCGCTTCCGTCACTTCAGCAACCCGCAGAAGGTGCTGATCCTGGCGTCGACCCACGGGGGCGGGTACAACGCCAGCCCCTATGCGGTGAGCGGCGAGCCTCTCCCGCCCGACCCCTCGGTCGCCGACCAGATGGAAATGCGGCGCCTCTTCTTCGATTACCACCTGAAGGGAGCGGACAACGGCGTCGACGATTGGCCCGCGATGCGCTTCTTCAACCTGGGCGAGGAGGCGTACCACGACACCGAAGTCTGGCCGCCGGCAGGGACCACGACCACGACCCTGTACATGGATTCGGGGGGACGGCTGACCGCGGATGAGGAGGCCGCAACAGGCGGCAGCGACGAGTACACCGTCGATCCCGGCGTCACCACCGGTGCCAATAACCGCTGGATGGCCCAGATGGGCGCGCCCGTCCTCAACCTGGACGACCGCGGGGCGATGGACGAGCGCATGCTCACGTACACCTCCGAGCCCCTCGAATCCGACCTTCAAATCGCCGGCTACCCCGTGATCACGCTGAACCTCGCATCGGATCGGGAGGACGGCGCCCTCTTCGTATACCTCGAAGACGTCGATCCGCAGGGCAGGAGCCGCTACGTGACCGAGGGAGGGCTGCGGCTGATCCATCGCAGGGCCGTGCCCAACCCGTACTTCGCGGGCGAGGAGCCATACCACTCCTTCGCGCGCGCCGACGCCGAGCCGATGGCGCCGGGCGAAGCCGTGACGACGAGCTTCCGCCTCTGGCCCATCGCCGCGCTGATCCGCGCCGGGCACCGGATCCGGGTCGCGGTTGCGGGGGCCGACGCCGGCATGTTCGACCCGGTGCCGGTCGACGGCGATGCCACGCTCACGGTGTACCGCGGCGGTGCGGGCGGATCGCGCATCGAGTTGCCGGTGGTGGAGGGCGGGCTGCGGGGCCCGCGGGCCGACGCTGCCGATCGGCAGGACGGCTCCTGATGGCTGGTGGCCACATGCGCGAGGCGAACGCGGCCAGAGCGGCGCGCGAACTCCACCGCCGCGCCATCGTCGTCGACGGCCACAGCGACATCCTGATCCCCGTCACCGAGGGCAAGATGAGCCTCGGAGACCGGGTGGAGGTGCCGGATCTCGACTGGGAAGCTCCGCCGGGCCTCGAAAACAACCCGCTCGTCCGCTTCGGGATGGGCGCCCACACCGTCTGGTTCGGCCCGATGGGACAGTACGACCTCCCGCGCTGGAAGGAGGGCGGCGTCACGGCACAGCTCTGCGCCATCTACCTCGACGACGACTGGCTGCGCGACCCCGTCCGGCGGGGCATGGAGATGGTGTGGAATCTGCATGACCAGATCGACCGCCACGACGACCTCGTGCTGGCCACGACGGTCGGCGACATCCGCCGCGCCAGGGAGGAAGAAAGGGTCGCGCTCGTCCTCACCTTCGAGGGTTGCGAGCCTCTGGGGACCGACCCGCGCTTCCTCGACCTGTACTACCGCCTCGGCCTGCGCTCCGGGAGCCTGACCCACACCCGCCGCAACATCTTCGCCGACGGCTGCTGGGCGGCCGACCGGCGCGGCGGCCTGACCGCGCTCGGCAAGGAGGTCGTCCGGCGCATGGACGCGCTCGGCATCGTCATCGACCTCGTGCACATCGGCGAGGTCGGCTTCAGCGAGATCCTCGAGCTCACGGACAGGCCGGTCATCCTCTCGCACACCACCCCGACCATGTTCCCCGACACGGCCCCCGAAGCACAGGATCTGCTGGACGGCAAGCTGCCCCGCCCGCGCCTCGAACTTCCCCGCGACCGCTGGATGCTGGAGGCGATCGCGCAAAACGGTGGCGTCCTCGGCCTCATTCACGTGGCGCACCGCGACCTGGACAGCGTCGTCCGCGACATCGAGACCGCGCTCGACGTGATGGGGCCCGACCACATCGGGCTGGGGAGCGACCACTACGGCAAGGAGATGGCGCCGGCCGGCCTCGAGGACATCTCGAAGGTGCCGCGCCTGACAGAGACGCTCGCGGGGCGCGGCCACTCCGACGAGGTGATCCTCAAGTTTCTCGGGGAGAACTATCTGCGGGTGTTCGAGGAGGTCTGGGGGGGATAGGCTTCCCGGTGTCCCATCCGAGCATTCACCTGTCCCTGGTCGTTTCCGCGGGACCGCGACGAGCGGCGACCGGTTGAGCTCGGCCAACGACTGTCCCATCCGAACATTGCCGTGTCCCGGGTCGTTCCCGCGGGACCACCCGAGCCCCTCCCGAGGACCGGCCGCGCGTGAATCGCTGCCTTACAGGCCGCTCACCCCGTACTCCCGGAAGACCTCGTCGTTGTGCTCACCCAGCGCTGGAGCCGGGCGCCGTCCATCGGGCATGCCGAGCGGCGTGCGCACCTGAAGCGTCCCGGGCGCACTGCTGTCGCCGATCTCGAAGAACAGGCCGCGCTCGCGGTGCAGGGGATGCTCGACCACTTCGTCCAGCTCGAGGACGGGCTCGCAGCAGCAGTCGTGCTCGGCGAGTGCGCGCACCCACTCGTCCCGGGTCTTCGTCGCGATCACCCGGGTGAGCTGCTCCCGGAGCCGGGCGTCGGTGTCCGGGCCGCGCGACAGCTCCAGCCCGGCGGCCGCCGCCAGCCGCGCCAGGAACTGGGGCTCGAGCGCGCCCACGCTGAGGTACTTGCCGTCGCTCGTCCGATAGACGCCGTAGCGCGCGGCGCCGCCATTCAGCAGCCCGGCTCCCCGCGTCGGGACCGCCGGTTCCGCGTCCAGGATCCCGAACTCGCTGGCGAGCAGAGCCAGGGCGCCTTCGGTCATCGAGATGTCGAGATGTGTCCCCTTGCCCGTGTGCCGGCGCTCGATCAGAGCGGCCAGGATGCCGATCGCGCCCCACATGGCGCCGCCGGCCATGTCGGCGATCTGGACGCCCGCCATCGCCGGGGGGCTGTCGGGCGCCGCGCCGCTCATCGCGAGCACGCCGGCCAGCGCCAGGTAGTTGATGTCGTGGCCCGCCCGGTCGCGGTATGGTCCCGTCTGCCCGTAGCCCGAGATCGAGCAGAGGATGATCGCCTCGTTGCGCGCCCTCAGCGCGTCGTACCCCACCCCGAGCCGCTCCATCACCCCCGGGCGAAAGCTCTCGACGACCACGTCAGCCCGTGCCGCCATGCGCAGGAACCGCTCGCGCTCGCGATCGTTCTTCAGGTCCACGGTTACCGACCGCTTGTTGCGGTTGACCGAGAGGTACCGGCCGGACATCCCGTCGCCGCGAGGCGGAAAATCCCGCATGTAGTCGCCCAGGCGAGGTTCCTCGACCTTCACCACGTCGGCTCCGAGGTCCGCGAGGACCATCGTCAGGAAGGGCCCCGGCAGGAGCCGCGAGAGGTCGAGGACGCGGACGCCCTGCAGCGAGTGGGCAAGGGACATGGAGTTCTCCGGTGTCGGGGAGCGGGGGACGGCGACGGGCACCACCATGGCGTGGCGCGTCGCGATTCGCGAACTTGGCACCACAATGCTCGACAGGATTCGCCCCGTTCGCTACCCGCTGGCCGCCGCGCCGGCCGCCGGCCTCGTCGCCGCGCTCGCCCTGGCCGGCTGCGCCGGAACCGCAGCGGAGCCCGCGCCGCCGGACCCGGCCGACTTCACTCTCCGCGAAGCCCCCGTCGATTTCACCGAGATCGGCGGCAGCCTCGAGCCCGCGCCCGACATCGAGGCCATGATCGCGCCCTACCGGGAGCAGCTCCAGGAGCAGCTCGGCGAGGTCCTGGGCCACGCCACCGGCGACTTCTTCAAGGACGATCCGGAAGGCGCGCTCGACAACCTGGTGGCCGACGCGCTGCTGCACGGGGCGCGGGCGCTCGCCGGCGACACCGTCCACGCCGCGCTGCTTAACGAGGGCGGCATCCGGGTGCCCGTCGCGGAGGGACCGATCCTCATGCGGCACGCCTACGAGCTGTTGCCCTTCGAGAATTTCGTCACGGTGCTTTCGTTGTCGGGGGAGGAGCTTGAGCGCCTCGCCGACGAGGTCGCCCTCACCAAAGGCGAGCCCATCGCCGGCTGGACGATGGAGCTGGACGGCGACGACGCGGTGAACGTGCGCGTCGGTGGCGACCCGGTCGATCCGGGACGCGTCTACCGCCTCGCCACGGTGGACTATCTCGTCAATGGCGGCGGCAACTGGACCGTGCTGTGGGAGGTGGAGGCGGACGGGCGCGAGGACCTGCCGGTCCTCATCCGGGACGTCTTCGTCGACTACCTGCAGGAGCGCGGCACGGTCGCGCCCACTCTGGACGGGCGCATTCGCCCGGTGGGCGGAGGCAGCCGATGAAGCGGCGGGACTTCGTGCGCGCACTGGGGGCCGGGAGCGCTGCGGGCCTCGCGGGGTGGCTGCCAGGGGCGGCGCGCCCCGCCGGAGCGGCCCCGCTCACCATCCCCCCTCCCCGCGACCGCACACCCCACCGCTACGGGCCCCTCATCGACGACGCGGTCCGCCTGGTCGTCCTGCATACCAACGACACCCACTCCCGCATGGACCCGTTCCCCGACGATGGCGGTCCGTTCGCCGGGCTCGGGGGAGCGGCGCGGCGCGCCACCCTGATCCGGCGCGTGCGGGCCGAGAACGAGCACGTCCTGCTCCTGGACGCGGGCGACATCTTCCAGGGCACGCCGTACTTCAACTTCTTCGGCGGCGAGCTCGAATTCCGCGCGATGACCGCGATGGGCTACGATGTGGCCACGCTGGGGAATCACGACTTCGACAACGGGGTCGACGGGCTGGTGGCGATGCTGCCCGAGGCCGGGTTCGAGTTCGTGTCGGCCAACTACGACGTGAGCGGGTCGGCGCTGGAGGGGCATGTGCGGCCCTGGACGATTCGCGAGTTCGGCGGGGTCAGGGTCGGGATCTTCGGGCTCGGCATCGCCTTCGAGAAGCTGGTGCTGGCGAGCCTGCACGAGGGGGTGCGCTACACCGACCCGTTCCCCGCGGCGCGCGCCGCCTGCCGGGAGCTGCGCGGACAGGGGTGTGCGCTGATCATCTGCCTGTCGCACCTGGGGTACGTCTATCGCGACCCCGCGCGCCCCAGCGACCGCACCCTGGCCGAGGCGGTGCCCGACATCGACCTCATCCTGGGCGGCCACACCCACACCTTCCTCGACGAGGCCGAGGTCTTCGGACGAGGCGGGGCCGGGCTCCGGGGGCGGACGGAGTTCACGGTGGTGAACCAGGTCGGGTGGGGCGGCATGCGGCTGGGGCGCGTCGACGTCACCTTCGACCCGGCGGGGCAGGCGTCCGGCTGGGCATCGGCCGGCTACGCCATCGACGACCGGCTGGACGGCTAGGCCAGGCTAGAAGCCGGCTTTCCGCAGGGGTGCCAGGGCGGCGTCCTCGACCCGGATTCGCAGAAACACGGTAAGTGTGACAAGAAGCCCCATGATTGCCGCAATGTGCCATGCTCCGAAGATCATGGGAACCGACACGACCTCGCCCACGACGAGCGCGTAGTTCGGGTGCCGCATGAAGCGGTAGGGCCCCCGCACCACCAGCGGCGCGCCCGGGACCGTGATGACGCGCACCGTCCAGTACTCGCCCAGGCTCAGCATGACCCAGGCCCGGAACGCCTGCAGCACCAGGTAGACCCCGATCCACCAGAGACTCGGGGGCGTCCAGGGGTCGATGAACACGGCCATCGCCGCGAACCAGGCAACGTACACCGCGACGAAGAGCGGAAGGTGCCGGCGCCCGACCTCTTCGCCACCCCGGGCCAGGAGCCGGGCTGAGTTGCGCCGGGAAAGCGCCATGTAGCCCAGGTGCTGAAGGGCCACGATGAGCAGTATGAGACGGGTCACGCGTCGATCAGCATCATCGCGGCAGTGAATCCGGGGCCCAGGGAGGTGAGCAGGATGCGGCCCGTGGCGCCCGCTTGCAGGGCGCGTTCCAGGACGAACAAGGCCGTGGGGGCGGACATGTTTCCGTGACGGCGAAGGATCTCCCGGGAATGGTCCAGGGCATCCGGGGGCAGATCGAGCGCCTCCTCCAGCGCGTCGAGAACCCGCGCTCCGCCGGGGTGCGCGGCGTACAGATCGATTTCGGCCAGCGATAGGCCGCGGGACTCGAGGAATCCCTCGACGGCGCCGCGAAAACGCCGCCGGACGATGTCCGGGATGCTGCGCGAGAAGAGAACGCCGAACTCGCCCGCTTCACCGAAGTCCCAACCCATGACATCCAGGGAACGGGGCCAGGTGTGCTCGCCCCAGTCCCGGACCGCCGGTCCCCGGCCCGACCTGCTCAGCACCGCGCCCGCGGCCCCGTCTCCGAAGAGGGCGGCCGCGACCACGTTGGCCTTCGACGCGTCGTCCTTCCGGAATGTGAGCGAGCACAGTTCGACGGTGAGGAACAGGACCTTCAGTTCGGGCTCGGCCCGGCACATCGCGGCGGCACGGGCCAGCCCCAGCACTCCGCCCGCGCAGCCGAGACCGAAGATCGGCAGGCGCCGGATGCCTCGCGGCAACTGCAGCCGCTCCATGAGCAGCGCGTCCAGGGTGGGGGTTGCGAGCCCCGTGCTGGACACGACGACCAGTCCGCCCACCTCCCCCGGATCCAGCCCGGCCTGGTCCAGACATCGTGCGGCGACCTCTTCGAGGATCGCCAGCGAAGTCTCGATGTAGACGTCGTTGCGTTCCGAGAAGGTGCGCGGCCGCCGGTACCAGTCCAGCGGCATGGAGATCTGGCGGGAATCGATGCCGGCGTTCGCGTACACGCGCGCCATGCGGTCGAAGTTGGCGAACGAGTGCGAAAAGAACTCGTAGCCGAGGGGCACCAGCTCTTCCTGCCGGTACCGGTGCGGCGCGTGTCCGCTGGCCAGGGAGTTGAGGCGAACGGCGTTGTCGTGTGGCGGCATCACTGTGTCACACGTTACAAACGCACGACCGCTCCCGGAACCGAGTTGCGAACCTGGCTTTCGCTTCCGCCATCCCGGGGGCTCCTAGCACCCGTGGCGGCGGTCCGGTTCCGAGAGCGGTCTGCGGACCCCTGGGCCGCTTGCCCTTCAGGTCAACAGGTTTCTAGTCCCCACCACCCGTGGGAGCCATCGCCAGGGCGGCGCCGCTGGCACCGTAGACGATCGCGCCGGTAAGAATCGCGCCGATCAGGCCCATGACGTCGAATCCCGAGCCGCTGATCGCGGCAGCGAGACCCAGGAGGACGCCGAACGTCGCGCCCGCCTTGCCCGCGCCGGCCGCGTCACTGGCTCCGTTCCACCCGAGCACCGTCGCAAGGACGGCACCGGCGAACAGGTGTCCGACGATCGAATTCGCCGTGAACGCGGCGTCCATCGAGGCGGACAGCAAGTCGACTCCAATCGCGCCCAGGATGAAGTTGACCACGAACATGGCTACGCCCGCGACAACGGATCCTACTACCCAATTCTTGTCCACGGTCTCTCTCCTCTTTTGGAGTGGACTGGTTTTGGGAACGGGGGCAAAGTGGGGATCGAGCGGGAAGTTCGCAAGAGTGCGCAAGCTTGTGTATACGATTTTGAGCCCCGATCTCCTCTTTTGGGGCCCTCCGGAGGCGTCAAGCACCTCCATTCGGGGGTTTGGGGGCATTCCGGAGGGTTCCCAGGGCGATCCAGCACCTTTTCGTGGGATGGCCCTGCACCGACGCAAGGGCTTCAATCCCCGTAGACGAACCGCTCCACCTCGCCATGGATGCGCTCGACGGTGGCGTCGGAGGGCTTTTCGGTGAAGCGCGACACGACGATCGTGACCGCGAAGTTCGCCGCCAGCGACCAGAGCGCCTCGTGGATGCCCAGCGGCTGCGGGAACTGGACGCGGGTCAGGAAGAGGGTGACCAGGCCGGTCAGGATGCCCGCCATGATCCCCATCCTCGAATGGAGCCGGCGTCCCGGGTAGCAGACGCCCAGCACGGCCGGCATCAGCTGCAGCGCGCCCGCGCCGGAGAGCGTGACCAGCGTGACCAGGTAGTCGGGGGTCGCGACGGTGAGGTAGAACCCCACGCCCAGCAGCGCGACCACCACGCAGCGCCCGAAGAACAGGTAGTGGCCCTGGCTGCGGCCGGACGCGATGTAGCGCTGGTACACGTCCCGCGTGAGCACGGTCATGTTCGAGTGCAGGATCGAGTCCAGGGTGGACATGGCCGCGGCGGTCGCGCCCGCCAGAATCAGGCCGGTCAGCCACGGCGGCGCGTACTGGAAGAGCAGTTCCGGGAAGACGGTGTCGGGAGACCCCAGCTCCGGGAGGATGAGCGCGCCGCCGAGCCCCACGAACGCCGCCGGAATGAAGAGCGTCATGAGGTAGATCGGGGTGGTGGCGCCCAGGATCTTGAGCGTGCGGCCGGAGGCGGCCGTGAAGTAGCGGATCATCATGTGTGGCTGGAAGATGATCCCGAAGGAGAGCGCGATCGTCATGCCGACCCACATCCCGGGCGTGAAAAAGCCCTCCGGGCCCGGCAGGCTCAGCAGGTCGGGCCGCTCCGCCATCAGCCGGCGCCACAGCTCCACCGGTCCGCCGAAGAGCTTGTAGGTGAGCAGCAGGCTGCCCGCCCACACGGCGATGTACATCCAGATGCCCTGGATCACGTCGGTCCAGTAGACCGCGCGCAGGCCGCCCACCATGAGATACGCCGCCGCCACCACGAGCAGGATCATCGAAGCCAGCTCGAAGGAGATCCGGTCGCCGGTCGCCACCGACAGGATGTACCCCAGCCCCTGCGCCTGCACCTGGATGTAGATGAGGGTGAAGATCACCGACACGAAGGCCACGATGACCCGGACGGCTTCGCTCTCGTAGAAATCGGCGATCAGGTCGGCGGGCGTGATGTACCCGAACTTCTTGCCCAGCGCCCAGATCCGCGTTCCCAGCGTGTAGGTGATGGCTCCCACCAGCACCGTCCAGGTTCCGGCCATCCAGAACCCGACCCCATGCGTGAAGAAGAACCCGCCCGAGCCCAGGAAGGCGAAGGCCGAGTGGAAGGTTGCCACCACCGTCAGGTAGAGGACGATGATCCCGGCCTGGCGCCCGTAGAGGAAGAAGTCCTCCATGCTGGAGGTGCCCTTCCGGTTGGCCAGGATCCCGATCACGATGGTCGCGATCAGGTAGATGAAGATCAGCGAGGTGGATACGACCCACGGCTCCATCGGCCTATACCCCCTTCCGGTACGCCCAGACGAGGACGGCGATGCCGATCAGGTACGCGCCGAGCAGGTAGGCGAAGAGGAAGGGCATCCCCAGGATCCATGGCTCGACGCGGTTGACCAGGCCGTGGACGATGGGTGGCTGCGCCAGCGCCATGGCGACGATGAACGCGATCGTCGCGATCCGGCCGTTGCGCGTGCGGGGAAGGAAGTGGGAGCGCGGAGTGTTCATGGGCGTGGGGGCAGGGTGGGCGTCTGAATGGTTTTCGGTTGCGACGAAAGGGTAGCGCACCGCTGCACGCGGGACAAATGCCGGTCGGGCCGGCTCAACTCTTCAGCTTGCCCTCCGCCACCGCGGCGTCGAGCAGCCGGCGGGCGTACTCCCACAGCTCCGGCGCGCCTTCCCGGATGTGCCGGTTGAACGCCACGACCTGAGGCCGGCGGATACCGTGCCGATGCCAGGCCGAGTCGTCCGCATGGTAGTTGAGCAGGATGGGATGCAGGCGATCGAGCGCTGCGGCATAGCGGGCCTCGGCGGTCTCGCGCGCCTCGAATTCCTCCCAGAGCGCGAGCAGCGACGCCCCCTGTTCGGCGGGCAGCATGCCGAAGATGCGCTTCGCGGCGGCCCGCTCCCTCTCCTCCCTGTCCGACTGGCCCGCTTCGTCGTAGGCGAAGGTGTCCCCGACATCGATTTCCACCAGGTCGTGGATGAGGTGCATCGTCAGCACCCTGGCAATGTCCACGTCTTCGGCGGCATGCTCCAGCAGCACCACGGCCATGAGCGCCAGGTGCCAGGAGTGCTCGGCGTCGTTTTCCCTCCGGTTGTCGTCGATCAGCCTGGTCTGCCGGAACACCTGCTTGAGCCGATCGACGGCGACGATGAAGTCGATCTGCTGCGCGAGTCTGGCGTTTGGGTGGTTCATGCGTGATCAGTCCCTTCCCGGGCACGTGATCGCGTGGGGTAGCAGTGGGCTAGTCACAACCCGTCGCGATCGCGAGCGCGCGGCAGACCTGCGCCATCTTGGCGTCGTTCAGTGATCCCACGCAGTGCTTCAGACGCCGTTGCTCGACGGTTTGCACCCAGTCGAGGTTGACCACGGAGTCGCGCTTCAGACCTTCTCCGGCCCCCAACGGAACCTCGCTGGGCAGGCCGCGGATGTTCGAGGTCACCGGTGCGACCAACGCGGTGCGGAGAAGAGGAAGCACGGACGGACGGGTCAGGACAACCACCGGCCGATTCTTGTCCGGTGGCTCGAAGGTGTAGAGCCAGATTTCGCCCCTCCGGGGCCGGCCGTTCATTCTTCGGGCCACACTCCCTGAGCCGTCCACCCTTCCAGTTCGCAATCGGGTCCGGCGCCGGCCCCGTAGCCCTCGCGGTAGGTGCGGTCGATCTCTTCGGCCTGCTTGCGTTTGAGGAAGTCCGCGGTGGCCTCGCGCAGAACCGCGGACCGACCGCGCTCACGAACCATGGGGTGTCTGTCGAGGCGGGCGAGAAGCGTCTCGTCGAATGTTACCTGGATGGCTTTCATGACTCTACGATCCATCATAATTCATACACATAAAACTATATATGATCATGTATATCAGGTCAAGCAGCGGGAAGGGGGCTGGGCGGCCCTGTGAAAACGGGCTGTCTGCCCGGTTGACATCCGACTCCCAAGCCTTGACTATTAGGGCCCTATGACTATTCGTACCCGCACGGCGACGCATCACCATCACGGCCACTCCGGAGAGGCGGCCGCGTGACGGTGTAACCGTACGAAAGCGAACGGAATACCCAAACGCCGGCTTCCTCGGGGGGTCGGCGCTTTTTTTTGCGCTGGTCGATTCCCGGGGAGGACCGGCCGGAAGGAGATGACAACCGGGATGAATGGCACAGTGCTGGAAGATCGAAGCGTGGGCTCGCGGCCCGCCTCGCAGGTTGAAGACGCGGGTGTCCAGGCGGGCGGCGAGCGGACGATCCGCATCGGCTTGCCGAAGGGACGCATGCAGGACGGCGTCTTCGCGCTGCTGGCCGACGCGGGGATCGACGTGCGGCTCGGGTCGCGCAACTATCGGCCCGCGCTCACGTGGCCCGGCTTCGAGGCCAAGCTGCTCAAGCCGCAGAACGTGGTGAGGATGCTGCACGCCGGCTCGCGGGATGTCGGCTTCGCCGGGGCCGACTGGGTCGCGGAGCTGGGGGCCGACCTCGCCGAGCTGCTCGACACCGGGCTCGACCCGGTGCGGGTGGTCGCGGCGGCGCCCGCGGCGTTGTTGGCGGATGGGGCGCTGCCGGCCGGCCGCCGCCTCGTGGTGGCCACCGAGTACGTGCGTCTTGCGGAGCGGTGGGCGCGGGGGCGGCCCTTCGAAGCGGAGGTGGTGCGGTCCTACGGGGCGACCGAGGTGTTCCCGCCGGAGGACGCCGACCTCATCGTCGACAACACCGCGACGGGTGAGACCCTGCGCGGAAACGGCCTCGTGGTCGCGCACACGCTGATGCTCTCCTCCACCCGGCTCTACGCCAACCCCGCCGCCCTTGAAGACCCGGCCGGCCGGGCCCGGATCGACGACCTCGTCCTCCTCCTCAAATCGGTTCTCGAGGCGCGGCGGCGGGTGATGCTGGAGCTGAACGTCGCCGAGGAGGACTTCGAGCGGGTCGTCTCGATCCTGCCCTGCATGCGCGAGCCGTCGGTGTCGCGGCTGCACGGGGATGCCGGGTATGCGGTGCGCGTGGCGGTGCCGAGGACGGCGCTGCCGGCGCTGCTTCTCGAGGTGAAGGCCCGGGGCGGCACCGATCTCGTCGTCTCCGAGCCGCAGCAGATCGTGCCATGAGCGCGGCCGATTCGACAGGGGGCGCGGACATGAGAGACGTCATCGACCTCAGCATGAACGAGGGCGAGCCGCCCCCGCGAGAGTGCTTCGACGTGTTGGAGCGGATCGGCCCGGGCATCCTGCGCAAGTACGCCGACCCGGCGCCGCTCGAGGCGGCCTACGCGGACTACCTGGGCGTCGATCCGGCCAACGTGCTCGCCACCACCGGCGGCGACGACGCCATCGACCGCGTGTTCCGCGCGTTTCTGGCGCCGGAGCAGGAGATGGTCTTCCCGACGCCCACCTTCGAGATGATCCCGGCGTGCGCGCGGATGGCGCGGGGCAGCCTCGTGCCGATCGAGTACGAGTGGGGGACGCTGCCGCACGATGACATCCTCGCCGAGGTGAGCGAGCGGACGGGGGTGGTCGCCGTGCTCACGCCCGACAATCCCACGGGGCGGGCCTTCTCGACCGCGTCGCTGCTGCGGCTTGCCGGGGCGCTCCCGCCGGAGGTTGTACTGCTGGTGGACTCGGCGTACGCGGAATTCGCGGACGAGGATCACACGGCGGCGCTCCTGGAGCTGCCCAACGTGGTGATGATCCGCACGATGTCGAAGTCGTGGGGACTGGCCGGGCTGCGGGTGGGCTTCGCGGTAGGGCAGAAGGCGCGGATCGATGTGCTGCGCGGCTTCGGCGGGCCGTACGCGCTGACCGGGCCGTCGGTCGCGATCGCGGTCGAGCGGTTGCGGAGCGGCGTCGGGGAGATGCGCGGGTTCGTCAAGCACGTGCGGGAGCGGCGCGATTGGCTGGCCGAGGTGATCCTGGGTGCGGGAGGGACGCCGCAGCCGTCGCAGACCAACTTCGTCTTCTCGTCGTTCCCCGATGCGCGCTGGATCCACAGGGGGATGGCGGCTCAGGGCGTCCTGGTGAGGTATTTCCCGCACCTGCCGGAGTACGTGCGGATTACGGTGCCGCGCGACGACGCCGAGTTCCGCCGCGTGGAGCGGGCGATCGGGTGCCTGGCGCCACGCGGCTCGGGGCTGGGGCCCGGACCGGGGGCGCTGCTCTTCGACATGGACGGGGTGCTCGCCGATGTGAGGCGGTCGTACCGCGAGGCGATCGTGCGGACGTGCGCGTCGTTCGGGGTGGAGGCCACGAGCGAGCTGGTCAGCGCCGTGAAGGCGGCGGGCGGCGCGAACGACGACTGGGCGGTGACGCACTCGGTGCTGGCGGATGCCGGGGTCGAGGCGTCGCTGGAGGAGGTGACCGCGCGCTTCGAGGAGCTCTACCAGGGCACCGAAGACGCGCCGGGACTGCGCCGTCACGAGACGCTGATCCCGTCCCGCGAACTGCTCGAGGAGCTTGCCGGGGTCCGGCGGCTGGGCATCGTGACCGGGCGGCCGCGCGCCGACGCCGAGCGTTTCCTGCGCGAGCAGGGGGTGCGGGGGTGCTTCAGCGCCGTGGTCTGCCGCGAGGACGGGCCGCTCAAGCCGGATCCCGCGCCCGTGCGGATCGCGCTGGAGAGGCTGGAGGTGCGCACCGCGTGGATGCTGGGCGACACGCCGGACGATGTTCGGGCGGCGGTGGGGGCGGGGGTTGTGCCGGTGGGCGTGGTGCCGCCGGGGCAGACAGAGGATGAGGGGGCGCGCGTGTGGACCGCGCTTCAAGGTGCGGGCGCCGCGCGCGTCGTTGAAGGCGACGCCGGGTTTGGAGGATTGTTCGATGGGTGACGCAGTCAGGAGTGCCGAAGTGTCCCGCGAGACGGGCGAGACGAAGGTCGAGGTTCGCCTGGGCCTGGACGGGCGGTCGGGCGGGCGGCAGGACGCCGGGGCCGCGGTCGAGGTGAGCACCGGGATCGGGTTCTTGGATCACATGCTGCACGCGCTGGCCTTCCATGCGGGGTGGAGCCTGGAGCTGAAGTGTGAAGGCGATCTGGAGGTTGACGACCACCACACGGTCGAGGACACCGGGTTGGCGCTGGGGCAGGCGGTGGCGCGGGCACTGGGGGAACGGCGGGCGGGCATCGTGCGCTTCGGGCATGCGTACGCGCCGCTGGACGAGGCACTGGCGCGGGCGGTCGTGGATGTATCCGGGCGCCCGTTCTTCGCCGGCGAACTCGGCCTCCGGCGGGAGCGGGTGGGCGCGCTGTCCTGCGAGATGGTGCCGCACTTCTTCCACTCGTTCGCGCAGGCGGCCGGATTGACGCTGCACGTGGACGTGATCCGGGGAGCCAACGACCACCACCGCATCGAGGCGGCATTCAAGGCGGTGGCGCTGGCGCTCCGTGGCGCGCTGGCGCAGACGGGCGGCGGAGACGGCGTGCCGTCCACGAAGGGCGTGCTGTGACGGGTCGCGACCCCGTCGTGACCGTAGTGCGCACCAGCACGGCCAACCTGGCTTCGGTGCTGACCGGGTTCGAGCGTCTGGGTTGCACGGTTCGCACCACGGCCGACCCCGCTGAGGTGGCGGCAGCCGACCGCCTGGTGCTGCCCGGGGTCGGCGCGTTCGCCGCGGCGCAGCGGGCGATCGCGGCGCACGGCCTCGAGGATGCGCTGCGTGAACGTATCGAGCGCGGACGTTCGACGCTGGGCATCTGCCTGGGCATGCAGCTGATGGCTCACGGCAGCGAAGAGGCGCCCGGCGTGGCCGGCCTCGGGGTGCTCGACGGGGTGGTGGGCAGCTACGAGAGCGGCGAAAAGGGCTGGCGCGTTCCCCAGATGGGCTGGAACCTGGTGACACCGGCCGAGGGGTGCGGAATCGTGCCGCGCGGCTACGCCTACTTCGCCAACTCGTACCGCCTCACGGCCGCGCCCGGAGACTGGCTGCCCGTCTGGTGCGAGTACGCCGGCCGCTTCCTGGCCGCGGTCGAGCGGGGTCCGGTGGTCGCCTGCCAGTTCCACCCGGAGCTGTCGGGCGACTACGGCAAGGCGCTGCTGACGCGCTGGCTGGAGGCCTGAGCGATGCTTCCCGTCCGCATCATCCCCTGCCTCGACGTCCGCGACGGGAGGGTCGTGAAGGGCGTGAAGTTCCGGGGTTTGAAGGACCAGGGCGACCCGGCCGCACTGGCGCGCGCCTACGAGGAACAGGGTGCGGACGAGGTCGTCGTCCTGGATGTGACCGCCACGCCGGAAGGGCGGGGCACGCGCCTCGACACGGTGGCCGCCGTGCGGGCCCGCCTCTCGGTGCCGCTCACCGTCGGGGGCGGAATCGGCGGGATCGAGGACGCGGCCGCCCTCCTCGAGGCCGGCGCGGACAAGGTCGCCGTGAACACGGCGGCGCTGCGGCGCCCGAAGCTGCTGAGCGATCTGGCGGCACGGTTCGGGTCGCAGTGCGTGGTGGTGTCGATCGACGCGCTGGGGCACGGTGGGGCGCGAGGCAGCGGCAAGCGGAGCGGCGGTGCTCGGGGCGACGGCGACCGGGGCGCCGGTGACGGCGATGCGCGGGGCGGCGACGGACGGGACGGCGGCAGCGGCTACGAGGTCGTCGTGCGCTCCGGGACCGAGCGGGTGGCGCGGGACGCGATCGCGTGGGCGCGGGAAGCGGTGGAGCGCGGGGCGGGCGAGATCCTGCTGACCAGCATCGACCGCGACGGTACGCGGAGCGGGTACGAGCTGGCGCTGCTGCGCGCGGTGCGGTCGGTTGTGCACGTGCCGATCGTGGCGTCGGGGGGCGCCGATTCCCCCGAGCACATGGCCGAGGCGGTCGGCGCCGGGGCCGACGCGGTGCTGGCTGCGTCGATCTTCCACCAGGGCAACTGGACGGTGGAGGGCGTGAAGGCGGCGCTGGCGGGGCTGGGGGTGTCGGTGCGGCCGGGGTACGCGGGTGCGGTTGCGGCGGTGCGTGCCGGAGAGATGGCAGCGGCGCGCGCCGGCGAGGGGGCGGCATGATCATCCCCTCGATCGACCTCATGGACGGGCAGGCGGTGCAGCTGGTGCAGGGCCGCCGCAAGGTGCTGGAGGCGGGCGATCCGCGTCCGCTCGCCGAGCGCTTCGGCCGGGTGGGGGAAGTGGCGGTGGTGGATCTCGACGCGGCGCTGGGGCGCGGCGACAACACCGCCGTGATCGAGGAGCTGTGCCGGATGGTGCCGTGCCGGGTGGGCGGCGGCATTCGCGACCGGGACGGGGCGCTCGAATGGCTGGACCGCGGCGCCGCGAAGGTCGTTCTCGGCACCGCGGCCGTCCCGGAGGTGCTGGAAGGGCTGCCGCGCGGCCGCGTGGTGGCCGCGCTGGATGCCTGGGAGGGCGAGGTCGTCGTCAAGGGGTGGACCGAGCGCACGGGACGCACCGTGTACGACGGCATGCGCGAGCTGCGCGGCCTCGCGGGCGGCTTCCTCGTCACCTTCGTCGAGGGAGAGGGCAGGGAGGGCGGCTTCCCGCGCGACCAGATCGCGCCGCTGGTGGAAGCCGCCGGAACCTCCCGCCTGACCGTTGCCGGCGGGATCACGACCGCCGACGAGATCGCGTGGCTGGACCGCTCCGGCGCCGACGCCCAGGTGGGGATGGCGCTCTACCGCGGCAACCTCGACCTGGCCGAAGCGTTCACGGCGCCGCTCCGCAGCGAACGGCCCGACGGGCTCTGGCCCACCGTCGTGACCGACGAGCGCGGCGGCGCCCTCGGCCTGGTCTGGTCGAGCCTGGAGAGCGTGCGCACGGCGATCGACGAGGGGATCGGCGCGTACCATTCCCGCTCGCGGGGGCTCTGGCGCAAGGGCGCGACGTCGGGCGCGACCCAGGCGCTGGTGCGCATCGAGTCCGACTGCGACCGCGACGCCCTGCGCTTTACGGTCGCGCAGGCGGGCGACGGGTTCTGCCACACCGGCGAGTGGACCTGCTTCGGCCCGGCTGACGGGCTGCGCAGGCTGGAACGGACGGTCAGGTCGCGGCGGGCCGAAGCCGTGCCGGGGTCGCTGACGAGCCGGCTGCTCGAGGACGGAGCCTTCCTGCGGGGCAAGCTGGTCGAGGAGGCGGGCGAACTGGGGCGCGCCTCGGGGGCAGAGCGGGTCGTCGAGGAGGCGGCCGACGTCTTGTATTTCCTGAGCGTCGCACTGGAACGCGCGGGCGCGAGCCTGGCCGACGTCGAACGGGAACTCGACCGGAGGAGCCTCAGGGTGAAGCGCAGGGTGGCGTCGGCGCCGAAGGGAGCGGACGGTGCGTGAGGGGCGCGGGGGATCTGGCGAGTCGGGTGGAGGCGCAGGGCAGCCGCGCGTGCGGTTGAGACGGGTCGCAGCGGGCGATGTGGCTCGTGAGCGCCAGCCTGCCGTGCCGCCCGGAATCATCCCGGCCGTGCTCGAGATCCTGGAGGCCGTAAGGGAGGGCGGGGAGGACGTGCTGCGCGAGTACGCGGAGCGGTACGACGGTCTTGAAGCCGGCGGCGCGCTGGTGCGGACGCCCGCCGAGATGGAGGAGGCGCTCGCGTCGCTTCCCGCGGCCGACCGCGAGGTGCTGGAGCGCGCCGCGGGCCGGATCGAGCACTTCGCCCGTGCGCAGCTGGAGTCGGGGGGGCCGGTGGCGGTGGCGGTGGAGGGGGGCATGGCCGGCGACAGGGTGGTGCCCGTCCGCGTGGCGGGATGCTACGCGCCGGGAGGGCGGTTTCCGCTGCCGTCGTCGGTGCTGATGACGGCCGTGACCGCCAGGGTGGCCGGGGTGCATGAGGTGTGGCTGGCCTCGCCGAGGCCGTCCCGCGAGGTGATGGTGGCGGGGGCGGTGGCGGGGGTGGCGGGGCTGTTGGGGGTGGGGGGGGCGCAGGCCGTGGCGGCCATGGCGTACGGCGTCCCTCCGGTGCCGCGATGCGACGTCGTCGTCGGGCCCGGAAACCAGTGGGTGACGGCGGCCAAGCTGCTGCTGTCGGGCGTGGTCGGCATCGACCTCCTGGCCGGCCCCTCCGAGCTCGCCGTCCTCAGCGACGAAGCGGGGGACCCGGTCCTGATCGCCGCCGACCTGCTCGCGCAGGCCGAACACGACGCCGCGGCGCTGCCGGTCCTGATCACCACGTCGGCCGGCCTGGTCGCGCGCGTCGAGGACGAACTCGCCCGCCAGCTGGCCGACCTGCCGACCGCCGCGACCGCGATCGCGGGCCTGAAGAACGGATTTGCCGTCGTCGCTCACGAGGACGAAGCACTCCGCTGCTGCGAAGCGCTCGCGCCCGAGCACCTGCAGCTCCACGGAAGCCGTGCCGACAAATGGGAGCAGGGGCTCACCACCTTCGGGTCGGTATTTGTCAACGAGTCCGTCGCGGAAGTCTTCGGCGACTACGGCGCGGGCCCCAATCACACGCTGCCGACGGGCGGGACGGCGCGTTTCACCGGGGGACTGTCGGTGTTCTCCTTCCTCAGGCGGCCCACCTGGCTCAGGCTGGAGCCGGGACCCGGGCGCGACCTGGTGGCGAGGGACGCGGCCGCGCTCGCGCGCATGGAAGGGCTCGAGGCCCACGCCCGCGCGGCGGAGTTGCGGGTCGACGGTGCGGGTTGGCCGGTCGGTCGAGCGGGTCGGCGATGTGGGTAGCCGGTCGGTCGAGCGGGTTGCCGGTGAAGGATCGCGGCCGGTCGAAGGGTCGGTTTCCCGGACTTGCACCCGGCATCGCGAGACCGGTAACATGACCTCCCACCCCCTCGGCCCGATCACGGGCCGTGCCTCGCTTGTGAAAGAAATCACAATGAGTTGGTTCGACTCGACGCGCCGAACGGCCTCGTCCCGGACGGCCTTCCCCTTGAGCGCCCTCGCGGCGGCGCTGATTGTCCTCCCCGCCTCACCGCAGGCGAGCGCCGCACAGGACGTGGGAGACAGGGTGCGCGTGGTCCTGGTGGGCGAGACGCTGATCGGCCGGGTCTCGGGCGTGCAGGACAACGGCTTCGACATGACCCTTCCGAACGGTGTCTCGCGCTCGATCCGGCGAGCGGAGGTCCGTTGGCTCGAGCGGGATCTGGCGACCGGGACCAACGCGGTTCCGTGGGCGAAGAAGGGCCTCGTGAGGGGAGCCCTCGGCGGCGCCGCGATCGGGTTTCTCCTCGGATTGGCGGTGGGCCCGGAGTGCCTTGACGCCGAGTGCAACTTCGCCGTCTCCGAACACGTCAGGGCCGGGGCCCAGTTCGGACTGGGCTACGGGGGGGCCGGAGGCGTGCTCGGCGGTGCGGCCGGCCTGATCCTGGGTTCCAGGAGCCAGCGGGACGAATGGCAGGTCATCCCGCTGCCGGATGGTGCCGGCGTGATGGTGGGTTTGCGGCTTCGCTTCTGATCGGGCGGCTCGCACGCGGGCAATTTGGCGAGCACGCGCCGGGCGCGAGGGCCTGGCAGTCCCAACCCGGCAGCACGCCTACCGGTGGCCGCGGAGTTCAGCGATCGGGCGGGGCGGCAGCGGTCGCTCTTCAGTCACATGCCTCAAAGGACCCGCATCCACGTCGGGGACGGCTGTGATGCCACCGGTGCCGTCGGCGGCGGAAGCCTGCACGCAGCGCTCCCCGTGGCGCGCGTTCTCGGGGATGCGGGCGAGCCACGAGTCGAACGCTTCGAGGAGCGGGACGCAGAGGCCGGCGTTGTTCTGCCAGAAGAACTCGCGGAGTTGACGAAGCGAGACCATCGACGGGGGCACGGCGGAGGTCAGGCGGTTGCCGGCCACGATCAGGCGGCGCAGGCCGCGCAGGTTGCCGAGGTCCGGGGGCAATGGGCCCGAGAGTCCGTTGGTGCAGAGGAAGAGCTGGGTCAGGCGGGCGAGGTTGCCCAGCTCGGCGGGGACCGGCCCTTCGAGGTCGTTCTTGCAGACCGCGAACGAAGTCAGGCGCGTGAGGTTGCCGACTTCGGGCGGGATCGCCCCCTGGAGCATGTTCGAGCCCAGCTCGAGGTTCACCAGCGCGCGCAGAGCGCCGATTTCGGGAGGGATGGGGCCGGTGAGCTGATTGCCGCCGAGGTCGAGGCGTTCGAGGCGTTCGAGGCTGCCGATTTCCGGCGGGATGGAGCCGGTGATCAGGTTGCGTCCGCTCTTCCACCCCCATCCGAGGTTGAGCACACGGAGGCGTTCCAGGCTGCCGATTTCGGGAGGGATGGAGCCGGTCAGCCGGTTGCCGTAGAGGAGGAGCCACTGGAGGCTCGCCAGGTTCCCGATTTCGGGCGGGATGCCGGTGAGCTCGTTGCTGTAGAGGAGGAGTGAGTCGAGCTGGGTGAGATTGCCGATCTCGGCCGGAATCGGGCCGGTGAGAACGTTGGCGCCGAGGCTGAGGAGGCTCAGGTTGACGAGGTTGCCGATTTCGGGCGGGATTTCGCCGCTCAGGCGGTTGCCCTCGGTGGGGTTTGAGTCGATCCCGCAGAGCGCGAGTCGCCTGAGGCTGGAGAGGTTGCCGATTTCGGGCGGGATCGGGCCGGTGAGGCGGTTGTAGCAGAGGTCCAGCGATTCGAGGCTGGAGAGGTTGCCGATTTCGGGTGGGATCTCGCCGCCGAACCGGTTGCCGAAGGCGCCGAACCACTCGAGCGCGGTCAGTTCGCCGATTTCGGGCGGGATCGGCCCGTCGTGCGCGTTGTAGGTCAGCTCCAGCGACTTCAGCCGTTTGAGGTGGCGGATCTCGGGCGGCAGGGGGCCGGCAAGGCTGTTGAGGCCGAGGTGCAGCGACTCCAGGCGGGCCAGGCTGGCGATTTCGGGCGGGATGCTCCCGATCAGGCCGTTGTCGGTGAGGAGCAGGTGCTGCAGGTGCCCGTCGTCGTCGAGGTGGACGCCGTACCATTCGTCGAGCGGCGCGTCGGTGAGCCAGTTGGTGTTGTCCTTCCAGAGCGCGCCGCCGCCGGCCTCGTAGATGGCCTGCAGGACCCGGCGCTCGGGGAGGGGGAGCGAGGTCAGGGCTGCCGAGGCGCTGAGCTGGCCGAGGGTGGCGGTGATCTCGAAGGCACCCGGGGCGCGGGCGCGTACCCGGCCATCTTCGTCGACGGTGGCGATCCCGGGGTCGCTGGATTCCCAGGAGAAGAGGGCGCCGGCCACTGCCGATCCCGCCGCATCGGACGCCTGGGCGGTCATCTGCACCGAATCACCAACGATGAGCGAGTCCACGGGCGCGGTGACCTCCACGGCCGTGGCGACCTGCTCGACCTGAACGGTTGCGGCGGCGCTCGCTGCGCCCGCGCTGGCGGTGATGGTGGTGCTGCCGTCGGCGATGGAGGTGACCAGAACGGCTTGAGCCTGCCCCGGCGCGTCGACCCGGGCTACCGTGGCGTCGTGCGAGACCCAGATGATTGTGGGATCCAGGATGACTTCGCCGCCCTCGTCGCGGACGGTGGCGGTGAGGCGGGCGGTGTCGGCCAGGGAGCTGAAGCTCAGCGAGTTCGGCGAGAGGGACAGCGAGGCCGGCACGGGGGGGGCCGCCTCGCCGCAGGCTGCGACGGCGGCCAACGCGAAGACGGGAACGAGGGGTGGGATGGTCCGCATCGGAGTAGTCACCGGGGATCGGGCAGGGGAGACTCTCCAAGATAGCCGTGCGGAATGTGGCCAGGGAGCCTCGCAACGCGCGGACCGGGCTGCCGGCGCGCGGATGGCCGTCAGCGAGGCGCCTCTACACGCACCGTCACGATGTCCGTGTCATGGTACTGGCGATGCGTCACCGACGACGCGAGGTGGCGCAGGAGGCGCAGGGAAACTTCACGTGCGGTGGGCGTGTCGTCGTCCACCTCGCCGAGCAGGGCGACCCTGTCCTGAAGGTTCTCGCCCACGGGCGCGACAAGGAGGTCCAGGACCGCGCCGTTGCCTTCCCGGCGCGCCGTGAGCAGCAGCCGTCGCCGGGTGTCCTGCCGGGCCGTCGCGGGGCCCTCGGCGAGGGTCAGCAGCGTCTCTTCCGTCGCGGCCGCCAGACGGTTGGCCATTTCCCGGCCCCAGCCGCTCTGCGACGAGAAGTTGCCCAGAAACCCCCGGATCGCCGGCAGGTCCGACAGGTCGGACCAGGTCTCGAGCCGGCTGGGACGCGGGTCCGTGGCGCGCAGGAACAGGGTCATGAGGATCGCGGCCAGGCCGCCCGCGTTCATCCCGTTCTCGAGCAGCCCGCCCGCGAATCCCGAGACGTGCTCCGGGAAGATCATGCCGTACTGGAAGCTGACGCCCGCAAGGAAGGCGATGCCGACAACCAGGCCTTCGCGGTAACCGAGCCCGTCCTGCAGGACGATCTTCATGCCGATCGTGAAGAGCATCGCCAGCAGAATGACGAGATAGCCGGCGAAGACCGGATCCGGAATGGCGAGGATGGCAGCGAACGCCTTCGGAAGGAAGGCCAGCGCGATGAACGCCGCGCCGGCGACGATCCCGACCGCCCGGGCCGCCACCCCGGTGAGCTGCGTGAGCGGCACGCTGGTGGTGGTGGCGCTGCCCGGGACCGTCCCGGCCAGCCCGGCGAGGAGGTTGCCCACGCCATCGACGGCCACCGCTCCCTGAACGGCCCGGAAGTCGATTGCGCGGTTCGTTCGGCGCCACGACACGCGCTGAACGGCGACGGCGCTGCTCATCGTGCGGACCGCGGCGATCACGGCCACGAGCAGGAACGAGGGAAGCAGCGTCCAGAAACCGGGTCCGAACCCGAAGTCGAAACCGGGCGCCTGGGCCTGCGGCAGGTCGATCGATGGAGCCGCGGCGACGCGCTCCAGGTCGTAGAGGCCGTGGTAGGCCGCGATCGCCGAGC
This sequence comes from Longimicrobiales bacterium, assembly GCA_965211645.1. Lineage (GTDB taxonomy): Bacteria > Gemmatimonadota > Gemmatimonadetes > Longimicrobiales > Gaopeijiaceae > Bin94. The sequence continues at coordinate 1,972,333 of OZ242947.1, read as the reverse complement.
CCGCGACCACGCCGACGACGGGGGCCCAGAGCCGTAGCGACCCCGTCGCCTTGAGGGCCAGTCCGCCGATGACAACCACGGTCACCACGAAGCTGAGCGGCGCGCCCGACGCGCTGGCGTCCTCCGGGCCGCCGGAAAGGAGACTGGACACGAACGGCATCACGGTGACCGGGATGAGCATGATCACGGTCCCGGATACGGCGGGGGTGAGGATCCGCTGGAAGAGGGACAGGCGCCACGAGAGCACCAGCGGCACGAGGGCCGAAACGACGACGAGTGTGGCAAGCAGGGAGGGCCCGCCCTCGGCGAGCGCCATGATCGAGGCCGGGATGAACGCCCCGGAGGTGCCCATGACCATCACGTGTCCGGCACCGAAGCGACCGGCGCGAAAGGCCTGGACCACCGTGGTCAGCCCGCAGACGGTTACCGAGGCGAGCACCGCCCAGGAGAGATAGGAGTCGGACATCCCGGCAGCCCGCATCACCACCATCGGGATCAGCATCACGGCCGCGATGTTGAGGACCGCCAGCTGCAGGCCGACGCCCACCGCGAGCTTGAGCGGTGGCGCCTCGTCGGGCTGGTAGCGGACAGTCGAGCCGCCAGGCGGCTCCGAGGCCGGGGTGGTGGTCATGGTGACCCTGCTGGACCCTGGAGGCGTTCAGGATTGCCGTGGTCGCGGATGAGGAGTGGCGCACGGTGTCGACAGCGCACAATAGCGCGCCGGGCATGACGATGGTAGCGACCGGTCGCAAGCAGGCATCGTGCGAGCAAAGGCCGGCGGGCAAGCAGACCTTGCAAGCAGGCGTCCTCCTTGACATTGGGATAAGTGCTGCCCACTATGTGCCGGTTGGTTTCCCCATCCCCCAATTCCAAACGCAAAGGACCAGCAACCCATGGCCGGAACCGAGAGCCGACTGAGAGCATTGATCGACCAGCATCTGGATCTTGGTCATGAGCCGACGCTTGACGGAGGCTTCGCCGATTCAGGGATTTCCTCAGTGGACGCGGTCGCCTTCATGAGGATCGTGGAACGCGAATTCAACGTGTCGATCCCGCCGGAGGACTGCGGCAAGATTGGCACCTTCGGGGAACTGGTCGCACACCTCGACTCGAAGATCGGCTGACCCTGGTTTCTGCCCGACGGCCCTGCCCGGGCGTCGGGCAGCCCCGTTCGTGGCCAGAGGGACCGGAGGGGCGTTGAGGTGTGAGTTCGCGAGCCGTATGGAAGGTGCCCGAGCCGCGTTCCGTGTGCCGTGTGCGTCACGACGACGGCAGCATCACGATTGTGCGCAGGCACGGGAATCCCGCCGGCCCCCGGATCCTGTTGTGCCACGGTAACGGGCTTGCGATCGACCTCTACTACCCGTTCTGGTCACTGCTCGTCGAAGACTTCGACCTGTGCGTCTACGATCTGAGAAACCACGGGTGGAACACGGTCGGCGCGCGCAGCGAACACAATATGCCCAACCTGGTCCGGGACCAGGAGCAGGTCATCGAAGCGGTGGAGGCCAACTACGGGGATCGGCCGACGATCGGCGTGTTTCATTCACTTTCGGCGCTGACCACGCTGCTGTCGCCCCAGCTTTCCGTGGGCCGGAGCGGAACGCTGTCCGCCTGGATTCTGTTCGATCCACCCCTCTACAGGCCCGGCCCGGGCGACCCGGACTACGACGCGCTGGCCGAGCGTTCCGCAGGGATGACACGGAGACGCACCGATCGATTTCAGAAGCGAAGTGACTTCACCGACCTCCTGAGCTATCTGCCGCTGCTGGTCAGAGCAGTCCCCGGCGCGTCGGAACTCATGGCCAGAACGGTCCTGACCGAGTCGCCGGGCGAAGACGGCTATGAGCTTCGGTGCCCTCGGGAGTATGAGGCGCAGATCGTCGCATACATACGGACCTACGCCTTCCTGGTGGACTTCGGGCATCTCCCTTGCCCGACAAAGGTCATCGGGTCCGATCCCACCTTGCCCTATGCCTATCTGCCCACCTTCAACCTCAGTCACATTCAGACTGTCGACTACGATTTCATACCGGAAACAACGCATTTCCTGCAGCTCGAGAAGCCCCGGGAGTGCGTTGAGACCATGCGCCAGTTTCTGGAGGAGCAGCGGCTGATCTAGCGTTCCACTTCGATCCAGTGGCGCTTGCGCTGGAACGCATAGGCCGGCAAGGATATCCGCCGCCGCGTCTCCCCGGCGAACAATCCGGCAAACGAGACTTCAAACCCGGCCTCGTACGCTCTCGCGACCGATTCCGCGAAGCTCTCATCAACCGTCGACCCGGGCCATGCGTCCAGTGGTACCGGGCTTCCGGCCGTCTGTGCGCCCGTCTGGACGACCAGATCGACGTCCAGTTCGGCCAGCCTGTTTGCAACAAGGTCGAGAGCCTGGGCCGCGCGGGCCTGTTCACGCCAGTAGTCGGCGCTGCGGGCCCTTCCGAAGTCGAGCGCCTGGCCGGTCACCTGGCTGAGGAGGGTCAGCGAGGGCGTAGCGAACGCGACGCCCTGCAAGACCGCATCCAGGTCGGCGAAGGGATCCTCCTCGGCCCCCGCCGACGGCACGGCGGCCGCCATACGCGTCCTGGGGCGCGCAAGGGCAACACCTCGGGCCGCGGCCAGCCGGAGTCCGTCCTCCAGTGTGAACAGGCCGGCGACCCATGCCGCGGCCAGCTCGCCGACTCCCTGTCCCGCGACCACAGCTGGACGAATCCCTGCGCTGGCCCACAGCGCAGTGAGGGCGCTGGCAAGCGCGTATACCGCGGGCTGTGCCCACTCAGGGTCGCGGAGGGTTTCCCGCGAGTCGGTCTTGCCGAACATGACGTCCAGCAGGGAGGCTCCGTCCCGTTCCTCCCTCAGGACCGCGTCGCATCGGTCCAGGATGGCGCGCACGACCGGTTCACGATCATGGAGATCACTCCCCATGCCCTCGTGCTCGCTTCCTTCCCCCGCGTAGACGAAGGCAAGCCTGGGCGCGGTGCCGGACGGAGGGCGTGCGGGACGCGGCCCGGCCGGGTCGCGCAACGCGGCGACGGCGGTCAGCCCATCGCGGAGCGATTCACGGTCGCGGAAAACGACGCCGGCCCTGTGTTCGAAGTGACTTCGGCCAATGCCGGCCGTCCAGGCCATGTCGGCGAGCATCGAAGCGGAGGCACCGTCTTCGGTGGACCCATTTCCTCGGCACCCGTCGAGCCAGGCGAGATAGCGCTCCGCAAGTTCCCGCAGGGCGCGGGGCGACTTGGCCGAGAGCGGCAGGATGCGCGTCCCGCGCGACCCGTACTCACCGGTTGCCGGCGGCACCGCGGCGGCGCGGTCGGGAAGCACGACCCCGACAGGCTGCGGGGGGCCTGCCGGCCACACCAGGCTGCCCACCCTCGCGGAGCCGTTTTCCGGCGTTCCGTTCCCCTCCACTACGACATGGGAGTTGGTTCCGGAGATTCCAAACGAACTGACGCCCGCGCGCGGTGGGCGATCGCGGTGGGACGGCCATTCCGTGACTTCGGCGGTAACCCTCACCGGAAGGCGGTCCCAATCCAGATGCGGGCTGGGGTTGCGGAAATGCAGCTGCCCGGGTATCCGGCCCTCGTTCATGGCGAGGACGGCCTTGATCAGGCTGGCCACGCCCGCGGCAGCCTCCAGGTGTCCGATGTTCGTCTTCATGGATCCGATCAGCAGGGGACGGTCCGGATCCCGCTCGCGTCCATAGACCGCCGCTGCCGCCTGGACTTCGATCGGATCTCCCAGGTCCGACCCTGCCCCGTGGGCCTCGAGGTAGTCCACGTCGGCCGGTGGGATTCCCGCCCTGGACAGGGCGTCCTCGATCACGCGCTCCTGCGCCGGTCCGTTCGGCACAGTCAGTCCGGCGCTGGTGCCGTTCTGGTTGACGGCGGATCCCCGAACGACGCCCCAGATTCGATCTCCGTCCGCCCTGGCCTCGCTCAGGCGCTTGAGCACCACGACCCCGCACCCCTCGCCGCGCACGAATCCATCCGCCGCGGCGTCGAAGGTACTGCAGCGCCCCCTGGCGGACAGCATGCCGAGCTGCGCCATGAAGGTCGCGACCTCCGATGACAGGATGGCGTTGACGCCGCCGACCAGTGCCGTGTCGACTTCGCCCAGGCGCAGCGCGGATGCGGCCTGATGGACGGCTGCCAGCGACGACGCGCATGCAAGGTCGAGCGGTACCGCGGGTCCGGTGAGGCCGAGTGCGAACGAGATCCGCCCGGCGGTGACGCTCATGGTCGTGCCGAGGTAGCCGTGGGTCTCGCCGCCGGCTTCCACGACATCCCGGTAGTCCCCGCTGCCCGTTCCGACATACACGCCGGTGCGGCTGCCCTTCAGCCGTGCGGGATCCACGCCCGCGTCTTCCAGCGCGTGCCAGGTGGTTTCGAGCAGCAGGCGCTGGCGGGGATCCATCATCCGCGCTTCGATCGGCCGAATCCCGAAGAACCTGGCGTCGAACTTGTCGATGTCTTCCAGAAACGCTCCGCGCCGGGAATAGGCGTCGCCTTCGCCGGGGTTTCCGGCGACGCCGATCCAGGGACCGGGGTCCCGGCGTCCGTCCGTGACGAGATCCTTCGCGTCTTCGAGCAGGCGCCAGTACGCCGCGAGGTCCGGAGCGCCGGGGAAGCGGCACGCCATGCCCACGATCGCGATCGCGTTGTCGTCGGCCTGTGCCTGCGGTTGGGTTGCGGGCTGGGGTGCGGGTTGGGTTGCCGGCTCCGGTTGAGGCGGAGGATCGGGCGCGTCGCCGCTCCCGGCGAGTTCTTCGTTCAGGTGGCCGGCCAGCGTGGCGATGTCCGGGTAGTCGAACACGAGCGTGTTGGGCGCCGTGTAGACGCCGGAAAGCGCCCGGTTGAGCCGGTTGCGCAACTCGACGGCCATCAGCGAGTCCATTCCCAGGTCGAAGAACCCGACCGTCGGCGCTGGTGCCGAGGGCAGGCGCAGAACGGCCTGGACCTCACCCTGCAGGAACGACACCAGGAGGCTCTCGCGCTCGGACGCGGGTGCTTCCCGAACCCGCGAAAGCAGGTCCCTGGGGGCGCTCGTGCTGTCGGTTTCGGTCTCGCTGGCCGCCGAGAGCAGGTCCTCCACCAGGGGCGGGCGCTCATCCACGGCTTCTTCGAAGACCGACCAGTCCATGGCCATCACCACGGAATGGGTCACATCCTCGCGCACCAGCCTGTCGAACGCCTTCATCCCCTGCTCCGGCGTGAACCAGCGCCCGCCGAGCGCCGAGCGCTGCCGCTCGATGCGCTCCCGCTGTTCCGCCGCTTCGCCAATCTCCGACCAGGCCCCCCAGGCGATGGCCTGTCCCGGAAGCCCGAGCGCCCGGCGGTGACCGGCGAGCTGGTCGAGAAACGCGTTGGCGGCGGCGTGGTTGGCCTGGCCCGGATTGCCCATGACGCCGACGCGGCTGGTGAAGAGCACGAACATGTCCAGGTCGCGGTCCAGGGTCGCGCGGTGCAGGTGCCAGGCTCCGAGGATCTTGGGCCGAAGGACCGTCTCGAACCTGTCCCAGTCCTGGTTGGTCAGCGCCCCATCGGACAGCACGCCGACGCTGTGGATCACACCTCCCAGCGGCGGGAGCTCCCGATCGATCCGCGACAGTATCCCGTCCATCGCATCGGTGTCGGTGACGTCCGCGAGCTCGACCCGCACGTCCACGCCGCGCTCCCGAAGCTCCCGGATGGTCTCTTCGGCCTCGGTGTCGGGGGGGCGGCGCCCATTGAGCACGATTGCGCCGGCGCCCCGGTTCGCCAGCCAGACCGCCACGGCGCACCCGATTCCGCCGAGGCCGCCGGTCACCAGGTAGGTGCGGTCCGGCCGCAGGCGTCCGTTCTCGACCGGTGGCGTGGTCACGACGATCTTGCCCAGGTGCCGGGCCGCGCGCATGAAGCTCAGCGCGGCGCCCGCCTCCGCCAATGGCCACCTGCTGTGGACGATCGGCGTCAGTTCGCCTGACGCGACTCGCCGCATCAGCCCCCGCAGGACCCTTCCCACCCATTCCGGGTCGGTCTTCTTGAGCACGTCCAGCTCGAGGATGTCGTACCCGACATCCGGGCGCACGGCGGCCATTTCGTCCTCGCTGAGGATGTCCCGTCTGGCCATCTCGACGAAGCGGCCACCGTGCCTCAGGCAGGACAGGCTGGCGTCGATGAAGCCTTCTCCCGTGAGGCTGTTGAGCACCACGTCGACCCCTGCGCCGCCGCTCGCTTCCATGATCTCGGCGGCGAACTCGGTCGTGCGGCTGTCGAAGACGTGCTTCACGCCCAGGGACCGGAGATAGGACTGTTTCGGGGCGCTGGCAGTCGCGAAGACCTCCGCTCCCGCCGCCTGCACGAGCTGGATGGCTGCGAGGCCCACCCCTCCCGCGCCGGCGTGGATCAATACCCGCTCGCCCGCCTCGAGCCCGGACAGCTCGAAGGACAGGGCGGCGGACACGTACGCGCTCGGTATCGTCGCCAGTCCGGTCACCGAGATGCCCGCGGGTGCGTGTGCCACCAGCTCTTCGTGCGTGATCATCTGGGGCCCGAAGGCACCGAACCCCAGTCCGACCACCTGGTCGCCCACCGAGACGGTGGTGACCTCGGACCCGATGTCGACGATGTGGCCGCACATCTCCCTCCCCAGGAGCCCCTCCTCTATGAAGCCGAGCGACCGGAAGACGTCCCAGAAGTTGAGCCCGGCGGCCGCTACGGCCACGCGGACTTCACGGGGCTCCAGAGCACGCGCCGGAAGCGGCTGGACATACGGCCGGTCGAAGATCCCGGACGGATCCGGGGCCAGGACCCACTCCCGATCGTCGGGCAGGGCAAGCCGCGGCGCCCCTTCGCCGGTCCGCACCAGGCGCGCCACCTGACGGCGGCCCGAGCGGAAGACGATGTGGTTCTCTTCGTCGGGATACATCAGCTCGTTGACGAGGTGTGGTGCGGCGGCGTTCAAGCCGGGATCGAGATCCACCATCCGGGGCTGCAGATGCGCGGCTTCCCGGGCCACTCCCTTGCCGAAGCCCCACAGTGCCGCTCCACATGGTTGCCCGCCGCGTTCCCGCTCCAGGATCTGCGCCCCGCGCGTAACGAACCACACCCCGTTGCCGGGGGTCGCGGCGGCGTCGCCGACTCCCTGCACCATGGCCAGCGCGCTCGCGCCCACCCGGGCAACGTCTTCGCCGATCTCGTCCGTCGTTGCCCCGGCATCGCGGCCGTCGAGCGACAGGAGGTGCACCAGGCCGCTGAGCTCCGCGCCGTCCGGGAGTCCTTCGACCACCGACTGCCACGACTCGCGCCGCGCCATGTCGACGCGCACCCGGAACACGCCGGGACGGGCCGCGTCCGGCAACGCGTCCTCCGGTCCTGCGTCGCTTGCCAGGAGCACGGTCTGGTTTCTGTCCGCGAGATCCGCCGCCATCCCTGCCGCCATCCCTCCGCGGTCCGCTGCCAGAATCCAGACACCCGCGGGCTCGGTCACCCGCTCCGGGCCCTGCGCCACGATCACGCCCTTGTCCGGGATCCGGGTCGAATCCGACTCGTCCACACCCACGACCTCCGACGCCGCAAAACCCGCGTCGCCGAGCGCCTGGCGCCACACGGCGGGGGACGCCAGGGCGTGATGGGGGCGGTAGTCGTCGGCAAACCGCCACCAGCCGTCCAGCTGGCCGAAGGTCAGATCCATCCACCCGAGGCCGCTGAGGTTCTCGAGCGCGATCATCTGTCCCGACGGGGCGAGCAGCTGGCGGCAGTGGGCGAGGGTCTCTTCGAGATAACGGGTCGCGTGCAGCACGTTGGAGGCGATGATCACGTCGTAGCCGTGCGCGTCGAAGCCCTGGGCGATCGGATCCTTCTCGATGTCGAGCGGGCGGTATTCGATGCATCCGCCGCCGTCCCCGAAGCGCGCTTCGGCCTCCGAGAAGAAACCCGCGGAGATATCGGTGTAGACGTAGTCGAATCGCCCTTCCGGGAGTTCGGGCAGGACGGATGCGGTCGCCGAACCCGTCCCCGCGCCGACCTCGATCACCCTCAGACGACGGTCTGGCGGCAGCGCAGCCACGAGCGCCCGCACGGCCTCGGCCAGCATCTCGTTCGCCGCGCGCGCCACCGGGGCCTTCAGGTACAGGTCGGCCGCGGTCGGCTCCCCGCTGCTGAAAAGCAGGGTCAGCGGATCCTCGCGGCCGCGCAGCACCTCGGCCAGGGCGCCCCCGGAGCGGCGGAACAGCCCGACCTCGATCAGCCCGTTGGGATAGCGGTCCGCCATGTCGGTGGCGTATTCGTCGGGGTCGCGCGGCAAGACCTCCGGCCACGCATCCTCCGATCCCACGAGCACTGCGAAGCGACCGTCGTCCTCCTCGCGCAGCACTCCCCCCTTGGCGGCCATTTCTAGCATCCTGCGGAAGAGGCGCGGGTGATCCGGGCTCACGCCAAGCCGCTCACGCAGTTCCTCCGAATCCACGAGCGCACCCGGCTGCCGCCGCCAGCCCAGCCGGTCCAGCGTCGCAAGCGCGTAGGACCAGGACCACGCTTCCAGGTCCGCCAGCAGCGCGTCCCGATCGTCCGGATCGACGCCGGCGTCGGTGAGATAGCCCGTGAACAACTGTGCGCCGGCCTTGATGGTACCCGGCGTGGGGAAGAAGTCGGCGGACGGCATTCCCGGCGGAAGGGCCCGCTCGCGCCACTGCACCTCGTACAGGAGGTCCTTTACGTCATCCGCCACGGACAGCAGTGCCGCCCGGGTCGCCCGCTTGATGGTGTAGCCGCTCAAGCCGCCGAGCTGCACGCCGCTGCGGTTGCAGATGCGCAGCTCCGCGGTCAGGACCTCCGGCGCGGCGCCCTCATCCGTGTCCGCATCCCGTGACCCCTCGCTGAGGCGCACATGGCAGACCACGCGGTCCGGGAGGCGCCCGGCCGTCAGCCAGAACCTCTCCCAGCCGAAGGGCAGGTAGGTCACGGAGCCGTGCGGGCCGGACAGGTCGCGCGCCGCTCCCACGGTCTGGAAGCAGCCGTCCAGCAGGAGAGGATGAATATCCACGCCGTCGCGGGAGATGCCCTCCGGCAGCCGCACCTCGCTGAGCGCTTCGCCGGGTCGGGACCAGGCCCTGGCGAGCGTGCGGAAGGAGGGGCCGAGATGGACGCCGGTATCCGCTCTGGCGCCGTAGTAGCCGTTCACGTCCAGCGGCGAAAGAGTGGCCTTGAGCCTGTCCAGATCCAGTCGCTCACCTGCTTCCGGCGCCGAACCCCCTAACGACACCCGGCCTTCCACGTGCTGGGTCCATCCCCCCTCGCTACCCTTGCTGTAGATCTGGACGGCCCGCGACGGCTCATCGGATTGATCGAGCACCAGCTGAAGCCGGCGACCCGCTTCGCCGTCGCCGTCCGTCGAGTCGTCCTCGGGGAAGACCAGCGCGTTGTGGAGCTGGAAGTCTTCCACAACCACCGTTCCGCTCCCCTCGACGCGGGCCGCGGACGCCGCCATCGCCCCGTAGAGCGCGCCGGGGGCGATGACCCGGTCGAACACGCGATGGTCGTCCAGCCACTGTGGGTCCGACGGGAACAACTCGCTCTCGAAGGTGATCTCGCCCCGCGCGGACTCGTGCCGGTCTCCCAGCAGAGGATGTCCGGCGACCCCGCGCCGGCGCCTCGGGGCGTCCAGCCAATGGTGCGTGCGCTGGAACGGGTAGCTCGGGAGCGAGATCCGCCGGCGAGATTCCCCCGCGAACAGTCCCTCGAAGCGAACCGGGAGGCCGGCCTCATACGCCTCCGCGGCGGCGCGAATGAACTCACCCGCGCCCGGCGTCGCCGACGCATCGTCAGGCGGCGGCTCCAGGCTGGACAGCACGCGCGGCGCGGGCGTGTCGGGGGACTCGGGCCAGGCGGACAGCGCCATGGGCGCCAGCACCGGACGCGGGCCGAGCTCGATCACCAGATCCACTCCGAGTTCCGCCATCGTTCTGACGCCGCCGGCGAACGCCACGGCCTGCCGGGCGTGCCGCCGCCAATATGCGCCGTCCAGCGTCTGACCGGCCTCCAATGCCCGGCCCGTCAGGTTGCTCACCAGGGTCAGTGAGGGCCGGGAGATCTCCATGCCATCGAGCGTCGCCCCAAGCGCATCCAGGATCGGCTCGACCAGGGCACTGTGGAACGCCTTGGTGGTATTCAGCCGCGTCACCCGGAGCCCATCCGACTCCAGTTGCGCGGAGACCGCCTCGATTCCCGCCAGCGCGCCACTGATCACCTGGTGCGCGCCGTTGTCGGCGGAGATGTTCACCCCGGCCCCATCCGACGCTGCGCTCCAGGCTTCAACGGCTGCCTCAACCCGGTCCGGCGGCGCGAAGACCGCGGCCATGGCACCCGCTTCCATGCCCGACATCAGCGCTCCCCGTGCGCAGGCGAAGCGCATCCCGTCCTCCAGGCTGAACACGCCCGCCGCCTGGGCCGCGGCGATTTCGCCGACGCTGTGTCCGACCACTACCGCGGGCCGGATGCCCACGCTTGACCACATCGCCGTGAGGGCGCTTTCCAGGGCGTAGAGAGCCGGTTGCTCCCAGGCGGTGTCGCCCAGGTCTCCCTGTTCCTTCCCCACCCGGCCGAACATCACGTCCAGGAGAGAAGTGCCGCGTTCCTCCTGGAACACGGTCTCGCAACGATCCATGACCGCTCTCGCCGCGGGTTCGGTTTCGTAGAGCGTCCGCCCCATGCCCGGCCACTGGCTGCCCTGCCCGGTGTAGGCGAAAGCCACCGTGGCCGCGGGGGCGCGATAGTCCCCCTCGCCGGTCGCCTCCGCCACCGCTTCCAACCGTTCCCTGAGCGACCCGACATCGTCGAAAACCACGCCCGCACGGTGGTCGAAGTGGCTCCGCCCCACGCCCGCGGTCCACGCCATGTCCGACAGCAGCGGATGGGAAGCCGCGTCACGCAAAGACGGTTCCGCGGGCCGTTCGTCGAGCCCTGGGGCCCGTCCGTCGAGGGATGATGCCCGCTCGTCGAGCCATGACAGGTAGCGCCCCGCCAGTTCCCGCAAAGCGGCCTCTGTCTTGCCCGACAGTGGAAGCAGGCGGCTCGACCGGCCCGCGCCCGCGCCTGGCTCGGCCGCAACACCCTTCGCGGCCGCTGCCCCCTCCGCGGCCCGGTACTCCTCCACCACCAGGTGCGCGTTCGTCCCGGAGATCCCGAAGCAGTTGACTCCCGCCAGCCGCGGCCGTCCGGAGCGGTCGGGCCAGTCCATCATGGTCGATGTCACCTGCAACGGCGCCCGCTCCCAGTCGAACTCCGGGTTGGGGTCGTGGAAGTGCAGGTGCTTCGGAATCACCCCGCGCTTCACCACGAGCGCCGCCTTGATCAAACCCGCAACGCCCGCGGCCGACTCCAGGTGACCCACGTTGGTCTTCACCGAGCCGATCAGGATCGGGCGATCGGCAGGGCGCGCCGGCCCGTAGACGTTCGCCACGGCATTGAGTTCAATCGGATCCCCGACGGCCGTTCCGGTACCGTGCGCCTCGAGGTAGTCCACTTCAGCAGGCTCCACGCCCGCCTGGGCAAGCGCGTCCGACATCACCTGCTCCAGCGCGGGCGTGTTCGGTACCGTCAGCCCGACGCCCGTTCCGCCGTGATTCATCACCGCACCGCGGATCACCGCCCAGATCCGGTCGCCGTCGGCCTCCGCATCGCTCAGGCGCTTCAGGATCACAACCCCGCACCCCTCGCCCCGCACGTAGCCGTTTGCAGAAGCGTCGAACGTCTTGCACTGCCCCTCGGGAGACAGCATCATCGCGTCCGCGCGCAGTTCGTAGATGCGGCCGTTCAGGATGGCCTGGACGCCGCCCGCAATAGCCACATCGGCCTTGCCCTGCTGGAGGTCCGCCACACCGTCGTGGATCGCCACCATCGCCGACGCACAGGCCGCGTCCACGGCCTTCGCCGGCCCCGTCAACCCCAGAACGAACGAGACGCGTCCCGCGGTGCCGTTCAGATTGGTGCCGCTCAACGCGTAAAGGCTCGCGGCGGCCTCCGTTGGCCTGGCGGACTCCACGACCAGCATCCGGTACTCGTCGTTGCTGATCCCGCTGTAGACGCCCGTGCGGCTGCCCCTCAAGCGCTCGGGGTCGATCCCCGCGTCCTCGAGAGCCTGCCAGGTCACCTCCAGCATCATGCGCTGCTGCGGGTCCAGGAACTGGGCCTCGACCGGCGAAATCCGGAAGAACGCGTCGTCGAACCGGTCGATGTCGTTGACGAAGGCCCCGAAGCGGCAGGCTTCACTCTGGACGGCGCGGTCCCCGAAGATCTGTCCCCATCGCCCGACCCCGGACCCGGGCACCCCTTCCGCGACCGCGTTGCCGCCGGATTCGAGCAGACGCCAGAACGCCTCGATGTCGTCGGCGCCGGGGAAGCGGCACGCCATCCCCACGATTGCAATAGGTTCGGAGGTCGATTGCGGCATTCGTAAGCTCTCAATCCCAACCGCGCGGACTCGCGGGCTTGTTCGGGGAGAACCGGGCAGACTGGCGTGGCAGCGTCCCGATCAAAGTAGCGTCAAGGTAGCGTTCCGATGCACACGAAGATAGCGTTTTGGCTCCTGGTTACATGTCCTGGCTGATTGCCGCCGTGCTGGCCCTGGCAGCGGGTCCGGTGCTCGCGAAATACACGGAACATCGGCGCGGCTTCACACAGGTGCTCGACGGATTGGTCATGGCCGCGATTCCGGGGTTGATCTTCCTGGAGTTCGTGCCGCCGGCGGTAGGAGAAGGGGATTGGAGTGTCCTCCTTGCCCTCGCAGTCGGGTTTGTGCTTCCGATTGCAGTCGAGCGAACCACGCGGCACGCCGGCGGGAGGACCCACCACTGGGCCCTGCTGGCCGGTCTCGCCGGGCTTGCCATCCACGCCGCGCTGGAGGGGGCCGCGCTGGCCACGCTCTCCTCCGACGCACCCGTCTCGCTCCCTCTGGCCGCTTTGCTGCACCGGCTGCCCATCGGCGTGGCCGTGTGGTGGCTGTTCGCGAAGGAGGTGGACCGTCGGGCCGCGCTGGCCGCACTTGCCGCGCTCATGTTCGCGACGGTGTTCGGGTATGCGCTGGGCGGCGAGGCCGCGTGGACGGCGACCGATCCGATGGGGGTCCGGCTGTTTCAGGCGGCCGTTTTCGGGTCGCTCGTCCATGTGGCCGTCCATCAGCGCAAGACGGTCCTGACTCCGCGTGACCGCAGGCGCGAAGGGTGGGGGGCGATCGTCGCGCTGGCACTGCTCGTCGCCGTTTTTCCCGCCGGCGCCGATGGTCACGCGGGGGGTGCGGCGGGCTTCCTCTCGCGGCTCTACGTGCTGGCCGCGGAAAGCGCTTTCGCCCTGCTCCTGGCCTATCTCTGTGCCGGACTGCTGAGCGCCTTTCTGCCGGCGCGATCCATCGGCTGGATGGAACGCGGCGGCGGGCTCTCGCAGGCCGGACGCGGCATGCTCATCGGCCTGCCGTTTCCCATCTGTTCCTGCGGTGTGGTGCCGCTGTATCGCAGCCTCATCAAGCGGGGCGCTCCGCCGGCTGCCGCGATGGCTTTCCTGGTGGCTACTCCGGAACTCGGCCTCGACGCCGTCCTCCTTTCCATCCCGTTGCTGGGACCCCAGGTCACGATCCTGCGCCTGGCCACGGCGGCCGTCGTCGCGCTGCTGGTCGGCTGGTGGGTGGGCGGCAGGCTGAAGTCCGCCGTCCGCGCTCCCGACCCGGCTGCCGCGGCGGACGAGCGGCCCGGAGTGCTCCAGAGCCTGACCACCGCGCTGCGCACGGGAACCGGCGAAGTCGTCGATCACACGGCCCCGTGGATCATCCTCGGCCTCGGCGTCGCGGCCCTCGTCACCCCCTTCCTGGAGAGCGGCTGGCTCGGCAGCCTTCCTCCGGTGACGGACGTCTTCCTCTTCGCCCTCCTCGGCTTCCCCACCTACGTCTGCGCGGCCTCGGCCACGCCCCTGGTGGCGGCGTTCCTGGCAACAGGGCTGTCGCCGGGCGCCGGCATCGCGTTCCTCATCACCGGACCCGCCACCAACATCTCGACCCTCGGACTCGTCAGCAGCCTGCACGGACGGCGCGCGGCCATCGCCTTCGCCGCGACGATGGTCGCCCTCGCGGTTTCGTCGGGCATCGCAGTCAACGCCGCCTTCGGGGCGCTCCCCGTTCCATCCCTCGCCGCGCTGACCGAAGAGGCCCCGAGCCTGCTCCAGCAGGTGAGCCTCGTTCTGCTGGTCGGGCTCTTCCTGCGATCAGTCGTGCGCCGGGGGCCGCGGAGCTTCGTCGGGGAGCTCAGGGAAGGGTTGGGGTGGGGGCACTAACGTGAATGGGCGCATTAACGCGGGGGTGGGCGCATCAGCCGGGAGCGGCCGAGCGCCCCGAGACCGTCCACCGACCGGTCGTCGTCCCAGATCGGCAGTGGCGCCAGACGCGTCCTGGCGGCGCGCTCCATGAAGCGGTGGGTGTAGGCTCGGATGTGCGTGCCCCTGCCATAGACCTCGATCATGTAGAGGTGGTCGGTGGGTAGCAGTTCAAGTTCCATCCAACCCCCCATCAACCGGAATTCGTCGAGGAAGACCGTGGGGTTGACGTATTCGCCGCGCCGGTAGACGCATCGGCTGATCCCGCAGGGTACCGTGAAGACACCCGGGCGGGAGTCGACAAACTCCGCAGCCGACCAGTGCACGCTCCTCGTGAGATCCTCCTGGTCGTATGCCCGGACCGTGCGTGCCGAGGCCCGCCGCCGGCGGTCGAACCGGTCGGTGACGATCTCGAGCCCCTCCAGCAGGATCGGGTCGGGCCTCATCCGCAGTTCAACCGGATTGCCGGACGCATCGGCCTCCACATTCAGCGTCACCGTCCCGTACCCGAGCCGCTCCGCCGTGACGACCTGGACACCGGAGTCGATCAGGCAGAGCAGGAACCGGCCGTCGCCGGTTGTCAGCGACCCCCACTCCGTGGCTTCGACGGACACGAAGACAGCCTCCAGCGGCGCTTCCGTGGAGGCATCGATCACCACCCCGGCGATTCGGGGCTGATCGTCCTCGCACGCGGGCCCGCGCTGCGCCGCGGCCGGCAGCGCGAGGCCCGCGAACACGGCCAACGCTCCAACGGATGGGACGAGCCGGCGCATGATGTCCGTCGCTACCAGATCATCACGGGTGCCAGCCGAGTCCTCGCCGCCCGCTTCATGAAATTGTGCGTATAGGCCCGGATGTGGGTGCCTCTGCGGTAGACCTCGATCATGTAGAGCTGGTTGGTCGGAATCGACTCCAGATGTGACCATCCGCCGATCAGCGGGAATTCGTCGAGATAGACCCGGGGGTTGACCACCCGTCCCCGGTAGTAGATACACCTGCCGATGCCGCACTGAGTCGACATGATCCCGGCGCGCATGTCGATGAAGTCCGCGGCGGACCAATAGCCGCTGCTCGCGAGGTCCTCCTGGTCGAAGGCGCGAACCCTGGTTGCGGCAGCGCGGCGCCGGCGTTCGAACCGGTCCGTTACGATTTCGAGCCCTTCCAGCAGGATCGGATCCGGCCGCATGTGAAGCGCGACCGGCTCCCCCGATGCGTCGGCCTCTACCCAGGATTGCAGCGTCACGTACCCGAGCCGTTCCGCGGTGACCTGGTGCGTTCCATCCCCGATCTCGCACAGCAGAAATCTGCCGTTGTCGGTGGTGAGCGATCCCCAGTCAGAGGCCTCGACCGAGACATGAGCCCCCGCCAGCGGCATATCGGTGCTGGCATCGACGATCACCCCGACGATCCTGGCCTGGTCGTCCTTGCAAGTCGGCTGCTCATCCTGCGCCGCGGCCGGCAGCGCGAGACCCGCGGCTGCGGCGATCGCCCCAAGCGTCGGGATGAGCCGGTGGATGCTGTGGGAAGTTGACATTTGGCAGCCTCGCATCGGAGATGTTCGTCTCAGGTATGGTTGTGGATGTGTCGTGTGCGGGTCAAGTCGGCGTCGGGTCGGTTCCATCACTCCCAGATGGCCATCGGCAGCAGGCGGATCTTCGCAGCGCGCTGCATGAAGCCGTGCGAATAGGCGCGGATGTGCCTCCCCCGGCCGAACACCTCGACCATGTAGAGTTGAGCGGTCGGAATCGACTCCAGCTCGGCCCAGCCCCCGAACAGCGGCACCTCGTCCAGGTAGATGTCGGATTCAACCCTGCCGCCTCGGACACGGACACATGTTTGGAAGCGGCACGGTCCGGCCATGATCCCGGGCCGTGAGTCGATGAAATCGGCAGCAGACAGGTGGCTCCCGCTCGCGAGTTCCGCCTCGCCGTAGGTCTGGACCGTGGTGGCCACAGCGCGCCGCCGGTGTCTGAAGCGGTCCGTGACCACCTCGAGACCCTCCAGCAAGATCGGATCGGCTTGCATTCTCACGCGCAGGGGATCCCCCGACGCGGTAGCCTGGACCAGAGCCGCAACCGTCTTGTATCCGAGCCGCTCGGCCGTCAACCAGTGCGGGCCGGCACCGATCTCGCACAGCAGGAAGCGACCACTGTCGGTGGTGAGTGACTGCCAGTCCGATTTTGCCACCGACACGGACGCACTCGCCAGCGGCGCTTCGGTGACGGCGTCGACAACCACCCCGACGATTCGGGCCTCACCGTCTCGGCAAGTTGGCTGCCCATTCTGCGCGGCGGCCGGCGAGACGAAGCCCGCGGCCAACGCAAGTGCCGGCAGCCACGGGGCCGACTGAACGGGCAGCCGGATGCCGGGCGAATTCGATGTCTGTGTGGCTCGCATGACGGTCGGTTGCCGGCCCGTTGGCAGGAAGCAGTCGGCTCGCCGCGGCCGGATCAGCGGACGGCCGGGCGCAGGAAGTGCTGACTGGGAATACACCGGCGGCACTTCACGGTTCCCGTGTTCCGGTCGGCGTCATGGCTGTTTGCCTCAGCGTCCCGCCATCCGACTTGCGGCACATCGCGGCCCCGCCACAGCTTCCGCTTTGCCTCTCTCTGCGGTTTGTCCGCCACTTTCGCCCGAAAATGGCGGACAACAGGTGTCTCGCCATCTGACCGGAGCACGCTCCATGACACGCCGTTTCACGACCACTGCCCATCGATCCGTACTGGCGATCGCCTTCGCCACCGCAACCCTCGCCCTCCTCCCCACCCCCGCAACCCCGCAGTTCGTCGAACCCGCACCCGACCGCGCGGAGGGCGACGGCCCCTTCGACCGCCTCGTAATCCGCGGCGCTATCGTCATCGACGGCACCGGAGCGCCCCCCCGCGGCCCCGTCGACATCGTCATCGAGGGCAATCGCATCACGCAGATCGCGGGCGTCGGCTACCCCGGCCTCCCCATCGACGAATCCCGCCGCCCCGCCGCCGGCGACCACGAGATCGACGCCCACGGCATGTACGTGCTGCCCGGCTTCGTCGACATGCATCTGCACACCGGCGGCCTGCCCAAGACCCCGCAGGCCGAGTACGTCTACAAGCTCTGGCTGGCGCACGGGGTCACCGCCGGCCGGGGCATCGAGTACGGCCCGGTCGATTTCTCGCTTTCCGAACGCGAACGCGCCAACAACAACGAAATCACCGCGCCGCGCATGTACGTCTACCAGCGCCCCGGGCAGGGGTGGGACCGGGGCCCCGTATTCACGCCGGAACAGGCCCGCGCGTGGGTCCGCTGGGCGCACGACCAGGGCATCGACGGGATCAAGTTCGTGGCCTATGCGCCCGAGATCATGGAGGCGCTCCTCGACGAGGCGGGCCAGCTCGGCATGGGCAGCGTGGCCCACCTCGCACAGCTCGGCGTCGCGCAGATGAACGCCATCGACGCCGCACGCCTGGGCCTCGGCACCGTCACGCACTTCTACGGGCTCTTCGAGGCGCTCTACGACGACCACGACGTCCAGCCCTGGCCGTCCGACATGAACTACGCCAACGAACAGCACCGCTTCGGCCAGGTCGCGGCCCAGTGGGACCTGATCCACGCGCAGGGAAGCGACGAGTGGAACGCCATGCTCGAGGAACTCCTGTCGTACGACGTCATCCTCGACCCCACCATGACCGCCTACCTGGCCAGCCGCGACGTGATGCGCGCGCGCACCGCCGAGTGGCACGAGCGCTACACGCTCCCCAGCCTGTGGGACTTCTACGAGCCCAGCCGCGCAAACCACGGCTCCTACTACTACGACTGGACCACCCACGACGAGATCCGGTGGAAGAA
The DNA here is from genome assembly GCA_965211645.1 of Longimicrobiales bacterium. GTDB lineage: Bacteria > Gemmatimonadota > Gemmatimonadetes > Longimicrobiales > Gaopeijiaceae > Bin94. The sequence continues at coordinate 1,954,172 of OZ242947.1, read as the reverse complement.
CTTCTACCACATCTGGATGGCGCTGCTCGACGACTACAAGGACATGGGCGGCCGCGTCACCATCGGCTCCGACGCCGGCTTCATCTACAACCTCTTCGGCTTCTCCACCATCGAGGAGATGGAGCTGCTCCAGGAGGCCGGATTCCACCCGCTCGAGGTCATCCGCGGCGCGACGCTGCACGGCGCCCAGGCCATCTTCGACCCAAAGGGCATGATGCCCGAATTCGGGATCGTGCGCGAAGGGCTGCTGGCCGACCTGATCATCTCGCCGGAAAACCCGATCAACAACCTCAAGGTGCTGTACGGAACGGGCCACGAGCGCCTCAACCCCGAAACGGGCGTCAAGGAGCGCATCGGCGGGATCAAGTACACGATCAAGGACGGGATCATCTACGACGCCAGACAGCTTCTGGAGGACGTGGCGCGCATGGTGGAGGAGCAGAAGAGACAGCGCGCGGCGGCATTCGACAGGTGAGCACGGGGGGGGGCAGCCCGCGACCCGCATCGTCGCCGGGTGGCGGCGACGCCGCGCCGCGGGCTGCCAAGGCCGTCCCTGACGGGCCGGCAGCGAAGCCGCCGCTCTGGATCCCCTCGCGGGAACGCCTCCGCGCGAGCAACCTCGTCCACTTCGCGGCGCTGGTAGCCGGGTCGCGGGAAGAGGACGACAGCAGCTACGAATCGCTCTGGCGGTGGTCGATCGAGCAGCAGGAGGCCTTCTGGAGCGCGGTGTGGGACTGGTCCGGCGTCATCGGCGACAAGGGCGGGCGCGTCTTCATCGAGGGCGACCAGATGCACGGCGCCCGCTACTTCCCGGACGCGCGGCTCAACTTCGCCGAGAATCTCCTGCGCCGCCGCACCGACGACCCCGCCATCATCGCCTGGTCCGAGAACGGCCGCCGCCGGACGGTGAGCTGGCGGGAGCTGCACGACCTCACCTCGCGCCTCGCCCAGGCCATGCGCGACGCCGGAGTCGGCCCCGGCGACCGCGTCGCCGCGCTGCTCCCCAACGTCCCCGAGGCCGTTGTGGTCCTCCTCGCCGCCACCTCGATCGGCGCCGTCCTCTCCACCGCATCGCCCGACTTCGGCGCGCGCGGCGTGATCGACCGCTTCGGCCAGGTCGGCCCCCGCCTCCTCTTCGTCACCGACGGCTACACCTACCGCGGCAGGCGCTTCGAGACGCTCACGCGCGTCCCGGCGATCCTCGAGGGGCTGCCCACGGTGGAGCGCACGGTGGTGGTGCCGAACCTGGGCGGTCCGCCAACCGCCGCCGCGCGGTCCGGCAGCCACGCGCCCAAACTCCCCGGCGCCAACCCCCTCGCCACCTTCATCCGCCCCTTCGAGCCCCGCCAGATCGATTTCGCAAGACTCCCCTTCGATCACCCGCTCTACATCCTCTTCTCCTCGGGCACCACGGGAGTGCCCAAGTGCATCGTGCATCGCGCGGGCGGCGTCCTTCTGCAGCACATCAAGGAGCACCAGCTCCACTGCGACATCAAGGCCGGCGACCGCGTCTTCTACTTCACCACGCTGGGCTGGATGATGTGGAACTGGCTGGTCTCGACGCTCGCGTCGGAGGCGACGATCCTGCTCTGGGACGGATCCCCCGTGCACCCCGGCGACGAGGCGCTCTTCGATTTCGCCGACGGCACCGGAATGACGCTGATGGGCGTTTCGCCCGGCTTCCTGGAGGCCCTTCGCAAAGCCGGGGTCAGCCCCTGCGAGACCCACGAGCTTGCCACGCTGCGGACCCTGCTCTCCACCGGCTCGCCGCTTGGTCCGGAGGGCTTCGAGTACGTCTACCGCGGCATCAAGCGCGACATCCACCTCGTGTCGATCTCCGGCGGGACCGATCTCTGCGCCTGCTTCGTCGGCGCCATTCCCGGCTGGCCGGTCCGCTCCGGCGAGATCCAGGGGCCCGTGCTGGGCATGGCCGCCGATGTCTATTCTCCCGACGGCAGTCCGCTGGATGAAGGAAAGGGCGAACTCGTCTGCACCCGGCCCTTTCCGTCGCTGCCGCTGGGCTTCCTGAACGACGACGACGGAAGTCGCTACCTGGGCACCTACTTCGGGCGGTTCCCCGGCGTCTGGCACCACGGGGACTACGCCGAAAAGACGGCGGCCGGCGGCTACGTGATCCACGGCCGCTCCGACGCGACGCTGAACGTGCACGGCGTGCGCATCGGCACAGCCGAGATCTACCGCCCGGTGGAGGGAATGCCCGAGGTGGCCGAAGCGCTCGCGGTCGGGCAGCGCTGGGGCGAGGGCACGCGCATGGTGCTGTTCGTGCGGCTGGCTCCCGGACTGCGGCTCGACGACACACTACGTGATCGGATCCGCGCGGTGCTGAAGACGCAGGCGAGCCCCCGGCACGTGCCGGCCAGGATCGTCCAGGTGGAGGACATCCCGCGGACCCGGAGCGGCAAGATCGTGGAGCTGGCCGTCACGGCGGTCGTGCACGGCGAGCCGGTCGCGAACGTGGAGGCGCTGGCGAATCCGGAGGCGCTGGAGTGCTTCCGGGGAAGGGTGGAGCTGGAGGGGTGAGATGGGGCAATGTAATGCCAACATAACAAAATGTAATGCAAACATTACTTTTCTGAACCTATCCCAACCTGATCTTCAAACTCGGATCGGTCTCGACCTCGTCCACGATCTCGTTGTAGCGCGTCACGATGCGGTTCAATACATCCTTGCGCCCTCCAGCATCGGTCCCTTCGAGACCGAGTACGGCGAGCGAGATTACTTGCTCTATCGACAGGACATCTACGCGATCGTCAATACCCGCCCTGTTGGCCAGGTCGGTGGCTGTGCCCACCGAGCGACCGCGCACCACCAACACAGGCACGAGCCCGTCGGCGAGGTTGCTGGCACACCGTTCGATCACCGCCTCGCCCGGCGACGTCGTGACATGAATCACGGTGTTGCCCAAGCGAAAGTCGCCACTTCGTCCCGACGAAAGGTCGGCTGCTGACGCGCTGTGATGGGCCACCAGGCCATCGCCCAACCCGCAGTCGATCACGGCTCCCACCAAGTGCTCGATCAATGCACCCGCATACCAACGCCCCGCGAACTCCATCTCACGTTTCGCTGCCTGGTCGATCAGGTCACGGACTACCGCCTGGATGCCCAACCCCGGATCAAGCCTCATCCTCAAGGGCTGCCCGGCGAAGAACTCTCGGACTCGACCCAGCCAGAACGCTTCCACTGCCTCAAGGTCTACCAGGTCGCCCATGCCGTTCAGGAACCGAACATAGGCCCGCATGTTCCCGAGGCTGCCCCGGCTCGTTCGACCGCCTTCAGCCGCGAGGACACGTTGAATGCCATGTCGTGCGAGTATCGTCTGAACCGCAGCCCTGCCAAGACCTCGGACCTGGCCTCCGCTCTCTGTTACGAGTCGCTCCGGATCGAGAGGCAGCCCGTCCTTCCTGGCGTGATCAGTGACGACCAGAGCGACGCAAAGCGGTCCCTTTCCACGGAAATCGCTTTCGGAAGCGAACGTGGAGAGGCTGGCGTGAAGCGTCTGGTCATCCACGGGGCATCGAGTCAGGCCACGGCCGCCACGACCGTGTTCGCTGCTTCCGCCAATGGTTCCAGAATGTGAGCTGCCAGGTATCGAACAACCGGAACTGCGAGACCGTCTCCGGCAATGTGGTATGCCGAGTTGTAGTGATCGGGAAGCCAGAAATCGTCGGAAAGACCCATGAGCCGAGCCGCTTCGCGAGGCGAAAGCAGTCTTGTGCGTACGCGGTCGCCTTCCACGACGATGATCGTCTGGCGACTTGATCCTCCCACCGGCGTTCTGAGGCAGCCGGCCACGCCGTCGAAGCGCACCTCGGCCCGCTGTGTGCGGCCGCCGTGCCGGTTGGGCCGCGTGCGCTTGTAGATGGTGCCGACGGTACGGCGTCCACTGAACTGAGCTTCCACCACCTTGCCTCGATGGACCGCAGTCATCATCTCAAGGAGTCGCGAAGTCTCTTCTGACGGGTGCCAGCCTACCCGCTTCGGCTTCTCCTCGACGATGTCCTCGATGACCGTGCCGCGGTCGGGAGGGTCTGGCATTGCCCACCACACCCAACTCTCCCTGAGATCGGCGGGAAGCCTTCGGTAGGCTCGCATGACTGGGCCGGGGTGCCATCTACTGTTCGGAGGCGGCCCGTCGGACCGAAGGTGGGCAGGCACCGGGGCCGATGCCAGGACGCCCACCACGAACAACCGCTTTCGCGATTGGGGCACGAAGTGCACGGCGTCCATGACCACAGCTCCCGCCCTGTATCCGGTGTGCGCCAACGCCCCGATGATTGCCGCGAAATCTCTTCCTCCATGGGATGTGAGCGCGCCGCACACGTTTTCCAACACGATCAGATGGGGAGCACGACCTTCCACGCCAAGTCCTTCGATCAGTCTCCAGAACGGCCAGAAGGTGCCCGACCGATTCCCGCTGAGCCCCCTCCCGCTCCCGGCGAGCGACAGATCCTGGCATGGGAACGAAGCCCAGGCGAGCTCGGCCCTTTCCGGCAAAGAGGCCGGGGCAAGGTCGCGCACGTCCGCGACTCGCAGGTGCTCGCTGCCCCAGTTGTTCGCGTAGCATTCCGCCTTGCGGGCATCGATGTCGTTGGCGAAGACGCAATGCCATCCGGGTCCAAGGCCCGCTTGGGCCATCCCGCCACCCGCGAAGAAATCGTAGTAAGGTCTCAAGTCGTTCCCCACGTCGCCAAACGCCATTCCCGAAGCTTAGCCGAATTGCCGGATGTCCGCAACGGATTGCCAGCTCGCTCCGTCGGGATCGTCCCTGGGCATGACGCCGAGACTCCTCGCCGACTAGTGAAAGGCATCTGTGGGACGTTACCCGGAACCGTCTCCGACCGGAGCCAGGTGGACGCGGATCCGTTCCGCCACCGCTTCCGGATCCCTGGTTTCGCATTCCCAAATGACCATGACGCGCCACCCGAGGTCGCCCAGCGCCGCTTCGTTCCTCCGGTCCCGAACGACATTGCCCTGGAACTTGTTCTTCCAATACCCCTCGCGGGTCCTGGGGGTGGACGCGTACTTGCAACCGGCGTGTCGATGCCAAAAGCACCCGTGAACCATGATGACGGCCCTGTGCCGCGGAAACACGAGGTCAGGTGAGCCGGGCAGGTCCTTTCTGTGCAGACGGAACCGAAAGCCGAGTCTGTGGGCAATGCGGCGTACGATCATCTCGGGCCCGGTGTCCCGGCTGCGAACGCGCGCCATGATCGCACTGCGCATGGCGCTATCGACCGTGTCGGTCATATCGCTCGCGAGGGTTGTGCCGCGATGGTCATCAATTCGGGTCGGTGACCGCCTCATCCCGCGCAAGCAGCAGCGCCGACCCCTCCGCCATCTCGCGATAGTACCTCACGAACCGCCGCGTCTCCATCGCATCGTAGGCGGCGAGGTTCTCCGCCCAGCGATACCCGATCGGCTGGAACCAGAGTTCGGCCTCGACGGTGAAGGGGGCGTCCCTCGCGTCGACCGGGACCGTGTAGTGGACGCGGTCGGAGCCGGCGGTGAAATCGGGGTCGTCCGAGGCGCTGCCGATGACCTGTACGCGGGCGTCGGCAGCGGCGGGATCGAACCCGTCCGGAAGAATGCGGTTGTCCTTAACCCAGCGGTGGGCCGACATGAGGCCGGTGGTGACCGTGCCGTCTCCGTCGACCATCACGCCCTGGTAGACTTGCACCTCGTCCGGCGAGGTGATGACGGTGTGATGCGGCTCGTAGCTCTCGCCGTCGGCGTCGTGATCGTCGCCGATGACGCGGCCTTCGGGGGTGAGCGCGCCCGATTCGAAGACGCGGTCGCCCCACCGGTCCGTGACCGCGAAGCGCAGCCAGGCGCGCCGCGAGGGATAGGCGGTCGGGAACTTGTGGCCGGCCTGGTTGCGCACGGTGACGGTAGCCTCGAGGCGGCCGCCGCCCACGCCTACGCCGCCGATTTCGACGGTGGCGGTGGCCGTGCGGAGGTGGTCGGCCGTGCGCCGGGCCGCGAGTTCGAGTTCCTGCGGAAGCGCGATGACGCCGAGCTCCTCCCGGTAGCGGTTGAGCATCCGCAGCATGAAGAAGTTGCCGCCGCGGAAGACGTGCCGCGAGACCTCGGGGCGGGCCCGGCCGAGGACCATGGTGACCGGAACGTCCTCGCCGACCTCGGGCATGTGGCAGTCCTGGCAGCTGTGCTCGCGCTCGCGGCCATCGGCGTAGATGCTCGCCTGCCATTCGAGGTAGGGGGCCTGCTCGGGGAAGGGGGGGCCGGGGCCGCCGTCGCCGACCGCGTGGGTGATCACCGTGTGGCAGGACGCGCACAGCCCCGACGAGGTGACGTGCTCGCCGAGGGTGGGGCGGAAGCCGGTCGCGGAGTGCATGATGCCGACGCCGCCCTCGTCGGGCTCGAAGGGACCGAAGACGGGACGGCCGTCGGGCGGCGTTTCAGCTGAAACGCGGAAGCGGGCCGTGAAGGTCTCCTCGGCGCCGAGGCCGTCGGGCTCGATCTGGTGGCAGAGAGAGCAGGAGACGCCGTCGGCCGCGAGGTCGGCGTAGGGTCCTTCCGCGTCGCCGATCGGCAGGTTGGCGAAGACCTCGCCGGGTCGTCCCTCCCGCAGCGCCGCGACGGTGGCCATGGGCATGTGGCAGCGCGAGCACTCGGCCTCGATCTCGGCGGCCGCTTCGGGATGGTCCATGACCTCGCGCCGCACGGCCGCGTGGAAGTAGGGGTCGCGGGCGGCGTTGGCCATCATCGAGGCGCGCCAGTCGAAGCCGATGGAGACGTCGGTGCCGTCGCTGGCAGAGACGGCCTTGTGGCAGGCGATGCAGCGGTCGGCGGTGCGGAAGTGGTCGGCGGGGGCGGTCGGCTCGGTCGTGTCCGCGGGCTGAAGCGGGAATGACCGGTCGTCTCCCGCGAACCCTAACGTAACGTCAGGGTTGGTCGCGGCGACGTGCGGCCAGGGCGGTCCCGCGTCCGGCGCGTCCGCCGAGGGCGCGCCGGCAGCGACCATTGCAGCGCCCAGGAGCGGGCAGGCGATCATCAGCCCGCGGAGCCTGTATCGGTGCGTCGTCATCCTCACCACCCCTCGAAAAACCCGCCGTCGAACCAGTCGAGCAGCAGGTACGAAACGAAGCGGACGTGACGAGCGGCGTGCCCGCTGTCGCCGCCCACCGGGATCAGCAGTCCGAAGTTGGCCAGCACGTGCTGCCGCGTGTTCAGGGCCACCTGGAATTGCGGCACGAGGTCGAATTGTGTTCCGGCACCCGATTCGAACTCCCGCTTCACCTGCGTCTCGAGCATGGGAGTCCAGACGCGGCCCCACTTGCCTTCGGTGAAGCTCCTCCCCAGCACGAGGCGGCCGAACCACTCGAGTGAGCCGTCGGCGTAGAGCGGGGCTTCGAGGCCGGTCTGCGCCTGCAGGAAACCGTCTTGCGGGAGGATCTTGGCGAATGCGGCGAACGCTTCGAGCGCGCTGCCCGGCGCCCCCAGCCCCGTGTCGGCGTCGCCCGTGGACAGGATCACCTCGCCGCCGACCGAGAAGATCGTGCCCGTTTCGAGGTCGTGGTGGAGGGCGTGCTTCAGTCCCACCACGAAGTCGCCCAGGCCGAGCCTCCGTCCTTCGTCGTCGTGGGACTCGTCGCCATGGTCGTGGTCGTGCTCACCCGCCGGCTCTTCGGCGTGCCTTGGCAGCCATCCGTAGGGGATCACGACCTCCACCTGGCTGCGCGGACCGAACCGCTGTTCGTAGACGTACGCTCCGGTGAAGCCGCCGCCGCTCTCCAGATCCAGAGCTGCCTCGACCACCCATTCGTCTTCGGGGTAGGCCTTCTCGGTTAGTAGCGGGCGGGGAAGGTTGAGCTCGCCGCGCGGCCAGTTGTCGTCGGTGCAGAGGGTGCGGATGTAGCCCATCACGCGCCCGAGCTGCTCTTCGGTGAGGGCACCGCGGAAGGCCGGCATCATCTCGCTGAAGCCGCGGACCGGGCCGCCCTCGTGCGCCACCGCGATCCAGTCGGCGTCGGGCTCGCGGGCCGCGAAGTCGCAGTCGGTGAAGTCGGGGACCTCCTCCTCGAAGGCGAGGAGCGCCGGGTCCACACCGAGGCCGTCGAGGCCGTGGCAGTTGGCGCACGACGCGGAGTAGATTGCTTCGCCGGAGGCGTCGGCGAGGTCCTCGCCGTTGACGGCGCGCGGGAGCTGGGCGGAGGCGGGAAGGGCCGCGGCGAGCGGCAGAGCGGTGAGCGCCAGGAAGGCGGCGAGCGGCAGAGCGGCGGGGGCCAGGAAGGCGGCGAGCGGGGTGCGCGGCGAAAACAGGGGCGAGGCGTGCCCGCTCCGGGTCCGGGGGCGAACGCTCCCGGTCAGATCTTCTTCAGCAGCCACCTCAGAACGGCGCGTGCAATGGTCTTGAGGATCTGGACCATGAACTTCATCCCTCCGGTTCGGTTCCGTCACGTGGCGCTTCGGCGACTCTCGCATGGGGAACAAAGTGAGCATTACGAAGCGTCCGGTGTCAAAGGTTCATTCGCCGAAACCCGCGTGTCGTTTCAGAAGCCGTCACCTCGGTAGCGTCCTCGCCCCGGCAGCACCGTCCCCACGATACCATCGCCCGCCGCCCACCTTTTCTTCCATCGCCGAGAAGAACATACGGTGGTTGCGCACGATCCGCTCGGTCTCCGCCGGATCCGGCTCCAGCGTCTCCACCCCGCGCTCGAAGGTGCCGCCCAGCAGGACACCGTCGGCGCGCGGGAACATGTACTGGCTGCCGCGGGTCGAAAAGCGGCCCCCGCCGACGGTCAGGTAGTCGACCTCGGGCTGCGGCCTGAGCACGACGAGCTGACCCTTGGCCGGCACCAGGTCGCGGTCGCCGAAGAGGTCCCTCGCGCCCAGTCCCGTGCAGTTCACGACGACCGGCTCGGGCAGCGCCGCCAGCTGCCGCAGGTCCGCGATTTCGCCGACCACGACCTGTCCGCCGGCGATGTGGAAATCCCGGAGCAGCGCGCGAAGGTAGCGCGGCGGCTCGATGAACATGGTGGCCACGCGGCGCGCATGGCGGGTGGGGAAGGGATGCTCGTCGCCCTCGAGGTCCTCCCACTCGGGGAAGAGATCCCGGAGGCGCGACCTGTAGTCCCCCGCCCCCATCGGGTCCTCCGACAGGAAGTAGTTGTCGATCCAGCGCACGCCGTAGTCGGGGCCGGCGAGGTTCTGGAAATGACGGTGCGCCATGCGGGCCGCCCGCTCGAACTCGTCGCCGAAGGGACCGTCCAGGCTGTCGGCCACCGAGGTCGGCGACCACTGCGCTCCCGCGATGTTGGAGGTCGTGTCGGGGGGCAGGTCGCGGGCGTAGATGGTCACCCTGCGGCCCCGCCGCTGCAGCAGCCGCGCGGTCGCGAGACCCACCGCGCCCGCACCGATGACGGCGACCGGGCCCTCGATCCCGCTGTCGGTGACGAGATCCGCCGCCATCTCCGCGGTGCCCCACGAAAGGCTCACGCCGCCGCCCCCGTGGCCGTAGTTGTGCACGACCAGCTTGTCGTCGAGCGATTCGGCCCGCACCACGAAGCCGTCAGACCGGTATGGGCGCAGCCCGGCCACCACCCGGATCACCCGGTCCGCGGACACGTGGGGCGGGACCACCCGCCGGACAGCCGCGACCTCGCTCCACACCCCGCGTCCCGCGCGAGCCGGCGCGCAGGCCGCCGCCCAGCCGGCCGCCAGTGCGCCACCGGCGAGCCTCAGCCATGCGCGCCGGTCCACCGTGGGGGACACCCGCAGCGGCGCATCCGTCGGCCCCGTCGCCAACAGGGGCGCCCGGCGCGGCTTCAGACGATCGCCAACTCCGTCGTGATCTCGATGCATTGGTGCAGCGTCCGGTAGACGGGACATCGCATGGGGTGCAGGTCGAAGGCCCGCTGAATCTTCGCCTCGTCCTCATCCGCCGCCTTCAGCAGGTACTTCACGTGGATGTGGCGGATGACCAGGACTCCTTCCTCCTTGCCGACCTTGCCCCGGACTTCCGCCGTGAGCCGCCCGCCCGACGCCTTGATTCCGCGTGCCTCCAGCACGCCTCCGAAGGTGCCGACGAGTCAGCCGCCGGTGGCCGCGATCACGTAGTCGAGGGTGGTGGTGGTCTCGGTGACGATCCCGCTGACCCCGTAGTGTTCCGCGATCGCTCCGTGGACCCCGAATTCGACGGGTCCGTCGTGGGCCGGAAGGTAGGCGAGCCGGTGGGGCCCGCGGGTGCGTTCGATGCTTACGTCCGCTTCGTAGACTGTGTCGTTCATGGGTTCGGGTGTGGGTTGCGAGTGGGTCAAGCGGGCCAGAGCCAGCCGAAGATGCCCGCGGTGAGGAGTGCGTAGACGAGTCCGTCCAGACTGTGCTTGAAGGCGACCTTGCCGGGAAGGCCGAACCAGATCGCCTCCTGGTAGCCGATGAAGCCGTAGGCCATGAAGGCTGCCGTGCCGGTGACCTGGAAGACCGACAGGTAGGAGGCGCCGGGGGCCAGCGTCACGGAGGCCAGGTAGGCGACGAAGACGCTGACCACGAGATAGAGCGCGACGGACTTCAGCATCGCCGGACCCATGTTGAGGACCGACTGGGGATCCCTCACGCGCAGGATGCCAACCGGGCCTCCGCGGGCCAACTCCTTGTATTCGGGAGAGTTCTCCCCGCCCGCGGCCCACGGGAAGTAGTACATCCCGGGTCCGGGGGTGCTGCTGCGCACCGCGTCCATCAGCGTGTCCTGATCCGACGCGGGCGCGAAGTCGTTCTTGTGGTGCGGCATCACCATCCAGACCGCCGCGCTCACGACGAACACGACGACGGCGGAGAGAAGGATGGGGAGCCAGAGGGCGGCGATCGCGGCCATGGGCTGCTTTCTGCGAGGGAATGTGAGGGAGCGGATCCGGCTCCCGGAGGACTCGGGAGAATAGTGTTCCGGCCCGACTTGGGCCAGTATTATTCTGATGCCCCCGGGGTCAGACCCTCCCGGCCGGCTCGGCACTGCAGCGGTTGGCATCGGCCGTCCCGGCGGCCGTCAACGACAAGAGGCCGAACATGCGAACGATGTGGACAATGGCGATGGCGGCGCTGGCCGTCACACTCGTGCCCGGGACCGCCCACGCCCAGACCGACCCGCTGGCGCTGGAGATCATCGACGAGGTCGACCGCCTCATGCGCGGCGAATCCAGCGCCGGCCTCATGCGCATGGAGATCGACACCGAGAACTGGTCGCGGGCCCTCGAGATGCGGATCTGGTCGCTGGGTACCGAGCACTCCCTGGTGCGGGTGGAGACTCCCGCGCGCGAGGCCGGCACCGCGACGCTCATGGTCGACAACGAAGTGTGGAACTATCTGCCCAACGTCGACCGCACCATCAAGGTGCCGCCGTCGATGATGCTGGGCTCGTGGATGGGCTCCCACTTCACCAACGACGACCTGGTCAAGGAGAGCCGCCTGATCGAGGACTACGACATCGTCATCTCCCACGACGGGCCGCGCGACGGCGAGGACATCTGGGAGTTCACCCTGACACCCAAGCCCGAGGCTCCCGTGATCTGGGGCAGGATCGAGCAGGAGATCCGGAAGCGCGACCGCATGCCCGTCTGGGCGCGCTACTACGACGAGGACGGCAGCCTGGTGCGAACCATGGACTTCTCGGACTTCAGGGTCCTGGGCGGGAGGACGCTGCCGACCCGGATGGTCATGGAGCCGACGGACGGGGAGGAGCGAACGGTCGTCACCTATCTGGAGCTGGAGTTCGACGTCGGCCTCGACGAGGACTTCTTCAGCCTGCGCAACCTGCGGGCGCGCAGGTGACGGACGGGGTGGCGATGGCGGGACGCATGGACCGGGCGGGGCGCACGCCCAGGTCGCGCCCGGGGCGCTGAAGCCCATGCCGAGCCGCGAAAACGACATCTGGTGGCGGATCGCGTGGCGCAACCTGTGGCGGAACCGCCGCCGCACGGTCCTGACCGCGTCGGCGCTGTCCTTCGGATTCGTCGCCGCCGTCCTGATGATCGGCCTGATGGACGGGATGCTCGAGGAGGTCGTCTCCAACGGCACCCGCGTGATCACGGGCCAGGTCCAGATCCACGCCGACGACTACGAGCCTGAACGGAGCATCCACGACACGATGGGGGGCCGCGACGGGCTCGACGTGGCCGCGCTGGTCGGGGCGGTGGAGGCGGTCGACGGCGTGACGGGGGCGGCGCCGCGCGTCTACGGCGGCGGGCTCGTCAGCTCCGGTGACGAGACCGCGGGTGCGGTGCTGATGGGGATGGATCCGCGCCGCGAGGAGGGGGTCAGCCGCTTCGGGGCGGCGTTGATCGAGGGGCGGATGCCCGGGCCGGGCGAGATCGCGGTCGGCGCGGGGATGGCCGAGACGGTGGGGATCGCGCCGGGTGAGGAGGTGGTGCTGGTGGCGCCCGCGGCCGACGGGTCGATGGGGAACGATCTCTTCGCCGTGTCGGGGATCTTCCGCATCGGCATGGGCGGCTTCGACGACACCTACGCGCTGCTGGAGATGGGGTCGCTGCAGGACCTGATGGCGATGGACCGGAGCCGCATCCACGAGGTCGCCATCTCGGTGGAGCGCACGACCGACGCGGCGGCGGTGGCGGAGCGCGTCGAAGGGGCCGCCCGGGGCCTGTCGGACGGCCTGCTCACCCGGCCGTGGTCGGTCTTTCAGCAACAGCTGTACTTCATGGTCAGTCTGGCGAGCGCGATGAACATCATGATCGCCGTGATGATCTTCGGGATGGCGATCTTCGGCGTGGCGAACACGATGCTGCTGGCGACCTTCGAGCGCCGCCGGGAGTTTGCGGTGGCGCGCGCGCTCGGCACCTCGAGCGCCTCGATCGTGCGGATCGTGGTGGTCGAGGGACTGTTCCTGGGACTCGTCGCCCTAGCCGCGGGAGCGGTGCTTGCGGTTCCGGTCCTCTTCTACTTCCACGAATTCCCGGTGGACCTGAGCGGCTTCGTGGGCACCTACTCCATCATGGGATCCGCCGTGCGGCCCGTCCTGACCGCGGAATACTCCTGGGACGGCCCGCTCGCGTCGGCGCTCGCGCTGATCGGGACCGGCATCCTGTCCGCCCTCTATCCGGCCTGGCGCGCCACCCGCCTGCCTCCGGCCGACGTGCTGGCAAGCCGATGACCACCCGCCTTCCGACCCTGGTCTGGCTCGCGCTGCGAAACCTGGGGCGGGAACTGCGCCGCAGTGCGCTCACTGCCTCGGCGATGACGCTCGGGCTGGCGCTGATGATCATGTCCCGAACCCTTGCCGATGGCGGTCACGAGGACTGGATCGACGCCGGCGTGCGGCTCGGCTCGGGTCACGTCGTCTTCAACGCCCCGGACTACCGGGAGAGCCAAAGCCTCGAAGACCGCCTGTCGCCGGAACAGGTCGCGGCGTCGGTGGCGGCGGTGCAGGAGGCCGAACTGCCCGAAGAGCGCGTCACCTCGGTGAGGGTCACGGCGCACGGGCTGGCGTCGTCGGCCGAAGGTGCCGTCCCCGCCTTCATACACGGCGTCGACCCCGCCGTCGAACTGCACTTCTCCGAACTCGGCACCGATGTGCTGGAGGGACGCTATCTGCAGGACGGCGACCGGCTCCACGCCTTCATCGGCCAGGGCATGGCCACTCGCCTCGGCCTCCGCATCGGATCCCGGATGGTGCTGACGGCGCAGGCCGCCGAAGGGGACATCGAGGGGCAGCTCGTCCGGGTTGTCGGGCTGTTCAGGACCGGACTCCCGGCGCTGGACGACGCTCTGGTTCATGTCCCGCTCACCACCGCGCGAAGCTGGCTCGGCGTGGACGGGGCCACGAGCGTCGCCACCCTGCTCCCGCATTCGGCGTTCACGGGACAGCTCGTCGACAAGGCCACCGCCGCGTTGGCGCCTGCGGGTGTGGAGGTCACGGGCTGGCAGGTATCGAACCCCGATCTCTATTCCGCGCTGAGGATCGACGACGCGGGTGACTGGGTCTTCCACCTGATCCTCTTCGCCATCGTGGCCCTGGCCATCCTCAATGCGGTCTTCATGTCGGTGCTCCACAGAACGCGCGAGCTGGGCCTGCTGCGCGCCCTGGGACTGAGCGCGCGGGAAACCGGCCTGGTCGTGTTCACCGAGGGAGTGCTGCTCACCGCCGCCAGCGGCGTCGTCGGCGTGGCCCTCGGCTTCGCCATGGTCTGGGTGTTCTTCCGCAACGGGCTGGACCTGACGGGCATCATGCCGGACGACCTGACCTTCGGCGGCATTGTCTTCGACCCGGTCCTGTACCCCGTGATCGAGGCGACCCACCTGACGCAGGGCCTCTTCTTCACCGCGGTCATCGGCCTCTCCGCCTCGATCTATCCCGCCTGGCAGGCGGCGGCGCTCGATCCCGCCGAGTCGGTGAAGGTGGAATGATGCGTGCGATGTCGTCCGCGCCCCGGCAGGGGCCAGTCAAGGCCATTGACGTCACCCCCGGCCCAGGCCTGGGCCGCTTACATGAGTATATGAGTATATGAGTAACGACTACGCAGTCCGGACCGAGGGCCTCTGGAAGATCTACCCGCAGGATCCGCGTCCCGTGGAGGCGGTTCGGGGCGTGGACCTGACGGTGGCGAGCGGCGAGTTCGTGGCGATGGCCGGGCCGTCCGGATCGGGGAAGACCACAGTGCTCAACCTCCTGGGCGGGCTTACCCGACCCACGCGGGGCGGGGTCTGGATCGAGGGCCGGGACATCACTGCGCTCGCCGACAGGGAGCTGGCCGAGGTTCGCATGAACCGCATCGGGTTCGTCTTCCAGTCCTACAACCTGCTTCCGGTCCTGAGCGCGCTGGAGAACGCCGAGTTCACGCTGTTGCTCCAGGGGATGCCGGCGCCCGAGCGGCGCGAGCGGGTTCGCGAACTGTTCAGGGAGATCGGCCTGGAAGGGCTCGAGGACCGGCGCCCTCCCAAGCTCTCGGGGGGGCAGCAACAGCGGGTGGCGGTGGCGCGCGCGGTCCTGGGGGAGCCGGCTCTCGTGCTGGCCGACGAACCGACCGCAAACCTGGATTCCCACACCGCCGAGGCCCTCCTCGACGCGATGGAGAAGCTCAACCGGGCCAAGGGGACCACCTTCGTCTTCTCCACGCACGACCCGCGGGTGATGGAGAGGGCCGGCAGGCTCATCCGCCTGGTTGACGGACGCGTCGAGGAACCGGAACCGGGTTCCGGCTGATGGTCGGCGCCCGCGACCGGCACCGTGCGGGCCGAATCCGGCGCGCTGTCCGGCGGTTCGGCGGTGGTCGGTCGGCCGCGGGCAGTTTGCGCTGGACACTGTCGCTGGCCGCGGCGCTGCCGACGCTGGTGGCGCTCTCACCGGTGTCCGCCGACGCCCAGCCGGCGGGACTCTCGGGCTACTACCTCAACCTGTGGACCCAGGTCGGCAGCAGCGTGCTGAGTCCGTCCAGCGGCTCGGGGTTTCACCGGTTCCGGCTGATGTGGACGGGCGACGCGGGTCCGGCCGCCCTGGATGTCGGCTACGAGCACACCCTTGCGCTGCGGGAGCCGGGGACGCTGGGCGCGCAGTTCTTCACCGCGGCGGCGGCGGCCGGCACGGGCGGGGACTGGCTCTCTCTCGGGGGTGATCTCCAGGAGTTGGACGGGATCCACTGGCGGCACCGGCTCGACCGCCTGAGCCTCCGTTTCGACCTGGGCGAAAACGCCGACCTGGTGATCGGCCGGCAGCCCGTGTCGTGGGCGACGACCCTCTTCCTCACGCCCTCGGATCCGTTCTCGCCCTTCGACCCGGCCGACCCCTTCCGCGAGTACCGCGCCGGCGTGGACGCGGCCCGGCTGCGGTACTACCGGGGCGCCTTCACCCAGCTGGAAGTGGTGGCGCGGCCGGCGCGCGTCGGGCCCGGCCGCGACCTGACGATGACGCTCCTCGGGCGGGCGACCTCGAACCGGGCCGGCTGGGATCTGGGCGTGTGGGCGGGGATCGTGCACGACACCTTCGGCGCGGCGGCCTCCGTGAGCGGCGCCGTCGGACTGTGGGCGCTACGGGCCGAGGCGGCGGTGCGCGACCTGGACGACCGCCTGGTCGTGCGGGGAACCGTCGGGCTCGACCGGACCTTCGCGATCGCGCGGCGCGACCTGTACGTGGTGATCGAATACCAGCGCGACGGGCTGGGCGCGGCCTCGCCCGACGGACTGATCGCCGCAGCGTCCAGCCGGGCCTACACGCAGGGGGAAGTGCAGGTGCTCGGACGTGACGTGGGGGCGCTCCAGCTCTCGTACCAGCTGCACCCGCTGCTCTCGGGCGGCGCGCTTGTGCTGGGCAGCCTGCGGGACGGGTCGCTGCTGTTCGGTCCGTCGCTGAGCTATTCCGTGTCGCAGAGCGTGGGGTTCCGGGTCGGAGCGTTCACGGGCGTGGGCGAGGACGCGGTGCTGGAGGGCGGGTTGCCGCGGCTCCGCTCGGAGTACGGCAGCGTGCCGCGGTTTCTGTACAGTTCGATGAACTTCTTCTTTTAGCGCGCTGCTGCACGAGGGCCGTCCACCGACAGCCGGTCATCCTTCGGAATCGGGCGAGTCGCCTGATGGGCGGAGCAATCCCAACACCCGCTCCGCCGTTCTGGCGGCCGCTCCCCGGTGCCGGGCCATTGCGCGCGACCCACCCGCCGCCACGGTCTCGCCCGCCGCCGGATCTTCGAGCCACCGCGCGATGACCGCCATCGGCCGCGCACTTACCACCACGCCGCCCTCCGCGACCAGTTCGTTGACGATGCCGGCAAAGTTCTCGTGGTGCGGCCCGATCACGGTCGGCTTGCCGAGCGCGACGGGCTCCAGCGGATTGGAGCCTCCCATCGGTGCGAGGCTGCGCCCGACGAAGACCGCGTCGGCGAGCAGGTAGGCGGCGCCGAGTTCACCGATCGTGTCGAGAAGGAAGACGTCGGGCGGCCGCGTTGCTCGTCCTCGGCCGTCCCCTCCGGTCGGCCGCCCCACGCTGCGGCGGGGCATTCCGGGGCGCAGCCTGGCGACCTCGTCCCAGCGGTCCGGGTTGCGGGGGGCGAGGAGGATCTGACAGCCGGGTGGCAGGTGCTTCAGCAGCGTTTCCTCCTCACCGGCGCCGGTCGAACCCGCCACGATGAGCGGCCGGGCGGGATCGATCCCCAGCGCACCGGCGACTTCGCGCGCGGTCTCGGGGTCGGGGGTCTGGCGCGCGGCATCCCACTTCAGGCTGCCCGTTACGCAGGTGCGGTTCGCCGGCGCGCCCAGCGCGGTGAAGCGCTCCCGGCAGGACTCGGTCTGGGCGGCGACCAGGGCAAGCCGCGCGAACATCGGGCGCACGAACGGGCGCCACGCCCGATAGCCACGATAGCTCCGCGCGGACATGCGCCCGTTGACCACGCACACGGGGATGCAGCGGCGGCCGCACTCGGCCAGGAAGTTGGGCCACAGCTCCAGCTCGGCGAGGACGACGAGATCGGGGCGCAGGCCGTCCAGGAAGCGCCGGGTCATCCAGGTGAAGTCCAGGGGGAAGCGGACCAGGGTCCGGTCCGGTCCATGAAGCCGACAGGCCCGCTCGAAGCCCGTATCCGTGCTCGCGCTTACAACTACATCGGGGGCCTGCGGCGAGGCCGCCAGCGCGGCCACAAGGGGCTTCAGCGCATTGGTCTCGCCAACGCTGACTCCGTGCACGAGGATTCCGGGGCCGCTCGCGCGCCGCGGAACTTCGCCCAGCCTGCCGTTGCGGGTACGCGCATCGGTCCGCCAGGCCCCGGTCTGCACGCGCCGCCGCACGAGGTGGACGGCGAAGCCGAGGCCGAGGCCGAGATTGCGTAGCTGTCCGATCATGCGCACGCGCCGCGGGGAGTGTGTGCCCCGTGGGTATGTGGGAAGGGCCAGGGGAGTTGTACGGGAGGTGGCCAATCATAACCTTCCATCCATGATTCGTGGAAAGATCCGATGACGTCCCCGGCGCGCGCACGCCGCCGCCGACCGCGGTCCGTCGGCAATGCTCGCCGCATCCTCGTTATCCGCCTCTCGGCGCGGGGCGACCTGGTGTTCGCATCGCCGCTGGCCGGTGCGCTCAGGGGCCGCTACCCCGGAGCCCATATCGCCTGGGTGGCCGAGGAGCGGACCGCCGAGGTGATCCTCCACAACCCGCAACTGGACGAGGTGATCGTCTGGGAACGGGGGGCGTGGAAACGCCTGCTGCAGCGGTGGCGCCTGGGGACCCTCGCGCGGGAAGTAGTGGACTTCTTCGCCTCCCTGCGCGAGCGCCGCTTCGATGTGGCCATCGACGCCCAGGGCCTGCTGCGCAGCGGGCTGGTCGCGTTCCTCTCAGGCGCGCCGGTGCGAATCGGGCTTGGATCGCGGGAAGGCTCGCGCCTGCTGATGACCCGGGTCGTGGAGCGAGGGGGCGACGAGCGCGCGATCGCGTCCGAGTACCGGTACCTGGCGGAGGTGCTGGGACTGCCGACCGACCCGTTCGTCATGGAGATCCCGCGCGGCCGGCGGGAGACGGCGAAGGCCGCGGCGATGCTGGAAGAGGAAGGGCTGCCGGGGAACTTCGTGGCGGTGTGCCCCTTCACCACGCGCCACTACAAGCACTGGTTCGAGGACCGCTGGTCGGCGCTCATCGAACTGGTGCGGGCCCGAATCGGGATCGGCGTCGCGCTCCTCGGAGGCCCCGGCGACCGCACGGCCGCTGACCGGATCCTGGGCGGGATCGCGGATGCGCAGGCAGGGGCACCGCCCATCGCGGATCTTGTTGGCAGGACGACGCTGGGCGAGGCGGCGGCCGTCGTGTCCCGGTGCACCGCGCTCGTCGGAGTCGACACCGGCCTGAGCCACATGGCCCACGCGTTCGGGCGTCCGGCGGTGGTCCTTTTCGGCTCCAACACGCCGTACCTGGATCCTCCGGGCCCCGCGGCGACGATCCTGCACTCCGGACGCGCGTGTTCCCCGTGCAGGGGGAAGCTGGTCTGCGACGGTCGCATCGACTGCATGCGCGACATCGGGGTCGAGGAGGTGTGCGCGGCGCTGGAGGCGCGGCTCGGAGACGACATTGCATCGAATCCCGCCGCCGGCTCGCATCGGCCCGGGTCCACCCCGAGGCGTATCGACGTCGCCACCGCCGCCGGAGCGACCGGATGAGCGTCGTCCACGTCGAGACCGGCCGCCACCTCTACGGCGGCGCCCTCCAGGTGCTCTACCTCGCCCAGGGGCTCGAGGAGCGGGGAGTCAGGTCTGTCCTCATGGTGCCGCGGGGCTCGGAGATCGCGGCCGCGGCCCGGCAGAGGTGGCTGCGCGTGGAGGAGTTCCGCTTCCGGGGGGAGGGGGACGTCACCGCTCTCGGCAAGATGGCCTGGCGGTTCAGCCGGCCCGATGTCGAGGTGGTCCACCTTCACTCGCGCCGCGGCGCCGACACCCTCGGTGGAGTGGCCGCGGCGGCGATGCGAGCCCCGGTGGTGCTGACGCGCCGGGTCGACAATCGCGACGTCGAATGGCTGGTCGGCGCGAAGTACCGGCTCTACCGGCGCATCGTGGCCATCTCGGGGGCCGTGCGCGACGTGCTGACCGACCAGGGGGTGCCGCGCGACAAGATCTCGCTGGTCCACTCGGCGGTGGACGCGACGAAATGGCTCGCCCCTCGCGACGCCGCCGAGCGCGACCGGGAGTTCGATCTGGAGCCGGGCGCTCCAGCGGGTGCAATGGTCGCCCAGTTCGTCCCCCGTAAGGGCCACTGGGTACTGATCCGCGCGCTGTCGATCCTGAAGCGCCGCGGGGTGAGGCCGTCGGTCGTCCTCTTCGGGCGCGGTCCCATGCGCGAGAACGTGGCCTCCCTGGCCGAGGCGGCGGGCGTGGCCGGTCAGCTCCGGTTCGCAGGGTTCCGCGACGACCTGCACGAGTGGCTGGGCGCCTTCGATTTCTGCGTGCATCCTGCGTTGAAGGAAGGATTGGGCGTGGCCGCGCTGCAGGCCGGTGCCGCCGGTGTCCCGGTCGTGGGCGGCAGGGCCGGGGGAATCCCCGAAGTGATCGACGACGGCAGGACCGGAATCCTCTGTCCGCCGGGCGATGCGGAGGCCGTCGCGGCCGCCATTGCCCGGCTATTGCAGGATCCCGATGCCGCCCGCGCGATGGGAAGACGCGCCCGCGAGCGGGTCGAGTCGCGTTTTTCCGTGGATGCGATGGTCGAAGGGAACCTGGAGGTATATCGGCGAGTGGTGCGGTTGCGGCGACGGGCACAAGGGACGGCGTGACGATGAGGCCTCTCCACAGCTACCGGGACGAATTCCCGGTTTCGAGGACGCACATCTTCCTCAACCACGCGGGCGTCGCGCCCACGGCGACGCGGACCGTCGATGCCGTGCACGCTTTCATGGACACCCTGGCCAGGGTCGGCCGCCCCAGCTTCGACGACTGGGAGGCGCTGGCGCAGGAGTGCCGGGAGCGCTTCGCGCGCCTGGTCGGATGCGAGTGGGACGAGGTCGCCTTCGTCCGCAACACGTCGCACGGCCTGTCGCTCTTCGCGGCGGGGCTGGACTGGCGGCCGGGGGACCGGGTCGCCGTCGGCGCCTCGGTGGAGTATCCCTCCAACGTCTACCCCTGGATGGACCTGGACCGGCGGGGAATCGCGGCGATGGACCTGATTCCCACCGGCGAGTCCGGCACGGTGACCGTCGATGCGGCCGCCCGCGCGCTGCGCGGCGACACCCGCGTGCTGGCGGTGAGTTCGGCGCAGTACGCGAGCGGGGCCGTCACCGACCTGGCGGGCCTCGGCGCGCTGTGCCGGGAACGCGGCGTGCTCCTCTGCGTCGACGGCATCCAGACGGTCGGCGCACTCCCCACCGACGTGAAGGAGGCCGGCATCCACCTCCTGTCGGCCGACAGCCACAAGTGGATGCTCGGAATGATGGGAATCGGGGCTCTCTTCGTCGACCGCTCGATCGTGCGGCACGTCCATCCGCCGCTCGTTGGATGGAGGAGCACCACCGACAACTTCAACTTCGACCGGGTCCACTTCGAGCTGCTCGACAACGCCGGCCGCTACGAGGAGGGAAGCCTGGCCTACCCGCTGATCGCGGGGTTCTCGGCGATTCTCGGGCTGCTGGAGGAGGTGGGGATCGAGACGATTTGCGAGCATGTGTGCGCTCTGATCGCCGACCTGTCGGGCCGCCTGGAGGCCCTGGGCTGCGAGGTCGCGCCCGAACCTGCCCTGCGCCGCCACATCCTCACCTTCCGCCATCCCGCGCTGGGAGACGAAGAACTGCTCGACGGTCTCACCGAGGCTGGTGCAGTGGTAACGCTGCGGCGAGGCCGCATCCGGATCTCGCCGCACCTGTACAACACCCACGAGGAGATGGAACAGGTGGCGGGTGCGGTTCAGGCGTTGCTGGCCGGGGGCCGCGGGACGACCGGCAACAGTTAACAATAATGTTAAATATATCGATGGAGGGCACTCCTGACGCGCCTGCGGGCACGCCGTTCCGTATCGCACGCGAATACACTAAACATAAATGTTAATTATCACCCGAAGAGGACCGAAGATCATGAAGAGATCCCGTATCCGGCAGATGCCAACGCAGGGGACCAATCCCCGGACGCCTGCAGGCCCGGCGCCGACGCGAGCGCTCGCCGCCCTGGCGGCCACAGCCCTCGCCATCACCGCACTCACGGCCGGCTCCCTCGCCGCACAACGCGGCCAGGGCGATCCCGCCCCCCTTCCCACGATCGAGGAGAGGGCCGCCTCGATGGAGCTCATGGACGGCTTCCTGCCCATGTACTGGGACGACGCGGGCGGTCGCATCTGGCTGGAGATCGGCCAGTGGGACACCGACGTGCTCCATGCGTCGGGGATCGGGGCCGGACTCGGGTCCAACGACATCGGGATCGACCGCGGCCAGCTGGCCGGATCGCGCGTGGTCCGCTTCCAGCGCATCGGGCCCAGGGTCATGATGACGCAGCCGAACTACCGCTTCCGCGCGTCGAGCGACAACGCCGCCGAGCGCAAGGCGGTCGAGGACGCCTTCGCGCCCTCGACGCTGTGGGGCTTCGATGCCGCCGCCGCGACCGGCGACCGGGTGCTGATCGACTTCACCCCGTTCCTGATGCAGGACATCGCCGGGTTCGCCGGCCGGATGCGGCCGGGGACGTACCGACTGGACCCGAGCCGGAGCGCCGTCTACCTGCCGATGGTGATGAACTTCCCCGAGAACACCGAGATGGAAGCCTCCCTGACCTTCGTGCGGCAGGGCGGGGGGCAGGGCGGCGGCTTCTTCGGCGGGGGCGGAGGCGGCGCGTTCGAAGGCGTGGCCAACGTCGCGGCGTCGGGCGCGGCGGCGACGGTCCGCATGCATCACTCCTTCATCAAGCTGCCCGAACTCGGGGAGTACACGCCGCGCGCACACGACTCCAGGGCGGGCTACGGCGGCATGTCCTTCCAGGACTACTCCGCGGCCCTCGACGAGCCGATGACGAAGCGGTTCATCCGGCGCCACCGCCTCGAGAAGCGCGATCCCACGGCGGCGATGAGCGAACCGGTCGAGCCGATCGTGTACTACCTCGATCCGGGGACGCCGGAGCCGGTGCGCTCCGCGCTGCTGGATGGTGCCCGCTGGTGGAACCAGGCCTTCGAAGCGGCGGGCTTCATCGACGCCTTCCGGGTGGAAATCCGCCCGGAGGATGTGAGCAGCCACGACGTCCGCTACAACGTCATCAACTGGGTCCACCGCTCCACCCGCGGCTGGAGCACGGGCGGCTCGGTCACGGATCCCCGCACCGGCGAGATCCTCAAGGGGAACGTCACGCTGGGGTCGCTGCGCGTGCGCCAGGACTATCTGATCGCCGAAGGGCTGCTCGCGCCCTACGAAAACGGCGACGAGGACGCGGCCGACCTGGCCGAATGGGCGCTCGCGCGCATCCGTCAGCTTTCGGCCCACGAGGTCGGGCACACCCTGGGGCTGGGCCACAACTACTACGACAGCGACCTCGGCCGGATCTCCGTCCTCGACTACCCGCACCCGCTGATCACGCACGACGGCACCGACTTCGACTACTCGGAGGTCTACGACGTGGACATCGGCGAGTGGGACAAGATCGCGATCCGCTACGGCTATTCGCACTTCCCGCCCGGCACCGACGAGAAGGCGGAGCTCGACCGCATCCTGGAGGAGGCGTGGGAGGACGACATCCGCTACTTCTCCAATCAGGACGTGTCGGCGCACGCGCGCGTGGACCAGTGGTCGAACGGGACCGACGCGGGCGCCGAGCTGGACCGCATGCTGGACGTGCGCCGCGCCGCCCTGGAGCGCTTCGGCGAGCGCGCGATCCGCGCCGGGCGCCCCATGGCCCAGATGGAGGAGGCGCTGGTGCCGCTCTACCTGCACCACCGCTACCAGGTGACCGCCGCGGCCTCGGTGCTCGGCGGCCTGCACTACACCTACGCGACGCGCGGCGACGGCATGGACCCTGTGCGTCCGGCCTCGGCGGAGGAGCAGCAGCGCGCCCTCGATGGGCTGGTGCGCGCCGTGCAGCCCGCCGAACTGACCATCCCGGCCACGGTGCTCGACCGGCTGCCGCCGCGGCCCTCCGGCTACGGCCGCACGCGGGAGCTCTTCCCGCGCTACACCGGATCGATGTTCGACGCGATCTCGCCGGCGGTCGTCGCGACGGCGCACGTCGTGGGCGAGGTCTTCAACCCGAGCCGGGCGGCGCGCCTGCTGGAGCAGAACGTGCTCGATCCGTCGCTGCCGGGGCTGGAGGACGTGATCGGCGCTCTCGTGGCCGTCGGCGACCCCGCCGCCGGGGACACCCGCTACGAGGCGGAGGTGCGGCGCGCCGTGGGACGCGTGGTTGCCGACGGGCTGATGCGCCTGGCTGGCGGTGCGGCGATGCCCCAGGTGAGGGCGGTCGCGTCGCAGCAGCTCGCGGGGGTCCGGGAGGCGGCGGAAGGCCGGGCGGCGGGCGCCGGCGCGATGCCCGCCCATTTCGCTCTCCTTGCCGGGGACATCAGGCGCTTCGAAGACCGGCCCCACGAGCCCTGGGCGCCGATCGCCACGCAGCAGGCGCCGCCGGGAGCCCCCATCGGGTCTCCGGCGTTCGACTGGATCGGGGACTGGCCGGGGGCCCCCACCGGCACCCCGGCGCGCGACTGGCTCGGCGCCTGGACCGCCTGGACGGGTCCGCTGTGCACCTTCGAGGAGTGGTGAGCGGCCCGCGAGGCCTACACGAACCGGTCGATGACGACGATGCCCTCGACCGCGTAGTCGTCCATCCCCGTGAGGACGTCGATGCCCTCCTCGAGGGTCACGGTGCGGGTCACGAGCCTGTCGATTTCGGCAAAGCCGGACGCGACCATGCGGAGCATCCTGTCGTACTCCCATGCCTGCAGGCCGTGGCTGCCCACCATCTCCAGCTCCCAGGCGATGACGCGGTCCATGGGGACACGGGCGTTGCGGTGATCGCCGGTCATCAGGCCCACCTGCACGTGGCGCCCGCGCCGGCGGAGGCAGGCCACCGAGTTGAAGCAGGTGTCCGGGTGGCCGAGGGCGTCAATGGAGGCGTGGGCACCGCCGTCGGTGATGTCGCGGATCTGCTCCGGCACGTCCGGGCAATCGGCCGCATTCACGGTCGCGACCGCCCCGAGGTCCCGAGCCCGCGCGAGCGCCTCCTCGCGGATGTCCACCGCCACCACGTTGGCGCCCAGCGCGCGCGCAATCATCACGGCCGAGAGGCCCACTCCGCCGCACCCGTGAATGGCCACCCAGTCACCCGCGGTGACCCGCCCCTGCGCCTGCACCGCGCGGAAGGACGTCGCGAACCGGCACCCCAGGCTGGCGGCGGTGACGAACCCGAGGTCGTCCGGCAGCGCAGCAAGGGTGAGATCGGCCTGGCGGAGCGCCACCAGGTCGGCGAAGCCGCCCCAGCCGTGAAACCCGGGCTGGAACTGGTGTGCGCACACCTGCTGGTTTCCGGCGCGGCAACTCCGGCACCGTCCGCACCCGGCGATGAACGGGACCGACACCCGGTCGCCCCTGCGCCAGCGCCTTACCTCGCGTCCGACTTCCACCACCACCCCGGCGATCTCGTGACCGGGCACATGGGGGAGCACGATGTCCGGATCGTGGCCGACCCAGCCGTGCCAGTCGCTCCGGCAGATCCCGTTGGCCTCGACGCGGAGGACCACCCCGTCCGGCGCCGGCTCCGGATCCGGGAACGACTCGATGAGGATGGGACCACGGTACTCCCTGTAGATTGCTGCCTTCAAGTCGATCCTCCGCTTGTCGGAACCGGATCCGGATCACCGGGTTCCGGAATTGTTGTCACATTTCGACCCCTCACCATCGAGCCCCTGCCTGCCCATTCCGCGTCAAGCGCTTCCCTTTCCGGGCGTTTTGTTCCAGACTTTGGAGGCGGTGAGGTCGGGGAACAGGGGAACGCATCGGCAGGTTGACAGTATACAACGCCCATTCACCGCGCGTGGACGACGCGCATTACTCGCGGTCCTGGCTCGAAACCGGGCCGGCAGACGCAACCAACCAAGGAGTTTTGAATGAACAAGTCCGAGATGGCCAAGAGACTCGCCAGCAAGTCCGGGCTGACCCAGGCGCTGTCAGCCGAGGTGTTGGAGATGATCTTCAATCCCGTCTTCGGAATCATCGCCGACCAGCTCCAGGCGGGCGACAAGGTCTCGATCGGCGGATTCGGCACCTTCGAGACGCGCCAGCGGGCGGCTCGTTCCGGGCGCAATCCCAGAACCGGCGAATCGATCACCATCGCTGCCAAGAACTATCCCGCCTTCAAGGCTGCCAAGAGCCTGAAGGACAGGATCGCCTAGCGTCGGTGCCCGAAGTAAGGAAGGACGAAAAGAGGGGTGGTTCCGGGTATCCGGGACCGCCCCCTTCTCGTTCCGGCCGGCCGGGGGCGGCGCGGTGAACCCGTCGGCCGCGGAGCTCATTGGAGGAGCGGTGGTCCTGCTCGTCGTGCTGGGCCTCGTGGTGCTGCTGCTCCGGGACTTCGTTCGGATTGCGCTCAAGATCATCGCCCTGGTGGTGATCCTCGGGGCGGTGGCCATGTGGTTCGGATGGCTGGATGCCTCGCTGACGGCGGACTTGCTGGCCGCGGTGGGCGAATGGGTGACGTCGGTGTACGACTCCGTCGCGGGCCGGTTCACGGGCACTCCGGAGGTGCCGTGACTCCGCGGGTCGCCGCCGCCGGACGCCCCGGGGCGCTGACCGCGCTGCTCGTGGCCGGTCTGGCGGGCGGCTGCGCCGGTTCGGGCGGACCGGGGGCGGACGGCGGGTCCGGTCCCGCGAGCGTCTTCGAGCCGACCGGGGAGTACGACGTGACCATGTCCAGCGAGCGCATGGTCTCCGAGGGGACGATGGACATCCGCGGAGAGCCGGGGGGCTACGCGGGGGTGATCACCGTCGGCGGGGTCACCGCCCGCATCGTCAGCGTGGAGGCGGGCGACGATCACATGGCGGTTCACGCCATCGCAGCGCAGGGAACCCTGATCCTCCGGGTCGCGTGGGACGGGGAGTCTCTCTCCGGCAACTGGATCCTGGGCGCGCAGCGCGGCACCTTCGTGGGACGAAAGCGCCCAGGTCAGCCGTCCGGCGGTCCCGTATCGATCGGCAGGTCCGGGCGCCCGCCCCATTCGGACCACGACCCGTCGTAGATCGCCACGTCGCCGTGGCCATCCCGCGCCATGAGCCACGCGAAGGCGCAGGCGCTGGTTCCCGATCCGCAGGTGCCCACGAGCTCCCTGGCCGGATCGACGCCCGCCGCCGTCACGAGCCGCAGGAAGGCGTCGGCGTCGATCGCGAGTCCGGTCGCGCGGTCCACGAGATCGACGTAGGGGACGTTCCTGCTCCCCGGCATGTGGCCGCCGCGCAACCCGGCGCGCGGTTCCGGCTCGGTCCCGGCGAAGCGCCCGGGCGGCCGCATGTCCACGATCTGCGTTCCGTCCGCCCCGATCGCGCGCAGGACGTCGTCGATGTCGCGGATCAGGTGAGGCCGGGGGACGGGGGTGAAGCGCGCGGGCGCCTCGAGGGTGTAGTGCGCGGGACCCGACTCCGTGGGGTGGCCCGCGGCGATCCAACGCCCGAGACCTCCGTCGAGCACGCCCACGTTGTCGTGCCCGAAGTAGCGGAAGTTCCACCACACCCGCGCCGCGCTGAGGTTCACTCCCGACCCGTCGTAGACGACCACCGCGGAGGCGTCGGACACGCCCGCCTCCTCGGCGCAGGCGCGGAAGTGCCCGGGCGGCGCGACGGTGTGCGGCAACCGTGCATCCGGATCGCTGCACCTATCGATATCGAGGAAGCGGGCCCCGGGAATGCGCTGCCGAATGAATTCGGCGGCAGGATCGCGGCCGGATCCGGGAAGGTACCAGGACCCGTCGAGGACGACGACGTCGGGGCTGTCGAGATGAGCGGCCAGCCAGGCGCAGGACACCGACGGGCCCGGCACCTCGACTTTGCGGTTTTCCGGTGAGTAGTCCATGGTAGCGATTGTAACCGCCCGCCCGCCGCGCCTGCCAGCGAAGAACGGGAGCACAGGCAGATGACCCACTGGATGCGCCTGGCATGCTGTGTGCTCCCCGCGGCCTGCGGTCCGGCGGCGATGGAGGTCGGGATGCCCGGGCCCGCTGGTGGAGCGCCCGTGCCGTCTGGCGGGGCGGCCGTGTCCGCTGGCGCGGCGCGCGTGCCCGCTGGCGGGGAACCCTGCGCGGATACCGCGACGGGCGTGGGGTATCCGCATGCGCTGCTCCGGCTCGGATGCGGTGGCGAAGTGCTGCCCGGCCGGGCGTTCTGGTCGCGTGACGGCAGCGAGGTGACGCTCGGCTTTCCCGAGCCGGCCGGCGGGCCCACGGGCGCCGAGCTGGTCGAGGCGTGGCCGCCGCTCACGGAGCCGCCCTGGCTGGGGCACCGCGTCGAAGGGATCACCGTGCTGTCGGGCGGACGCGTGGCCGTTCGTTTTGGCGGGCTGCCGCGAGGACCGGGGACGGAGCCGGAGCGGCTGTTCGCCGATCACAGACTGTCGGGGGTGCCGTCCGCGCCCCGGGAGGGAGACGCGCGCGACGCGATCGATGCCGGGCGGTCGGTCCTGACGCGCCACGACGCTTCGGTTGAATATGCGCGGTCGCTGGGCCGTCCGGTGCAGTTGGTGGCGTTCGACCAGCTGTACCTGGTGGTGTTCGCGGGGGAGGCCGGCGATGTGGAAGCGGCGGAACTCGGGCGCGCGCTCGCCGCGGATTGGGCACGGTGGGGGGCCGAGGGGGCGAGGAAGGTTGCTGCGGTTACCTGGACCGGGCTGACCGGCCAGTGCGGGCCGCCGCCGCAGGCTGGCGATGCGGGCGCGGTGCTTGCCCGGCCGGCCGCGGCGAATCCAACGGTGAGCTACCGGGAAGGCGATCTGCCGGGCCTGCAGCTCGCCCAGAGAATCGTCTCCGCCACCGTGCGGCGTGATCGGCACGGCGCCACCGTTCGCGGCCTGGCCGGCTCGGCCGAGCGGCTGTCGGTCCGGGCCGCGGGAGGGACGCGGCCCGCGCCTGCAGAAACCGATGTGGCCGCCGTGGTGAAGGTGCAGTCCGGTCCGGGGCATCCCTGCTCCCTGCACGCCGAAGTGCTGCGCGAGCTGGCGGGGTGGGGACCGCTGCCCACGGCGCCGCGCGCCAGCGTCCTCCTGATCGGCGAAGCCGCCGTCTTCGAGATCGGCCAGGGCGCCCCGTCCATGCGGCCAGCCCGGCGCTTCACCGCTCCCGGTGTTCGAACGGCTCTATCCCGGGGACTGCCAGGGTGGCTGCGATGAGCTTTCGCACCCGGCTGGTTCTAGGCGGGATCGTGGTGGCGTGGATCCCCGTGCTCTGCCTCGGCCTGGTGGTCCGATCCGCCGGCACCCGCCGCCTCGCGGAGGCGAACGAGCAGCGGATGCGCGAGCGGGGAGACCGTCTCGCGGAGGCGTGGCTGAGGGGAGCGGACCAGCTGGAGGACCGCCTGGCCGCGCTCGGCGCCCTGCTAACCGACGACAACACGGTGCGGATCGCGGCGCGGACGCGAAGCCGCCCCGGATTGCAGGCGGCGCTGACCCGTTTCGCGTCCTCGAGCGGGCTGGATGCGGCGTTCCTGCTGGACCCGACCGGCGAGATCCTGGCCGCGAGCCACTTCGCGGGCGACGTCGGCCGGCAGGATCCTGCGCTCGTCGCCCTCGCAGGCCGCGAAGGGGCGCCGATCGTCACCCGGGTTCCGTTCCCCACGCCGGATGAACTGGTGCTCACGCGCGGCGGGCGGCTCGATATCGGAGGTGTGGAGATCATCGGGATCGTGGGGAGGAGTCTGTCAGGGCTGGGGCTGACGCCGGCCGATGCCCAGGCGTCGCTCGTGGCGGAAGGGGGAAACGGAAACGGACACGTCCGGATCGCGGGGGCCGAACCGGGAGGCGGAGAGGGCGGCTACCAGGGGCGCCGCACGATCGGCCGCGTTCTGTGGCAGGGATGGACGGGCGCCGTCCACGCCGGTTCCGGCGGCTCCGACCGAGCGGTGCGTGCCGGAGCGGCACCGGATGTCGCGGGAGACCAGGCGGCCGGCGCCCGGATTGTGCCGGTGGACCTTGTCATCGTCTGGAACGATCCGCTCCTTGCGGCCATGGTGCGATCCTTCGACCGGGTGCTCGCTGCCTCCCTCGTGGCGGCGGCTCTGCTGGCGGTGATCCTGGGGCGCTTCGTGGCCCGGCGTCTCTCCGATCCCGTCGAACGGCTGGCGGCCACCGCGCGCCAGGTGCACCTCGGAAGGCTCGACACGACATTCAGGCGCGGGGGCGCGCGGGAGCTGGACCGGCTCGCCGTCTTCCTCAACGGGATGTTGCAACGCTTGCGCGAGGGAATCGCGCGGGTCAGGGACGCGGAGAAGCGCGCGACGCTGGGCGAACTCGCCCGCCAGGTCAATCACGACGTGCGCAACGCGCTGATTCCCATTCGCAACGTCGTCAACCACCTGTCGGAGGCTCGCCGCGGCGGGCCCGGGGACCTGGCGGGGGCCTTCGATGCCCGCGCGCCCACCCTCGACGCCAGTCTGGACTACCTCGGCGGGCTCGCCGACCAGTACCGCGCGGTGGCCGTCCACGGAGCCCGGGACCGGTCGGAGCTGCGCGCGGTGGCGCGGTCGGTGGTCGAGGCCAACCGGGCACTGCCGGCCGGCGTGCGGATCACTCACGACCTCGGGCCCGACCCGGCCTGGGTGGAGATGGACGCGCTTTCGCTGCGGCGAGTCGTCGAGAACATCCTCGCCAATGCCGTTGCGGCGGTCGGCGCGGGCGGAGGAGCGGTGCGGGTGTCGGTCGATGCCGATTGGAGCGACGGTCAGCCACGCCATCGGCTCACCGTCGCCGACGACGGGCCCGGCATCGCGGCCGAGACCCGGGATCGCGTCTTCGAGCCGTTCTTCACCACGCGCGCCGAAGGAACCGGGCTCGGACTGGCGATTACGCGGCGGCTCGTGCGGGACGTCGGCGGCGAGATCCTGCTGGAGAGCGAAGTGGGGCGGGGCACGAGGGTGCACGTGATTCTGAAGGCGGCCCGGGAGGCGACCGCATGACGACCGGAAGCAGACGGATCCACCCGTCGGGGGCGATGGTCCTGATCATCGACGACGTGCGCCCCCTGGCCGAGCAGTACGCATACGACATTCGGCGGCTCGGCGGATTCCGCACGCGCGTCGCGCCCGGAGGCGCGGAGGGGCTGGAGATCCTGGGCCGCGAGGTGGTCGACTGCGTCATCCTCGACCTCGAAATGCCCGGGCTCGACGGCTTCGACGTGCTCCGCGCCATGGAACACCGTTCGATCGATGTCCCGGTGATCGTCTACACGGGAACCGGCAGCTTCGACCGCTGCGCGGAGGCGGTCCGGCTCGGCGCCTTCAGCTTCATCGACAAGGCCGAGCCGATGGAACGGGTCGTGCAGGAGGTGCGCCTGGCGCTGCGCCAGTCCGACCTGCGCCAGCGGCTGGGCGAGCTGGAGCGCGGAGCCGCCGAGTCGTCGCCGCTGCTCGGGGAGAGCGCCGCCATGGTCGAGCTGCGCGCGGCGATCGACAGGGTGGCGGACATCCCCAGCCCGGTCCTCGTCCTGGGCGAGAGCGGAACCGGCAAGGAACTCGTGGCGCGCGAGCTGCATCGCCGGAGCCGCCGCCAGGGCGAAGCCTTCGTGGCCGTCAACTGCGGCGGGATCGCGGAGGGGCTGGTCGACAGCGACCTGTTCGGACATGACCGCGGCGCATTTACCGATGCGCTGAAGGCGAGGCGGGGCGCCTTCGAGCGCGCGACCTCCGGCACGCTCTTCCTCGACGAGATCGGCGAGCTTCCGGGCGGCGTGCAGGCCAGGCTGCTGCGTGTGCTGGAGGGCGGCGAGATCATCCGCCTGGGGGCCGAAGAACCGATCACCGTGGGGGCGCGGATCGTGGCCGCGACCCACCGCGACCTCGATGCGGCGGCAGAAGCGGGTGACTTCCGCCACGACCTGCTCCATCGCCTCAACATCCACGTCATCCGCGTCCCGCCGCTCCGCGACCGGCCCGGCGACATCCCGCTCCTCGCGGCGCACTTCGCCTCCACTCTTGCCCCTCACCTGGGACGCCCGCCGCGTCCCCTGACGGAAGCCGCGCTGGCCGCTCTGCGGGCCCGCACCTGGGAGCGCAACAACGTCCGCGAGCTCAGGAATACGATCGAGCGCATGATCATCGCCTCGGACGGACCTGCGCTCGACCTGCCGCACCTGCCCCCGGACCTCGCGGATCCCGGCCCGGGTGCGGCGCCGACCGCACCGGCTCGGCCCAACCCCGCCGAAGCGCCCCCCGCCAGCTACCGGGAGCAGAAGCGCGCCGCCGAGCGCGAGATCATCGTGGCGGCGCTGGAGGCGAACGGATGGGTGATCAGCCGCACCGCCCGGTCGCTCGGGCTGTCCGACCACTCGAGCCTGATCAAGATCATGAAACGCCTGGGGGTGCGCCGCCCGGCCAGGTGAGCGCTGGCCGGGCGATGAGCGCCGCAGGGCCGGTTGGCTTGTGGAGCGCGCATCACGGCGACCGCACCCTGGCTGTGTAACGACGGCCACACCGACGGCCCAGTTTCCCTCGCCCACCTCCCCCCCCCAGCATCTCGCAAGCCACGCAAACGCAGCGAGTTAGGTCCAAACGCGACTTCTCCTCCACGCTTTGGCCCGCTCGTTGCCCTCCCTCCGGGCCAACTGCGACGCCCCACCTGGCGCGGCTGGGAGCACCCCGGCGCGCTGCGGGGGGCACCAGGCTGGGAGGCCACGATGAACAGCAGGACAACAGGAGGGGACCGCTCGGAGAAGGTGTTGCGCTGGATCGCGGCGGTGCTGGCGATCATGGTCTTCGCGCTGGCCGCGGCGTGTCGGGAGGACGCTCCCGCCGTCCTCGGCGGGGACATCTCCGCGGAGGTGACGACGTTGGCGGCCGCTGCGTCGCCGTCCCAATCGTCCGCGCCGCCGCCCGCGGCCGGCACCTTCACGACGACGACGCCCGCAACGCCGACCGCGGCCGGCACGAATCCGAAGGAGCATGCTCCCGTCACCTTCAGCCAGGCGGAAGCTGCGTATCGCGCGGGACGCCATGGCGAGGCGGTGGATCTCTTCATCCGCCATGTGGAGCGCGAGCCCACGAACCCGTGGGGCCACTACATGCTCGGAATCGCCGCCTGGAAGGGGGGCTACCTCGAACTGGCCGAGGCGCATCTGGTCGAGTCGCTCCTGATCGACCCGGATCATCTCAAGGGACGGATCAACCTGGCCCGCGTGCTGATCGAACTCGGTCAGGGGGCGGCCGCGGCCGAGCACGCCGCCCTCGCCGAGGCCCTCGATCCCGAGTCGGTGGACGGGAAGCGCACGCTGGCGCGGGCCCTGGCCGCAGCCGGCGACCACCACGAAGCCCTCGCCAGGTACGACGAGGCGCTCTGGCTCGATCCCGGGGACACCTGGTCGCTGAACAACATGGGGCATCTTCTGATTCAGCTCGGCCGGGCCAACGAGGCGGTCGGACCGCTGGCGCTGGCGGTGCGGCTGGACAGTACCAGCGCGACCTTCCGGAACAACCTGGGAACCGCGCTGGAGGGAGCGGGGTACCGGGTCGCGGCGCTGGAGGCGTACGGCGCGGCGGTCGCGCTCGACCCGGGGTATGCTAAGGCCGTGATGAGCGTGGACCGGCTGCGCGCGGTCGTGGGCGAGGACGGGGTGAGCGAAGTGGACACCGACGCGATCGCCCTGAGGTTTCTTTCGGACCTGGCGGTGTGCGCGGGCGAGGCGGTCGACTCCGTTGCGCACCGAGAACCTCCGCGTGTGGACTGACCCTGCGGGACAGGGGAGTGCGCGGCTCGTGCGGGGCAGGAGGACCGTACCGGGGGACTCTCGATCAGGGAGTCCCCCTTCCGCCATCTGCTTGGCCCCTCCCGGGGCCTTCGCTACAGTTCACCCGGAAGACCGTCCGGGCGGCGCCCCCCGCAGATCACGCCGTCAGCCCTGCCGACCCGGACCTGCCACCCATCACGGAGAAGTGAGTTGCCGGAGAAGCAGAAGCACAAGCTCCAGCCGGGCAAGGTCTGGCGCGAAGCGCGGCAGATCATCTGGCGGTATCGCCGGAGGGTGGCGGTGGGCCTGGTCGTCATGGTCATCGGGCGGGTGGCGGGAATGGCGATCCCGGCGTCGTCGAAGTTTCTGATCGACGACGTGCTGGGCGCAGGCCGGGTCGACCTGCTGATCCCCCTCGCCCTTGCGGTGGCCCTCGCCGCGCTCCTCCAGGGCGGCAGCTCCTTCGCCCTCTCCCAGATCCTCGGCGTCACCGCCCAGCGGGCGATCACCGAGATGCGCAAGACGGTGCAGGCCCACGTGGCCCGCCTTCCCGTCAACTACTTCGACTCGACGAAATCCGGGGTCCTCATCTCGCGCATCATGACCGACGCGGAGGGGATCCGGAACCTGGTCGGGACCGGACTGGTGCAGCTGACGGGCGGCCTGCTCACCGCCGTGCTGTCCCTCGCTTTTCTCCTCGTCCTCAACTGGTCGCTCACCCTGTACACGGTCGCGGTGCTGATCGTCTTCGGCGGCGCCATGGCCTTCGCCTTCCGGCGCCTGCGGCCCCTCTTCAGGGAGCGGGGCAAGATCAACGCCGACGTCACGGGCAGGCTCGGCGAGAGCCTCTCCGGCGTGCGCATCGTCAAGGCGTACACCTCCGAGCGCAAGGAGAACCTGGTGTTTGCCCGGGGGGCGCACAGACTCTTCCGCAACGTGGCCAGGGCCGTCACCGGCGTCTCGGCGATCACCGCCTTCTCGTCGGTCGTCACCGGCGCGATCGGCACCATGCTGATCGTGATCGGCGGTCGCGCGGTGCTCGCCGGCGAAATGACCCTCGGCGACCTGATCAGCTACGTCCTTCTCACCGGCTGGATGATCAATCCCCTGGTGCAGATGGCCAGCATCGGCACCCAGATCACCGAGGCGTTCGCCGGACTCGACCGCATCCGCGAGATCCGGGCGATGGCGACCGAGGCCGACGGGGATGCCGAGAAGGGGCCGCTGTCCGCAACCGACGGCCACATCGTATTCGAGGACGTGTGGTTCGCGTACGATGAGGAGACGCCCGTGCTCAAGGGGGTTTCGCTCGACGCGCCGCCGGGATCGACGACGGCGCTCGTCGGCTCCTCGGGGTCGGGGAAGAGCACCCTGGTCAGCCTCGTGCTGTCCTTCAACGCGCCGGATTCGGGGCGGATCCTCGTCGACGGCCGCGACCTGGCCGGGGTTCGCCTCGCCGACTACCGCCGCCAGGTCGGGGTGGTGCTGCAGGACAACTTCCTCTTCGACGACACGGTCGAGTACAACATCCGCTACGGCCGCACCCGCGCGACCCGCGACGACGTGATCCGGGCGGCGAAGCTCGCGCACTGCCACGAGTTCGTCACCGCCTTCCCGGACGGGTACGACACCATCATCGGCGAGCGCGGTGTGAAGGTGTCCGGCGGTCAGCGGCAGCGCCTGGCGATCGCGCGCGCGATCCTGGCCGATCCGCGCATCCTGATCCTCGACGAGGCCACCTCGAGCCTCGACTCCGAGAGCGAAGCCCAGATCCAGGAGGGGTTGCGCCGGCTGCGCGCCGGACGTACGACCTTCGTCATCGCCCACCGCCTGTCGACGATCCGCAGCGCCGACCAGATCCTGGTGATCGAGGAGGGCGGGGTCGTCGAGCGGGGGACCCACGAGGAGCTGATGGCGCTGGACGGACGCTACAGGGAACTGCACGACCGCCAGTACCGCATCGAAATGAACCGCTTCGTGAACCCGGGCGAGGAGCTGGGTCCGGTTGTGGCCGGGCAGGACAGGTAGGCCGTCTGGCCGATATCGAGTCCCACTGGCTCGTTTGTCCGCCACTTTCGGCCGTTTTTGGCGGACAAAGTCGCGCCGCGGCTGTACATTGAGTCCGATGGACGACGATCGCCCCAACAAGGCCGGCCGCACCCTTCCGCTTGCCGCCCTCGACCGCGAAGCCGGGTTCGAAATCGGCGACGACTTCACCCGCTTCTCCCAGAAGGACGACATCTTCTGCCGCTCCTTCTGGGATCCCCGGGTGCGGTCGCATCGCTCCGACATGTTCTACGAGACGTACCGGACGCCGAAGCTGACCTGGCGTAAGGCGGACG
This sequence comes from Longimicrobiales bacterium, assembly GCA_965211645.1. GTDB lineage: Bacteria > Gemmatimonadota > Gemmatimonadetes > Longimicrobiales > Gaopeijiaceae > Bin94. The sequence continues at coordinate 1,918,514 of OZ242947.1, read as the reverse complement.
GCTTCACGCAGCGGGACTACGCCCTGCGCAACGCGTCGTGGCACGTGACGGACATCTTCGCCGAGATGCGAGACGGTGACGACCGGCGCGAGGGTTTTCTGGATCCGTACACGGTCATCCGCGAGGGTCCGGGCAGTACGCTCCCGGTGTCTTCACCGGAGGAGATGGCCCGCGAGATCAAGTACGCGGCGAAGACCCTCGGGGCGGACCTGGTCGGGATCACACGCAACGACGAGCGCTGGCTCTACACGCACGCCTACAGCCGCGAGAACGAGACCGAGAAGCCCCAGGAGATTTCCACCGACCTGGACAACGTGATCGTGATCGCGCAGTCGATGGACCGCGAGCTGCTGCGCACCGCCCCTTCGGCCCTGAGCGGCACGGCGACCGGGGCGACGTATTCCCGCGACACGATCGTGCTCCTGGCGATCGCCCAGTACATCACCAACCTGGGGTTCCGCGCGGTCGCGAGCATGAACGACTCGGCGCTGGTCATCCCCCTGGCGGTGCAGGCGGGACTGGGGGAATACGGCCGCCACGGCCTCCTCATCACGCGCGAGTACGGCCCCCGGGTGCGGCTCGGCAAGGTGTTCACGGACATGCCCCTGGCCCACGACCGGCCGATCCGCTTCGGCGTCAGGGAGACCTGCGACATCTGCCGGGCGTGCACCGAGGGCTGTCCCGCCAGGGCGATCGCGGACGGCGAACCGTCCACCGCCGTCCACAACCGCTCCAACATCCGCGGCATCCGCAAATGGACCACCGACGCCGAGAAGTGCTTCCGCTTCTGGGCCAACCAGAACACCGACTGTTCGATATGCGTGCGCGTCTGTCCCTACAACCGCGACTACACCGGCTGGTGGAGCCGTGCGTGGCGCTGGATGGCGGGGACGCCGCTGCGGCGCATCGCGCTGTGGCTGGACCGGCGCAGCGGGCGCGGCGAGCGCCTGAAGCCTTCCCGCTGGTGGCGTGCGTCGGGCGCCTGAGGCCCTCCGCTGGTGGCACGCGGGGGGCCGGGACTGTCTATTTCAGGCAGGGCAGGGAATCCCTCCGGCGGCAGGATGCGTTCCGAGCGGAAGCCCGGGCCCGCCGGTCCATTCCACGTCACAAGTCCATCCCGCTTCACAAGGAGCGACGACATGAAGAGAGAATGCCTGACCACCCTTGCAGCCGTCTGCGCGCTTTCACTGCACGTGGCGGCCGCCAACTTCGGTCTCGTGTCGAGGGTGATGGGCACCTCGCCGCCCGAGGAGGCGGCAGCCTGGGCCGGACAGGACGCCGAGTCGATCACCGACAAGGCGACCGTGGTCCAGGCGGTCGGGGCTTCGTTCGACTACATGGCCGAGGCGATCTCGGCGACCGATGACGACCGCTGGCCCGAGGGCATCGAGCTCTTCGGTCCGACCAGCGTGCGCGGCGCGATGACCTTCACCCTCGCCCACTGTCACGAGCACCTTGGACAATCCATCGCGTACGCCCGCATGAACGGGGTCGTGCCGCCCTGGTCGATGTAGGAGACACGGACCGGTGATGCGCACCAGCCTCGCGTCGCCCCTGTGCCTGGCTGCCGTGCTGGCGGCAGCGGCCTGCACGCAGCCGGAATCCCTGCCGGAAGCGGGCACCGGGACATACCAGGATCTCGTCCGGTTGTTCGCCGAATGGCGTGAATTCGAGGCACCCGACTACGTCAGCGGCGCGCCCGACTACTCCTCCGGGGCGATGGCTGCCAAGCATGCACAGCTTCCGGCCTGGAGGGCGCGGCTCGACGCCCTGGACCCGGCCGACTGGTCGGTGTCGCGGCAGATCGACTGGCACCTCGTGCGCGCGGAGATGAACGGGTTCGACTTCGACCACCGGGTCCGCCGTCCGTGGGCCCGCGATCCCGCCTTCTACGCCAACGTCCACGCCGCGCAGAGCGATGTGCCGGCCCACGAGGGCCCCACCATCCACGGCTGGATCGACCTGTGGACCTACGAGTACCCGCTGTCCGCCGAGGATGCGGAGGAACTCGCGTCGCGGATCGGGGCCATTCCGGAACTGCTTGAGCGGGCCCGCGACAACCTCGACGGCGACGCGCACGACCTGTGGGTCGCCGGACTTCGTTCGTTTCGCGCCCAGGCGGCCGTTCTCGAGGCGTACGCCGGGCAGGTTGCGGGCACGAGCGGAGCGCTCGACGCGGCCATCGCCGGCGCCAGAATCGCGACCGACGAGTTCCACGACTGGATCGAGGGGCTGGCCGCCTCGAAGACGGCTCCCTCCGGGATCGGCAGCGACAACTACACCTGGTACATGCGCAACGTCCATCTCGTCCCCTTCTCGTGGGAGGAGCAGGTCACGCTCATGCAGCGCGAGTTGGCCCGGGCCCACGCCTCGCTGCGGCTGGAGGAACACCGCAACCGCGACCTTCCCGAGCTGGAGCGGATCGAGACCGCGGCGCAGTACGACCGGCGGCTGAACGAAGCGGTCACCGAGTACATGCGGTTCCTGGAAGACGACCGGATCCAGACCGTCCAGCCCTACATGGACCCTGCGTTGCGCGCCAGGAACGGCTCCTTCACACCGGCGGCCCCGGGTCGGATCCGCAACTTCTTCAGCGAGGTCAACTACCGGGATCCCGTCGTGATGCGGACGCATCTGCACCACTGGATCGAGCTGGCGACGATGGTCGAGGCGCCTCACCCCAGCGCGGTGCGCAGCGTGCCCCTCCTCTACAACATCTGGGACGCCCGCTCCGAGGGGCTGGCGACCGGCATGGAGGAGATGATGATGCACGCGGGGCTCTTCGACGGGAAGCCCCGGTCGCGTGAACTGGTGTGGATCATGCTGGCCCAGCGGGCGGCGCGCGCCCTGAGCGGCCTGTACCTGCACGGCAACGTGTTCGACATGGAGGAGGCGGTCGCACACGCCACCGCCTGGACGCCGCGCGGCTGGCTGCCCGATGCCGACCTGGTCCGCAACGAACAGCACCTCTACCTGAGGCAGCCCGGCTACGGCACCAGCTATATCACGGGGAAGATCGAGATCGAGCAGCTGATGGGAGAGTGGGCGCTGCAACAGGGGCCGGGCTTTTCCATAACCCGTTTCTTCGACGGTTTCTTCGCGGCGGGGGTGATTCCCGTCGTCCTCACTCGGTGGGAGATGACGGGGAACAAGGACGAGTTGTTGGAGGTGCCGTGACCACGAACGGGCAGGGAAGGGCCGGGACCGTCCAATTATCGGCTGTAATCAGCTCCTGCACTTGTCCGCGTGGCTGCTTGCGCACACAATGATTCAAGGTCGATTTGACATCGCACGACCCCCTGCTCGTAGTGCATTTTGAAAACTTCACATGACAAGGAGGCCGCACATGCGTCGGCGTGATTTCATCAGGGCGGGAACGCTCTCAGGGCTTGTCGCGGGGACGGGTGCGCTGAGCGCATCCTCCGATCCGCTTTCGGCCCTCGTCGCGGCGCCCGGCCGCCGGACCAGCGACGACAGGGTGCGCCTCAACTCGAACGAAAACCCGCTGGGAATCTCCCCGGCGGCGAAGGATGCGGTGCTCGAAGCCATCACGGTGGCGAACCGCTATCCCTCCGATCAGCAGGCGGTGCTGGTGTCCCAGTTGGCCGCCGCGCACGAGGTGAGCGAAAGCCAGGTCGTGATCGGGACCGGGTCCGCCGAAGTGCTGCAGATGGTCGTGCAGGCGTACGCCGCGCCGCGCGCCAAGCTGGTCATGGCCGACCCCACCTACGAGGCCGTGACCAACTATCAGCGCACCGAGGCCTACGAACTCGTCAAGGTGCCGCTGACCGCCAGCTATGAGCATGACCTGGGCCGCATGCGCGAGGCGGCAGAGAGCTCGGGCCACCCGGCCCTGGTCTACCTCTGCAACCCCAACAACCCGACCGCGACGGTCACGCCCAGCGCCGCGATCGACGAATGGATCGCGGATGCGCCCGAGCACGTCTTCTTCCTTTCCGACGAGGCGTACATCGAGTACGTGGATGACGAGCGGATGTGGAGTTCGCTCCCCTGGATCCACAGGAAGCGCAACGTGGTGGTCGTCAAGACCTTCTCGAAGATCTACGGCATGGCCGGGCTTCGCCTCGGATACGGGATCGCGCATCCCGACACGGCGGCCCGCCTCACCGACTTCGCGTCCAGGAACAACGCCAACCAGATCGCGATCGCCGCGGCCGGGGCATCGTTCCGGGACGAGCAACTCATCACGAAGAGCCGCGAGGTGAACGCGGAGTCCCGTGCAATGGTCGAGGCGACACTCGACGAACTGGGGCTCGAGCGCATGCCCACGCAGGCCAACTTCCTCATGCACCGCATCAGCGGGGACTTGGCGACATATCGGGACCGCATGGCCGACGCGGGGTTCCTTGTCGGCAGGGACTTTCCCCCCAAACTTGATTGGAACCGCCTCTCCTTCGGACTCCCGGAGGACATGGGGCGATTTTGTGACACCCTGCGGGATTTCCGCAAGAAAGGATGGGTCTAGTATGCTTCGAAGAGTTTTGATCACCGGCGCTTTGGTTGTGTTCGCCCAGACCGGTCCATTGGCGGCCCAGGGAACCCTGCGGGGGACCGTGACCGCCGCCGGCACGGGCACCGCCCTCTCGGGGGCACAAGTCAGCCTTCCGGACCTCAGTCTGGGGGCGAATGCCGGGCCAACCGGCAGCTATCAGATCAACGACATTCCGGCGGGCACCCACGAAGTGATGGTCGTGCTCCTGGGCTACGGGACACAGCGCAGTCAGGTCACGATTGCCGACGGACAGACCGCGGAGCTTGATTTCTCGCTCAGCACGGTCGCGCTGGAGCTGGAAGGGCTGGTTGCGGTCGGAAGCCGTGCGCAGCCCAGGACGGTAACCGAGTCGCCGGTTCCGGTCGACGTAATCCCGACCACCGACATCGTGCAGCAGGGCGACACCGACTTCGCCAACCTGCTGCGCAACGTGGTGCCGTCGTTCAACGTCAACATCCAGCCGATCTCCGACGCGGCCACCTTTGCGCGTCCTGCGAACCTGCGCGGTCTGGCCCCCGACCACACGCTGGTGCTCATCAATGGCAAGCGGCGCCATCGCACGGCTGTGATCACCTGGTACGGCAACGGCCTCGCCGACGGATCGCAGGGGCCTGATATCGCGCTCATTCCCGGTTTGGCTCTCGAGCAGGCCGAGGTGCTGCGCGATGGCGCGGCGGCCCAGTACGGCTCCGACGCCATCGCGGGCGTGATGAACTTCGTGCTCCGGAACGACCGCTCCGGCGGCTCGATCGAGTTCAAGAGCGGCGGGCACCTCCTCGGTGACACCAGCAACCGGGTGGACCGTGGCGTCCTGCCCGGCGACGGCGACATGTACACGCTGTCCGGCAACATCGGGCTCCCGCTCGGCGAGACCGGCTTCCTCAACCTGACCGGCGAGTACGGCAACGCGCTTCCCACCGACCGCAGCGTCCAGCGCGACGACGCGGTCGCGCTTATCAACTCCGGCAACAACAGCGTGCGCGACCCGGCCCAGATCTGGGGATCGCCGGAAGTGTCCGACGAGATCAAGCTGTGGGCCAACACCGGCTACGTCTTCGGGGACCAGATGCAGTTCTACGGTCACGGCAACTACGTCAGCAAGACGGTCGAGGGCGGCTTCTACTTCCGGAACCCGAACACCCGCAGCGGCGTGTTCGGCACCAGCGACGACGACGGGGCCTTCCTCCTGGTGGGCGATCTGCTGGATGCGCAGGACGGCGTGCTCGACGGCTCGGCGGGCTGCCCCAGGGTGGCCGTCTCCGGGGGCGTGGTGACCGACCAGGCCGCGTGGCAGGAATTGCTGGCCAACCCCAACTGCTGGACCTTCCAGAAGATGTTCCCCGGCGGGTTCACGCCGCAGTTCGGGGCCAACGTGCTGGACGCCTCCGCGGTCGCGGGTCTCAAGGGCGCGGGCGACAGGCTCTCCTGGGACGCCAGCGCGGCCTGGGGCAAGTCGAACATGGACTTCTACATGTACAACACGGTCAACTCGTCGCTCGGGCCGGACCAGCCTTGCGCCACCGACCAGAAGCTCTCGCCGCACGTCCCCGACCAGCCGTGCACCCCGTACTTCAACCCCGGCATCTACGACCAGCAGGAGACCAACCTGAACGTCGACCTCTCCTATGCCGTGAACGAGAGGGTCAATTTCGCCGGCGGCGCGGAGTACCGGAACGAGCGCTTCGAGATCGTCCCGGGCGACCGGGCGAGCTGGACCGAGGGTCCGCTGGCCACCCAGGGCTTCACCCCGGGATCGAACGGGTTCACCGGCTTCGGTCCGCTGACCGAGGGCGTCTGGAACCGGAACAACTTCGCGGTCTACAGCGACCTGGAGATCCGCGAGCCGGAGGGCGCGTGGACGTTGGGCGTGGCGGCCCGCTTCGAGAATTTCTCGGACTTCGGCAGCACCATCAATGGCAAGGTGGCCGGTCGGGTAAGCCTGTCCGAGGCGTTCGCGCTGCGGATGAGCGCCAGCACCGGCTTCCGCGCCCCCACGCCCGGTCAGTCCAACGCCTTCAACATCTCCACGATCTACGACCCGGAAATCATGGACCTGACGAACAACGGGACCATCCCGTCGACCTCAGATCTGGCGATGGAGTACGACGGGGAGCCGCTGACGCCGGAGACCTCGGTCAACCTGGCGGTGGGCGGCGTGGTCGAGAGCGGCAACCTGAGCATGTCGTTCGACGCCTACCAGATCCGCATGTCCGACCGGCTCACCTTCACCCAGGACTTCAAGCTCAGCCCCGCCGACATCGACCGGCTGCTCGCCGAGGGCATCATCCGCCCCGGCGGCGTACTGGCCCGTTTCCGCTTCTTCATCAACGACTTCTCGACGAAGAGCGAGGGAATCGACTGGGTGGCGGCGTACCGGGTGGCTGGCGGCGACGGTTCCGCCACCACCTTCAGCACCGCGTGGAACCTGAATCGCACCGTGGTCACCGATCACAACCCGCAGACGCTGAGCGCAGGCCGAATCCGCATCCTCGAGGAAGGCCTGCCGAACTTCCGCGGCAACATCTCGGTCAACCGCGACTTCGCCGGCGGCACGCGCGTGCTGGCGCGGATCAGCCACTGGGGCGGCTACTACGACGGCGAGCAGCCTTACTACGAGGGCAGCTCCGCCAACACCATCGACTACCCGTCGCGCAACCTGATCGACCTCGAGGCCGCACGGACGTTTGCGGACAACTGGACGCTGACGGTTGGTGCACAGAACGTGCTCAACACCTTCCCCCAGGAATATCCCGGGGCGGCGGCGGGCGTGGGCAACACCTACGGCCAGTTCACGCCTTTCGGCTTCAACGGCGGCTTCTACTACACGCGGGTGGGCTACCGCTGGTAGGCTGACCTCACGGGCTGCCCGGGGACTCGGGCCCAGGGCACCCTGAGACGCGGCCCCGGGCCGGCGTTGATGCCGGTCCGGGGCCGTTGGCTTAACTTGTTGGCCGAACAATGAGCGAACCACCCGATTCCCCTCCCATCGGCCAGGTCATCGGGACCGACCCCGCCACCTTGAGATGAACCCTGCCGCGCGCCGCCCCTTCATCGGTGTCGAGCCGTTTGACGTGTCCCATGGCGCCGGCTTTCGCGCGGACGAAGAAGAGGAGCACACGATTGAGTGCCGGGTGGTGGAGGACGGGGGCAGTTTCCGGATTCACCGGCCCCGCGATGCGGGCCCACCGGCCCACCTCTGCTTCGTGGACGGGGTTCGCCGGACCGAGGCGCGTCTCACGCACACGGACGCGGAGGGGGAGACGATTACGGGGCTTGCAGGGGCGTGGGGCGCGGGTGCGGTACTGATCGGTCCGGACGGTCCGGCGGCAATCCGACACGCGGAAATCGGGCGGGCGGTCATATTCTCCGGCGGGCAACAGGTGCGGCTGCGACCGCATCCCGGAGGGTGGCGATGGAGGTCCCTTTCGGTCGATAGCCAGGAGGCCCACGCTGCCTCGCAACACCTCCAGCGCCTGATGCGGGACACCGAAGCCGACATCGCCGACCGCCTGGTGGCGGAGGGTTGGCTGGTCGTTTTCGATGGACCGCTGCACGGCATCCGCCGCAGTCGCACAGCAACCGTGGTCGGGTACGTGAAGACCCACCATCGGCGCACACTCGCGGTCGAGCACTGGCAGACCGTGCCGCACCTGGCGGTCGGCGAGCGGACCAGCCTGTTTGCCATGAAGGACGAACGTTACGCGTGCTATGTTCGGGTGGGTAACACGGGTCCCTGGGCGGGTCCCTGGGCGGGGATCGTGCGTCTGGAGGTGCCCGCCAGCTCGGGGAGCGCCCAGGCCGCCGCCACGGTCGACCGCGCCGCGCGCTGGCTTCCCGCTTTCGCGTCGGCACCGCACCGCGACGCGCGTGCGCCGGTCAACCTCGCGCCGGTCGCCCGGCTCGAACAGCACCTTCACCACCTGTTCGGCGACCCGCGCCTGGCCCTGCGCGCCGTTCGAGAAGCCGTCATGCAGCACAACCGCGACGAGGAGGCCGCGTGAGCGACCAGGACGGCCGGAGCACCGGCGACCAGGACAGCCAGGCGATCGTGAACCAGGACGAAAACCCCATTCCGGACCCCCGGATCGGGTTGGTTGACGGCTCACACGGCAGCAATTCGCGCGACTTCCAGGTCGTCCTCGACCCGGAAGCGAACGTCCAGCTGGACGAGCTGGTCGCCGTCCGCAACGAGCTTCCCGGCGGGGCGCAGGTCACCCACTACGGGATCGTCACCGAGTTGCGCAGCCGTTTCGAGGGCGCCGACCTGCCCTCCGACACGGCGCGGGTCGTCGACCGCGTCATGCCCGCCGAGCACGTCAGGCTTGCCGAGGTGAGGGTGCTGCGCGTCGTCCCCGAGCTCTTCGTGGCGCCGAACGCGGGCTCCGTGGCCATGCGCGCCGTGGGTGCGGACCGCGCCATAGCCCTCTTCGAGGACGAGATGAAGCGCGGCAAGCTCCCGGTCGGCGTGGACATGGGGGGCGAGCCCGTCTACGCCGACATGCGCTTCGTCGACGGCCGCTCGGGAGGGCACTTCTCGATCTCGGGGATCTCGGGCGTCGCGACCAAGACCTCGTACGCGCTGTACATCCTCTACCAGCTCCTGGAGACCGACCGCGGCATGGCGCTGCTCGGAGGCCGCGCCGAACGCGAGAACGTGCGCGCGCTCGTCTTCAACACCAAGGGCGAGGACCTGCTCCACCTCGACCGCCCGAACTCGGAGTTCCCGGGCAGGCCGGACGCACGCATCCAATGGCGCGCCCTGGGCGTAGGCGACCCCGGCCCCTTCCGCTCGGTGCGCCTGTACGCCCCCCGCCGGCCCGGCGTCTCGGGGACGGTGCCCGGCGTCAAGTCCCGCGACACCGCCGACGTGCACGCCTACGGATGGACCCCGGAACAGTTCATCCGCGACCAGCTGCTGCAGTTCTGCTTCACCGCGGAGGACGACCGTTCCACCCAGGTCGGCTTCATCGAGCAGCAGTTCCGCATCCAGCTTCTGCGCCACCTTCGCCGCCTCGAGGGCGGAGAGTCGGGCGCGGTGGTGATCCTGCCGACCGTCGACGAGGACACGAGCTTCGACCCGGACCGGCTGGCGGCGAGGGAGCCCGAGTCCGTGCGCGCGGGCGCCGGCCATGTGATCGAGGACTTCGGGGGCTTCGTCGACTTCACCGAGAAGATGGCCAACCGGGACGACGACGAGACGATCAAGGCCTGGTTCGGGCGCACCCAATCGGGCACCCGCCAGGCCTACCTGCGCCGGCTGCTGCGCCTCCGCAAGCACATCGGGCCGCTGATCGGCTGCGGCCTCAGGCCGGTGTCGTCCGAGAACGCCCGGCTGCACGTGGTCGACATCTCCACCCTGCACGACGACGCGCAGCGCTTCGTAGTCGGCTCCCTGCTGGACGGGGTGTGGCGCGAGAAGCAGGGGACGGGGCGCGTTCCGTTGCGTTTCGTGGTCCTGGACGAACTGAACAAGTACGCGCCGGCGAAGGGGTTTTCGCCGCTGCGGGAGCTTCTGGTCGACATCGCCGAGCGCGGGCGCTCCCTGGGCGTGCTCCTGGTGGGGGCGCAGCAGGCCGCTTCGGCAGTCGCTCCGGCGCTCCCCCGCAACGCATCGCTCAAGGTGGCCGGGCGGCTCGACGCCAGCGAAGCCGACGCCTACCGCTTCCTGTCCTCCGCCCTCCGCGAGCGCGCGTCCCGCTTCATGCCCGGCACCATGGTGCTGTCCCAGCCGATCGTGCCCGAGCCGATTCCCCTTCGCTTCCCCTTCCCGCCCTACGCCACCAACCCCGACGAGGCCGAGGCGGACGCAACGCGTGACCGGCAGCGCACGGAGACGATCCTGTCCAACCTGACCGCCATGTCGGGCCCGAAGGTGGAGTTGTAGGGGAAGAGGTTTGAAACTCCTTCACACCGCCGACTGGCATCTTGGGGCGAAGCTCGGGCGCCACGAACGGATGCATGACCACCGTGCGGCGCTGCGTGCACTCCTGGACGTGGCCCGCTCCGAACGTCCCGACCTGATCGTTCACGCGGGAGACCTCTTCGACGCCTACCGCCCCCCCTACCCGGCGCTCAAGCTCGGCGTCACCGCCCTTCAGCAGCTGGCGAAGATCGCGCCGACCGTGGTGATCAGCGGCAATCACGACTCAAGTGCCCTCTTCGACGTCCTCGACGACATGGCGGGCATGGCCTCGCCCCGGCGCCTCCGGTTCGTCACGAGCCCGCGCGTCCTGGAGTTCGACGCACTCGCGGAGGTTCCCGTCGCCCTCGCCTGCGTCCCCTTCATCCCGCCCGGCGCGATCACCGACTACGCCACCGCCGACGCCTCGCGCTTCGAGGGTGACTATGCCGACGGCATCCGCAGCATCAACGACGATGTGATCAGCCGCGCGCGCGAGGCCTCGGGACCGAACGGCATCGTCCTCTACACGGCACATCTGCACGTCGATGGGGCGCGTCCCGGCAACTCCGAGCGGCGGTTCACCGTGGGCGAGGACCACGCCACGCACACGAAGGGGTTGCACCGCGCGCTCTACTGCGCCTTCGGGCACATCCACGACCCGCAGCAGCTGCCCGGGAGCGCGCGCGGCCGGTACGCGGGGTCGCTCATCCCGCTGGACTACGGCGAGAGCCGCCAGACCAAGCACGCGGTCGTGGTCACGATCGGCGACGATGTCCAGGTCGGCGAACGGGAGCTGCCCCCGGGGCGGCCGCTGGAGAGCTTCACCGGGACATTCCAGGAACTGGAGGCGCGAGCGGCGGGCGGAGCGCTGGACGGCTGCTTCCTCAAGGCCGTGGTCAAGTCCGACGACCCGTTACCCGACCTGGCCGACCGGGTGGCCGAGTGGTCGCCGGAATGCGTGATCTTCAACCTGATCAACGAAGTGGCCAACCGGCCCGTCAAGCCGATCCGCGGGACGGAGGATGGGGAGGAGCCCTCCATCGACGACCTCTTCCTCGAGTGGCGGAGCACGGCCGCAACCGGCAGGGCGACGAAGGCGCCGCGGGACACGGTTCTGGCGCTCTTTCGCGAAGCGGTGGCCGGATCGGGAGGCGAGGAGGGGCCGGATTTCGGGTTGACGAAGCTCACGATGGAGGCCGAAGGGGTTCTCGCCGCGCTGCGCGGGAGACCGGGAGGCGATCAGGCCGGCGACCTGGCGCGCACCGGCGAACCGGCCCGCCAGGGAAACGGCTGACCGCATGCGCCCGCTTCGGATCAGCATCGAGGGACTGCGGTCGTTCCGGGCCGAGGTCGGGATCGACTTCGGCGACCGCACGCAGATCGCGGTGATCGGCGACACCGGCGCGGGAAAGTCCTCGATCCTGGAAGCCATGACCTACGCACTGTACGGGCAGACCTCGCTCGGGGGCCGCTCCAAGCAGGAGCTGATGAACGACACCTCGGACGTGATGCGCGTGGTGCTGCGCTTCCGGGTGTCCGGCGAGGAGTGGGAGGTCACGCGGGTGGACCGGCGTGCGGGCGCGGGTGGACTCCGTCCTCCACAGGCCCAGCTGGTTCGCTGCGGGTCCGGCGGCGAGGCACTCGAAAAGGTCGAGCAGGTCCGGCCGGTCAACGACCGGGTGCAGGCGCTGATCGGGCTCGACAGCGACGCCTTCCTGCGCACGGTGATCCTGCCGCAGGGGCGCTTCGCGCGTCTTCTGGTCGAGGACGCACCGTCCGCCCGCACGGAGATCCTGCGCCAGGTGTGGAGCACCCACGACCTGGAGGCGGCGGGAGAGGTGGCGCGGCAGAGGCTGGCCGATATCCGGACGCTGGGGATGCGGCTGGAGGATGCGGTGGAGCGCTATCCTCCCGACCCGAAAGCGCGCCTGGCCGACCTGGCCACGCGGGCCGACGCGGCAAGCCGTCGAGCGGCGGCACTGGCCGATCTCCGGGACCGGTCCACCCGGATCCGTGATGTCCTCCGCGAATCCGGGGCGACGATCGCGGCGGCGCAGCGGGCAGACGAGAACGTGACCCCGCCAGCGATGGACGAACTGGCCAGCCGTCTGGCGCCCGTGGAGGCCGCTCAGCGCCGGACGTTGGCCGATGCGGAGACACACGACAAGCGGGAGGCCGACCTCAACCGAGACCTGAACGGTATACCGACGGACGACGGCCCGGACGATCGCGAGGTCGCACGCGCCCTGGCAGCGCTGGAAGCGGTCCCGGCACAGGTGGCGAAGGCGGTCGGCGCGGCCGAGGCGCTGCGCGGGGCGATCGGCAGCGAAGCCCAGGCCGCGAAGCAACATGTCCAGACGAAGCAGGCTCTGGAATCGGCGAGTGACCGGGTGGCCCGGCACCAGGCGCTGGAGCCGCCCCTGGCGGAAGCCGTCGATTCCACGCGCGAGCTCCTGTCGCAGGGCGAGCGCTGGTATGACAAGTGCGCCGACCTCCAGAAGCGGATCACCTCGACCGAGGATGCGCTGGCCGGGCGCAGGAAGGAGATGGCCGAAGTCACCGCAAGGCTCGGTAACGCGCGGCGTGAGCTGCAGGGGGCCCAGGAGCGGCTGCAGCAGGCCGAAAGGGAGCTGAGCGAGGCGCGGCGCACCAACGCGGCCGCCGCCGCGGCTCACGGCCTGTGCCCGGGAGACGAATGTCCCATTTGCCGGAGCAACCTCCCCGAAGACTGGATCCCGCCAAGGGACACCGGCCTGGATGCGGCGGGCAAGGCCCGGGAGGCAGCGAGGTTGCAGACGGACGAATCCGCCAAGGCCGTGGCCGAAGCCGAAGCGCGGCGGCAATCCGTCCGGGAGCGGATGGAGGACACCGGGAAGGACCTGGACGACCTGCGTACCGGGATAGCGGGCACGCTCGAGCGGTTGCGCAGCGCCGCCGGGCTGGACGACGCATTCCAGCTCGCGGGGGACGCGCCGCTGCTGGACCGGGAAGAAGTCCTCGCCCCGGCTCGGCAGCGTCTCCGTGAATCCCGGGCGACGCTGGACCGGCACCGCACGGAGGCCGACGGGCTGCGCGAGGCGCAAACCAGTGCCCAGGTGGAGGAGACGTCGGCCCGGCAGACACTCTACCACGCGCGCGGCGAGATCGACCGGACCCGCGCCTCCGCCGTAGAAGCACTGGACACGCTGAACGGGAACGTCCAATCCATCCCCCCGCCCTTCCGTCCCCAACTCGCCCTACCGCCCGATCCGATGGAGCTGGAAACGGTCGACACCACACCCGTCGACCGCGCCTCGTACTCGGCCCGGGAGCGCGAGAAGATCCTTCAGTCACGCAAACAGGAGCGGGACCGCCTGCGCCTCGAGATCGAGGAGACCAGGACCGCACTGCAACGTCTCGCCGAGACCCGCAAGACCCAGGTCGAGGAACCTCTGCAGGATCTTGTGCGTGCGCTGGCCGACCACCGGACCGCTCTCGCGGACGCCACTCGCGAATTGGCTGCCGAGACCACGATCCCTGCGGCCATCCACTACCCGGTGGATGCGAAAACGCTTCGGGAGGGGATTGGCCAGCTTCGCCAGGCGATGACCGAGGCGATCGCTCTGGCAGCCGACCTTCGCCGTCGCGCTCTCGCCGCTGCGGAAGCCGCGCACGGTGAAGCCCTCGAGATCGCCGCCCAACTCGACCCGCCCGCCGACCCCACCGACCTTGAGGCCCTCGTCAAATCCACCGTTACAGCCGCTACCGAAGCAGGCTACACCGCCCGGGCCGCAGAGGAGTCCCGTGCCTCGTTCGCCGCAATCCTCGACGATGTGCTCAAGCTCCGGCAGGCCGCCGACGATGTCGCCGCGCTGGAGCTCGCGCTGGGCGACCTCGACGCTGCCCTCAAGCCGGGCGCGTTTCTCAAGTGGCTCACGCTGCGGCGGTCGCGGGACCTGCTGGTCCAAGCGTCCCGGATGCTGGAGGAGATGACCGCGGGCCGCTACAGCTTCGCCGACCCGGGCGGCCTCGAGGACCAGCAGTGGCTGGTCGTCGACAACGACTCCGGCCAGGCGCGCTCTCCCGCCAGCCTTTCGGGGGGCGAGCAGTTCATCGGGTCGCTGGCGCTCGCGCTCGGGATGGTGGAGATGATGGCCCGGAGCGGCGGCCGCCTCGAGTCGCTCTTCCTCGACGAGGGCTTCGGGTCGCTGGACCGCAACAACCTCGACTCCGCCATCGAGTCGCTCTCCTTGGTGGCCGGAACGGGCCGGATGGTAGGCGTGATCTCCCATGTCGGAGCCGTCGCGGAACAGATCGACGATGTGCTCGCCGTGACGCGTGGTGCGAAGGGCAGCCAGGTGACATGGCTCTCCCGCGCGCAGCGGCAGGAACTTGCACGCTCCGACGCGGGATTGGAGGGGGCCTCCGCGCTGGCGGGGTTGCTGGATTAGCCGAGGCTACGTCACTATGTAATGAAAACATGACACAATGTCGTGTTTGCTTTACATATCGACCGTTGTGGTCTTCCGGACTGGCGCTAGCTAGTGCTCCAACCGCTCCAACGCCTCCCTCGCATCCTGATTCCCGGCAGCCGCCGAGCGCGAGTACCATTCCCACGCGGCCTCCAGGTCCTGTGCCACCCCCCGCCCGGCCTCGTACGCCTCGCCGAGCCGCAGCTGCGTGATCGCGTCGCCCTTCTCCGCGGCCCGGGTCCACCACTCGACCGCCAGCGCCGCGTCCACCTCTACGCCCCGGCCCTCACTGTACTGGTTGCCGATGTTGTGGGCTCCGAGCACATGTCCCCGCTCCGCTGCCCGGCGGTGCCATAGCGCCGCCCGCTCGTGATCGATCGGCTTGCCGAGGCCCTCGTCGTAGGCCGTCCCCATCAGAAAGATCGCCTCCAGCACTCCCGATTCGGCTGCGCGCTGCACCTTCCCGATCACCCCGTCGGCGATGTCACGGGCCCGCTCCTCGTCGTGTGGAAACCCCATGCGGCCGGTCGAATGGACGCGCGCCAGCCACATCGTGGCGAGCGGGCCCCCGCCGGCAATCGCTTCCTCCAGGAGTTCCCGTGCCCGATCGTTGTCCACGCTTCCTGCCACCCCCGTATACCAGTCGATGGCCTCGAGGAGGATCGGGTCGGGCTCCTGCGGGGCACTGACACAGGTAGTTGCAGTCAGGAGCACGGTCACCGCGAGCGGGCGGAGCATCGTTGACGTGAGAGCGGAGGTAGCTGTTCGCATGCCTTATTCTGACTTGAGGCCCAAAACGGAATAGCGATCCGTGCTATTGCGGAAAGCGGAACAGGACCATCGGGCGCGATCGTTCGGGACGCGTCCCATCCAGCCATGGCCGTGTCCCGGGTCGTTTCCGCGGGACCCTCTCAAACCAGATCCTCCCCCGCCAACCCCAACTGCTCCAGCACCTCCGGCGGCGGCCCATCGAAACTCGGCAGCGGGATGTTCCCCACGTAGCCCAGATCGCGCATCCCCTCTTCGGTAGTCCAGAAACCGGTCGACACCATGTCGCGGAACTGGTCGAAGAAGCGCGCCTGTGGTTTCAGTTCGGCGGACGCGTCGGGCTCGAAGCAGATCTCGTCGCAGATCTCGTGTTGCTGCGCGAGCGTCAGGGCGGGGAAGTCGGCCGCCTCGAACCGCTCCCGCGCGGCGCGGTTGAGCCAAGCGAGGCCGCCCCGCAGCGCGATCAGGGCCTCCTCGTGACCGGGCGCGGAGACGAACTCGTTGACGTAGTCGGGCACGCCCACCGTGCTGGCCGCCGGGGAACGCTCGTCGGCGGGAATGATCACATCGGCAAGCGCCGCTACCAGCCGCATCTCCTCGTCGGTGAGCACCATGTCCCAGGGGACGACGGGCGCCAGCAAGTCCGGATCGGTCGCCGTCCCGGCGGCCATGGGGTTGCTGGGGGGCAGGGGATTGAAGCCGGAGAGGGCTTCGTGGGCGGAGTCGGTCGATTGGGCAGGGTCCTCGGGCGCACACGAGCCTGCTGCGCCAAGCGCCGCGCCTGCGGCGATGACCTTGAGCGCTCCACGCCGGGAGATCGCGCCTGGCTCTGTCGAACGGGCAGGCGCGGCCGAATTGTCGGCAGCCGACCCATCAGCAGCCGCGGCCCCGGACTCCAGCCGCCCGCCCTTCGGCTCCTCGCTCACCCGATGCTCCTCTGCCTGAGCTGCTCGACGATGTAGTCGCTGGCCCGCCACGCGATCGCCATGATCGACAGCGTCGGGTTCTTGTCCGCATTGGAGACGAAGGGCGCCCCGTCGGTCACGAAGAGGTTGGGCACGTCCCACGACTGGCAGAACTCGTTCAGCACCGATGTGCGCGCGTCGTCGCCCATCATCGCGCCACCCACCTCGTGAATGATCTGCCCGCCCTTCGAGATCGCCTGCTCGCCGTCGGTGTGGATGGCCGAGAGCACCTGGCCGCCCATCTCGTCGACGATCTCGGCGAAGGTCTGCTGCATGTGCACGGCCTGGCGCAGTTCGTGATCCGCCCACTTCCAGTGGAACCTGAGGACCGGGATGCCGTAGCGGTCGACGCGGTCGGGGTCGATCTCGCAGTAGCAGTCCTCGTTGGGGATCATCTCGCCGCGCCCGTCGAAGCCGATGAAGCTGCCGTAGTAGCGGCGGCAGTCGTCCTTGAAGCGCTGGCCGTAGCTGCCGCCGGTGAGCGGTTCGAGCCCCGAGAAGGCCCCGAAGCCGGGCGCGCTGCGGCGGCCGCCGCCGAATTCGATGTGATAGCCGCGGGGGAAATCGAGCTGGCCCGCGAGCTGCTCGCCGTACAGCCACCACGGCATGTACATGTGCATCCCCGAGGCGCCGTCCTCGTTGTGCGGGGGAAGGGACTGCAGCGCGGGAATGTGGGCAGAAACACTCGCGCCGACGGTGTCCATGACGTACTTGCCCACGAGGCCGGAGCTGTTTGCCAGCCCGTCCGGGAAGAGGGAGCTGGTCGAGTTGAGGAGGATGCGGGCGGATTCGCAGGCGCTCGCGGCGACCACGACCACGCGTGCCGCCGCGAACTCGTCCAGCAGGGTGGCCTTGTCGACGTAGTGCACGCCGGTGGCACGTCCCTGTGAATCCACGGTCACCTCGCGCACCATGGCGCCCGTGCGGATCTCGAGGTTGCCAGTCGCGAGCGCGGGGGGAAGCAGCACGGTGGTGGATTGGAAGTTGGCGCGGATCGAGCAGCCGCGTCCGCAGGGCGTGGCCCAGTAGCAGGCGGCGCGGCCGCGCATCGAGTCGGCGGTGACCCGCCGGGCAAGGTCGTTGTCGGGGAACAGCTCGACGGGGAGCCGGTCGGGATCCTGCGTCTGCGTCATGATGGCGAGGTGCGCGGGGATCACCGGAATCCCGAGCCGCCGGCACGCCTTGCGAGTCAGAAGTTCATAGGCCCGCGGCTTCGGCGGCGGCTGCAACACCCCCGGAGACGAGTTGGGCGTATTCTCCAACCCCTCGTTCGAGCCGTAGACACCGATCAACTGCTCTGTTTTGTCGTAGTAGGACGCTAAATCGTCGTATGACATGGGCCAGTCGAAGCCCAGCCCGTCCCTGCTGCGGGGTTTGAAGTCGTACTCACCCATGCGGAGCGAAATCCGCCCCCAGTGGTTGGTGCGACCCCCGAGCATCCGCGAGCGCCACCACATGAACTCCGATCCCTCCGCCACCGAGTACGGCTCGCCGGGCACCTGCCACCCGCCGTCGACCGTGGCGTCGTAGAAGCCGAAGGGCTTGTCCGCAGTGCCGGCGCCGCGCAGGGGGGCGTCCTTCGGCAGCTGGAACATCGGGGTCTCGCGGAGCGGGTCGTAGTCGCGTCCCGCTTCCAGCAGCAGCACCCGCAGCCCGGAGGTCGCCAGGATGAACGCAGTGATCCCGCCGCCGGCTCCAGAGCCGACGACGACGGCGTCATACTGCGTCTGGGGGTTCAAGGTCTATCCTTCGTCGGGCGGGGCGGGAGCGATTCGGTCGCCGCGGAAGGTCGGCACCTCGAAGATGTACGGGCTCCGCGCCGAGAGCACCAGTATGTTCCCGTCGCCGTCGGCCAGCGTCAGTGACGCGAGTTCATTGCCCTCCGCGTCGGCGGCCAGCACCGAGCGCTCAGGCTCGGCGGGCATTTCGGCATCGTCCGTCGCAAAGCCGCTCGCACGCAGATTCGCCAGCTCCTGCAGGATGTTGCGCACGGTGACCGCGTCCGCCTCGTCGCCGTCGGCCGTCCAGGCCGAGTCCTGCCGTTCGTAGACCACGGTGCGGCCGTCGCGCGTGACGCTTATGCTCGCCACGATGGCGGTGTCCGTCTGCAGGATCATCTTGTTGCGCCAATCCAGCAGCGGTCGCGCCGCGGCGGAGCGCAGGTCGCCCTCGACGAGGCTGACCACGTCGGCGTCCGGCAGGCGCGCGTAGGCGGTGCGGAAGCGGTTGCCCGTCTTGCCCAGCAGCACCACCGGGCCGTCTCCGGTCCCGAGCGACCAGGCGCTGTCGGCGGTGATGCCCAGGCGGCCGTGGTTATCGGGGTTGGTCGCGGCCACGGAAGCGATCTCCACCTCCTCCACCGCCCGCAGGAACCGCTCGACCGCACCCGAGTCGGCCTCGAAGCCGTTCACGGTCCAGCCGCCATCGACCTTGTCCAGGAGGATCCTGTCGCGCGGGCCGGCGATCTCGAAGTGCGTGTGCGAAACCCGTGTCAGCTCCGCGAAGGCCTCTTCCAGGGCTGGGTCGGCCGCCTGGGAACCATTGCCGCCGCCGCGCAGCATCGTCACCCCCACATACAGCACCGTGATCGCCAGCAGACTGTACAGCGAAATCCGAAGGGTTCTCTCACTCATGGTCCGCCCTCGCTTTCCGCGCTATTGGCCGCCGCCGCGCCCTCGTTCCAGCGGCGCTCGGCACGCGTCGCGCGTCCGCTCACGCGCACGAATCCGAAGAGTATGAAGAGCACGGGCACCCCCACGAGCGATCCCCACTTCAGCGCGTTCCTGCCGGAATCGGACTCGAAGGCGAGCGCTGGCGGAGTCCTGTCCTTCGACCGGATGCCGATGAGCGCCTCATCCTGCGCGAGCCAGTCGACGGCGTTGGCCGCGAAGATCACGTTCTGGGAGTTGGCCTGTGCGAAGCGGTCCTCGAGGAAGTCGCCGTCGCCGACCGCGATGATGCGGCCGCCCGGGAACGGGCCACTGGGCGTTGCGCTGTCCTCGGCGCCGTCCTCGCCGCCTGCTTCGGACTGCGCGCCGGCGGGCCCGGCCTGGCCATCCTCCGCGTCGACCCCGCCGGCTTCGTCAGCCTCGTCATCGGCACCACCGGCCTCGTCGCCGCTACTACGGCCCGCGCCCCCCTGCCCAGCCCCCGCCGGATCGATCGCCACCGCCAGCGTGTGGACCCCCAGTTCGTCCATCGACCTCGCGAACTCGTTGCGCGGGTCGATCATCCCCCCGGGCATCTGGGTGCCCCCGCCCTCGGAGGTGCTCCACAGCGGCGTCACCGCGGTGTTGTCTGCCTCCCAGGTGAAGGGCGCCGCCCATCCGAAGGTGGCGTTGCTGAGGTCGCGGATGGTGGGGTGGTCCTCGCCCGCGAAGGCGATCGGCCAGAGCGGATAGGGGCGGATCACGTTGAAGAACCCCTGCGGGACCTGCACACGCTCGGACGACGCCACGTCGAAGACCATCTCGTCGGACGCATCCACCCCCCGCGCGGCCAGCAGGTCCTCGAGGCCCGAAGTCACCGGCATCGACATCGACGACTGCGGATTGATCGCGTGCCGCTCCAGCAGCAGCAGCGCCGCGCCGCCGTCCTCCAGATACCGTTCGACCGCCCGCACGGCCCCGAACGACAGCGGCTGGGCCGGCGCGGCCACAACCAGCACATCCACCGTGTCCGGCACCACCGGCGGCCCCAGCGAATCGTTGGCCAGGTCCACCGTCGTGATGTTGTAGCGGTCGGCCAGGCTCTCGCGGAATGCCCGGTACTGGAACGACTCCTTCGCCTCGAACCCCGACATGAACGCCAGCGTCGGCCGCTCCGGCATCGTCATGTTCGCGATCGACGAGACCAGCCGGAACTCGAGGTCGTCGGCGCGGTCGATCACCGGGATGATCTCCTGCTCGTCGGCGTACGTCACCGCCAGCCCGAAATAGCCGCGCCGGACCTGCAGCCCGTCGTCGCGCAGGACGTTGAACTCGATCGGCATGACCCCCATCGACGACGCCTGGTCCTCCTCCTCCTCGCCTTCGTCCGGGTTCACCACGGCGGTGTTCAGCAACCCGTTGGAGGCTCCGCGCATGTCGGCCACCAGGTCGCTCACATCCCGCTGGATGAGCTGGATCTCCTGGGGGAGGTCGTCGCTGACGAAGAGCGTGAGGTTCACCACGTCGTCAAGCTCGCCCAGGATGTCGCGGCTGCCGCCCGAGAGGGTGTAGAGGTCGTCCCGGGTGAGGTCCAGACGACCCCGCACGTGACCGCCCAGCAGGTTGAGAACCAGCACCGCCGCCGCGATCACCGCGGTGCCGAGCCGCAGCCGCCGGAAGGCCTCGCTCTTCTGGCTGAGGCGCTCCTGACTGAGCGCCGCCACCGCGAGCAGGAGGAAGAGCCCGCAGGTCGAGCCGAAGTAGAGCAGGTCGCGCAGGTCGACGACCCCTCGCGCGACGTTCTCGAAGTGGCTGATGACCGACAGCTGGCCGGCCCAGCCCGCGATCGTGGGCGGCAGGCCGATCTGGACGATGGGCGTCCCGATCAGCACCAGCGCGAAGCAGATGAAGGCGCCGAGGATGAAGGCGGTGATCTGGTTCCGCGTCATCGAAGAGGCCCAGACCCCGATCGCGACCATCTGCGCGATCAGCAGCGCGGCGCCGAAATACTGCGCGACCATGATCCCCACGTCGGCCTCCGACACCGCGAGCACCCCGATCGCCATCGGCAGCGTGCCCGCCAGCGCGATCATCACGAACAGCCAGTTGCCCAGGAACTTGCCCAGCACGATCTCGATCTCGCTCAGCGGCTGCGCCACCAGCCACTCGAGCGTGCGGCTGCGCCGCTCTTCCGCCAGGCTCTTCATCGTCACCGCGGGCACAAAGACCACCAGCAGCCATGGCATCAGGTCGAAGAAGGGCCGCAGGGAAGCGACCGACATGGCATAGAGCGAGCGGAACGCCAGATAGAGGCCGAGGCCGAGAAACGCGACCGCCAGGACATATGCGGTCGGCTGGTCGAAGAAACCGCGCAGTTCGCGGCGGGCCACGAGCAGGAGCTGTCTGACGTTCATTGGGCCACCTCCCCGGCCGCTGCGGCATCGGATGCGTCGGCCGCGCCGGCCGCCGCACCGCCGGTGTCCCCGCCCGCCGCCGCATCGTCCGCAGCCGGGCCGCCGGAACCCGCCGCCGGGTCATCCGTCGTCAGCTCGCGGAACACCTGCTCCAGCGTCGCCCGCTCGCGCCGGAGCTCCCACAGCACCCAGCCCCGCTCCGTCGCCATCCGGAAGATCTCGGGCCGCAGTTCCTCGTCACCCGTCGCCTCCAGATTCACCCGCACCCGCCCGTTCACCGCCGTGGCCGTGTGATCGGCGACCCCGGGCAGCCCGCACAGCGCCTCCGCCACCCCTTCGCCCGCCGCCTCGACCGTATACCGCGAAATCCCGCGCCCCGCGTCCATCAGCTCGGCAACCGTGCCGTCCGCCGCAATCGAGCCGCGCGAAATGATCAGCAGCCGGTCGCAGACCGCCTCGACCTCCTGCATCACGTGCGTGCTGAGGATCACCGTCCGCTCGCTCCCCAGCGAATTCACCAGCTTGCGGATCTCGACGCGCTGGTTGGGGTCGAGTCCCTCGGTGGGCTCGTCGAGCACCAGAATCTCGGGTTGATGAAGGATCGCGCCGGCCATCCCGGTGCGCTGCCGGAACCCCTTCGAGATCTCGCTGATGGGGCGGAAGAACACCTCCCCCAGCCCCGTCTCGTCGACCGCGTCGGAAATGGCCGGCCGCGCCGCCCCCGGATCCATGCCGCGCAGCCGCGCCACGTACTGCAGGAACTCGCAGACGAGCATGTCGTCGTAGAGCGGGTTCGCCTCCGGCAGGTAGCCCACCCGCGACTTGGCCTCGGTGAGGTGGTCCGCGATGGGCGCGCCGTCGAACAGAATGGTGCCCTCGTCGGGCTGGAGCGTACCGGTGAGCATGCGCATCGTGGTCGTCTTCCCGGCCCCGTTGGGCCCCAGGAACCCGACGACCTCCCCCCGATCAACCTCGAAACTGGCGTCGTCCACCGCCACGATGGGACCGTAGCGCTTCGTCACCCCTTCGACCGAAATCATCCTTCCTCCCGCATGGTGCCTGTGGTGCAACCAAAGAACACCGCGCCGCCCGCACCGGGCTGACGCGGTGGATTCCGAGCGCGCCGGGCAACCGGAAAAGCAGGTTCCGCCCACCGATCGCGCATCGGCCTGCCGCCGGCAGAAATTCTAGAAAGTCCCCCGATTAGTGTCCAGTGTGCGGGGAGGCATCCGCAGTGTGCGCGTCGCTTGTCCCGGCCCCCGCGAGTCCGTACTTTGGCAGTGTGCAAACAGGGCGAATCGCCCCGGTGGCGAGGCGCCCTCGCGCTACTCAAGCCAACGACAACGTCGCACGAGGCAAAAGGCTTCCTGCGCAACAACACGACAGGAGAAGAGCGAATGAAACGACTCTATCCAGCCTTCGCATTGCTGCTGGCGGCAATGCCCCTGACCGCGCAGGAGAGCGGCACCGTGACCGGAAGCGTCACATCGGAGGGCTCCGGCGTCGCGAGCGCCCAGGTGGTGCTGTCGCAGGCCGTGACCGGTGCCCAGTACGGCGGCCTCACCAACGACAGCGGGCGCTTCAACATCATCGGCGTTCCCGCCGGCTCCTACGAGGTCATGGTCCAGCTGATCGGTTTCACCGCCGAGGCCCAGGATGTAACCGTCGCGGCCGGCGGGACCGCGACCCTCGACTTCTCGCTGACCCCCACCGCGCTGGCGCTGGGCGGCATCGAGGTGCTGGCCGAGCGCGCCGAGGAGCGCCGCACGCCCGTGGCCTTCACCGACGTCTCGAAGACGGAGATCCAGGCCCAGCTCGGTTCCCGCGACCTGCCGCTGGTGCTCAACATCACCCCGTCGGTGTACGCGACCGCCCAGGGCGGCGGAGCCGGCGACGCGCGCATCAACGTCCGTGGCTTCAACCAGCGCAACACCGCCGTGATGATGAACGGCGTGCCCGTCAACGACATGGAGAACGGCTGGGTCTACTGGTCCAACTGGGACGGAGTCGGCGACGCCGCCACCAGCATCCAGCTGCAGCGCGGCCTCAGCGCGGTCAATCTGGCCACCCCCTCCATCGGCGGGACCCTGAACGTCATCACCGACCCCAGCGCCCTCAGCCCCGGCTACACCCTCATGCAGGAGTTCGGCTCGGGCAATTTCCTGAAGACGACCATGACCGCGTCGACCGGGCCGATCGGCGACTTCTCCATGACGGCTTCGGGGATCCGCAAGACCGGCGACGGCCTCGTCGACGGCGTGTGGACCGATGCCTGGGCCTTCTACCTCGCCTCGCAGTACAAGCTCGGCGACCGGAACCGGCTCGAGTTCTACGCCCTCGGGGCGCCCCAGCGACACGGCCAGCGGCTCTACAAGCTGAACATCGCCACGATCGACCGTGAGTTCGCGGCGTCCCTGGACGACTACGATCAGGCCGCGCTGGACCAGTTCGCGAACGAGGCCGGGCGCTTCTGGAACCCGAACGTCGCCGGCGTCGACCCCAGCTACAACGGACGCCAGTTCAACAGCACCGGCCCCGGCGCCGGCGTCTCCAGCCGCTTCGACAGCAACTTCCTCAACGAGCGCGAGAACTACTTCTACAAGCCCCAGGTCAACATGAACTGGTATTCGTACCTGGGCGACGGACTCACCGCCAACACCGTGGCCTACTACTCCGGCGGCAACGGCGGCGGGACCGGCACCTACGGATCGCTGCGCTGGGACTACACCTACGGCCAGCGGTACGCCGACTGGAACGCGACGATCGCGCGCAACCGCGGCAGCGACAACGGCGGGTCCTTCGGCATCCTGCGCAACTCGGTGAACAACCAGGACACCTGGGGCGTCATCAGCAGCCTGCAGAAGGAGTTCGACAGCGGTCTGAACACGGTCTTCGGCATCGACTGGCGGACCGCGACCATCGAGCACTACCGCGAGGTGCGCGACCTCCTCGGCGGCGATTTCTACAACGACTGCTTCCGCGGCTGCAGCTCCGACTTCTGGACCGAGGCGCAGGGCGACCGCAGCCTGGGCGACAAGATCAACTACCACAACGAGAACGACGTCAACTGGATCGGCGCCCACCTCCAGGCCGAGAAGTCGTCGCTCGCCGGCTCCTACTATGGGATGGTCGGCGTGTCCCGCATCTCCTACGACTTCACCGACTTCTTCACCCGGGGCTCCAGCGGCGGCTTCCACCAGCTCAGCAGCGGCGGCCTGACCGGCTATCAGCTGAAGGGCGGCGCGCAGCGCAATCTCAACCCCGAGTGGTCCGTCTACGGCAACGCCGGGCTGGTCTCGAAGGTGCCGATCTTCGACGGCGTCATCGACGACAACCGCGGCATCCTCAACCCGGATCCCACGAACGAGACCTTCACGTCGTTCGAGGCGGGGACGCGCTTCCGCTCCCTGAACCGCCAGGTCTCCCTGGACGCCAACGTCTACTTCACGCAGTGGAACGACCGGACCCGCAACCTCTTCATCCGCAACCTCCTGGGCGACAACCAGGACGGCCTGGTGAACCTGCTCGGCGTCGACGCGCGCCACATGGGCTTCGAAGTCGAGGCCGCCTTCCAGCCGTCCGACTGGATGCGCTTCGACGGCGCGTTCTCGTACGGCGACTGGAAGTACACCAACGATCCGACGGGCACCTACAAGCCCGACGACCGGCAGGCCGAGACGCTGGAGTACAACTTCTACCTGAACGGGCTGTATGTCGGCGACGCGCCCCAGGCCCAGGTGGCCTACGCGCTGTCGTTCTTCCCGTCCGGCGGATTCTACGGGCGGCTCGTGGGCAAGACCTACGGCAAGCACTACGCGAACTTCGACCCCTTCGGCCGCACCAGCAACGTGGACGCGGGCATCCAGTCGTGGAGCCCGCCGGGGTACACCGTCTTCGACCTCCACACGTCCTACCGCCTCCCGTCCGACCTGGCGGCGGCCTTCGGCGGGAACGTGCAGATCTTCCTGCATGCGTTCAACGTCCTCGACAGAGTCTACGTCCAGGACGCACAGGACAACTCGCGCTTCAACGGCTATCGCGACTCCGCCGAACGCGAGCGCGGGCAGCTGAGCCACAAGGCCGACGACGCCGAGGTGTTCCTTGGCTATCCGCGGTCGATCAACTTCGGATTCAGGATCGCTCACTAGTTGATTCAAGGGCGGCGATGGCCGGGCGGCGGCCCGGTCCTCGCCGGCCTGCGGGGCCCCCGCGCCGATGCCGGCGCGGGGGCCTTCGCATTCAGGGAGGGGATTACCTGCGGCGCGAGGGCCGGCCCGAAGAGCGCCCGCTTCGGATCTGCGCCCACTCCGCTCTGTCCCATCCAGACATCCCCGTGTCCCTGACGATTCCCGCGGGACCATCGGGCACCCTCGCTGTCCCATCCGAGCATTCCGGTGTCCCTGGCGATCCCCGCGGGACCACTGCGCACCCCCTTGCTGTCCCATCGAAGCATCCCCGTGTCCCTGGCGATCCCCGCGGGACCATCGCGCGCGTCAGGGCGTCAGGCCAGCCCGGCCACCAGCAGTTCGAGCAGCGCCTCGGGGTTCTCCGTGTTCACCCAATGCCCACCGCTGACCTCGTGCAGGAAAACTCGCCCGGAACCGCGCCCCGCCGCCCGAATCCGCATGCCGGCTGCATCATCCAGCACGCTCGACCCCAGCGCCCGGATGAAGTGGACCGACATTCCCGCGGGCGGATTCTCCACCACATCCCACGCATCCGTCCGGAAGTAGTCCCGCAGGTAGCCTTCCATCTCGTCGGGGTCGAGGCGCCAAACCAGCCCGGCGTCGGTGCGCACCGCGTTGATCGCCATCCAGTTCGCGACCAGCGGCGGAAACCCCTCCGACGCGACGGCGTCGACCGCCTCGGCCCGGCTCCCGAACGGCCCCGGATGCCGCCGCAGCATTCCCAGCATCCGCCAGGCTCCGCCCCCGGGCCGGCCGGCGCTCGGTGAGGAATCGACGATCCAGAGCCGGAGACGCGCGCCGGCCCCTCGCTGAAGCCCGCCCGTCTCGTGCCGGAGCCCGCCCGGCCGCTGGAGCCCGCCGCCGTCCGCCCCGCCGCCGTCCGCCCCGCCGCCGCCCGCCCCGCCCCCTTCCGCCCGCTGCCGCCCATACACCAGCGCGACCTTCCCCCCGAACGAATGCCCCAGCACGGCATCGGCGGGGCGGCCCAGGTGGTCCTCCAGGCGCACCAGGTCGGCCGCGCAGCAGTCGATCGTGTGCGGTGCCAGCCGGGGCGACTGCCCATGCGAACGCAGATCCACCAGCACCACGCGCCACCCGGGCCGGGCACGCACCAGCCGCCGCGCGATCGTTCCCCAGTTCCTGCCGGCGCCGTAGATCCCGTGCAGCAGCAGCATCTGACGGGTGGGCGCCAACCCGGGGGCTTCAACGATCTCGTGGTGCAAGGTGGCCATGAAGTATGTTATCACCGCGCGCGGCACACTCCGCGCCGGCACGCCACCCATGGGATGACAGACGACGACGTGAAGCGGACGCGAACATTACTCCCTGCCGGAACCCTGCTGGCCGCCTCCCTGGCCATACCCGCCGCCCTCAGCGGCCAGCTCCGCCCTCTGCAATCCTCACCCGACACCCCGATCACCATCCCCCGCCTTCCGGGCGAGATCGTGCTGGACGGCGTCGTGGACGAGGCGGCGTGGGACGAACTCGCGCCCTTCGAGATGACCATGTACCAGCCCAACTTCGGCGGGGCGCTCACGGAGCGGACGGAAGTGTGGGTGGCGCACGACGACAGCTACCTCTACGTGGCGGGACGGATGTGGGACTCGGACCCCGACGGGATCCGGACGGGGACGTTCTACCGCGACCAGTACAGCGGCGACGACATCCTGTCGGTGATCATCGACAGCTACAACGACTACGAGACCGCGGTCTGGTTCACCGTGAACCCGTCGGGGGTGCGCCAGGACCGGACGGTCTCGAACGACGCCGAGTTCACCAACGGCATGCCGATGAGCTGGGACTGGAACTCGTACTGGGACGTGGTGACCACGCAGACCGACGAGGGGTGGTTCGCCGAGTTCCGGATTCCGTTCTCGACGCTGGGCTTTCAGGTCACCGGGAACGAGGTGGAGATGGGGCTGATCCTCTACCGCGCGGTGGCCCGCAAGAACGAACGGCAGACCTTTCCGCCGATCGAGCCCAGGTGGGGGCGTCTGGGGTTCGCCAAGCCGTCGCGGGCGCAACGCGTGGTGCTCCGCGACGTGCAGCAGTCCGCGCCGGTGTACCTGACCCCGTTCACGCTGGGCGGCTTCAAGCAGAATCCGGTGCTCGCCGAGCCGCCCGAAGTGCCCAGGGCCGAATGGCGGACCGAGCGGGACCCCACCACCGAGCTGGGGCTCGACCTCAAGTACTCGCCCACCTCGAACCTCGCGCTCGACCTCACGCTCAACACCGATTTCGCGCAGGTCGAGGCGGACGATCAGCAGATCAACCTCACCCGCTTCGCGCTGTTCTTCCCCGAGAAGCGGCAGTTCTTCCAGGAGCGCGCCTCGACCTTCGACTTCAACACGGGGGGCATGTTCAACCGGCTCTTCCACAGCCGCCGAATCGGACTGGACCAGGGCGAAATCGTGCGCATCTACGGGGGCGCGCGGGCGGTGGGGCGCTGGGCCGGCACGGACTTCGGCTTCCTCAGCATGCAGACCGCCCCGCACGGCGACCTGTCGTCGGAGAACGTCGGCGTGTTTCGGCTGCGCCAGCAGGTCATCGACGACTTTTCGAGCGTCGGCGGCATGCTGACCACGCGCCTCGGGTCGTCCGGGCACAACAACACCGCCTACGGCCTCGACGCGGTCATACGGTGGTTCGGCTACGAATACCTGATCGTCCAATGGGCCCACACCTTCGACGAGGCGGCCGATCAGGCGGGCGGACTGGAGTCGGGGCTCGGCAGGGTCCGGCTGGAGCGCCGCCGCGACGAGGGGTTCTCCTATTACGCCGAGGGGATCCGCGTGGGTGAGGACTACCTGCCGGGCCTCGGGTTCCAGCTGCGGAAGGACTTCACCTACGGCGGAGCCCAGCTGCGCTACCGCCAGATGCGGGACGACTCATCGCCGCTCCTCGCCCGCGCGCTGCAGATCAGCACGGCCCAGTACTTCCGCAACGCGGACCAGAGCGCCGAGTCCCGCGAGATCAAGCCGGAGCTCGAGTTCGATTTCCGGGACGGTTCGAACCTGACCGTGGGGGCCCTGTCGAGCTTCGAGAGCGTGCGCGAGGCGTTCCCCATCTCGGACGTGGTGATTCCGGCGGGCGAATACTGGTTCCACGAGGCGACGTCCATGCTCAGATTCCCGCGCAGCGACCTGCTCAGGGGCGATTTCGAGGCCTCGGTGGGGAGCTTCTACGACGGCACCCGGGTCAGGCTGTCGCTGAAGCCCGTGTGGGTCGTGTCGAAGTACCTGGAGCTGGAGGCCGGCTACGAGGTGAACCGCCTGAACTTCGCCGACCGGGGGGTCGCCACCACCGCCCAGCTGGGCAGCCTGAGGGTCAAGACGGCGCTGAACCCCAAGGTGTCGATGAGCACCTTCGGCCAGTACAACGGCGCCACCGACCAGACGAGCCTGAACGTGCGCTTCCGCTATCACTTCCGCGAGGGCACCGACCTCTGGATCGTCTACAACGAGGGCTTCAACAACGTCCGCGACGACGGGCTGGGGCCGCGGCGTCCGCTGTCGTCGGGGCGGGCGCTGCTGGTGAAGTACTCGCATACGTTTGCGAGGTGAGGGGGGGAGGCGCATTCCCGTTCGGGACAATTCGGTGGTCCAACGGATTGCCTCTCCTCGTTGGTTTTCCCGTTCGGGTAAAGTCAGAAAAAACGTGCTTGCCCACGGCCCCGCTTTTCCCGTTCGGGAATGTCACGGGTTGACCGAGGTCGCAGACTTTGCCATTTTTCCCGTTCGGGAATGTGCTTTGGGATGATTTGAGGTTGCGCGACACAAACTCGGCAGACGCAGTTTTCCCGTTCGGGAAAGGATTATGCAATGACGCCTGCGGAAATCGGACGCATCGTACGGGCTGCCCGACGGGCACAGGGCCTCCGCCAGGATCAGTTGGCGGGGGCCGCGGGCGTCGGCGTCCGCTTTCTGTCGGAACTCGAGAGGGGCAAACCGACCGTCCGTCTGGAGAAGATGCTCGCGGTGCTCGATACGCTGGGGTGCACCTTGCGCATCGAGGTGCCTCCCGGTGAGACCGCACCAGATGAGGAGGCCACGGCTCGACCCGACGCCCCGAGCGTCAGAAGCCCGACCCCGGGTTGGTCCTCGGAATGATCCGCTCGCTCATCGTCCGGTGGGGCAGTGCGGTCGTCGGTCGCCTTGCACTGGATCGGCACGGCGCGATGCGCTTCACCTACGACGACGGGTGGATCGAGGACGCGTCGGCGCCACCCATCTCGTTCTCGCTGCCCAAACAGCCGCAGAGTTTCAGTCGGCGGCTTTGCCTTCCGTTCTTCGAGGGGCTGCTGCCGGAAGGTGCTCAACGCGATGCCGCCGCTGCGTCGCTCGGCGTGTCGCCTTCGAACACCTTCCGTCTCCTGGCCGGGCTCGGAGCGGAGCTGGCGGGTGCGCTCACCCTGCTGCCCGAGGACGAAGAGGCGGGTGGCACGGTGGCGGGCGGGGCGCCCGAGCCACTCTCGGATGACGAACTGATCCTGCTGCTGGACACGATTCGGACCCGGCCGTTTCTGGCTGGGGCCGCGCAGGAACCCGGGCGCATACCGGGGGTTCCGGGGCGAGGCCTGCGGATGTCGTTGGCCGGAGCCCAGTCCAAGCTGCCAGTCGTACTGGTCGATGACCGTGTGGCGCTTCCCGCACCCGGCCAGCCGACCACGCACATTCTCAAGCCGCCGATCCCCGACCTCGACGACGCTACCGGGAACGAGGCGTTTGCGATGCGCCTTGCGGCCCGCATGGGGCTGGCGGTCGCACCCGTACGCCCGGCAGTGGCGGCCGGAAGAGCGTACCTGTTGGTCGAACGATACGACCGGCGGTCCGCCCCGGACGGGTCGGTGAAGCGGCTGCACCAGGAGGACTTTTGCCAGGCGCTCGGGATCGTGCCGGATCGCAAGTACGCTTCGGACGGCGGTCCGGGCTTTCCGCAATGTTTTGAATTGATCCGCCGGGTGTGCACGCGTCCCGCAGGCGACGTGCTCGGGCTGCTTGATGCCGCTATCGTCCAGGTGCTGCTCGGCAACGCGGACGCCCACGGCAAGAACTACAGTCTTCTCCGAACCCGGGGTGGCCAGTCGGGGCTGGCTCCGCTCTACGACCTTCTGTCGACCATCGCCTATCCGCGCTATTCCCCAAGATTCGCGATGAGCATTGCGGGCCGCAGAACCCTGGAAGAACTGCGGCACGGCGATTGGGACCGGTTCGCGAGACGGTGCGGATTGGGACCGCGGTTCGTCCGGCGGCGTGTGGCGGAGCTGTGTACCGCGGCGAGCGAGGCAGGCGGCACGGTAGTGGCGGAACTCACACTTCCCGGACTGCGGGAAGCAGCACTTGTGGGCCAGGCCGAACTGGTCGGGAAGCGCGCGTCACGACTGCTGAACACGGTGCAGTGAGAGCCATGATCGGCCGATCTTTGCGACACTGCGGGGGGCCGCTGGTGGTTACGGGCATTGTCGTGCTCTCCGCGCTCTTCGCCGTGCCCGCTCTGCGCGATGCCGCCACCCACCAGCCCTTCCCCCCCGCCACCCTCCACCACCCGCCCGGCTACCTCCTCGGCGCGCCCCTCTTCGGCCTCTGGGACACGCTGTCCCTTCTCACGGTGAGCCAGCACTACGCGGTGCTGGCGACCGTGATCGTGCTGTACGCGGCTTGCCGCCTCGTCGCGGGGCGCACCTCACGCTCCACGGCCACCCGCCCCTCCCTCCCCCGCCGCCTCGCCCGGGAAGCCCTCTTCGCCGCCACCGCCCTCGCTGCCCTGCTCGCCTTCTACGCGGC
Source organism: Longimicrobiales bacterium (assembly GCA_965211645.1). Taxonomy (GTDB): domain Bacteria; phylum Gemmatimonadota; class Gemmatimonadetes; order Longimicrobiales; family Gaopeijiaceae; genus Bin94. Next base: position 1,886,883 of record OZ242947.1, on the reverse strand, counting down.
CGCCGCTCTCATCCCGCGCCCCATGGCCGCCATCCGGCTGGCCGCCCCCGACCTCGTAGCGGTGGACTTCCATTCACACACCAACCACTCCCACGACGGGTGGTCCCTCTTCACGGCGGCCCGCAACCGCGCCTGGCACGAAGCCGGCGGCTTCCACGCGGCCTACGTCACCGACCACTACACCTGGGCGGGCGTCGACGAGGCCCTGAACGCGAACCCCGCGCGCGCCGGCGACCGCACGGTGCTGCTCAGCGGCATGGAGGTACGGCTGCGGAACCGCCACACCAACATCCTCGGAGACCGCGTCCGCTACGTCTTCGCGCTCGACAGCACCTGGCACCACCTCGACCCGGACGCGATCGCCGCCGCGCACCACCGCGGCGCGGCTCCCCCGACCATGCTGTACACGATCCCCGGCCCGCTCGACCAGATCGTACCGCTCGGGCCCGGCGCCCCGGCCGGCGTCGTCGGCGTCGAACTCAGCGACGGCGCACCGCGCGGCCTGGAGCAGGTCCGTGCGCAGCGCCGCGAGATCCTCGCCCTCGCCGACGACATGGATCTGGCGGTGGTGGCGGGCTCCAACCTCCACGGATGGGGACGCACCGTCGCGGCCTGGAGCGTGATGCGGCTCCCCGGCTGGCGCGACATGTCGCCGGACGAACTCGGCCGCACGATCGAGGGCACCCTGCACCGGGAACGCCGCCGGGCGGTCACGGTGGTCGATCGGCGCGTGCCGTACCACGAAGGGTCGGCGCTCAAGCTGGTGGCCACCGTCCCACTGCTGCTGTGGTCGCACTTCACCACCCTGACACCCCGGGAACGCGTGTCCTGGCTGGCCTGGTGCGCGATCTGGGCCGCCGTGCGCGCTCACCGCATCCGCCGCCACGCCGGAGCCCACTGACCCATGACCACCTTCACCGTCTACCTCCGCCTCGGCTTTGAGCACCTGCTCGATCTTCAGGGCTACGACCACATCCTCTTCCTGGCGGCGCTCTGCGCAGCGTACTCGCTGACGCGCTGGCGCGAACTGCTGGTGCTTGTGACCGCTTTCACAATCGGCCATTCGGTCTCGCTGGCGCTGGCGACCCTGCGGCTGGTGCGGGTCGATACCGGGCTCGTCGAGTTCCTCATCCCGGTGACGATCGTCGCTACGGCAGTGGTGAATCTCGTGGCGATGCGGCGCGAGAAGGCCTCCGAGCACCGGGTCTCCGCGCGCCCCGCCCGCTACGCGCTCGCGCTCGTCTTCGGCATCATCCACGGCCTCGGCTTCTCCAGTTTCCTCCGCCTGGTGCTGGGCGAGGAGCGCAACATCTTCCTGCCTCTGCTGTCCTTCAACATCGGGCTCGAACTCGCGCAGATCGTGGTCGCGGCGGCGGTGCTGGCGCTGGCGTTGGCGGCCACCCGCGGGCTACAGCTGTCGGACAAGGCCTGGAATGTCGTGTTGTCGGTCGTGACCGGGGCGACGGCGGCCTGGATGGCGGTGCAGCGGCTGCCGCTGTGACCCCCCCGATTGCCCAACCCGAAACCCCGTTACTACCTTGAATCCCGGCGGCCCCCACGCCGCCCGGAACACCCGCCACGGGTCGTCCAGTCCAACCGAGCCACCCAGGGAGTCGTCAATGTCCGTTCGGTTCAAGCCCGCAGCACTTACCACCACCGCCCTCCTCCTCGCCGGCCTGTCCATCCTCGCCGCCCCCGCCCACGCCCAGTGGACGGCCTCCAAGCCCGGCAGCGACAACATGGAAATCCTCGGGCACATCCCGCTCGGCCCGCGGCTGTCCGTGGCCGACATGGACATCGAACAGGAACTCGACCGTCCCTACGCGTACGTCGCGCGGATGGTCTACGGCGACGTCGGCCCCAAGGGCCTCGACATCGTTTCCATCGCCGACCCCGAGCACCCCGAAGTCCTCTACGAGTGGCGGATCGAGAACCAGGACCTCCACATGCGCACCGGCGGCATGGACGTGAAGCACTTCAAGATCGGCGACCGCTACTACGTGGTGCAGTCGCTGCAGTTCGGACAGGGCGGACCCAATACCGACATGGGCGCGGTGGTGCTGGACGTGACGGGCCTGCCCGACGCCTCCACCGTCCGCGAGGTGGCCAGGATCCGCGAGCCCGACCTGCCGGGCGGGTTCCACAACATCTTCGTCTACAAGCACTCCGACGCGCGGGTCCTGCTCTTCTCGACCGTGAGCGGGCCCTTCGCGCAGGTCTACGACCTCGCCCGCGTGGTCGAAGGCGACCTCGACAACGCCCTCGTCGGCCGCGTGCCGGTCCCGGAGACCGAGTTCAACCGCGGCGGCCGCGGATACCACGACTTCTACGTCGCATACCACCCCGACACCGGCGAGGACCGGTTCTACGGCGGAGGCTCCGGCGGCTACTACATCTATGACGTCACCGACGTCGCGAACCCCGAGTTGCGCATCACGCTCGTGGGCGTACGTGGCGTAAGCGGCGGACACACCTTCACTCCGAGCCCCGACGGCCGCTACGTGGTGGCCGAGACCGAGTACCAGTACGCCCCGATCCGCATCTTCGACCTCCAGCCCGCCCTCGACGGCGAAGTGACCAACATTCGCTCGCCCATCTCGGCCTGGACCGCCGACTGGCAGAACCTGGTCCACAACCACGAGGTACGCTGGCCGTACGTCTTCGCCTCGGGCTACCTCGACGGCCTGCAGATCTTCTCTCTCATGGACCCCGAGAACCCCGTCACGGTCGGCTACTACGACACCTACGTCGGCCCCCCCAACCGGGACCGCACCCCCGTCTTCAACGGCGCCTTCGGGGTCGATGTCCGCAACGCCGATGGCCTGATCGTCGTCAGCGACATGTCCACCGGCCTCTGGACCTTCCGCATGGACGGGTTCAGCGGCTGGAACGGCGAGCGCTGGGGCATGCCCAACATCTCGTCGGTCCAGGACTGGGACCGCGGCCCGATCCGCCGGCCGGTGAGCTGAGCGGGGGAGGATGAGCAGGATGAGGATGACCGGATCCGGGCGACCGGGCGGGTTGGCGGCGCTGGCGGTGGTGCTCGTCGTCGCGGCGCCGGTCCGGAACGCCGAGGGGGGCCGGTGGGTGTCCGACTCGCCGGCCGAGGTGGCCGGGGACATCGTCGTGTGCGGCGCGTCCGACGGCGCGCCTTCGGCCCCTCACGACGGCTTTCAGCCCCGGCCCGACCTTCGCGGCCCCGTCCATCCCGGCCCCGAGTACTACCAGTTCCCCATGGTCTCCACGAAGCGGGTTCCGGGCACCGGCAACGCGAGCGGAGTCGGCGAGGTCGCCTTCGCTCAGTCCCCGTACGGCGTCGCCCTCGGGTCCGACGGCAGCTACCAATACGACTTCACCGTCCGCTTCGACCGCCTCAACCCCGCGCGCGGCGGCACCTACGTCGTGTGGACCACCACTCCCGAACTGGACCGGATCGCGCTGGCCGGCGAACTGACCAACCCGGCCGGCTTCGACGGCCAGGTCGCCTGGAACAAATTCCTTGTCGTCGTCACCCTGGAGCCCGCATTCGACCCCGACGCCACCATGTGGACGGGTCCCATCGTCATCCGCGGCATGTCCCGCAGCGGCATGATGCACACCATGGCCGGCCACGGCCCCTTCGAAGAGAAGAACTGCGCCGCCTACGGGTATGAGTAGGGGCCTGCTGACCGGCGAGACCATGATCGGTGCCATTGCGGCCGCGCTTCGTGAACGCCTTGCGCGCAAGAAGCGTCGGCGTGGCCTGGAAGCCGGCGTCGACGAGTTGCTGGCCATCGGTCGGCGCTGTGCCGAGTCGCTCGACCCTGGGCCTTCGGCCATCGAGCATGGCGACCTGCTCTACGACGAGCACGGGTTGCCCACATGACCGTCGATATCGAGCCGGCATGACCGCGCGGCCGTGCCTTCGCACCGAACCCAAGGCGGCCCGGGTCAACGTGGCTGGTTTGGCGCTCCTGCTGGCCGCTGTTGCGCTCGTTCTGCCCGCCGCCGCCCAGGACATGGACCACGCCGCCCACATGATGATGGACGGCGGCTGGCGCATGCCCCCGATGGACCCGAACATGCCCATGATTCCAGGCCTGGAGATGGCGCTGCCCCCGGTCGAGCCCTTCCTCGCGGCGGCCGGGATCGAGGTCATGACCCTCCCCGAAGCGCGTGCCAGCGAGGTGGTGCACCTGGCGGCGGGCGACACCTTCGACGTGGACGTGTCGATCGTCCGCCGCACGCTCCACGGCCACACGGCAGCCATGTACGGCTACAACGGCCAGCACCCCGGCCCCCTCATCCAGGCGCCGCAGGGCTCGACGGTCGTGGTGCGCGTCACCAACCGGATCGAGAGCCCCACGACCGTGCACTGGCACGGGCTCCGCCTCGAAAACCGCTTCGACGGCGTCGAGACTCTCACCCAGGACCCGATCGAGGTCGGCGAGTCCTTCACCTACGAACTGCACGTGCCCGACGCGGGGATGTTCTGGTACCACCCCCACATGCGCGAGGACGTCCAGCAGGACCTGGGCCTCTACGGCAACCTCCTCGTCGACTCGCCCGACCCGGACTACTACGGCCCCGCCCACCGCGAGGAGATGCTCGTCCTGGACGACATCCTGATGGACGACCGGGGCCTCATCCCGTGGGGCAGGGAAGCGCCGACCCACGCGCTCATGGGGCGTTTCGGGAACGTGATGCTCGTGAACGGGGTGACGGGGCACGGGCTGCAGGTCCGCCCGGGCGAGGTGGTGCGCTTCTTCATGACCAACGTCGCCAACACCCGCACCTTCAACGTCACCTTCGGGTCGGCGCGGGTGAAGCTGGTCGCGTCGGATCTGGGCCGCTTCGAGCGCGAGACGCGGGTGTCGAGCGTGGTGATCGCGCCGGCCGAGCGGTACGTGGTGGATGTGGTCTTCCCGGAGGAAGGGGAGGTGGCGATCGCGAACACGATCCAGGCCATCAACCACTTCCGGGGCGAGTTCTACCCGCACGTGGACACCCTGGCGCTGGTGACGGTGGCCGGACCACCCGTCGCCGACGAGGTGACCGAAGCCCACGCGACGCTGCGCGGCGTCAACGAGGTGGCGGCCGAGGCCGACGCCATGCGCGCACATGCCGGCCGCGCCCCCGACTACACCCTCGAAGCCACCGTGCGGGTCCAGGGCCTTCCGCTCCCGATCGTCCGCTCGATGGAGATGGACACCCTCTACATCCCTCCAATGGAGTGGAACGACGCGATGCCCATGATGAACTGGCTCTCTTCGGGGACCCAGGTCACATGGATCCTGCGCGACCTGGCCACCGGCCGCGAGAACGAGGACATCCACTGGACCTTCCGGCGGGGCGACCTCGTGAAGATCCGCGTCTTCAACTCGCCCGACTCCTTCCACCCCATGAACCACCCCATCCACGTGCACGGCCAGCGGTTCGTGGTGCTCGCGCGCGACGACGTTCCCAACGACAACCTGGTGTGGAAGGACACCGCGATCCTGCCCGTCGGGTCGACCATGGACATCCTCGTCGAGATGTCGAACCCTGGCGACTGGATGCTGCACTGCCACATCGCGGAGCACCTCAGCGCGGGGATGATGTTCCACTTTACGGTGGAGGGCTGAGATCGCCTGAGTCTCGGGTTGTCCTACCTCCCGGTCAGCGGCCGCAACGTCCCCACCAACTCCCCCGCCGGCAGCGCACGCACCCGCTCCGCCAGCGCATACCGCTCCGTCCCCGCGTGCACCACGTCAAGCCGGTCCAATCCCAGCGTCTCCACCGCCGACCGCATCGACTTGGTTAGTCGCGGTGCCTCCGAGCGCTTGACCTCGAATCCGTAGCGCCTCGATCCGTCCAGCACCAGAAGGTCGAGCTCCGCGCCTGTGTGGGTGGACCAGTGGAAGCACTGCTCCGGAGGCGCGTGCATCAGTTGGACGATCTGCTGGATCACGAACCCCTCCCAGGAAGCCCCTACCTTGGGGTGCGACGTCACCTCCGTCCGGTCCGTGAGCCCAAGCAGCGCGTGGAGGACGCCCGAGTCCGCGATGTAGACCTTGGGAGAGCGCACCTGCCGCTTGCTGATGTTCTCGAACCAGGGCTGGAGCTGACGAACCACGAAGACCGAGGTCAGCAGGTCCAGATAGCGCCGCACGGTGGTGTGGGAGACGCCGAATGCCCGTCCGAGCTCGGCGCCGTTCCAGAGCTGGCCGTGCCAGTGGGCGAGCATCGTCCAGAACCGGCGCAGCGTAGTCGACGGGATGGTGCTGCCGAGGTCCGGCAGATCCCGGGCCAGAAGTGTCTGGATGAAACCGTCGCGCCATCGGCGGCTGGCGGCATCCGAGCTCGCGAGGTACGCCCGCGGGAAGCTGCCGCGCAGCCAAAGCCGCTCGGAGTCACCGACTTCCGTCAGATCGATACCGTCGAGAACGTAATAGGCCACGCGCCCGGCCAGCGACTCCGAGGTCTGCCGGAGCAGTTCGGTCGAGGCGCTCCCGAGAACGAGGAAACGGGCTGGAGGCCCCGGGCGGTCGGCGAGGACGCGCAGCAGCTGGAAGATGTCCGGCAACCGATGGATCTCATCCAGGACCACCAGACCACGGCGGGGCCGAAGCTCGAGTCCGGGCGCCGCCAGCCGGGCGAGATCGACCGGGTCCTCCAGATCGAACCAGGCCACGGGACCCTGGTGGGCGTCCGCCAGTTGCCGGGCGAGGGTGGTCTTGCCAACCTGCCGCGCGCCAAGGAGGGCGACGACCGGGAACTCGTCCAGCAGAAGCCGGATTCGGGCCAGATGCTGCTTCCGGGAAACCATCATCATTGAAATATGACCATTTGGCGATCAGATTTCAATGCATCATATCACTGTCGACGTTGCAATCTTGCTATTGAGATCATTGCAATCTTGTCAATACGAGGTTCCGCCGCTCTCCGTGGCAGACTGCGAAGCGGGGTACGGCTACGCGCGGCCGCATTCCGAGCCGAGAATCTTCACTTGTCCGCCCCCTCGCCCCCACTTTGTCCGCCAAAAAACACCTGTTTTGGCGGACAAACATCAGTTTTCCCCGCAGCACCCTTGAAACTGCGCCCGCACCCTTACAGCTTCCCAATGGCATTGCTGTTTTTCAAGAATCTGCCGGGCCGAAAGGCCGGGCTCCTTTGAGCACTTACACGCCCACCAAAGGACTGTCCAACGATGAGCACCCAGAGACGTTTCGATTCCGTCAGCGCCGCCAAGACCTGGAGCCGCAGACAGGAATCCAGATCAGGCGACCGGGACTTCCTTCCCCGCGTCTTCGGGGAGGACACCTTCGGGATGAAGGAGATGCAGTCCCGGCTGCCGGAGAACGTCTTCAAGCAGCTGATGAGGACGATCGCCCACGGCGAGGAGCTCGATTCCGGCGTTGCGGACACCGTGGCGGCTGCGATGAAGGACTGGGCGCTCTCACGGGGCGCGACCCACTACACGCACTGGTTCCAGCCGCTCACTGGCAGCACGGCCGAGAAGCACGACTCGTTCCTCAAGGTCGGACGGGACGGCCGCGCCATTACCGACTTCGGAGGCGACGAACTCGTGCAGGGCGAGCCCGACGCGTCCTCGTTCCCGTCGGGGGGATTGAGGGCGACCTTCGAGGCGCGCGGCTACACGGCCTGGGATCCGACCTCGCCGGCGTTCGTGCTCGGCGGCGAGTCGGCGACCTACCTCTGCATTCCGACCGCATTCTCCAGCTGGGCGGGCGAGAGCCTCGACGCCAAGATTCCGCTGCTGAAGTCGATCGCCGCGCTCGACCGCGTCACGCGCCGGGCGCTGAAGCTCTTCGGCGAGGAGCCGAGCCGCGTAACGGCCAGTCTGGGGCCGGAGCAGGAGTTCTTCCTCGTCGACCGCGAGTTCTACTACCGCCGTCCGGACCTGATGACCTCCGGCCGGACACTCTTCGGGGCGAAGCCGCCGAGGGGACAGGAGCTCGACGATCACTACTTCGGGACGATGCACGAGCGCGTGCTTGCGTACATCCAGTCCGTCGAGATGGACCTGTATCGCCTGGGCGTGCCGATGAAGACGCGCCACAACGAGGTGGCGCCGGGGCAATACGAGATGGCGCCAGTCTACGAGGACGCCAACGTGGCGTCGGACCACCAGCAGCTGACGATGCGCGTGCTGGAGCGGAACGCGCGCCGCTACGGCCTCGTGTGCCTGCTGCACGAAAAACCGTTCATGGGGATCAACGGGAGCGGCAAGCACGTCAACTGGTCGTTCGGCACGGCGAGCCGCAACCTGATGGACCCCGGCGACACGCCCCATGACAACCTGATGTTCCTCTTCTTCTGCACTGCGGTGATGAGCGCGGTGGAGAAGCACCAGGATCTGCTCCTGGCCTGCGTCTCGACCGCCGGCAACGACCACCGCCTGGGCGCCAACGAGGCGCCGCCCTCGATCATCTCGGTGTTCCTGGGCAGCCAGCTGGAAGACATCTTCAACCAGCTGGAGGAGTCCGGGCGGGCGAAGGAAAGAGAGCGCGAGGGCCTGCTCGGGCTGGGCGTGACCGTGCTCCCCGACCTGCCTCGCCACTCGGGTGACCGCAACCGCACCTCGCCCTTCGCCTTCACGGGCAACAAGTTCGAGTTCCGCGCGGTGGGCTCGGCGGCCAGCATCTCGCTGCCGGCCACCGTGCTCAACACGATCGTCGCCGAGTCCATCGACGAGTGGACCGACGTGCTCGAGCCGATCGTCGAGGCGGGCACCTCCATCGAGGACGCGCTCTGGACGCTGCTGGCGAACGAGATCCCGTCCTTCAAGCGGATCATCTTCAACGGCGACAACTACTCCCAGGAGTGGGTGGAGGAGGCCGAACGCCGCGGCCTGCTCAACACCGGGAACACGGTCACGGCGCTGCCGGCGCTCGCCGCCCACAAGAACGAGGAGCTCTTCAACCGCTACGGCGTCATGACGCCGCGGGAGCTGGATGCGCGGCTGGAGGTGCTGACCGAGCAGTACTTCATCAAGATCAACATCGAGGGCGAGACGGCGGCGCGGATCGCCCGCTGCATGATCCTGCCGGCTGCCGTGACCTACCTGAACCAGCTCGGGTCGGCGCGGGGCGGGACGCAGGGTGCGGGTGGCTCCACGGCGGGTCTGGACAGCAACATCGCCCGGGTCTCCGGCCTCATCGACGAGCTGAGCGCCGCCCTCGACGAGCTCGACGTGCAGAACGAGGAACTCGGCGGCGACGAGGTCTCGTCGAAGGTGGTCCACATGCGCAACAACGTGATCCCCGCGATGAACGCGGTGCGCGAGGTGGCGGACCGGATGGAGAAGGTGATTCCGGAGGAGCTGTGGCCGCTGCCGACCTACCGCGACATCCTCTTCGTGAAGTAGGCGCGACGCGGGTCGTAGTCGCGACATGGGTCGATCGATGCGCAGCAGAATCCTGGCAGGGGTGGCCGGCGCGGTGGTGCTGGGCGGCGGCACGTTGCTGATCGTGCAGGGAAGTGGAGGACCGGGCGCGGAAGCCGACGCGGTCGAGGTTGTGGCGCTGGCGGAGGCCGAAGCCGTCTACGGCGAGCCCTTCTCGGTCGTCTCGACGGCTCGCGAGCTGCCGGGAGGCCGTGTGCTGGTGGCTGACCCGCTCGGCCAGGTGGTGGTGCGGCTCGACCTGGACGCCGGCACTGCGGACACCATCGGCGGCGTGGGCGAAGGCCCGACCGAATACCGCCAGCCCGATGCGGTGTGGCCCCTGCCCGGCGGCAGGACGCTGCTCGTGGACCTGGGCAACGGCCGCCTGACCGAGCTGGGCCCGGATCTCGAGTTCGGCGAGACGCGGCCCTACAGCCTCGGCGACATGTCGATGGGCCAGATCGTGATGGCCATTCCACAAGCCGTCGACGGCCAGGGCAGGCTCTACTTCCGGGGCCTTGGCGGCATGGGGGATATGAGGTCCGATTCGGCCCAGGTCCTCCGGCTCGACCTGGAGACCGGGATGATCGACACGGCCGCGACCTTCAAGCGCCCCGAGACCATCGTCGAAACCAGCGGCGGGCCGGGGGAGCGGAACGAGCGGGTCAGCCAGGTCCCGCTTTCGCCGGCCGATGCCTGGGGCGTGGCCCCGGACGGACGCGTGGTGGTCGTCCGCTCCGGCGACTATCACGTCGACTGGCTGGGCGACGACGGCCTGATTGCCAGCGGCGAGCCGGTTGCCTGGGAGCCGATCGGCCTGGGGCGCGCCGAGAGGGAGGAGTGGGCGCGGGAGCAGATGGAGACGGGCGGCCCACTCAGCATCTCGGTGGAGCTCGAGAACGGCTCCATGAGCATGCAGGCCGTCCGCGGCGGCTCGACCGATGACGACGACAACCTGGACGACCGCCCCTGGCCCGAGGTGAAGCCCGCCTTCTACGACCGGCCCGTGCCGGTCGACGGGCTCGGGCGCGCGTGGGTGCGGCGGCACCGCGAGGCCGGCCAGGCGCCCGGCTACGATGTCTTCGGCCCGGACGGCGAACTGGCGATGTCGGTCGAGCTGCCGATGGGCCGCCGGGTCGCGGGCTTCGGCGACGGCGTGCTGTACGCGGTCCACATGGACGATTTCGGGCTGCAGACGCTGGAGCGCTATTCGCTGCCCTGAGCGCTGGCGGACCCCTTTCCCGGTCAGCGCTCGATCCGGAGCGTCCCCCCGGCGATCGTCGCGCGGACCCCGTCGGCATCGGCGAGGCGGGGGATGTCGCGTTGACCCAGCCGCACAACCGGGATCGTTCCGTAGCCCAGCTCCTGCGCGACGAGGATGCCGAGCACGAGGATCGCGTCCGTGTGGCCCACGACGATCGCCGCCGGAGCCACGCGGTTGCGAAGGAGTTCCAGCATGATGGCGCTGGAGGAGCTCGACCCGATCGTGCGCTCCATGACGAGGACGCGTCCGCCCAGGCGCTCGCCGTGACGCGGGTGGCGCGGATCCATGATCGCGCCCGTGAGGGGGTCGACCCCGCCCCAGAAGCTGATGGGCTTCTCGAGAACGAGGAGCCGCCCATCAGACCCGTCCCCCTCGCGCGGGCCCGGGTGGACGATGGCGCCCTTCAGCTCCACAGCGCTTCCTCCCGCGCGACCCGGCCCAGCGACGCCGACCGCACGCAGTCTTCCAGGCTGCCGTAGACCACCCCGTACCCGGTGTTGGACGGGGTGTAGTGCGCGAACTTGCCGGAGTTGGTCATCAGCACGCCATCCTTCGGCGGAAGGATCGGGGTGACCACGACGCAGGTGTCGACCACGATCTCGACGCCGGCGTCCTGGAAGCGGCGCAGGCGGCCGGCTTCCTCCAGGCGGCGGTATTCCGAGCGGCCGGTGCAGACGTAGAAGGGGACCGCGAACGGGGTAGCGGGCAGGAGCGCCTCGAGGCGAGCGAACTCGGCCAGCGAAAAGTGCGGGCTGCCCACGGCCACAGCGTCGATCCGGCCCGTTCCCGCCGTGCTGAGCGTGTCGCGGGTGGCGCGCAGCTCTTCCGGCGCGGGCGCGATGACGCGGTCGGCGTCCAGGCCGCCGAGTGCGGCGTGCAGGTCGGGCGCCTCCGGGGTCACGCCCTCGACGTGGAAGAGCCCCACGGCCCCGGAGGACGCCGCCGCGGCCCCCATCGCCTTGAGCTGGTCTTCCGTGACGGTTCCGGGGAGCCCCGTCACCACCGCCACGCGGTCGTCCACCGTTGCGCCCAGCCACGTCCCCAGCACGGGGTAGAAGACATCCCGCCGCCTCAGTTCGGGATCGATCCGGCTGGTGTCGACCACGACGGTCGCGCGGCGCCGCTCGCCCAGGTGGAGACCCGTGCGCGGCGCCCGCCCCGCGATCGCGCAGCAGATATCCATGAAGTCGCCGTAGCGGTTCGTGCGGGCGCCCAGCACCGAGTTGGCGAAACACACCGCGTTGCTCTCGCCCCACGCGACGTGCTCTCCCGGTGCGGGGCGGTGCCCGGCCTGATAGGGCGCGCAGGTCCAGGTGGGCCGGCACCCCAGCGCCTCGTACGCGCGCATCTGGCGCAGCGCCATCTCGCGGCGGTGCCCGTGCGAGCGCACCCGTGCCGGGTTGAGGAGATCGAGGGCGCCCACGTTGAGGGTCGCGGGGACCGTGACCGCGCCGCCGAGATCCACCAGCCGCTCGCCGAACTCGACGCCGCCGTCGCCGTGGTAGAGACATCCGTCGATGTGTGCGGAGGTGATCTCGACGAGCTCGCCGGCGCCCAGGATCTCACCCATGCGGACCACGATGCGCATCGCGAGTTGCACGGCTGGGCCGGCTTCACCCCCGAGAAGGGCGGTCTCGTGCGGGGTGAGTCGCACAGCGTTCATTCGGTTCGCACGAACCTCGTTCATGGTTTCCATGGGGACACCGGCCAGGACTACGCTACACGGGACGGGCGGTGACCAACAGGCAAGCCGGCGCGGCGCCCCTGCGAACCGTATCCGGCAAACCGTGTAGAATTAATCGGATGGCGCGCATTGGAGAAGCGAATGGCAGGATCAATCGAGGGAGGCTCCGCAATGACAGAATTCAGGAAGCTCTCACTGTTCACGGCCGTGCTCGCGGCTGTCCTGGGTGCCTGCAGTGACAGCGCGACCGAGCCCGCTGAACCGCTCAGCATGGACGAGACCGAGGCGCTCTACCTCGGCATGCAGCAGCTGGCGGGTGACTCGACCCCCGAGATCATTTCCGTAACACCCGATGGTGCGGTCGTCGCCTGTCCGGGGGGCGGACAAATCACGAGGGCGGACGAAGTCACCGAGGAAATGGCGCCCGACACGGCTCGCCTGCTCACCAGGGTCACGCTCGATCCGGAGGGATGCATGCTGTCGAGCGAGGGCTACGAGTTTACGGTGGACGGCAATCCGGATGTGCGGTTGGAGGTGAACATTGCGATTGTGGGCTCCACCTTCGAGTTCCTCGTCGATGGGTCGCTCGCCGGCGGGTTGGACTGGCAGCTGGGCGACCGCTCCGGAACGTGCATGATCGACCTGACGCTCAATGTCGAAATCGCGCAACCGCCGACAGCAAGCTTCTCCGGGACGATGTGCGAACACGAGGTCGAATTCGACGCAGGGGGGGTGGTGCCGACCGGCGGCGGTTAGCGGCCGGCCGCGCTGGCCTGCCGGGATCTGCGGCCCGTGTGGAAATGTAAAGTGCGATTACCTTTCTGTAATGTCTGCTTTACATTTCGACCGTATAATCGCCTGCGGGGACGCTGCCCCACGCGGTGAGGAGATCGGGTGTTCCCGCATGGGCCGGCCGATTGTCGCGCACACGATCGGCGAGGGGCCGTTGCGCGTGAGCCTGGTGGCAGGCTGCCACGCGGACGAGCCCGTCGGGCCGCGCTTCCTGCAGCGTCTGGTGCGCTATCTGGCCAGCGAGGACGGCGCGATGCTGCGGCGCGCCGCCACCTGGTCGATCATCCCGCACGTCAATCCGGACGGTGCGGAGGCCAACGCCGCGTGGCAGACGCCGGGCGCGCCGCGCTACGACATCGCGGCCTATCTGCGCCACCGGGTCCGTGAACTCCCCGGCGACGACATCGAATTCGGGTTCCCGCGCGGTGAGGACGACGCTGGCGCCCGCCCCGAAAACCGCGCCGCGTGGGAGTTCTGGCGGGCGGGCGCGCCGTACGATCTGCACGTCAGCATGCACGGGATGGGGGTCGCGGCCGGGCCGTACTTCCTGGTCGAGCGCTCGTGGTGGCCCCGGTGCGGCGAGATGGCCGCCGCCCTCACGCGCGAGGTCGAGGCGGCCGGCTGCACGCTGCACGACGTGGAGCGGCACGGCGAGAAGGGGTTCCACCGCCTTGGCCGCGGCTTCTGCAGCCGCCCCGACAGCCGTGCGATGCGCCGCCACTTCCTCGATCTCGGCGACCCCGCCACGGCCGCGCGATTCCGCCCCAGCTCGATGGAGGCGGTGCGGGCGCTCAGCGGCGACACCCTCACGCTCGTCACCGAGATGCCGCTGTTCATCACCCCGGGCGTGGGGGTCGAGCTCGGGCCGCCCGATCCGGTGTTGACGCGCTGGCGCGAACGGATCGGGGAATGGGAGCGGCGGATCGTAGGCGTGGGCGACGGATCCGATTCCGCCCGCGTCCGGACGGCCGTGCTCGACGAAGCCCGAAAGGCCGGCCTCGCCGCCATGCCGGTCCGCGACCAGATGCGGTTCCAGTGGGCATTCATCCAGGCGGGATTGCGGGCTGTGGGAGCGGCGGCAGTCTGAGCCGTGGCCCGTTGGCCCTCGTCACCCTATCTTTCCGACAGTCGCCGGGGGCATCCCGCATCGCCAGGGTCGTGCACGCCGCGGGCACCGCGCATGTCGTGGGGCCGCGCACACCGCACACAGACCGCGCGCGCAGCGGGATTGAGAGCGAACCCCAATGACCTGATCCGGCTGATACCGGCGTAGGGAGCGCGGCTGGCTCGAGCGGGGTCCACCCGCCGCGGCCGGGCGCTCCCGCCCGGCGACGACGCGGCGGCCGGGAGAGACCCGGAGACGCCCGATGATCAAGCCAGTGGACACCCTCCCCGCACCCGGCACCCCACCCGTCGCGTACGGCGACGCCTTCCCCAACTCCACCCGCATCCACCTCGACGGCCCCGGCGGCATCCGCGTCCCCATGCGGGAAATCTCGCTCTCGGGCGGCGAGCCCCCGCTCCGCGTCTACGACACCAGCGGCCCTCCCGGCCACGACGTCCGCGAAGGCCTCCCGCCCCTCCGCGAGCCCTGGATCGCCGCCCGCGACGTCCGCGTCACCGGCCGCGCCGCCGCCCTCACCCCCGGCAAGCGCGACGACCCCCTCGAACTGCCCCCCGGCCTCCGCCGCACCACCCGGCGCGGCAACGGCCCCGTCACGCAGATGCACTACGCGCGGCGCGGCGAGGTCACGCCGGAGATGGAGTTCATCGCGCTCCGCGAGGGCCTCGACCCGCGCTTCGTGCGCGACGAGGTGGCGCGCGGCCGCGCGATCATCCCCGCCAACATCAACCATCCCGAACTCGAGCCCATGATCATCGGGCGCGGCTTCAAGGTGAAGATCAACGCCAACATCGGGAACTCGGTGGTGGCGTCGTCCATCGACGAGGAGGTCGAGAAGCTCCGCTGGGCCACGCTCTGGGGCGCCGACACGGTGATGGACCTGTCGACCGGCAGGAACATCCACGCCACGCGCGAGTGGATCATCCGCAACTCGCCGGTTCCGATCGGCACCGTGCCCATCTACCAGGCGCTCGAAAAGGTCGGCGGCGTGCCCGAGGAGCTGACCTGGGAGGTCTACCGCGACACCATCATCGAGCAGTGCGAGCAGGGCGTGGACTACTTCACCGTGCACGCGGGGGTGCTGCTGCGCTACGTGCCCCTGACGGCCGACCGGGTCACCGGCATCGTCAGCCGCGGCGGCTCGATCCTGGCCAAGTGGTGCATGGCCCACCACAAGGAAAACTTCCTCTACACGAACTTCCGCGAACTCTGCGAGATCATGCGGGAGTACGACGTCTCCTACTCGCTGGGCGACGGGCTGCGCCCCGGCTCGATCGCGGACGCCAACGACGAGGCCCAGTTCGCGGAGCTCCGCACCCAGGGCGAGCTCAACCGGATCGCGTGGGAGTACGACGTGCAGGTCATGAACGAGGGGCCGGGCCACATCCCCATGCACCTCATCAAGGAGAACATGGAGAAGCAGCTGGAGTGGTGCGACGAGGCGCCGTTCTACACGCTCGGGCCGCTCACCACCGACATCGCGCCCGGCTACGACCACATCACGAGCGCGATCGGCGCGGCGATGATCGGGTGGTACGGGACGGCGATGCTCTGCTACGTCACGCCCAAGGAGCACCTCGGCCTCCCCAACCGCGACGACGTCAAGGACGGCGTGATCGCCTACAAGATCGCCGCCCACGCGGCCGACCTGGCCCGCGGCCACCCGACCGCCCAGCAGTGGGACGACGCGATCTCCAAAGCACGCTTTGAATTCCGCTGGCGCGACCAGTTCAACCTCTCCCTCGACCCCGTCACCGCGCAGGAATTCCACGACGAGACGCTCCCGGCCGAGGGGGCCAAGGTCGCCCACTTCTGCTCCATGTGCGGTCCGAAGTTCTGCTCGATGAAGATCAGCGACGACGTCCGGCGGTTCGCGCGCGAGCGGGGGCTGGACACGGCCCGGGCGGTGGAGGAAGGCATGAGTGAGAAAGCGCGCGAATTCCGGCGCGGCGGAGGAGAACTGTACGTGACGGCGGGCAAGTCGTCCGGTGCGCCTGCGGGAGGCGCCACGTGACCGCCCGGCGGCGCTGGCCACGCGCGGCTGCACCGGCGTCGCTCCGGTGTCCGCTCCCCGGGTGCGCGATGGCTTGAATGGTCGCGGCGGTCCACTGGTCGCAGATCCTTCGGTCAAGGAGGTGCGGGACCGCGCCGCCGGGCTACATTGTCACCCCCGCCTTCGGGACGCCGCCCGCCGCGTCTCCGGCGCACGGGGGCAGGACGCGGCTCAGGTATTGGAGGACGAGATGAGCGAGAAGCCGAGAGTTCCGATGTGCGCGCGAGCCGCCTGGCCCGCGTGGGCGGTGCTGCTGGCGTGCCTGCCGGCGTGCGGACCCGCCGCCGTCGATCCGGACGCGGACCTGGTGATCCACGGCGCCCGCGTCTGGGACGGGACCGGGGCGCCAATGAGCGAGGCCATGGTCGTGCAGATCGCCGGGGGCCGGATTCTCTCGATGGAACCCGCGCGGGCGGACGCCGAACTGGCGGAGCTGGCGGCGGCGGCCGGCGTCGCGGCGGTCGACGCGAGCGGGATGTACGTCATCCCCGGCCTGATCAACGCCCACGGACATGTGGGCGGCACCTGGAGCGTGGAGAGGACCGGCACCTACGCCGAGTTTGCGCAGATGGAGCTGGCCCGCTACGCCCGCTTCGGGGTCACGAGCGTCAACAGCCTGGGAGGGGACCGCGAGCCTTCCTTCGCGCTGCGCGATGCGAGCTGGGGCGGCGAGGGCCCGGCGCACGCACGGGTCCTGGTCGCGGGGCCGGTGGTGACGGGGACGACCCCGGAAGAGCTGACCCTGAGGGTCGACGCCGTCGCCAGCATGGGCCCGGACTGGATCAAGATCCGCGTGGACGACAACCTCGGCACGGCCACCAGGATGAACCCCGCGTCGTACCGGGCCGTGATCGACAGGGCGCGCGCGCACGGCCTGCGCGTGGCCACGCACCTCTTCTACCACGAGGACGCGAAGGGCCTGCTCCGCGCCGGCACCGGCCTCGTCGCCCACAGCATCCGCGATGAGATGGTGGACGGCGAGACGATCGGGCTGTTCCTCGAGACCGGCGTCTGCTACGTGCCGACGCTGACGCGCGAGGTGTCCACCTTCGCCTACGCGGAGCGGCCCGGCTTCTTCGACGACCCGTTCCTCATCTCCGACGTGGACTCGGTGCAGGTGGAGGTCGTCAGCGACCCCGCGCGCCAGGCCCTGATCGCGGCGTCGGGAGCCGCCGAGGCCTATGGCCGCGCCCTCGAGATCGCGCAGGCCAATCTGGCGCGGCTCGTCGAGGCGGGCGTCCCGATCGCGTTCGGCACCGATTCGGGCCCGATGGGGCGCTTCCAGGGCTATTTCGAGCACATGGAGGCCGAGCTGATGGCCGAGGCGGGACTCTCGGCAGAGCAGATCCTGCGTTCAGCGACCGCAGTGGCGGCGGACTGTCTCGGGCGGGACGACATCGGGACGCTGGAGGAAGGCCGCCACGCGGACCTGGTCCTGCTGCGGGCCAATCCGCTGGACGATGTCCGGAATCTGCGCGAGATCGAGGGCGTGTGGGTCGGCGGCGAGAGGGTCGAGGGATCGAGGAGGTAGTGTTGGGGGCGGCCCGCCACGACCAGCGGGACGGAGGGGCGCAGGCCCATGCGGTGCTTCGGCTGGACGACCTCACCCTCCGCTTCGGCGGCGTCACCGCCCTCTCGGGCCTGTCCATGGAGGTCCGGCGCGGTGAGCTCCTCGCCCTGATCGGCCCGAACGGAGCGGGGAAGACGAGCGTCCTGAACTGCGTGTCGGGGCTGTACCGGGCGCAGGAGGGGACGATCTCGCTCACCGCGCGCGACGGCGCCGGCCACGCCATCCACCGCCTGCCGCCGCATCGCATCGCAGCGCTGGGCGTGGCGCGCACCTTCCAGAACATCGAGCTCTTCAAGCACATGACCGTGCTGGAGAACCTCATGCTGGGCCGCCATGTGCACATGCGCGGAGGCGTGCTGAGCGGCGGGCTCTACCTGGGCCGCCAGCGCCGCCGCGAGATCCGGCACCGGCGCCACGTCGAGGAGGTCATCGACTTCATGAACCTCGAGCCGCTCCGCCACGCCGAGGTCGGCAACCTCGCCTACGGGAACCAGCGGCTCGTGGAGATGGCGCGTGCGCTGGCCCTCGACCCCGAGATCCTCCTCCTCGACGAGCCCACCGCCGGGATGAACGCCGAAGAGAAGGAGTCGATGGCGCGCTTCATCCTCGACGTGCACGAGGAGCGAGGCGTCACGGTTGTGGTGATCGACCACGACATCGACGTGATCATGGACATCTCGGACCGGGTGGTGGTCCTCGACTTCGGCCGGAAGATCGCGGAGGGGACCCCGGACGAGGTCCGGAGCGATCCCGCCGTGATCGACGCGTACCTGGGGCACGCGCGGGAGGAGGGCGCGGCGGTGGGGGCCGGGGCGTGAGCGCCACCCTGCCGGGCCTGCTCGCCCGGCGTGCCGAGGACACCCCCGCCGGCGTCGCCCTCCGGGAGAAGGAGTTCGGGATCTGGCAGGAGACGACCTGGGCCGAGTACCTGGCCCGGGTGCGGTCGTTCGCGCTCGGGCTGGCCGAGCTCGGGATGGAAGAGGGCGACCGCATCGCGATCATCGGGGACAATCGCCCCGAGTGGGTGATCGCCGAGCTCGCCGCGCAGGCGATCGGGGCGCTCCCGCTGGGGCTCTACCAGGACTCGATCCCGGAGGAGCTGGCGAAGATGCTCGAGGCCGCCGACGCTCGGGTCATCGTCGCCGAGGACCAGGAGCAGGTGGACAAGGTGCTCGAAGTGCGCGGGCGGGTGCCGGATCTGCAGGCCATCGTCTACTACGACCCGCGCGGAATGTACGGCTATGAAGCGCCGGGATTGAAGGCGTTCGAGGAGGTCGAGGCGCTCGGCCGCCGACGCCATGACAGATTCCCTACAGAATTTGACCATAGGCTCGTCGAAATCCGCCCCGAAAACACGGCCCTCCTCTGCACGACCTCGGGGACGACCAGCATCCCGAAGCTTGCCATGCTCTCGCACGCCAACCTTCTGGCCATGGCGGCGCAGCTGGTCGAGGTGGACCCGATGGAGCCCGGGGACGAGTTCGTCTCGTTCCTGCCGATGGCGTGGATCGGCGAGCAGATGGTCGGCGTGGCGAGCGCGCTGCTGGCCGGCTTCACGGTGAACTTCCCCGAAGAGACGGCCACCGTGCGCCAGGACATGCGCGAGATCGGACCGGCCTTCCTGATGTCGCCGCCGCGCATCTGGGAGAACATGGTGTCGGACGTGCAGGTCATGGCCGAAGACACCACGCGGCTCAAGCGGTGGATCTACCGCTGGGCGATGAAGGCGGGCACGGCCGCCGCCGACCGCCGGTCCAACGGCAGGCGCCCCGGCCTGGCCGCCCGCCTCCGCCACCGCCTCGCCGACTGGGCCGTCTTCCACCCGATCCGCGACCAGCTCGGTCTCGACAGGGTGCGGCGCGCCTACACCGGCGGCGCGGCCCTCGGCCCCGACGTCTTCCGCTTCTTCCACGCCATCGGCGTCAACCTGAAGCAGCTGTACGGCCAGACCGAGGTCTCGGGCATCTCGGTGGTCCACCGCGACGGCGACATCCGCTTCCACACGGTCGGCACGCCATTCCCGGAGACCGAGATCCGCATCTCCGCCGAGGGCGAGATCCTCTGCCGCAGCCCCGCCGTCTTCCAGGGCTACTTCCGCAACCCGGAGGCGACGGCCGAGACGCTCGAGGACGGGTGGCTGCGCTCCGGCGACGCCGGCTACTTCGAGGACGACGGCCACCTGGTCGTCATCGACCGCCTCGCCGACGTGATGAAGCTCGCCGACGGGACCGCCTTCTCGCCCCAGTTCGTGGAGAACAAGCTCAAGTTCAGCCCGTACGTCCGCGAGGCCGTGGTCTTCGGGGGCGGCGGCGCCCCGTTCGTCACCACCATGATCGCGATCGACATGGAGAATGCGGGCCAGTGGGCGGAGCGCAACCGCATTCCGTACACCACCTTCACGGATCTGGCCCGACGCGCCGAGGTCTACCGACTCATTCGCAGCCATGTGGGCACCGTCAACGAGGATCTGCCCCCGGCCGCCCGCATCCGCCGCTTCCTCCTCCTCCACAAGGAACTCCACGCCGACGACGCCGAGCTCACGCGCACGCGCAAGGTCCGCCGCCGCTACATCGCCGACCGCTTCGGCGACATCATCGGGGCGCTGCAGGGGGACGGCGATTCGGTAACCGTTGCGACCGAGATCACCTACCAGGACGGGCGCACGGCCGAAGTGGCCCACGAACTCCGCATCGAGACGCTGGACTGAGATGGACGTCTTCCTCCAGCTCACGGTCTCCGGCCTCAGCACCGGCATGATCTACGCCCTCGCCGCAGCGGGCTTCGTGGTCATCTACAAGGCGAGCGATGTAATCAATTTTTCTCAGGGCGACCTTCTGCTTTTCGGCACCTACCTGGTCTTTTTCGCCGTTGCCCAGACCGGCCTCCCGTGGAGTGTGGGCGTCCTCGTCACGGTGTTGCTGGCCGTCGCCGTGGCCCTCGCAATCGAGCGGCTGGTGCTGCGGCCGCTGATCGGCGAGCCCATCATCTCGATGATCATGGTGACGATCGGGCTGTCCTCGGTCCTGCGCGCCACCGTCAACGCGATCTGGGGTCCGCAGCCGCGGTCGTTCGAGTCGTTCCTGCCCGCGGGCGACGTCGTCTTCGGCCCGGTGATCCTGTCGGCCGACCGCCTCCTGTCGATTCCGATCGCGCTGGTGGTGCTGGCCGCGCTGTGGCTCTTCTTCCGCCACACCCGCGACGGGATTGCGATGCGGGCCATCGCCGACGACCAGCAGGCGGCCCTGAGCATGGGCATCAGCATCCCCCGCGTCTTCGGAGTGGCCTGGGGACTGGCGGCGGCGTCGGCAGCGATCGCAGGGATCATGCTCGCGGGCATCGTGGGCGTCAGTCCGAACGTGGCGGCGATCGGACTCAGGGTCTTCCCGGTCGTCATCCTGGGGGGACTCGATTCGATCCGGGGGGCGGTGATCGGCGGCGCGATCATCGGTCTGCTGGAGGTCTACACCGGCGGGTACGTGGGTCACGGGCTCAGCCTCGTGGTGCCGTACGTCGTCCTCGTTCTGGTGCTGATGGTCCGCCCCTACGGCCTCTTCGGCAAGGAGATCATCGAACGCGTATGAGCGAGTCATGAGCCTCGAGTGCGGCGTCTTCCACACCCGCTACGAGTCCGACATGGGACTGCGGCCGTGGCCCATGCAGCGGATCCGGCTGGCTCTGTTCGCCGTCTTCGTGCTCGTCTTCCCGTTCGTGGCCGGCCCGTACTGGCTCGACCTGGCCAACCAGATCGCCATCGCGACCGTGGGCGCGATCGGCCTGAACATCCTGGTGGGCTACACCGGCCAGATCTCGCTGGGACAGGGCGCCTTCATGGCCATCGGGGCGTACACCGCGGGGCTTCTCACGCTCAACTTCGGCCTGCCGTGGGGTGTGAGCATCGCGGCGGCGTGCGTGGTGACCTCTCTGGCGGGCACCTTCTTCGGGCTGCCCTCGCTACGGCTCAAGGGACTGTACCTCGCGATCGCCACGCTGGCCGCGCAGGAGATCGTGGAGTGGGGGATGACCCACTGGACGGCGGTGACCGGGGGCACCGAAGCGATCATCCTCCCGGCACCGACCCTCTTCGGCGTGCGCCTCAACAGCACCTTCGCCTTCTACTGGTTCGGTGTGCTGATGGCGGCGGGCACGGCGCTCTTCGCGGCCAACCTCTTCCGCACGCGCATGGGGCGCGCCTTCGTGGCGGTGCGCGACCAGGACATCGCGGCCAGCGTGATCGGCGTGAACCTCTTCCGCACCAAGCTGCTCGCGTTCGCCACCTCGTCGTTCTTCGTCGGCCTGGCGGGCGCGATGATCGCGTACTACCGCACCATCATCACCTGGGAGCGCTTCACGCTGGACACGAGCATCGTCTACCTGGCCATGATCATCGTCGGTGGACTCGGCTCGATCCGCGGGTCGTTCTTCGGCGCGATGCTGATCACGCTGCTGCCGGCGCTGATCACCAACGCGGGGCGCGCTCTGCAGGACACCGCCCCGGTGGTCGCCAACCTGCTCCCGTACGCGCAACAGGCCGTCTTCGGCCTCGTAATCATCCTCTTCCTGATCTTCGAGCCCAAGGGCCTGTCAAAGCTGTGGGGCAACGTGAAGGACTATTTTCACGTGTGGCCGTTCGCGTACCGGCGGGGGTGAACGCCGAGCGCCCGTGAACGGTGCTGGCGCGGGAGCGCTGTCTGCTTGACACGACTCCAGCGGAAATTCATACTTTACGGCCACGCGCATCTGCGCAATCAAGTGGGCTTATCCGCGGGGAACCTTCCCGCCTCCCATGACCGCTCCACTCGGAGCGAGGACAATCGTTCCGGCTCGGTCATGTGGGGACTCCGATCCATGTCCGGGCATTGCCCACACCCTCAAGAGGGATGATCGGACTTTGGATCCACTGGACGGTATCCGGCCGTGCGTGCCGGGCCCCGCTGTGGCGGGGCACATGGATTCTGTGCATCGCCGCGGCGTTACCGGTTGGCGGGTGATTGCGGCGTCAACCATCTCGTGTGTCTTTGCCGCTTGCGAGAATCCCCAGCCGCCGATGTCCTGCGGTGCCATCCTGCAACAGACTGTCACGGTGGGTCAAACGGGCACGGTGATTGCCTGCTTCAATGACCCGAACGGTGACCTCCTGAGCTATGTAGCGAGCTCCTCCAACCCCGGAGTGGCTGCCGCGTCAGCGGCGGGCAATTCAGTCACGATCACGGCCCTGTCACCGGGCAACACCTCGGTGACGGTAACTGCCACGGATCCCGATGGCCTGAAGGGACAGCAGGTGTTTCAGGTGACCGTTCCGAACCGGGAACCGCTGGCCCAAGGCACCATTCCATCGCACTCGATCATCGTTGGCCAGAATGCGGTGGTGAACCTGTCGTCGTACTTCACTGAACCCGACGGACAGACGCTCAGCTACTCGGCCACGGCCGAGGATCTCGCGGTGGCTACGCCCGCAGTGAATGCGAGCGTCCTGACGGTGACCGCAGTCGCGAAGGGCACGACCAACGTCACCGCCACTGCTACCGATCCGGGTGGCTTGACGGCCACGCAGGTCTTTAAGGTGGTGGTTCCCAACCGCGCCCCGGTAACGGTCGGAGTGCCTTCAGACCAGACGCTGAACCGGGGTGAGATGGTCACGGTGGACGTGTCGGTCCACTTCAGCGATCCCGACGGAGACATGCTCGCCTACGAAGCGGTGTCGTCGGATCCCGCGACGGCGGCCGCGACGGTCCAGGGGCAGATCGTTTCGATCGCAGGGGTGGCGAGGGGCGGGGCGACGGTGACCGTCGTGGCCATCGATCCTGGTGGACTCCATGCCCAGTCGTCGTTCCTGGTGACCGTTACCGGAGCAGGCAGCACGGGCTTTCAGATCGACCTCGTCTTCGCGACTCCGATGAGTTCCGTCCACGAGGCGGCGTTCCGGGATGCCGCCGAGCGGTGGATGTCCATTCTGGCGGACACGGAACTCCCGGACATTCCAGTGATGTAACGGCACGGTGGACTGTAACGGGGAGTACGAGCAGTCGGTTGAGACGATAGATGACCTCATGATCGTGGCGGCTGTCGTGGAGATCGACGGGCCGGGCAAGGTGCTTGGGCGGGCGCGCCCTTGTTGGGTACGTGGTGAGCCGGTTTTGCCGTACTTCGGCAGAATGGAGTTCGACGTGGCGGACCTGGAGCAGATGGAGCGCGACGGCATCCTGAAGGCCGTCATCCTCCATGAGATGGCCCACGTCCTCGGAATCGGGACGCTTTGGCGACACCTCGAACTGCTTCGCAACCCCTCTCTCGCTGCCGGCCGGGAAGTGGATACCTACCTCCCACTCCCCCTGGCTGTCGACGCATTCGACCGGGCGGGCGGGGTGAGCTACACGGACGGCGGGAAGGTCCCTGTGGCGAACAAGGGGACCAGCCCCGGGTCGGATGACGGCCATTGGCGAGCGTCCGTGTTCGGTGCGGAACTCATGATACCGTTTGCCGCGCCGAACGCTCGCCTCAGCGAGATCACGCTCCAGGCGCTTGCCGATCTGGGCTACACGGTCGACACCAGCCTCGCCGAGCCATACCGCTTGCCGGATGCCGCTGCCCTGAAATCCGCCCTGGAGAAGTCGATCGACCTGGGGAACGACATCATCATCGGTCCCATCGTCGTCACGGACCGAAACGGACGAACCGTGCGGGTAATCCCACCCCATTGAACAGGAACAATCTCATGTATGGATCCAAGTCTCTCTTCGATCGTCGGATAGGGGTTACCTGGGCGACCCTGCTCGTCCTCGGAGTCGTCGCGTGCGACAACCCGCAGCCCCCGGCGGCTTGCGGCCCACTCCCCCAGGTCACCGTCAACGTGGGCGAGAGGACCACCGTCAGCGCCTGTTTCAACGACCCGAACGGCGACGTGCTGACCTACACGGCCACGTCTTCGAATCCCGGCGTGGCCACTGCGTCCATTTCGGGCACCAGCGTCACGGTTACGGCAGTCGCACCCGGCAACGCGTCCGTGACGATCACAGCTGCCGATCCGGAGGGCCTGCAGGGCCAGCAGAGCTTCCAGGTCATGGTCCCGAACCGGCCGCCGCAGCCTGCGGGCACAATCCCGTCGGTCTCGGTCCCCGTCGGTGAGAGCACCACAGTCGATGCCTCCTCCTACTTCACCGAGCCGGACGGAGAGGCGTTGACCTACGGCGCGACATCGTCCAATCCCGCCGTGGCCACGGTTTCGGTGGCGGGCAGCACGGTTACAGTCACGGCCGTCGCCAAGGGTACGAGCAATGTGACGGTCACGGCGACGGACCCCGGCGGCCTCACGGCCACGCAGACCTTCCAGTCCACGGTGCCCAACCGCGATCCCGAACCCGTTGGTACGATTCCGGACCAGACCTTGGACCTCGGTGAGAGCGTCACGGTGGACCTCGCTCCGTTCTTCGAGGATCCGGATGGCGACGCCCTCACCTATGCGGTCTCGTCATCGAACACCAGAGTGGCCCGCGGTTCGGTTTCGGGCAGCACGCTGAC
The DNA here is from genome assembly GCA_965211645.1 of Longimicrobiales bacterium. GTDB lineage: Bacteria > Gemmatimonadota > Gemmatimonadetes > Longimicrobiales > Gaopeijiaceae > Bin94. The sequence continues at coordinate 1,861,515 of OZ242947.1, read as the reverse complement.
CGTTTCGACCGTGGCCCCGGGGACGGCAACGCTCACGGTCACGGCAAGTGACATAGACGGTGCGTCCGCCATGCAGAGGTTTGACCTCACGGTTCTGCAACCCAACCGCGCACCGCGGCCCGTGGGGAGCATCCCCGCCCAAACACTGGCTCGCGGCACCACCGGCACGATCGATGCATCCCGGTATTTCACTGATCCCGATGAGGACTCGCTCACCTACACGGCACGTTCATCGAACTCGGGTGTGGCCAGGCCATCGGTTTCGGGATCGAGGGTGACGATCACGGCGGTTGCGACCGGAAGTGCTACGATCACCGTGACCGCGAGAGATCCCGGGGGGCTGACGGCTACCCAACAGGCACGTGTAACCGTGCGTACGGACTCCGGCTACCAACCGCTAAGTGCGCTCACAATTACTTCTTCGGGCGGTGTAAGGTTGGGGGGCATCAGCGTCGGGGCCGGTTGCCTTGCGGTCAATCGGATCAACATCAACAACGTCACTTACGAAATCCATTGGACCGAATGGCAGAGGAGGACCGCCGGTTCCGACTGGGCCCAAGTACCCGGTACTCGAAATAGCGGGCGAATCTGCGGATACGACCTACCGGGTGCCGCTGCCGGCGAGTACCGCTTAGTCGGCGAAATGTCCGTCAACGGCGTCCGCGGCAAGTACCGAAGCGCCAACACGGTCACAGTGAGCGGTGGAGGGGATGCGCCTGATCTGGGCTTTACCGGGGTTTCGCCCACGTCCATCACGGCTTCTCCCGGCGACACTGTGAGAGCGACGTTTACGATTCGCAATAGCGGAAACACCAGGTCTGCAGCCACGACCGTTCGCTTGCTTGCGTCGGACAACGCCACGATCTCAACAAGCGACCGCGAACTCGGCACGCTCTCGTTGCGTGCTCTGGCTCCGGTCGAGGAGTTACGGATCAATGTCACACTGCCGCTGGCGTCTGATCTCCCATCAGGGACGTTTTACCTGGGACTGTGCGCCGACCGGGTAGCTGGAGAGTCCGACACAAGCAACAACTGCTCGCGGTCCGTCCGGGTCACGGTCACGACTTCGGGCGCACCGGACCTGGTCTTTACCGATGTTTCGCCGAGATCCCAGACCGTCGCTCGCGGCGACACGGTCAGGGCGAAGTTCACGCTGCGGAACAACGGGACCGTCGCGGCGGCAGCGACCAAGGTGCGGGCCTTTGTGTCGGATAACGCTACGATCTCAACGAGTGATATTGAAATCGGCGACGGGTTCTCGATCGATGGTATCGCCGCAATGACGGCCGAGGACCTTTCGTTTTGGTGGATACTATCCTCCACCGCGCCGCTGATTACGGTCTATTGGGGATTGTGCGTCGAAGCCGTGCCCGGAGAATCCGACACGACAAACAATTGTTCCGCCGGGGTCCGACTGACGATCACGGCATCATCGAGTTCCCAGAGCTCGAGTGCGGTCGTCTCTGCGGGAGGGATTGAAACTTTGATCCGGTCAGTCACTGGGTCTGGGATCGCACTGCAGGACGTCTCGACGAATCCAGGCGACAATGGTGCCAGGGCGCTGGACGGATTGTTGGCAGGTGCGGTCATCTCGTTGGGGGAGGTGAGGCGATAGAACCGCCGATCGGCGAAGAACCCACTTCCAGAAGAAAGGAACGCGAGTCCGATGAAATACATTCGTCCATGGAGAACGGTGCTCATCCCCACTCTCACCCTCGTCGTCGCCGCGTGCGGCGACCTTACCGGAGAGTCCGGGTGGCGCTGCGACGTGACCCTCACGATGGACAACCGGACCGGGTCCGGCTCAGGGACGGGTTCCACGCAACAGGAGGCGCTTGACCAGGCGCGTTCTGCGGCCTGCGCCCAACTCGGGCTCACCGGAGAGGCGCTTAGCCGCTGCCAGGCTGGGCAGAATCCGGGTGCGTTGTCGTGGTCGATGGACATCGATTGCGAGACGACGTAGCGGCAGGCGCTAGCATGGCCTCGGCCGGCCCTTGCGGCGTTGCTGTTCCCGACCTTCCGCCGCGCTTCGCGCACAGAGCTTGCCGGCCCGTGGCGCTTGCGGCCTTGTTCCTCGTGCTCCTGGCGCTCGCCTGCGAGAGCCCCGTGGCCCCGGCGGCCTGCGGCTCGATCCCGCCGGTAACGATCAACGTCGGCGGGACCGTGATGGTTGCCGCCTGCTTCAACGACCTGAATGGCGATGTGCTGAGCTACACGGCCGCGTCGTCGAACCCTTCGGTGGCGACCGCATCGATCGCCGGCACCTCGATCACGGTCAGGGGCGTTTCTCCGGGCAACGTCACGGTCACGGTTACGGCCAGCGACCCCGAAGGGCTCCAGGGCCAGCAGAGTTTCGCGGTCATGGTCCCGAACCGCCCACCGCGGCCCCGCGGCACGATGCCGAGCGTCACGGTAGGGGTGGGCCGAACCGCCACGATTGATGCGTCCCAGTACTTCACCGAGCCGGACGGCGAGGTGCTGACCTACTTGGCGACCCCCTCGGATGCCGCAGTGGCCCGTGTGAGTACAGAGGGTTCGATGATCAGGGTCGCGGCGCAGACCAAGGGCAGTTCCAGCGTCACCGTTACGGCGAGCGATCCGGGCGGACTTTCGGCCACCCAGTCCTTCCGGTTTACGGCACCCAACCGGCCGCCGGCACCAGTGGGAACGATCGGGGCCCGGAAGATCGAGTCGGGTCAGTCGGCCACTCTTGACGTCGCCGCTTCGTTCAGCGATCCGGACGACGATCCACTCACCTACACCGCGGTCTCCTCGGTCCCCACGGTCGCCCGCACAATGGTGTCGGGCAGCACGGTGACTATCACCGCTGCCGGGCCGGGAGCGGCCACCATCACCATCACAGCCAGAGACGATGAGCAAGCGGCCGCAACCCAACAGGTGAGCGTGACCGTCGTGTCGCCTGCGCCGGACTTGGCGTTCACGGACGTGTCGCCGGCTTCCGCCACGCTGGCGCCGGGCGATTCGGTAGCGTTCTCGTCCCGTGTCCGCAATAGAGGCACCGTCGCGTCCGGCGCGACCACGATCCGGGCGATGAGGTCACCGAACCCCATCATCAGCGCCCGGGACACGGAACTCAGGTCGTGGTCATTCTCGTCCCTGGCCCCATCCCGGGAACGCACGTTCGAGATTACGATCTCGGCCGACCCGAAGAGCGCGCCGGGAACGATTTACATCGGCATGTGCGTTGATCCGGTGGCGGACGAGTTCGACGCCCGCAACAACTGTTCGGAGGGTGCTCGGCTGACGATCGCCGGGGCGTCCGGTGCGGACGAGTCGGCCCACAGCGGGCCCGGCGTCCAGGTCCGGGCCGTATCGCCCGCGCCCTCGAGCCGTCCGCTGCGGCCGCAAGGAAACGCGAGTTGAGATTGGAAAAGCAAATGAGAAGCCAATGCCGTCTGCGCAGCCGAACAGCCACGGTTGCGCGAACACACGCGCCCGGGCAAGCCGCCGTGCTGACGATTGCGCTCCTTGCAGCGTGTGGCGACGAGTCTGTGGTCGATCCCCCGGCGGCCCTCTTGTCCGCTTCCGAATGGAGCGCGGCGGCGGCGGCGACGAGCGACCGGGACATCCTCATTGCGCTCTATGAGGCGACGGACGGGCCGAACTGGGTCAACAACGAGAACTGGCTGAGCAACGCGCCGCTGGGAGAGTGGTACGGGGTCGACACCGACGCTTCCGGACGGGTCGTCCAGCTTGATCTCTCCGGTACGTGGGATGACGAGGCGAGACGCGAGGTGGCGCATGGGCTTCGGGGTGCAATTCCTTCCGAGATCGGCAAGCTCATAAGGCTGGAGAGGTTGGAACTCGGAATGAACAGCCTCACCGGCCCAATCCCGGTCGAACTCGGCGAACTTGCCAGCCTGGAGCGGCTGATTCTCAACTCAAACGACCTTTCAGGCCCGATTCCGGCCGAACTCGGTGCCGCCACCAGTCTGACAACCCTGGATCTCGGCTACAATAGTCTCTCCGGTCCGATCCCATCCGAGATCGGCGACCTGCCCAACTTGCGGCGGTTGATGCTCATCTACAACGACCTCACCGGCCCCATTCCACCGGAACTCGGGAACCTCGCCAGCCTGTCAGCGCTGTGGCTTCGCGACAATGAGCTGTCGGGCATGGTCCCGCCGGAACTTGGAGGCATGGTCGGCCTGACTGAACTCAGTCTCCAAAACAACGACCTCTCGGGTCCGATCCCGCAGAGTCTCGTGCAACTCAACGGGCTTCGCCAGTTCTTCATTGCGGGAAATGAAAGTCTCTGCGTACCGGGAACTTCTTCCTTCGTCGCGTGGCTGCAAGGGGTCCAACACAATGGAGCATCCTGTAACGCGGGCGATGTCGCCGTGCTAGAGACGCTGTACGAGTTGACGGACGGTGCGGATTGGACCGAATCCGGCGGCTGGCTCGGGGCCGGTGCGGTGGAGGAGTGGTTCGGCGTCACGGCAGACTCCCTTGGGCGCGTGACGGCGCTTGATCTAACCCGCAACGGACTGGTTGGAAAGCTTCCAGCGAGGTTGGGAGACCTGAGCCAAATGAACGTACTGCGGATCGGTGGCAATGCGTTGATGGGTCGGCTCCCCGCGTTGCTGGCGCAAGTTGCCTTGGAGGTACTTGACTACAGTGGCACCGAGCTATGCACTCCCGCCGACGAAGCATTCCGAGAATGGCTGAAGGCCATCGTGTCGCACGAGGGCACTGGCGTCGAGTGCGCTCCCCTGTCGGACCGTGAGATCCTCGAGATCTTGTACGAAACAACCGGTGGGAGAGACTGGGAGGAATCACACAACTGGCTCACCGAAGCTCCGCTCGGAGAGTGGCATGGGGTGGAGACGGATGCGGACGGGATGGTCGTTTCCCTGGATCTCCGGCGGAACCGGCTGGAGGGGCCGATCCCTCCGGAGTTGGGCGGGTTGACCGAACTGGAAACCCTGATCCTCTTCAGAAACCAGCTGGCCGGGCCGATCCCTCCTGCGTTGGGCGCACTGGCCGGGGCCAAGCTCATCGTTCTCGCGGCAAACGAACTCTCGGGGCCGATCCCGCCGGAGTTGGCCGGGTTGGCCAGCGTGGAAGAACTCTTCCTGAACTCGAACCGGTTGACGTCCGTCCCCGCGGAGTTGGGCGAACTGGGCAACCTTCGGGCGTTGAGTCTCAACTTCAACCGGTTGAACTCCATCCCCGCGCAACTCGGTGGCTTGGCCAGGCTGAGATACCTGGGGCTCTGGGCAAACGAGCTGACCTCCGTCCCGGCTCAGCTCGGTGAACTGGGCAGTCTGGCGGTGCTGGATCTGCGGGGGAACCGGCTAACCGCGCTTCCCATTGGACCGGACGGCTACCCCGGCCTGGAGCGCCTGAATCTCTCGGCCAACGAGTTCTCGTCCTTCCCGTGGGAGCTGAGCCAACTCGACCGCCTTCGGCTGCTCCTCCTCGAGAGGAACCAGTTGACCGCCATTCCGCACCTCGGACCTGGTGACTTCGCAAGTCTGCTAGTTCTGGATCTCTCATCCAACGAGTTTGCGTCCTTCCCGCGGGAGCTGGGTGAACTGGCGAACCTCCGACGGCTGGAACTCGACGGGAACCGGCTGACTGACATTCCGTCAGGACTCGCCACTGTGACCAGTTCGGAACGGTTTCCCCGCGACGCCGACGAGTTGCCGTCCCTCCCGCGGAGACTCAGCGAGTTGGACCATCCGTGGTGGCCGGATTCTGACGGAAACCAGATGACGTTCGCCACTCGGGAATCGAAGACGCTGGGCACTCTGCGGGCCCACAGAGATTTCGATCGGGACCGGTCGACGGACGTGCGGTCGCGCGTTGGTGGCTTTGCAAGTCTCGAGATTCTGGATCTCTCGTCCAACGAGCTGAGCGGATTGCTACCGGCCGGGTTGGCCGAGTTAACGGGTCTCACGAGCCTGGGCCTTGCCGACAACGGCGGGCTGGCCGGTGCCCTGCCTCTGGAATTGACGGCGATGGAGGGCCTCGAGGATCTACACACCACCGGGACGGAGCTCTGTGCGCTTGCAGATCCGGCTTTCCTCGATTGGCTCGACGGCGTGACGCGGCAGCGGGTGGCCCTTTGCGCCCGTGACGGCGACGCGGCCGCCTATCTCACGCAGTCTGTCCAGTCCCGCGAGTTCCCGGTGCCGCTGGTCGCGGGCAAGCCGGCTCTGTTGCGGGTATTCGTCACGGCGAAGCGGGCAACCGACGTGGCCCTGCCCCCCGTCCGCGCCACCTTCTACCAGGACGGTGCCGTGGCGTACGAACTGGACATCCCGACGAACCAGGACCCCATTCCGGCAGCGATCGATGAGAGTTCGCTGTCGAAGTCGGTGAATGCGGAGATCCCGGGGTTGGTCATCCAGCCGGGACTGGAGGTCGTGATCGAACCGGATCCGGAGGGCATGCTGGACCCCGCACTGGGCGTGGCCAGGCGCATCCCCGCGACGGGCCGGATGGCGGTCGACGTCCGGGCGATGCCGGTGTTCGAGGTGACGCTCGTGCCCTTCATCTGGGAGGAGAACCCGGATTCCTCCATTGTGGACATCACCGCGGCCATGGCCGCCGACCCGGGCGGGCACGAACTGTTTGAACGGACGCACCTGCTGCTGCCGGTCGCGGAGCTGGACGTCACGGCGCACCCGGCAGTTGCTTCGCCGACGAACAACGGCTTCGAAATCCTGGCGCTTACGGAGATGATCCGGGTCGCCGAGGGCGGGCGCGGCCATTACCTGGGTGTAATGGCTGGAACCACGGGACCGGGAGGTCTCCTCGGCGTGGCGAACGGCATCGGAAGCTGGTCGAGCTTCTCGGTCCTCGATTCCGAAACAATCGCGCATGAATTCGGCCACAACCGCAATCTGTATCACGCGCCGTGCGGAGGAGCCGGCGGACCGGACCGGTACTACCCCTACGGCCGCGGCAGCATCGGTGCCTGGGGCTACGACTTCCGAACAGGCGAACTCGTGCCGCCCGGCCGACCGGACTTCATGTCCTATTGCGAGCCGACATGGACCAGCGACTACCAGTTCACGAACGCGGTGCGATACCGCCTGGAGACAGAGACCAACTCGATCCTGGTCGCGGCTGCGGGCGCCCGTGCTGCGGCTTCCTCCAGCCGGACGCTTCTCGTATGGGGCGGTCTGGATGGCGACGGCGCCCCGTACCTCAGGCCGGCTTTCTTCATCGGCGCCCCGCCGTACCGGCCATCGGCCGATGGCGCGTGGTCGCTCACGGGGCGGGATCCCGGCGGCGCGGAACTCTTCGCAGTGTCCTTCGCAATGTCGGAGTTCACGGACACGGAAGACGACCACGCCGGGTTCACCTTCGGCCTGCCGGTGACGTGGAGCGGGGAGCTGGCGAGCATGACGCTGCAAGGCCCGGGAGGCTCTGCCAGCCTCGATCGCGACAGCCAGGATCCCCTCACGATCCTGCGCGAGGCCGCGACGGGCCGGATCCGCGCCATCGTTGACGACCCGGCGACGATGGCGGTCCGCTCAGCTTCCGCTACGGCGGGGGGCCAGGAGTTCGAGGCCCTCTTCAGCCGCGGAATTCCCGATCCGCCGGAATCGTGATTGCAGGTAGTTGATCTCGGTGGCCAATCCGCGCTCTTCGCTGCCCAGCTCCCGCTGGATGGCGGTTGCGAGGTGATTTCGTTTTCGTCCCACTCGGGGAGTCCAGCGTCCTGTATGTTGGCTTAGGTCGCCTCGGCCACCGGTCGGTTCAAGCGCTGGATCTACCGCTGGGCGATGAAGGTGGGAACGGCCGCCGCCGACCGCCGATCCAACGGCAGGCCCCCCGGCCCGCTCGCGCGCCTCCGCCTCCGCCTCGCCGACTGGACCGTCTTTCACCCGATCCGGGATCAACTGGGCCTCAACCAGGTGCGGCGCGCCTACACCGGCGGCGCGGCCCTCGGCTCCGACGTCTTCCGCTTCTTTCACGCCATCGGCGTCAACCTGAAGCAGCTCTACGGCCAGACCGAGGTCTCGGGCATCTCGGTGGTCCACCGTGACGGCGACATCCGCTTCCACACCGTGGGCACCCCGTTTCCGCAGACCGAGATCCGCATCTCCGGCGACGGCGAGATCCTCTGCCGCAGCCCCGCCGTCTTCCAGGGCTACTTCCGCAACCCCAAGGCGACGGCCGAGACGCACCACCATGATCGCGATCGACATGGAGAACGCGGGGCAGTGGGCCGAGCGCCGCCGCATTCCGTACACCACCTTCACGGACCTTGCCCGCCGCGCCGAGGTGTACCGCCTCGTTCGCAGCCATGTGGGCACCGTCAACCAGGATCTGCCCCCGGCCGCCCGCATCCGCCGCTTCCTCCTCCTCCACAAGGAGCTGCACGCCGACGACGCGGAGCTCACGCGTACGCGAAAGGTGCGCCGCCGCTACATCGCCGACCGCTTCGCCGACATTATCGCGGCGCTTCAGGGAGACGGCGATTCGGTCACCGTAGAGACCGAGATCACCTACCAGGACGGGCGCACGGCCGAAGTGGCGCACGAACTCCGCATCGAGACGCTGGACTGAGATGGATATTTTCCTCCAGCTCACGGTGTCCGGCCTCAGCACCGGCATGATCTACTCGTTCCTGCCCGCGGGCGATGTCGTCCTGGGCCCGGTGATCCTGTCGAACGCCCGTCTCCTGTCGATTCCGATCGCGCTGGCGGTGCTGGCCGCACTGTGGCTCTTCTTCCGCCACACACGCGACGGGATCGCGATGCGGGCCATCGCCGACGACCAGCAGGCGGCGCTGAGCATGGGGATCAGCATCCCGCGGGTTTTCGGGATCGCCTGGGGGCTCGCGGCGGCTTCGGCGGCGATCGGCGGGATCATGCTCGCGGGCATCGTCGGCGTGAGCCCCAACGTGGCGGCGATCGGGCTGCGGGTGTTTCCGGTGGTAATCCTGGGGGGCCTCGACTCGATCCGCGGCGCGGTAATCGGGGGCGCGATCATCGGCCTGCTCGAAGTGTACACCGGCGGATACGTCGGCCGGGGGCTGAGTCTGGTCGTGCCCTACGTGGTGCTGATCCTGGTGCTGATGGTCCGCCCCTACGGGCTCTTCGGCAGGGAGATCATCGAAAGGGTATGAGCGCGTCGCGGCGGGAGAGCGGGCGCGACCGGCCCAGGCGCGCGGCGCGTGAGGGGAGCGCGCGATGAGCCTCGAGTGCGGCGTCTTCCATACCCGCTGGCATGCGTGATGACGTCCGTGGCGGGCACCTTCTTCGGCCTTCCCTCGCTGCGCCTGAAGGGTCTGTACCTCGCAATCGCGACGCTCGCCGCCCAGGAGATCGTCGAGTGGGGGATGACCCACTGGACGGCGGTGACCGGCGGCACCGAGGCGATCGTCCTGCCGGCACCCACCCTCTTCGGCGTCCGGCTCAACAGCGGCTTCAACTTCTACTGGTTCGGCGTGCTGATGGCCGCCGGCACGGCGCTCTTCGCCGCCAACCTCTTCCGCACGCGCATGGGACGCGCCTTCGTGGCCGTCCGCGACCAGGACATCGCGGCCAGCGTGATCGGCGTGAACCTCTTCCGCACCAAGCTGCTCGCCTTCGCCACCTCGTCGTTCTTCGTCGGTCTGGCGGGCGCGATGATCGCCTACTACCGCACCATCATCACCTGGGAGCGCTTCACGCTGGAGACGAGCATCGTCTACCTTGCCATGATCATCGTGGGCGGGCTGGGCTCGATCAGGGGCTCGTTTTTCGGTGCGCTGCTGATCACCCTGCTTCCGGCGCTCATCGCCAACGCCGGGCGGGCGGTGCAGGAGACGGCGCCGGCGGTGGCCGGACTCCTCCCCTATGCGCAGCAGGCGGTCTTCGGTCTCGTGATCATCCTCTTCCTGATCTTCGAGCCCAAGGGCCTGTCCAAGCTGTGGGGGAACGTGAAGGACTACTGCCACGTGTGGCCGTTCGCGTATCGGCGGGGGTGAGTGCGCGGGGTCTGGGCGGCCCGAAATGTAAAGTAAACATTACATAATGCAATGTTCACCGTACTTTCTACGACATGGGCAGCGGCAGGGCGCAGAAGCGCGTGGATCCCCGATGGAACGGCAGCACCGCGGATCCCGTGTAGAAGAGCACGCCATGCTCGAAGGCTGGCCCCGCGAGTTCGGCCAGGGCGGCCAGGCCGTTGAAATCCTCGTGGCGGACAGTGGCGGAGGCCTTGGTTCCGACGCCGACGATGCGCCCGTCGGGCCGCTCCAGCACGATGTCGACTTCGCGCTTCCGCTTGTCGCGAAAGTGGTAGAGCCCGACCTCTTCATCCGCCCGCTCGGCATGCTTGGCGCATTCCATGAAGACCAGCGTCTCGAGGAGCGCACCGTAGTGCGGGCTCACGAGGAGGCGGGCCTCGTTGCGCAGGCCGAGAAGGTGCGACGCGAGGCCGGTGTCGACGAAGTGCAGCTTCGGCATACGCACAGCCAGGCGCCGGGCGAGGTTCTTGCGATACGAGGGAACCCGGCGGATCAGGAACATCAGCTCGAGGATCTCCACGTAGCTCTTCGCGAGCTTGTCGTTGAGCTCGAGGTCGTTGGCGAGGCTGGCGTACTTGAGCAGGTTGCCGCTCCGGCCGGCGAGGTACGGCGCCAGCGCCCGCAGCCTCGAGTGGTAGTCGCCGCGGGCAGTGTAGAGTGTCTCGAAATCCTTGAAGAATCGCCCCTCGGTGTACGATCTGAACCAGATGGTGCGGGCACGACGACTCATGCTCTGAACCTCGGGATAGCCGCCGAGCAGGATCAGCCGCGCGACCTGCTCACGGGTTGGAGAGGGCTGCTCCGGGTCCACGGACGAAAAGTCTCCCGCCAGCAGGTAGTCGATGAGGTTGCGGCGACTGTCCCGAAGCTCGGCGACTGACAGGGGCAGGAGTTCGAGTCGGGCCATGTGGCCGGGCAAGGCCTCCTGGGCTCGCGCTGAACGGAAGATGTCGGCGGAGCCGGTCAGGAGGAAAAGCCCCTTGCGCGGTGCTCCGGACGGCCCGCCGGTCGGGGGAGCACTGGCGTGCCGGTCCGACGCCTCCTTGATGGCGGGTACCAGCTCGGGCACCTGCTGGAATTCGTCGAGGACGACCGACTGGCCGCTGAACGACCTGACGAAGCCGTAGGGATCGGCCGCGGCCGCGGCCTGGACGGCGGGGTCGTCCAGGGTCAGATAACGCAAGCCCAGCTCGGCGGCGACGCTGCGGGCCAACGTAGTCTTGCCTGATTGCCTGGGGCCCGTGACGTAGACGATGCGGAACTCGCCGAGCATGTCGCGCACGAGTGGATGAAGGTGTCTGGCGTACATCGCTGCGTCGTCGATGGGCAGGCCGGTTCCCATTACGAGAAATACAATGTCTTATTACGAGAAATATGTTCTCTTATTACGAGAAATCAAGCCCCGTTGCGGGCAAGCGCACGGCAGGCACTTTCCGGCGCGGGCGGGCAGTGCCTATCTTGCAGGGTCCCCGATTTTCCCGTTCTTCCGATCCAGGTGTGTCAATGGCCAACCGAACGATCACGGCGATGCTGGTCGCCCTTTTCGTCAGCCCCGCTGCAACGACCGCGCAGAGTGTCTCCGACGAGGAACTGGCGCCGCTCGTCACCCGTGTGGAAGAGGGCGTTCTCGATCGCGCGAAGCTGGCCCAGGTCATGGTCGACAAGATCTTCTCCTTCTCCGAACTGGGGCAGCAGGAGATCGAGACCTCGGCCTATATCACGGGCATTCTGGAAGAGAACGGCTTCGACGTCGAGCGCGAGGCCGCGGGCATCCCCACGGCGTGGTTCGCGCGCTGGGGAAGCGGCAGTCCGGTGATTTCCTTCGGCTCGGACATCGACGGGATTCCCAAGGCGAACCAGAAGCCGGGCGTGGCCTACCACGACCCGCTGATCCCGGGCGCGCCCGGGCACGGCGAGGGCCACAACTCGGGGCAGGCGGTGAACGTGGTCGCGGCGCTCGCGCTCAAGGAGGTCATGGAGGCCGAAGGGATCCAGGGCACGCTGGTGCTCTGGCCGGGCGTCGCCGAGGAGCAGCTGGCGTCAAAGGCGTGGTATGTGCGCGATGGCTACATGGAGGACATCGACATCACGATCTTCACCCATGTCAGCAGCAACCTGTCGGTCAACTGGGGACAGGGGGGCGGCACCGGACTCGTTTCGGTGGAGTTCACCTTCGCAGGCGAGGCGGCGCACGGAGCGGGAGCCCCCTGGCGCGGACGGAGCGCGCTGGACGCGGTCGAGCTGATGAACGTCGCCTGGAACTTCCGCCGCGAGCACCTCAGGCCCGACCAGCGATCGCACTACGTGATCAGCGACGGGGGCGACCAGCCCAACGTGGTGCCGCCGAGCGCCTCGGTGTGGTACTTCATCCGCGAGATGGACTACGAGGACATCCAGCGCAACTTCGACACGGCCGTGCGCATCGCCGAGGGCGCGGCCATGATGACCGACACCGAGATGTCGTACCGGATCATCGGCGCGGCGTGGCCGCGGCACTTCAACAAGGTCGTGGCCGAGACCATGTACGAGCACATCGAGGAGGTGGGGCTCCCCGAGTGGACCGAGGACGACCACGACTTTGCCGGCGCGGTGCAGGAGTCGGTGGGAAGCGTGCCTTCGGGGATGCCGGTCGCGCTGTCGCCGCTGGGCACCCCGGGACCGCGCCGGAGCGGGGGATCGGACGACATCGGCGACATCTCGTGGAACGTGCCCACGGTCACCCTGCGCTTCCCGTCGAACGTGCCGGGACTGCCGGGCCACCACTGGTCGAGCGCCATGGCGATGGCGACCCCCATCGCGCACAAGGGCGCAGTCGCGGGCGCGCGGGTGATGGCCCGCACCGCCCTGCAGCTCTTCGCGCAGCCGGAGCTCGTCGATCAGGCGTGGACCTACTTCAACGACGAGCAGAGCGTCGGCATGGAGTACGTCCCCTTCATCGGGCCCGACGATCCGCCGCCCATCGATCTCAACCGGGAGATCATGGAAGCGTTTCGTCCCCTGCTGAGACAGTATTACTATGACGAGACCCGCTTCGAGACCTATCTTGAGCAGTTGGGGATCAAGTATCCTACGCTCACGCGGCCGATTTCGTAGGACGACTACGCGTCGCGCTGAGGATTCTGACAATCGGAGGATTCTGATGAAGATAGCCAGCCGCAGACTTCTTTCGGCGGCAGCCGCCATGCTGCTGTTGGCGACCCCTGGCGGTGCGGGCGGCCAGCCCGAGCCCGTCACGGAAAAACCCGTGGACGCACCTCCGATCGCGTCGGCCGACGATCCCACCGAAGTGGGCTGGCGGCTACTGGCCAAGCTGAACTACCGGACCGGCGAGAAAACCGAGGAGCTGGCCGCCCTGGAGGGCAAGCTCGTAAAGGTTCCCGGTTTCACCGTGCCGCTCGAGGACTTCGCGTCCTCGGCGACCGAATTTCTCCTCGTGCCCTACGTTGGCGCCTGCATCCACACGCCGCCTCCCCCACCCAACCAGCTCGTCTACATCCAGATGGACGAGGGGAAGCGTGCGAAGATGGACGGCTGGAACCCGGTGTGGGTCGAGGGCGTGCTCAGCATCGAGATGACGGAGAGCGTGTACGGCTACGTGGGCTTCACCATCACCGGCCACCGGGTGTATCCGTACGAGGCCTGAGCCCGCGATTCGGCCGCGCGCTTGCCCGGGTTGCTCGGCATGAGGCCTTCCCGAGCCGAGGGCCATAGATGAGCCTGGCTATCGACGTCCGTGGTCTGCGATTCCGCTACGGACGCGGCCCGTGGGTGCTGGACATCCCCGAACTGACCCTTGAGAGGGGAACACGCGCGTTCCTTTTCGGTCCCAGCGGGAGCGGCAAGACGACGCTGCTCGGCGTGCTGGCGGGTGTGCTCGAAGCCGAAGAGGGGCAGGTCAACGTGCTCGGACGGGACCTGGCATCGCTACCCGGCGCCCAGCGGGACGCCTTCCGGGCGGAGCACATCGGCTACGTCTTCCAGATGTTCAATCTCATCCCCTACCTGTCGGTTCTCGACAACATCGCGCTCCCGGTGCGCATGAACGCCGCACGCCGGGCCCGGCTGGACGGCGTGGGCGTGAAGGAGACCGCCGCGCTGCTCGCCGACCACCTTCACATCGGCGATCTGCTGAAACAACGAGTGACGGAGCTCTCGGTGGGCCAGCAGCAGCGGGTGGCGGCCTGCCGGGCGCTCATCGGCGCTCCCGAGATCATCGTCGCCGACGAACCCACCTCGTCCCTCGACTTCGACCGCCGGGAGGCCTTCCTCGAGCTGCTGTTTGCGGAGTGCGAACTTGCCGGCGCCACGCTGGTGTTCGTCAGCCACGACCGCACCCTTGAAGGCATGTTCTCCCGCAAGATCTCGCTCCCCGACGTCAACAGGGCGGTCTGATGCTGGTTCTCGACCTCGCGCTCAAGTCGCTCCGCAACCGTGCCTTCAGCACCTCGCTGACGGTAGGCTCGATCGCGCTCAGCGTCGCGCTGCTGATCGGCGTCGAGAACGTGCGCGTGGGCATGCGCGAGAGCTTCTCCAACACCATCTCCCAGACGGACCTGATCGTGGGTACCAAGGGCGGCACCATCCAGCTGCTGCTGTACTCGGTCTTCGGCATGGGGTCGCCGACGAGCAACCTCTCCTGGGACACCTACCGCGAATGGGCGGAGCACCCCGCGATCGAGTGGACCATCCCCTACGGCCTCGGCGACAGCCACCGGGGATTCCGCGTCATCGGCACCAACGAGGACTTCTATCGCCACTACCGCTACCGGGGCGGGCAGCAGATCGCGCTGGCGGAGGGCCGCGCCGGCTCCGGGGTCTTCGACGTCACCCTGGGCGCGGATGTGGCGGGCGAACTGGGCTACGGGCTCGGCGACCAGGTCGCTGTGACCCACGGGATCGGCGAGGTGGGCTTCCTGAACCACGACGAGATGCCGTTCACGGTGGTGGGCATCCTCGACAAGACCTTCACCCCGGTCGACCGCGCGGTCTACGTCACCCTCGAGGGCATCGAGGCCATCCACTTCGGATGGGAGGACGGCGCGCCGCCCATGCCGGGCGAAGAGCGCACGCGCGAGGACGTGCTCGCCATGGATGAGATCGAGATCACCCAGGTGACGTCGTTCTTCGTGGGGACCACCAACCGCCGCGACGTGCTCCGGCTTCAGCGCGAGATCAACGACTACGTGGACGAGCCGATGATGGCGGTCATCCCCGGTCTGGCCCTCAACGAGATGTGGCAGGGGATCGGCTACGCCGAGACCGGGCTCCGGGTAGTGACGATCTTCGTCGTGCTGGTGGGACTGCTCGGCATGCTGGTCTCGCTCTACACCTCGCTCAACGAGCGCCGCCGGGAGATGGCGATCCTGCGCGCCGTCGGCGCGGGCCCGAAGAGGATCCTCTCGCTGCTGGTGCTCGAGTCCGTCTGCCTGGCCGCGGCGGGCGCGATCGCCGGACTGGCGCTGGTGTACGTGCTGCTGTCGGCCGGCCAGCCGATCGTCGAGGCGCAGGTGGGGCTCTTCATCCCGATCCGGCCCCCCGGCTCGATCGAACTGCTCTTCCTGGGCGCCGTTGTGACCGCCGGATTCCTCATGGGCTTCGTGCCCGCGCTCAAGGCCTACCGCACCGCCCTCCACGACGGACTTGCGGTGCGCGTCTAGGGGCCGCCGGTTTGGTGCGGGCGCGGTATCGAGTATCGAACAGGAGCAGCGTCATGACCAGACACCGACATGGGCGGCCGAGCCGCACGCTCGCAACCGCCGGCCTGCTCGCGTTCACCGCGGCCTGCGGGGGCGGCGGCGGGGGAGACGGGGCGGCCGACAACGCGATCAAGGTCGGAGCGATCTTCGACCTCACCGGGCCCACGGCCGATGTCGGCACCGACTACGCCGACGGCATGCGCGGCTACGCCGACTGGGTGAACATGCAGGGCGGGATCGAAGGGCGGCCGATCGACCTGATCTACCAGGACTACGCCTACCAGGTCGCCCGTGCCGAGCAGCTCTACAGCCAGTTCGTGGCCGAGGGCGCGGTGGTCTTCATGGGATGGGGCACGGGCGACACCGAGGCGCTGCGCCTCCGCGTCACCGAAGACCAGATCCCGTTCAGCTCGGCCTCGCTCTCCCACGTTCTCGGCGACCCGGCCGACGCGCCCTACAACTTCCTGGTCGCCCCCACCTACACCGACCAGTTCCGCATCGCGCTGGACTGGATCGCGGCGAACCACGGAGACGGGACGCCGGTTGTCGCGCTCATGCACAACGCGAGCCCCTTCGGGCTGTCGCCGTCGCGCTATGGCGGCGTCGAGTACGCCGAGGCGATCGGCGTCGACCTGAGCCTCTACGAAATGCCGCGCGCGGCCGTCGACTACACAGGTGAGTTTTCGCGAATCCGCCAGAGCGGCGCCCAGTACGTCATCTTCCAGAACACCTCGGGGCCAGCCGCAGTGGCGATCCAGAACGCGGGCAGCCTGGGTCTGGACCTGAGCTTCATCTGCCTGAACTGGTGCGCCAACGCGCAGCTGGTGGACCTGGCGGGCGAGGAGGCAGAAGGCGTGATGGGGACGATCCCCTACGCGCCGCTCAGCGTGGACGTGCCGGGCACGCGCGTCATTCACGAGTACCTTGCGGCCAGGGGCGAATCAGCCGAGGGGAAGACGAACGCCTACACGCAGGCGTGGTGGACATTCAGCGTCTTCGCCGAGGCGATGCGGCAGGTGCTGGCGGCTGGACAGGAGCTGACCGGAGCCAACATCAAGGCCTCGCTCGAGGCGTTCACCGACCTGGACATGGGCGGCGTCACTGTCCCCATCAGCTTCACGCCGGACGACCACCTCGGAGCGAAGGGTGTCAGGCTCTTCCGGGTGGAGGACGGCGAATGGGTGCCCTTCACCGAGTTCATTCAGGCGCCGGCGGCGCCATGAGGCGGTGGTGACCCCGGCTCTGCAGCCAGATGGCATGGTAGCCGGGGCACCGAACGGCGACCCCGGCAGCGACCCGGCGCCCCTCCTGTCCCTCAACAACATCGAGGTCCTCTACGACGACGTGATCCTCGTCCTGCGGGGGCTGTCGCTGGAGGTCGGCGAGGGCCGGATCGCGGCGCTGCTCGGCTCGAACGGCGCCGGCAAGACCACCACCCTGAAGGCGATCTCGGGGCTCCTCTACGTGGAGGACGGCGAGGTCACCGACGGCACCATCGTCTTCGACGGCGAGGAGATCCAGGGCACCGACGCGCACCGCATCGTCGAGAAGGGCATCTTCCAGGTGCTGGAGGGACGCCGCGTCTTCGAGCACCTGACCGTCCGCGAGAACCTGGCCGCCGGAGCCTACACCCGCCACGACCGACGCGCGGCGGACGCCGACGTCGACAAGGTCTTCCACTACTTCCCGGCGCTCGCCGAACGCCGCCGCCAGATCGCCGGCCACCTGTCGGGCGGCGAACAGCAGATGCTCGCGCTCGGCCGCGCCCTGATGGCCTCGCCGCGCATGATGCTTCTCGACGAGCCGTCGCTGGGCCTCGCTCCGATCCTGGTCGAGAGCATCTTCGAGATCGTCCAGCGGATCAACCGCGACGAGGGAACGACGATCCTTCTCGTCGAGCAGAACGCGCGCCTGGCGCTCTCCGTTGCCGATTACGGGTATGTGATGGAGGGGGGAAGGGTGGTGTTGGAGGGCACGGCCGACGAGCTCCGCACGAACGAGGACGTAAAGGAGTTCTATCTGGGGTTGGGAGACGCGGGCCGCCGGTCCTACAGAGACGTCAAGCACTACCGTCGCAGGAAGCGGTGGCTGTCGTGACCGGCGCACGCGGCGGGCCCACGGCCCCCTTCTACGACCCCGACCGCGAAGCCCCTGCCGACTGGGACGCCGTCCAGGATCGGCTGGCGCTGCTCGCCCTCCGGTACGGGGCCATGCGCAGCCGCGAGATCCAGGGCCGCCTGGCCGCGGCGGGGGTCTCGCCGGGCGATGTCGCGAGCGTCGCCGACCTGGCCCCGATCCCGGTCCTGCCCAAGGACGACCTGCCCGCCCTGCAGGCCGCCAATCCGCCGTTCGGCGGGATGCTCGCAGTGCCGCCGGGCTCGCTCCGCCGCATCTACCGCTCGCCCGGCCCGATCAACGACCCCGAGGGCAACCGCGCCGACTTCTGGCGGATGGCGCCGGCGGTGTGGGCCGCGGGATTCCGTCCCGACGACGTGGTGCTCAACACCTTCGCATACCACCTGACCCCCGGCGGGATGATGCTGGACAGCGGACTGCGGGCGGTGGGGTGCGCCGTGATCCCGGGGGGCGTGGGTAACACCGCCGCGCAGATCGATACGGCGTGCGCGGCCGGAGCAACCGGCTACACCGGCACGCCCCAGTTCCTGCTGACGCTGCTGGAGCGGGCCCGCGAAACGGGACGCGACCTGCCCCTACAGCGCGCGCTGGTCACCGGCGCGCCGCTCCCGCCGCCGCTGCGCGCAACGCTCCAGGACGAACACGGCGTCGATGTCTACCAGGCGTACGGCACGGCCGACGCCGGAACCCTCGGCTACGAGTGCGAAGCGAAGGACGGGTGGCACGTCTCGACCGAGATCGTGGTCGAGGTGCTCGTCCCGGGAGACGACCGTCCGGCGGCGGAAGGCGAGGCCGGGCAGGTCGTGGTGACGAGCCCGAACGAGGTCTACCCGCTGGTGCGCCTCGGTACGGGGGACCTGTCCGCGTGGAACCGAGCACCGTGCGTGTGCGGCCGGACGAGCCCGCGCCTCGTCGGGTTCCTGGGGCGGGTGGGCGAGGGCGTGAAGGTGAAGGGGATGTTCGTGCATCCGCGCGAGCTCGCCGGGGTGCTGGGGCCGGAGCCGCGGGTGGGGCGGTACCAGGCCGTCGTGACCGAGGACGCCGGGGGGCGTGACGTGCTCACCGTGCGGGTAGAAGCCGCGCCGGGGTGTGCGCTCGATGCCGCCGCGGCCAGCGCGCTGGAGGCGCGAATCCGGGAGGCCGTGAAGGTGCGGGCGGGGGTGGAGGTGGTGGGGGCGGGAACGATTCCGGAGGACGCGCGGCCGCTGGTGGACGCGCGGCTGACAACCATGCCGTAACGGCGGATCGCATAGAGCCTGAATCTCGGCAGGAAATCGTCTAAAGTCATACAGGACTGCACGATCTGCGTTTCCTGCCGTTGAACAATGTTTGATCCTTCCGTACACGAATCGCGGGAAAGCCGCTATCGTATGGCGGGAAACGGTATCATCGGTAGCTGCTGAAGAGAGATTCAGGAGCCACCGGAGAGAGGCCTCCACTCATCCGGATCGCTGGGGTGCAAATCACGGCAACACTGAGTCGACGCGATCCGGGCTTCGGACCGCACGCATAGGTCATCGCACAATCAGAATGGAGCCGTGCCTTGGCTTTCGAAATCGCGAGCAAACCGGCGCCCGGACCTGTCGGGGTATGCACGATGAACAAGAATGGGCTCTCTGTGGGTACCTAGTGAGATCGGAAGCAATGCCTTCCGACTCCTTCGACAGGGGTGTTGTTACCCGGCATGCAAAGTCTCCCTGGATCGCACCGCAAGTGAGCGTCGGTGCTCGCGGGACGGGGCTACAAGCCCAAGCAAACTTTCTGGCGCGAGGTAAGCTAACGGTCGTCTTACAACTCCCCTTCCGGATGCCGTGGCGGGCGTTCTCGCCATGCGTGCGGACGAGTTTCCACGCACGCTACGTCAATGATACCGTTAGTGACACCTAGGATCTCGTCACCGGGGGGGGTGGCCAGCGTTACGGGAGGCGCGGGAAATGGTCGCCCAACGTGAGGGCTCTAGGCCTGAGGCCTAGCCGGAACGGGCGCAGACGAAACTCGGGGTAGCGGAGCGCGAGGCGCTGGCAAAGCGGGGATGAAGGTGACCCGGTCGGCTGTCGAGGATGCGGAACGGGCTGTCGGTGAGGGCGCGCCGGTGGAGTTCCTGGACCGGATGCGCGAACTGTGGGTGGAACGGGTGAGGGCGGTATGGGCCGAGGCTGAGGGTCACGGATACCTGCTTGCGGGCCGGAGAAAAAGTCGGCCTAACCGACCATGATGGTGGCCCAATCCACCGAACAGGGCGGCCTTGGTGCGGCCGGCGAGAGGCGGTCGCCGCTCCTAATAGCATATATCCATGAATATCTCGGCGACATTGGGGTTTCCGCATCGGGCAGACGCCGCCGCGTCCCCCAAACCCGAATCGGGAAGCACCATGATAGACTGGCCGGGACCGACCACCTGTTCTTGGTAGCCGTTGGCCTCCAGTCGTCGGTAGCGAGCTTCCATCTTCTCCATCTTCTCCCACCGTTCGAGCACGTCGCTTGGCAGCGTCTCACCGGACTCGATCAGCCCTGCCATCCGTTCGCGAAACCTGCCCAGCCGTTCGCGGAACGACTCGACCGGCTTGGCGTCAGGCCAGATCGTAATCCGGTCGATCTCGATGGCCGGTTCTGCCATGTTGGTGGCGTCCGTGGCGCAAGCCGCTACAACCGCCACGGCGAGCACACCCAGCACGAGTTTTCGAAACTTCGGTTCCATAACACTTTCCCTTTCCGTAGGGGGGATATTGGGTGAGCGGATACGTTAGGGAACGCGAAAGACAACTGCAAGACTAGAACGTGCGACGTTCGAAGTCGCACCGGAACAGGAGACCGGCCCATGAAGAAGAAGACCAAGGTGTACGTCGGGACAAATGTGCCCAGGGGCCCGGTGACGATCGCGATGCTGCCCGAGGGAGCCCGAGAGCCGGCGCTGGTGAAACGGCTGTCGCACGATCCTCGTGGCCTGAGGCGGATGCTGAACCGCTTGGCCCGAGAGCATGAGGTTCGCGTCTGCTTCGAAGCGAGCGGCGTGGGCTATGTGCTGGAGCGGAAGATCCAGAGCTGGGGTCACGCCTGCGAGATCGTGGCCCAGTCGCTGATTCCGCGGCGCCCTGGGAGCGTCGAAAGCACGACCGAGGGGACGCCGTGGAACTCGCGAGGCTCTACCGGGCGGCAGAGTTGGTGACGATCCGGGTACCGACGGAGCGGGTGGAACGGGTGCGCGATCTGGTGGGCTGTCGGGGAAGTTCAAGCGGGAGATCCTTAAGTCACGCCACTACATCCGCAAGTTCCTGGCCCGCCGCGGTCTGGTTATATCGGGAGGGCAAGAACTGGACGGGGAAGCACTGGGCATGGCTGCGGCGATTCAGCGCGACGCGGTTCTCGAGCGGAGGCGGCAGGGCTTGATCACGAAGACGGGCAACAGCCGGGCCCAGCATGTGCTGGTGCAGCCGGCGGGACCCATCGCTTCCCGCCTCGGCGAGGAGCCGTACTGAAACGCCGCCAGGAGGGCCAGCCACCGAGTGCCATTCGCCCACAGCTGGAAGGCGCAGCACCGGCTCCACAGGGTGTTCAAGCGGCGGGCGTTAGGGAAGAACAATCAGATTGCGGCGGTGGCTTGACGGAGGCCCTTCTATGTCAGTCTGCCGAGAGCACTGACTGTCCAGAGCACTGACAGTCTGGGGCAGAATGGAATCGGCTGGTGGGCGGTCGTGGAATACTGCCACGGTGCCAGCGGGTTCCCGTGCGTCATTCAGAAGGCGTCTGACAACCCGAGGGGGCGCCGACGGTTTAGGGATTCTCACTCTGCCCGTGCAGACCTAAGAGAAGACCGTTGCAGACGCCTAAAAGTACCGCCACACGCTCACCCACAGTTTCGGCCCCCGGGTCTGGAAAAGAAATCGGCCCCCAGCCACGTGTGGGCGAGCCCACTTAGATCAGGTGACGTGGCATGGGGGCCTTCCGTTATCTTGTCCACATTAGAGATACGCCGACGCTGTGTCAACAGTTCCCTACTCGTATCCACAGCGGCCCACCTTCGTCTACGACCTTGTCTGTGGGCGGCTACGCTGGTTCTCACTCGCACGTGCCGGGTAGCGAGTTATGCGGCAAGGGACGCAATCGGTTTTGGGGGGCATCACCGCGCAGGCGGAGGGATGATTCGCACCACGTTGCCGTCCTGGTCGATTACCGCGATCGGCGTGCGCAGGATGTCGTCGCCAAGATCGATCACAGGCGTGGCGGCGTCGGCCCGCGTGGCGCCCTTGATCGCGGGGTTCTCGTCCTGGGCCCGTTCGCCTTCCGCAGCCGCGTACACCGGCGGCGGCAGTACGTACGCGTCCGCGACGCCGTAGTCGACGCCCTCATACCCGATATCGACCAGCGAAGCCAGGCTCACCACGCTCAGGGGATTGGCGCCGCGGTCGGGGAAGGGCGTCATCAGTTCGGAGCGGAAGACCGGTTCGCGCCAGTGTCCGTTCCACACACCCTCGCCGCCCTGGTGCTGCACCGGGACCCGGCCGCCGCCGGTGTAGCTGTCGCCGCCGACATCCGCGAAGGCCCTGAGCGCGGCCTCGCCGGTGAAGCGGGTGTCCTGGCCAACGAAGCCCGACGCCGGATTCTGCAGGAGGCCGAGGTGATCCCAGAGCGTGCCGAAGCCGATTACGTGCGCCATCTCGTGGAGGATGGTGCCCTCGAGGTGTCCGTTGGACTCGAGGCCGTCCATGTCGCCCGCATCGAAGAACATTATCCCCACCACGGGGAGCGAGTTGTCGGCGCGGATCTGGCAGGGTCCGGCGCCGCCGAAGACGCCCGCGGGTCCGTCGATCTCCCTGATCTGGACGTAGATCAGCAGGTCGTCGACGACGCGGTCGCCGGGGATCGGCTCGGCGATGTCGTTCTTCGTCAGGCAGTCCTCCAGCGCGGGCTTGCGGACCGTGCTCCAGTCGAGGTTGCCCCTGATTGCGCTCTCCCAGTACTCCTCGGCCCGCTCGAAGGCCCTGCGCTGGGAGTCGGTGAGCAGCGACGAGCTCACGTGCACGATCTCGATGTCGTACACGGCCTCGATCGCCGTCGCCGTGAAGCTCGCCGTGACCGACGGGTTGTCCTTCACGGTCGCGGCCAGCCGGTACGTCGCGCCGGCGGTGGTGCCGAGGATCCACCTGCCGACCGACGCGAAGCCGAACGAATCGGTCCCGGTCTCGGGCGGGATGACCTCGCTGTCGCCGCTGGAGACGAACGTCACGACGACATCGCCGACCCCGTTCCCGTGCTCGTCGGTGACCTGAATGCGGGGCGTGACCGGAACCGGGAGCTTCGTCTCCGACTCCTGCTCATCCCCCTCGACCAGCACGACCTGCCTCGCCGGACCGGCCAGCGCCACGGCTTCGAAGGTGACGGGATTGCCCGCAACGCCCTCGGCGTCGATGCCGGCCACCAGAGCGTAGGTCCCCGCCGCCGACCCCAGCGTCCAGCTGCCGGGAGTCGCGCGCCCCTGCGCGTCGGTGGTCGCCTCCGGGGTGCCCACTGAGGCGTCCCGCTCCGTCGTGAAGAAGACGACGATGTCCGCCAGCGGCCGGCCCCCCGAGTCGGTGACGACGACCTCGGGCGCTACGGCAACCGCCGTCCCGGCCGCGGCCGACTGGTCCCCTCCCGCAACGGCCGCGATCCCGGCCGGGATCCCCAGGGCCGTCGCGCGAAAGAGCACCGGGTCGAGCCCGGAGACGCTCGCGCGCAGCTCCTGCGGCCCGGGCGCGCCCATCGTCCACCGGCCCGGCGACGCGATGCCGTTGGCGTCGCTTACCGCGCTTGACGAGGGCACCGAACCGCCGCCCGCCGTGACCTCGAAGCCCACCGTGACGCCGCTCAGTCCGGTCCCGGACCCGCCGGTCACCCGCACCCGCACCGGCTCCCCGGCTTCCGTTCCCGTGCGGGCCGTCTGCCCGTCGCCGGAGTGAATCACCAGGGCGGCGGGCGCGTCGGGGCTGACCCGGCCCTCGCCGCAGGACACCAGGGCGACAAGGGTGGCGGCGGCCAGCGCGGCGGCAGGCGCGAGGACAATGCGACGCCTTGTGACTGGATTCACAATCTCGACCCCCGTCCACTCGGATCCCATCGGCTGCGTGTCACGACCACCGGAATGTGGACGATCACCATGGACTGCGCTCGGACAATAGGAGACTTGTCCCGGGCCGCAACCCTTCCGGGGAGATCCCGCCAACGCGCCGATCCGCCCATCGCGCCCACCGTGGCGATGGCGACCTGGCTGGCCAACCCCCCGGCACACAATCCGGACACCAGCGGCGCCCAGGGTGGCGGAACCCGGACGCGCTTCCGGTGCCGATCCACGAGTGTAGATCCCACCTCGGAGCGCTCGTGCGATAGAACCGCGTTGCCAAGTACACTCCCCGGTTTCGGCATGTCGCTGGCGCTGGTTCAGTTGCGGCCACCGCCGCCGGCGGGCCGTTACCGTTGGGGGAATCCAGAAGGGGGCACGGCCCCCTGCCAGCCCGACGGAACACTGCGGCGAGCATCGGGTATTCAAGGGATCAATTCGAAGTGTACCGATTGGGGAGGGCGCAATGCTCCCGGCGAGTCCCGCCCATACCAGTTTGACGGTAGCCAGTGTGCTGATCGTGGCGGCAGTGTCCAGCAGTTGCGAGTCGCCAAACGGCCAGCCGAGAGACGCCGGATCTCGGCAGTCCATGTCGGCCGAGCTGTCGGAGCCCAATTCGAGCGAAGTAGAGCAACCAGTTTGTGACTGGCCCGTACACTCGGCTGATGTCGCAGAAGTTGCCAAGTGCCTTGACTCGGAGGCCTGGGGCAGCATGCCATTGCTCAGGGCGATCGGCGAAAGCGCGGATGCACGCCAAATCAGGCTTCTGCTCGCAGCGGGGGCAGACGTGAACGAGCGGGAGGACTCGGACAGTCCCTTCGTACCGGTCAGGACCCCCGTGGGCCTGGCTGTGGCTCGGGGTGCAGATCCCGCCGTCATTGACGCACTGTTGGCGGCGGACCCCGATCTTGATGCCGACAGCACGCTACTGTACTGGGCGGTCCGCAACGGCCCCGCCCTGGTCAGCAAGTTGGTCGCGGCAGGCGCGAATGTGCATGGACGGGGGGAATGCCGCACCCACCACTGGTGTTGGCGCGAAACGCCGCTGCACGCCGCTGCCTTGTACGCGGATTATGAGGAGTATACGGGTGTGCTGGAGGTACTGATTGCGGCCGGAGCAAACGTCGACGCGCGCGACGGACACGGTCTCACTCCCTTTTTCTGGGCAAGTCTGGGAAACTGGACGGCGGCCGAACTGTTGCTGGCAGCTGGTGCTGATGTGAATGCGCGAAGCTCCGGGGGATTCAGACAGAGACATGGGGAGGAGAGACACGGACCTGCCGAGATCCAATTCAATCGCCCTATGGGACCGGCCATATACACGGAGACGATGGACGGAGAGACGCCCCTGCACTGGGCCGCGGCTTACGGCAACCGCGCTACGGTCGCACTGCTGCTGGCCGCCGGGGCCGATGCGGACGCACGGGGTCCGCAAGACGCTACGCCGCTGCATTGGGCGGTGGACGACAGGGAGGATACTGCGATACTCACGGCCCTGGTGGCCGCCGGGGCGAATGTGAACGCAAGGGACCAGTTCGGGTCCACGCCCCTTCACTGGGCGACGGAATACAAGCAGAACCCGGAGGTGATAGCGTTTCTGTTGGCTGCCGGCGCTGACGTGAACGCGCGAGATTCACACGGTGGAACGTCACTGTTCGGCGCGGCGCAGAATCCCGCTGTCTTCGAAGGATTGGTGGCGGCTGGGGCGGCTACCGATGTCCGGAAGAACGATGGTGAGACGCTTCTGCACCGGGCAGCGTCCCTCGCCGTCCACCGACGCTTTCGGTGGCTGGATGGTCACGACGACCCGGCTGTGTTCATGCAGCTGCTGGCCGCCGGGGCGGACATCCACGCCCGGGACGCCCATGACACAACTCCGCTACATGTGGCTGCAGCGTTTACCGGTTGGGCGAATAGGTGGCGGGGGCCCGCGCAGCTGACCAGCACAGCTGTGATCGATTCTCTGCTCGCCGGCGGGGCCAACGTCAACGCACGGGATGCTTACGGCAGGACCCCCTTACATTCCGCAGCGAGATTCAACCAGAACCTGGCTGTCGTAGAGGCGCTGCTTGCAGCCGGAGCGGATGCCTGTGCGCGAGATGCATATGGTCTCAAGCCGTCGGAGTGGACCAGTCTTGACTTGCATGAGGTATTGGGCAAGCACTCCGGAAGTTGTCAGGAGTCGCCCGGCCCGCCCGTCGAGTGAAGCAACCGAAGCGCTACGCGCCGCGGCAGGCCTACTCCCAGTCCCATTCAGACTCGCAACCACACCCGCGGCCCGAGCGATCCGGACATCGTGTACGTCGCGGCGCTCGGGCACGTGCACGAGCCGCAACCCGAGCGGGGGATCAGCCTCGAAGCTTTCCATGAGCTTCGGCTCGCCAACCGCAACACATAGTCGATCGATAACGGGACGCAGATTCCGGACTCAATAAGGGGGGTGGTCGTCGCGACGGATTTGGTAGCGCTCAATCGGCTGCCGGAGGGGGTAGGGAGTGGTGATCCCAGATGTGGGTGAGGGGGGTGGAGTGAACTCCACACCAGGAACCAAGAAGCGATCAGACACCATTCTATCGCTTTAAAACTCGACCACATCGCTTTTCTGTCTGATTCTGCTCCGATTCAATTGCATGCTCGGGACACAGTGGCCATTCTGTTGAGATTAGGCATTGGTCATTCTTGGGGGCACGGATGGCGAGCATGCGAGATGGCGGTGCGCTGATGTTGGCCTTGTGGATCGCGATCTGCGCGGACGCGCCGGTAGCTGTCGCGCAGGAAGTGGGCGAAGTGTTCCAGGACTGTGACGAGTGCCCACGAATGGTCGTCGTGCCCGGCGGCCGCTTCATCATGGGCTCGCCGGAGGCGGAGGAGGGTCGGTTCCTCGATCAGGAAGGGCCTCGTCGGATCGTGTCGATCGAGTCGTTTGCGGTGGGAGTCTATGAGGTGACGTTCGAGGAGTGGGACGCCTGCGCGTGGGCCGGTGGGTGTGGCGGTGTGATTCCCGAGGACGAAGGCTGGGGGCGCGCTGACCGCCCGGTGATCAACGTGGATTGGGAAGGCGCTCAGGCGTATGTGACCTGGCTCTCCGGAGCGACCGGCCAGGGGTATCGTCTTCTGTCCGAGGCGGAATGGGAGTACGTGGCGCGCGCGGGGACCGAGTCTGCCCGGTACTGGGGAGAGAGTGAAGCAGATCAGTGCCGATATGCAAACGGGAACGACGAGGAGCTGTCGTGCTCGGATGGCTACGAGAATGCGGCGCCGGTCGGATCGTTTCGGCCGAACGGGTTCGGACTACACGACGTGCTTGGCAACGTGTGGGAGTGGGTTGAGGACTGCTGGATCGAGGACCATTCGGGGGCTCCGAATGACGGGAGTGCCAGAGAGTCCGAGTCCGACGAGTGTTCCAGTCGTGTGATCCGGGGTGGCTCCTGGCGTAGTGACGCCTGGGGTCTGCGTTCGGCGCACCGTAGCTATCCTGTCCCAGGGCGGGAGAGGTCCGCCAGCTTCGGCTTCCGCGTCGCCCGGAGCGTCCCGTGACTGCCCGTGCGCAGTGCTGGCGGTAGGTAGAGAATGCCAACTCGCACCACCTTTACCACTCGTCCGCCCCGCGATGTCGAGGACATCCTGTCCCGTCTCGGCAACAATCTCCGAGTCGCCCGTTTGCGGCGGCGACTTCGCATTCAGGACATCGCCGACCGCATGGGTGCCTCCCGTTACACGGTCGCCAGTGTGGAAAAGGGAAGCCCGGGTGCTTCGGGAGCCGCCTACTTCGGCGTGCTCTGGGCTCTCGGACTGCTCGACGATGCGGATTGCCTGGCGGATCCGGAACGTGACGGAGCAGGCAAGACTCTGGAACTGGCCCGCCTTCCAACCCGCGCCCCACGTCGCCGTGCTCATGATTCCCCCTGAGCTTCAAAGCAGTCGGTGCCGCGCGCAAGAGCTCCTCCCTGGGGGGATCAGATCCCGGAGAGCGGAAGTGGTATGGGAGTACGTGGCGCGTACGGGGACTCAGACTGCTCGGTCCCGGGGGAGCAGTTCTGGCCGCCCCGGCGCTGGACTGCCTTGGCCGTCGCACCCGCTGCCGCGCTGACTACTTGAGAGGACTGACAATGCATCCAACCTTGCGAACCAGACGCGCCGTTGCCCGGGCTCTACCCATGCTCTGCGTCCTCGTCGGCGAGCCCGCCACGGCCCAGGAGCTCCCCCCCGAGGTCCGAGTGGACCGATACATGGTTCAGGTGGACCGGCAGGTCGGCAACAACCAGTATGCCGCCGCGCTGCGCACGCTGGACCTCGTCCTGGAGTTGCAGGAGACCAGCGGCCTGGAACTTCCGGAGTCGTTCTGGATGAAGCGGGCGGAAGTAGCGATGGGGGCGGGAGACCCCGCCGAAGCGATCACGTCGGTGTCTCGTCACCTGGAGACGGCGGGTCGCGATGCGGACCACTACGTGGAAGCTCTGGAGCTCCTTGACCAGGCAGTGGAGCAGGCGTGCTCGCCGGAGCGGATGACGGAGTCATTGGGGAGCGTGCAGACCTGTCTGGCATTGGGTGCCGACCCGAACGGAGCGGACGAGGACGGCAGGACGACGCTGGACTGGGCGGGAGAGCGCGGCGATCCGGCGATTCGGACTGCCCTTTTGGAAGCAGGCGCCGATTCGGCCGTGGCTGCGGCCGCGGCCCAAAGCCGCCCTGGCATGGTCTTCCGGGACTGCTCGGCCTGCCCGGAGGTGGTGGTGGTGCCCGCGGGGAGTTTCATGATGGGCTCGCCGGCGTCTGAAGAGGATCGATGGGACGAAGTAGGGCCACGGCACCGAGTGACGATCGGGTATTCCTTTGCCGTGGGGGTGTACGAGGTCACGTTCGCGGAGTGGGGCGCGTGCGTACGAGCCGGGGCGTGCGGGCGATATCGGCCGGAAGACGAGGGTTGGGGCCGTGGGCGCCGACCGGTGATCAATGTCAGTTGGGAGGATGCGCAGGAGTATGTGCGGTGGCTGTCACGTGAGACGGAGGCGGACTACCGGCTCTTGAGCGAGGCGGAGTGGGAGTACGTCGCACGGGCGGGGACGGAGACGGCGCGATACTGGGGGGCAAGCGAGTTGGGGCAGTGCCGGCACGGGAACGGGTATGATCGGACCGGGGATGCCAAGCATGATCTTGGGGGGACGGCGGTGGGGTGTTCTGATGGCTATGCAGACACGGCCCCTGTGGGATCGTACCAACCGAACGCCTTTGGGCTGTACGACGTGCTGGGCAACGTGTATGAGTGGACAGAGGATTGCTGGAACGGAGACTATTCGGGGGCCCCGGCCGATGGTGCTGCCTGGCGAACTGGCGATTGCACCCTACGTGTATTGCGCGGCGGCTCCTGGTTCATCGGACCGAGGGGCCTCCATTCGGCGATCCGCGTCAGGTACTTGGCCGGGCGCCGGGACTTCTACAACGGGTTCCGTGTCGCCCGGACCATGAACTGACTACCGCGTCGTGACGCCCGCGCCGCGCTTGGCCGTGGAGCACGTAGAGTTCGCAAAGGCTCTGCAGACCTGCCGGGATGTGAGCTGAGCAACCCCCATCAACTCACCGGTCGCAGCGGCCTCCTCAGCGCCTCAACACCACCCACCATCGGCAACTCCAGGCTCGTCCCACCCAAATCCACCGTCAGCCTCGTCTCCGACTCCGGGTGCGCCGCGAAGTACGTGTCAATCGGGTACACCATCAGCCCGATCCGCGCGCCCGCCGGGATCACCTGGTCGTCGGTCTGCAGCACGAATTCCAGCTCGACGAACTCGCCGGGGGTGAGGTCGGGTCCGGACCGCGGGCTCGCGATGTCGGCGGCGCCCGCGTTGGCCGGGTCAGCCCAGCCCCTGGTGATGATGTTGTCGTCGATGTCGCGGCTTTCGGTCCAAAGGAGCGAGACCAGACAGACGGAGAGGTTTGTCGCGGCTGCCAGTTGGAGGCGCTCCGGTGCATCGGGGAGGACTGGAGGGCTTTGCACTCAACAGGTGGAGATACCCGCGGTCCGGACGCTCGTGACCCAAGTTCGGGTCACTAATGTTGACAATAACATGCACAAATAACTTGTGCGTTGAATATTCCAGTCATCCAGGTCACCGGACTGATCAGACGTCAGGAATCCGCTGCGGGTTGAGCGCTTACGGAAAGCCTTGCGCAATACTGAGATGGATTCCCAGGATTGCCTCGTTGGTCTTACACGCCCGGTGGAGAGTCACCGTTCCTGAGGCGATAGTCGCCCTTGTCGCTAGAGACATCCACGACAAAGACGGGATAGCGATGGACATGAAGCTGGCCCGGCGATTCCGCGGATTCAGGTGGGGGGTAGTAGCCGGGTTTCTTCTGGGGTCGATCGGCGTAGTG
This sequence comes from Longimicrobiales bacterium, assembly GCA_965211645.1. Lineage (GTDB taxonomy): Bacteria > Gemmatimonadota > Gemmatimonadetes > Longimicrobiales > Gaopeijiaceae > Bin94. Next base: position 1,831,224 of record OZ242947.1, on the reverse strand, counting down.
GTTCCTGCCGTCGTGCCGGCCGTGGCCCAGGAAGTCGGCGAGGTGTTCCGGGATTGTGAGGAATGCCCCCGAATGGTCGTCGTGTCGGCGGGTCGCTTCATCATGGGGTCGCCGGAGACTGAGGAGGCGCGGTTTGACGACGAAGGTCCTCGTCGGGTCGTGTTGATCGACTCGTTCGCGGTCGGAGTGTACGAGGTGACCTTTGAGGAGTGGGATGCTTGCGCGTGGGCTGGAGGGTGTGGCAGCGCGATTCCCGAGGACGAAGGGTGGGGGCGCGCGAACCGCCCGGTGATCAACGTCAATTGGGATGACGCTCAGGCGTACGTAGCGTGGCTCTCTGGAGCGACCGGCCAGAAGTATCGTCTGTTGTCCGAGGCGGAGTGGGAGTACGTGGCGCGCGCAGGGACGCAAACTGCTCGGTACTGGGGGGAGAGTGAAGGAGAGCAGTGCCGATATGCCAACGGGGACGACGATGACCTGTCGTGCTCGGACGGCTACGAGAATACCGCGCCAGTCGGATCGTTCCAACCGAATGGGTTCGGGCTGTATGATGTCCTGGGCAACGTGTGGGAATGGACGCAGGACTGCTGGATCGAGGACTATTCGGACGCCCGGAACAACGGGAGCGCCAGAGAGTCGGGATCCGACGAGTGTGCCAGCCGTGTGCTGCGGGGCGGCTCTTGGTTCAGTTCGTCGAGGAGTCTCCGTTCGGCCAACCGCGACTTGCCGCTGGGGACGGGCCATCACAACACAATCGGCTTCCGAGTCGCCCGGAGCGTCCCATGATCGTCCGCCCGGCAGTTGTAGCCTCCGCGGCGCTGACAGTGGCCCCGGCCACCGCAGCTTCTCGTTCGCACGCTGCTGGAGTATGGGGCGGACCCGAACGCGAAGAGAGGTCTCGATCAGACGCCGCTCGGGGTCGCCGAGTCGTGCTCCGGATCCGAGCGAGACAACATCGTGCGCAAGCTTCGGGAAGCGGGGGCCACGGGCCCATGAGCCGATTTCGTAGGCCTTGGTGGGGAGGACTGGCTGGATTGTTCGTGCTGGCGGCGATTGGGTGCTTGATGCCGACAGTGTCGGCTCAGGCCCAGGAAGTGGGCGAGGTATTCCGGGACTGCGACGTGTGCCCCGAGATGGTCGTGGTACCTGCGGGCAACTTCATGATGGGCTCGCCGGAGACGGAGGAAGGCCGGCGGGAGAACGAGGGGCCTCAGCGGCAGGTCACCATCGGCTATGCGTTCGCCGCGGGCGTGTACGAAGTCACGTTCGATGAGTGGGATGCGTGTGTGCAGGGGGGTGGATGCGGGGGATACGTACCGAGTGCCTTGACTGGCCGCGGCAGGCGTCCTGTGTCCGAAGTGCGATGGGAGGATGCGTGGCTGTATGCGGATTGGTTGACGGAGCAGACCGGGGAGGAGTACCGACTGTTGAGCGAGGCGGAGTGGGAATACGTGGCGCGGGCAGGAACTCAAACGGCTCGATATTGGGGGGATGGGACGCGCGAGCAGTGCCAGTATGCCAACGGCGACAGCAGTGTCGGCTGTCGGGATCGGCAGCAGAGAATGGCACCAGTCGGCTCGTACCGACCGAATGGCTTCGGCCTGTACGATGTGCTGGGGAACGTGTGGGAGTGGGTGGATGACTGCTATGGAGGATACGACGACGCGCCCAGCAATGGACTCTCGTCGTACGCGGGGGACTGTGGCTATCGTGTGTTGCGGGGCGGTGGTTTCTACTACGCGCCGGACTATCTCCGTTCGGCTCTCCGGCGCCGGGGCGACGCCATTAGCCGGAACCTTCACCACGGATTCCGGGTCGCCCGGAGCGTCCGATGAATGCCCGCGGCGAAGTCCTGGCCGCCTTGGCGGTGACGGCCTTGGCCACCGCCCTCTTCGCGCCCCCCGTTTCCGCCCAGGACTGCTCGATCGGCAGAGACGGTTGGGACGACATCCAGCGGTTTCGGCGATGTCTGGAGGAGTACAATCTAGATCGGTGGGTAGGTGCGGATTCGGCGGTACAGCTGCTGACCATGGGACCAGGACGGACCTTCAACGGTAGCCTCAACTCGTCCGACGCGGTTTGGGAGGACGGCTCGCACTACGACGTGTGGACCGTGACCGCGCGAGCGGGACAGCGTGTAGTCATAGATATGGAGTCGGAGGACGTAGACCTGAGGGTGCTCCGAAGCGATGGCACACAGATCGTGACCGACGACGATGGGGGGTCGGGATCGAACGCGCGCGTCGAGTTTCCGGCGATCCACGCCGGGAATACCTCGTCATTGCCACGAGCTACGAGGAGGGGTAGACAATCTGATCTGTCTTTCCGGGTATGGCGGATGGCCCGAAATGAAACCGTGCGGCGAAGCTTGGCGCACTTCCGAGAGATGAAATGAAAGGCCGATCAATGGTGAAGGTCAACGACAAACAAGACATGGTGTATTCTCATATGACGCTGCGGCGGTTGCTCGGCGTCATTGGGACGCTCTTGCCGATTGTGCTGGCGTGCAGTGAGAGTCAGCTGAGGCACTCCATAAGCGCCTACTACTATTCCAAATCGTTTTGGATCCATGGATACTTCGTAGGGTCGCTGTGCGCGCTTGGCGCTTTTCTCTGCTGCTACAAAGGATACCCGAGGGAAGCCCAAGACAAGTGGAAATACCTTTCTGACAACGTCATTACCACGATTGCAGGCGTGGGAGCAATTGTCACTGCCATCGTACCGGCAAAAACGGGCCTTCCACACCTCATCGCCGCCGTCTCGTTCTGTATTGCAGGCATTTTGATGTGTCTCCTACGGTTCAGAAAGACATGTCGAGCCTGTCAACCAAATAGAACAAAAATGGTGCGCAATTCACTGTATGTTGTGTGTGCCATCACGATCTGTGCCTCCTTGGTCTTGTCGGTGGTCCTCAAATTGACTGGACATTCGATCTTCTGGCCGGAGGCAGCAGCCGTCTTTGCATTTGGGGTTGCGTGGTTCGTCAAAGGACAAACTGAGCGAGTGCCTATCGAGTTGGCTAGCAGGTGGCGCACTTGAATCATCAACGATGGTCGGCGCGGCGGGATACGAACAGGGCATGGCCAGACTTCACGTGCAAGCGGATTTAGACTACCGAGTTCAGCTACCGGACCAGGTAGGTAACCCTAAACGGAAAGTGAGTGCATCAAATGGACATGATCGTGGACCAGCGTCGACGGTCGGGTGGAAGTGGACGAATCCTACATGGGCGGCAAGGCCCGAAACGACGTGTGCTTGATGTGGGAAGAGCTTACAGGACAAGAGCCGCGGGTCACAACTTGGCTAAACGGCGCGAGCTTTGTGATACCAATAGTGAAAAGTACGGTGGGGACCCTACATGGTGGAAGATAGAGTTCCCCGCATGTGGCGGGACATATACGATCACGCTGGCAGCGAGAACTCGACTAACAAACTGCCCGAAGCTTCGGAGGCGGGTTCGCAATGTGGTGCGGAAACGAATCCGACGCGATGGGTACGTGGCGGTTGACTCGAACAAGGTTGCCGATGGGCTTGACAATGTGCAAGAATCTGACATCGTCAAGGGCATGCACTCAACTCCGCCGAAGAAGGATAAGGAGGGGGAGTATCTGCACAACGATCCTAAGAAGGGAACGGAACAATGAATACCATTCTCGTCTTGGTCCTATTGATCGTTGGATTGGTACTCGGGGGATTGGGACTTTATCTGAGTGAAGACGTTGAAGGCACCCCCGGCGCACTGTTAGAGGGGGTATCAAAGATCGTAGGCGGGTCTTGCTTGCTCACTCTGCTTGTTTGGCTGATCTCGTCGCTACCTGACATCATTGCGGCCGTCTGGCAGTGGGCATGAATTCTGGTTACTCAGGCGTATGAGTCCCACCCAGTTGCTTGATCTTGCAGTGTGCGTTGAGCACGATACAACCAGCCCACCCCGTGCGCTCGGTACACGTCGTCCCGCCGTGACCTTTTGCTGCGTCTCGTATAGCCATGAAAGGAAGCTGACATGCATTCGATGTCACGGATGACAGATGCTCTCGCTTGTGCCCTCGTCGCCGTCGCACCTGCCGTAGCCCAAGAAGTTCCCTCCGAGGTTCGCATGGATCGGTACATGCTCCAGGTGAACCGGCAGCTCGGCAACAACCAGTTCGCCGCGGCGCTCGCAACCGCCGGGTGGAGTTCGTGGTCAGCGCAGGTGGTGACGCCATCTTGGGAGCGGCACCTATGCGGAGGGAGACAGTTATGGAGCCGGGGACGGTCTTCCGTGACTGCGCCAGGTGTCCAGAGGTGGTAGTAGTGCCTGCGGGGAGCTTCATGATGGGGTCGCCGGAGTGGGAGGACGGGCGGATGGTCAGCGAGGGTCCGCGCCACCGGGTGACGATCGGGTCGCCGTTTGCGGTGGGTTGTACGAGGTTACGTTCGCGGAATGGGACGCGTGCATGGCGGCCGGGGGGTGCGGGGGGTACCGGCCGTGGGTTGAGGGGAGGGGGCGGGGGCACCGTCCGGTGATCAATGTGAGTTGGGAAGATGCGCACGAGTACGTGCGATGGCTGTCGCGGGAGACGGGGGAGGACTACCGGCTGCTGACGGAGGCCGAGTGGGAGTATGTGGCGCGGGCGGGGACGACGATGGCGCGGTACTGGGGTGAGAGCGAGCCGGGGCAATGCCGGTATGCGAACGGATATGATCGGACCATGCACCAGGAATTGGGCGGGTATTTTGATCCCGCATCGTGCGCGAACGGCTATGTTCGGACTGCCCCGGTGGGCATGTTCGAGCCGAACGGATTTGGGCTGTACGATGTTCTGGGGAATGTCTGGGAATGGACGCAGGACTGCTGGAACGAGAGCTATTCGGGGGCACCGGCGGATGGCAGCGCGTGGCGTTCGGGCGATTGCTCTCTCCGTGTGTTCCGCAGCGGCTCCTGGCACGACACGCCGAGGCGCCTCCGTTCGGCCGACCGCGGCTGGGGTACAGCCGGTCTCCGGCCCGACCGCGGCGGCTTCCGTGTCGCCCGGACCATGAATTGACTGGTGTAGATTGACCTCCTCACCTCGTGCGCGGGATTCAGGGTGGCAGTGTCCCGCGCCCGGGGGATCCACAGAAACGGAGATGATCGTGATGGATGACCAAGGAGAGAAGTTGTGGCAGCAAGCGGCCCGGGAGGTGCGCGAACTGTTCCGGCGCCACAGGCGGGCATCCATAGTAGTGACTGTGGTCGCGGCGGTGGTTGGTGCGCTCGTAGACGAGGTTGCGAGAGGACTCCTTGGTTCGAGGGATGATGATCCACTTCGGACGGTCGCGGAAAGCATGATGATGAGGTTCGACAAGCTGGACTCACTGGTAGGCGGCTTGGGCACACCGAGGGTGGATACGGTGCGGATCGTGGTTGACACGGTTCGCATCGAGGGTCATCTGGATCCTGTGGGCCACCACCGCGAGGGAATGTAGCAAAGAAGAATGAGACCCACTACGCTGCGGTCTTGACCTGCTTGTACAAGTACGGTATTCACCTGACACCCGGCCTCGCCGAGGTCAGTTCTACGCTGCGGTCTTGACCTCCTTTCTGGCCTTCTTCTTCCGGGCCGAGCGCTTCGCTGGGATCCCGGCCTTGAAGACCTCGTAGAGCGTCCGGCCACCCGCCCGGCACCTCACGTCTGGCGGAAGCGGCTTCTCTTCCGCGAAGTTTCGTGCGCGCAGATCGTGTAGTCCGTCAATCGCGAGGAATCGAATGATGGCACGCACGACACGAAGTGCTCCTACGTGCTGCGCTGAGACAATGGGAGAGTTGTCCCGGGCCGCAACCCTTCCGGCGGCATCTGCGCCTATCTTCGCATCGAGAGCCGCAGCGAGAGTCCTCCTCCCCGCCGGTCCGTGCGGTTTTCCAACGTGTTCTCGAGTCCAATGGTGAACGACGGCCCGATCTTGACGCGCCACCCCAGGCGGTAGGCGCGGGCATCCTCGCCCGCGAGCGACACGACCGCAAACGGGGTCATCAGCGCGCTTTCGCCGAATGCATCGATCCCGTAGTCGAACCGGGCGTTGAGGCGACCATCCCGCCGGTCGGCCGCGCCCGGATGTCCCGCAATCCCGTCCATGGTGCGTTGCGACCAGAGCCGGTCGACCCCACCCATCGACGCGCCCCACAGCGATTGGACGCGCATCGAGAATCCCTGCGTGGTGCCGTCGGGGTCGAAGACGAGCGCACCGGAGAATCCCCACTCCTCGTAGTTCTCGTCCTGGTGGGCGAGGAGCGCGCGGGCTCGAGCCTCGACGGTGAGGCCCAGTGCCCTGTGGGAGAAGCGAGTCCCCCCGCCCAACTCGATGCCCATCCCGGTTTCCGCGTCCCCGCCATCCCGGCGGAGGCCTGCCTCGAGCGACAGACCCAACACACCCGCCGTCCCGACCGCGACGCTGCGGACGCCCTCCACGGCCAGCCTGACGCGGCTCGCGTTCGCCTTTTCCGCCGGAATGCCGCCGCCGCTCCGTTCGGAATCCATAGCGACAAAGAACGCGTCGGACTTGAGATCCACACCGATCCCCGAGATACCGTCGGACTTCAGGATGGCTCCGCGCGCCCCGAAGGCGCCCAGGTTCATTCCGATGGCTGCCGGATTGCCGTCCAGGCTGATGGTCATGGTCCCCGAGCCGCGGCCGGCCAAAGCCCAGGCGCTGATGCGGTCGCCGAGGCCGGCCCGCAGGTACGGGAAAACCCCGGTGAGCGAGCTCTCGACTTCGCCGGTGCGTTCGGGGGCGCCTTCGCCGGCGATTCCCGCGAAGTCGCCGCTTCCGCGGCTGTGCGAGAGGAGCACCCCACCAAGAAGGGCGCCGCGTTCGTAGTCCACGCCGGCCAGCGCGCTCGTCACCCGACCGTCGATCGTCAATTCGGGTTCGGCGCCCGAGAACGTCGTGGTCGCGCCGCGGCCCCAGGTGGTCCATCCGCTCGGGGAGCCACCCGGAGTATCGCGACGCACCGTCGAGTAGCGGAACGAGCTGCCGCCCAGGACATCCATCCAACCCGGTGGCGCCTGCGCAGCTCCCGCCCTCGCAAGACCGGCACCGCCGAGCGACAGCGCGTTCCCCTGCCCGGAGGCCCGTGAGAAGCGACTGTCGACCGCGTCCACCACCTGGCCTGCCACGGAACGGCCGAAGCGCGACAGCCAAGCCCTGGCGACGGCCAGGTCGTCGTCGGTGATGGTGCCGGTCGCCTCGCCGATGTCCAGGACCACGTTGACCGGGTCGCCCAACGACACGGTGAAGGTCTCGTCGTCTTCGTCCACCAGATCGTCGACCAGGGCGACCGTGATCGTGTCGGCCGTCCGCCCCGGGGGGAAAAGCAGGGAGCCCGTCGCCGCGACGAAGTCGGCCCCCGCGGTTGCCGTTCCCTCGGCGGTCGTCCATGCGATCGAGATCGTCTTTGCGCTCGGCGCGGAGAGCATGACGGGGAAGGGGATCTCGCCCGCGCCCTCGAACGCACGGGCGTCGGAGATCGTGACGGCCGGGGCTTCGTCGTTGTCGGCCACGGCGACCTCGGCGCTCTCGGACCCGGCGATCTCATGGCCGGCGCCTTCCTGCAGAGCGACCGAGATCGCGCCGTCCGCCTCGTCCAGCAGGTCGTCCTCGGTGTCGACGGAGAGCACCGCGGTATCGGCGTCGACGCGGAACGAGACCGATGACGGCGGCTCTCCCGCCATGTAGTCTCCCCGCTGCGTCACGCGGACCGGCACCTCCAGCGCCACGGACAGGTCGCCTGCGCGGAAGAGCCTGAATCGCGCGGCCTCTCCCTCGGCCACCTGGTCCGCCTCTGCCTCGATGCCGACCCGCGGAAGGTCGTTGTCGCCGATGGTACCGATCCCGCGGGGGTCCGCCAGCGTCGCGTTCGCCGGCTCGGCGAGAACCACGGCGAAGTTCTCGGCGGGTTCGTCCACCCCGTCGTCGAGAAGATCGATCGCGACGCGCTTCCCGGTCTCGTGCGGAGCGAAGACGACCTCTCCGCTCGCGCCCACGTAGTCCTCCCCGGCGACGGCCGTGCCGTCCTCCGTGGACCAGGCCACGGTGACCGTGCGGTTGGTCTGCTTGTCCAGCTGCACAGCGAACACGATCTCGGCGTCGGCCTCGCCGGCCCGTGGATCGTCGATGCTCACCCCGGGAAAGTCCGTCTCGAGAATCACCACCTCGACCGAAGGGGCGGATTCGCCCTCGTAGTCGCCGCCCGCGACGCTGTGCCGCAACGTGACCGGTGGCTCCACGAACGCGTCGTCGTCGTCCGGCACCGAGACGGTCACCGTTTGCGCCGACTCCCAGCCGCCGGGGGTGAACGTCAACGTCGACGGCATGACCTCGATGGGAATCTTGAGGCCCGCCACGACGGTCACCGTGACATCGCCCGCGGGCTGCGAACCGAGGGCCACGCGATAACTCCCGCTCGACCCCTCTTCGATGCGGAGGTGCCGGGGCAGGACGTTCACCCCGCGTTCGTCGTCGTCGACGATCGTGCCGGCGGCCCCGCGCACGCGCGTCACGTTGACGGGATCGTACAGGTCCAGCGAAAACGACTCGTCGTCCTCGTCGATGCCGTCGTCCAGCACCGGGACACGGACGATGACCGGCCCGGTGGACCCGGTCGGGAAGCTCAGCAGCCCGGACGACTCCCGGTAGTCCCGCCCCGCGACGGCCGTGCCGTCCGAGGTCTTCCACTCCGCCGAGACCGGCCCGTCCGTGGGAGCGGTCAATTGCGCGACGAACACGACGCTGGGGTCGGCCTCCGACGCCCGTGCGCCGCTGACCACGATCGCGGGCTCGGCGAATTCGTCGACGATCGTGACGACCGAGGTCGCCGGTTCACTTGCACGCACCCCGGGAGGCAGGTCGCCCAGCGAGAGTTCCACCGTCTGGTCGCGCTCGAACAGCCCATCCCTGCTCGCCGAGAGCACGAAGGTCCGAGTCGTTTCGCCGGCCTCGAAGACGATGCTTGCGGGCACGCCCGCGTAGTCGCTCCCGTCGGCGCCGCCGCGGTTCACGGCCACGATGGGTACCTCCAGGCGCTGCGCGCCCGGTAGCCCCAGCATCAACGCGATGCCGATCCCCGACCCTTCATCCACCCGGTAGCCGGCAGCGGCGAAGGAGACCGTCGTCGAACCACCGCCGGCTCCGCCACCGCCGCCATCGTTGTCCGCGAGATCCACGCGCACATGGGACGGGCTCGCGGCGACCATCCCCGCCGGGAGAGCGCCGAAGGAGATGTGCAGGAACTCGCCGTCGTCGTCATCGCCGTCGTCCGTGGCCGTCACCGCGAAGCTCCGGACCATGGATCCGGGGCCGAAGGCGACCTCGATGGGGATCCCCGAGTAGTCGTTGTCGCTCGCACCCCCGCGGCTGGCGGTCACAAGGGGGATGACCACGGTGCCGGACGGCGCCTCGCTCAGGGCCACTTCCACGACCGCCGCCGCGCCGCCCTCGGTTGCCGTGGCCGAACCCGGCCTGAAGTACACCTGGATCCGGCCGGCGGGGTCCGCGGTGGCGTCGTCGTCCTCGATCGTGCCGGTCACGGTCACGTCGGGCACCGTCCCATCGCCCGACGGGTCGCTCAGGGTCACGGTGAAGATCTCGTCGCCCTCGTCGTCCGAGTCGTCGATGATCGGCACGGAAAAGGTCCGCGGATCGGTGGAGTTGGCCGGGAACGTGACGGTGCCCGAAGTGGACGTGTAGTCGGACTCCGCCACCGCTCCATTGCCGCCGGTGCCGTCCGAGGTCGCGTAGGCGAACGTGACGGGTGCGTCGACGGCCTTGTCCGGCGTCACGGTGAAGACCATCGAGTCGGCGCGCTCGGACGCCGACCGGTCCCGGACGACGGGCCGGGCCACGGACCGCCGGCGGGGGTTCTGGTTGCCGTCGCCGGCGCGATCCTCGATTCGGACAGTGGTCACGCTGCTGAGGCCGTTGTAGTCACCTCCGGTCGCGGCATGCCGTATCTTGACATCGCGGTACGTGTTGCTCTCGGTGATGTCGCCCGAGGGTCCGGTGACCGTCACCGTCTGGGCCCGGTTCCAGGCCGCCGGCTGGAAGGTCAGCGTCGTGGGGGCGACGGTGATGTCGTCACGGTCCAACGTCAGCGTGACCGTGACGGCAGCTGTCGGTCGCGAAGCCAGCCTCACCGAGTAATCCCCCGAGGACGCCTCCACCACCTCGACCGTCGCCGGAACCGATAGTCCGCGCACTGCATCGTCGATCACGTTGATGATGGTCGAAGAGGGAGAGCCCGCCAGGATATCGGACGGCAGATTGCCGAAAGACAGCCTCATCTGGTGCACTGGGTCGTCCACGTTGTTGGGGTTCATCGTGAGCGCGATGGTCTGCGTCCGGTCGGTCGGACTGAACCAGACGCCATCGGGAAACGGATTCGGAAGGAACGCCCCCGAGTCGGTTCCGCGGACAAAAGTGCGCGTGATGGGGATGAACAGAACCCGGCCCGACGGCCTGTTGAGGTGCACGGACACGTACGTGGCGAGGCCCCCCTCCCGGAGGCTGTACGACTCGGCACCGAACCTGATTCCCATGTCGTCTTCGACGATCGTCACTGCAACCGTGTCGCTCATGCCATCGTAGTCCCCTCCGCTCGCGGTATGGGTAATTACCACCTCGTCGTTGTCCACATCGTTGTCGTGCGCGGCGGCGATGATCACGCTCTGACGCGCGCGCCAGTTCGCGGGCGTGAAGGTCAGCGACCTGCTGGAAGTGATACTGAGACTACTTCCGCCGCGCACGTCCAACGTTATCGTCACGTCCGATGTGGGCTCCGACTCGAGCGCGAAGTTGTAGACGAAGGCCGTTCCCTCGTCGATCGTCAGGCTCGATGGAACACCGAGCCCACGCTCGTCGTCGTCGACGATCGTGACGGTGGCGGTGGACGGCGATCCGACCTTGATCCATGCGGGCAGGTCGTCGCCGAAGGAGAGCCTCACGCTCTCGCCGTCGTCGTCGATGTCGTCGTCAATGGCGAGGAAAACGCTCGCGAACAGCGTCCTTTCCCCCGGTGCAAAGGCAAGCCTCAAGGGGAAGCCACTATGGTCGTTCGAGGTCGCCCCTCCGAGATTCGCGGCCTCGATCTCGATCTCCCCATGCGCGGTCGGAGGCTTGGTGAGTGCGACCATCACGAGTGCTACGCCGCCTTCCTCCACCGTATATGATGCGGGGTCGAAGCGAATTCCCACGTCGTCATCGTTGATCGTCACTACAACTGTTGCCCTCACGCCATCGTAGCCGCCCCCGCTCGCGGTATGGGTAATCGCCAACTCGCCGTCGTCCAGGTCCTCGTCGTGGGTGGCGGTGACGTGGACCATCTTCGGCTGGTTCCAGTTCTGTCGCGTAAAGACGAGGGTGAGCGATGGGGGACTCATGACGAGGCCGCTGCCGTCGTCCAGGGTCACCGTAACGGTCACGTTCGATGTCGGCTCGGACTCCAGGACCACGGGGTAGTCCTCACTGCCCCCCTCGTCGACGCTCAGACTCGCCGGAACGGACAGCCGGGACGCATCGTCGTCGGTGAGCGCGACGGTCGCGGTGGACGGGGATCCGGCCGTGACCGTGGCAGGCAGCGTACCGAAGGAGAGCCTCACGCTCTCGCCCTCGTCGTCCACCGAGTCGTCCCTCGCCACGACCTCGAGGGTCCGGCGCGTCTGGCCCGGCGCGAAGACCACGCTCGCGGGAACTCCGTCGTAGTCGTCCGAGGTGGCCCCGTACAGGCCGGCCGCCTCGATGGGTATGGCGAGTTCCTGGCCCGGCGCCTCGCTCAGCACCACCGAAACGGACGCGTTGGCCCCGCCCTCGGCCGCCGTGTACGAGGCCGCACCGAACCTCGCCACGAGGTCGTCGTCCACGATCGTGCCGGTCGCGGCGGCGTCTCTCATCATCGCACCGCCCGCCGCGCCGTCCAGGGTAACGGTGAAGGTCTCTTCGGCGGCCTCGTCTTCACGGTCGTCGACGATCGGGACATCGAACGTCTGCGAGATCGTGTTGGGAGGGAAGGTCAGGGTCCCCGATCTCGAGACGTAGTCCGATCCGGCAACCGCCGCGTTACCGCCCGAGCCGTCGGAGGTCGCGTAGTCGACCGTCACCTGAATCGGAATCGACTCGCTCAGCGAAACGGTGAAGGTCATGTGTCCGTCGGCTTCGCCGGCGCGCGAGTCTTCGATGCCGAACGAGGGAACGTTGGCCTCGACGACCGTTACCCGGACCGCGGCGCTCATGCCGTCGTAACCGCCTCCGGTCGCGGTGTTCAGGATGTCCATCGCGGGATTCGGCGTATCGTCGCCATCGAGCGGGGCCGCGACGGTGACGTCCCGGCCCTGGCGCCAGTCTGCGGTCGTGAACGTCAGCGAATCCGGGGTTGCCGTGAAGGGGGCGTCCGCGGGCACCGAGACCCCCACCGTGACGGTACCGGCCGGCCGCGACTGGAGCGCGACGGGGTACGTTGCCGTGCCGCCCTCGTCGACGAACAGGCGCGTGGGCGCGACCAGGCCAACCTGGTCGTTGTCGACGAGCGAGATGGTCGTGGTGGATGGCGATCCGAGGCTGACCCCCTCCGGGAGCAAGCCGAACGACAGCCTGAGGCTCTCGCCGTCGTCGTCGAATGCATCGTCGGTCGCCCGGACGGTGAGCGTCTTCCTGGTCTCGCCGGAATGGAAGACGACGTGGGAAGGCAGGTCCGAGTAGTCCGCGCCCGAGGCGCCGCCCAGCCCCGTCCGACCGATCAGAAGCGCCACGCGCCGCCGTGGGTCCGCACTGAGCCGAACCTCGACGGTTGCCGGCGCGCCCCCCTCCGCCGCCTCGTAGGACGAGGCGCCGAACGAGGCGGTGACCGAGGGACTCGATGGGGGTGGCGGCGGCGCCGCCGTCGTCAGTCGGACCGGGATCGTGTCGCCGAGTTCCCAGTCTACCTCCACGCCGTCCCAGCGCATTTTCGAGCAGCGCGGTCTTCCCTCGCAGATACTGGCGACGTCCGTCCCGCGCAGAACCAGGTCGCCGACCGACAGGGTCAACCGGTATGGATCCCCCGGGAAGCCGTCGTCGAAGGTGAGGAAGGTGTTCCCGAAGTGCGCGTTTCGCCAGATGCCCAAGACCGTGTACGTCCTGCCGCCGTACGTGAACTGGTCGGGCTCGAGCGAACCCCACTGCTCGTAGTCGTTGACGTACCCGTGGAAGTCGACCGATCCGGTAGTCTCGTTGCGGGCTTCGCCGACGACCATCGTGGCGGCCCAGATCGTCGTGGCCTCCTGGGCGGCCGCCCTTCCGCCGTTCCCGAATGCCACGGCACCGGCCACGCCGAGTGCGACCAGGGTCGATACGCGGTAACGGGGCCTGGATCGCGATGGTGCACGGTCCTTCCGCACATGCCAAGGGGCTGCGCAGAAGGGAAAAGCCGAAGGTATCCGACCGTTTCCAGTGAATGCGACATCGTCTCCATGACCGTCACCACCACCACACGCACGTGCCCTACTGCTGACGGCGTTTTGGTCAGCGACATGAGCAGAAACAGCAGGTGTCTCAGTCGCATCGGTTCTACTACGTGAAAGGAAGGTCCTTCTGGCCAATCTTGGTTCACCGACTCCCGGTCGTGGCCCGGCTGTCGCCACTGTCGGTCTCTGAATGGTGGAAACGGGTGCAAATAGCAAATATAATAGAACTAAAATGATCGATAGACGATAAAATGGGCGAATATTGTGACTAAATGGCGATAATCAATCGGACGGGTGCGTGCCCAGTCCGCTCATACCCGTTCGCGTGCCGGCACTGCCCGGTCTCGCCCTCCCCCAATAACGTGCCGTCTGCGTCCCCGCCCGCGCCACGTACTCCCATTCCGCCTCCGACAACTGCCGGTACTCCTCCCCCGTCTCCCCCGACAGCTAACGCACTTGACGCCTCGCGTCCTCCCAACTCAATTGGCGATAACATGACCCATTAGCTAACGCCGCATCGAAACCCGCAGTATCATCCCCTCGCGCAGCGAATTCGTACGCTCGCCCAATCCGCTCTCGATCCCGATGGCAAGCGATGGCCCGACCTTCGCGCGCCAACCCAGCCGATAGGCACGGACGTCCTCGCCGGCGAGCGACACGACCGCAAACGGGGTCATCAGCGCGCTTTCGCCGAATGCATCGATCCCGTAGTCGAACCGGGCGTTGAGGCGACCATCCCGCCGGTCGGCCGCGCCCGGATGTCCCGCAATCCCGTCCATGGTGCGTTGCGACCAGAGCCGGTCGACCCCACCCATCGACGCGCCCCACAGCGATTGGACGCGCATGGAGAATCCCTGCGTGGTGCCGTCGGGATCGAAGACGAGCGCACCGGAGAACCCCCACTCCTCGTAGTTCTCGTCCTGGTGGGCGAGGAGCGCGCGGGCTCGAGCCTCGACGGTGAGGCCCAGTGCCCTGTGGGAGAAGCGAGTCCCCCCGCCCAACTCGATGCCCATCCCGGTTTCCGCGTCCCCGCCATCCCGGCGGAGGCCTGCCTCGAGCGACAGACCCAACACACCCGCCGTCCCGACCGCGACGCTGCGGACGCCCTCCACGGCCAGCCTGACGCGGCTCGCGTTCGCCTTTTCCGCCGGAATACCGCCACTGCTCCGTTCGGAATCCATAGCGACAAAGAACGCGTCGGACTTGAGGTCCAGACCGATCCCCGCCGCAGCGCCGGGCTTCAGGATGGCTCCGCGCGCCCCGAAGGCGCCCAGGTTCATTCCAATGGCTGCCGGATTGCCGTCCAGGCTTATCGTCATGCTTCCCGAGCCGCGGCCGGCCAATCCCCAGGCGCTGATCCGGTCGCCGAGGGCGACCCGCAGGTACGGGAAGACCCCGGTGAGCAAGCTCTCGACTTCGCCAGTGCGTTCAGGGGCGCCTTCGCCGGCGATTCCCGCGAAGTCGCCGCTTCCGCGGCTGTGCGAGAGCAGCACGCCACCAAGAAGGGCGCCGCGTTCGTAGTCCACGCCGGCCAGCGCGCTCGTCACCCGGCCGTTGATCGCGAATTCGGGTTCGGCGCCCGAGAACGCCGTGTTCGCTCCGCGGCCCCAGGTGGTCCATCCGCTCGGGCGGTTGCCCGGAACATCGCCACTCACCGTCGAGTAGCGGAACGAGCTGCCGCCCAGGACGTCCATCCAACCCGGCGGCGTCTGCGCAGCTCCCGCCCTCGCAAGACCGGCACCGCCCAGCGAGAACGCATTCCCCTGCCCGGAAGCGCGCGAGAAGCGACTGTCGACCGCATCCACCACCTGGCTCGCCACGGAACGGCCGAAGCGCGACAGCCACGCCCTGGCGACGGCAAGGTCGTCGTCGGTGATGGTGCCAGTCGCACCGCCGATGTCCAGGACGACATTGACGGGTTCGCCCAACGACACGGTGAAGGTCTCGTCGCGTTCGTCCACCAGGTCGTCGACCAGGGCGACCCGGATCGTGTCGGCCGTCCGCCCCGGGGGGAAGAGCAGGGAGCCCGTCGCCGCAACGAAGTCGGCCCCCGAGGTCGCCGTTCCCTCGGCGGTCGTCCATGCGATCGAGATCGTCTTTCCGCTCGGCGCGGAGAGCATGACGGGGAAGGGGATCTCGCCCGCGCCCTCGAACGCACGGGCGTCCGAGATCGTGACGGCCGGGGCTTCGTCGTTGTCGGCCACGGCGACCTCGGCGCTCGCGGACCCGGCGATCTCATGGCCGGCGCCTTCCTGGAGGGCGACCGAGATCGCGCCGTCCGCCTCGTCCAGCAGGTCGTCCTCGGTGTCGACGGAGAGCACCGCGGTATCGGCGTCGACGCGGAACGAGACCGATGCCGGCGGCTCGCCCGCCATGTAGTCTCCCCGCTGAGTCACGCGGACCGGCACCTCCAGCGCCACCGACAGGTCGCCTGCGCGGAAGAGCCTGAATCGCGCGGCCTCTCCCTCGGCCACCTGGTCCGCCTCTGCCTCGATGCCGACCCGCGGAAGGTCGTTGTCGCCGATGGTACCGATCCCGCGGGGGTCCGCCAGCGTCGCGTTCACCGGCTCGGCGAGAACCACGGCGAAGTTCTCGGCGGGTTCGTCCATCCCGTCGTCGAGAAGATCGATCGCGACGCGCTTCCCGGTCTCGTGCGGAGCGAACACCACCTCTCCGCTCGCGCCCACGTAGTCCTCGCCCGTGACGGCCGTGCCGTCCTCCGTCGCCCAGGCAACGGTGACCGTGCGGTTGGTCTGCTTGTCCAGCTGCACAGCGAAGACGATCTCCCCGTCGGCCTCGCCGGCCCGTGGATCGTCGATGCTTACCCCGGGGAAGTCCGTCTCGAGAATCACCACCTCGACCGAAGGGGCGGACTCGCCCTCGTAGTCGCCGCCCGCGACGCTGTGCCGCAACGTGACCGGAGGCTCCACGAACGCGTCGTCGTCGTCCGGCACCGAGACGGTCACCGTTTGCGCCGACTCCCAGCCGCCGGGGGTAAACGTCAAGCTCGACGGAACAACCTCGATGGGAGTCTCGAGGCCCGGCACGACGGTCACCGTGACATCGCCCGCGGGCTGCGAGCCGAGGGCCACGCGATAGCTTCCGCTCGACCCCTCTTCGATGCGGAGGTGCCGGGGCAGGACATTCACCCCGCGTTCGTCGTCGTCGACGATCGTGCCGGCGGCCCCGCGAACACGCGTCACGTTGACGGGATCGTACAGGTCCAGCGAAAACGACTCGTCGTCCTCGTCGATGCCGTCGTCCAGCACCGGGACACGGAGGATGACCGGCCCGGTCGACCCGGTCGGGAAGCTCAGCAGCCCGGACGACTCCCGGTAGTCCCGCCCCGCGACGGCCGTACCGTCCGAGGTCTTCCACTCCGCGGAAACCGGCCCGTCCGTGGGAGCCGTCAATTGCGCGACGAACACGACGCTGGGGTCGGCCTCCGACGCCCGTGCGCCGCTGACCACGATCGCGGGCTCGGCGAATTCGTCGACGATCGTGACGACCGAGGTCGCCGGTTCACTTGCACGCACCCCGGGAGGCAGGTCGCCCAGCGAGAGTTCCACCGTCTGGTCGCGCTCGAACAGCCCATCCCTGCTCGCCGAGAGCACGAAGGTCCGAGTCGTTTCGCCGGCCTCGAAGACGATGCTTGCGGGCACGCCCGCGTAGTCGCTCCCGTCGGCGCCGCCGCGGTTCACGGCCACGATGGGTACCTCCAGGCGCTGCGCGCCCGGTAGCCCCAGCATCAACGCGATGCCGATCCCCGACCCTTCATCCACCCGGTAGCCGGCAGCGGCGAAGGAGACCGTCGTCGAACCACCGCCGGCTCCGCCACCGCCGCCATCGTTGTCCGCGAGATCCACGCGCACATGGGACGGGCTCGCGGCGACCATCCCCGCCGGGAGAGCGCCGAAGGAGATGTGCAGGAACTCGCCGTCGTCGTCATCGCCGTCGTCCGTGGCCGTCACCGCGAAGCTCCGGACCATGGATCCGGGGCCGAAGGCGACCTCGATGGGGATCCCCGAGTAGTCGTTGTCGCTCGCACCCCCGCGGCTGGCGGTCACAAGGGGGATGACCACGGTGCCGGACGGCGCCTCGCTCAGGGCCACTTCCACGACCGCCGCCGCGCCGCCCTCGGTTGCCGTGGCCGAACCCGGCCTGAAGTACACCTGGATCCGGCCGGCGGGGTCCGCGGTGGCGTCGTCGTCCTCGATCGTGCCGGTCACGGTCACGTCGGGCACCGTCCCATCGCCCGACGGGTCGCTCAGGGTCACGGTGAAGATCTCGTCGCCCTCGTCGTCCGAGTCGTCGATGATCGGCACGGAAAAGGTCCGCGGATCGGTGGAGTTGGCCGGGAACGTGACGGTGCCCGAAGTGGACGTGTAGTCGGACTCCGCCACCGCTCCATTGCCGCCGGTGCCGTCCGAGGTCGCGTAGGCGAACGTGACGGGTGCGTCGACGGCCTTGTCCGGCGTCACGGTGAAGACCATCGAGTCGGCGCGCTCGGACGCCGACCGGTCCCGGACGACGGGCCGGGCCACGGACCGCCGGCGGGGGTTCTGGTTGCCGTCGCCGGCGCGATCCTCGATTCGGACAGTGGTCACGCTGCTGAGGCCGTTGTAGTCACCTCCGGTCGCGGCATGCCGTATCTTGACATCGCGGTACGTGTTGCTCTCGGTGATGTCGCCCGAGGGTCCGGTGACCGTCACCGTCTGGGCCCGGTTCCAGGCCGCCGGCTGGAAGGTCAGCGTCGTGGGGGCGACGGTGATGTCGTCACGGTCCAACGTCAGCGTGACCGTGACGACAGCTGTCGGTCGCGAAGCCAGCCTCACCGAGTATTGGGTTGCGGACGACTCCCTCACTCTGACCGTCCCCGGCACCGATATCCCGCGCTGGTCGTTGTCGATAATGTTGATGGTGGGGCCGGACGAGCTGCTTGCCCGGACATTCGGAGGAAGGGTGCCCCAATTCAGCACCACCTGCTTTCCATCGTCGTCAAGGGCGTTGTCGACCGGGCTGAGCTCGAAGGTTTTGGTGTCTTCGGCCGGACCGAACGTCACGCTTTCGGGAATGCCGCGAAGATCCTGCGGGTCCGCTCCGTTCAGGTAGGAGACCACGAGGGGGATGGTCACCGACTGCCCCGGCGGCCTGCTCAGGTGCAGGGACACGAACGCACTGCCCCCTCCCTCTTCGATGCTGTACGATTCGGCGCCGAACCTGACCTCCACGTCGTCGTCGACGATCGTCACGGCAACCTCGCCGCTCACGCCGTCGTAGCCCCCTCCGCTCGCGGTATGGGTGATCACCACTTCGTCGTCGTCCAGGTCGTCGTCGTGCGCGGCGTTGATGATCACGCTCTGACGCGCAAGCCAGTTCGCGGGCGTGAAGGTCAGCGACGCGCGAGAACTGAAACCGATATCACTTCCCACGGGCACGTCCAACGTTATCGTCACGTCCGATGTGGGCTCCGACTCGAGCGCGAAGTTGTAGACGAAGGCTGTTCCCTCGTCGATCGTCACGCTGTCCGGAAGGGACAACCCCCGCTCGTCATCGTCGATGATCGTGACGGTGGCGGTGGACTGGGACCCTGCCTTGATCCATGGCGGAAGGGAAGCGAAGAAGAGTCTCACGCTCTCGCCGTCGTCGTCGATGTCGTCATTGACGGCCAGGAAGACGACCGTGACTCGGGTCGTTTGCCCCGGTGACACGACAGCTGTCAACGGAAGGCCGGTATAGTCTTCCGGAGAGGTTGCCCCCCCGAGATTCGTGGCGCCGAACCGGATCTGCCCAGCGGTGTCCGGAGGCCTGGTGAGTACGGCCACCACGTCGACCCGGTCACCTTCTCTCACCGTGTAGGACGCCTGTTCGAACCGGATCCCCAAATCGTCGTCGTCGATGGTCAGTGCAACTGTTTCCCTCAGGTTCTTGTAGCCGCCCCCGCTCGCGGTATGGGTAATCGCCACCTCGTCGTCGTCCACGTCCTCGTCGTGGGCGGCGGTGACCGTAACCGTCTGCGCCCGGTTCCAGTTCCGGGCCGTGAAGGTGAACGATGCGGGACTCACGGTGAGATCGCTTCCGCCCGGCACATTCACCGTCACGTCCACGTTCGCCGTCGGCTGCGACTTGAGCGCGACCTGGTAGGTCGTGGTGTCTCCCTCGTCGACGGTCAGGCTCTCCGGAACCGACAGCCCGCTCTCGTCATCGTCGATGATCGTGATGGTGGCGGTGGACGGGGACTGTCCCCGGATCGATTCCGGGAGGGACTGGAAGAAGAGCGTGACGCTCTCGCCGTCGTCGTCGATGTCGTCGTCGACGGCGGAGAAGACGATCGTCATTCGCGTCTCTCCGGGACGCGGGAAACGGCTTGTGGCCTCATAGTCGGCCGTGGTCGTCCCCCCGAGATTCCTGGCTCCGATCTGGATCCGCTGAACTGCCCCCACCGGCCCGGTGAGTGTGGCCGTCACGACGACTGCGCCACCTTCCTCCACCGTGTAGGACGCCGAATCGAACCGGATCCCCAGGTCGTCGTCGTCGATTGTCACTGCGACCGTTTCGCGCACTCCGTCGTAGCCGCCCCCGCTCGCGGTATGGGCAATCACCACCTCGTCGTCATCCAGGTCGTTGTCGTGGGCGGCTGTGACCGTGACCGTCTGCGGCTGGCTCCAGTTCTGTTGCGTGAAGGTGAGCGATGGGGGACTCGCGACGAGGTCGCTTCCGGCGGCCACGGTCACCGCTACGGTCACGCTCGACGTCGGCTCGGACTCCAGAACCACGGTGTAGTCCTCACTGCCCCCCTCGTCGACGCTCAGACTCGCCGGAACGGACAGCCGGGACGCATCGTCGTCGGTGAGCGCGACGGTCGCGGTGGACGGGGATCCGGCCGTGACCGTGGCAGGCAGCGTACCGAAGGAGAGCCTCACGCTCTCGCCCTCGTCGTCCACCGAGTCGTCCCTCGCCACGACCTCGAGGGTGCGGTTCGTCTGGTTCGCCCCGAAGACCAGACTGGAGGGCACTCCAGAGTAGTCGTCCGGGATCGCCCCCCCGAGGCCGGTCGCCTCGATGGGTATCGTGAGTTCCCGGCCCGGCGCCTCGCTCAGGACCACCGAAACGGACGCGTTGGCCCCGCCCTCGGCCGCCGTGTACGAGGCCGCACCGAACCTCGCCACGAGGTCGTCGTCCACGATCGTGCCGGTCGCGTGGGCGTCTCTCAGCACCGCACCGCCCGCCGCGCCGTCCAGGGTAACGGTGAAGGTCTCCTCGGCGGCCTCGTCTTCACGGTCGTCGACGATCGGAACATCGAACGTCCGCGTGATCGTGTTGGGAGGGAAGATCAGGGTCCCCGATCTCGAGACGTAGTCCGATCCGGCCACCGCCGCGTCACCGCCCGAGCCGTCGGACGTCGCGTAGTCGACCGTCACCTGAACCGGAGTCGCCTCGCTCAGCGAAACGGTGAACGTCATGTGTCCGTCGGCTTCGTCGGCGCGCGCGTCTTCGATGCCGAACGAGGGCAGGTTGGCCTCGACGACCGTTATCTGGACCGCGGCGCTCATGCCGTCGTAACCGCCCCCGTTCGCGGTGTTCATGATGTCCATCGCGGGATTCGGCATATCGTCGCCATCGAGCGGCGCCGCGACGGTGACGTCCCGGCCCTGGCGCCAGTCTGCGGTCGTGAACGTCAGCGAATCCGGGGTTGCCGTGAAGGGGGCGTCCGCGGGCACCGAGACCCCCACCGTGACGGTACCGGCCGGCCGCGACTGGAGCGCGACGGGGTACGTTGCCGTGCCGCCCTCGTCGACGAACAGGCGCGTGGGCGCGACCAGGCCAACCTGGTCGTTGTCGACGAGCGAGATGGTCGTGGTGGATGGCGATCCGGGGCTGACCCCCTCCGGGAGCAAGCCGAACGACAGCCTGAGGCTCTCGCCGTCGTCGTCGAATGCATCGTCGGTCGCCCGGACGGTGAGCGTCTTCCTGGTCTCGCCGGAATGGAAGACGACGTGGGAAGGCAGGTCCGAGTAGTCCGCGCCCGAGGCGCCGCCCAGCCCCGTCCGACCGATCAGAAGCGCCACGCGCCGCCGTGGGTCCGCACTGAGCCGAACCTCGACGGTTGCCGGCGCGCCCCCCTCCGCCGCCTCGTAGGACGAGGCGCCGAACGAGGCGGTGACCGAGGGACTCGATGGGGGTGGAGGCGGCGCCGCCGTCGTCAGTCGGACCGGGATCGTGTCGCCGAGTTCCCAGTCTACCTCCACGCCGTCCCAGCGCATTTTCGAGCAGCGCGGTCTTCCCTCGCAGATACTGGCGACGTCCGTCCCGCGCAGAACCAGGTCGCCGACCGACAGGGTCAACCGGTATGGATCCCCCGGGAAGCCGTCGTCGAAGGTGAGGAAGGTGTTCCCGAAGTGCGCGTTTCGCCAGATGCCCAAGACCGTGTACGTCCTGTCGCCGTACGTGAACTGGTCGGGCTCGAGCGAACCCCACTGCTCGTAGTCGTTGACGTACCCGTGGAAGTCGACCGATCCGGTAGTCTCGTTGCGGGCTTCGCCGACGACCATCGTGGCGGCCCAGATCGTCGTGGCCTCCTGGGCGGCCGCCCTTCCGCCGTTCCCGAATGCCACGGCACTGGCCACGCCGAGTGCGTACCATAGTGAATACAATCGCAATTTGTCCATCCAACGAAATCAATTTGCACTACATATACCCAAAAGCTAACCACTACTGTCACGGAAAAGCAATAGGCGTGGCCGCGGGGTCGATCAGCGGCGGCCGTCGATGGTGATCCGGATCACCGAGTCGCCCCGGGCGGCGGCTTCGCCGGGGCCGAGGGGTGTCGGGGGGAACCGGTTGTCCAGACCGGGGACGACGCGCACGACGTTGCCCTTCTCGTCGATCTCGATGACCGGGCCGTGGTAGACGTCGCCGCGGAGGTCGATCGCGGGTCCAGCCGGGACGATGTCGGCGGCGATGTCCGGCGAGGGCAGGGTGTACGCTTCGGCGAGGCCGGCGTTGACGGTGTACCCCATGTCCGCCAGCGCCTGGATGGTGATCGCGCTCAGGACGTCGGACTGGCCCCGCGTGTTGAAAGGCGTCATGAACTCTCCGTCCATGACCGACTGTCGCCAGTGCCCGTCGTCGCCGCCGTTCTCGACGGGGACCTTGCCGCCGGTGTAGCTGGTGCCGCCGGCCGAGTTGAACGCGGAGACGGCCCCGGAACCGGGGAAGTGGGTGTCCGCGGTATCGACATTTTCCGAGGGATCCTCAAGCAACGCGTACCAACTCGAGGTCGTCCCCACTCCCAGGACATGGGCGATCTCGTGGAGCGCCAACTCTCCGAGGTCGCCCGTCCGGGCCACGGCATCGATGTCGGCGTTGTCGAAGACGATGACGCCGAGGACGGGTGTGCCCGATGGGGAACGTATCAGGCAGAGGCGGGTGGCTGCCACGACGGTGCCCGAGGTACCGTCGATGCTGGTCTCGGCGACCAAAAGCGCGAGGTCGTCCACGTAGTCGACGTCCACGACGAAGTTGACCCCGTAGATCGGGCAGACGAAGGTGCCGAGGGTGCGGAATTGCTCCTGGTCGAGATCCGGGAACTCGGTGGCCTTGAGGATGGCCTCCCAGGTCGCTCCAGCGGTCCGCATGGCCGATTCGAGGGTGCCGCTCACACTGGACGCGAAGCCGAGCTGAATCTCGAAGCCGGTGTCGATTTGCCAGATTGTGAGCACGAAGTGCTGGGTGGCCGTGCGGCCGACGGGGTCGGAGGCGATCACGGTGATCTGCGCCATGCCCTGGCCCTGGCCCTTCACCCGGAGGTTGGAGCCGCTCATGGTCACCGCCGCGAGGCTCGAGTTCGATGTGCCCGCAGTGTAGCTCAGGGCCAGGCCGTCGGGATGGGTGAAGTAGGGCGCCACATCGACATCGAGTTCGTCGCCGGCCTCGAGGCTGTCGTAGGGGATCCTGCCGACGGTCTCCGGGCCGCGGGGCGGGGCGGAGACCTCGATGTCGGCGGACTGGGTCGCCGAGAGGCCGCCGGGGTCGGTGGCCGTGACGCTCACGGTGGTGCTGCCGGCCGAGACGCCCCGCACGATGACGATGCTGCCCGTCGCGGAAGCCGTAGCGATGCCCGGGTCCGAGGCGCCCGCCGTGTAGGTGAGGGTGTCGCCTTCGGGGTCGCTGAAGTAGGGGGCCGCGTCGAAGACGTCGACGCCGCCCGCCTGGATGGTCAGGCGGCCGATTGCGCCGACGGTCACCGGGGCGCGGTCGGGGGGCTCGACGGTGACGGAGAACTGCTGGGCGACGGAGAGGTTGTCGGGGTCGGTGGCCGTGACGGTGACGGCGGCGCGTCCCTCGGCCACGCCCGTCAGGGTGATTTCGCTGCCCGATGACGAGGCGGTCGCGATGTCCGGGTTCGATGACGAGGCGGCGAAGGTGAGGCTGCCGCCGTCGGGATCCTGGAAGTGATGGGCGACGGAGATGGTGCGGGCCTGGCCGACCGCCACGCTCCGGTCCGCGATCGGGAGCACCGGGACCGGTCCCTGGCCCGGGGTGACCACGGTGACCACCGTGCCGCCGAGGGTGCCCGTGTTGCCGTCGGGGTCGGTGGCGGTCACGGACAGGATGGTCTGGCCGAGCGCTACGCCCGTGATCGTCACGATCCCGCGGGACACGGACGCCGTGGCGATGTCGGGGTCTTCGGTGGTCGCGCCGTAGGTCAGCGGATCGCCGTTGGGGTCCTCGAAGTAGCCGAGGAGCTGCAGCGTCTGCGTGCTGCCTTCGGAGACGGTCTGTGCGGGGATCGTGCCCACCGGGGTGGGCGTGTTGCCCTGGCCGACGACGATGATGCGCGAGGTCTGCGCGGCCGAGAGGCTATCGGGGTCGGTGGCCGTGAGCGTCAGGGTGGCCAGCCCGTTGGAGACGCCCGACACGGTGACGAGGCCGCCGCGCGCGGTGGCCGTGGCGATGCCGGGGTCGGAGGTGGAGGCCCCGTAGGTGAGCGGGTCGCGGTCCGGGTCGTCGAAGTAGCGGCCGACGGGCAGCGTGATCCGGTCGCCCTGGCCGAGTTCGAGGTCGGGGAAGGCGCCGACGGTGACCGGCGCGCGGTTGCCCACGGTGACGGCGAAGGTCTGGGCGACCGAGAGGCTGTCGGGATCGGTGGCGGTGACGGTGACCTCGGCCGCGCCCTTGCGCGGGGCGCGCAGGGTGAGGGTGCTGCCGTTGACCTCGACGCGCACGAACCGGGGGTTGGACGAGGCGGCCTCGTAGGCGAGGGCGTCGCCGTCGGGGTCGCCGAAGTGGGCGTCGAGGTCGAGCGTGTGTGGCGGCCCCCGGAAGATGGTCTGCGGGGGGATCGAATCGGTGATGGCGGGGGCCCGGTTGAGGACGGTCACCGTGAAGGCCTGGCGGACGGAGAGGCCCTGCGGGTCGGCGGCGGTCACCGTGAGGACGGCCCGACCCTCGGCCCCGGCCCGCACGAGGAGCGTGTCATTCGTGACAGAAGCCGTGGCCACGAGGGCATCCGTCGACTCGATCCCATACACGAGCGTGTCGTCGTCGGGGTCGAGGAAGTGGTGCGTGAGGTCCAGCCGTGCGGTCTCGCGCTTGTGGAGGGTCTGCGGGGGGATGGTGTCGGCGGCGACCGGGGCGCGGTTGGGAACGGTCACGGCGAAGGTCTGGCGGGCGGTCAGGCCCTCGGTGTCGGTCGCGGTCGCGGTGACCGTCGCTTCGCCCTGGGTGCGCGCGGTGACGATCAGGGTGCCGTCGGCGGGAACGAGCACGAGCGCGGCCACGGCGGTGTCCGAGATCTCGGCGGCCCAGGTGAGCGGGTCGCCGTCCGGGTCGGCGAAGAAGGCGGCCAGGTCGAGCGTGTCGGCCTCGCCGCGGAAGAGCGTGCGCGGCCCGATCGTGTCGGTCACCACCGGCGGTCGGTTGGGCACGGTCACGCCGAAGCGCTGCGTGGCCGAGAGCCCCTCGTCGTCGGTGGCGGTGATCGTCACCCCGGCCTCGCCCCTGGCCAGCCCGGTGACCGTCAGCGCGCTCCCGGACACGGTCGCCGCGGCCACCGCGGTGTCGGAGACGGCGGCCAGGTAGATCAGCGGATCGGCGTCCGGGTCGCTGAAGAAGGGCGACAGGTCGAGGGTGTCGGCGCTCCCCACCATGATCTCCCGCGCCGGGATCGAGTCGACCGGCACCGGCGGCCGGTTGGGGACTTTCACCTGAAAGCTCTGCGTGGCGGCCAGCCCGCCCGGATCGGTCGCGGTGACCGTCACGACCACCTCGCCCTTGGCCACCGCCACCACCGTCACCACCGCGCCCGCCACCGAGACCGCCAGGCGGGCCGAGTCCGAGACCGCCGCCGAAAAGCCGAGCGCCTGCCCGTCGGGCTCGGTGAAGTGCCCCGCCACGTCGATGACGGCCGAGTCTCCGACCATCAGTTCACGGTCGGCGATCGTGCCGACGGCGGCGGGCGGACGGTTCGGCACCACCACGCGGAAGCCCTGCTGCGCCTTCAGCCCCGTGGGATCGGTCGCGACCATCGTCACCAGCGCGAGGCCCGGCGAGATCGCCGTGACCGTCACCGTGCTGCCCGCCGCGATGGCGGTGGCCACCCCGGGATCGGAGCTGAACACCTCGAAGGCGAGCATGCCGCCGTCGGGGTCGTCGAAGCACAGGTCGACCGTGACCATCTCGCCCACCACGAGCGTCTGCTCGGGCGTCGACCCGCAGGGCACGGGGAATCGAGGGCCGTCGCAGGACGCGATCGATACGACGACCGCAACGCCCAGGGCAGTCCGGGTGATTCCGGACAGGCGCGAGGCGGCGTTCACGCGAGAGTCCGGCGCCGCCCGAACGCGGACGGCAGCGCCTCAGCCGGACGCTTCACCATCCGGGATCGCCTCGCGCCGCTCGCGCACGTAGCACTTGACCTGCCCGTAGTTTCCGGGATAGCCCTCATCCCGGATCTCCCTGAACAGCCGGGCCGCGCTGAGCTCCGGGTACTCGGACAGACGCCGTTCGATGTACTGGGTGTAGGGATCGATCTTCCGGGGCCTCGGAGGTCTGGGCCCGTACTGCACGGTCATGTCGTCGGGGTCGCGCTCGAGCTCGCCCGCCTCGATCCAGTTGTAGATGGTCCTTCTGCTGATCCCCAGACGCCGGGCGGTCGCGGACTTGCTGAGCCCCTGCTCCAGGCATTTCCGCATCTGAACCCGCGTTTCGATTCCGAACATGTCTTCGTTCGATTCCAGGATGGGAGTCCGGCTGCGCGCGCCGGCATGAAGCCCGTCACCCCCCGCCCGGCTTCCCGGACGGGGGGTGCGGTGTCCTGCGGCCCATCGGCCTGGCCGGTCAATCAGCCAGGCCGATGGGGTTGAAGGTTGGTTAGCCGCCGCCGGAGCCCTTCGCAGCGAGCGGAACCGCAACGCGCTGCCACGGGTTGTCGGCGGTGGCAGCGCCCTGTACCCATTCGACGGCGATGGTGATGGCCGCCGCGAATTCGGCTGCGGTGATCTCCACTTCGGTTCCTGTGCCACCCTCGAGAAGTGCGACTTCCCGAGCCTGGGTGTTGCTGGCATCGAATGTGGCCTGCCTGGCGCTCGCCGCGATATCAGACTGTTCCTGCAACACCACCCACACCGTGGCGCCACCCGCTTCGGCGGCCGTGACCTGGGCGACGAGCCGGAAGCCGGATCGTGCATTCGTCGCGGCGGACCAGCTGGCCCGGATGAAGTTGCCGGTGTCGGCCGCCGCATCCGAGTCCGCTGCAAGCTGACGCCTCGCGGTCACGCCGGTGGGCATCGGATTGACCGCGCCGACGGCGGCCGTGGCAGAGATGATCGTGTCGGGAGTGAGGTTGACCGCGGTGCCCGTGTCGTCCACACCGCTCTCGTCGGTATCCGTGACCACCGCCTGGACCCGAACCATGAACCCGCCATCGGTGCTGCCAGTCGGGTCGGTGACACCCACGGTGTCCGGAGTCTCTTCGTCACCGCCAACGAGCGTCTGATCCGTCCATGCACCGTCCGCGCCGGTGTTGGTCTGGATGGTGTACGTGACCGCATCGTAGCCCTCGGGGATGGCGGTCGTGTCGTTCGCGCTGTAGTTCACCGCGACGTTCTCGGTAACTATCGTCGCGCCAGGGGTGGTGGTTGTGTCCAGCACCCGGGACGCCGTCACGTTCAGGGCTCCGAACGTCATCGCCCGGATGTCGCCGTAGCTCACGGTCTGGCCCGGAGCGGCGTTCACCCTCCGGTTGTCGTTCGGATAGGCGAAGGTGAAGTCGTCGGCCGACGCCACGATGTCATAGTCACCGAACGGAACGCTGAGCACGAAGGTGCCCCTCGCGTTGCTGGTGGTGGAGACCTCGTCCGCGGCATCTGTGCCGCCCACCTTCGTGGCCGTCACCTCGACGCCACGCATGGCGGTGCCGTCCGTGTCCCTCACCCTGCCCGTAATCCTGGCGTGCAGGAAGCCGGTGAAGTTGATGCCCGAAATCTCGGAACCGGCGTGGGCCGGAAGACCGGACAGCTGCCCGGGTCCGAAGCTGTAGCCGTCCTTCGACGGGGTCACCGTGACACTCTCGCCGATATCCTTGGCCCCGATGATCGCCGTGTAGGTGCCGTCGGCGCCCGTCACGAGGGCGTTGTTACTGGCGCTGCTGGGCGGAATCTTGGCGTTGAAGTTCGTCAGGCCATCCACCATGATCCGCACGCCGGCGATCGGAGTGCCGCCGCCGGACGCGGTGACCGTGCCGCTGATCGACGCGGTCTTGCTGACGCCCGAAATCTCGACGTCCTGCCGGATCCGGCTGTTCGCGGTAAAGGCAACGACGGTATCCGTCTTTGCGCTGCCTTCGTGGGCGGTCCCCACCGCGATGGTGTTCGTGTTCGCCGCGGCGCCGCGCTTGTTGTTCGCGGACGGCACGTACTCCGCGATGTACCGGCCGTGTACGTCGGTCGTCGCTGCAACGCCGTTCACGGTTACGGTCACGTCTTCCACGGGGAACTCGTCGGAATCCCTCACGTAGCCGTAGACGGTGGTCGTTGCCGGCGTCACGTCGAGCGAGACGTCGCCTGCGAGCGGGTTGAAGGCGTTGCCGACCATGGCGGTGGCATCCTTTATGCCCATCCTCACCCGCCATCCGTCCTGAACGGTGAGCTTGTAGACGCCCGCCGCGATGTTGGGGAAAGCGAACACGTGGGTATCGTCGAACGGCGTAGCCTTGGCGTTGGCCGCGAGAGTCGTGAAGGACTGGGCCTCGCCCGCGAGGTTCTTGCCAGCGACCGGGTCCAGGCCGACCGAAATCCCGGGTAGGAAGGTTGGGCCGCCATCATTCTTGGCACCCATCAGGAAGTCGTCGTCGTTGGCGCCGCCTTCCGTGCTCCGCAGGACCTGATTCTTCCACACCAGACCATTCACCGAGTACGTGCTCACGTACGCGAACGACGAGCACTCGTCGTGGTCCTGGGCAGTCGGATCGACGGCCTGCAGCGGGCAGAGCGACACCGTGTGGCTGTAGCCGCCGTGCGCGCCGAAGTGGCCGCCCATGATGCCGTTGGCTTCCGTGCCGGTGTACGCCGCGAGCTCGTCGGGATCGAGGAGCATGACGCCTGCGTTGTCGGCGACCGAGGCCTGGACGATGATGTCCGCATCGGCCGGCAGACCCGTGAAGGTCGTCACGCCTTCCTTGGTGCTCCGGTTGCTCGGGTTCCACTCCTTCGCCGTGAACGAACGGGAGCGTCCGTTGTCGTCGATGTAGCGGATCGAGAGGCTGACCGTGCCGGCGTCCCTCTCGTCGCCGTCGAGGACGTTGCCGGTATAGCCCATGACCTGGTCGCGCTCGTGGTGCGCACCGACGACCAGCGACTGGGTCGTGTAGTTGACCTCCATCGTGCCGGCGTCCATCGTGCCCGCCAGCGCGAGTCCGGTGTGCACGTAGTCGACCGAGGTGCCCTCGAACTTCTCGCCGCCGTCCAGCTTGTTGTCCTGGATGGTGTCGACCGAGAAGGTGTAGGTCGCCGGCAGGGCGCCGGCGGAATCCACCGTCATCTTGAACGCACCCATGCCGTCGGCGTCCAGCGTGTCCGCGTACATGGCGTCGCCGTGCGCAACGCTGAAGGCCCAGCCGCCGAGTGCGTCGCCGCCACCGTAGTCGGTGGTGATCGTCGCGCCGCCGACCGTCGCGTCGACGTTGAGGTTGACGATGTCGTTGGCGTTCGCGCCCATGGTGTGGGTCATCTGCGGATCCCACATCACGGCCGTCATGCCGTCGGCCACGGTGTAGGCGGAGTCGGCTGAGACGCCCGCGTGCACCATGTTGCCGGTCGTGCCTTCACGCGCGATCCGGATCGCCGCCACGGCGTGCATGGTCTCTTCGTCGACCATGGTCATCCCCTCGCCGACCTTGGTCTCGCCCATGGCGTCCGCGTAGAGCGTGACCATCGCGCCCGGAAGCGGCATGCCCCGGTCGTCGCCGTTCTTCAGCGTGACGCCGAAGTGCACCGTCGTGTGCGTGATGTCGACCGGAATGTTCTGCATCACGGCCTCGCCCACTCCAACGGAGAGGGTGTAGCCGGTCGGGGAGCCGCCGTAGGCGAAGTCGCCCATCGGTCCGGTGACCGGGACCACCAGCTGGTAGTCGCCCGCCTTCAGGCCCATGAACGAGTACGCGCCGGTCGAGTCCGTCGCGCTCGGCACCTGGTCGTTGACGCCGGGGCCCACCAGCACGACCGGAACGCCGGCGTGCGGGAGCGGATGCTCGCCCTCGTCGTACATGTCGTTCTTCATGAGCTCGTCGATGAACAGCATCCCCGAGACGCTCGCCGTTCTGGCGTGCATGCCCTCGAAGTTCGCGATCTCCGTCATGTCGTCGCCGACGGTGACGTCCATGCTCATCGACTCGAAGACGTAGGCTTCGCTCTCGACCATGATCGAGACCGTGTAGTCGCCAGCCGCCAGGCCGGAGAAGGCGTACAGGCCGCCCGCGTCCGTCATGGCGCTGTCGGCAGCTTCGTCGCCCATGGAAAGCATGACCGGGATGCCCTCGAGGCCCATGCCCTCGACGCTCACCCGGCCGCTGATGCCGGAGGTGCGGAGCAGGACGCCCTCGAAGGGAACGCTCGCGGTCTCGCCGAGCGCCACGGTGACGTTCTGCGAGGTCACCTCGAACTCGTAGTCGTCGGTGTCGTAGCCCGAGATGCCGACCGCGTAGTCGCCGGCGCGCAGCTTCGCGAACGAATACTGGCCCGCGGCGTCGGTCATGGTCGTCATGTCGGTCGCGTCGGGTCCGCCGCTGAGGCTGACCGTGACGCCTTCGAGGCCCTCGCCTTCCACGCTCACCCGGCCCATGATGCCGGCCGTGCGGAGGTAGGTGCCGTCGAAGCTGACGATCTTGCTCTCGCCCACGCCGACCGAAACCGCGGCGGCGGTGGCGGAGAACCCGACCTCGTCGGAGTCGAAGCCCGAGATCTCGACCGAGTAGTTGCCCATCCGGAGACCGGTGAAGGCGTACTGGCCGTTGTCGTCGGTGACCGCGGAGGCGCTCGAGACGCCGGTGAGCATCACCGTCACGCCGCCGAGCCCCATGTTTTCGACCGTCACCGACCCCATCACGCTGGCGGTACGGATGTACGCGCCCGTGAAGTTGACGGTCACGCTCTGGCCGGCCGACGAGATCGTCGCGGCGGCCGAGGTTGCGTCGAACGTGGCGTCCGACGGGAATCCGCTGATGGTGACGGTGTAGGCTCCGCCCTCGACGTTGTCGAAGCGGTAGCTGCCGCCACCTGCGGTGGTGGTGGAGTTGCCGTTGCTCAGGTTGACCGACACTCCGTCGATCCCTGTCCCCTCGATCGATACCGTACCGACGATCGAACCGACCGGCGGTGGAGGAGTCGCCTCCTCACAGGCAGCGAGGGGAATCCCAAGCACGGCGATTGCCGCAAGTAGCTTGAGTCTCTTCATGTCCGGGTTCATCCTTTCTCGGATGTGGGATGGAAAAGCCCGGACATGGACCGGATATGTACCCCATGACCGAGCCGGAAACGCAATGTTTTCGTCGCTCCCGGATGGAGCGGTCATGGGTTGCGGGACAGAATTTCCCGCGATCCACCGTGGTTAGCCGCAATATGCGTGCCACGAACACGAACCGTGTTGTTTCAGGAACCCCCTGTGGTTGCCGGGGGTAATCTCCGGTTGCCGGGTTCGAAAAACTGAACCGGGCACGGATTTCCGCGCGCCCCGTCCGCGACGCCGCCGGACAGCGCGAAGGCCCCTCCGCCCGCAGGTTCCCTTCGATGATCCGACGGTCGCATGAACAGACTTGGAAACCGCGGCCGAAGGGGTTGCAATAGGTCCCGGGGTGGAGGGGTCATTGTCCGGAGAACTTCCTGTTCGGGGCCACGGTCACGCCGTTCGGCACCCTGGCGCCCACATCGACGCGGGCGTTGGCGCCGATTTGCGCGTCCGTTCCGATGACCGCCTGCGAGGCCACGTTCGCGCGCTTGCCGAGGACTGCGCCGGCCCCGATCATCGCCCGCGGTCCGATCGTCACCCGCTGTCCGATCACCGCGCCGCGATCGACCAGCGCGCCGCGGCCGATGTGGGAGCCCGGGCCGATCCGGACGCCGTCCTCGATGTGGGCACTGGATTCGATCGAGGTGTGCCGCCCCACGACGACGCCGCGGCCGATCCTGACCCGGCTGCCGATGGTCACATTGTCGTTGATGACCGCTTCGGCGTGAATGTCGGAGTGGGGGCCGATGATGGAGTTCCTGCCGAGGACGGCGTAGGAGCGAACGACCCCGCGAAGCCGCACGATGGCGTCCGCCGCGACCTTCGCTCCCTTTCCGACGGTGGCGAGATACCCGACCATGGCCCCGGGATCGATGCTGGCCTGCGCGCCGATATGCGCTGACGGATGAACCGTGGCCGTTCTGTCGATCTTGTCGTTCACCTGGAGCTTCTCTGGTGAGTCTGGTGCGGAAAGGGGGGTCCGGATGCCTCGGTTGGTCCCGTAGTCCGTCCAAGTGCCTATATTGTACGGGATTAAATACGATCCTTGGGCGACGCGACCGGAGAAGTCGATGGTATTTTGGCGATATTCAAATGAGAGTCCGTGCGACCACACGACATGACCGAAGAGGAGTGACCGGTGAAGAAAGGTTCTGCCGGGATGCAGCATCGAGAGACCGAAGCTTCGCAAGAGCGCATTTCGAGCCTGTGCCGGGCGATCCTGCGGATCAGCGCGAGCCTGGACATCGACACCGTATTGCAGGAGATCTGCGACAGCGCCCGCAAGTTGACCGGTGTCAGCTACGGCCTGATCACCACCATCGACGAGAGGGGCCGGCCACGGCGATTTCTTACCTCCGGCATTGCGCCGGAAGAGCACCGGCAACTGTTGAACTGGGCCGACGGGCCGCGGCTGTTCGCGCACATCCTCGAGCATCCGGGCGGCTTGAGATTCGAGGACCTGCCCGCCTACCTCCGTTCGCTCGGGTTCAGTACCGACATTCTGGAGTACAGGAACCTGCTGGGAATGCCGATCCGCCATCGGGGGGTGCACATGGGCATCCTCTTTCTCGCCGAGAAGGAAGCGGGGCGGGAGTTCACGGACGTGGACGAGGAGGTGCTCGCGCTCTTCGCGTCGCAAGCGGCGACGGCGATCGCCAACGCGCGCGCCTTCCGGGAGGAGCAGCGCGCGCGGGCCAGCGTGGAGGCCCTGGTCGACACCTCGCCGGTCGGCGTGGTGGTCTTCGACGCCAGGACCGGCAGTGTCGCATCGCTGAACCAGGAAGCGAAGCGGATCGTCGCAGGACTGCGGATCCCGGACCGCTCCGTGGAGCAGCTGCCGGAAATGATCACCTGCCGGCGGACCGACGGGAGCGAGGTCGCTCTGGCGGACCTCCCCCTGTCGCAGCGGCTGAGCAGCGCCCGGACGATTCGCAACGAGGAGCTCGTGCTATCGGTTCCCGACGGTCGTAGCGTGAAGACATTGCTCAATGCCACGCCGATCCCCGGGTCCGAGGGTGGAGTGGAGTCCGTCGTGGTCACCCTGCAGGATCTGGCGCCGTTCGAGGAGATCGAGCGGATGCGGACCGAGTTTCTCGCGATCGTGAGTCACGAGCTGCGCACGCCGCTCACCTCCATCAAGGGCTCGACAGCTACGGTACTCGGCGCTTCGCCGAACTTCGCCCCCGCCGAAATGCTCCAGTTCTTCCGCATCATCGACGGACAGGCGGACAGGATGAGCGGCCTCATCGGCGACCTGCTGGACGCCGGGCGCATCGCAACGGGCACACTGTCGATCTCTCAGGAGCCCTCGGACGCGGCGGCGCTGGTGGACCGGGCGAGGAGCACGTTCCTGAGCGGTGGCCGGCGGCACACGGTCCTGGTCGACCTTCCGCCGGATCTGCCCCGGGTGATGGTGGACCGGCAGCGAATCGTCCAGGTCCTGGACAACCTCTTCTCGAACGCGGCCAGGAATGCCCCGGAGTCGTCACCCATCCGGGTCGCAGCGGAGCGCGATGGTGCTCACGTCGCGATCTCGGTCTCCGACCGTGGAAGGGGCATTTCGCCGGAACAGCTGCCCCACCTGTTCCAGAAGTATGCGGGCGCCGGTGAAGGGGTGGACGGTCTCGGGCGCGGCCTGGGCCTGGCGATTTGCAAGGGGCTGGTCGAGGCGCACGGAGGCCGAATCCGGGCCACGAGCGGAGGGGAGGGCCAGGGCGCACGGTTTACCTTCACGCTCCCCGTAGCCGAGGAGGCCGGCGGAGACCCGGTGGCGGCGGACTCGACGCGCGCTCGATCAGTGGCGCTTCGGCAGGGCCGGGAGCCGGTTCGAATACTCGCAGTGGACGACGACCCGCAGACCCTTCGCTACATCCGCGACGTGCTCACCCCGGCCGGCTACACCACCTTGTCCGTGGGCGACCACCAGGGGTTGTCCCGCGCGATCCGTGATGAAAAGCCCCACCTGGTCCTCCTCGACCTGATGTTGCCCGGCACCGACGGAATCCAGCTGATGAAGCAGATTCCCGAACTGGCCGATCTGCCCGTCATCTTCATCTCCGCGTACGGACGGGACGAGACGATCGCGAGGGCGCTCGGTGCGGGGGCGGCCGACTACATCGTCAAACCGTTCTCACCGACGGAGTTGACGGCGAGGATCCGGACAGCCCTGCGAGGCCGCGCCGAGCCCGCGGCGTTCGAGCTGGACGAGCTGTCCATCGACTACGAGCGCCGCCGCGTGACCGTAGCCGGCCGCGCCGTAAAGCTGACGGCGACCGAGTACGAAGTCCTGCGGCTGCTGTCGACGAACGCGGGACGTGTATCGACCTACCGGTCGCTGCTCCGCCAGGCGTGGAGCCGCCACGACGGCACCGTGAATCCGAAGCTGGTGCACGCGGTGGTGAAGCGGTTGCGCCATAAGCTGGGCGAGGACGGGGCCCGGGCCGCCTACATCCTCAACGAACGGGGGGTCGGATACCGCATGCCCGCGGCGGACGAGAGGTAGGCCGGCACGGTTGCCGCGCCCGGACACGGCGGGCATTCTTCCCGCTCGCGTCCACAGAACGGAGGCCCCATGCGCGACGACCGCACCGAACGGCTCACGCCGCCCTTGATTCAACTCCTGCTGGCGACCCTGCTTGCGGGCCTCCCCCCCGGCGCGGCTTCGCTCGCCGCGCAGGACGGCCCCAGCCGGCCCGGCATCGACATCGAGGCGTACCGCTTCGAACTCACGCTGCGCGACGACACGGACGAGATCGCGGGGCGGACGACCGTGACGCTGCGGTTTACGGCGGACGGTGTGACCGAGGTGCCGCTCGACCTGATCGGGCGCGTCGGCGACGGGCGCGGCATGGAGGTTGTTGCGGTGACTCGCGCGGCTGGCGGATACCCGGCCGGCGACCGCCGCGAGCTCGCCCACCAACACGAGGACGACCTGCTCACCGTGACCCTCCCCGAACCCGGCACGGCCGGAGCCCTCGCCACCTTCACCGTCGACTACCGCGGCATCCCCGCCTCCGGCCTCCGCATCGGGCCCAACAAGTACGGCGAGCGCACCTTCTTCAGCGACAACTGGCCCAACCGCGCGCGCAACTGGCTGCCCACGGTGGATCACATCGGCGACAAGGCGACCTGCGAGTTCGTGGTCACTGCTCCCGCGCACTACCAGGTCGTATCGAACGGACGCCTGGTCGAGGAGACGGACCTCGAGGGCGGGATGCGGCTGACCCACTGGCGGCAGTCGGTGCCGATCCCGCCGTGGCTTTATGTGGTGGGCGTGGCGCGGTTCGCCGTGCAGCACCTGGGCGACTTCAAGGGCGTGCCGGTGCAGACCTGGGTGTACGCACGCGACCGCGACGCCGGCTTCTACGACTTCGCCGTGCCGACGATGGCGGTGTTGCACTTCTACGACACGTACGTGGGGCCGTTCGCCTACGAGAAGCTGGCGAACATCACCTCGCCGGCGACCGGAGGGGGCATGGAGGCGGCGACCGCGCTCATGTACGGCGAGAACTCGGTTACCGGGGAGCGGTCGGTGCGATGGCGCAACGTGATCATCCACGAGATCGCGCACCAGTGGTTCGGCAACGCGGTCACCGAGTCCGAGTGGGACGACGTGTGGCTGAGCGAGGGCTTCGCGACATACTTCACGCTTCTCTTCCGCGAGCACGCGTACGGGCGCGACGACTTCGTGGCCGGGCTGCAGGAGGCCGCCGACAGGGTGTGGCGCTGGTACGACGAGAACCCGGACTACCGGATCGTGCACGACGGCCTCGACGACATGTCGCGCGTGACGAGCGTCGCCACCTACCAGAAGGGCGCCTGGGTCCTGCACATGCTCCGGGAGCGGCTCGGAGACGAGGCATTCTGGCGCGGGATCCGGCTGTACTACGCGCGTTACCTGAACGCGACCGCGTCGACCGACGACTTCATGCGGGCGATGGAGGAGGCGTCGGGGGACGACCTGCAGGCGTTCTTCGACCAGTGGCTGCGGCAGGGCGGGAATCCGGCGGTCGAGGGGTCGTGGAGGTATGACCCGGAGGCGGGCGCGGTCGAGATCGAGTTGACCCAGGTGCAGGAAGTGGGGCGTTTCGATCTGTGGCTTGACGTCGGGGTGTATTTCGGCGGGGATGCGTTGCCGGTGCAGGTCACCACGGTGGAGGTGGGGCCGGAGGTGAGCCGGTTTGTCATTCCGGTCGAGGCGGAACCGTCGGATGTGCGGCTCGATCCCGGCACCAGGGCGCTCTTCCGGGCAGAGTTCGGGCGCGTGGATGTCCGAAACTAAACATTATGGTTTAGTGTCTACGTCTGGTCTGTAAACGGATTCACGATCTCAACACCCGCCGGCTCGAAATCTTTGCGGTTGCGTGTAACGACCACGAGTCGGTGGGCCAGCGCGGTCGCCGCGATCAGGCTGTCCTTGACCGGCATGGATCTCCCCTGAGTGCGGAGTATGGCAAGGAGTTCTCCCCAGCGAATTCCGGTGTCTGCATCCAGAGGCACGCAAAGGATCCTGCGCACGACTTCATCGAA
The DNA here is from genome assembly GCA_965211645.1 of Longimicrobiales bacterium. Taxonomy (GTDB): domain Bacteria; phylum Gemmatimonadota; class Gemmatimonadetes; order Longimicrobiales; family Gaopeijiaceae; genus Bin94. Next base: position 1,794,241 of record OZ242947.1, on the reverse strand, counting down.
CCAGCGTTGAAGACGCTCTCGTCGCCGTCCCGGTGACAGCAGCCGAATCCCGAACCGGATTTCCCCCAGCACCAGTGGATTCACCGCCAGATCCCGCTCGTGCGTGCGCAGCCAGTGGATCACCCTCGACGAGGGGTTCGGTCTCGTTGGTTCCGACAGGACGTTGGTGTCAACGAGGTATCTGATCGGTCGACTCCTCGAACCCGGGACCCTCCAGGTCCCCGGTCGACTCGGAGGGAACCGGCACGAACCAACCCTTCTCGGGACACTCCAGCAACAGATCCACCAATCCCGGATTCGTCGGCTGCCCGGCCCGTTCGAGGCGATAGACCCCTGGCGCGAGCCTCTCGATCTCGAATTCCTGGCCGGGCGCTACCCCATCGCGCTGTCGGAACTCGGCCGGCAACACGAGCTGCCCCTTTGTTGAGATGGTCGTCTTCATGGTAGGTAAGATAACAGACTTACCTGCGCCTGCAACGGCAGACTGCCGGCTGCCGGTCCGCCACTCGGGCATCGTCCTCAGCACTCCTGGAGAAAATGCGCCGCAGTCTCAGGAAAACGCGTAGAACCTGGAGGGCATCGGAGGTGTGGGCGGGTCTACTTTTCAGTGATCATGCAGATTATCGTTGAACATCGTCCCAGAATGGCACGATTTGCAACAATAATTTGTCGGACTGGTCGGCTGGGGGGCACTGATTGAGATATCCGTCAGCGAAAGGAAATCCGCCGGTTTGCATTGCCCCCTCCCCGGAATCGGTCAGATAGAGCGTCCCAATCAGCGGCGGCGGCTCGCCACATCCACCGCACTTCTGTGACGCAAGCTCCCAGCGAGGTTCGCGGCTGCTGGCCCGCGTGCGCGCGGTTCCCTACTCTTGGACTCCCCGGGCGAAGGCCCCGCGCCAGGGGCACGACCCTCCACCCGCCGCAGCGCACCGCAACCCACCGACCGAAGGAATGATCATGCGCATCGCGACCCCCTCGACACTCGTTTTCCTCCTTACGGGCATTGCCCTTCTCGCAACGCCCCATGCGCTGACCGCCGCCCCGCCGCCCCAGGAGGAGGCAGCCGGCGACGAGGCCGAGGACACGACGACCTCCTACAGCGACGTCATCACCGAGGACGCCGTCACGAGCGAGGGTCTCTTCGACACGCACATGATCGACGGCGACCTCTTCTACGAGATCCCGCTCGACATGATCGGCCGCGAGATGCTGCTGCTCACCCGCATCGCGCGCACCCCCGACGGCGCTGGCTACGGCGGTTCGAAGGCCAACACCTCGACGGTGCGCTGGGAGCGTGACGGCGACCGCGTCCTGCTGCGCCTCGTCAGCTACGCCAACGTCGCCGACGACACCACGGCGATCGCGGGGGCGGTCCGCAACTCGAACTTCGAGCCGATCATCATGGCGTTCGACGTGGAGGTGATGAACGAGGATTCGACCGCCCTGGTTGTGGAGGTGACCGACCTCTTCACCGAGGACATCACCCTGCTCGGCCTGCAGAGCTTCCGCCGCCAGGCATACGGTGTGCGGCGGGTGGACGCCGACCGCACCTACGTAGTGCGTGCGACCGCGTTCCCCACGAACGTCGAGGTGCGGCGCGTCCTGACCTACGACGCCACCGAGGCCCCCTCCAACGCCGCCAGCAACACGCTGTCGATGGAGATGCACCACTCGATGCTGCTGCTCCCCGACGACCTGATGGAGCCCCGCCTCTGCGACGAACGCGTCGAGTACTTCAGCACCCGCAAGATCGACTACGGACTGGACGAGCAGCGCGCGGTCACACGCTGCTTCATCACGCGCTGGCGCCTTGAGCCCAGCGACCCCGAGGCCCACGCGCGCGGCGAGCTCGTCGACCCCGTCAAGCCGATCGTCTACTACATCGACCCGGCCACGCCGCCCAAGTGGGTGCCCTACCTGAAGCAGGGCGTGGAGGACTGGCAGGTCGCCTTCGAGCAGGCCGGTTTCAGCAACGCCATCATCGCCGCCGACGCGCCCGCCGACGACCCCGACTGGAGCCCCGAGGACGCGCGCTACTCGGTGATCCGCTACCTGGCGTCGCCCGTCCAGAACGCGTCGGGTCCGCATGTGCACGACCCGCGCACCGGCGAGATCCTCGAGAGCGACATCCAGTGGTACCACAACGTGATGAACCTGCTGCGCAACTGGTTCTTCATTCAGACCGCCGCCGCCAACGAGGAGGCCCGCGGGATACGCTTCGACGACGAGGTGATGGGCGAGCTGATCCGCTTCGTGTCGGCGCACGAGGTCGGCCACACGATCGGGCTCCCGCACAACATGCAGAGCTCGGCGTACTACACCGTGGACCAGCTGCGCACCCGCTTCGTGTGCGAGATGGGCGTGGCGCCGTCGATCATGGACTACGCGCGCTTCAATTACGTCGCCCAGCCCGGCGACGACACCTGCTTCATGCCGGTCGTGGGGCCGTACGACAAATTCTCCGTTGAGTGGGGCTACACCTGGTTCCCCGGCAAGGACCGCCTGAGCGAGCGCGAGGACTTGCGCGCCATGGTGGTCGAGGCGCAGGAGAACCCGGTCCTTCGCTTCTCGAGCCCGACCGGATCGGACCCCACGGCGCTCACCGAGGCGATCGGCGACGACGCCATGCGCGCCTCGGACCTGGGCGTCGCGAACCTGAAGCGCGTCGTCGACAACCTGACCGAATGGGCATACGAGGAGGGCGAGGACTACGCGCAGCTCCAGGAGCTCTACAACAACGTGGTGGGGCAGTGGGGACGCTACACCGGGCACGTGGTCGCCAACGTGGGCGGCGTCGTGCAAACCCGGAAGCGGCAGGGGCAGGATGGGGTTCCGTGGGAAATGGTCGACCGCGACCGGCAGCAGCGCGCGCTGGAATACCTGAATCGGCAGGTCTTCGCGACGCCGGAGTGGCTGCTCGAGGCCGACATCCTGGACCGGTTCCAGGGGACCGGGGCGGTGGAGCTGGTTCGGACCCGCCAGACCCAGGCGCTGAACCAGGTGCTCAACGTGGACCGCATGAAGCGGCTGGTGGAGCAGGAGGCCTTCAACGGCGACGACGCGTACTCGCTGGGCGAGATGCTGGACGATCTGCGCGGGGGCGTGTGGTCGGAGGTGGCGTCGGGGGGCGCGACCGATGCCTACCGTCGGAATCTGCAGCGGGCCTGGCTGGTGCGGATGGGTGAGTTGATGGAGGATGAAGAGGCGATGCAGTCCGACGTGGTCCCGTTCGCGCGCGGCCAGCTGGGCGTCCTCCGCGGTGAGCTTGCGGCCGCCTCCGGCGGCACGTCCCACAGGGCTACGCGGCTCCACTTCGAGGACGCGATCGCCCGCATCGACGCGGTGCTGGACCCGGGGGGGTAGCGCTCTGGATCAGCCCCGGTGTCCCTCGGCGGGAACGGGCCCCTCGGCTCTGGTGCGCCTTCCAGGGTGGATTGGTCAGGCGGTCGGCAGCACCCTGATGTCGGGACACTCGCGCAACGACCGGTCCGCGGTTACGAGCGTGAGACCGTGAACCATGGCCGTCGCCGCGATAAAGCGGTCGGCCGGATCGTCATGGGGAAGGCGGACGCTGCGGCTGCGGAGCGCGACCTCGTGGGTGAGGGGGAACTCCCGCATCGGCCGGGTCGCGAAGGCCATGCGGATCCAGCTCCAGGGATCGGGCGCAAGTTCCACCCGGCCCTTTTCCGCGAGGAGAAGTGCCTCCCAGACGCTCACGGGGGACAGCGCCAGGGTGTTCGCCGGCTTCGACAGAGCGTTGCGGGCCCTGGTCGAGATACGATCCGGGCTCCCCACGCTCCAGATCCAGATGTGGGTGTCCAGCAGCAGCGTCACGTCCCCTCGTGGCCTTCCTCGTCGGATTCTTCCTCGGATGTCGCGTCCGAACGGTACACGTCCCAGTCGGACAGCTCGGACACAGGCGAAATGATGTCGCCCTTGATCGCGGTGACATCCCGCATAGCGCCCAGCCATTCCACCCGTTCGGCCTCGGCATCCGGGCGTGGATCGCTGGCCTCGGACGGGGAGTCGGTTGCGGCAGGTTGGACCGCCGGGGGTGGGCCGTAGGCGGCACGTGCCCGCTCACGCACCAGGCCGAGGTTGGAATCCGGAATTGCGTAGCGGCTCAGCAGGTGGCGCAGTTCGCCCTCGAGGGAGCGATGATTGGCCCTGGCCCGCGCCTTGAGGGCGGCGATGACATTGTCATCCACATTGCGAATCGTAAGTACGCCCACTGTGCTGCACCTGCCTCCCGTGTCTGATGAACGACAGCATAGTGTAGCTGTTTCGCTTGCATTATGCCGGCTTCCGAGGATTGTGAGTATATACTCATATGAGTATACTTGTGCGCAGCACCACAGAGAACCGGAAGCCACTCCCGGGAGCCCTTCCATGCCATCATATCGCTTGCAAGTACTCATTCCGTCTAGTCTGGACAACCGTCTGCGCCGGGCGGCGAAGCGCGCCCAGGTCTCGAGGGGCGCGTGGGTGCGCAGCGCGATCAGGGAAAGGCTCGAACGTGAGGCCGGACCCCCCATCGAGGATCCGCTCGCAGAACTCGGGAAGCTCAATGGGCCCACCGCCGACATCTGCGCCATGATCGGCGAGATCGAGGCGGGACGCTCGTGAGGGTCTTCGTCGATTCGAACATCCCGATGTATGTTGCTGGAGCGGAGCATCCCAACAAGGCTCCGGCGACCCGCTTTCTGGAGACGGCTGGTAACCGGGGGTTCGAGTTGTACACCAGTACCGAAGTGCTCCAGGAGATCCTCTACCGTTACACGGTGCTTGGGAGACCCGAGTTGGCCGACCGGGTGTACGACCTCTTCGTTGCGCTCGTCCCGGAGGTGTTCGAGGTCACCCTGGCGGATACCGATCTGGCGAAGAGGATCCTGCTCTCCACACCGGGACTTTCCGCCCGGGACGCCGTGCACGCAGGAGTCATGATCAACCGGGGCGTGAACGCGATTGCGACCTTCGACCGCGGCTTCGACCGGATCGAGGAGATCGAGCGGCTGGATTTGGGGTGACGCATTCAATGAACCCCACGCTCCTTCCCCTCATCGAAGCCGAATTCGTGCGCTACAAGCTCGTCGGCGAGCGCGCGATGCGGCAGGTGCGGTCCGAGGAGCTGAACGTCCGTACCGAACACGGCAACTCGGTCGCGATCATCGTGTGGCACGTTTCGGGCAATCTCGAGTCCAAGTTCACCGACCTGCTGACTACGGATGGCGAAAAACCCTGGCGCAACCGGGACTCCGAGTTCGAGCCGCGTGACGTGTCGCGTGCGAATGTCGCCGAGAAGTGGGAGCGCGGGTGGGGTGTGCTCCTGGCCGCGCTGGCGGAGCTGACCGATGACGATCTGGCCGCCCCTGTCACCATCCGCGGCGTCCCGTTCCGGGTCGACGAGGCGCTGCTGCGCTCGCTGGCCCACCTGGCGTATCATGTGGGGCAAATCGTGCTGCTGGCCAAGTCGTTCCGTGGGGACGAGTGGGAGTACCTCAGCATCCCGCCGGGGCAGTCCGAGGCGTACAATGCGAATCCGGTGCTTGAGAAGTCGTCGATGTACGCGGAGAACGTGGCGCGGGTGCCGCGGGACCCTCGGGGCTGAGCGCAGCGATCCGCGGGGCCGGTCGGGGGAGGCAGGGGATCCTCCGGGCCGGCGGTGTGGACGCGATCCCGCCGCTTGCGTGGCGCCCCCGCATCGGATCAATTCCCGCAATCAAGTCAACAACATCCAGCAGGCGCCCCGCATGAAAATCCCGACATTCCTGACAGCGGCCGCAGCCCTCGTGGCGACCGCCGCCCTCCCCCCCGCCAACCCCACTGCCGCGCAGGAACACACCGGCATGTACGATGGCCCCACCGTGCTGCGCGCCGCGCGCATGCTCGATGTCGAGACCGGGGAGATGCACGCCGACGCGGTGCTCGTCATAGAGGACGGCGTGATCACGGCGGTCAACCCCGATCCCGTCCCCGACGCGATGCACGACATGAACCTCGGGGATGTCACGCTGCTGCCCGGCTTCATCGACGCGCACACGCACCTGAGCATGCAGATCGGTGCGGGCTCGTTCACCGCCGCCGTCACGATGACCGAGGCGCACGCGGCCTACAACGCGGTGCTGTACGGCGGGCGCACGGTGCGCGCGGGCTTCACCACGGTTCGGGATTACGGCGGCGACGTGACGGTCGAGCTGGGGCACGCGGTCGAGCGCGGCGACATCGTCGGGCCGCGGGTCGTGCCTTCGCGCAACCCGCTGGGGATCACCGGGGGGCATTGTGATGTGACCGGATTCGCGCCCGGGATTCTCGAAGGTGGGGTTGAAGAGGGCGTCGCGGACGGGCCCTGGGAGGTCGTCGAGGCGGTCCGCTACCAGATCAAGCACGGGGCGAAGGTGATCAAGACCTGCGCGACGGCGGGCGTGCTGTCGATGGAGGGGCCGGTCGGCGCCCAGCAGTACACGCTGGAAGAGCTCACGGCCATGGTCGGGGAGGCCGCGCGGCACGGGATCCGGGTCGCCGCCCACGCTCACGGCGCCGAGGGGATCCTGGCGGCGGTGCAGGCCGGGGTGGCTTCGATCGAGCACGGGTCGGTTCTCACCGACGAGATCATGGATCTGATGATCGAGAAGGGGACCTACCTCGTGCCGACGACCTACCTCGCCGACGTGATCGACATGGAGGCGCTGCCGGCCCTGGTGCGCCGCAAGGCCGAGGAGATCCTGCCGGTCATGCGGGTCAGCCTCGAGCGCGCGATCGAGCGGGGCGTGCCCATCGCCTTCGGCACCGACGCGGGCGTCTTCCCGCACGGCGAAAACGCGGGCGAGTTCGGGATCTACGTGCAGCTGGGGATGAGCGAGCTGGAGGCACTCCGCAGCGCGACGATCCACGCCGCCGACCTGCTCGATGTGCCCGACCGCGGCCGCCTGGCGGAGGGGATGCTCGCCGACGTCATCGCCGTGCCCGGCAACCCGCTCGACGACATCGAGGTGACGAAGGACGTGCGCTTCGTGATGCAGGGCGGCCGCGTGATCAAGCACGTCATGGGCGGGCGCGACATGCACTCGATGGGGCATTGAGCGGCCTGTTTCAGGAGCTTCGGAGTGCCGTCCGGGCCCTCTGCGCCGACTTCGGCAACGAATACTGGCAGGCCGCGGACGAGGCGCGCGCGTATCCTCAGAAGTTCGTCGACACGCTGACCGACGCGGGCTATCTGGCGTGCCTGATCCCGGAGGAATACGGCGGGATGGGGCTGGGGGTGCGGGAGGCGTGCGTGATCCTGGAGGAGATCAACCGCTCGGGCGCGAACTCCGGCGCCTGCCACGCGCAGATGTACACGATGGGCACGCTGCTGCGGCATGGCTCGGACGATCAGAAACAGCGCTACCTGCCGGGGATCGCGTCGGGGGAGCTCCGCCTGCAGGCCTTCGCGGTCACCGAGCCCGACGCCGGCTCCGACACCACGCGCATTCGGACCTTCGCCGAGCGGCGGGGGGATCGCTACGTCGTCCGAGGGCAGAAGGTGTTCATCTCGCGGGTGCTGCAGTCGGACCTGATGATCCTGCTGGCGCGCACCACCCCGCGCTCCGAGGCGGCGAAGCGCACCGGCGGACTGTCGGTGTTCGTCGTGGACCTGCGCGACGCGGGCGGCGCGATCCGGGTCAACCCGATCGACACGATGATCAACCACGAGAGCTGCGAGGTCTTCTTCGACGGACTCGAAGTGCCGGCCGCGAACCGGATCGGCGAGGAGGGGAGGGGCTTCCGCTACATCATGTCCGGGATGAACGCCGAGCGGATCCTGCTGGCGTCGGAGTCGATCGGCGACGGCCTGTTCTTCGTCGGCCGGTCCGCCGACTACGCGAGCGCCCGCAAGGTCTTCGGGCGGCCCATCGGCGAGAACCAGGGCGTGCAGTTCCCGATCGCGGACGCGTACATGGACATCCGCGCGGCGGCGGCGGTGCGCGACGAGGCGGCGCGCGACTTCGACGCCGGCGAGACCCGCGGCGACGGGCCGAACATGGCGAAGTACCTGGCGTCCCGCGCCGCGTGGAAGGCCGCGAACGTGGCCATGGACACCTTCGGTGGCTGGGGGATGGCGTCGGAATACGGGATCGAGCGCAAGTTCCGGGAGGCGCGGCTGTACATGGTCGCGCCGGTGGCCAACAACCTCGTCCTCAGCCATGTGGCGACGCATGTGCTGGGGATGCCGCGGTCGTTCTGATGGCTGAGCGATTCCCGCCGTGCCGCTCCATCCTCTTCGTCCCGGGCGACCGCCCGGACCGCTTCGCCAAGGCCATGGCATCCGGCGCCGATGCGATCTGCATCGATCTGGAGGACGCGGTGCCGCCGGGTCGCAAGGCGGGCGCGCGGGTCTCGGCCGCCGGTTTCCTGAAGGAGCGGGCCGGCGGGTCTCCTCAGGTCATCGTGCGCGTCAACGACCCGGGCTCGAAGGCGGGTCAGCAGGACGCCGCGATCCTCGCCGACTGTCCCCCGCCGGACGCCTTCATGATCCCCAAGGTGACGACCGATGCGGGGGTGTGGAACGCCCGGGCGTTCCTGGGGGATGACGTGCCGCTGATCCCCATCGTCGAGACCGCCCCCGGGCTCGAGAACGCGTCGCTGATCGCCGCCGCGGCCCCGGCGGTGGGCGCGATCGTGTTCGGCGGGTTCGACCTCTCGGTGGAGCTGGGCGCGGAGCCGGGCTGGGAGCCGCTGCTGTATGCCCGCTCGCGCGTCGTGCACGCGGCGGCGCTGGGCGGGGTCGACGCCATCGACATGCCATCGCGCGAGCTGCGCGACATGGCCGCGGTGCGCGGGGAGGCGAGGAAGGCCCGCCGCCTGGGGTTCGCGGGCAAGGTCGCCATCCATCCGGCGCAGGTCCCGGCGTTGCACGAGGTCTTCACGCCTTCCCGCGACGAGGTGCGGCGCGCCCGCAGGATCGTCGAGGCGGACCGCGCGGCGGGTGGAGGGGCCGTGGCCGTCAAGGGCAGGATGGTCGACCGGCCGGTGGTCGAGGCGGCGCGCCGCGTGCTCGAGCGGGCGGGGGAGGGCGGCGAATGAAGGACGCTTCGGCAGGCCGGAGGTCTTCGCTCCCGCCATGGCCTGCGCAGGCCATGGAGGCCCTGCTGGACCGCGACCCCGGCGGCATTCGCGCCGGCGACCCGCTCCCGCTGGGCTGGCACTGGCTCTACTTCAACAAGCCCGTGCGCGCCTCGAATCTCGGGCCCGACGGCCACGAGCGCCGGAGTGAATTCATCGACCTGCCGAGGCGCATGTGGGCGGGCGGGGAGCTCCGCGCGCTCTCGCCGGTGCGCATCGGAGAGTCCGCCGAGCTCAGGTCCGAAATCCTTGAGGTGGAGGAGAAGAGGGGGAAGAGCGGCCGCCTGGCGTTCGTCACCGTGGGCCATGAGGTGCTTCAGGGCGGCCGCGCATGCGTGCAGGAGGAGCAGGTGATCGTGTACCGGGAGGCGAAGCGGCCCCGGGACGTGCGCGGCCACGCGCAGTCCAGCCGGCCGCCGGTCCGGCCACCCGCCGCCGCCGCGGCCCCCCACGCCGCGAGCTGGACGCAAACCTTCACCCCCACCCCCGTCACCCTCTTTCAGTTCTCGGCGCTGACGTACAACGGCCATCGGATTCACTACGATCATCCCTACGTCACCGAACGGGAGGGCTATCCCGGCCTCGTCGTGCACGGCCCCCTCACGGCGCTGCTGCTCCTCGACGCGGCCGGGCGAAACGGCGCGCGCCCTTCCAGCTTCCGCTACCGCGCGCTGGCGCCGCTGTTCGTCGATGAGCCGATCGTGCTTGCGGGAACTCAGCGCGTCGTCGAGGCGATCGGCCCCACCGGCGAGGTCGCGATGCGCGGCCGGATCGGATGAGCGGTCAGGCCCCGTCGGCAACCCCGACCTGTATGATCCTCGGCTGGTCCACCCCCGCGACCCCCACGTACTGGAAGACCCTGCCATCGAGTTCGCGGGGCTGCGGGTCCTGGATCACCACGTCCGCGGTCCCCTGCAGGAGCGCGGCGAAGGGCGCTCCCTGGCTGTCGGCTTCGGGGTCGGTCGGAAACACGAAGTCCATGGGCTCCGATCCGAGGATGATCCGGCCGGTCTCGTCCGTGATCCAGAACTCCGACATCCCGGATCGGCGCACGATCCCCGCGAGCACGGCTTCGATCGCCTTGCGGCCCACGCCGGCCTTCAGCGCGGCATCCAGATAGTGCGCGGCCGTCATCGCGGCGGCCACCATCGCTCTTTCCTGACGGTTGCGGCCCCAGTTCATGCCGATTCGCCCCCTTGCGCGGCCGCCAGCCCGATCTGCACGATCCGCGGCTGGTCCACCCCGGCCACGCCCACGTACTGGAAGACCGCTCCATCCTCTTCGCGCGGCTGCGCTCCCTGAATCACGGTGGTCTCGCACCCACAGAGGAGTGCGGTGAAGATCGCTGCCTGGGTGCCGGCGTCCGGACTCTGCGGGAACGTGAAGTCCGTCCGTTCGGAGCCGAAGACGATGTTGCCGTGTTCGTCCGTGATCCAGAACTCCGTCAGACCGTGCTGGTGCACGACGCCCGCGAGCGCGCGCTCGATTTCGTCCCTGGTCGCGCCGGCGCTCAAGGCCGCGTCGAGGTAGTGGGCCGCGGCCGTCGCGGCTGCGACCATGACTTTCTCCCTGCCCTCGCCGCCTGTACTCATGGAAGTGATCTCCAGGATGACACGCTCCCCACGCCTTGCCGAAGGTCAACAGATGAAAAACCCGAAACAACGTCGCATTGTCGACCACGATTCGCGTCCCCGCAACCCGATCCATGCCCGGATTGGCCAAACCGTCCGCCCGAAGCGTCCACAGCGGCAAATGTCGGTGATTGCTCTGCTGATTGTCGCCCCCATCGCGCAGATCGCCGCGTTCGGCCCCGTCTCGGCCCAGAGTCCCCGTGCCCGCGACCTCGGCATTCCCTTCGAGGGCACGCCCGGCGCGCTCAACGCGATCACCGATGTCGACGGGGTCGAGGTGGGCCACGCGACGATCGTCCGCGGCAGCGGGCCGGTGGCGATCGGCGAGGGACCGGTGCGGACCGGGGTCACGGCGGTGTGGCCGCGCGGCCGCGAGGTGCCGGATCCGGTCTACGCGGCCTGGTTCACGCTGAACGGCGACGGCGAGATGACCGGCACGACCTGGGTGCGCGATTCGGGGATCATGGAGGGGCCGGTGATGATCACCAACACCCTGAGCGTCGGGGTGGTGCACCATGCGGTGATCCGCTGGGGGGTGGCGCGGGGGATCGAGCGGGGCGCGGGGCCGTGGCTCGCGGCGCTGCCGGTCGTGGGCGAGACCTGGGACGGGACGCTCAACGACATCCGTGGCCAGCACGTCACCGAGGCGGACGCGATGGCGGCGATGGAGGCGGCGCGCGGCGGGCCGGTGGCCGAGGGGAACGTGGGCGGCGGGACGGGCATGATCTGCCACCGGTTCAAGGGCGGGATCGGGACGTCGTCGCGCGTGGTGGACGTGGCGGGCGAGGCGTACACGGTGGGCGTGCTCGTGCAGTGCAACTATGGCAGCCGCGAGCCGTTCCGGGTGGCGGGGGTTCCGGTGGGCCGCGAGATCGCCGACCTCATGCCGGAGCGGCCGGGCGGTGCCGGGTTGGAGGGGGTGGAGGGGGAGGCCGACCGTGACGGTTCCATCATCGTTGTCGTTGCGACAGATGCGCCTGTTCTGACCCATCAGCTGGAACGAATTGCCCGCCGAGTCTCGCTGGGACTGGCCCGCAACGGAAGCACCTCCTCGAACGGTTCCGGCGACATCTTCGTCGCCTTCTCCACGGCGAACCGGGAAGCGGCCTCGGAACAGGCCGCGGCGGCGGACGCGCGCGTGCTCGCCAACGGCCGCCTCAACCCCCTCTTCGCGGCCACCGTCGAGGCCACCGAGGAGGCGATCATCAACGCGCTGGTCGCGGCGGAGACCATGACCGGCGCCAACGACGTGACCGTCCACGCCCTGCCCCACGACCGGTTGCGGGAGATTCTGCGCAGGTACAACCGGCTCGAGGGCTGAAACGCTGCCTCCGGCCGGTGAGTCGCCGCCTCCGGCTGTCGCCTACCTCCTCCGGTCCCAGTAGTCCACCGGCCGGTCGTCCATCCGCCACGAGGCCGGGTCCACCCACCAGTGCTCGCCGTAGGCCACCTGGTTGGGCCACACCTCGTCGAGCGTCATGCCGTCGCGCACGATGCCGCCCTGCACCACGTACATGATGTCGGTCGTGTTGCGGATGTTGTCGAGCGGGTTCGAATTCAGCACCAGGATATCCGCCAGCTTGCCGACCTCGATCGAGCCGATGTCCTCTTGCGCGCCCAGGAAGACCGCGCCGTGCAGGCTCGCCACCTCGAGCGCGGCCATGGGCCCGGCGGCGGCGTCGATCATCCAGATCTCCCAGTGCGACGCGATGCCGTGCGCCTGTCCGTGGGAACCGATCGCGCCCCAGCCGCCGGCCTCGATCACGTCCATCATGCCCAGGGCGATGAGCGGATACGTGTAATCGGTGTCGGGGCGCTCCCAGCGGCGGCGCATGTGCGGGATCACCTGGCGCCACGGCAGCCATTCACGCTGCTTGGGGTCGAGCCAGACCTCCTGCTCGGCGAAGAAGAACTCCTCGTTCCAGGGACCTATGCCGCCCACGACGAAGGTGGGTGAGTAGGTCGACTCGGCCTGGCCCAGGAAGGTGCTGAGGTCACGGTACATCGGCAGGTAGGTCATGGGGTGCTCGAAGCCGGTCTGCCCGTCCATCATCATCCCGATCGTGTAGTGGGTGTCGTTGTTCTCCGACGTGACCATGAGGTTCTTGCGGCGGGCGATGTCGGAGACCCACTGGCGCTGGTCGCGGCGCGGCTGCAGGTACTGCTTGAGCGCGGTCGCGCCCCACGACGCGAGGCGGTTGATGTTCTGCTCGGCGACCTCGTAGCTGGTGATGTCGTTCTGGCGGGCCCCGTCCCCGCGGTACATCGGGTCGCCCGTCGAGTACGTCCGTGGTCCCACCACGGCGCCTGCGCGGATCATCTCGGCGCTGGCGAAGACGTTCTGCGACCACATCGAGTTGTCGAGGTTGGCGGTGACGCCGTAGGCGAGGTAGACGGCCGACTCGAAGTCGCGCTTCGGGATCAGGCCCTTGTGCTCGCGGTAGTGGTGGGCGTGCATGTCGATGAAGCCGGGGACGATGGTCTTTCCCGACATGTCCATGGTCCGGTCGGCGCCGGAGACATCGCAGTCGCCCACGCACGCGATGCGGCTTCCCTCGATGAGCAGGGTCGCGTTCTCGTGCACCGCACGGTCGTCGAGGGTGATGATGCGGGCGTTGGTCAGCGCGAGCGAGCCTTCCGGGACGGGGCGGTCGACGCTGAGCCGGATGGACATGGAGTCGGTCTCGCCGCTGGCGGCGTCGTGGATGAAGAAGCTTTGCGCGCTCCCGAACTCGAGCCGGTCGTTGTCGAGCCAGCGCGGATAGAGGCCGCCCTCGGTGGTGAGTTGTGTGACGGGGACCGGGGCGCCGCGCTTCGTGAGTGCGACGGGATCGCCGCCCGTGCCTCCCGGGGGCAACGGCGCCCAGAAGACGTTGTCGCCCTCCTGGAAGGCAACGCGGTCTCCTTCGGGCGAGACGACGAACTCGTCGCCGAACGGGATCGTCGCGTGGACCTGCAGGTCGGAGCCGTCCATGCGGGCCGACATGAGGGCGGTGCCGCCCGGTCCGGAGTCGCTCTCGTGGCCTGCCGGGAAGTACATCCGGCCGCCGGGTCCGAACGACGCGCGCGTGATCTGGCGGCGGTTGCCGAGCAGCCCGCCCCCGCCCCCGGACGGGATCGTCATGATGCGATCCTGCGAGCCGCCCTCGGCCGGCACCCGCCACAGCTCCCAGTAGGGGTTCTGGGTGGCGGATCGGGCGCGCGCTGCCGCGCCGCTGCCGCGCGTCACCACGATCTCCGAGCCGTCGAGGGTCCACACCGGGTGGGCGTACTCCGAAGGCGAGGTTGTGAGCTGCTGAGCCGTTCCACCGCCCGCGGGGATCTTCCACACGTGGCCGCCCTCGCCGCCTTCCCACGTCGTGTACGCGATCCAGTTCCCGTCGGGCGACCACGAGGGCGAGAACTCGTGGGGGCCGTCGCCGGTGGTCAGACGGGTGGGCATGCCGCCGCCCGCGGGCGCGATCCACACCCGGCCGACGGCCTGGAAGGCGATGCGGGATGCGTCGGGCGAGGCGGCGTACCAGCGCAGCATCTTCGCCTCGAATGGACCGTCGTCGATGCGGAAATCGGCACGGGTCAGCTCGGAGATGGTGCGCTGCACCCGCACCGAGAAGGGGACGGTGGTCACCTCGCCGCTCTCGACATCGAGGATGCGGATCCTGCCGCCCTGCGTGATGACGATCCGGGACCCGTCCGCGCTCCAGCTGTAGCCGGGCAGGATGCGCAGCGTCTTGATGCCCTCGGCGTTGTCGATCGTGATGGGGTCCATCGCGACGCGTTCGCGCCCGGTCTCGAGGTCGCGAATCCAGAGCGCGGTGCGCGGGCCGAAGCTGTGGCCGCGGTACGAGATCGTGCCGCCGGGGATGCGGCGGGCGAAGGCGAGGTGCCGCCCGTCGGGAGAGATCTCGGGGGCGTAGGCGCTGCCGCTCGAGCTTCGCACCTGCTGCGCCGCGGTGCCGGCCGTGATGTTGAGGATCTCGCCGGTGCGCAGGTCCTTCCGCCGCACCTGCCAGTGTCCGGCGGTGGCGTCGCGGCCCTGCAGGCCGGCCGGGCCCGTGTAGACGTGGAAGTAGAGGTAGCGGCCGTCCTCCGAGGGAGAGGGCCACTGCGCCTGCGGCTGGTCGTCCACGACCTGGATGCCGTCGCCGCCGTCCTTGTGGTACATCCAGATCCCGCTGCGCCCCCCGCCACCGAACCCCCCGACGACGCTCTGGAGCCGCACGAAGATGTAGTCACCGTCGGCGGACCACGCGGTCTCGACGGCGCGCAGTGTCTGGTCGCTGAAGACGGCGCGCGGGTTGGAGCCGTCGGGGTCCATCAGCCAGAGGTTGTTCTGCCCGTCCCGGTCGCTGATGAACGCGACGGTGGAGCCGTCGGGCGAGTAGCGGGGGTGGTAGTGCGTGGCTACCCCGGTGCCCGCAGTGAGCAACTCCGCCTCGCCGCCCCCGTCGACCGGGACGCGGTAGACATGGCCGAGCATGTCGAAGACGACCCAGCGACCGTCCGGCGAGATGTCCATCGACATCCAGGTGCCCTCGTCAGTGGTGAAGTCGATCTCGCGGGTCTCGCCCCGGGCGAGGGTGACATCCCAGTCGTCGTTGGCGTCGTCCTGGGCGGCGAGGGGGGAGGTGAGCGCGAGGGCCAGGGCGGCGGCGGACGAGGCGGCGAAGGAGGGGGCGGAGAAGCGCATGAGGTCCTCCCGGGGATGCGCGGTGGGCCATAACCATGACGTAACGTCAGGGTTGCGGCTGGGGTGGGGCTCCAGCCTTGAGATTGGGGCCGGGCCGAGGCGCGAGCAAGGTGCGGGTGGGGTAGCCGTGAGGGGGTCTCGCGGCTACACGCGCGACCGCGCAAATGTGCGCACCCTTACGTAACGTCAGGGTTGCCGGGAAGCCTTCTTCGCGCTCAATCCATCCACTACGGACGCTGCCGTCATGTGGCCGAGGACATTTGTGGCGCTGCGGAACATGTCGGGGATCCGGTCCACTCCGAGGAGGATCGCGAGGCCCGCCTGCGGAACGCCGACCGTGGCGAGCGTAGGGACGAGCGATACGATGCTTGCGCTCGGGACCGGTGCGACGGTCATCGAGGCCAGGAAGGTGGCGAACACTGCGGCTGCCATCGCGGCTGCGGGCATCGGGACATCGTAGAGCGAGGCGAGGAAGACGACGGCGGCGCCCTGGAAGAGCGCGCTGCCGGCGCGGTTGAGCGATGCGGCCAGGGGTAGCACCAGGCGCGCGGTGGTCGGCGAGACGCCCAGCCGGGCCTCCGCGTCGGCGAGCATGACGGGGAAGGTGGCGACGGAGCTTGTGGCGCTGAAGCCGACCGTGCAGGAGCCGGCGGTGCCGCGCAGATAGGTGCGCAGCGGCAGTCCGCCCAGGAATCGCGCGGCCGGCACGTAGACGAGCCCGATGAAGACGAAGAGGCCGATGATCACCGTGAGGATGAAGACGCCCAGGCTGGCCAGGAGCGACCAGCCCAGTTCGGCGGTAACGGGTGCCGTGAGACCGAAGAGCCCGATGGGCCCGATCCACAGGATCCAGTAGACGATGGTGACCAGGGTCTCGGTGATCGTGTCGGCCAGGTCGAGGAGGCTGGCGCGGCGGTCGGCCGGGAGCGTGCCGGCGGCGGCGCCGAAGATGGCGGCGAAGACGATCAGCGGCAGAAGCGCGCCGTTGGCGGCCGCCTGGAAGGGATTGCGGGGGACGAGGGTGACGAGGAACTCGAGCAGCCCCGGGAACTCTCGGGGGGCGCTGTCCTGAACGGCCGGCGCAGCGACTTCGGGGCTGAAGCGGAGGGCGAGCACCATCAGGCCCATGCCGATGAGGATCGCGGGGATGGTGGTCAGCCAGAAGAAGAGGATCGACGACCCGCCCAGCCGGCCCGCCTTGCGGAGGTCGCCCAGGCGCGCGATGCCGGTGAAGATGACGCACACCACCAGCGGAATGACGACCATCTGGATGGCGTTCACGAAGAGCGTGCCGAGGGGGCGGACCCCGGTGGCCAGCGAGGTCAGGGCCGGGCTGCCGGTAGCGGTGGCGAGGAGGCCGAAGGCTATTCCGGCGACGAGGCCGGCGGCGAGGCCGGCGTGATTGACCTTGCGGGTGGGGGTGTCCGGGGGTTCGGTCATTGTGGGGCCGAGCCGGAGTGCTCGCCGGGTCTCGATTTCCGGATGTATTCTCTTCCGGCCAGGGTCGTGCGGTAGCGCTGCTTGCTGCTGCGCGGCTTGTCCGGGATGGTCATCTCGATGAGTCCGGCGTCCAGGGCGGGGCGGAGGTAGGCGGCGCGGAAGTGGTCATCATCCGCGAGTCCGAGGATCTCTTGAAGTTGTTCGCGGGTCATATCACCCGAGAGTGCAGTCAGGAGACGGACATGAGGGGTGACTTCCGGGGTGACTTCCGGGGTGACTTCCGGGGTGCGACCAGTGGGCGGTTCTGCGTTGGCCGGAGGCCCGGAGTCCGATGGCAGCTTCGCCACATAGGTGCGTCCGTCACTTGTGATCCGGTAACGCTGCTTGCTGCTGCGCGGCTTGTCGGGGATGGTCATCTCGATGAGTCCGGCATCAAGGGCAGGGCGCAGATAGGCGGTGCGAAAGTGGTCATCATCCGCGAGTCCAAGGACCTCTTGAAGTTGCTCGCGGGTCATATCACCCGAGAGTGCAGTCAGGAGACGGACATGAGGGGTGACTTCCGGGGTGACTTCCGGGGTGACTTCCGGGGTGGGCCGAAAGACCGCTACGAAGAACGGGCCCCGCATCGTGAATTCAGGCTCGGGGCAGTCGGCTTCGCTGGCCTCCTGGCGGATGCGCCGGATTCCGGTGCCCGCCTTCTCTATGAAGCCGATGCGGTGGAGCAGGTCGGCAATTAGCGCGTTTCGCCGAACGCTGCCGTGCCCCAGGTCCGCCAGGGCCATGCCCTTCGGCAGACCGCCTGGGCTCACGACCTCGATACGATCGCTGTAGATCTCGACGAAGACGTTGGCGCCGTGAACGAACCAGTCCCGGTGCATCACGGCGTTGGTAACCGCTTCACGCACCGCCCCCATCGGATACTCCGGCACCTCCTCCCGCCGAAGACCCTCGATGCGATACGCCAGACGGGTGTTGCGCTCGACGAAGCGCATGGCGTCTTCGATGTCGGAGACGACTCCGCCGTCGAAGTCCTTTCGGTCGAGAATGTGAACCTTGTCGGTCCCTCTGGCCAGCAGGCAGGTCACATACGCCTGCGAAAAGAAGCGGCGCACTTCCTTGGCGAAGAAGAGCACACCGGCGTTGCGAAACAGCAATTGGCCATTCGCGCGTTCTGCCGCATCCGTATTGACCAGCACGTCCGCGACATCCGGTGAGCCGCTGATACCGGAGAGCCTGAGCCAGGCACGATACTTGTCTGTATCAAAGTCCTCGGGATAACGGAATCGGGAGCAGGGGGACAGGTCGAACCGAATGACACCCTCGGTCTGGAAGAAATCGCGGATCTCACCCAGGGGGATGCGCCCACCGATGGTGTTGGCCAGGGCCACCAGTTCACGGGCGAACGACCGTGACAGCGCCTCTTTGAACTCGAGCGTCGTCCCCTCGCCCTCCTGAACGAGGATATCGATATCCGCCTGCGTCATCGCGCTCCCCTCACCGCGCCCTTCTAGGCATCGCCACCGCCTCGCCCGCCTTGGGCCGCAGCCCCTCCGCGTAGACCTGTGCGTTGAGGGCGGGCAACCGCTCCGTGAGCAGCGCGTTCAGCTGCTCGATCACGGCGGGAAGCTCCTCCCAGGAAAGGTCGATTTGCCAGAGCTGGTCGGCGGTCGGAGCGTGGGTCGCGCGCTCGATCGTCTGCCACGCATTGGCGCCCGCCGCGGGACCGCTGCCGCCCCCGCCGAAGCCACCGCCACCACCGATCTCGTCCTGAAGCGCTTCAAGATCCTCGCGGAAGGCGTCGATCTCCTTGGTCAGATCCTCGGGCGCGGCAGCGGCAGCCGCGACGCGCTCGTCGATCTGGCCCAGTTGCTCGCGCATCTCGCCCATCCGCTCCCGCGCGGCGCTCACCGCGCCCGACAGCCGGTACGAGTCCATCATCGCCGCGTGGCGCGCCATCAGGTCGCTGCGTGAGATGTCCGCACGGGGGTCGAGGCGCACCTCGACGGGCGTCTCCATCGTGGCATCGCCCGCCGAAAGCGCCACGGTGTAGCTGCCGGGCAGGACGCGCGGGCCCGGGTCCATCGCCTCGCCGTCCGCGCCGTCGGACGCCAGCCGCAGGTCCCAGATCACCTCGTTGAGGCCGGCGTCGCCGGTGCCGTCCAGTTCCCGCACGACCGCGCCGCCGTCGCTCACCGTGAGCTTCACGCTGTCGGTGGCCGCGCCGAGATGGTAGCGGATGCGGGCGCCGGCGGGTGGGTTGGGAGCAGCATAGATGCCGGGGGTCCAGCCCTGCGGGGTGTAGAGGTTGTACGAGGTGGCGGTGCGCACCGGGTAGAGGTGGGCGGCCGTGGCCATGACATCGGCGCTCAGGTGCTTGAGGGGCGCGATGTCGTCCATGATCCAGATGCCGAGGCCGTGGGTGCCGATCACGAGATCGTTATCACGCGGGTGCACGACGAGGTCGTCGACGGGCACGGTGGGGAGGCCGCCGTCGAGGTCGTGCCAGTTCGCGCCCCGGTCGATGGAAAAGTGCACGCCCACCTCGCTTCCCGCGAACAGCAGATTGTGGGCGCGGGGGTGCTGCGCGAGCGCGTTCAGGGAGGTGGCGGGCAGGCCGTTGGTGATCCGGGACCAGCTCGCTCCGAAGTCGGTGCTGGCGTAGACGTACGGCTCGAAGTCGGCGCTGCGGTGCCCGTCGAAGGCCGCGAAGACCTCGCCGGCCGCGCCACCCGACGCCACGATCCGCGTGACGTAGGTATGGGGCGGCAGCCCGGGCAGGTTCGCGGTGATGTCGGTCCAGTTCGCGCCGCCATCCCGCGTGACGTGCACCCGCCCGTCGTCGCTCCCCGTGTACAACACCGCCGCGTCCACCGGCGACTCCGCCACCGCCGTCAGGTTGCCGTAGTTGGACTGGCCATCGTTGCGCGACATCTGGGGCTCGCCGCCCGCCACGCCCATCAGCGTCAGCGTGTCCCGATCGATCGCGTACGTCAGGTCGCCGCTGATCTCCTCCCAGCTCTGGCCAAGGTCCGGCGAGCGGAAGAGGATGTTGGAACCCGCATACACGACCTGGTCGTCGTGCGCCGAAAGGAGCATCGGCGTGTCCCAGTTCCAGCGCAGGCTGCGGTCGTCATCCTCTCCCGACGGGCGTGGCAGGGGGCGTATGCGTGAGCGCTCTCCCGTGGGGAGATGGACGCGCGTCAGGTTACCCCCCTGAGACTCCGCAAACATCAGTTCCGGATTCGTGGGGTGCATGACGGTGAAGAAGCCGTCGCCCGAGCCCACGTTGTACCAGTCGCGCGTGCGGATCCCCTGGTTCGAGAGGGTGTTGGAGGGCGCGCACCAGGAGCCGTTGTCCTGCAGGCCGCCGCAGACATGATACGGATCGCGCATGTCGACGCCGATCTCGTAGAACTGGCCGAGGGGCAGGTTGCGGAGCTGGTACCAGTTGTCGGAGCGGTCCCAGCTGATCGAGACGCCGCCGTCGCCGGCCAGAATCAGGTGGTCGGAGTCCGCGGGATTGATCCAGAGGGCGTGGTGGTCCAGGTGCACGCCGGCCGCTGCGTCGGGGGTGAAGTTGCGCCCGCCGTCCGACGAGCGATACAGGTTCGCGCCGCCCAGGTAGATCCGCTCGGGGTCGTTGGGGTCGACGCGGATCTGGCTGTAGTACATGGGGCGGTTGTTGGTGGTGCTGATCTGCTCCCAGCTCTCGCCGCGGTCGGTGGAGCGGTAGACGCCGTTCTGCGCATCGGTGCCGGCCCCGCCGCCGAAGCCCTGGCCGGGCGCGCGGGCGTCGGCTTCGACCAGCGCGAACACGAGGTTGCCGTCCCGCCGGTAGATGTCCAGCCCGATCCGGCCCTTGTCGCCTGCGGGCAGCCCCTCGGTCAGCTCCGTCCAGGTGTCCCCGCCGTCCGTGGTACGATAGATCCCGCTGCCGGGCCCGCCGCCGTTGAACCCCCAGGCCCGCCGGCGCCGTTGATAGGTGGCGGCGAAGAGCGTGCGCGGATCGCCGGGGTCCATCACCAGCTCCGTGGCGCCGGTGTCGTCGTCGATGTAGAGGACGCGCTCCCAGGTCTCGCCCCCGTCCGTCGTCCGGTAGACTCCGCGCTCCGGATTCGGGCCCCAGAGCTGGCCGACCGCTGCGACGTACGCCACATCCGGATCCCGCGGGTGCACCCGAATCCGCGCGATGTGATGCGTGTTCTCCAGCCCCAGGTGTGTCCACGTCCGTCCGGCGTCGGTCGACCGGTACACCCCGTTGCCCCACGGCGAACTCTGCCGGTTGTTGGGCTCGCCGGTGCCGACCCAGACCACGTTCGGGTTCGACGGCGCGACGCTGATGGCGCCGACCGACGCCGTCGATTCGTCCCTGAACACCTGCGTGAAGGTGATTCCTGCGTTCTCGGTCTTCCAGGCGCCGCCCGTCGCGACTCCGACATAGAAGATCCGCGGATCCGATTCGACCACCGCGAGTTCCGCAACGCGCCCTCCCATGATCGTGGGGCCAATGGTTCGGAACTCGAGGGCGGCGGTGGCCTGCGCCATGGAGTTCGCCGAGCCCTCCTGGGCGGACGTGGCCCCGGGGGCGAAGCAGAGGAGGAGGCCGGCGGCAAGGGCGGCCGGGGCGGCGCCGCGCGCGGTTGCAGGCCGGTGGGGTAAACGGCAACGCTTCCTGATACATTCCACTTTTGTCTCCGGAGCAGAGGTTCGGCGCGCTGGGGCCGGGCGGCGAGCCCGGCGTCCCCGTGTGGTGCACGGATACAATAGGTGCACGACCACGGGGGACAGAAGTATTGTCGTTGGTTCGACGTGGGCAGCCACCGCAGACCGAACCAACGAGGAGCAACCACGAATGACGACACGGCGTGACTTCATCGGGCAGACGGGCATCGCGGCGGGGGCCGCGGCACTTGGCCTCGGGTCCCCGCGGCGGGCGGCCGCCCGGCCTGGCCCTGACGGCCGCTCGGGCCCGGCGACCCAACCCGGCCCCGGCCGACGCGCGGGCTCCGCCCACCGCCCCGGCCAGCAGGGCATGAGCATCCTCATCCTCGGCGGCACCGGCTTCATCGGCCCGCACGTCGTGCGCCACACGCTCGCCCGCGGCCACGAACTCACCCTCTTCAACCGCGGCCGCACCAACACCCACCTCTTCCCGGAGGTCGAGAAGCTCGTGGGCGACCGCAACAGCGACCTCACCGCGCTGGAAGGGCGCCGCTGGGACGCCGTCATCGACAACTCCGGCTACACGCCCCACCAGGTCGGGCTCTCGGTCGACCTCCTCAGGGACGCCACCGACCAGTACCTCTTCACGTCCACGCGCGCCGTGTACAACGACTTCACCGCCGAAGTCATGGACGAGGACGCGCCGATCGGCCCCACGGACCTCCCCGAGAGCGAATGGACCGCGTACGGCCCCGCCAAGGTTCTTGCGGAGCGCGCGGTCGAGGATGGCTTCGGCGCGCGCACCCTCATCGTGCGGCCCCCCGTCATCGTCGGCCCTGGCGACCGCAGCGACCGCTTCACCTACTGGCCCGACCGGATCGACGCCGGCGGCGAAGTCCTGGTGCAGGGCGACCCCACCGACCCGGTCCAGTTCATCGACGTGCGCGACCTGTCGGAGTTCTACATCCACCTGCTGGAGCAGCAGACGGCGGGCATCTTCAACAGCGTGGGCCCGGGCGCGCCCCTGTCCGCCGCCGAACTGGTCTACGGCATCCGCGCCATCACCGCCACCCCGGTGTCGTTCACCTGGGTCGACTGGGACTTCCTCGCCGAGCGCGGCCAGATGCCCCAGCAGCAGCTTCCCTTCTGGCAGCCGCCGCGCGGCCGCTATCTCAACTACGGGCGGATCGACAGCAGCCGCGGGATCGCCGCCGGCCTCGCCTTCCGGCCCCTGGCCGTGATCGCGGAGGACACGCTGGACTGGCACAAGAGCCGGGAGACAGCAGGCGAATTCCAGTTGCGCACCGGCCTGGACCGCACCACCGAGGCGAGGCTGCTGGCCGAGTGGCGGGAGGCGGCCGGGTGAGGCTCAAAGCTCCCGAGCCCGGGCGATGAACTCCGCGACGGTGTCGCACTCGATGATCGCGCGGGCGAGTGCTCCGTCGCGATCCGGGTCCGATCGCTCGTCGAACAGTTTCGCGAGTCGGGCCACTCCATCCGGGCCGAATTCCTGGAGCGCCAATTGACGCAACAGTGATCGGCGCCCCTCCTGGCGCCCCTCCTGGCGCCCTTCCTGGCGCCCCTCCTGGCGTCCTTCCTGGCGTCCTTCCTGGCGCAGTTCCTCGTCTCGCTTCCGGAGGTTCTCGGCGAGCCAGGTCTCTTCGTGTCGGATCATCTTTTTCGTCCTTTCCTGGAATTCGGCTTCGCCAGCCTCCGCATCGGGGATCCGTAGCCATGGAGATAACTGCTGTCTCAGCGCCAGGAATCCCCGAACGATGCCCGCATCACCGGATTTCAGCACCGTCTGCCAGAGTTCGACCAGGCGAGCCGCATCCCGGGACCACCGAGCACTCTCCCACTCGACCAGCACCGAGAACCAATTGTCGGAGGGAATGTCCGCAGGCTTCAGCGTCTTCAGGTCGGCAAGAATATAGTTTCGCCGCATCTGGAGGCCAAGCACGCTCTGGAGCGCCGGACCGGCGTCAGGCACAATCCAGTCCGCAAGGTCGGTAGCTGCGTTCCAGGGTGCTGCCCCATTGTAGACCACGGTCGGCACCACAATCGGCAACGTGCCCGTGGGGTCGTAGTCGCCAGCGAGTTCTGCCTCGCGGAGCATCAAGCCGACATACTCGTAGACCCGGAAGGCCATGTTGCCCACCGGTGCCGACTGAAACTCGAAGGAGAGGTAGACCGGATGCCGACCGTGAACTTCCAGCCGTGCCCTCCACAGCATGTCGGCGTGCCGCTGCCGAAGTCCCTCTGGCTTGACGAAGCTCGGAGAGAGCTGCTGAAGGGTTGAAGGGTCCACGAGTTGCGCGAAGTCCGGAAGCATGTGGGCCAGAAACCCCTCCACCACGGACGCGCTGGAGAAGAGCAGCTTGTAGGCTTCGTCGTGCTTGGCTCGAGGACGGTCGGCCGACATCTGGGCGGGTTGCGGGGGATGGGACTGGCGCGCTGTGACGAGCGGCGTGCGCAGGGTTCTCGCGCGACGCGAACCAAGGGTGTGCCCGTTTCGTGGGCGTTCCAATAGCTGGATGGGACTGATTCCGGCAGTTCGTCCGCAAGGAAGCGGTTGTATCGCCGATATGTAAATCAAACATGGCGAAATGTCATGTATTCTTTACAATCAGGACGCACGGCAGCCCTTTGGAGACCGTCCCATCCGAACATCGCCGTGACCCGGGTCATCCCCGCGGGACCAATCGTCCTTCGATCCGGCGGTCGAACAGACGCTCAGTTCGGCGTCGGCCCTACCAGGCCAAATCCGGGATGTCCCCGAACTCCCCCGTCGTCAGGAACGTGACCACGGCCTGCGCCGTGTACCGGCTGCTCATGATGAAAGCGTGGGAGCGCGGCAGCACGATGACCGGGACGCCCTCGATTCGGGTCTGCTCCACGCTCACGACGCCGTCGTCCGGGCCCGGGATCGCCAGGTGGCCGATGGGCTGGATGCTGCGGTTTCCGGCGATGATGCCCATCTCGTAGTCCGGCAGCGGCAGGGTCGCCGGAATATCCGTGCTGTCGGTCCCCAGCTCACTGCCGACGGGCCCCAGCACTCTGTTGGCGGCCGGAATCTCTCCCAGCCAGTCCACGAAGAGGCTGCCCTGGCTCGGCGGCGCCAGCAGCACAACGCGGCCGAGTTGCTCGGGCGGCGACTCGGCGAGGTATCCGCGGATGACCAGCCCGCCCAGCGAGTGCCCGACGAAGTGGATCCGGGGCGACTCCGCACAGCACCGCTCGACCACGGACCTGACCTCCGCCACCTGTTCGGGGAACGCGGTCCGGAGTGACCTGTACCCGACGGTGACGACCCCGTAGCCGGCCCACTCCAGCCGCTGCGCCAGCACGGCCATCGACGCCCGAGAGCGCCCCAGGCCGTGCACCAGCACCACGGCCTCCTCGTCCGGCGTGGGATTGCCCTCGCACGCCGGCAGGGCGAGCAAGAGCACCAGGAGCAACAGCGATAACCTCTTCATGACACCCGTCAGTACACCGGGAATCCTGTCCCTGTGCCAGATTGTCAAAACCGGCGGACTCTGACAAGCCCTCGGCCGAGAGACGGAGTCACGTCCGACAGGGCTGAAGCGCAGTTAAGCAACGGGCGGGCGGTGACGGCGTGTCTAACGCGGGTCGGGCATCGGATGGCATGACTGGACAGACTGAATGAAGCATGACGAGTTGACCATGGCTTTGAGAATCGGACCCGCGGGACTGGTCGTCCTGCTCTCCGCCGCCTGCGGCACCGGGAGCGACTCGGGGCCGGACTTGCCCTCGGAGGTTCGGGACAGCGCCGGCGTCGCGATCGTCCAGGAGTACAGATTCCCGGAACAGAACGAGACCATCTGGACCGTCTTCGACGCCGACGGGCGCGTGCAGGGACTTGTCGAAACCCCGCCCGACCTCGAAGTCTTCGAAATCGGCGAAGACCATATTCTCGGCACGACTACGGACGAACTCGGCGTGGAGCGCGTGCAGCTGTGGCCGCTGGACCGCGCCACGGGCTGACGGCCGCACGGGCGCGGGCAGGACCGCCATTTTCCGTCCAGGTAAACGCTCCGCCCGCCGCCGCCGTCTCATTCCTCGAAATCCACACGCGAAGAGAAACCAGGACCGAGAGCGCCATGCTCTCCGACCGAGAGATCTTGGAGTTGGCCGTCAGGGCCGGGAAGGGAGAACAGGGGGCGCTCGGTAGGCTGGCGGGTGCTCTCCGTCCTCTCATCTGCCGCTGGGCGCTGGTGATCACCGGCGATCCCGACGACGCGGAGGATGTCGCACAGGTGGTATTGACGAGAATGATGGGATCCATTCACAGCTTCGACGGCCGCTCGAAGGTGACGAGCTGGGTCTACCGCATCACGAGGAACGCCGGCCTGGACCACCAGCGCGGGAAGCGGCGGGAGCTGAGCCTGACCGACAGGCTGGGGCGGTTGGCGCAGGACGCGGCCCCTCGGCTCGAGGACCCGCTCGGCAGGATCGAGATGAAGAGAACGCTGGGACTGATCGGGACGCTTCTGAGAGAGTTGCCGACGAGGCAGCGCGAAGTCTTCGATCTGGTGGATCTGCAGGGGCTGACGCCGGGGGAGGCCGCCGGTCTGCTGGGGATGAATCCGAACACGGTGCGGGTGCACCTGCTGCGCGCGCGGCGGAGGATGCGCAGGGAGATGCTGGCCCATGGTCACGAGCACGGAAGCGCGGAGGCATGATGGATCATCGAGACAAGCGGAACATGAACGCCGTGCTCACAGCGATGGCGGAGGAGCTGAGTGAGGCGCTTCCGGCGGTGGAGGGCGGACCGGCCGTGGAGGACGCGAAGGCTGTGCACTCACGCTGGCGGACATCCTGGAGGAGGCGCACGCTGGCACCCCTCGCAGCCGCGGCCGCCGTTGCCGCGCTGATCCTGGTGCGCGGCGCAGGAAACGACCCGCACGGAGGACTGGAATCTCCCGCAGGCGCACCGCCGGCAACAAACATGATGGCCGAAATGGACGTGGAGGCAGACAAGCCCTTCGTCGTCTTTCCCACAAGCAATCCCGATATCGCGGTAGTATGGCTACTCAACCCGAAGGAGAGCGACTGATGATTGATACTGTGCGACGCAGGCTTCTGGTCGCGTTGATCCTGCCGTTGATGCTGGGACCGCTTTCGGGCGTCGCGAGTGCTCAGGAGGAGACGACGAAGGACTTCCAGCAGGTGCGGTTCCGCTTCTACCTCGTCCAGGCCGATGGCTTCACGGAGCAGGACCCCGAGATCGCCGATGTGGTCCACGAGCTGAGGAAGCTCTTCAACTTCCGGGGGTATCGGCTCGTGTCGACGCCGGTCGTGAACATCGTGTTGGAGGACAGGGGTGGATCTCCTCGCTGGGACGGCTCCGGAATCCAGAGAATCGTCGTGGGGGACTCGGAGGTGCCATGGGAACTCGGCGTGGATGTCAGGGCGCCCCCCTCCTCACCGACGATACGCGTCGATGTGAGCCTCACCAGCATTGTCCCGTGGAGCATCAGGGAAACCGCAAGAAGAGATCCCGTGGAAGTGTTTCTCGAAGCCTCGGTCACGATCCGCGATGGCCAGACGGTGGTGTTGGGATCGACGCGCACCTCCGCCGAGGAGCCCGTACTCATCCTCGTGCTGACGCCCGAATTCGTTCCGCAATGACGGGCATGGTGCGGTGCCGGATCCTGCTCCCATGCCTTGCGTGCGCATTGCCAGCCGCCTGCGGCCAACAAGACTCCGGCTCGGGCGCCGGCAACCTCACCACCACCTTCGACACCGTCGGCGCCGTATTCCACGTCACCAACTCCGGCACTCCACCCGCATGGCGGCTCGCCCCAGTGGTCTCCATCGGCCCGAAGACGCTCACGGACGAAGGCGGTCCCGAGGAATTCGGCCGGGTCACCGCCGTCGCTCTGGGCCCCGATGGGAACGTGTTCATCGCCGATGCGCAAAACCGCGAGATCCGTGTCTTCGGTCTGGACGGCGCCCACCGGCGCACCTTTGGCCGAGACGGTGAAGGGCCCGGCGAATTCAGCAGCATCTACTCCATTGCCTGGGTCGGCGACCGGCTCCTCGCCTACGATCCCCATCTGGGCCGCATCGGCGAGTTTTCCGCCGCCGGCGAGTGGCTCGGCCAGAGAACGACCACCGGGGGGTGGACCGGCTCGCCCGCCGATCTCCGCTTCTACCCTGTCGGCCCGAACGAGGTCTTTCGCTATGCGCTCGGTGCGGATATGGAGTCCATCTGGGTGGGCCACCACAGCAGCGGAGATACCGGCGACACGATTCCCTGGGTGCGGGGCGACGGAGACCAGCCAGGCGCGGTGGAGCCGATCTTCTGCGAGGCCGAAGGCGCCATTGGCCTCTACGGGGCCCCGTTCGCGGCAAAGTTCGTACTGCACCCTGCTTCCGGTGGAGCGATGTACTCGGCGTGGGGGTATTTCTACCGGATCGCCGTCATCGGCAGCGCGGGCGACACCCTGCGGGTGATCGAACGCACCCTGCCCACCGAGCCCATCTCGGACGCGGAATGGGCCGTCGGGAACGCGGAATACGACGAGTTCCGCGAGCGCTACCCGAACGCTTCCTGCAGACCCCGCGCATTCAGCCGTCCCGACCGGAAGCCCTTCATCGAACAGATCTACGTCGCACCCGACGGCAAGCTGTGGGTGGAGGTGATCCGGACCGCCGGCGACCGCTGGGAGTTCTTCGATCCCGAGGGACGACTCCTGGGCAGCGTGCCTGCGGCTCCATACAAGGACCGCAGCGTCCCGGTATTCGCAGGAGATTATCTCGTCACGATCCGCGAGGACGAACTCGAACTGGATCACGTCGACATCTGGCGGCTCGAACGGGCGCGCTGATGATAGCGTTTTGCTATCGTATTGATATCAACCCCTTCTGGCGTTCACACACCCACGGGTCCTACGCGCTGCTCTTCAACATCCTCATGCACCACGACGCACTGGCTGTCGACCGAGAGGAGATGACGGCCCAGGAGGAACCAATGCGCTGAGAACGGGCTGATGCCCCTTCTCCATGGCCCCGGAACAGACGAAGCACCTCGGAGGAGTGTTGTGTACGCCGGCGACGCGGATGACAGGTCGCCGATAGCTGCACTCCAGGTTGACACACTCCCACCTTGTAAGCTCGCTCACAGGTTCGCCGTTCCCATGCATGTCAATGCCGCCAGACCGTCCACACAGCACTCAATATAACTTGCGCGCGGGCTCCCGTTCCGCCATTCTGACCGGATGATTGAGAGGACCGTCCACGGAGCTGTCAGAATGTCGCAAAAGCCACGATTCAGTCGCAGAAACTTCCTCCGTCGCGCCGGCACCACCGCCCTCGTCGGCGCGGCCGGCGCAGCAGGCGCCTCCCGCCTCGCGGCCCACACCGCCACCGGGCGCCCCCGCCCCCTCCTGGCGCTCCCCAGCGACGACTACGACTTCAACGAAGTCTACGACCGCGTGGGCACCGACAGCGTGCGCTGGGACCGCGCCATCGAGCAGTTCGGCGACAACATCGTCGCCGGGATGGGCGTCGCGGACATGGACTTCCGCGCGGCCCCCTGCATCACCCAGGCCCTCGCCGAACGATGCAGCCACGAGAACTGGGGCTACATGGCCCGCCCCGACTCCTACGCCGAATCCGTCGCCGAATGGGAGCACCGCCGCTACGGCGTGGAGGTCGACCCCTCCACCGTCGTCTTCACCACCGGCGTCCACCCCGGCCTCATCGGCGCGCTCCACACCTTCTCGCCCCCGGGCACGAAGGTCCTCCTCACGACGCCGACCTACTCCGGCTTCTACACCGACCTGCGCTTCACCCGCACCGTCACCGAAGACAACCCCATGGTCGTCGACGCCGACGGCCGCTACTCGATCGACTTCGACGACTTCGAGCGCCGCGCGCGCCGGTGCAACAGCTTCATCCTCTGCAACCCGCAGAACCCCACCGGCAACTGCTGGTCGCCCGAAGATCTGACCCGCATGGGCGAGATCTGCCTCAAGCACCGCGTGGTCGTCCTCGCCGACGAGATCCACCGCGACTTCGTCACGAAGGGCAACACCTTCACCCCCTTTGCCAGCCTGGATCCCGAGATCGTCGACAACAGCCTCACCTTCTCGTCTGCGAGCAAGTCCTTCAGCCTGGCGGCGATGAAGGTGGCGTGGTTCCACTCCACCAACCCCGACCTGCTGGCGCGCGTCCGGACGAACACCCGCGCCGACCTCAGCACGCTCGGCATGGTCGCGACCCGCGCCGCGCTCACCGAGGGCGAGCCCTGGCTCGACGACCTGCTGGCCTACCTCGACGCGAACCACGACCATGCGCAGGCGTACATCCGCGACAACCTCCCGGGGATCCGCCACCGCAAGGGGCAGGGCACCTACCTCGCCTGGCTGAACGTCGCCGACTTCGCCGACCGGATCGGGGCCCCCGAGACCGCCGCCCGCCAGGTCGCCGAGGGCAGCGCCGACGCCAACGCCGAGAAGGTGGTCCAGCGCTGGTTCGCCGAGCGCGCCGGCGTCTTCCTCAACCCGGGATCCAACTACGGCACGGGCGGAGATGGCTACATGCGCATGAACCTGGCCTCTCCGCGTGCTATTGTAGATAGGGCTTTGAACAACATGGCCGAAGCACTGGCCGAGGCCTGAGAATATCGAACGGCGCGGGCCCGGTCCCGCGTCTTGCACCACACGGCCGGCAAAAGCGGCCGAAGCATGAGGATGATCGACATGAAGAGATCGAGCACGACCGTCTGGAGCGCGGCCGCCGCAGCCGCCCTTGTCCTCGCTGCCCTTGTCGCGCCGCCACCCGCGGCCGCCCAGTTCGACGAGGTCGGGGTCATCGACTTCCCGACCTCGGCCACAGGCGAGGCGCAGAACCACTTCCTGCGCGGCGTCGCGATCCTGCACAGCTTCGGCTGGAAGCAGGCGCGCGAGCAGTTCCACGCAGCCCAGGCGATCGACCCCGACTTCGCGCTGGCCTACTGGGGCGAGTCCCTCGCCTACAACCATCCGCTCGTCACCAACATGGACCCGACCGAGCCCAGGAAGGCCCTGGAGCGCCTCGCGCCGACCCCCGAGGAGCGCATCGCCAAGGCGCCCACCGAGCGCGAAAAGGGCCTCATGCGCGCGGTCGAGATCCTCTGGGGCGACGGCGACCACACCCAGCGCCGCTTCGAGTACATGGAAGCGATGGGCGACCTGCACGAGGCGTACCCGGACGACCCCGAGATCGCCGCTTTCTACGCGCTGTCGCTGCTGGGCGTCAACCGCCTGAACGGCAACGTGACCGAGCGCTACAACATCCGCGCCGGCACGATCGCGCTCAAGCTGCTGAACGACAATCCCGTCCACCCGGGCGCGGCCCACTACACCATCCACTCCTTCGACCACCCCATCAACGCCCCGCTGGCGCTGGAGGCGGCCCACGCCTTCGCCGGCATCGCGCCCGCGGTGTCGCACGCCCGCCACATGCCCACGCACATCTTCATCCAGCACGGCATGTGGGACCTGGTTTCGGGTCACAACGAGTCCGCCTACGACGTAGCCGTCGAGCTGTGGGAGCCCGGCGACGCCCTCGGCGATGCGGTGCACTCGCTTGACTGGGGTCAGTACGGCGACCTGCAGCGCGGCGACTACGCCAAGGCGCGGATGTGGATCGAGCGCATCGAGTCCATGGCCGAAAACGAGGGCTTCGAGGTCGGCGGCGCGCGTGGTGCGGCCGGGGCGGAGCGGGCGCGGGGGGCGGTGCCGCTGCTGAAGTCGCGCTACACCGTCGAGACCGAGCAGTGGGACGTGCGGCCCGTGACCGACGACATGCGCTCCGTCGAGCTGCTCGCGACCGGCCTAAGCGCGGCGCGCACCGGGGACCAGGAGACGCTGGCGGCCGCCGAGAAGGCGCTCGCCGAGAAGTCCGAGGGCCGCGGCTACGACCACGTCATGCACATGCAGGTCAGCGCGCTGCTGCACCAGGGCATGGGGCACGCCGACGTTGCGACCGGATTCATGGACAAGGCCGTCGAGACCGTCGAGGCGATGTCGCCGCCGCGCGGCTCCGCCAACCCGGTCAAGCCGGTCCACGAGCTCTACGGCGAGCTGCTCCTCGAGCTGGACCGCCCCGAGGACGCGGCCGAGATGTTCGAGACCTCGCTGCAGCGCATGGCGGGGCGTCCGCGCTCGCTGCTGGGTCTGGCCCGCGCGAATGCGGCGATGGGCAACACCATGGTCGCGCTCGAGAACTACTCGAAGGTGTCCGCGCTGTGGGAGGGCCGTGAAGGCATCTCCGGGCTCGACGAGGCGCGGGGGTTCGTGGAAGAGCAGGCAGCGGGAGGTGCGGGGAGCTCCAGCCGGTAAACAAGCCGGGCAGGGAAATGTAAAGGCCACATGGCATTTTGTCATGTGGCCTTTACATATGTAGGCCTTTGAGCACGAGATGATCTCCCGGATGCTGGAGCGGCTACAGAAGCTCAAGCTGGCCTCTGGCACAGTGGCGTTCGCGCAACAGGACCAACACACTCTTGTCGGCATCCAGTTCTTGAGCGACCGCCAAGAGGTCCAGGCGACCAAGTAGTCTCACCGTGACCGGTCGCTTGGAGTCCCAGAACGTAAAAGCGCCCAGCAGTTCCTGGGCAGGTTCAGAGCGCAGCAGGTCGTGTACGCAATCCGCTTCAGCCTTCGACCCGCAGGGCACGAAGTAACAGGTGTCGTCCAGAACAATGGGCTTGCCTTCGAAAGAGCCCACCGTGCGGAAGTCGAGCTTCTTGTAGAAGCCAGAGATGGCAACGCGCCACGGTGCGAAGGTGTAGGGGCCCACACCGAAGACCGAGAAGCGGGCTCGGTTTCTATAGATCGTGCTACCGCGGCGGTCGAGGCGGTCGGCGTGTGCGCACAGATATCTCCAGGTCCGGGGAGCTTCAGATTCGATGCGATTGGTGTCATCCCCAATGGTCGACTGAGTTACCAGCATCCATCGCTTCGGTTCGGCCACGGTACCATTCGCCACTTCGGAACTCTTCAGCATCGGGAACAGGAACCGAGGCTCAAGCTGCACTTCCTCCTGTAAACCGTTCACATACGAGTCCGGTCCGCGTCGGCGGAGTTCCATGACCTTCGAGCAATCGTGCTTCACACCGGAGCGCCACCGATATCGCTGCGGCCCGGCCAGGTGCTTCCACCTTTCGTAGAGCTCCAGATCAGCCACGAGCTCTCCATCCCGGAGCCCGAACCGCGACGACGGGGCGGCAGCCTCAAGCGTGTCGTGTACTGCACACTCGACTTCTCCACGCAGAGGAGAACCCGAGACCACGAACAAGCACGCGTCGACCGATGCTCCAAAGTGCTTCCTGGCGTCGATACGACGCACCTCCGCATTCCGAAGCCTGTATCCATGGCTCCACGCATGACGCAGGATCCGCCGAACCACCGCAACCTTGCAGAGGATTGCGAGACTTGCTTCGTGCCCTTCGATCCACTGCAAGGCGCGCAGGAGCATCCACTCCGAAATGTCGAAGTTGCCCTTGCCTGTAAGGGCGTCCAGCCCGCGGTCACCCTGGAAGTTCGTCTTTTCCGGGAGATTCGAGCTTCCAAGGCGTGTTAGGTCTGCGCTCGTCACCCACGGTGGATTTCCGAGAACCAATACTGGCCCCGGGAGCCCCAGCAGTACTTCGTCCCAATCCGTCCGGAAAAAATCGGCCTGGTGTACCTGAGCATCGGCGACCGGGCAAGACCCGCGGAGGAGGTCCCTGGCCCTGGCCACGTACTGGGGATTGATCTCGAAGCCGAGTAGCCGTCGCGCCGACGGAAACGCTCGCATCGCAGCATCCAGAAAGGTCCCTGTTCCGCACGTTGGCTCAAGGACGCTGGCCGGACGAAGGCCACGGTCGGCCAGAAGGGCACACACGCGGTTCGCCAGTGGCCGCGGCGTCTGAAAGTCGCCGAACTCAGCCTTGGCTCGGGGCCTGGTCCTGGAAGGCAGGGATCACCTCACTCGCAGGATGCCGTCGACAGCGCCGGCTTCGTTGATCGCTCGACGGTATTGTAGCCGCCATTGCAGGGCGTTCGAGATCGTGAGGTATCCGATGTCGGGGGGGTCCGAGAGGACCTTTTCCGCAAGACGGTTCGCCTCGATCTCCTCCACAGGAAGCAACCGTTCCTCGAAGAAGGCAAGGAGGTCGTCCACATTGCCGCTGTTCTCGAGGATCCGGCGGATGCCGGTGGTGGTCTGGAAGTCCGCAGTTCGCCCCGCGGCTACATAGATCGTGCGAAGGATGTTGAGCCGGGCGGTGCGAGTCTCCTCATCGTCCGTCTTGTCGTACACGAAGACAAGCAGTGAGTAGCCAAGGCCATACAGCTAGACGTACCTGTGGTGAAGCTCCTGTCGGAACTTGTGTTCCAGGTAGGTTCCTACCTTCTTGCCGTCGGTTACTCCGAAAAGCGACGGCTCGCGGTGCTCTGATTCCGTCTCGGAGAAGGCGCGGGCCGCGCGGCAGAGCAGATCGACAGTCAGTTCACGTTTGCTCAGAGCAGGCTCCTTTGGTCGGGCCTTCGGGGACGCAGCGTTTCGGCTTATGTGGACGAAAATGGATGAAGAAGAGTAAGATATTCGGTGTTTGTTCGCAACACCACGGGAGAATGAACTGCGGGCCGGCCCTTCCCTCAGAGCGCCGGCTTGGGGAACCGCGCCTAAATGCTAAACAAATATGTTTAGTGTCAACGGAACTACAGTCCCACCCACAGCGCCACGCCGATCGCCGCCAGCCCCAGCGCGACCAGCCCCAGGTACAGCGGGATCACGTGGCGGATCCACTCCCCGTAGCGCACGCCCGCCGAAGCCAGGATCGCCATCAGCGCGCCGTTGGTCGGTGTCAGCAGGTCGCAGAGCCCGGCGCCGTACTGATACGCCAGTACCGTCACCTGCCGCGACATCCCCAGCAGATCCGAGAGCGGTACCAGGAGCGGCATCGTGAGCACCGCCTGCCCGCTCACGCTCGGCACCGGCACATGGATGACCGTGTGCGCCGCCACCATCCCGAAGCTCGACGCCAGCACCGGCAGCCCCTCGAGCGGGGTGAACATGGCCTGCACGATCGTGTCGACGACGCGCCCGTCCTGCAGCACCACGTAGATCGAGCGCGCGAACCCGATCAGCAGCCCCGCGTATGCCATTGAGCGGAAGCCGCGCACATAGGCCTCGGCGGTCCCCGTCAGGCGCATCCCGGCAAGCAGCCCCACGATCACGCCCATGATGAAGAACGCGGCCGAGAGTTCGTCGAAGCCCCAATGCCACCAGATCATCCCGACGACGGCCAGCACGAAGGCCCCCAGCACGAGCACGAAGATGCCCAGATCGGACCTGCGCACCCCCTCCATGCCGCCCTCGTCCACGGCCTCCCGCTCCCCGCGCGTCCGCCGCGCGTAGCGCATGGTCATGGCGATCCAGAACGCGAGCGCGATCAGCAGGAACACGATCCGGAAGAGCGCGCCCGACATCAGCGGCAGCTCAGCCAGACGCTGGGCGATCACGACCTGGAAGGGGTTGACGGGACTGAAGGCCGACCCGACGAACGCGGCCCCCGCACTCATCGCGACCGCCACCATCGGGGTGAAGCCGAGCCTGCGGGTGAGGATGAGCAGCACGGGAATGAGGGGGATGATCTCTTCCTGCATGTTCTCGACCACGCCCCCGGTGGCGAAGAGGACGGACACGAGGGGAATCACGAGCAGGTCCCGCCCCCTGAGCGCGCGAACCAGCGAGGTCACCCCGCGCTTGAGCGCCCCCGTCTCGTCCACGACCGTAAAGGCGCCCCCGATGAGGAAGACCAGCGCGATCACCGAGATCCCCTCGGCGATGCCGCGCGGCAGCGCCACGACCGCTTCGAAGGGCCCCACCGGGTTCGGCTCGACCTCCTGGTAGGTGCCGGGCACCACCACGTTCTGCCCCGACTCCTCGTCGAGCCGCCGCTCGTACTCGCCCGCCGGCAGCAGGTGGCTCGCGACCGCCGCCAGGCCGACGCAGACGGTCAGCAGCACGAGCGGGTGCGGGACCGCGAAGCGCGGCCTGGGTGCGGTCACCGCGTGGGCGCGATCACGGGGGCGGGGTGGGGCGAGGGGCGGTCACGGTCGGGCGTCGGCTCAGCTCTCCGGGGGCTTCTTTTCGAAGGTGGGGGTTTTGTAGAAGCCGGCGTCTTCGTCTTCGAGCTTTGCATGGCCGGCCAGGCGGTAGATGCCGGGCGGGAACTTGTCGTCCTCGATGTTGATGGGGCAGATCGAGCCTGCTGGAAGGTCTGGGTTGCGGCCTTCTACGTGAGCCTTGTTGTTGTCCTGGGCGGTGACCCATCCGCCGCCGACCGCGCGCTGCCACTCCGTCCAGTATATCGTGAAGCCCGCCAACGTACTGGTAGTGTTACTGTCTAAGCAGAAGGACAGTGTCAAGGTGGCGGCACCAAGCTGCGCCATTAGAACCCCCTCTTCGTTGACCGAAATCCCCGGCAGGGAGTCATACGCCTCCTGGTGCACCCGTACCATGATCGAGTCCTGCGTGACCGCCTCGCCGCCCGCATTGGTGGCCGTCACCGTCAGGTACGCGGAGCTGATGGTGTCCATCGTAGCCCCCGTGCCCGTCGTCGTCACCACGCTGCCGTCCGCCGACGCCGTGGCCACCATCTCGTCCGAGCTCGTGACCGTGTAGGTGAGGCCGTCGCCGGCGAAGTACGGCGACATGTCGAGCGGCACCATGCTGTCGACGATCATGTCGTGGGTCGGGATCGTGTCGGCGATCATGGGCGGGGGCGCCGTGACCGTCACGTTGACCTGCTGCGCCACCGAGAGGCCCTCCGGATCTTCGGCCGAGACTGTCACGACGATGCTTCCCCCGGCCTGCGCGCCGATTTCGACCATGCCGTCCGCGTCGATCAGCGCGGTCACGACCTCGGTGTTCGAACTCACGGCTTCGTAGCTCAGGTCGTCGCCGTCGGGGTCGCTGAAATGGTCGGCCGGGTTCAGCCGGACCGTATCGCCCACCATCAGCATCTGATCCGGGATCGAGTCGGTGATCTCCGGCGCGCGGTTCGGCTGCTCGACGGTCACCTCGAACTGGAAGGCGTTCGAGTTGTCCTCGGTGTCGGTGGCCGTGACCTCGACGGTGGTCGTGCCTTCCGCCACCGCCACGACCGTCAGGGTCGAACCGTCCACCGAAGCGGTCGCCACCGCCGTGTCGGCGCTGGTCGCGGTGAAGGTGAGCGAGTCGCCCTCCGGATCCTCGAAGGCGTCGGCGACTTCGGCCGTCAGCGTGTCGCCCGCCGTCATGGTCTGTGCGTCGATCCCGCCGACCACCGTCGGCGGATGGTTCACGGCCTGGACGGTCACGCCCAGCGTCTGGTTTGCGGTGAGGCCGCCCGGGTCGGTGGCCGTGACCGTGATGTTGGCCGTGCCCGCGCCGACACCCGTGACGGCGACCGTGGCGCCCGAGACCGAAGCCGTGGCCACGGCGGCGTCCGAGGTCGCGGCCGAGTAGGTGAGCGCATCCCCGTCCGGGTCGTTGAAGTTGGAGGCGACGTTGACCGTGACCTCGGTCCCGACGTCGATGGTCAGGGTGCCGAGCGAGCCGACCGCCGTGGGTGCGCGGTTCGCGGGGGGCGGGGGCGGCGGGGGCGGCGGGTCGACGGTTGTTCCGCCGTCGCCGCCGCAGGTGGCCGTCCAGAGGGCCGTTCCAATCGTGAGGCACAATAGGGTCAGCAATCGCATCGGTCGCATTTGCGCTCGTTCTCCTGTGAGGTGGTGGGGGCCGCGCGGTGGGCGAACCCGCTGATGCCGCGCCGGGAGGGGGCCGCGCCCCCGGGGACTCACCGCGCGGTGGACCCGAAGCTCACGTCAGGCTATGCCCCGGGAGGTGGCCACGCAACCCCGCAGATCGCCGGGCCGGGATCATCGCTCTTCCCTCAGAATCACACGGATAACCGGACCTGTGCGCTCCCGGAGTGCGGCTGCGTCACCGATCACGCGCACGATGTTGCCGTCGTTGTCGAGCACCGTGATGGGGCCGTACTCGACATCGTTTTCGAGGTTGAGGACTTCGCCGCCCGCTTCCGCGGCTGCGGCGATGGCGGCGGCGAGTGCGGGCTCCGGAAGGCGGTAGGACTCGGCGTGGGATGCGTCGATGCTGTAGAAGCCCAGATCGGCGAATGACTGAAGCGTGACGGCGCTCGGCGGGTTCGGCACACCGAGGGTTGCAGTGGGGGTCATGAGCTCGTGGCCCAGGACCGACTCACGCCAGTGCGAGTCGTCGCCGCCGTTCTGGACGGGCACCTTCGGGCCGGCGTAGTCGGAGCCGCCCGCGGCGTTGAAGGCGGCGATGGCGCGGGCGCCCGAGAAATGCGTGTCGGCGGTGGGATCGATCTCGGAAGGGTTGCGGACGAGGCCGCTGCGCAGCCACGGTCCCAGCCCGAATCCCAGGACGTGCGCGATCTCGTGGATCGCGATCTCCCGCAGATTGCCCGCCTGGGCGAGCAGGTCGATGTCGGCGCGGTCGAAGACCGTGATGCCGAGGAGCGGCGTTTCGTCGCTGGAACGGATGTAGCAGAGGCGGGCGACCGCGGCAGTGCCTCCCTCGCCGTCGAGGTCCGCGACCGCGAAGACGATGGCGATGTCGTCGATGGTCCCGACGTTGATGTTCACGGTGATCCCCCGGATCGGGCAGGGCAGGGTTGCGTTCACGGCGACATCGGGGAATTCGGTGAAACGGAGGGCGGACTCCCAGTACGCCGCGGCGCTGCGGAACACCCTCTCCTGGGACGCGGTTACGCTGGGGGCGAAGCCGAGGCCGATGTTGAAGTTCATGATCGGGCGATCGACGGTGACCGCGAACGTCTGGGCCGCGGATGCGCCGTCGGGGTCGGTGGCGGTGACGGTGATCTCGGCTTCGCCCTGGCGGACGCTGCGGACAATGACGTACGGGTGCGTTACGCGGACTGTGGCCACCCCGGGGTTCGAGGACTCGGCGGTGTAGGTGAGGGGGTCTCCGTCGGGGTCGTCGAAGTGGGATGATGGGCCGACGGTTCGCGAGGTGCGTTCGTTGAGGGTGAGGTCGGGGATCGGTTCGGTTGCGACGGGGGCGCGGTTCCGGACGGTGACGGTGAAGCTCTGTCGGGCGGACAGGTCGCCGGGGTCGGTGGCGGTGACGGTGATCGTGGCTTCGCCCGTGGCCGCGGAGGTGCGGACGGTGAGGGTGTTGCGGGCGATGATCGCGGCAGCCACGCCGGCATCGCTGGTTGTGGCGGTGAGGGTGAGCGCGTCGCCGTCGGGGTCGGTGAATCCCCGGGCGAGGTCGAGGTGGAGCGAGTCGCGCTTGAAGAGGATGTGCGCGGGGAAGGGGCTGGCCACGGTCGGGGCGCGGTTGGGGACGGTGACCTGGAAGCTCTGCTGCGCGGTGAGCCCTTCGTCGTCGGTGGCGGTGACGGTGATCTCGGCGCTGCCCTGGGAGACGGCTGTCACGGTGAGGGTGCCGGTGCCGGTCGAGCCGGAGACGGCCACGGCCGCCACGTCGCCGTCCGAGGCGGTGGCGGCGAAGGTGAGCGGGTCACCGTCGGGGTCGGTGAAGCGCCCGGCGAGATCGAGCGTGTCGGCCTCGTCCCTGAAGAGGGTAAGGGACGGGATCGAGCCGGTGGGGATCGGCGGCCGGTTGGGTACGGTTACATGGAAGGTGTGCTCGGCGGACGCGGCCTCGTCGTCGGTGGCGGTGACGGTGACCGTGGCCTCTCCCTTGGCGAGCGCGGTGACGGTGACCGTGCTCCCCGCGACGGACGCGGCGACCCGGCTGCTGTCCGATACGGCGGCCGTGTAGGAGAGCGTGTCGCCGTCGGGATCGGTGAAGAAGGAGGAGACGTCGAGGGTGTCGGTCCGGTCGACCTCGATGGTGCGGGCCGGGATCGAGTCGAGCGCGACCGGGACGCGGTTGGGGACGGTGACCTGGAAGGTGTGGGTGGCCGCGAGGCCGCCGGGGTCGGTGGCGGTCAGCGTGACGGCGGCGGCGCCCTTCGCGAGCGCGACGAGTGTGGCCGCGGCGCCCTGTGCCGAAGCCGCGACGCGGGTCGAGTCCGACGAGGCCGCCGTGTAGGTGAGCGCCTGGCCATCGGGCTCGCTGAAGTAGGGGGCGAGGTCGAGGGTGGCGGAGTCGCCGACCATCAGCTCGCGGTGCTCGATGGCGCCGAGGGCGGCGGGCGCGCGGTTCGGCACCACGACCCGGAAGCTCTGCTGCGCCATGAGGCCTTCCGGATCGGTGGCGGTCATCGTGACCACCGCCGTGCCGGGGGACACCGCGGTGACGATGACGGTGCTGCCGGTGCCGGCCACGGTGGCGACGCCGGGGTCGGACGACGCCGTGGCGAAGGTGAGGATGTCCTCTTCGTTGGGGTCGGCGAAGCACGCGCTCACGGTGGCCGTCTCGCCCACGTGGATGGTCAGTTCGGGGATGCTGCCGCAGGGGCTGGGGGGCTGGGGGTCGTAGCAGGCGGCGATGAGGACCGCGCCCAGGAGGGCCAGGACCGCGGGCGCACGCCCAAGTGTGTTCATTTCAGACAAGAAATGTCATATAAACATTACAAATGTAAATCAGCCATTACATTCAGGGTGCCCCGTGCGGCGTCAGCTGATCCCGACCCGCCCCCGCACGTCCGCCAGCATCGCCGGCGAGTCATACCCGACCCCGTCCTTGAACACAACGGTCACATTGCGAATCACCGCCGGGTCCATGGTCAGGTCGCCGCTCATCACCACCAGGTCGGCGATCTTCCCGGCCTCGATGGTCCCCAGGTCGTCGAAGACATCCAGGACGCGGGCCCCGTTCGCGCTCAGCACCTCGACCGCCTCGTGGGGCGCGAACCCCGCCTCCGACAGCAGCTCGTAGTTGCGCTGGTCGCCGTAGCCAGGGAGCGCGCCGCCGTTCCCCGTGGGGTCGACGCCCGATGCCAGAATGCCGCCGGCATCATGGAACGCCTTCTCGTAGGCCATTGCGTTCCTGAATTCCTCCGGGTCGCGCCCGATCTCGTCGATCTGGGCCTTCGCGGCCAGGTAGTCCTCGCGCACCGCCGGCGCCATCGCCTCCAGCGAACGCGCGTCGCGGGTGGGACGGCCCTGGATGAAGAGCTCGTAGACGGCAAGCGTCGAGGTCATGGCCACGCCCGC
The DNA here is from genome assembly GCA_965211645.1 of Longimicrobiales bacterium. GTDB lineage: Bacteria > Gemmatimonadota > Gemmatimonadetes > Longimicrobiales > Gaopeijiaceae > Bin94. Next base: position 1,753,538 of record OZ242947.1, on the reverse strand, counting down.
GTCGATCATCGCCTGGAAGGTCGCCTGCGCTTCCGGCCCCTCGACGTCCACCGAGGTCGCGTCGTCCCACAGGTTCTGCGGACACTCGTCCTTCCCCCGTCCCTCCGAGTAGTCGCTGTTGGTCGCGAGCCCGTGCTCGATGTTGTCGATCCCGAGCGCCACCGCCTCGGTGAAGCTGATCGAGCACAGGTGCCCGGTGACCTTGATCCCCTGCGCGTGGGCCTCGTCGATCGCCGCGGTCAGCTCCTCGGTGCGGATGTTGGTGTAGGCCTTCAGCCAGGTCGCACCCTCGGCGGCCCAGTACCGCACGAACCGGCGCGCCTGCTCCGGCGACTCGAGCATCGTCATCCCGGAGATCCCGCCCCCCGCCGTGATGTACGGCGCCGTGATGTGGATGCGCGGCCCCGGCGTCCTCCCGGCCTCGATCTCGGCCTTCAGGTTGAGCTCGGCGTACGGCTGCCGGCTTCCGGTGGTGCGCACGGTGGTGACCCCGCTCCCCAGGTACAGCCTCGGCGCACTGAAGGTGAGCTGCGCGGAGCGCCCTCCCGCCGCCGTGTAGAAGAGGTGGTTGTGCAGCCCGACCATCCCCGGCATGACCGTGTGGCCGGTCAGGTCCATGACCTCGGCGCCCGCCGGTATCACGACCTCGCCGTCCGCCCCCACCGCGCTGATCCGGCTCCCCTCGATCACCACCGTCCGGCCGCGCTGCGCGGGCCCGCCCGTCCCGTCGATGAGCGTCACTCCCGTCAGCGCGACCGCGTCGGCGTCGACGACCGCGTAACCCGCCGCCGCCGAGCCCGCCTCCGGGCGCTGTGCGGCAGCGTCGTCCGTCCCAACGGCCAGCACGGCACAAGCGGCAAGCGCAAGCGCCCCCGCCACGACTCTGACAGCATTCCCGGTATTCATTCCTGTCCTCGCTCCTTTTGGTTCGTGCCCCAACACAGCCCTAGTTGATCCCCACCCGCCCCTCCACATCCGCCAGCATGGCGACCGAATCGTACCCGATCCCGTCCTTGAACACGATGGTCACCTCGCGGATCACCGACGGATCCGCCGTCAGGGCGCCCTGCATCACCACCAGGTCCGCGATCTTCCCCGCCTCAACCGTGCCCAGATCGTCGAAGACGTCCAGCACCCGGGCCCCGTTCGCGCTCAGCACCTGGACCGCATCCTCCGGGCTGAACCCCGCCTCGATGAAGAGCTCGTAGTTGCGCTGATCGCCGTACCCCGCGAGCGCGCCGCCGTTGCCGGTCGGATCGACCCCCGCCGCCAGCACCCCGCCGCGGTCGTGGAACTTCTTCTCGTACGCCATCGCGTTCAGGAAACCCTCCGGGGGCCGCCCGATCTCGTCGATCTCGGCCTTCGCGGCCAGGTAGTCCTCGCGCACCGAGGGCGCCATCGCGGCCAGCGTGCGCGCGTCGCGCGTCGGCCGCCCCTGCACGAAGAGTTCGTACACGGCCAGCGTCGACGTCATCGCCACGTCGTTTTCGATCATCGCGTCGAAGGTCGCGGCGACCTCGGGGCCCTCCACATCCACCGCCTCCGCGATATCCCACAGGTCGGGCGGGCACTCGTCCCTGGCCTTGCCCGGCGTGTAGTCGCTGTTCGTCCCCAGCCCGTGCTCGATGTTGTCGATCCCCAGCTCGACCGCCTCGGTGAAGCTGATCGAGCACAGGTGCCCGGTCACCTTCAGCCCCTGCGCGTGCGCCTCGTCGATCGCCGCCGCCAGATCCTCGGTGCTGATCGTCGTGTACGCCTTCAGCCACGTCGCGCCCTCGGCCGCCCAGTAGCGCACGAAGCGCCGCGCCTGCTCGGGGCTCCTGAACCGCGTCATGATGTTCAGGCTCTCGTCGCCGGTCATGTACGGTGCGGTGATGTGGATCCGCGGCCCCGGCTGCAGCCCGCGCTCGATCTCGTCCTTCAGGTTCAGCTCGGCGTACGTCGCGAGGCTCCCCGTCGTCCGAATCGTGGTGACCCCCGAACCGAGGTAGAGCCGCTGCCCCGTGAAGCTCATCGGGTGCATGCGGCCGCCGGCAGCCATGTAGAAGAGGTGGTTGTGAAGGCCGACCATCCCGGGCATGACGGTGTGCCCGGACAGATCCAGCACCTCCGCGCCGTCGGGGATCGCCACGTCGCCTGCGGCGCCGACGGCGGCAATGCGCGTGCCCTCGATCACGACGGTCTGATCGCGCCTGGCCGGCGTGCCGGTCCCGTCGAGCAGGGTCACGCCGGTGAGCGCCACGGTGCCGGCGTCGACGGCGACGTACGCGGCGGCCTCCGAGCCGGGAGCGGGGCGCTGGGCGTGGGTGGGAAGCGCCGTCGCGACAAGCGCGATGGGCATGAGGATGGCGGCCGCGAGGGTGGCGCGGTGCGTCAGCTTTGGCATGCGTATCGGTCTCCAGCCGGGGGTGCCGGGATCGGGCCCGCGGCAAGGCGGCGGACCCTGTCTCTCAACTCTGCATTGTGCGCCGCGAGGGGCCTGGACGCCAGTGCGCCGCCGGTGGGCAGGATAGGCCCGCGCAGGCATCCCATGCGCGACGCACGGACACCCGCACCGCCTGGATCTGCCCACGGGCTCCTACCCCTCCCAGACCTTCACCAGCGTGTGGAACTCCCCGTTCTCGCCGAACGGGTCGATGCGGTCCGGCAGGCGCGCCATCATCGCGCGGTCGAAGCGGTCGCCGACGTGCACCACGCCCTCGGCCGCCTCGGTCACCGCCGACACCTCGCAGGTGGCGCCGCTCGCTTCGAGGTCGTCGATCAGCGCGCCCGGGGGAACGCCCCAGAGCGGGAAGTGCAGCGACGCCGCGCGCTCCTCGGCGAGCTCCCGGAACGCGACGCTGCGCCATTCGCGGATGTGCAGCAGGTGGAGGTCGCCGAAGACGAACCGGGCGATCCGCGGAACCAGTTCGACCGCCTCGCGGATGCGGGCCGGGTAGGCGTGACCGGGGTGCAGCGGGACGCCGAGGAGCGGAAGCTGCAGGTGTTCGGCCTGGCGGATCACCGCGTCGATCCGGATCTCCTGGTGCGCGACGGTGCGGGTGCCCGCGTCGAAGGTGGTGAGGAGGACGACCGGCCGGAGCGCCTCGCGGCGCAGCGCCCGCCAGGTCAGGAAGCTGTCCTTGCCGCCGCTCCAGAAGAGGACGTCGACCGGATCCTCGGGTGCGCGCCCGGCGGTCAGCCAGGCGGGTTGCTGGCCGCGGGCCGCCCGGTCCGGCAGCGGCATCGACTCGTGCTGGAAGGGGCAGTGCCGGCAGCCGCTGCCGCAGCAGGTCCCGCGCCGCCGCAGCCCGATCTCGGTGAAGACGTGGAAGCCGGTCTGCGGATCGATGTAGGAGGACTCGCCGTTCTCCAGTGCCCGGCGGTGGGCTTCGTGCCAGGGCGCGGTCACGGGTTCACGGTGAACAGCATCCGCATCCCCGCCTCGAGGTGCTCGGAGATGTGGCAGTGCGCCATCCAGCGGCCCGGATTGGTGATCTCGAGGAGGATGTCCGTCGTCGTTCCGGTGGGGAGCAGCACCGTGTCCTTCCAGGCGAGGTTCTCGTTCGGCACCCCGTTGCGCGCGAGCACCAGGAATCGCTGCCCGTGGATGTGGAAGGGGTGCTGCATGGCGTGGAAGGACCGCCGCTCGTTGTGCAGCCGGATCTTCACCACGTCGCCCACCTCGAAGTCCCACTGGATGTCCATGTTCTCGGCGCCGGTGGCCGGATCGCGCACGATCCACTGCACCTCCGCCGACGACGAGTTCCAGTTCATCATCGGCATCGTGCCGCTCCACTCCACGGGGTGGAAGTAGGCGGAATCGAACTGCATCAGGCGCTCCACGATGAACGGGAGGCCGTCCGCCTCGAGGGTGAAGGTGAGCTCGTGGTCGACCGGGGCGTCGAAGTACTCGCGGTAGAGGGCGATTTCGCGGGCGGCGTGGAGATTGGTGCGGAGGGTGTCGAAGGCGGCGGAGGCCTCGGACGCCTGTTTCGGCGGCACGGTCTCTGATACTAAACCATTTTGTTTAGTATCGTCGTCGGATCCCTGCGGGTCGGGGGCGGGCGCGGTCACCCGTACCGTCCCCATCGGGTCCGTCTCGGCGAAGAACGCGCCCCCGAGGTGATCGATCCCCTGCACGCGGTTGACGAGCGCGTACTCTCCCGGCTCGTCGAAGCGCACATGCACGATGAACCGCTCGGCGGGACTCAGCACGATGCTCTCGACCCACTCCTCGCGCTCGAAGGCGCCGATGTCGGTGCCGATCACCTTGATGCGCGGGGCGGCAGCGCCCTCGGTCCCGCCGGCCGGCCCGCCACCCTCCGCCAGAAACGACAGGTTGAAGGTCCGCGTGTTGGACACGTTGGTGAGGTACAGCCGCACGACCTCGCCGGCCCTCACCTCCAGCTCGTAGTCCGGCTCGCCGTTCACGAGCATGAGATTGCCGAAGCGCCCCATGAAGGCGTGGCTGGTGCGCTCGCGGCCGAAGGGCATGGGCTCGTCGCCGGCCATCAGGAAGTCGTCCAGCATCAGGAACTCCTCGCGGTCGGCCGGCGCGTAGTAGTCCGGCTGGCGCGGCTCGACGAGCATGTTCCCGTAGAGGCCGAGGTCCTTGAGGATGTCCTCGCGGTGGTGCGGGTGGTACCAGTACAGGCCGGGGTCGGCGAAGTGGATCTCGTAGCGGAAGGTCTCGCCGGGCTCGACCGGGTCCTGGGTGACGCCGGGGACCCCGTCCGACGCGTTGTCGAGGCGCAGGCCGTGCCAGTGGATGGTCGTCGGCCAGGCGATCGAGTTCGTGAAGTTGACGGTGACGGTGGCCGCCTCGGGGACGTGGAGGAGCGGTCCGGGGTACTGGCCGTTGAAGCCGTACATGACGTAGTCGCGGCTGCGGATCCGGCGCCGGACCAGCCCGGCCTCCAGGTCGATCTCGTCGCCATCGGCCAGCTGGATGACATCGCGGGGCCGTGCCAGCGGCAGCGTCCCGGGGTCGATGTCCGCGCCGGGCAGGAAGGGGCTCGCGCCGGGCGGGTCGAGCGCCATGAGGGCGGGGAACATGGTCAGCCCGGGCATCATGGGCGGGTGGGGCCAGCCGTTGCCGCCCGCCCCGCCGGCGTGCTCGTGGGCGCCCATCGGCATCGCCCCGGCGGACGAGTCGGCCATGGCCATCGCGCCCGCCGAGTCGCCCGCAACCATGCCGCCCGTCGCCGCGCGCCGGCTCCCGACCCCGGTCGCCCCCAACAGGAATTCCTGCATGTCGGGCGGCGACATCCGCGCACTGGGCGAGGTCGCGCGCAGCAGCAGCCTCCCCTCCCACTCGGGCGCGTCGGCCCGCGGCTCCGCCGTGATCAGGATCATGAACTTGTTCAGGCTGATCTCGCCGATGGTGCGCGTCCCGTTCCCGACCGGCCCCAGGCTCCTGATCCGGTCGAAGAGCGGGGTGGCCAGCCAGGCGACGATGTGGCTGTAGTCACCGAGCGTGGCGGGGTCGGGAAGCCCTTCCAGCGTGAGGATGCCCTCGTACAGGTGGTTTCCGGCGGGATTGACGGCGACCCCGAACGGGGTGTGGGGCGTGTGCAGCTCCAGGTGCCCGGACATGCGCTCCAGGCCGGGCCGCGCAGTGAGAAAGATGCAGTACAGGTCGCGGCTGGGCGTCAATGTGGCGCCGGGAGGGGGCGGGGAGTCGTCGCAGGCGGAGACTGCGGGCGGCGGTGCGGCAGCGGCGGCCATCCGCGGGGGCGGGTCCTGGAAGGCCGGAAGTGCCGCCGCGACGGCGGGGACAGCCAGGGCCGCGGCCAGGCCCGTCAGAGTCGTCCGAAGCACACCGCGCAACATCGTCATCTCGTCTCCCGTGGGTGCGGCTGCTACCCTGTACAACTGGCCGCGGTGACCGTACTATGATAATTTCGCGGCAGAAATGGCGGCAAGCGGTCAACGGAGCCGTACCCGATGCAAGGACTACGCGAGGGTAGAGCGACGGAAAAGCAGGCCGGCCCAGGGGACGGGACGGTCGTGCCGGACTTGATGCTCATCGGGTCTGTCAAGGGCAAACTGGAGTGGGCGAGCCGGGTTGCGGCGAAGAACCTGTACGTCTCCGCCTTGTGGAGATGCCGTCGGAAGTACGCCGAACAGTCCGGCGTTCCGTGGTACATCCTGAGTGCCAAGTACGGGCTGGTCAACCCGGAGACCCGAATCGCCTGGTACGACGTTTCCCTCGGCGACCTGCCCGCCGCCGATCGCCGCGCCTGGTCCCAGCGGATCGTGGACACCCTGGTAACAAGGTATGCGTCGGTCGGGGGGATGATCGTCGAGATTCATGCCGGCATGGACTACGTCGACTTCGGTCTCGCCTCCGGGCTCAGCGACGCAGGAATGGTCGTGCATCGGCCGCTGCTGGGAATCCCGATCGGGCGCCATCTGGCCTGGTACAAGGACCACGGGGCGGAGGCCTGATCGTTACTGCTCCTGCTGGGCGGACGACCCCGGTGGTTGCTCTGTGACTCGAAACCTGACCGGGGTGTAACCGTAGCGCACCTGCTCAGGAAGCTCGATTCCATGGTCGGGTCCGAAAAAAACGCCTGAATGCCGTGGACGGCTTCACGCCGATCCGGGTCCTGTCCCGGTTCTTGTCGTTGAGGTTAGCGCACCTTTCTAAAGCCCGGCCTGTTCCTTCACGTACTGTGCCACCTCGAGGTGCGTCGCGAACCACACGTCCTCGTGGCCCTTGATGTATTCGATCAACTCCTCGAGCACGACGATGCGCGACCTGTGGCCGATCACGTGCGGGTGCATGGTGAGCAGGAACATGGTGCCTTCGGCGTAGGCGCCGTCGAAGTCGTCCTTCCAGACCTCGAGCACGTCGCGCGGGTGCGAGTAGCTGGCGCCCCTCGGGTTGAAGACCGGAGCGTCGTCCATGATCCATTCGACGGGCAGCTCGACCATGCCGGTGGGCTCGCCGTGGGCGTTGATCTCGTACGGGCGGTCGTCGGCCATGAGAGACGAGTCGTAGAGGAAGCCCATCTCGCGGATGATGTCCAGGGTGTTCGGGCTGAAGTTCCAGGACGGGGCGCGGTAGCCGAGCGGGCGGACACCGGTGACTTCGGTCATGTAGTCGACGGCGCGCTCGAGGAGGGCGCGCTCGGTTTCGGCGTCGAGGCTGGAGTTGAGTTCGTGGATCCAGCCGTGGATCGCGAATTCGTGGTGGCCTGCCGCCTGGATCACGTCGATCTGGTGGGGATTGAGGATGAGGCTGACGGCGGGGACGAAGAACGAGGCGGGGATGCCCTCGCGGTCGAGGAGGTCGACGACGCGGGGGAGCGCGACGCGCGCGCCGTACTGTCCCTGTGACAGGGAGCCGACGGTGGCATCGCCGTAGCGGAGTCCGAGGACGGTCTCGTTGTCGACGTCGAAGGAGAGGAGGACGGCGACGCGGGCGCCGCCGGGCCACGACTCGGGCTGGAGGCTGCGGCCCGCGCGCACCGCGTTGACGGTCTCCATGACCCGCTCGTCGGACCAGAGCCAGCCGGGTTCGTTCTGCACGCTCTCCGGGGGAGCGGGCTGGCAGGCGATTGCGGCGAGGGCCGCCGCGGCGAGGACGGCGCGCTTGTTCACCCTTCCATCTTCCATAGGACAATTCCTCCGGCCTGTTTGCCGATCTGCGCGGACGCGACGCGGGCGCCCGCTGCGATGTCGATGACTTCCACGGTGCCCGGATCTCCGCCGATGCCCTCGACGGTGACGATGGCGTAGCGGCCGTCCGGGGTGACGACCACGCCGTGGGTGACGGGGATGAGCGAGTCGATGAGGTGCAGCAGCTCGCCCGTCTCGACGTCCCAGATGCCGAGTTTGGCACTGCCCTTGAGGGTGGCGAGGAGGGTCGCGCCGTCGGGGGTGAGGTCGAGGTTGTAGGGGGCGCCCGGGGCTTCGAGGCGGCGGGTTACGCGCCATGACGCGAGATCGACCTCGAGAATGGCGTCGCCGCGGTTGCAGGGGACGAAGACGCGGTTGCCGTCGGGATGGGGCGTGGTCCAGGTGGGCGAGCAGTTGGCGCCGCCGGGCGCGGGCATGGCCATGTGGCCGTCCATCGGAGCGTGCGCGGGCTCGTTGGCGATGAGGTCGAGGCGGCGGGTGACGTCGAGTGTGGCGCCGTCGATCTCGACGAGCTGGTTGTCCATCATGCACGCGGAGTAGTGCTTCGAGCCGTCGGCGTTGAAGCGGGAGCCGTGGGGCATGGTGCAGGTGACGACGTCGTCGATCGGGAACATGGTCTCGAGGTCGACGATGGTGACGGTCGAGGGGACGTGGTCGCCGTGGAAGTTGGCGTTGACGGCGAGTGCGAGGGTGCCGTGCGGCGGGACGGCGATTGTGGCGGGGAACATGCCGAGGTCGGCGACGCCCACGATGGTGTCGGATCCGGTCGCGTACTTGACGAGGCGGCCGTTGGGGAAGCCGTGGCCCAGGGTGAGGTACCAGTATTCGCCGGCCGGGTCGATGGCGAGGCCGTGGGGGGCTTCGATTTCGGCGGCGAGCCACCCGGTGGTGATCGTCTTTTCGACGACGAGGTCGCCGCCGGCGTCGTAGCGGAGCAGGGAGACCTCGTCCTCGGACTCGGCGGCGACGTAGGCCCAGTAGGACTGGGCGGCGGCGTGACCGGGCAGCGCGACGGCGGCTGGTGCGGCCGCGGCCACTGCGACCGCGGCCGCCAGTCCGGCTCGGCGCATCACGGGACCAGCGTACGGCGCGGTTGCAGCTTCACCGTCCACATCCCCGAGAAGTACTCGGAGAAGAACAGGTTGCCCTTGTGCATCTGCGGGCCCCAGGTGAAGGGCGCGTTGGCCACGAAGCCGTCGGGATCGTACGACTTGTACACCGCGATCTCGCGGCCCTGGTGGTACAGGTTGCCCTTGAGCTCGCCCGAGATGTCGAGCACGCGCAGGCCGCCCTGGTAGAATGCGGCGTAGAGGCGGTCGTCCTCGATCCACATGTTGTGCGATCCCGCCTCCGGGATCTCGTAGCGGGCCACCTCTTCGGGGTTCTCGGGGTCGGTGAAGTCGACCACGTGGATGTAGCCGCTCATGAACTCCGGCGTGCGGCCGTCCTCCTGGCCGTCGAACGCGGGCGCCCCGATCTCGTCGCCCATGAAGATGTAGAACTTGCCCGTGGGGCTCCGGTACGGGAACGCGGCGTGGGTGGCGCCGCCGATGTCGCGGAAGCGCGCGATCTCGACCGGGTTGGCCGGGCTGCCGCCCCTGTCGCCGCCGCCCACGTCGATGACCGCCACGCCGTCGTTCCAGTTCGACGTGTAGGCGATGCCGTCCACGATCCAGATGTCGTGGATGGCGTGGCCCGGCGTGTCGAGTTCGAAGCGGCCCACGCGGTGCGGGTTCGTCGGGTCGGCGATGTTGATGACGTCGAAGCGGATGCCGTTGTTCACCGCGTAGACGTGGTCGTCATGGATGAAGAGGTTGTGCACGCCGCCGGTGAGCTCGTCGTCGTAGGTCGAGATGATCTCGATGTTGCGCGGATCGGTGCAGTCGATGATCACGATCCCGTTGCGCCGGTTGGACGCGCCCTCGCGGGAGATCACGCAGAGTTCGCCGTCCTCGGAGACCTTCACGTCGTTGGTCGTGCGGGCATCGACGATGAGCGAATCGGTCAGCACCGGGCTGGCCGGGTCGGTCACGTCCCACCAGTACGTGCTGCCGTGCCCGCTGTGCGTGCCGGTGATCGCGTAGTCGCGGCCATCGACGCCCTCCCACACCCACAGATCGGAGGTGGCGACGTTGCTGACCGGTGCGTGGCCGACGAGCTGCACCTCTTCCACGACGTGGCGCGGCAGGATCTCGACGGTTGCGTGGGCGGTGCGGCCCGGGACGCTCGCCGTGACGGTATAGATGCCCGGCTTGTAGGCGACGAAGCGCCCCTGCTCGTCGACTTCGGCGGGCGGAATGTCGGCGGTGGCGATCACGTCGGGGTCGGACATGAGCCCGAAGGTGACGGGGATGTCGTCGACCGTGCCGCCTGCGCTCGACGCGGTGGCTGTGAAGTGGATGACGTCGCCTGTGCGGCCGCGGATCTGGCTGGCCTCGACGGCCATCGCGGTGACCGGATTGTCCGCCACTTCGTAGCTGATTTGGCCGACAACGCCCTCTGCGGCGGCCGAAAGGGTCACCTGGCCGGGTCCGTGGGCCGTGAAGACGCCGAAACGGTCGACCGTGGCGACGGACTCGTCCGAGCTGCTCCACGTCACGGCGACGTCGTCGCGCGCGTCGTCTGCCTGGTCGATCACGGTCGCCTTGTGGCGCATGGTGACACCGACGTAGTAGCGCCCGCCGTCCGCGGAGATTTCAATGCGGTCCAGCGGCGGAAAAGCGACGGTCACACTCATCGTGCCGCTGATCCGGCCGGGCCCCAGCGCGCGTGCCAGGATTGTGTATTCGCCGCCTTTGTGGGCCTCGATTTCGCCAGTGGTCCGGTTGACGGCGAGGCTGCCCCGCCCGTCCCGGGAGAAGTACATGAAGGGGATTTCGACGACATTGCCGGCGGCGTCGTACGCGGTGGCGGAAACGGTCGCCGTTCCCCCGACTTCGAGGGAGAGCGTGGCCGGACTGACCTCCACCCGCGCGACTTCCTGGGCAGTGGCCTGCGTGACCGCCAAGACGGCGATTGCCAGAACCGGTGTGACAGATCGGATGGTGCTTCGTGTTCTCATGGCGTGGGCTTCCTTACTAAGGTGTCGCGTTGCTGCGGAGATGCATCGTGGCCGTGTCCGGGTGGGCACGGTGGAAGGTAAGATTGCCCGTGGAGGGTTGGGGGCGCAACGGAGGTGCACTCTGCGATCACCGCCCCGCTCAGAGCTCCTGCTCCACAGCGGACATCGCATGTCGCACCGCGTCTTCCATCGCGACCACCTCGTCATCGGTCAACTCCGCGAATCGAGCGCGCTTTCTTGCGGCGAGCCGCCCACGATTCTGCATGCACAGCCGCACCAGCAGTGACGCCCGACGATCCGGCATGTCGACGACCTCACGGACCCCCCTGAGGGCTTGATCGAACACCGCGACGAAATCGAGCTCTTCCCTCAAGTCGCGGCGTACCGAGGCCGCCACCTGGTCGTACAGGTACTCGGCCATGGCAGTGGCGTCGAAGTAGCGGTAAAGGTGGGCGCTGTCGCTCTTGACGACCATTTGGCGCCCCGGGGTGTGCGCGTCCCCGCCTCTCCACTCCCACCGAATGAGGTCCAGAAGCGGAGTCGAAAAGCTGGCCAGAACATCGTCGTAGCGCTGGCGGTCGCGCAGAATCGCTGCGGATACCGGCAGGATGACGCCGGGTGGTCCGTAGCCCAGCCTGGCGAGCACATGGTGCATAAGGAAGCGGTGGATCCGGCCGTTGCCGTCTTCGAAGGGATGGATGAAGACGAATGCGAACGACGATACCGTCGCGGCCACAACGGGATCCACGCCGCCGCTGACGATCCGCCCCGTCAGGGCGATCCATGAATTCATGAGGCCGGGCACATCTTCCGGCTTCGGACAGATGAAATGGACCTTTTCCCGGTACCCGCCGAGGGTCTCGCCGACGAAGTTCTGGATGTCGCGCCAGCCATCCGACGCGTAGCGCGGATCGACGATGGTGTGTTGCAGGGCGACGAGCGCGCTCTCGTCGGACGGGTCGAATCGGGGTGCGGACTGCAGAGCCGCCACAAACCGTTCGGCGCGGCGGGCGCTCGGCGTCTCGCCTTCGAGGGCGAACGAGGAACGTGTCTCCTTTGTGTACAGGTAGTTCACCGCACGGGTGAGAAGTTGTGGATCGTACCCCTCGGTGAGCGCGCGAGCCTCCCCGTCGAGGTCTGATTCCATCGCTTCACGCAGCTTCCGGGTCCATCTCACCGTGGGGCAAAGGCCGCGTTCTCCCAACAGGTTGTCCGCCACCCGGTGCCGTTTGGAGTTGCGCCGCTCGCCGACCACATGCCGACCAGGGTCGAGCGCCCCGACGTAGTTGCCGACACTCGCATCGGCCAGGTCCAGCGTCCGCCCGGTGAAGGTCTCGTAGAGGAACCACGCTCGCCGGCTGAACGCACCCGTGGGCTGTGCCCGGACCCAGGCCTCGATCTCCCCGGGGTCGATCGCCTTCAGCGCGGCGACCAGGACCCCCAGGTCGAAGGCTTCATGGCGCAGCGCGAAGCGGAGGTGCGAGATCACCGACGCCTCCGGCGCGTATCGCATCGGGTACGACTCGCGGGTTCGCAGGCCGTGCGTCTCTGTCCGCCGGGCACCGGCCACGAGGTAGCTTTCGATGGCGGGCGGGGGCACGGCCAAGCCGAGTTCCCGGATCAGCCAGCTTTGCCCGATGGGCATTCGGGTGTTGTTACTCACGGGCACCATCGTGGAAAAACGATTAGGAGGGTGGGGAAACGATTAAGTTATCCAAGATCGGTGGAAAATCAATTCCCCCAACCCTTCCAGGCTCTCCGCGACTTCACATCGCCGCGCTGCCCAAGCCCTCTCCGTGTGAGCAGCTGTCCCTACAGCGGCCTGTTCGGAAACGCGATCGTCCGCCACATGTGCGCGACCGGGCTGTTGTCGTAGCCGAGCCCTTCCCTGGGCTGCTTGAACTGGCGCCCGATGATGTCGGTGAACTCGTTGATGTCGACGTCCATGTCGTCCTGGAAGGCGTAGGTGTCGTTCACCGTGATCAGCCGCGCCTCGCCGTACCAGCGGTGGTTGCGCGCGTACTCGTAGGCTTCCTTGATGTAGGGCTCCGGCACGTAGTCATGGCCGAAGATGCGGTTGTACATCTCCGGATACTCGTACCCGTATTCCTCATCCGGGTAGAAGCGCAGCGCCGCGTGGTAGCGGATGCCCCAGGCGACGCGCTCGTCCACGTAGGGCTCCACCAGCTGGGCGCCCCACCAGCCGTGGTCCACCTTGATCAGGTTGAGGACCACGTCGTGCATCAGGCACGCGAAAACCGTGCGCTCGGGCTGTCCCGTCCGGAGCGCGTGCGTGGCGCTCTGCAGAACGTGGTTCGCCGGCGCAAAACGCAGCTTGAAGAAGTCGAGCACCGTCGGCTTGTCCGGCAGCGGCGGGAACTCGTCCTCGCGCGGCATGAAGAGGCGGCCGGTACCCCGAGGAGACCGGGCCTCCTGCTCCTCCAGCTCCTCAAGGGTGATGATGGAGCCGGCCTCCCCGTCCGCTCCCGCCCGCCGTGCGGCGATCAAATCGTCCAGCTTCTCTTCCATGTAGTGCTCGAGTTCCTCCGCCTTGTCCTCATGCGACATGGCGGCGAGAGCACCTGCTGGAATGCTTGCGAGAAAGGTCTTGCGATCGACTTCCACCATCGTGACCTCCAGCCAGGGGTCGGCGGCTCGCTCACGCCACCGATCCCGGCGGCACGACGAGCCAGGGATCCACACAGACACTAGTACGGCGCTGTAGTGGGTACGGCAAGTAGAGAAGGCGGACTGCCGCTGCGCGGTGGGTTCCAAGCCGGCAACCTGGGCGGAGACAGTGGCGGGACCCCAACCGCCGGAAGTACGATGTCCCCGCGCCAAACGCGTTGCCACAGAACCGATTCGCCCAATCCGCAGGAAGGGCAGGAAAGGAAGCCAGCCGATGACGAAGCAGACCCGACGTGATTTTCTGAGGAGTTCAGTGCGAGCAGGAGGGGCGCTGGGCGTCCTCGGCGCCTTCGGCCCCCTCGCCTGCGCACCCGCGAGTGAAGAGGGGACCGGCTCGCCCGGCCCCCAGCGCATCCTGATCCTGGGCGGCACCCGCTTCATCGGCCCCTACCAGGTCAAGTACGCGCTCGACCGGGGCCACGAAGTCTCGATCTTCACGCGCGGCCGCACCGACCCGCCCTTCTTCCACGACTACTTCGAGCGCGTCGAGCACCTGATCGGCGACCGCGACAACGACCTGAGCGCGCTGGCAGGCCGCCAGTGGGACGCGGTGATCGACAACTCGGCCTCGATCCCGCGCTGGGTGGCGATGACCACCGACCTGCTGCGCGGCCAGGTCGACCGCTACCTCTTCGTGTCCTCGATCTCGGCCTACGCGGACTTCGCCGCCGTGGGCATCGACGAGACCTACCCGGCCGGGCAGCTTTCGGCCCCGGATGTCGAGGACATGAGCGAGTACGGCCCGATGAAGGCCCGCTGCGAGGCAATCAACACCGAGGTCTTCGGCGACGGCGCGATCAACGTGCGCCCGGGGCTGATCGTCGGGGCGGGGGACAACACCGACCGCTGGACCTACTGGCCCGTCCGCGTCGCACGCGGCGGCGAGGTCATGGCGCCCAACTCGCCGACCGACCCGGTGCAGAACATCGACGCGCGCGACCTGTCGGAGTGGATCGTGCGGCTCGTCGAGATGCCCGGCAACGCCGGCACCTACAACGCCACCGGCCAGGTCCAGGAGTTCGGCGCGATGCTGGAGGAGATCCGCGCGGCGCTCGGCTCGGACGCCACCTTCACCTGGGTCCCGACCGAGTTCATGACCCAGCACGACGTGCGTCCCTGGGGCCACATGACCAACTGGGTGCCGCCCGAGGGCGAAACCATCGGCATGAACCAGGTGTCGGTGGCCGCTGCGGTGCAGGCCGGGCTCACCTTCCGTCCGATCGGCGACACGGCGCGCGAGACGGTGGAGTGGTGGAACTCGCTGCCGGAGCAGCGGCGCGCGGAGCCGAGGGCGGGGCTGCCGTCCGAGAAGGAGGCCGACGTGCTGGCGGCCTGGGCAGCGTCAATGGGGAGCTGAACGTGGGACCCCTCGATTCACTCCGGTTCTTCGCCGTGTTCGATGAGCTGCGCGAGATGCTTTCCACCACGGCCGTTGCGACGACGAGGTCTCGGCGATCAGGGCAGCAAGAGCGGACCCAGCCAATAAATCCACAGGGAACCACCCAGAGCCATCCCGCCCACCACCGGGACCACGACCCGGACCCTCTGGCCACGAGGGATAGCCTTGATGAGGAACCACGGCACAAGCAGAACACACAGCATGCCGGGTATCGTGGTCAGGGAAGGCGAGATTTCGGCGACGAGCCCCACATTCCCGTCATCCTGGTTTCCTGTGAATCCCCCGCCGAAGGTGTGGATGACAAATGCGTTTAGGGCCCCCAGCCCATGCACGGGCGCCGACAACCCGAGCCCGAGCACGAAGTGCAGGGGACCGGGGCCCAATCGCCGAACCGCGAGCATGCAGCCAATCGCGGTCAGGTAGCTCACCGCCGGGCCTACGGCCGCGCCAACCGCTACCCTCCATGGCTCGGCGATCGCCGCTGCCTCCTCAAATTGTCCCGTCCACCAGAGCCTCCTGAACTCACTGGAACCGGTCCAGCCGGCGGATGAAGAATGAAGGGTTGGGTCGGGGAATCCGAACGCGGCATAGGCCCCGAAGTGCCCGAGTTCATGGAGTACGATCGAGAGCGGCAACGCCACCGCGCCGCCGCCGACCGCGGCCTGGTTCGCAAGTGAGAGCGGATCGATCCCCGGCGGGGGTACGCGTGATCGCCCAGGCGGCCTCTCATGGGCTGACACTCGTCTCGCGGGACGAGGTCTTCGACCAGTACGGGGTCAGCAGGCTCTGGTGATCGGCGGCAGCACGGCCCGGATTTGATTCCCGGGCGATCCGGCTAACGCCAGCGGCGCCACCGCGGCCGATCTTCCGCCTCCCGGTCGAGCAACCGCAGATCCCGCGTCGCCTCGACCAGGCGGATGAACTCGCCGCGATAGCCGCGCGGGTCGTCGCCCTGGCCCTTTTCGGCCATCCTAACCACGTCGGCCAGCGTCAGGTTGCCGGCGTACTCCGAGTCGCGCAACAACATGCCGAAGCCCGCCACCGCCGCCGCGAAGCGGAAGTCGGCCGAGGGCGACCGCGAGCGATCGGCCACGGCGAGTTCCAGAAGCCTGCTGCGGGTCCCGTCGGGGTCCTTGTAGCGCACCTTCACGTACATGAGTTCGTCTTCGAAGTCGCTGAGCGGCGGGTCGTCCGGCTGTGGCTGATAGCGAAGGGCGTCGACCTCGCCGCGCGGCACCTGCGCCCCCGCCGGCACCACTTCGTAGAGCGCGGTCACGGTGTGGCCGGCGCCGAGCTCGCCCGCGTCCTTCGTGTCGTCGTTGAAATCCTCGTCGGCGAGAAGGCGGTTCTCGTAGCCGATGAGACGGTATCCGGCGGCGCGCGCCGGGTTGAACTCGACCTGCAGCTTCACGTCCTTGGCCAGGGTGAGCAGCGTGCCGCCCATCTCCTCCACCAGCACCTTGCGCGCCTCGAGCAGGCCGTCGACGTAGTGGAAATTGCCGTTCCCGTGATCGGCGATCTGCTCCATCTTCGAGTCCTTCAGGTTCCCGGTGCCGAAGCCGAGCACGGTGAGGAAGGTGCCGCCCTCGCGCTCCTTCTCGATCAGGCGCACCATCTCGGCGTCGCTCGACGGGCCGACGTTGAAGTCGCCGTCGGTTGCGAGGATGATCCGGTTGTTGCCGCCGTCGATGTGGTGCTCGCGCGCCACGTCGTACGCGAGGCGCAGTCCCTGTCCGCCCGCCGTGCTGCCGCCGGCCTCCAGGTCGCCCAGCGCGGCCAGGATCTTGCCCTTGCGATCTCCCGGGGTCGACTCGAGCACCAGTCCCGCCGCTCCCGCGTACACCACGATCGCAACCCGGTCCTGGGGCCGCAGCTGGTCGACGAGCAGCGCGAAGGCGCTCTTCAGCAGCGGCAGCTTGTTCTCCGGCCGCATCGAGCCGGACACGTCGAGGAGGAAGACCAGGTTGCCGGGCGGCAGGTCCTCGACATCGATCGACTCGGCGTGCAGCCCGATCCGTACCAGCCGGTGGCCGCGATTCCACGGCGCCTCCCACACCTCGGTGGTGACCGCGAAGGGGTGATCGCCCGACACGCGGCCCCAGTCGTAGGGGAAGTAGTTGATCATCTCCTCGATCCGGACGGCGTCGACGGGCGGCCGCGCGCCCGACTGGATGAAGCGCCGCACGTTGGCGTACGACGCGCGGTCCACGTCGATCGAGAAGGTGGACAGGGGCGCCGCGCTGACCAGGCGAAAGTCGTTTTCCGCGATGTGCGCGTACGATTCGGTGTTGAAGTCGGTGGAGAAGGCGTATATGGCCCGAGCCCTGCTGACCTCGGAGACGGCGTGCCGCATTGCCTCCGCCTCGGGCTGCTCGGCGGCGAGCCTGATCGAGTCCAGCCGCAGGAAGGCCGGCGCCAGCGCAATGTCCACCACCGTCGTCTGCCCCGGGGCCACCGTCACCCGGCGCCGCTCCGCCGCATAGCCCACGTACTCGAACACCAGGGTGCGCTCACCGGCGGGCACCCCCTGCAACAGGTAGCGGCCGCCGCCGTTCGAAAGCGTGATGAGGGTGGTCCCCTCCACGGCGATCTGCACGCCCGAGATCGGCTGGCCCGTAACCGCGTCGCTGACCTGCCCCTCGATGCCGCCCAGCTGCGCTCCAGCCGGGCCCGCGGCGCCCAGCACAAGCGCAAGGGACGCAAGCGAGGTGACGAGTGCGGCGATTGAATGGCGGGGGCGTTGTGTCGTGGATCGCATCGATCGGTCCTGTGGTCGGGCGGGGGATGACGGAGTGGGCGGTCCTGCACCCTGTCCCTTATAGGTACCCCGGAACCCCGGAAGGTTGCCCCCGCGGAGGACGGTGCTGCGGTTAGTGGCGCTGGCCGTACCCGGAAACGCGAGGGCCGCGCGACGTGCGCGAAGCTCACCGCCGCTTGCGTGCCTTGTACGCTCCATGCTGCGGCAGATGCTTCTGGATGTACAGGGTGCCCGCGAACTTGTCCTCGGCGTGGTCCTGCCGGATCAGGGTGGCGGCCAGCGCGAGCTGGGCCTCGCCGGGGAGGCGGGACAGGTCATGATCGCGGCGCCAGCCGGCCACGATCCGGGTCACCGCCGGAGTCTTCACTCCGCGGTAGGCAATCACGTGCTTGAGGTAGTTCTCGAACCACGCCCGGGTCCCGGGGTCCGCGACCTCGTCGAGCCGCGCCTGCAGGTCGGCGATCAGCTCGCCGGCGCTGGGTGGAGCTTCGCGTCGGGGGCCGTGTTGGGCGCCCGTCCCCGCCGGCTCCGTCTGTTCGGATGCGCCTGGATCGCGGATCCTATCCACCCGGTTCGAAGAACCCGTAGTGCTCCAGCATGAACGCCCGGATCACGCGCGCCGCCCTGGCCGCATACGCCGCGCGGTTCTCGGCGGAGTCCCGTATCCCGCCGTAGTGGTGCTCGATCTGGATGCCGCTGACGACCTCGCCGTCGGTGACGGATCCGTGTTCGCGGGTGTTGTAGCCGCCGCGGAAGTAGGGCGCGCTGCCGGGTCCGGGGGCGTCGGGGCTCGGCACGGAGGGAACGCCTTCATCGGCAAAGAGGCCACCGAGCGACGTGGGGCCGCGCAGCAACTCGGCGAAGGGGATGGGCGATGTGCGGCCGAGGTCGCGAATGCTCGTGCGCGACACGACTTCCAGTGAGCTGAGCGCCACGTCGGAGCGGTTGAGTTCGTCGGAGGAGAGGAGGTATCCCAGCTCCAGCCGCTGGATGTCGTGGCCGTGGCCGTGGATGTCGAAGTAGAGGCCCTTGCCGAACTGTCCCGCCACGGCGGCGCGGGCGGTCCTCACCCAATCCTGGAACTCGGTCCACGCCAGCTCCGCGTACGGGTTCTCCTGCGCCGCCTCCACGATCTCGCGGTTCGCGTCGAGCTTGCTGCGGTGGAGGTGCGAGAGGATGACATGGGGCGCCTGGCCGGTGAGTTCGAGGAGCGCCTGGCGCATGGCGAGCGTCAGTTCGAGCGAGTTCGTGTCGTTGCGGACGACGCCGAAGGTGCGGTTGGGGATCTCGCTCGGCGTCAGGGCCCCGCCGTGAGTGCTCGACAGTACCACCGGCAGCTCGCCCGGGATGTACTCCACGTAGTCCTTGCGGCCGTAGTAGTGCTGGCCGGGCCTGTACTCCAGGATCCGGCGCGGGACGAAGACCTCGAGCCCCGCGGTGCCGCTAACGCCGCCGATGGTGGCGGTGACGGTGGCCAGACCCATGGCGAGCGAGGAGACGAAGCCGTTTTCGTCGATCGTCGCGACGGCCGTGTTGTCGATCGACCACTCCGGCGTGCCCGAGACGATCATCCCGCCTGCGTCGCGCGCGATCGCCGAATAGCGGGCGCCGTCGCCGACGCCCACGAGAAGCATCGCGCCGGGGGTGACATCGACCGTGGCGATGTTGGGCCCGGTCGGGGAGTCGCCGCCGCCGCAGGCGAGCGTGAGCACGACCGCGCTGGCGGTGGCGGCAAGGGCCCGCGACAGCGCCGGGATGACCATTCGTCCTCCTACTCCGGCAACCCGTACGCGATGAGCGAGCCGCCTTCGGGGCCGCCCGTCGCGATCACGACCAGCTGGCGCCCGCCCCGCGTGCGGAAGGTCATCGGGTTGGCGTAGCCGCGCGCCGGCAGGCGGCCTTCCCACACTACCTCGCCGGTCGCTGCGTCGAAGGCGTACAGGATGTCCGAGCCGCCGGTCAGAAAGACCAGGCCGCCGGCGGTGACGAAGGGACCGGGCGGGCCGACCACCCCCAGCCGCGCGGGCAGCGCAACCCCCGCCAGCGCCGGGTCGCTCCGCACCTCGGGCCGCTCCCCGACCGCCTCCTGCCAGAGGATCTCGCCCGCGTTCATGTCGATGGCGGTCAGCGTGCCCCACGGCGGGTTCGTGATGGGGACGTTGCCGATCCGCAGCGTGCGCGGGGCGCCGCGCTCGAGCCCGTAGTCCCCCACCATCGTCTCGGGATTGCCCGGGCCGATGGTCAGCAGGCTGGGATCCTCCGACGATTTGACGAAGAGGACGCCCGAACCCGGATCGAAGGCCACGCCGCCCCAGTTCCCGCCGCCGAGGATCCCCGGCATCGCGATCGTGCCCTGCATGGAGGGCGGCTCGAAGAGGGGGCCGAAGCGATACCCCGCCGTCAGCTCCCCGGCCTGGCGGCGCAGCTCGGGGGTGAGGTCGATGAGGTCGTCGGGGGTGAACCCCTGCCGTGCGAAGGGGGGCGGGCGGGTGGGGAAGGGCTGGGTGGCGGCGGCAACCTCGCCGGGCACCTCGCTCGGCGGCACGGAGCGCTCCTCGATGGGCCAGACGGGCTCGCCGGTCTCCCGGTCGAAGGTGTAGACGAACCCGGTCTTGCCGGCGACCGCGACCGCGTCGATGACCTCGCCGTCCACCTCGATGGCCATCAGCACGGGCGCGCCCGGCAGGTCGAAGTCCCACAGCCCGTGGTGGACCGTCTGGTAGTGCCAGGCGAGCTCGCCGGTGCGGGCGTCGAGCGCGACCAGCGCCTCGGCGTAGAGGTTGTCGCCCAGCCTGTGGCCGCCGTAGTAGTCGTTCGACGGGGTGCCGATGCCGGCGAAGAGCAGCCCCTGCTCCTCATCCATCACCATGGGCGCCCACGCGTTGGTGTGCCCGGTGTAGTCCCAGCTGCCGTCCTCCCAGGTCTCGTTCCCCGGCTCGCCCGGCTGCGGGATCAGGTTGAAGGACCACACCAGCTCGCCGGTGCGCACGTCGAAGGCCTGGATGTTCCCTGGCGGGTCGCGCGGGTAGATGAACCCGTCCCAGACCCCGTTGCCGATGATCAGCAGGTCCTCGAAGACCACCGGCGGCGACGTCTGCGTGTAGTGCAGCCGGTTCGTGCGCCAGAGCAGCTTCTCGGTGAGGTCGATCTCGCCACGGTGGCCGAACGACTCGATCGGCTCGCCCGTGGCGCCGTCGAGCGCGATCAGCCGCCAGCGCGTGTTGAGGAAGACGCGCCGACCCTCCGCGCCGCTCCACACCGCAACCCCGCGATGCACGAACCCGGTGCCGTTCGGCGGCTGGCCCCACTCGACGGTGCGCGGGTCGAAGTCCCAGATCGTCTCGCCCGTGGTGCCGTCGAGCGCGATGACGCGGTTGTAGGGGGTGGTGAAGTAGAGGGTGTCGTTGAAGGCGACGGGGGTCGCCTCGAAATTGCCGGGCCGCACCTCCTGCCCGCGAATCGGCGCGATCGGTCCCGGGATGGGCTTCTCGCCGGTCTCCCACTCCCACGCGACCTCGAGGCCGCCCGCGTTCTCCGCCGTGATCTGGTCGAGCGGCGAGAACTTGCTGCCGCCCTGGTCGCGCCCATAGGCCGGCCAGTCGCCGTCGCCGTATGAAGGCGCGGTGTCGGGGGTGCAGGCGGCGAGGCTGAGCGCGAGGATCAGGCCGGGAGTCGAAACCAGTCGCGTCACGTTTTGGATCTGAGGCATTCGGCGGTGCGTTCCGGTTTCCTGAGGGTGGTACCTGTACCAGAAGGTGGCACCTGCACCAATAGTGTCACGAGACGAGCGGGGTCAACATGCCGGGGCCGGAAGGAAGGACTCGGTGACCGCGCTTCGGAACAGTGATGGCCGAGGATCCGAGTGATTTGCAGGCCGCAACTTGTGGCGTGCGCATCAGTCAAGTATGATTGTCTGAATTGGTATTTCATGCGGAGTATATCATGCGAGTCTCGGAACGCGGCCAGATCACGATCCCCAAGCGCCTCAGGGACCGCTTCGGGATGAGACACAACGTCGAGGTCGAGATCGTTCCGGCGGAGGGCGGCCTGCTCATCCGCAAGCGGTCTGCCGCCGACCATCCCGTCGACCGGGTCTACGCGATTCTGGGGCGTGACGGCGACGCCGGCGACCATCCCCGCCGCACTGACGACTACCTCGAGGAACTCCGCGGCAGATGATCACCGCCGTGGACACGAGTGTCCTCCTCGACGTGTTCCTTCCGGACGAGACGTTCGGTCCGGGGTCCGCGGAATGGCTGCGGGCCGCCTACGACAGGGGCGCCATCATCCTTTGCGAAGTCGTGTATGCGGAACTCGCCCCCGCGTTTCCCGACCGCGGCGCGCTCGACGAGGCGCTGGGACAGATCGGCGCGACCGTCTCACCCCTGGGCGCTTCGATCGCCTTCGACGCCGGCCGGCGCTGGCTGCGCTACCGGCGCGCGAGCGGCAAAAACTCCCGCATCATCACCGACTTCCTCATCGGCGCCCACGCCACCGCCACGGCCGAACGGTTCCTTACGCGGGACCGGGGCTTCTACCGCACGTACTTCCCGGAGCTCGCGGAGCGAATCCCTTCCCGGGGGAGCCGGTCGCCTACCGATCGCCCTCCGCTCTGAAGAGCGACGCCAGCGTGGTGCGCATGTAGCCGACGTCCAGCGCCTCGTCGACCGCCTCGACGAGCCGGTTGCGCTCGCGCGCCAGCACCGGGGCGGCGAACCCTCGCCGGTCGCTTCCCGGCGCCTCGTCCGCAAGGATCCGGGCCGGTGCCAGCCCGGGCAGCGGACCGAGGGTGACACCCGGATCGGGGTGGTAATCGTTGAGCGGCACGTACATCACGCGGTGCAGGGGGCGGAGGAAGGCCACCAGGTCCAGAGCGCCCAGCTCTCCGGCATCGGCGCGCTCGTCCAGGTCGACTGCGACCCGGCGGAGACGCTCCATGCGATCGCCCAGGTGCAGATCGAGCTGCAGCGCGCCCCCCGCCGCTTCTTCGCGCGCCGCGATCGCCGCCTCCAGCGCCTCGACCTGCGCGGTCAGGCTCACCGGGTAGCGCGGTGCGGCGAGCATCGTCGCCAGCGCGTGGACGTAGATGTCCGTGTCCGTCTTCAGCACCTCGGGGCTGATCTTGTCGAAGGTGTCCTCGGTCGTGTGCCACCACCAGTAGCCGCCGTCCTCCGCCAGCCGGTTGTGGTTGAACTGGAGGAGGGGCAGCCCGACGCCGTTGAAGGCCTGGTCCGAATTGCGGCCCGGCCGCGACGGCGCGATCTCCACGCCGTGCAGCTGCGACACCACCCGCGCGGCGAATGGACGGAACGCCTCCGACGACGAGGCGCCGAAGATCTGGGCATCGATCTGGCCTATCCCGTCGATGTTCATGTAGGCCAGGCCCCGGCTGCGCAGCTCGGTGAAGAACTCGTCGGCGAACCAGGTCGACCCGGCGTAGCGGGCGTTGCTGTGCCCCGGCCACCACGCCACCACCAGGCCGTGCCGCAGCCGGTCGCGCACATCGTGGAAAGCCAGCGCCATCGCGAGCATCGCGGCGTTCGAGGCGGCCTCGTCGGTCGCGCCATGGTGCCACCCGTCGATGTGGCCCCCCAGCACCACGTACGGCGCATCCGCCGGCCCCGGAGGCTCGATCGTGGCGATGGCCAGCCGCATGGTCTTCCACCCGGTTGCGACCTCGGTCGCGACGCGCAACTCGACCGGGCCGGCGGCCATCCGCGCACGCAGCTCCTCCCCGCCGCTACGCGCGATCTGCGCCACCGGAATCGTCGGCAGCCGGTGGTGGTTCATCAGCGACGGGCTGCCCCAGGTCGACGTCACGATGAGCTCGTTGAGGCGCTCCTCGGGGTTGATGAAGACGACCGCCGCCGCCCCCATCCGCTCCAGCGCGATGGTGGGCACGTTGCGCGGCTGCCCGTCGACGATGGCGACCCTGCCGCTCAGGTCGGGGAGATCGACGCCGAACTCCTCGCCCTCGATGACGAGGCGCTCCCCGGTGCCGACCTCGAGCCGCGGCAGGTCCGCGAGCGTCCCCATGTCGACGACTTCGCCGACGGTTCCGGCCGACGCGGCCGAGTACGCCATCGTGATCGCTTCCGGGGCGAAGTCGGTGCCGGGGATCGTGACCGACGCCGAAACCGGGTCGCTGGCGTAGGCGGGCAGCTCGTGCACCACGACGGGGACGCCCCGGGCCCGCAGCGTAGCCACGACGGTGTCGATCGCGGCGTTCTCGCCGGGGCTGCCCGACGGGCGCACGTGCTCGGTGATCATGGCCGAGTACGCCATGAGCGCGTCGGTGGTGATCGCGTCCTTCACCGACTGCGCGAGGGCGTCGACCTCCGCGGGGGTGGGCGTGGGGGCGTCGGCCGTGCAGGCGGCGAGGGCGAGGGCGGCAAGGGTCGCCGTCAGGGCTGGACTGGTGGCCGGGGGCTGTTTTCTCATCCTTCGGAGTCCGGTTCGCCTTCGGTCTCGGCGGCCTCGGGCATGGGTTCGCGGCCGGGCGGGTAGAAGCAGTTCTCGCGATAGCTGGTGTCGATGAGCTGGGTGATCTGCCAGCCGGTGTCGCCCCTGTAGAGCTGGAAGCCCTCCCAGCCGCAGGGGGAGAACTCGTCGTCGCGATAGAAGGCGTAGCGGGTCCACATCTGCGCGAGGCGGCCGTCGATCTGCACGGTCCAGTCCCAGATGGGCTCGTCGTAGACTTCGTCGCGGGGCTGGCCGATCATGTTGATGAAGCCGTCGGCGGGGCGGAAGCTGATGCCGTCCTCGCCCGCGCGGCCGAGGCGTGCATCGGGGTGGAAGACGGCGGCGGCCATCTCGCTGTCACCGGTGCGCATGGCCTCGAAGAGCTGCTCAACGGCGGCGACGACGGCGGCCTCCTCGGGGTCCGGTGGGGGAGTTTCGGCTTCGGGCGGTGGGGGAGGTGCAGTGCAGGAGGCGGTGAGGAGCAGGCCTGCGGTCAGGGCGAAAACGGTCATGGTGGAGAGTGACATCGGGGTTCCCCTTCCTGGAACGGGTGCGATGGACGAGTGCGATGGATCGGATCGAAAGGACTGGTCTGCCGGCGGTTGCTTGCCGGCGGGCTTTCGTGCAAAACATTCAACCGGCGGGGGACCGAGGGCCAGCCTCGGCCGGTCGGGCGATCCCGGGAACCTGCCCAACTGGCCAGTGAACCGCTGTTTGACGCCCCCGACCGTGGTCAAGGTCTTGCGGAGAGGGCGGGTAAAGCCTTCTGTTTGGAGATTACTCAACATCTTTTGTCGACCTGGCTCCCGCGAGCGGGAGCGCGTCCCGGGAGGAAGCCCTATGCGGATGAGTCTTACCACCTCCAAAGTGCTGTCCGGGGTCCTGTTCAGTTTCGGGCTCCTGGCCGCAGCCCAGCCCGTCTCGGCACAGAACGTCCGGATGCCCAGTACGCTCCGATACGGCTCGGGCCTGCTGGACATTCCCGTCGCTTCGGTGCTGCCGCACATGACCATTGTGGGAACCTATTCCGGTTTCACGGCATCGATTCCGGAGTTCGTGATCGTGGATCCGATGGGCAATTTCATCACCGTCGGCTCTTCGTACGAAAAGTGGCTCTCCGACGGCTCTCTCGCCATCGGTCTCTTCGACCGGGTGGAAGTGGGCGTGTCGCTGCAGCACCTCGCGGCCGTGGAAGACGGCGGCAACCTGATCGGCGGATTCGGGAGGATTTCGCTTCTGCCGAGTTCGGTCAGCAACTTCGATCTGGCGGTCGGGGCGCGGTACACCAACTCGCCGACCTTCGGCGACCAGTACCGCTACGATTTCCAGCCGAACCGGCTCGGCTATCCCGACTCGCGCCTGCACGCGGATGTGGGCGACGAGGAATACAGCGCCAACCTGAGCCCCTACGCGGTCGCGACGGCACATCTGCCGGTCTCGGACGGCAGCGCCATCAGCCTGACCGGCGGTTGGGGGTCCGGCGTGTTCTCCGCGGGCGGCGACCTGGACTTCCACCAGGACGGCACTTCGGGCGGGATCTTCGCCGGGGCCGGGATCCACATCGGCATGGGCGGCCGCCGCCAGCTGAACCTGATCGGCGAATACAACGGCTTCGACATGAACGCGGGCGTGCAGCTCGACCTCGGCTACATCCGGGTCGGCGGCTTCGCGCTCGGGATGACGCACGACGGCTACTCCACCTTCCGCTCGCGCAAGTTCGGCTTCATGGGCTCGATCGCGCTGCCGTCCAACAAGGCCGACACCGTGATCACGCCGTACACCGTCACCGTGGTCGACACGATGGTCACGATGCGGGCGGTCATCACGGCCGACACCACGGTCGAGGGACGCGCGCTTTCGGCCAGCGACCGCGGCACGCTGGAAGCCTCCATCCGGTTCGAGTTCGACCAGGCCGATCTTACCGAAACGGGCCAGTCCCAGGTACAGGCCAAGGCGACCGTCCTGAGAAACAACCCGGGCGTGGAAATCAGCATCGAGGGCCATGCCGATGAGGTTGGTACCGAGCAGTACAACGTCGACCTCGGGATGGAGCGCGCCAACGCGGTGCTGGAGGCGCTGACCGGCGCCGGGATCAGCTCGGGCCGCCTCTCCGCGATGTCGCACGGCGAGAGCATGCCGCTGACTCCGGGTCGTGCCGCCGAGGCCCGCGCGCAGAACCGGCGGGTCGAGTTCACCGTTACGGCCGAGACGACGCCGGAGACGGTGATCACCGCCGACACGACCATGGTTGCGGACACGACGTTCACGGAACGGGAGGTCCCGATGGCCGACACCGTGGTCACACCGTCGCGGTGGAGCTACAACGGCGACGGCGGTGCTGCCGACGAGCTGGACGCGCTCGAGCAGGAGGTGCGGCTGGCGATGTCGGACATCGGCTTCGAGCCGGCCGACGCGGACCGGGTGGCGCTGCGGCGCCTGGAAGCGCCCATGCTGGTTGCTTCGACCGCTCCAGTGGCCCGTCCGGCGGTGACGCCGTTCTCGGTGGCGCGGCCGAGGGTGGCGCTGGGGTAGTCGGACCGGCGCTCCAGTCGGGCCTGACAATGGCCTGACGAAGGGGCCCGGGGCGCTCTTGGAGGCGCCCTGGGCCCCTTGCTTTGGCGGTTTGGCGCCCCGGGCCCGCGTTCGCGTCAGGCCACCGGCTTGTCGCGGAACCTGTCGAACCAGGCCTTCAGGTACAGCTGGGTCATGATCCGGTGCGACACCGAGCGCGAGCCGTGGTACTCGTCGGGGATCTTGACGTGCATGGTCTCCTGGCCGAGGACCTTGAGCGCGCGGTAGAACTCCTCGGCCTGGGGCATCGGAGTGCGCAGGTCCTCGACACCGGACAGAAGCATCGTGGGCGTGGTCACGTTGCCGACGTAGTGCAGCGGTGAGCGCTCGGCGTACTCCATCGGATCCTCCCAGGGGAAGGAGCGGAAGCGGCGGTACCAGCCGGAGCCGTCGGTGGTGCCTACGAAGGAGTGCCAGTTGATGACGGGGCGCTGGGACACGGCGGCGCGGAAGCGATCCGTGTGGCCGACGATCCAGGCGGTGAGTACGCCGCCGCCGCTGCTCCCCGTGACGAACATGTTGTCCTCGTCGATGAAGCCGCGGTCGATGGCCGCGTCGACACTCGCCATGAGGTCGTGGAAGTCATTGCCGGGATACAGGTAATTGATGCCGTTGACGAAATCCTGGCCGTATCCGGTGCTGCCGCGCGGATTCATCCACAGCACCGCGTAGCCGTCCGCCGCGAAGTTCTGCCAGTTCCAGTTCCAGCGGACGGTGTACATCGAGACCGGCCCGCCGTGGATCCACAGCAGCAGCGGGTACTTCCGGCCGGGCTCGAAGTTCGCGGGCTTCATCAGCCAGCCCTGCACCGGCCAGCCGTCGAAGGACTCGGTCCAGACCTCCTCGACCTCGCCGAGCTTGATGTCGGCCAGGATGTCCTCGTTGTAGTCGACGAGGGTCTCGAGCTCGCCCGGGCTGTCCAGGTCGAAGGTGATCAGGTAGTTCGGCCGGTAGAAGGTCGAGTTGGTGGCGGCCACGCGGCCGTTGTCGGCGATCGACACGCCCGTGATGTAGTGGACGCCCTCCGTGACCTGTTCGATGTCGCCGTCGGTCGACACGAAATGGAGGTTCGACGAGCCCTCCTTGCCCAGCGTGAAGTAGACCCCCGAACCGTCCGGCGCCCAGGTCGCACCGCTCGGCGAATTCGCGAGGTTGCCGGCCAGCATGCGGCTGTTGCTTCCGTCGGCGTCCATCAGGTAGAGGTTCGACAGGTTGCTGTAGTTCTCGTTCTGGTCGTAGCCGGAATACACGATCATGCTGCCGTCGGGCGACGGGACCGGGCCGTTGTCGGGGCCCAGACGGTCGGTCAGCGTGGTGATCTCGAGGGTGGCCAGGTCGATCGCGTGCACCTCCGAGTTGCCGCGCTCGTAGCCCTCGTCGGGGATCAGATCCGCGCTGAAGTAGAGCTTCGAGCCGTCGGGCGCCCAGCGCGGGTTGTTGTGCGAGTTGTCGCCCGAGGTGATCTGGCGCGGCGTTCCGCCCAGACCCGCGTCGACGATGAAGATCTGCGTGTTCCCCTTGGGCGTGTAGCCGCGCCCGTCCCGCGCCCAGGCGATCCGGTCCTCGACCACGGCCGGGGCGGCCACATTCGCGCCCCGCGGGAAGGCCGGCATCTGGATCGGCAGCGGCGACCCCGTCTCGGGCAGGAACATCGTGAACGAGATCTGCGTCCCGTCGGGCGACCAGCGGATGCCCCCCGGCGCCCGGTCCAGGTTCGTCAGCTGCGTGGTCTCGCGCGTGTCGAGCCACATCGTGTGGATCTGGTTCGTCCCGCTCTTGTCGGAAAGAAACGCGATCCGCGTGCCGTCCGGGGACCAGATCGGCGACGACACCTCGAAGCTCCCGGTCTCCAGCTCACGGATCCGCCGGGTGGCCAGGTCCATGATCATGAGGTTGCTCTGGTTCCGGTCATTCATCTTGTCCACGCTGCCCCGGGTGAACAGGATGTGCTGCCCGTCGGGCGAGATGCGCGGACTGCCGACCGATTCCATCTCCATGTAGGTATCCATGTCGAGGAGGCCGGCGGCGTCCTGTGCGGCAGCCGGGGCCGGCGAGGCAAGGGCGAGGAGCAGGGGTGCGGTGAGGAGGAAGTACCGCGTCTTCATGAGGACCTCCTTGGGCGTGTCAAATCGCGCTTGACCGTGCGTCTGGCGTGCGATGACGCCAATATCAGCGGAGCTATTGAGGAAATCAAACGCGGAGCGGCGTCCCGGCGCGGCTCAGGCACTATCGGGAGAAGAACATTGTGAAACGGTTCACAAGGGTTGGCGCAGTTCCGTTGCTGTTCATCTGGGGGATCGGCTGCGATGCACCCGATGCGTCCGGAGGCGGGGCCACAGAAGGTGCCGGCGGTTCGGCGACCGGCTCAGGCGCCGGGACCCCCGTCGCCCCACCTCCCGAGATCGCCCTGAACGGCTCGGCCAAGCGCTTCTGCTCGGCGATCTGGGTCTCGGAGCGGGACCGCCGCGACGCGCTGTACCAGAGCATCCTCCTCACCGGGGACGAGGTGCGGGACTACGAGGACGGCCGCCTCGCCTTCGCCGTCGACGAGGAGCGCCGCATCGTCACCGCCTCGCAAGACGGCGCCTCGGGCCGAGCCCGGCACTTCGGCGACCAGGGGTGCGTGATCCTGCCGCGCTGGACCGACAAGGTGTTCTTCACGCCGCGCGAGGTGGTGAGCGCGCTGCCCAACGCGGCCACGACCCCCTGGCCCATGGGCGATCTGCTCCCGGACGCGCCGCTGCCCGACGACGTGGACGCCGAACTCGTCGCGGACGCAGTGCGGCTCATGTTCACGCCCGGGGACAACCGGGCCGCCTTCGTGGCGGTCCACCGCGGCCGGATCATCGCCGAGGAGTACGGACCCGGCGTGCACAAGGACACGCAGCTCGAGAGCTGGTCGATGGGGAAGAGCATGACGGCCACGCTCATCGGCCGTCTCATCCAGATGGGCCACCTCGACCTCTGGCAGGCGGCGCCGGTGCCCGAATGGCAGAACTCCGCTGACGACCCGCGCGCCGCGATCCGGATCGCCGACCTGCTTCGCATGTCCTCCGGCCTCCGCTTCACCAACTCCGGAGCCACCCCGGAACAGATGGCGCACGCGTTCATTCCGGGGCAGTGGGACCACTGGCTGGGGTACGGGGCACCGATCGACGTCTTCCGGTTCTCGACGACGCGGGAGGTCGAGTTCCCGCCCAACACCGTGGGCCGCTACCGGAACTCGGACCCGTGGACGCTGGGGTACATCGTGCGGCGCACGGTCGAGAACGAGCTCGGCGAGGAATACCTGTCGTGGCCCCAGCGGGCGCTTTTCGACAAGGTCGGGATCCGCCGCTTCATCATGGAGACCGACGCGCACGGCAACTTCATCCTGACCGGGTACAACTATGGCACGCCCCGCAACTGGGCGCGGATCGGGATGCTGTACCTGCAGCGCGGGATGTGGAACGGCGAGCGGCTGCTCCCGGAGGAGTTCGTGGACCTTGTGAGTTCACCGGCGCCCGCCTGGGATCCGCCGGTCTACGGCGGCCAGTTCTGGGTGAATCCGGCAGGCGACGACGGCCGGGGCATCCGCGTTCCGACGCTGCCGACCGATGCGTACAACGCGGCCGGGGCCGGGGAGCAGCGGACGTACATCATCCCTTCGCGGGATCTGGTGATGGTGGTGCAGAGCCATCGGTCGCCCGCCGCGCACGCCCCGGACCGCACGGAGCGCGAGTACGAGGCGCTCGGGATGGTCGTGACGGCGGTGGACCCGGAGTGGAGCCGGTAGGGGGCTGGAGGCGCTGCCCTGCGAGAAGGCCGACTCAGCCCCTGGCGTGCGGCGCACCTGGGAGTGACACCTTCCGCACCCATTCCTTGAAGCCCCGCCGAACCAGGTCCGGGTGACGCGCCGCCGTGGCCAGGGTGCAACCCGCCAACCGCACGGAGGCCCGCTCCAGAGTGCGCCGCCGCACACCTGCCGCATCGGCGATCTCCGCCCATGGGGCTGCCGAGCGCCGGCGAATCCCCCACATCAGGAGCGCCCAGCCGAGCAGCTCCTTGGGACGGCAGCGCAAGGGCATCTGCTCGCGCCAATAGCGACGGAAAGTATCCGGGGTCACACCCGCATATCTGGCGAGTTGGCTGACCGAGTTCTTCGGAGGACAGGATGCGGGATCGCCAGCCAGCTTGCAGATCTGGCTGATCCCCCGGGCCAGGGCATGGTGCAGCGAATAGTCCCGCAGCAGATGGCGACCGAGGTGCTGGAGCGGATCGAGGTGCGCCGGGTAGATCCGGTCCAGGATCTTGCCGAGGCGTTCACTGACTTCCTCCGCCCAGACAACGTGAAAGCGACTGGACTCGATTGCGCGAAGCCGTTGCAGGCTGGTCAGCGACAACGGCGTAACGACAATGCACGACGGACCTGAGGGACCGAGGGCGAAAGAACCCTGGAGCCAGTGCACGTCCTCGTCCGAACAACGGTCCATGCCGGCGATTCCCACGACCGCGTCCGGGAGCAGGTCCTGGAATCCATCGGGGCGTTCCGCCGGCCTCAACTCGGCGCCGGCCAGCAACCCCTCGATGCGGTCCCGCATATCCCGAGTATCGCAGTACATCGCTATCATGGAGTACCTGGAAAACTGATCGTAAAAGGACGTCGAAAAGCATACAATCACGCCCATAACACTATCATGGACAGGCGATGAGGATCAAGAACGGCGCATCGGAAACGCGGGCTCGGCCAACTGGCTCGGGAACACCGGCCTCGGCCGCTGCGTTATCGTTAGGGGGCGCCGCGCGCGACCTCACACAAACCTCGGTTGGACGGAGGGGGGGCCATGTGTAGACTTTGGCCAGGCCGGTCACAACCTGTAGCCATCGTGTCGCTGCTTGGCGCGGCGCTGGTGGTTATCGCCTCCTGCGGCGGTGACGACGGACCATCGGAGCCCCAGGTTCCGGCGACCATCAGCGTGTCGCCGTCGTCGGCGGAGTTCTCGGCGTTCGGGGAAGCGCTTCAGTTGAATGCCACCGTCCTCGATCAAAACGGCCAGGCGATCGCCGGTGCCGTCGTCAGCTGGGCGAGCAGCGACAACTCGGTGGTCACCGTCAACACCACCGGACTCGTCACCGCGGTCCGGAACGGGAGCGCGACCGTCACGGCGACGTCGGGAAGCGCGACCGGCACCGCCGCACTCACGGTGGCCCAGCGGCCGGCGCAAATCACGGTTTCGCCGGGCGCGGCCACGTTCGAGTCCGTCGGCGATACCGTGCGGCTCACGGCCGACGCCGCTGACGCCAACGGGAACGCGGTCGCGGATCCCTCGCTCGCCTGGACCTCGGAGGACGAGGCGGTTGCGACCGTCGATGAAGGCGGTCTGGTTACCGCGGCGGGGAACGGAAGCGCGGGCATCACCGCGACGGCCGGGAGCGTCAGGGGCTCGGCCGCGATCACCGTCTCCCAGGTCATTGTGGCGATTGACGTCGTGCCGGCCGCGACCACCCTGTTTTCCCTGGGCGATACCCTGCGCCTGATCGCGGCGGGGGTGGATGCCAACGGCCATGCGGCTGCGAACCTGAGCGTCACCTGGATCTCGGAGAACGATGCGGTGGTTTCAGTCGACGCGGACGGGCTGGTCACCGCCGTGCGGACCGGAAGCACGGACGTCTTCGCCGAGTCGGGTGAGCACAGGGACTCGGCCGGCGTCACGGTGGCGCAGTTGGCGGCCGAAGTGCGTGTGTCGCCTTCGGCCGACACGCTGGCGGCGGTCGGCGACACCGTGCGGCTTGGCGCGGTGGCCCTGGACGCCAACGGGAACGAGGTGGAGGATACGGACTATGTCTGGTCCGCGCCGCATCCGGCCGTGGTAGAGGTCGATGACAACGGCCTGGTGACCGCGACCGGCGCGGGGACGGGCGAAATCCGGGTGAAGGCGACGCGGGCGGGGGCCAACCACATCGGGGTGGCCGTCGTTACCGTGCTGGCGGCCGGAACGTAAGGCGCGCCCGGCAGGCGCTACCCCACCCCCATCCACACGTCCTCGAGCACCGTCACCGTGCGCGACATCTCCTGGCCGTCGACGGTCAGCGTCACGCGGTACAGTCCCGGCTGCGCCAACGGACCCTGACCGCCACCGCCGAACTGGAAGCCCCCGCCGCCCGGCGGCCCCTCGCGCCGATTCCCGCGCAGATTCCACTGTACGCGGTTGATCCCGCTGTTGCCGATGGCCTCCAGGTCGCGGAAGACCTCGCCGGTGGCGACATCCGTGACGCTGAGCTGCACGTCGCCGGACGCCTCTCGCAGCCAGTACTGAATCGCGGTCCCGGGCGGCGCATTGTCCCCCGTCAACACCTTGTCCCCCGTGACCGAGCGCGACAGGCGCCGATCCTGCTTCCACCGCACCGCCTCGCGCGGCTCGAAGAGGAACGCGTCCCGGGCCATCACCTCGCCGGTGAGCTGCTGCAGAGACGTGATGTCGTCCATGATCATGACGCTGCGACCGTGCGTTGCCAGCACAAGGTCGTTTTCCCGCGGATGCACAAGTACGTCATCCACACGCACAACCGGCAGCCCGTTCATGAAACTGTGCCATGTGCCGCCTTCGTCGAGTGAGACAAAAAAGCCGAATTCGGTCCCGGCATACAGGAGTTGTGCATTGTTCGGATCCTGCCGGACGGTATTGACGTTGCCGTACCCGGGCAGGTTCGACGTGATATCGGTCCAGTTCTGCCCGTAGTCGCGCGTGACGAACACGAACGGCCGCAGGTCGCCGCTCTTGTGCCCGTCCACCGAGACGTAGGCGGTCGCGGCATCGAAGTGCGACGCCTCGACGCGCGAGACGTAGTAGCCCATCGTGCCGCCGGGGATGTTGCGGCCGACCTCGCTCCAGGTCGCGCCGCCGTCGCGGCTGACCTGCACATTGCCGTCGTCCGTGCCGACCCACAGCAGGCCGGGCACCAGCGGCGATTCCGCCACCGACACGATGGTGCTGAACCGGCTCACGCCGTCGTTCCGCGACAGGATGCACTCGCTCCCGCGATTCGTGCGGCTGCACCGCGGGAGCCCGTTCGCGCGGCCCATCACCTCCACGCGGTCCCGGTCGATGTCTCGCGTGAGATCCGGGCTCATCGTCCAGGTCTCGCCGCGGTCCAGCGACCGGAACAGCCGGTTCCCGCCGGCATACACCACATCCGGGTTGTGCGGTGACAGGATCAGCGGGGTGTTCCAGTTCCAGCGGATTTCAGTTCCCGTTTCCGGCACCGGCACGATGTTCGTGCGCGAACTCTCCTCCGTCGGCGCACGCGGCCGGATGCTCCCCTGTTCGCCCGTCGCCAGGCTGAGCCGCCTGAGGTTCCCGTTCTGCGACTCGGAGTAGACGACCGTGTGGTCGGTCGGGTCCACGGCGGTATAGAACCCGTCGCCGCCGCCGACCCGGTACCAGTCCTCGCTCAGGATCTCGCCGGTGCGCACGGCGCTCGGCCCGCACCAGCTGCCGTTGTCCTGCAGGCCCGTGCACACGAAGTAGGGCCGCCGCATGTCCACCGATGCATGGTACGGCTGGCCCACCGCCCAGCGCCGAAACGCCTCCCAGGTCTCGCCCCCGTCGTAGCTGACGTCGATCGCCCCATCGTTGCCGAGGACGATGTGGTCGCTGTTCGCCGGGTTGATCCACATGGCGTGCTGGTCGACGTGGCCGTACCCGTCGAGCACCTCGAAGGTCGCCGCGCCGTCCACCGACCTGTGCACCCGCTGGTCGACGACGTACACCGTCTCCGGATCGTTCGGGTCGACCCGGATCTGGCTGAAGTACATGGGCCGCCCGTTCTCGTTACTGCGGAACTCCCAGCTGGCGCCTCCATCCGTCGAGCGCCAGATGCCGTTGTACTGGTCGTCGGGCGGCGGTGGCTCGTCCAGATCCCGGGCCCGCTCCAGCTCGGCGCGCTCCTCGGCGGTCATCGGCTCCTCCCTGTCGGCCGCCACCTCGATCTGCGCGTACACCACGTCGGGGTCCGCCGGGGTCATCGCGAGCGCCACGCGCCCCATGGTCCCGCGTGGCAGCCCGTTGCCGGTCAGCCGGGTCCACGTCTC
Organism: Longimicrobiales bacterium; assembly: GCA_965211645.1. Taxonomy (GTDB): domain Bacteria; phylum Gemmatimonadota; class Gemmatimonadetes; order Longimicrobiales; family Gaopeijiaceae; genus Bin94. The sequence goes on along the minus strand of OZ242947.1, from coordinate 1,718,899 downwards.
CCCGCCGTCGTCGGAGCGCCAGATCGCGCTGCCGGGCCCGCCGCCGACGAAGCAGCATGCCGTTCTGCGCCGCTGGTAGGTGGCCGCGAAGAGGACGCCGGGGTTGGTGGGATGAAGGACGAGGTCCGTCGCACCGGTGTCGTCGTCCACGCTCAGCGTCAGGTTCCAGGTGCGGCCGCCGTCGGTCGTCCTGTAGACGCCGCGCTCGGGGTTGGGACCGAAGAGGTGGCCGTTCGCCGCGACCCAGGCGATGTCGGCGTCGGTCGGGTGGGCGATCACCCGCGCGATCGTCTGCGTCTCGCGCAACCCCATGTGCGTGTAGGTCTCGCCGCCGTCGGTCGACTTGTAGATCCCGTCGCCGAACGACGAACTCTGCCGGTTGTTCGCCTCGCCGGTCCCCACCCAGACGATGTCGGGGTCGGCCGGCGAGATCGCGAGGGCGCCGATCGAGTGGGTGCCGTAGTCGTCGAAGACGGGGCGGAAGGTCGTCCCGTTGTTGGTGGTCTTCCAGAGTCCGCCGGTCGCGAAGCCCACCAGGTAGGTGTGGGGGTCACCGGGATGAACGGCGAGATCGTCCACCCGTCCGCCCTGGCCGTAGGGGCCCACCGACCGCCACGAAAACGCCCGCAGGACGGGGTGGTCGCTCTGGTTTACCAAAGGCTCCTCGGCCTCCTGGGCGTGCGCGGTGCGGGGTGCGAGGGCGGTGACGGCCAGAAGCGCGAGGGCAAGCGTGGCCGGACCAAAACGGCTGAGTGTGCAAGCGGTGGGGCAGGGGCGGGCGCCGGACATGGGGACCTCTCGGGCGTGACGATGACAAGCTGCTGATACCGGGAGGTAGTGTAGACCGGTGCTGGCGGGCGCGCCATGAGAGCGCCCCGCGAATCCGTCGGGCTTGTGGAACTGTCAAGTGATAGATAATGTCCTAGTCATATGACAATTCCGGGGAAGGAGTACGATTTGAATGCCCTTGCGGCCTACGCCGATCCCGCCTGCCTGCCCGCGACTGCGACCCGCAGGCTTGCCCGCCTCCTCGATCTGGATGAGCCGCATCATCTCGACGAGCTGACGTTTGCCGGAATGATTGCAGAGGGGTTGCCGGTGAGTGCTGTGACTGCCCTTGGCGATATCGTCGGCCGCGCCCGAATTGAGGGACGAGTTGCGTCGGAGGCCACGCTCCATCGATGCAGGAGAAGCGGCCGCGCGCTATCGCGAACCCATAGCGAGAGAGTCTACGGGGTGGTGCGCGTGCTGGATGCCGTCGGAACGGCGTTTCACGGTGACGTGCCGAGGATCCACGACTTTCTGGTCCGGCCGCATCCGCTGCTCGGCGGCGAATCTCCGCTCGATCTGGCATTAACTTCTGCCGCCGGAGCGGATGCCGTTCTGAATCTGGTGTGGCGGGCCGAGGCCGGCGTCGCCGTTTGACGGTTCCGCATCGCCTCACGAAGTCCCTTTGCGCGTATCGAATCGGTGACTCGGAGGGCCGCTGGCCCGTCTTCAGTTCCGAGGGTGCCCGGAGGGTTTCGGGACGCTGGCACGATGTCGGTGACGAGGTCATCTACACGTCGGAACGCTACTCCACGGCCATGCTGGAGGCGCTGGTTCGATGGAATGGCCCTCCGCCAGGGAATCAGCACTTCGTCAGGATCGAGATCCCGCCGGGTACGAGCTGCGAAATCGCCGATTCCGGCACGATACCGGGCTGGCAGTTTCCGGACAGTCCCTCGGCCCGGCGATTCGGCCACCGGTGGTACACCGAGCGGCGCAGCGCTGTCCTGATCGTGCCCTCGGTCGTGGTGCGGCTGGAACGGAACGTCATCATCAATGCGAGGCACCCCGAGTTCTCTCGGTTGATTCCGGGTCCCGAGACGCCGGTCTGGTGGGATGAACGGCTGTTCATGTGACGCGGAGCGGCGACGCTCGCTGCCACTGCTCGCGGTCCTGCCAGTCACCGTGGGGGAGAGGGCGGGGAAGGCGATCACTTGAGGGTTGTGGTACTGTCTATAATGACATTATAGTACCATATGTTAAAGCATCTTGATACCAGCGACGACCGGTCTCTCCCTTCGGGACGGTTCAATCTCCGCATCGCACCGGAGTTGCACGCTTCGCTGCGCGCGGCGGCCCGTTCGGCGGGCACCTCGTTGAACGATCACTGTGCCCGGAAGCTGGCGTGGCCCGGCGCGGACCTCGGTCCGGCTGCAGCGGCGGTCGTGAAGCGGGCTGGGAGGGTGCTTGGCGACTCGCTGCTCGGCGTGGTCGCGTTCGGATCCTGGGCGCGCGGGGAAGAGACCGCGTCCTCGGATGTCGATGTCCTCCTGGTCACCGACCGCGGGGTGCCGGTTTCGCGCGCGCTGTATCGACGATGGGACGCCGGGCCCGACCTCGGCTGGGACGGTCATGACGTAACGCCGCACTTCGTGCATCTGCCGCCGAAGGCCGCGGCCGTTTCCGGGCTGTGGGCGGAGGTGGCCACGGACGGGCTCGTGCTCTTCGAACGCAAGCTCCTGGTGTCGAGGCACCTGGCCGGGGTTCGCCGGCGGATTCTTGGTGGAGAGATCTCTTCCCGGGTCGTCGACGGGCAGCGCTACTGGGTGCACGAAGCTTGAGGAACCGGGAACTCGCCAGGGACTATCTCCGACGCGCGAAGGTGCGGTTGGCCGCCGTGGATGTCCTCTTCGATGCCGAGAGCTGGCCGGACGTGGTCCGCGAGTCCCAGGAGATCATCGAACTGACCCTGAAGGGGCTACTGCGTTCCTGTGGAGTCGAGCCGCCCCGGGTGCACGATGTTTCACGGATTCTGGTCGCCGAAACGGACCGGCTGCCGGGCGATCTGCTGTGCGATGTCGATTGGCTGGCGGATACTTCCCGACAGCTTCGCCGGGACCGCGAACTCGCGTTCTACGGTGCCGAGGACCTCACGCCGTCCGACTTCTACTCCCGTGCCGACGCCGTTCATGCCCGGGACGGCGCCCGCCGGGTAGTGGAGCTGGTGTATCCGCACGTGGGCTGACACGCGGGCCGGACGGCCCGGTGCCTCGCGCTCCGCTCTCGACGTTCGGCCGGCGGGCAAACCCGAATCGCCGCGCCTACCGCATCATCCCGGCTATCGTCCTCATCCGATCCGCGAGATCCCGCACGGCTTTGATGTAAACGCGCTCCCATCCCGGCAGGTCCGCGCGGTCGTCGGTCTCGATCTCGTAGCGCAGGCCCGGCAGCATCCACGACGCGTAGCCGCTGAACGGGTCCGGCGACACGTAGATCGATCGGCTCCAGGGTCGTCCCTGCAGGCCGCGGTCGTTGAGCCACGCCTTTTCGAGGCCGATCAGCGCCCGGTTGACGGCTTCGGCTGCGGCCGGGTCGACGCTGTCCGAGGCGGTCCAGCGGTCGCGTGCCGTGACGAGGTTGTTCGCCGCTTCCTCCAGTTCATGCGTGGACGCCACCAGCTCCGGGAAATCGACCTGCAGGCGGCGCGACTCGGCGACCCGGTACAGGGTCTCGACGTGCGTGCGCGTGTCGGTCGCGTAGCGCACGGGATCGTACGGCAGCAGGTCGGCGTTGGCGAAGCGCAACGCGAGGACGCCGTCGACGCGGGCGACCATCGGCCCGTAGACGAACGTGGTGTCGCCGAAGCGTTCATACCAGGCGAAGTTGTCGTAGTTGGAGTGGTAGACGCCGCTCGGGTTGCCCGAGGACAGGCCCGCCGAGGGCACGCCGGCATGGGTGTAGAAGGCGACATGGTCCGACCCGCCGCCGAGGTTGCCCAGCGTCGGCTCGTCGGCGCCGGCGGGTGCCCGTTCCAGCCACCAGTCGTAGAGCGTCTCGCCGGTCTCGGGGTAGGTGACTGCCCTGGTCGCCTCGATGATCTGCGCCTTGAGCGACGGCGACGACGACCCCCCGAAGTTGGCCCCGGAGACCGCGGCATCGGCGTTGATGTAGGCGATTGCGTTGGCTTCCAGTTCCTCGCGGAGCTGCTCGACCCACTCCGTCGACGCGATGATCCCGTACTCCTCGGCGTCCCAGTGGGCGATCATGATCGAGCGGCGGGGACGGCACTCCTCGTCGCGGGCCAGTTCGCCGAGCGCCTCGGCCAGGGTGAGGAGCATGGCCGTGCCGCCGTTGGGGTCGATCGCGCCGAAGCCCCACGGGTCGTAGTGCGCGCCCAGGATGAACCATTCGTCCGGGAACTCGGTGCCGCGCACGGTACCGACCACGTTCGTCGCCCGCGTGAGCCTCTTGGGCTGGTTGACCCGCACGCGCACGGTGAGATCCGGGCCGCCGGTCAGCCGGTGGTCCAGCTCCATCCCGGTGTCCCATCCGGGCGGCACTTCGCTGCCGGTCATGCGCGACAGGATCTCGCTCGCCGCCTCGTAGCCGATGGGCAGCACGGGGATGGTGTGGAGGGGGACTTCGGACGGGTCGAGGCGCTCGACCTGGACGTCCCCGTCGATAGGCAGGGCGGGGATGAAGGGGGTGAGAGGGTCGCCGGTCCACGGGAGGGTCAGAACGGAGCCCCGCTGGATCGTCTGCCCGTTCATCATCGGGCCTTCCGGGTAGGCGTCGAGCTGCGAGAATCCGGGGTCGTTGAACATGACCACGCCAGCCGCGCCGCGCTCCTCGGCGAACTTGACCTTGTAGCCGCGGAAGTTCCCCCCGTAGCGGGCGATCACGACCCTGCCGGTCACCGAAATGCCCATCGAGTCCAGCGCCAGGTAGTCCTCGCGGCGCCCGAAGTTGGCGTAGACGACTTCGCCGGTCACGTCGCCCGAGCCGGAGAAGGCGTTCCAGCCGTTGAGCAGGTCTTCGTGCCCGGAGAAACGGTCCTCGTCAAGTGCCGGCTCGCGGTTGGACAGCTGCATTGCGATGGGAGTGACGATGTGAACCTCGACGTCGTCGGTGAGCTCGGGGAGGTACACGTCGTAGGGGTAGTTGGTGACCTCCAGCCCCCCGCGCTCCATCGCCCCGGCCAGGTACTCGCCGACGCGCGCCTGGGCGGCCGAACCCGCCGGATGGGGCTCGGCGGTGATCGTGCGAAGGTGCTCCCGGAAGGACTCGCTGCGCGGCAGTTCGAGGAAGCGGGCCTCGCAGGCCAGCTGGGTGGCGGCGCGGCCTGAGGTGAAGCCGGTCAGGGTGGGCTCCTGGAGGCGCGTCGCGGCGAGGACCGCGGCGAGGGTCAGCAGGGACGCGAGGGCGATGAGGGGTCTGGCACGTCCGGGGAGGGGTAAGCGCATGAGTGGGGCTTGTTCCTGGGTGATGGCAGTGAGGGAACAGCGGCACCTGATGCTCTCTGGCTCAGGATCGCCTGAGGTCTTCAATGGTCATTCTACATACCCATATCGCGGAAACCACGCTCCGCGGCAAGTCAAATGATCGTTTGATGATGCCTTGGGGAGTGGTTTTCGCTATTGTTCGTCACGTGTCGCCTCGCAGAGTTCAACCGAAACCAGACGGGAGTCCAGATGACGCGAGATCGATTCTACGCCCGGCCGGTTCGTGATCGTGAGAGCGGACGGTGGACTGCCGAGACCAACATCAGCGGGCTCTTCGTCGATGCCGCGACAGAGGATGAGTGTCGCGACGTGATCGCGGAGTTTGCAGCGGACCTGATCAGGGAAAACCACGGTATGGATGGAGCCACCGGGATCACGTCGAACGCAAGTCGGGCTCGAAAGAGGGCTTGGGGTTCCACTACGACCGCGTGAGGTGGTCAAGGGCTACTATCGTGAGGTAACCCGCGAACTCCGTCATCTCGGATACGAGAGAGTCTTGCGTGGCAAGGCAGGGAAGGGATCGCATGAGAAGTGGCGGCCCCGCGGAGGGTGGAGAGACGCTCACGGTACCGCGAAACCTGTACACTCGTCATCTCGCCAACGCCATCCTGCAGCAGGCGGGAAGCGATCGCAAACTTTAGGCTGTGAATGAATCCCAGGTACATGAAGCCAGAACCAACCGGACCGCGATCCAGCCTGAGCCCGTGGCTCCTCGCGCTGCCCCTCGTCGCGCTTTCCGGCTGCGTCAACGAGGTGGGGATTACCCGGATCGAGCCGTCGCGTCCCGCTGCCATCACGGTCACGCCGCCCTCGGCGACGCTGTCATCGCTGGGCGAGAGCGCGACCTTCCGGGCGCAGATCGTCGACCAGAACGGGGTGTCGTTCCCCGGGACGGTGATCTGGTCGAGCAGCGACCCGGGCGTCTTTGCGGTCGCTTCCGGCGTGGTCACGGCCGTCGCGAACGGCTCGGGAACGTTGACGGCGTCGTACGAGAGCATCAGCGGTACAGCGTCGGTGACGGTCCAGCAGGCGCCGGCCGCCGTCACGGTGACTTCGGGGGGCGGCCAGGAGGGGCTGGCCGGCCAAGCGCTCGCGGAGACGGTCGTGGTTCGGGTGGACGACGCGGGGGGATCGGCGATCGAAGGGGTCACGGTGACGTTTTCGGCCGCCGAGGGGCACGGCGCGGCCGATCCGGGCATGGTGGCGACCGATTCCGAGGGGCTGGCGGCGACATCGTGGACGCTTGGCGGCGAATCCGGTGTGCAGACCCTCAGGGCGTCGGCCGCCGATGGGGTCTCCGCCGAGGTGAACGCCGTCGTCGGCGAGGTGGAACCGCCGTCGGATACCGCGCTCTACAGCGTCACCTTCAACGCAACCTGGAGCGCGACGACGCACCCCACCGATTTCCCGTCGGGCTCGGAACATTTCTCGCCGCTCATCGGAGCCGTTCACAACGACAGCGTGAGCTTCTGGGCTTCGGGCGAGACCGCCTCGCCGGGAATCGAGCAGATGGCCGAGACGGGGGGCACCGGGCGGCTACGCAATGAGATCCGCGCCGAGATGCCGGACGACGCCCTTTCCGTCATCAACGGGCGCCAACTCGGAACCAGTCCCGCGAGCACGACCATCAGTGAAGTCCTGGTCACACTCGATCACCCACTCATCACGCTCGTTACGATGATCGCCCCCAGTCCGGACTGGTTCGTGGGCACGTCGGGCCTGTCGCTGCAGAACGAGTTCGGGCAGTGGGTCGACGAACTGGTGTTCGTGCTCTACCCCTACGATTCCGGAACGGACGATGGCACGTCGTATCGGTCGCCAAACGCGGATTCGTCGCCAAAGCAGCCGATCAAGCGCCTCAAGGGGGTCAGTCCGTTCTCGGACGAGCCCATCGGGACCTACACCTTCACGCGGATCGACGTCGGCGGGAGCCGGTGACCGGACCCTGCGAACGCCGGGCGACCCACTGATGCAGCTGCGCAACATCGCGATCATCGCGCACGTGGACCACGGCAAGACGACGCTCGTGGACCAGATGTTCCGGCAGGCGGGCGTGTTTCGGGCGGGCCAGGTGGTGGGCGAACGCATCCTCGACTCCAACCCGCTTGAGCGCGAGCGCGGCATAACGATCCTGGCGAAGAACACCGCCGTGCAGTGGCGCGGCACCAAGATCAACATCGTGGATACGCCCGGCCACGCCGATTTCGGGGGCGAGGTGGAGCGCATCCTGCGAATGGTCGACGGCGTGCTCCTGCTGGTCGATGCAGCCGAAGGTCCGATGCCGCAGACGCGGTTCGTCACCCGCAAGGCGCTGGCGCTCGGGCTGACCCCGGTGATCGTGATCAACAAGGTGGACCGCGCGGACGCGCGTCCGGACGAGGTGCACGACGAGGTGCTGGAGCTGCTGATGGACCTGGAAGCCAGCGACGAGCAGCTCGACGCGCCGTTCCTCTACGGGGTGGGACGGGAGGGCTGGGTCGCGGGGGAACCCGGCGAGCGCGGCGAGGACCTGACGCCGCTCTTCGAGGCGGTGGTGGAGCACATCCCGGCGCCTCCGGTCGACCCGAACGGGCCGTTCCAGATGCTGGTGTCCACGCTGGACCACTCGTCGTATGTGGGGCGGATCGTGATCGGGCGGGTTGAGCGGGGCGCAGTGCGCGTGGGGCGGCGGGTATTGCGGCTGGCTGCCAACGCCACTGCACCGGGCCCCCAGGACACGGCACGCGTCACTGGCCTCTACACCTTCAACGGGCTGGACCGCGTCGACATCGAGGAAGCCCGCGCCGGCGACATCATCGGGCTGGCCGGCAGCGAGGGAGTCGAGATCGGCGACACGCTGACGGATCCGCGCCATCCGGAGAAGCTGAGCGGGATCACGGTCGAGGAGCCCACGATCTCGGTGGACTTCGTGGTGAACGACTCGCCGTTTTCGGGGCGGTCCGGGAAATACGTGACCACTCGGCAGCTGCGGGACCGGTTGCGGCGCGAACTCGAACGCAACGTGGCGCTTCGAGTCGAGGCCACGGACCGTCCCGACACTTTCGCGGTGAGCGGCCGCGGCGAACTGCACCTCACGATTCTGATGGAGACGATGCGCCGCGAAGGCTACGAGTTCCAGGTTTCTCGCCCGCGAGTGATCACGCGTGTGCGCGCGAGCGGAGCGCGCCTGGAACCCTACGAGGAGGTTGTGGCCGAAGTCCCGTCGGGGCTCGCCGGGACGGTGATCGAGAAGCTCGCGCGGCGGCGCGGGGAACTGATGTCGATGAAGCCGGTGGGCGATTCGGGCACGACGCGCCTGGAGTTCAGCGTTCCCGCGCGCGGGCTCTTCGGATACCGCACCGAGTTCCTCACCGACACCCGGGGCGACGGCATCCTCCACCATCGCTTCGACCGGTGGGACAGGTGGGCGGGCGAAATCCGCGGGCGCGGGCGCGGCGCTATGGTCGCGGACCGCGCCGGCAAGGCGGTGCCGTTCGCCATCTTCGGGCTGCAGGAGCGCGGCACGATGTTCGTGGAGCCGGGACTGGACTGTTACGGCGGCATGATCGTCGGAAAGTGCGCCCGCCCCGGCGACATGGACGTGAACATCAGCCGTACCAAGAAGCTCACCAACATGCGCGCGGCGGCCGCCGACGAGAACGTGCGCCTCGAGCCCCCGCTCCGCATGACGCTGGAACAGGCGCTCGACTTCACAGCGATGCGAAGTTCCTGGCAGCGTACGTGGCGCTGACGGCGCGGCCCTTGCGAGAACTCGATGGCCTGGACATGCCGGGAAAATACATAACATACGCAATCTACGCAATTGGCGAGCACCTGAACCGGCGAGTCCCAAAGGCGCCATGGTGAGGCCAGCAGGGGAAGGTTTCGGTAGCTGCTCAGCTCATGAACAGCGCCGTGAACGCGTCCGTCAGTGCAGGCGGGACTGTCGTGATGTGGGTGGCGTCGGGGTACACTCTGGATGTCACGGTCAGGTTCTCCGCGGGATTCGCGTCGAAGACTTCGAGGAGACGCCGCGTTCCCAACGCGAGATCGTTGTAGATGCCGACGGCCCCGGTTTCCTCCAGATCGCCCAGCGTGACGAAAACGCGGGTGTCGCGTTCGAACCCCTGTGCTATCGCGGCAGGGAGTCCCTCGAGAAGCTCGTTGGCCGGGAGGAGTCCGGGGCTGCCCATCCAGTAGTGGTCGAAGATGGGTGATCGCTGCTGGAAGGCATACGCCGTGAACAGCCCTCCGAAGGAGTCGCCCAGGAACCCCACGCCCTCGGTCTCGACGCGGTAGTCCGCGACGATGCGAGGGTGCAGTTCGTCCTCGATGAAGCGGAGGAACTCGGCAGCCCCGCCGTGACCCTCGTATACCTCGGCGGAGCGAAGGGCCTCGGCGATGTCGTCGGAGAGCGAGCCGGCCGGCGTGAGGTCGCGCGCTCGCAGGATTCCGGCCATCGGTGGGTCGGGGTAGCCGATGCCGACGAGGACCATCTCGGGCATTCCGGGGCGGATCAGGTCCAACTGGAAGAGGCGAGCGATCTCGACCGTCATCCCGAAGGAGATGTTGGCGTCGAGGACGTACACCAGCCTGTAGGACTGCTCGCCGGTGCCGTAGCTCGCGGGCAGGCCGACCGCGATGAGGAAATCGTCGCCGACGTTGGTCGAGTTCATGACGAAGGTTTCGGTTTCGTAGAGCTCGAAGGGACGCTCTTTCCTGGGCAGGGGCCTGCGCCTCGCTCTCGTCCTCCGCGCTGCGGCAGGCCAGCAGGGGCGCTGCGGCGGTTGCCGTGGCCGTTCCTACGAAACGTCGCCTGTTCATCGTGTTCAATCCTTGTCTCCAGTGGCTGGTCCGGTGCCTCTCAATACCCGACCGCCCGGCCGCCCAGCGCAAGCCCCCGGATCGAGGCGCCGTGCAGTTCGCCGGTCTCCGGGTCGATCATGATCGCGATCCAGTAGCCGCGCGTAGCGTCGTTTTCCTCGATCGGCTGGCCCATCGCCTCGACCTCGGCGATGAACTCGGCCGGGTAGTCGCCGACACCCACTCCCTGGGCTGCGGGACCCGATCCGTCTTCCGCAAGCGCGCTGAACGAGAAGGAGCCCAGTGCGGGCTTGTCCACGGCCTCGCTCGGTGTCAGCCCGAAGTCCATGACGCTGATCAGGCCGCCGATGGTGCGCTGGTGCAGCCCGGATCCGATCGAGCTGAACCCCATGAAGGGCTTGCCGTCCCTGAGGACCAGGCCCGGGTTGGTGGGGTCGGGCAGGCGCGTGCCGGGCTCGATCTGGGCCATCATGCCCTGCTGGAAGATCCCCGAATCGGGGATCGAGATGCCATCGACGAAGATGCCGGTGGTGCCCCAGCTCACCGTGTTGATGGAGTGCACGACCGCCGCGATGTTGCCCCACTGGTCGATGGCGACGACAGCGTCCGAGTGCGGGGCGGCGGCGCTCTCCGGGACGACCACACCGGGGAAGGACCCATCCTCGATGGCGCCCCAGAGCTTCGCCGAGGTCTCCTTCTGGACGCGGGTCTCGTGGGTGAGGTCGGCGCCGATCATCGCCGCGATTCCGTCCGCGGCCTCCTTGCCGCCGATCGCGAAGGTGAGGCCCGGCCGTGAGATCTGCGTCAGCCAGAAGAGCGCCTCGGGCGAGTCGCCGTAGTGGCCATGGTCGGAGACGCCGGCCAGCTCGGCCAGGTTCATGGCCTCGATCAGGCCGATGCCGCCCTCCGCCGGGCTGCCGTGGGCGTAGAGGTCGTAGCCGTGGTAGCTGCCGCGGGCGGGCTCGCTCCAGACGACTTCGTAGTTGGCGAGGTCCTCGACGGTCATCCGGCCGCCGATGTCGCCGACCAGCTCGACGAGTTTCTCGGCCCATGGACCCTTGTACATGTAGTCCGTGCCCTGATCGGCGATCCGGCGCAGGGTCTCGGCCAGAGCGGGCTGGGTGAACATGTCGCCCGCCTGATAGGGCGATCCGTCCGCCTTTGTAAAGACAGCCTTCGTTTCGGGCAGACGGCTCAACACCTGTTCTCTATAGGCATACTGCCCCGCATTGCCTTCCTGATACTCGAAACCGTCCTCGGCGCAGGCGATGGCGGGCGTGAACAGGTCCGCGAAGGGGAGTTTGCCGAAGCGTTCGTTGGCGGCCTCCACGCCCTTCATGAAACCGGGCACGAGGACCGTGCGGCCGTTTGGCTCGGCCTCGAAGCCCCCGAACCCGGCGCTGAGGTCGATTCCGGGGATGGTCAGGGGGTCGGTCTCGGCGGCCACGGTGTTGTAGGCGGCGTTCATGTTGTGGACCTCGCCCGTTTCGGCGTCGTAGTAGACCATCGTCATGAGGCCGGCGTAGCTGACCCAGGAGCCGGCCGCCATGCAGATCTGGGTGAGGGAGGTGGACATGGCGGCATCGGCGGCGCTGCCTCCCGCCTTGAGGATCTCGACGCCGCCTTCGATGGCCTGGGCTCCGGTGGTTCCGGTGACCATGCCGCGGGGGACGGGAGTCTGGGGCGCTGGCCCGCAGGCCAGAAGGGCGAGCGTCGCGGTTGTCGCGAGTGGGATGATGCGGCTTGGATGGTTCATGAGATGTTCGGGTTGTTGTCGCGCTCGACGTTGGGCAGCGGGAAGCAGGTGGCGGATCCGTGGACGCCGCCCCAGCGGTAGGGTGAACCCGCCGCCGGGTAGAGCGGCAGCCCGTAGCGGGCACGATCATAGGCGCGATGACCTTCCAGGAACAGCTCCCGGCGCCGCTCCTCGATCACCTGCTCCATGATCTGGGCGTCGCTGAGCCCGGTGGCGTCGAAGGGGGGAATGCCGGCGCGCTCGTGCAGGGCGTTGATGATGTCGACGGCGGTTTGGCCCCCGGCGGCCTCGGCCAGGATCAGCTGCGCCTCGGCCCAGCGGGCGACGGGGATGGGGGACGTGACGGTGGGGTATTTCAGCTGAAGCACGTGCTCGACGCCGAGGGTGGTGAGCCCGCGGCTCCGGGAGGCGACACGCGGGTCCGGCACGCCCTGCCATTCGACGTTCCAGAAGGCGGGGTCAAGACCGGTGCCCGCAACAAAGTGCATGTTGTAGGCGAGCTCGTTGCGGCGTTCCGCATTGGTCGGCGTAGCGCCGTCGTAGGTGGCCATGTAGGAGAAGCCGGCCGGCACCTGGGCGGCGTCGGAGGCGGCTCCCGACGTGTTGCCCATGTTGAGGCGCGCCCGCGCGCGGCCAAGCGTGGCCAGGTTCTGTATGTCGCCTCGTCCCGACGACGTTGCGGCGGTGATGGCCTCGTTGAAGCGCTCCTCGGCGAGCGCGAAGAGGTCGTTCTGGCTCAGTTCGGGTCCTTCGTCGATCGCGGCGGAACACATGCTCTCGCCCAGGAGCACCAGGCTGTAGCCGGAGTAGGCCGCGGTGGACGCCAGCAGTCCCATGCGCCCGGGCACATCCGCGTCGGACCAGGTGCGCAGCTTCTCGGAGACGTTGTCCCCGAACCAGCGCGCCGACGACAGGGGCTTGTAGAGCCCGGGCGACGCGCAATCTCCGTCGGCGTAGACGCCCACGAACCCGCCCGCGGGAGACGGGTCGCGGCGGTCGTAGGAGTAGATGACCGTGTTTCCCATGCTGTTGAGCTCGTCGCCAAAGAGCCCCATGGCGTGATTGTAGCCCGAGTAGGCGCACTCGAAGGTGGCTTGGACGCTGGCCGCCAGCAGTGCGGCGGCGTCAGGACCCTCGAGGGTGCTCTCCTCGACCCGGTCGCCGAGTCTCACTTCGATGATCGAGTCGCAGGCGGTCGTGGCGAGTGCGAGCAGGAGGGCGGTTGCGATCCTCTTGTTCATCGTATTCTCCGTCATTTCGTCGTTCTCCATTCGTTCGGGGTGATCGGGGCTGTGCGCCGGGCTAGAAGCTGAGGCGGACGGTGGTCAGGAACTCGAACGGATGGGGTACGGCATTGAAGGCTGGCTGGTACACGCTGTTTCCGCCGAAGACCACGGCGAGTTCGGGCTCGGGACTGCGGTCGTAGTCGGTGAAGGTGTAGAGGTTCCGTCCCGACACGGTGATGGTGGCGCCGGAGCCGCCGATGCTGCGTGCCCAGGATTCGGGGACGTGGTAGGTGGCCGCCACCTGCCGGAACTTGGCGAAGCTGGTTTCGGGGGTGACGTAGGGGCCGAAGACGAACTGGGCCATCTCGCCAGCCGCGGCCGGGTTCGATGCGGGATCGATGTTGGGCTCGCAGAGTCGGAGAATGGTGCACTGGATGGCGAGGTCGGCGCTGAAGATGCTCTGGCCGATCTTGAAGTCGAGGAGCCCGCTGATCGTCAGCCGGTTCCAGAGGGTGATGTCCGAGGTGATCGCGCCCTCGTACTCGGGCAGGACCTGCCCGATGTATAGACGCCCGGCTTCGGCGCAGGGCACGGTGGGACCTCCCTGGCGGCCGTCGATGCCGGCGTCGCACATGAGGTCGATCACCGCCCCGGTCGTGGGATCGACCGAGGAGCTCACGGTGACCTTCTCGAAGTAGGCGCTGACCGGGAACCCGACGCGGTGGTACTGGTTGACCGGACCCGCGATCTCGTCGCCGATCCCGAGGTGGAGGATCTCGTTGGTGTTCTGCGCGAACGACACGCCGAGGTTCCAGCGCAGGAAGTCGGTTTCCACGGGCAGGCCGCTCAGGAAGACCTCGTAGCCGGTGTTCTGGATCTCGCCGAGATTGACGAACTGGTTGGCGATGAACCCGCTCGAAGGCGCCACGGGTTTGGCCACGATGGCGTCCTTGGCGCGCTTGTCGTACCAGGTGAATTCGAGGTTCAGGCGGTCGTCGAAAGCGCTGGCGTCGAAGCCCAGTTCGACCTCGGTCCCGCGTTCGGGCCCCAGGTCCGGGTTGCCCACGAACTGTGGTCTGACCGCGGCGCCGCCGCCGGGACCGGTGATGGGCTGATAGGAGCGAAGGGCGGCGAAGGCGTCTGGCTGCTGACCGGATTGTCCGAAGGCGCCACGCACCCGGAAGGTCCCGATCGTGCTGCCGGGCCAGAACGACTCCTCGCTGAGGACCCAGGTGCCGCTCACTTTCGGGTAGACCACGGCTTCGAAGTCGCGTCCGAAGGCCGAGTTGTCGTCGATGCGGAATGCCACGGTCAGGTAGGCCCGGTCGTTGAACCCGACCTGCTGCTGCAGGAAGCCGCCGAGGGTGATGTTCTCGACGAAGTTCTCGGTGCCGCTCTGAACCGCCGCGCTCGAGATGGTGGTGATCCCGGGAGCGGGGAACTGCTGGCCGGAAATCGTCGCGACCTTCTGGTACTTCCTGAAGTACTGGATTCCGAACGACGTCGTGGAACTGAGGGATTCGGTGAGGTCGGTCGCCGCAGTCGACGCGTAGTCCACCGTCGTCGTGGTCCGGTCGCGGGTATTGACGGTCTTCGAACCGAGGATGGCGTTCGGGCCGAAGAACACGGCGAGGGAGTCGGGCAGCCGCGGCACCAGGGTGTTGGCCTCCTCGTTGACCTCGTCGATTCCGACGCTGAAGCGCTGGGTCAGCCAGGGAGTCGGCCGGTGCTCCAGGCGGATCCCCGAGGTGAAGCGCGACACGTCCTCGGTCTGGTGATACGCGGCCCGCAGTGCCTCGGGCGGGGCCACGAGGAAGCCCCGGTTGGGAGTGTCCAGCTGGTAGGGCGAAGGGTTGAAGGGTCCTCGCAGCAGTTCGTGGTAGGGGATTTCGATGCTTGACGAGACGTACGCGGCGTTGGCGGCGATGGTCAGGTTCTCGCTGGCGGTGGCCTCGAAGTTGGCCCGACCGTTCCACCTGTCCGCCACGTTCGGCTCCATGATCCCCTCCTGGGAATCGAAGGACCCCGTGACGAAGTAGCGAAAGATGTCCGTGCCTCCCGCCACCTCCATCCCGTAGCGTTGGGTCTGTCCGGTGCGGAAGAGCGGGCGTCCCTCCTCTTCCTCCTTTTGCACGAGATTGAGCGTCGAGACCTCGCCCGAGGGCAGGTAGTAGTAGCTCTTCGTGCTCTCGAACTTCTCGGCGACGTTGAGGATCTTCGAGATCCCCCGGCTGGCGAACGCCGTGAAGCGCGCGGCCCCGGGGGTCCCCTTCTTGGTGAAGATCTGGATCACGCCGTTCGAGGCCTCGGTGCCGTACAGGGTGGCGGCCGCCGGCCCCTTGATGACCTCGATCGACTCGATGCTGTTGGGATCGATGTCGTTGAGCCGCGACGTGGGGCCCCAGCTGAATCCCCGGCCCGTCTCGTTGTCCACACGGACCCCGTCGACGTAGATCAGCGGTTCGTTGTTGAGCGAAATGCTGTTCGTTCCACGGATACGGATGCGGCCCCCGCCTCCCGCAACGCCCTGGCTCGCCTGGAACACGACGCCCGGCGCCCGTGCGTTGAGCATGGTGCTGAGGTCCAGCGACGGCGTGAGCAGCTGCTGGTCGGCCGCGTTGATGGTGGCGACGGCGTTGCCTATGGAACGGCGCTCCGTTGCGATCGACTGGCCGGTGACCACGATTTCGTCGAGCGCGATGGCCGATTCGCCCATCACCACTCTGAGTCCGACTGTCCCGACCTGTGTGGTGACGGACTGCGTGCGGTACCCGATGAGATCGAACTGCAATGTCACTTCGGTGCCGGTCAGTCCTTCCAGCTCGAAACGCCCATCCGCGTTCGTCACGGTCGACACGCCCTCTCCGGCAGTGACGAAGACATCGGCGAGCCCGGCCAGCGAGCGCCCGGACACGACCGTTCCGTTTACGGTGCCTGTCTGGGCGTGGGTTGCGACCGGGACGGTCAACACGAGGAGCAGTCCCGCGAGTGCGAGTCTGGCCATGGGATCCTCCTTGGGGATGTGAATCAGCTGTGATCGTCTTCGATCATTGTACACATATGTGGACGCTGCACCGGAGGCAAATGGACTCGCCAATCGCGGTCACGTGAGGCGGCCGATCCTCGCTCTCGCCCGACTCCGGGCGATCCGGTAACTTCCGCACCATGAGCCGACACACCCACCCCACCCGCCGTCCCACCGTCCCCGCCGCCGAAGAGATCCTGGGCGGCTACTTTCCCGTCCTCGACCACGGGTTCGTCGCGCTGGTCGACTACATGGGCACCGACGACTCGGTGGAGCGCGCGGCCCGCGTCAGTTACGGCTACGGCACGCGCAAGGTCTCGGCGACGCGGGGGCTGATCCGGTATCTGCGCCGCCACCTCCACACGACGCCCTCCGAGATGGTCGAGTTCAAGTTCCATTGCGCGATGCCGATGTTCGTGGCGCGCCAGTGGATACGGCACCGGACGGCCTGTCTGGCCGAAGGCACCGAGGTGTATTTCGACTTGCCGGGTGCCGAGGCGAGAGGGCGGCGCCAGCTGTACAAGCTGCCGATTGAAGAGATCTGGCGACGCTTTCAGCCCACGCGAAACAGGCGTCCGGACAGGCAGCGCAACCCGTTCTTCCGCCGCGACCGCGTCATGCGGATGAAGCTGAGACAGGTCGACGAAGACACGCTCGCTTTCCAGCATACGCGGATCGTGGACGTCTACCGAAACGGTGTGAAACCGGTCTTCAGGATGGTCCTGGAAGACGGCAAGTCGATCGAGGCCACGGCGGATCACCGGTTTCTGTTTGCCGGGGGCTGGGACACGCTACGGGGGGCAACGGGGGTGCGGGAGACGGGTGGTCGCGCGGTGTGGCGGCATGGCGACTACTTCGTGTGTGTGAATGGGGCGGCGGAGAAGCTCGACTGGGACCAGGTCCGCTACAGAGCCAAGCTTGTCCGGGTCGCCCGCTTCGAGTATGTGGGCGAACGCGAGACCTACGACCTCGAGGTAGAGGGGCCGCACCACAACTTCGTGGCGAACGGCATCGTCACCCACAACTCAGTCAACGAATACAGCGGCAGGTACAGCCTCATGCCGCTCCTGTTCTACAGCCCCGAACAGGACCAGTTCTCGCTGCAGAGCGCGACGAGCAACCAGGGGCGGGCGCCGGGGTCGGTCGATCCCGAGTTCTACCACGAAGCGATGCGCCGGTGGGAGGACGTGCGGTCGCGCGCCGCGGATGACTACGGCTGGCTGGTAGGCGAGAACGTGGCCCGCGAGTTGGCCCGCATCGATCTGCCGCTCTCGACCTACACGCAGTGGTACTGGAAGATCGACCTGCACAACCTGCTCCACTTCCTCACGCTGCGCGTCGACGACCACGCCCAGTGGGAGATCCAGGAGTACGGCCGGGTCATGGCGGGGATGGTCAAGCGCGTCGCCCCCCTCAGCTACGAGGCCTGGGTCGACTACCAGGTCATGGGCGACAAGCTGTCTGGAGGCGAGATCGCAGCGCTTTCCCGCCTGGTGTCGGCCGACGCGGAGGGGCTGGCCGCGCGCACCGGGGCCGGGCTCACCAACGCCGATCTCGCCGGGCTGGGCCTGTCGGGCCGCGAGATCCGCGAACTCAAGGAGAAGCTCGTGCCGCGCGAGGTGCCGGACTACGAGCTCGACCTCGCGACGATGCGCGATCCGCAGGACGTGGCGGCCGAGATGGACAAGGCCGTGCCGGAGGTTGACAGGGGCTGAAACGCCCGGTACTGCCAACTGGATGTAAACAACAGTTTACATATGGTAATGTAGAGGCGACATTGTGATGAGTAGTGAGGGCGTTGAGGACCGCGCGGCGGCGGTCGCGGTCAACGCGGGCCGCGTGGTGAGGCGCTGCTTCGGGAGGAAGGGCCACCGCCCCCGCACGGCCCTGTTGCTCGCCGGGTGGCTCGGGTTCCTGCCCGGCTGCGCCGACACGGCAGCGCCCCCCGCCGCCGGATCCTTCCTGGTCCGGGGCGCCACGATCGTGGACGGTACAGGGAGTCCCGGCTTCATCGGTTCCCTGCGTGTTTCGGGCGGGGTCATCGCGGAAGTGGCCGCCGACGAGGGGAACGACGCCCTCTCACCCAGGGACAATGAACCGGTCCACGATGGGAGCGGGCTGGTACTGGCACCCGGCTTCATCGACACGCACAGCCACCACGACAGCGGCCTGCAGTGGGAGCCGACAGCGCTGGCGGCGGTCAGCCAGGGGATCACGACCATCGTCGCCGGGCAGGACGGGGGCTCGCGGTTCCCCCTGGCCGACTTCTTCGCGGCGCTGGAAGCGGCCCCGGCAGCGGTCAACGTAGCGTCGTACGCGGGGCACGGGCCGTTGCGGCAGCGGGTCATGGGCGACGACTTCAGGCGCGAGGCGACGGACGGCGAGGTCGCGGCGATGCAGGCGCTGCTCGAGACCGAACTCGCGAACGGCGCTCTGGGGCTTTCGACGGGGCTGGAGTACGACCCGGGAATCTACTCGTCGACGGACGAGGTGGTCGCGCTCGCGCAGACGGCGGCGGCGAGCGGCGGCCGCTACATCTCGCACATGCGCAGCGAGGACCGGGCGCTGCATGATGCGGTCGAGGAGACGATCGAGATTGCCGAGCGTGCCGGGCTTCCGGTGCAGATCTCGCACTTCAAGCTGGCCGCGCGGGGACTGTGGGGGCAGGCGGCCGATTTCCTGGCGCGGCTGGACGAAGCGCGCGGCGCCGGCCTCGACATCACCGCCGACGTCTACCCGTACGAGTACTGGCAGTCGACGATGACGGTGCTCTTCCCGGAGCGCGATTTCAGCGATCGGGAAGCCGCGCGGTACGCTCTCGAGGAGCTGGTCGCGCCCGAGGGGATGCTGATCGGCCGCTACGGCCCCGATCCCGCGCTGGAGGGGAAGACCCTGGCGGAGGTTTCGGCCGAGCGTGGGACGGATCCGATCACGACCTACCTGGACCTCATCCAGGTTTCGCAGGCCGCGCGGGCGGACAGCACGCTCGACGGGAGCGAGAGCATCGTCGCGACGTCCATGACCTTCGACGACATCGCAACGCTGATGGCCTGGCCGCACACCAACGTCTCGTCCGACGGCGGTCTGCGGGGCGCGCACCCGCGCGGCTTCGGCGCCTACCCGAGGGTGCTGGGGCGGTACGTGCGCGAGGAGGGGCGGCTCGGCCTCGAGGAGGCGATCCACAAGATGACCGGGCTGGCGGCGGCCCACATGGGGCTGTCGGGCAGGGGCACGCTGCGCGCCGGGGCGCCCGCGGACCTGGTTCTCTTCGATCCGGCCACCGTGATCGACCGCTCGACCACGGCCGAGCCGCACCTGACAGCTGCCGGGATCGAGCGGGTGTGGGTGGCGGGTGTGGTGGTGTACGAGGACGGTGCGGTAACGGGTGCGCTGCCGGGTGTGGTGCTGCGGCGGGAATCGCCTTAGCACTTCACGGGCGAGATCCCTGGGCCTCGCGAGTTGCGTCGGCTTCTCCGCGCGCTGGGTCACGGGCCGCGTCCACCGTCCGTGGTCCCGCAGAAACGACCAGGGACAAGAGCATGCTCGGATGGGACAAGGAGCCGCGGCGTGCCGCTACCCCTCCACCAGCACGGTCTTGACGTTGACGAACTCCCGGATGCCGAAGTCCGAGAGCTCGCGTCCGAAACCGCTCGACTTGACGCCGCCGAAGGGCAGCCTCGGGTCGGACTTGACGAAGTCGTTGACGAAGCAGGCTCCCGCCTCGATTCCCGTGCGGGCGATCCGCTCACCGCGCGCCAGATCCTGCGTGAACACGGCGGCGCCCAGCCCGTAGGCGGTGTCGTTGGCCACCCGTAGCGCTTCCTCCTCCGAGTCCACTCGGATGATGCACGCGACGGGCCCGAACATCTCCTCGTCGTAGGCGGGCATCCCCGGGCGCACCCCTGTCAACACGGTGGCGGGGTAGTACCAGCCGGGCGCATCCGGCACCTTGCCGCCGAGCCGGCACTCGGCGCCGGCCGCGATGCTCCGCGCGACCTGGTCGGCCAGATGGTCTCGCAGATCCTCCCGCGCCAGCGGTCCCACGTCGGTCATCTCGGCCATCGGGTCGCCGACGCGCACGCCCCCCATCCGCTGCACGACCGCCTCGGTGAATTCGTCCGCCACCGCCTCGTGCACGATCATGCGCTTGGCCGCGATGCAGCTTTGGCCCCCGTTGATCAGCCGCCCGGTCACGCATGCCTCGACGGTCCGCGGCAGATCCGCGTCCTCCAGCACGACATACGGATCGCTGCCGCCGAGCTCGAGCACGCACGTCTTGATCTGCGAACCGGCGATCTCCGCCACCTGCCGACCCGCGCGCGTGCTCCCGGTCAGCGTCACGGCCTGGACTCGCGCATCCCGGATCAGGGTGCCGGCGGCTGGCAAGTCGATGAAGAGGTTGGTGAAGATGCCCTTGGGGAAGCCGGCCGCCTCGAAGAGGTCCACCAGTTCGAGCGCGCAGCAGGGGACGCTCGGGGCATGTTTGAGGAGGATGCCGTTGCCGGCGATCAAGGCCGGGATCGACGCGCGCATCACCTGCCAGAGCGGGAAGTTCCACGGCATGATCGCGAGCACCAGGCCCAGCGGCTGAAAGGTCACGTAGCTGCGGAGCGCCTCGGTCTCGACCACGCGGTCCTCGAGGAAACCCGGGCCGTGGCGGCTGTAATATTCACACCCCAGCGCGCACTTCTCGACCTCGGCCGCCGCCTCGCCCAGCGGCTTGCCCATCTCCATCGTCATGACCTGGGCGAGGTGGCGCTGGCGCTTGCGGAGCTGTGCGGCGAGGGCCGCGACTCGCTCGGCCCGCTCCTCGACCGGCACCCGGCTCCACGCGTGCTGTGCGTCGCGCGCCGCCGCGACGGCCGCGTCCAGGGTCTCCGGCGCCATGAAGGGATACCTGCGCAGAAGGGTGCCGTCGGCGGGGTTGATTGTGGTGAATTCCACGTTCTGCTCTCGATAGGGGTCGTCTTGCCCGGGTCGCAGCCCGGGTTGTAGCACTAGCGCACGCCGGGGATTGCGGTCAAGATACCGGGTTCCCGCTCCCGGAACCGCGTGCGGGATCCGGTGGTATGGCCCCATGTGCAGCATTCGGGACCGTGCTCGAAGGCCAGACCATTCATCCTCCCCGCAAGGACCGCTCATGATCGCACCGAGATTCCCCAGCGTCCCGCTCGCCGCCCTCGATCAACTCTGGTTCCAGGTCAGCGGAACGGTCTGCAACCTGCGGTGCCGCCACTGCTTCATTTCCTGCTCGCCCGACAACCACTCCTTCTGGTTCATGACTCGGGACGCGGTGCGTTCGGCGCTGGAGGAGTCGGCCGATATGGACGTGAAGGAGTACTACTTCACCGGTGGCGAGCCCTTCATGAACACCGAGATGGAGGGGATCCTCGAGGACACGCTCGCGTATGGCCCGGCGACCGTGCTGACGAACGCCACGCTCTTTCCGCCGCGTCGGGTGGCCGTGCTGAGGGATGTGCAGGACCGGAGCGCGCACGTGCTGACGTTCAGGGTGAGCATCGACGGGTACTCGCCGGAGACCAACGACCCGATCCGGGGCCAGGGCACCTTCGAGCGGGCCATGGAGGGCGTCGGCAATCTGGTGGCGGCCGGGTTCCGCCCGATCATCACGGCCATGCAGAGCTGGCCCTGCGAGGAGACGGCGTGCACGCTGCAGGCCTTCCGCGATGCGCTCGGGAAGGTGGGGTACGACGAGCCGCGGCTGAAGATCCTGCCCCCGCTCCTGATCGGCGAGGAGGCCGAGCGGAACCGCGGCTACCAGCCCTGCGAGCGAGTCACCCACGAGATGCTGCACGGCTACGACCTGGACCAGCTGCTGTGCACGCGTGCCCGGCTGGTGACCGCCAGCGGCGTCTACGCCTGCCCGATCCTGCTCGACTACCCCAGCGCCCGGCTTGCGGACACGCTGTCGGAAGCGGTCACGATCGACGCGCCGCTCGCGGAATCGGCGTGCTACACCTGCTACACGAACGGCGCGATCTGCTCGAACGCGACGACAGGGGTGGGAAGCTCCGCCGCTGACGCGCCCGCTACGTGCGATACGGCCCCGTCTCCGTGGAACACCGGGCCCGCCGCGTGCGATGCAGAGCCCGCCGCGTGTGACGCGAGCGCCGGGAGCGCTACAGTCCAGCGGGGTCGTAGGGCAGCGGCTCCAGCCTGACATTGGCCCGGTCTACGGCGAGCGCTGCCGTCGCGCCCGCCGAGCACGGCACACCGCCGACGTGCCAGGCCGTGGGGTCCTCCGGCAGGTCTCCGGCGTCGAGCAGTCCCTGGGGTGCGCCGGGGGCGGGGTCGACCGAGAACGACCGGAGCGGGTGCCTCAGACCGAAGCCGAGCGCCTTGAGGAACGCTTCCTTGCGGGTCCAGAGGCGGAAGAACAGGGTCAGCCGCTCGTGCTCGGGGACAGCGTGGAGGCGGGCGGACTCGTCGCCGGCGAAGTTCTTGTCGGCGAGGGCGAGCAGGTACTTCACCGGACGGATCTCCTCGATGTCGACTCCGATCCGGCCCTCGCAAGCCGCGGCGATCATGATCCGCTCCTCGGAGTGTGACTGATTGAAGGCCGGGCCTTCGGGCAGGAACGGTTTTCCGTGTTCGCCGAAGTGGAATCGGATGTCGTGCGGGGCCGTTCCGGTCAGCTGCGAGAGCACGCGGCGCAGGTGGGCCTGCGCGACGGTATAGCGGCGGCGGTGGCGGTCGTACACGAAGCGGTCGGCGCGGACCTTTTCGCGATCGGAGAGGAGTGTCCGGGCGACCTGGGTGACCGTGTCGGGCACATCCAGGCTTCCTTCCCAGATGTAGACCACGCCGGGCTCCAGTCCCGGGAGGATAGCGAGTGGAAGCGTCATTACCTGTTGCCCGCGAAGCGGATGCCGTACCGTGAACCCAGCGTTCGCCGGGATCGGTCTTGAGTCTGGAGTGTAAACGCCATGCCCGACAGGTGCAGAATCGCCTATGTGGACGGACCGCGGCTCAGGCGCGCCTTCCTCGCGGCCTGCGCACACGCGCAGGAGTACAAGGCGGAACTCAACCGCATCAACGTCTTTCCGGTGCCGG
Source organism: Longimicrobiales bacterium (assembly GCA_965211645.1). Lineage (GTDB taxonomy): Bacteria > Gemmatimonadota > Gemmatimonadetes > Longimicrobiales > Gaopeijiaceae > Bin94. Next base: position 1,695,745 of record OZ242947.1, on the reverse strand, counting down.
ACGGAGACACCGGCACCAACCTGGCGCTCACCCTGAACGCGATCGCGGGTGATCTCGCGGCCTCGCGCGAGAGACGGGTGGACCGGGTGGCCGCGGCGGTAGCCCGGTCGGCCGTGATGGGTGCCCGGGGGAACTGCGGGATGATGTTGTCCCAATTCCTCATCGGCTTCGCCGGCGGGTTGGAAGGACGCGCCCGCGCGTCCGCTGACGAGTTCGGTGCGGCCCTCGTGGCGGGGTCGCGCTCGCTGGATGCCGCGGTCGAGAAGCCCGTCGAAGGCACGATCCTGACGGTGGTGCGCGACTCCGCGTCGGCGGCTGCGGAGGCGGGCGGGATGGAGGGCGACGGCAACGGTGGCGGAGCCGTGGACTTCACGGACCTGATGGGCCGCCTGCTCGATGCGGCCAGGGGGTCGCTGGAGCGCACGCCCGATCTCCTTCCCGTGCTGGCCCAGGCGGGGGTAGTGGACGCCGGCGCCAAGGGGTTCGTGGAGATGGTTGAGGGGGTAGTCGGACTGATCCGGCATGGCGGTGACGACGCGACCGCGCGGGCGACCGCGGCTGCCGCTCGCGATGCGGATCCCGACCGCCCCGACTGGTCGCCCATCGGGTCCATGGACCACCCGCTGGGGCAGGGGACCAGGCGCTACTGCACCGAGATCCTGGTGGAGGGGCCGGATCTGCCCTCCGAGAAGACCGTGCGTGGGGCGCTATCCGAGGGCTCGGAAGAGCTCCTGGTGATCCGCAGCGGCGAGATTCTCAAGATCCACCTTCACACCGACCACCCCCAGGATGCGATCGACTACTGCGGGACGCTCGGGACGGTGGCGGCGCACAAGGCGGAGGACATGTTCGCCCAGTTCGAGGCGGCCCTTGGCGCGGTGGAGGGCGCCGTTCGCCGTCCGGTGGGCGTCCTCGTCGATTCCGGCTCGGACCTGCCCGACGCGGTGATGCACGCCCACGGGATCCACATGGTCCCCCTTCTTCTCATCGACGGCGACAGAACGCTGCGGGACCGGATCGACGTGAGCGCCGAGGAGTTCCACGCGCGGCTGGACGGCGGCGGGACCCTCCCGACCACCTCACAACCGCCGCCGGGCCAGTTCAGGGATGCGTTCGAGAAGGCCTCGGACGATTCCGAGGTGGTCGTTGCGATCCTCGTGGCTGCGTCCCTGTCGGGGATCTTCCGGTCCGCCGAGCACGGCGCGCAGCTGGCGCCGGAGCTGGACGTCCGCCTCGTCGATTCGCGCGCGGCTTCGATCCTGATCGGCCTGCTCGCCCTCAAGGCGGCCGAGTTGGCCGAGTCGGGCATGCGGCCCGGCGAGATCGTTGCGGAGGTGGAGCGGATCCGGGACCAGTCCGGGATCGCGTTCACGGTGCGCAACCTGGACCGCCTGATCGCGTCGGGCCGGCTCGGCAATTTCGCGGGCTGGCTGGGCGGCCTCCTGGACCTCAAGCCGGTGCTGGCGCTCGGGCCCGACGGCACGATTCGCGCGCTGGGCAAGGCGAGGGGAGCGCGGCGCGTGCGGAAACTCCTGGTCGAGAAGGTTCTGGCCGAGATACCGGACGGGGCGCGCAAGGTGCGCTTCGGGATCGTGCACGCCGGGGCTCCCGATGTGGTCGAGCCCGTCCGGGCCGAGCTGGAAGCGCGCTTTCCCGGAGCGGAGATCCTGGTCTCGCCGATCACACCCGTAATCGCGACGCATCTTGGTGCGGGCGCGTGGGGGGTGGGGTACATGGTGGAGGATTGAGCCACAAGTGGCGCCGGGCGCGGTCCGCCGATGTCGGCTGCGGCCGAATCAGGCTCCGCGCAGCGCCCGGCGCCCCCCCACAAGCCAGTCGAACGTCGCCAACTGGGCTTCGGACGGCCTGGCGGGCAGTGTGACCAGGATCGGCCTCGTTCTGCTCTGCTGCGGCATGTGCAACACCATGTCGCCGGGATCGCCGGGAGGCTGAAACGGACTTGAACGGCCGCCCGGATCGATCGCGACGGGTCGACCGGGCGCAGTGAGCCGCGCGAGCAGCAGCCCGTAGTCGCGCCAGGCTTCGAGCGGGTCGGCTTCGCCGTCGGCAATGGACGGAATCAGCGTCTGCTGGTAATATGCAACCCCCTCCGCGTAGCCCCCGGGACTGTTGTGCTTCAGTTCGCGCAGCTTCTCACGATAGTAGTCCCGGGGGTCCCGGGCGCCGGTGGCGGCGAGGGCTTCGGCGAAGCGGGCTTCGGCCGCTTGGGCCTGGTCGCTGCTCATCTGCCGGCGGCGCTCCGGGTCCGTGGAGGGGATACGAGTTGCTGAAGCCGCCCGCCCGGCGAGCTCCCGCGACCGAACTCGCTGAAGGGAGAGGCGTGACGGAAACTGTACCGGGCGATGCGAGGAGACAATGTTGACCGGCTCATTCAACCCGCGTGACGTGACACCCGCCGACGACTTCATGGAGCTTTCCTGGGAGATGTTCGGCGAGTTGTGCCGCGCCCTGGCCCTCAAGGTGGCGCAGTCCTACGATCCGGAAATCATCATCGGGATCGCCAGGGCGGGGGTGATCCCCGGAGCGGTGGTCGCGTCGATGATGCGCCGCGACTTCTTCTCCCTGAAGATCACCCGGCGCGAGGGCGGCAAGGTGGTCCGCCAGCGTCCCTCCATCCTGTCCGCCGCGCCGCGCCAGGCCCGGGGCAGGCGCGTGCTCATCGTCGACGAGATCACCACCTCGGGCGACACGATGCGCCTGGCCCTCGCCGCGGTGCGCGAAGTCGGCCCTGCCGAGATCCGAACCGCGACCAGCTTCGCGCGGACCCGCGGGTATCAGCCGAACTACTTCGCGCTGGCCACCGACTCGACACTCATCTACCCCTGGGACCGCAAGATCTTCGAATCCGGGGATCTGGTGGTGAACCCGCGCTACCGCGACGCGGACGCCTGAGACGGCCGGGGGTCGGTCCGCGGGGCCGTTAGTAGCCCTGTGCCATCGCCGAGAGAAACTCGGCGTTGGTGTGATAGCTCCCGATCCGGTCGATCAGGAACTGGGCCGCTTCCGGCGGGGGCATGTCTCCCAGGAAGTTGCGCAGCAGGTAGACCCGGTTCAGTTCCTTTTCGGTCAGCAGGAGTTCTTCGCGGCGCGTGCCGGAGCGGTTGAGATCGATGGCAGGGTAGATCCGCCGGTCCGCGATCTCGCGGTCGAGGACCAGCTCCATGTTTCCGGTGCCCTTGAACTCCTCGAAGATGACCTCGTCCATACGGCTGCCCGTTTCGACCAGGGTGGTGGCGATGATCGTCAGCGAGCCGCCGTTGTCCAGGCTGCGCGCCGAGCCGAAGAAGCGCTTCGGCTTCGAGAGCGCGTTGGCGTCGACTCCGCCCGAAAGAATCCTGCCGGAGTGGGGGGCGAGGATGTTGTACGCCCGCGCCAGGCGCGTGATCGAGTCCAGCAGAATGACCACGTCGCGTCCGTGCTCGACCTGGCGCTGCGCCTTGGCCAGCACCATCTCGGCGACCTGCCTGTGCCGCACGGCCGGTTCGTCGAACGTCGAAGCGACGACCGCGCCCCGCACGCTCTCCTCCATCTCGGTCACCTCTTCGGGCCGCTCGTCGATCAGCAGCACGACCAGCTGCACTTCGGGGTGATTGGTGGCGATCGCGTTGCCGATGTTGCGCAGGATCGTGGTCTTGCCGGCCTTCGGCGGCGACACGATCAGCCCGCGCTGACCGAGGCCCACGGGTGCGATCAGGTCCATCATCCGCACCGAAAGCTCGCCGCCGGGCACCTCCAGCTTCAGCCGCCGGTTCGGGTACCAGGGTTTGAGTTTCTCGAAGACCGGCCGCCCGTTCGCGGCTTCGGGAGGCAGGCCGTTGACGCGCGCCACGCTGTGGAGAGCGAGATAGCGCTCACGCCGTCCCGGCGGGCGCACCGGGCCGACGACCGTGTCCCCCCGGCGGAGACCGAGCGACTGGATCTGGCTCGGGCTGACGTAGATGTCGTCGGGACTGCTGACGTAGTTCCAGCTCGGTGAGCGCAGGAAGCCGTATCCGTCCGGCAGGATGTCGAGCACTCCCTGCGCCTCCGGGGCCTCGTCCCGCTTCGCGAGGCTTTCGTGGATGCGGAAGATGAGGTTGCGTCTGGAGAGATTGGCGCTGTGCGGGATATCCAGACCTTCCGCGTAGCCCCGCAGTTCGGCTACCGTGCTATTCTTGAGTTCGGCGATGTCCATCGGAAGTCACGGGAATTGCCGGACGATACGGCTCGGAACGACGGTGTGACCGGGCGGTTTCGCGCAACAGGGTGAAGGTCGGGACGACCAGGAGCAGGGATGACCGGGTGCCGCGCGCAACGCGTGGCGCGGAGTGGTGGACCCGTTCGAAAGGATTGCACACACATCCATGCAGGTCAAGATGCGAGACCATCCCGTCCTTCACCTCCTGCTCTTCGCCGCGGCGCTGGGAAGCGCGATCATCGCCGGGGGGTTCCTGGCCGGGACCGATGTGCTGGACACGCGCTTCGTGCAGGTCGGCGGCTCCTGGTTCCCCGTGCCGACCAGGATCGCCTTCGCGGAACTGGGCGTGGGCCTCCCCTTCGCACTGGCGTTCATCGGCATCCTGCTGGGACACGAACTCGGCCACTACCTCACGGCGCGCCGGAACGGCGTGCCCGTCTCGCTGCCCTACTTCATCCCGTTCCCGCCCTACTTCTCGCTGGTGGGCACGCTGGGGGCCTTCATCCGCATCCGCGGTCGGATCGCGCGGCGATCGGTGCTATTCGACATCGGGGTGGCCGGGCCCGTAGTCAGCTTCCTCCTCTCGCTGCCGGTACTGTTCGCCGGCCTGCGGCTCTCGGAGGTCGTGCCGGGAAGCGACGCGGGACTCTATCCCTTCCTCGTACACTTCGTCACCGAGCCCATAGAGATCGGCAGTAGTGCGCTCCTGCACGCCGCGGCCATCTTCTCCGTGCCCGGTTTCGAGCCCGGTGCCACGGTCCTGCTGCACCCTCTGGCGTTCGCGGGCTGGCTTGGGATCTTCGTGACCGCGCTGAACCTGCTTCCGCTCGGGCAGCTGGACGGAGGACACATCCTGTACGCGCTGACCGGCCCCGCTCAGCGGAAGATCGGCATGGCCTTCCTGCTGCTGCTCCTGCCCCTGGGGTTCGTCTGGTGGGGCTGGTGGCTCTGGGGCGGCGTGGTCCTGGTGCTGGGGCGGGGCAGGGTGGCGCATCCGGCCGTCACGAGCGAGGAAGAGCCGCTGGGGAAGGGGCGCACGATTCTCGGGTGGGCGTCGCTTGCACTGCTGCTGGTGTGCTTTTCGCCCGCTCCCCTGAGGCTGTGACGTGGCCCGGCACAACAGGAACGGCACCGGCGTGGACCAGCTGGGCTTCCGCTACCGGATCAGCTACCCGCCCGACTGGCTCGACCGTGTCCGTGTGACCCGACGGCTGCCTTCCGGCAGACAGTCGACCAGGACGATCTTCAGGAACCCCTCACGCAACCCGGCGGTCGATCCGGGTGATCTGATCAGAGTCAGGCTGGAGTCTCCGGAACAGGACATGGTCATCGAGACGTCGGTTCGCACGACCCCCGACCGATTGGAGGAGATCGTGCTTCAATGGCGCGATCCGCGAGCGACGGACCCACGGATGGGTCGCGTCACCTTCGCGCTCCGCGGTTTTGGTCGGTCCGCGCGCAACCGCAGCCGCATCGGTCCGATGGACTATCTTTCCCGATGATCAATCCGCTGTTGGGGGCGTTCGCCTTCGTGGGGAACCGGACGGTTTCGGGTCTTCAGGGGATGGGGCGGGCCTGGGGACTCTTTCTCGGGTCCACCGCGTCGATTCGCAACGTCGACGTGTGGCTTCCGCACCTGCTGCCGCAGATGGCTCGGGTGGGAGTGGCCTCGGTGCCGATCGCGCTCTTCATTGCGACGTTCACGGGGATCGTGATGTCGCTCCAGGCGTCCTATACGCTGACCGGCGCGATTCCGGTGTATTTCGTCGGGACGCTGGTGGGGAAGACGATGATCCTCGAGCTGGGACCAGTGCTGACCGCGCTCACGCTAGCCGGCCGCGTCGGGGCCAACATCTCCGCCGAACTGGGAACGATGCGCGTGACCGAACAGGTGGACGCGCTGGAGACGCTTGCCTACGACCCGCTCGCGTACCTGGTGGTGCCCCGCGTGCTGGCGGCGATCTTCATGTTTCCGATCGTGGTGCTCCTGGCGATCGGCATCGGCATCGCGTCGGGGTGGTTCACGGCGCTTCAGCTCCTGGACATGTCGTCTCCCGAGTTCGTGAAGGGGCTCCGCCTCTTCTTCGAGCCCTGGGACGTGTGGTTCGCGGTCATCAAGTCCGTCTCGTTCGGCGCGGTCGTGACCGGCGTGGGGTGCTACTTCGGGCTCCAGACGGAGCGGGGGGCCGAGGGTGTGGGCCGGAGCACGACGCGGACCGTGGTGGTCGCCAGCATGCTGATCCTCTGCCTCGACGCGTTCTGGGCCACGGTGCTGCTGTAGCGGATGAGTATGATATGAGTACGATATGAGTATCCATCTCACGGAGCTCCAAAAGGCGTTCGGCCCGAAGGAGGTGCTCAAGGGCTTCACCATGAGCATCGAGGACGGCGAGACGGCGGCAATCGTGGGCCCGTCGGGCATCGGCAAGTCGGTTCTGCTGAAACATGTCGTTGGGCTGCTGCGACCCGACGCGGGATCGGTCGTGGTGGACGGGGTCTCGGTGCCGGAGCTGGACAGGAAGGGGCTGGACCGGCTGCGGCGCAGGATCGGCTACGTGTTCCAGTTCGCGGCGCTCTTCGATTCGATGAGCATCGCGGAGAACGTGGGGATGGGGCTGCGGCGGATACCGGGGTGGGACCGGCACCGTATCGAGGACCGCGTGGAGGACTGTCTCGCCCTCGTGGAGCTCGCCGGCATGGGCGACCGCTATCCCGCGGAACTCAGCGGCGGCCAACGGAAGCGGGCCGGGCTGGCGCGGGCGATCGCGCCGGAGCCGAAGTTCCTGCTGTACGACGAGCCCACCACCGGACTCGATCCGGTGACCACCTCCGTAATCGACCGGCTTATACTCCGTATGCGCGATGAACTCGGAGTCACGGGACTCGTGGTCACGCACGACATGACCAGCGCGTTCCGCGTGGCGGATCGGATCACGCTGCTGCACGACGGAAGGGCGCGGTTCAGCGGCACGCCGGCCGAGGTGAGGGCGGCGTCGGATCCCGTGCTCAAGGGGTTCGTCGAAGGGGACCCCGACCTCTACTACAGGGACGGATGGAGACGCGAGGGAATGCACGCGGGAGGACAGGATCATGGAGCGTAGGCGCGAAGCCCTGGTGGGCCTGGTCGTGATGCTCGGCATCGCCGTCGGAGTGGTGGGCACCATCTGGCTGCAGGGGGGACTGAGGCGCGACATGCGGGAACTGCGCGCCGCCTCGCCGAGCGTGGGGCAGCTGGTCGCCGGGGCCGCCGTCAAGTTCCGGGGGGTCTCGGTCGGGCATGTGGACGCGGTGAACGTGGCTCCCGACGGCGAGGCGGTCCTGGTGCACCTGAGCGTCGAGCCCGACCTGGTGCTGCCCGCGGACGCCGCCGTTCTGCTCGCGCCCGAGTCCATGTTCGGAGACTGGCAGGCCGAGATCCTGAGCCGCGCGGACTTCGAGCTGTTCTCGTTCCTCGACTACCCCGGGGAGGGGGTTCTGCCGGCCGCGGCGCTGCCCGATTTCTCCCGGCTCACGGCCACCGCCGACCAGATCGCACGGAGACTGACGACGATCTCGGAGCGCTTCGAGGTCGCCTTCACCGAGGAGACGGCGCTCAACCTGAAGAACGCGATCGACAACATCGGCGCCGTGAGCGACGGCCTGTCCGAGATCATCGCTCAGCAGGCCGCCCGCTTCGAGGACCTGTCCGAAGGAGTCAACGCGTCGGCCGCGGAACTCGGCGCCGCGGCGCGTCAGGCCAGGCTTTCGTTCGAGCGCGTAGACTCGATCATCGCCAACCCCCAGGTGGAAGAGATGCTCGGGGACGCGGGCGCCACAATGAGCAATCTGCGCGAGCTGACCGAGTCGATGAACTCGTCGCTGAGCGACCTCAGGTCGGCGGCCCAGCGGGCGGACACGACTTTCGCCCGCCTCGACGAACTGCTGGCTGCGGCCGAGTCGGGCGACGGGTCGCTGGCCAGGCTGCTGGGGGATCCGGCTCTGGCGGACGGCGCCGCCGAGGCGGTCCAGGAACTGAGGGCGCTCCTGGCCGACATTCAGGACAATCCGCGCCGCTACCTTAGCTTTTCAATCTTCTAGAGGGCACACCGGGAATGGCAACCGCAGTAAGGGGACGGATTGAGCGGGGGGAGGCCCACCGGATCGAGCGGAGCGCCGGGGGCGTGGTGGTGCGATGCCTCGCCGGCATCTGGCACGCCCTTGTGATCAAGGATCCGTACGGCAACTGGTCGCTGCCAAAGGGACACATCGAGGGCGGCGAGAGCCTGCGCGAGACCGCGGCCCGCGAAGTGGAGGAGGAGACCGGGATCCGGCCCGAGCTCGTGGGGCCGAAGATCGGCACGATCGACTGGACCTTCCGGCAGGGGCGCGAAACGATCCACAAGTTCTGCACCTTCTTCCTCATGCGGAGCAAGGTGGGCGAGCCCGTTCCCCAGCGCGCCGAGGGGATCAGCGAATGCACGTGGCTTCCGATGCAGGATGCCGTGCAGCGCATCCGGTACAAGGACACGCGAGAAGTGGTGACGCGAGCCGATGCGATGATCGGCGAGGCCGGGTGGTGAACAGCCCCGTCCCGGACCGGGGCAGCCCAGTCTGGCGAGTGGTCCAGGCCGCGCTCCTGGTGCTGGCCGGGGCGTTCTTCCTCTTCAGCATGCGGAGTGCGCTGAACCCGTTCATCCTCTACTGCGTCTTCATAGCGCTGCTCACCCCCTTCCGCGGAATCCGCGGCCAGGCGCTTCTCGTCACCGTCGCCACCGTCCTCATCTGCCTCTGGGTGCTCAGCACGGCAGGCTCCCTCCTCGCCCCCTTCTTCCTCGCCTTCGTGCTCGCGTACATCCTCGACCCCGTCGCCGACCGCGTCTCCGCACACCCGCGCATCGGGCGCACCGCCGCGATCTTCGTGATCCTGGTGCCCTTCCTGGCGCTGGGCGCGGTGGCGGTCGTCTTCGGCGTCCCCGAACTCGTCAGCCAGGCACGCGACTTCGTCCTCCAGGCCCCGCGCGTTCTCGAAGAGCTCACGGCCTGGGTACGCGGGCTCACCCCGGAATCGCTCGGATTCGACCTCCCGTTTGTGGACGAGCCGGCCGCACTGGCCTGGATCCAGCAGCTCGACGCCCAGTCCATTGCGGACTTCCTCGAGTCGCGGCGCGAACAACTCACCCAGCAGGCGTGGGCGGCGGTCCTCGGCCTGGGCCGCGGCTTCGGCACCCTGGTCACCGTGCTCGGCTACCTGGTCCTCACGCCCGTGCTGATGTTCTACCTGCTCCGCGACTACGACCGCATCATCGCCCGCGCCGGCGATCTCCTGCCCGGCAAGCTCAAGTCCCGGGTGAGCGGCTATGCACGCGAGTTCGACGACCTCCTGTCCCGCTACCTGCGCGGCCAGGTCTCCGCCTCGCTCATCACCGGCGGAATCACCTGGCTGGGCCTCCTGATCGTCGGATTCCCCTACGCCTTCCTCCTCGGCGCCACCGTGGCCGTCCTCGGGGTGATCCCCTACATGGGGGTGGTGGTCTCGCTCATCCCGGCGATCATCCTCGCGCTGGTCAGCGACAGCGTCGGCCTCTCGCTGATCAAGGTCGGCGCCGTCTACGGGGTGGCCCAGGGACTGGAGAGCGCGGTGATCAGCCCGCGCATCGTGGGCGAATCGGTCGGCCTGCACCCGGTCTGGATCGTGCTGGCGCTCTCGCTCGGCGGCTTCTACTTCGGCTTCGTCGGCCTCCTGATCGGGGTTCCGCTGGCCGTGGCCGCCAAGCTGCTACTGGTGCGCGGCCTGACACGCTACAAGAATTCGGCCCTATACAAGGAAGGGACGGTGCTGTCGCGCTAGCAGGCGGCAGTTCCCCCGCCCCGTCCATACCCCCTCATCCGACCTTGAAATCCATCGACTCCAATGTCTGACAACCACATCGAAAACCTCGTGATCGTCGGCTCCGGCCCCGCCGGCTGGACCGCCGCCATCTACGGGGCCCGAGCGAACCTCAACCCCATCGTCTACGAAGGCGCCGGCAGCCGCACCATGATCCCCGGCGGCCAGCTCATGTTCACCACCGACGTCGAGAACTACCCCGGCTTCGCGGACGGGATCGGCGGCATCGAGATGATGCTGGAGTTCAAGAAACAGGCCATGCGCTTCGACACGCGCGTCGTCACCGAGGACATCGTCGAGGTCGACTTCTCGAGCCGGCCCTTCCTGCTGCGCTCATCGGCCGGCGAGAAGGTCCGCGCCCGCACGGTGGTCGTCGCGACCGGTGCCAACGCGCGCTGGCTGGGCGTTCCGGGCGAGGAGCGGCTGGCCCAGAGCGGGGGCGGCGTGTCCGCGTGCGCGGTGTGCGACGGGGCGCTGCCGTTCTTCCGCGGCCAGGTGATCGCGGTCGTGGGCGGCGGCGACAGCGCCATGGAGGAAGCCCTCTACATGACCAAGTTCGCCAGCGAGGTGCTGGTCATTCATCGCCGGGACGAGCTGCGGGCTTCGCAGATCATGCAGGATCGGGCGCTTGCGAGCGAAAAGATCCGTTTTTTGTGGAACAAGGTCGTTGCCGAGGTGCTCGGCGACGAGGTCATCAGCGGCATCAGGCTCCGGGACACGGTCACGGGGGAAAAGTCGGAGATCGCCGTCGGCGGGATGTTCGTGGCGATCGGGCACGACCCCAACACGGCATTCCTGCGCGGCCACCTCGACCTCAAGGACAACGGCTACGTCCGCCTGCCCACCCCGTGGCGCACCGAGACGAATGTGCCGGGCGTGTTCGCGGCCGGCGACGTGATGGACGACTTCTACCGGCAGGCGGTGTCGGCGGCGGGGACGGGGTGCATGGCGGCGCTGGAGGCGGAGAGGTTCCTGGCGCACGGGGGGTGAGTTTCGAGAGACGGGCGCGGCTGCCCCTTTCGTCTCGCGCCGCGGCTTCCTTCTGGCCAGCGCGCATGCTTGCAACCGCAGCGATTGAGTAATGTTACTCGGGAGCATGGCGAGTCGAGAGGAGGCGAGCGTGAAGACTCAGGTGACGGATGGCCTGATCGCCGGCATGGTGCGGGCGCTCGTGGCCGTAGCCGATCCCGAACAGGTCATCCTTTTCGGATCCCGCGGACGTGGAGACCAGCGCCAGCAATCCGATGTGGACCTGATCGTCGTGGAAGCGGAACCCTTCCGGCCCGGACGAAGCCGCCACGAAGAGATCCTGCGCCTGATGAAGGCGCTCCGGCCCTTCGGTGTTCCCATCGACGTCCTCGTCTACTCCAGGGACGAGGTCGAGTACTGGCGCGACTCCATCAACCACGTCCTTGCCCGGGCGCTGCGCGAGGGCAAGGTGCTTTACGAGCGAGGGTCATGAGGGACCTCAAGTGCGCCAGGATGCAGCTGCAGGGAGCCCGCCGCGACCTCGTGACGCTGGAGGAGGCGACTCCTCGCGTTCCGGACGAGTCGTTCGGTTTCCACGCCCAGCAGGCGACCGAAAAGGCGTTGAAGGCCTGGCTGGCGCTGTTGGGGCGCAAATACCCTCTCACCCACGATCTCGACGACCTGTTTGAGCACCTCGCTTCGGCCGGGGCAACCACCGGCTTCTTCCATTCGCTGAGAAGATTCACGCCCTACGCGGTGCAGTTCCGCTATGAGGGTCTGGGGCCGGATCATGAACCCATCGACCGGCCCGCGGCAATCGCGCTGACTGGTGCGCTGATCAAGCATGTCGGTGACCTGATGGCGGAGTTGGAGCGTGAGGCGCCATGAAAGACACCGGGCCACGCGGTGGTGGGCGTCCACCGAACACGCAAGTGCTTCCAGAGAACTCCTGATCAACCGATCAAACTGGTCCGGCTACAGTCCTGAGTAACTTTACTCAAGGTCGTAATCGAGCCGTTGACCGAGGGTGTTGCACCATTCCCCGGAGTGTGTCATTTGCGAACCGGAAGCCGCGACCCCACCTTGACCGTCACACCCATCATCACTTCCCAATCAAGGAGCCCCCGTGGACAAGAAATGCATCCTTGCGACCCTCGCCGGCGGTGTTGCCCTCTTCGTGCTCGGCTACGTCTTCTACGGACTGCTGCTGGTCGACTTCTTCGCCAACGACTTCATGTCGGAAGCGCCGAACTACATGGCGCTTGCCGGTGGTCAGTTGGCCGGTGGAGGACTGCTTGCGCTGGTGCTCAGCTGGAAGGGGGCCGAGGGCCCGGTTGACGCGTTCAAGGCGGGGGCGGGCGTAGGAGTGCTGTACAGCCTCTCGATGGGGCTGACGATGTTCGGGACCACGGACGGCCTGAACACGATGACCACGGTGATCGGCGACGCCGTGGTGATGCTGGTGATGTACGGCATCGGCGGAATGGTGGTCGCGAAGATTCTGCACGACGGTTGATCGAAGGGCTGGGGCGGCCGGGCACCCGACGCGGCATCTGAGCGCAGGGCGCGCGGCCGACGGCTAGCTCGCGTCTGCGAAGGCACCCGACGCCACCTGAATCCGACTGGCCGTCCCGTCCAGGGTTCGCCTCCTGAGCCGGCGAGCCGCTGCCGCTGATTGGGACGCTCGATCTGACCGACTCCGGGGAGGGGGCAATGCAAACCGGCGGATTCTGTTCGCTGACGGATATCTCAATCAGTGCCCCCCCAGCCGACCAGTCCGACAAAAAATTGTTGTAAACCGTGCCATACTGAAACGATATTCAACGATAATCTGCATGACCACTGAAAAGCAGACCCGCCCACCCCCTCCCATGCCCTCCGTAGAGTTCTACGCGTTTTCCTGAGACTTCACCCGGGAAACGGGGCGCCTTCGGCGCAGCCAGCCCATCCTCCGCGCCAAGCGAACCACCTCAGCGAACACCGCCCCGAAATCGTCGAGATGGCGGTGGTAGAGCTCAGGATAGCCGCTGCGGTTTTCTGCGGCGCAGACTCCTGCGATCATCACGCTGTCCTTGTGGACATCCATCCCGACGTACACCTTGGTCTCGTTCTTCATAGGGCCGGTCTCCTGTTCCGGTTGCGACTCGCACGTCGCATGTGGCTCTGGCACCTCCGACTGCCGCAGGCGCTAACCCACGGTAAGCCGGCAGGGGCCGGCCCTTCCATATGTTCTAGCCGAGCCCCAGCCCTCCATCCACAACGACGACCTGGCCGGTGACGTAGTCGGCGCTGGCGAGGAAGCGCACCGCGTCGGCCACGTCTTCGGGCGCACCCACGCAGCCCATGGGGATCTGTTGCCGCGTGCGCTCGATGTCGGCGGCCGTGTAGTCCTCGGGAGGCAGCACGAAGCCGGGTGCGATCGCGTTGACGCGCACCTCGGGCGCCAGGGCGCGGGCCATGACTTTGGTGAGGTGCAGGAGGCCGGCCTTCGACACCGAGTGGTGCGGGTGGCTGGTCCAGGGTCGCAGCGCGGAAAGGTCCACGATGTTGACGACCGAGCCGCGTGAGGCGCGGAGCAGGTCGGCGGTTTCGCGGACCAGCAGGAAGGGCGCCCTCAGGTTGAGCGCCATGACTTCGTCCCACTCGGCGGTCGTGATCGCGAGGAAATCGCCCGCGACGAAGCTGGCCGCCGAATTGACCAGCAGGTCGAGGCGGCCGAATCGCTCGGCGGCGGTGCGGGCGAGTTCGGCGACGTCATGCCCGCGTGAAAGGTCGGCCCGGGTGGTGTGGGCCCGCCGTTGCATCTGCCGGGCGGCTGCGGCGACTTCGGCGGCTCCCGCAGGCGACGAGTTGTAGCTGACCAGCAGGTCGTATCCGCTGCGGGCCAGCGTCAGGGCAATCGCCCTGCCCACCCTTACACCCCCGCCCGTTACGAGTGCGACGGGGCTGGATTGGGGGTCGGGACGGGTGTCTGGAGCAGGCATGTCGGGTGATGTGTAAGGTGTGATTGACAGAATGTAAGGTTGGCTTTACGTATGGCGTGGTCGGTGGCTTCGCGTCAGGGTTGGAATCGCGATGGGCCAATGGTAGCTTCCCACGCGATCCTCAGTTCCCCGACGACAAGAATACGATCATGTCGCGATCCCATCGAATCGAGAAGGACTCCCTGGGCGAGGTGCGCGTTCCGGCCGATGCCCTCTACGGCGCGCAGACCCAGCGGGCGGCCGAGAACTTTCCCATAAGCGGCCGGCGGTTTACGCGGCGGTTCATCGAGGCGCTGGGGCGGCTGAAGGAAGCGGCCGCGGAGACGAACGCCGAGCTGGGGCTGGTGCCCGGGCAGCTGACCGACGCGATCGGGGCGGCGGCGCACGAGGTCGCGGAGGGTGAGTGGGACGAGCAGTTCGTGCTCGACATCTACCAGACCGGGTCCGGCACGTCGACCAACATGAACGCCAACGAGGTGATCGCGGCGCTGGCGAACCGGGCGCTGGCGGGGGCGGCGCGGGTGCACCCGAACGACCATGTGAACTATGGGCAGTCGTCGAACGACATCATCCCGACGGCGATCCATGTATCGTGTCGCGCGGCGATCCGGGACGAGCTGGTGCCGGCGCTCGCGGGGCTGCGCGATGCGCTGGGCGAGAAGGCGCGGGACTTCGACGGGATCGTGAAGTCGGGGCGCACCCACCTGATGGACGCGACGCCGGTGCGGCTGGGGCAGGAGTTCGGCGGGTACGCGGCCCAGGTGGCGAAGGGGATCGAGCGGGTGGAGCGGGCTTCCGAAGAGATGGCGGAAGTGGCGCTGGGGGGGACCGCGACGGGGAGCGGGATCAACACGCATCCGGAGTTCGCGGCGCGGACGATGGCGAAGGTCGCGGCGCGGTACGGGATCGAGTTCCGCGAGGCCGAGGACCACTTCGAGGCGCAGGGCGGGAAGGATGCCTGCGTGTCGCTCGCCGGAGCGTTGAACACGGTGGCGGCGAGCCTGATGAAGATCGCCGATGACATCCGCTGGCTGGCGAGCGGGCCGACCTCGGGGATCTCCGAGATCCAGCTTCCGGCGGTGCAGCCTGGCAGTTCGATCATGCCGGGCAAGGTCAATCCGGTGATCTGTGAGGCGCTGATGATGGTGTGTGCGCGGGTTGCGGGGAACGCCACGACGGTCACGATCGGGGGTCAGCGCGGCAACTTCGAGCTGAACGTGATGATGCCGGTGATCGCCGACGCGCTGCTGGAGTCGATCACGCTGCTCGCGAACGGTTCGGCGGTGTTTGCGGAGCGGTGTGTTGCGGGGATCACGGCCCGGCCGGAGCGGGCGCGCGAACTGCTGGAGCGCAATCCGTCGATCGCCACGGCGCTGAACGCGTACATCGGGTACGACAAGGCGGCGGTGGTGGCGAAGAAGGCGGCGGGCGAGGGGCGGTCGGTGCGCGACGTGGTCGAGGAGATGGGGCTGGTGGCGCCGGAGCAGCTGGACGACGCGCTCGACGTGCGCGGGATGACCGAGCCGGGGATCCCGGGGAAGGGGTGAACTCCGTGGCCGACGCTCGCCGTGCGGACCGGACCGCGGCCGGGTTAGGGGATGTTCCGGGGGCACCTACTTGCGTAAGCCTTGCGGAGGACTATTGCGGTTCCGGGAATCACTCTGCATAATGGTGCCGTGCTGGAGGGCTCGTATTTGAGCCAACACTGGAGGAGCCGGGACTGCTTTCCGTTGCGGACGTCACGCCCCGTCACAGGGGACGGCGAAGTCAGCGGAGGAGTCACCTACCATTTGAGCCCGGGCTTCAGGTTACACCCTCCGGCACCCAGGGGCCGGCGCTCGAAATCGGGCGCCGGCCTTTGCACTTTCAGAGACTATCCGAACCCTGCGGGTGAGAGACCCTCGGGGAGGAAGGAAGAGAATGCCAAGGGTCCGGATCACTCGGCGGTTGCACTTCAGCGCGGCGCATAGGCTGGCGCAGCCGGAATGGGACGATGAGAAGAACCGGAGGGTCTTCGGCGACTGCGCGAACCCGAACTGGCACGGTCACAACTACGAGCTGGAGGTGACGGTCGCCGGGCCGGTGGATCCGGATACCGGCTACGTGATGGATCTGAAGGACGTCAAGGATCTGGTGAACCGCCGCGTGGTCGCCGATCTGGACCACCGCAACCTCAACCTGGATGTGCCGTGGCTCGAGGGCGTGCTGCCCTCCACCGAGAACCTGGTCGTGCGGATCTGGGAGCGGATTGCGCCCCATATACCGGCGCCGGCGACGCTGGAGAGGGTGGTGCTTTGGGAGACGCCGCGGCACTGGGTCGAGTATCGGGGTGACTAGCGGGGTGAGCGACCCGGAGGGGGCGGGCTCGCAACGACGGGTTGCGCTGGTGACGGGGGCGACGGGCGGGATCGGTGCGGCAGTGGCGCGGCGGCTGGCTGCGGACGGGTTACGGGTGTGCGTGGGGGGGCGCCGGGTGGATCGGCTAAAGCGGCTGGCGCGCGAGATTGGCGGCGTGGCGGTGCCGTTCGATGTGACGGACGAGGGGGATGTGGCGAGGGCGCGGCGGGAGGTGGCACGCGTTGTCACTGCCGCCGGTGCGACCGGGCCGGGCGCAAAGGAGGGTGCGAGCCACCCGTTGGATGTGCTCGTCAACGCGGCTGGCGTATTCGACCTGGCGTCGGTTGCGCAGACCGGCGGCGAGGTGCTGCGCCGGAATCTCGACGTCAATCTGGTGGGTGCGGTGAATGTGACGCGGGCGTTTCTTCCCGGGATGCTTGCGGCGGGATCGGGGCTCGTGATCAACGTGGGGTCGGTGGCGGGGTGGCGCGCGTTCCCGGAGAACAGTGCGTACTCGGCTTCCAAGTTCGGGTTGCGCGGGTTTCACGAGGTGCTGCTGGAGGAACTTCGCGGGACCGGCGTACGGGCGTGCCTCCTGGAGCCGGGAGCCGTCGACACGCCGATCTGGGACCCGCTCGATCCCGACGCGGCGCCGCACCTGCCGAATCGCGCCCAGATGCTGCGTCCCGAGGATGTGGCCCGCGCGGCCGGATTCGTGGCCGGGCTGCCGGACGAGGTCGCGGTGCCGCTGCTGCGGATCGAACGCGCGTGAACGTCTCGCTCACCGATCACCTGGTCTGCCCGAGGTGCGGCCCGCCGTTCGGGCTGATCCTGCTCGCTCACGATGTGCGCGACCGCAGGGTGCGGCGCGGCGAGTTCGGGTGCGCGAACTGCCGCGATCGCTTCCCGGTGGAGGACGGGTTTGGGGATTTGCGGCCGCCGCCGCGAGAGGCGCCGCGTGGGGCTTCGCCGGGTGAGGTTCCGATGGGTGAGGAGGTGTCGGCGGAGGAGGGCGACGCGGTGGGCGAGGGCGGGCCGGGCGGTGCAGGTGGGGTGGCTGGTGGTGATGGGGCGCCTGCGGGGGGTGGAGTTGGCGGCGCGGCGACGCGGGGGCTGCGCCTGGCCGCCGCGCTGGGCGTGGCGGAAGGTCCCGGGCTGATCGTCGTGCCGGACTCCTGCCGCGACGAGGCGGCGGCGATCGCGAGGCTGGTGCGCGGCATCGAGGTGGTCGTGGTGGGGTGGGGTGGGCGGGGGCTGGCGGCCGATGGTGTGAGCGCGTTCGGCTGCGCGACGGGGTGGTGCGGGGGGTGGTGGCGGAGGGGGGGAGCGGGGAGGGGTGGTGGGGGGAATGTCTCCGGGTGCTGATGCCGGGGGGCAGGATCGTGATCGCCGGTGCGACGGATGCAGCGAGGGAGTGGGTGCGGGGCGCGGGGATGGTGGCCGTGCTGGACGAGGGCGGGGTGGTGGCGGCTGCCGTGCCGGTTCGGGGAGCGGGCCCCCGACTCGGCCGCTGGATGGGGAAGGCCGAGAAACGGAACCCTTGAAGCCGCCGCCGCGCGCTTCCGGCTAGGGGTCCGGGACCGGCGGGTACGACTCGTGCACCTGCACGACCTTCCACTCGCCCTCGATGCGCTGCACCACGATGCTCCAGACCTCGTGACCGCTGATCGGCTCTCCATCCTCGCCGACGTTGGTCGAGTGAATGACCGACGTGGCCACCGCGGCGTCCCGGCTCAGCACGTGCACCGTGCTTTCTCCGAGCGTGAAGTGCACGTTCCTTCCGACGCCGGGGAAGTACTCCTTCATCGAGGCACGATGTGACTCCAGCGGGGTGACCTCCCCGCGGCTCGCCCAGGCGAAGTCGGGGCCGTCCAGGTGATATCCGATGAAGCCGTCCACATCGTGACCGTCGATGGTCTCGACCATCTCGTTGGCGAACTGGCGTATGGAGTCGGCAAGCGCCGCACGCTCGGCATCGGTGAGCTCTCCATCATCGATCCCGGCGCACCCGGCCAACAGTACCGACAAGCCCAGGACCAGGTTCAGCGTTTTCATGCTTGTCACTCCTTGTAGTCGAGCTGCTCCCGCTTCCAGAAATCCCGCACCTCGTCGTCCAGGCCCGTCATCTCCCAACGGATCAGCGACATCGGGAGCCGCCCGGCTGCCATGAAAGTATCGTGGAACTCCGCGAGGTCGAAATCGTCACCCAGCTGGCGCTTGCGATCGGCGAGGAGCTGCCGCATCTGCAACATGCCGATCGCATACCCCAGGCCGTAGCCGGGCGGCCGGCGCAGGTAGATCTCGGCGTCCACGCGCGCAACGTTCTCGTCCAGCCACGGGGTGCGCTCCATCCACCACGCGACGACTTCGTCGACTGTCATCTCGTTGAGCTGGAGCCACACGTCCGCCGGCACCCTGGCGGCCCGGAAGATACCGAAGACCTGGATGAGCTCGCGGACCCGCGGCGCGTCATCGAGCAAGCCGGCTTCCATGACGGCTTCTTCCAGATAGGTGGCCCAGCCTTCGTTGCGCGCCCCGCTGCTGATCCTGCCGCGGATGGGGTGCGTGTTGTGCCGTGCGACCAGACCGTCGAAGCGATGCCCGGGGATGACGGCGTGCAGGTGATCGGGCGTCGGGTCACGGAACTGCACCTGCTCCCAGAAGTTCGGGCCGCCGGGACGGACGATCCACGGCACGTTCGTGTCGAGCTCCCCGACGTAGTCCGGGATCGTGATGATGTCCTCCTCCACCAGAAAGTCGCGGATCCGCGTGTCGACGCTGCCGATCCGCGCCTCATACTCCTCCTCCGACGCCGACAGCTCGAGCGGCGGCAGATGCCGGTTCCGGTGCTGTTCCAGCGCATACGCACTCCAGAGGCGATCCAGCTCCCGCAGGCCCAGCGTGACGATCTGATCCGCGTCGTAGGGCATGAGCTTCACGTGTTTCAGGTACCAGTCGAACATCTCTCGGCCCACGCCGCCCTCGGCGGTCATGTCGCCTCGATTCGCGACGAGCCAGTCGTGGAAGCCGCGGACGGACTCCCGGGCCGCGGCGATGTCGGCGCGGAGATCGGGTTGCTGCGTGGCCGCCCGCTCGTGGAAGTCGTCGTACCAGCCAAGGACGCCGGCCGGCGGCGTTGCCCGGTACGGGTAGCCGTGCCCCACGCCGTCTGCGTTGGTCAGATTGAAGATCGCGAGGTCCGCGTAGTCGGCGGCTACTTCCGTCAGGTTGTTCCTGGCCTGCTCCACCAGGAGTGAGATGGCCTCGAGGCGCGTCCGGAGCGCGGCGGTCCCATCGTCGTCCAATGGCAAGTCCGCGAACGTGATGCGCAGCATCTGATCCACATAGAAGCCGGGGTCCCTGGACCAGGGGCGGGACACGTTCAATGTGAAGTCGTGACGATCGAATCGGGAACGAACCGCCAGATAGTCGACCTGTTGATCGAACTCCCAGTCCACGACCGCCATGTCCTCGAGCCGCGCCTGGAAGTCCCGCATCGTGGCGCGACGACGCTCGACGGTCGCCTCGGCGTAGTCGGGATAGACATCGGTCGCGCTGCCGGCGATGTCCCGGTTCGGAACGCTGCCCGACGCCCTGGCCGGATCCGTCCACTCGAGGAACTCCTGGAACAGTGCAACGAGGTCATCATAGGTGCCCGAGCCGTCCGGCATACCCTCCTGACGTGCGTCTCCCGCCTGCCATTGGCACGCCGTCAAGAGGGAGAGGAGGAGTAGCGCCGTCGCGGCGGATTTGATCGAGGTCGACGTCTTCATATGCCCTGATCCCCCGTGATGAGGTGCCCCTGGGTACGGTGCCGGTCGGCCAGGCCGAGGAACGCCGAATCCCTCAGGTTGGTGGCAGAATGCCAACAAACAGCGCGCCGCGCCACCTCGGGTGTGCCGGTCGGCTGCGCCGGCGCCCCACAACCCCTATCTTGATCCGCCGGTTGATCTGAGGTTGCCATGCGGCTTCTCGAGTCCGGGGGGGACGTAGGATGAAGACACCCGGTTGGGCGTCACGGGGCATTCCGGGAGTGTCTGTCCTGGGCCTTGTCGTGCTTGTGGGGGTGGGCGGATGTGCGTCGGAGGGCACCACGGACAGGACCGGGGCTCGCACACTCGACGACATCCTCAAGGCCGGTACGATCAGGATCGGCTTGAATCCGAGGATTCCGCCGCGCGCCCTGTACGACGACCGGAACGAGATCGTCGGGTTCGAGGTTGACGTCGCGTCCGAGATCGGTCGCTTGCTCGGGGTCGATGTCGAGCTCGTGGTCGTCGGCTCACCGGACCGAATTCCGTTCGTCGCGCTGGGAAAGGTGGATGCCGTTATGGGAGCGATGACGCGGGACTCCAGGCGGGCCAAGGTCATCGACTTCAGCGTTCCGATTCACACGTCCAGCTACGGTGTCCTGACCCGGAAGGACACGGGCATCACCACGTGGCAGCAGCTCAACCACGAGGACATCACCCTCGTTCAGGTGCGGGGCACCGTCACGGTCGAGATCGTCAGACGGCTGTTGCCGCAGGCGCGGCTCCTGCTGCTCGACAACTACACGGACCGGGACCGGGCGCTGGCCCAGGGTCGCGCGGACGCGTCGGTGGACGGGATCGACACCCTCGGGTTCCGCCTCACGCGTGCGTTTTCCGATGTCGACTGGCATTGGTTCGCCACGCCCGACCTCCGACCTCCCGACTACTCGGGGTTCGGGGTCGCCAAGGGTAACGACACGCTCCGGGACTGGCTTAACGTCGCTGTCTACGAGATGCACGAGTCCGGCTTCATCGCGGCTCGCTGGGAGGAGTGGTTCGGAGCCCCGATGGCCACCCCCGTACTGTTCACTCCGTTCTTCTAGTGAGGGTAGCCGCACTCGCGCCACCGTGGCGCCGAGGGACCGACTAGTGGCGACCGGCAGGGACTGACGTGGCCTATACGCTGCAATGGGGGCAGGTCGTCGGCTTCACGGGGTACCTGATCGGGGGAGCCTGGCTCGCGCTCCAGATCGCGTTTCTCGCCTTCGTCGGGGGCGTCACCATCGCCACCGTCAATGCGACCATTCTGTCCTACAGCAGGAACCGACCGTTGCGCGCTGCGGTGAGCAGCTACGTCGCCTTCTTCATGAACACACCGGTCCTGGTACAGATCTTCTTCCTGTTCTTTGCTCTGCCGGAAATGGGTGTGTTCCTGTCTTCCTACCAGGCCGTGCTGCTGGGGTTGACGCTCAACGTCAGCGGATATCTGACGGAAACGTTGCGTGCCGGCTTCCAGTCCGTGCGCAGGTCGGAGATCGAGGCGGCGGAAACGCTCGGCATGAGCGTTGCACAAATGACGTGGTACGTCATTCTGCCCCACGTCATCCGAGTGCTCTATCCACCGTTGACCAACCAGTACATCCTGCTGACGATGACGACGTCCATCGCGTCGATCTTCGGTCTCGAGGAGCTCACCGGCCGGGCCTACAACGTCAGCGCCGAGACCTTCCGCTCATTCGAGGTCTTCTCAATGTCGGCCGTCCTCTACGTGGTGTTGACCTTCGTGGCCAGCGCCGTGCTGTGGCTCATCGGACGCCATCTGTTCCGCGTCAAGGCGAGGTTCGTCTGATGGGTGGGTCCCTCCTGGAGCAGCTGCCCCTCTTCCTGTCGTATTCCAATGTGTCGTTTCTTGCCCGGGCCTTTGGCGTAACCGTGGCCCTGTCGATCGTCGGCGCCGTCGTCGGGTACGCCGTCGGCGCGCTGCTCGCCTTCATTCGCAACCGCCATGTGGTCGACGTGTTGCCCGCGCGCTTCCTTTCCGTCGGGTTCAGCGAGACCTTCCGGCGGGTTCCGTTCCTGGTCAAGCTGATGGTGGTCTTTTTCGCTTTCGAGGTCGTCGGTATGAGGGTCTCCATGTTCACCGTCACTGCGACCACGGTTGCGCTGGCCGCGGCCGCCTTCTCGGCGGAGATCATGCGCGCGGGGCTCGAGGCATTGCCCGAGAGTCAGTGGGACGCGGCGGAATCCATGAATATGGGGGGCGTCATGAGCCTCAGACTCTGGGCGTTGCCACAGTCGTGGAAGGTCATTCTGCCGCCCGCGCTGAGCTTTACGGTCGGCCTCGTCAAGTCGACGTCGATCGCCTCGCAAATCTCCGTCTTCGAGTTGACCTACGCGGCGAAGGTCCTGAACGAGAGAGGATTCTCGCCCGTCCTGAGCTTCGGGTCCCTGCTCGTCCTATACTTCATCATCTGCTACCCGCTCAACCTCTACGCACGAAGGCTCGAGAGGCAGCTGGAGCGACCTCGTGGCTGGAAGCCGGGCGCCCCATTGCTCGCCGAGTCCGGGGCTGCATGACCGCGACCGACCACTCCAACCGACCCGAAAAATGACGACATCGACGAGTCCCGGGATGCAGTATCTGCGAGGTGCGATCGACTGCCATATGCATGTCTGCCCGCACATCAACGGCCGGTCGATCAACGTGTTCGAGGCGACACGACAGGCGGCCGACGCCGGCATGCGTGCCATCGGCCTGATGGATAACTTTGGCAACAGCTCGGGGTTGGCCGCCCTGGCCATGGCCGAACTCGGGTCGCTCGGCGTCGAAGTGTTCGGCGGGATCATCATGCAGCCGATCGCTGGAGGCGTCACGGTCGAGGCCGCACGTACGGCGCTGGCCTACGGGTACGGACCGGGAACCGGCGCCCGGTTCGTCTCGCTGCCCACCCATCACACGCGCAATGTTGCCGAGCGTGAGGGCCGAAGTCCTGCCTACATTGAGACGACCTTCTCGGTGCCCCGGTCGGGCAAGGTGCCGGATGTGGTGCTCAAGATCATGGATCTGGTCGCCGAGGCCGATGCGGTCTTCGACTGCGGGCATGTGGCCGGGCACGAAGCCGTCGCGTTGGTCGAGGAAGGCAAGCGACGAGGTCTCGAGCGACTGCGCACCCAGGCGGCACGGTATACCGAAGACGAGATCAGAGCCGTCGTCGCCGCCGGTGCGTACGCCGAGTTCTCGTTCTTCGTCCTGACGCATGCGACGCAGGTGAGCCTGACCCATGTGGACAGGGAGAAACACCGCTCGAAGGGCATGACCATCGACGAGATGGCGCCCAGGATCCGGGCCGCGACCCCGGAACGTGCCATTGTCTCGAGCGATGCGGGTGTGTTCCTGCTGCCGCCGCCGGTCGAGGCGTTTCGGGAGTACATGTTGCTCCTGGAGAGTGCCGGCTTCAGCGAAGAGGAGATCCGCACGATGAACTCCACCAATCCCGGAGAGCTGTTCCGGATCCGTGCCGCCCCGGTCCAGCCGGTCTGATGCATCACCTGGAAATCGATCGCCTCACGGCGAGCTACGACGGGAAGGAACATGTCCTCATCGACGTCAGCATTCAGGTCGCGAAGGGAGAGATCATCAGCCTGATCGGCCCTTCGGGCTCGGGGAAGAGCTCGTTGTTGAGGAGCCTCATGGGGCTCCTGGTGCCGAAGTCCGGCGAGGTGATGCTGGACGGGGAGAAGGTCGACTATACGAACAGGAAGAGCGTGAAGGCGCTCCGGGAGCGGCTGGCGATCGTGTTTCAGCAATACAACCTGTTTCAGAACATGGATGCGCTGCGCAATGTGACCGTCGCACCGGTCAAGATCCGCAAGCGCAACGCCCGAGAGGTCGAGGAGGAAGCCACCGCCCTTCTCCGGAAGGTGGGTCTCGGCGACAAGCTGCACGCGTATCCCGACGAGCTGTCAGGCGGCGAGCAGCAACGGGTGGCGATCGCTCGGGCCCTGGCGCTCAAGCCGGACATCCTGCTGCTGGACGAAGTGACGTCGGCGCTCGATCCTGAACTGGTCAGCGAGGTGCTCGACGCGATCCGCATCCTGGCCGCCGACGGGATGACCATGCTGATCGTCTCTCACGAGATGGCATTGGTCCGCGAGATCTCCACAAGGGTAGTCATGATGGACCGGGGCAGTGTGATCGAGGAAGGCTCTGCGGACCGGATCTTCGACAACCCCCGGACGCGGCGGTGCCAGGCGTTCGTGGGCAAGATTCTCAGCCACTGACGCGCCGATCGACTACGACCCGGAGCCACCGGGCGTTCCGCGACCCGAGGTAAAGAAAGAATGGGTGGCGAGGCAGATGAGATCGGCGTGCTCCGGGACGCGATGTATCGTGGCGTGCTCCAGGGCCCTTGAAGCCGTCGCCCCGCGCTTCTAGCTTTTCTGGCCTTCAGGGGGCCTGTAGCTCAGGTGGTTAGAGCGCACGCCTGATAAGCGTGAGGTCGGTAGTTCAAGTCTACCCAGGCCCATTGGACCGTGTCCCTCTACCAGAACACCACGTAGAGTCCCAGCGTCAGGATCACCACGACCGCACCGGCCCACCTC
Source organism: Longimicrobiales bacterium (assembly GCA_965211645.1). Lineage (GTDB taxonomy): Bacteria > Gemmatimonadota > Gemmatimonadetes > Longimicrobiales > Gaopeijiaceae > Bin94. Next base: position 1,671,037 of record OZ242947.1, on the reverse strand, counting down.
GCCGACGGCGCGGGTTCGAGGTCGACGGCATCGGACTGCGGCAGAGCCCGAGCCCTGGCCAGCGGCCGCACACGTGACCCGACAACCATGGCCAGGCTCGAGAGGACGAACGCTCCGGCTGCGGCGTTCAGGTATGCCTGCGAGTCGAAGAACACATCGAGCACCACCGTCAGCAGCCCGTACGCCACCGGGCCGATCAGGAGCGCCACGGTCGCCGCACGGGGCGGCGCCTTGGGCAGGACCATCCCCATCAGGAAGACGGCGAGGATGCCCGGCCAGATGAAGTTCCAGACGCGCTGCATGTACTCGTAGATCCCCCCGACCGACGCGAGCTGGGGCGCCAGCAGGCAGCCGACCACGACGAAGACGCCGGTCGCGATCCTGCCGATGCGGATCGCCCTGCGGGGTTCGAGTTCCTCCTTCACAACGTGGCGCGAGTAGATGTCCAGCGTGAAGATCGTGGACGCCGAGTTCAGCATTGAGTCGAGCGAGCTCATCACCGCCCCGAAGAGTGCCGCGAACATGACGCCGCGAAGGCCCGTGGGCAGCAGATCGGCCATGAGCGTGGGATATGCCTGATCTCCGATCGCGATCCCGTCGGCGTAGAGCTGATAGGCCGCGATCCCGGGCATCACGATCAGGAACGGGATCAGCAGCTTGAGAAACGCCGCGAAGATCACGCCCTTCTGGCCCTCGGCCAGACTCCTCGCGGCCAGCGCCCGCTGCGATATGAACTGGTTAAGTCCCCAGTACGCGATGTTCGGGACCCAGATGCCCATGATGTAGATCGTCCACGGGAGCGTCGGATGATCGGCCGGCAGCATCAGGTGGAGCCTGTCCTCGTTCGCGGACAGGAAAGCGCCGAATCCGCCCACGGCGTCCATGGCCAGGAAGAACAGCACGGCCCCGCCCCCGAGCAGCGCAACGCCCTGGAGCATGTCGGACCAGACGACCGCCTTCAGCCCGCCGTAGATCGTGTAGCCGCCCGCGAGCAGCCCGATCGCCCAGACCCCGGCTGTCAGGTCGAGCCCGAAGATGCTTGTCAGGGCCAGGCTTCCCGCGTACAGGATTCCGGCCAGCCCCACGACGACGTAGACGACCATCAGGTATGCGGCCATGATGACGCGTGGCGTCGGTCCGAACCGGAATTCGAGGTATTCGGGGAGCGTGTAGATGCCGGCCTGGAGAAACCTGGGGAGCAGTACGAGCGCCACGAAGACGAGCGCGATTGCTGCAACCCACTCGAAGGCGGCGATCGCCAGTCCCGTCTGAAACCCCTCGCCGGACATGCCGATGAAGTGTTCCGACGAGATGTTGGAAGCGATCAGCGAGATGCCGATGAGCCACCAGGGCAGGTTGCGCCCGGCCAGAAAGTAGTCGGCGGTCGTGTCCTCCCGGCGCCCTGCGTAGAGGGACACGCCGACCACGATGCCGAGGAAGACGAGGAATGCGACGAGATCGATGCGGTCTAACGCCATCTTCCCTCTTCAGGCCGATATGATCCCACAACTCCTAGGTCGGGCCGCTCCGCTCTTGCCCTATGCAACGAACGGATAGGTGAACAGGACCAGGTGAGTCAGGTTGAGCAGGAAGTGCACCAGAATGCCGGCTTCCACACGTCCCGTGAGGTGATAGGCCGCGCCGTATCCGATGCCGGCGAGCGTCGCCAGCATGACATACGTGGTCCCACCTGCGAGGTGCGCGATGCCAAAGGCGACGGCACCGACCAGGAGTGCGACCAGCGCCGGCGCCGACACCCTTCCGCGCAGGAATTCTGCCAGCCGCCGCTGCAGAAGCCCGCGGAAGAACGACTCCTCGGCGACGCACGTCAGAAGCAGGTTGGCCGGCACCCACACGGCCAGAATCGCCGGCCACTTCGGATCCCAGGCGATGAACCCGACTGCCGTCGCCAACAGGCCCAGGGGGACCAAAGTGAGAAGGGCCACCGTCCCGGCGGCGACGATCGCACGATTCCAGCGCGCGCCGTCCTGCGGCTGGACACAGATCACGTAGAGCAGGATGCCCGCGAAGCCCTTGTCGTAGTTCCAGTACAGCGTGTAGTCGGCACCCGAGGCCGACACGGACACCCCGTCCAGGACCAGAACATTGTGGATCCACGGGATCTGGTGAGTGGCCAGAGCCAGGGCGAGGATCACGACGACGCCCCAGGCGAGGGCCCGAAGAGCCGTGGAGAATTCAGACCGCACGGCCGTCAGGCAGGCCCCGGCAAAGAGCGCGAGCACCGCGAGCCCGGCCCATTCGATGATACCGGCGGCCACCGCGGCGGCGAGGGAGAGGGCTACGCAGGCTGGCCCGACAAAACGGGGACCCGAGAACATCGAAACTCCCAACGCCACCCACAGGAACAGGGTAGGGGAGGGCGCCCCCGAGGTCGATCGCCATGTGCGAAGAAGGCCGGTTCGCGCCGGGCTATCGGCGGCCAGCCGGCACGAGCCGCACAATGCCGGTGGCGGGACCGTCGACATCCCGAGTCTCGCCGTCGATGGCGAGGTAGATGAAGCCGTCCGGTCCCTGACGCACGTCGCGGATGCGGCCGATGTCCGGGCTGCCGCCGATCCCCTGCAGAATCGTCTCCTCCTGCGTCACCTCACGCCCCTCCAGCCGCAGCCGGACAAGGCGCCTGCCGCTCAGGCCGCCTACGAGCATGTCGCCGTGCCATTCCGGGAACGCGCCACCCGTGTAGAAGAGCATCCCGGAGACGCCGATCGAGGGTACCCAGATGTGGGTCGGAGGCTCCATGCCGTCCATCAGCGTCCCCGGGTGGATGCGCGAACCCGTCCGGTAGTTCACGCCGTACCCGACAACGGGCCAGCCGTAGTTGCGGCCCGGCTCGATCAGGTTGAGTTCGTCGCCACCCTGCGGGCCGTGCTCGTTCTGCCACAGATCTCCCGTCTCCGGATGCACCGCCATGCCCTGCGCATTGCGGTGGCCCCACGTCCAGATCTCGGTATGGATGCCTTCGCGGCCCACGAACGGGTTGTCCTCCGGGATCCGGCCGTCGTCGTGGAGCCGGATGGTGCTCCCGTTGTGGTTCGACAGATCCTGGGCCGGGTGCGCCTCCAGGTCGCCCGCCGAGGGCCACTGCCGGTCGCCCAGCGTCATGAAGAGGTATCTGTCGTGGTCAAAGACGAGGCGCCCGCCCCACATCGAGCTTCGGTCCGTCCCGTTCCCGAACGCGTCCGCGTGGAACAGTTCCTCGACATCGGTCAGCCGGTCGTCTTCGAACCGGCCCCGAGCGATGGCGATCGTGCCCAGCGAATCCGGCCCCGGCTTCACGTAGCTGAGATAGAGTAGCCGGTTCGTCTCGAACTCCGGATGGAGGATCGCGTCGCGCAGTCCGGCCTGCTCGAAGCCGCTCATGGAACGGGCACCGCGTCCGAGCGCCCGGATCGGCGGCAAGCCCTCTACAGAGTCGGCAAGGAGAACCCCATCGCGGATGATCCGGAGCCGGCCGGGGCGCTCGGTTACGAGGAGATCGCCTTCGGGCGTGAAGGCCATCGAGAACGGGCGCACCAGACCGTCGGCCACCTCTTCCACCCGGAAATCGTGAAGCGCGGTTTTGACGACGACGAAGGCTGGCGGGTCCGAGCCGGCCGAAGTGCATCCGGCGGCGAACAGGAGAAGGATGGGGAAGCGGGAGGGGTGGTTCATCATGATCTTTCCCGTCACGTGCGATTTGTTGAGCTCTCTTTGCAGTCATCGGTCGTTCGGTCCATGACCCGACCCACGTAGTCAGCTACGCCTGCCCACACTTCGTCGAATCCTCGCTCTGCACCCGGGGGCATCAGCGGTACCAAATCCCGCTCCCAATGGGCTCGGAACTCGTAACGGCGCTCAAGCATCCGCGGAAGGCCAATACCCGGCGCTGCTCTGGCATCGATCTTGGCGGGAAGGGCGGCGATTACCCTCTGGTCATCGACGGATTCGATGAGGGAGAATACGTCGTAGAGGTCTCTCGACACGGCGTAGATCCGCTGGCCAAGCAAGGCTCTGATCTTTTCGCACATGACTTCCTCCAGCGCGTAGCACGGCACCCGGACGTCGTCCAGTTCGGACACATCCGAGAAGGGATGAGAAAGGGAGCGCCGCAACGGGTCGAATGCCAGAACTTCGTGCCGGGTGATGTCCAGCCGAAGGCCTCGCGGCGAGCCGCGGAGTGCATGGGGACCTCGCCAGTAGACGGTGAAACGGACGCTCTCGCGGCCGTACTCGTCCTCAATGACCCGGAGCCTCGGCTCTCGAACCCGGAAATCGATTCCGGAGGCCATCTGGGCTTGGGCAAACGCTTCGGCAAGAGCCCCGACCAGTCCGTCCACATCGAACTGTTTTGTCGCCGTGAAGTCAAGATCCTCCGAGAACCGATATGCCGGGAAGTAGCACTTGCGCAGGCATGTCCCACCCTTGAAAACCAGGCGCCGGGCCAGGTATTGGTGCTCAGCGATTCCCCACAGAGCCCAACCGAGTGCGTAGTCCAACTCGACGATGCGAGGTTCGACGCGCTGGGAGCTTGCCAGTCGGCGGACTTCGGCGTCAGTGATCATCCGGGCCTGCGAAGACCTGCCTCGGGGAGGTTCACCGCAATTCGCCAGCGGGTGGCGACTCTATGGGGCTTTCTCGGCGACGAAGGATCGAGCTTCCCGATACCCGCGGTCAGAAACTCACGCCACCGGTCGAGCGTGCCTTGATCTGGTGGGTGAGTGAGTGGCAAAGCCTCTGTCAAAAACCCCAACCGCTTCACAACCGCTCCAGACCCGAACCGACCCAGGTAGCCGGTAACACGATCCCAGTCCAGGTCACCGTCCGATGCTACCAGTGCCCGCGCTGCCTCTTCCACGCCGCCGCTGAGATCGGGCCGGTCGAGACAATCCAGGATGGTCTTTTCCCGATTTGTGATGACAGCCGGACCCCCACGCGAGTAGTATCGATGGCCGCCGAAGAACTTGTGGGACTTCACGCGAACGATTCGGAACCGCATTCCGAGAACCGATGGCGTGCGGTCTTCCTTGCGGGATGTGGTTTGAACGTAGGTGACGCGCGGGATCTGCTCGGTCAAGGTCCAGTAGGCGAGAGCCGACCAATTCGAGACCATGCCTGGACTCACCAATGCCCCCGCGATCACATGGGCGCTCTCCGTCCAGGTGCGCTCGGGTCCAGCCTCCAATGGAACGATCAGGTACTTTCCCTTGGCGATGCGTTCCAACCATCCCTTGCGGACAAGACGCTCGAGCGTGTCTCGCGTTGCCTTGCCTCCTCCCCGGATGGCATAAGCGTGCCTGGTGGCGAAGACCGACGTTTCCCTGGCTGCCAGCGTGGTCAGCAGAGTAGATTCGGCTTGGCTTAGACTTGTCATATGTTAATACGTGGTTACCTCTCCATGACACGGTAATCAAGTATCAAAATATCATTAGCCAACATCTACGCAACCCCCACCAGTCAGTTCGCAGCCACCGATCCCACCGTCCGGAACCCCGGGTCGTCCAGCGCGCTGAACACGAGCTGCGAGCGGTCGAGGACGCCGCCGCGCTGGATCACGGCCACGATGTCGCGCGTCGCGCTGATGTCCTCCGCCGGGTTGCCCCGCACCACCAGCAGATCCGCGGCCATCCCGGGGGCGATCGTACCCCACTCGTCGCTCGCGTCCATGAGCCGGGCTGCGTTGTGCGTCGCGACGGTAATAGCCTGGAGCGGCGTGAGGCCGGCCTCGACGAGCAGTTCCAGCTCACGGTGGATGCCTTCGCCCTGGAAGACGCCGGGGTAGGGCGCGTCGGTGCCGCCGACAATGAGCACACCTGCGTCGTGCAGCCGTTTGACGTTGGTCATGGCGGTCATGAGGCGCTCCTCGATCATGGCCGCGAGCTCCGCCTCGGGGTCGGAGAGGGACCGGGTGGCGTGTTCGCGCAGCGCGTCGAGGAACCACGGGGGAGTGGTGGCGGCGATGAGCGGGTGGTCGAGGAAGGCCAGGTCCTGCAACCGCCGGCGTGCGAACGATTCCAGCACGGCCAGGGTGGTGATCGTAGCCGTGCCGTGCTCCACCATGGCGGCGATTTCGTCGTCGCTCAACGGACCGGAGGGGGCATGGGCACGCGCCAGTACGCCCGCCTCGACAGCGGCCGCGTAGTCGCCGCGCGAGCCCAGGTCCACAATCACGGGCAGCCCGAATTCGGCGCCCGCGCTCACCAGCGAATCGACCATCTCCGGGTTGAGGCCGGCGTAGCCCTTGAGCGCGTCGACGCCGGCATCCGCCAGTTGCGAGGCGTGCCGCCACATGGCCGAAGCCTCGAAGGTGAAGTAGGTGATGGGCGGCCATATCGGCACGGGCCCGTCCACGAGCGGACCCGCCATGTACACCCGGGGGCCGGGGAGTCGGCCCGCCTTGATCTCGGCCTGGATCTGCTGGATGAACGGCAGGACGTTCCCGGCGTCGAAGACCGTGGTGACGCCCGCGTGCAGCAGCGCGTTCAGGTAGCGGCGATAGCCCAGCATCTCGGTGCTGACGCCGTCCCAGCCGCCCACCATGTGGACGTGCATGTCGGCGAGGCCGGGCATGACCGCGCCACCCGCCGCGTCCACGATGGCGGCGCCGTCGGGTATGGCCACCTCGGCGGCAGGGCCGACGGCGACGATCCGGTCGCCTTCGACGACGACCACACCGTCGGCGATCGGCGCCCCGCCCAGGCCGTCGATGATGGTGGCGTTGGTCACGGCCACCGAGCCGGGCGATCCCGGGTCGTCCACGGGAGCGGGCGCGCAGGCCGCGGCGATGAGTGTGAGGGTGGCCGCGGAAGCCACTTGGCGTGTCGGCATCGTCATCGTCCTGCGGCCTCCTGTAGCATGGCGTCCAATGTGGCCCGGTCGAGCCATTCACCCCGCCGGACGACTCCCGCGATTCGCCGCGTGTTCCCGATCGCCGCCAGGGGATCGCCCTCGAGCAGCAGCAGATCGGCCGGGCTTCCCTCCGCCACCGTGCCGGCACCCTCGCCACGTTCGAGAAAACGCGCCGGGAGGACCGTGGCGCTCTGCAACGCCTCAAAGGGCGAAAGGCCAGCGGCGACCAGTTCTTCGAGCTCCCGGTGGAGAGCGAAGCCGAGCGGCGGGGTGTCGGTGCCGGCCATGACCGGTGCGCCGACGCCGACGAGCGCGCGGATCAGGGAATCGGCGACCGCGAAACCGTCCATCGCGGCCTCGAAGTCGTCCGGGGTGAAGTTGCTCATCCAGGGGATCGACATGCGCCGGGTGTAGAAGGCGCGCATGCCTTCGGTCATGTGGGACGCCTCTTCGGTGGCGAGGTAGGCGTCGACCAGGCGGTCCGGCTTCATGATCATGCGCACGGAGAGGGTCGGGACGCTCCAGGTGCCGGCGTCGCGGGTGCGTTCGGCCAGGGCCTGGATGCGGGAGAGATCGCCGTGGGCCCAGGCCAGGGTGCGGGAGCGCAGGTCGGCGCCGGGCTGATTGGGCGCGTCTTCGGGCACGAGGTGCCAGATGTACCCGCGCAGGTGCTCGATGCTGTGCTGGCCGGCCGCCAGCGCGCCGTCGAGACCGACCTCGAAGGGGACATGTCCGGCGACCGGAATCCCAAGCGCGGCGGCTTCGGCGACGATGCCGCGGTAGGCCGAGGAGGGGACGTTGTTGTAGACCTTGATGAAGTCGTATCCGGCGGCGTGCTGTTCGCGGACGGCGGCTGCTCCGTCGATCGAGTCGTAGACGAGCACGCGGCCGGCGGTGTCGATGACGGCGGCCAGCTCGGGCGGGGGCAGACCCTCGATGATTGTGCCGGCCGTGTAGATGTCGGGTCCGGCGAGTTCGCCGCGGGCGATCCGGTCGCGGAAGTCGAGGGTGGTGGGGCCGCCCCAGAGGACGCGGATGCCGGTCACGCCGGTGGCCAGGAAGCGTCCCAGCGCCTGCTCTTCCTGGAAGTGGACGTGCATGTCGTTGAGGCCCGGGATGAGGAAGCGGCCCCGGCCGTCGACGCGGGTGGCGCCTGCGGGGATCGCGGCGTCCTCGGCCTCGGTGGACGGCTGGACCGCCAGCACGCGGCCGCCGCCGATCAGCACGGTCATGTCGGGGAGGATGCGCTCGGTGTCCATGGGAATGACCGAGACGCCCTCGATGACGAGGGTGGCCTGTTCGGTGGGCTGGGCCGGCGGGCCGTCGTTCTGGTTGCAGGCGATGGGGGCCGCGACCGCCAGCAGTAAGACGGGGACGCACGTCCGGCCCGGCGAGGACGTGTCCGGGTTTCGGAGGAAACTCTTCGCCATGGCGGATCACCGGGTGGGAGGCGAGCGCTCGATCGGGGGAGTCGGCGTACTTGCGAGGCCGACCGTCAAGATGAGGCTCATGCGAACTGGCGGGCAATCCGCTTCCGCCGTAGACTGGCCGAACCACGAGGTTCCCTGAGGCCGGAGCCTTCGGTGTGTACGAGCCTCGATCAGACGGAGCGTCGAAATGCGACATCCTTCGCGCCTTTCACCCTCGAGTGGCGCTGGACCATACGCGGTTCGCAGCCTGTGCGCGCTCATCGGCCTGCTCGCTCTGGCCTGCGAGGCCCCGCCTGGCGATTCCGGCGAGGGCGCGGCGCCGGGAGCCGAAGCCGACGTCGCAACCGCCGCCGATGCGGCCACCGACACGACCGCGCAGGAAGCCGACACCGCGGAGCAGGAAGCACCCGACCCCGAAGCCGCCATCATCCGCCTCGATCCGAACGACCCCAATCTCGAGGTGTGGCGCGACCGCGACATTTCGGACGACCCGCCCCGCGAACCGGGGCCGATCCGGGTCGGCTCCCTGCTGACCTTCTTCGGGTTGCCGATGGCGCGCACCATCGAGGACCTCGTCGCGGGCGAGGTCGAGGTGGCGTTCATGGGTGCGCCCGTCGACATGGGCGTGGGCTTCCGCGGTGCCGGCGAGGGACCGACCGCGCTGCGGGCGATGCGGCGCAGCACCGGCAGCATGGAGACGATGATCAGCTGGCGGCGTGAGCTCACGGCGGTCGACTACGGGAACGCCCCGATCGACAACCTCAGCACGGAGCGCAGCATGCCCCCGATCCGCCGCATGGTGCGGGAGATCGCCGAGACCGGCGCGATCCCGGTGATCATCGGGGGCGACCACTCCATCGAGTTCGCCAACGTGGCGGGGCTCGCCGATGTGTACGGCAAGGAAAACGTCGGCGTCATCCACTTCGACGCGCACTACGACGCGGGCGGCACGCGCAGCGGCCACCTGATCTCGCACGCCCAGCCCGTTCGTCGCCTGGTCGACGACGGCCACATCCTCGGCAGGAACTTCATCCAGGTGGGGCTGCGCGGCAGCTGGCCCGGCCCCGAGGGCTTCGAATGGATGCGCGAGAACGAGTTCCGATACCACACCATGGCCGAGATCGACCGCGACGGCTGGACCACGGTCATGCGCCGCGTCCTCGACGAGGCCAACGACGGGCCCGAGTACCTGCACATCTCGTTCGACATCGACGTGATGGATCCGGCGTACACCTCCGGCACCGGCACCCCCGTGCCCGGCGGCCTCACCCCCCGCGAGGTCTTCCCGATCGTGCGTGGGCTCTGCTCCGAGAACAACGTGGTGGGATTCGACCTGGTGGAGCTCAACCCGCTGGTGGACCCGGGCTACACGACTACGCTGAACGCCAAGCAGGTAGTGGACGAATGCCTGACCGGGATCGCGCTGAGGAAGCTGGGGCTGGGGAGCCGCGACTACCTGAGTCCGCTGACGAGGCGGGACGCGCGGAGGTAGGGGGGAAGGCCGGCATGGAATCGAGCCCCAAGACCACCCGTAGAGACTTCCTTGCCGGTTCGGCCGCCATCGCGGCGGGCACGCTCGCCTGCCAACCGGACGAGGGTGACGGGTCGACGTCAGAGGGCGCGAGCGAACCGACACGCCAGCCGTCCGCCGACATCACCGCCGCAACCATCGCCGAGGCCGAAAAGCTTCACGGCGTGACCTACACCGCCGAAGAGCGCGACCAGCTCGTCCAGTCCATCGGCGGGCAGGTCGCAGGCGTCCTCCAGCTGCGCGACATCCCCCGCGACCTCAGCCTCCAGCCAGCCATCACCTTCGATCCGCGGCTGCCCGGCGTCTCCTACCCCGAGCAGGAAGACCGACTCGAAATGTCTACCGGCGCGCCGGCCGCCCTGCCTGCGGACGAAGCCGACATCGCCTACGCCTCGGTTCGCGAGCAGGCCCACTGGATCCGCACCGGCCAGCTCACCAGCCGCCGCCTCACCGAGATCTACCTGTCGCGCATCGAGCGCCTCGCGCCCGGCCTCTACTGCTACATCACCGTCACCGCCGACCACGCGCTCGAGCAGGCCGACGAGTCCGACCGCGAACTCGCCGCCGGCACCTACCGCGGCGAACTGCACGGCATCCCCTACGGCATCAAGGACTGCTTCGACACCGCCGGGATTCCCACCACCTGGGGCGCGATCCCCTTCCGGGACCAGGTTCCCGACCGGGACGCCCGCATCGTCACCATGCTCCGCGACGCCGGGGCCGTTCTCCTCGGCAAGCTCGCCACCGCCAGCCTGGCCAACGGCTACCGCTGGTATGGCGGAATCGTCCGCAACCCGTGGAACACCGACGAGCACGCGGGCGGCTCCAGCGCCGGGCCGGGGTCCGCCACCGCCGCCGCGCTCTGCTCGTTCTCGATCGGCACCGACAGCCTCGGCTCGATCCTCAACCCCGCCGACCAGTGCGGCATCGTCGGCCTGCGCGCGACCTTCGGGCGGGTGCCGACCGCCGGTGCCATGCCGCTGACCCCCAGCCTCGACCGGATCGGCCCCCTCACCCGCCGCGTCGAGGATGCGGTCCCCGTCATGGCCGCGATCAACGGCCCGGATCCGACATCGGCGTCCTCCATCCCCATGGGCTTCCAATACGACGCCCGCCTCGACCCCGCAGCCGTCCGCGTGGGATACTCGCCGGACTGGTTCACCGAGGTCGGGTTCGGTCCCGGCGCCTCAGTGCCGGCGGCCGACGCGCACCTCGACGCCCTCGACGCCCTCCGCGAACTCGGGGTCGAGCTGGTCGAGGTGGAGCTGCCGCCGTTCCCCTACCAGTCCCTCATCGGCAATCTCTTCGTCGAAGCCGCCGCGATCTACGAGGCGCTCACCCTCGACGGCCGGGACGATCAGCTGCCGCCCGAGGGCTGGCCCAACGTCTGGCGGCAGGCCCGCCTGCTGTCCGCGGTCGACTACCTGCAGGCCGAGCGCCTTCGCCGCGGCCTCATGCACGAGTTCCACCGCATCTACAGCGACGTGGACGCGCTCTTCGCCCCGACCTACGGCTCATTCGAGCTGCTGATCTCGATGAACTACACGGGACACCCGGGCATCACCCTCCGCGCCGGCCTCGACGAGAGCCCGACCCGAAGCGCGGGCCCGATTCCCGACGATCCTCAGGGAGAGCCGCACACGATCACCCGCAATGTGGCTTTTCATGGCCGACTCTTCGAAGAGGGGAAGATCATCGCGCTGGCCCGGGCGCTCGAGGAGCGGCTTGGGGTGCATCACCACCGTCCGCCGCTCGGGTAGGGGCGGGCGACGAAGTCCCCGGGTCGCGCGGGACTTGCGGCATGGCGCGCGCGGCGAGATTCCGGCGCACCCGGCCCCGTGACCGCACCCCTACTCCCCTGACCACCCCCGCGGTGGCTTTTTCGGCGGGACCGGATCCGGCGAGATGACCAGTTCGAGCCCGGTGTGGCGGGCGATGACCGCGAAGTCGCGGTTCCGAGCGAGCAGGGGACGACCCTTGTCCAGTGCTGTCGCGGCGACCAGGCAGTCGATCATCGAGCGGATCGTGAAGCCGGCCCGGCGGCAGGTGCCGTAGATCCGCGCGGCTTCCTGGTACACGCCGAGCGATTCGGGTTCCAGGATCTCGAAGCGCTTCAGGAGTTGCAGGAGCCTTGCGGCCCTGGCTTCGCTGCGACTGCCCGAAAGCAACTCCATCACAACGGCTGCGGGGGTAGCAACAGGTTGGTCGGCCCGGATCGCCGCGTCGATGAAGAGGTCGAATGGGCTTTCCGTGCGCCGCGTGTACTCGATCCAGGCAGAAGTGTCAACGATCACGTCGGCTCAATCGATGTCACTCGGGTCAGGCAAATCGTCACTCAGGTCGATCGTTTCGATCGGGGGCTCGTTCCGCAGCTCGTCGAGATCCCCCTCCCACCCCACACCCCGCATCGCGAGCGCCTCCTCCTTGGTCATCGGAACGATCGACTGCCTCCAGACCGCCTCCTTCACGGCCGCAGACCAGTCGCGCAGTTTGTAGCGCTGGCGCACGGCTTCCAGGTGCTCCTCCAAGAGCCTCACCTCGATCGTGACGTAGCGGAGGAACTCCGGCTTGATGACGGAGTAGTCGGGGCGCGCTTCGCGGACGGATGCAGCCCCGCCGCGCCGGTCAAGCTCCGCCGCCGCGCGCAGCGTGCGGCGCACCCACGCGGAAACCGTGACGCTGTTGCGCCTGGCCGCGTCCCGGATCTCTTCGAGGTCGGAGTCGGACATCACTACCTGGAGTCGCTTACTCATGTTTTGAGTATAACATACTCATCACAGCACGGGCACCCGCGGCTGCGCCCGCTGTTTGCTCGGGAGCGTCCCAACGGGCATCGTGTCCGTAGCCGCGCATCGCGCCGGCCGAAGCCGCCCCACGTCCGGAACTCTGGAGTATCACCCATGACGCGCCGCACCGTCTTCGTCCCCGCCCTTGCTCGGGTGCCTGTCGCCCTCGCCACGCTCGCCCTCGCCGCGCTCACCGCTTCGCCCGCCCAGGCCCAGCGCTTCTCGATCGAGGATGTCCTCAGCCCCGGGTATCCGATCCAGCTGGTCTCGGCGAAGGACGCCGACCGCATCGCGTGGATCGAGTACGAGGAGGGGCGGCGCAATGTCTACACGGCCGTTGCGCCCGATTTCGAGCCGGTGCGGCTCACGCGCTACGAGGACGACGACGGGCGGGATCTGTCGAACCTGCGCATCTCCGACGACGGGTCCACCGTGGTGTTTCTGCGTGGGCACACCCCCAACCGGGAGGGGTGGATCGCGAACCCGGCCAGCGATCCGCGCGGGGCCGAGCGCGCGGTGTGGGCGGTGAGCACGGCGGGCGGCGAGCCCTGGCGGGTCGTCGAGGCGTGGAACGTGGCGCTGTCGCCGGACGGCGAGTGGGTCGCGTATGCAAAGGACGGGGCGATCTACCGCGCCCCGGTCAACCCGGGCGTGGTGACGGTCGAGCCGGAACGTCCGCTCTTCAGCGTCTTCGGCAGCCAGGGCAGCCCGGTGTGGTCTCCCGACTCGCGCAGAATCGCCTTCGTGAGCGACCGCGAAGATCACAGCTTCATCGGCGTCTACGACACCGACAACCCGGGCATCACCTACCTGGGACCGGCCGTGGACCGCGACACCAGCCCGGCCTGGTCATCCGACGGCACGCGGGTCGCCTTCATCCGCAGGCCTGGGCTGCCCTTCGGGGCGCGGGCCGACCTGGGCGAGGCGAGCCCGGACGACCTGCCCGACGGCATGACCGAGGCGCGGTTCGCGGGCGGCTACGACTTCTCGATCCGGGTCGGCGACGTGCGCACCGGCGAGGCGCGCGAGGTGTGGCACAACGCGCCGGACGACGAGATCCACCGCGAGGTGCGCTCGGTGATCTGGGCGGGCGACCACATCATCTTCCAGGCCGAGCCCGACGGGTGGCGGCGGTACTACTCGGTGGCGGCTTCGGGCGGTACGGCCAACGGCGCGGGCTGGCTCACCGGCGCTCCCGCCACGCCGGCCGAGCTCACGCCGGGAGACGGGATCGCGGAGTACATCTCGCTGTCGCCGGACGGCCGCACGCTCTTCTATGCCACCAACGCGGGCGACATCGACCGGCGCCACCTGTGGCGGGTGCCGACAGCCGGTGGCACCGCGCGGCAGCTGACCCGCGGGGACGGAATCGAGACCTATCCGGCGGCGCTGGCGTCGGGGCGCGAGGTCGCGGTGCTGTACGCGAACGCGAGCCAGCCGCTGACCGTGGCCGTCGTGCCCGCGGACGGCGGCGAGGCCCGGACGATCCGCGAGCTGCCGGCGCGCTACCCCCTCGACCTGCACGTCGTTCCCGAGGCCGTCACCCTGAACGCCGAGGACGGCTACGAGTTCTACAACCAGCTCTTCCTGCCCCCCGACCTGCAGCCCGGTGAGAAGCGGCCCGCGATGATCTTCATTCACGGCGGGTCGCGCCGGCAGATGCTGCTCGGCTACCACTACATGCACTTCTACCACATGGCCTACGCCATGAATCAGTACTTCGCGAACAAGGGCTACGTGGTGCTGTCGGTGAACTACCGGAGCGGGATCGGCTACGGGCGCGAATTCCGCAATGCGCCGGGGCGCGGGGGACGTGGAAACACCGAGTACCGCGACATCAAGGCGGCCGGCGAGTACCTGCGCGACCGTGACGACGTGAATGCGGCCCGGATCGGGCTCTGGGGGCTCTCGTACGGGGGCATTCTCACGGCGCAGGGGCTGGCGCGCGACTCGGACCTGTTCGCCGCGGGCGTCGACATCGCAGGCGTGCACCTGTGGGGGAACTCGATCGACCCGGAGACGGTGTCCTACCAATCGTCGTCGGTGGCCGAGGTCGAGAACTGGACCTCACCCGTGCTGCTGATCCACGGCGACGACGACCGCAACGTGGCCTTTTCGCAGACGGTGGGGCTGGTGCAACTGTTGCGCGCGCAGGGCGTGCCGCACGAGCTGATCGTGTTCCCGGACGACGTGCACGACTTCCTGCTGCACGAGCGGTGGCTGGTGACGTTCGATGCGACGGACGACTTCTTTGATCGCTACATGGGGGGCGACGAGGCGGTGACGACGGAGGGGAGGCGGTAGGAGGGCGCAGCCATAGCGCGCAAGACCGCGCGAGCCCGTCGCGCTTCGGCGTTCAGGCTTGCTTGACCCGGGCGAGGAGTTCTTCAGAGGTACTGGATTCGAAGACCGCGTCAACCACCGCCGCGATATCGTCCGGGTCCGAGATGATGTCGATCACAGAAACGATTTGTTCGGCTGTATCAGAGCCAAACCTGCGGGCTATCATTCGGTGCAGCAGAGCACGCTCCCCCTCGATCCGACCCCTCTCCCGCCAAACCTGATCCCTCTCCTCGCCCCACTTGCGGGCCCGGTCGAGCAATGTCGTCATCTTCGCTTCCTCCTCTTTCCTGAGCCTGCGCGTCAACTCCCTGCCCTCTGAGCCGAATCGCCGTAGCAACACCAACCTGATCCAGGCCCCGAAGGTCGCTGCGAGCTCCGGCTCGGCGATCCGCCCAAGCAAATCCGCCAAGGGAGCGACCAACTCTTCCACCGACTCGGCCGTCGGTGCCTGCTCGAGCCGCGCGATCATAGCCAGCACGCTTTCTCGCGGGAGCGCTGCTGGATCGAGCTCCTGCACATCGATCAGAAGATACCGATGCCGCGGCAGGTATCCAAGCAGCTCCTCCGGCACCGCGCCAAACAGATCGCGAATGTCCTTTGCTGCGGTCCAGCGTTGCTCCCCGTTGTAGACCACGATGGGGAGGACCACCGGGTACTCACCGCGGGGACCGAGCTCGTCCCCGCCAAGGCCGCGTAGTATGCGGACCGTGTAGTCGGTCATGCGCAGGGCCATGCGGCGGTCGATGGCAGACTGGAATTCGAGCAGAACGAAGAGATACAGCCACTGGGCGTCTGCGGTCTGGATTCGCCACAGCATGTCGGCGTGGCGCTGGCCGAGGTGTTCGGTGACGAAGCTGGCCGGGAGCCGTTCGAGTGTCGACCCCCACCCGCACCAGGCATCCTAAACCACCCGCATCAGCCACCGGTCACCACCCGCCGCGCAAGGAGCCGTTCCCATGCTCAGCCACCGCTTCCGCACCCTGGTCGCGACCCTCTCCCTCGCCGCCGCAACCACACCCGCGGCCCCCGCGCAACAACCCACCAGCGAGCAGCTCGCCGCCCTTCAATACCGGCACATAGGCCCCGTGGGAAACAGGATCTCGGCGGTACACGGCGTGACCGGCGACCCGCTCACCTACTACGCGGGCGCCGCGGCGGGCGGGCTGTGGAAGAGCGAGGACGGCGGGCTGTACTGGGAGCCCCTCTTTGACGACCTGGACGTGCATTCCATCGGGTCGATCGACGTGGCGGAGTCGGACAGTGATGGAGGAGCGCGACGATGCGGGCACCGTGCTCGAGGGCATCGCGGGCCTGGATGAGAAGCTGATCGCGGTGGAGGAGGAGCTGATCCAGCTGCGGACGACGGGGACCGGGCAGGACGGCGTGCGGTATCCGGCGAAGGTGATCGGGAAGCTGGGGCACCTCGCGAACGGGGTGCGGTCGGCGGACTTCCGGCCGACGGATCAGCAGCGCGAGGTGCAGGAGGTGCTGCGGGAGATTCTGCGGGACGCGCGGAGGGAGCTGGAGGTGATCATCGCGACGGATCTGGCGGCGTTGAACCGGCTGCTCGAGGGGATGGGGGCGGGGAGGGTGATTGCGGACGGGGGGTGAGGGGGGCGCGACCAGCGAGCCGCCGAGTCTCGTTGACGGCAGTAGCTACATGTAGCTACGTTGTCTCCATGAGATCCATCGGAATCAGGGCGTTGAACAGCAAGCTCAGCGAGTACGTTCGGCTGGCGGCTGGCGGTGAGACCGTGCTCGTTACGGACCGGGGGCGCGTCGTAGCCGAGATGGGGCCTCCGCGAGCGGAGAGGAGTCCGATCCTGGCGGACGCCATGCTTGCCGATGCGGTGCGGAAGGGTTGGTTGACCCCCGCACTCTCTCCGGGATCGGCACCTCCCCGTGGCGGGCCCCCGGAGGCCGCGCTTTCCGTGTTGCTCGGTGAACTGGCAGGCGACCGAAGCGACCGGTGATCTACGTCGACACCTCGGTCGCTCTGGCCCACTTGTTCGCGGAAGACCGGCGACCCCCGGCTTCGTTCTGGACCGAAACCCTCGTTTCGAGCCGGCTGCTCGAGTACGAGCTCTGGACGCGCCTGAACGCTCGCGCGGCAACGGCGTCGCGCGCCGAGGCCGCGCGGGAAGTGATCGCTCGCATCTCGTTGCTGGAGCTGGCTCCCCTGGTATTGGCCCGCGCCCTCGACCCGTTCCCGGTGTCCGTACGCACCCTCGACGCACTGCACCTCGCATCGTGCCAGTTTCTCCGCGGCCGGGGCCAGCGCGTCGAAATCGCCAGCTACGACTATCGAATGGCGGACGCTGCCCGCGCGCTCGGCATCCCGGTGCTGGATCTGCCCTGACCAGCTACGGTGCGCCCCCACCAGCACGCGGTTCACACTTCGTAGAACAGCCCGTCGTAGAGGATTGCGTGCCGGATCACGTCGCAGTCCCTCTCGCTCACACCGCTGTTGCGCATTGTCGAGAGCCACGACGACCGAATCGTCGCGGTGATGCGATCGAAGATGGATTTCGCTTCTTTGCCGCGCAGAAGGAAGCGGCCTGCCGCACCGAGCAGGTTGGCACGGTTGGCCCAGCAGCCGGCGGGTCCGCAGGTCATCGCCAGATCGCGCCGCGTGACCGAAATCGCGGGAACCGGCGTGAGGTCGTAGGCCGGGCTCAACCGCCACTGGCGACCGTGGGCGACGATGGCGTGATTTCGGGGGTGATCGTCGAGATTCGAGATCGCCGCGTTGAAACACATGCGCGCAAACAGCTCGCGCAGATCCTCTCTCGGCTTCGAACTCGCGCGCCGCAGTTCGTCCGCCAGGGCCAGGTATGACCAGCACCGCCGGTTCGTCACATGGTCATCGGCCTGAAGCAGCGTGAGCGCACTGACCATGCGGCTGCGCGCATAGCCCGTGCCGCGCCGCTCACGATCGAAACGGCGGACCAGCAACACGTCGCGGTTGCCGATGCGCTCGACACGGCTGGATGCCACGTTCAGCCCGCATTCCCTTGCGAGTTGCAGGACCGCGTGTTCGACGAGCGGGTCGTTCCAGCGGTCCTCATCCCGGCCGAGCTTCGCCACCCAAAGCGCCCCGCCGTCCTCGACGACGGCCTTCGGGCGCGCACCACCCATCGACGTGCCCTCGAGCAGCAATTCCCGCGCTCGCCCCCCGACCGTCAGCTGTCGGCCGCGTTCCCCCGCGAGCACCGAATCGGCGGCGGCCTGCAGCTCTCCGAGGTCAGGGACGGCGTTGAAGAGGCTCCGCGGGCTGGGCGGTTCGAGGTCCGTGGCGAACCCGAGCGCTCCGGCTCGGTCATCCGGCCCTTCGAGCAGGTAGTCGAACTCGTCGAGCTGGGCCGCGCCGAAGCGCCGTTCGATGAGCAGGCGTCCCCAGTAGTCCGGCATCGAGTCCCGAATCGCGCCGAGGAAGCCGCTCATCCGGGTCGTCTGATACAGACGTTCGCTGAGCCGCAGTTCGAGGGGATCCAGCTCGACCGCGTCGGGACGGCTCAGGTAGCTGCGCCCGTACACGAACTCGCCCAGCGGCACGCCATCCGGGGTCGTGGACACCCGAAAGCGACCGGCAACCACGAAATCGGTAGCGCCCGGCAGGAAGACGAAGACGAAGCACTCGCGTTCAGAAGTCATTGTCCAGCCGCCTGCGGCGACGGCGGGCCTGTTGCGGCCGCCGGACGCTCTCCAGGGCCTTGCCCTCCTCGTCGAGGTTGGGGTCCCCCAGGTTGTCCGCCTGGCTCAGCAATCCGAGCGACCAGAGAGCCCCGAGGTACGCGGCGGCTGACGCGCTGGGCTTGCCCCTCTCCAGGTCGGCGATCGTGAGCCGGGAAACGCCGAGGCGGTCGGCGACGTCCTGAAGGCGCAGCTGTCGCCGCAGGCGTGCGGTGCGGAGGTTGCGGCCGAGGCGCGTGAGGGCCTGCGCGACGGCGGCTGGGGGGGACCGGGTGATGGCGCTGCGGTTTGGCATGATTGGTTCAATAGGTATGAAAGGATGTATAAGTATAGTTTATTTGACTTCAAGGTAGTGAGCGAAGCATGAGAATGGGGGCAGAGTCCTCCCCAGGATGCCCTGGGGTCGTTCTCGGCGCCGAGGACGTAGCGGGTGAGCCAGCAGTGATTTCCGCTCCTTTTTCCAGAACCGATTCTCCTGGCGGCTATTGATTCCCGTCAGGATGAGGTCGTTACGTTGGTTGGAAGCGTTCGTTGACCTCGCGTAGTGCGAGCCCTGCCGATAGCTGAAACAAGAGGCACCGATGAAGTCCAGTGAGATCATCTTCGAAGTTACCGAAGCAGCTGAGGGCGGCTACGACGCCAGAGCACTCGGACACAGCATCTTTACCCAGGGCGACGACTGGACGGATCTGAAGGCGATGGTCAGAGATGCAGTGCTCTGCCATTTCGACCCGGAGGACGCGCCGAGGGTGATTCGGCTGCACCTGGTGAGGGACGAAGCAATCGCGGTATGAGGAAGCTGCCGCGCGATCTCACGGGGGACGGTCTGGCGAGTTTGCTCAGGCGCCACCCAGCGTAAACTATTCCACGCCATAGGCCGGTGCGGGTTGGTACACTTGACGCGGTCGTGTCAGCCGTGGCGGAATTCCATGAATTAGCCAAGCTGGAGGTGCGGGAGAGGCTATTCGGACGATGAAAGCTGGTGGTGGTCAACTCACCGGCCGCAACGCCCTCCTCAACGCTTCAACCTTGTCGTCGCTGTCGGTCCAGGGGAGCGAGACGAGCCAGACGGTCAGGTTTGCCGCGGTTGCATCGGAGGCCACGCGCACGCGCACCGTGGCCGCGCCCGAGAGGTGAACATCCTGCTGGAGCGATGGTGTCGCATATGGAAGCCGGTGGTTCGACCATTCCGCCGCGGCGAGCTGGCCGCCCTCAAAAAGCAAAACTGTCCACAATGCCGCCGGTGCCGTCCGCGTTGCCGGCGTTGAGCGAGAGGGTTCCGGTCCAGTTGCCGTCGCCCGCGGGGTGCAGCGGGACGCCCTCGGCCTGGGGGTGCAGATAGTCGGGGATAACGGTCGTGGCTGTGGAACATTGCGGAAACGACGCACCGCCCCATACCGTGGGAATCGGGCATGGGCCGCTTTGGCTTCCGAACACGAAAACGGGCAGATCGCAGAACATGGAGAAACCGCGAGTGCGTGAGCTGCTGTTGGGCTCGTGGGTGGCGATCTGCCCGGTTGCCCCGCTTGGCGCCGCGCAGGAGGTCGGCGAGGTGTTCCAGGACTGCGAGGAATGCCCGCGAATGATCGTCGTACCCGGTGGCCGGTTCATCATGGGTTCGCCGCGGACGGAAGAGGACCGGCTTGATGGCGAAGGGCCTCGTCGGGTCGTTTCGATCAAGTCGTTCGCGGTGGGAGTCTACGAGGTGACGTTCGAGGAGTGGGACGCTTGCGCGTGGGCCGGAGGATGTGGGGGCGCGATCCCCGAGGATGAAGGGTGGGGGCGGGCGAACCGTCCGGTTATCCATGTCGATTGGGAAGACGCGCGAGCATACGTGGTGTGGCTCTCTGAGGCCACCGGCCAGGAGTATCGTCTCCTGTCCGAGGCGGAATGGGAATATGTAGCACGTGCCGGGACGCAGACTGCCCGGTACTGGGGGGAGAGTGAGGCAGAACAGTGCCGGTATGCGAATGGGGACGACGATGACCTGCCGTGCTCGGACGGCTACGAAAACACGGCGCCGGTCGGATCGTTTCAACCCAATGGGTTCGGGCTGCATGACGTTCTGGGCAACGTCTGGGAGTGGACGCAGGACTGCCACACAGAGGACTATTCGGACGCACCGACTGACGGGAGCGCCAGAGAGCCCGGTTCCAACGATTGTTCTAGCCGTGTAATGCGGGGTGGCTCCTGGGGCAATGACGCCTGGAGCCTACGTTCGGCGAGACGCGGCAGACCTCTCTACGGGCGCCACTTTCGGGTTGGCTTCCGAGTCGCCCGGAGCGTCTCATGACTGCCCGCGCCGCCGTGACGTGCGTGTCCGCCCTGTGGACGGTGGGCTTCGCGATGCCAAGCGAGCGAGCCGGGGCGCAGCAGGTCGGCGAGGTGTTCCAGGACTGCGACGTGTGCCCAGAGCTGGTGGTGGTGCCAGCAGGCAGCTTCATGATGGGGTCGGACAGCACGGAAGAAGGACGGGTCGACCCCTACGAAAGTCCGCAGCATCGGGTCGTGATCAGTTCGGCGTTCGCCGTGGGGGTCTACGAAATCACTGTGGATCAGTGGTCCGCTTGCGTTCAAGGGGGCGGGTGCCCCGAAGACGGCGCGCCGTACGAAAAGGACAGCGGCGGCGGAATGCCGGTGGATGTGGAGTGGGACCACGCGTGGCAGTACGCGGACTGGCTGTCGAGAACGACGGGGCACGTGTACAGGCTGCCCAGCGAGGCCGAGTGGGAATACGCGGCCAGGGCCGGGACGCGATCGGCCCGGTACTGGGGCGACTCACCGAACGCACAGTGCCAGTACGCCAACGGGTACGACGCGACCGCCCACAGCGAGCTGGACTACGACTTCCTGGATATGGTCGGTTGCCGAGATGCGTATGGGGATGAGCAGGCGCCGGTCGGATCGTTTCAGCCGAACGGCTGGGGGCTCTACGACGTCCTGGGGAATGCGGGCGAATGGGTGGATGATTGCTGGAACTGGGGCTATGACGGGGCCCCTACAGATGGAAGCTCATGGTACACAGGGACCTGCGACATGCGTGTCGTGCGTGGCGGAGATGAGCACGGCGAGCCGCAAGACCTGCGTGCTGCGAACCGCGACTACGGCGGGCTGGGCCTGAACCACTATGGGTTCCGCGTCGCCCGGAGCGTACGATGACTACGCAGACGTGGGGCCTCGTTGCCATGGGGTTGGTGGTGGCGCCGTCGACCATTGCCCAGCAAGTGGGCGAGGTATTCCGGGACTGCGACGTGTGCCCCGAGATGGTGGTCGTACCCGCTGGCACCTTCATGATGGGCTCGCCGGAGACGGAGGAGGGACGACGGGACAACGAAGGGCCTCAGCGCCAAGTCACCATCGACTACGCGTTCGCAGCGGGCGTATACGAAGTCACGTTCGATGAATGGGATGCATGTGTGCGGGGGGGCGGATGTGGCGGATACGAGCCAGATGATTGGGGGGAGGGCCGCGGTAGGCGTCCCGTAGTGGACGTGCATTGGGAGGATGCCTGGCAGTACGCGGACTGGTTGACGGAAGAAACCGGTGAGGAGTACCGGCTGCTTAGCGAAGCAGAGTGGGAATACGTGGCGCGCGCGGGAACCCACACGGCACGCTACTGGGGGGAGTCGGTCGGGGAGCAGTGTCGGTTTGCCAACGGATACGATGCCAGTGGACTGATCGAAGTCGGGCTTGAATCGGAGTCAGTCGGCTGCCGGGACAGGCAGGGCAAGACGGGACCGGTCGGGATGTATGGGCCAAATGGGTTCGGATTGTACGATGTATTGGGGAATGCGCGGGAATGGGTCGATGATTGTGAGAACGAGAGCTACGAGGGTGGTCCGACCGACGGGAGTTCTTGGTACACAGGCAATTGTACACGTCGGTTGTTGCGGGGCGGCTCTTGGTCTGATGGGCCGACGGAACTCCGTTCGGCGTACCGTACAGGATCTTGGGTCGATTTCCGGCACTCCTACTACGGGTTTCGCGTTGCCCGGAGCATCCGATGACTACCCGCTCCGCAATGCTAGCCGCCCTGATGCTGACGACCTTGGCCGTCGCACCCACCGCCGCGCAGAGCCGCGACAATCCCGTGTGCGACTCGGATGCTCCCGGTCTGTGGAAGCGCGACACGCAATTCCTGGAGGTCTGGTGGAATGAGGCGAGACCCGTCGACGTTGCGGAGTGTCTGGAAGCGGGCGCCGATCCGGATGCAGTCGGGATTCTAAGACACGCGGCCCAGTGGACGAGGTTTCCCGCAGTGGTTCAGATTCTGCTGGGGGCCGGAGCGAACCCGGATCCCGTCGGGAGGGGTGTGGAGAGTCCGCTGTATTGGGCGGTTCAGCGCACGGACAACGTGACGGTCATTCACGGAGTGGTGGCCGCACTGCTCTTCGCAAACGCGGGTCTGGGCCCGGATCGCTTCGGCTACACGCCGCTGTACCACGTCCTGGGCAATCAGCCGAACAGCGTCGCACTGGTCGAACTGCTCCTCGAGGCGGGCGCCGATCCCAATGGATCCTGGGGACCGGTGACTCCGCTGCATCACGCAGCTGAGAACACAACGAATCCGCAGGTGCTTGAGGCGCTGCTGGCGGTCGGTGCCGATCCGAACGCGAAGATCGCCGTTGGGACAACGCCGCTGCACGTCGCCATCGACAGGTGCAGGCAGATTCTCGTTCGCCCGCTGCTGGAATATGGGGCGGATCCGAACGCGACGAGGGGTCTCGATCAGACGCCGCTTGAGGTCGCCGAGTCGTGCTCCGGATCCGAGCGAGACAACATCGTGCGCATGCTTCGGGAAGCGGGGGCCAGGGAGCCATGAGCCGGTGCTGTATGCCCCGATGGGGAGGACTGGCGGGATTGTTGGCGGTGACGGCGATTGGGTGCTTGATGCCGACGCGGTCAGCTGAGGGCCAGGAAGTGGGCGAGGTGTTCCGGGACTGCGAAGTGTGCCCCGAGATGGTCGTGGTACCCGAGGGCAGCTTCGTGATGGGCTCGCCGGAGACGGAGGAAGGGCGGCGGGAGAACGAAGGGCCCCAGCGCCAGGTCACGATCGGCTATGCGTTCGCGGTGGGCGTGTACGAAGTCACTTTCGATGAGTGGGATGCGTGTGTGCAGGGGGGTGGATGCGGGGGCTATCAACCGGAGGACTGGTTGGGCCAAGGGCGGCTTCCTGTACGCCAGGTGCACTGGGAGGATGCGTGGCAGTACGCGGATTGGCTCACCCAACGAACCGGGGAGGAGTACCGGCTGTTGAGCGAGGCGGAGTGGGAATACGTGGCGCGGGCCGGGACTCAGACGGCTCGATATTGGGGGGATGGGACGCGCGAGCAGTGCCAGTATGCCAACGGCGACAGCAGTGTCGGCTGTCGGGATCGACAGGAGTATACGGCACCAGTCGGCTCGTACCAACCGAATGGTTTCGGCGTGTACGATGTGCTGGGGAACGTGTGGGAGTGGGTGGATGACTGCTATGCAGGTTACGACGACGCTCCGGCCGATGGACTGTCATCGTACGCGGGGGATTGTGACTATCGTGTGTTGCGGGGCGGTGGCTTCTACTACGCTCCAGACTATCTCCGTTCGGCTCGTCGGCGCAGGGGAGACGCCAGTAGCCGGAACCTTCACCACGGATTCCGGGTTGCCCGGAGCGTACGATGAATGCCCGCGCCGAAGTGCTAACCGCCTTGGCGGTGATGGCTTTGGCCACCGCCCTCTTCGCGCCGCCCGTTGCCGCCCAGGACTGCTCGATCGGCCGTGACGGCTGGGATGACATCCAGCGGTTTCGGCGATGTCTGGAGGAGTACAATCCGGATCGCTGGGGGGACCCTTGGCTCCTGCACACAGCGTCGAGAAGAACAGGTAACCCGACGATCGTACGCTTGCTCTTGCAGGAGGGTTGGGACCCGAACGCACCTGACGACGGTGGGCGATCACCGCTCCACTACGGGGCCCGCAACACCAATCCGATGGTCGTGTCCCACCTTCTGGACGCCGACGCGGATCTCAAGGCCAGGGACAACGATGGCTACACGGCGCTCCATTGGGCGGCCGCCCAGAGCGGCAACGGCCGAGTCATCAAGGTGCTGCTGGATCGGGGCGCCGATCCCTTCGCCGAGAGCAACGATGGCCGAACACCGCTGCACTCCGCGCTCAGGTACCGTGCCGACGACGGTGTGGTGTCTACAATGCTGGAGGCGGGGGCCGACGCACATCTGACGCCGCTGCAGCTCGCTGTGCTCGTGCAAGGCGCGGTTTCGGTGGAACAATTGCTGACCGAGGGTGCCGATCCAAACGAAGCGGATCGGTACAGGTGGAGCCCGCTGCACTTTGCCGTACCGCTTGCCGGGCTGGAGGTAGTATTGACACTACTGGCGGCAGGCGCGGATCCGGATGCACGGACGGTCGGAGGGGCAACAGCGCTTCACTTGGCGGCGTCGCAAGCATCGATGTCGGTCGTGTCGGCTCTTTTAAGGGCGGGGGCGGACCCCAACGTGAAGGACAGCGAGAGCGGGTCAACGCCGCTTCACTACGCGGCGCTATACCAGGGATCAGCCCTGTTGCCTGTAGTGTCGGCCTTGCTTCAGGCGGGCGCCGATCCGGGCTCAACGTCCCGGGGCTTCGCACCGCTACACTGGGTCATGGGCAACCCCGAAGTGACCGCTTCTGTTGTCGACGCTCTGCTCGAAGCGGGGGCAGACCCCATGGCGCGGGACCAAGACGGCGACACGCCGCTGCACTGGGTAGCGAACTGGACAGAGGATGTCGCCATCATCGAAGCGCTGCTGGATAGAGGCGCTGACGTGAGTGCACAGAACGAAGCCGGCAACCGGCCCGTGGATCTCGCCTGGGATATTCGCGGCAGCGCGGCGTACTGGCGACTCGTGGTCCCGGAAGGTGGGCTGGTGCCGGGACGAACTTTCGATGGCAGCCTCAGCTCGTACGACGTGGTCTGGGACGACGGGTCACACTACGACGTGTGGACCGTGACCGCTCGAGCGGGGCAGCGTGTAGTCATAGACATGGAGTCGGACGACATGGACGCCTACCTGAGGGTGCTCCGAACCGACGGCACGGTGATCGCGACCGACGACGATGGCGGGTCGGGATCGAACGCGCGCGTGGAGTTTCGGGCACCGGATGCTGGGGGCTACCTGGTCATCGCCACGAGTTTCGAGGCGGGCGAGACGGGGACGTATCGGGTGAGGTGCGGTGAGGCAGTACGCTATCAGCTCCGTTCGGGAGAAGGCACTGTTGTTCTCAAGGTCGAGTGGTGACTCTTGGGGAGACCACGGCCTGTAACAAGAAACGAAGGTGCACAACATGAACAATCGCGCAAACCGAGACATCGGGAACCCTTTGGCTATGCCAGAACTCTCTAGACTGTTGGGGGCGCCGATAGTGCTGCAAGCCAACACGATGTGGATGCTGGTTAGCGGAATCCTCTTCTTCTTGACCGCGTGGTTTGCTTGGGAAGCTGACCTGCCGAAGCACACACACCTATACCTCGTGGTCATCTTCGGTGTTCCACTCGGACTTGTGTTGGGATACAGGGCCAAGCGACTGAAGCTCAGACTAGAGCTCGATGGTGCTCAACCATTGCGAACGGGACTTGGTGTTGCATGGCGAACAGGGGTGCTGTGGGTCTTGATTTCTGCAATCGGCGAGTACTTTGCTACGGGGGCCACATCGGCGACGGTGGAAGACTTCCCGGCAATGTTCGGCTTGTCACTAGTCGCCGTCAGCAGCTCGTTTCTCCTTGCTTATGGCGCTACGGCAGCTGTGATTGCAATCCGAAGCAAGAGTGGTGGCCCCCTTGGTTGGTCACACGTGTTGAATCTGTTGATTGGCATCGGGGGGTTTGTGATCGGAATTGTGCAGTTGTTTGGCAACACGGGATCCGATGCCGAAGACAAGCGACTAGGGGATGATCGTATCGCGACGACGGATAGCGCATCTACCCGGGCGGGTGACTGTCAAGACGACCAAGTCGTGGCGGGCGCAGAGATCATTTGTGCATTAGGCACGGGCGCCCCAATCCTGCCAGATGGTACCTACTATCGTGCGTTCGTGTATGATGCAGCGAGCAACGAAGAAGTAACGATCACGATGAGCTCAGAGAACTTCGACGCCTTTCTGATCCTCGGAACTGGAGATATCGCGGGGGGTTCTTTTGCTGTGCTTGCTGACAACGATGACGGAGGTATAGGTCTTGGGACGGATTCTCGGCTCAGCTACACTTTCTCGAGTGAAGGTACTTACACCGTGGTTGCCAATACCCTTCATCCCGGTGAAATCGGGAGCTTCACGCTCCGGATCGACCGAGAAGAGTAGGGACTGTGAAGTTAAGGAGAGCTCTGGATCCGGGTAGTCGTCAGAAGAGCGACCGGACAGGACTTGACCGACTGCTATGGCATGACCGTGCAGGCGAGAGGAGAGCGATGAATGTAGAGATGGATTCAAGATCCCGCGGATTGAAGCATAGGGAGAGACGGGAGAGTGACGACGCCCAGTACCAACTCGAATCCGTGAAGGATCTACGGTTTTCCCCGCAAGCTTCCGCCGCCGGGAACACCTGCCGCATGAAGGTGGGCGCACCAAAGCAAGTTGGTTGGCGGTTGGTGGGGCTGCTCCTGTCGTTGTTGGCTGGGACTGCAACCCCGGCACGACCGATAGTTGCGCAACAGATCGGCGAAGTCTTCCGCGACTGCGACGTATGCCCCGAGTTGGTGGTCGTCCGCCCCGGCAGTTTCCTCATGGGCTCGCCGGAGACCGAGGAACGACGCTGGGCCACCGAGGGGCCGCAGCACCAGGTCAACATCGAATACTCTTTTGCCGTCGGGGTCTACGAAGTCACGTTTGACGAGTGGGATGCCTGTGTGCGCGGGGGTGGCTGCGGGGCATACGAACCCGACGACGAAGGGTGGGGCCGTGGGAGACGCCCTGTCATTCACGTTCATTGGGAGGATGCTTGGCGCTACGCGGACTGGCTCACCGAACTGACGGGGGAGGAGTACCGGCTTCTAACCGAGGCGGAGTGGGAGTACGTAGCGAGGGCGGGGACGCGCACCGCGCGTTACTGGGGGGAGACCGACCGGGCGCAATGCCAGTATGCAAACGGGTTCGATGCCAGCGCCCAGGTGGAACTTGACGACGACCGTGAACCTGCCGCATGCCGGGACCGACAGGTCCACACGGCGCCAGTAGGCTCGTTTCGACCGAACGCATTCGGACTATACGATGTGCTTGGCAACGTCTACGAGTGGGTCGACGACTGCAGGAACGAAGGCTACGAGGGTGCACCACGGGACGGCAGTCCATGGTACTCGGGCGAGTGCTCTCGTCGCATGCTGCGCGGTGGGTCTTGGCAAAGCGTACCGAGTTTCCTCCGAGTGGCGCTCCGCATCTGGAACTCGTCCAGGTACCGAGGCCATGGTCTCGGCTTCCGTGTCGCCCGGACCATACGGTGAATCGGTACAGAGTGTGAGGAACGTGAAGGCGACTTGGCGATTCGGCGGATTCGAGCAGGGATCAGCAGTCGCGTTCCTAATGTGGTCGACGGCTGCAGTGACTACTGCCGTGCCAGCCGCGGCCCAGCAGGTCGGCGACGTCTTCCGCGACTGCGACGTGTGCCCACGAATGGTCGTGGTGCCCGCCGGCCGCTTCATCATGGGCTCGCCGGAGACGGAGGAAGGGAGGGGCGACGACGAAGGTCCTCGCCGCGTCGTGTCGATCGAGTGGTTCGCGGTGGGAGTCTACGAGACAACGTTCGAGGAGTGGGACGCCTGCGCGTGGGAAGGGGGCTGTGGTGGTGCGATTCCCGAGGATGAAGGATGGGGCCGCGCGAACCGTCCGGTCGTCAATGTGAGCTGGGAGGATGCCCAGGCATACGTGGCTTGGCTCTCCGGAGCAACTGGCCAGGAGTATCGGCTGTTGACCGAGGCGGAGTGGGAGTACGTGGCGCGTGCGGGGACGCAGACCGCTCGCTACTGGGGGGACAGTGAATCGGAGCAGTGCACGCATGCGAACGGGGATGACGATGAAGTCTCTTGTTCGGATGGTTTCACGAATACCGCGCCGGTAGGGTCACTCCACCCGAATGCCTTTGGGTTGTATGACATGCTCGGCAATGTCTGGGAGTGGGTAGAGGACTGCTGGCACGACAGCTATTCGAATGCCCCGAACGATGGGAGTGCTGCCCCATCCGAATCCGACTGCTCCTATCGAGTGTTGCGG
This sequence comes from Longimicrobiales bacterium, assembly GCA_965211645.1. GTDB lineage: Bacteria > Gemmatimonadota > Gemmatimonadetes > Longimicrobiales > Gaopeijiaceae > Bin94. The sequence continues at coordinate 1,642,172 of OZ242947.1, read as the reverse complement.
GGCGGATCCACGGCCAACGATCCGGCGAAACTCCGTTCGGCTCACCGAGGCAATTGGTATCCGACTATCGGGCACCGATACTACGGTTTCCGTGTTGCCCGGAGCGTCCGATGACCGCCGGGCTCGGCGTTGCCAGGAGCCTCCGGTGACTGCCCGCGTCGTGGCTCTGGCCGCATTGGTGATCTTCGCTGCCCCTGCCGGGGCGCAGCAGGTCGGCGAGGTCTTCCGCGACTGCGACGTATGCCCGGACATGGTCGTAGTTCCCGCCGGCAGCTTCACAATGGGTTCACCGGACACGGAAGAAGGGCGCCGCGCCGACGAAGGCCCGCAACACGAGGTTGCAATCGACTACGCGTTCGCGGTAGGAGTCTACGAAGTCACGTTCGAGGAATGGGATGCCTGCGTGCAGGGAGGCGGATGTGGCGGATACGAGCCGTATGACTGGGACTGGGGGCGCGGGAGGCGTCCAGTAATAGAAGTGAATTGGGAGGATGCGTGGCTGTATGCCGACTGGTTGACGGAACAGACAGGTGAGGAGTACCGGCTGCTCACCGAGGCGGAATGGGAGTACGTAGCGCGGGCGGGGACGCGCACGGCACGGTATTGGGAGGGTCCAGAGCGGGAACAGTGTCGGCATGCCAACGGGTATGACGCTAATGGGCGTACCGAACACGAGTTTGATTGGGACTTTGTTGGCTGTCGTGACAGGCAGGCGGACACCGCACCGGTCGGTTCCTACCAGCCGAACGCATTCGGATTGTACGATGTGCTGGGCAACGTGTGGGAATGGGTGGACGACTGCTGGAACGAGAGCTACGACGGTGCTCCGACGGACGGCAGTACGTGGTACGAAGGAGACTGCACCATTCGCATTACGCGTGGAGGGTCTTGGTTGCACTCACCGAATACGCTCCGCTCGGCCCAGCGCCGTGGATATCCGGCGGATTTCCGGAACTTCGTCGCGGGATTCCGCGTCGCCCGGACGGTGAATTGACCAGATGCCGTCAAGTCTGAGACCGACGCAGGTCTGAAGGAATCCCCCTTCAACTCACCGGCCGAAACGCCCTCCTCAGCGCCTCAACACCCCCCACCACCGGCAACTCCACCCTCGTCCCCCGCAAATCCACCGTCAGCTCCGTCCCCGGCTCCGGATGCACCGTGAAATACTTGTCACTCGAAAACACCATCAGCCCGATCCGCGCCCCCGCCGGGATCACCTGATCATCCGGCTGCAGCGCAAACTCCAGCTCCACAAACTCGCCAGGCGTCAACTCCGCCCCGGACCGAGGACTCCCAATGTCCGCCGCACCGGCATTGCCCGGATCCGCCCAGCCCTTGGTGATGACGTTGTCGTTGATGTCGTCGCTGTCGGTCCAGGGGAGCGAGACGAGCCAGACGGTCAGGTTGGCCGCGGCTGCATCGGAGGCCACGCGCACGCGCACCGTGGCCGCGCCCGAGAGGTGAACATCCTGCTGGAGCGACGGTGTCGCATATAGAAGCCGGTGGTTCGACCATTCTGCCGCGGCGAGTTGGCCGCCCTCAAAAGCAAAATTGTCCACAATGCCGCCGGTCCCGTCCCCGTCGCCGGCGTTGAGCGAGAGGGTTCCGGTCCAGTTGCCGTCGCCCGTGGGGTGCAGGGGGACGCCCTCGGCCTCGGGGTGCGGATAGTCCGGGTAGGGGGTGGGCTGCTGGCGGTCGTCGGCCTCGCGGACGATCCACGCGCGCGGGTCGTTCTCGACGCCGTTTTCGACGCCCAGGACGTAGCGGGTGAACCAGCGGTTCATTATTTCGAGGGGCGGGGGACCGCCGTGGCCGCCCTGGTGATAGTAGATCTGGACGGGGACGCCGCGGGCCTTCAGCGCCTCGGTGATGCGGTAGCTGTGCTCGGGCATCACGTTCCAGTCGTTGAAGGCGTGGGCCATGAGGGTGGCGGCGCGGACGCCGTCGATGTGGTTCAGGTAGTCGCGGCCGGCCCAGAAGTCGTTGTAGTCGCCGGTGGTGCGGTCGAGCTCGGCGTACATCTCGTCGCGCACGTGGGCGATGCAATAGTCGCGCACCTCGGGGTAGCCGCTGAAGATGAAGTCGAAGAGGACGTCGATGTCCTCGCCGGGGTAGCCGCCGGGCGAGCGCACAAGGCCGTTCGAGCGGTAGTAGTGGTAGTACGACGTGTTGGGCGCGACGGGGATGATCGCTTCGAGGCCGTCAACACCGGTGGTCGCGGCCGCCAGGGGCAGGGTGCCGTTGTAGGAGGTGCCGGTCATGCCGACCTTGCCGGTGGCCCAGTAGGCCTCGACGGGTTCGCCGCCGTCCACGCTGGTGAAGCCGCGCGCGCGCCCGTTCAGCCAGTCGATGACGGCCTTGGGCGCGAGCGATTCGTTGGCGCCGCCGACGGTGGGGCAGCCCTGGGACTGGCCGGTGCCGGGGGACTGCGAGTGGATGACCGCGAAGCCGCGGGGCACCCAGGTGCGGACATGCGAGTTGGAGATGACGGGCTGCTGCGCGATGTGCCGGATGGTCGGCGGGAACGGATCGCGGGGCGGGGGATCGCCGCCGACCTCCTGCCGCAGGTCCCAGAAGTGGTCCCAGTCGGTGCCCGCGACGCCGGAGTAGTACGGGCTGGTTTCGTAGATGACCGGCACCCGCAGCCCCTCGCTGTCGGTCTGCGCCTGGCGCGTGACGGCGACGTGCACGCGGTCGGGGCGGCCGTCGCCGTCGGTGTCGAACTCGGTCTCGACCCACAGGTCGTGGCGGATCCAGGCGGCGGAATCGGCGAAGGCGGGCACGATCTGGGCCTGGCCGTCCTCGATGACGGGGCCGGTCTGGGCGGTGGCCGGGGTGCCGAGCGCGGGCAGGGTGAGGAGGGGGAGGAGGGCGGCGGTGGCGGCCGCGGCGCGGGTGCTGCGCGTGCGGGTGCCGTATGGCATACCGGGGCGGGAAGAGATCATCGGGATTTCGTTCCTGAGGCTTTGGCAGTCGTGGGAATTGTTCAAGCGGGTGCGGCGTCAATGCGGAAAACGGTGACCATTCTCGCCGGAAAACCTACCGGAACGAGTCGGTCCGCGCACTCAGGACCGGCTGATCCAGTCAAGCCTTCCCAGGAGACGCCTGACCTGGGGTTAACCGGGAAAATCAAAAGCGCAACTTCTGTTTTTCCCCTTTGTCGTTCAGGTCGCACCCGGGTGAACCCGAGTGCGCCCACTCATCGTCGCCTCGGCGGGAGTTACCTGGTGGGATAGGGTCCGGTGAGAATGGAAGTCACGGACACCGCTCGCGGATCGCTTCCATCGCGGCGTCGATCTCGTCCCGGGTGTTGAAGAAGTGTATGGAAAGGCGGAAGTCGCGGGGGTGGCGGACTGGTGAGGCCAGGATGCCCTCGTTGTTGCGCAGGTCGTTGTAGAGGGCGGTGGCGTCGCATCCTTCGGGGAGCCTGAGCACGAACACGCCGGAGCGGTCGAGTCGGGTCGTGGGAGACGATACGGCGAGGCCGCTCGTGCGCTCGACCGCCTGGATGGCGTGGCGGACGAGAGACTGGATGCGGTCGTGGATCCGTTCCAGGCCGATGTCCTCCATCCATGCGACGGCGCGGCCGAAGCCGGCGAAATCGGCCAGGGCGCGCGTGCCGAACTCGTAGCGTGCGGCGCTGGGCAGCAGGGTGTAGCCGCCTTCGTAGTCCATGGTCGCGTGGCTGTGGGAGCCTGCCCAGCTGAGCTGGACATCGTCGAGGATGTCGCGGCGGACGAAGAGCGCGCCGGTGCCCTTGGGTCCCAGCAGCCACTTGTGGCCGCAGGTCGAGTAGCAGTCGCAGCCGAGTCCGCGGAAATCGGTCGGGACGCAACCGGGCCCCTGTGCGCCGTCCAGGTGGTAGCGGACCCCGCGCGCCCGGAGCAGGCGCCCGAGTTCGGCGGACTCGTCGGTGCGGATGGTGCGCCCGTTGTTGCGCGACACGTGGCTGATGCTGACCATCCGCGTGCGCGGCGACAGTTGTGCCGTGACCTCTTCGATGAGCGAGGTGCCGGCGCTGAGGTCGATCTCCCGGATCGCAATCCCGAACCTGTCGCGGAGCACATACCAGGGGATGACGTTGGCGGGGTGCTCGATATTGGAGATGATCACCTCGTCACCGGGCTGCCAGTTCAGGCTCCAGGCCACGATGGAGATCCCTTCGGAAGTGCTGTGCGTGAGTGCGACCTCTTCGGTTGCGGCACCGAACACGCGCCCCAGCTGCGCCCGCAGATCCGGCTCGACCTGAGCCATGTCCGTGGCGTAGCTCGGGTGCGCGGGCCCCCGGTTCTGGAAGTCGAGGCGGTCCTTGACCTCGTCGATGACTGCCTTCGGCGCCGGCCCGATTCCACCTGTCTGGAGGTACACGCTGCCGGTCGCAGCCGGGATTTCGGCGCGGGCGCGGGCGACCCATGCGTCCTGAGGCGTGAAGTCAGCGGCGGTCGGCGCCCCGGCCATGGCATCGGCGCGCAACCCCGCCAGCCGCCCCACCGGGACGATCGGAGCCACGGCCAGCGACCGTGCGGCTTGACCCAGAAACCGGCGTCGGTTCGGCATCACGGCACTACATCACGAAGAACCGAATACCGAACAGCACGGCTACGGTCACGACCGCTGCGTTCAGTTCCGAGGTGCGGCCCGCGACCAGCTTGATCACGGTATAGGTGATGAACCCGAGCCCGATCCCCGTCGCGATCGAGTACGTGAAGGGCATTCCAATAGCAGTCACGATGGCCGGAACCGCCTCGGTCAGCTCCTCCCAATCGATGTTGCGCATTGCCCGAGCCATCAAGCATCCCACGAAGAGGATTGCCGGTGCGGTTGCGTAGCCGGGAACGGCCGTGGCGACGGGCGCCAGCAGGATTGCACCGAGGAACAGCACGGCGACGACCACAGCGGTGAGCCCCGTGCGGCCTCCCGCGCGCACGCCGGCCGCGCTCTCGATATAGGAAGTCGTCGTCGACGTACCGAGCAGCGATCCCACTATGGTCGCCGAACTGTCTGCCACCAGTGCGCGCCGGAGCTGTGGAACCTTGCCGTCCTCGTCGGTCAGTCCGGCCTCGTTGAGCACCGCGACCAGGGTGCCGCTCGTGTCGAACAGGTCCACCATCAGGAACGCGAACACGATCGCCAGCAGGCCTACCTCGAGGGCGGCGGCGATGTCGAGTTGGAACATCGTGGGCGCAAGAGAGGGTGGGGCCGCCACCAGCGAGGTGGGAGCGGGCGACTGACCCGACAGCCAGCCTACGCCCGCCACGACCAGGATGCAGATGAGCACTGCACCGGGCACCTTGCGATGCTCGAACGCCACGATGCCGAAGAATCCCAGCATCGCCAGGATCACCGGCCACTGAACGAGGTCGCCCAATGCGACCAGCGTGGCCTCGTTCCCGACGATCACACCGGCGTTTCGAAGCCCGATGATCACGAGGAAGAACCCGATCCCCGCCGCGATGGCCACCTTCTGCGATCGCGGAATGCTGTTCACCACCCATTCCCGCACGGGAAGCACGGAAAGGACCAGCATGAGCACGCCCGAACAGAACACCGCGCCCAGGGCGGCCTGCCAGGGCAGCCCCAGCGTGCCGACGGCGATCGCCACGAAGTAGGCGTTCAGTCCCATACCGGGCGCCAGCGCGATCGGGTAGTTGGCGTACAGCCCCATGACCAGCGACCCGAACGCGGCCGCGAGACAGGTAGCCACCAGCACGGCTCCCGAATCCATCCCCGTGCCGCTCAGGATCAGCGGGTTCACGAAGATGATGTAGGAGAGGGTGAGGAAGGTGGTGCATCCGGCCAGCACCTCGGTGCGCACGGACGTTCCGCGCTCCTGCAACCGGAAGAAGTTCATCGGGGGGTTTGCTCCTCGGGCTGCCAGCCCGGGCTCCTATGGTCCGAGTGTTCCGATCGGGACGATCCCGACTTCGCCGCTTCGCACATGACCGTATCCGTTGGGTAGGATGACCGCCAGAGCAGAGGGCTCCCCGCGGCCGCCTCTTACCATTCGGTCGGCAAGCCTGCGAAGGTTGGCCATGCCTTGATCCACCCAACGTTCACCCAGCTTGACTTCAAAGGCAGCCCACCGGCCGTCATAGGCCTCCACCACCGCGTCGACCTCCAGACCCCCTTTTTCCCGGTAGTAGAACACCTCCGCCTCGATTTCCTGGGCGTAGATCCGCAAATCCCGGATCACCATAGACTCGAACAGGAGGCCGAAGTACTCGAGGTCGTCCATGAGACGCTGTGGAGTAGCGTGGAGGGCGGCGACGGCCAGCGATGGGTCGGCCAGGTGCCGCACGGGGGTGGTCCTCAGTGTGGTCCGCGAGCGCAAGTGGGGTGCCCAGGCTGGCAGGTCCTCCACGATCATCAGTTGTTCGAGTGCTTCCAGGTATTCTGAAGCCGTCTCCCATTTCATGATGGGTCCACCTCCCCGCACGTCTGTAATCAGCGTCGAGAGCGACGCGGGAGTCGCAACGTTCCGGGCCAGCGACCGGATCAGGCGTCCAACTTTCACCGGATCTCTCTGTTTGCCGCTGACGCGCGAGATGTCGACACGGCGGATCTCGTTCAGGTAGTCCCGATTCATGCGTAGTGCGCGCGCCAGGGAATAGTCGAGGTGCGCCGGCCAGCCGCCCCTGCAGAGGAGCTCGGCCAACTCGGACACCGCCAATTGCGATGGCTCGGAGCTTTGTTGAGCACCGTCGAGCAGGCACCGTAACGAGATCTCTCCGGTGGAATGATGAGTTTCGAACGTCGAAAAGGGGCGCATCCTCAGTCGCGTGAGGCGCCCGGCGCCGGTATGGCGGGTGATGTCGTCGGCCGGGACGGCAGAGCCGGTTAGAATGAACTGACCCGGCGCGTGCCGGTCGTCTACGGCTCGTCGAACATGATTCCAGATATCCGGTTCAATCTGCCATTCGTCGATCAGACGCGGAGTGTTGCCACGGAGCACCTCGCCGGGATCGACCCCGACCATCCGCCGCGCATTTCGGTCGACGTCCAGCAACACCTCGCTGGCCGCGTGATGCCTGCCAGTGACCGTCTTGCCGCATGTCTTGGGACCCTCCAGGACCACGGCACCAATTGCTGCGAGCCTCTCGGCGAGCTCCTTGTCGACGACTCGTGGCTGATAGCTCACGCTGGTGCCCTCTTGCATCCCGGCCGGTACCGCACAGGACGGCACCACCCACCTTCGGAAGGAAGTGATCAGAGAATTCGGCAGGAACGTAACGGATAATTCGGCACGCTGTCAACGGATAATGTGACATACATACAACGGAGAGAATGGCGGCCCATCAACGGTGAAGTCGACATTGCCTCGGTGGGCTGAACCGGAAGCCACTTGCGCCGCGCTCACCGGCAACGGAGTCTAGGCTCTCCCTTCGTCCCGCGTCGCGGCGATTGTGACAGGCGCGGTCCGGTTCACCGGCAAAACGCTCGCACTGAGTCCCAACAGAGGCCTTCCATGCGCATCAACGCTTCCCAACCCCACTTCCGCACTCCGCTTCTGATCTGTGTTGCGGCTGCAGCCGTCTTTCTTCTCACCCCCACCCCCGCCTCCCCCCAGCAAGCCCCCGACCCCGCCGCCTACACCGCCCTCGAGTGGCGGCACATCGGCCCCGAGGGCAACCGCTTCTCGGCGGCGGCGGGCATCGTCGGCGATCCCCACACCTACTACGTCGGCGCCGCGTCGGGCGGCATCTACAAGACCACCGACGGCGGCGTGCACTGGGACGCCATCTTCGACGATCAGCCCGTGCAGTCGATCGGGTCGCTGGGCGTGGCGGAGACCGACCCCAACGTGGTCTGGGCCGGCACGGGCGAAGGCAAGATCCGCAGTCACGTCTCGATCGGGCAGGGCGTCTACAAATCGACCGACGCCGGGGCCACATGGACGCTGATGGGCCTGGAGCAGACCGGGCGGATCCCGCGCCTCCTCATCCATCCCACCAACCCCGACCTCGTGTACATCTGCGCCCTCGGGCACTCGTACGGGCCGCAGCCCGAGCGCGGCGTGTTCCGCACCTCCGACGGCGGCGCGACCTGGGAGCACATCCTCTTCGTCGACGAGGACACGGGCTGCTCCGACATCGCCATGGACCCGACCAACCCGCGCGTCCTCTTCGCGGGCACCTGGCAGCTCAAGATCCACACGTGGGGGCGGACTTCCGGCGGACCCGGCGGCGGCCTGCACGTCTCGCGCGACGGCGGCGACACCTGGACGAAGCTCAACGGCCCCGACAACGGGATCGGGCTGCCCGAGAAGCCGGTCGGCAAGGTTGCGGTGGCAATCGCGCGCTCCAACCCGGACCGCGTCTACGCCATGCTCGAAACCGGCGACGGCATTCCCTGGGAGGGACGCGAAACCGAAGACGGCCAGCTCTGGCGCTCCGAAGACGGCGGGCGCACCTGGACCCTCATCACGCGCAACCGCAATGCCATGGGCCGCCCACACTACTACTCGCGCGTCGCAATCTCGCCAAACGACGAGGACGAGGCGTACTTCCTCACGGCATCGTTCACCACCTCGACCGACGGCGGACGCACGCTCGACGTGACCCCCCGCCCCGAGGCCCCCGGCGGCGACCACCACGACATGTGGATCGACCACACCAACCCCGACCGCATGATCGTCGCGCACGACCAGGGCCTGTCCATCTCGATCAACCGCGGCAGGACGTGGTTCCGTCAGCGCCTCACGAATGCTCAGATGTACCACGTGACGGTGGACAACGCCGTCCCGTACAACGTGCTCGGCAACAAGCAGGACGAGCCGACCTACCGCGGGCCCAGCAACAGCCGCATCCAGGGGCAGCGCCGCATCACCGGCATTCCGCGCGGCATGTGGCACCACGTGGGCGGGGGCGAGAGCGGCTGGGCCACGCCGGATCCGACCGATCCGAACATTGTGTGGTCCTCTGCGTCCGGGTCGGGGATGGTGGGCGGCATTGTGGTGCGCTACGAGGAGGACCGGCGCCAGTACCGCGCCGTCGAGGTCTGGCCGGAGCAGAGCCGGGGAGCGGCGTCGGGCGTGCGCTACCGCTTCATCTGGGACGCGCCGATCCACATCTCGCCGCACGACAACAACACCGTGTACGTCGGCAGCCAGCACGTGCACCGCACCCGCAACGGCGGCCAGAGCTGGGAGGTGATCAGCCCGGACCTGACGCTCAACGACCGCAGCCGCATGGGGCTTTCCGGCGGCCTCACCGGGGACAACATCGGCGTCGAGTACGCGGGCACGGTCTTCGGCATCGCCGAGTCACCGGTCGAGGAAGGGCTGATCTGGGCGGGCACCAACGACGGGCTGCTTCAGGTCACCCGGGACGGTGGCGGCACATGGACAAATGTCACCGACAACATGCCGGATTTGCCGGAGTGGATGGCGGTGCGGTCCATTGCGGCTTCCCGCTACGACGCGGGGACGGCGTACGTGGCCATCGACGGCCACCAGGTGAATGTCCGCGACCCCTACGTGTACAGGACGCGGGACTACGGCGCCTCGTTCGACAGGATCACGAACGGCATCCCGCCCAGCATGCTGAGCTACACGAAGGTGATCGCCGAGGACACGAAGCGGCAGGGGCTGCTGTACGTGGGGACCGAAAACGCGATCTACGTGTCGTTCGACGACGGCGACAACTGGCAGCCGCTCCAGAACAACCTGCCCGCCGCACCGGTGTCAGGACTCGTCGTGCAGGAGCACTTCGGCGACCTGGTGGTCGGCACCTACGGCCGCGGCTTCTGGATCCTGGACGACCTCACGCCGCTCCAGCAGCTCACCCCCGAGGTGATCGCGTCCGCCTCCCACCTCTTCGCGCCGCGCGACGCCTACCGCTTCCGCGCGATTACGCCGCCCTCCGTCCCCTACAGCGACCCCACCGAGGGCCGGGACCCCGAGTACGGCGCCTCGATCAACTACTGGCTGGCCGAGCCGGCGGCCGCGGCTGTGGCCCGAGGCGAGGCCGAGCCGCCCACCGTCGAGATCCTCGACGGCGTCGGCGAAGTCGTCCGCACCCTGACCGGCACCAACAACCCCGGCATCAACCGCATCCACTGGAACCTGCGCGACGAGCCCAACGGTCCCATCCGGCTATTCACCAGTCCCATCTACGCCGACCACATCGCGGTCAGCGAGGAGGGTCGCCCGGCCCCCGGCGGCCAGCAGATCTCGATCCTGCTTCCGCCCGGGCGCTACACCGTCCGCCTCAACGCGGCCGGCGAGACCCACGAACAGCCCCTCACCGTCCTCAAGGATCCCCACTCGGCAGGCTCCGAAGCCGACATCGCGGCCCAGGTCGCCTTCATTCGCGAAGTCCGTGACGACGTCGTCGCGGCCGGCGAAGCGGTCCACCGCGTCGAAGCGATCCGGGTGCAGCTCGCCACCATGTCCCGCTTCGCGGACGACGACGCTCTCACCGAGGCGATCGCCTCCCTGCGCGACGACCTCGTCGACCTGCAGATGAACATGGTCGACCTGCGCCTCACGGGTCAGGGCCAGGACGGCGTCCGCTTCGAAGCCAGGCTGCTGCAGAAGCTCGGCTACCTGACCGGCGCGATTGCGGTTGCCGACTTCCCGCCCACGGACCAGGAGATGGAGGTGAAGGTGCTGCTGCACGAGGAGCTTCAGGAACACCTCGCGGCTCTGGAAGCTCTGCTGGCCAACGAGGTGGCCGCGTTGAACGAGATGCTGCGGGCAAGGGGGATGCTGATAATTGCGGATGGAGGGTGAGGGACGAGTTTGTCGGCCACTTGAGCGGTCTTTTGGCCGACAAACAGGCTGGATGGGCGCTGAGACGGCGTTCTGATGTAAGTTATCGTTAAGTACTTGACTAATGACTTACATTATCTCTCATGCATACCTACGCCCGTCCCCAGGTGAACCAGTTGGTCCAGGAGATCACCCAGGACGATCTGCCGCTGATCGTCTCTGTCACAGGTCCTCGTCAGACCGGCAAGACGACGATGATCAAGCAGGCACTTGATCGAATCGACCTGCCCGGCCGGTATCTTGCGGTTGACCGCATCTTCACGGACCCAACCGACCCACGGCACGAGAAGGATACCAGGGGTCAACGAGCGTGGCTGCTGAATACCTGGGAGCAGGCCCGCCAGGATGCCGAACGCAATGAGCGCGGTCTGGTCCTGGCCCTGGACGAAATCCAGTACATCGACGGGTGGTCGCCGATCGTCAAGGGTCAGTGGGACCGTGACCGGGACACGGGCTGTCCGCTACGAGTCGTGGTGGCGGGATCTGCCCCGTGGTCGATGCTGACCGGACTGCGCGAGAGCCTGGCCGGGCGCTTCATGCCGGTCAAAGTTGGCCACTGGTCGTTCCCGGAGATGGTTGGCGCCTTCGGCTTCACCCTGGACCAATACCTGTTCTTCGGGGGATACCCGGGGCCGGCGCGGTTGGTGAAGAATGTTGATCGGTGGCGGTCCTACGTGTCGGACACCATCATCTCCCCCGCCATCGAGAAAGACATCATCGCCCTGACCCGCATCGAAAAGCCCGCGCTGATGCGTCGCCTGATGGAACTGGCCGCCGACTATTCCGGCCAGATCCTCTCCTACAACAAGATGCTGGGCCAGCTGCAGGAGTCCGGAAACGCCACAACGCTGGCCGAGTACCTCGACCTGCTCTCGCAGGCCAGCCTGGTCACCGGGCTGCCGAAGTACTCCGGGGCGCGGTACGTCGCCCGCGGATCGAGCCCCAAGCTGAACGTCCTCAACACGGCCCTGATGACGGCCCAACTCAAGCGCTCGTTCGAGGAGGTCCGGGCAGACCGAACCCTGTGGGGCCGGATCGTCGAGACTGCCGTGGGAGCCCACCTCCACAACACAGCCGGACTCACAGCGGATCTGTACCACTGGCGGGACGCGATACACGAGGTCGATTTCGTTCTTTCCCGTGGACTCGGTCCGGTGGGGATCGAAGTGAAGAGCGGTCCCGGCGCGGGCAGGCGGCAGGCCAGTGAAGCGTTCCGAAACCGTTTCCCGGGGGCACGCACGCTCCTGGTTGGAGAGCGGGGTATACCGCTGGACGAGTTCCTGTCGAAACCGGCCAGGTACTGGGCGGACTACAACGGACCGTCCCGTGCCGGCGCGGGATCCGGTGGGGAGAGCGGTCAGGCAAGCCATTCCCGGAGCGGTGGCAGCACGGTCCGCGAGCCGACACCGAAGTACACCGGAAAGGCCAGGGCCGAAGCCTGGACCCAACCCCTGGTGCCGGGCTGGAAGGAGTCGGAAGACTACGCCGTGGAGGCGGAGCGGCGGAGATTCAGAAAGGACGCCCGCGAGCAGATTGCCCAGATCGCCCGGGGAGACGGCTCACCGTGGCTGTGGCACCGCATTGGACGCGCCTACATGTGCGCGATACCGGGGCACTTCAACGACGAGCCGACTGCGAGCCTGCGCACCCAGGTCGAGTCCGACCAACGGCTGCTCGACGCGGCGCTGCGGGGGCTTCCGCACTTCGTGCACCGGCACGACATCCCCGCGCTCGACGAGATGGCGCGGTTGGACGGAACGGAGGAGGGCGACAGCTACTCCTACCCTCTGCTGGCCAGCCTCGCCGAGACCGCGAGGCATGGTGGCGACCCCCTTCGCCGCCTCGACGAAGCAGGGATCACGAGGGCGGTGGGGGCGTTCCATCTGGCACGATTTGTGAAAGAGCCGACCTGGTATCGTCGCGCGGTCCACCGGTACCCGCGCCTCTGCGCTGACGCGCTGGTCACCGTGCAGCGCTCGCTGATTCGCCGCCGGAGTCAGCGCACCGGCTACCTCTTCGCCCTCTCCGACGACGAGATGTACAGTGAAGTCGCCCGGCTGGCGGTTCCGACCCTCCTGGGTGTCTTCCCCACCCGCTGCACCAAGACACAGATTTCGGCACTTCACGCTCTCCTGTGGGCCGGTCTGCTCCTCGTGCCCCGGGCCGACCTCGCAGAGCGGATCCGCCGCAGGGTCGCCGCGCGCAACATGGATGCGGCGCAGCGGGCGCTCTGGCTCGCGGCGGGGCTGTTCATTTCCGCGAATGAGTATCGCCCCCAACTCGTCACCTTCGTCCTGACGGGTCGGGAGGCGAGAGCCCGTCACATCCTGAACTTCCTGGTGCCCGAACGGCCCTGCCGCCGGGACCTCCCCGAGCCCTGGGACGACTGGGCCACGCCGGACATCGTCGCGCTCTTCAGAGCATTCGCGCGCCGGTACGACCCGTGGTGGGGCGGACCAAGGTCCCGGTACGAGGTGACGACCCACGGCTTGAGAGTCGACTGGCTGCTCAAGCGGTGGCTGCTGATTCTGGCCGACCGGATCGAGGTGGAGGGGGAGGAGCCGCTGCTGTCGCTCAGTCGACATTCGGCCCTGGACCGCTGGTTCGATGAGATACAGGGGTTGAGGCTGAGGAGTCGCCTGCACGGTTGAGGCGGGATCCCGTTGCCGGGGCCGGGGTATGAAGCAGGAGCCCAACAGGATCCGTGGGCATCGCGGACAGTCTTTGACAAACGATACCGTACAGTATTGCAGTCCCAATCGGCTGGCCGTCCCGTCCCGCCATCAGTTGCCCTGGCACCCCATCCATCCGGAGAACCAACCATGCGAATGAGGATTCCCTTTGGCGACATCGCCACTCGCAACCCGACCAACCCGCGCAAGGTTGTCATGCGGGCTGCAGCCATGCTCGCCCTGGGCGTCGCAGTCAGCGGCTGCAAGGACAGCATGACGGGTCCGGAGACTCCCTTGCTCGAGCTGGTTGCGAGGGACAGGGCCGCCCTCGAGGCGCTGTACAACGCCACCGATGGAGAGGACTGGCTGCGGCAGGAGAACTGGCTGACCGACGCGCCCCTTGGCGATTGGCACGGCGTCGTCACCGACAGCACGGGAGAGGTCACGTGGCTGACGCTTCCCGGTAACGGTCTCAAAGGGACGCTCCCCGCCGAACTCGGGAACCTGCGAGCGCTGCGGTACCTCGGACTGGCCGACAACCAGCTCAGCGGACCGGTTCATCACGCGCTGGGTGATCTGACCCAACTCACCGGCCTCTTCCTGGCCAACAACCGGCTCACCGGGGCGTTACCCGGCAGCTTCCTGCAGTTGGAGCAACTGCACGTTGTCGATACCGGCGGCAACCTGGGGCTTTGCATGCCGGAAACCGCCGCTTTCGCTGAATGGGCCGACCGGATCGCGCAGGTGATCGGCGTGAAATGCGCCGAGGGCGACCGGAGCGCCTTGAAAGAGCTGTTCGAGGAGACCGGCGGAAGTGGCTGGGCCGACTCGAGCGGATGGCTCGGCGACACGGTGCTGGACGAGTGGTTCGGGGTCGGCATCGACTCCCTCGGCCGGGTGTCCGCACTCGACCTCGGAGAAAACGGCCTGACCGGAATGCTGCCGGAGACTGTGGGCGAGCTTTCCGCTCTGAGCAGCCTGGACATCGCCGGCAACGCGCTGACGGGGGAGCTCCCCCGGGCGTTGACGGATCTTCCGCTCGAGGTGTTCCGGTTCGGTGAAACACAGTTGTGCGTGCCCAACGATGCGGAATTCCAGGAATGGCTGGAATCCGTGGCCCAGGTCGAAGGGAACCGGCCCGGCTGTACTCCCGAGGCGCAGCGTGAAGCCCTCATCGCCTTCTACAAGGCCACCGACGGCCCGAACTGGGCCCGCAACGACAACTGGATGACCAACGCTCCGATCAGTGAGTGGCTGGGCGTTGGCGTGAACCGGGCGGGCAACGTCGCGAGTCTCAGCCTCTCATACAACGGCGTGCGCGGGACCATCCCGCCCGAGATAGGCCTGTTCCCGGACCTCCGGGTGCTGAATCTCAACGGCAACTGGGGGCTCACCGGACCGCTGCCCGCCGAACTCTTCGAGCTGTCCAGGCTGAGGGAGCTGCACCTCTTCAGAGTCGGGCTGGGAGGTCCCCTGCCGCCCGAGATCGGAAGGCTCACCGAACTCAGGGAACTGATGCTCAGATACTCGGCTCTGGCCGGTCCCATTCCCGCGGAACTCGGGCAACTCGTCGAGCTGCAAGAGCTCAACATGGCTCAGAACGACCTGTCCGGCCCCATCCCCGTGGAGCTGGGCAACCTCGTCGATCTGGAATACCTGGGTCTTTGGGACAACGAGCTGACAGGCGATATCCCGGCCGAACTGGGGAATCTCGCGAGCATCGAAATCCTGGACATCGGACGGAACCAGCTGACAGGCAGCATTCCGGCCACGTTCGGGAATCTCGCGAATCTGGAATGGTTGTGGCTCAACGACAACGCTCTCACCGGGGCGATTCCGCCCACCTTCGGCGAGATTGGCAGCCTTGAGCGCGTATACCTGCACGCCAATGATCTGTCAGGCGCTCTTCCTGCGGAGATGGGTGCGCTGACCGGCCTGGAACAGCTCTGGCTCGGCAACAACGCGGGCCTTTCCGGTCCCCTCCCCGCCAGTCTGAAGGCCCTGACCGAACTCGAGCTGCTGAAGGCGGGGGCACCGACCTGTGCCTCCCGGCCGATCCCGCGCTCAGGGAGTGGCTCGACGGCGTCGAGTTCCAGCGTGTAGCCCATTGCGACGGCGGCAGCATGGCCGCCTACCTCACCCAGGCAGTGCAGTCGCGAGAATTCCCCGTGCCCCTGGTCGCCGGCCGGCCGGCTCTGCTGCGCGTGTTCGTCTCATCGCCGCAGGCCAGCGGGGAGAGGATCCCGCCGGTTCGCGCCACGTTCTACCACGGAGGCACCGAGGTGCACACAGCCGAGATCGCGGGGGGGACGATGCCGATCCCGCCCGGGATCGACGAGAGTGCCCTGGAGTTGTCGGCGAATTCCGAGATACCGGGCGACGTGATCAGGGACGGTCTGGAGATGGTGATCGACGTCGATCCGGACGGGACCCTGAATTCGGGCATGGGCATCGCAGGAAGGATCCCGGAGTCCGGACGCATGGCCGTCGATGTCCGCGACATGCCCGACTTCCGCCTCACGGTGATCCCGTTCCTGTACGAGCTGGATCCCGATTCGGCGATCCTGGAGATCACCGCCGACATGGCGAACGACCCGGAAGGGAGCGACATGCTCTCCGTGACGCGGGACGTGCTTCCGATCGGTCGCCTGGACATCAGGCGGCACGATCCGGTGGTCACTTCGTCCAACAACGGGTTCCAAATGCTCATCGAGACCGAAACGATCCGGCGCATGGAGCGGGGATCCGGCTACTGGATGGCGATGGCATCGCCGGTTCCCACCGCAGGCCTCCTCGGAGTCGCGCTCGGGATCGGATCCTGGTCGAGCTTCTCGGTACCGCTTCCGCGCACCGTCGCCCACGAACTCGGACACAACATGGGTCTCTTCCACGCGCCCTGCGGGGGCGCCGGAGGGCCGGACCGGCTGTTTCCCGACCGCAACGGCCGGATCGGGTCATGGGGCTACGATCGGGAGCGCGGGCGGCTGATCACCCCGCATGCTCCGGACCTGATGTCCTACTGCCGCGGCGGCTGGATCGGCGACTATCACTTCTCGAACGCGCTTCGCCACCGTCTGGATGTCGAGCCTCCGGCCGCCGTGAGCGCCGCACCGACCCGGACCGTCCTGGTGTGGGGTGGCGTCGACGCGGAGGGCGCCCCGTTCCTCGATCCGTCGTTCATCGTCGACGCGGTGCCGTGGGTGCCGCCGCCGGGGACCGAATACCGCCTGCGGGGCCGGACGGCCGATGGCGACCAGGCCTTCTCCCTGACCTTCGATATGCCGGAGATCCCGGATGTGGACGACGGACGCTCCGGATTCGTCTTCACGATTCCGGTGTCGTGGACGGGCGAACTGGCCAGCATCTCACTGGTCGGCGGCGGCGGATCGGCGACGCTGGACCGGACGACCGACTCGCCCATGACCATTCTGCGCGATCCGGCAACCGGCCAGGTGAGGGCGTTTCTGCGCGGGCCGCCGGCGGCCGCGATGGCGGCGGATGGTGGTGAGCCGGGGCTGGAGATGCTGTTCAGCCGGGGGATTCCGGAGGCGGAGGACCAGCGGCGCTGAAGTTTGTTGGCCAAAAAAGCCCAAAAGTGGCGGACAACGGCCGGCCGGGGCGTGTTGTCCGCCAAAACCGGCCAAAAATGGCCGACAAACCGCTCTATCGCGTCTCCAGAACGCAGTACCGGTAAAGCTTGAGTGTCTCGCGCCAGTCTTCGGGATAGCCCGCGACCATGTCAGCCTGGCCGAATGCCTCTGCCAGCCCGGCAAAGGACCCGTCCTCGGCGACCCCGAGCGGCGTCTGCTCCTCAAATACCGCCAGGTCCGCGAACCCGGTGGGGAACGAGGCGCCCATCGCCCGCTCGACGCCTTCGAGCCGCTTCAGGTCCTCGTCGCTCTCGAACTCGCGATTCTGAAGGTCCACCGCGAAATAGTCAAAGGCGATGCGGAAGGTCGCGATGGCGCCCGCGAGCTGGTTGAGAAAGGGCATGATCAGGTCGGTGGGCAGGTACATCGTATTGCCCTCCCAGACGATCAGCGTGGGGGCGGCCGGATCGAAGCCGAGCCCGCCGAGTCCCTCGGCCACATCGACCTCGAGGTAGTTGCCGAGCACCGAGGGGAGCTGCTCGATGCCATGCCTCCCCAGCATGAAGCGCTTGAACTCGAGGACGGCCTTCTGGTCGACCTCGAAGAAGGCGACGTCCGCGTTTCCGTAGAGGTGGCCGCGCATGTCGAACCCGCCACCCATGAGGACGACCTGGCGCGCCCCCGCCGCGATGCCGCGCTCGATGAACCGGTTGAAGTAGCGGGTGCGGAAGCGCACCATCGTGGTGGACGGCGGAAAGGCCTCGTTGAGCTGCCGGGCCGCCCCGAGCGCGCGCTCGTTCGAGAACCACTCGGCGTAGGGGTCGTTGAAGAGCGGGTCGGGCTGCTCCTTCTCCATCGCCCTGACGGATGCGATCACGAACGCGGTCGCACCGATTTCATTGATGTCGATCATGGGGGCACCTTCGGCGGATGATTGGCCGGCTTGGGGATGTCAAACGGAGTGCGCGGCGCGGTGCGCGGCGGCTCCGGCACCGGGCAGAACGCACAACGCTAGCCAAAGCGATGCAGCCCGGTCAACGAATCCGGTGCACGCCGGGGCTACCGTGATCGTCGGGCAACAACCACACCAGAAAGGATCACCCCGGCTCCGATCAGCTGCTGCGCGGTCGGCGTCTCGGCCAGCCACAGCCACGCGCTGATCAGGGCGATGACGGGCACCAGGTTCTGGTACACCGAGGTGCGATTCTGGCCGATCGTCTTCACGCCCTGATACCACAGCAGGTAGGCGATCCCGATCGCGAAGACCCCCGCGTAGAACACGCCGAGCCACGCCGCCAGCGAAACCGCGCCCCAGTCCATCCGGACGAGATCGGGGATGCCCGCGCCGACGATGAACGGCAGGCCGGCCCACAGCGTCCATGCGGTCATCTGAAGGGCGCCGCGGCGTCTGACCATTCGCCGGCCGAAGACCGTGTACGCACCCCAGGAGAGCGCCGCGCCCAGGACGAACAGGTCGCCGAGGCGGGCCGCCCCCACCTGCTCACTGCCCCCCGTGATCAGGATCACCATCCCCGCGAGCGTGGCCAGCACACCGGCGAGAACCGCGGGGTTGAAGCGCTCGCGCCCCATCGCGGACGAGATCACCAGCACCCAGACCGGGCTCGTGGAGAGGAGCAGCGCGGCGTTGCCGGTGAGCGTCCAGTCCAGCCCGAAGATGAATCCCATCTGGAAGGTGACGTGGCCGACCAGGGCGAGCAGCAGAACCGCCGGCCAGTCCTTGCGCGGAGGGAGCAGCCGCCGGCCGGTTCCACGCATCAGCACCCACACGGCGCCCGCCGCGCAGGGGAATCGCAGGGCGTTGAAGGCGAGCGGCGAGAGCTCCTCCAGACCGGCTTTTACGACCGTGAAGTTCAGTCCCCAGATGACGGCGGTCAGGGCGAGGCCGAGGTCGACGGTCCAGCTGTGGCGGCGGCGCGGGCGGAGTCGGCGGGCCCGAACCCGGTCGCTACCGCCGGAGTTCGCCGAAGGTCGCATTCTGGAGCGCGTACTCGCGCCAGTCGTCGTGGTCGAAGTGCCACCATTCGGCTTCGTAGACCGTGAACCCCTCCGCCTCCATCGCGCGGCGCAGGATCTCGCGCTGCCAGCGCTGCCGGGAGGTCCCGCCCGGGTAGTTGGGGAACGAGCGCGGCGAGAACTCGTCGTAGGTGCCGACCATGTCGGCCGGCTCGCCCGTCGCAAGATCGTACAGGTTCAGGTCGATCGCCGAGCCGCGGTTGTGGCGCGAACCGCTCGCCGGGTTCGCGACGAAGAGCTTCTGCTCCGCGGGGGTGGCGTCGAAAAACATCTTCGTGACGTACCAGGGGCGATAGCCGTCGTGCAGGAGGAGGCCGAAGCCGTGCGCCGCAAGCGCGCGGTGGGCGCGGACCACCGCTTCGGCGGCGGGCCGCTGGAGGAAGACGCGCGGCTCGTCGTAGAAGACCGACGACATGAAGTTGTTGGTGGTCGAGTAGCGCACGTCCAGGAGGATGCCCGGCTCGAGGGTCGTGACCTCGACGAGTTCGGAGTCGCGGAAGGGGCCGGGCTCGTCGGGCGGGGAGGCGGCGAGGGCCTCGGCGCGCAGCTCGTCGACCGGCCGCACGGGGTCGATGCGGAAGGTGCCGCCGGCTTCGGTGCCGACGTCCCGGCGGGCGAAGACGACCGACGCCGCCTCGACGGAGGTCGCGCGGTCGGCTTCGTCGCGGGAGAACACGAGCTGCTCGCCGTGATAGAGGCCCCAGTCGGGGAAGGCGTAGACGTCGCGCGAGATCTCCTCGAGCGGGTACAGGAAGAACCACTCGATCAGGGCGTGGAGCCGGCCGTTGCGCTCGAGGATGTAGAGGACGTTGTGGTCCCGGCCGTACTCGCCGATCAGGCCGTTCCAGTGCGCTGGGGGAAGGTCGGGGCGAGGGGTGGGGGGTTGGCGGGGCAGGCGGACGACGGGTTCACTGTCGGGGAGGAGGGTTTCGCCGTCCGGGGCGAGGGGGAGGAGGGCGGTGGTCGCGCCGCCGTCGATGTTGCGCAGGAAACGCGTGCCGAAGGCAATGCGGTCGTCGACGATCAGGGTGTCGCCGCGGGCGCGGATCTCGACGGTGGCGCCGCCGCGCGCCGGGGTCATGAAGAGGCCGCCTTCGCGGGCGTCGAACTCGATTGCGCCGTCGCCGGTGCCGTAGGTGCCCTCTAGTTCCAGCGCGATGGCGGGATCGATGGCAGCCGTGCCGCGGGTGGGGGCGGTGGGGAGGGGCTCGCCGGAGCGCGCCGCCAGCATGAGTTCCAGGGCCGCGTCCGCCACGCGGGTGGTGACCGTGTTGGTGCCGTCGACGGCCGAGACGACGACGACGCCGAGCCGTGAGCCGGGCAGGAAGGTGAGTTGGGTGGAGAAGCCGTAGATCGCGCCGCCGTGGCCGAGCTGGAGTTCGCCGGCGCGTTCCTGGATCGCGAAACCGAGGCCGTACCCGGTGGTGGCGCCTGGAGGGGCGAATTGGGGCTGCCACATGGCCTCGAGGGTTTCGGGGGCGAGTAGGCGGGGGTTGTCGACGGTTCCTTCACCCAGCTCGCCGCGCCGAAACATCACCTCCATGAAACGCGCGAGGTCCAACACTGTCGAGTACATGCTCCCCGCCGGCGCCATCCCGAGCTCGAAGGTGGGTGCGTCGAAGAGGCCGCGGTCGAATCCCCACATGTATGCGTAGGCGAGGTCGTCGACGATCCCGGGGTCGGGTGTAAAGGCGCTGCTTGTCATGCCGATGGGGTCGATCACCGCGCGCTTGACGTAGTTGGTGAACGGCTCGCCCTGCGTCACCTCGAGCGCGTATCCGACCACCGCGATACCGGCGTTCGAGTACTTGGTGCGCGCCTCGGGCTCGTAGATGAGAGGCGTGCCGTTCAGGCTGGCCACCGTGGCCGCGAGGCTCGCGCCGTCGTCGTCGAAGTAGTTGCCCGCCGGCGGCTCACGGATCAGCCCCGAACGGTGCGACATCAGTTGCCGCAGGGTGATCGGCGTGCCGGAGCGGTTGTCGGGCGCGAAGTCGGGGAGGTAGGTGCGCACCGGCGCGTCGATGTCGATCTCGCCCTGCTCGGCAAGCTGCATGACGGCGATGTCGGTGAAGAGCTTCGACACCGAACCCACGCGGTAGACGGTCTCGGCGGTGGCGGGCACGCCCGGCGCCTGTTCGCCGAATCCCGCCGCCCAGACGACGCCGTCCCCATCGACCAGGGCGATGGACATCGCCGCGAGGCCCTTCTGGCCGCGTTCGCGCTCGATCATGGTGGTGAGCGCGGCGGAGACTTCGGCGTAGTCGGCTCGGGCTGCAGGTGCCGGGGCCGTGGAGTCCCGAGCGTCTCCGCACGCCACCAAGAGGAGCAGGAGCAGGATCGCACCCCCACGCACGGAATCAAACAAACCGGCGCCTGCTCCCCTGATTGCCGAGACCCACATCGCGTCCTCCTGCATAGTCGTGTTTGCGGCGGCAACCCCGACTGAACCGCCATGTACGCCCTCGGGCTGCCGACCTCAGTGCCAGCGCACGCGGCTCGATTCCGCCTTGTAGAGAATGTAGTCCCTCAGCCCGCAGGCGATGCCGTGATCGATGTAGGGGACCGCGACCACTCCCGAGGCGAGGTGCACCTCGACGGTCGCGAGTCCCTTTCGGCGCTGCAGCGGAGACCGCCTCACCGTCACGCCCTGCACCTTGCGAAACAGGAAGGCGTCCACCCGGCTTCCGAAGAGACCCCTCCGGCTGGCCAGACCGTCGTCGTCGTGCAGATAGCCCCGCCGGCGCCAGCACTGCAGCGCAAGCAGTCCGGACAGCAGCACCCACGCAGTCCACCAGATCCCGAGCGGCACGATCCACGCCCCGGCGGCCCCCTGCCAGACCAGCGGCAGCAGCGCCCCGGCCAGGATCGGCACGATGCCGATGCGGAGCATGAGCGCGCGCACGTAGTGGGGCGAGACCCGTACGAAAGCCGGAGCGCCGGGCACCAGGGTCAGTCCCGCACCCTCCGCCCCGAACAGCCGGCGGCGCAGCTTCTCTGCCAGCGGCGCCTCGATCAGCGGGATCGCGAGGTTGTCCGCGACTTCGAGGCTCGTGGGCGCGTCGCTCCCCTGCATCGGAACCGCCCCCGCGGGAAGCGCGCCGAAGCGATAGCGGCCGAACCAGCGCATCACGATGTTCTGCGACAGGGTCAGCTGCTGGATCTTGGCGGTCTCGACCACGACTTCCTTCTGCGTGAGGAGGCCGCCGCGAGAACGGTACGCGGTCCCCCGCCGCCAAAGAGTGAAGTCGTTGTGACGGAGAAAGGCGCTCCCCACCGCGCCCAGCACGAACACGACGAGCAGCGCGAGCACAAGGGCCGCGGCAGCGAGGACCTGGCTCAGCACTCCGAGGTCGGCGAAGGTACTCCAGACGGACTCCACCACCCCGCCGATCATCCGCTGGACCGGCTCGGCGGCTTCCGCCAGCAGGGCGAGTGCACCGGCGAACACCAGAGCCGTTCGGTCGGCGAGTCCGATTCGGAACATGTCGGCAGGGTTGAGCCGAAGCAGCAGCTGGTCGCGGGCCGCCGTCCGGCCACCTTCACGGGGTTCGGGGCGAACCGCGGTGACGTCCGGAGATTCGGCGGTGGGGCTGGCTGCAGCAGCCGGATCCTCTTCGGCCGCCGGCTCCCGTTGCGATCCATCCACCCTCGTGCGCAGCCAGTCGGCGAGGACGCCGCTCACCGAGGGCAGGCGTCCCTCGGCCACGATGGTACCCGCGGTGTCCAGACGGATGGTCACCAGCCCAAGGATCCGGTCGACCAGAGACCGCTCGACATTGATGCCCTGAATGCGGTCGAAGGGGAGGTCGAGAGCCGTTCGCTTCAGGACGCCCTGGTGGATCAGGACCCTGTCCTCCTCGAGCTTGAAACGGAAGAACCAGTACCGCAGCAGCGCGATGGCCCCGATGGCGAGCGCGACGAGAAGTATCGCCCAGCCCATGGACAGGCCGACGGGAAGGAATTCGAAGCGGGTGAGGTAGGCGATGGCCCCGAGTGACGCTGCCGCCTGAAGGTAGTTTCCGGCGATCGTCCTGATCGTCGTGCCCAAGAAGAAGACGATGGCGAACGGCGAAGTGCGCCGCCACACGCCGAGGTCAGGCGGTCTCGGCAACACCGTCGTTCGTCGTCCTGCCGGTCTCGGCTTCGATCCTCGCCGACACGTGGGCACGCAGGCGCTCGGCCGTCTCCCTGCCGAGGCCGCGGATCTTGTGGGCGCCGCCCCCGGCCGGGAAGACCGAGAGATTCGCGAGGCCGTACCGGCGGTCCAGGGGCGTGCTGTCCGTCTTGGTGTGCTGCACGCGGTTGAAGGGCACTGCGCGCACCGAGCGCCAGAGGACGCCGGACCGGTACAGGATGTCCCGCTCGCGGACCGCGTAGCCACGGCGCGGCACCGCGATGGCCGGCCAGGCCAGAGCCCAGAGCGAGAGCGTGGCGAACGCTCCCCAGGCGAGCGGCGGCAGCCAGGGAGCGACCCGGAGCAGCACCGCGATGGGCCCCGTCGCCACCATGTAGTGCACGGCGGTTCCGATACCGGCGAACATCAGAACGCGAAGGAACACGCCGACCTGCAGCCGCCTGGCGAAGTGGGGGTGCAGGGCCTGCCAGTCGACCTGTTCGGCCGAGGGCAGGAGTTCGGGTGCGATTTCGGAGTTGACGAACATGTCGCGATTCAGGTCCGGTTCGGGCGGCTGGTGCTCAACGCACCGCATCCAATCTACTTCGGGAGACGCAGGCAGTGAGATGTCGGAGGCGTCATGGGCGAAAAGCGGGCCGCTTTCGGCTTGCCAGGCCGCCAACCGGTTGAGTAGGATCGCGCGGTGGAGGAGGGAGGCGGAGCGCATGAACCAGGACGAATACGTTCGGCGGGATGCCACCGCGCTTGCGGCGCTGGTGCGGGCGCGTGAGATCACGCCCCGGGAGTTGGTCGAGATCGCGATTGAGCGGCTCGAAGTCGTAAACCCGGCCATCAATGCCGTGGTGTATCGCATGGACGAGGAAGCGCGCGCGCTGGCTGGCGGCATCGATCGGCGCGCAGTGTTCGCTGGAGTGCCCTTCCTGGCCAAGGATCTGCAGAGCAACTACGCCGGGCATCCGACATCGGGTGGCAGCCGGTTGGCCGCCGGCCTCGTGATTGACCAGGACACCGAGCTGGCGCGACGCGTGCGCGCCACCGGCGTCTCGATTCTGGGCAAGACGAACACACCCGAGTTCGGGTTGCTGCCATACACCGAGCCGCGGCTCTGGGGACCCTGCCGCAACCCGTGGTCACTCGATCGCACACCGGGCGGTTCGAGCGGAGGGTCGGGGGCCGCGGTGGCGGCAGGCATCGTGCCCATGGCCGGTGGCGGAGATGGCGCGGGCTCCATCCGCATTCCGGCGTCATGCTGCGGCCTGTTCGGGCTGAAGCCCACCCGCGGGCGCATCCCTCCCGGTCCGCGCGACGCCGAGCCGTGGCGCGGATCCGTGACCGAACATGTGCTCACGCGCTCCGTTCGGGACAGCGCGGCGATGCTCGATGCCACCCACGGGCCCGAGGCGGGCGCACCCTACAGGATCGCGCCGCCCGAGCGTCCGTTCGCCCGTGAAGTGGACGCCGATCCCGGGCGCCTGCGGATCGCGTGGACGACCGTGCCCTGGATGGGATCGAGCGATCCGCACCCGGACTGCGTGGAAGCGGTAGTCGGCGCGGTCCGCCTGCTGGAGCGGCTTGGCCATCGCGTCACCGAAGCCACCCCCCGCTTCGACGGCAAGGCGTTCTCTCGCGCCTTCATGTACATGGTTGCAGGGGAGGTGGGCGCCGAGTTCGACGACCTCGAGCAGGACCTGGGCAGGCCGCCGCGGCGGGGTGAGGTGGAACCGCTGACCTGGGCGCTCGGCCTTGTGTCGAGGGCGGTCTCCGCCGGAGAGCTGGCTGTCGCGCTTCGCTTGCTTGAGAGGTGCGGCAAGGCCGTCGGACGGTTCTTCACCGACTACGACATCCTGATGACGCCCACGGTCGCAACGCCGCCGCCACGGATCGGTGCGCTGCCGCCGAGTCGCTTCGAACACGTGCAGCTCAGCCTCATGAGCGCGCTCGGGTCCGGCAGCCTCATCAAGGCCGCCAAGGCGCTGGACCGTATCGCTGACGGTGCGTTCGAATTCCTGCCCTGGACGCCCGTCTTCAACATCAGCGGGCAGCCGGCGATGTCGGTGCCGCTACACTGGAACGCCGCGGGGCTTCCCGTGGGGGTGCACTTCGCCGCTCGCACCGGCGAAGAGGCGACGCTGTTCCGGCTCGCAGGACAGCTCGAGCGGGAGCGGCCCTGGTTCGACCGCATCCCGGAGTTCGCCGGACGGACCGCTTGATGCCAGCTGTCCTCGCGCGAATCCGGGCGGTCGCGCCGCGGTCCCGCGGAGATGACCAGGGACACACCCATGCTCAAATGGGACAGATAGTCCCAGCCTTGCCACCCAACCTCGCCGTCCCGCACCTTCCCCCTTCACCAGCAGCCCCGGAGGGACCCATGCGCGCACCGTATTCACCCACCCGTTCGGTCAGCGGAAACGCGGCCGTTGCCTCGCTTTCGGCAGCTTCCGCAATCCTGTTCACAGCCACGACCGCCTGCCAACCCGCCCCCCAACCCCCAGCCTCCGGCGACGGCCCCCCCGCCCAACTCCGCATCGAGGTCACCCACGACGCCACGCTCCACGACGGACCGCTTACGGGCCGACTCTTCACGGTCTTCGCCCCCTCCGACGACCCCGAGCCACGCATCGCCGGCTACAACTCCGCCCGCCAGCGCAACGGCGAGGTCCCCTTCTTCTCCGCCGACGTCGAACAGGCCGCCCCCGGCGACGCCATGGTCATCGACGCCGGCGCCGACGGCTACCCATACCGCCGCCTCGGCGGCCTGCCCGCCGGCGACTACTGGGTCCAGGCGATCCTCCACGTCTACACCCAATACGAGCGCGCCGACGGGCACACCATCTGGGCCCCGCAGGACCAGTGGGAGGGCCAGCGGTGGGCCTTCTCGCCGGGCAACTACTTCAGCGAGCCGCGCAGGGTCAGGGTCGATCCGGGCAGCGACGACGTCATCCACTTCGAGCTCACCGGCGAACTTCCCCCGATCGAGGTGCCGCCCGACACGGAGTGGGTGAAACGGATCAGGATCCAGAGCGACATCCTCACCGAGTGGTGGGGCCACCCCATGTACCTGGGCGCGGTCGTGCTCCTGCCCCGGGGCTTCGACGAAAACCCGGAAATGCGCTACCCCCTCGTCATCGAGGAGACTCACTTCCAGCTGGACCCGGTGTTCGGGTTCACGACCGAACCGCCGACCGAGGACGCGCTGTTCTCGTGGATGCGGCGCGAGGCGGGTGGAATGCGCGAACCCGGGTATGAATTCGCGCAGGCGTGGATGGGTGACGACTTCCCACGCGTGGTCGCGGCGGTATTGCTGCATCCGACGCCCTACTTCGACGACTCCTACGGGGTCAACTCGGCCAACAACGGACCCTACGGCGACGCCATCCACGAAGAGCTGATTCCGCACATCGAGGAGACCTTCCGGCTGATCGGCGAGCCTTACGCACGCGTCATGACCGGCGGCTCCACCGGCGGCTGGATGTCGCTCGCCAAGATGCTCCACTACCCGACCTACTACGGCGGCACGTGGACCTACTACCCCGATCCGATCGACTTCCGGCGCTATCAGCTCGTCAACATCTACGAGGACGAGAGCGCGTTCATCGTGCCGGGGTCGGTGCCGGGCGCGCCGGAGCGGATGTTCCAGCGGACCGTCGAGGGTCAGCCGATGGGCAGCAACCGCCAGATCAGCCAACTGGAGGTGGCGCAGGGCTCGCGCGGGAGGGGCGCCGGACAGCTCGACGCCTGGCACGCGGTCTACGGGCCGACGGACGAGGACGGCTACCCCCGGCGGCTGTGGGATCTGGATACCGGCATCATCGACCGCGAGGTGGCGCACTACATGCGCGACAACGGCTACGACCTGCGCCACTACGCCGAGGAGAACTGGTCCGAGATCGGGCCGGACCTGGTCGGCAAGATCAAGATCTACAACCCCGAGATGGACCACTTCTACCTGCCGTACGCGGTCTACATGATGGAGGACTTCCTCGAGAGCACGACCGATCCGTACTACGCCGGCGAGTTCATCCACGGCGCTCCGATGGCGGGTCACGGCTGGTCGCCCTTCACCAATGCCGAACTCGTGCGTCGGATGGCGGCCCATGTGGCGGACAACGCGCCCGAAGGGGCGTCGACGGCGTGGATGGAGGGGAGGTAGGGGGGAGAGGGCGGAGAGCGTTCGGAAAACCTTGAAAATCCGCAGCGCGCATACGGATTTTCAAGAAAGCGTGACCCAAGGGGCGAGGCTGTGGGTACCTAAGCGATCGGTGCGGGTCTTCGAGAACCGGCTGCGGACGAGCGCGGGCGCCCTTGTGACGGGGATGCTTGCCCAGCCGACCCACACTACAGAGGAGCTTCAATGCCGGCCTACGTCGTTTCCATGATGTCGATTCACGACACCGAGACGTACCGTCGATACACCGACCGCACCCCGCCGATTGTCCGCAGGCACGGTGGCAGGTTTCTGACCCGCGGCGAACCATTCACCTGTGTCGAGGGTCAGGAGTACGATGGCCGCCTGGTCATTCTCGAATTCCCGTCCAGGGCGGATGTGGAGGCCTGGTTCAATGACCCGGAATACCAGGAGGCAATGAAGTTTCGCCACGCTTCCTCGACCATGAACTACCTGCTCTTGCAGGAAGGCGGCGATAACACACGGGATCCCGATCCGAGGTTGTGAGGGATCCACTGGGGCTCAGTAGCTGGCGAACATCGCCGAGGCGGTTGTCGACGAGATCGGCTACCTGGCAGGAAGTCTATCCACCGCCCAGTCTCGTCGAATCCGGGAGCGGCCACGCATCGCCGCCTCCAGGCACCATTCCGCGGCTCTCGATCAGATACCGGAGAATCGCGTCGTACTCGGCGTCCGGCAGGCTGCCGGGTGCCTCGTGCGGCATCGCCACTCTGAGGTAGCGGTCGAGCTGCCCGACTGTGGAGTACGCGGCCAGGACGCCGGACGTGACGGCGCCCCCGATCCCGTTCGGCACGTCGTGACAGTAGCTGCAGCGCACCGTGTAGGCCCACTCGCCGTCGACGGCGGGGGTCTCGGGCGCTTCGGCGTCCGGAGAGCAGCCGATCAGGCAGGCCGTCGCGGCGATCAGCAGGCCGCGCCGAAGATGAGTATATGAGTATATGAGTAGGCCGACGTCGCTCAGCGCGGCCGCCGGATTCATGCCACCTGCACGGGGTGCGGGAGCGCGACGTTCAAGAGGTAGCCCTTCTCGTTGTACACGCCTGCGAGCGGCTGGGTCTCGCCCGAGGCGTCGGTGGCGCGGGTGCGCAGGACGTGCTCGCCGGGCACCGCCTCCCACTCGAACTCGAAACGGGCCCAGGCGTAGGGCAGGGCAGCGGGCGTCCCGATCAGCCGCGCCATCTGCCACGGCCCGCCGTCCGCGCTCCACTCCACCCGCTCCACCGCCCCATTCGGCGAATAGGCAAACCCTCTCAACCGATGCGTCCCGGCGGCGAGCTCCGCCGGGTGCGGCAGCGCCAGCGCGCTCTTCACGGCCCCGGTATCGATCGGCGCCCCTTCCGCCGGCGCGTACTCGCCAGCCGGCCACTCCTCCCCCACGAGTACGTACGACGACGTGTTCGCCCGCACCCACACCTTCTCCGTCGCGACCTCGACGCGCCCCACCCACTTCACGCTGGACGACCCGACCCAGCCGGGCACCACCGCGCGCACCGGGAAGCCGTGGTCCGGTGGCAGCGGCTCCCCATTCATCGTGAGCGCCAGGATCGTGGCCGGGTCGAGCGCCTTCGCGAGCGTCATGGGGCGCTCCCACGCGCCGTCATCGAGCCCGATCACGTTCACTTCGAGCGCGTCGTCCCGGACCCCCGCCAGCGCCAGCACGTCGGCCAGGCTCGGCCCGGTCCACTCGGCGCAGCCGATCGCCCCCGTGCCCCACTGGCTGCCCGCCGCCGTGCGCCCCGTAACCGGCTGGAAAAACCCGCGCCAGTTCCCGGCGCACTCGATATAGGCGATCAGCGTCTGGCTGGGCAGCGCCTTCAGGTCGTCGAGGCTCAGCGTGACCTCGGTAGCGGCGCCGGGCCCTCCGACCGTCAGCGCATAGGAAGCCGCGTCGATCACCGGCGTCGGCGCGTGGTTGCGCACGAAGAAGAGGTCGTTCGGGGTGAGCAGGCCGTCCAGGTCCTCGAGGCGCGTCTCGAGGTTGGTGCCGTGCTGGACGAAGCGGCTGGGGTCCTTCACCCAGATCGGGTTGGCGCCACCTCCGCCGGTGTCCGATCCGGGCGCCATGCCCGAGCTCGCACCGGAACCTGCATCGCCGTTGCTCGCGCCCTCGGGCGCGCAGGCGGCCGCGCCGACTCCCGCCGCCATCAGTGCGAGGGCATCTCTCCGGGTGACCAACGTCGCTCTCTTCTTCACAAAAGCCTCTCTCGTTTCAACGGACCCACCGTCAACGTCCGCTCAGGTTAGAGGCACCCGCACGGGCGGGCAACGGATTCGGCCCGCCAATTCCCGGGCCCGTCGGATCCACGCGGCATCCGCGCGCGCATCGCCATGGCCGCAGCGCCCCGCGCGCATTCGCCCGCCCGCATCGCCACCCCCCTAGCCCACCGCGCCCCGCCGCCACAACTTGACACACGCGGGATTCCGCGCCCGGACCCAGCCCACGCAGTTGGAGGTGCCCAGATGTCCAATCGCTCTTTCCGCCCGATCCGCGCGGCCCGCGGGCTGCTCACGCTGGCGGCTCTTTCGCTCGCCTGGACGCTCACCGCCCCCGACGCCGCCGCCCAGCGCATCCGCGAATACGCAACCATCGATTCGCTCCGCCACATCCAGTCGGTCGAGCCCCGCATGGGCCCCCCCGGCACGGTCGTCGATGTCTACACCGAAAACCTGCCGCCCCAGGCGAAGATCCACGTCGGGGTCGGCGCGATGCGGGCCGGCTTCGAGGCCCTCGCCGAAGGCACGCAGGAGATCTGGGGCGAGGTGTCGGCCACGGTCAGGGTGCCGGGCTACGCCAACTGGGAGCGCCCGCTCGTCTTCATCGTCTTCAACGGCGTCTTCAGCCCCATCGGCATCTCCGACCCGTTCCACGTGACCGACGACAACGGCATGGTGCAGCGCACCGGCCGGATCACCGACGAGGGGCTGGGGTGCGTCACGTTGCGCGACAACGACCAGTACGTCTACGCCCTCAGCGGAGACCTGGGCGATCTGAGCCCCGGCGACGAGGTGGTCGTCGAAGGCTCCATCAGCCTCTCCGGTCCGTGCGGAGGTGCCGACGCGATCGAGGTGGTCGATTGGAGAAAGAGCGGCTGAGTCCACGCTGCCCGCCGGCCCACACCAGCCAGCCGGCCCATCCACAACAGTCAGGAAGGAATGACCACGATGCGAAGCACTGCGACCTGTGCGACCCTGATCCTCCTCACTGCCCTCGCGGCGGCCTGCGCGGCCCCGGACCTGCCCCCGATGCAGTCAGGCGGTCAGACCCACGCCTTCGAACTCGACGCGGAGACGTTCTTTCTGGCCGAAGTCGACCAGATCTCCGCCGACTTCTCGGTCACCGTCACGGGCCCCGACGGCGAGACGCTGCGCGAGGTGGACGGCCGCACGCGCGGAATCGAGACCATCCGGTTCGAGACCGAAGCGGCGGGCACCTACGAAGTCGCGATTACCGCCAACGAC
This sequence comes from Longimicrobiales bacterium, assembly GCA_965211645.1. Classification (GTDB taxonomy): domain Bacteria; phylum Gemmatimonadota; class Gemmatimonadetes; order Longimicrobiales; family Gaopeijiaceae; genus Bin94. Next base: position 1,611,325 of record OZ242947.1, on the reverse strand, counting down.
GACGAGGTCGGCGAGTTCAGATTCAGCGTACTGCGCTCGGAGCCCATTGCCACCGACCCGGCCGCGCGGCTCGACCAGATCATGGCGGTCTACGACGGCGACGGCCGGCCCGGCGCGGTGATCGGCGTGGTCGACAGCGGCGAATTGACGCTGGTGCGCACCTACGGGATGGCGAACCTGAGCCATGGGATCCCCTGGGAGCGCGGGACGATCTCCAACATCGGGTCGGTCACGAAGCAGTTCACGGCCATGGGCGTGCTGACGCTGCAGGCCCAGGGCAAGATGTCGGTCGACGACGACATCCGTACGCACATCCCCGAACTTCGCGACTTCGGAACGCCGATCACGATTCGGAACCTGCTCAACCACACGGGCGGCTACCGCGAGGTCTACAATCTCCTGCCGATCGGCGGCCACCAGGGCGAGGACGGGTTCGCCCGCGAGCGCGCGATCGCCATCGTGCAGCGGCAACCCGAGCTGCAGGCGCCCCCGAACACGGAGTGGAACTACAACAACACGGGCTACATCCTGGTGTCGCTCGCGATCGAGCGGGCGAGCGGTCAGTCGTTCGCGGAATACATGCGCGAGAACGTCTTCGAGCCGCTGGGCATGGTGGACACGCGCGTCAAGATGGTGCAGGGCGAACTCATCCCCGGCAGCGCCCAGGGCTACACGGCGGAGGCGGGTGGCGGCTACCGGACGACCCGGGACCTCGCGGCCTCGGCGGGCGCCGGCGGCGTCTACACGACCGTCGACGACCTGACGCGCTGGATGCTCAACTACCGTGACGCGACGCTCGGGGGACCGGAGGCGATCGAGGCGATTGCGACCACGGCCGTGCTGGAGTCGGGCGATTCGACCGGCTACGGGCTGGGGCTCGGCCTGGGCGAGTTGCGCGGCCGCACCCTGTACTCGCACACGGGAGGCGACGTCTCGCACCGGGCCTACCTGGGCTACTACCCGGAGCTGGAGACCGGCGTGATCGTCATGAGCAACAACGCCGCCTTCGATCTGTCGGTCGGCGGGGACATCGCGGAGATGTTCTTCCCGGACCGGTTCGACGCAGCGGAGGGGGAGGACGAGGCGGAGGCCGACGCCGCCGACGCATCGGACGAGGATGCCGGGATGTCGGACGAGCGCAGGGAGGCGATCGCGGGCGACTGGGTGCTGGAGACGCAGGGCATCTCCCTGGCCATGGCGGTCACCCTGGAGGACGGCGACATCTTTATCGACGTGCAGGGCCAGGGACGGTCGGCGGCCCGGCCGACATCGGTTGCGACGGTCGAAATCGCGGCCGTGAACGCCGAGTTCACCTTCGACTTCGACGCCGACGGCACCACGAGCACGGGCACGCTGGTCCAGTCCGGACTCGAGATATCGATGCGGCGCGTCGAAAAGACCGAACTGGCCGAGGAGGACCTCGCCGAGTACGTCGGCCGCTACTATTCCGAAGAGTTGGAGACCTTCTACGAAGTGGCGGTCGAGGACGGTGGCCTGGTCCTGCACCACATCGAGATGCCGGAACCGCTGGCGATGCAGCATGCGGATGGCGACGAGTTCTCGACGGAGCTGGTGTTCCTCAACAGCATCGCCTTCCAGCGCGCCGCTGCCGGCAGTGTGACGGGCTTTACCGTCTCGAACGGCCGGACGCGGGGGGTGCTGTTCGAGAAGATGTGAGGACTACGCACTCCCGCCGGATCTCCTCCCGAAACGACTCCGGGACGTCATCCCACACGAGCACATCCACCCGAAACGGAAGATCGCTCTCGTCGAACGCCTCGCGCAGGGTTGCCACCTGCCGTTGCTGTCCGCCCACTGCAAAAGCCACCAGATCAAGATCGGAAGAGGATCTGGAGGTCCGCTTCACTCGCGATCCGTAGGCCCACACCTCCGTGTGCGGCAGACAGGCCTGGATCAGGCGCAGCACAGCTCGGCGCTGCCTGGCGGTGAGGTCGATCTCCGCACTCACTCCCAACTCCGACCCGTCATCGTCTGGTACAGTTCGATCGCGCCCTGAATGAAGCCGGGAATCACTTCCAGGCAGCGCGCCGCCTTCTCGACACTGTAGTCATGTGCCGTATCCACACGATGCCGGACATAATCCAGCCAACTCTCGACTGGACCTGTGAGCAGACTATTCTCGTTGGCCAACCTCAGGAGAGGCTTCGGGCTGTTTGGCACGTCCGGAACGCCCAATTCCTCGGCCATGTATCGCTTGAGGACCTTCCACAGTGAGTCGAAGCAGGTCTCGAATCTCTGGATGACCGACTCGGGCACGGCTTCGTAGGTCAATCGTGGCAGCGAGGGGTCGAGGTGGCGATAGTTCTCGTACTGTTCCTCCAGCCTTTTCAACGAGAGCTGGAACTTCGTGTAGTCGATCATCGCCGTCGCATTCGTGTTGCGGCTGCTCTGCCACTGTCGTCGGTAGACGGACCTCTGACGATGTGTAATGTTCTCACGACATTATGTAATGTCGACGTTACATTACATTGCCGGCTCAAGCCGCACGATCGGGGTCTGGCCGTCGCCGCGGGCTTCAAGCGCCACGTAGATGTGGCCGTCGGGTCCCTGCCGGATGTCACGCACGCGTCCCATCCCGCGCAGGATGGTCTCGCTCGCCACGACCGCGCCGTTCTCGATGGTGAGACGGTCGATGTTCTGGCCCGCGAGGCCGCCTGCGAGCAGGTCGCCCTGCCACTCGGGGAACTTGTCGCCCGTGTAGAAGGCCAGGCCGGACGCCCCGATCGAAGGCACCCAGATGTGCTTGGGCTGCTCCATCCCCTCCATGTGCGTGGCTTCATGGATTGCGCTGCCGGAGCGGTAGTTCACCCCGTAGCCGATCACCGGCCAGCCGTAGTTGGCGCCGGGCGTGGAGACGTTGACCTCGTCGCCGCCCTGGGGGCCGTGCTCGGTGGACCAGACGGCGCCGGTGCCGGGCTGGATCGCCAGCCCCTGCGGATTGCGGTGGCCGTAGCTCCAGATCTCGGGCCGCGCGCCCGCCTGTCCCACGAACGGGTTGTCGTCGGGGACGCGGCCGTCGTCGTGCAGCCGCACGACCACGCCGTGGTGGTTCGAGATGTCCTGGGCCGGATGGGCCGCGAGGTCGCCAGCCGGCCGAGCCTGCCGGTCACCGACCGTGAGGAACAGGTAGCCCTCGTCGTCGAAGGCGAGCTTGCAGCCGTAGTGGCCGTTGCCCGCGGAGACCGCTTCGAAGATCTCGTCGGTCATGGTGAAGCGGTCGTTCTCGAAGGTGCCTCGGATGACCGCGGTGGTGCCGCCGGGCGAGTTGCCGTCGGTGGCCTTCGAGTAACTGATGTAGATCAGGCGGTTCGATTCGAAGTCGGGGTGGGGAAGCACCTCGAGGAGTCCGCCCTGGCCCCTGGCGACCACCTCGGGGATGCCCTGGACCGGATCGGGAAGGAGCATTCCGTCGCGGACGATCCGCAACTGCCCGCCGCGCTCCGTGACCAGCATGTCGCCGTTGGGAAGGAAGGCCATGGACCAGGGGACCACAAAGCCGTCGGCGACGGTGACCACGCGGTAGTCGTGGAAGGCGGTGCGGACAATGTCGGATTGGCTGCAGGCCGGTGTCGCGGTTGCGAGAAGAGCCGCCGTGAGAAAGAGCGCTGACGTAGTACGGACCATCGTTTTCTGCCTCGAAGTTGGTGGGTTGAAGACCCTGGTGGGGAACCGAAAAGGTGCTACCGAAGGGCAGGATCGCGCTAGGGGCTTGCGCCACGGAAGCGCGTATGGTCGGAACGTCGTTCCCATTGACCCCCCTCGGCTCGCCGCAAGCCTTGTCGTTATGCCCTCCAACCCTCTAAAGATAGCCGCTGGGGTTTTCTGCGGCGCAGCCTCCTAGTTCGGCACCGGCGCCGCCGTGCAGTCACCCTCTCCACGGGCGTTGACCGCGGAGACCGAGATCGTCCAATCCTCCGGCAACCGCACTGGCAGCGTGTACCCGAACTGCCGTCCGTTGTCTCCTGCCCCGGTGGAGTGGTGTCTGGCGGTCCGGAAGGGCCACCCGGATCCCTTGCACGTCCGGGTGTAGTTCCCTGTGCTGCCGGTGTCGCCGATGCGGTAGTCGCGCACCTGCCACCCGCCTGGGTTCGAGGGCGGGTCCCAGGAGATCTTCCAGCGGTCGGTCCCGACGTTGTTGAGGATCACCCTTCGCGGGGCGCCTGGCAGTTCGCCCTCCCCGACTTCGCTGGCTGTCGGCTCGACCTGCATTCGGCCTGTTGGCGCCTTCCAGTTGCTCCACGGCCCGACCGTGCCCCCGTCAGCTCGGCGCTGGCGCAGTGCCACGAGGTACCGCCCTTGCCGCAGCCGTATCGGGAAGCTGAACCCGATTTCCCCATCCTGTGGCACGACCGGTACGTTGATTGTTTCGTCGAACGCGGCGCCCGGTGCGTCCCGGAAGCTGAGTCGTCCTTGTATCTGGACGTCGAAATGGCTCCGGACCACGTTTCTGAGAAAGATTGAACCCTGGGCCGTGCACTCGGTGTTCGAGCACATCCACCCGTTAGCACTCGTGGACCACCCCACCAGGCTCGGTGGGTCCGGCGGCAACTCTTCCTCCTCTTCCTCTTCTTCCTCGATCTCGATCACCTTCACGGACGGCCGGCTGAATGCGCAGTGACCGTCCACGCAGTTCTGCGCTGACAGCCAGAAGACGTACCAGCCGGGTTCGAAGCGGTGCGTTGTCCCGTTGTGTCTCACAGCTGTTGATGCCCAGTTGACAACGCTCGCCCCTACGCTTGCGGTTCCTACCCGCGCGAATCGCCCGTCGGCGCGCAGTCGCTCGGTGACCAGCCTGCTGACCGTGTTGCCTGGCGGGTTTGGTACTTGGAGCGTCAACTCCACTTCGTAATCGTTTCCATTTTTGTTGACCGAGTATCCCGTGATCCTGTGCATCCCCGGCCGCGTCGCGCCCTGGTTCGACAGTCGCAGCGCGCCGTCCCGAGTCGTCACTTCACTCTCGAATGTGTCCAGCAGGTCCGCCAGCCGCGCCTCGAGGTCGGCGCGGGAGATTCCCGGCGGCAGCTCGCCGTGGATCTCCAACCCGCTGCCGTTCGCGTCCCCGGCGGAGTTCGCCCCGATCATCGTCGGCGCCGTTGCCGTCTCGATGCTGCTCGGCGCCAGCGGACTGTCCGGTCCGTCATCGTAGCCGCATCCGGTGATCGTCAGCGCTGCCGTCGCGGTGGTGGCGAGCAGCGCGCTCTTCAGCTTCCCCAGCTTCCTCAGCTTCATCGTGTGTCCTCCAGGTCTTTTGAAGGCTACTGATGTCTCAACCGGTCTCCAGGCTCCGCAGCGCCGAATTGCTGCGATCATCGCGCTTCATTTCCGACGCGGATCGTCGAGCTCGAACAGACCCGGCACTGAGAGTCGCATCAGCGTGTCACCACCGGCCGGCGGGCAGCCGCAGACCCGGTCCCAATACGGAGCTTCGTGGGTCCAAGTATAATTTCACATTATCGGCCATGCAAGATTTCAGGAACGTGGACGTGTGAAACCAAAGTAGAAATGTCCGCCCCCGGAGTTGGGACCGGGGCGCTGGGTGGGAGGGCGCTCGGAGTGATTCGCTCGACGCCTCAGCTTCCCAGCAACTCCGACAACTCGCCCAGCTCCGCATCCCATCCTTCGTCGTTCTGACCATGGTGCAGATCCGTCAGGAATCCCGTCTCGCGCAGGTGGAGGGTCGTCCCCCCGTCGGCCGCGGGATGCAGCGACCATTCGACGCGGGTCGCCGGCGCGTCCTCGAAGGCGACGCCGGGCTCGTGCACCCAGCTCCACACGAGGCGCGTCGGCGCTTCGACCTCCTCGATTCGGATCGCGTAGCGGCCGTGGTTGTCCCAGGTCATGAATACGTCGCCGCCCGGCCTAAGGTCGACCTCGGCTTCGTCACCGAACCACCGCGCCAGATCGTCCGGGTTGGTGATTGCTTCCCACACCCTACCGACGTCGACTTTTAGGTCCACCACTTTCTCGACCACGCGTTCGTTCATCTGCGGTCTCCCTGACTATGAACCGTCGGCCGCGTATCCGCCCGCCACCCGCGACACCCGCACCACCAGCTCCAGCGACCGATTCCGCACCTTCGCGGCGGACCCCGAGTAGGCGTTGCTCAACCCGCGTATCCACCGGGCCTCCGCCTCCGCGACCACGCTTTGCACGCGCACCCCCGCGCCAGCCGCGCCTACCACACCGAAAACGGTCGCATGCTTGTCCACCAGCACCTGGGCCAGGAGCGGGTCCTCGCGGCTCCGCATCAGGTAATCGAAGCCCGGACCGCCCGCGGCGAAGACGTGCACGGGGCCGACCGACGCCGCAAGCTTGGCCTGCAACTGAAACGTCACGTACTCGCTCTGCACCTCGCCGTCGAGCGTGTTGCCGCGCGTGTCGCTCAGGACAAGGCTCCCCCGCCGCGCGAACCCCCCATCGGCCCGGACGCGAAGACCGGTCACGGGTGTCGGGACATCGACGAAGGCCCCGACAGCGAAGCCCGAGCGCTCGGCTGTCTCCACCCCGGGGTTCCAGACCTGCTCGGAGTCGATACGCCCCGCGAATACCCCGGTCAATCGTTCGGTCGCCTGGCCCGCGGCCGTCCGGGCCCCGGCCGCCGACGCGAGGATCAGCAGCATCGACAGGACCGCGCACGACCTCCATGCTCGGCTTGACGCCATCTGTCGCTCGGCTGAATACATGACTACCTGTGATTGTTGCGGCTTTGCCGGGCCCGGTTCAGGGCCCCATCCAACTTACCCAACAGGTATCTCATGTCACCCTGCCGAAACCTCCCCCTGGTCCCCCTGGGACGACTCAGCTTCGCCATCGGCGGCCTCTGCCTGGGCGTGGCCGCCTTCACCGCCCACGCCGACGCCCAGGAGATGGATGTCACCCGCTACCACCGCGCCGAGCGCCTCCTCGCGTGGAACGTCAACCCGCTCCTCAGCGGGGGCCCCATGACGCCGCAGTGGATGGCCGGCGGCAACCGCTTCTGGTACCGCAACCAGACGAACGACGGAGCCGAGTTCGTCCTGGCCGATCCCGCCCGCGGCTCGCGGACCCTGCTATTCGACCACGACCGACTGGCCTCGGCGATGTCCGTCGCGGCCGACACGGCCTTCGAGGGGCGCAAGCTGCCTTTCCGCACCTTCGAGTTCGGGGAAGGGGACGGCTCCGCGCGCGATGAGCAGACGATCCGCTTCAACGCCAACAAGCGCGGCTTCACCTGTGACATCGGCGCGTACACGTGCGAGGTCGGCGACACGCTCGTCAACCGCACGCCCTTCGTCCGCTCCCCCGACGGCCGGCTGGAAGCCTTCGTCCACGAGCACAACCTGTGGGTGCGGCCTGCCGAGGGTGGCGACTCCACCCAACTGACCACCGACGGCGAAGAGTACTGGTCCTACGGGACGACGGAGCCGCGCCCGTCGCAGATCGTCCTTTCGATTCCGTCAAGGCCGGTGCTCCAGTGGTCCCCGGACTCACGCCGCATCGCGGTCCAGCGCATGGACGAGCGCAACGTCGAGCACATGCCGATCTACTCGGTGACCTCGCAGCGGCCGAAGCTCTACACCTACCCGTATGGCCTGCCGGGAGACTCGATCATCGCCATGTTCGACATCCACGTGATCGATGTCGAGAACCGGGAGAACCTCAAGCTTCAGACCGACCCGCAGCCGTACATGACCTTCACGGCAACCGGCATGCGCGACTCCACGTGGACGACGGTGAAGTGGAAGGAGGGCGGCGAACGCTTCTACTTCGTGCGGGGGTCGAGGGGCGGCAAGACCGTCACCCTGTACGAGGCGGACCTCGAGACCGGCGCGGCCCGGCAGATCCTCGAAGAAGAGCGCGCCACTCACGTCGAGATGAACCTCGACCTTATCGGCGGCTACCCCAACTGGGACGTCATCGCCGGGGGGGACGAAGTCCTCTGGTTCTCCGAGCGGGACGGATGGGGCCACCTCTACCGCTTTGACGCGAACGGCGAGTTGCTCGGGCGCGTCACCGAGGGGCCCTGGACCTTCGGCGACCTGCTGCACATCGACGAGGCCGCAGGGCGGATCCACTTTACGGCGCGCGGGATGGAGCCGGGGCGGATCCCCACCATGGCCGAACTGTACGCGATCAACCTGGACGGCACCGGCCTGGCCCGGCTCGGCGGCGAGGACGCGGACCACACGGTGAGCGCCACCCCCGACGGCCGCTACTTCGTCGACTCCTGGTCGCGCCCCGACCAGCCTTCCGTCAGCGTCGTGCGCGACCGCACGGGCCGCGTGGTGCTGGAGCTCGAACGCGCGGATGTCTCACGGCTGGAAGAGGTCGGCTGGTCCGCCCCCGAGATCTTCGAGTACAAGGCGCGCGACGGGGTCACCACCATGTACGGGCTCATCTACAAGCCCTCCGACTTCGATCCCGAAAAGGTCTACCCCGTCATCGACTACATCTACCCCGGCCCCTTCATCGGCAGCGTGGGGCGGTGGAACTTCGGCGGCGGCGTGCTGGGCGTTGCGCTCCGGGGCGATCAGGACGCGCTGGCCGAAGTCGGGTTCATCGTGCTCCAGATGGACCACCTCGGCACGCCCTTCCGCTCCAAGGCCATTCAGGACAACTACTGGGGCAACATGGGCGACAACGGCATCCCCGATCACATCGCCGCCATCAAGCAGCTGGGCGCCCGCCACCCCTGGATCGACCTCGACCGCATCGGCATCTACGGGCACTCGGGCGGGGGATTCGCCTCCACGGACGCCATCCTCCGCTACCCCGACTTCTTCAAGGTCGCCGTCTCCACCGCCGGCAACCACGACAACCGTTCCTACCACGCCGCCTACGCCGAGAAGTACCAGGGCCTGCTGGTCCGCGACACGGTCGCCGGCACCGACAACTACGCCAACCAGGTCAATGCTTCCATGGCCGCCAACCTCAAGGGCAAGCTCTTCCTCATGACCGGCGACATGGACGACAACGTGCACCCCGCCATGACCTACCAGGTGGCCAACGCCCTGATCGCCGCCAACAAGACCTTCGACTTCCTCATCCTGCCGGACCGGGGCCACGGTCTGGACGAGCCGTATGTGATCCGCCGCCGCTGGGACTACTTCGTGGAGCATCTGCTGGGGCTCGAACCGCCGCCGGACTACCAGATCCAGGCGCCGCCGGGTTGAGGGGTATGAGTATATGAGTATATGAGTAGGGTGGGCGGGAGACCGGAGGAGGCGACGATGGATCGGAAGGGAACGGACGAGATGACAAGGGTGGGGGAGGTAGAGAGGCTGGTCGCGGACCCGGGGTTCCTGCGGTATCACGCGGAGTATGTGAAGCGGCGCGAGTTCAACGCCTTCGACGTGCTGCGCTATGCCGAGTACGAGATTCGCCACAGCAATGTGATGGCCTGGCTGCTCGATCCCGGCGAGACCCACGGGATTGGTAGAGGATTCCTGGAGTGGTTTCTGGGCCGGGTGGGGTTGCCGGGGAAGATGCCCCCAGAGATCGTCCGCGGGGACGGCGGGCAGACGGTGCGGGTGGAGCGGGAGCTGCACTACGTGGACGTGACGATCTTCCTGGAGAGCGATCGGGGTCGGCACGTTGTCGCGATCGAGAACAAGCCGACGCGGGCATCGCCGGAACACTACGAGCAGGCGCGCGGACACCTGGAGCGCTTGGAGGAGAAGTACTCGGGCCACGATATCCATGGCGTGCTGCTCTCCACCTCACGGAAGGGAATCGAAGGGGAGGACAGGCGTGCGAAAGACCCGATTGCCCATGTGAGCTGGCGGTGCGCGCGCAAACGGATCGAAAGGATGCACCGCGATGGCGATTTCGCGGAGAGGGAAGTGGCCGACTTCATTCGGCAATACCTCGTGGCGGTCGCCAGGATGATCGGTCCGGAGGAGAGCGACGCGGACTTCTTCAGGAAGCTGCTGGACGACCACCATTCCCTGCTGAAGCACATGTTCGCCCTGCTCGGCGAGGAGGAGGGCGAGCACAAGGTCCGGGAGATAGTGCCGGAGCGTCATGCGCACTACCGCGACACCGTGGTGCGGCTGGCGAAGGACTTCGGGCAGGAGCCGGGGCGGTTGCGTGACGAGGTTCGCGACCTGCTCACGAGCCGGGGGATCGGGACGACGATCTGGGGGCCCTGGTTGAACTGGGAGCTGGAAGCGGCGCCGGCGCTGGGGATTTCCTGGTGCTTCCGATGGCAACTGGCTTTCGAGTATCGCCAGATTAGTGTGTTGCTGGAGGTCCCGGCGCATTGCCGAAAGAAGAAGGCGGTGAAAGACCTGCTGGCATTCGTGCGCGAAACGCCGGTAGACCGCCGCCGCCGCGACAGGTATCCGATGAAGCCCAAGGATTTCGGCTACTTCAACGTCTATTGCCATCAGCTCGTCGGCGACGAAGTCCTCTCCGGGACGTCGACCGAACAGGTCACTGCGTCCGTGCTGCAGGCCGTGAGCGAATTCCTGGACGCGGAGGACTCTGACTACACGCGCATCAACGACTATTTCCAGTGCCTGGCGTTTCGGCCCGAGGCGGCGGACCCCACCGAGGTTGCGGCCGAGCCCGTGGCGGAGGAAGCGAAGTAGGCCGCTGCCCGCGGTCAGCCGTGCACATCTCGAAGCCTCCGTGCCAAGGTCGGTGCCGGACCGGGCGTCGCGCCCCCGGCGCCCGCCCACGGGCCGCCGAACCCCGCACACCAACCGACCGCTCCAGCCAGCTAACCCGCTCCCGAAGTCTCAACCCTTACATTCTCCAATCCCACCCAACCCCCCGCCGGACCGGATCGCCATGCCACGCTCTCGCCACGCCGCCGCCCAGCGCTATTCATTCGTGCTCGCCACGACCCTCCTCGCCGCCCTCGCCTGCGAGCGCGTCTCCTCGCCGCCCGCCCGCATCTCCGAGGAGACCCGCGTCCTCGACACCTACCCGTTCTCGGACCCCAACCCGATCCCGATCCTCGCCACCGACCGCAGGCTGTATCCCTACCACACCTTCGAAGGGTATTCCGCGACCTCGGAACCGCGGGAGTGGAAGGTTGTAAAGATGGAGAACGACCTCATCGAGGTATTCATCCTTCCCGAAGTGGGCGGGAAGGTGTGGGGCGCGGTGGTGAAGGAGACGGGGCACGAGTTCATTTACCGCAACGAGGTCATGAAATTCCGCGACATCGCGCTGCGCGGACCGTGGACCTCGGGCGGCATCGAGTTCAACTTCGGCGTCATCGGCCACACCCCGGCGACCGCAACCCCGGTCGACTACACGGTGCGCGAGAACGACGACGGCAGCGTGAGCACCTTCGTCGGCGCCATGGACCTGCCGTCGCGCACGCACTGGCGCGTCGAGATCCGGCTGCCGCCCGACAAGGCCTACTTCGAGACCCACGCGCTCTGGTACAACCCCACCCCGCTGGAGCAGCCGTACTACAACTGGATGACCGCGGCGGCCTTCGCGCAGGACGACCTCGAGATCTTCGTGCCCGGCGGATCCTACCTGGAGCACCCAGGCCGGGAGCGCTCCTGGCCGATGGACGAAGAGGGCCGTTTCCTGCCGCTCTATCGCAACAACGCGTTCGACGGCAACAAGTCCTACCACGTCGTCGGCGAGCTGAACGACTTCTTCGGCGGCTACTACCACGACGACGACTACGGCTGGGGCCACTGGGCCCGCTACGAGGACATGCCCGGGCAGAAGATGTGGCTCTGGGCGCTCTCCCGCGCGGGCGGCATCTGGGAGGACCTGCTCACCGACACCGACGGCCAGTACGTCGAGTTCCAGGCCGGACGGCTCTTGGTGCAATACCAGCCAGGCGACCACCGCAACCCGGTCACTCAGGCCGGCTTCGATCCGGTCTCGGCGAGCCGGTGGACCGAGACCTGGTTCCCGGTGGAGGGGATCGGAGGGATCACCGACGTGTCCCGTGAAGGCGCGATGCACGTCGAGCGAGAGGGCACGCAGTTGCGGGTGGCGGTCAATGCGTTCGGGGACGTGGACGCCCCGCTGCAGGTGTGGTCCGGCGACGATCTCGTTGCCACCGTCGCGGTCGACGTGGCCGCGCTGCAGCCCTTCGAAGCCACATTCGAGGTTGCGGCCGACGAGCCCTTCCGGGTGGCGCTGCCGGAGCTGGATCTCGACTACACCTCCGATCCGTCCGGGCGGATGCTGGACCGGCCGTTCGAGGTCGACCCGGCGGCGTGGTCGAGCATCCCCGAGGCGGACCGCCTGGTCTTCGAGGCGCGGGAGCTGGCCAAGGGGCGCCGTTATGCCGAGGCCCGGGGGCTTTACGAGGAGGCTGCCGCGCTGGAGCCGTGGAATCGGCGGGTGCTGCTCGGCCTGGGTGGCCTGGCGCTCCGGTCGGCCCGCTACGAAGAGGGACTGTCGTATGCGAAGCGCGCGCTCCAGCTCGACACCTACGACGCCGAGGCGAACTTCCTGGCCGGAAACCTGTACCGGGCGTTGGACATGGAGGCCGATGCCCGCGACGCCTTCGGGTGGGCGGCGCGCTCGGTGGCGTTCCGGGCGGCGGCATACGTGCAGCTGGCCGAGATCATGGCCGGGGCGGGGGACTGGGACGAGGCGGAGCGGTACGCCGAACTGGCGATCGAGTCCGACCGCTACAGCGTGCCGGCGTGGCAGTTGCTGGCGGTGGCGGGGCGCCGGACCGGGGACGGGGCGTCGGCCGAACGGGCGCGATCCGAGCTCCTCGCCATCGACCCGCTTCATCATTTCGCGCTGTCCGAGCGCTACCTGGCCGGGCCCGGCAGTGGCAGACAGGGTGCGCTGATCGACGGGATGCGCAGCGAGTATCCCGGGCAGTCCCTCCTGGAACTGGCGATCGGCTACGCGAACCTCGGGCTCGATGACGACGCACTCGCGCTCCTGGAATTGGCCGAGGAGGTCGGTGGCGGGCCGCTTTCGACCGCGTGGCGCGCGTACCTGCAACGCGACGCTTCCACACTGGGAGCGCCTTCAGGCGACGACCTCGCCTTTGTCTTCCCGTTCCGCACCGAGACCCTTCCTGTCTTGCGCTGGGCCGTTGAGCAGAACGACCACTGGTCGTGGCGCTATCTTCTCGGCCTGAACCTCTGGGCGCTCGACCGCGACGACGAGGCGGCGGCAACGCTGGCTTCCCTGCGTGATCAGCCCGACTACGGGCCGGCGTACGCGGCGCGCGGCTATCTGCTCGCCGCCCGGGGTGGCGATCCGGGCCTTGATCTCCAGCGCGCGGTGGGGTTCGACCCTGACGACCGCATCTTGCGCGTGGCCCTGATCAGGTATCTGCAGGGCGAAACAAGGTGGCCCGGTGCGCTGCAGGAATCGGCGCGTGCACGAGAGATCTTCCCCGGCGATTTCAATCTGGCGCTGCTCCATGCAATGTCGTTGCTCCACCTCGGCGAATACGGGGAAGCGATCGACGTGCTTGCGAACACGCATGTTCTGCCTTCCGAGAATGCCCGGGAGAGCCACCGGCTCCATGAGCTTGCCCATGTCGGTGCAGCGCTCAGCGAACTCGACGACGGAGATCACCAGGCCGCACGCGATTACCTGGAAGCGGGGCTGCTCTGGCCGGAATCCCTGGGTCAGGGTCGTCCCTATGATCCGGACGAGCGCCTCGTGCGCTTCGTGCTTGGCGCTGCCGCCCAGGCGGCGGGCGACCGTGCCGCCGCACGCGAGGCGTTCAGTGCCATCGCGGCAACCGTTCCGGACCCTTTGGCCACACCTGCCACCATGGGCGATCTTGTCGCAATTGCGGCTTCGGCGGCCCTGGGGCACAACTCCGCCGCGGTGCTGAATGACGCGATTGCCGGATTCGTTTCCGACCTACCGGAAGACTCCTGGCGAAGCAACGCGCTACTGGAGTGGCGATTCATCATGCGGGCGCTTGAGATGGCCGAACGGGGCGCTGGGTGATCGAGCCCATGAAGCTGCGCTGCTGGCGGGCCAATGATGCGTTTGCCAAAACACTTAACAAAACTGTTTACTAAACTGTGAGGCCCCGCTGCGCCGTGGCCTGCCAGATGAATTCATTGACAGGATTACTAAACATAAATGTTTAGTATTGGGATGCGCATCCCTCTGTCCGTCCCACGTAGCGACACCGTCCGAAAGACGCGCAATTCACGAACTGGCGCCCACCTCCAGAAGCCGCGCGCAGGTGGCCCAGACATTCCGGGCCAGCTCCGGATCGCTCGGCCTCAGAACGGGCCGGCCGGTTCGCCGTCCCTTGCGGGATCGCGCGATCGACCGGCATTCGCGCACAAGCCGGCCGCGCTCCTCCGGGAGCAGACGCCCGCTCACCTGCGCCCAAAGCGGCGGACGGTGCAGCGCGGCCCAGGCGAAGTCATAGAAGTCCCTGGACACCATCTGCCCGGAATCGAGAACCCTCCCGAACAGCTTTCTGGTCAGAATGCTGCCGGGTGACTCGCACCTGACGGCCATCGCGGTGCGGCCCTCGGTGGAGACTCCTGCGTCGACGCCCTCGAACACGAACGACAGCCTTACGCCGCCGGCCGTCAGCATAACCGATCGCCGCCTTGCGTATCGCCAGACATCAATCCGGCCCTGGCGCTGAAGCGCTTCGAGCCTGTCCCGCAATGCTCCGGCATCCGGGGGCTCGTCCTCCTCCACCACGAAATCGAGGTCGGTGCTGTGCCGGTGGTTCCAGTGCATGGCCAGGACCGTGCCGCCGCCCAGGACAAGCCTGGACCAGTCCCGCACCAGCAGCTCTTCGATCACTCCCTTGAAGTCGGCGAGGGCGGCGCCGTGCGCACCGGACAACTCCAGCGTCAGCCGGTCCGCCACTCGTCATCCCAGTCTTCGTAGAGGTACTGGCGCATCCAGCCGACTGCATAGTGCGCCCGGCAATCGATGACGTGCATCACGCGGGCGATCTCGTAGATCGACGCACCGCAACTCTGGCGAAAGGCGAAGAGGTCGATGCCGCGCAGGGCCTCGAAGAAGTCGTGCAGCGCGGTTTCCTCGTCGGGGCTCAGGACCCCGTCCCCGTCGGTGCGCATCCAGCGCCGCATCCGGAGGGCTTCCCGGTCCATGCGAACGGGACTGCCGGACATGTGCTCGTACCAGAGGGCGCGGATGGCATGGGCATCGAGCGGCGCCCTCTTCCTGAATGACGGAACGGCCGCGTATTCCTCCAGCGGCGGCAGCACGGGACGCATCAGCCACGGGGTGGGGGCACCCCTGCCGCGCCGCCAGGGCGCTGTGCTGGTGGCTCGAGGTCGTTCATTCATCGGTTCACGTCCTGCCGGTGGGGTGACCCAAGCTACGGTAAGGGCCGCATCGCTCCAAGCCATGCGAGCCTGGCACGGCGTGTCCGGCGGCGCCGCACCGGAAGTATCTCCCGCAATGGACGGGCCCGGCGAGCGTTCCTAACTTGGCAGTGTCATGAGTTCGCCGGTACGAGGTTGGGACCAACGCCAATGAGAGACGCGATCCTTCTCGCCGCCATGGGTGGCGCGATGCTGGTGGCGGGAACCGGCAGGACACCCGATGCGGTGCGTCCGCTCCCCGGGTCCGTCCTGGATGTCCCGGCCGCCGGCCCGCGGTCGGCCGGCGATCCGTCCCCGACCGCCCTTACCGAGGTCGTCGAACGCTACTGCACCCGCTGCCACAACGAGCGCAGCTTCCGCGGAAACCTTTCGCTGGTGGGCTTCGACGTCGCCGGCGCGGACGAGCATGCCGAGACCGCCGAGCGCATGATCCGCAAGCTCCGGGCAGGCATGATGCCGCCGCCGGGCGCCCGCCGCCCCGCCGCCGACACCCTGACCGCTCTCGCCCAGACGCTCGAAGCCATCGTCGACGAGGCCGCCGCCAACCGCCCCTGGGCCGGCACCCGCCCCTTCCAGCGCCTCAATCGCGCAGAGTACGCCCGCGTCGTCCACGACTTCCTCGGCCTCACCGTCGACCCCGAGGAATGGCTCCCCCCCGACCAGATCACCGCCGGCTTCGACAACATCGCCACATCCCAGACGCTGTCGCCCACCCTCATGGACGCCTACCTGGCCGCGGCCAGCGAGATCGCGCGCCGCGCCGTCGGCGACCGCGACGCGGCGCCCACCACCGCCACCTATGCCAACCCGCCCACCGTCTCGCAGCACGAGTGGGAGCGCGTCGAGGGGGCGCCGTTCGGCACCCGCGGCGGGATCAGCGTACTGCATTCCTTCCCGGCCGACGGCGAATACACGTTCGAGATGAGCTTCATGTCGGGGTGGGGGGAGCGCTTCCACGACATCGACATCTCGGTCGACGGCGAGCGCGTCGCGCTGGTCCGCTACGGCGGCGACATCGACTTCCAGGGCCGCAAGGGCTTCCCGGTCCGCACGGACCCGGTCCTCATCCCCGCCGGCGAGCACCGCCTGGTCGCGGCCTTCGTCCGCCGCATGGAGGGCCCCTACGAGGACCTCATCCGGCCGCACGACTGGTCGCTCACCGGGACCGAGACGAGCTACGGCACGACCTCGCTCCCGCACCTGATGAGCCTGACGGTCGAGGGGCCGCACAACCCCACGGGCGTGTCCGACTTCGATGCGCGCCGCCGGGTCTTCTCCTGCCGTCCCACGACCGCCGCCGAGGAACTGCCCTGTGCCCGCGAGATCGTCGCGAGGCTGGCGGCCGACGCCTACGGCCGCGATCTCGACGGCGCGGAGGTGGACGACCTTCTCGACTTCTACCGCCTCGGCAGCGAGGACGGCGGGTTCGAGGCCGGGGTGAGGACGTCGCTGGAAGCCATCCTTTCATCCCCCCACTTCCTCTTCCGCATGGAGAGCGAGCCTGCCGGCGTTCAGCCCGGGGAGATCTATCCCCTGGCCCCGGAGGACCTCGCGGCGCGCCTGTCGTTCTTCCTGTGGGGGAGGGCGCCCGACGCCGAGCTGCAAGCGGCCGCGCGCGACGGTTCGCTCTCGGACCCGGCGGTGCTTGAGGATCAGGCACGGCGGTTGCTGGCCGATCCGCGGGCCGAGGCGCTGGCTACCCGCTTCGCGTCGCTGTGGCTGCGGCTGCAGGACCTGGACGGGGTCAGCCCGGATGCGCTCCGGTTCCCCAACTACAGCGAGCAGCTGGCCCGGGCGATGCGGCGCGAAACCGAGCTCTTCTTTCACAACCTGGTACGGGAGGACGGCAGTCTGCTCGACCTGCTGCGGGCCGACTACACGTTCGTCAACGAGCGGCTGGCCCGGCACTACGGAATCGATGGTGTGCACGGCGAGCAGTTCCGGCGCGTCGCCTACCCGGACGACCGGCGGCGCGGGATCCTGGGGCACGGGAGCGTTCTGGTGCAGACGTCGCTCGGGAACCGCACCTCGCCCGTGCTGCGCGGCAAGTGGGTCATGGAGGTTCTGCTGGGCGCGCCGCCACCACCGCCGCCGCCCGGGATCCCCGACCTCGAGGAGACCGAGAGCTCGATCGAGGGCAGGCCGCTGACCACGCGGGAGCGCCTCGAAATGCACAGCGCCAACCCGAGCTGCGCGTCGTGCCACAACTTCATCGACCCGATCGGGCTGGCGCTCGACAACTTCGACGTCACCGGCCGCTGGCGGATCCGCGAGGACGGGGCGGTGCTGGACACCCGCGGCACCTACTACGACGGCACCGAGATCGAGACGCCGGGCGATCTGTCGCGGGTATTGCTCAAGCGGCCGACGCCGCTGGTACGGCAGTTCACCGAGGGTCTCATGGCGTATGCGCTGGGGCGCGCGATAGATTACCGGGACCAGCCCGCGATCCGCGCGATCGCGGCCGGGGCGGAAAGGAACGATTACCGGATCTCTTCGTTCATCGTGGGGGTAACAGGCAGCATCGCCTTCCGCATGAAGCAGGCGCCTGTGGAGATTGACGGCGATAGAGCCGGTTTTTGATATGCCCCAACCGATTGGAGAGGACCGAATGAAACACGACGAGCAACACTGCAGAGTCTACCACATCGACAGGCATGCGCACGGAGAGGGCTGTGGCCACAAGGCGGTCGAGCACGACGGGCACGTCGACTACGTGGTCGACGGGCGGCTGCACCACCCCCATGGCAAATATTGTGACGATCACGGCGAAGCCTAGTCGTCGCCCCTCGCCGGGCGGGCCCCTCGCCGCTCTCGGCGCTCGGGCGGCCTTATCCACGGACTGACTAGATGCACTTTCTGACTGGCAGGACGGTTGCGCGCCGCACATTCCTCCGCAGCGCCGGCGCGACGGTGGCGCTCCCTCTTCTGGATGCGATGATTCCGGCGGGCCGGCTGCGCGGGGAGGCGCGCGCGGCGCAACCGACGCGGCTGGTCTGCATCGAGGAGGTGCACGGGGTCGCGGGATGCAACGAATGGGGCGCCGAGCAGCATCTCTTCGCCCCGGCCGCCGCGGGGCGCGACTTCGAGTTCAGCGACGCCAACGTGCTGAAGCCGCTCGAGCCGTGGCGCGACCACATGACGATCGTCTCCAACACCGACGTGCGGATGGCGGAGGCCTTCGCCGCGCAGGAGGTGGGAGGCGACCACTTCCGTTCCAGCGCGGTCTTCCTCACCCAGTCCCACCCCAGGCAGACCCAGGGCTCGGACCTCTTCTGCGGCACTTCGCTGGACCAGCTGCACGCGCAGCGGTTCGGGCAGGAGACCGCGCTGCCGTCGCTGCAGCTCTGCATCGAGCGCACCGACAAGGGCGGCGGCTGCGACTACAACTACTCGTGCGCGTACACCGACTCCATCAGCTGGTCGTCGCCCACCACCCCGCTGCCGATGATCCGCAACCCGCGGACCGCCTTCGACATGCTCTTCGGGGCGGGCGGGAGTGCGGAGGAGCGGGCGCGGCGGCGCCGGACCCACGGGAGCATTCTGGACTGGGTGGCCGAGGAGGTATCGGGCCTCAGGGCGCAGCTTGGGGCGGTGGACCGCGGCCGGGTCGACCGCTACCTCGACAGCGTGCGCGAGATCGAGCGGCGGATCGAGCGGGTCGAGGCGCGCAACACCAGCGGCGAGCCGCGGGAGCTGCCCGGGGCGCCGCCGGGCGTACCGGATTCGTTCTCCGAGCACATGCGTCTGATGTTCGACCTGCAGGTGCTCGCCTTCGAGACCGACGCGACGCGTGTGGTGGCCTTCAAGACCGGGCGGGACGCCTCGAACCGCACCTTCCCGGAGAGCGGGTCGGAGCGTGGATTCCACCCCGCCTCGCACCACGGGGGCCGCGAGAAGGCGATCATGGAGTTCAACAAGATCTGCCAGTACCGCACGGGGCAGATGGCCTACTTGCTGCAGCGGCTGGAAGAGACGATGGACGGCGATGCCAGCCTGCTCGACCGCTCCATGATCATCTGGGGCTCGCCGATGGGTGACGCCAACCTGCACAACCACCGCCGCTGCCCGCTGGTGCTGATGGGCGGCGCGAACGGCCAGCTGGAGGGTGGGATGCATTTGAGGGCCGAGGCGGGGACGCCGATGGCGAATGTGTTCACGACCTTGCTGCACCGGCTGGGCCACACCGACATGGAGCGCTTCGGGGACGCGACGGGCGAGTTCTCGCTGGGTGTGACGGCGGGGCCGTGAGCGCGCGGAGGGCGCGGGGACGCCGGGGCGGGCCCGTGGTGGTGCGGGCGTTCGGGGTGGTGGCGGTGTCGTGGGTGGTGGCGGGGGCGGGGTTTGTGCCAGGGCCTGCCGTCGACTCGCCCGTGGCCGACGCCGCGCAGCAGGGCGACCTCGACGCGGTGCGCCGACTTCTGCGCGAGGGCGCCGACGTGAACGCTCCCCAGGGAGACGGAATGACCGCGCTCCACTGGGCGGCCGAGCGCGGCGACGCGTCCCTGTGCGAAGTGCTCCTCTATGCCGGCGCGAGGGTCGATGCCGGGACGCGGATCGGGCACTACACGCCGCTGCACCTCGCCGCGCGGGCCGCCAACGAAGCCGTGTTGGGGCTGCTGCTCCGCGCGGGAAGCGATCCCAACGCCGTCACGACCAACTCGGGCGCCGCTCCGCTCCACCTGGCGGCCGCATCAGGGGACCGGGATGTGATCGCCGCGCTGATCGAGGGCGGCGCCGACGTGAACGGCCGGGAGGGCGTGTGGGGCCAGACGCCGCTGATCTTCGCCGCCGCCGCCAACCGGATCGCGGCCATCGAAGCGCTGCTGGACGCCGGCGGCGATCCCTCGATCACGGCCTGGTCGGTGGATGTGGACGAGCAGGCGAAGGCGGACGCCGCGGCGGAGAGGCGCCTCTCGGAGTTCCTGGCCGCGTTCAAGGAGAAGGAAGGCGGCGGTCCGGAGTGGCAGCCGACCCCGAGTCAGGTGCAGGCGGCGATCGAGGCGTCCCGCGAGATCCAGCGCAGGTGGCCCGACGTGCCGGATCCGGCCGATGACGGCAGGGCGGAGGAGGACGGAGGCGAGGGCGAGGGTGAAGCGGCCGCGGAACCGGGTGGCAACAGCGAAGGTGAGGTCGAGGGCGGCGAGTTGGAGGAGGAAGCGCCAGCCGAAGGGGCGGCGGAGTCCGCGGAGGTGGCCGAGGGCGAAGAAGAAGCGGCGGAGTCCGAAGAGGACGAAGAGCCGCGCCCCCTGTCCTACGCGCAGATGGTCGGCGCCTGGGGGGGACTTACTCCGCTGCTGCACGCCGTCCGTCAGGGACACACGGCCGCGGTCCTCGCGCTGCTCGAAGGCGGCGCCGACATCGATCAGCCATCGGGAGGCGACCAGACCACCCCCCTGCTCATGGCCACCGTAAACGGCCAGTTCGACCTCGCGATGCTGCTCCTGGAGCGCGGCGCCGACCCCAACCTCACCAGCACGGCGGGCACGGGGCCGCTCTTCGCCGTCCTGGAGCGGCAGTGGGCGCCGCGCGCGTCGTACTCGCACCCGACCGAACATCTGCGCCAGAACACCACCCATCTGCAGATGCTCGAGGCGCTCCTCGAGGCCGGCGCCGACCCGAACGTCCGCCTGAACAGCCACCTCTGGTACATGGAGTACACCTTCGGCGTCCTGCGCGGCAGCGGCATCAACCTGAAGGGCGCCACACCCTTCTGGAGAGCCGCCTACGCCCTCGACATCGACGCCATGCGCCTCCTCAGGGACCACGGGGCCGATCCGTCCATCCCGACCATGAAGCCCCCCGAGCGCCGCCGCCGCCCACCGCCGACCGAGGAAGGCGCGGAGGAAGCCGAAGAAGTGGATCCCTCCGGACTGCCTCCCGTCCCCGTCGGCGGCCCGGCGATCCATCCGATCCACGCGGCCTCGGGCGTCGGGTACGGACAGTCCTTTGCCGGCAACGCGCACCGCCACGTGCCAGACAACTGGCTGGCGGCGGTGAAGTTCCTGGTCGAGGAGTGCGGCGCCGACGTCAACCTGCGCGACCACAACGCCTACACGGCCCTCCACCATGCAGCGTCACGCGGGGACAACGAGCTCGTGCTGTACCTGGTGGACCACGGCGCCGATGTCACGGTCGTCAGCCGCAGGGGACAGACCACGGCGGACATGGCCAACGGGCCCATCCAGCGCCTTCAGCCGTTCCCGGCGACCGCGGCGCTACTCGAGGAACTCGGGTCGAAGAACAACCACAACTGCCTGTCCTGCTGACTGCATGCAATCTGTGCATGCACAGGCCGATACGGCGGAGTGCCGGGCGGCCGCGCCGGCGAGGGCCTCGGTGGCCCCGTCAGGACCCCAGCCCGAGCGCCTCCGCAATCCTCTGCGCAATCCTCTTCTCCAGCTCGCCCCTTGACTGGCAATGGAGCGGGTTGCCGCTCACCGCGCGGGGCCGGCCGTAGGCATCCACCATCGTGAGGATCTCGGTGCTCTCCGGTCCCTTGGCCGTGAGCCTGGTCACGACGGCGAGGGTGACGTCGTACTGGTTGGCCAGCGGACCCGCGAGGTCGTGACCGCAGTCGACGAAGGCGTTCATGCGGTCGCGCTCGATGCGCCTGGCCGTGTAGCCCTGGTTGCCGATCTGCATCACGCGCGGATCGGCCTGCTCCACTGGAATGCCCATCTGTTCGTACACGCCGCCCACGACGCCCCAGACCGTGGCCGCCGGCATTTCCAGCGTACGGACTCCGACTCCCGCCTCGTTGTACATCTCCACCGCCTGGTAGCCTCCGACGCGCAGCACGTTGCGCCGCTGTTCGGGAAGCGGCGCGCTGTCGTCTTCCCCACCTGCACCCGCGCCGGACGCGCATCCGGCGGCAGCCACGGCGAGCATGGCCGCCGCCATCATTCTGACGCGAGTCCCGATCCCGCTCTCGCACGAGAAGTTGTTCCCGATCATTGCCAATTATCTCCAGCTGAGGTTTGGTCGGCTCATCCGATCTGCTACACCAACGTACCGGCCTGGCTCGCTCCCGCTTTCAGCGGCGTCGTCAGGGCTCGCTCTCCCGCGCCGCCGCGTCCGACTCGTAGATGTCGATCCCCGTCCGCCGCAGCGCCGCGCGCGTTCGCTCCATCCACGAAGACCGCCGCACCAGCACAAGCTCAAGGTACGGAGGCGCCGGCACCCCGTCCACGATGCGGATGAAGTGGTAGTCGCCGAGCTCCACCGGGTGCGGGATCTCGTAGGACTGCCCGGCCCAGGTGAAGCGGATCCGGTCGGCCCGCGCAAAGTCGGCGGTCTTCCAGCGCTGCTCGATGTACACCTCGTCCTCCGCGGCATAGACCCCGGGGGCGATGCGGTCGCCGTGGCGGTAGTAGTCCGGGTCGAAGTCGCCGCCGTCGTGCCGCTGGAAGGTCTGCTCCATCGCGTAGTCGACGCCGCGGAGGTCGTCGGTGTCTGCCAGTGACTCCAGATGGTGGCGAAGCTCGTGGGTCAGCGTCTCCCAGATCTGCTCGGACCAGTCGAAACCGGCGTCGCCCCTCGCGAGCGCGCGGAAGGAACCCCAGTAGAGGATGACGACCGACCGCACCGTCTCGGGTCCCTCCCAACTCGACGGATAGGACTCGGTCACGCACTCGCCCAGCGTGTACACATGCGGAAAGCGGGGGTGGCTCAGCGCCTCGCGGTGGATGGTCAGCCCGTCGACCCCGTCGCGGTACCGCAGCGGGATCCCGTCGAAGACCTGGCGGGCTTCTCTCTCGAAGGCGTCGAACTCCATAGATTACCTGGTCCGCCGGGATCGCCTGCTCGGCCTGGACGTTCCCCGGGGGAGGATCGGTGTGACGGAAAGTGGAAAGGGCCGCCCGGCGGCCATGATCTTCATCCTGATCACGGTGTTCATCGATGTGTTGGGCATCGGGATCATCATCCCCATTCTTCCCGAACTGATCAAGGACTTCGCCGGCGGGAGCACGGCGCTGGCCGGGCGCTGGTTCGGCGTCCTCGCCTCCACCTACGCGCTCACGCAGTTCGTCTTCGCGCCGGTGCTGGGCGCGCTGTCGGACCGCGTGGGCCGTCGGCCGGTCATCCTCATCTCGCTCTTCGGCCTGGGCGTCGACTACATCATCATGGGGTTCGCGCCGTCGCTCGGCTGGCTCTTCGTCGGCCGGCTCGTCGCCGGAATCATGGGGGCGAGCATCACCACCGCCAACGCCTACATCGCGGATGTCTCGAAGCCCGAAGACCGCGCCCGCAACTTCGGCCTGATCGGCGTCGCCTTCGGCCTGGGCTTCATCTTCGGCCCGGGACTGGGCGGCGTGCTTGGCGGCATCGACCTGCGGCTGCCGTTCTTCGTGGCGGCTGGACTCGCGCTGGTGAACTGGCTTTACGGATTCTTCGTGCTCCCCGAATCGCTGCCGCCCGAAAAGCGTGATGCGTTCAGCTGGAAGAAGGCGAACCCGGTGGGCAGCCTCTACGTGCTCGGCTCCTACCCGCTGGTGGCGGGCCTGACCGCCGCCTTCGTCTTCGTCGTGCTCGCGCAGCGGGGCCTCGAAACCGTCTGGGTCCTCTACACCGGCCACAAGTTCGGCTGGGACGAGCAGATGAACGGCTTCTCGCTGATGCTGGTGGGGCTGATGGCTGCGATCGTCCAGGGGGGACTGGTGCGTCCGGTGATCAAGTGGCTCGGGGAGCGGCGGGCGATTCTGTACGGGCTGGTTACGGCCGTGATCACCTACCTGGGCTATGGCCTGGCCACCGCGGGGTGGATGCTCTTCGCGTTCATTGTTTTCGGGTCGATCGGGGGGGTTGCCGGCCCGGCGATCCAGAGTCTGGTGGCAGGCGCGGTTCCGTCGGAGGACCAGGGCAAGGTGCAGGGGGGCATCACGTCGCTGATGAGTCTGACCAGCATTCTCGCGCCGCTGATCTTCACCGCGGGTCTGTTCAGCTACTTCACTTCGCCGAGCGCGCCGATCGAGTTGCCGGGGGCGCCGTTTCTGCTGGGTGCGGTGATGTATGCGCTGGCGTTCTGGTCGCTGCTGCGGTTGTTCAGGAGGATGCCGGGGTAGGCAGTCCGCCTTGCCGGTCCGGCGCCCCGTCACCCCCGGTGCTCGCGCCGATTCGCCCTCGGACAACTGGCAGCCCGCGGACATCCCCTCCCGACATTCCGGGTGCGATGCACCCCCGGGGGGGGGTATCGCCATCTCACTCCAAGCATCAAAATGTCAATCAGACATTACATAATGTAATGATTAGTTGACATAATCGGACTCATCGGGTTGCTCAGACCGGCAACTGTAAGATATTCCGAGGTTGTTTTCGTGCATTTATCAGGTAACCAGACCCCAGAGTTGCGACCCCGGTCGGCCAAGGGCAGCCCCTCGCTGGGGAGAGCGGGCGGCGATCCTGCGCGTTCCTCCGACGAGTCGGCAACCCGGCCGAACGTTGTGGAGGTCGCCGAACCCGAATCGGAGATCGCAAGGCGGATGACACGGAGAGTTCGAGGGATCGAGCTGGTTGGGGACGAGCGGGCGGTTGGAGGTTCCCTCAAGCGGCGGCACGGCAGGCGCCTTGCCGCCGCGTTTCTGTTCGCGTGCGCCTTCGGCGCCCTCGCCACCGGCGCCGCCGCGCAGAACGAGCCGGGTGCACCGAGGAACCTCACGAAGGAACTGGCCGACACGAACGACGTGATCGTGAGGTGGGACCCGCCGGACCGCGGCGGTCCCGTCGATTACTACCAGTACCTGATCGGGGATCCGGAGGGATTCGGCTCATTCTGGAGACGGATCGCCGGCAGTGATTCGACCACGACATCCTACACCTTCGAGGACGTCCCCGGCGGAGAGAGCCAGTTGAACATCCGGGCGCGGAACAGCGACGGGCCGGGGCAACGGGCAAGCGTGGTGGTAAGGATCAATCGGCCGGCCACCGGGCAGCCGCGAATAACCGGCCGGCGCCATGTGCCCAACCGTCTGAGAGCCAATCTACACCTTGTCGAGGACGAAGACGGCCTGCGGAAGGAACTCCTGGATGGCTCCTCGCACAACCCGTACCGCTACCAGTGGCTGCGCGGAGACGCCGAACCGGAAGCGTGCGACTTCACCCGGTTCGGGCGGAAGGAATACGAGATGGGCCTGGCCAAGGAGTACAGGCTGAAGCCGGCGGACGCCGGCGATAGCCTCAGGGTCGCCGTCTGCTTCCGGGATCTCATGTCCGAGACCAACGTGGAGATGGTGATCAGCGACTATACCGAGGTCATCGAGGCCGATACCCGGCCACCGGGGGTCAAGAGAGCGTTCACCAGCGAGGGAGGCGGCGGCGTCACGCTCTTCTTCGACGAGATCCTGAACCCCGGGGCCGACCCGCTGGACGACATCGACGAGAACGATCCGCCCGCCGAGTGCGACAGTTCGTGGCTGCCGCCGCGGAGCGCGTTCCGGGTGAGCGTGGAAGGGGGGAAGCGCACCTATCGTCCGCGCGAGGTCACCGTCCAGTATTGCAGCAAGAGTACGGGCAGGAGGGACAGAATCGGCCCCCTGGACGGCAGGGTCCATCTGGATCTGGGGACGACCCAGCTGTTCAATCGGGGGATCAAGCAGGGACAGTCGGTCAGGGTCATCTACACCGATCCCACGTCGGACGACGACAAGGCCGCCCTGCAGGACCGGACCGGCAACGATGTCGTAAGCTTCGACGTGGAGGTCGAGAACCGCTCCACGCAAGCCCCGAGCGACGAGGACGTTTCGGCGGAGCCCAAGCCCAAGTCGGTGTGGGTACCCTCCGACGGGCGCACCATCCGCATCACCTTCGACGAACCCCTCAACCCGGAGCGCGAATCGCCGGCGGACGCGTTCACCGTGACGCAGGGGAACGCTTCCCTGTCCGTCAACAATGCCTTGCTGGATGGTCCGCGCGCGCGGGTCACCCTCCAGGTGTATCCGCGCGTCCGGCAGGGCGGGAGCGTCACCGTGGGCTACCGGAACCCCGGGGGGAACGACGCCCTGCAGGACGTGGACGGCTTGCTCGCGAAGACCTTCAGCCGCCGGGCGGCGAACAGCTCGGCCCTGAAGCCCGGGCTGCGGCCCGTATCCGCCGAGGTCCAGGCCGATGGCCTGGAGGTGGAAATGCGTTTCAACACCAGGCTGCTTGAGAACGACGTGTCGCCCGGCGCCTTCACGATGCAGGTCGGTGGCACGGCGTACACGTTTGGAGACATAGAATTCTTCGACAACGGCAACTACATGCGCCTCTCGCAGTTTGGGGGGGTTGTCCCGGCGGACGAGACGGTCACGGTGGGCTATACCGAGCCGGCGCACGGCGCTCTGCTCCTGGCCCAGGACTCGAGGACGACCGGTTCGTTTTCCCGCTTCGGGGCTACGAACTCATCGGAGTGGCGTGACGTGCCGGTCGCCGTCGACGCGGTCGCGGAGGAGCTGGACGCGTTCGACATTCTGTTCGTGGGGGAACTGGATACCACAGTGGGATCTCCGCCGAACAGCGCCTTCAACGTGACGATCGACGGCACGGCGACCACCTTCGATTCGGTTCGAGTGGTCGCATCGGACAGGGTCCGGATTTCGGGTCTTGCGAGGCAGATGAAAACGGGCCAGCGCGTTGTGGTCTCATACACCCAACCGGCCAGCGGGATCGTATTGCAGAGCGCGACAACAGGAAACGCGCTCGCCGGCTTCGAGCTGAGAGTGACGCTGGTCTTCCCGCCGAAGCCGGTGGGTGCGCAGGTGTCGGAGTCAGTCCGCCACAGGCTCTGGATAGAGTTCGACCGCCCGATCTCACCGGACAACTTTCCGCCGACATCGGCGTTCACAGTGAAGGTCAACGGCGTGGCGCGCACGGTGCACTCGGTCTCCCGCGGCTCGGCATCCGAACCGGAGTTGGTGTACCTGACATTCCCCACACTCGTGCGCGGCGACCCGGTCACCGTGAGTTACGAAAAGCCCGCGGGCTCCAGGCGGCTCCGGGGAACCAACTCCAGGGAAGTCGACAGCTTCAGCGACTACCGGGTGGACAACCCAAATCCAGGCGTGCCGCGGTTGCTGAGACTGACCTGGTCGCTTGAAGACGACGAGGATAGGTTCAGCAAGGTCTTGGTCAACCTCACTTTCGACGCCGATCTGTCGTCGTCGTTGCCGTCAGAGTCGGCGTTTACGGGATCGACGTTCACTGTAGCTCAAGGTGGGGGCGTGAATCGAGTGCGCTTTGACGTAGACGAAGTGTGGCTTGATTCCAACAATCCCAGA
Organism: Longimicrobiales bacterium; assembly: GCA_965211645.1. Lineage (GTDB taxonomy): Bacteria > Gemmatimonadota > Gemmatimonadetes > Longimicrobiales > Gaopeijiaceae > Bin94. The sequence continues at coordinate 1,583,781 of OZ242947.1, read as the reverse complement.
AGGCTCCGGCTGAAGACCTCCATTTTCGAAGCCTCCATAAGAGAAGAAATCGTCATTGGATACACCAAACCCACGTCGGGGAACACGCTCCAGGGCGCACGCGGCCACGAAGTGCCCAGCTTTTCCTTTACCGGAGATGCCGTCCGGGCAAATGGGCAAAACGCCCCCCCCTCCCCGGTCACGGCGGAGTTCACCCAGTTGCCGCTGCTTCACACCGGCGAGGCGTTCACGGCCCGGCTCGTCTTCAGCGACGAATTCGCCGTCACGGCCGGCCAGATCCGGGCCGGGCTGACGGTGACCGGCGGTTCGCTGACGGCGCTGGCCCGGGTCACCGCCGGCGAGGACCGCCAATGGGATCTGACGGTCACGCCGGACGCGGCGGCGGATCCGGTGGGCCTGACGCTCACGCCGAAGGAGAGCTGCGAGACGGAGAATGCGATCTGCACGGAGCAGGGCGGCCACCTCGAGGCAGAGGCCGTCGCGGAGGTAGCCGGACGCGAGCCCACGCACGTGGTGAGCGCGCGGCTGACCTCGCACCCGGGGGCCAACGGGACCTGGGACACCGGCGAGACCGTTACGGCGGCGGTCGAGTTCAGCCGCCAGGTCAGCTATCAGGGCCCCCCGGGCGTGACGCCGACGCTGGGGATCACGCTCGACGGGACGCGCCGGGAGGCGGCGCTCACGAGCACGGGCTGGACCGACACGCTCACCTTCAGCCACGCCGTCACCGCAGCCGACAGCGGCGCCACGACCGTCGTGTTGGTTGCGAACGGCCTGGCGCTGAACGGCACGCTTCTCTTCGATAGCGACGCCTACCGGCTCGAACCGGAAGTCCCCGCCGACACGCTCTTGACGACGCCGCTGACGGCAAGCTTCGAGGACATGCCCGAGTCGCACGACGGGAGCCGGATCCGGTTCGGCCTGACGTTGAGCGAGGAACCCAGTGTCGGCCATACGGCCCTCCGCGACGAGGCGTTCGAGGTCACTGGCGGCACGGTGTTCGGTGCCCAGCGCAAGGAGACCGGCAGCAACCGACGCTGGACGATCTCGGTCGACCCGGACTCGGCGACGGCCACGGTTACGATCACGCTGCCGGAGACCACGGACTGCGAAGCGGCCGGCGCGATCTGCACGGCCGACGGCCGGCCGCTACTGGGCTCGCTGTCGGCGACGGTCGAGGGCGAGGAGCGCGGCCCGGAGCTGAGCGTGGCCGACGCGAGCGCGACGGAGGGCGACACGGTCGCCTTTGCGGTTTCGCTGTCGATAGCGAGCGAACAGGAGGTGACGGTGGACTACGCGACCTCGGACGGGACGGCGGAGAGCGGCACGGATTTCACGGCCGCGTCGGGCACTCTGACCTTCGTCCCGGGCGAGCTGTCGAAGACGGTGGGCGTCGCGACGGCCGACGACTCGGACGACGAGGAGGACGAGACCTTCACGCTGACGCTGAGCAACGCCTCCGGCGCGGGCCTGCGCGGCGCAACGGCGACCGGCACGATCGTCGACAACGATTCAACGGTGCTCACCGTGAGCTTCGAGGATCTGCCGGAGTCACACAACGGGATGGCGCTTAATGTGCGCCTCGCGTTCAGCGAGGAGGTGGAGGTCGGCCACGAGACGATTCGCAGCGCGTTGGAGGTGACGGGCGGCTCGGTGACCGGCGTGAGCCGCAGTCAAGGCGCCAGCAACCGACGCTGGAGGGCCACGGTCGAGCCCGCTTCGAAGACGGACACGGTGACGGTCACGCTGCCGGAGACGACGGACTGCGACGCAAGCGGCGCGATCTGCACCGGGGACGACCGGCCGCTGTCGCACTCGCTGTCCGCGACGATCGCGCCGCCGACGCTGCTGACCGCGACCTTCGAGGACATGCCGGCCACCCACGACGGGACCCGGATCAGGTTCGGCCTGTCGTTCAGCGAGGAGCTGGAGGTCAGCCACCTGACGCTGCGCGACGAGGCGTTCGAGGTGACGGGCGGCACGCTGTTCGGCGCTCAGCGCAAGGAGAGAGGCAGCGACCGGCGCTGGACGGTATCGGTCGATCCGGTCTCGGCGGACAGCACCGTGACGATCACGCTGCTGGAGACGACGGACTGCGACGCGGACGGCGCGATCTGCACGTACGACAACCGGCCGCTGTCGCACTCGCTGTCGGACACGGTGGCGGTCGAAGGCGAGGAGCCGACCGTCCCGTCGCTTGCCGTGGCCGACGCGAGCGCCGCCGAGGGCGACACGATCACATTCACGGTGTCGCTGTCGGCCGCGAGCACCGACCAGGTGACGGTCGAATACGCGACCGCGAGCGGGACGGCGGAGAGCGGAACCGACTTCACGGCGGCGTCGGGGACGCTGACCTTCGTGGCGGGCGACAGTTCGAAGACCGTGAGCGTGGCGACAACGGACGACTCGGACGAGGAGGAGGACGAGTCATTCACGGTGACGTTGAGCAACGCCTCCGGCGCAGGCCTCGCCGACGCCACGGCGACGGGCACGATCGTCGACAACGACGCCAGCGCAACGCCGCTGACGGCGACCTTCGAGGACGTGCCGGAGTCGCACGACGGCAGCCGGATCAGTTTCAGCCTGACCTTCAGCGAGGAGCTGGATGTCGGCTACCAGACGCTGCGCGACGAGGCGTTCCAGGTGACGGGCGGCACGGTATTCGGCGCGCGGCGCAAGGAGACGGGCAGCAACCGCCGCTGGACGATCCTGGTGGATCCGACCTTTGCGGACAGCGCCATGACGATCACGCTGCCGGAGACGACGGACTGCGAGGCGGCCGGCGCGATCTGCACGGACGACGACCGGCCCCTGTCGCACTCGCTGTCGGCCACCGTCGAGGCCGAAGAGGAGGAGGCGACCGTCCCGTCGGTGAGCGTGGCCGACGCCAGCGCCACCGAGGGCGACACGGTCACATTCACGGTGTCGCTGTCGGAGGCGAGCAGCCAGCAGGTGACGGTCGACTACGCGACCTCGGGCGGTACGGCGGAGAGCGGAACCGACTTCACGGCGGCGTCGGGGACACTGACGTTCGACGCGGGCCAGACGTCGAAGACGGTGAGCGTGACGACAGCCGACGATTCGGTCGAAGAGGAGGACGAGACGTTCACGCTCACCCTCGGCAACGCCTCGGGCGCGACCCTCGGCGACGCTGCGGCGACCGGCACGATCGTCGACAACGACACCGAAGCGCCCACGCCGCTGACGGCCACCTTCGAGGACATGCCGGAGACGCACGACGGCAGCCGGATCCGATTCGGCCTGACGTTCAGCGAGGAGCCCAGCGTGGGCTACCAGACGCTGCGCGACGAGGCCTTCGAGGTGACGGGCGGCTCGGTCTTCGGTGCCCAGCGCAAGGAGACGGGCAGCAACCGCCGCTGGACGATCTCGGTCGATCCGGACTCGGCGACCGCAACGGTGACGATCACGCTGCCGGAGACGACGGACTGCGAGGCGGCCGGCGCGATCTGCACGGACGACGACCGGCCTCTGTCGCACTCGCTGTCGGCCACGGTCGAGGCCGAAGAGGAGGAGGCGACCGTCCCGTCGCTGGGCGTGGCCGACGCGAGCGCCACCGAGGGCGACGCGGTCACGTTCACGGTGTCGCTGTCGGACGCGAGCAGTCAGCAGGTGACGGTCGACTACGCGACCACGGGCGGGACTGCGGCGAGCGGAACGGACTTCACGGCCGCATCGGGAACGCTGACCTTCGACGCGGGCGACAGATCGAAGACGTTGAGCGTCGCGACGACCGACGACTCCGCCGACGAGGAGGACGAGACCTTCACGCTCACCCTGAGCAACGCCTCCGGCGCGAGCCTCGGCGACGCCGCGGCGACCGGCACGATCGTCGACAACGACACCGAAGCGCCCACGCCGCTGACGGCCACCTTCGAGGACGTGCCCGCCACCCACGACGGAAGCGCGTTCGAGTTCGGCCTGACGTTCAGCGAGGAGCTCAGCATCAGCTACCGGACGCTGCGCGACGAGGCGTTCGACGTGACGGGCGGCGACGTGACCCGCGCGAGGCGAAAACAATCGGCCAGCAATCTCCGTTGGACGATCACCGTCGAGCCGGGTTCGACAAGCGATACCGTGACGATATCACTGCCGGAGACGACGGACTGCGCCGCGACTGGCGCGATCTGCACGGAGGACAAGCGGCCGCTGTCGCACTCGCTCTCGGCTACGGTCATCGACGCGGCCTCCGCGGGCGATGCGGCTGGCGGGCGTGTCGTGGACGATGCGGGAGAGGCGCTGATCGTCGCCGACGGGATCAGCCCCGAAGAGGCTGCGGCAACCTTGTTCGGCGAAGCCTCGCTGGGTGCCGCACGGCTGGAGGCGCTCGATCGTCTCGGCAACCGGAACGGTGGCTACGACCTCGGCGACTTGATCTCCTGGATCGATCGCTGCCGGCGGGGTGATGCACGCTGCGGGCCCGCCCCGACGGACTCGGGTCCCGCTTCCGCCGCCGGTGCCCTGCTGGCGGCTCCCGCCGGAGCCCGGGGGGCTTCCCGACCTCCACGAAGTCGCGACGCGGGGCGCGGAGGTCGTTCGCCGCGTGCCGGCCGGCCTCGTCGGGCGCGCGCGGTTGGATGGGTGCTCGCCATGCTGCTCACTGTCGCCACGGCCTGGTCGTGCACCGACGGTTCAGTCAGCCTGACGGCCCCCGAGGCCGATCCCGGCTTCCTGACGGTGTCGCTTGCCGCACCGGCCGCGAATCGCGACAGCGGGATTTTCCTGGAACTTGAGGGCCCCGGCATCGAGGCCGTGCGGGCTCCCGGGTTCGAGCTGTTCGAGTCCGGGGCATCCGAGCGCCGTGAGGTTATCCTGGCGGGCTCGCTGCGGACGGGATCGGTCATGGAATTCCGGGTGCCCGACCGCAATCGGCTCCGCCTCTACCGGGTCCGCGTGATCCAGGTCACGGCCGAAGGCTACGAACTCCGGGATCCGGGGGCCTACCGCGCCGTGATCACGCGCTGACACCCTCGGGCGCGATGCTCCCCGGCGTGCACGCTGCGGTTCGTGTACGCCGGGGGGACCGGCGGTCCTTCCCTGTTCCTGCCGTCGGCAACCTCATATTTCTGCCGTTGCATTTGTCATATTCCTGCCGTTGTGGGCCCACGCACAGACAAAATGTAAAGCAAACATGACGATATGTAATGTCGTATTTACTATTCTTCCCTCGCCCACGGATACGGCCCCGTCATCTCCACCCCGCGCGCCTCGAAGAGCAACTCCACGAGCCGCTGCCATGTGCGCGTGCTCGTGGAGCGCCCGTAGGCGGACTTGGTCTTGTGCGCGATCACCAGGTCGACGGCCGGGAAGACGCTGATCCATTGGCCGACCGCGCCGCTCCCGGTGTAGGCGCCCTCGAAGGGGCCGCTCACCCGCGGGCCGTCGAAGACCCACCACATGTAGCCGTAGCCGAAGTGGCCGTCGCGCCTGCGTGGCGGATTCATCTCCTCAAGGGGCGTGACCACGCTGACGATCCGCCGCGCCCAGTCCCGTGAGATCACCTGCTCGCCGTCCCACGCGCCCTCGTTCAGCATGAGGTGACCGATGCGCGCCATGTCCCGCGTGGAGAGCCAGAAGTGGTACGCCGGGTTTCGCGAAACGCTCAGGTTGCCGCTCTTCCGCTGCGCCGACCGGTCCCAGTCCTCGAAGCCCAGCGGGATGGCGAGCTGGGCCTGCGCCTCGTCGTAGATGTCGCGGCCGGTGAGTTGCTCGAAGACGGCTCCCGCGGCGTTGAAGTCCCAGTTGCTGTACAGCATGTAGGTCCCGGGCTGCCGGGAGCCGCGTTCGGGCGCTTCGGCCAGGTTGTCGCCGGAGTTGGAGGCGGGGTGGTAGACTCCGGAGCGCGCCGTGACGAGGTGGTCGACCGTGGCCTGCCGCTCGATCGGCAGGAGGCCGCCGATGTCGTCGACGCCGAGGTCCGCCATCGTGGCGTCCAGATCGATCACGCCGTTCTCGACCCAGTGCCCGTACAGCATCGCCAGGATGCTCTTTCGCACCGAAGCAAGGTACGACAGCTCCTCGATGTCGCCGAAGGTGAAGACCACGCGGCCCTTGTGCGCGACGACCACGCCGGTCGAGTTGGCGCTGTCCCGCAGGAAGGCGGCGGTTCGCTGGAGCGTCTCCCGGTCCCAGCCGGAAGCGTCGAGGTCCGGGCCGCGGACCACTTCCCATGTTCCGCCGGGGAAGACGCAGTCGTCGCACTGAGCGGTGAGGGGCAGGGCGGTGGCGAGCGCCAGCGCGGCGCACAGGGCGCCGACCGGCGCCGCGAGGCCGGGACGGGAGATTGCGCGATTCATGTTCAATCCTCCTTCAAGGGCGGGTGTTCGGGATCGAGGCGGCGGCGCACGACACGGTTTGGCTGCGGCATCGAGTCCTCGAGGGACAGCCAGGAGCATGCGTCGGTGAGTATTTTTCGCTGACTTGACCGGCGGGAAGCGCCGGGCAAGAATACGTTGGGATCGTGAGGTGCGAGGAGCGTAATCGTCCAGGCCGAGGATTTCCACGATGGAGGCACACAGTATCAATCCCCCCGTGGCCATGGAACGGAGGATCGTTGAGGCTTCCGTTGCGAATGCGCTCCCACACTTCGCGCCCCTTGCCATCTTTCCGCTCGTCATGTGCGCCGCGGTATACGGCGGCTGGTGGATCGCGGTGCCGCTGGTCTTCTACGCGCTCGCGGACCGCTTCGACAGGATATTCGGTCTGGAGGAGCGGAACATGGATCCGGCCACCACCAGCGAGAGCCAGCTGTTTCTGTACAAGCTCTCGCTCTGGCTGTGGGCGGTCCTCTGGCCGGTCACGTTCGTCTTCGCGCTCTGGCAGGCACTCGTTTCCGATCATCTGGCCCTGTGGGAAATCTGGTGCGTGGCCGTGATTCTCACGATGGTGGGACAGACGGTCTTCATCGTCGGCCACGAGCTGGTTCACCGCCGCGCTCTCTGGGAGCGTCGCCTCGGCGAGTTCCTGCTGGCTTCCGTCTCCTACCCGCACTATGCGACCGAGCACGTCTACATTCATCATCCGTGGGTATGCACGCCGCGGGACCCGGGGTCCTCTCCAAAGGGTCTGAGCTTCTGGCGATACCTGCCCGCGGAGGTGGCGAACAACCTGGTGGGGGCCTGGCGGTTCGAACGCCGCCGCCTGACCCGCCGCCAGAAGCCGGTGTGGCACCATACGAATGCGTTCTGGCGTTACGCCGTGCAGCTCATCTTCTGGTACGGCATCATCCTCTGGATGGGCGGTCCGTGGGCGGCCCTGGTCTACGTGGTTCTGTGCGCCAACGTCGTATTCTCGATGAAGATCAGCAACTATGTGCAGCACTACGGGCTGCGACGGATCCTCACGCCCGCCGGCCGGTTCGAGCCCGTCAAGCCCCGGCACGCCTGGAGCGCCGCCTACAAGTTCACCAACTGGCTGTACTACAACATGCAGCGCCACGCCGACCACCACACGTCGAGCCGGCGCTATCCGCTGCTTCAGCATCACGGCGAGGCCGCCTCGCCGCAGCTGCCGGGCAGCTACATCCAGATGAACGGCCTGGCCCTCTTCCCCAGGCGGTGGTTCGAGACCATCGACCCCCTGCTCGATCTTCAACGGGCGCAGTTCTATCCCGAGATCGAAGACTGGAACCCCTACGACAGCCGGGCGTTCGCGGCGCGCCCCGACGCGTTCGACGCGATCGCCGAGATTCACGGCGCCGCCCCTCGAATCGCCGGATGGATCAACCGTGCCCCGGCGTTGCTCGACATGCTCAGGGAGCGGGAGTTCACGGATCTGGAGCTCCCGGAGGGATTCCTGCCGGACCCGGAGTCCGAGGCGATTGCCCGGTGCGGGTTGGCGCGCCTGTACTGGACGCACGAACTCAGTCTGGCGGAGATGAAGGCCCAGCTCGCCGACATTCACGTGCAGGACGCCGGCGAGGCAGTGGACGCGGCGCGTGAGTGGTCCAACGGCAAGGTCTTCCAGATCGCCGTGCACGTGATGCGCGGCAGCCTGTCGATCGACGAGGCGGCGACGGCGTTGTCGCGCGTCGCGGAGGCCTCCATCGTCAGCGCGCTATCCGCGGTGGAGGAGGACTTTGCCGATCGCGGCGTGCCGCGAGGCAGCGGCGGCGTGGCGGTCGTCGTGCAGGGGCCCCTCGCGAGTGGAGAAGCCATGCCGGGCGAGACACTCGACATCCGGTTCGTGTACGAGGGCACCCCGGCCAGGCACTATCGGAAACTGTGCGGCCGCTTCCGGAAGGCGCTGCGCGCGCTCACCCGCGACAACCTGCTGCTGTCGCACCAATCGTTCGCGCGTGGAGGGGCGGGCGAGATCCAGCCGCTCGACGCGTTCGCGGAAGAACTCCGCAACCCCGATTCGGGACGGGATCCGGTGGCTCTGGGGCGAGCCCGGTGCGTGTGGGGATCGGGCGATGAGGACGTTGCGCAACAGGTCTCCGGAGAGCTGCGCGAGGCGTTGGGCGAAAGTTCGGTCCGCGAGATGCTGCTGGCTGAGTTGCGCGAACCAGGAGAGCGTGCCGTCGAACCCGGCCTACCGGGCCTGCAGTCGATCACCACGATGCGGGGCGGTCTTCGGGACATCGAGCGCGCCGCGCTGCTCCTGCGCCTGGCGCCGGGCGGCGATACGGCGGCACGTCCGGCGGGCGATGCGGAGCGCACTTTCCGCACGGCGGGCGATTGTGGACTGATCACCGGGGATGCCGCCGAGCGGCTCGCGACGGCGGCAGTGCTGTGGTGGAATCTCCGCGGCGCGCTGCGGCTTGTCGCGGACGACGGGTTCGAGGCCGAATCGGCGCCCGCCGGACCCAGGGCGACGATCGCCGGCATCTGCGGGGTGGACGATTTCGATGCGCTCGCCGCGGTGATCAAGGAAACCGCGTCGGCCGCCGCCGCCGAGATCGAAGCGCTCGCGCGGAACTAGGTGTCCCGTCCCGGAAATCTCTCGGCTATTCGAGCACCGATGCATCCGCGCTGAACCGCTACCCTCGCCGAACCGCACTGTCATGTTGACATTACAAAATATCATGTTTTCTTTACATTCTCGTCTTTGGGGCTCCGCTCTGCGTTGCTCCTCAGGCAAATAGCTCTGCTATTCGCCTTTCGTCGCGCCTTGCCAGCCCGGCAGAGCACCTGAAGTCCGAATCACGGCAGGATGGCGGGACTCCCGCGCCCGTGCCGCTCCCTCCCGAGGGTCCTGAAAACCCGCCTCGTGCAGGTGCAAGCCTCGACAGACAGTTGGTAGCGGTTGCCAGGAGGCGCCAGGGGGCTCAAATCCAGTTCGACAGCGACGGGCGTGTTTCTAGCCACCACGGTTGTCCCCCCTAACGGACCTCTCACAAGCAGCGCGGTGGCGGCTGCACGTTCAGCTTGGCAAGCCACGCCAGGAGCCGAGGGGAGTTGGGCGTGCAAAGGCCGGGGTTGCCGTCGAGGTCCAACACCTTCAGCGCCACGAGGTTCGCCATTTCCAGAGGGATTGGGCCAGTCAGGCGGTTATTGCGAAGGTCGAGCCGCATCAACGAGACGAGGTTGCCGATCTCCGCGGGGATGGGTCCGCCCAAGTCATTGCCGTGGAGGCTCAGCAATGTCAGTACCCCCGGCGCTGCGAGGTTGCCGATCTCCGGGGGAATGGAGCCGCTCAGGCCGTTCTCTGCGAGGTACAGCGACACCACCCGTCCATCCGAGTCGGTCCTGACCCCGCGCCACTCGCTTAGCGGCGCGTCCGTCAGCCAGTTGTCGTCGCGTCCCCAGTTGGGGCCGTCCGTTGCTCGGTACAGCGCCGCCAGCGCTTCCCGGTGGTAACCGGCCAACACCGCGCAACGCCGAGGCGGCTGTGCGTACAGGGCGGCAAGCCATTCCACGAAGCGGGGGGAGTCGGGCGTGCAAAGGGCGGGGTTGCCGCCGAGGTCCAACACCTTCAGGGCCGCGAGGTTTGCCATCGCTGTGGGAATCGGGCCGGTCAGGGCGTTGTCTCCAAGGTGCAGCGATTCCAGTGCAATGAGTTCGCCGATCTCTGGGGGGATCGAGCCTTCGCGGCGCACCCCATTCACCACCAGACGCCCGGTCAGGGCGTTGCCGGAGAGGTCCAGTACCTCCAACGTCGCGGCAAGATTGCCAATCGCCGTGGGGATCGGTCCGGCTAGGCCGTTGTCCGAAAGCTCCACCGATACCACCCGTCCAGCCGCATCGGCGCTGATCCCGTACCATTCCCCTAGCGGCGCGTTTGTCCGCCAATTGTCGGAACGCTTCCAGTTCGGGCCGTTCGTTGCGATGTACAGCGCCGTCAGCGCCTCCCGGTGGTACCCGCCCAGCATTGCACAGCGCCGAGGCTGCTCGTGCCGCGCAGCAAGCCACGCCAGAAGCCGGGGAGAGTCGGGAGCGCAAAGGTTGGGGTTGCTGGGTGGGGACAGCCCCGACGTTGATGCCGTGAGGTTCGCCATCTCGGGCGGAATCGGACCGCTGAGGCGGTTGCCGCTGAGAGTCAGCGATCTTAGCGCGGAGAGGTTGCCGATCTCCGGCGGAATGAGCCCGCCAATTCGGTTAGTGCTGAGCCACAGGTATTCCAGCGCGGAGAGGTTGCCGATCTCCCGAGGGATTGGGCCGCTCAGATCGTTGCCGTAGAGGTACAGCCCCTTCAACGCTCGAAGCTTGCCGATCTCGGGGGGTATCGGCCCGGTCAGTTCGCCGGTGTGCCTGTCGTTGGAAAGGCTCAGCAATTCCAGCGCGGCAAGGTTACCAATCTCGGGAGGAATTGGACCGCTCAGACGGGTGTCCTCAAGGTTCAGCGATTCCAAGGAAACGAGCTTGCCGACCTCTGGGGGAATCGGGCCGCTTAGGTCGTTGCCGTAAAGGTGCAACTCCCTCAGCGCCGCGAGGTTGCCGATCTCGGGGGGAATCGGGCCGCTCAGACGTTTGCGGCCCCGATAGTCGAGGCCTTTGTAGACGATGGACAGAGATTCCAGCGCGGCGAGCTTTCCGATCTCAGGGGGAATCGAGCCGATCAAGCTGTTGCCGCCCAGGTCCAGCAGCTTCAGCGCGGTTAGGTCGCCGATCTCCGAAGGGATTGAGGCGCTCAGCCCGTTGCCGTAAAGGTCCAATGCCGCTACCCGCCCAGCAGAATCGACGTTTACCCCGTACCATTCGCTCAGCGGCGCGTCCGTCAGCCAGTTGTCGGCGCGCCTCCAGTACCGGCCGCCCGTTGCGCGGTGCAGTGCCGCGAGGGCGTCCCGGTCGCGAAATACGGTTACAACGACTGTTGCGCGCGCGGACAGCCCCTCCGAATCGGTTGCCGTTGCCTCCAGTCCCGCCTTCCCCGCCCTCCCGCCAACCAGGTGGACCACAGAACCCGAAACCGCCGCTATCCGTGCCACTGTCGTGTCCATGCTTCGGGCTGTGTAGGTCAGCGGCTCCCCGTCCGGGTCCGCAAACCAATTGGCAACGTCCACCACCGCCGTCGCGTCAGCCATCGTCACGGCGGGAATGGAGTCCAACGCTGCGGGAGGCCGGTTGGGGACCGTGACGGCGAATGCCTGTAACGCCGTCGCGCTGTCACTGTCAGTGGCCGTGATCGTGATGGTTGCTGCCCCCTTAGACACCCCGGCGATAGTTACCGCGCTTCCGGCGACCGACACGGTGACTCGGGAGGAATCGGACGAAGACGCCGCGTAGCCGAGCTCATCGCTGTCCGGATCGGAAAAGTACCCCGACGCGTCCACCGTCGCCGTGCTATCCACGGCCACCGTCACGGCGGGGATGGTGTCCACGGGTTCTGGAGGCCGGTTGGGGACCGTGACAGCGAAGGCCTGTTGCGCCGTCGCGTCGTTGCTGTCGCTGGCCGTGACCGTGACGGTCACAGCCCCCTTCGCCACCCCAGCGATTGCCACTGCACTTCCGGTGACCGACACGGTGACTCGGGAGGAATCGGACGAAGACGCCGTGTACACGAGTCCGTCGCCGTCCGGATCGGAAAAATAGGCCGCCGCGTCCACCGTCGCCGTGCTGTCCACGGCCACCGTCACGGCGGGGATGGTATCTACGGATGTGGGAGGCTGGTTCGGGACGGTGACGTCGAAGGCCTGTTGCGCCGTCGCGCCATCGTCGTCGCTGGCCGTGACCGTAATGGTCGTGGCCCCTTTTGCGACCCCGACGATGGCCAACACGCTGCCGGCCACGGATACCGAGGCAATCTCGATGTGGGAACTGGCTGCCGCGTAGGTCAGCGCGTCGCCGTCTGGATCGGTGAAGTAGCCGGCCAAATCCAGCGTGGTCGTCTGTCCAACGGTTACGGTCTGAACCGGCACGGAACCGTTGGGCAATGGCGCCCGGTTCGGAGTTGGTGTTGGCCCTGTCGCTCCGTCGCCGCAGGCCGTGCCCGACAGGGCGGCCAGGGTCGCCGCGACGAGGATCGAGCGGGGGGTTGGGGCAAGCATCCGCACAATAGAAGGGGCGCGCTGAGCATGCGCCAGCGCACGAAACGCATCCTTCGGGTGGGTCTGGAGACTGGACTGGGCAGAGTTCGGTCGTGTCCCTGTCCGCCTCAGCACTGGACGGGTGACTTCCTCCCCAGCACATGCGCGTGGAAGCCGTTGGTTGCGCTCTAAGGCGGCTATGAGAGCATAAGGCACCGCGTTCCGGCGAGGGATGGCTCCCGCCCGGATTCGAACTCCCGGCCTGCGGTGCGGGTTGAGTTCGCGATGACGGGTCCGCGCTCCAGGGTCGGCGTCGGCGTTAGGGTTCGCACGGATGGCCGCACGATCATCGCTTGGCTGGCCTCTTCCATTCCAGCGTCACGCGTCCCGAGATCTCGGCCTCACCATTGAGCAGTTGCTCGGCAGTCCATTCACGGTCATCAACCTCGATCACAGACTCCCTCAGCATGACGTCACGCTTCCACACGACCTTGAAGACGGCCACCAAGTCGTAGTCGACCAGAAGGTCGGGGCCGCAGCCCATCACGTCGCCGTCGCCGTGATCGAAAAAAGCGGTTGCCGAACGCTTGTGACGGTATGCCGCGAAGCAGTCGATCCTCTGTCTGCGGGTCTCGGGCCGAGACCACACCCGCGTCACGGCCCCTGACCCTGACACGTTGCCAGCCAGCAGTGCCTTGGCCGTCAGTATCTCGCGGTCGAAGATTAGGTGCGACGGGCGGTAGTCCGGGTCGGCGGTTGGAAGGCGAATGCCGATGCTCTTCCCTGAGACACGGAACACCGCAGCCAATTCCCAATCGGTCCAGTTTTTTCGGTGCAGATCGGCGTCGAAGATCCCGCTTGTGGTGCGCCGCCGTCGGTGGACGTACGTGCCGATGTACTTGGTAGTCTCGCTCATTGGATCTCTGTGTCGTTCTGGCTTGTGGCCGGTTCCGCACCCGCCCTATCGTTTGCCGAAGATGTCTTGATTTTCCAATCGCCGCAGCATGACAATGCTCCAATCATAGCGGTACGCTCAAGGACCGCGAAGGCGTCGCGCGGGGCAAACCGGGCGGCTGGTCCTCGGTAGCGAGGCCCGGGTCACCGGGGCTCGCACATCGGAAGCCGGGAGGGGCGGGTCCGGCGAGACCTCGGTGCGCGGACGGGCTCGTTTTTCGCCTCTATGGTAGCTAAGCCAGCATACTCCCCGTGGCCACACTTCGTGCGTCTCCGAGGGAGGCTGGCGGGGGGCCGCGCCCCCTCTGACCCCGACGGCAACGGCGCGAGCCGAGGAGCCCTGCGAAGGCGCGCTCCCTTGAGGAGCCCGTCGAGATCGTCGAGGTCTTCAGCCCACTCCGCCACCGCATGGCGCTGGCCGACCCCGTGCGGCAAGTGTACGCGACGCACCAATCCGTTGGTCGTGGTATCTTCGGAAGCTGGCGAGGCGCCACCCGGTGGGGCTGCCTGGTTAGCGGCCCTCGTCCGGGATAAGACTCAACCCACTCCACCGACACGGAGGTATGCCGGTGAACACGGACACCGAGTTCATGGCCATCGAGGATATGATCGGCCTCCGAAAGAAGAACATGATGTTCGAGAATGCCGAGTATCAGAGAGGAAGGGTATGGAAGCCGGTACAGCAGCAACTGCTGATCGACTCCGTTCTCCGCAGGTACTCGATACCGAGCTTCCATCTCCACTTCATTGAGGATAGGGAGGGGGGCATCGTAGCCCAGAGATTCGAGGTCATCGATGGGCAGCAGCGACTGCGGGCGCTTTCCGCATTCCGTGAAGGATCCTTCAAGCTGCTCGACCCCAAGGCCGAGAATCTGCCCCCCGGTGTTCTCTTCACGAACGAAGCCAAACAGCAGCCGTGTTCTTGGGCCGGTAGGACGTTCGACGATCTCGACGAGGACGATCGCGAACGGTTTCTCAAGACTGAGTTGATCGTCGTAAAGGTGACGGACGCGAGTGAGGAGGCCGTACGTGATCTCTTCATCCGACAACAGGGTGGAACCCCGCTGAAGCCGCAGGAGATACGAGATGCGTGGCCGGGCGGCATGACGGACGTCATCTTGCGAATCGGGGGCAAGAAGGGCCTCGACCGGTGTCCCGGCCACGATTTCTTCCAGAAGTTGGCCCGCAATCCAGGTCGGCCTGAGGGTCGTCAGATGGCGGCGCAGATGTTCTCGTTGCTTACGGCAAGGTGGGACACGAAGCAGTTCCGGGGCATCGCTCGCCAGCGCCTCGATCAGTTCTACTACGATCACCTGTCAATCACCGACGACCACCCGCATGTGAAGCGGTTCCGAAAGATCCTGAACACGTTGGTAGTGAGTCTCGATGGCCGCTTCACGTCCAGGCTCGTCGCACACGAGGCTATCGCTCTCATGCTGTTGGTGGACGAATGGCTCGATGATGCGGTGCCAGGGTGGCAGCAAGAGTTGGCCGACGCGTTCCTAGGTTTTCGCGACGCACTCACGGTCGCTCGGAAGCAAAAGAGAGAGGGAGACGCAACCGATCCGTACTGGTTGAACTACGGTGTCCATACGCAGACGACCAGCGATCAGGGGGATACGATCCGCGCGCGGTATGAGTTCTTCCGGGAGAAGATGATGGATCGGGTCGCGCCGGAATGGAAGGATCCAAAGCGAACGGCGGACGCAGCCATGAAGGACACGGTTTTCCGTCGACAAGAGGGAAACTGTACGGAGTGTCGTCAGCCCCTGCACGCTGGCCAGATCGAGCTTCATCACGTCAAGCCGCACTCGGAGGGTGGCAAGACTATCCCCTCGAACCTCGCCGCCGTACACCCGCACTGCCACCCGAGGACTAAGGAGGCAGTCCGCGAGTCGCAGGAAAGGGCGCGAGTTCCGGTCTAAGTCCTGACTTCAAGACCCGTCCGTTTGCCGAGATCCGAGCGCTGCCGCCGGTGGTCGATCCGGAGTGTGAAAACGACGAGGGGGGGCGACTCACAGTCCGGCGCTCCGGCGATTCACACCCGACGTTCCGTCCATCCGCTTGCACGGTGGCGTCTTGCGGCCTCGCGGCCCGCCCGCCCGTTGCCGGACGGGCCGCATCGGCCGTGGCGGGAGCGACCCCCCTCGCCGAAGGCTCGGTACGGCATAGTGGCGAGCGTGCTTGCACACCCTCGCCCCTCATGCCTGGGGTCGCTCCCGCAGCATCAATCCGTCCCGGAAGGGTGTCGTGCGCCTCTGAGAGGCGGCGGAGGACCGGTTGGCCGACCGGCTGGCCGGTGGGCTGACCGGCATTGCCGACCACACCCGAGCCCGGCCGGACCGGCTCGCCGTTCGGCCTTCCCGCAAGGGACTGCTTACTGGGAGCGACCCCGCACCGGCGGGGGGGATGGGGCTGTCCGGCTCCATCCTCCCCGGTGCCAATCGAGGTTGGCCGAGATGGGGGGTCGCTCCCAGCCGCGTCCAAGGAGCGCGGATCGGCATCGGCGCTACGCTGGCCGAGGCGCAACCTCAGTCGGCGCAGCAGCTTGCACGACCGGGGCTGTGTCCGGCCCAACGACGATTCCGTGTCCGGCCACCACCAAAGTGAGCCGGACACGCAG
The DNA here is from genome assembly GCA_965211645.1 of Longimicrobiales bacterium. GTDB lineage: Bacteria > Gemmatimonadota > Gemmatimonadetes > Longimicrobiales > Gaopeijiaceae > Bin94. The sequence continues at coordinate 1,567,780 of OZ242947.1, read as the reverse complement.
GACTTGCCACCACCCCGGCGTCCGACGGTCGCGTTTTCCGAAAAGCTGTTGGCGGCCATGCAAAATAAGACAGACGTGGCCGTCGATAGTCGGACATTTCGGATGGTTGTTCGGGGGTCGGGTTCGGCGGTGGATCAGAGAGTTCGTGAGGTTGACCGGACCTCGCTCTACACTGGCGTCTCCATTCAGCACTGGAGGCGCGATGATTGGGAGAGAGAAGCGGGTGCTTCTACGCCACTATCTCGAGCAGGGCATGACGAAGGCGGCGATCGCCCGGCAGGTGGGCGTGAGCCGCGACACGATCTATCGTTGGATCGCGACGGGACAGTTGGACCGGGATCTGGACGGGGAAGCGGTGAGATACCGGCCGAGGCCGCCAGTGCCGTCGAAGCTGGACCCCTACAAGGCGATCATTGAAGCGCGGTTGGCGGAGTATCCGAAGCTGACGGCCACGCGGCTGTTCAAGGAGGTTCAGGCCGCAGGGTACCCGGGTAGCTACAGCCAGGTGAAGCGGTACGTTCGACAGGTTCGGCCCCGGCCTCCAGAGGAGCCTGTGCGACGGTTCGAGACCCCTCCGGGCCATCAGGGTCAGGTGGACTTCGCGGACTTCCGGCTGCCGTGGGGCAAGCGGCACGCGCTCATCGTGGTGTTGGGGTACTCTCGGCTGATGTGGCTGCATTACTACGAGCGGCAGACGATGCCGGTGGTGATGCGGGGCCTCGAAGCGGCGTTCCGGTACTTCGGCGGCGTCCCTTCGGAGCTGCTGTTCGACCAGATGAAGGCGGTGATCAACCGGGACGGGCGCGGGGAAGGGGGCCGGCTGGTCGAGAACCCGGAGTTCCTGCGCTTCAGCCACCACTGGGGCTTCCGGATCCGGGCGTGCCGCCCCTACCGGGCGCAGACGAAGGGCAAGGTGGAGCGGCCGATCCGGTATGTCCGCGAGAGCTTCTTCTACGGCCGGAACTTCGTCTCAGACGACGATCTGAACGCTCGGGTGCTGCAGTGGCTCGATGGCGAAGCCAACGTCCGGATCCACGGCACGCTCAGGGAAAGGCCAGCAGACCGCTTCGAGCGGGAGCGCCCGCATCTAACGCCTCTGACTCCCTGGCTGTACCGCCCCGTGGCGCCGAGAGCTGAGCCGCAAGGGGCGCGTCGGACTCGGACAGCGGCGGTCTCACCCGTCGTGGACGTCGAGCGACGCCCGTTGGCCGCATACGCCCGGATCACGGGAGACATCCAGTGAAGCCGCTCTCGCGCCGTGAACGCATTGCGGCCCAGCTGGCCGACCTGAAGATGCCGGGCGCCCTGGAGGCGCTGGACGAGATCCTCGCCGGGGTGGATGGAGGAGGTACGACCGCCGCAGAAGCGATCGAGCGCCTCCTCAACGCTCAGATCACCCTTCGCAACAGCCGCCGCCTGCAGACCGCGATGCGCTCGAGCAGGCTCCCGGCGATCAAGACGCTCGCGGACTTCGACTTCAGCTTCCAGCCCTCAGTCAAGCGGGAGCAGATCGACTCGCTGCACGAGCTCGGCTTCGTCGAGCGCAAGGAGAACGTCATCTTCCTCGGCCCCCCCGGTGTCGGCAAGACCCACTTGGCCATCAGCCTGGCCATCGCAACGGCCCAAAGCGGCCGGAAGGTCTACTACGGCACCCTGACCGACCTGATCGACTCGCTCGAGGAGGCCCAAGCCGCCGGCCGTCTGAACCAACGCCTCAAGACCCTCACCTACCCCGCGCTCCTGGTCGTCGACGAGATCGGCTACCTCCCGGTCACCCGGAGCGGTGCCATCCTCTTCTTCCAGTTGGTCAACCGACGCTACGAGCACGCCTCAACGGTGCTCACCTCGAACCAGGGCTTCGAGCGCTGGGGCGAGATCCTCCACGACGAGGTCATGGCGGCCGCGCTCCTGGACCGGCTGCTCCACCGCTGCCACATCGTCAACATCCGCGGCAACAGCTACCGCATGCGCCGACACACCGAACTCTCCAAGGCCATCCACCCGACCGCAGCCCGGGCTCGCTCGGCCGAACACACCGGCCACGGTGAGACCCCATGATGCGTACCTCACAGACCCTACCGAGACGCCCCGCTCCGGTCGCTTCGCTCCCTCCGCGGGCCGTCTCTCCGAGTGTCCGACTTTCGCTGCCCAGATGTGTCAGATTTTCGATGCCCATTGACAAAAGCAGCTCGAATGCCATATCGTGAAGCCGCCGGTCATCTGCTTCGGGGGTGGCGAAGAGTTGGTAGACTACCGGCGGCATGGAGGAAACGGGCGGCGCACGGAGGGTGCGCTACCCCCTTCGATCCGTCTTGCATCGCGGTCCGCCGGACGCGGCTGTCGAATCCCGCCTCCTGCGAAGCGGCTCGAACGCCATACCGAATGGTTGAACCCGGCGTCACGTCCGCACTGGCCGCGCCGGAACAGTGCCCCGATGGCGTTGGCCCGAGCAAACGCTCGGAGGCCCCGCGACGCGGTCGTCTTCTGGCTCGCAATCCCCGAACGTAAAGGATCTCGGGCGGTAGCGCGGTATAGACGAAACGAAACGCTTCCACCAAATCCCACGAGGAGAAGAGAAATGAAGACCATCCTGTCGGTCCAGCAGGGAAGCCCCGTCAAGACCATCGCGGTGCTGGAGGACATCACGCCGAGCCAGGACATCACCCCATCCTTGTCTCGAGCCATGGGGCGCCTGGGCGTGAAGCTGCTAAGAACCCCGGTGATTGCTCCGCACCAGGAGATCGCGAGCAATGCCGAGGAGGTCCGTCTCATCGAAGTGAGACCGTCGGACGACCGGCGATTCACGGTCCGGTTCCAGCCGGACGGCGGGCCGCGCGCCTCGGTTCAGTAGCCCGAACCGGGTGACGGGGTGGTAGTCATACGCCTTCCCGTTCCGCTCCGCCGCGGTGGGCGGCCTGTCTTCCTTAGCGATTTCGGGGAGGAAGCAACGCGCGTCGGAATACCATCATCTGGCGGAGGCGGCTTCCCTCCGCGATACTTCCGATAAGCAGATCGTGCAGTCCGTCAATCGAGAGGAATCGAATGATGGCACGCACGAAACGAAGCCGGCGCACCTACGGCGCTGGCGAGTGGGGCCGGAACCGGGTGAGGATCTTTCCCGATCCCAAGACCGGCCTCTTCCAGATAGAGTGGCGCGAGAACGGGCGCAGGCTGAGCCGGTCGCTCAAACACCGCGACTGGGCGCGCGCGAAGCGGCAGGCGGATCAGTTCGCCGCCGGGTTCATCGGCGCGCCGAACGGCAAGGCCGAAGCCAAGCCTGAGCCGCTCAAGCTGGAGAGGCTCTTTGACATCTACGGTGAGGAGGTGACGCCCACCAAGGGCGCGCATACGCGGGGGCACGACCGGGCCGCTATGCTCATGTTCCTCCGGTTCTTCGGACGGAACCGCGATCCGGCCAACCTGTCCCGCCGGGACTGGGACCGCTTCATCCGGGCACGGCGGGCTGGCAGGATCGGACCGAGTGGCAAGCCCGTGTCGGATCGAACGGTCGAATACGACCTCAAGTTCCTGATCGCAGCCCTGAATTGGGCGGCGAAGTCCCGCGACGAGCGGGGTCGGCTGTTGCTCGACTCGAACCCGCTGAAGGGCTTGAGAACGCCCACCGAGAAGAATCCGACGCGGGTGGTCCTCGCCGAGGAAGAGTACCGGGCGCTGCTGAACGTGTCGCGCCGGGTGGACTGGCAGTTCCACGTCGCGCTGGTCCTCGTGCACGAGACGGGCCACCGGATCGGAGCGATTCGCCAGCTTCGGTGGTGTGACATCGACTTCGAGGGCGGGACGATCCTCTGGCGGGCCGAGCACGACAAGTCAGGCCACGAACACGTCACGCCCGTCACCGGCGACGTGATCGCCGCTCTGGACGAGGCACGGAGAACGAATTCCGGAACCGGCGAAGAGCCGGTGCTGCCCGCGCCCAGGAATCCGCTGGCGGCTGTTGGTGCCGCTCGGTTGCACGCTTGGTGGCAGAAGGCCCAGATTCTTGCGGAGTTGGACCCGATGCCCGGAAGAGGCTGGCACTCGTTGCGGCGGAAGTTCGCGAGCGACCTGATGGACCAGCCGTATGTGGACGCCCCCAAGTGGGGCAAGCCCGGACTCAGGACCGAGTCGGTGGCAGCCTGGTCAGGCACTCTCGTTAGCGGCGAACTTCCGGGACGGAACACTAGACCGCCCCGGAAAGCACCATGAACACGTAGGCCTTGGCTTCTCGAAGCCGATCTCCGGATACGACCAGCTTGATGTGGTGAATGCCCCGCAGCATTACGAACCGCCCGGATTTCCCGAAGAGCGTCGTCGGCTTCGAAACCCAGCCTGCAAGCGCCCCGAGCTTCTCCGGAACGACAATGTCCTCATGGCGCAGGGCCTTCAGGAACGGCTCCCAATCGGTCAGGCCGTCGAGCCAATAGCGCGAGTCCTTCGTATACCGTTGCTTGACGATGAGCGTGAGGCCGAGCGTCGGTCCGACACCCTCTTCCCGCACGTCGATGTTCACCCCGGTCCTGAGAATGTTCGCGCGCTCGTCGAAGCGGGCGATCAGGGAGTCGACAGCCGGGATATGACCCGGCCAGCCGGTGTCTTCGAGATAGCGCCACGTTGCCTGCCGCGATCTGAAGCCCATGATCGCCAGGCGCAGGGCCCGTGAGCGAGACGGGAACACGCCGAACGAATCCATGCGCGTGTCTCCCGGTTGTGCCAGGTAGACCCGTTCGATGTTCTCACGCTCGGAGTCGCTCATCTCCCAGCCCACGCAGGAGAACAGCGCGTCCGCGACCACACGGACATCGGTCGCCTGGCCACGGGCGCCGAGAATCGGGCGTTCGCCGGGCCGGAGGAACATGCCCGGAAGTGAGCGCCCGCCGTCCCCTGCCGAACCGATATCGTATTCCAGCATCAATTTGCAGCCGACGATGTCACGCAGGGGCGAGTCTTCGATCTCCATCCGGCCGAAGAGCCGCGTGATCACTCTCGCGGTCTCGTCCATTCCGTCGGCGCGCGCCCTCTCCCGGAAGAAGGCCGCCGTTCTCGTTCCGCTCGCCAGGGAGACGCCGAAGTCCGCCCTGGGCTCGCTTGCATGCAGCGGCAGCTCGAAACCGAATGGCAGGGCGCCCATTGTGATGGGGAGCTTGCCGGCTCTCTCGAGTATGCGCGCCCACTGCGGATCCCCGATCAGGACCGGCGAGACACGATTTCGGAAGTGTCCGAGCAGCTCACCCATCGTGCCGCCCTCCTCGGCGAGACGGTCCTGGGTCAGCGCGACGGCCGCGTCGATATCCATCTTCTCCTCACGCAATCACGGGTGCGGGATTCAGGCCGGCTTCGGAGAGCGGGTGCTCGCGGTGCCCCATGCTCACGGGCACGTCGTACAGGCGCCCGGGCGCGAACCTTGCCCAGAAATGGCGCATTCCGGGCACGATGACCCGGGCCACCGGCATGCCGATATCCGGCCGCGTCTGATCCAGCACCAGGAACTCCATGCCCCTGGCTTCGACGAGCGCGCGGCAGTGCTCCACATCTTCGCGCGTGTCCGCCGATTCGATTGCCGGATACTGCGAAGCCCTGCGGAGCGGCTCGTCCGGCGCCGGCGCCAGCCAGGAACAGTCGGCGAGGCGGGCGGTCTTCCACCACCAGAGCGCCAGCGGATCGTCGATCCTGGGCCGGCCGTCCGCCGCCCCGGGACGCGGCAGCCACGTGAGGCACTGGTTCAATTCACAGAGTGCGCGCAGCGCGGCGATCCGCGGGTCGGCGTGGGTGCCGGCGCCGTAGATGATGTCCTCGGTTTTGGCGTCCGGCCGGCGCGAGAGCGCGACGAAGGTAGGAATGCCGATGTCGGAGGTGACGTCGAGCATCCACAGGTCCCGCTCATGGCGGCCGTAGTAGTCCGAGGCCGACCCGAGGTACTCGTCGTCGAAGCTGGACAGATCGACCGCCGGCACTCGCAGCCGGCTATACCACCAGATGGCGAACGCGTCGCGCTCGGCCAGTTCGTAGAAGCCCTGCAGGATGGCCTCTTCCAGGGTGTTGCCCGCGGCGCAGCCGTTCGAATCGGCAATCAGGTCCGCGGGACCGCGCTCTTCGGGCAGCATGCTGTACAGGATGGAGGTCGGCAGGTAGCGGTGCCGCTGCTGCGTCAGCGACCAGACCGGGGTCCAGTCGACCTCGGCGTCGGGATCGAGACGCGGCGGGACGATGTTGTAGGGGTGGCCCTTCGCGTTGATGCTCTCCGCGTCGTCGAGCTGACTCTCGCTGAACAGCTGCACGTCGTTGGGGTGAATCGCCTCATCTCCCCCGGCGAACTCGATGAATCGCCTGGCGACACGGATCTCGTCCCCATGACGGGCGCCCGAATGGCGTTCGATCGCCTCGCAGAGAGCGCTGACCCGGGACTGCTGCCGGGTGCTGCCCTTGCCGGCGCTCTTGCTGCGAAGGCTGCGCCGGAGCGAACTCAGGCTCCGGCTTCTCATCCCGGGATTGCTTCCGGCCCAGTAGACGTGCAGCCAGGAGTCGGTCTCATCGGTGGTGCGCGACAGCCAGGTCACGACGCCGCTGACCGGGCTCACCAGGTGCCGGTACTTCGCCAGGGTGACTTCCGGCGACACGGCGCGCGCGCCACCGCTGTTGCGATGGGCCTTGGGGCTCGCCTTGAGAGACACCGGAAGGGGCGGCCGATCCGGCCGGTACAGCGCCTCGTCGCCGCACTCCCGGCACTGCGGCCTGCGCACGACCCGGTGCTGCGAACTCGTGAATGTGGCGATATTCATCGCGATCGCCTGTTCGTGAATCGGGGCCGTCTCGCCCAGCACCAGCCATTTGACGATCTCCGCCGCGATCAGCCCGTACAGTGCTTCCAGCACGGCCGGCTGGGCCGCGAACGGCCTGAAGGCGGCTTCTTCGCCGGCGACGTTGCGCAGGAACCCGTGGACTTCCCCGTGGCTGCGCAGACGGCATGCGAGGCAGTCCCAACAGGGGCCCCGTCCGTCAGCGCGGAAGACGGGGCCGAAGAGCGGCTCCATCCCGCCCGGCCGCACCAGGGTCCACGGCGCTCCCGCCTCGAGCTGGCGCCGATTCACCTCCGCGAGATGCGCGTCGAGATAGTCGGCGCAGACGACGACGGTCAGCGTCGGATCGCCGCCTCTCACGCTGGCGCCAGCCTCCTCCAGATGCCGGACGAGGCGGCCGTCGTCACCCTCAACCGTGACGCGTGCGTGCGCCAGCCGCTCTTCGGCCCAGCGCGGCGACGCGCCGAGCGACGACCAGTATGCCGCCGGGCCCAGGTCCATCCCGTGGTCGGCGGAGACCAGATAGCCCTTGGCGGCGAACGCGGCAAGGGCCGCAAGGACGTCGGTGGGCGCGTGGGCACCCTCGAGGGCCGCGACGATCTCGTCCTCGGAATGCCGTCCGTCGAGCAGCGGCAGCAAATCGCCGTACAGCTTGCCGTGCAGCAGCGTGTTGAACGACTCGGAGACGAGGAGCACGCTCCCCCTGCCGATGTCGTGGAATCGGAGGTGCGGGGTGAGCACGGGAAGCTTGACGATGCCCCGGTCCGCGAGAGTCGTGCGGGCCAGGATCCCGGGCCGGGGGCGCGCGTGCGCCGAGTCGGCGGGCACGCTCAGGCCCTCAGGACTTCGGCGAGGCGCTCCAGAGCCTCGATGCAGAACGCGGAGGTCACGGCCTCTGAGCCATGCCCGATCTGCCCCACCACGCCCCACTTCAACGATTGGTCGCCGAACGCGAGCAGCTCCGGCCAGCTGCCGTCGCCGCGCTGCGAGTTCATCAGCCCCTCAACCTCGCGCTTTGCGTCGATGCGCCCGAGGCTTCCGACATTGTAGAGCGCCGACACCGCCTGAGCGGTCTGAAGGACATTGCCGAATCCTCCCTTCCGGTCACGCAAGCCGAGGATACGATCCGCGAGCAGCGGGCGCAGCGGATCGAGGGCGGGCTTCGCGCGAACGATCGCGCGGGCGATCGCATAGTGGATCGCGACCGTGTCGGGATACCATTTCGACGAGCCCTCGAGGCTCCCATCGGTCACCAGGGCTTCCAGCCATCGCCGGGCATCCCCGGTTTTCGGACGGTCACCCAGCCAGGCGATGACGTTCGCATTGACGACAGGATCGGCCTCGATGCGAAACGGCGACACGACATCGGGTTCGCCTTCCTCCAGCACCCAGGTCATGAAGCGGCCGTCCTCGTCCTGATTCGCCAGTATCCCGGGAACGTTCCTTCCGAGCCAGATCCAGGGGTGCGTCCCGATAACCATCGAACAGAGCGAGGTGCTGTCGAGATCCGGGGGCAGGTGACGGTAGTATCGCCACAGTCCGGGATACTCGATGGTGTCGATGAGGTATGCCTTCGTTGCCCTGCATATCGCCCTGGCCCGCGGCTCATCGGAGCTCTCCAGGGCAAGCGCGCAGAGAGCCGACACGAAAGGTGGCCTCTCGAAGTGCCTGGGAATGTCCGGGTCGGCCACATTGAACCGGATGCAGTGCCAGGCCCCATTCTCGTCGATCGTGGATTCCAGGAATGCAAGCCCGCGGCGGATCCCATCCCTCGCCGCCTCGGCAAGCGCCCCGGTGCCGGCCCCAGTGCCTCTGGCTTCCTCCTGTGTCGGTGCCGCAGGGCGAAGGGGCGGCGCAGGATCGTGGAGCGTACGTCGAAGAAACTCGAGCGATGCCCCGCCGGTCCTCGCCGCCTCCCGCTCGGCCTCGCTGAACCTGCTGCGCGGCGGAAGCACCACATGCGTCCGGGTATAGGTCTCCTCGTGCACGTGAATCTCATGGTCTTCGGGCAGCGTCACGCCGAATTCCTTCTCGACTGTCTCCTTGGGCGCCCGGAGAAGACGTTCGCGAAAATCGCTGTCTTCACGGGCCCTCGATACGAGGATGTCGTCCGCGTCCATGGGTCCATTCATCGATGTCTTTCCTCCAGCCGGTCAGCACATTCGGATCAGGCGACCTGCCTTCTCACCAGTTCCCTGAACACCCCGTCGCCCTCCATGAGTTCGTCGAAAGAGCCGCTCTGTACGACCCTTCCGGCCTGGAGCACGTAGATGCGATCGGCCTGTTGCAGCGTGGACAGACGGTGCGCGATGACAACCCGGGTCGAGGTCAGGGCGGTGAGGTTCCGCATGACCGTGGCCTGGCTCTCGTTGTCCAGCCAGTTGGTGGCCTCGTCGAAGAGCATGATCTGCGGGCTGCCGATCACCGACCGGGCGATGGTGACACGTTGCCTCTCGCCGCCCGACAGGACGTTCCCGCCCGTGCCGACCATCGTCATCATGCCCATGGGCATGCCCCTGATCTCTTCTTCGATGTCGGCGACTCGCACCGCCGCCCATACCTCGTCACTCGCCACCTCGTCGTTGTGACCGACCAGATTGTCCCAGAGATCGAGGGGATGGAGCCCGACCGATTGGGGCACCGCCCCGATTCTGCGGCGCAGCTGTTTCAGGTTCAGGTGCCTCAGGTCGCGTCCATCGTAGTAGACCGCGCCGGCGGTGGGCCGGTTGAATCCCAGCGCCAGCCGAAAGAGGGTGCTTTTGCCGGCGCCGGACTCGCCCGCGATCGCGACGAATTCACCGGGGCGGGCGCGGATCGTGACATCGTCGAGGACCAGCGGCCCGTCGGGATCGTACCGGTAGGAGACGCGGTCGAAGAGAATGTCGCCGCCCAGATACTCGACCGTCGCTCCTTCGACTTCGGTCTCGGGAACCGCGGCGAGGAGCGGGCGCATCTGGTCGAACGCCGGGAACATGGAGGCGACCGTGCCAAGGGACTCGCCGAGCCGGGCGATGGCGTACTGGAAGGCGATGAAAACGAGGTAGACGACGAGAAAATCGCCAACCGGAAGCTCCCCGTCGCCCGCCGCCACGACCGCCAGCAGGACCCCGGCGGCAAGAAAGGGGAGGGCGGCGCCGAATGCGCGCGAATGTCCCTCGAACGCGTCCATCTCGAGTTCGGCGCGTTTCTGCTCCCGGTAGTCCCGCGCCCACATGGCGAAAGCCGAAGCTTCCGCGTTTTCCACACGCAGCTTGCCTATGCCGCCCACGATCTGGAACAACCGGCCGGAGACGCGCCGCGCCGCGCGGATCATCCGCCCGCAGGCGGGAATCCGGCGCAGCCCCAGGACAACCGTGACCAGGAGCGAAGCCAGGCTGAAGGCGAGGGCGACGGTCCCGAGGGTGGCATCGTAGAGGAAGATGACACCAAGAACCGGAAGCAGAAAAAGGATCGATAGCAGGCCATCGGCAACGACGCCTTGCAACCCGTCGCGAAGATTCTGGAACGTCATCCCCGACATGGCCAGATCGCCCGACGGATGGCGGCGCAGAATGCTTGGCGGAAGGCGCATGAGGCGGTCCCAGAAGGCCGCTTCGACGCGCGAAGCCGAGCGCCCCTCGAGCCGCGTCATCGCCGTGCTCTGAAACAGGTGCAGCAGGGCGCCGAGAAGGCCGAAGCCCGCCACCGCCACGGCCGCGGGATAGAGCGCTCCGGCGGTTCCGCCGATCGCCGTCTGGTTCGCGACGAACCCGAGCGCGAGTGCGGGCACAAGCTTGATCAGGCCGCCCGGAAGGCCGGCCATCACCAGCCGCGCCAGATCCGCGGCCGATCCATGCAGCGCGAATCGCAGCAGGTCCGCCGGCCGCACGCTTCCCGCGGGCAGCGGTCGGTAGAACGTCCAGGCCTCGTCCGCCAGCGCGGCGGCACGATCCGCCGTCATCCGGACACTGCGCTTGCTGACCGGGTCGAATTCCCGGTAGCGCCCGAACCGTCCCGGCAGGAGCGCCACAGGCTGGCCGTCTTCGGCGCGGAATGCCAGCATCGCGTTGCTGTCGCCGCGCCACCAGGCGCCTTCGTTCCTGAACCGCACGCGCCGGGCGCGCACGCCTGACGCGTCGAGCACGTCAACGAGGCTGACCGGGGCACCGGAGGATCCCGGGCGCACGGGGATCTTGAAATCGATCCCTTCGCGGCGTCCGATCACCTGCAGCGCGTCCGCCAGCGACGTGTCCTCGACACTCACGTCCCGGTCGATCGGCAGATCATAGATGTTGAAGAGCCGCTGTCGCGCAGTTTTCTCGGCCGTGTAGCGGCTCGTGGTCCGCGCGCGTTCGAGATTCGCATGGTCGACCACGGCCAGTACGCGGTTCAGGCGCTCCACGGCGAAGGCAACCGCGTGGAAGGACGCAAGCGCCGAGAGCAGGGTGCCCTGCCGTGCCAGCGTCTCGGTCGAACTGCACGAGAGCGTCACCTCGGCCGAGAGCGTGAGCCAGCTTGCCCGGGTCAGCGGCATCACCGCTTCGTGCTGGCCGCTCGCTTCGACAAGCGCCGCCTGATCGACCAGGTCCATGAAGAGGCTGGCGCCGCGTGGCGGTTCGGATACCCATACGACGCCTCGCCGTACGGAGAGCGTACATGGGGCCAGGCTCCGTGCCGAACCGGGCTCGGCCAGCGCAGTCGGGCGCGGACGGTGACTCGCAAAGCGCGAAAGCGTGTCCGTAATCGCGGCCACCCAGGTATCGGTCTGTTCCGCCAGCTCCGCCGGATCGACTTCGGACAGCAGGGATGCCGGCAGGCGCTTCAGAACGGTGCCCGGTGATCCCTTGGCGACCAGGCTGAGCGTGGTGTCTTCCCCCTCGCGTGGCTCGTTCGGTGCGACGCCCGGCAGCAGCCAGCCCGCTTCGCGGCGGAGCAGGTGCTGCGGCGCCGCATGATCCACCCCGTCCCTGAATTCGACCAGGAACAGATTGACGGCGCCCTGGTCGATGAACCAGACGGTGTCCGGTTCGTCGAGCTTCACGGGCAGGTTGCCGGCGCAGGGCACGGACCCGCCGGCGCTGGCGGCGAGTTCCGCAATGGACGTGTGTACCGGCCTCGTGTCCCGCATCATCCGGACCTGACCAGCTTGTAGTAGGTGCCGTCCCGATCCCCCATCAGCTCGTCGTGGGTCCCGCGCTGCACTTTTACGCCCTTGTCGAGCACGATGATCTCGTCGCTGTCCCGCACGGTGCTCAGCCGGTGCGCCACGATCAGGCAGGTGACGCCGCGACGCCGCAGGGCATCGTCCACGTATTCCTCCGTCGCGGCATCGAGGGCGCTGGTCGCCTCATCCAGAATGAGCAGCGTGGGATCGCCCACCAGCCCGCGGGCGATCTCCAGCCGCTGCCGCTGTCCGCCGCTGAAATTCACGCCGCCCTCCTCGACCCGGGTGGAGTACCCATCCGGCCGAAGCAGGATTTCGTCATGGATCCGGGCATCGCGCGCCGCCGCGAAGATGGCCTCGTCCGGAACGGCGGGGTTCCACAGGGTGATGTTGTCGCGCACGGAAGCGGAAAAGAGCACCACCTCCTGATCCACCATCGAGATGGACTGCCGCAGCACCCCATCGGGAATCTCATCCCGCGGATGGCCATCGAAGAGGATGTCTCCCGACCAGGGCTGGTAGATACCGGCAATCAGACGCGCGAGGGTCGACTTGCCTGAACCGCTGGGACCGACCACGGCAACCCGCTGCCCCGGCCTGATCAGGAGGTTGAAGTCCTTGATCAGAGGCGGCCGGCTCCTGTTGAACCCGAAGGTGACGTCTCGCAACTCAAGCCGGCCGGCGAGCTGAAGCCGGCCCTTGAAGGTGGGAATCGACTCCGACTGGGGACTTCGGCGGATGAGAGCCGGATCCTCGGCGGTCCTGGAGATGTCTTCGAGTCGCTGCAGATCGGTCTCGAGCGCCTGGCGCTTCTCGGCGAACTCCAGGAATCGCCCGATCGGCGCCAGAAACATCTCGGCCAGGATGTAGAACGCGACCAGCGCCCCCAGGGTCATTTCCCCAACCAGGACCAGACTTCCGCCGACGCCCAGGATCGCCGCGGCTCGAAGGGCCGCGATCAAACCCGGAAGCGCGGCATTGACCGAGCCCAGCTCCGAGTAGCGCTGGCGCGCATGCAGTTCGCGCGCCTGATGACCGCTCCAGCGCGAAAAGAAATGGTCGTCCGATCCCGTCATGCGCAGGTTGTCGGCATGGTTCAGCATCTGCATGCCGACGCCGATCAGCAGTCCCTGTTCGCGCCTCATCGCCTGGCTTCGAACGGCTCTGACGCCATTCAGAAAGTGCGCCAGCACGCCATGCATGACGGCCAGAACGAGCACGACCAGTGTGAGCCGGACATCCTGGACCAGCATGGCAACGAGCAGCACGGCGCTCATTCCCATGTCGATAATGAGCACGAGAAACTGCTCAGTCAGATTCCTCGCGATTCTGTCGATGGACGAGACTCGATCCGTCAGATCGCCCACGAGCCGGTGTTCGAAGAACTCCACCGGCAACCGCAGCAGCCGCGACAGGCCTCGACTGTAGCCGGTCACCGAAATCCGGACTGCGAGCCGCTTCAGGAACCGGTGCTTGAGCAGGGACAGGATGTAGACGAGGACGCCGCCGCCGAGCAGGGCCGCCACGATGCCGCCCCAGGGCCCCCGTTCTTCCAGCACATCGTCCACGAATACGCCCAGAGATGCGGGAACAATGAGGGCCAGCAACGTCAGCATGAGGCCGCAGGCGATCACCCAGGCGAGCACGCCCCATGATCCGGCGAGCAGGGTGTGCAGTTGTCTGAACAGCCCCGGCCGTTCACCGCCGGGTTCGAAATCGGGTCCCGGCTTGAATCGGAGCGCGATTCCACTGTAGCCCCTGGCGAACTCCTCGGCGGAAAGCTTCCGCCGCCCGGTGGCCGGATCATTGAGATAGACGTTGCGACCGTCGAACCCCTCGACGACGAGGAAATGGCTGAATTGCCAGAACACGATCAGCGGCAACGGCAATCTCTCGAGCTGATCGGCGCGCAGACTGAGTCCGCTGCATTCGAGACCATAGTGTCTGGCGGCGCGCACGATGCTCGCCGCACTGCTCCCGTCTCGACTCACTTCGCATTTTTCCCGCAGCTCTGTCAGCGGAACCCAGCGTCCGAAGTAACCAAGGATGCTGCCCATGCAGGCGGCACCGCATTCCGACGCATGCATCTGCAGTACAATTGGCGTGGATATCCTTTGCACGCCTATGGTCGCTCCGGTCGCAGGAGGGCGAACGGAGACCGGGTGCCGATTTCGATGACGATCCGGCATTCCCGACCCGCAATGGAAGACAGGTCACGACTTTCATCGAGCGCTATGTGGACGCGGTGGACCGATCCCGGCGCTGCGGACTCGAAAGCCGCTGAAAGCCCGGGCAGGCGAACGGCGGCAATCGCCGCAATCTCTCCACCAATCGTCTCCGCTTCTCCATCCGCCATACCCAGCTCGATCATCGTCGGCATCCCGGCCGCGATCTCGGGCAGAACGTCGTTCTCGATCCAGACCAGTGCCTGCACGGACCGGGCGGCTTCGGACAGGTTTTCGCCGGGCTCTTCGAGTACGCCGTCGATCGCATGGCTGCGGGCTACGCTGCCGAACAGGAGCCATGTGATCGAGGTGACCAACAGGAGAGCGATGACCGTGACAAGCAGGCGCTCTCGCGGCGTGGAAACGGTCAGCAGCCGGTCGAGTTGCTCGCGTTCTTCCTTTGCTTCGGCAACGGTATTGTGAAACGAATCAAATGGATTGTTGAACACGACGCTGCACAGCCTCCTCATCACCGTTGGTCGAAAGGGCTGGTTAGCGGTAGTATAGCACCGTCAGGTGCACGGTGCAGACCTTGAGCGTGGAGGTCATTTGGGGTGATACACCCGGGCAGCGAATCCTTACGGAAGATCGCGGTTGTGGGGCGAGGGACCGCAGGGTCCCTGGCGGCCGCCAGCGTAACGCGTCTTCACCCCGACAGCGACCACGAGCTGCACCACATCTACGACTCGCGCATCCCGGTCATCGGAGTCGGTGAAGGCAGCTGGCCTAGCCTCGTTCGGGAACTGCAGCAGCTGACGAGTCTGCCGCACGAAACCGTACAGCAGCGCCTGAGCGGGACTCGGAAGTACGGGGTCGCGTTCGAGGGATGGGGCCGGCACGATCGAGACTTCACGCACTACTTCACGCCGCAGCAGGTGTCCTACGCCTACCACCTGTCCGCCGACCTGATGGCGGACCTGCTCCACGAGGGCACGCGCGCGCGTCACATCGACGCGAAGGTGCTCGATATCACCAGGGTGAATGGCGGCGCGCGAGTGGAATTCGAGGGCCGGGCGCCGGAACGCTACGACCTGGTGTTCGATGCCCGCGGGTTTCCCAGGCAACTCCATCCCGACCACCACATCGACCTTCCCTTCATCCCCACCGATACGGCCGTCATCCGCCGCTGTCCGGCGGTCTTCAGCAACGAGCACGATGGGCCGGTGCTCCAGCATACCTACACGCGCGCGGTTGCGCGTCCGCACGGGTGGGTATTCGTTATTCCGCTCACCGCGCACACTTCCTACGGGTACGTCTTCAACGGCGCTCTATCGAGCCTGGCCGACGTCGAATCGGACTTCGACACGTTCCTCGAGGCCGACGGCGTATCGGAGTTTGAGCAGCGCGCCGTCATCGGGTTTCCCAACTTTGTCCACCGTCGGATCTACGACGGCGCAGTGGCCCGCATCGGCAATGCGGCGGCTTTCATGGAGCCCCTCGAGGCAACGGCGATCGTATCCGCCCAGTTGCAGATCGGGATGGTGCTCCGGACGCGCCTCGACCGTCCGCCGGAGCATCTCGAGCGCGACGCGCCCGTGGTCAATCGGTTCCTGATCAACAACATGCTCCGCTACGGCCTGTTCGTCGGCTGGCACTACTCGTGCGGCTCCAGGTACGACAGCGGATTCTGGCGCCACGCTCGTGATCGCGCCTGGCCGCAACACCGGAAGGCGGCGGACCCCGAAGTGGTGGGGTGCTCGGCGCTCCATGAGTTCGACGAGATGATCGAACTGTTGAACCGGTCCGTCATCGACCGGGAGGACTGGCATCGGATGTGCGCGGTCCCTCTTACCAGCTATGCCCAGGTGTCCCAGGGTCTAGGCTGTTAGCAGCCCGTGGACAGAGTTCCCGCTGCATTCGAGCGGCGGTGCACCCAGGCTGGACCGCGGTGCCCACGCATTCCCAATGTCAACACAAGCCTACAAAACGTCATGTTGTCCTGACGTCTTGTTGTCTTGACTCCTCGGGCGTCGGCTACTCGCCGACTGCGAGGCCTACCAGCAGCAGCAGAGGCCGGCCGAAATGGCTTCGAGCTGCTCCTCGGTGATGTTCGGATCCGGGGGCAACGCGAGATGCACCGTCTGCATGTCGCTCTCGTGGACCCTGATATTCATCGAATCGGGGATCGTAATACCCAATTCGCCGGTGATCGCGGTCTTTGGATCCGCAAGAAGCCGTTGCCGAAAGTCCGAGTCCAGGGCGGACTTCTCAACGATCTGAGCCAGCATTTCGTCTCCGCTTCGCATTGCATTTCTCCCTCTGAAAACGTTACGACATGAAAAACAGCTTATGACATGATCATACACGTCACCCTCCCGGGATGCAAGTCATACTTGCCCAAGCTGGCCCAGCAGAAACGCCAGTTCCATCGCCATGTTCCGCACGCCGCGGCTGAATGTCCGTCCGCCCGCGTGCCCCGCGCGCGGATCGTAATCCAGAATCACCGGCAGCCCCGAGCTGCTCGCCGCCTGCAGCCGCGCCGCCATCTTCCGCGCCTGCAGAGGCGGCACCCGCGTGTCCAGGTCGCCCTGCGTCAGCATCACCGCCGGGTAGTCCACCCCGTCGCGCACATTCTGGTAGGGCGAAAACGTCCGCAGCACCTCGAACTCCTCCCTGACCGCCGCGTTCCCGTACTCCAGTAGCGCCGGCATGTTGTTCGAGTCGGTGAACTGGTAGAAGCGCACCATGTCGAGGTCGGGCAGGCCGCAGAAGACCGCGCGGAACAGATCGGGCCGCTTCGTCAGCGACGCGCCAACCAGCAGCCCGCCGTTGCTGACCCCGCGGATCGCCAGCCGGTCCGGATTCGTGTAGCCGCTGGCGATCAGCCACTCCGCCGCCGCGATGAAGTCGTCGAACACCCTCGGCTTGTTCTCCAGCATCCCCGCCCGATGCCATTCCTCGCCGAACTCGCCCCCGCCGCGCAGCGTCGCCAGCGCGTAAACGCCGCCCAGCTCCATCCAGGCCGCGGCGCCGTTGTTGAAGCGGGGCATGTTGCTGGAGTTGAAGCCGCCGTAGCCGTACAGCAGCGTCGGCGTATCTCCATCGGGCTCAAGCCCCCGCCGGTGCGCCACGTACATCGGCGCCTCGGTCCCGTCCGCCGACGTGTACCACACCTGGCTCACCTCGTACTCCGCGCCATCGAAGGGCACCTCCGACGGCAGCCACGGCTCGGTTTCCATCGTCTCCAGATCGATCCTGAGGATTTGAGGGGGTGTGACGAGGGATTGGAGGGTGAGCAGTCCCGCGCCTTCACCCCACGGGCGCAGCGTCGCCACATGATGCTCGGGAAGAGGGATTCCCCCGGCCCGCGTCCCGTCCATGTCGTAGCGCACGATCCTGCTGCTGACGTTGTGGAGGTAGTCCGCGTAGATCGCGCCGTCGATGATCTGGTAGCCGGTCAGCAGGTCGTCGGCCTCGGCGATCACCTCGCGCCAGCTGGCGGGATCGGGATCCGGGTCGCGCAGATCCACCGCGACCACCCGGTTCTTAGGCGCGTCCAGGTTGGTGAGCAGCTGGATCTCGTCGTCCACGAACCGGGCGCGGAATCGCGCCGGCGCGCCCACGCTGATCGGCTGCGGCCCGGTGCCCGCCTGAAGGTCGTGCAGGTACACGTCCGTGCGCGCCCAGCCGTGCTGCGCCGCGTACACCAGGTAGCGGCCGTCGCCGCCCTGGCTGGCGTTGATGAACACCTCGGGTCCGTGTCCCTCGCCGAACAGCTCGGTGTCGTCGGCGATGTCCGTGCCAAGGACGTGATGGCGGACGCGCGGGCCCACTTCCCGTGAGCGCCACGTGTAGTAGAAGCCGGTGCCCTCCGGGTCGAAGAAGGTCGACCCGTAGAGGAAGTTGGGCAGGCGGTCGGGCAGATCCTCGCCGGTCGCCAGGTCGCGGATCCGGATCTGCACCTCGTCCTGCCCCCCGTCGCGGATCGCGTACATGAGCAGGCTGCCGTCCGGCGAGAAGTCCCGGATGCTGACGCTCGTGGTGCCGTCCGGGTGGATGTCGAGCGGGTCGATGACCATCTCGAAGTCGCCGCCCGGATCGATCGGGTCGCGCTGGGGCTCCTCGGGGGCGGGGCGGCGGTAGATGGCGGCCACCTCGCGCTCCGGCCTGCGGAAGGTGAAGTACTCGTAGTCGCCGGCGCGGCGGGGGAAAAGCGCGCCGGGCACGTTCATCAGTTCGCGCAGGCGCGCCTCCAGGCCTCGCCGCAGCGGGGTGTCCCCAACGATGCGCTCGGCGTAGGCGTTCTGCTCCGCGATCCAGGCGCGCGTCTCGGGGCTGTCCTGGTCCTCGAGCCAGCGATAGTGGTCGGTGATGGCGACGCCGTGCAGGGTGTCGACGACGGGATCGCGGGCGGTGCCGGGCGGGGGCGGGTAGGGGGAGCAGGCGGCGGCGAGGAAGAGGGCCGCGGCGGCAGGTGCGGCGGTCCGCACTCGACCGCAGGGTGGCGGCGCTGCATGCGGAGATGCCCGCGGCGCGCGAAGAACCGCGCGGGGGTCGGCGGCGGGGCGGAGGGATCGGTGCGGCATGGCTGGCTCCGTCTCGTGTGCGGCAGCGTCGCGTCGCTCGTGGCGTCGGCGGCAAGGTGCCGTGGGTGGGGTCGTGCCGCAAGACACCGGTCGGGCTCCCCGCAGGCGCGGCCGGGCCGTATGCAGGCCGGGCGCGCGTGGCGCGAGGCTAGATCGGGGTCCCGGCGCTCTCCGTCAAACTCCGGAACAGATCGCTCAGGCGGGCCGTCATGGGCCCGGGCTGACCATCGCCGATCGTGCGCCCGTCGATCTCGGTCACCGCGGCCAGTTCGCCCATCGTTCCCGTGCAGAAGGCCTCGTCGGCGCGGTAGGCTTCGGTCAGCGAGAGGTCCTTGACGCGCGAGGGGATGCCGTTGTCCGCGCACAATTCGAGCACGGTCGCCCGCGTGATCCCTTCCGGGCAGGCGACCGCGTGGCTGGTCATCGCCGCGCCGCCTGCTACGACGAAGAAGTTCGTCGCGTTCGTCTCGGCGATGAAGCCGCGCCGGTCCAGCATGAGGGCGTCGTCGGCGCCTGCGGCATTCGCCTCGACCTTGGCCAGGATCGACTGGAGCAGGTTGGCGTGGTGGATCTTGGGGTCGAGCGTGTCCGGGTCGAATCGGCGCAGCGAACTGGTGACGAGCTGCAGCCCCGATTGGTCGTAGACCGGCGCCTTGTGCTCGGCCAGCACGATCAGGGTGGGGCCGGACCGGTTTAGGCGCGGGTCCATCCCGCTCGTGTACTTGACGCCGCGGGTCAGCGTAAGGCGAATGTGGACGCCGTCGCGCATGTCGTTGGCGGCGAGGGTGCGCCGGATCTCGGCGATGATCTCGTCGTTCGGCGGGATGCGGGTGAAGGCCAGCGCCAGGGCGGAAGAGCGGAGGCGCGCCAGGTGCTCGTCGAGCTTGAAGATGCGCCCGTCGTAGAGGCGCAGACCCTCCCAGACGGCGTCGCCGCCCTGCACGACCGAGTCGAAGGGGCTGACGCCTGCCTCGTCGCGATGCACGAGCTTCCCGTTCACGTTGACGATCAGATCGCGGTTGCGTTCATCGAAGCGCTGGAGCATGGGGTCCTATCCCGGGAAGGCGAATGATGAAGCAGAATGTAACATAAACATTACATAATGACTAGTGTAGTTTACATTGCCGTGGCATGCGGCGGGTGGCGCAGCACGCGGCGCAGATCCGCCAGATCCGGTGCAATCTCGATTGAACGCCTGGGCCGATCCATCACCCGCGCAATCCCCGGCGGGATCGGAACAGTCTCCCCGATCAGCGGCTCGACCGTTTCCGCGAACTTGGCGGGGTGTGCCGTCGCCAGCACCACTCCGTGTGCGCCCGGCCGCTGCCGCAACACGTCACGCAGACCGAGCAGTCCCACTGCCGTATGCGGATCGATCGCGACGCCCCACCGCCGCCACAGATTGCGGATGCACTCGCGGGTTGCGCGGTCGCTCCAGGACGAGCCGGTGAGGATTGCGCGGAGCTTCGATGCTGCGGCCCGGTCCGGTCCGGATGCGTTGCCGGGCATCCCCGAGCCAGCGCGAGCGACGCCCGCGTCGTCCCGCCCGAACAGGTGGAGAATCCGCCGGAAATTGCCGGGGTCGCCCACATCCATGGCACTGGAGATGGTCTCCACGGATGGGCGGGGGCTGAAGCCGCGGCCGGCCAGGTAGTCCGGCACGACGGAATTCTCATTGGTCGCGGCGATGAAGCGCGCGAGGGACATTCCTAGCACGCGACGCGCGATCAGGCCCGCCGTGAGGTTGCCGAAGTTACCCGAAGGGACCGAAACCAGCAGTTCCCGGCCGGGCGCCGCCTGCGACAGTTCGGTGAGCGCGTGGATGTAATGGAAGGTCTGGGGGAGGAGGCGGCCGATGTTGATCGAGTTGGCGGAGGTGAGGGCGATGCGCGCGGCCAGTTCGCGGTCGGCGAAAGCCTGGCGGGCGAGGCGCTGGCAGTCGTCGAAGGCGCCGCGGACGGCCACCGCCGTGACGTTGCCGCCGAGGGTGGCGAACTGGGCCTCCTGGCGTGGACTGACCTTGCCGAGGGGGTAGAGGACCACGACGCGGACACCCGGCAGGCCGTGAAAGGCGTGGGCGACGGCGCCGCCCGTGTCGCCGGAGGTGGCGGTGAGGATCGTGAGCGGGGGCGTGGTCTCGTCGCGGAGCGCGGACATCGTGCGGGCCATGAAGCGCGCGCCCACGTCCTTGAAGGCGTGGGTGGGGCCGTGGAAGAGCTCGAGGAGGTGAATGCCGGGTTCGATCTCGCGCAATGGGATGGGGAAATCGAGGGCGTCGTGGATGATGGTGTGGAGGAGGTCGTCCGACACTTCGCCGCCGAGGAAGTGGCGCGCGGCGACCCAGGCCTGCTCGGGAAGGGTGAGGGTGGGCAGGGCCGCGCGGTCGGCGTCCGGGAGGGGTGGGAGGGAAGCCGGAACGAAGAGTCCGCCGTCCGGAGCCTGGCCGAGGAAGAGGGCTTCGCGGAAGGACCAGGTGCCGCCTTCGGGACCGCCGCGCGTGCTGATCAGCTGCATGCGGATCGTGCGATCACCCGGTCTCCAGGATGCGCGCTCCGCCAGAGTTGCCGCCCGAGATCACCTTGTCCGATTCGACCCCGGCCGCGTCGCGGAAGGCCGTCGCCATGGCCGCGGCGACCTGCTCGGCCGTGCGGCGTCCGCGGCAGAGCGCGAGCACCGAGGGCCCGGAGCCGGAGAGTCCGGCAGCCACCGCACCCGCGTCGAGAGCACCCGCCTTCACCTGCTCGAACCCGGGGACCAGCTTCGCGCGCAGCGGCTCGGCGACCGCATCGCACATGCAGCGCGCGATCAGCTCCCAGTCGCCCTTCAGCAGTCCGGCGACCATCCCGGCCGCGTTTCCCCACTGCTGCACGCCCGCCATGAGCGGGATGGTGTCGCCAAGGATCATCCGCGCCTGTCGCGTTTCGACCTCCATGTGGGGGTGGGCTACCGCGACCGCGAGGTCGTCGGGGGTCGGCAGCGGCACCATCTGCGGGGGCATGCCGGGCAGGACCAGCACGAAGCCGCCGATCAGCGACGGGGCCGCGTTGTCGGCGTGATTGGCGCCGGAACCCTTGCGCTCGCCGATCATGGCGCATTCCAGCAGCGCGGTGCGGCCGAGGTTGCCGCCCAGCAGCGCGTCGGCCGCCACGGCGCCCGCGACCGCGCTCGCCGCGCTGCCCCCCAGCCCCGATGCCATCGGAATCCCCTTGTGGACCTCGATCGCAACACCCGCCGTCGACCCGAGCCGGGCAAGCACGCCGTCGACGGCCAGCGCGGCAGCGTTGCGGGCCGGGTCGGTGGGCACGCGTCCGGCATCGCCGGTCACGGACACGGAGACGATGCCGGTGCCGCGGGCGGCGCGCACCACGACCTCGTCGCCGGGACCCTCCAGCGCCATGCCGAAGATGTCGAAGCCGCACCCCAGATTGGAGACCGATGCGGGGGCGAAGACGCGGACCGAGCGGGGGATGCCGTCCCGTTGAGACATGTCAGCGTCCGAGGCCTTGCGTGCGAGTGCGGGTTGCATCGATCCGCCCGTCTTTCCCGCCGGACTTCGGGCGCCCCCGGCCATCGACGCGATCCCGCCGCCGCTCCCTTCGCCGCCCCCGCCGCCGCCGGAACGGCATCGCCACCATTCCCGGCAGCGTCGCCCATTCGTGCCGACGCTCCATGTCCTCCAGCCCCAGCGTCAGCGCCCGCGGATCCGCGACGAGGCGAAAGCTCCCGAAGATCCGGTCCCAGAACGAGAAGACGCTTGAAAAGTTGGAATCGGTCTCGGGCTGGTAGTCGGAGTGGTGAACCCAGTGCATCCAGGGCGTGACGATCAGCCAGCGCAGCCGGCGGTCCGCTCCCCTGGGAACGCCCACGTTCCCGTGATGGAAGAGGATGATGGGAAGCAGCACGGCCTCGTAGACCAGCACCTGGCCGACCGTCATGCCCAGCAGCGGCAGCACGGCGAGCCGCGCGATCGACGACATTACGATCTCACCCGTGTGGAAGCGCAGCCCCGAGCTGGCGCTGAGTTCGCGGTCGGCGTGGTGGACCGCGTGAAAGCGCCAGAGGAAGGGAATCCGGTGGTTCAGGCGGTGCCAGAGGTACTGCCACAGGTCGAAGAGAACGAAGCCGAACGCAAAGCCCCACGCGCCCTCCACGCCGAGCCAGTGCAGGATGCCGAAGGAATTGGCGCGGGCCCACTCCGTCGCGACAACGGTGGCACCGGCAAAGATGAATGCCGCGACCACCGCGTTGAACACCCCGAGGGCCACATTCGAGGCGTCGTGCCGGGCTCGTTCTCGACGCCCCTCGAACATCGGAATCAGGCCCTCGAGGAGCCACATCAGGCCGAGCGCGGCCGCTGCCACGAAGGGTTTGTATGTGGACAACGAGTCGATCATTGGGAGCGACGCCGGGGCTTGCCGAGGGTTGCGGACATGGACGGAAGGTAATCGGGGCCGCACGGCGGGACGACCTCGGATACCCGGACGACCTCCGGCAGCCCGGAGAGACCTCCACGGACCGGCAACCCATGTCAGCATAACCTGCCGCGGCCGGGCGAAGTGCGGATCGCGGGCAATGCCCCCGTCTCTCCGGTTGTGGCCCCCGCCACCGTGCAGTCTATTGGGCGGGTCCATCCCCCGACCCCGACGACTCAACCGGAGCATACCCCTTGCCCCTCACCCGCAACTACTCCGGCTACAAGTCCTACGAGTACGTGAAGAGCGACCGCGACTTCACCGAATACGACCTGATCGAGGGCGAGTCGATCTTCGAGCCGTACCTCGTGCCGCTCACGCCCGCCCAGGAGGCCCGCGTCCTCGACCTCGTCGAGCGCATCCTGATGATCTCGCTGCACGAGCACCCCCACCTCTTTCCGGCGCGCGCCGACCAGATCCGCGCCTACGACTCCGAGGGCCGGGTCCACACCGCCTACGAGGCGCTGGCCGACTCCTGGTGGGACTGCGTCTTCGACAACTTCCTCGACGGCGCGGCCTGCATCACCTCGAAGAACGGGTGGAAGTGGGACGACATCATCTACGACATGGGCATGCGCTTCTGCGACCTCGCGCATCAGGACTTCGTCATCAAGTGCGAGCGCGTGGACGACATCCGACGCGCGCACCGCGAGGGCCGGATCGCGCTGGTGGCGGCCCAGGAGGGGGCGGCGATGATCGAGAACGAACTCGACCGGATCGAGATCCTCTACGGGATCGGGCTGCGCGTCCTGGGCATCACCTACAGCGAGTCCAACGCGCTCGGCACGGGGCTCAAGGAGACGCGCGACGGAGGACTGACCTCGTTCGGGCGCAAGGCCGTCCGCCGAATGAACGAGGTGGGCCTCGCGATCGACTGCGCGCACGCCAGCGACCAGACCACGCTCGACACGGTCGAAGTCAGCCGCCACCCGATCTTCCTCACCCACACCGGCGCCCGCGGGCTCTGGAACATCAAGCGCCTGGCGCCCGACAACGTCATCCGCGCCGTGGCCGACAAGGGCGGAGTGATCGGGATCGAGGCCGCGCCGCACACCACCGTCTCGCCGCGGCACCGCCGCCACGGCATCGAGTCCTTCATGGACCACTTCGAGTATGTGAAGGACCTGGTCGGCATCGACCACGTCGCCTTCGGTCCCGACACCCTGTACGGCGATCACGTCGGCCTGCACAAGGTCTACGCCGCGGCGCTCTCCATCGACGAGACGCAGGACGCCGGGGCGGGTGACTCGCCCGAGCACATTCCGGTGGACCATGTCCGCGGCATCGAGAACCCGACGGAGGGGTCGAAGAACATCCCGCGCTGGCTGGTGAAGGAGGGGTACAGCGACGAGGACATCGCGAAGGTGATGGGAGAGAACATCATGCGGGTGCTGAAGGAGGTGTGGCAGTGAGCGGGCAGGTGGAGGGCCGCGGTGGCGCCGCGGAGCGCGACCGGGCGGCCAGAGAGCCCAGCCGCGTCCCGATCGTCTCCATGATCCTGATGGGGATCTTCCTCGTGGGCGGGAGCATCGGCCTGCTGGTGGACTGGCCAGCCGGCCCATACAACCTGGACTGGGGAGTATGGGTCGTCCTGTATGGGGGATATGGGTATGTGATCGGCGCGGCCATCTTTCATGCACGCACCGGGCGCTGACGGGGGCGCGCGACCATGTCCACAGCGGCCCTGTACACCGTCATCCTCATCTTCTACTTCTCGTGCCTCATGGGGCTCGGGTTCTGGTTCAACCGGCGCAACCGCTCGAGGCAGGAGTTCTTCCTGGCGCGCGGCGACCTCGGCCCGGCGACCGTCGGGTTTTCGTACTCCGCCACCCAGATGAGCGGCAGCTCGTACATGGGCGCCGTCGGGACCGAGCGGGAGCTGGGGTACAACTTCGCGCCGGCGGGCGTGTCCTCGGCGGCGGCGGCGTGGTTCACCTACATCCTGCTGGGCGAGCGGCTGCGGCGGCTGGCGTCGCGGGTGCGCTGCACGACGATCGTGGACGTGTTCCAGGCGCGGTACCCGGGCCGGGCCGTGGGGCTGACCGCGACCCTGCTGATGCTGATCGCGTTCATCCCGCTCATCGCGGCGCAGCTGAAGGCGGCCGGCAACCTCTTCGAGGTGCTGCTCGGGATGCCGTATCTGGTCGGGCTCTTCGTCTTTGGCGGCATTGTAATTCTGTACACCGTCATCGGAGGGATGCACGCCGTCGCCTGGACCGACCTGATCCAGGGATCGATCATGATCGTCGGCTTTGCAGTGTTGGCGCCCGTGGCGGTCCACGCGGCGGGCGGCTTCGGGGACATGCACCTGCGCTACGCCGAGTTCAACCCCGGCGGGATCTCGTTCCTGGGCGGGATGCCGGCGATGTGGGTCGTGTCGTCGTTCCTGGTCTGGGGATTCTTCCAGATCGGCGGGGCGCCCGCGGCGGTCACGCGCTTCCTGATCCCGAAGGACCGCGGGACGCTGCGGCGGGCGCTGGTCTATTCGATCGCCTTCTCGTCGTTCATCTTCATCGGCTCCACGCTCATCGCGATTGCCTCCGGCGTGCTCCTGCCCGACCTGGAGCAGACCGACCTCGCGCTGCCGACGCTGGTGCAAGTGCTCCTGCATCCGCTCTTCGGCGGGATCCTGGTGGCGGCGGTGCTCGGCGCGACGATGTCGACGATCGACTCGGTGCTGCTCCTGGCGAGTTCGCTGGTTGTGGAAAACCTGTATGTGCCGTTGGCAAAGAGCGAAGTATCCCAGGAGCGGGGCGTGCGCCTCGCGCGCTGGACGACGCTGGGGATCGGGACGCTTGCGATGATGGTCGCGATCGACCCGCCCGCACAGATTCTGTTCATCGTGACCATGTCGTTCAGCCTGCTCGCATCGGCGTTCACCTTTCCGCTGCTGCTGGGGATGTGGTGGCCGCGGGCGACGCGGACGGGCGCGCTGGCCGCGATGATCGGGGGGACGGCGACCTGCGTGACGTGGTACGTCCTCGGCTACCTCGAGCACGGGACCTTCGACAACTGGATCGCCGGGTTGTGGCCGGCGCTGGTGGGGCCGGCGGTGTCGCTGGTGCTGCTGGTTGTGGTGAGCCGGTTGACGGCACCGCCGCCGCAGGAGGTGCAGGAGGTGTTCTTCGAGTAGGGGGGCGCGCTAGTTGAAGCCCGAAGCGATCAGCGTGGTGATCCCCGCCTGTACGAAGGACGGGATGGCGATAAACAACAGAAAGCTGTCGTTCGGGTCGACGATGGCGCCCATGGCGATTTGCAGCACCACCATACCGAATCCTGCGGCTGATCCCGCCAAAGCGGGGAGGAACCGGGCTCCGCCGAGCGTGGCGCCGCCGGCGGTGCCAAGGACCGGAACCGTCATCCCGGCCAACACGCCGACTCCCCCTTCGAGCGCGCAACCGCGCCCGCCCTCCGAGCAGAGGGTGAAGTAGACGCCGGCGATATCGGACAGGGCCGCGGCGCCCCACGACACCAGGAACACTCGGATGGTCGAAAAGGTGCTGTCGCTCGCAGCCGGTCGAGTCGGTAAGCCGATGCTCTCCAGAGGGGTCTGGAATGGCGGGAGCACCCCAGGACCGAGGGCCGGACCGCCCGAGATTGCCAGAATCGACTCCGGTACATGGAAGGGGCTCCGCCGCACCTCCTCGACCGCGGTGCTCAGCCAACCCGTCTCAAGCGGGGTATCCGATTCCACGGGCAAGCCCTGTCCCCCGGCATCCGACGGGACCAGGAGCGCAAGGGCGGCCGAGCCGCAAAGCAGGCACCGGCCCACTCTATGGCTGCCTGCCGGTTTCCTCACAGAACTCCCGATAGTCGTCGATCGCGTTCCACATTGATTGCTTCAGTTCGGCCACCGAGCGACCCTCGAAGTTGATACCGTCTCGCGTGCCGACGACGTGCCCTGCGAAGAATCCGTATTCTTCGTCGTACTCGAACACTCCCGTGTAGCCTTCGTATTCGATCATGGCCAGACTCCGGGTTACCTACCGACTCGTATGCACCGGTTCCAGTGACGCACTCAACTTCGCACGCGCGATCGCCCGTGAGCAAACCGTCGAAGTTCCGCCGGGAGTGGGCAGCGAGGCACTCGAGTCACGGATGCTGGGACGCGTCGAGGAGTTGGAGCCCGCGCCGGAACGAGAATGGGATGCCCCGCGAGCGGAATCCGCGCCGCCCGGCCGATCCGCACGGCGCTTCCACGTCCGCATCGCCTACCCGCTCGCCGCCACCGGCTCCGAACTCACCCAGATCCTCAACGTCGTCTACGGCAACGTCTCCCTGATGGACGGTGTGCGAGTCGTGGACCTCACGCTCCCGCCCGACATTCTCGACGCGCTTCCCGGACCCCGCTTCGGGATCGCGGGCATCCGGGCGCTCACGGGCGCTACGCAACGGCCACTGGTCGGTGCCGCGATCAAACCGCTGGGCCTGACGCCTCGCGAGCTCGCCCGACTCGCGGCCGCCTTCGCGCGCGCCGGCGTAGACATCGTCAAGGACGACCACGGGCTCACCGATCAGCCCGCCGCGCCATTCGCCCAACGGGTTGCCGCAGTCCGGGACGCGGTCGCCGCCGCAAACGCCGCCACCGGTGGCCGGACCAGGTATCTCCCCAACGTCACCGGCCCCATCGACACCCTGGAGGAGCGCCTGGACCACGTCGCGTCGCACGGGCTGTCCGGCGTCCTCCTCAGCCCGAGCCTCGCCGGCCTGGACACCATGCGCGCGATCGCGGCAGGCCCACGCGACCTTGCGGTGATGGCGCATCCGTCTCACGCCCAGTCCGCTCCGGGCCGCCCCGAGGGCATCGCGCCGGATGTCCTCTACGGCACCCTCTATCGGGCAGCGGGTGCCGACATGGTCGTGTATCCCGACGCCGGAGGCCGCTACAACTGGCCCGAGGAGGCGTGCAAGGCAATCGCGGAGCGGCTCCGCATCCCGCTCGGATCCATCCGTCCAGCGCTTCCGACGCCTGCCGGGGGTATGAAGATCGACGCGGCAGCCCGTAACTTTGCCCGTCACGGCCAGGACGCCATCTTGCTGATCGGCGGGAGCTTGCTGATGCAGAAAGACCTGGAAGGGGCCGCGCGCAGCCTTGTGGAGGCAGCCGCGCACGCGGGGGAGGAGAGTCGATGACCGAATCCCGCGTCATCCGCAGCGCCGCGGCCGGCTGGGCAGGCGTCGAACCGGCGCGCTACAAGGAAGAAGCGGCGGGCGCCGGTTGCTTTCTGGGCGCCACCCGTCACACGCTCCTGGGGGCGGCGCGTGAAGGTCCGGGGGCCGCCCTGGACTTCGAACTCCGCTACTTCGAACTGGTACCCGGCGGCTACTCGTCGCTCGAACGGCACGCGCACCCTCACGCGGTCGTGGTGCTGAAGGGGAAGGGCTCCGTCCGCCTCGGCGACAGCGTCGAGCCCGTCGGCCCATTCGACCTCGTGTACGTAGCGCCCCACGAGGTGCACCGGTTCTCGGCCGACAGCGCAGAGGCACTCGGCTTTCTCTGCATAGTCGATCGGGATCGCGACCGGCCGGTGCTGGTCGAGGAGGACGCGGGAGACGCGCAACGATGAACGTCGACGGCGTCCCCTACCGCGCGATCTTCACCGTGCGCGACGGAACCGAGATTCGCGTCATCGACCAGACTCTCCTCCCGCATCGGTTCGAGACCGTCCGGCTCGACTCGACCGCCGACGCCGCGCGCGCGATCCGCGACATGGTCGTGCGGGGCGCGCCACTGATCGGTGCGACCGCGGCCTACGGCGTGGCGCTGGCCATGCGCAACGACCCGTCCGACGCCTCGCTAGACGCAGCCATTGCGCTGCTGGCCTCGACCCGGCCCACAGCCGTCAACCTCAGGTGGGCGCTTGACGCAGCCGGGGTGCTGCTCCGCGCGCTACCCCGGAGTGAACGCGCGGGCGCCGCCCAAGATTTCGCGGCCCGGGTCTGCGAAGACGACGTGCGCCGCAACCGCAGCATCGGCGAGCACGGGCTTGCGGTGTTCAGGCAGATTGCGGGCCCGGCAGGTGCTGCGGAAGCCCGACGCGAACTCAACGTCATGACGCACTGCAACGCGGGATGGCTCGCGACGGTCGACTGGGGCACCGCCACCGCGCCGATGTACCTCGCCCACGACGAGGGCCTGCGCATCCACGTATGGGTTCGCGAGACCCGCCCCCGCTTCCAGGGCGCGGGCCTGACCGCGTGGGAGCTCGGCCAGCACGGCGTGCCGCACACCCTCGTCTCCGACAGCGCGGCCGGGTACCTGCTGAGCCGCGGCAAGGTCGACCTCGTGATCGTGGGCACCGACCGGACGACTGCAGCCGGCGATGTCGCCAACAAGGTCGGCACCTACCCGCTCGCACTTACCGCGCGCGACAACGGCGTCCCGTTCTACGTGGCGGCACCATCACCGAGCATCGACTGGACGATCGAGGACGGCGCCGGCATCCCCATCGAGGAGCGCGACCCGGAAGAGGTCACCAGGGTTTGGGGCGTGGACGACGATGGAGTTGAGCGCCGCGTGAGGGTGGTGCCCGAGGGAACCAGGGCCGCGAACTACGCGTTCGACGTAACGCCGAGGCGGTTGGTGACGGGACTGGTCACGGAGCGGGGGGTGTGCGCGGCGGATGGCGCGGCGCTCAGAGGAATGTTCACCGGATAGACTGGATCTGATTGACCAACGAGCTGACCGCAGGGGGATGCCGTCCCCGACCACTTGAGGCAGCGGGCTGCACAGGGATCAGCGGGCACCGCCAGTCTGCGCCCATGTCCCGATGAGCCAGGAGCATGTCACAATGTGCCTACTTGACGTCTCAGGTGTTCCCAAATGGATGTGGGACAGTTAGCATGCCGGGGTGGCCGACCAATGGCTGAAAGGGACTATGGATGACCGACCTCAGCGCACCAGCAGGACGGCACGAAACCGGACACGCCAGAGATGGCTTCGCGCCCTCGGGCGTGGTGAGTCGCCAAGACGACAACGGTACGAAATGCGTCCCATGGTTTTCCAAGCCCGGTGTCGAAGGAATGGATGCCATTGTGGAGCGACTAAAGGAAGTGGCTCGGCAGGTTGAGGAGCGCGTCGAATTCACTACACCGTGGGTCCATCGATTCGCCCATGACGGCGAGGGTCAGGACGAAACAGTCCGTGTCGTGGTGAATGTCATCATCCCACAGGAGTGGGACGGGTTCGAGTTTCGCGACCGGTTCTTCGGCCTGCTTACCGAGGCTATCGACCCTGCGGATGAACCGCGTCTCGCCGTCGGGGTTCGATACCGCAACGAACCGGAGGCCAGCTGAACCGGTGTCCGGTTTTGATCCAGGACGGTTCCTGGACACGGTCCAGGCGTTGCTGCCGGTTGCGCGGGGTGAGGCGGACCACAGAACAATCGCGGGCAGGGCCTACTATGCGGTCTACGGGATTCTGAGGATACGCCTCTGCGCGGCGAAGGGTGAGTCGCCCACTCGAATATTCGGCAGGGCGGGCCGGCACAGCGACCTGGCCAACGCGATGTCGGTTGCCGGAGTCGAGTTCAAGAGAATGGCGAGCACCTACAAGCTGCTGCACTCAATGCGGGTAGTGAGCGACTACAGGTACCAGCAACCACTCACGCGAGTTGAGGCGCAATGTGCGTTCGACGACGCCCGCTGGATAGTTGCCCGCCTCAGGAAAATGGACGATGGATCATTTCGCACATTCCCGCTGCGGCCGTTGCGGAGCAGATCGAGCTAACAGCTCCCATGCAACAACCGGTGCTGCCAGGCACAAGGAGTAGAGCGACAAACGCTGCGCATGCGAAAGCCCCCGTCCACGGGCGGCTACGCCACCGCCACGACTTCCGCCCCGGCGGGAATCCTGATGATCATCTCGGTGAACTCGCCGGGCTCCGAAAGGGGACTGATCGAGCCGCCGTGCTGCCGGACGATGTCGTGCGACAGACTCAGCCCCAGTCCCGTTCCCTTGTCCGTGGGCTTGGTCGTGAAGAACGGATTGAAGACCTTGTCGATGACGTCCCGAGGGATCCCGTTGCCGTTGTCGCGGATGCGGATCTCGATCTCGTCGCCCGTGCGCCGGGTCTTGAGCCAAACCGTGGGGACGTAGGCACCCTCGCCGCCATCCCCCGTGAGCATCTTCTCGGCCGTCCAGTAGCAGGCGTTCTGCATCACGTTGATGAACACCCGGCTCATGTCCTCGGCCACCACGCGCACGCGGCCCACCTCCGGATCGAACTCGTGCCTGATGTCGACCTGGAACTCACGGTTCTGGGCCCGGACGCTCTGGTAGGCCAGCGACGCCTGCTTGGCGAGAAGGTCGTTCATGGTCACCCACTGCAGCTGTCCGCCGCCGCGGCCGATCTGCACCATGTCCCTCACGATGCGTTCGACCCGGTCCCCGTGTTCGAGGATCCGCGTCAGGTTCACGCCCAGGTGTCGGGTCAGCTCGTCAATCTCCTCTCGATCGCCGCCGTCCAGCCGATCGCCGGACTCGCCGAGAACCTGTTCCAGCTCCTCCAGCAGCTCCCGCGAAGCCTCGGAGAAGTTCTTCATGAAGTTGAGCGGGTTGCGGATCTCGTGCGCGACCCCCGCCGTCAGCTCGCCCAGCTCGACCAATTTGCGGCGCATGATGATCTGCTCCTGGCGCTGCTGGAGTTCGTCGACCAGCTGCTCGAGCTCCGCGTTCTTCTCCTTCAGTCCCTCGGAGAGCTTCCTTACCAGATCCAGTTGAAGCGCCTTGATGGAGCGCTGCCTGAGTTCCTCCACCGAGCGGGCGGTCTCGGTGACCTCGTCCTTGCCGCGGATGGCCGGCCTGTATTCCAGATCGCCCGCGCCCATGCGGCGTATCCACAGTTCGATGGTGATCAGGCGCATGCCGAGCAGGATCAGGACGGTGGTGAGGAACACCGCGAGAGCCACGAACCCGATTCCCATGGCTCGCGACCACATCCGCCCGTTGGAAAGCGCGCCGGCCGTCCGGCCCATCAGCTCGTCCAGGGTTCGGCCCGCAGGTTCGTCCGACTGAATCAGATCCTCGATGTCCTGCGATACCGCGGCTTCGATGTCGTCGAAGGAGCGAGTGCCGACCACGACGCTCGTGATGCCCAGCGCGATCAGCAGGAGCAGGCCCAGGTTGATCTGGGTCCCCTTGCGGCGGATGCTGAAGCGCGGAAGCGGCGGTTCCTCGCTCGCGTCCAGCGACGCGAAGTCGGGCTCCGGTTGCGGGGGAGAAGTGTCGAGTCCGGTCCGATCCATTCAATCCGCCACGATCTTCCAGATTCGCCCTCTCAGCGAGTCGCTCACGTAGACCGCACCGTCCGGGCCGACCGCGACGCCTGTCGGCCGGAAGTCGGCCTGGATCGAGGCCGAGATCTCGCCCCCGGAGAATCCGTCCGCGAAGACCGACCAGTCGCCGGTGGGCCGATTCCCCTCGAACGGGATCCAGACGACGTTGTAGCCGGCCTGCAGGGGCGACCGGTTCCACGAACCGTGAAACGCGACGAACGCGCCGTTGCGCCAGGGCTCGGGATACGCGGTGCCGCCTGAAACGATCGCCAGCGCGTTCGGGGCCCAGTGCGCGGGCAGGCCGATCGCGGGCATGTCCCTGTCGGCGCACCGTCCGACCTCCGTCCCGTCGCCCCCGTACTCGGGCGCGAGCACCTTGGTGTCGTTGCTCGGGTCGTGGTAGCAGTAGGGCCAGCCGAAGTCGGAGCCCTCCTCGATGAGCGCGAACTCCTCGGAGGGCTTTTCGGATCCGTCGACGTCCGAGTAGAGCGCCGGCCAGAGTTCGCGCAGCTGGTCGCGGCCGTGGATGACCGAGTACAGCTCGGAGGTGACGGGGTGGAGCGCGATCGCCCCCGCGTTGCGGACTCCGGTCGAGAAGCGCTCGCCGTCGGACTGCCGCTGCCCCGTCCGGTCGGTCGTGAACCGCCAGATGCCGGCCCGCAGGGTGAGTTCGCCGCAGGGGTCCTTCCCGGGACTGCCGGCCGTGCGAGGAATCGTCTGGCAGGCGTTGGACGGGGAGCCGATGCCGACGAAAACGCTGCCGTCCGGGTGCAGCGCGATGCTCTTGCTGGCGTGATTGCGGTCGAAGGGGAGCCGCTCGACGATGGTCTCCGGAGAGCCGGACGGGGTCAGGGAGCCGGCCGGCAGCGTGTAGCGGAGGATCGAGCTGTTGGTGGCGAAGTAGAGCACGCCGTCCCCGAGCGCGATGCCGCTGCCTCCCTGATCGCCCCAGCGCTGCGTCTGCTCGGCCTGGCCGTCGCCGTCGGCGTCGCGGAGTGCCACAACGCCTTGCTGGCCGCCGCGGTTGCGGATGGCCACGAAGACATCGCCATTGCCGGCGACCGCCAGGTGCCGCGCCGCCCCGACCCCGGGATGGAAGATGCGGGCACAGAACCCGTCGGGGACGGTGATAGAGGCGTCGCACCGGGGATCCGCCGGGACTTCCGGGGAGACCTGTGGCTGGGCGGGTTCGTCCGAGCCGCAGGCGGCCGAGCCGGCGAGCAGCGCGGCGGCGAGCAGGATTGCGAAGCGGGGACCTCGGGATTCCATGTTCATTGATGCCTCCATCCGGTTCCCGCGCGGTCGCCGGCCTGGCCAGGTGGCTGACGACGGGACGAAGAAGCTCCGTCCGTTCCCCCGCGGCAGTTCAGGCCGCGCGCGGTGCGCGCCGACACGGGCCGTACGTGTACATTCCCACCGGGAACCCGACGAAACAAGGTCGCGCGCCACAAGCTCGCGCACGCGACCAAACCACGAGCCCGTTGCCATGCACAAGCCAAACCTGCCCGCTCCGACATTCGCACTCGTCCTGACGCTGCTGCCGACCTGTCCCCTGGCGGGCGCCCTGCACGCCCAGACCGCCTCCGGCAACCCGTACCGCGCCACCCTGGGCTGGGAGCAGCTCCCCGAGGGCCGCACGCTCGGCATCGTGAGCGGGGTGATTCCCGACCCTGACGGCGAGCACCTGTGGATCCTCGATCGGTGCGGCGCGAACCAATGCGCGGGAACCGATCTCGACCCGATCCTCAAGTTCGACCTCGACGGGAACCTGGTCGACAGCTACGGCGCCGGGATGTTCGCCTTCCCCCACGGCTTCGCCCTCGACCACGAAGGCTTCCTCTGGGTCACCGAGGGCGGCGCGCACGGCGACGCGCGCGCCGCGCTGGGCGAGTCGATGGGAATGGGCCACCAGATCTTCAAGCTCACCCGCCAGGGCGAGATCGTGATGACGATCGGCGAGGCCGGGGTGCACGGCGACGACGAGACGCACTTCAACGGCCCGTCGGGCGTCGCGATCGCCCCGAGCGGCGACATCTGGGTGGCGGACGGCCACCGCGGCGGCAACAACCGCATCGTCAAGCTCGCGCCCGATGGCACCTTCATCCTCGCAGTCGGCGGCGGGATCGGATCCGAGAGCCGTGAGCCCGGCCGCTTCAGCGATCCCCACGACATCAAGATCGACTCCCGCGGCCGCGTCTACGTCGCCGACCGGGGCAACAGCCGCATCCAGGTCTTCGACCCCGACGGCGACCTGCTCTACATCTGGACGCACTACGGCAAACCGAGCGGCCTCTTCATCGACCCCAACGACATCCTCTACGCGGGCGACGGCCTCTCGGGCGACCTGCGCACCGGCCCGCCGGACCCGTGGCGCAGCAACTTCGGCTGGGAGAAGGGCATCCGCATCGGCGACCTCAGGACCGAGCAGGCCTGGGTCACCTACTTCATCCCCCAGCACGACGTGAACGTGGGGCCCGGGATCGAGTTCCTGGGCGTCGACTTCGACGGCAACATCTACGCGGGCGAGATCAACCGGATGCGCATGGTGCGGTATGTGCCGGAGCGGCCGCTCGTGATCGGGGGGCGGCGGTGAGGGAACCCGGGACGACTCGGAGGCATCCGGCCTGCGCACGAGGCGCCATGCGGTCATTGCGGCGATCCCCCCGGCGAACGTAGATTCAGAGAAATCAGAATCTCGGAAAAATCAGAAAATCATGGAATTCTCCAGAATCACTGCCCGCGGACAGACAACGATCCCCAAGCGCATTCGCGAGGCGGCCGACCTGCGCGAGGGGGACGTGATCGCCTTCGACCTGCGGGGCCGGCACCTTGTGTTGACGAAGGTCACACGAGGTTCGGACGGCTATCTCGAGGGGCTTGCCGAGACCATGAACGAATGGTCCGAGCCCGAGGACGAGGCGGCCTGGCGTGACCTTTGAGCCATTCGACGTCGTGGTGGTACCTTTCCCCTTCACCGACCGAAACGCTGCCAAACGCCGGCCTGCTCTGGTCGTGTCATCGGCGCGGTTCAGCAACTGGCACGAGCAGCTGGTGCTGGCGATGATCACCTCGACCAGGAGCGAATGGTCAAGCGACGTGGCCATCAGTGAGTGGGAGACGGCCAACCTGACCGTTCCGTCCAAGGTCCGCTTCAAGCTGTTCACCCTCGATCGCGCGCTGATCGTTCGCAAGCTGGGTGCTCTGGCACCGGCGGATTGCGAGCCCGTCAAGAACGCTCTTTTTCGCGCCCTGGCCATCAGATAGGCACTGGCAGCCCATGACCGCCAGCCCCGGGAGTCAAACCATGAACCGTCGCTCTTTTCTCAAGTCGTCAGTAGCAGCTGGAGTCGTTGGCGGAGTCGCGTGTGCGGAGGGCGGGGCCTACGGCACCGGCAGTGATGCAGCCGATGGCGCGTCCACCGGCTTCCCCGGCCGCACCGACACCCCCGGCGGGCGCGACTGGGCCGCCATGTCTCGCGTGGACCTCAAGCCGCCGCAGCCGATCGGCGAGCACATCCGCGCAGTCGGCCCCGGCCCTATGGCCACCACCGACCATCCCTACGCCACCGAGGCCGCGCTCTGGGCGCTGGAACGCGGCGGCACCGCGGCCGACGCCTACATCACCGCCTCCCTGGTGCAGTGCGTCCTCGAACCCGCCATGACCACCCTCGGCGGGGGCTTCGGCGTCACCTGTTTCGACGCGGCCAGCGGCGAACTCTCGACCGCCGGTGGCTCCTTCGCCTTCCCCAGCGGCGCCCCGCCCAGCGAACCCTACGAAGAAGCGCGCTCCTGGACAGGCTTCGGCGCCATGGTGCCCGGCTACGTCCGCGGCCTCGAAGCCGCCCACTCGGCATACGGACGGCTCCCCTGGCAAGACCTCTGGGAGCCCGCGATCGCCTTCGCCGAGAACGGCTTCGTCATCGACCACATCCTCTGGGGGTACGTACACCACGCGCGCAAGATGGTAGGGCGCTTCGCGGGCCCCGGCCGCGACAACTGGTTCCGCGACGGCTACCTGCTGGGCGTGGGCGAGACGGTGCACCTCCCCGAACTCGCCGCCACGATGACCCGCCTGCGGGACGAAGGCGGCGACTACTTCTACACGGGTCCCTTCGCGCGCAAGCTGGTCGACGAGGTGGCCCGGCGCGGCGGCGGCATCACCATGGACGACCTGGCCGCCATGCAGGGCTTCGTGTCCCCGCCCTGGAAGTCCGGCGAACCCGGCGGCGCACCCTACCGGGACTACGAAATCGCGCCATCCAGCGGCCTGCTCTTCCTCCTCGGCCTGCAGGTGTTCGAGGCTGCCGACCTGCGCTCGATGGGCCCGCCCACCGAAAGCGTCGAAGCCCTCCACACCCAGATCCGGGTCGCCCAG
This sequence comes from Longimicrobiales bacterium, assembly GCA_965211645.1. Lineage (GTDB taxonomy): Bacteria > Gemmatimonadota > Gemmatimonadetes > Longimicrobiales > Gaopeijiaceae > Bin94. Next base: position 1,530,969 of record OZ242947.1, on the reverse strand, counting down.
GAGCTGTGGCTTCGCGGGGCCGACATCACCCCCGACAACCAGGACGACTTCATCTCGCCCGACAACGCGCGCCGCGTCTGGCGGAACATCCGCAGCAGCCCGCCGCGCCCCTTCATCGGCTTCGCCGCCGCCACCTGCGGCAACGTGATCGTCGACGCCGAGGGCAACGTCGCCGCCGGGACTCACTCCAGTTCTTCCGAGGCCTTCGGCACCGGAATCAACGTCGACGGCGTGGTGATGAACCGCGCCACCTACCTGCGCAAGTACACGAACCTCCCCGTGGGCTTCTCGACACAGCTCTGGCTCTACCGGGACGGACGGCCCGCATTGGTCATGGCAACGCCCAGCCGCTCGCTCATGGAATGCCTGCTGCAAGGCGCCGCCAACTTCGTCGAGTACGGGATGACCGGCGACCAGGTCGTGCAGGCGCCGCGGTTCGGGCACCCGCATCCCGGGATCTCGTCGGCCGAGATCGAGGGCGGCTTCGGCGACGAGGCGATCGGCGAACTCGAAGCGCGGGGCCACGCGCTGTTCCCGGTGAGCCCCCGGGACGCGAACATGGGGTCGATCCACTCCGTGCGCTGGCTGGAAGACGGCCGGCTGGAGGGGGTCGCCGATCCGAGGAGGCGGGGCCGGGCAAGCGGGGGCGAGCGGACCGCCGCCAACGGAGGCTGACGGGGACGCGCCTTGCCGGCCCGGCACCTCGGAACTCTCGTCAGCTCGCGAACTTCGGGGACAGGACACTAGCGCAGAGCAAACCATGGCCAGAATCCGGAGCTCGTGGATCATCCGCCAGGTCCTGGCGAGGGCGCTGCTGCCGCACCATTTGGCGGCCTGGCTCCGCCGACGCCGTCGACGCCGCCCCGTCCCATCCGTCCATGCGGACGCCCAGCTCAGGCTGTACAACCGGATGCTCCCGGGAGACTTCCTGCACTACGGGTACTTCGACGATCCCGAGACACCCGCCGAGGAGATCAGTTTCAGCGCGCTCGAACGGGCCCAGCGCCGCTACGCCGAGCAGATCATCGAACTCATCGAGGACACCGGCGCCCCGATCCTCGACGTCGGCTCCGGGATGGGCGGCATGCTGGGCCTTCTCCGCGCCTCCGGACACAATGTCACCGGACTCACCCCGGACCGCTTTCAGGTGCAGCACACGAGACGCGCGTATCCGGGCGTGCCGGTCCTCGCCCGCCGCTTCGAAGACCTGCCGGTGGGCGATCACAGCGCCCGCTTCGGCACCGTCATCCACGCCGAGTCGATCCAGTACATGAACCCGCCCGAGGTCCTGCCCATCGTGCGCGAGATTCTGGCCCCCGGCGGCACCTGGATCGTGGCCGACTACTTCCGCGTCGGCAGCGGCGGGGAGCGCTCCGGCTGGAGGCTCGCGGAGTTCCGGCGCCTCCTCGCCGAAGCCGATTTCCAGGTCACCTCCGAACGCGACATCACCGCCAACGTCCTTCCGACCCTCGGCTTCGCGCATCTCCTCGCGACCCGCCTTGGCCTGCCCGCCCTCGACTTCGCAACGGGCAAGCTGAACGCAAAGGCGCCCGCGCTCCATTACGTTCTTGAGAACGTGGTCGAACACGCGCGCGACGCCGCCCACCGCAGCACCGCCGTGATCGATCCCGCCACCTTCACCGAGACCAAGCGATACCTGCTGATGACCATCCGCCCGATCTGATGGAGGGAACGAGCCCGATGTTCTCCGATACCGCCTCCCGTCGACACCACCGGCCTCGGCCCCATGCATGTGCGCGTGCCACAGACTTCGGGCCCATTTCGACGGTTCCGCCGCGGCCCCTCGCCCCCCCACGCCTCGCTGCCACCGCACTCCTTGCCGCCGCCTCACTCCTCGTCGCGGCGTCCCCGACCCCCGCCACCGCCCAGGACGTCACCATCGTCGACTACGAGCCGCGCAACACGCTGGTCGTCCCGGCGAATCCACTCACCCGCGCGAAGTTCCCGTTTGTCGACATTCACGGCCATCAGCGGGCCAGGGGGATGTCGGCTGCCGCCGTCGAAGGGCTGGTGCGGGAGATGGACGAACTCAACATGGCGGTCATGGTGAACCTCTCCGGGGGCAGTGGCTTCTCGCTCGCCGAGGGGCTCGAGAACATGACCGCTGGGCATCCGTCGCGCTTCGTCTTCTTCGCAAACACCAACTTCTTCGGCGTCGGCGAACCCGGCTGGGGCGAGGAGGCTGCCGCGCAGCTGGAAGAGGACGTGAGGAACGGTGCCGCGGGCCTGAAGATCTTCAAGGGCCTGGGGATGGCTGATCGGGACACCGATGGCAACCGGATTCCGGTCGACGACCCGCGTCTGGCGCCGCTGTGGGACAAGGCCGGCGAGCTGGGGATCCCGGTGCTCATCCACTCCGCGGACCCCGCCGAGTTCTGGCAGCCTCACGACCGCTACAACGAGCGGTGGCTCGAGCTGCGGCTGCGGCCGCGGCGGATCCGGCCGCCCGGGCAATTCCCGCCCTTCGAGCAGATCATCGGCGAGCAGCACAACCTTTTTCGGCGGCATCCGAACACGAACTTCATCTCCGCGCATCTGGGCTGGCTCGGCCACGACCTCGCGCGCCTCGGCGAGGTGCTCGACGAGATCCCGAACATGTACGTCGGCCTGGGCGCCGTCGTGTACGAACTGGGCCGGCAGCCGCGGTTCGCGCGCGAGTGGCTGATCGAGTACGGCGACCGCGTGCTGATGGGGAAGGACTCGTACAACCAGGAAGAGTTCCACACCTACTTCCGCGTCTTCGAGACCGAGGACGACTACTTCGACTACTACCGCAACTACCACGCCTTCTGGCAGATGTACGGCCTGGGCCTCCCCGACGACGTACTGCGCAAGATCTACTACGAGAACGCGCTCAAGCTCGTGCCGGGGATCGACCGGAGTTTGTTTCCGGGCTGAGAGGGTCGGGCGGACGGTGTGGTTTCGGCCCCAGGTACCGTGAAGCTGCCGTCCCTCGCCAGCGCGGGGCCGCCGGGTGCGGCAACGCGGCCACGCATGCCATGAAGGCGGTCTGGTACAGGGCGACGGGATCCGCGCGGGAGGTGCTCGAGCACGGGGAGATCGAGACGCCGAGCCCGGGGCGGGGGGAGGTTCGCGTCCGCGTCGCGGCTTCCGGGGTCAATCCCTCCGACACCAAGAAGCGGGGCGGGTGGCTCGGGATGGAAATGGGGCACCCGCTCGTGATCCCGCACTCCGACGGTGCGGGGACGGTGGACGCGGTGGGGGAGGGGGTCGACCCGGGGCGGATCGGCGAGCGGGTGTGGGTGTGGAACGCGCAGGGCGGGGGGCGGCCGTTCGGGACGGCGGCCGAGTTCGTGGTGGTCCCGGGTGACCAGGCGGTGCGGCTCCCCGACGGAGTGCCGTGGTCGATCGGGGCCGGGCTGGGGGTTCCCGGCTGCACCGCGCACTATGCCGTGCTGGGGGACGGGCCGGTGGAGGGGCAGCGCGTGCTGGTGCAGGGAGGGGCGGGGGCGGTCGGGCACATGGCCGTGCAGATCGCGGCGCGGTGCGGGGCCGAGGTGATCGCGACAGTGAGCAGCGCCGCGAAGGGGGAGGTGGCGATCGCGGCCGGTGCGGACTACGTGGTGAACTACCGCCGGGGCGATGTGGCCGCGCGGGTGCGCGATCTGACCGGCGGCGAGGGGGTCGATCGCGTGATCGAGGTCGACCTCGCGGCCAACATCGAGACCGACGTGGAGGTGCTGCGGCCGCACGGCACGATCGCTTCCTATTCGTCGACCTCGGGCCCCGAACTGCCGCTATCGTACTACCCTCTCGCCTTCAAGGACCTGCGCATCCACTTCGTCCAGGGTTACCTGCTGCCGCCCGCAGCCCGCCACACCGCGATCACGGACCTGACCCGCTGGCTGAGCACGGCGCGCCTGGACGTTCGCGTCGCGGAGCTGTTCACGTTCCCGAACACGGCGGCGGCGCACGAGTTGCTGGAGTCCGGCCGGGCCGACGGCAAAGTGGTGGTGATGGTCGGTTCCTGACCTGCGATCGTTGGTATGAAGACAGCGATCTCCATACCGGACGAGGTGTTTGCGCGGAACTGCCCGGAAAGGTCGACTCCGGGCTCAGACGGATCCAGGCACGGTCGGTCCAGGGAGATTGGTAGTCTCGAGGGGGGAAGTCTGGTGGGCGGAGCTGGGCGGGCCCCGCGGATCCGAACCCGGCTATCCGCGCCCGGTCCTTGTCGTTCAAGCGGAGTCGTTCAACCGGAGCAGGCTGCCGACGGTGATCGGGATCGCCCTGACGTCAAACACGAGGTACCTCGACGCACCGGGAAACGTGCTGCTTCCGGCGTCCCGGAGCGGCCTGCCGAAGGACTCCGTCGCGAACGTGACTCAACTGGTGACCGTGGACGAAGACTACCTCACCGAGCGGGCCGGAAGGATCCCGCCATCGCTCATGCGCCGCGTCGACGACGGCCTCAGGCTCGTGCTTGACCTGTAGCGAGGGTGTCGAAATCACCGACTACCACTGAAGGAGGTGCACCGTGACCATCAAGCGCAGCGATGTCGACCGGATGAGGGTGGATTTCTCCGACCTGAGTTCGGGCCGGCAGCTGCCGCCGATCCACCCCGGGGAGATTCTCCGGGACGAGTTCCTTCGGCCCTTTGGACTGACGGTCTATCGCCTCGCACGGGCACTCAGGGTTCCGAGGCCCCGCCTCAACGACATCGTGCTCGGCAGACGCCGGATCAGCACGGACACGGCCCTGCGGCTGGCCAGGTACTTCGGCACCACCGCCGAGTTCTGGATTCGCCTTCAGACCCGGTACGACCTTGCATGCGCAGAGCCGTCCCGTCGGAAGATAGAGCTCGAGATCGAGCCTCACGGCGCACTGGCTGGCTAGTGCGATGCTCGGCGACCTCGGGATAATGCTGGTGGTACTGGGCACCATTGCGGTGTTGGGCGCAGGCTGGCTCTTTGCGACGGCGTGGCTGCCATTCAAGCTCATGGAGTGGTGGGAGGAGCGAGCGCGGCAGCGGGAGCTTGCCGGAACTGACCGGCCGCTAGACCAGGACTCGGCCTAGCACCCGCCCATCACCAGCACCCCCGACCCGTCGATTCTTCCCGATTTCAGCGCGATCAGTGCCTCGTTGGCCTCGGACAGCGGAAACCGCGTGACCCTCGGCCGAATGGGGATCTCTGCAGCAGCCTCCAGCAACTCTCGCCCGTCCACCCGCGTATGTCCTCGCGCACCAGCGCCGGCTCCCAGTGCATCCACAACGCCCACCACCTGGTGGCCTGGGACCAGCGGCAGGTTCGCCGCCCTCAAATCCCCTTCGATCACATGCAGATCCGTACGGCAGACGCCGCACGCGGTCACGCGGATCCGGACCTCGCCGGGACCCGGTTCCGGGCGCGGAAGCGTGGTCACGCGGAGGGGCCGGGTTTCGATCGGCGCCTGCTTTTCGAGGCGTTGGGCCAACACTGGCGGTCTCCTTGTTGTCCTTGGACTGGACTGGCGGGACGCCTGACCGCCAACGACCTTGACAACCTGCCGGAAGAGAGGGTCCGGCGCATCACCTGTGAGGAGGATTCCCAAGATGCTGACACGACGAGACTGGCTTCGCACTTCCGCGGCCGCGGGCGCGGCCCTCACCCTGAACCCCGACATCCTGCGAGCGCTGAAGCGCCAGGAGATGATGACCCGGACGATTCCGGGTACGAGCGAGCAGCTGCCGATCGTGGGGCTGGGGAGTTCCGCGACGTTCTCGCGGGTGGCTCGCGGCGACGACACGAGCGCCCTGGCCGGGGTGCTGAACGCGCTGGTCGACAATGGGGGCACCGTCTTCGACACGGCGCCCAGCTACGGGTCCTCCGAGGAGGTCGCCGGACGCCTCGCGACCGAACTGGGGATCACCGACCGGATTTTCTGGGCGACCAAGGTCAACGTGGCCCGGCGCGGCGGCGGTGGTGCGGATCCGGCGGCGGCGCGGTCCCAGATCGAGCGTTCCTTCGAGTACTTCGGCGTGGACGAGATGGAACTGATGCAGGTGCACAACCTAGGGGACATGCCCACGCAGATGCCCATCATCGAGGAGTTGAAGGCCGAGGGCCGCATCCGCTACATCGGCACGACGCTGACGCCGCGCGGTCCGCAGTACCAGGGGCTGATGCAGGCCATGCGCGACTACCCGCTCGACTTCATCGGCGTGGACTACGCGGTGGACAACACCGACGCCGCCGACGAGGTCCTGCCCCTGGCGCAGGAGCTGGGGATCGGCGTGCTCGTCTACGTGCCCTTCGGCCGCACCCGCTTGTGGTCGCGCGTGGGCGACCGCGAGGTGCCGGACTGGGCGCGCGAGTTCGACGCGCACAGCTGGGCCCAGTTCTTCATCAAGTTCGCGGCGGCGCACCCGGCGGTGACGTGCGTGACCCCTGCCACCAGCAGAGCCGAGCACATGGTCGACAATCTGGGCGCGGGTCTCGGACGCCTGCCGAACGAGGACGAGCAGCAGCGCATGATCGAGTACGTGGACGCGCTTCCGCAGGCCGGATGACGCGCCGCTGAGCCCAAACCGCCGATTTGTCCGCCAAATCGACCCGGTTTTGGCGAACAAACCGACCTGGAGGACGACATGATCGACCGCCGCCGCTTTATCGGGACCTCGATTGCAGGGGGTGCGGCCGCCGCTTTGGGCACCACCGCGTGTGCCCCCGACGCGCCGCAGGGCGCGGGAGTGGACGGGGGCGCGAGCGGCTCCGCTGGAGTGCCACCCTTCGAGCTCGACGAAGCCACGGTCGCGGACCTCCAGGCCGCAATGGAGTCTGGCGAGCGGACCGCGCGTTCGATCACGCAGCTCTACCTGGACCGGATCGAGGCGCTGGACGGGCAGGGGCCGGAGTTGCGCTCGGTGATCGAGACCAATCCGGAGGCGTTGGAGATCGCGGACCGGCTCGACGAGGAGCGGGCGGCCAGTGGGCCGCGGGGGCCGCTGCACGGCATCCCGGTCGCGCTGAAGGACAACATCGACACGCACGACCGGATGACGACGACGGCGGGGTCGCTCGCGCTCGAGGGGTCGATCCCGCCGCAGGATTCGTTCATCGCGGAGCGGTTGCGCGAGGCGGGCGCGATCATCCTGGCCAAGCTCAACATGAGCGAGTGGGCGTACTTCCGCGGCGAGCGGGCGACGAGCGGGTGGAGTGCGCGCGGCGGGCAGTGCCGCAATCCCTATGCACTCGACCGCAACCCGTGCGGGTCGAGTTCGGGCTCGGGCGTGGCCGCGGCGGCCAACCTGTCCGCGCTGACCATCGGGACCGAGACCGGCGGATCGATCATGTGTCCCTCGTCCACAAACGGCATTGTGGGGATCAAGCCGACGGTGGGGCTGTGGAGCCGCTCGGGCGTCATCCCCATCTCGCACTCCCAGGACACGGCGGGACCGATGTGCCGCACAGTGCGTGACGCGGCCGTGCTGCTGGGACCCGTCACCGGCGTCGACCCCCGCGACCCCGCCACCGCGGCGAGCGAGGGGAACTTCCACGCCGACTACACGCAGTTCCTCGACGCCGGCGGACTGCAGGGCGCGCGGCTCGGGATCGCCCGGAGCTTCCCGGGGTTCCCACCGGAGGTGCTCGCGCTCTTCGACGAGGCGGTTGACGCCATGCGCGAGGCCGGCGCGGTGATCGTCGATCCGGCCAACCTGCCCAACGCGGCGTGGAACGACGAAGCGCCGCTGCTGGTCCTCGAGTACGAGTTCAAGGCGAACATGAATGCCTACCTGGCGAGTCTTGGGCCGGATGCGCCGGTCAGGACGCTGGCCGAGATCATCGAGTTCAACGAACGCAACGCCGATGTGGAGATGCCGCATTTCGGACAGGAGCGGCTGATCGCGTCGGAAGCTCGCGGCCCGCTGACCGACCAGGCGTACCTCGACGCGGTGCGCGCGATCCAGCAGGGCAACCGTGAGGACGGCATCGACCGGCTCATGGACGAGCACGACCTCGACGCGATCGTGGCGCCGACGCGTGGCCTGGCGTGGAAGACCGACCACATCCTCGGGGATTCTCTCGGGGGCGGATCGAGCGCGGGTCCGGCGGCGATCGCGGGATATCCCGACATCACCGTGCCGATGGGATTCGTGTCGGGGCTGCCGGCGGGCGTGTCGTTCTTCGGGAGGCGCTGGAGCGAGCCGGTGCTGCTGCGGATCGCCTACGCGTACGAGCAGGCGACCGGCCACCGGGCCATGCCGACGTTCGCGGAGACGCTGGGGTAATCTACCTCCCCTCGAAGCCTGCCACCCTGAGGATCGTGCCGTCGTAGGTGGCACGTACGTGATTGTGCCCTTCCGTGGTGCCGCCGGGCCCCTCGGATCGCCATCCCACCATCGCCTCGCCACGGCAGATGCGGAGGTCGCCCGTCGGCTCGATCTTCCAGCCGGGCATGAAGCGGTGGCAGTTCGTGATGTGGATGTTCAGGCGCTCGACGCTGCGTGCGACGGCCCACTCGTCCTGGAATTCGACATCCTCGGCGCAGCACGCGCGCAGGGTGGCGAGGCGGGCGTCCGCGTCCGGGTTGTTCCAGGCCTCGAACCAGCCCGCCAGCGTCCGCTTCAGCCCGGCGGCGAGATCGGTGCGGTTGGCGTTCAGGGCCAGCTTGCCGAGGTGGAAGCGCCATCCCCCGTCGTGCTCCTGGGCCAGCTGCGCGGAGGGGAAGCCGCTGTGACGGAGATCGACGCGGCACCCGGCATCGGTCGCCTGTACGCGGAACTCCACCAGCGTCGATCCGGCTGGAAGGTCGGCGGTCTGGGGCCCCAACTCGGAGCCCCACGTCAGCGCCATGCGGCGGGCGTTCGCGTCGAAGGACACGATCTCACCGCTGGTCACGACGCCGAAACCGGGGAATTCGGCCCGAAAAGGACTGCCCGGAGCCGTTTCGAAGGTGACCTGGCCCTGCATCAGCGCCGAGAAGCCCTCCGGTGTGGAGAGGATCGCCCAGACCGTCCCGGCGCGCGCCTCGATGTCGACGGACAGCTCAACGGCCGTGGACTGTCCGTCGCTGCCCCCGTCTGTCTCTGACACTGTCAACTCCCTGTGTTGTGGTCTGGTTGTGAAACCCGGTTGCCGCCGATGCACGTCCAACTTACCGTGCCAATCCCCCAACACGAAGGAGCGACAATGCAATCTCTCGCCAGGAACATCGGGGCGGCGGTGCTCGGCTGGGTCACGATGGTCGTTGCCGTGATGATTCTCAACCTGGTCATGTGGATGGTGCTCGGCGCCGACGGTGCCTTCCGGCCCGGGAGCTGGGATGTCACCTGGGGCTGGTCGCTGTCGTCGATCGGGATCGGGTTGCTGGCGGCCATTGCGGGAGGGCTGGTGTGTTCGAAGATCGCGGACGGGCCGTGGGGGGTGCGGTTTCTGGTGGTGATCGTCGTGGTGCTGGGGGCGCTGGTCGCGCTCGGCAACCTGGAAATGACGGGCCTCGAGGGGGTCGCCGACGTGGATCCGGGACCGCGGCCGGATGATGTGGGATTGCTCGACGCGATGTCGGCCTCGCAGCAGCCGGTCTGGATGACCTGGCTGAATCCGTTGCTGGGGGTGGTGGGCGCGCTTCTCGGTGCCCGGTTGAATCGGTCGCGCGCCGAGTAGTACGGAGCGGCCGGGGACCCGTGTCCCGCAGAGGCTTCGACCGCTCCATCGTCGAGGGCCCGATCGGCCGCGCGGTGTGGATGCTCGCATGGCCGACCATGCTGCAGAACGTGATCGGCGGTCTGCAGGGGCTCGTCGACCACATGATGGTCGGGCACTACGTCGGCTACACCGGCAACGCGGCCATCGGGGTCTCGTGGCAGATCTTCCTGGTCGTCCAGGTCTTCATCGGATCGCTCTTCACGGGGATGGGCGTGCTCGTGGCTCGGTTCGCGGGTGCCAACGAGCAGGAGAAGGTCAATCGCTCGGTCTATCAGGCCTTCCTCACCGCCCTGGTCGTGGCAGTGGGGGTGCTGGCCCCGACCGGCTACTTCCTGGCGCCGACGCTTCTCGCACTCGTGAACGCCACCCCGGCCGTGAGCGCCGAGGCCCTGCCGTACATCCGCACCATGTTCGTCTTCAACTTCGGCATGATGGTGTTCTTCATGCTGGGCGGGGCGTTGCGCTCGGCGGGCGACGCCAGGACACCGCTCCGGCTCGGGATCTGGCTGACGGTGTTGAACGTGACCCTCAGCGCGATCCTGATCCGCGGCCTGGGGCCGATCCCATCCTTCGGGACGCTCGGGGCCGCGATGGGAACGGTCACGTCGGGCGCGATTCTGGCCGTGACCGCCGCGGTCAAGCTCTTCGGCGGCACCTGGGTGATCCACATCCACCGCGGCATGAGCTGGCGTCCCGATTTCCGCATCATCCGGCAGCTGTTCCGGTTTGGGCTGCCTGCCGGACTCCAGGGCGTGGCCATGAACATCGGCGGGGTGATCCTGCTGCGCTTCGTCGGGTCGTTGGCGAGCAGCGCGGAGGCGCAGGCGGCCTACTCGGTCGGATACACCCAGCTGTTCTCGCTGGTGACCTGGACATCGGTGGGGCTGATGGGCGCTACGGCTGCGGTGGCGGGACAGAACCTGGGCGCCGGAAAGCCCGAGCGCACGGTTCAGGGTGTGCACGCCGCCTCGAAGATCAGCGTGGCGGTGGCCGGGGGCGTCGGCCTGCTGTTCCTGCTGCTTCCCGGTGTTCTCCTCGGCGTCTTCGGGATGGAAGACCCGGTGGTCACGGCGCTCGGAGTCCAGCTGCTGGCTTTCCTCAGCGTATCCGGCGTGTTCGTGGCCGTGGCGCTGGCGTATACCGGGGGCCTTCAGGGGACGGGGGACACCCGCGGCCCGCTGTACATCTCGCTGATCTCACAGCTTGGACTGCCGCTCGCGCTCTGCTGGGTGTTTCAGGAGACCGTCGGGCTCCAGGCGTATCACATATGGCTTGCCATACTGATCGGCCATATAACCAGATGCTTGCTCAGCATGATCCGCTTCCGGCAGGGTGCGTGGCGGCGGATCGAGGTGCAAATCTAGCTGCCCCTGGCGGGATACAGTCCCGGCGTTGGTACAGTTTGCGGAATAAACTGAACTAGGAGCAGGACGGCTCTCCAGGACGGACGCGAGACCTCGTTTCCGCAAGCCCCCAGGATGACTATTGCGAAGCCTGCGGCCCTCCCAGCAGCCACCTGCGCAACCACTCGACGTTCCGAGTCATCAGGTCCCGCTGCAGCCTCGGCGACCGCACGCCGTGCGGCTGACCGGGGTAGATCACCAGTTCGGTGGGCACCCTGCCGATCCCCCGAATGGCCTCGAAGAACTGGATGCTCTGTTCCGCCGGGACGCGCTCGTCGTTCTCGCCCACCTGGATGAGCAGCGGTGTGGTCACGCGGTCCACGTAGCGGTACGCGGAACGCTCCTCGTACAGCTCCCAGTCCTCCCAGGGCTTCGGCCCGAGGTAGGTGTGGTAGAACTCGGGCAGGTCGGTCTGGGAGTACATGGAGATGAGGTCGTTCGCGCCCGCGCCGGCGCTGGCCGCCTTGAAACGGTCCGTGCGTGTAATGCCCCAGTAGGTGTGGTGGCCGCCAAAGCTCCAGCCGCTCACCGCGAGCCTGGCCGGGTCGGCGATCCCGCGTTCGATCATGGCGTCCACGCCTGAATCCACGTCCACCCAGTCGCTGCCGGAGATGTCTCCCCGGTTCAGGCCGCGAAACCGCTCCCCGTAACCGGTCGAGCCGCGGTAGTTGGGCTGCAGGACGGCGAAGCCCATGCCCGCGTAGACCTGTACCGGATAGGCGCCGCGCGTACCGTGGAAGCGGTCGGACGAGACGCCGGCAGGGCCGCCGTGGATCACCAGGACGAGCGGGACCCGGTCGCCCTCCTCGTAGCCGACGGGGAGCGTGAGGACGCCCTCGATCTCCTCGCCGCCGGCACGGGAGCGCCACCGCTCGACCCTCTGCGTGCCGAGCGCCAGTTCGGCGGTCTGGGGGTTGAGGTCGGTTAGCCGCGCGGGCATGAACGAGCGCGTGCCCGAGATGAAGACATCGGGCGGACTCGTGCCGTCCTCGGCGGTGAAGGCGATCAGCGTGCCGTCGGCGGAGGCCGAGAATCCGCCGTAGAAGCGCGCGCCGTCGGTCACGGTGGCCGGTGGCCCGGCGACGCGTCCCCCCAGCGCGGGAAAGTGGTATAGCGCGCTCCCCGTGCGGCTGCTCGCGCTCACCAGCAGCCCGGATTCGCCGAGGTACACGAAGGCGGCGTTCTCGTCGAGGTCGCCGGTCAGCGACACGGGCTCTCCGGGCCCGGCTCCAGCCACCCCGGGAGACACGCTCCACAGCTGCCGGTTGAAGGTCCCGATCAGGTGCCCCGACGCCGCCACGACCACGCCGCTCCCTTCGTCCCACGCCACCGCGCCATCGGGCCCGTCCATCGTGGTGATCTGCTCCGCCTCGGCGTCCGGTCCGCGCTGGACGTAGGTCGCGCCGTAGTACCGCGTCCTCAGCACGGGCGACGGACGCGCCCCGTACGCCACCGCGCGCGAATCGGGCGACCACACGACGTTCTCCACCTGCAACCCGTCGGGCGACCAGCGCACCGCATCGCCAGCTGAGCCGTCGTCGGTCATCTCGGCCACGTAGACGTGCGTCCACTCGTCCGCGTAGGCCGAATCCAGCACGATCGGGCGCCCGCGCAGCCTCTCAAGCTCCTCGTCCGCCTCCGACTTCGGCGGGCTGGCCAGGAACGCGATCCGCGCGCCATCGGGAGAAAAGGCGAAGGCGCCGACATCGGTATCGTGCGAAGTCACCGGCCACGCCTCGCCACCGTTCGGGCGGATCCCGTAGACCTGACGGTGCTCCCCACGGTCCGACGCGAACCCCAGCCATTCACCGCCAGGGTGCCAGGCGGGCGAGTCGTCCGCGCCCTCCCCGGTCGTGAGCCGGCGCGCATCGCCGGGACCCCCCTCGGTCGGCACGATCCACACGTCCGTCACCATTCGATCCGCTTCCATGTCGCGCTCCGAAACGACGAATGCGACCCACGATCCATCGGGGCTCATCGCGACCGACGACGGCGTCCGCATCGCGAGCACATCGTCGACGGTCATGGGCCGTGGCGGCTCCTGCGCCGCGATCCCGGCCGCGTGGCCGAGCACGGCTGCAATGCCGAAAAGGGTGAGGGTGGTGCTGCGGTTCATGATTCCCTCCGGTGCCTGGGCGTCCTGATTGCGTGGCGTGTCACGTGAGATTAGCTGCCCCCGATGCACGCGCGCCAGCGCGGCGTGGCCCGCCCCCGATCCGCGCCCGCCAGCATGGCGCCGTCCGCCTCCAGGCCCCAGCTTGTCGCGTAGCGTCCACCCACGGACCCGGCCGTCCATCCCCCAGACGGAGAGCGTCTCCAAGATGTCCAGAAACCGCCCCACGACACGCGCTTTGCTCCTGACCGCGAGCCTGACCACGGCCGCGTTCCTCCTTCCCTCCGCCCTCGCCGCCCAGTCCCGCCGCCCGCTCGAAATCGAGGACTACTACCGGCTGAAGAGCGTCGGCAGCCCGGCGCTGTCGCCGGACGGTTCCCGCGTGGCTTTCGTGGTGACGTCGGTCTTGGAGGATGAGAACCGCCGCCACAGCGAAGTCTGGCTTGCCAACGCGGACGGGTCCGGCGAGCCGACACGTCTGACCAGCCCAAGCTTCAGCGCCTCGAACCCGGCCTGGACCCCGGACGGCAGCCACCTCTACTTCTCGTCTCGGCGTCCGGCTCCGACCGGCGAGACTGGCGGCGGTCCCTGGTTCCTGCCCATGGACGGCACCTTCGGGGAAGCGTTCCAGATCGACGGACTCGACGGCTCCCCCAACTTCAGCCCGGACGGTCGCTGGATCGCGTTCACACGCGCGGTTCCGCCCGGCGGGATCCGGCCCGAGCCCGCCTACGACACGGACTTCGAACGCCGCACCGCCGAGCGTTTCGACGGCCGCACGTACGACTGGATGAACTACCGCTTCGACCGACGCGGCTACCTCCCCGACCCCCGCGACCCGTGGGCGACCCCGCCGCGCGAGGTCTTCCTCCTCCCGGCCGAAGGCGGCGAGGCCCGCCAGCTCACCGAGCTCGGCTTCGACGCTTCCGGCCTGGCGTGGAGCCCCGACGGCACCCGCATCGCCTTCACCGCCGACGCACACCAGCGCGACGAGCACAGCTACGAGCGCTCCGACCTCTGGATCGTCACCGTCGACGGGGCGGTCACCCGGCTCACCGACGACGAATACAACTACTCCGGCCCGGAGTGGTCCCCTGACGGCGGCGAAATCGTGGCCCGCGGCAACGAGGGCCTCGACGTCATCATCCGGGAAGCGCGAGACCGCGGGGCGCCGTCGGACCTGTTCGTCTTCGACGCGGCGACCGGCGACCGGGTCCGCAACCTCACGGCGGACTGGGATCTGATCCCCGGCGGCCCGACCTGGTCTGCCGATGGCGTCCACCTCTACTTCTCCGCCGGTATCACGGGGAACTCCCACCTCTTCCGCGTCCCCGCGGGCGGCGGCGCAGTCGAGCAGGTCACGAAGGGCGACCGGCGCCTCGGCGGGTTCTCCTTCTCGGCGGATTTCTCCCGCATGGCCCTCACCATCACCGACCCGACCCACCCGGCCGACATCTGGGTCGCGCAGGCGTCCGGCGCGGACGAGCGGCGCATCAGCGACATCAACGACGCGCTCCTGGCCGAAATCGACCTCTCCACACCCGACCGCCTCCTCTTCCACAGCGAGGACGGCACCGAGGTGGAGGGCTGGATGCTTCCCGCCCGGGGCTACGTCGCCACCTCGGCGGGCGGCGGCTACCCCATGATCCTCGTCATGCACGGCGGCCCCCACGGCGCCTACGGCAACGACTTCTCCTTCGACCGCCAGCTCCTGGCCGCGCGCGGCTACATGGTCCTCTACACCAACCCGCGCGCCTCGACCGGCTACGGCGAGGACTTCCGCTGGGGCACCTGGGGCGGCTGGGGATTCAACGACTACGACGACGTAATGGCTGGCGTCGACCACGCCATAGCCAACTACGACATCGACACCGCCCGGATGGGCGTGACCGGCTACTCCTACGGCGGCTACCTCACCAACTGGGTGATCACGCAGACGGACCGCTTCGCCGCGGCGATCGCGGGCGCGTCGATCTCGAACTGGGTGAGCGACTACGCCGTCGCCGACATCCCCCGCACCAAGGAGAGCGAGTTCTACGGCCCCCCGTGGGAGGAGCGCGGCCTCGACCACCTGATGCGGTCCTCGCCGATCATTCATGCGAAGGGCGTCACCACCCCGACCATGTTCGTCCACGGCGAGATCGATCACCGCGTACCCATTGAGGAGGCCGAGCAGATGTACGTCGCGCTGCGGAAGCAGCAGGTGCCGGCAAAGTTCGTGCGCTACCCGGATTCCTACCACGGCGGGTGGACGCCCTGGCGCACCGTTCACCGCACCTGGGTGCAACTGGAGTGGTGGGAACAGTGGCTGTCGCGCCGACCGGCGTCGTGAGTGGGGGCTACGGCCGCGGCCCGAGGATGACCGTGCCGCTGTCGACATGCAGGTGTTCGACGCTGCCGCTCTCGTCGAAGTCGAATGGCCAGCGTCCCACCCTGCCGCCCGGCAGTTGCACCCGGCGTATCCCGTCGAGTGAGAGCGGGACACCGAGCATGAGGGTGGCTGGGCCGGTGACCTCGTAGAACCAGGCCGCGCCGGATCCACGCGAGGTCACCTGGTATTCGCCGACTTCGAGCGTGAGCGCGACGCCCTCGTCCAGCCCTACGCCCACCACGGGCCCTTCGCCGCGATCCGCGACGAAGCGAGCCAGAAAGGCGAGAAGCCGCCCTTCGCGCTGACGGTTCATGAAGTGGCTGTCCACGAGCACCCCCTCCAGCTCGGGCTGCGCGAAGACCGGGCTGGAGATACTGACCTCGCGGCGCAGTGGATCCGCGAGAGCCTCCTCCGAGGTGACCGTCCCGTACTGCGCATCGAACGCACCTTCTCCCAGGGAGACCGCTCCTGCGCTGGTGCCTCCCATCGTGGCATCCCGCTCGGCGACCGCGGCCAGCGAGTCGTGCAACTCGGAGGGCCAGCGTCCCAGATAGTCCCACTGGTTGCCGCCCGCGAGCCACACTGCCTCGGCGCGGCCAACCCGGCACAGAACCGCGGGATCCGCACCCGCCTCGGGGTTGCTGGTGCGCACCGTAATCACCGTCGACGGAGTGATGCTTGCCAGAGCACCGATGAAGTACTCCGGATAGCTGGTCAGGGAACCGCTGGTGCGAAGGACGACGATGTCGCCGGCGACCGACGCCTCGACGAACAGCCGTGCGGCTTCATCCTCTTCCCGGCCTCCTCCCATCAGCACCAGACGCCGCTGCGGGATCCGATGGGTGTCGTCCCCGGTGCCGATGAACCCGCCGATCTCCACGCCCGGGCCCGGATCGGGACAGCGGTCGACGTCGTCGGGGTCGGGAAGGGGAATCGCCGGGAGGTCGGGGCCGCCGCAGGCGAGGAGCGCGGCGAGCGCGAAGAAAGCGGATCGTGGACCCCTCAGGTCAGCCTGCCGTCCGTGCGCAGCTTCTGTACCACCGCCCACCCAAGCGCCTCTGTAACGCTGGCGGCGACCACGGCCCGGATCACGTTCCCGTAGACGGGCACCCACCTCAGCACGAGGTTGGCGCCGCCCTTGCCGACGATCGTCCCGAGGGAGGCGTAAAGCGTCGAACGCACGGCCGCGTCGGTCCAGGGGATGTCGTATTCATCGGCCAGCGCGGTGATCATGGCGACCTGCACAGGCGCGATCGCGACGGCGTCGGAGCCCGGGACGATCGCCCCGGCCGCAGCCGCGCCCGCGGCTGCCGACGCCCCGTGAATGATCGCGGCACAGCGCTTGTGCTGATCGGGAAAGTAACGTCTGAACTGATCCTTGAATCCCATCACCAAGTCCCTCACGTGCGTCGAGTCGCGATTCTGCGCGTCGGGCGCCGACATATCGAAATGTACGTCACTTGGACGACATGTGTTCCGGGTGGGAGCGTCAGCTCACAATGCGCACGCGTGTCGGCAACACGATCGCGGGCAGCCCCATCAGCTCCACCGCCTCGTTGAAGCGCCTGAGTTCGTTTCCCAGGAGGTCCGTGTAGCGGAGCCGCACGCCCTCCCACTCTTCAAGCAAGGTCTCAAGCCGCTCCAGCGTACCGGGATGCGGCGCCCCCTCCGCGCCGCCGGAGATGTACCCGTCGGTGCCGGTCACGCGGCCGTAAAGCTCGAGCCACTGGTTGTCTAGGCGGGGGGCGTAGCGGATCGGGTCCTGGTTGGAGCGGTTGTTCGTCTGCATCAGGTCCTCGGTTACCTCCATCGATTTCTCCGTCAGGGTGTCGGCGAGCGGCTGCAGCTCGGCGGCCTGGCCTGCCGCGCGGGCGCGCTCCAGCACGGCCTCGACCTGCTCGCGGATGGCCGCCAGGTCGTCGATGGCGCGGCTGATCGAGTTGATCGAGTCGCGCGCCAGCATCGCCACGCGGAACTGCTCCTGGTAGCTCGCCACGGTGACCTCGGGAATGCGCGGGTCGGCGAAGAGTTCGAAGTCCCGTTCGAGCATGGTCTCGCCCACCGTCAGCCGCACCGAGTACATGCCCGGCGGCGCCGTGACTCCGCCGGAGTACCCCCACACGACCGCCCCCTCCGGCAGCTCCGGTCCCGGGTAGGAGATCGTCCAGGCGATCCGGTTCAGTCCGGCGGCCTTCGTGAGCTGCTCTCCGTCAGCCTCCTCCGCAGCCGCCGAGTCCGACGCGAATGTGCGCACCACCGCGCCGCTCGCGTCCACGATCTCCACCAGCACGTCCTCGTCGGGCTCCTCCTCCAGGTAGTAGTGGATCTGCGCGCCCGAAGGCGCCGGCTCCGGATTCAGTTCGGCCAGCCCGGCCGCGCCCAGATTCGTCAGGCGGCGGGCGTCGCGCGGCGTGAACAGGTAGGTGCCGGCGGCCACCGCGGCCTCGATTTCGCGCAGCGGGCTGATGTCGTCCAGGATCCAGAACGAACGCCCCTGCGTCGAGATGATCAGGTCGTCGTGCGCGACCCGCATGCCGGTAACCGGAGTCTCGGGCAGGTTGCGCTGGAAGCCCTGCCACGAGCCGCCCGCGTCGAACGAGACGAACACGCCGTACTCGGTGCCGGCAAACACCAGCCCGCTTCGGACAGGGTCCTCCCGCACCGTCCGCACCGGGTGGTCGTCCGGGATGCCGGTGGTGTTCAGCGTCCAGGTCGCGCCGAAGTCGTCGGTGCGGAAGACGTACGGCCCGAAATCGTCCATCCGGTACCGCTGCACGGCCATGTACGCGCGGCCCGGCTGATGCGTCGACAGCTCGATCTCGTCCACCGTGCCCAGCTCCGGCATCGCCGCAGGAGTGATCTCGGTCCAGTTCACGCCCCCGTCGCGCGTGATGTGCACACGTCCGTCGTCGCTCCCCGCCCAGATCTCGTCCGCGTCGAACGACGACTCCGCGAGCGAGAACACCACGTTGTAGATCTCCACGCCGGTCACGTCGGCGTTGATCGGCCCGCCCGACTGCTCCTGGTGGGCGGGATTGTCGGTGGTCAGATCCGGGCTGATCGTCTCCCAGTTGACCCCCTCGTCGCGCGAGCGGTTGACGTGCTGGGATCCGTGGTAGATCACCCGCGGGTCGTGCTGGCTGACCAGCATCGGCGACACCCACTGGAAGCGGTGCCGCAGGTCCTTCGCGGCCATCCCGAGCTGCAGCTGCGGGTAGAGCATGATGTTCCGCCGCTGCCCCGACTGCAGATCGTAGCGGTCCATCACCCCGCCGTAGCACCCCGCATACACGATGTGCGGCCGGTCCGGATGCAGCGCGATGGGCCCGGTCTCGCACCCCCCGACGTTGAGCCAGTGCTGCTTGGGATACAGCGTATTGACGTCCGACCACGCCGTCACCGAGATCGTCGTGTTGTCCTGCTGAGCACCGTACAGCCGGTACGGGAAGCCGTTGTCGACGATCACGTCGTACAGCTCCGCGGTGGGCTGGTTGAAGTAGGTGGACCAGGTCTCACCGCCGTTGACCGTCACCTGGGCCCCGCCGTCGTTGGCGACGACCATGCGGTCGGGGTCGTCGGGATGAATCCAGAGATCGTGGACGTCTCCGTGGGGCACGGGGATGACCTCGAACACGGTTCCCCCGTCGACCGAGCGATACATGCTCGTATTGAGGGCGTACACCGTATTCGGGTCGACCGGGTCGGCCTGGACGTGCGTGTAGTACCAGGCGCGCTGGCGCAGGTTGTTGTCGGAGTTGGTGCGCGTCCAGGTGGCGCCGCCGTCGTCCGAGCGGTAGACCCCGCCGTCCGGCTCGGCCTCGATGATCGCCCACACGCGGTCCGGGTCGGCGGGCGACACGCTCACTCCCACCTTGCCCACCATTCCTTCCGGCAGCCCGCCACCGAGCTTCGTCCACGTGTCGCCTCCGTCGGTCGTCTTGTAGACACCGCCCTCCTCGGCCCCGGAGATGAGCGCCCACGGTTTGCGCTCGCCGCGCCACATCCCCGCGTACAGGATGCGCGGATTGGTCATGTCCATGGTCAGATCGGACGCGCCCGTGGAGTCGTTGAGGGCCAGGACGTGCTCCCAGGTCTCGCCGCCGTCGCGCGACCGAAAGATCCCCCGCTCCGGATTCTTCCCGAAGGGGTGGCCCAGGGCCGCGACGTAGACCAGGTCGTGGTCGCGCGGATGCACTTCGATGCGCCCGATCTGACCGGCCTCCCTCAGCCCGACGAAGGACCAGGTCCGCCCGGCGTCCATCGACTTCCACGCGCCGCGCCCGGCCGAGGTGTTCCCGCGGATGTCCATCGACCCCTGCCCGACGTAGATCACGTTCGGGTCCGAATCGGCGACCCTCACCGCACCGATCGAGCCCCCGAAGAAACCGTCCGAGATGTTGCTCCAGGTGACGGCGTTGTCATCCGACTCCCAGACGCCGCCGCCCGTCGTGCCCATCAGCCAGCGGTCGGGGTCGTTCAGGAAGCCGGTGGCCGCCGTCGAGCGCCCGCCGCGGTACGGCCCCGCCATCCTGTAGCTCAGGTCCTTGAAGGCGAGGGTGTCGAATTGCTGTGCGGAGGTGGAACTCGGCGCGGCGGCCATGGAGACGGCGAAGGCTGCCACAAGCGGTACCGCACGGACGAGACGGGATGAGAGGTGCATGGTTGCGTTGGTCCTGGGCTGGGGGTGCGCTGAAGTCGTCTACGATGTCATGAAAACATTACAAAATGTCATGTCCACTGTACATATTAGCGGCCTCCTGGCGCTCCCACCCCCAGCGCCTCGGCCTGTCTGCGGATGTCGTCGCGATCCCGCACCATCAACGCCGGATGCCTGGCAAGCGCGTCGTCCGGGAAACCCGAGTCGACGCCCTTCACGTAGCGGTCCAGGAAGCCCAGCACGAGGTCGTTCTGGATGGCGGTGAACCTGGCGACGATCCCCGGTTCGCCGAGCGCGGCTGCGGCCTCCGGAACCCCGAAGAGCTCCGGCAGATCGGAGACGCCGACGTGCTGGATCCCCGGGATCATGATCCGGTGGATGTCCTCGCGCAGCCCCGCGGTCGCCAGCCGCTCGTAGGCGAGATCGCCCGGCGTGGGGGCACCGGGCCCGTAGTCGCCGCGGTAGACGGGCATCTCGGGGGGCATGGTCGCCATCACGAGGGTCGGATCGGAGTTGAGCATCAGGAAGGGCGTGCGAAGGTCGGCGTCGATCAGCTCGGAGGTCCAGTAGCCGCCGTCGAGGTTGATGGCGGCGCGCGCGCGGCTGTCGCCCTGTGCCAGCATCGCCGCGATGTATCCGCCGTACGACATCCCCATGTACCCCCGGCTGTCGTGGTCGATCGCGCCCGCGACCGGCATGGCGGCGTCGGGGACGTCCATCTGCTCGAGCCGGTCGAGCACGAACCGCACGTCCGATTCCCAGACGGGAGCGAGCTGCCCGAGCGAAGTGGCGCGCAGTTGCCGGAGATAGGTCGGCAGGGCGTCCAGGGCTTCCCCCAGGCTCGGCGGGTAGTGGACGATCATGCTCTCCATGTTGGCCGCGTAGCCCAGCAGATCCTCCATGATCCGCGGTGACAGCGTGGCCACGTCGCCGTTGGGATATACAATTCCGCCCGATTCGTATGGATGCCCCACCGACAAAACGATATACCCATTGGAAGCGAGGTGTTCGAAGAGCGCCGTCTGCTGCGCCGGGTACGAAGTGTAGCCGTGGTTGAACCCGATCACGGGGAACCTGCCCGAAGAGGGGGCCGCGCCTGCATAGCCGTTGGTGGCGAGCGCCTGGCACCCGCGCAACGCGTCGGGGGGTTGCTGGAGCGCCGCCATGAGCGGGCCGGCGAGCACCGCGGCTTCCCCTTCGGCGAAATAGGGGCGCGGAGTTGCCGATCCGGGATCGGCGGCCGGGTACCAGGCCCGGACGTAGAGGCGGCGGTGGTCGGTGGGGGCCGGCGCGTAGTGCGCACTGTGGATCGCGTCGGTCACCTCGAACTCGACGGTGCCGACCGCGTGGGGGCCTTCCACCGGCGGCCAGTTCCGGCAGTTGGCGGCGTAGTCGTAGTCGGCCTGCGCGGGTGCGCCTTCCTGCCCGGCCGCGGCCCCCTCGGCGGTCATCGCTTCGTCTGCGTCTTCCGCGCCCTCGCCGCGCTGCACGTCCTCTCCACCTCCCATGGCTTCCGCGCCACCCGCGCCGTCCCCGCCTGACATGGCCAGGAACCTCTGCACCCGCCTTCCGGTCGATGCCTCGCCCACGTAGATATTGCCGCGCGAGTCAACGGCCATACCGTGCGGACGGATGAACTGGCCCAGCTGGCGCCCGCCGCGGCCGAACTCGGCCACCACCTCCAGATCGGAGCGGCGCAGGATCCACACCTTGTGGTTGGTCCCGTCGGCGAGGTACAGCCAGCGCTGCCCGGCGTCGGGCGAAAACGCGATCACGAACGCCGATCCGGACGCACGGGTGAGCGGCGCGATGGTCTTCTCGGTCACGAAGGTGCCGTCCTGCCGGAAGACCTGGATGCGGTTGCCGCGCCGGTCCGCGACGTAGATCAGGCCGTCGTTCGATCCCGCCAGGTCGTGCACCGTCGAGAACTGGGGCGGGAACAGGCTCTCCGCCGTGCGGGCGGCGTAGTCGTATTCGGCCTCGTCGTCGGGGGGCTCGCCGTAGGCGCCCCAGTGGCGCAGGTACGCGCCCGTGTCGCCGTCGAAGACGATGACGCGCCGGTTGCGGTAGCCGTCGGCGACATAGACCTCGTTCGTTTCGGGATCGACCCAGACGCCAGCCGGGCCGCCCAGCAGCTCGGTGTCGGCGCTGCCGCCGTTCTCGTCGTACGCGCCGAGCGTCATGAGGTGCTGGCCGTCGCGGGTGAACTTCATGACGCGGTGGTGGCGGAAGGTCCCGATCCACACAAACCCGTTGTGGTCGATGAAGAGGCCGTGGGAGTTGCGCGGGAACTCGGAGACGTCCTGCGTGGCGGGATCGCCCCATGCCTGCACCACGTTCCCTTCCGTGTCGAACTCGATCACCACCGGCGCGGGAACGCAGCATTCGCCGAGCGGCGGATCCTGAACCGCGGCGATCTCCTCGGGCGTGAGCGTCTCGGGCAAGTGCGTGATCCAGACGTGATCCTGATCGTCGACGAACACGGACGTGATCGAGCCCAGGATCCAGTCGTTGGGCAGCGGTTGCGGCCAGGACGGGTCGACCTCGAAGGAGGGCGGAGCGTCGGCCGAAGCGGCATCGCCGCCGGGGCTTTCGGAGTCTGTCGTACAGGCTGCAAGGAGCAGGCCGGCTGCCGAGAGCAGGGTGACGGGCAAGGGCCCGAGAGGGGTGTGGGGCCGCGTCAGGGAACGGGGCATGAGTCCTCCGTCTGTGTTGGCGAGGTGGCCGGCTCCTGCGGGAGCCGAACCGATGTTGACAGCAAGGTACACGGCATCCGGGGTTCGTGCCGCCCCGACGCATGTCGCATCCGAACATCCCGATGTCCCTGGCCATCCCCGCGGAACCACGGCCGGAGCCGTGTTGACGATTGTCACTCGCGGCCCGCCAACCCTTGCTCACCGGCCCCTGTCCGCCGACCCTTGCCCACCCACCCCACCCTTCCTACCGTCCCGCGTTCCGGAAGCCCCGACTACTCGACAGGAACAACGTCATGAAACGCCGACTCCGCTCTCGATTCCATCTCCCTTCCCCCCCGGCACGCGCAATCCCGGCGCTCGCTTCCACCGCGCTCGCCCTCGCGGCCATCTGGAGCACCCCCGCCGCCGCACAATCGGTCGAGGAAGGCAAGGAGGCGGCGCTTGCGCACGCGAAGGAACTGGACGAGTTGGTCGCCCGGATGTCGGCGCGACTCTGGGACTTCTCCGAAATCGCGCTGGAGGAACACCAGTCGGCCGGATACCTGGCCGGGGTGCTGCAGAACGAGGGCTTCACCGTCGAGACCGGGGTCGCGGGCATGCCCACCGCATTCGTCGCGACGTGGGGGTCGGGACGCCCGATTCTGGGGGTGCTCGCGGAGTACGACGCGCTTCCCAACATCGGAAACGCCGTGCAGCCGGGGCGCGCACCGCGCGAGGACGGCCACGTCCACGGCCACGGATGCGGACACAACCTCTTCGGCGCCGCCTCGGTGGCGTCCGCGATCGCCATCAAGCGCATGATGGCCGAGCACGGGACCACCGGCACTGTCCGGCTCTACGGCACCCCCGCCGAGGAGACGGTCGTGGGGAAGGTGTACATGGCCCGCGACGGACTCTTCAACGACCTGGACGCGTCCATCGTCTGGCACCCCGGCCAGCGGACGGCGGTGAGCAACACGGTCGCCCAGTCGCTCAACAACTTCGAGGTGACCTTCCGTGGCCAGGCCGCTCACGGCGCCGCCGACCCATGGAACGGACGCAGCGCGCTGGACGCGGTCGAGTTGATGAACCACGGCGTGAACATGATGCGCGAGCACATCGAGCCGAGCGCACGCGTCCACTACGTGATCCCCAACGCCGGCGAGGCCCCGAACGTGGTGCCCGAGTACGCACGCGTGTGGTACTACGTCCGTGACACGACGCGCGCGGCGGTCGAGGAGAACTACGCGTGGATCCTGGACATCGCGGCCGGGGCCGCGCAGATGACGCGCACCGAACACGAGACATTCCTGATCACCGGGGTCCACACCTACACGCTCGTCCGCCCCCTCCAGGAGGCCATGCAGGCGAATCTGGAGCGGGTCGGGCCGCCCGAATTCAGCGAGGCCGACCATGAGTTCGCGCGGGAGCTGCAGGCGTTCCTGGAAGTGGAGCAGTCGGGGCTGCGCGACACGATCGATGCGCTTCCCGACCGGCCCATGCCGGCCGGCGGCGGGTCGTCGGACGTCGCTGAGGTGAGCTACATCACACCGACGGTCGAGTTCAGCGTGACCACCGCTGCCGAACACGTGCCGTGGCACTCGTGGGCGACCAGCGCCTCGCACGGAACCTCCGGAGCGGTGAAGGGGGCCCAGGTGGCGACGCAGGCGCTGGCGCTGATGGGGGCGGAGCTGATCCTCGACGGCGATCTGTTGCGTCGCGCGAAGGAAGCGCACGCCGAGGCGACGGGTGGGGTTCCCTACAGGTCGCCGCTCCCGGAGGGGCAACAGGTGCCGCTGCCGAACCGGGGATCCCGCGGAATGGAGTGACCTCGGGCTGATTCGGCGGGCCGGAGCGTCCCGAAGCCGCCGTCAGCCGTCGCCGGCCGTCCCCACCGCCGCAACCCTCCCGGAGATCTCGCGCAGGCGCAGCCACTGCTGGTAGTGGAAGGGGAGCATCATCATCGATTCCATGAACTGGAACACGTACATGACGATGGCGAACACGGTCCCGTAGTCCACCGTCCGCTCCACCGCTGCGCGGACCGAGAAGACGATCAGCACGATCATGAAGACCCAGTTGATGCCGAAGTTGGCGGCTTCGAGGTCGGAGAGCCGGATGTTCCAGCGCATGGTGGCGCGCAGGTGTCGCGCGACGCGGCCGGGGCTGCCGGAGGCGACGATGTCCACCCGCCGCTCGTGCTCGTCGTTCAGTCCCTCGTTGTAGCGCGTCGTGAGCCTGCCGGTGAGCGCGTAGAGGGTGACGGTGGCCGCCGTGACGACGAGGCAGCCGAGGAAGATGTGCAAGTTGAGGGTGGAGAGGATCAGGATCGTGCCCAGGAGACCCAGCGTGCTGATGATCAGTTCGGGCAGCGAGTTCTCGAAGAACTCCACGATCTCCTTGAGCATTCCAAGACGGGCGGTCTTCGTCGAGGTGCTGCTCTCCGCGTCCCGGGCCACCATCTCCTCGCCGAGCGTGGTGTAGATCCGGGCGTAGGCTCGACTGTCGACCAATCGGCGCACGACGGCGATGCCCATGGTGAGGATCCCAAGTGCGCCGAGTTCGTAGAGCCCCCGCGCGGAGTCGGCGAGTACGCTGTCGATGGCCCGCCCGATCACGAGCGGGAAAAGGACCCAGCCCGCCGCTTCCAGGACGACGAGAAGGGCTGTAAGCGTGAAACGACTGGCGAAACGCTTCAGCAGATCGTGCATGATGCGGCGGACTGGGAACGGGACTACGGAGTGCGGCGAATGCGTGGAATCTACCGCGATTGGCCCCCGGATTACGTCCCGTTACGCGCGCCCTTTCGTCTCGCGCGGTAGTCGCCGGCCGGGGTTCCTAGAGGTTCCTCTCGACTCCCTGGTGTCCTCGTAAGGGGACAGCGGGTGGTGCCGCGAACGACTCGCCTCGCTGAAACTCGGGCTCACATACAGCCCCGACATCGGTCGCAGCATGCTCCTGCTCCGCCGCGTTGAGTCGGATAATCCCGCTGGCGCCAAAAATCAGTCCCATGGAAAGGACCAGGCCCAGTGCCGAGATTCGCCAGTTCAACCGTTTCCTCAAGTGCAGCCTTGTCATTTTTCCCTCCCCCTGGCGTCGTGCGCCCCCGATGGCGCAACATGGCCCTCTATCCGAAGCAATAATCGTGCCAGAAACATCCGCCGAAATGGCCGATCGCTCACCGACATCGGCTGCGCGTCCGCCGATTGCATTCGCTTTCCTGCCAATCTGGCCGAATGAGGCTTCGGATCCGTCGCCCGAGGTGCCAGATTGGCCGATCATTGCCGCAGGCTGCCGTCCGTACCCACTTTGGAGCGGCGACGCCACCGTGGGGTTGCCGGCCGAGCACAGAACGACAGCGGAGGAGTCATGGCCAGCAAGAGATCAATCCGGGCCGTAGCGCTGGCTGGTATCCTGGTGGCGCCCGTTCCCGCCGCTGCCCAGGAAGCCGGCGCCGCGCCGGAGTCGGGCAATCCGGCAGGGGCGATCACCGCCGTGCCCGGAATCCGCGTCGGCCACTTCACCTACCCGGACGCCGCGACGGGCTGCACGGTGGTGATCGCCGACGGAGGCGCCGTCGGCGGCGTGGATGTGCGCGGCGGCGCTCCCGGCACCGTCGAGACCGACCTCCTCGATCCGGTCAACACGGTGCAGGAGGTCAACGCTGTCGTCCTTTCGGGCGGGAGCGCCTTCGGCCTCGCCACACGGCACGGCGTCATGCGCTACCTGGAAGAGCGCGGCGAAGGCTACCGCGTCGGCGGCGGCCTCGTCGTCCCGATCGTGCCGGGCGCGATCATCTTCGACCTGCGCGTCGCGGGCGGCGTGCGTCCCGGCCCCGATTGCGGTTACGACGCCGCCACCGGCGCCACCGGCGGCCCCGTCGCGGAGGGCTCCGTCGGCGCGGGCGCCGGCGCCACGGTGGGGAAGATGCGGGGCGGCGGCAGCGCCATGAAGGGCGGCCTCGGCACGGCCTCGATCACCCTGGCGAGCGGCCTCGTGGTCGGCGCGATCGTCGTCGTCAACTCCGTCGGCGACGTCATCGACCCGGCCACCGGACAGGTCGTGGCCGGCGCGCTCGGCAGCGGCGGCGAATTCCTCGACGCCCGGCGCCTCCTCCGCGGCGAAGTGCCCTCACCGCCCCCGGGCGAGAACACCACCATCGGCCTCGTCGCCACCAACGCGCTCCTGACCCAGGCCGAGGCCACCAAGGTCGCGCAGATGGCCCACGACGGCTTCGCCCGCGCGATCGTGCCCAGCCACACCCCCGGCGACGGCGACACCATCTTCTCGCTCGCCACGGGGACCCTCGCCGACGGCTTCAGCACCAGCCAGGTCGGCGCCCTCGCCGCCGAGGCCATGGCCGACGCCATCGTGCAGGCGGTGCGCGCCGCCACCGGCCTCCCTTCGATCCCGGCCGTGCGCGACCTGCCGGGCCTCCGCGAACCGGGCCCCGGCGCACCGGGTCCCGCCGCGCCGCCACCGGCCTCGGCAGCGCATCCCGCCGACGATCGCAACCCGGCAGGCCCCGCCGCGTGAACCCAACCCTCCTCGGCCTCCTCGCCTACGTCGTTCTCATCACGGCGGTCGGCCTCGCCATCGGCCGCCGCGTCTCCGGCACCGGCGACTTCTTCGTCGCGGGCCGCCGC
The DNA here is from genome assembly GCA_965211645.1 of Longimicrobiales bacterium. Taxonomy (GTDB): domain Bacteria; phylum Gemmatimonadota; class Gemmatimonadetes; order Longimicrobiales; family Gaopeijiaceae; genus Bin94. The sequence goes on along the minus strand of OZ242947.1, from coordinate 1,503,435 downwards.
CTCGGCCCCGGCCTCCTCTTCGCCACCCTGCTCGCAGCCAACATCGGCGCGGGCTCCACGGTGGGCGCGGCGAGCCTCGGCTACGAGAACGGCCTCGCGGCCTGGTGGTGGGTGGGATCGGCCGGCGTCGGCACCCTGGTGCTCGCCTTCTGGCTCGGACCGCGCATGTGGCGCATCGCGCGCGACCACTCCCTCCTCACCGTCGGCGACTACCTGGAGCACCGCTACGGGCCCTCGGTCCGGGCGGCGATGGCCGCGCTCCTCTGGCTCGGCACCCTGGCCATCCTCGCGGCGCAGCTCATCGCGATGGCGTGGATCCTGCAGGAGGTCGCGGGAGCGCCCCGGTGGCTCGGCGCGGTCGCCGGCGGCGCGGTGATGACCGTGTACTTCGTCGCCGGAGGGCTGCTGAGTTCGGCCTGGGTCAACCTGGTGCAGCTGGTCGTGCTGGTGTGCGGCTTCCTGATCGCCGTACCGCTCGCGATCGGCGGCGCCGGCGGCTTGGGCGAAATACTCGAAAGCGCACGCGCCATCCCCGGGCACATGGACTTCATGAGCAACGGCGACTCCGGGTGGATGTACCTGATGCTGCTCGCCCCCGCCTTCATCGTCTCCCCCGGAATCCTGCAGAAGACCTTCGGCGCCCGCGACGAGCGCACGGTTCGCCTCGGCGTCGCGGCCTGCGGCGTCGCCCTGATGCTCTTCGCATTCCTGCCGCCCGCCCTGGGGATGGTCGCGCGGGCCGTCGCCCCCGGCCTGGAAAACGCGGAGACGGCACTGCCGGTCATACTCACGCAGGGGGTTCCGGCCTGGGTCGGACTGCTGGGGCTGGCGGCGGTCCTGTCGGCCGAGATCAGCTCGGCGGACGCAATCCTCTTCATGCTGTCGACGTCGCTGTCGAAGGACCTCTACCGGCGTTTCGTGAATCCCCGGGCCACGGATGGCCAGGTGCTCAGGGTGGCGCGCGGCGCGGCGGTGGCAGGCGGCGGCGCGGGAGTCCTTCTGGCGATCGTGCTCCCCGGCGTCGTGGAGTCGCTGACGATATTCTACTCGCTGCTGGGCGTCAGCCTTTTCGTGCCGGTGGTGGCGGGGCTGCACTCGCGTCGTCCAGGGGCGGCCGAGGCGCTGGCGGCGGCGGCGGCCGGGGTCGTGACCCTGCTCGTGGCGCGGGCGTGGGGAGGGACCGGCTGGATGGTGCCGCCCGCGTGGGGCCTGCTGTCGGCCGGAGCCGCCTACGGAGTCTTCTACGCCGCCCGGCGGTTGGTAAATGTAAATCAGACATGACAGAATGTAATCTTTTGTTTACACAAGTGTGACGAATTTCATTCCGGGCCCGACGCCATGAAGACCCACATCCCCGAACTGCACGCCTGCGAGATGCACACCTGCGAGATGCACACAGGAGGCGAGCCGGTCAGGATCGTGACCGCGGGATACCCGGACATCCCGGGCGCGACCATCCTCGACAAGCGGCGCTACGCCCGCGAGCACCTCGACCACCTGCGTCGCTTCCTGATGCACGAGCCGCGCGGCCACAACGACATGTACGGGGTGATCCTGGTCGAGCCCGACCACCCGGACGCAGACCTCGCCGTGCTCTTCTGCCACAACGAGGGCTACTCGACGATGTGCGGGCACGCCACGATCGCCGTGGCGCGCTGGGCCGTGGACACGGGGCTCGTGGCCGCGGTCGAGCCCCGCACGACGGTGGGCGTGCAGTGTCCCTGCGGCCTCGTAACCGCCCACGTCCAGGTGCGGGACGGCCGCACCGGGCTAGTGCACTTCGAGAGCGTGGGCGCCTTCGCTCCCCTGCTCGACGCCAGGGTCGAGGTGGAGGGCGCGGGCACGGTCGAAGTCGACATCGGCTACGGCGGCGCCTTCTACGCCGTCGTCCCGGCGGCCCGCTTCGGACTCGACGTGCGCACCTCGTCGGCGCGCTCGCTCGTGGACGCCGCCTGGGCGGTCACCTGCGCGGCCAAGGCCCAGCTCGAGCTCGATCACCCCGGACACGAGGACCTGGCCTTCCTCTACGGCACGATTCTCACCGACGGCGGCTGGGGCGACGACCGTCCCAGCGCGAATGTGTGCGTCTTCGCGGACCGCCAGGTGGACCGCAGCCCGACCGGCAGCGGCGTCACCGCCCGCATGGCCATCCAGAAGGCTCGGGGGCTGGCGGGCGTGGGTGACGAGCGGCGCTTCTCGAGCGTGACCGGCGCGGTCTTCACGGGCTGCATCGTCGAGGAGACGCGGGTGGGAGACCACGAGGCCGTGACGGTGCTGGTGGGCGGCGAGGCCCACTACACGGGCGAGGCGACGTTCCGGGCCGAGGAGGGGGATCGGCTGGCGGGGGGGTTCACGGTGCGGTGAGTTATCCCTCCCGCGCACTCGGCGCGCCTCACAGCAGTCCGCCACGCCGTCATTGCCCGCGATGATCGCTCCCGCGCTCGCAGTGCCGCCGCTTGTCCTATATTGACTAGATCGAGGGACTCGCAATGGAGGACACGGACGCGATGAACAGCCTGCCCGAGCGGACCACGGAGGATCCCGAGGCCAGCCTACGGGCGGACGATTGGGGCGCCGACAGCGGTACCTTCGGCACGGTTTCGAAGCAGCGAGTGCGCTCGAACACTAGCGCGACCCGGGGCGTTTACCTTGACTACAACGCTTCCGCGCCGCTTGACCCCCGGGTGGCCGAGGTCATGGTCTCGGCGCAGACGAATGTTGGCAATGCCTCGTCGGTCCACAGCTTCGGTCGTCGGCAAGCCGCCCTGGTCGACGCAGCTCGGGAGCAAGTCGCGACGCTCGTCGGCTGTCGCGCATCCAACGTCGTATTCACCGCTAGCGCGACCGAGGCCAACAATCTCGCGCTTCAAGGAGTCGTTCGGTACGCCCGCACGAACCGATCCCGCTTTCTCGTCTCTGCAGTAGAGCACGATTCAATTCTCAGGACCGCCGAATGGCTCAAAGATCGCGGCCATTCGGAGGTCGACATCATTCCCGTAACCCATGGTGGCTCGGTTGATTTGGATGCCTTGAAGCGCCTGCTTGGGCCGGATGTCCTTCTCATGTCCGTCATGGCTGCCAACGGGGAGACAGGCGTGCTTAATCCCATCGCGGAAATCGCCGAACTCGCTCACGCAAACGGGTCGCTGTTTCACTGCGACGCTACGCAGCTCGTTGGCCGGATGGAGCTGTGCGCACCCGATGTGGGCACAGACTTGGTTTCCGTCAGTGGACACAAGCTTGGTGGCCCGACGGGGACCGGCGCACTGATCGGCACCCGACGGGCTTGGGCCAGACTTGAGCCAATGATTCATGGAGGGGGGCACGAACGTGGCCGCCGATCAGGTTCCTTGAACGTTCCCGGCATCGTCGGACTTGGAGAGGCCGCGGCCATTGCCGTTGACGAGCGCGGCCGAGAGGCAATTCGTTTGGCGAGCCTGCGCGACCGTCTGGCGGATAGCCTGATAGCGGCGCTGCCCGATGTTACTCAAATCGGAGATGTAGAACGGCGGCTGCCGAACACGGCCTGTCTCCACTTCGCGGATGCGGATGCGGACGCCGTCACGGTCAATTTGGAGCCGGTTGCCGCGTCCACCGGGAGCGCCTGCAGCGCCGGTTCCGTTGAGCCGTCCCATGTTCTGCTTGCAATGGGTCTCTCACGGACCGCAGCCTTCGAGTGCGTACGCTTCAGTCTCGGACGCTTCACGGAGGACACAGACATCGGATTTGCCGTGTCTCGTGCCGTTGACGCCGTCCGCTACGTCCGAGAAGCCACCGCGAGGTCCGCCTGATGCTTCTGATCGAATCGGCCGAACCGATCTTCGCCCGGCACGAAACGTTCCATCCACGCTATGGGTGGTTTCGCAAGGCGTACGCGGCGGTTGGACGCGACCCGAGAATGTTCACGCGTAGTGACGCCCCGATCCAACTGGGAGTGGGCAAGAACATGGTGCGGGCCATTCGCTTCTGGGGGACTGCGGCGAAGCTCATCGACGCGAGCCCAGGATCGCGCCGGGGCCGTTACGCCGAGATGGTGCAGACAGATCTGGGGGAGCGACTTTTCGGTGAACACGGATGGGATCCGTACATGGAGGACCCGGCGACCTTGTGGCTGCTTCATTGGTTGCTGCTGGCCGCCCCGTGCCATTTGCCGGTTTGGTGGTTGGCCTTCAACGACTTCCACGCAGTCGAGTTCACGGACGATCAGCTGGAGCAGGTCATTGGCGCCCAGCTCGAGGCGACCCAATGGAGGACCCCACACCCGTCCTCGCTTCGAAAGGACGTGCGGGCCCTGCTGCGCACCTACACGCCCGCTGCTCGCTCTGCCCGCACCGCGATCGATGACATCCTCGACTGCCCGCTGCGGGAGCTCCGTCTCATCGGACGTTCGGAGGCCACGGATCGGTATCGGTTTGCGACGGGCCCGAAGCCTTCGCTCCCCCCGACTGTGGTCACGTTCGCGGCGCTGGACTTTGTCGAACGCACCACTCCCGGAAAGCGCACCGTTACTGTCAGCCACCTCGCGCACGAATCAGGCGGACCCGGAAAAGCGTTCAAGCTCACGGAGAGCCATCTTCGCGAGGCAATACGTTCGGTTGCCTCCAACTCGGCCAACATCGAGCTGACCGCGGTCGCGGGGGTCCCGCAGCTCAACTGGGACGGCAGCCCTGGCGAGACCGCGCGGGCGACTATGGACGATTATTATGGTCGATCCAACCACCGGTGGCCTGACGCCAAGGGGGTGCCCGCGTGAGCGTCGTTCTGGCGGACCGGATTTCCGTGCGTAGTCGCTTTGCACGGTCGGCCAACCTGGAGCGCGATCTGGCGCGTCCCGAGCCACTCGAAGGATATGTCGTGACGGCGCGTGTCCTCGATGTCCTGGCACGGGTTGCCTCCACGGCGGCAAGGGGTAAAGCGGGCGGTGCATGGTCGTTGACCGGTCCCTACGGTACCGGAAAGTCTTCCCTTGCATTGCTCATCGACGCGGCGTTCGGGCCCCCGACGCAGACCCGGGAAGCGGCACTCCGGCTGATCCGGGAGACCTCTCCGGAAGGGGAAGCGGCGTTGCGGACGGTTCATGAGCGCCACGGAACCTGGAAGACGGGGTTTCACCGCGGTCTGGTAACTGCGGCGACCCGCGAACCACTCAGCCTCACGGTCCTGCGTGCCCTGCGGATGGCCCATACGGCAGCGCCTGAGAGTACGGGCTCCTCGGTGGCTGGGGCGCTCGGTCGTGCCTTGCGTGCGGCGGAGAACGGAGATTCAGGGCGAACCGGACCGACTCCCGGCTCCATCCTCCAAATCGCGCGAGATCTTGCGGAAAAGGCTCCGCTTCTGCTCATCATCGACGAGTTTGGGAAATCCCTGGAGGCTGCCGGCGACGGCCACGACGATCCCTACCTGTTGCAGTTGCTGGCCGAAGCAGGCCAGGGGTCCGGATTGCCGATCTTCCTGCTGACGCTACAGCACCTGTCGTTCGAGGAGTATTTCGTGGGTCGTGAAGGTCCAGCGAGACGCGAGTGGGCGAAGGTACAAGGGCGCTTCGAAGACATTTCGTTCGCGGAGTCCGCCGGACAATTGCGTGTCTTGATCGGGAGCGTCTTCGACGGGAAGGACACAGCGATCAAGCGGCGCATCGCTAGGTGGGCCGTTTCGCAAGCAGACGAAATGCTTTCCGTCGGCATTGGTGACGTCGCTGATCCGGAAACCGTGGCCAAGTACTATCCACTCCACCCGCTGACCGCGATGGTGCTGCCCGAACTATGCGGTCGATACGGACAGCACGAGCGGACCCTCTTCTCGTTCCTCACGAGCCAGGAGCAGGCGAGTGCCATGAACTTCCTGGCTGCGACCCGAGTTCCGTCCCGTGGTCCGCTTCCATCGGTCGGTCTGGAGTACGTCTACGACTATTTCGTCGGAAGCAGCGCGCTGGGCGGGTTGTCCGGCCGGCAATCCCTTCGATGGTCAGAGATCGCCGTCCGGCTGCGAGACGCCACGGGTCTGTCGCAACCGCTGATCCACATGGCCAAGCGCATCGCCGTCCTGAACTTGGTCTCCACGACAGGTGTCGTGCGCGCCTCCCGTGCCGTACTGTCGCTCACCGACCCTCGCGCCGATCAGCTATTGGCGGACCTCGAAGCCGCGGGGATCGCAACGTACCGGGATTTCTCCGGCGAGTACCGGATCTGGCAGGGTTCCGATGTCGACATCGGCAGCATGCTGGAACGAGCCCGTGCGCGCATTCGGCGTCGGCCCCTTGCCGAAGTGCTATCGGCGATGGAACCGTTGGATCCCGTAGTCGCGGCACGGCACAGTGCCCAAAACGATGTGCTGCGGATCTTCAAACGACGGTACGCTGACGCGGCGCACCCGGTCGAGCCGCTGGACCCGTTCTCCGACTACGACGGCGAGGTGTTGCTGATCGTCGATTCCAGTCAGGCGACTCCGAGCCTTGCCAAGGGTGCGGAGTCGGCCAAACCGATCGTTGCCGCCATCCCTCGGGACGTCGCGCAGCTGGAAAACACCGCCCGGGAAGTCTCGGCGGTACGGACCATTCTAGATGATCCTCTGGTAGCGGACGACTGGGTGGTGCGCCGCGAGATCGCCGAGCGGATGGCTCAGGCCAAAGCCGACCTCGACGCAGCCGTGCAGGACACCTTCCTTGCGGATGCCTGCCGCTGGATACTCTTGGAGCCTTGGGGGATTTGCGAACTTCCACCGGGCCGGGGCAGCCACGCGCTGTCCGAAGCGGCCGACATCGCGTACGAGTACACGCCGGTCATACGGAACGAAGTGCTCAACCGAACCCGGCTCACCTCGCAGGGTGCCAAGGCGCGCCGCCTCCTGGTCGCGGCGATGATCGACCACGAGCGCGACCCCGATCTGGGCCTCGAAGGGAATGGTCCCGAAGTGGCCATGTACCGGGCCACCCTGCGACAGCCGGGCATTCACCGGCCATCGACCCAAGGACGGGGCTATCGGCTTGGCGCGCCGTCCGCAACCGATTCCCTTGCGCACGCTTGGAAAGTGCTCGGCGAGCAATTCGAGCGGGCAAAGGAACGTCGGGTGAATCTGCGTCACGTGTACGGTGCGCTTCTGTCGAGCCCCATCGGCATGAAGGTGGGAGCGATTCCGGTCTTCGTAACCGCTGCGCTTCTTGCCTCGCGCGACAAGATTGCGATCTACGAGCACGGAACCTTCCGGCCGCTGCTAGCAGTCAATGTCTCTGAACGGATGCTGCGTAACCCCCATCACTTCGACATCAAACACTTCGCGAACACCGTCGGTGCCCGCAGGAGCGTGATCAACGCGCTCGCGCAGCGGCTTGGCGTGCGCCCAGCGTTCCGGGGATACCGGGTAGCGAACGTATTGGGAATCGCGGGCCACCTCGTCTCGCAATTCCGATGCCTCGACAAGTTCACTCTCCAGACGCGTTCCATGAGTCCCGATGCTCTAGCGGCAAGGGCGGCGATTATGGACGCGGTGGAGCCGGACGAGCTCTTGTTCGATCGCCTCCCCGGCTGCTTTTCCCTCCCCTCGGTGGTGGCGGATGCAGGACGCTATCCGGAAGAGGAGACATACGCGGAGCGTCTCGGCTCGGCACTGGGGGAGTTGATGGGTCGGTATGCGAAACTGGAAGAGGAGCTTCTGGCGCTCCTGCTTGCCGTCACCGCGGAGAAGACTCGGCTAGCGGTAAGCGGGCAGGCGGCTGCTTTGGACGGCGAAGTTCTTGACCCGGTGGTAGATACCTTCGTGCGTACTCTCAAGGGCGACCCGGAGAAGAATGACGCCGGGTGGATCAGCAACATCGCAACCGTGCTGTCGAAGAAGGCGCCGACGGAGTGGACGGACCGCGACCTTGCCAGGTTCGAGCGCGATCTGCGGGTGCAGGTTGCCGCATTCCAGCGCCTCCGGGCGCTGCACGTTGACAGTCGTGCCGGGGGAGGTGGGCCCTTCCAGGCTCTTCGGGTTACCGTTACGAATCCGGATGGTCGGGAGCACGCACGCCTCGTTGCCCTTGACGAGGTCGACCGACCCATGACAGAAAGGATCTTTGAAGATGCGCTTGCCAGACTCCAGAGCGAGTTGGGCTCGAAGGAGCAGGCGGAAAAGGCATTGCTCGCACACTTGGGAGAACGACTTATCCCCAAGGCGGATCAAGAGAGCCCAAAGCCCGTGAACCGCGCTAAGGCCAGGAACGTACGGCATGCCTGACTCCATCCGCCACATCTGTGGGATCTCGGGGGGCAAGGACTCGAGCGCCCTCGCGGTCTACATGCGCTCAAGGGTGCCCGAGATGGAGTATTTCTTCTGCGACACGGGCGCGGAACTGCCTGAAACGTACGAGTATCTGACCCGGCTCGAGGTGATTCTCGGCAAGCCAATCGCCCGCCTGAATGCGAGTCGAGGCTTCGATCACTGGTTCGAGATCTTTCGTGGAACGCTGCCTTCACCACAGATGCGATGGTGCACCAAGAACATGAAGATCAAGCCGATCGAGGAATGGATCGGCGATGCGCCCGCGCTGTCCTATGTGGCCATCCGTGCCGATGAGCGCAACCGAAAGGGCTACATCTCGACCAAGCAGAACATCGAGACGCGCTTCCCCTTTATAGAGGATGAGATTGACCGCGCGGGTGTGCTGCGAATCCTCGAAGATGCTGGCATAGGTCTTCCAGACTACTACGAATGGCGTACACGCTCCGGCTGCTACTTCTGCTTCTATCAGCGTAAGGCGGAGTGGATCGGCTTGGCCGAGCGCCATCCGGAGCTTTTTGATCGAGCCGTCGCCATCGAGCAGAAGGTCTTGCTTGAGGCGGGCGCGGACGGCGAAGCCGACTTCAGCGACCGTGCGATGAGAGAGAGGCAGTACACTTGGTCCGGCGGTGAGACGTTGATTCAGTTGCGCTCGCGACGGGAGGAGATCTTGGCACGCCATGAAGCAGCCGTGTCCCGAGCGGCTACCCGTCAAGTCAACCTCCCTCTAATCGAGGCGCTTGCCGACGCCCTTGACGAGGACGACGACACCAGTCCCTGCACGGTTTGTGCGCTGTGAGCCGGCACGCCCGCTCAGGTAACCCTTCAATCATCGACCCAACGAAGGCTACAAGCTAAGCGAAGATGAACCCCGAAAGACTCTTCTGGGAGTTGTTCCGCGCCGATCGTGAGGAGACCGTTGCAAACGTCATCAATGGTCACCGGGAATTCCACATTCCGGCTAACTGGCAGCCGTATGGCCAGAACGAGAGCAACTTCGGCGTCGTTGAGAACCAGCAAGCCTCGCCGATACCCGCTTTGGTGGAGAAGATCATCAACTCGATTGATGCAATCCTCACACGCCGCTGCTACGAGGCAGGCATCGATCCCCGTTCGATGGAAGCACCGCGTTCCATAGACCAAGCCGTCAAGCGATTTTTTCCCAGGCCTCAAGACTGGGACTTGCGCGAATACCGTCGGGATCAGGCCGAGAGCATTCAGATCATAGCCGATGGCCCGAGGTTTGAGACATCCCTGCTCGTCTACGACGATGGCGAGGGCCAGCATCCACATGACTTCGAGGACACGTTTCTTTCGCTGCTCCGAGGCAACAAGAACGAGATTCACTTCGTGCAGGGCAAGTACAACATGGGCGGTGCAGGCGCCATCGCGTTCTGCGGCCGGCAGCGCTATCAGCTCATCGGCTCGCGGAGGTGGGATGAGTCTGGCGACTTCGGCTTCACGTTGCTTCGTCGGCACCCCTTGACGGAAGAGGAGAAATCAACGAAGAGAAACACTTGGTACGAGTATTTTGCACCCGGCGGATGCATCCCTTCGTTCTCGACAGAGCAGCTGGATCTTGGACTGCGTAACCGTAGTTTCACCACCGGTACTATCATCAAGTTGTACTCGTACGATCTCCCGGAGGGCTCCCGCTCCGTCATCTCCCGTGACCTCAATCAGAGCTTGAACGAGTTCCTTTTCGACCCCGCATTGCCATTCTTTACCATCGACCAACCATTCCGGTATCCCAAGGACAGGGCCCTTCAAAGAGATATCTACGGCCTCAAGCGCAGGCTGGAAGAAGATTCGAAGGGATACGTAGAGGCCTCCTTCTCCGACCTCCTCAGCGACAGTGAGATCGGATCCGCCAAGATCACGACCTATGTATTTCGGCCTCGGGTCGGAGATCGAAATGTACGTGACACCAAGGATACAATCCGACGGGAGTTCTTCAAGAACAACATGACCGTGATTTTTTCCGTTAATGGTCAGGTGCACGGCCACTACACATCCGAATTCGTGTCTCGGACGCTCAAGTTCCAACTCCTCAAGGACTACGTCTTGATCCATGTGGATTGCACGGATCTCGACATGGACTTCCGTCAGGAGCTATTCATGGCCTCACGGGACCGCCTGAAGGACGGGAAGGAGTCCCGGGACTTGAGACAACGACTGGGTAGTCTGCTGAAGAGCGGTCGGCTGAAGGATATCTACAAGTCGCGAAAATCGCAGCTTTCGGTCGACGACGCGGATGCCGAAGACCTTCTCCGCAGTCTCACGAGGAATCTTCCGTTTCGGAACGATCTAATGCACCTCTTCGACCACACCTTGAAGCTCAAGGGAACCGGCAGAGGGGATCGGAAGAAGAAGCGCCGAAAGAAGCCTGCCTCGAAGCGGCCAGAGCCACCGCCCTTTCATCCCCAGCGTTTCCCTTCGTTCTTCAGAGCCGAATTGTCGGATCGTGCCACAGGTACGCCGATGGTTCAGATACCGCTTGGGGGGAAGCGCACCATCAAGTTCTCGACCGACGTCGAGAATCAATATTTCGACCGAGTCAGTGAACCTGGGGAACTGTCTGTGGCCCTACTTCGATTTGAAGGGTCGGGCGGCGGAGGGGGTGAGCGGCCACTACCGAATGCAGTAGATGATCTGTTCAATCTCGTCAAGTCGAGCCCCAATCAAGGGACTATCCGCCTAGGATTGAATCCGACAGAGGACGTTGGGGTTGGAGATGCTATTACAATCTCTGCCACCCTTACTGGTCCAGAGGGTAGTTTCCAGGAGAACATATTGGTCAAGATCGCGGATCGCCAGAAGTCGAGGAAGCCAGCTCCCAAGGGGGATGAAGAGCGCGACCCGACGCTCGGACTTCCGAAGCTCGTTCGCGCTTACCGGAATAAGGGGAAGGGCGACCTGACGTGGGAGAAACTGGAGACCCTAGGAATCACAATGGATCATGATACGATTGTGCATCCGTTTATCGATGAAAATGACGTGTTGACTGCTACTTATATCAACATGGATAGCGGCGTCTTGCTCAAACACCGCTCCTCGCTGAAGAGCCAGGAAGCGATCGAGGTGGCCGATAAGAGGTACATTTCTGCCGTCTATTTTCACACGTTATTCCTGTACACGATTACGCAGAATCGGAAATACAGACTTCAACGTGACGGCGACCACGGCCACGACGACGATGTGCCTGTGGCCGATTATCTCAAAGACCTGTTCCGACACCACTACGCCGAGTTCCTGCTCAACTTCGAAATGGACCAGCTCATTACGGCGTTGGAGGGCTGAGCGGTGATGGCTGAGAGTGACCGGACGACGGACGATGGAGCCGTGAGCTCGACCGATTTCGCTGTCGGGACGGATGAGCTGATGCGGGGAGTATACCGGTTTCTGCTGTCACCGAAGTTGTGGGATCAATACAGCGGGCCGAACGATCTTGAGTGGCACTCCGTGTGCTTTCGCAGGGACGACTTGGGGGTCATTCCCGACGACCCAGGTGTCTACGCGTTTTGCGTGCAGCCATCGATCGGTGGGAATCTCTGCGGATCCTATCTGCTATACGTCGGAAAGACCGCTCGTGGGTTGCGTACACGTTGTCGTGAGTACCTGAGGAATGCTGAGGCAGACAGGGAACGGCCAAAGTTACTTAGGATGCTACGGCTATTCGCTGGCACTCACTATCTTCGCTTTTGTTACGCAGTGGTGCGCGAATGTGATCCGCTATTGATCGAAAAGAGCCTGCTGAAAGCAACTATCCCGCCAGCGTGCACGGACTTGCCCGGATCTGTGCGACCGGCTGTGGATGCCTTCAGATGAGGAGATTGGATATGACCCAAGAGACACTGCTTCTGCCTGCCCTGCGCGCGAAGATGGGCGACTGGACCTATTACATTGCCTCGATGACCTTGGCGGATTTGGCCGAGCGGGTGACAACGGCTAGCGCCCTCCATCAATCCAAGAGGCTCGAAGAGCTGATTCAACGATCACTCAGTCCTCGGGCAGGGGATATTGCTGAGTATCTACGATCGCAGCCACAGCGCCTATTCGGGACACTCGTGATCGCAGTTTACGGAGGCGAACCGGAATGGCTCGAGATCAAGATTGGAGAAGGTGTTCGTCCATGGCACGAAGGTGATGAGCGTCTAGACGGTGCGATCGGCCTTCTGCGCCTGTCGGGCTCTGAACGGCTGTTCGCTCTCGATGGACAACATCGCTTGGTGGGAACGGTACAGGCGCTTGAGGACGACCCTTCTCTGGGCACCGAAGAGGTGGCCGTCATCTTTGTGGGGCACTCACAGAGTGAGGCTGGCCTTGAGCGAACCCGTCGTCTATTCAGCACACTCAACCGGTATGCGAAGCCGGTCTCGAAGCGTGACATCATCGCGCTCGACGAGGACGATGCAGTCGCCATCGTGACCCGGCGGTTGGTCGATAGTCATTTGCTATTCAGGGACCGGGCGGCGACCGGGAAGACCAAAGCGGTGCCGGTTGGTGATCGAGTCAGCTTTACATCGATCGTGGCTCTGTACGATTGCGTGGAGATGGTGCTGAAGACCAGCCCGCAATGGGTGGATGGACACAAGAAGCTCCGCCCCAAGGACGCGGTCTTAGACGCTTTCGCCAGCCACTGCGCCGAGTATTGGGATGCTATGATGGAAGAGAACGCGGTAGTGCGAGAATACACCGAGGTACCGAAAGACGCGGATCCCGCTCGGACCTTCCGGGGACGTCACGGGGGACATCTGCTCTTCCGGCCGATCGGATTGCTGGCCCACACCAGGGTCGCGACGTGGCTCTGCACCAAAGAGGGAGAACACACGCGGACAGCCATCCGACGCTTGACATTGGTCCCGATGGAGCTTGCCGAGCCTCCGTGGCTCGGGTTGCTCTGGGACTCGGAGAATCAGAGGATGATCACTTCCAAGGAAGCACAGCGCGTCGCCACGCGGATCATCTATCACTCCGTTGGCGGGACCCTCAGCCACATAGCGAAGACAACCGAGATCGAGCTACGGAGAGAACTTGCCGGACTTCTCAACAAGGATCCCAAGGAGGTTAGGCTTCCGCGGTACGAGGCATAGAACGCTCATGGAAGGCAGAGGCATGAACAGGAAGCAGTTTCTGCGGGCAGCCGGGCTTGGCGTGCTCGCTGGGTGCGCGGGCGAACGGTCCCAGGGCGGCGCCGAGCCGGGCAGCGAGCCCGGGGGAGCCCGATCCCCCCTCGACCCGCCCCTCGACCGCATCGGCGTCCAGCTCTACACAGTGCGCTCGCTTATGGCCGAGGACGTCGCCGGGACGCTGGCCGCAGTGGCCGCGATCGGCTATCGCGAGGTGGAGTTCGCGGGATACTTCGACCACCCGCCGGACGAGATCCGCGCCATGCTGGACGCCAACGGACTCGCCGCGCCGGCCACCCACGCCGGGCTGGACCTCGTGCGGGGCGACGCGCTCGACGCGTCCATCGAGTTGGCGCAGGCGGTCGGACACGGCTGGATCGTCGTGCCCTCGATCGACACGGAGTGGCGCACGGCCGACGGCTACCGCGACGTGGCCCGGATCCTCAACGAAGCCGGCAGCGCCGCCGCGTCCGCCGGCATGCGAGTCGGCTACCACAATCACGCCTTCGAGTTCGACCCCGTGGGCGACGACCCCGCCGGGCCGACCGGCTACACCGTCCTCGCCGACAACCTCGACCCGGCGCTGGTCGACCTCGAGATCGACTTTCACTGGTCGGCGGTCGGCGGCGTCGATGCACTCGCCCTCTTCGAGGCGTACCCGGGGCGCTTCCCGCTCTGCCACGTCAAGGGCCTGAGCGCAGACGGGGAGATGGTCGACGTGGGCGCGGGGGAGATCGACTGGGCCGGGATCTTCGCGCACTCGGACCACGCGGGGCTCAGGCACTACTTCGTGGAGCACGACCAGCCGGGCGACCCGCTCGCGTCCATCCAGGCCAGTTACCGTTATCTGTCCGCGAGCTGACGCCGACCATTACCCGCTGCCGAACCAGGAAACGCCCGTGAACGAACCGACCACCGCGGCCCACGCCGAAGACGCCGCCCTCAACCCCGACCGACTCTTCCTGGGCAGCTGCGTCGCGCTGATCGCCACTTCCGTGGCCTTTGCGACGGTGGGTGCGGTCATGTTCGCGCTGAAGGGCGAATTCGTGCTGACGAACGCGCAGGTCGGCTGGATCGGGGGCGCGGCGCTGTGGGGCTTCGCGGTCTCGCAGGTGGTCTTCGCACCGCTCTGCGACACGCTCGGGATGCGCACGCTGCTGCGGTTGGCGTTCGTCGGGCACCTGGGCGGCACGCTGGTGATGATCTTCGCGGGCGGGTTCGCGACGCTGTTCGCCGGGGCGCTGGTGATCGCGATGGCCAACGGGCTGGTCGAGGCGGCTTGCAATCCGCTGGTCGCGACGCTCTTTCCGGACGACAAGACGGCGAAGCTGAACCGCTTCCACGTGTGGTTCCCGGGCGGGATCGTATTGGGCGGGCTGGCCGCGTACGGGCTGGACCAGGCGGGGCTGACTTCGTGGCAGCTCAAGCTGGCGCTGATCCTGCTGCCGACGGTGGCCTACGGATTCCTGCTGCTCGGGCAGCGTTTTCCGCGGACGGAAGGGGTGCGCTCGGGCGTGTCGATGGGCGAGATGTTCCGCGCCACCTTCACCACGCCGCTGATGCTGCTGATCCTCGCCTGCACGACCATTACGGCGTCGATCGAGCTGGGGCCGAACCGGTGGCTGCCGGCGGTGCTGGAGGCCGGCGGGATGGCGGGGATCCTGGTGCTCGTCTACATCAACGGGATCATGGCGGTGATGCGGTTCTGGGCCGGTCCGGTCGTGCACCGGCTGTCGCCGACGGGGATCCTGCTCGCGTCCGCGGTGATTTCGGCGGTGGGGCTGTTCTGGCTGAGCAGCGGGGGATCGGTAGGGGTCGCCGTGGCCGCCGCGACGGTGTTTGCGGTTGGCGTCTGCTACATGTGGCCCACGATGCTCGGCTTCATATCGGAGCAGATTCCGAAGAGCGGCGCGCTCGGGCTGGGGTTGATGGGCACGGTGGGTATGGCCACCGTCGGGCTCGTCACGTCGCCCTGGATGGGAGAGATCGCGGACCGCGAGGCGCATCCGCTGCTCGTCGAGAACGGCGCCTATGTCGTGCTGCTGCAAGGGGTGGGTGCGCTGGATTCGCAGGCGCTGCGCACGCCGGGACCGGAGGGTGACGACCTGCGGGCGGCGCACGCGACCGTGTCGGAGGTGGTCGAGTTCGTCCTGGAGACCGACTCGCTGCCGCCGGTCGAGACGGCCAACGCGCTGAGGGCGCTGATCGGGTCCGGTTCGACGTCGCCTCTGGTGGAGCGGGCCGAGGAGATCCTCAATCCGGCGGAGAACCACGGGGGCCTGGTGTCGTTCCGATCGCTGGTCCCGTTCAGCGGGCTGCTGATCATCGTCTTCGGGACGCTCTTCGTGCGGGAGCGGCGGCGCGGGGGCTACAGAGCGGAGCGCCTGCAATAGCGGCGGGGCGCGCGGCGACATGAATCCACATCTGGGCCGGAAGCTCCGGTACGGCATGGTCGGCGGGGGGCCCGGCGCGTTCATCGGGGCCGTGCACCGGATGGCCGCGGCGCTGGACGGGGAGTGGGAGCTCGTCGCGGGAGCCTTCGCCTCGGTCCCGGACCGATCCCGTGCGCAGGGGCGCGACCTGGGGCTGGACTCGGGGCGGGTCTACGGCTCCTTCGGCGAGATGGCCGCCGCGGAGGCCGCGCTGGACTCCGGCCATCGCATCGACGCGGTGTCGATCGTCACCCCCAACCACCTTCACCACCCCGTCGCCATGGCCTTCCTGGATGCCGGCTTCCACGTCGTCTGCGACAAGCCCATGACGACCGCGGTGACCGACGCGGAGTCGCTCTGCGCCGAGGTGGAGCGCACCGGCCTCGTCTTCGCGCTCACGCACAACTACACCGGCTACCCGATGGTGAAGGAGGCGCGCCACCTGGTGCGGTCGGGCGGGCTGGGGCCCGTGCGCAAGGTCGTGGCCGAGTATCCGCAGGGCTGGCTGGCGACCCGCCTCGAAGAGGACGGCCACAAGCAGGCGTCGTGGCGCCAGGACCCGTCGCAGGCGGGGCCCACATCGGCCGTGGGCGACATCGGGTCGCACGTGCACAACCTCGTGCGCTACGTCACGGGGCTCGAGATCGATGCCGTCTTCGCCGAACTCGCGTCGCTGGTGCCGGGGCGGGCGATGGAGGACGACGCGGCGATCCTTGTGCGCTTCGCGGGCGGCGCGCGCGGGGTCTACTACGCCAGCCAGGTGTCGGCGGGCGAGGAGAACGGCCTGACCCTGCGGATCTACGGCGAGCGGAGCGGGCTGGTCTGGCGCCAGGAGGAGCCCAATCACCTCGATGTGCTGCACCCGGACGCACCCCGCCAGCGCCTGACCCGCGGCAACACCTACCTGTGCGAGGCGGCCCGCCACGCCACGCGCCTGCCCCCCGGACACCCCGAGGGCTTCATCGAGGCCTTCGCCAACATCTATCGCAATGCGGGGCGGGTTATCGGGGCCCGGATTGTAGGGGATGAGAGCGACCCTCGCGATCACGACTTCCCCGACCACGCGGACGGCCTCGCAGGCATGCGCTTCATCGAGGGAGTTCTCGCCTCGGCCTCGCGGGAAGCCTGGGTGGACATGGCTACCGTTGCCCGCGCGGCGGAGATGCCCGCGTGAGCCGCCCGGCGCCGTCCGCCGAGTGCGCCCCCCCGTCGGAGGCGCGCCGATGAGCCGCCCCGTCACCCTCTTCACCGGCCAGTGGGCCGACCTGCCCCTCGCGGCACTGGCCGAAAAGGCCTCCGCGTGGGGCTACGACGGCCTCGAGCTCGCCTGCTGGGGCGACCACTTCGACGTGCATGCGGCCCTCGCCCACCCCGACTACTGCGCGGGCCGCAGGGAGCTGCTGGCACGGCACGGCCTCGCCGTCCACGCGATCAGCAACCACCTCGTCGGGCAGGCGGTGTGCGACCGCATCGACGCGCGCCACCGGGACATCCTGCCCGCCCGCGTCTGGGGCGACGGCGA
Organism: Longimicrobiales bacterium; assembly: GCA_965211645.1. Lineage (GTDB taxonomy): Bacteria > Gemmatimonadota > Gemmatimonadetes > Longimicrobiales > Gaopeijiaceae > Bin94. Next base: position 1,486,096 of record OZ242947.1, on the reverse strand, counting down.
CCCGGAGGGCGTGCGGCGGCGGGCCGCGGCGGAGATGGCGGACACGGCCAGGGCGGCCGCGCGCCTCGGCGTCGAAGTCGTCAACGGCTTCACCGGGAGCGCGATCTGGCACCTCCTCTACTCGTTCCCCCCGGTGCCGGCGGCGTGGATCGACGATGGCTTCCACGACTTCGCACAGCGGTGGATCCCGATACTGGACGTCTTCGCGGCCGAGGGGGTCCGTTTTGCCCTGGAAGTCCACCCGACCGAGATCGCCTTCGACATCGCGACGACCGAGCGGGCGCTGGAAGCGGTCGACGGCCACCCCGCCTTCGGCTTCAACTACGACCCCAGCCACCTTGCGTACCAGGGGGTAGACTGCGTCGAATTCATCAGGCGCTTCGGCGGCCGGATCTTCCACGCGCACATGAAGGACGTGTGGTGGTCCGGCCGGCCGACGGCTGCGGGGGTGTTCGGCGGACACACGGAGTTCGGCGATCCTCGCCGCTTCTGGGACTTTCGCTCGCTCGGGCGCGGCCGCGTCGATTTCGAGGCCGTGATCCGGGCACTGAACCAGGTGGGATACCATGGTCCTCTTTCGGTGGAGTGGGAAGACGCGGGCATGGACCGCGAGCACGGAGCCAGGGAAGCCTGCGATTTCGTGCGCAGACTGGAGTTTCCTCCGTCACGGGCGGCGTTCGATGCCGCGTTCGGTGGCGGGGAGTAGTGCCATGTGTGGCGTCCCGATCTGCCTGGTCCTGCTGATGGCGGCGTTGCCCGGGTGCGGCGGAGGGTCCAGCGCGGACAGTGCGGAGGCGGAGGCGTCCGCGCCGGGGACCCAGGAGCCCCCGCTAAACCAGCTCACTGCGGAAGAAGAAGCGGCGGGCTGGAAGCTCCTCTTCGACGGCACCCTCGACGGATGGCGCGGGTACCGGCGCGACGACGTCCCGGGCGGGTGGTCGGTGCAGGACGGCGTGCTCACCTTCACCCCGGGCGGCGGGGACGGGGACCTGATGACCGCCGACCAGTACGCCGACTTCGAACTCGCGCTGGAGTGGAAGGTCGCGGAGGGGGGCAACAGCGGCATCTTCTACCGCGCGACCGAGGCCGAGCGGGCGCCCTACTGGACCGGTCCCGAGTACCAGATCCTCGACAACGGGGGCCACGCGGACGGCGCCAACCCGGAGACATCGGCCGGATCCAACTACGCGCTGCACGCCCCCGTCGAGGACGTCACCCGTCCGGCAGGCGAGTGGAACCAGGCCCGGATCAGCGTCAGGGGCGCCGAAGTAGAACACTGGATGAACGGCGTCAGACTCCTGACCTACGAACTCTGGTCGGACAGTTGGCGCGAAACGGTCATGCGCACCAAATTCTCGGAGTGGCCCGGTTACGGAATGGCGCCGGCGGGGCACATCGGGCTCCAGGACCACGGCGATCCGGTCTGGTACCGCAACATCAGGGTTCGGGTGTATTGACCGTCACTCGAATACGCAGGGGTAAGGGCATGAACACTAAACAAAAATGTTTAGTATTGTTGCTGGCGGGAGCAGGATTGACGTCCGGCTGCGGCGATATCGCACTTGAACCCGACCAGGTCCCGCACTTTCTGGAGATCACGCCGGCCGACACGCTCATCACGGAGGGGGACCAGGCCCGGCTTACGCTCATCGTCAGGGACAAGGACCTCAACACCATGGACGGGCCGCCTTCCTGGGCGCCGGCAGCATGGGAAGTCACGCCCGATCCCCAGTCCATCGACATCGCGCCGGACGGCAGCGTCTCCGCGCTGGGCGGTGGTGATCTTCGCATCATCGCGCGGGCGGCCGGACTGGAGGCGTGGACCGGGCTCAGGATCAACCCGGCCAATATCCGGCTGCATGCATCGTCGATCTACCTGAACCAGGTGATCCCGGCGGTCGACGGGGTTCCCGTCATTGCCGGGCGCGACGGCCTGCTGCGGATCTTCGCCACGGGCGACGAGACCAGCTTCTATCAGCCCAGCGTGCGCGCGACGCTATACCAGGACGGCGCGATCGTGCATACGGCGCTGATGACGCCGGGGTCGGATGTCCTGCCGTCGACTGTCGAGGAGGGCAGGCTCGACCTCTCCTTCAACACCCCGATCCCGGGCGAGATCATCCAGCCCGGCCTGGGGCTGGTGGTCGAACTCGACACCGATGGCGTCGTACCGCTGGACACGGGAAGCGAAACCCGGATTCCGGCGCAGGGCGTGATGGACCTGGGCGTCATCGAACTGCCCACCCATATCCAGACCATCGTCCCCACTCTCATCGAGTCCGCGCCCAACGATCGGATCTTCCTCTGGACCAACGGTCTGGACGCGGATCACCGCAACATGCGCTTCCTGCGGACGGTCATGCCGATCGGCGACCTGGAAGTCCGTGTGCATGAGCCGTACTACACTCGGGCCGATCTTACCACGACCAGTGGCTGGAACAGGTATCTGCGAGAGACCCGGGTGTTGTGGAGGGCAGAGGGCGAGGTCGGCTACTACTACGGTGCGGTTATCCTGCCGCCGGGTTCGCCTTACCGCGGGTTGGGGTACATCGCGCAACCTGCAAGCGTGGGGCTGGATTCGGACCGCACCTTCACCCACGAAGTGGGCCATAACATGAACCTGCGCCACGCGCTCTGCGGATCGCCGACGCCCGCCAATCCGGACCCCAACTTCCCCCATGAAGCCGGCTCGATCGGCGTGTGGGGATACGATGTTCACCGCACGCGTCTGGTCTCTCCCATGCAGTACAAGGACATCATGGGGTACTGCGACCCCGATTGGATCAGCGACTACCAGTTCAAGAGGGCGCTGGCCCATCGCCGGGCCACGGAGGACTTCGGTGGGGGGGCGGCGGCTTCGGCGCCTGCGGAGAAGACCCTCCTGCTCTGGGGCGGGGTTGGCGAAGAGGAGTTCCTGCTCGAACCGGCGTTTCTGATGGAGGGGCGTCCCAGCCTGCCGCAATCCGCCGGCCCATACCGCCTGGAGGGGGTCACCGAAGACGGGAGCACCCACTTCTCCTTCAGCTTCACGCCCGATCCGGTCGACCACGGAGGCGCACACTTCATGTTCGCGGTGCCCTACGACCCCGAGCGGGACGGAGCCCTGGAGCGCGTTGTACTTTCCGGTCCCGAAGGCGAATACGTGCTCGGGCCTTCCAGCGAGAGCCCCATGGCGATCATCACCAACCGCGCCAGCGGTCAGGTGCGGGCGATCCTGCGGGACTGGAACGGCGGCTTCAACCTGGTGGAAGGCGACACTGAGATCATGGTCAGCGATGGCCTTCCGGGAGGTGGACGATGAGGACTCGAATCCTGCTGGCCGCCCTGGCCGGCCTCGCTGTCATGCACGGCTCCGCCGCGGCGCAGTTTCAGGCCGAGGTCCGCGGCGGACTCACGGTCGGCAGCATCTCGGGCTCGGCGGCCGCGCTCGACATCGCCCCGCTGCTCTCCTATGACGTGATCGTCAAGCGGCAGGTGATGCCCTCGGTCGCGTTTTTCGGCGGATTCTTCCGCACCGCTTTCGGCTGCGAGGAAGGGTTCTGCACGGGCAAGGACATCACGGTCGTGGGGAACCACGGGGCGCTGGGCGCGGAATGGGGCGGCGGATTGCCATGGGTGCGGCTGGGGGTCCTCTTCGGGACCACGCGAGCCGGCACCGAGGGCGAAGCGCCCGAGGCCGGCGTCGGCGTGCATGCCGCCGCGGGCCTCAACGTAGGGGCCGGGCGTTTGCGCTTTCTGCCGGGGGTCTCGTACAGGTGGCTATCGGCCAACACACCATCCAGTTCCGATCACGCCGTAGCCCTCGCGCTGGACCTCGGTTTCGGGATCGCAGTCGGAGGGGGCGGTCCCTGAGATCCGCCGGGCTGCTGACCTCGTCCGCCCTGGTCCTGGGCGGTTGTGTCGATCTGACGTTCGAGCCTCTACAGGCGCCTGCGTCCCTGCTCATCGTTCCTGCCGACACGATGGTGACGGTCGGCGACAGGGTGCAGTATTCCGTCGTGGTGCTGGACGAGGACGGACGCCCGATCGAACCCCTGCCGACCTGGGCGCGGCCCGTCTGGGAGTCCTCCAACCCCGCCACCATCCACATCTCGCCGGACGGGTCGGCGAGCGCGCTGGACTACGCCGAGACCGAGGTGAGCGCCTTGTACGCCGGCCTGAGCGCACGCACGCCGGTACGGGTGAATCCGACCCGGCTCACGCTGACGGCGCCCTCCTACTACCTCACCCAGGGGGTCCAGAATCACGCGCGCGGCGTGCCGCTGATCGCGGGCCGGGACGCGCTACTCCGCGTTTTCGTCACGGGTGATCGGCGGAGCTACTACCAGCCGCGGGTCGAGGCGCTCTTCTACCAGAGCGACGCACTGATTCACGGGGTGGCGATAGGGCCCGAATTCCGGCTCCTGCCGGTCGACGTCGACGAGAGCCAACTCGAACTCTCGTACAATGCGAGGATCCCCGGCTCGGTGATCGTCCCCGGGACCGATCTGGTGATCCGGCTCGACAAGGACGGCGTCATCCCCGCCACACCCGAGAGCCGGCTGCGAATACCGGCCGAAGGACGCGTGCGGCTCGATGTGCGCGTCGTGCCGCCCTTCGAGCTCACCATCGTGCCGATCAAGGTGGCGGCGGATCCCCAGGGGCTGATCCATCGCTGGGTCGAAGACATCACGCCGCTGAGCGAGAAGCTCGCCATGGTCCGCTCGCTGCTGCCCGTCACCGACCTCACCGTCAGACGGCACGAGGGATTCGTGACCACGGCCGATCTGAGCACCGGTGCCGCGTGGGGCGAGCTCCTGGCCGAGCTCGTCTTCCTGCGCATCCGCGAGGGCGAGCGGGGGTACTACTACGGCGCCATGATGCTCGGCGAAGACGCCATCTGGGACGGGCTCGGGCAGATCGGCTACCCGGCCAGCATAGGGCTGGCGGATCCGTCCACCCTCGCCCACGAACTCGGCCACAACATGGGACTTCGCCACGCCCCGTGCGGCGGTGCGATCGCGGCCGACATGGCCTATCCCTACAACGGCGGCGAGATCGGCGTCTGGGGCTACGACTTCGAGCAGGAGCGAATCGTCAGCGCGTCGCTGTACAAGGATCTGATGGGTTACTGCAATCCCCGGTGGATCAGCGACTTTCACTTCGCACGGGCGATGGGTTTCCGCCTGTTCCGCGAAGCGCTGGTGATGGGCAATACGCGACCCAACGCCGGTGCCGAGGCGAGCGTCGCGGGAAGCGATGGCTGGCTGGCCGGCCCGGCGGGCCGGAGCGGCGGCACCTACACGCTGACGCCCGGCGAGAAGACGCTGCTTTTGTGGGGCAGGGCGGGCATCGGCGGGCTGGTCCTCGATCCGGCGTTCATGGTGGACGCGCCCGTCAGCTTGCCCACCGAGGACGGCCCCTATCGGCTCGAAGGCCTCGGCCCGGCCGGAGAGCGCCGCTTCTCCCTCGACTTCGCCACCCGGCCGCTGGAGTACGGGGGCGGGAGCTTCGTCTTCACGGTTCCGTTCGATCCCGTTCGTGACGGCGAACTCGAACGGGTGGTCCTGTCGGGGCCTGAAGGTTCGTACACCCTGGAGCGGTTCGGATCGAGGCCCGTGGCGATGGTCACCGAGCGGGGAAGCGGGAAGCTCAGGGCGGTGCTGCGGGACTGGGACGGTGCCTGGCCGCGCACGCTGGGACTGGCCAGGCGCAACGCCGAAATCGCGGTCAGCGAAGGGCTGCCACACTAGCTCAGCGAAGGGGCTGCCACACTAGGGCTGGGGTCAGCGCCTGTCCCATCCGAGCATCCCGCTGTCCCGGGTCGTTTCCGCGGGACCACGGCCCGCCCCCCCCCAAGTCGGGACGGCCGGATTCGAACCGGCGACCCCCTGAACCCCATTCAGGTGCGCTACCGGACTGCGCCACGTCCCGTGAGTGGAGGAAGCTAATCGCGCGCGGTGTCGCTGTCCACGCGTCCGTCCACCAGGCGCACCACCCGCTTCACGCGCTCCACGACGCGGTGGTCGTGAGTGGAGAAGAGGAAGGTGACGCCGCGCTCCCGGTTCAGGGTCTCCATGAGCGAGATCAGCATTTCGGCCGTCTCGGAGTCGACGTTGGCGGTGGGTTCGTCGGCGAGCACCACCGCGGGGTCGGAGGCGATGGCGCGGGCGATCGCGACGCGCTGCTGCTGGCCGCCGGAGAGCTCCGTGGGCTTGCGGTCTTCCAGGCCTTCGAGTCCCACCGCGCCGAGCAGCTCCATGACGCGCTCGCGCCTCTCTGGAGCGGGCACGCCCTGCACCCACATCACCATCTCGGCGTTCTCGTAGGCGGTCAGCACCGGGATCAGGTTGTAGGACTGGAAGACGAAGCCGATGCGGTCGCGGCGGAGGTGGCTCAGCGCCTTCCGGTTGAGCGTGCCGAGGTCGACGCCCTCGACCCTGACCGAGCCGCTGGTGGGTGAGTCGAGGCCGCCGATCAGATTCAGCGTGGTCGTCTTGCCGGAGCCGGAAGGGCCGATCAGCGCGGTGAACTCGCCCTGGGTGACCGTCAGATCGAGGCCGCGGAGCGCGTGTACCTCGAGGCTTCCCTGCTGATACAGCTTCGTGACGCCGTGGAGCGCGACGACGGTGCCGTTCCCGCGATCGCCGTTCGTCATCCGACTCTGATGCTCTCCACCGGCTTCACACGGCCGGCCCGCCACGCCGGGTAGATGCCCGCGAGGACGACTGCGACGAAGGCGAGGACCACGATGCGGACGACGTTCTCGGGGTAGATCCCGAACTTGAGCTGGGTTGCCATGGCGACGCCCGAAATCTCGGTCGAGGTGTCCCCCAGCATGGCGCCCATGTCGATCCCGATCCGGCTGAGGTAGAGGTATGGACCGATGGTCACCAGCGCGGCCAGCACGAGGCCGATCACCCCGAGCCAGACGCTCTCGTAGACGACCAGCCTGAAGAGCCTTGCCGGGCTGAACCCCACCGCCATCATGATCCCGAACTCGCGCAGACGCTCCATGACGCTCACGAAGACGGTGTTGAAGATGCCGGCGGCGACCATGAGCGCGATGATGATCACCATGATGACGCCGCCGCCCACCTTCATCGCGATGAACGCGTAGAGGTCGGGCCGGCCCTCGAACCAGGGAATCGCCGCCACTTCGCCGCCCAGCTGTCCCTGGAGGCGGGCGGCCAGGGCTTCCGACTCGCGGTGGTCGTCGATGAAAAGAGCCACCTCGGTAGCCTCGTCCGGCGAGAAGCCGAGGACGCCCCTTGCCGCCTGGATCGGCAGCAGCACCACCCCGACGTCGATGCTGGGCGCCCCGGTGCGCAGCAGCCCGGTGACGCGCCCGAGCCCCGCCACGATCTCGCCGCTCCGGTCGGTGGCGGTGTAGACGACCTTGTCCCCGATCCCGGCGCCGAGGTTCCGCGCCAATTGCGCCCCCAGCACCATCCCGGTGGGATCGTCGGCGGCGAACATCTCGCCCTCGGAGACCGCCTCCAGATAGGACAGCGTGGTGGAGTCCTCGGCCTCCGGGTCGAAGGCGATGAAGGCGGCGCCGAAGCTCTCCCGCGCGGTGCTTACCATGAGCTGGCCGCCGATGCGATCCACGGCGCGAGTGACCTCGGGATTGCCCACGGCCGCCTCGATCAGGGCGTCCGTGCCGGTCACCGTCCTCGACAGGCTGGGCGTGTCCAGGTAGCCGGGGTGCTGCACCGTGACGTGCCCGCCGCCCATGCGCGCGCCCAGCTCGATCATCTCCTGCCAGTTTCGGTCCTGCGCGGCCATCGAGATGATTGCGAGGAACACGCCGAAGGCGATCGACGCCAGGGTGAGCAGGGTGCGCCGGCGGTTCCGGCCCAGGTTCCGCCACGCCATGATCCAGAGGCTGGTTCGTTTCATGACATCCTCACTTGCCGGGCTCCGGGCGCAACCTCGGGCGAGCGCAAGGGACCTCGGGCGGGTGCGCAGAGCTGGGTGCTATCATAACGATATCATTATGCTAGCGACCGCGCGCTCCGGCTCCGCTCGTCATCCGATTCGCTCTCATTGGTGCCTCATGGCCTCGACCGGCCGGATCCGCGCGGCCTTGAGGGCGGGATAGAGCATCGATGCCAGGACGATCACGAACATCGCGCCCAGGGGGCCCACGAAGATCGTCGGATTGACAACACCCCGCATGAGGGGGTCGAGGCCGATGCCGGAAATCGAGACCTGGCCGCCAAGCGCCGCCAGGTCGATGCCGACCCGGGTGAAATAGAAGAGAAGGGGGATGGAGAGGATCAGCCCGGCCGCGGCGGCGAGGGCGGCCTGGAAGAGGCCCTCCCAGAGGATCAGGAAGACCACCCGCGTCGGCGAAAGGCCGACGGCTTTCAGCAGGCCCAGCTCCTTGATGCGCTCGAAGACGGCCATCAGGGTCGCGTTGATGAGGAGGATCGCGATCGCCAGGTAGACGATCATGAAAAGGATGTACATGGTGCTCTCGACCGAATCGAGCATGGTTGCGAGCGTCGGGAAGAGTTCGCGCCAGGTCAGGACGTCGAGGCCGGGCGCCGCCGCCCGGATCTGCGCAGCCGAGGCTTCGAGGGGCTGGTCCGAGGTGTTGCGCACAACCACCTGGTGCGCTCCGCCGGGGAGGACGAAGAAGTCGAGGAAAGCCTGGCGCACGAGGAAGACGCCGCCCCGGTCGGTCGCCTCGCTGAAGGGGGCGAGTATCCCTCGCACCGTGTACAGACCGTTCGCGATGCTCCCGTCGGTGGCCTGGCTGAGGAGGACGACCTCATCCCCCAAACCCACGTCCAGGGTTCTGGCGAGCCTGCCACCGATCACGATCCCGGCGGGGTCGGAAGGATCGAGCCAGCTGCCCTCGGCGACCCGGTCGTAGACGATGCTGACCCGCGCGTCCTGCTCGGTCTCGACGCCGCGGAGCGAGACGCCCGCGGAGGCCTCGCCCGCCGCCGCCAGCCCGCCTCCGAGCAGGCGCGCCGAGGCGTCGAAGCCCATGGCGCCGAGGGTGTCCACCAGTTCGGCCGAGGTGCCGATGCGGTCGAAGATCGAGGGCTGAGTGCGGTATTCCGGCGGGTAGACCTGCAGGTCGCCGATCTCGACCTCGACGATCGTGGTCTCGAGGTCGCGGAGGAAGCCCTGGACGAACGATGTCCAGACGATCAGGGTGAGGAGCGCGAGCGTCATCGCGGCGATGGTCGTGACCGTTCGCCGCCCGTAGCGCCAGAGGTTGCGCCAGGCCATGACGGCGAGTCTCACGGTGAGCCCTTCACGCGCTTCCTCCGGAGCCTGTGCTCTGGGTCGGGAACGAGGTGGCGACGACGATTCAAGTGTGCGTCTCGTGTGCTGGAGCGGCAAGCGCGGCCCGCATCGCGCGAATGTCCTCGGGTCCCACGCGGCAGCAGCCCCCCACCGCCGCCGCCCCTGCGGCGACCCAGTCGCGGCACGCGGCCCCCCAGTCGGGTTCGGCGTCGGCCCGGCCCCAGGTTTTCGTAACGGCATCCCACTCGCCGCCGCCGTTGGGGTATGCGATGACGGGTCTGGTGGTCGCGGCGACCAGTGTGCGGATGATCGGCGGCAGCAGGCGCGCGGGCGTGCAGTTGACGCCGACCGCATGGACGCCCGCGGTCTCGTCGGCCCACGCGGCCACCTCGTCGAGCGGCGTGCCGTCGCTGAGGTGGCGCTCGTCACGGCAAGTAAACGTGAACCACGCCGACTTGTCGGTCGCGTCTTCGACGAGTTCGGCGAGCACACGCGCCTCCGCGAACGACGGGATCGTCTCGCAGGCGAGGATGTCGGCCGGGCTGGCGGCGAGGAGCTGGAGGCGCGGGCGGTGGAAGTCGGCGAGGGTGGCCGGGCCGACCCCGTAGTCGCCGTGGTACTCGGAGCCATCGGCGAGGTAGGCGCCGTAGGGCCCGATGCTGGCGGCGACGAGGGGGCGGACGCGCCGGACAGGTTGTGCGACCGGCGCCCCGACGGGTCCGCGCGCAGGCCGCGCAGGCCAGGCATGGTTCGCCGGGTCCGCCCAGAAACGATCCCTCGCGCCGACCGCCAGATCGACCGCGTCCCGGAAGATGGCCTTGGCGGCGGCTTGGTCGACGCCCCGCGCGGCGAGACCCTCGAAGGTGGCCTGGTAGGTGGCGGTGATCACGCAGTCGGCGCCTGCGCCCAGATACGCGGCGTGCGCGGCTTTCACGGCGCCCGGCTCCTCCAGGAGCACCTTCGCCGACCACAGCGGGTCGTGGAGATCGTGCCCGGCGCTCTCCAGTTCGGTCGCCAGTCCCCCGTCGAGGAGGACGTGGCCCTGGCTACGCAGGAAAGCGTCGAAGGGCGAAGGCATAGACCACGATGATCAAGGCTGCGCAACCGAGGAACACCGGCGGGTTGCCCGCCCCGACCCCGAATCCCCCCAGCAGGACCAGGGCAACCGCGATGGGGATGATGAAACGGAAGAGGAATCCCCACACGGCGCTCGTCCGCACCCGTCCGGCTCCGTGATTGGCCTCCTCCTGGAAGCGTTTCCACCCCCACTGCGAAACGATGTACAGCGAGATCAGGAGCCCGCCCGCCGCGAGCATGTAGTCGCTCGAGACGCTGTCGACGAAGTCGAAGAAGTTCAGCCCGAAGATGTGGAACCCGGACCAGGGGCCCTGTGACAGGATGACGGGTATGCCGATCACGAACGATCCCACCGCGCAGAAGATCACCGCCTTCCCGCGGGTCATGCGCAGCGAGTCCACGACCGAGGCGACGAGGATCTCGAAGACGGCCACCTGCGAGGTAAACCCGGCGATGATCATCAGAAAGAAGAAGGCGGCGCCGAAGACGATTCCGCCCGGCATCTCCTGGAAGAGCGAGGTCATCGTCACGAATAGCAGACCCGCGCCCTGGTCCGGGTTCATCCCGAAGGCGAAGAGAGCGGGGAATAGGACCAGCCCGGCGACGACCGCCACGCCGGTGTCGAACGCCACGACCAGCGCGGCGTTGCCCGGCACGTCGCTGTCGCGCCGTTCGAGATAGCTGCCCAGCCCAAACGCCGCCGCCATCCCGATCCCGATCGAGAAAAACGCCTGCCCGAGTGCGGCCAGGTAGGAAGACGGCCGCATCGCCGAGAAGTCGGGCGTCAGATACCAGGCCAGGCCGGCACCGGACCCGGGAAGCGTCATCGCCCGCACGGCGAGCGCCACCAGAATCAGGACCAGCATCGGCATGAGAAACCTGGCGTACCGCTCGACTCCCTTTGCGACGCCTCGGCTCACCACAAATGCGATGAGGGCGGTCACCAGAAGCGCATACCCAAAGACCGGTCCGGGCGTGGAGATGAACGCGTCGAAGGCGGCGCGTGTCTCTTCCGGCGTCTGCGCCATCCCGCCGCCCCCGCCCACGAGCATCACGAAATAGGCGGCCATCCACGCGATGATCATCACGTAGTACGAGGTGATGAGCACCGCAGAGACGATCCCGAACCACCCGATGAGGTTCCAGGGGCTGGTCTTCGAACCCGTGAGGTTCCGCATCCCCGCGATCGGAGTGAGCTGGGATTTGCGTCCCAGGGTGATCTCGGCGGTCATCAGGGGGATCCCGATGAGGATCGCGAAGACGACGTAGACAAGCAGAAAGGCGCCACCCCCGTTCTCGCCCGCGAGGTAGGGGAAGCGCCAGATGTTTCCGAGGCCCACCGAAAACCCGGCGGTGGCCAGGATGAACCCGATCCTGCTCGTCCATTGTTCGCGCATGGCTTTCTCGCTGCGGGTCGGGGCTCTCGTCAGGGTCGCTTGGCCGCGTCGTGACCGGTCGGACGCTGCACGCCAGGGGTGGCTGGCCGGATTCGCCCGGCAATACTAATGTGCGCCCCGTACCCGTGCGAACGGACCGCAGATCAGAATCGGAGTGGCCAGGCAATGCGAGCATTTGGGGATGGCGAACAGGACGGTGTGACCGGTCGGCGTGCGTTTCTGAGATCGACGGCGATCGGAGCGGCCGCGGCCGGGCTGGGGGCGCGGGAGCTGGCGGCCGCGTGGGATCCGGACGAGGGACGCAGAACGACAACCGGCCCGAACCGGACCGACGACGACGAACGCCGGGCCCTGATCGCCGAGGCCCACTTCGGACCCAAGACACCCGCTACATCCCAGACCGGCATGGCAATCTGCTCGCATCCCCTCGCCACGCGCGAGGCCGTGAAGATCCTCCGCGATGGCGGCAACGCCTGTGACGCCGCCCTCGCCGCCTCGATCACCCAGACCGTGGTCGAGCCGCACATGACGGGGATCACCGGCGTCCTCAGCATGCTCCATTTCGACGCGGCCACGGGCGAGACCACCTACGTAAACGGGGGTGCTAACGCCCCGCTCGCCCCGCTGACCGGTTTCTCGGCCGCCGACATCGCCACCGGCCGCGGTCCGGGCGTGCCGGGTTTCTGGGGCGGTTTCGAGGCCGCGCTCGCCCGCCACGGCTCCCTGCCTCGGCAGCGCATCATGGAAGGCGCCATCGCCTTCGCCCGGGACGGCTTCGAGACGCACCCGTTCCTCTGGGGCGAACTCTTCATCATGTGCCACAAGATCGGCATGACCGAGGCCGGGCGCCGCATCTTCATGCCCGACGGCCACATCCCCCGGCCCGGCGAGCTCCTCGTCCAGGCGGAGGCGGCCGACACCCTCGAGCGCCTCGCCGAGGAGGGCAACGACCATTTCTACCACGGCGGGTTCGCGCAGCAGTACTCCGATGTCGTCCAGAGGGCGGGCGGCGTCATCACCCCCGAGGACTTCGCGGCCTACGAAGCCCGCTGGCAGGAGCCCGCCTGGGGCAGCTACCGGGGCTACCGGATCGCCGGATCCCCGCCTCCGGACCACGGCGGTTCGCTCGTGATCGAGATGCTGAACATGATCGAGCTCATGGACCTGCAGACGCAGGGCCCGCCCAACGAGTCGGCCGAGTCGCTCTACCAGATGTCCCGCATCCACAACCTCGTCTTCGAGGAGGGCGGCAAGCAGAACGATCCGGACAGTCATCCGCTGCCGCTGGACGTGATCCTCTCGAAGGACTACGCCGGGATGCGCTTCAAGCTGTTGCAGATGGGGAGGGCGAACTCCGCGTCGCAGCCACCTCCTCCGCCCCCGCCGGCGGGAAGCAACCACGTCACGGTCGTAGACGGAGCCGGCAACACGGCCACCATCCTGCATTCATGCATGTCCCTGCCCTGGAGCAACGGCCTCTTCGCCGGCGGGGTGACCGTCTGCGCGTCCGGCGCCCACTTCCTGCGCGTCATGCCCCGGCCCGGCCAGCGCGCGACCGCGTACGTCGCGCCCAACATCGTCTTCAACCGTCAGGGCGCCCCCATGCTCGCGTCGGGATCCCCGTCGGTCGGCCTGCTCGCCAACATCGTCCAGAACACCACCAACATCGTCGACTTCGGCATCCCGATCGCCGAGTCGGTGCTGAGGCCGCGGTTCGGGGGCCGGTCACTGGAGGTGCCCGGCTCCACCATGGTCGAAGCGGATGTGGACGCCAACGTCATCGACATCGTCCGCGGCCGGGGCCATGCGATCGACATCGTGAACCCGTGGAACTGGCACCACGGGGCCTTCGAGGGGATCCATGTCGATCCGGATACGGGCGTGCGCAGCGCGTGCGGCGATCCGCGGCGGTGCTCGAAGGCGGAAGCGGAGTAGGGGACGACGGGGCGTGCGCCACGGCGGGCCCGGGTTTGTCGGCCAAATCGAGCCGGAAATGGCCGACAAAGGGGGCCCCGGCGGGGTTTGTCGGCCATTTTGCTGCCAAAGTGGCCGACAAAGCAGGTTTCACCTGAACGAGTCATGGCCGCCTGGTCTAGCCACCCTGCGGGGCTGAAACGATGTTGCCAGCGGCGGGGAGAGGTCGTCGCACGTTAATGGTGCTAGTAGGCCCGGACCTGAACATGACCCGAGGTGCTTCGAGGGACTCCGCAGTGTTGACGCGGTTCGCGAGGGCCGTGAGCACGGACAGAAAAATCGAGATCGCATAAGCGCCTTCCCCGTCCATGAACCAACAGCTGAAGGAGGCAGGAAGTGGACGTGGTGAACGAACGGTGCGCGGGCCTCGACGTGCACAAGAAGACCGTGGTGGCGTGTGTCCGCATCCCTCGTCGGGACGGCGGGAGGCACCGCGAGAAGGTGATCCGGACGTTCCGGACGACGATGGCGGGACTGGAAGCGTTGCGCGACTGGCTCGGCAGCTGCGGCGTGAGCCGGGTGGCGATGGAGTCGACGGGGGTGTACTGGCGGCCGGTCTACACGGTCCTGGAGCCCGGCTTCGAGTTGATGCTGGTCAACGCCCGCCACGTCAAGCACCTGCCCGGACGCAAGACGGACGTGAAGGACTGCGAGTGGCTGGCGCAGCTTCTCGAACACGGGCTGCTCCGGGGAAGCTTCATTCCGACCGCACCTCTTCGGGACCTGCGGGATCTGACGCGGCGCCGGAAGGCCCTGTCGCGGGACCGGGGCAAAGAGGTCACCCGGGTGGCGAAGACGCTCGAGCTGGCGAACGTGAAGCTGGGCTCGGTGGTCACCGACATCATGGGTCTCACCGGCCGGTCGATCCTCGAGGCCATGATCAGGGGAGAGAAGGATCCCCAGGTTCTGGCCGGGCTGGCCCGCGGATCGCTTCGCCGCAAGCAGAAGGAACTTGCCGAGGCCGTCCCCGGACTTTTGCGCGACCATCACCGTTTCCTGCTCTCCGAACAGCTGGCCACCATCGATCATCTGACGGAGCGAATCCGCAAGCTGGATACTCGGATCGAAGAGGTGACGCGCCCTTTCGCCGCGGCGCTGGTCCTGCTGGAGACCATTCCGGGCGTGGCGAGGAGGTCGGCAGAGGCCATTCTGGCAGAGACCGGTGACGACATGTCGAAGTTCCCGACGGCCGGACACTTCGCTTCCTGGGCCCGGCTCTGTCCTGGCAACCATGAGAGCGCCGGAAAGCGCAGTCCGGTGTCCACGGGCCGGGGAAACCAGTGGCTCAGAGCCGCACTGTCCCAGGTCGCTTGGGCCGCGGTTCGCACGAAGGGAAGCTACTACCGGGCCCTCTACCACCGGCACAAGTCGCGTGGAGGACCCAAGAAGGCGATCGTCGTCGTTCAGCACGCGCTGCTCGTCGCCATCTGGCACATGTTCTCCAGGGGAGCGACCCACGAAGACCTCGGGCCAGACCACCTGCAGCGTAGCGACAAGGAGCGCCAGGCCCGCTACCTCCTCAAACGCCTCCACAAGCTGGGCGTCAACGTCCAAGTGCAGCCCGCCGCCTGAACGAACCCCCACAGGCCCCACCCCGGTGTTTCACAGAAAACGTTCCCGCACCTGATGCGTGGCCATGGAGTTGCGCTTAGCGAGGGTCCCCGGCCCGCAAACCGATGTGTCCGACGAGCTGCAGCCGGTGGCCGTCCGAAGCGCGGCCGTACACGGTGGCGACTTCGAGCAGCCGGTCCCCGAGCCGCGTCCGGTAACCGCCGCGCGCGTCCATCGTCCAGCCCGCAGGCGCGAACTCGTGACCTGGCGCGATCCCGGGCGCCCGGTCCTGCCACAGCGCGGCGCCTCCGGAGGTCTGGCCGCCCCAGCGGGGCGACGCCGACAGCGAGAATCCCTCCTCCGCGCGTCCGCCCACGGTAAGGGTCAGGCCGGCGCCGCTCTCGGCGTAATCGGTGGCGGAATGGAATGCGAGCCACCGTCCCTGTGCGTCAAGGCTGACGATGCCCAGCTGGGCGCGCAGCCCGCCGGAAAGTTCCACGCCGCGTCCGGTCTGGCCGTCGCCGCCGTCGTGGCGCATGTGCACGGCGCCGAACGGGGCGAAGGTCGTTCCGCCGAGTCGGATATCGCTGCGGACATCGAGGCCGAGGCGGGCCTGGTGCACGCGTCCCCGCACGTCGTCGATCGTCTCCGTTCCCTCGCCGGTCGACAGTTCGGCCCACCCCGCGTCGGCCCTCAGTCCGAACGCGACCGCGCCACGCGCCTGTCCCAGCCGCCGCTGGAAATCGACGAGCCCCATGGAGAGATCCAGAGGACTCGTGCCGGTGCGGCCTGTCGCGGTCCGTTCATTGCGGGCCTCCCCCCAGCCCGTGCCGAGCGTAGTCCACACGGTCGTGGCTCCACTGGACCAGCGCAGATAGGGGTGGACCGAAGTCATCGAGGTGCTCAGGTCGCCGCTCGCCGTCCCCGCGTTCCAGTCGCTGGTCCCGCGGCTGCGCCCCAGCGCGACGCCGAAGAGCCAGCTCGGAAGCTGCGCGTCGAGCCCCAGGTACCGGACGCTAAGGTCTCCGTCGTATTCCCCGGCGATGCCGCCGGTCCCCGGCGCCGGTTCGGCTGCACCGCCATCGTAGCGCTGCACGTCGCTCTGGCCCCAGAGCGACCACGCGATTCCGGACCGGGCCGAGTCGGCAGTCTGGCTTCCCCAATCAAGCGTGAAATCCGAGCTGGAGACCGCGGCTGGCAGGCGGACACGGTCCATGGGATTGGAGAGGTCGAGCGGTACGAGGCCCGAAACCGCCAGCGCGGTGCCGGAAGCGGACCCCAGCGCGCCCGGCGCCGACAGAGCCGTTCTTGTGTTCGCACCCGCCGCGCGCGTGGGTTGCGCGAACCGGTCCCCCATCCGGCTGGGGTCGGGTAGCCAGCCCGTCACGACCTCTTTCACCGCGTCCCAGACAGAGTGCCGGTCCGGCAGCGCCACGGATCTGCCGTTAACGCGCAACCCCGACGACTGGCCGGCATCGGTTCCCGCAGCGTGGGCTCCGGGCGCGACCCGCCGCTGCAGCGTCATGCGGGCGCTGGACAGGTAGGACCGCGCCATGGCGGCGAAGGCGTCGTTCAGCACCTCCCGCGCCGCACGGTCGCTCACGCCCACGGCCACGCGCTGGGTAGCGGCCAGTCCGCCGGGATCCGTCGCCGTCACGGTGACCACGGCGTTGCCGTAGACAACCGGGGCCAGGACAAGCGTCGCGCCCGACACGGTTGCGGTGACGACCTCCGCGTCGGAGGACTCCGCACTGTACGCCAGCGCATCGCCATCGATGTCGCTGAAGAAGGGCGCGAGTTCCACCGACACCTCGCCGCCGCCCTCGTCCAGCAGTTGATCCGGGATGGTGCCGACCGCCTCGGGTCCGTCGTTGACCGGCGTCACGGTCACCTCGACGGTCGCCGTGTCCGCGAGGCCGTCCATGTCGGCGACGACGTAGGTGAAGCGGTCCGGGCCGTGGTAGTTCGGATCCGGGACGTATGAGACATTCGCTCCGTTCGCGCCGACCTCGGTCGTGCCATGCTCCGCGGGCGAGACGCTTCGGACGCGCAGCCGGTCGCCGTCGAGATCCGCGTCGTTGTCGAGGACCGGGATCTCGATCGCCTGGTCCTCCGGGGTCGTGGCCTGGTCGTCGGTGGCTTCGGGCGCGTCGTTGACCGGGGTCACGGTGACCTCGACGGTTGCCGTGTCCGCAAGGCCGTCCGGGTCGGCGACGACGTAGGTGAAGCGGTCCGGGCCGTGGTAGTTCGGATCCGGCAGGTAGGAGACGCTGGCGCCATCCGCCGCGACCTCGGTCGTGCCGCGCTCCGCGGGCGAGACGCTCCGGACGCGCAGCCGGTCCCCGTCGATGTCCGTGTCGTTGTCGAGGACGGGGATCTCGATCGCCTGGTCCTCCGGGGTCGTGGCCTGGTCGTCGACGGCTTCGGGCGCGTCGTTGACCGGGGTCACGGTGACCTCGACGGTCGCCGTGTCCGCCAGGCCGCCCGCGTCGGCGACGACATAGGTGAAGCGGTCCGGGCCGTGGTAGTTCGGATCCGGCGCATACTCCACTGCCGCCCCGGCGTCCACAATCCGCGCCTGCCCATGTCCGGGCGTCCCGACCGAAACGACGCGAATCCGGTCTCCCCGATCCGGGTCGTCGTCGTTCGTCAGAACCTCGGCCCGCGCCTTCCGGTCCTCGGCCGCGCTCAGCGTGTCGTCCGTGGCCAGCGGGTGTTCGTTCACGTTGAGGATCTCCACCACGACTTCCGCCTGCGCTTCGCCGCCCAGGGAGTCCGTCGCCGTTACGGTCAGTGCGTAGCGGTTGGGGTTGGTTTCGAAGTCTTCCCCCGGGCCGATGTAGCGCAGAGCCGCCGAATCCGCATCGATGTCGAACAGGCCGCTGACGGCCGCCAGCTCAAGCTCGATGTCGTCTCCATCGGGATCGGTGACGGGCACACGACCGAGCGTCACGGGCGTCCCGCTCCCGGCGCGGTTCTCGGCAAGCTCGAAGCGAAGCGGCGATCCGAAGACCGGAAGGCGGTTCACGACCTGGACCGTGACTCTCGCGGATGCCGTTCCACCCTGGCCGTCGTCGACCGCTACCCGGATGATCACACGGCCGATCCGGTCCGGCGCCGTCCAGAGCGCGTCCGGCCCGTCGGTCGCACCGGTGAACGTTCCCAGCCGAGCGCCCCAATCGTATGCGAGGTCGTCGCCGTCCGGATCCGAGGCGTCGGCCGTCAGCCGCACCTCGCCGCCGCGCGGAACCGTGCAGGGCTCGCAGGCCACCCGCACAACAGGCGGGTTGTTCGGCGAAGGCGGCGGCGGGGCTTCTTCTTCGCTGACTGTCACCTCGACCGACGACGGGCTTCCCGCAGACATCCCCGCCGGCAGGGGGCCCAGCGCCACCGTGAACGTCTCGTCGTCCGCGTCGGCGTCCGCGTCCGTAGAGATGGTTCCCGCGCCGGTGGTCCGGCCTGCATCGATCGTGATGCTCTCGAGCGACCCGAAGTCGCCGGTGTCGGCGGTTCCGGCCGTCAGCACCAGCGGAATCGTCACGTCGTTCGCCAACGCTTTCGACAGCCATGCCGTCACCGTCACCGACTGTCCCTCGGTTACCGGGTTCGGGGAGACCGACAGGCTCACAGTCGGCGGGAGCGATGCCGCGTCATCGTCCCGGATGGTCACTCCGACCGATGCCGGGCTGCCGGCCCTGACCTCCACCGGCAGATCGCCCAGGGACACCGTAAACGTCTCGTGGTCCCCGTCCGCGTCGTCCGTGGTGGAGATCGTGCCTGTGCCTGTCGTCTGTCCGCCGCCGATCGAAATGCTCGCCAGCGACCCGAAGTCGTCGGCTTCGGCGGTTCCGGCCGTCAGCACGAGCGGGATCGTCACTCCGCCCGCCAACCCCTCCGACAACTGCGCCGTCACCGTCACCGACTGCCCCTCGTCCACCGGGTTCGGAGACGCCGACAGGCTCACGGCCGACCTGGTCGGAGGCGTTGTCAACCTGGTGAAGGTGAGCCTCGCCATGCGCACGTTGGAGAACTTGCCCGTTCCCGCAATGCGCGTAATGACGCCCTGCGGATTCGTGGCGGGATTGGAGAGCGAGAACTCCTCCCCGTCCTCGGTGCCGGCATCGTACGGAAAGAGATCGACCACGTGCGATTGCCGCCACTCGTCAGAGCCGTCGAGCAAAGACACTCCCGACACACCGACGAACCAGTCGGGACTCGGACCGATCATCGACAGGAGTGTAACCAGCGGATGCGACCGGTCGACGTCGATATTGAACGTTGCAGTGCCGGTGCCGCCTCCGGAGACGCCTTCCTGGATGACGGACAGCGTGTGCGCGCTGGCCGAAACCTCGCTGCGGAAGGTCCCCGTGGAGCCCAGCTCGGCCACGCCCTCGACACCGGCACTGGCTTGCTCGCCGGCCTCCCAGAAACTGACGCCGCTCCCGTGCACGCCGCCGATCAGCGTCGTGAAGTGCGCTGAGCCCACCACGCCTCCGGGCGTGCTTGCCAGCGTCCAGTTGCCCTCGAACGTCACCTGGTAGGTGATCGTTTGCGCAGCGGCCGGCAGCGCGGAAAGGCCAGCGGCCAGGAGCGCGGCAAGGACTGCGGCGAAAAGCCGTCGGCGGCGGGGTCGGAGCTGCATTCCTAGAACAGCGACTCCATCTCGCCGTCCGACTCCCGCACCAGCGTCAGGATCGCCGCCTGCGGCACGACCAGGTACTCCTTGCCCTCGAAGCTGATCTCGACCGACGCCTTGCGGAAGAAGATGGCGAAGTCGCCGACCTGGACCTGGACGGGCAGGTAGCGGGCCTCGCCCGAGCCGATCTTCCACGGCTCGTCGTTGAGTTCGGCTGGCGCGCCGATGGGGGTTCCGGGGCCTACCGCCAGCACGCGGCCGCCCTGCACCGACTGGTTGTCCACCGCCGACGCGGGCAGGTACAACCCGACCTTCGAGCGCCCTTCGCCCACCTCGGGCTCGATCAGGACGCGGTCGCCGACCACGATCAACTGCTTGCCGCTTTTTCCGTCCACAGTGCTTCCCTTGCAAGATTGGCGCTGCCGAGCGACCCGCGCGTCACACGCCCGCGCCGCGACCGCCGCCCTCAGGTCCGCGGACGCTCGTCCCTGATGATCTCGCCGTCCTTCATGACGAAGTCAACCTGCTCCAGCTCGGTGATGTCGTCCAGCGGATTGCCGTCCACCGCGATGATGTCCGCCACCATCCCGGGCCGCAGCGTTCCCACCTCGTCCTCGATGCCGAGCACCTGTGCCGCGTTCCAGGTCGCCGCGCGGATCGCGTCCATCGGGCTCATCCCGAGCCGCACCAGCTGCGCGAACTCGCGGGCCGCCCACTCGTGCGGGAAGATCGTGTCCGAGCCGAAGGCGATCTTCACCCCCGCCTGAATCGCGCGCCGGACGTTGTCGTCCCGGGTCTCCATCAGCACCCGGCCCTTCGCGACGCTCTCCTCCGGGTAGCCCAGCGCGGGCCCCTCCTCGACCACGTAGTTGAGCACGTAGATGGTCGGGATCAGCCACGTCCCCCGCGCCTTCATCATCCCGATCGCCTCCTCGTCGATCAGGATCCCGTGCTCGACGCTGTTCACCCCCGCCGCGACCGCCTGCTTGAGCCCCTCGGTGCCGATCGCGTGCACGGTGATCCGCCGCCCCAGCCGGTGTGTCTCGTCGACCGCGGCCCGCATCTCCTCGTCGACGTAGGCCGTGTGCGTGGGGTCGTCGCCCGCCGACATGACCCCGCCCGTCGCCATCACCTTGATCCAGTCGGCCCCGTACTTGACCTGCTCGCGGATCATGGCCCGCATCTCTTCGACGCCGTTGACCGTGCGCGTGGGCGTCTGGATCGCCGCGTCCGGCGCCAGCGTGTTGAGGTCGCTGTGCCCGCCGGTCGGCCCGAGCGCGTGCGGGGCCACGAAGATCCGCGGTCCCGGATGCTCCCCCGCCGCGATCGAGCGCTTGACCGAGACCATCGCGTAGTGGGTGTCGTAGTCGCCGGGGTTGCGCAGGGTCGTGAATCCCGCGTGCAGCATCTTCTGGGCGGCGTGGAGGCCGTCGAGGGCCCGGTCCGCGCTGGAGCGGTCGAGCTCGCTGACGGGCCCGCCGTCCGGCTTGATGAGCAGGTGCGTGTGCAGGTCCATCAGGCCGGGCAGACAGGTGCCGCCCCGCATGTCGAGCGCGCGGTCGATGCCGTCGGGGACCGCGGTGCCGTCGCGCAGTTCGGCCACGCGTCCGTCCCGCACGATGACCGTGACGTTCTCGCGCGCCTCGGCCGAAATGCCGTCGATGAGCCGTCCGCAGCGCAGCGCGGTGGTCTGGGCCGCGAGCGAGGAGGTGAGAGGGGTGGAGGGGAGGAGGGCGGCGAGGGCAACAGCGGGAAGCGCGCTTCGCCGGACGCGACGAGCTCGTGCGGCGCGCCTGCGGGGGATGGCCGGCACGCCGCGCGGCAAACGCGACAGTTCACTGGCGCCCGCACCGGGTGCGGCGGCGTGGCGCGGTGCGGCTGCCGCGAAGCTCCGGTCGCTCTTCATTCTCATTCTTCCAACCTCCCCCAACCTGGCGGCAGACCCGCATCCAGTGTGAAGTCGGCGCCGATTCCGACATGGTCCGGCCCGACCGGACGCTTCAGAAAGTCATAATGGTCGAGCAGCACGTCGATGCCAACCTGCGGGGCGACGCGGATGTCGCGGTCGGCGGCGGTGGTGGCCATGAGTCAGCGGATCAGGACGACTTTCACTCCTCTGAGGTTGACGCGCTCCCACACCCGGTCCGCCGTCAGGACGGGAAGGCGCAGCCGCCGGGCCGTGGCCAGACAGGCCCTGTCGCCCAGGCCCAGCCCGAGGTGGTAGGTGCGAGGACGGTAGGCGCCGCTGAGGAGGGCGGTTGCGCCGTCGAAGGGCAGGACATCGATGCCCAGGTCTTCGAACACGTCCTTCACCTGGCCGGAAGTCCAGTGGCGGGCGCGAAGGTGGGCGGACACCTCGGCCACGTTCACCGTGGACATGGCCGTCCCCGCGCGGAGCGCTTCGTGGACCCGGTCACAACCCGGCTCGTCGTACAGGGCCGCCAGGATCGCCGATGCGTCCAGAAGGCTGGTGGCCACCTACTCGCGCCCCGCCTCGTCCCGCCGCTCGGCGATGAACGCGTCCACGGAGCCGGTGCCGTCCGCATTCTTGCGGCGGGCAATGCGCTGCAGCCGTTCCAATGCCCCGTCGACGGTATGCACCCGCAGGCTGTCGCCGACCAGTCCGACGACCACGGTGCCGCGTCCGCGTATCCCCATTGCCCTGCGGAAGCGCGCGGGAACCACGAGCCGGCCGGCCGCGTCGATCACGACGCGTTCGGCGTTCGGATGGTGAACCTCCGACATCTGGCACACTCCTGGATTCATGGGGAAAACAGAAATACTACCATATTCTATGTGCCGTGGGAGACAATTGCAATCTGCCATGTCAGCCTGCGCTGTCGAGCGTCCGAGCCACATGGCGGATCTGCTCGGGGGTCAGTTCGGGGAAGATGGGGAGCGCGAGGACTTCGTTTGCGGCGCGCTCGCTGTGGGGGAGATCGCCTGGCCGGTATCCCAGGTCGGCGAAACACTCCTGCAGGTGGAGCGGGAGCGGGTAGTAGATGGCAGTGCCGATGCCGGCGGCTGTGAGGCGCTCGCGCACGCGGTCGCGGTCGGCGACACGGACGACGAACTGGTTGAAGACGTGGCGGTCGGTGACGGTGCGGGGCAGCGCGAAGGCGTCCGGGCGCCGGGCGGCGGCATCGCCGAGCAGGCTGCGGTAGAGCGCCGCGTTGGCGATGCGCTGGTCGGTCCAGCGGTCGAGGTGGGGCAGCTTGGCGTGGATGACTGCGGCCTGCAGCGCGTCGAGCCGGAAGTTGCCGCCGACGAAGCGGTGGTGGTAGCGGGTGGTCTCGCCGTGGACGCGCAGGGCGCGCAGCTTTTCGGCCCGCGCGCGGTCGTCGGTGACCACCATACCGCCGTCGCCGTACCCGCCGAGGTTCTTGGTAGGGAAGAAGGAGAAGCAGCCGTAGTGGCCGACCGAACCAGCGCGCTGGCCGTTGTGCCGGGCGCCGATCGCCTGTGCGGCGTCCTCGATGACGACGAGGCCGTGGTGCCGCGCGATCTCCATGATCGGGGCCATCCCGGCCATCTGGCCGAAGAGGTGGACGGGGAGGATCGCCCGCGTCCTCGCCGTGATGCGGTCCTCGATCAGGTCGGGGTCGATGTTGAAGGTCACCGGATCGATGTCCACGAACACGGGCGTGGCTCCGACCCGCGCGACGACGCCGGCGCTGGCGAAGAAGGAGAAGGGGGTGGTGACGACCTCGTCGCCCGGACCGATGTCCTCGGCCATCAGCGCCACAAGCAGCGCATCGGTGCCGGAAGAGACGCCCACCGCGTGGGCGCTGCCGACATGCGCGGCGATGGCGTCCTCGCAGCGCTGAACCACCGGCCCCAGCACGAAGCGCTGTGAGTTGACGACGCGAGCGATGGCCGCGTCGATCTCGGCCCTGATCGAAGCGTACTGCCCGGTGAGGTCCAGCAGAGGTACTTTCATGGGTGCCGTAAACTACAAGGCCCTGCCCATCATGCCATTGCACCGGATCGCCATAGGAAGCTGCGTCGCACTGGTGGCTCTGCTGCTCGCGGCGGCGCTCCTCTACGGAGGTGGCGGCGATGTCTTCCACATCATCCGGACCGCGGCGACGCCTACCGTCGATGTGGCCGGACTCACCGCGCCGGACCTGCCCGCCGCAAGTGCCGAGCTGGCCGATCTCGACCGGCTGGCCGGGACGAGCCTGACCCTGCTCATCCTCGCGTCGATGACGGTTCTGGCGACCCTGCTCGGGGTGATCGCGTCGGAGAACCTGGCTCGGCAGGGACGGCGGGTGATCGAGGTGATGCTGGGTGCTCCGCCCAGGTGGTTGGTGGGCGCTGCCGGCCGGCGGTGGTTGCGACGGATCGCGGTGGCCCTGATGCTGGGGGCAGTCGCGTGCGTGGCCGTGGCCCTTGTCCTGGAGTCGGCGGCCCCTCCGGGGACCTCCTTCGCCCGGCCTGCGGTCTGGCCCGTCGTGCTGGTCGTGGTGGCCTTCGCCGCTGTGGTGATGGCGATGGGGGTCCTGCCGGTGGCGGCGCTTTATCGCCGCGACCGGCCACTGCAGCAGCAGGCGGAGAGCCAGCACAACACCGATCCGCGGCCGCGCCAGTTCGGCCGGGTGGTGTTGATCACGATGCAGCTCTGTGTGTCCGTGGCGGTCCTCGCCGGGTCGGGACTTCTGATACTCTCGGACTCGCCCGGCGTCGTGCCCCGCACGCCGGACAGCCGCGGGGTATCGGTCGGGGGACACGCGATCGTGGGCCTGCTGACGCCTGGGGGAGACCGGGCCCGCGATCCCGACCGGCGGGCGGTTCTCTACCAGGCGGCGCTGGTCGCGCTGCGGGAGGCCCCTGGCCTGGCCGCGGAGACCCTGGCGACACCGGGCGCCTGGATCGGCCGGGGTCCGGAGGTGCGGGCATTGAACGAGTGTGGCCGCTGTTCCACCGGGGGGATGCCGCATCCGATTCACGCGACTCGCGTCAAGCAGCACGTCGTGATGCCGGGATTCTTCGCCGAACGGGGGTTCGAGTTCCTGGCTGGCGGCGGCTTTGCGCCGGGCGGCGAAGCTCCGGGTCAGGTCGTGATCAGCGAGGCCTATGCGCGCGCCCACTTCCGGGATCCGCCGGTGATCGGCAAGGGAGTCAACTCGGGCGGGATCGCGGGAGAGTGGTACGAGGTGGTGGGCGTCGTCCGCGACACCTCCAGAGGGGGATTGGGCGCGTCCGGATCACCCTACGCCGTCTACTACTCCGCCCTGCAGCATCCCCCCGCGCAGATGGAGCTGGTCGCGTCGGTCGAAGCGGCGGCCGGTCCCGCGTGGGAGATCGAGGACTCGCTGGAGCTCGTGCGCGCGGCGCTCGGGTCGATGCCTGCGGACGACCTGTCGATCGGGGGGTTCAGGGTGGCTGAGGACGAACTCCGGCGCGTGTATCGGACGGCCGGATGGCTGGGCAGCGGAGGGCGCGCCGCCGGACTGATCGCCGCCGTGGCCGCGCTGGCCGGCATGATCAGCACGCTCGGGGCCCATGTGCGGGCTCGACGCAGGGAGATGGGGATCAGGTCGGCGCTGGGCGCGGATCCGCGCGAACTCTACCGGATGGTGCTCGGTGAGGCGATCCGGATCGGTGGGGTCGGGGTCGGGGTGGGTCTGTGGTTCACGACACTCGTCGTGGGCGTCCTGGGACCGCCTGGAGTCCGGGTCTTCAGCGCGCCGCTGTTCCTGCTGGTTGCCGCCGTGTTCATCGTCGCGGCGGCGGGGGCGGCACGTCCGAGTGCGCGCTTTGCGGCTTCGGCCGATCCGAAGGTCGCGATGGACGCGGAAGGCGGCGGATAAATACTAAATAGAATTGTTTAGTATCAACGCACAACTTGTGCATAATGGGCTACAACTTGTGCATCATGCGCACAACTTGTGCATCAAAACAGCGTCCCCTGCGCTCCACCCGCTTCCAGATCCAGCAGCCTGCGCTTTCGGCTCAGTCCCCCGCCGTAGCCTCCGAGGTTCCCGTTGGCCTGGATCACGCGGTGACAAGGAACGACGATCGCGATCCGGTTGGCGCCGTTCGCGCTCCCGACGGCACGCGACCCGCCCCTCGATCCGACGCGGCGCGCCAGTTCCACGTAGCTGATCGTGCCGCCGTAGGGGATCTGCAGCAGCGCACTCCAGACCCGCTCCTGGAAGTCGGTTCCCGCAAGAACGAGCGGGAGGTCGAAGCCGCGCCTCTCGCCCTCGAGATACTCGGCAAGCTGCGCCTCGAGCTCGGTGAGCAGGGGGTGGGATCCCTCTTCGGGCGGTCCCACGTATCGCTGCAGCCGCGCCATCTGGTCGGCGAACGTCTTCCGGTGGACGAACTCGAGCAGGCACAGGCCCGCATCGGTGGCGCCTGCGATCATCTCTCCCACCGGGGTTCGCAGCCGTCGTGTGACAACCGCGTCCGAAGACGTGTCCCGACTCGCGCCGCCCGCCGGCGTCGCCAGGGTCATCCGTCCCCCACTTCGTCGACGAGCCGGTACAGCACCCAGGTCGCGACCGACCGCAGCGGGCGCCACGGCTCGGAGCGCTCCAGCACGGCTGCGGGAGCGGGGCGTTCGTCCAGGCCGTCCAGGATCCGCGCCCCCTCGCGCACGCCCAGGTCGCCCACGGGCATGACGTCCAGCCGCCCCAGCCGGAACATCAGGAACATCTGCGCGGTCCACTCCCCGATCCCCCACACCGAGGACAGCATCTCGACGATCTCGGCATCGCTCATGCGGCCGACCGCGCGCAGCCGCACCGTTCCGTTCCGGGACTTTGCGGCGAGGTCCTTGATCGCGCGCGTCTTCGCGGCCGAGAGACCCGCGCCACGGAAGGCTTCGTCGGACATCTCCAGGCACTCCACGGCCGTCGGGAAGCGGGGCCCGGGGGTGAGCGCGGCGACCCGTCCGTAGATGGTCCGGGCGGCCGCGCCGGCGAGCTGCTGGAAGGTGATCGAGCGCGCGATCGCCTGGAAGTGCGACCCGCGCGCCAGGGGGCCGGCGGGGAAGCCGGGGTAGGGGGTGACGCGCGCCATTGCGGCACCGAGCACCGGGTCGCGGCGCGCGAGTGCGTCGAGCTGCTCGGGGGTCGGGCGAATCTTCGCTGCCACGCCGCCCGCGCTCCTCAGGTGCCCACCAGCGACGGGATACCGACCATCGGATCGACATCGGCGCCGTAGTCGACGCCCGGCACCTCGAAGCCGAACAGGCGCAGGAACGCAGTGCGGTACCCGTCGAAGTCGGTGTCGGCGCGGAGCGTCTCGGTCGAGATCGCATCCCAGGTGCGCATCACGGCGGCCTGCGTGCCGGGCTTCATCTCGAGATCGTCGAGACGGATGAAGCCGTGCGGGTCGGTCACAATTCCCTCGGAGCCGTACACCATCCGGCCGTAGAGACGCGCGGCCTGCTCCATCGGGCCCTCGTGGTCGCCCTTCTCCTTCATGATCCTGAACAGGATGGACATGTAGAGGGGGACGACCGGGATCGCCGCGCTCGCCTGCGTGACCACCGCCTTCATGACCGCGATGTGAGCGCCGCCGCCCGTGCGCGAGAGTTCGGCGTCGAGGTCGCGCGCGGTGCGGTGCAGGTCCGCCTTGGCCCGGCCGATGGCGCCGTCGCGGTAGATCGGCCAGGTGAGTTCGGGGCCGATGTAGCTGTAGGCGAAGGTGCGGCAGTCGGGCGCGAGGACCCCGCCTTCGCGGAGCGCGTTCATCCAGCGGCGCCAGTCGTCTCCGCCCATGACGGCGACCGTGGCGTCGATCTCGTCGGGCGTGGCCGGGGGCAACTCCACGTCGGTGACCTCGGCGCGGTCGGTGTTCAGCGTCCGGGAGCGGTAGGGCGCCCCGATCGGCTTGAGAACCGACGTGTAGGTCTGCCCGGTGTCAGGGTCGGTCCGCCGCGGCGCGGCCAGCGAATTAACCACGCAGTCGACGGGCGGAAAGTCGCGCAGCGCGGCGACGACGGTCTCCTTGGCCTCGCTGGAGAAGGCGTCGCCGTTGTAGCACGCCGACTGGAGTCCCCGCTCCGCGGCGGCGGCCTCGAACGCAGCGGTGTTGTACCAGCCCGCCGTGCCCGGCTTCCTCGGCCTGGGCGGACGGTCGAAGAAGACGCCGAAGCTGGCGGCGCGCCCGCCGAACGCCAGAGCGATGCGCGACCCCAGGCCGTAGCTGGTCGACGACCCCAGCACGAGCACGGAGCGCGGCGGGTTGGCCAGCGGATTGGCCTCGGCGTGGGCGATCTGCGCTTCGACGTTGCGCTCGCATCCTGTGGGGTGTGTGGTGACGCAGACGAAGCCGCGCACCCTGGGGCGAATGATCATGTATGTGATTCCGAGTCGGTTGAAACGGGCGCCGCCGGGGGTCGCGACCGGCCGAGCCCCGTATGGATCACCGCGAGGATGATCGCGAGCAGAGCCCACGAATACGGATTGGCCAACCCCGCCTCGAGCGCCGATACCCGCGGCACGCCGTACGGCTCTCCGGCGCCGGTGGCCGAAGACGCCAGAATGGTAGGGATGAAGAAGGGGAGCAGGAAGGGGTAGGTGCAGACGGTCATGTCGAGCAGGTTTGCCCGGCGGAAGCGGTTGATCCCCGCCGCGCGACCCGTTCTCCGCACCAGATCACCCACCGCCAGAATCGCCATCACGGAGTGCGTGGTCAGCACCACGGCGGCGCTGGTGACGCCGAAGATCCGCAGCTCGGCCCGGCGGGGGGTCTCCGCGGCGGTTTCGTCGCCCCGCACCAGCCGATCGAGGATCCCCGCCTCCTGCGCGGCGCCCACGATCCCCATGAGCAGGATGGTGAAGACCACGATCCCGACGGCGCCCTCCATCCCGTCCAGGATCAGGCCCTGGGCCCGGAAGGCGGCGGTGTCGATGTAGATCAAGTCGCGCGGGGAGATGAGCCGCGCGGCCAGCCCGACGACCACCGCGGCGGCGACCCCGGTGAAGAGGCTCTCGACCAGGCCCTTGCCGCGAAAGAGCATCACGAAGGCTGCGAGCGGCGCCAGGAGCATCGGGAAGGCGGAGGGGTCGCCCGCCAGTTCGGCGGGGACGGCCTGGCCCGTCGCCGGGGCCCCGTCCGCGCCCCCAAACAGCAGCAGGACCACCGCGGCGACCAGCGCGGCGGGCAGCGCATACCGCAGGCGCGACCTCACGACGCCCCCCATCGGCGCCCTCTGGGTGCTGGCCGACGCGATCGTGGTGTCGGAAACCGGCGAGACGTTGTCCCCGAAGGTCGCCCCGGCGAGGATCGCCCCGATGAGCACGACCGGGTTGGCATCGAGGACGGCGGCGGCCGGGTAGAGGAGCGGCGCGCAGATCAGGATCGTCCCGAGGCTGGTCCCGGTGGCGGTGGAGAACATTACCGCGACGAGGAAGGCCAGCAGCACGAAGCCTCCGCCCCGCAGGCCCAGTTCTCCCCCGGCCCACACCAGGGCGTCGACCAGCCCCGCCTCGCGCAGGAGCACGGAAAAGACCCCCGCCAGCAGCCAGGCCATCACCATGAGCATGACGATGGGCCGCGACATTCCGCGGATGGCCGCCGCGCTGTACGCCGAGGCGCTCCGGGCGAGGACGAGTCCGGTTCCCAGCGCCGCGATCAGGATCGGCCACAGGCCCCGCTCGTCGGGAGCTCCGGAGAAACCGAGCCATGCCGCTCCGATCGCGAAGACGAGGATCGGGATCGACGCTCCCGCGAGGCCGAGATGAAAGGAGAGCGGTGGGGGCTGGGCGGGGGTTGGGCCGGTCAAGGTCGCCAGGTGCGTTGGTAAGAGGTGCGCGGGAGTCTCCGAGATCGTGTATGATCGGGGATCGGCTCGCCGCGGGCCAGTGAGTGGGCCGCGCGTCCGGCGGACAGTGACCCGGCAGAGGAGATGAGATGCAGGATACCGACGCCTTTGAACTCTACGACCTGCGGGTCGAGGTGGTCGCGGGCGAGAAGGAGATGGTGTGCGATCACCGCGAGGGGGACTACTTCGAACTCAGGGGCGAGAACCTCTCCTTCCCTGACGGGCAGAGCTTCCCCCTCTATCCGCTGGCCGCGCTCCTGCCCCTGCTGCCGGCCAAGCAGCGCCGCACCGAACCCAACGACTGGATGACCACCGACGCCGAGGTGGCGTGCCCGGATCCCCACTGCGGGGCGCGATTCCGCATCACGCGCACGGGGGTCACGACGTTTCGCCATGGGGACGTGACGCGGGTTCCGCTTCCGTGAGCGTTGACGTGCGCGGACGATCGCCGGGCTGGCGTCGGCCGGCATCCGGGCTGATCCGTGGCTGCTGGCAGCTGTCGCAGGATCACGGACCCGGGTGGAGCCGGGAACTTGCCTTTGCGGCCCTCGATGCCGCCGCTGCGCGGCCCGAACGGCTGTACCTCGACTGCGCGGACATCTACACCGGTGTCGAGGAACTGATCGGCGAGTGGATGGCGAGCCGGGGCGCCACGCCGGAAGAGGTCGTCGTGCACACCAAGTTCGTCCCGGACCTGCGTGCGCTGCCGCGGGTTGATCGCGGCTACGTGCGGGGCGTCGTGCAGCGGTCGCGCGACCGCCTCGGGGTGCCCGCGCTCGAACTGGTCCAGTACTACTGGTGGGATCGTGCCGTGCCGGGATGGGTCCAGGCGGCCGAATGGCTCGCGGAGTTGCGCGAGGAGGGGGTCATCCGCCACATCGGGGTCACCAACCTCGACCGGCCGTCGCTTCGGACGCTGCTTGACGCGGGCATCCCGGTCGTGACGAACCAGGTGCAGCTGTCCCTGCTGGACCGGCGGCCCCTCGCCGGGCTGGCCGACTTCTGTCTTGAGCACGGGGTCGCGCTCCTCTGCTACGGGACGTTGGCGGGGGGCCTCCTCACGGCGTCACCAGGGCGCGAGTCCCGATCGCTCACCAAGTACCGCCTCATCGTGGACGAGGTGGGCGGCCCCGCGGCGTTGAGACGGGCCCGGGCCGCGCTGGCCGCCATCGCCACACGGCACGGCGCCGGCGTGGCCGACGTCGCGGCGGCGTATGTGCTCGGTCGACCGGCCGTCGCGGCGGTCATCATCGGCCTGAGCCGGCGTGGATTGGCCGCCGATCCCCGCGCGGTGAGACTCGGGCGCCAGGACATCGAGCAGCTCGAGGCGGCGATCCCCAACACCGTGCCCGGCGCGGTCTACGAAGCGGAGCGCGATCGAACCGGCCCTCACGGCACGATCATGCGGTACGACCTCAGCCGGGACTCCGGGGAGCCCGTGGAAGAAGCCCGCATTCGGCCATCCACGGCCTGCGAGCCCGACCGTGCCTGAACTCCCCGAGGTCAACCTCTACCTTCACGCACTGCGCGCGCGGATCCTCGGCGAAGAACTGCAGGCGGTGCGGATCCGGTCGCCCTCCCTCCTCAAGAGCTTCGATCCACCGATCGCGCACGCTCACGGCAGAGTGGTCGAGTCCCTGTCGCGGCTGGGGAAGCGCGTCGTCATCGGCCTCGAGGACGACCTCTTCCTCGTCGTCCACCTCATGATCGCGGGCCGCTTTCAGTGGCGGAAACCCGCGGCGCCGATTCACCGGAAGTTCGGCCACGCCGCCTTCGACTTCGCCCGCGGCACGCTCCTTCTCACCGAGGCGAGCAGCCACAAGCGCGCGTCGCTCCACCTCGTGCGCGGCACGGCGGCGCTCCACCGCCACGACCCCGGCGGCATCGATCCTCTGGACGCCTCCCCCGAGGCCTTCGCCGCGGCGCTGCGGCGCGAGAACCGCACCCTTAAACGGGCCCTCACCGACCCGCGCATCCTGTCCGGCATCGGCAACGCCCACTCGGACGAGATCCTGTTGCGGGCCCGTCTGTCGCCCGTGAAGCTCACCTCGCGGCTGACCGACCACGAAGTCGAACGCCTCCACGCGGCGACCCGGTCATCGCTCACCGAGTGGTCGCTGCGGCTCATCGACGAGGCGGGCGACACCTTCCCGGCCAGGGTCACCGCCTTCCACCCCGCGATGAGCGCCCACGGCAAGTACGGCGAGCCCTGCGCGCAGTGCGGCACCCCGATCCAGCGGATCGTCTATGCCACACGCGAGACCAACTACTGCCCCGAGTGCCAGACGGGGGGACGGCTCCTCGCCGACCGGGCCCTTTCGAGGTTGCTGCGCCGTGACTGGCCGCGGAAGCTGGAGGACCTGGAAGCGCTGAAACGCCCCCCGGACGACGACTGAGTCGAGAGGGCCCGACACGGGCCGGATGCTGCGCGCGGACCGCCTTCTAGCGGACGATCACCGGCGGGCGGCAGATCTTCCCGCCGCCAGTCCCCATGCCGACCTTGCCCCAGGCGTTGCCGAGCTTGCCCCAGAAGCCCTCGCCGTCTTCCTCTTCGTCGCCGTGGTCGTGCCCGGCGTGCGGATCCGCGATGGCTATGCCCGTGAAGCCGCCGGGGATGTCCCGCTGGGCGGCGGCGCGTGGCCGCATGGCCAGGCTGGCGGACGACATCGGCGAGCCCAGCAGATCGGCCACCGTGAGCGTCGCGACCTCCGCTGCCGAAGCGGACGCCGCCGCCATGCCGCTCGCGGTCGGTTCCGGCAGATCTTCTGGCGCCGGCGACACGATCACCGGAACGTCGGTCGCCGCGACCTCGGGATTAACCGTCTCGGGAACTTCGCGGACATCCACGATCTCGAGCGCGACGACTTCGAAGGGCGCGGGCTGCCGGCCGGGCTCGGATCCGGTGGACCCCGGCGACTCGGCGGTGCGAAAGCTGAGAGCTCCGAAGACCAGGCCGTGAAGGACGATCGAGGCGCCGACGCCCACGAACAGCACGCGCCGCTGTCCTCGTTCTCTGGCTTTTCTCGGACTCATGTCATCCTCCGCGTTGCTCGCACCACCATGGCCGCTCAACTGTATGTATACCAATCTGAGGCCGCCAGGTTCCATTCGCCAGTCGAAGTTCCCGAGTCGAAGTTCCCGGCAGCATCCGCGAAGACCGAGCCGTCACCTCTCGCTACGCGGGCCGGAAGCACCCGTCAGAGGGCGAAGTCCGCCACGACCGGCGCGTGGTCCGACGGAACATCGGTCTTGCGGCCCTTCCGCTGGTCCCGGTCGACCCAGGCCCCGGTCGACGCTTCCGCGACCGGCACGGTGGCGAACACGTGGTCGATCCGCAGACCGTCGTTTCTCGGGAATGCCAGCCGCCGATAGTCCCACCAGCTGTAGAGCCGCCCCTCGGGGTTGTGCTTGCGCACCACATCGACGAACCCCCAGGCCCGGATCCGCTCCAGCGCCTCGCGCGCCAGGGGATGGCAGAGCACGCTCGGCGCCCATTTCCCGGGATCCGCGGCGTCCAGGTCGTCCGAGGCCACGTTGAAGTCGCCGGTCAGCACCACCGGGTCGGCGGGATCGTGCCGGGCATCCAGCAGGTCCAGGAGCCGCCCCATCCACGCCAGCTTGTACTCCCATGCCTCGGACCCGACGGTCCGCCCGTTCGGAAAGTATCCCGAGTAGACGGTCACGCCGCGCACGACGCCCGCGATCAGCCTGGCCTGCGGGTCGTCGTCCTCCAGTCCCCGCCGCACCGCGTCGATCGGGTGCGGACTGATCAGCGCGACCCCGTTGAACGCCTTCTGGCCGTACACGGCCGAGTCGAACCCCTCGCCTCGGACCGCGTCGGCCGGGTAGGCCTCGTCGGTGGTCTTCAACTCCTGCAGGCAGAGGGCATCGGGACGGTGGGTGCGGAGCCACCCGAGCACGCGGGCTTCGCGCGCTTTCACCGAGTTCACATTCCACGTCGCGATTCGCATGCCTTGCCCGACTCCCGCGTGCCTCGTTCGACCGCGCGCTGCGGGGTTGCGCGCCGTCGGGGACGGACCGAGTCGTCCGCCCACGGCGGAAATGTAAACCCGGATTTACATTGTGTAACCTCGAGATTACCGGATGTCCCGCTTACCAGAACACCCGGAGAACCCATGCGAACCGCACTTGCCCCCACGCTCGGCTCCACTGTCGCCCTGACCCTCGCCCTCACCTTCGCTCCGGCCCCGCGCACCTCCGTCGCGGCCCAGAACTACGATGTGCTGATTACCGGCGGTACCGTCGTCGACGGCACCGGGGCCGACCGCTTCCGCGCCGATGTCGCCGTTGTTGACGGACGCATCGCCCTTGTTTCGCAAGAACCCATCGACCCCTCTCTGGCGCGCACCGTCATCGACGCGACGGGCGAGGTCGTGACGCCCGGATTCATCGACAACCACTCGCACGTCCAGCAGACGATCGCGGAGTATCCGCTCGCCGAGAACTTCCTGCGCCAGGGAATCACCTCGCTGATCGTGTCGCTGCACTCCGGCGATCAGCCGTGGCCGCTGGAGGAGTTCGCCTCCGGCCTGACGATGGCGCCGAACGTGGCGTTTTTCGCGGGCCACACCTGGACGCGCAAGCAGGTGATGGGCATGGAGAATCGCGCGCCCACACCCGCCGAGCTCGATGAGATGAAAGCGCTGGTCGACCAGTCCATGCGCGAAGGGGCGCTGGGGCTCTCGACGGGGCTCCTCTACGTGCCCGCGAACTTCGCCGAGACCGAGGAGGTTATCGAGCTCGCCAGGGTGGCGGCGGCGCACGGCGGCATCTACGTCACCCACATGCGCAACGAGGGCAGCGGCCTGCTCGAGTCGGTAGCGGAGACGATCCGCATCGCCGAAGAGGCCGACATCCCGGCCCAGATCAATCACCACAAGGCGTCGGGGGCGGGGCAGTGGGGCTGGAGTGAGCGGAGTCTGGCGATGATCGACTCGGCCAACGCGGCGGGCCTGACCATCACGCACGACCTGTACCCGTACGCGGCCTCGAGCACAGGCTCGGCCATCCTGTTCCCGCAGTGGGCGCTGGCCGGCGGACCGGACGACTTCGCGGCGCGCGTCGCCGACCCCGAGACCCGGGCGCGCATGGAGGCCGACATGGCCACCATCTTCATGACCGACCGGGTCGGTGCCGACATGTCCCGGATCCAGTTTCGCGTCCTCGGCTCCGACGAGTCCTACAACGGCAGGACGCTCGCGGACTACGCGGCCGACCGCGGCCTCCCAAACGACCTCGAGACCGGGATCCGGCTCGCGATCGAGCTGCAGCTCCAGGGCGGCTTCAGCGCGATCTACCACGCCATGGACGAAGGCGACGTCATTCGCATCATGCAGCACCCGCTGGCCATGATCGAGACCGACGGCGATGCGGTGGGTTACGGGGTCGGATACCCGCATCCGCGCAGCTACGGCGCCTTCCCGCGGGTGCTGGCGCGCTACGTGCGCGAACTGGGGGTCATCACCCTGGAGGAGGCCGTCAGGAAGATGACCTCGATGCCGGCCCAGTGGCTCGGACGGGACGACATGGGGGTCATCGCCGAGGGGATGCGCGCCGACATCGCGGTCTTCGACCCGGACGTGATCGCGGACCGCGCGACCTTTTCCGACCCGCACCAGTACAGCGTGGGGATCAACGATCTGCTGGTGAACGGCGTGCCGGTCATACGCAACGGCGGCCTGACCGGCGAGAAGCCCGGGCGGTGGCTGCGAGGGCCCGTGCGGAAGCCGGTGAGTTAGACAGTGCACTTGCGCTTGAGCTAGTGTTGATTCTATATTCAAGCCCTATCGGACCTCTATCCGATCTCTCGCGGTGGCATGACGGCCCACGGAAGAACAGGTATGGACCGCACTATCGGTTTTCCGACCCGGGTGGCGGCCACCCTGTTGGTGGCTTTGTCGGCGTTCACCGCCGCCCCGTGCAACGTTTGGGCCGATGTGGCGGCGACCGGTGACGCGGGTCAGGAACCGTCGACGCGAGATTCCGTTTCCCGGTACGCTCCGGAATTGACGCCCGCCATGTTGGAGGCGGAGATCGAGCGTCGGTTCAACGACCTGCGAACGGATGTCCTGGCCACTCAAGCGAGCGCTCTCCAGTTGTGGATGTGGGTGATGGCCATGGTGCTGACCTTCTTCGTCATCGCGGTCCCCGTTCTGGGTTTCCTCGGGTTCAACAGGTTCCGGGAGATCGAGCGGGATACCAGGCAAACTGCCAGGGTCGTTGCCCAGGCCGCCGAATCGACGAAGCGCTACCTGTCGGAAATCGAAACCGTGCGCTCCGACTTCCTCGAGGGCGACGGCAGGGAAGGGTCGCTCCCGGTTGTCGCTGGAGCGTTTTCCGCCGCGGGAGCCGGGACCGGCCTCCAGGACCGGCCACACGACGCCGGTGATCCCATGGCCTGCCTCACGCGCGGTTCAGCCAAGGCGGACGCCGGACTGCACGAAGAGGCGATCGCCGAGTACGACGAGGCGATCCGGCTGAGCGGCGGGATCGACGGCGTCGCGTACCACAACCGGGGCGCCTCCTGCCTGTCGCTGGGGAGGTACGAGGAGGCGATCGCCGACTACGACGCCGCCATTCGGCTCGATGCAATGGACGCCGCGGCCTGGGCGATGCGGGGATTCGCCAAGGCGGAGGTGGGGCGGACGGAGGAGGCGATCACCGACTATTCCGAATCGATCCGGTTGCAGCCCGGCGACATCTTCCCGTTCCTGAACCGTGCGCGGGCCAAGTGGGATGCCGGCAGGCACGAGGAAGCCATCGCCGACTTCGACGTGGCGATCAGGATGGAGCCGAAGGACGGCGGCACATGGCTGGCACGGGGGATCGTGAGGCGCGAAGCCGGCATGCGCGACGAGGCGCGGCGCGATCTCGAATCGGCGCTGACGCTGGCGCAGGCGGCCGGAGACGGTGCACTGGCGGCCAGGGTCGAGAAGTTCCTTCGCAGCTGGCGGACCTGACCGCGGACGCTCGATCCCCTGCCCGCGCCCCTCAGCCGTCCGCCGTCGGTCTGTCCGATCGCAGATACCTGTTGAACCACACCAGAATCCGCTCCGAAACGTCCATCAGGAACTTCGGCTCGGTGGGACCGTGTGGCGTGCGCGGATAGACCACCATCTCGGTGTCCACGCCGAGCCGCCGGAGCGAGTTGAAGAACTCCTGACCCTGGGTGAACGGGACGCGCAGGTCCTGCGCGCCGTGGATCACCTGTGTCGGGGTCGTCACGTTCCTGATGTGATACACGGCCGAGTGTTTCTCGTAGGTCTCGTAGTCGTCGAAGTACTCGCCGCCCATATGCCCGGCCAGGTAGTCACCGATGTCGGTGGTCGTCACCATGCTGACCAGGTTGGGCAGCCCGGCTCCCATCGACGCGGCGCGGAACCGGTCGGTCTGGGTAACGGCGAAGGACGTCATGTAGCCGCCGTAGCTCCACCCCATCAGGAGCAGGCTGTCAGCGTGGGCCACCCCCATTTCGATGACCTCGTCGACGCCGGAGAGCAGGTCGGACAGGTCGCCATAGCCCCAATCCATGATGTTGGCGTAGCGGAACTCCTTGCCGTAGCCCGTGCTCCCGCGGGGATTGGGCCGAAGCACCGCGAACCCCTCCTGCGCGAAGTACTGGATCATGTAGATGCTCGGGGCGCCGGTGAAGGACTGGCTGAAGACGCCGGCCGGACCACCGTGCACATTCAGGATCAGGGGCACGCGCGTGCCCTCCTCGTAGTCCACCGGGTAGGTCAGCAGCCCCTCGACCGGGGTGCCGTCCGGCGCGGACCACGCCAGCAGTTCGGTGCGGCCCATCGGCGGGCGGGGGGCGTCGGCGGTCACCGAACTCAGCTGCTCGGGCTCGAACGCCCCCAGACCGGTGATGTAGACCTCGGCCGGGTCGTCGGAAGTCTGCCAGGTCAACGCAAGCATCCCGGCGGCCGCCGCCACCGCCGACGATCCGACCACGCCCGCACCCTCCGTCAGCTGGGTGATCGCGTCGCCCTCGACCGGTACGCCGATCACGTGGCGCGTCGTCCCGAGCGATTCGTTGAGGTAGACCATGTCGGAGCCTGCCGACCATCCCTGGATGAACACGCTGCGGTTCGGCGTCTCCGCAAGCATCCGCGACTCGCCGCTCTCGGGATCCACGACGTAGAGGTCCGCGAGGCCGACCGGCTCCGGCTGGTTGCCGGTCGACGCATAGGCGATCAGTGAGCCGTCAGGCGACCAGCGCGGCGAGGACTCGATGCCGGGTCCGGTCACGAGCTGCGTGACCTCGCCGCCGGAGCTGCCCACCACGGCGATGTCGCCGGAAACCCGGCCGGTGTTGATGCGGGGGTCCGCCTGGTGCCCGAAGACGAGCCGCTCGCCGTCGGGGGACCAGTCGAACCCGGTCACGTGGAAGTCGCCCTCGGTCAGGCGGGTGGCCTCGGCGGTTTCGGTGGCCAGGGGATCGAAGGGGACCGAGTACATGTGGCCGTACTTGTAGTTCTGGTCGACCATGATCACATCACGCTTTTCCCTTGCGGCCGTCTCTTCCTCCTCCGTCTGCGGATCGCGCATGACGAAGGCGAACGCGTCTCCGTCGGGCGACCACCGGTATTGGCCCACGCCCGGATCGGCATCGGTCACCTGGCGCGCCTCGCCGCCGTCCATGGGTATGACCCAGATCTGGTTGCTGCCGGAACGCGAGGTGGTGAATGCCAGCCACCGGCCATCGGGGGAAAACGCCGGGCTGGACGCGGACGACGCCCCCCGCGTGAACTGCGCGTTGCGGCTCCCGTCCGCGTTCGCCAGCCAGATGTGGGTCAGGTATTCGGACTTTTCGCCTTCCATGAGCGGTTCCCGTACCGTGTAGGCGACCCGGGAGCCGTCGGGGGAGATCGCCAGCGCGCCGACCTGGTGGTAGCGCATGCTCACGGCCGGGGTCCAGCGGTCTTCCGCGGTGGCCTCGGGGTCGGTGCCCGTGTCTTCCTGGGCCAGGATCGGCGGTGCGATCCAGGCGAGGGCCGCGGCTGCCGCGACGAGGCCGCGGAACAGGAAAGCAGGTGTGAATGGGGAGGATTGCGGTGCTGTCATGACTGGCCTTCCGGTCGGTGTGCGAAGCCCGGCGGATGCGTGCGGGCCGGAGTGCCATGATGCGCCGTGGCGTTGCCGGGGACAAGTTGCGAGCTTGTCGCCCGGTGTCGGCCCCGCAACAATTCAGGCCGGAATCGCCCAGGCGACATCCCGCTTCCCCTACAGGAGACGCCCGACCTGCCTGCCCGCATCCTCGCCTCGGTCCGTCTCGGAAGCCCCGCCGCCTCGGCCCGGGACCGGTTTCCGTTCACCATCCCGGCGTTCCAGGGGTTGGAGGAGGTGGCCTTTCCCGGGCCGGTGACCTTCTTCGCGGGAGAGAACGGTTCCGGCAAATCCACGCTTCTGGAGGCCCTGGCGATTGCGGCGGAGCTGCCGGCGGTGGGCCGGGTCGACGCGTCTGCGGATGACTCGCTCGCGAGTCAGCGCGAGCTGGCCAGGACGCTGAAGGGAGCCTGGCGGCGGCGGACCCACCGCGGCTTCTTCCTCCGCGCAGAGGACTTCTTCGGATTCGTGCAGCGTCTGCAGAAGACGCGGGCCGAGATGGAGGCGCGGATCGAGGAGGTGGAGCGCGAGTACGTGGGCCGTTCCGAACTCGCGAAGCAGCTTGCAAAGGGCCCCGCCGCCGCATCTCTGGGAGCGATGGAGGCCAGGTATGGCCGTGACCTGGACGCGAATTCCCACGGTGAGAGCTTCCTGCAGCTGTTCCGCGCGCGCTTCGTCCCGGATGGGCTCTACCTCCTCGACGAGCCGGAGGCGGCGCTCTCGCCCCAGAGCCAGCTGGGGTTCGTCGCGATGATGCGTGATATGGTCGCGCAGGGCGCCCAATTCATCATCGCAACGCATTCACCGCTGCTGATGGCCATTCCCGGGGCGACGATCTACAGCTTCGACGCGACCCCGCTCCAGGAGGTCGAATACGACGTGCTCGACAGCGTAGCACTGCTCAAGGGCTTTCTGTCGGCCCCGGAGCGGTACATGCGCAGGCTGTGGGAGCCTCCGGGGTAGAGGGCCGCGGCTCTGTCAGGGACGCCGGGCGTCAGCTTGAATCTTCGGACTGCGTCTCGGCTTTGGCCGCCCGCCGCCGCTCCCGCGCCGCGTCCCAGGCCGCGTCCATGTCCTTGACCGCCCGGTCGAGCACCGCCTTCATGTCGCTGAACAGCTCCTCATCCTCGAACCAGCTCACCGCGCCCTGGAAGGTGGTGCGGCTCAGCCGGGCGAGCCTGCGGGTCAGCGCGGTCATGTCCCTGCCCACGCGGTCGCCGAACTGGGCGACGCGATCGAAGATCCTCTTGACCTGGTCCCGGTTTTCGCTGAGGTACTCGCGGCCGCTGTCCGTGATCGAGTAGACCTTCTTGCCGCCATAGTCCTCGGACGTCAGATGCCCCTGGTCCTCGAGCAGCTGCAGAGTGGGGTAAACGGACCCGGGGCTCGCCTTGTAGCTGCCCGCCGACTCTGCCTCCAGCGCCTGCATGACCTCGTAGCCGTGCATGGGCTTGTCGGCGATCAGCGCAAGAATGGCGAATTTGAGGTCGCCCCGATCGAACCACCGCCAGCGGCCGCGCCGACCGGTGCGTCCGGGTCGCCGGCGCTGGGAGGACCCGAAGGGCCAGGGAAGGTTGTCGAAATCGAAATAGTCTTCGAAGCGCATGGTGATGATCCTTAATCTTTTTGTTTAGTGTTTTTGGATGGAGGGCGGAGATTGCAGTTGAAACTGCGGTGTCCGCGCGCTTTCCGATGTTATGTGATATATCTTAAGAGTAATAACGACATATCAAGAAGTAAAGAGACATATCGCGATCGGTCGATTGGCTCCGCGTCAGGGCGTGCGAGGGCACTGGCGTTGCGGCTGGGCAGCCGGTCCCCGGCGGGCCCGGAACGCTGCACCGCCTCCAGCCGTCCGGCTGGCCCGGGATGCTGCACGGCCGCATTATTGCATCTCACTCATCCGCGTCTCAGGAAGGATCGTCTGCAATGACTCGCTCGCCCGCCCGCTCCGCCCGGCCTGTCGTCGCCGCTCTGCCTGCACGCGGACAACACCCCCGCCGCATTCGATCGCGCGGTTTCGTCCGCGGACTGCTCGGGGTGATGATCTGCGCCGGGGTGCTGCCCGCGCTGGGCGACGAATCCGGTGCCCGCCTGCGCGCGCAGACCGCGACGCGGATCGAGGCGGATCCGTCCAGCCTGGTCCTCGAGCGGGGCGGGAGCGCCACCCTGGCCATCCGGGTCGTGGACGAAGCCGGACGGGCCGTGGACGAAGCCGTGCGCGTCATCGGCGCGCGGCGGGCGCTCTCGGTCGAGACCGGTGCAGGCGACCCTTCGAACCGGGGGCGTGCCGGGACGCCCGGCGCCACCGGCGCCACCGTCACCGCGCTGGAAGTCGGCGAATGGGAGATCGTCGTGACCACGGTGAGGCCCGGACCCGGGGGCGCGCCGCTGCAACTGACCGTACCGGTCGTGGTGGAATGGCCGGCCGTCGTGCGGGTCGAGGTGGCGCGCGCGGGCCCGATCTTCGAGGGCAGCACGGTGACGCACCGCGCGAGGGCGCTGCACGCGGACGGCACGGAGCGCCCGGGGGCAGAGTTTACGTGGGAGACCAGCGACGCTTCGCGCGCGGTGGTCGACGCCTTCGGCCACGTTCGCGGTGTGGCTGCGGGCGAGGTGCGCGTCGAGGCCGCCTTCGAGGGAGTGAGCGGCGGCCTGGACGGCCCCGTGCGAGAGTTCACCGGGGCCGCGCTTGAGGTCGTCGGGGGGCCGGGCGGCGAGGTGGTGCGCGCCGGCGACGTGCAGACCTTCGCGGCGATCGTGCGCGACGCGGAAGGCGCCGTGTTGGCCGACGCACCGATCGAGTGGAGCCATTCCTACGTGCCCGCGCCGGGGGTGATCGCGCCGGCCGCGCCGGGCCAGATGCTCGACGGGAAGATCGTGGCCGACGTCCCGGGCGAGTTCACCGTCGTGGCGCGCTCGGGCCACCTGCGCGCGACCAGCACCTTCGAGGCCGTCCCCCGCGAGGTCGTGCGCTCCATGGAGATCGTGGGGCGCGGCCGCCAGGAGCGCGTCTACAGCACCGACTTCTGGGTCTTCACGGGCGTCGACGGGCGGGACTACGCGCTGGTCGGGGCGAAGCAGTCGGACGGCCACGGCTTCGTGTTCGACGTCACCGACCCCGACAACGTCGTCAAGACCGACTCGATCCAGGTCGACGCCCGATCCGTCAACGACGTGAAGGTGTCTCCCGACGGGCGGTACGCGTCCCTCACGCGTGAGGGAGCGTCGAACCGGAGGAACGGCGTGGTGATCCTCGACCTCGCCGATCCGGCCCACCCTGTCATCGCCGCCGAATACACGGAGGGATTGACCGGGGGCGTCCACAACGCCTTCCCGACCAACGACCACCTCTTCGCCCTGGCCAACGGCGACAAGTACGTGATCCTCGACGTCCGCGACATCTACAACCCGAAGTACGTGTCGGAATACGACCACCCGAACAGCCGCGTCCACGACGTGTGGGTCCACGACGGGATCGCCTATTCGGCCGAGTGGGGGTCCGGGCTGGTCGTCGTCGACGTGGGGAACGGGCGCTGGGGCGGCACGATCGAGAACCCGGTGTTCGTGACCAACTACCCGGTGCCGACCGGCGCCACCCACGCGGTGTTTCCGTACCAATCCGAGTCGGCGGGCAAGTTCTACATCTTCATCGGCGACGAGATCCTCAACCGCGAGGGGATGGCGTGGGAGGGCGTCGGCCCCGACTTCCGCCAGAAGTACGATCCCGAGACCGGGCGGGGCGGCTACCCGCGGGCCAGCTGGGGCTACATCCAGGTGATCGACTTCGACGACCCGGAGAACCCGAGGATGGTCGCGCGATACGAGGTGTCGGAGTTCGGCACGCACAACATCTGGGTCGAGAACGACATCCTCTACCAGGCCTACTACGAGGGCGGCATGCGGCTGGTGGACGTGTCGGGCGAGCTGATGGGCAACCTGTACACGCAGGGCCGCGAGATCTCGGTCTACAAGGCGTTCGATCCGGTGGGGTTCATTCCCAACTCGCCGGGGGCGTGGAGCGTGATGCCGCACGGTGATCTGGTGTGGTTCGCCGACATCAATTCGGGGCTGTGGGCGATGAGGTTCTCGGACTCGCCGTAGCCCCGGGGCGGCCAGGCGTGGCAAGGGAGCAGGCGACCCGGCCCGCGAGTCGGCAGCTGACCGCCGACGAAAGAGCGGTGGTGGATGCCGTCGACGAGGGTTGGTTGCTGGGGACGCTGCGGAAGCTGGTCTCGATTCCAAGCTGGGACGGGAGAGAGCGCCCCGCCCAGGAGTACGTCGCCGGGGTGATGCGTGGCCTCGGCCTCGATCTCGATGTCTGGGAGATCGACGAGGCCCAGGTCGGCCGTCATCCCGACTACGCCACCGAGATCGCCAGGACGGACCCGCTGGGGGTGGTCGGGCGGTGGGAGGGAGAGGGAGGCGGACCGACGCTGGTGCTGAACGGCCATGTGGATGTCGTGCCGCCCGGCGACGGGAAGAGGTGGACGACGCCGCCCTTCGAGATGGACGTGAGGGATGGCCGCGTCTACGGGCGCGGAACGCTCGACATGAAGGGGCCGCTCGTCGCCGGTCTGGCGGGGGTCAGGGCCGTCCTCGATTCGGGGGCCG
This sequence comes from Longimicrobiales bacterium, assembly GCA_965211645.1. Lineage (GTDB taxonomy): Bacteria > Gemmatimonadota > Gemmatimonadetes > Longimicrobiales > Gaopeijiaceae > Bin94. Next base: position 1,442,691 of record OZ242947.1, on the reverse strand, counting down.
CGCTGCGCGGCTCGCTGTTGATCCAGTCGGTCATCGGCGAGGAGGACGGGGGCCTCGGCACGCTGGCGTCGGTGCTGCGGGGCCATGTGGGGGACGGAGCGATCGTGCTGGAGCCGACCCGCCTGGAGGTCGCGACGGCCCAGGCCGGGGCGCTCAACTTTCGCCTCACCGTCCCGGGGCGCGCCGCGCACGGAGCGATGCGCCACGAGGGGGTGAGCGCGCTGGAGAACTTCATGCTCCTCTATCGCGACCTCATGGAATTCGAGGCGGGGCGCAACGCTACGGTGACGGAGCCGCGCCTGGCCGGCTATCCATCCCCCTATCCCATCTGCATCGGGACCGTGCGGGGTGGAGAGTGGGCTTCGTCGGTGCCGGAGGCTGTGCGGGCCGAGGGGCGGTTCGGGGTGGCGGTGCACGAGGACGCGGAGGTCGCCAGGCGGGCATTCGAGGCGCGGGTCGCGGCGTGTTGCGGGCGGCATGATTTCCTGCGCGATCACCCGGCGCGGGTCGACTGGTGGGGAGGACAGTTCGCGCCGTGCGACACGGCCGCCGACGCCGCGGTCGTGAAGGTCGTGCAGGGCGTGGCGCGCGACCTGGAGTTGGGTGACGGCAAGCTGGTGGGCGTTCCCTACGGCTCCGATCTCCGCCACCTTGTCAACGCAGGCCGGACGCCCGGCGTGCTTTTCGGCCCGGGAGATGTGTCCGGGGCCCACCGCGAGAACGAATCCATCGCCCTGCGCGATCTCATGGACGCTGCGCGGGCGGTTGCGTTGTCGGTGCTGCGCTACCTGGGCTGAGTCGTCCGGGAATGTCAAGTGTGCATTACAAATGTAATGTTTTGATTACAGTGCGACCACAGGCCGCACACCGTGTCAGCTGATCCTGGTGGCGCTGAAGCTGCCGCCCTCCTCCCCCATCGCCCACGTCCCCTCGATGGTGGCCTCGGTAGCCACGAACTCGATGACGATGGGGCCGGCGGGTCCGGCGGCCTCGATCATGCCGGTCTGCCCCTCCACGACCACGGAAGTGATGGCGATGGGCGGGAACATGTCGCTCCGGATCGTGCCTTCGTACCCGTTTTCGCCTTCCGTGATGGTCATCGTCCCGGGGAGCGGCTGTCCTTCCATGAGGGCGGTGTAGCTGTAGCTGCCGATCGGGTCGAAGGGTGGAGGGCCGGCGGGCGTGGTGGCGCAGGCGGCTGCGGCCGTTGCTGCAGCGAGGACGGTCAGAATCGATCTGGTCATGGTTGCTCAGCCTGGGAGGTGATGAGAGGTAGTCGAAACAATCTTGGCTTGACCGACGGCCATGGCCAGCAGCCGGGTCAGCGAGTTCGCGTCGGCCTCTGCCAGGTCGGAACCGTCGCGGGATCGACCCCGTTGCGGCTGGCGAAGTCGTCGATGAGCGCCCGCGCGATGCTGTAGGCCGGCGGCACCGGAGGCAGCGAGTCGGCTGCGAACCACCCCACGTCTTCCAGTTCATCATCCTCATTCCGCAGGTCGCCCCCGTCGTAGACGGCGGTAAACCCCACCATCAGCGAATCCGGAAACGGCCACGGCTGGCTTCCGAAGTACCGGATGTCGCGCACCTGGATCCCCGATTCCTCTTCGATTTCCCGCCGCACGGCGTCCTCCAGGCTCTCCCCCGGATCGACGAACCCGGCCAGCACGGAATACGAGCCGCGGGGATGGCGGTGCGACCGTCCGAGGAGAATCTCCCGCCCGCGCGTCACCTGGACGATCACGGCCGGCGACACCTTGGGGAAGGCGAGGTGGCCGCACGAGGGGCACAGCATGGCCTGGTGCCTCGGCGACTGCCCGGTTGCGGTGCCACAGACGCCGCAGTAGCGGGACGAACGGCGCCAGCGGGCGAGGTGCGCGGCGGTGAGCGCGAGGGAGAGGGACGGTTCGGGCAGCAGGGGAAGCACGGCGCGCAGCCCCATTGCCGTGAGGCCAGCCCCGGGCTTCCAGCGCCCGCTCACCTGCGCGGCCATCGCGGATGTTGCGCCGGCATCGACCCGGAACCACTCGGCGGATCCTCCTTCCCAACCCTTCGCAGCTTCCAGAGAAGGCAGGTCCGCGGCTCCTTCGGCGAGGACGAGGCGGTCACCCGCGAACAGACAGGCCTTCATGGTGCGAGTCGGGATCTCCGTGTCGGGAGCGGCAATCCTGGAAGCGATGCCTCTTGCAGCGTTCCCCCAAGATACCTCAAACCGTCGGATCGGAAATCCGCGAAGAACGGGGTTCGGTGGACAATCGCCGCGTCGCGCCGCGGACTTGCCCCACGGACTGCCGGGCCTGTCCATCGACATCGCAGGTTCACCTGTTCACATGCCGCGCCTGCGTCTATTGTGAAGGGTCACGCCGGCAACAGCGACCAGACGACCGAGGCCGAGCACTTCACGTGTCCGTCGAAACCGAACCCGAAGCCCCGACCCGCCGCCCCGCGTGGGCGAAGGTGGTCGACCAGACCCGCTGCATCGGCTGCCACGCCTGCACCACGGCCTGCAAGTCCGAAAACGAGGTTCCGCTTTCGGTCACGCGCACGTATGTGAAGTACGTCGACACGGGGGCGTTTCCGCAGGCCAGGCGCTCGTTCCAGGTGACGCGCTGCAATCAGTGCGAGGCCCCGCCGTGCGTGACCGCGTGTCCGACCTCGGCGATGTTCAAGCGGGCGGACGGGATCGTCGACTTCGACAAGAGCGCCTGCATCGGGTGCAAGGCCTGCATCGCGGCGTGTCCGTACGACGCGATCTTCATCAATCCGGACGACCATTCGGCCGAGAAGTGCAACTTCTGCGCGCACCGCCTCGACATAGGGCTCGAGCCGGCGTGCGTGGTGGTGTGCCCCACCGAAGCGCTCCTCGTGGGGGACATGAACGACCCGTCGTCGGAGGTCGCGAAGATCATCAACCGCGATCCGGTGGCGGTGCGGCGGCCCGAGAAGGAGACGAGGCCGAAGCTGTACTACAAGGGGGCCGACCAGGTGACCCTCGATCCGCTCGCGGCGCAGCGGCCCCCCGGGGGGCTCTTCATGTGGAGCGAGCAGGGCGAGGTGGATCACGGGGTGCCGAGCGGGCATCCCGGACCCTGGAACTCGTCCGCGGCGGCGGTGCTCAGCTATGACATTCCGCACCGGGCGCCGTGGGACTTTCGGGTGTCGCTGTATACCTGGACGAAGTCGATTGCCGCGGGTGCGTACCTCGCCCCGTTCCTGCTGCTCCTCACCGGGGTGATTACCGCGGCCAGCCCGCTCTGGATGTTCGTCGCGCCGATCGTGGCCGGTGTCTTCCTGGCGCTCACCGGCGCGGTCCTGATCTGGGATCTGGAACACCCCGCGCGCTTCCACCTGATCTTCCGGCGGCCCCAGTGGCGCAGCTGGCTGGTGCGCGGCGGTTTCATCATCGGCGGCTACAGCGCCGCGCTGGCGGCGCACGTTGCGGTGGTCCTGACGGGCGCGTCGCCGCCGCTCTGGCTCGGCCTTGTGGGCAGTGCCCTCGCGATCCTCACCGCGGTCTACACCGCCTTCCTCTTCGGCCAGGCCAAGGCGCGGGACATGTGGCAGAACCCCCTGCTCCCCGCGCACTTCCTCGTCCAGGCGCTCATGGCGGGGGCCGGCGCGGTCGTGCTGGTGGTGCTGGTTCTGCCCACGGCAACGGGACCCCTGGGTGGGGACGCGGTCTCCGCCGCCCTCCGGTTCTTCGCGCTGGGCAGCGCCGCCCACGCCCTCATGATCCTCGGCGAGGTCCTGATGCCGCCGCCCACCGCCCACGCCCGCCTCGCCGAGCGCGAGATGACGCACGGCCGCTTCCGGTGGTGGTTCCGGGCGGGCCTTCTCGGCGCGCTCCTCGGCGTAGCCGCCCCGTGGCTCGGGTGGGTCGTGGTGCCCGTCGGCCTCGCGGCCCTGTTGGCGTACGAGCACGCCTACGTGCAGGCCGGCCAGTCGGTGCCGCTCGCATGACGCGGGGCAACGGCGGGGGCCCATCGCACGGCAACGGCTCCGCATCAGGGGGTGGCCGTCCTGCCGCCGGGGGCGTCCGTCCACCCGCGGCCGATCTCGACGAGCTCAACCGGCGCGTCTCGGCCGCCCGCAGCGAGGTCGAGGCGCGCGGCGAAACCTTCTACCCGGGGGCGAGCCGCGTCCACCTGGCCGCCTTCCCACCGAAGGAGCGCTGGAGCGACTGGGTCGAGCTCGATTCGAAGGCGTGGCCGGAGCGCGTCGAGCGCCGCTACATGCTGGTGCCGACGACCTGCTTCAACTGCGAGTCGGCGTGCGGACTGCTCGCGTACGTGGACCGCGACACTCTCGAGGTGCGCAAGTTCGAGGGGAACCCCGAGCATCCGGGGTCCCGCGGGCGAAACTGCGCGAAGGGTCCGGCCACGGTGACGCAGCTCACCGACCCGGACCGGATCCTCACGCCGCTCAAGCGCGCCGGGGAGCGGGGTGAGGGGAAGTGGGAGCCGGTCGACTGGGACGAGGCGCTGGACGACATCGCGGGGCGGATTCGCGCGGCCATCGACGAGGACCGGCACCGCGAGATCATGTACCACGTCGGGCGTCCCGGCGAGGACGGCTTCACCGAGCGGACGCTGGCCGCCTGGGGCGTCGATGGCCACAATTCCCACACCAACATCTGTTCCTCGGGCGCGCGGGCCGGCTACCACCTCTGGATGGGGATGGACCGGCCCAGTCCCGATCACGAGAACGCCCGCGTCATCCTGCTCGTGAGCAGCCATCTGGAGGCGGGGCACTACTTCAACCCCCACGCGCAACGGGTGATGGAGGGCAAGCGGCGGGGCGCGAAGCTGATCGTCTTCGACACGCGGCTCTCGAATACGGCCACCCACGCCGACCACTGGCTGTCGACCTATCCGGGCTCCGAGGCGGCGGTGCTTCTCGCGATCGCCAACCACCTGATCCGGACCGGCAGCTACAACGCCGAATTCGTGGAGCGGTGGTGGAACTGGGGCGAATACATGGCCGAAAACCACCCCGAGGAGCCAGCCACCTTCGAAGCGTTTCAGCGTGTGCTGCACGACCTCTACGAGGGCTACACCTTCGAGTTCGCGGCCGCGGAGAGCGGCGTGGACACGGGGACCATAGCGGCATGCGCCGAGATCGTGGCCGGCGCGGGCACCCGCCTCTCAACCCACAACTGGCGCAGCGCGGCCGCCGGCAACCTCGGCGGATGGCAGGTGGCCCGGACCCTTTTCCTTCTCAATGCGCTTCTCGGCGCGGTCGCGGTACCCGGCGGCACCTACCCGAACGCCTGGAACAAGTTCGTGCCGCGCCCCATCCGCATGCCGCCGCGTCACCCCGAGCACTGGAACGAACTCACCTGGCCCGCCGACTACCCGCTGAGCCTCATGGAGATGTCGTTCCTCCTGCCGCACCTGACGGCCGAGAGAAACGGGCGTCTGGATGTCTATTTCACCCGGGTCTACAATCCCGTCTGGACCAATCCCGACGGCTTCTCATGGCTTGAGATGCTCACCGACCCCGAGCGCATCGGACTCCACGTGGCGCTCACCCCGACCTGGAACGAGACCGCCTTCTTCGCCGACTACGTGCTCCCGATGGGCCACTCGTCCGAGCGCCACGACCTCACCTCGTACGAGCAGTACGACGGCCTCTGGATCGGATTCCGCCAGCCGGTGCTGCGCGCGGCGCGCGAACGGCTCGGCGAGAAGGTGTCGTCCACCCGCGACGTCACTCCTGGCGAGGTGTGGGAGGAGAACGAGTTCTGGATTGAACTGACGTGGAGGATCGACCCGGACGGTTCACGGGGCATCCGGCGCTTCTTCGAGTCGCGGGAGCGGCCGGGAGAGAAGATGACGGTCGACGAGTATTACGGGTGGATCTTCGAGAACTCCGTCCCGGGCCTCCCGGAGCGAGCCGCGCGGGAAGGGCTGTCGCCGCTCGAGTACATGCGGCGCTACGGCGCCTTCGAGATCGGCTCGGCGGTGGGGCCCCTGTACGAGCAGCGCGTGCCGGAGGCCGAACTTGAGGACACCCGCGTCGATGCGGCGGGCCGGGCCTATACGCGGGCCGCGGCGCCACCGTCGCACAATGTGGTGCCGATTCCACCCATCGATGGCGACGCGGAGGGACGCAGGCGTGTGGGCGTCGCGGTGAACGGCGAGGTGCGGCGGGGCTTTCCGACGCCGTCGGGGCGGCTCGAGTTCTGGTCGCGGACGCTGGCCGAGTGGGGGTGGCCGGAGATGGCCGTGCCGCGGTACGTGCGCAGCCACGTGCACCCCGACGCGCTGGAGCCCGGGCAGATGTGCCTGATCTCGACCTTCCGCCTGCCGGTGCAGATCCACACCCGCAGCGCGAACGCGAAGTGGCTGAACGAAATCGCGCACACCAACCCGCTGTGGCTGAATCCGGGCGACGCGGTGCGGATCGGCGTCGGCACGGGCGACCTGGTGAGGGTCGAGACGCAGATCGGCCACTTCGTCGTGAAGGCGTGGGTCACGGAGGGCATCCACCCCGGGGTCGTCGCGTGTTCGCATCACATGGGGCGGTGGAAGACGGGCGACGGCCCGCGCCAGTCGATGGCGACCGTGTCGCTCCGCCATGAAGGGAGCGGGTGGGGCATGTCGCGCAAGACTGGCACGGGTCCCTTCCAGTCGGCCGATCCCGATACCGCGCGGATCTGGTGGACCGACGTGGGGGTGCACCAGAACATGACCTTCCCGGTCCAGCCCGACCCGATCTCGGGCGCGCATTGCTGGCACCAGGTTGTGCGGGTTGAGAGAGCGAGGCCCGGAGACCGGTACGGCGACATCTCGGTCGACACGGCCAGGTCCCGCGAGGTGTTCCGCCAGTGGCTGGAGTTGACCCGGACGGCCGCGCAACACTCGCCCGATGGCACTCGGCGGCCCTGGTGGTTGCTGCGCCCGGTGCGGCCCAGCCGGGACGCATACAAGCTTCCATGGAACTCTTCCGAGCCCTCGGCTCCCTGATCGAGGTCCCCGCCCCGGAACACCGGAGGATTGCGGAAGCGCTGGGCCTGCCGGCAGTTCCGGACGCGTCGGTGCACGGGGCGGTGGTTGCGTTTCAGCGGTATCCGTACGCTTCGGTCTACCTGGGCGCGGAAGGGATGATGGGAGGCGAGGCGCAGGACCGGATCGTGGGATTCCGGCGGGCGCTGGGGATCGGGGACGGTGCCGCGGAAGGCGATCCCGGCCATGCGGGGGCGACCGCGGAGGCCCCCCCGCCACGTCGACCCGCAGGCGCGGCAGAACCCGATCACCTCGCCTCGCTCCTCGCGCTCCTCACCGCGCTGGACCGCCGGCAACGCGATGAATCCGACCCCGCACGCGCCGCCCTCCTGGCCGAGGCGCGGGTCACTCTGGTCTGGGAGCACATCGCGTCCTGGACCGCGCCGTACCTGGCGTCGTTCGAAGGGTGCGGCGCGCCGTTCTACGAGAGGTGGGCGGCGCTCCTGGGCGAGACCCTGGCACGGCTCGAGGCGGAGATGGCCTTTCCGGACTACCTCCCGGTCGCGCTCCGGACGGCTCCCGCAATGGCCGACCCGAGCGACGAGGGGGGTGCCGCTTTCCTCGCCTCGCTGCTGGCGCCGGTGCGCTCGGGTGTGATTCTGCTCCGCGACGACCTGGTGCGGCTCGGAGAGGAGGCCGGGCTCGCCTGCCGGGCGGGGGAGCGGCGGTATGTGCTTGGCTCGTTCCTGGCGCAGGATCCCGGTGCGACGCTGCAGTGGCTGGCCGGTCATGCGCGCAAGTGGGGTGGCAGGGCAGCGGGGTGGGGCCCGGCGCCGATCGCGCGGTGGTGGGCCGAACGCGCGGGGGAGGCGGCCGCGCTGTTGTCGCGGCTCGCGGATGGGGCAGGCACCGTGGCAGGCGGGGGGCGGGTGCCGTGACGACGTATTGTCCCTGCCTGCAGACCGGCCCGGTCGCGCTCACCGCGCCCCGGGAGCTCATCGACAATGTATTTGGAATGCTCCCGCACAAGTCTCTGTAAGCAACAGTTTACATTATGTAATGTGCACTTTACAGTCCGCCAGAGACCATGGAGATCCGTCATGACCAAAGCCGTTTTCCCCCTCCTTGCTGCCGCGCTGCTGTGGACATCGGCGCCTCGCAACCAGGAGAACCCGGTGGGCACCCACATCTCCGCCGCCGACATCCTCGCAACGATCGAAAACGCGCCTGCGGGACGGGTGAGCGACCAGCAGATCCGGCACATCGACGCGGGCGGGCACAACGTCGGGGTCGGGCTCGTGCAGCGCCCGCCGACCACGGCACTGGGTGCGATCCAGCACCACAACCAGACCGAGGTCTACTACGTGGTCTCCGGGCGGGGGACGATGGTGACGGGCGGCGAACTCACCAACGCGCGTGCCCTCGATCCGGACGGCGCGACCGTGCGAAGGCTCACCGGGCCGAGTTCGGTCGGGGGCATCGAGGGCGGCGTCAGCCGGGAGATCGGGCCGGGTGACATGGTGATCGTGCCGGCGAACTCCCCACACGGGTTCAGCGAGATCACCGAGACGATCACCTATATCGTGGTGCGGGTCGATCCCGAACAGCTGGTTGAGTTGAAGTAGGCCCGGCCAGCCCGGAACGCGATCATGCCGGGCCGGGGTCGAGGATGGCGTCGACCCGGGCCATGACATCGCGCAGATGGGCCTCGGTCACACGGTCGGCGACCTGCCGGTCCAGCCTCTGCGAGACTTCGAGGCGCACGATCCGCAGCTGCTCCCTGACCAGTGGGCGGATATCGGAGTTGCTCACGTCCGGGGCGGCACCCTGGAAGGGGTTGCCGGCCGGTTCCTCGGTCATGAGGTACTCCATTCGCTCCAGATGGGCGCGCTGCAGGGCTCTGCGGTAGGGATCGATCTCGGAGACTTCGTTCAGGTCCTGCCACACCGCGCTCCGCAAGTCGTCCAGGAACTCGACCAGGGGATACGGGTCTTCGTCTCCAGCGGCTTCCAGTTCCGCGAGAGTGGCCAGGCGGCGCGGAGTCAGAAGCTGGTTGAGGACCGAGGAATGGAGCCTGGCGAGGTTGGCGACGCTGGGTCCGCCCGGACCGATGCGTTCCAGGATCGCGGGATCGTTCAGCCAGGTGGGCGCGGTGAACGCTTCGCGCGCGAGCCAGTCCATTGCCCGCTTCTGTTCGGCGCGCGGGAGCCCGTCAAAGACCGGCCCTTCCTGGTCGGCGGTCTTGAGGTCGACGTGGACGCCGCCCACGAGCGTCACGATATGGCGAACGTACCGCGACCACTGGCTGATCGCCTCGCCGTAGATCTCGGCCAGATCGGCGTAGTCCTCGCCCGGCTGCGTCGTCCACTCGACCAGGTTGGGGACGATCCGCCGGAGATTGTCCATGCCGTATGTGTTGGCGCGCACCAGATCGTCGCCCATGTCCTCGGTCTGTGACCGGGGATCGGTCACGCCCAGTCCGCCCTGCGGCAGGTACTTGTACATGCGGTCGCCCGCCCGTTCCACGATCCAGCGATTGAGGGTGGGCACCTCGTCCAGGGGAGTCTCGGCGTCGGGGAGCACGCGGTATCCCCAGTTGACCGAGTAGTGGTCGTACACGCCGATGCGCCTCAGGAAGTCCTCGGGCCTGAGGCCGTCCCCGGGCTGCGCTATGTAGTTCTGCCGAGCGTAGTCCATGATGGTCGGCGCGACCCCCATGCGGCTCGCGAAGCTCTGCGAGCGCAGCGAGTCCACGGGGTAGGACGAGCTTGCCACCATGTTGTGCGGCAGCCCGATCGCGTGGCCGATCTCGTGGGTGATCACCTGCTCCATCGCTTCTTCCATCAGTGCGTCGGTCAGCGGCAATTGGCGGGCGTCGGGGTTTGCGGCGCCCGTCTGCACCATCATCCAGTTGCGGTAGGAACGCATGTGGTTGTGATACCAGACGATGTCCGATTCGATGATCTCGCCACTGCGGGGGTCCGAGGTGCTGGGACCCTGCGCGTTCCGTGTCTCGCTCGCCGACCAGCGCGCCACCGAGTAGCGCACATCCTCGGGATCCCAATCGGGGTCCTCCGCCCGGGAAGGGGCCTCGAGTGCGATGATCGCGTTGCTGAACCCTGCGGTCTCGAAAGCGGGCTGCCAGTTCTCGATCCCGCGCCTGACCGCGTCCACGTACTGTTCGGGAGTCGCCGGATCCACGTAGTAGGTAATCGGCTGGACGGGGTCGACCACCTCGCCCCGCGCATACGCCTCCGGGTCGGACGGCTCCAGGCGCCAGCGGCGAATGAAGGTCTCGGTGGCGGCCTTCTGCTCGTCGAGGCCGTAGTTGATGCGGTCGACCGTGAAGTAGCCGACACGCGGATCGGCGTAGCGGGGACGCATCGGTTCGGCGGGCAGGAGGACCAGCGACTGGTTCATCTCGAGCGACACGGTGTTTGCCCGCAGATCGGTGGGGGGCGCTCCCGCGTCGTAGGTGAGGGTATGGCGCACGTTCAGGTTCAGCGGGTAGCTGCGCACACTCCCGATGAAGCTCCGGTCGGCGTCGAGGCGGCGAACCTGGTAGGTCCGCCGCTGGTCGGGGCTGAGTCCCGAAAGCGCGGGCGTGTCTCCCTCGAAGAAGTCGGTCACGTCCACGACGGAACTCGTCGAGTCGGTGCCACGGGCCTCGATTTCCCACGACGCGAGAATGGGCGCGAAGTAGTTGGCCCTGACCGATGCCGCAATCGCCAGCGTGTCGTCCGCGACGGCCTCTTCGGAGTATTTGCGCAGGAGAATGCGCTCGCCAAGCCGCTCGAAGCGCACCATCTGGCGGTTGGTGGCCACCCCGGCCGGCGCGAAACCGCCCAGTCCATCCATCTTGCCGGCAATGCGGCTGATGAGAAGCATGTCGCGGCCCAGCAGCGAGTCGGGGATCTCGAAGAGGAATTCGTCGTCCTTGCGGTGGACGATGAAGAGGCCTTCGTCGGACTCGGCACCCTCGGTGACTTCCGCATAGGTTCGTTCACCGGAATCCGGCGCGGGCGTTGCTCCTTCGCCGGGCGCGGGCGCCGGAGCTGCGGCAGTTCCCATGACGGCCGAACCTCCGCAGGCTGCGGCGAGAAGGATGGGGGTGCTCACGAGGATCGGAAACAGCCACCTGCGCTGTTCGGGGTTGCCATGCGTCATGATACCTGTGCCTGTCGAGGTTGCCGGTCGCTTCGGAGGGTTGCGGGTAATTGACTGTGGCTGCACCGACTTGCGCCACCCGCCCCCGGGTGCCCAGAATCCTCGCAAAACAGGGGGAGTACCATGGACAAATCAGGAGAACGACCGGTCGACCGGCGCGGGTTCATCAAGGGCTCGGCAGTCGGGGCGGCCGCGTTCGCAGCCCCGGGGAAGATGATGAACGAGCGGACGGAGGAGGCTGAAGTGCACGACGCGGACGCACACGAGCACACTCACGGCCATGGGCACGGTCATGACCACGATCATGACCACCAGGACGTGCCGTCCGACATCGCGTTGCGGGTGAGGGCGCTCGAGTCGGTGCTGATCGAGAAGGAGATGGTGGATCCGGCCGCGCTCGACGAGATCGTCGACAACTTCGAGGATCGGATTGGCCCGCAGAACGGGGCGCGCGTGGTGGCGCGCGCATGGGTCGATCCGGGGTTTCGGGATCGGCTGCTGGCCGATGGTACCTCCGCCATCGGTGAACTGGACTACCTCGGCGGGCAGGGCGAGCACATGAAGGTGGTCGCGAACACCGACAGCGTTCACAATCTGATCGTCTGCACCCTCTGCTCCTGCTATCCGTGGCCGACGCTGGGGCTGCCGCCGGTCTGGTACAAGTCGTCCGCGTACAGGGCGAGGGCGGTGATCGAGCCGCGCGAGGTGTTGCGGGAGTTCGGCCTCGATCTGCCCGAGGATGTCGAAGTGCGCGTCTGGGACAGCACTGCGGAAATCCGCTACCTGGTGCTGCCACAGCGTCCCCCGGGCACGGCAGACATGACGGAAGAGGAACTGGCGGAGCTGGTGACCCGTGATTCGATGGTCGGAGTAGCCCGGGTCGCGTCGCCGTCGTCAGGGGGCGGAAGATGAACACGATACACGACATGGGCGGCATGGACGGCTTCGGCCCGATCGAGCCCGAGGAGAACGAGCCGGTCTTTCACCACCGCTGGGAAGGTCGGGTCTTCGCGCTTACCCGGGCTGTCGGGCGTTGGGGCCGCGGGCGCAACTGGCCGGGATTCCGCTTCACGCTCGAGAGCATCCCGCCGGACGAGTACCTGCGAATGTCGTACTACGAGCGGTGGTTCCACATGATGACCAGCCGGCTCCTCGGCAGCGGCCTCGTCACCGAGACCGAACTCGAGACCGGCTACGCCGATGCGGGAGCCGAAACGCCCGAGATGCTGGCCGCGTCCCGCAGCGGCTCGCTGGGCTTCGGTCTGCTAGACCTCGACCTGTCGGCGCGCTTCAGCCCGGGCGACCGCGTCCGCGCCCGCAACCTCCACCCGCGCGGCCACACCCGCCAGCCGCGATACGTGCGCGGGCGAACGGGAACCGTTGTCGAGGACTTCGGTGTCTACGCCCTGCAGGACAGCGATGCAGCTGGCCAGCAGCCCGGCGACCGGCCGCAGCACGTCTATTCGGTCCGCTTCGAGGCCCGGGAGCTTTGGGGCGACAGGGCCGCCGCAGGCGATTCCGTGTACGTCGACCTATGGGAAGACTACCTGGAGCCGGCGTGACGAGCGCCCCAGCCCCCGTCTCCGCCGAACGTCTGGCGGCCCTTCCTCCGTTGCCGCGCGACGAGGAAGGCCCGGTGTTCGACGAGCCCTGGCAGGCCCAGGCGTTCGCGCTCGCAGTCAGGTTGTCCGAGCAGGGACATTTTTCCTGGACGACCTGGGCGGAAGCGCTGGCCGGCGAGCTGTCGGCTGCCGAAGCACGGGGCGAACCCGACGACGGCACCAACTACTATCACCACTGGGTATCGGCGCTGGAGCGACTGGTCGTCGAGAAGGGGCTCAGCGACGCGGCCGCCCTCGTGGAGAGGAAGGAAGCCTGGGCGGACGCGTACCGGCACACCCCACACGGTCAGCCCGTGGAGTTGAAGCGGCACGGGTGAGCTACGCGGAAGCTGGTCCGCCGTACACGTGCACGCGAAAGTCCTCCTTGAAGTCCTGCAACGAGCGGTTCACGCCCTTGAGTTCGCCTCGCAACTCGGCAACCGTTTCGCGGACATCGCCGATGTCGTCACGGAGCTTGTCGATGTCGCCGGTCAGGTCATCGCGCAGCTTGTCGATGTCGCCGGTCAGGTCATCGCGCAGCTTGGCGATGTCGCCGGTCAGGTCGTCGCGCAGCCTCGTGTTGTCGCCGGTCAGGTCGTCGCGCAGCCTCGTGTTGTCGCCGGTCAGGTCGTCGCGCAGCCTCGTGTTGTCGCCGGTCAGGTCATCGCGCAGCTTGGCGATGCTCTTTCGAATCTGGTCGTGGGCGGTCTGGTTCTCGATGCGCATGCGTTCGAGCACTCGCCAGCCCAGGGTAGCAAACGCCGTCATCATGACCGCGACGCTACCCACCATACTGACCGGCTGCCACCACTCCATGTCCATTCTCCCTCCATGCGTTTCACGGAAGTCGTCCGACTCCGGGGTACGCATCTTTCACATATGATGACACAGCACCCTCTGCGTCAAGAAATCGGACTGGGTGTACGGTATTGAAGATGGCGGGGCGCCTCAATAGCTGGATGGGACTCTCTTGCCCAGAGGCGGCGCGGGGACCGCTCAAACCGCGTTTGTCTGCCACTTCGGGGCCCAAATGGCAGACAAACCTGCGTTGTGGGCTCTGGAGGCCCCGACAGTCCAGGCGAGAAACTCCTACCCGCGCCTCCGCAGCAGCCCCACCACCACCAGCACCCAACCCACCAGTTGCATCACGCCGCCCGCCGGCGTGACCGCCCCGAGCCACCTTGCGCCCGTCAGCACCAGCAGGTAGAGGCTGCCCGAGAAGACCGCGGTTCCGACCACCAGGAACCATCCGCCGCGTCCAACAAGCGCGCTCCCGGATCTGTCCTGCAGCCAGGCGACTCCCAGCAGCCCCAGCGCATGGTACATCTGATACCGAACCGCCGTCTCGAAGGTGAAGAGGTCGGAAGGCGACAGTCGAGCCTCGAGGACGTGGGCCCCGAACGCGCCAAAGCCCACACCCAGCAGGGCCAGAACCGCGCCGCTGGCGGCCAGCGTACGCGCCGTCGCGGTCACCCGTGGCCTCCGACGCATGCCGCGCCGCGCTCGAACACGCGACGCTCAGTACGCGATCGCATAGGCTTCCCGGCGGGGATCGGAAGCCGCGGTGAGCGTCCCGTTGCGGTCGCGGACGATCATGTGCGCGCCGCCGAAGGTGGCCGTCCAGCCGTGCACGACCCCAGCCTCGTGGCCCAGCGCGCCCAGCTCACCCAGCACCCCGGAGCCGAAACGGTCCTCGAAGTCGACCCGCACGCCGCCGTAGCTCCGAAAACGGGGTGCCTCGATCGCGCCCTGCGGAGTCATGCCGAAGAGCAGGTAGTTGTTGACGATCTGGAGCAGGCTCTGCGGCTGGCTGTCGCCACCGGGCGTGCCCAGAGTGAAGGCGAAGCTGCCGTCGTCGTGGAGCGCCAGCATCGGGGTCAGGGTGTGGTAGGGCCGCTTGCCGGGTGCGACGATGTTGGGGTGCCCGGGTTCCAGGTTGAAGAGCGCGCCGCGGTTGTGGAGGACGATCCCCGTTTCCGGCTCCAGGAGACCCGAGCCGAACCCGGCGAACAGGCTTTGTATCCAGCTCACGGCGTTGCCCCACTGGTCGACCGCGGTGAGGTAGACGGTGTCTCCGGAGTCGTCCCGGACGGCCCCGGGTGCAGAGCCCGCACCAACCACAGCCTCGCCGGCCGAGACGCCCGACCCACCTGAAGCCGCCATCATGTCGGCGGACACACCCGGGGAACGAGACGCCGCTGCCGCGTGCGGATCCACCAACGCCGCCCGGCGCGCGAGGTAGCCGGGATCGAGGAGATCGTCCAGCGGCAGATCGGTGAAGTCGGGATCGGCCGCCCACTGGTCCCGGTCCGCGAAGGCGAGCTTCTTCATCTCGACCAAAGTATGCAGATAGCTCGCGCTGTTGTGGCCCATCTCCGCCAGGTCGAAGGACTTCGCCATCTCGAAGAGCTGCAGCTGCGCGATGCCCTGCGTGTTGGGCGGAAGCACCAGCATGGTGTAGTCCCGATAGTCGCCCCGCAGCGGCTCGACCCAGGTCGTGGTGTGCGCGGCCAGATCGGGGGCACGGACATACCCGCCCTCCGCTTCGAGGAACGACGACAGCCGCTCGGCCACCCACCCGCGGTAGAAGCCGTCCCTGCCGTTGGCGGCAATGCGCTCCAGGGTGGACGCCAGCGCGGGATTGCGCAGCAGGCTGCCGACCGGTGGCGGCGCCCCGCCGGGGGTGTACAGCGCACGGGCGGAGCCGTTGAGCGCGCCCGATGAAGCCGCAATATCAGTCGCGAGCCGGGTCGAGACCGGGAAGCCGTCTCGGGCGTAGCGGATCGCAGGGGCGAGCAGCTCCTCGCGGGGCAGGCTGCCGAAGCGTTCCAGTGCGTCCACCCACGCCGCGACCGCCCCCGGGACCGACACCGAGAGCGGGCCGTTGCCGGGCATTTCGTCCAGCCCGTGCTCGGCGAACAGGGCGGGGGTGGCCAGGGCACCGGCGCGGCCGCTGCCGTTCATCGCATGGACCTGGCCGCTTTCGGCCTCGTAGTAGAGCGCGAAGGCATCGCCGCCGATCCCGTTCATGTGGGGGCGAACCACGGCCAGCACTCCTGCCATTGCAATCGCGGCGTCCATGGCGTTGCCGCCCCGGCGCAGGACATCGTGGCCCGCTGCCGCGGCGAGCGGGTGGCCGGCCGACACGGCGCCGGAAATCCCGCGTACATCCGGACGGTTGGTCGCAGGGAATGTCATCTCGCCATACTCCGTCTCCCGGCCGTCCGGCCGTGCCGCCTCGGCGGCAGGCCCGCACCCGGCCGAAAAGGACAACGCGGCCGACAGCAGGACCGCTGAAGCCGCTCCACGGAAGGTCGGCCTCATACCACTCGATGGTTCCGGCATGGATCGGCTCTCCTCGGTTGGGGGACGCGGTGCCCGTGTCAGCTCCGGACCGATTGGACGATGCCGCCTTGAGCGGATCCGCGCCAGACCGCCTCCGCACCGCGCACCGCCCGCGTCAGGGCCGGAACGCGGGAACAGATTCGGGCCAGCCGTGAATGAAACCGGGCCAGGGGCAAGCCCCCTCAAAACCGGAGGGCAGCGACTGCGCCGCTGGCGACAACAAACGACAATGGACCTGCATACGGGTGCAGGGGAGGGGAGGAGGATTGGAATGGCGATACTATTGGCGCTCACGGGACGCGACAGCCTGGACGTGGCACCGGCCGGCATACCGGACGTTCTGAAGCGTGTACTGGACGAGCGGGGCCTGTCCCTGGAGGACTACATCCCGCCGCCGAAGGAGGCTGGGGATCTCCTGTTCGATGTAATCACGGGGGTGACCGCGCAGGGCGAAAACGTGGCAATCGTGAGGAGCAGCAGGGAGCTGAACGAACTGGCCGCGTACGAGGGCCCGCTGACCGTGCGGACGTTTCGGGTAACTCCGCGAGGCCCTCGCCTCATGACCCAGGAAACCTATTCGCCGGATTACATGGACGAGCTCCAGCGCACCATGATTTCGCGCGGCCGGGCGCGGCTCATCGACGAATTCGGGGCCGAGTGGTATCACGAGGTGAGGCGTTTGATCTATCGGCGCCGCACCTGACGCCGGCTCTGCGGCTGCATCCGGCTCCGTCCGCCCACGAAGGCTGGCATCAACAGCCACGCCGGCCTCGAGTGGCGGTGAATCCGGCCGCGCGCGCGATGTAGCCATCGGAGGATAGATTGCCTCATGGCGGAAAGGCGCGAACTCGGGCTGTGGACATGCACCTCGCTCGTGGCGGGCAGCATGATCGGGGCGGGCGTGTTCCTGCTCCCCGCCTCGCTGTCGCCTTTCGGCGGCATCAGCATTGTGGGGTGGTTGGCGAGTGCCGGGGGAGCTCTGTGTCTCGCATTCGTTCTTGCGAGGCTGAGCGCCACGATGCCCCGCGTCGGCGGACCCTACGCCTACGGTCGTGCGGCGTTCGGTGACTTCGTCGGCTTCTGGATCGCGTGGTCGTACTGGATCTCGCTCCTGGCCGGCAACGCGGCGCTGGCCGTCGCCACAGCGAGCTACGCGATGGTGTTCCTGCCCGGGCTGGGGATCTCGGCGCCCGGTGGGCTCATCGCCGCCCTCGTCGCGCTGTGGAGCCTCACGCTCGTCAACGCCCACGGCCTGCGCACCGCGGGACGGGTGCAGCTTGTCACCACCGTCCTCAAGCTGCTGCCGCTGGCCGCCATCGGGACAATCGGCTTCCTGTACTTCCAGCCCGACCACTTCGTGCCCTTCAACCCGACGGGCGGCTCCGCCTTCACGGCGGTCACGGCCACGGTCACGCTGACCCTGTGGGCCTTCCTCGGCCTGGAGGTCGCGACGATCCCCGCCGATGGCGTGCGCGATCCCCGGCGGACCATCCCGCGCGCCACGATCCTCGGGACGACGATCACGGCCGTCATCTACATCGCCACCACCTTCGCCGTCATGGGGATCATCGCCCCGGCGGAGCTCTCCGTCACGACGGCCCCGTTCGCCGACGCCGCCGGATCGATCTGGGGCCCGTGGGGACGCTGGCTCATCGGCGCGGGCACCACGATCTCCTGCTTCGGCGCACTCAACGGCTGGGTCCTGCTCACGGGCCAGATTCCCCGCGCCGCCGCGCTCGACGGTCTGTTGCCCGCGCGGTTCGCCCGCCTGAGTCCCCGCCGCACACCGACCGCCGGCCTCTACCTCTCCAGCATCCTGGTGTCCCTGCTGATCGCGATGAACTACACGCGCGGCCTGGTGGACGCATTCACCTTCCTCATCCGGCTCGCCACCCTCGCGACCCTGGTGCCCTACGTCTTCGCGAGCATGACGGGCTTCATCTTCGCGCTCCGCGAGCGATCCGGTTCGCGCGCCGCCACGGCATCGCTCTCACCGGGACGGGTGGCGACGGCCGTCCTCGCCTTCGGGTTCTCCGTGTGGGCGATCGCAGGCGCCGGCGCCGAGACGGTGTACTGGGGCTTCCTGCTCCTGGTGGCCGGTATCCCCGTGTTCGCGCTGATGCGGTGGAAGAGAGCGTCGTCGTCGGGTGCGGAGCACGGATCGTCATGAGCGGCAGCGTACCAATCCCGGCAAGGGGGGATGCCGCGCGGCCCACCCGGTTCGGTGTCGGCAGCATGGTGACGCCCCTGCGCCGCGTCGCGATGCGGCGTCCCGGCCCGTCCACCCTCCACGCCGATCCGGCGCGCTGGCACTACGCGGGGCCACTCGACGCCGCGCGGATGGCGGCGCAGTACGACGCCTTCGCCCGGCGCGTGGCCCACTCCGGCGCCGACATCGAGTGGATCCCGAGCTCCGACGACGGCCTCGCCGACTCCATCTTCGTCTTCGACCCCTCGTTCATGACGCCTGCGGGCGCGATCCTGCTGCGGCCCGGCAAAGCGCTACGGCTTCCGGAGGTGGCGTTGCACGAAGCTCTGTACGAACGGCTGGGCGTGCCTGTCATCGGCGCCATCGAGCCGCCGGGCACGGCCGAAGGCGGCGACCTGATCTGGCTCGACGACCGAACCCTCGCGGCCGGACGCACCTTCCGCACCAACGAGGCGGGCATCGAGCAGCTGCGGGCAATCCTGACCTCATTCGGCGTGGAGGTTCACACCTTCGACCTTCCCATGTGGCACGGCGCCTCGGCCTGCCTGCACCTTTTGTCGGTCGTCAGCCCGCTGGACCGCGATCTGGCGCTGGTCTACCCCCGGCTCGTGCCGGTGGCGCTGCACCATTTGATGCGGGAGCGCGGAATCCAGTGCCTGGAAGCCGGCGACGCCGAGTTCGAGGCCTCGGGCGGCCTGAACCTGAACGTGCTGGCGCTGGGGCCGCGCAGATGCGTCGCGGTGGGCGGGTTCCCGGAGACGGTGGGGCTAATGCGCGATGCGGGGTGTGAAGTCACCTGCTTCGATGCAGACGCCTTGTGCATCCCGTGCGAAGGGGGACCGACGTGTCTGACGTTGCCGCTTTGGAGGCGTTGAGGGCCCGTTGTCCGCCACTTCGGGCCGGAATTGGCGGACAACCGCCTCAGACCTGTAGCCGGCGCGCCCCCCAATAGTGCAGCACGATCCACGCGACGGACGCCACGCTCAGTATGGCGAAGCCCATGATCGACGGGGTCATTGCGACCCGGATCATGCTCCACACGAGCGCGGTACTCACTTCACCCGCGCTGGTGATGGCGCCGGCGCTCACCCAAATGCCAACGAACGTCGCGAGAATCCCGATGCACGCGCCCAGGACCCCCACGACGAGGATCGCGCCCACCGGCGAGCCATCGGCAGGTTCCTCCCTCCGGCGCAAGCGCCCGCGAACCACCCAGCCGATCTGGACCAGGACGATCAAGAGCACGGCGACCAGCGGGATTCCCACGATTCCGGTCGATTCGAAAAAGGACATCAGTGCCTCCCTGCTTCGGTTCGCAGATGCACGAACCGGAGTGAACGATTGACAAACGCCGCGATTCGGCGCTCGAATGCCTCGTCTGTCGCGAGGCGGGGAATGAGGGCCAGCCAGCCGAACAGACCAAAAAGCGCGGCGCCGGCCGCGATAACTGCAAAGACGACCACGCGCTGAACCGCGCTCCAGACCTCGCCGGGCGACGCTCCAGGAGCTCCGAGCGCGACATGGCCTTCCCACGATGCGCCCAGCCCGCCCAGCGACACCGCCGCGACAATCAGCCCGACCTGCCTGGCCCACAGAACCGTGCGCAGTCCGGGCGGCAGGTTCCCATCGATCCAGAGCCTCTTCGCGGCGAGGGCCCAGTTGGAGGAGAGAAGGGCGACGACCACAGCCAGGGACCACCCCAGGAGGCTGCCGGCCGCGTCCGGGTCCTGCCACCGGAGAGCCACCAGCAGGGCCGAACCGGCCAGGATCGCCGTCGCCATGGCGGCCATCCGCTCGATGCCGCCCGCGAACCCGGTCTTCCGCACCCACCGGCCCAGGCGTGGTGCGTGCTGCGCCTCCAGTGCGGCCAGTGCCTCACGCGACGGCACCACCTGTCCCGCGGCCAACCGTCGCGCGGCCTTCGGGTCGTACCCGCGACGCTGCAGTTCTTCCTGGAGAGCCTCCGCGTCGGCGCCCAGTTCCTCGATCAGCTCCAGCCTCCGGCGAGGCGGCGCCTTCAGCCTCCGCGCGACCGCTTCCAGCATGCTTTCACGCCACACGGTTCCGACCCAGCAGCTGGAGCAGCACCGTGAACTGCTCTTCCAGTTCCGCCGCGCCCGCCTTCAGAGTGGTCCGCCCGGTGTCGGTGAGGCGATAGGTCTTGCGCCGACGGCCCTCGCCGTACCACTCGCCACGCAGCTGCCCCTCCGCCTCGAGGCGGTGGAGGATGGGGTAGAGGGTGCCGTGCTGAAACGCGAAGAGTCCGCCGGTTCGCTCCTCGACCGACAGCGCGATCTGGTAGCCGTGCGCGGGGCCGGCCTCCAGCTCCGCCAGCACAAGCAGCTCGTTGATTCTCCTGGAAAGTGTGATCTGCACCGGGTGGCTCCTCGATACCTGTGGCACACGTCGTGATCGAACGAAATCACAATATAAAGATATTCTATATATCGCAATTCGATATAAAAGGTTCCCCGGGATCGCTGGCGGTACCTCCGCTGCAACCGATCAGGTCATTCGACCGTGGAACTCCTGGAGGACCGGCAGGACTTCACCGAAGGGCTGATCGGTGCGGGCTCTTCGCCGAAGGCGGGCCAACTGGAGGAGTGACGCTCGCGGGCATTCCGTTTCGAAGTGGCCAGCGGCCGCTGCCGTCCCGCCCCTCCACGATCTTGAGCAGCCGGGTGAACTGCATCACCGCCGCGCGTCGGCCCCGCGCCTGCAGGGTCTCCTCGCATATGCCCAAATCCTCCAGCCGAACGAGGAGCCTGCGCGCCGACCGGGCAGGCAGCCCCGTCCTGGCAATGAAGTCGCTGGCCAGGAAGACGGGCCGCGCGAAAAGCGCGTTCAGGGCCGGAGACCTGTCGCGAGCCCCGGCAAGGCCCGGATGCTGCTCCAGGCTTCGGTACAACTTCAGAATGGCGCCTACCGTCTGAGTACCGTGCTCCGCCTGGACACGCATTTCGTCGAGGAAGTACATACACCACCCTGTCCAGTCGTCATCGCGGGAAACTCCCAGCAGGCGATCGAAGTAGAACCCTCTCCGGGCGGCAATGCGGACGCTGAGGCAAAAGATCGGCAACCGGATCAGTTGCCGTTGCCACATCAGCAGGGGGATCAGCATGCGTCCCGTGCGGCCGTTGCCGGCCACGAACGGGCGCACGGCCTCGAACTCGGCGTGCTGCACCGCGATCTGCACCATGCGGTCGCGCACGTCGGAACCGATGTACCGAGCCAAGGCGCCCATCGCGTCTCTGATGGCGGATGGCGGGGCAGGAACGAACGTGGCCGTATCGAGTGTGGCGTCCGGTGCCCCTACCCAGACGAGTCCACTTCGGAATTCTCCGGGTGACTTGCCGCGGCCGCGTGGTCCGGCGAGCAGTAGCGAGTGCGCTTCGCGGACGGTCGCGGGAGTCAGCGGGCCTGCCTTCAGCCGCAACATCGTGCTGCGCTCGGCTTTCAGATGGCTCAGGATCTCTCTCGCGTCGTCGCCCGCGTCCCTGTTCTCCGGCTCGATGCCGGCCCGGAGCGTCAGCACTGCTGCGATGCCGGTGTAGATGTTGTCGATGCGCGATGACTGCACCGCCTCGCGAACACGCAGCACCGCAAGGAGGGATTCAGGGTCGGGTACCGCGCCCAGCAGGGAATCGTAGCGGGCGACGGCCGCGGCGGTCGGGCCGATGAGCGGCACCAGGCGCCGCCAGTCCAGACGCGCGTCCGGTGGGAAGGCCCCCCGCTTGTAGTGAACCGGAGCCATGGGTTCTCCGAGTGATCGTTGATGGGTTCGAGAATTGACGTACATCATATAATATATCATTTGATGACACTTTTGGACCTGAAATGGCGACAAAACGGAGTACATGCAGTGCTTCTCGGCCTGAAGCGTGCTGTTAGAGGCCTGCTATGGAATCATCCCGGCCAGCCCGGCCTCTGCCGCCACCAGCAGCAGCGCCCGCTGAATCGCGAGGTGTCCGTTCACGTTGACCCAGTACTCTCCGAGGGAATGGCCGCCAGCGCCGATCCCGCCACGACCGATCGTCACCGCCGGAACGCCCAGCGCGATCGGCACGTTCGAGTTGGTGGATGAGCGGCCGTACTCGCCCTGCACGCCGAAGACGGCCGTGGTCGCCAGGGCGCGCTGAATCAGGGGAGCGTTGCGGTCGCCTTCGCCGGATGGGCGGTCGCCGATCCTGAGTTTTTCCACCGTTAGAGCCGGGCCGTCGCGCCGCAGCGCGTTCTCTTCCTCCAGCGCCCGGTCCATGGCCTCGAGGAAGACCGTCTCGATGCGGGCCAGGCTCTCGGGGCTGACCGAGCGCATGTCGACCTCCATCCAGCTCTCGGAGGGGATGGCGTTGACGGAGGTGCCGCCTCCGATGCGTCCGACGTTGTAGCTGGTGCGCGGGCCGGTGCGCGTAAGCGTGTCGGCCGCGTCCTGGAAGTGGCGCACCGCGCGGCTCATCGCGTGGGCCGGGTTGGCCAGGCCGAAGGCGCCCCAGGAATGACCTCCCGGGCCGGAAAAGGTCACGCGGTAGCGCACGGATCCGAGGCCGTCGGTGACGAGGCGGGACAACCCTCCCCCGTCAACTTCGATCCAGGCGTCCGGCGCGGTATGCAGGTCGCGGTAGATGTGCTTCATGCCGCGCAGGTCGCCCAGGCCTTCCTCGCCGACGACCCCGACAAAGAGCACGTCGCCGTCAGTCTCGATCCCGGCCTCCTCCATCGCGCGCAGCACCGCCAGGACCACCACGAGTCCGCGGGTGTCGTCTCCCACGCCCGGAGCGAAGAGGGTGTCGCCGCGCTGCCGCACGGACACGTCGGTGCCTTCCGGGAAGACGGTGTCCAGGTGGCCGCCGAATCCGATCGTGCGCTCGCCGCGCCGTCCCCTGCGCAAGCCGATCACATTCCCCTCCGCGTCGGTCCACACCGAGTCGGCGCCGTGCTCGATGAGCAGTTCGGCGAAGCGGCGTCCCCGGGCCTCCTCCATGAACGGCGGCGCGGGGATCTCGGTCAGCTCGATCAGCGTTTTCAGCGCCCAGGCGTCGAACTCCTCGACAATCCGGAAAGCGTTGCGGATCCGCGTGTCGTCCGCGAGCTCGCGCGCTTCGCGGGTGTATGACCGGGGAGATGTTCGCAAAGGGTCTACCGGGCCACGGAACCGGGAGCGTCCGCCATCGGCTCGTCCCGGCTGACGACGCGCGTGGCCGGGCCGGCGATGAGGGGATCGGGTCCGGTCACGACCTCTGCGTTCTTGTCCGGGTACTCGAGCCGGGACAGGAAGTGCTGCATGGCGGCGATCCGCGCCCGCTTCTTGTCGTCCGACATGATGACCGTCCACGGGGCGTCGGCGGTGTCGGTGTAGAAGAACATCGCCTCCTTGGCCTCCGTGTAGTCGGGCCACTTGTCGAGCGACGCCAGGTCGATGGGAGAGATCTTCCACTGCTTGAGCGGGTCGGTCTTGCGCCGGTCGAAACGATGCAGCTGCTGGTCCTGCGAGACCGAAAACCAGAACTTGAAGAGGATGATGCCGCTGTTGACCAGCATCCGTTCGAGCTCGGGGCACTGGCGCAGGAACTCGAGGTACTCCTGCCCGGTGCAGAAGCCCATCACGCGCTCCACACCCGCCCGGTTGTACCAGGACCGGTCGAAGAAGACCATTTCGCCGGCCGTCGGCAGGTGCTGCACGTAGCGCTGGAAGTACCACTGACCGCGCTCGACGTCACTGGGCTTGTCCAGGGCGACGACGCGTGCGCCGCGGGGGTTCAGGTGCTCCATGAACCGCTTGATCGTGCCGCCCTTGCCGGCTGCGTCACGCCCTTCGAAGAGGATGACGATCCGCTTTCCCGATTCCTTGACCCAGCGCTGGACCTTCAGCAGTTCGACCTGCAAACCCGCCTTCAGCCGCTCGTACTCGCGCCGCTTCATCTTGTGGTCGTAGGGGTAGACGCCTTCCCGGAAGACCCGGGCGAGCAAATCGCCGCCGAGTTTTTCGTTCCGCTGCGTCGCCTCGCTGGCCACTGCCGCCTCCCGTGCTGAAGCCTGGCATCCCGCGGACGCGGACCGCCAGAGCGCGGGCACCAACCTAACGCCGGAGGGGGTGCCGCGCGATCAGATCGGGGCCGGGCCGCGCGGGCGGCCGGCGGGCCGGCGGTCGGGCCGGCGTTGGCCCCGGCTACTCCAGCCTTCTGGGCAGGATGAAGTGCTTCAACTCGCCGCCGCGGTCGGCGCCGGCCCAGCTGTCCGACGACAGGTCGACGACGGCGACGGCGCCGGTGGGGAACTTGGTGCGCACCAGATCGATCTCGCGCGGATCCCCCTTTCGCGACAGGTAGGCTGCAAGGGCGTGGGTGTAGGGATTGTGTCCGAGGACCATCAGCGTTTCGGCCTCGGCCGGTGCGTCGGCGATCGCCGCCAGTACCGTGCGCGGCGCGGCGAGGTAGAGGCCACGATGGTATTCGACCCCAGGATGGCCGTCGAAGTGGGGCTCCATCTGCGCCCAGGTCTCGCGAGTGCGGGTCGCGGTGCTCGAGAATACGACATCCGGCACGCAGCCCAGGTCTTTGAGGGCCGCGCCCACCAGTTGTGCCGCACGATAGCCGCGCGCGTGCAGCGGACGGTCGTGGTCCGTGAGGGCGGGGTTGCCCCAGCTCGACTTGGCGTGCCGGGCCAGCAATAGGCGCCGCATGCTTGCGTCCGTGATTTCCCTGTGTCGATGCCTTGCGGAATGCGGTGGATCCTGCCGCTACGGTATATGAAGGCGACACCACAGAGGGGTGGAATGTTGCAGGCGGAGGGCTCCGGGGGGCAGGTTGGAGCCAAACCCGGAGCCGGCAGAAACAGGAGACGTTCATGCGCGGGACCAATACCCGGCGGCGGGACGGTGGCCGCCGCGCCGTTTTTCATTGCCTTCGAGGAGTCGCGGTTCTGGTGGTGGCGGCCACCGCCGCGCTGTGGGCGTGCGCTGCGCCCGAGACATCGCAGCTTCCAGCCGAATGGCATCCGGCGCTGTCGGCCTTCGCGGAGACGGTCGCCGCCGACGTTGAGGCCGATAGCGTGGGCGGGATGACGGTCGCACTGGCCCGCGACGGAGAGGTGCTGTGGTGGGACGCGTTCGGGTGGGCCGATCCGGCGGCGGAGATTCCGGCCGCGCGGGAGACGGT
This sequence comes from Longimicrobiales bacterium, assembly GCA_965211645.1. Classification (GTDB taxonomy): domain Bacteria; phylum Gemmatimonadota; class Gemmatimonadetes; order Longimicrobiales; family Gaopeijiaceae; genus Bin94. The sequence goes on along the minus strand of OZ242947.1, from coordinate 1,417,271 downwards.
CTATCGCACCGGGTCGATCTCGAAGTCCGTGACCGCGGTGCTGATGGCGATCCTGGTCGACGACGGGGTCGTATCGCTGGACACGCCGCTCGAGGAGCTGGTCCCCGAGATCGCGGAACTCGCGGACCGGCCGCCAGGCGCGAGTCCGGACCTGCGGCAGGTCGCAAGTCATACCGCAGGCTTCGCGCGTGAACCGGATCTCGACGGCGCTGCGACGGGCCCCATCGAGGGGTGGACATCGCGGATCCTGGAATCCATCCCCACCACCCGCTATCAGACGCCGCCGGGGACCGAGTATTCGTACTCGAACATCGGCTTCGGCATCCTCGGGTTCGGGCTGGAACGGGCGGCTGGAGAGCCGTTCATGGACCAGGTCGAGGCGCGGATCTTCGCGCCGCTCGGGATGACGAGCAGCACCTTCGTGATCGACGATGCGCTGCAGCCGGCGCTCTCCCGCGGGCACGCGAATGGCGGCGACGGCGAGGTGAATACGGAGCAGCCGGCGCGGGAGCATGCGGGGCGCGGATACAAGGTGCCGAACGGCGGGGTGTATTCGACGGTCGACGATCTGGCGCGGTTCGCGGCGGGCGTGATGGGCCGCGGTGGCCCGGCCCTGCTCAGCGACGGGATGCGGGCGGAGGTGCTGGGCGTGCAGACGCCCGAGGATCCGCAGCAGGGCTATGGGCTCGGCTTTTCCGTGGGCGACGCGGACGGGCGCCTGTTTGCGGGCCACGGCGGGTCCGTGGCGGGGTACACGGCCTACCTCGTGTTCGAGCCCGCGACCGGGCTGACCGTGGTGCTGCTGAGGAACTACAACCGGGGGCAGACCAACCTCGGCGGCGTCGCGCGGGAGCTATTGACCGGTTTGTCCGCCAATTGATGCCGTTTTTGGCCGACAAACCCGAAAACGCAAGCGTTGTCGGCCACTTTCACCCTTTTTTGGCCGACAAGCCTGCCAAGAGCCATCGTTGTCGGCCAGTCTCGCTCTGTTCTGGCCGACAAACCGGATCTTGACCGTGCCTGACCGGCGAAAACGGTTCCCGCTGGGCGCCGCCGTGACGATCGAGCGGCTCGCCGACGACCCCTATCCGCTCTTCCACGAGCTGCGCGAGGCCGAGCCCGTGACCTGGGTGCCGCAGCTCAGCATGTGGATGCTCACCCGGCGCGACGACATCGTGCGCGTCCTGGCGGACTGGGAGCGCTTCACGACCGACTCTCCCGCCTCGACGATCCGCGACATCTTCGGGTCCCACATGCTGACGACCGACGGGGAGGAGCAGATCCGCTACAAGCGGCGCTTCATCGGGCCGTTCAGGCGGGGAAGGCTGGAGGAGAACCTCCTGGCGACGGTGTCGGGCGTGCTCGACGAGCTGATGGGCAGCCTTCAGCGCGAGAAGCCGGACGCGGAAGGGCGAAGGGGCGCCGACCTGCGGGCCCGGGTCGCGCGGCCGCTCTCGGTGCGGAGCATCTGCCGCGTGCTGGGGCTGCCGGAGGAAGACGGGGATACGCTGCTCGCCTGGTACGACTACTTCGCCGCCGCGCTGGAGAACTTCGCCGGCGAACCTGCGGTGAGGGCGCGGGGCAAGGAGGCGGCGCGGGAGTTCACGGAGTATGTGACGCCGTTTCTGCGCGGGGAGCGGGAGGTGCCCGAAGGATCGATGATCGCGGCGCTCCGGAGCGAGGGAGACCCGTATCGGCAGGGGCGCCCGGGGAGGCGCGAACGCCCGGGCTGGGGCGATCCGCTCTCCGAGGCGGAGATGGTGGCCAACCTGCTCGTGGTGCTGTTCGGCGGGATCGAGACCACGGAGTCGATGATCGGCAGCGCGTTCTGGGCGGCGCTGTCTCATCCGCAGGTTGCCGGGCGGTTGGCGGCTGAGTGTGAGGTTGGGGCGGGTCCACTGCTGGCCGGGGTGATCGAGGAGTCGATGCGCTGGGATCCGGCGGTGCAGTCCTGCATGCGCTTCGCCACCGAGGCGGCCGGGATCCGCGGCGTACCGATCGCTGCCGGCGAGACGGTGCTTTGCATGCTGGGCGCGGCCAACCGCGACCCGTCCCATTTCCCGGACCCGGACCGGTTCGTCCCTGAGCGCGCGAACGCGCGGGACCACCTGGCCTTTGGGAGCGGGCGGCACTTCTGCCTCGGGGCGTCGCTGGCGCGGATGGAGGCCGAGCAGGCGCTGGGGCGGGTCTTCGGGGAGCTGGGCGGGTTGAGGCTGGACCCGGAGCGGCCCACGAAACCGTACGGGCACGAGTTTCGGACGCCGCCCGCAGTCTGGGTGCGGTGGTGAGCTGTCGCGTCTACCTCGGTGGTCTGACAGGCAGCGCCAGTCCGACTCCCGGCCATGTCTCGGGAAGTATTGCCACCACCTCGCTGACCGTCGCCTCGTCGCCAAGCGCCAGCGCCGTGCGCGCCAGACCCAGAAGGGACTGCGTGCGCTTCGGGGTGCGGGCGAGCTGTGCATCCCATGCGCGGCGGGCTTCCTCGTGGCGGCCCAGGGCGGCCAGCTCGGTCGCGAGCAACTCGTGCGGCGGCATCAGCGTGGCCGGAGGGCCGAACTCGTAGGGCAGAGCCTCCTCCCGGGTCGCGGCGTCGTGCAGGTTGGCCAGCCCGGTTTCGGGGTTGCCGTCCGCCAGGGCCAGCAGGCCATCCAGCTCGCGGAGGAGGATGGCGTGCCTGGGGTTGGACGCGGCAGCCGCATCCCCATGCCGGGAGCGCAGCCTCCGGGCCGCGGCCGCGTCACCGGTGCGTAGCGCGGCCAGGGCATCCACGAAGTCGTAGGGCAGCGCCAGTTGCGGGAAGGCCCCCATGTCCGTCGCGAGCGCGCCAGCCTGCGGCCAGTCGCCCGCGTCGATCACGGCCCGCGCACGCATGCCGACGAAGTAGCCGGCCTCCTCGGGTGTCGGGTTGTCGCCCATCCGCGCCAGGCAGGCCGCCATCCCCGCGGCGGCCTCGTCCATCCGCCCGAGCTGCAGGTGCCCGTAGTGCAGCCACGAGGTGTAGTGGCCGCACACGTTCGGCCGGCGTCCCCTGCGGGCCAGTCCCGCGTTCTGCACGTCGCGGGCGCGCACGTTCGCGGCGACGACATCGTCCCACAGGCCCATCGCCACGAAGATGTGCGAGGTCATGTGCTGGGCGTGGCCCGCGTCCGGCGCGATCTCCGAGTAGACCCGCGCGGCGGGGAGGCCCAGCGGCGCGTGGATGGGGTCGTCGAAGGCGTGGATGATATAGTGGGCGGCGCCGGGGTGCATGGGGTTGGCGTCGAGGACCGGCTGGGCGATCGCGGCGGCTTGCATGTAGATGGCGAAATCGCGGCCGTCGTGGGCGGTTCCGAGCAGGGAGAGGGCGTAGAGGGCTGCCGCGTCGTGGTCGTCGGGGTACTTCTCGGCGAGGCGGCGCATGGCGTCGCGGTACCGGAAGTCGCGGGCCTGCTTGGGGCCGTCGCCGTAGAGGACCTCGACCGTTTCGAACCAGTCCCGTTCGCGCTCGGTGGGGACCCGTGCGAGGCGGTCGGCGGTCGTGGGGGCGTAGTCGCCGAGGACGGCCAGCGCCGCGTCGCGGTCCTGCCGCATCCAGATGGGGTGGTTGTGGGTCTGGGCCTCGCCCCAGTAGGCCATGGCGAAGTCGGGGTCGATCTCGCGCGCCATCCTGAACCGGGCTGCGGCGTCCTCGTACTCGAAGTTGTGCAGGAGCAGCAGGCCGGCCTCGAAGTGCGGCTGGGCCGCGGGGTCGCCGGAGGTGGGGAAGTTCACGGAGCCGAGTTGCTGGGCGGAGCCCGCCGAGGTCGCCAGCGGCAGAAGCGATGCCGCCAGGGGCACGAGTACGCGGGTCTTCATGGGGCCTCCATTCTTATCGCAGGCGCGCCGGGTGGGGTGCCGGCAGGTGTTCAACGGCGCGCTTGCCGCCAACGGTTTCTCGAAGCTGACTCAGAAACAACTGACCGCGCATTCCGGGGTCGCGCCAGTCCCGTTGGCTCACTCCGGCGCGCTGGTTACACTTCGGGCTTCACCTTGCACCCCAATGGAGATTCGAATGTCCGACACACCCCTGGGCCGTTTCTGCTGGCACGAAGTGATGACAACGGATACCGACGCGGCGCGCGGTTTCTATCCGAAGATCACCGACTGGGGCACCAGCGTGTGGAATGGCGGCGGCGAGCCGTACGAGATGTGGATGAACGGCGAGATGCCGGTCGGCGGGCTGATGCACCTGCCGGCCCCGGAGGTTCCCCCGTGCTGGCTGGTCTATCTCTCCACGCCCGATCTGGATGCGACGCTCGGGAAGGTGCGGGACCACGGCGGCGCCGTTTTGAATGAAATGGCGGTTCCCGAGGTCGGTCGCTTCGCCGTGATCGCGGACCCTCAGGGCGGCGTGATCGCGGTGCTCGAACCCGAGGGGGAGACGCCGAGCCACGACGGTGCCCCCAACATCGGCGAATTCTCCTGGCACGAGCTCGCGACCACCGACGCCGACGGCGCATGGGCCTTCTACTCCGCCGTCTTCGGTTGGGAGGCAACGAGCAGAATGGACATGGGCGAGGCGGGGTTCTACCAGATGTTCGGCCGGGGCGCCCGCCCGCTCGGCGGCATCTTCAACGGCCCGCCGGGGATGCCCGCGGTGGGATGGCTGCCGTACGTGAGGGTGACCGACGCGCATGCCGCGGCGGGAACGGTGAAGGAGCTGGGGGGCAGGATCCTGCAGGGTCCCATGGAGGTTCCCGGAGGCGACTTCATCGCGCACTGCATGGACCCGCAGGGGGTCGCCTTCGCGGTGCACGCGACCGCCGGTAACGGCGAGGCAGAGGAGTAGCCATGATGCATCGGGCAGGCCTGCTGCTGGCGGTGTTGCTGTGCGGCGCGTGCGCGCGGGGCGACAGGACGGCCGACCTGATCATCCGCGGGGGGATCGTCGTGGACGGCTCCGGGGAAGCGCCCCGCACCGGGACCGTGGTGATCGTGGGGGGCAGCATCGTCACTGTCGGTGGTCTCGCGGCCGATGGCGGTGGCGTCCAGGCCGCTGACACGATCGACGCGACGGGCCTGGTCGTGGCACCCGGCTTCATCGACGTGCACAACCACACGCCGCCGGCGATCGCGCTGCCCGGCAACCACCTGAACGAGGGCTTCATCCGGCAAGGTGTCACGACGGTCTTCGGCGGTCCCGACGGCGCGTTCGCCCCGGCGAACATCCGCCGGTTCATGGAGCTGTACGCGGCGCAGGGGATCGGGACCAACGTTGCGTTCTACGTCGGGCACAACGGCATCCGCAACGAGGTCCTGGGCGAGGATCAGCAGCGGGCGCCGACCGCGGAAGAGCTGCAGACGATGCGGGCGCTGGTGCGCGAGGGGATGGAGCTCGGCGCCTTCGGCCTGTCGACGGGCCTGATGTACGAGCCCGGGATGTTCTCCGAGACGGCCGAGGTAATCGCGCTGGCGATGGAGGCGGCGGCGTACGGCGGGGTGTACGACTCGCACGTGCGCAACCCGGTGCACGATTTCGTGGGGTCGGACCGGGAAGTGGTGGAGATCGCGGAGGCGGCGGGACTTCCCGGCAAGATCGGCCACCTGAAGGCGGTGGGGCTGCACAACGAGGGCGTGATCGCGGACATCGTGGAGCTGGTGGAGGAGGCGCGGCAGCGCGGGATCGTCATCGCCTCGGACCAGTACCCGTACGACGGAGCGGCCACGGCCAGCCTGACGGGGATCATCGTGGCCCCGGAGATGGCGGGGCTGGACGCCTTCCGCCAGATGGCGCGGCAGGGGCGCACGGACGCGGGAATGGCGGAGTTGAGGGCCGCGCTGGCGGACCCGGAGTCGCGGGCCCTGCTCAAGCAGGCCAGCGAAAACGGCGTGGAAGGCGGCTTCGCCTGGCTGAAGGCCACAGGATACACGAGCATGCGGATCGTCAGTTCGCCGGACTATCCGGAGCTGGTGGGCCTCTACCTGTCAGAGATCGCCGAGCGGCGCGGACAGGATCCCTTCGATGCCGTCGCCGACCTGCTCGCCGGTGCGTCGGCGCCGGTGAACCTCACCCTCGGCGCGATCAGGGAGCACGACGTACGGCGCCTCATGATCCAGCCCTGGAACATGATCGCCAGCGACGGCGGCTTCGCCGACGGCTCCGATGCGCCGGTGGGCCACCCGCGCAGCGCGGGGACCTTCCCACGCCTGCTGGGGCACTACGCGCGGGACGAGGGCGTGCTGTCGCTGCAGGAGGCGGTGCGCAAGATCACCTCGCTGCCCGCGGACTTCCACGGCATCAGCGACCGCGGCCGCCTCGCCGCGGGGATGCGGGCCGATGTCGCCATCTTCGACCCGGCCACGATCGTCGACCGCTCGGACTGGGATCATCCGCAGCGCTTCGCCGACGGGATGATCCACGTCCTCGTGAACGGCGTCCCGGTGCTTCGCGACGGGACCATGACGGGCGCGGCGCCGGGTGAGGTCGTGCGGCGCGAGTCGGGAGCGGGCGGGTAGGGCGCGCGCGTGGAGGTCACCTTCCGTCCACTTGTCGCCGCCGACTGGCCCGCCGTGGCGGAGATCTACCGCCAAGGCATCGAGTCGGGCGACGCCACCTTCGAGACCGAAGTGCCGGACTGGGAGAGCTGGAACGCCGCGCGCCACCCCGAATGCCGCATTGTCGCGGAACTCGGGGGCAAAGTCGCCGGATACGCGGGGCTGAGCCCGGTTTCAAGCCGGTGCGTCTACGGCGGGGTCTGTGAGGTCATGATCTACATCGCGGAGTCGGCCCGCGGGCGAGGTTTGGGAGGCAGGCTGCTGAACCACCTGGTGGCCGGGACCGAGGCGCTGGGGATCTGGACCCTGCAGGCGGGCATCTTCCCCGAAAACAGGGCCTCGATCAGGATATTCGAGAAGGCGGGATTCAGGATTCTCGGGATCCACGAGCGCCTCGGCCGCTTTCACGACGGGCGCTGGCGGGACGTAGTGATGATGGAGCGCCGGAGCGAGGTGGTGGGGGTGGATTGACGCCCGCCACGGCAATAACTGTAAAGTAAACACGACATTATGTTATGTATGCTTTACAATCGACCGGGTGAAATCCCGCCAGGACCGCTCAGGCCACCTCGACCGACTCGTCCAGGAACACGTCCTGGATCAGGTTCAGCAGCCTGACGCCCTCGGCCATCGGACGCTGAAACGCCTTGCGCCCCGAGATCAGCCCCATACCCCCGGCCCGCTTGTTGATGACCGCCGTGCGCGCGGCCTGCGCGAAGTCGTTGGCCCCGCTGGACCCTCCTGAATTGATCAGCCCCACCCGGCCCATGTAGCAGTTGGCCACCTGGTAGCGCGTCAGCTCGATCGGGTGATCGCCGGGGACCAGCTCCGAATACACCTTGTCGTGCGTGCGGCCGAAGCCGATGGCCGTGTACCCGTGGTTGTTGGTGGCCTGCTTCTGCTTGACGATGTCGGCCTCGATCGTGACCCCGAGGTGGTTGGCCTGGCCGGTGAGATCGGCGGCGGCGTGGTAGTTGACTCCATCCTTGTTGAAGGCGGATTGCCGCAGATAGCACCACAGGACGGTGACCATGCCGAGTTCGTGCGCCATCTGGAAGGCCTCGGAGGTCTCCTGCAGCTGGCGCATTCCCTGGTCGGAGCCGAAGTAGATCGTCGAGCCAACGGCCACGGCCCCCAGCTCCCACGCCTGCTGGACGCTGGCGAACATGACCTGGTCGTAGCGGTTGGGGTAGGTGAGCAGCTCGTTGTGGTTGAGCTTGACCAGGAAGGGAATCCGGTGGGCGTACCTGCGCGAGACCGAGCCGAGAACGCCCAGTGTGGAGGCGACCGCGTTGCAGCCGCCCTCGATCGCGAGTTCGACGATGTTGCCCGGGTCGAAGAAGGGTGGATTGGGCGCGAAGGATGCCCCGGCCGAGTGCTCGATTCCCTGGTCGACCGGCAGGATCGAGACGTAGCCGGTGCCGGCCAGGCGCCCGTGCCCCAGGATCTGCTGCATGCTGCGCATGACCTGGGGGTTGCGGTCCGTGCCCGCGACGACCCGGTCGACGAAGTCGGGGCCCGGGAGGTGGAGCTGGTCGCGCGGAAAGCCCTTCGCGCGGTACGTGAGGAGGTCTTCGGCTTCGGCTCCCAGAAGGTCTTCGATTCGGCTCACTTGACGGTGCTCGGGGTTCGGGTTTGTGCCTGGTCTGCGGTCGTTCAACCAATCGGTTGCGACACTATAACACGGAACCCGCGCATGCGCGGGGTCGCCGGGCGGCGCGGGCCATCGGAATGCGTTCAGGACACCGGACGCCCCCGCGGGCTGACGGTGATCGGCTGCACCCCGCTCTCGGTCAGGAAGTCGTTGAATGCGTTCACCGCCTGCAGCAACTGCCCCAGCGTGTTCTCGTGGGCCGCCCATTCCTCCTGCAGATCGGTCCAGCGCTCGCGGGCGCCGGCGGTCAGCGGGGGCTCGGTGCCGTCCACGGAGCCGATCAGGGCCAGGATCTGCGCGTCCAGCTTGTTGCGGAAGTTGATCACGTCCTGGAAGGTCTGCTGCCGGCGCTGGATCAGTTCCTCCTCCCAATCCGTGATTGCGGTGGTGAGGGACTCGCCCGAGGCGCGGATCGAGTCGGCGAGCGGGTGTTCCTCCGTGCGCTCGATGATCGCGTCGACCTGCTCCGACACGCCGGCCAGCTCGTTGACGGCCCCGTAGAGGTCGCGAATCACCTGCTGCGCCTCGGCAACGAACCGCTCCTGGGTCTCGTACTGGGTCCGGGTCGCTCGCCAGCGGGGATCGGGGGCGACCGTGAGGTTTGCCGTGCGGCTCTCCTCGCCGTGCGTGAGGCGGACCTGGTAGTCCCCCGGTGCCACGACCCGGCCCTGAAGACTGCCGAAGCTCTGGTATCCCTCGACGCCCGGTATCGCGTCGTGGCGGTAGTCCCAGGCGAGTCGGCTCAATCCGGGCTCGGGGGCAGGCATCGAGGAGTAGTCCTCATTGCCCGCGGCCTCCGGGTCGGTGGCGAAGGTACGGATCGCGGTTCCGTCGGCGCCCAGGATCTCCACCGTCACCAGCGAGTCCGGCGCCTCGGCGAAGGAGAAGAAGATCTGCGCCCCGCTCGGCGGGTTGGTCCCGGTCGTGCCGGCCCCGCCGCCGCCCCCGAACCCGCCGGAGAACGAGGCCATGATGGCGTCGCGCGGCGCGAAGAGGTGCATGCCCGCGGTCGTCGCGGCTTCGCTCAGCTGCTGCACGGGCGACAGGTCGTCGAGGATCCAGAAACCGCGCCCCTGGGTTGCGGCGACCAGGTCGTTGTTGCGGAAGGTGAGGTCGGTGATGGGCACGATGGGCAGGTTGAGTTGCCACGTTTCCCAGCTGTCCCCGGCGTCGCGCGACAGGAACAGCCCCATCTCGGTGCCGGCGTAGAGGAGACCGGGGGTGACCGGATCCTCGCGCACGACGCGCACCCAGTGTTCGGCGTCGATGCCGTCGGTCGTGAGCTCCCAGCTTGCGCCGTAGTCGCGCGTCCTGAAGATCATGGGCGTGAAGTCGTTGAACTTGTACGCGGTGGCGACCACGTAGGCCGTCGCCGGATCGTGGGGCGAGATGTCGATCGAGTTGATCATCGCGCGGCCGATGTCGGGCGGGGTTACGTCGTTCCAGGTGGCGCCTCCGTCGCGCGTCAGGTGAACGAGGCCGTCGTCGGTGCCCACCCACAGCGTGCCGGTTTCGTGGGGTGACTCGGCCAGGTACATGATCGTGTTGTAGTTCTCGCCGCCGGCGCCCTCGTTGGTGATCGGGGTGCCGCCGGCGCCCTGCTTGTCCTCCTCGTTGCGGGTGAGGTCGGGCGAGATGGCCTCCCAGCTCTGGCCCCGGTCGCGGGTGGCGAACACCACGTTGCCGGCGTGATAGATGGTGGCCGGATCGTGGTGCGAAGCGACGATCGGGGCGTTCCAGTTGAAGCGGTAGCGCTGCTCGCCCGCGTAGGTGCCGAGGCCGAGGAAGGGGTAGGCCATGATCGGCTTCTGCAGGCCCGTGGTGCGGTTCCAGCGGTCGATCAGACCCTGGTAGCAGCCGCCGTAGATGTCCTCGGGATCGTCTTCGTCGAAGGCGAGGTAGGCGCTCTCGCACCCCGCCACCGAATAGAAGTCGCCCCAGCCGATGCCCCCGAGCGACGCCGACGGGATGCCGATCGCCGAGTTGTCCTGCTGGCCGCCGTAGACGTGATAGGGGAACTGGTTGTCGGTGATGACGCGGTAGAACTGGACCGTGGGCTGGTTGCGCTGGGTGGACCAGCTGTCGCCGCCGTTGAAGGAGACGTTCGCGCCCCCGTCGTTGGAGTTAATCATGTTGTCCGCGTTGGCGGGATTGATCCAGAGATGATGGTTGTCACCATGGGGCACGGCCACCTGCGAGAACGTGCGGCCGCCGTCGATCGACTTGAGGAACGGAGCGTTCATGACGTACACCGTCTCCTCGTCCTGCGGATCGGCGAAGATCTTCATGTAGTACCAGGAGCGCGTCTGGACGATGCGTTCCGAGTTCGTCTGCTGCCAGGAAGCGCCGGCGTCGTCGGACCGGTAGACCCCGCCCTGGTCCGGCTCCGCCTCCACGACCGCGTAGAGCCGGTCCGGATTCGCGCGCGACACGTCGACGCCGATCTTGCCGACGAGCTCGGGCAGGCCCTCGTTGATCTGCTCCCAGGTGTCGCCGCTGTCGGTCGACTTCCAGATGCCGCTGCCCTCGCCGCCGGACTCGACCACCCAGGGGCGCCTGAGGTGGTCCCAGAAGGCGGCGTAGAGGATGCGGGGATTGGTCATGTCCATCGCGAGCGCGGAGGCACCGGCGCGGGGGGAGACGTACAGCACCTTCTCCCAGCTCCGGCCGCCGTCCATGGTACGGTAGACGCCGCGGTCCTCCGTCTCGCCGTAGGGCGCTCCCTGCGCGGCGACGTAGACGATGTCCGGGTCGCGCGGATGGATCCGGATGCTTGAGATCGCGCGGGTGCGGTCGAGCCCCATGTGCGTCCAGCTCCGGCCCGCGTCGGTCGAGAGGTAGACGCCGTCGCCGTGCGAGGTGGTGACGCCGCGGACCGCGTGCTCGCCCATGCCGACCCACACCACGTTCGGGTCCGACTCGGCCACCGCGACCGCGCCGACCGATCCGGTTGCGAAATGGCCGTCGCTGACGTTGGTCCAGGTGATGCCGGCGTCGGTGGTCTTCCACACCCCGCCTCCGGTCGCGCCGAAGTAGTAGGTCTGGTCGTCGCCCACCACGCCCGTCGACGCGACCGAGCGGCCGCCGCGGGTGGGGCCGATGTCGCGCCAGGCCATCGCCTGGGTGTACCGGGCGAGGGTGGTGGTGTCGGGGGTCTGGGCGGTTGCCGGCGGAGGGGACGCGAGGGCGAGGAGTGCCGTCAGCGAGATGGCGGCCGGTGAGAGCGGGCGGATCGCCTGCTTGGAGCCGGCGATGACCGAGGTGAGGGGGAAAGAGCGAGCGAGGTGCATGGATGGTGTTCTCCAAATGGCGACTGTAAGGTGCGGTTCCAACCTTAGCGGGGAATTCCCGCGTTGCCCAGCAGTCCGCGGATGCATCGCCGTCCGAATGCAGTGGGGACTTGTTCCACGGACTGCTAGCCGGTCCTTCGGCGTTGCCAGGCCGTGCCTTCCTCCACACTTTCGCTCGCAGGCGCGGCTCGAAGTTGACCGGCCGACCATAAAGACCTCCATGGAGGAAGCAGCATGACCAGGAACGCGAAGCTCACCGGACTCCTCGTGCTCATCGGCGGTCTCATCGCCGGAAGTTCATACGGCGGTGCCGACCCGCTCGCGGCCCAGACCGAGGACGATCCGATCGTCCGCCTGTGGGCCTACCCGGACGAGCTGACGATGCGCGTCGGGGACGAGGTCCGCGTGACGATCGCTGGCTACACGCGGTCGGGGGCGCGCGTGGAGGATCCGGTGGTCCGCCTGGTGGGGCCGCGTTCGGCGATGAGGGTGCGGCAGGGGGTCGTCACCGCGCTGGCGGCGGGGGACTACGAGCTGATTGCGACGCTGGTGCGGGAGGGCGGACCTCCCGCAGGCGAACCTGTGACCATGAGGGTGCCGGTCAGCATCGACTGGCCGGCCGTCGATCGGGTGGTCGTCACTCCCACCACCGAAGACCGGCTCTTCGTGGGCACCACCATGCGGCTCCGCGCGCGTGCCGAGCATGCCGACGGCTCCACCCGCCGCGATCCGGATGTCGCGTGGCGTAGCGGCTCGCCCGACATCGCTGCGGTCGATCGCTTCGGGCGCGTGACGGCCGGGGCCCCCGGCACGGCTGCCATCACAGCGACGGTCGACGGGGTGGACGGCACGCTCACGGTGCGCGTCGATCCCTTCGCGGGTGCGTCGATCGAGATCACCGGCGGCAGCGTACGCGCCCGGACCGGCGATGTCCTCGACTTCCGCGCCGAGGTGCGCGACGCGGACGGCGAGCTGCTCGGCGGCGTCCCGGTCGAGTGGTCCCATGCCTGGGAAGAGCCGGAGGGGGTCATCGCGCCGCCCGCGCCGGCGCAGATGTCCGGCGGCCGCTTCGTCGCGGATGTCCCGGGCGTCTACACCGTTATCGCGGACGCGGGGCCGCTTTCGGCGCGCGCTTCCTTCCGCGTCGTCGCGCGCGACGTCGTCCAGGAGCTCGAGATCCAGGGGCAGGGGAGGGAGCAGCGGGTCCGCACCACGGATTTCTGGGTCTTCGAGGGGCGCGACGGGCGAGACTATGCGCTGACCGGCGCCAAGCGGTCCGACGGCTACGGATTCGTTTGGGACGTGACCGAGCCCGGGAACATCTTCAAGACCGACTCGATCCAGGTCGATGCGCGCTCCATCAACGACATGAAGGTGTCGCCCGATGCCCGCTACGCCACCATGACCCGCGAAGGGGCGTCGAACCGGCGCAATGGCGTGGTGATCCTGGATCTGGCGGACCCCGCGCATCCGGTGATTGCTTCCGAGGTGACGGACCACGGGCTGACGGGCGGCGTCCACAACGCCTTCCCGACGAACGAATACGTGTACGCGCTCGCTGGCGGCGACAAGTACGTGATCCTGGAGGTGAGCGACCTCTACAACCCGCGCATGGTCGGCGAGTACAACCACCCGAACAGCCGCTTGCACGACGTTTGGGTGCTCGACGGGCTCGCCTACTCGGCAGAGTGGGAGAACGGGCTGGTGGTTGTCGATGTGGGCGACGGGCGCTGGGGCGGATCGCCGGAGAACCCGGTTCTGGTCAGCAGCTATCCCATTCCGGGCGGGGCCACCCACGCGGTCTTCCCGTACATTTCGCAGTCGACGGGGAAGCACTACGTCTTCCTGGGCGACGAGATCATGAGCCGGCGCGGGCTGGCGTGGGAGGGGCCGGGCCAGGGGCGCGGATCCTACCAGCTTCCCTACGATCCCGAGACCGGGATGAACGGGATTCCGCTGGCGACCCGGGGCTACATCCAGATCGTCGACTTCTCGGACCCCGAGTCGCCGCAGATGGTGGCGCGCTACGAGGTCCCGGAGTACGGCACGCACAACATCTGGGTCGAGGACGACATCCTCTACCAGGCGTACTACGAGGGGGGCGTGCGCATGGTCGATGTCTCGGGCGAGTTGATGGGGAACCTGTACACGCAGGGACGCGAAATCGCCGTCTTCAAGGCCTACGATCCGATTGGTTATGTTCCCAACTCGCCGATGGCGTGGAGCGCGATGCCCTTCAAGGGCCGCGTCTTCTTCTCGGACACGAATTCCGGGCTGTGGTCGGCGAGGCTGGTGCCGCGGAGCAGGCCGGTGAGCTGACGACAGGCCCTCGGCCTGGGCCGCCTGCGGAACAACTCACAACCGGACTATCGTCTTGGAAACCTCCTACCTGATCTGGATCGCCTCGGCCACCGTGGTCGTGCTGGTCATTCTTTTCGTACTCGTGGGGTTGTTCTTCGGCTGGGGGAAGTGGTGGTCCCGGCGCGGCAACATCGACATGTCGCTGGATGCGGGGGTCCGGCACCTGCTGGACGACTTCCTGACCGAGTTCGCCCGGCTGCTGGGGTGGAACCGGGAGTCAAGCGAGCGTCTCCGGGCCGCGGGCGAGGAGGTGCTCCTCAGCCTGGCGGAGCGGGACGGTCCGGAAGCGTCGGGGTTGCGCCGGCTGCGCGTGTCGATTCGCCGGGAGAAGGGGAACGCCGTGATGGAGTTTCTGGCGGCGCCGCAGGGGACGAACCTCGAGGAGCAGATGAAGCTGCTCGAGGAACACGCGGCCCCCGCCAGCGAGCAGGACCTGTCCCTCCGCCTGCTGCAGCACTACGCCACGGATGTGCGCCACCGGCACTACTACCTGAACGACCTGGTGACGGTGCGGGTGAAGGGGTCGCGGTAGGGGGCTGCCGGGTCGCGGCGGGTCTGGCGAGGGGTCGGGTCAGCGTCGAGGCGGATACCGCCGGATTGTCTGCCCGGCAACTGCTCAGCGGTTTCCTGGCCCGAGGCGGGGCACGTCGTCTTCCGATTCCTCGTCGCGGGGGCCGAATCTGACGAGAAGTCCCCCTATAACCGAGGTGACGATCCAAAGCAGCAGTGCCAACGCGGACGGTATTCCTTCGTCTACGAAACCGATGGCTTCACCGGCTACCGCCATCCCGAACCAAACCGCAAAGTTCTGAAGATGAAAGTCGAGTTGGGCCCCTTTCTTCATGCTTTGCACAGCTCGGATCATCAAATAGATGACCGTCGCGCCGAAAGCCGGCACACTCAGGACCTCTGGCAGCGCGGTCATGAACCCCATCGCCGTCCCCACGGCACCGCTCGCCACAATCCACCCGGGCGACGGCGATTTCGCCTTCTTAACGGGTAGTCCGGGTTTTTCGTCCTCCACCTGCACCGCCGGCACCGGCGCAGGCTCCTCACCTGCCATGACCTCCTCGATCGCGGCTTCCGTCGCCGCCGGATCTATCCCCGCCTCGCTCGCGATCCGCCGCAGCTCCGCGACGGTCAGCACGTCGCCACTCGCGTCGATCTCCGCCGCGCGCTTCAGGATCATCGTGACTTGGGAAGCGGTAATGCGTGCCGGCTTGTCACTCATGCTTGTTCTCCGGAGCGCTGGCTGGACAGGGCGGGGAAAACTCAAACAAACCGCGTAGTCTCGCAAGGTGGAACCCGGGAACCGATCTCGCTTGTCCGAGTATCAGCCGCACAACGAGCCATTGGGCCAGCGAGGCAGCGAAAGGGTCACGCAGCTATGACACAGGAGGAGGCAAACAAGCCTGTAGTCCTCGTCACGGGAGCCAGCGGCTACGTCGGTGGCCGTCTGGTCCCGGCCCTGGAGGAAAGGGGAGCACGGGTTCGCTGCATGGCCCGCACGCCTGGCTACCTCGGCGGCCGCTTCTCCCACGCGACCGAGATCGTCCAGGGCGACGTGCTCGATTCGGACTCCCTCCTCGCCGCGCTGGAAGGCGTCCACACAGCCTGCTATCTCGTGCATTCGATGGGGTCCGGCATCGACTTCGAGGAGCAGGACCGGATCGGCGCGCGCAACTTCGCCCGCGCGGCCCGGCGCCAGGGCGTGCGGCGCGTGATCTACCTCGGCGGCCTCGGCGGTGACGACCGACTCTCGCCCCACCTGGCGAGTCGCCGGGAGGTGGGAGAGATCCTGGCTGCGGAAGGACCGCCCACGGTGGAGTTCCGGGCGTCGATCATCATCGGGTCGGGGTCGCTGTCGTTCGAGCTGGTGCGCCACCTGGTGAACAAGCTGCCCGTGATGGTCACGCCGCGCTGGGTGCGGGCCAGGGCTCAGCCCATCTCCATCGACGATGTTATCGCCTATCTCGTCCTCGGCCTGGAGCTGAAACGGGACGGCAGCGCGGTCTTCGAGATCGGGGGACCACAGCGCCTCTCCTACGGACAACTCATGCAGGAATACGCGCGCCAGATCGGCGTGAGGCGGCTGATGATACCAGTTCCGCTGCTGAGCCCGCGAATCTCCGGCCTGTGGCTCGGGCTCGTCACGCCGCTGTACGCGCGGACCGGCAGAAAGCTGATCGACAGCCTGCGCAACGATACCGTTGTGCGCGATCCGTCAGCCTCGGAGCGGTTTCCGGTGCGGCCGCTCGGGGTCGGCGAGGCTATCGCGCGGGCCCTGGGCGAGGAAGACCGCGAGATGGCGCGCACGCGCTGGAGCGATGCCGTGTCCTCGAGTGGCAGGCATCCGGTGTGGGGCAGCCGGCGTTTCGGGTCGCGTGTCGTGGATCGGCAACAGGCGGTCACCGCGGTCGGGCCAAAGCGGGCCTTCCAGCGTATTCAGCGGATCGGGGGGGGGCGGGGATGGTACTTCGCCACGTGGCTGTGGCGACTGCGCGGCCTGGTCGACCTGATGCTCGGCGGGGTGGGCATGCGCCGCGGGAGACGACATCCGGTCGCGCTCCGCCCGGGCGACACCCTCGACTTCTGGCGCGTCGAAGCGTTCGAGGCGGACCGCCTGCTGCGTCTACGCGCAGAGATGAAGCTGCCCGGGCGCGCCTGGCTGCAGTTCGAAGTCGAGCCTGCCGAAGGGGGCAGCCGAATAACGCAAACCGCGGTGTTCGATCCACTCGGATTGGGAGGATTGCTGTACTGGTATGGGCTCTACCCTATTCACTGGCTCATCTTCCGTGGAATGCTGCAGGGGATCGTGGACCACGCGGAGGGCCGGTCCGGTGACCGGATCGCATTCGCTTCGGAAGGCCGACAACACCCGGGACCCTACGAGTCTCCCGCCCCCAAAGCCTGCGCCAAAAAGGCAACCGCGCGCGGGATGGCTTCGCCGAGACCGAAGAGATCGTGACCGCCGCCTTCGTAGATGTAGGCCTCGAAGTCGGGCGCTCCGCGACCCAGAGCCTCCATGGCCGCGATCATGGCCCTGGTCTGGGAGACGTCGACCGTCTGGTCGATCGTGCCGTGATGAAGCTGTACGCGAGGAAGGTCGGCAGCGAACAATACGGACGAGCGGCGGACCAGCTCGAGCCGCACCTCGGCGCGGGTCAGGTCGCCGCGGAAGTAGGGCTGCACCACGGTCGAGTCGAAGTGCGCGACCCCGGTGAGCCGGCGCGGCATGCGCATGGCGGCTTCGCGGACGATCTCGCGGACCCAGTCGTCGAAGAAAAACGTCGGGCCGAAGAAGGCGACGATGCGCGCGATCCGTTCGTCCCGCACGCCGGCGAGCAGCGCGACTCCGGCCCCTCTGCTGCCGCCGAAGAGGTTGATCGAGTCCGGCTTCGCCTCGGGAGTCGTCTCGATGGCCACGTTCAGGAGGGCCAGCAGGTCGTCCACGTCGTAGTCCCAGTGGCTTGACTTGCCCTCCGAAACCCAGACGCTGTCGCCGAATTCCAGCGGCTCGCTGCGGAAGGACGGGATCACGTACGCGAAATCGTCCCGAAACTCGCCGAGCGCCAACGAGGCGATCACCAGGTCGGTTATCGATACGCCGCCGTCGCCGCCGTGCAGGAAGCCCAGAATGGGGAGGCTCCGCTCGGCCGCGCCCTGGGGGACGATGATCGCGCCGTAGTGGCGGAGCCCGCCGACGGTGTGGGATACGATGCGGAGGTTGGCCGGGGGCCCCAGAAGGTCCATCGGTTCGGCGAGTTCCACGCGCGCGCCAGCCGCCGACACGTCCCGTCCGGCCCAATCCGTGCGGACGGCCTCGATTTCGGCCTCGGTTGCAGGCATGAAAACGGTATCGAGCTCGGCTTCGAGGTCGAGGGAGACCGCTGTAGCGTTGGCGGT
This sequence comes from Longimicrobiales bacterium, assembly GCA_965211645.1. Classification (GTDB taxonomy): domain Bacteria; phylum Gemmatimonadota; class Gemmatimonadetes; order Longimicrobiales; family Gaopeijiaceae; genus Bin94. Next base: position 1,399,547 of record OZ242947.1, on the reverse strand, counting down.
GGCTTGGGCCGCGGTGACCGTCAGGGTCTGTGTGCCGGCATCGGCGCCGAGGGTCCAGGTCGTAGCTGCCCGTCCGTTGGCGTCGGTGGTGGCCGCGGCCGGGTCTGCCGAACCGTGGCCGGCCTCCGGAGCGAAGGTGATGCTCTGCCCGGCCATGGGCTGACCCTGCTGGTCCAGGATCCCGACGACGATCGAGTCCAGGAGCGACAATCCCTGAACAGCGCGTTGGCCCGTGCCGGAAACGACCTGGACGGTCGTCGGAGCGGGTGGCTCCGGGGGTTCCGGGGGCTGCACGATCAGCGGGACTCCCTCGTCGCAGGAGGTGAGCGCCACGCAGATCAGGACGGACAAAAGTACACGTCGTTGGGGTCGCAAGGGCATATCGGTCGCTGAGGTGGGGTAGCACGGCGCGGAAGGAGTGTCGCGGCCTAAGGATGGCGCGACCGACTGTTGGCGATCAAGAGCGGCAAGACCGACGGCGCAACGACGGGCGACACTGACCATGGCCCCTTGGGACTCGACGCTCAGCGGTGGGGCGATTCCTCGGCTCCCTCTACCGAGCCAGCTGGGGTGAGCGTTGTAGCGCCGTTCACCCACGCCTTTCCTCAATCGTCCGAACAATGTCTCCGACGACCTTCTCCAACTCCTTGGGTACTCTGGCGGTCTGCCCGGCTAGCTGTTGAAGGGCAGCCATAAGCGGCACCAGGGGCTCACAGTCTTGGGCGCTGTCCACGAGGGCATCCGCGAACACTCCCGGCCTCGCACCGGCGGCGATCAGATCGATCGTGTCCCAGACGAGCTTGCCGACCATCTCGTTGTTGGAAACATCCAGGTCATCGCACATTCGTCGGAACACGCGTACTGCCGCAGACTCGTCACTTTCCAGGACCAGGGCGTGTATCCGGCTTCCCATGGCGCGCCACTTGACAGGGATCCCGCGTTGCCCTGCAATGCTCCCGAAGTCACGAAGGAGAAGATCGCATGCTTCGAGGGCCTCGTGCCCGCGTCCCATTTGGTTCAGAATCATCGCCTTCAGCTCCAGCGCCGTGGCCACCTCGCGCCGGAGGTCGTGGTGGCCGGCTGCGCCGTAGCGGGCAACCGCATCGTCAATAGCTGCAAGCGCTGCGTCGCACCGTGCCATCTTCATATGCGCACCCGCCTTCTTCGTCAAGGCGCGGGCGACCTGTAGTTGGATGTCCGGCTCGTCGTCCTCGCCAAACCGCTTGATGAGGTCGTCCCAGATTACGATGGCCTTGTCGATCGATTCGGGTGATTCGAGTGCGGCCAGCGTGGAGCCCTTGTTCAGGAGTGACATCACAACGCACGATCGAAGTTGGACCAGGGGATTGTCACCGAAACGCCCGATGGCATCGTCGAAGGATGCGGTTGCCGCTCTTGGCTCGCCTATCCGGTTCTGCATGAATCCACGATTCAACAGTGCCCTGCCCACGCATTCCTGAATGTCCGGCACTTTTGAACCGCCGAAGCGCGTCACTATCTCGGTAAGGCCGTTGACCGCAGCTTCCGCCTCCCCGGCGTTCCACTTCGAATCGGCCTTGTTGAAGAGTGCCTTGACGACCGAGGCCTGCACTTCCGGGACCAGGGTAGACTCGAAACGCCGGATCAGTTCGTGGTAGTACTCGATCGAGCGCCCGGTCTGTCCTGAATTCGCCAGGCTTACACCAATATTGAACAGTCCTTCGGCCACATGGATTTGCCAGCTCGTGCCGCCGAGTTCCCGATGACGCGCGCCCAGCTCACGGTATGCATCCGCTGCTGACCCTACCGGGATCGGGGCGAGTTCAGGGTCGAGATCTTCCTGAGCGCTTCGGAAAACCTCTTGGAATCCCTCTTCGGCCAGCACGGAGCCGAGAATCTTCGCCGTCTCGTCAGGTCCGTAGAAGGCCACCATGAAGCGAATCAGCCCGCGGACGACGGCCGCCTCGTCTCGCCAGCGCCTCAGTTGATAGTAGATGCAGTGGAGGGGCTCCGCGACGGAGTACAGGCGATTCCTTCCATCCCCGTCGGTCGTGACCGCGCCTCGACCCATCAGACGCCCCAGCAGGGCAGACGTCTTCCGCACGCCCGAGCGTGCTCTGTCCGCGACTTCACGGGTCGTTGAGGGTCGCCAGAGGTCACAAAGAGCCGCGTAGACTCGTCGCTCCGTCCTGGGCAGCGAGTTCAGGTTGCCGCGAAAGTACTCGCTGTGATCGTCAACGAGGCTCACCAACTCCTCCAACAGCCTGGACATCGTGCGGTGACGCGCAAACTCGGCGACGATCACCAGAAGGCGCGGGCTTCCACCAGTGAGAATCTCCAGTGGCCGCATCTGCCTGGTCTCACGTCGCTCGCCGGTGATCGCCTGCCAGAGATCTTGGCACTCCTCGGTACTCAGGGCCCTCAACCGAAGGATGCGGAAAAGTTCGAAGAACGGTGCACCTGCGTCGTCCAGCGCTTCGAAGTGGCTTGTGGCGCTTCCCAGGAGCATGATCTTGGGATCCGATTGAAGCGACTGCCGCAGTTGCCATCCGAAGTCCTCGTCCGTCTCTTCGCACAGGCTCTGCAGATTCTCCACCATGATGACCAGTTGTTTTCCCAGCCGATCGGCAGCATCCAGAAGAGTGGCCCTGGCATGTCCGGCCACGTCGTCTCCCGAGGCCCGTCGCGCTAGATCGGCATGGGTCGCCTTGATCTCGCTACACAGGCCGGGGTGCTGGTCGGCGCACTCCTTCGCCAGATAGAGCAGCGCCTCCAGCCAGAAGTCTCCGATATCGAAGACCTCCACGCTCTCCTCCATGAAGCGGACCGGCAGCAGAGTCTGCCGGAGTTGTGGATCCGTTCTAAGTTCCGCGGCGACTCGCGCCAGCAGCATGGTCTTCCCCCGGCCCCGGGGCCCCACGACGAGCGTGTGCTGGCAAGAGGGAGAGCCGACGTTCTCACGGAGTATCTCCAGAACCGTATCCAGTTCATGCTCGCGGACCGCGAACTGGTCGATGATGTCCTGGTCCGACTGGAAGACGCCCGGATTGAACTTCCGGATGGTACGCGCGGCGGGTTGGCTCATGTCGTGTCATTCTCCCGGAAGCCGATCGCGCGATCCTCGGCCAGCGGTCTGTAGTGATGCCGAAAACGGGCTTTCCACCAGTCCCGCAGCAGGTTCATCATGAAGCGGTGGCCATCCGGATGCGGTTCGAGATAGTCGTCATGGACAAGGACGTCGAGGGTTTCGGTGACCAGCCGCGGGGCGTCTTCCACGAGCTTGGAATGCCTGTTCTCCAGCCGACGACGCGCTTCAGTCGTGAACGCGCCCTGGACCGCAGCTTCAGCCAGGATTTCCATTGCGAGCCGGTAGCGGTATGCGTCACCAAGGCCTTCGCGAAGGCGGGCCTCGTAGTGTGCCAAGTCGATCTGCCCCGATGGTCCGAGCAGCTCCGTGCGATACACTTCCACGACATCGTCCAACGCGATCCGGTCTCGTCCGTCCATCCGGATGAAGTCCCGGAGACAGGCGAAGAAGGATTGCACGTATTGCGGGATGCCGATGCCGAGATGCTCGTAGACCGCCCGCGCCACTCCATCTTCAGCGGATAGTCCGTAGGTCGTCATGAGCTTCTCGAAGCATTGCACCGATGTATCACGGTCCCACGGACGCAGCCGCATGGAATCCAGGTAGTTGATGCGATCGGAAATACCCAGGCGCTTGACCAATGGAGCAAGCCCGATACTGCCCGACAGGATCAACACAGGGTGCGCGCTATCACCCCTTTGGAAGACGGCCCGCAACCAACTCAGGAACTCGTCCACACGGCTGCCACCGTTCTCCTCGCGGAGGAGTCTCGCGAGGAAGATCGGCACCTCGTCAATAACCATCAGAGCCGGCTGTGGGTGTGCGGCGCAGTGGGCGATCAGGTTCTCCCCGTGACGCCGCCAGTTCCCGGAATCCAGGCCGCCACGGAATCGGACGGCAAGCTGATGAGCGGTGATCTGGTCCACCTTACTCGCCAGTCTCCGGAACCGGCGCCCGGTGGCCCTGAGAAACCGCGAAGCAATTGGCGTGACCGGATGGATGGCCCTGGCCAGGCTCGCGATCATGTCTTCCTCCGAGCGATCCGCCTCCACATCGGCGAAGAGAAACACCCAGCCTTCCAGTTCGAGTCTGCGCCCCAGTTCTTGCAGAATGCTGGTCTTCCCCATGCGGCGCTGACCGGTCATTACCAGGTGGTTTCCGTCGCGGACGCGGGTTTCGAGAACTGCCAACTCGCCTTTGCGGTCGAAGAAGTCGTCGCCGCTTACCCAGCGGCCGGTGGATGATTTCATGGCCGGTCTCTTACGCCGGGGTGTGTGAAATGGAGAGATGCGGCTGAACAGGCTCTCCAAGGCTAACCGTCAACACAGTTGTTGTCAACGGAAATGTTGACGGTCTTTCTCGTGGTTTGACTCCACACCCTGCCTTCGAGACGGGCTTTGACACCGAGCGGGATCGACCGCCGATTCAACATCGCTGAAGCGCTCTCCAGGGTTCCACACATTCTTCTGGACCGAGGCGTGAAAGCGCCGCAACTTCAAGTCCGGTCACCACGAACGCCCCAGCGCCCCGAAAAGACACCGCATGCCCAACCTCAACCTCATCCCCCACCCGCTCACCGGCACGCCCTACGGCACGGTGCTCGACCTGTGCCTGATTCTGGCCGCTCTTGTCTGGCTCGTGTCCGTCATCACGCGCGAATGCTCGTGGGTGGACCGTCTGTGGTCGCTCTGCCCGCCCGTGTACTGCCTGATCGTCGCGGCCAGCCTGGACTTCGCCGTGCCGCGGGTGAACGTCATGACGGTGCTCGTGCTGCTGTGGGGAGCGCGCCTGACCTTCAACTTCGCCCGGAAGGGCGGATACCAGCCGGGCGGGGAAGACTATCGGTGGGAGGTCGTTCGTGAGCGGACAAGCCCCATGGCCTTCCAGGTGCTCAATCTGGTCTTCAACAGCTTCGGGCAGATGCTGATCATCTGGTGGTTCACGTCGCCGGTGCACCAGGCGGCGGTGTGGACGGAGGTGCCGCTCGGCTGGCTGGATTTCGTCGCCGCCGGATTGTTCTTCCTGCTGTTCGTGGGTGAGACCGTCGCCGACGAACAGATGTGGGCGTTTCAGCAGGACAAGAAGCGGAGGATCGCGGCGGGGGAGGAAGTCACGGAGCCGTTCCTGACTACCGGACTGTACCGCTACAGCCGTCATCCCAACTACTTCTGCGACATGGGCATGTGGTGCGTCTTCTTCCTGTTTGCGGTGGCGGCCTCGGGCCAGTGGCTGAACTGGACGGGTCTCGGGTTCATCCTGCTCATCGCCCTGTTCATCCCCTCGATCCGCCTGACCGAATCGATATCCGCAGGCAAGTACCCGGGATACCGTGACTACCAGGGCAGCACGCCGATGCTGGTACCGTGGCCGCGATTCGGAGGTGCCAGGTGACCGGTCCGGACGGGGAGTACCCGAGCCGCCGCGCCTTCCTCGCCTCGGCCGCCGGCATCGCTCTCGCGGGGGTGGGAACCGGCTGCACCCGACCAGCCTCGGAGCCCGCCCGGCCCCGATCCGATCTCTTCGTTGTCAACATGCTCGGCGGCATCCGGAACCCGAACGTGCCGAGGTCGGGAGGGCCGTCCGGAGCCCTGGAGGGTGAACAGCGCACCTCGCTCGACGACCGGGCGCTCGCCGACGCGCTCGCCTCCGGCACGGCGGCCGTCAACACCACGATCGGCTACGTCGCTGGCCCTCAGGAGCCGTTCGAGAGCTCGGTCGCCGACATCGCACGCTGGAACCGCATCATCCGCGCACACCCCGAAGCGCTCTTCAAGGTCTGGGCGGCCAGCGACATCGAGCGCGCGGCACGCGACGGCAAGGTCGGGATCATCCAGGGCTTCCAGAACGCCGCCATGATGGGTGACGACGCAGGCCGTGTCGGCGTCTTCGCCGGACTGGGCGTCAGGATCATCCAGCTTACCTACAACGTCGCCAACCAGATCGGACACGGCTCGATGGTGCCGGAGAACGCCGGGCTCACCGAGTTCGGGCGTGAAGTGGTGGCCGAGCTGAATGCCACCAATACACTGGTGGACCTGAGCCACAGCGGCGAGCAAACCTGCCTGGACGCCATCGAAGTGTCCACCGAACCCATCGCGATCACGCACACCGGCTGCCGGGCGGTTACCGACCTGCCGCGCAACAAGACCGACCGGGAGCTCCGCCTCGTCGCCGAGGGCGGGGGCATCGTCGGGATCTATTTCATGCCATTCCTCGCAGCCGACGGCATGGCCGTGGCGGACGACGTGGTGGAGCACATCGAGCACGCTGTTCAGGTGTGCGGAGAGGACCACGTCGGAATCGGGACCGACGGAGGGACGACCTCCCACGACGACATGGAAGCAGCCTACGAAGCGGCGCGCCGGGACGTCGAGGCACGCCGCGCGGCTGGGATCGGCGCTGCGGGCGAACGCGCCGGGGTCGTGCCCTTCATCCCCGACCTGCAGGGCCCCGACCAGTTCCACAAGCTCGCCGACATGCTCCGGGACCGCGGGCACACGGCCGAGCGCGTGGAGAAGATCCTGGGGCTCAACGCGCTTCGCGTAATGCGGGGAGTGTGGGGAAGCTAGCAGGCCGCGCAAAGTGCACCGGCAGTCATCCGGCGTGCGCGTTGATTGCGATCAGACGCCCACGGAATAACGATCAGACGTCCACGGAGTAACGATCAGACGCTCTTCCAATAACGATTGGACGCTGATTTCGATTGAGAATCAGCCGCCAGTTTGAAATGCCGCTCAGTATCCGAGGGTGACGCCACATCCCGAACGCATCCGCAGCCGTCGACGCACCCGCTCGACCCGCCGGTGGTTCACTCCGAAATCGAACAGTCCCACCCGGGAGACCGACTGGACATGTACGACGCCCTCGGCCGGCGAGAGCCGGAACTCGAGGTCATCGCGGAACCCGAGCAGCGTGCGGCAGACCGCGTGCAGGTACTCATCGGTGACCGTCTTCACCTCGGTGCGCGGCAAGGCACCGACAACTCGCTCCAGGCGGCGCAGGAGTCGGGCGGCGTCTTCCGACACGGGTAACGGTGCGACCCGGTGGATCCACCACGCACCGGCGCAGCTGCTGACGTAGGCCGGGACCAGACGTCGAAACGAACGGACCACCGCGCCCGTCCGCGGCATTGCGACCGCGTTCAAGCCGCCGGCCGCCCTCCCCTCCGCGACGCGAGCACCCTGCCGGGCAGCGTCAGCAGGATCTCGCCGTCCTCGACCACGAATTCGCCGTTGACCAGCACGTGGTCGATCCCGGTCGAGTGCTGGTGGGGGTCCACGAAGGTGGCCTGATCCGCGATCGTCTCGAGGTCGAACACCACGAGGTCGGCCCAGTTGCCCTCGCGGATCTCGCCCCGATCGGCGAGGCCCATGATGAGCGCCGGGAGCGATGTCTGCGCCCGGATGGCGGATTCGAGGGAAAGAGCGCCGACGGTCAGTGCGTAGTGCCGGATCTTGCGAGGGAAGGTGCCGTAGAAGCGCGGGTGGACGGGACCGTCGCCGGGCCAGCCGATGCCTCCGTCCGAGGCCGTGGCGACCCACGGCTGCGCGGCGTAGTTCTCCACGTCGATCTCCGACATCGAGAACCCGCGCATCCGCCCGCCACCGCGTCGATCGCGGTCACCTTCCATCTGTAGCGCGATGGCCGTCTCCACCGGGTCCTCGCCGCGCAGGTCGGCCACCTCCTGAAGGTTCATGCCGACGTAGTCCGCGATGGGATGGTCGAAGATCACGACGCGGTCGGTCCCTCCGCGACGCCCGATCTCGTGCAGGATGTCGGTGCGGATCCGCGCCGCCGTTTCGGGATCCTGCAACCTCATCTCCAGCATATCGGCCGGTGGGCGCCTGTCCCGGGGGCCGTCGGCATCCGGATCGCTCAGCGCCCACCGCGGCACCAGCACCGTGTTGCCGTCGGAGCCGCTGGTGGGGTAGGGGTACTGGTCCGCCCACACCCGCACCCCCTCGTCGCGAGCCCGCTGAATGAGCTGGATCGCCGATGCGCTGGACCCCCAGTACGCCACGCCCTTGGCCTTGATATGCGAGGCCACGACCCGCACGCCCGTGCGGCGCCCGATCTCGATCGTCTCCATGACCGCGTCCTGCAGAGTGGGCGGACGTCCCTCGTGCTGGCTTGGCAGGTACCACATCGGGTCCGCGCCCTCGGCCCGCTCATGCGAGATGTAGACCCCGTCGTACGGGACCAGCTCGGCTGCGAGAGCCGCGACCTCGTCGGTCGTGCTCCAGCGGCCCGGCGCGTACTCGAGCCCTGCCGAGAGGCCGACTGCACCCTCCTCCAGCGCCTGGCGGACCAGCGCCGCCATCCGCGCCGTCTCCTCCGCCGTGGAGGGGCGCAGGTAGTCATACCCCATCACCCTCTCCCGCACGGTTCCGTGACCCACCATCAGCATGACATTCGGGCCCACGCCCTGTCGTTCGAGCGTGGCGCGCTGGTCGGCGACCGGCCACGGCGAGCGCCCGTCCTGGTTGACCACGATGGTGGTGACGCCCTGCGAGACCACGTTGGGGGCCGACTTGCGGTGGGTGGAGTCGTTGCGGATGGACCGCCCGAACCGCCCGCTGCCGCCGTCGTCCGCATGCGAGTGGATGTCGATGAAGCCGGGCGACACGTAGCGGCCGCTGGCGTCGATCACCCGGTCGGCGGTGGCCCCGGCGAGATCTCCCAGCGCCTCAATGCGGCCGCCACGAACGCCGATGTCCGCGCGGAACCAGGGGTTGCCGGTGCCGTCGAGGACGCGACCCCCGCGAACGAGGAGGTCGAAGTGACGGGATTCCTGGGCGGCGACAGGGCCGGCGAACCCGGCGGGGAAGACCGCGACAAGGGGGGCGGCGCACAGCGCAATGAGGATGTGACGCTTGGGGCGCATGATCCGGAGGGACGGTTGGGGTGCACGTGTGTCCGGGACAACCCGCATAGTACGCCTCGCGTCGCTGCCTTGCGAGCGGACAGCGTTCCGGCACAGGCTCTGCCAGGGCGTGTGGCGGAGCGGAGGACTATGGCAGGCCAGATCCAACGCGACAGGCGCGGTCGGCAACGCCTGGCTTGCAACCCGGCTCTTCCGGTTTGCCGCACGGTTTGGCAGATTGCTGTGACGCTGCAATGCACCATCCCTCGGAGGCCACGCCATGCCGTGTGGCGGGGCGGGTCGGCCGCGGGCCGGGTCAGATCGGTGAAGCCTTGAAAGTTCCCAGTGAGTACGCCGCGGGATACGAGACCGCCCGCCAGCGCGATCCGGAGCTTGCGGAGGCCTACATCCGTCACACGACGGTCGGCGATCCGCTGGCGGATGCCCTGGTCAAGGATCTTTCGTCATTCCCTCCGCGAGAGGTACACGCGATCCTGACGAGAGCCCTGGAGTCCTCCGATGCCGTGCCATCGGACATGCCCCAGTCGCTTCGCGAGTTCGTCGACGAGGCGCATGCGGTGCCGGACTGGTTCGACCCCGCGATCGCCCGAATGGCCTCGCGCGCCTTCCTGCGCAACTCGGACATCGTCCTGGCGGCCCTGGTCGGCGGCAGCATCGTCGAGGGGTTCTCGACCCTGATCAGCAAGTCATTCCGGATCCGGGGGCGGGTGACTGACTCGGGCGTGCGCCGGCTGAAGCAGAACGGGTTGCAACTGGTCGAGCAGTACCTGCCGGGTGGGATGGAGCCCGGAGGGGACGGATGGAGGCTCACGCTCCGGGTTCGATTGGTGCATGCGCAGTCCCGGTACCTGATCAACCAGTCCGACGAATGGGACCATGAACGGCACGGGGAACCGATCAGCGCCGCGCATGTGCTCCTGGCCGGTGCGGCCTTTTCCGGTCGTCTCATGCGGCATGTGGCCGCGCTCGGGGGCGATTTCAGCGCCGAGGAGCGGGAAGCATACATCCACGTCTGGCGTTACACGGGACTGCTGATGGGCATTCCCGAGGAGATCATTTTCGACGACGAAGCGTCCGCATGCCATGCGTTCGAAATCGGCTCGCTGTGCGAACCCCCCGCGGACCTCGACGCGATCATCATGGCCAACAGCCTCGTGGAGAGCGCTCCGGTGATCATTGGCGTCAAGGAGCCCGCCGAGCGCAGAGAGATGGCGCGCGTCGTGACGCAGGCGTCGCGTGAACTGATCGGTGACGAACTCGCGGACACGTTCCTGTTTCCTTCCCGGAAACGGAAAGTGGTTCCAGCGATGCGGTTCAAGCACCGGCTCCGCAGGATCGTCGGAAAGGTGCTGCCCCGCATCGGAGCGAAGGGGAAGCTGGACCGTTTCGTCGCCTTGATGGACTTCGCGAGTTTCGACGCGGCCAAGTTCTCCTACCGTCTGCCGACAGCCTTGTACGACGAGGAGTCGGCGGACTGGTAGGGATGGCGGTCGGTCGAATGCCAGGGGATTTCGACCGCTGGCCGTTCAGGCCGCCTTGCTCCTCCCGGCTTCAACCGCAGACCGCACCGCCACGAGAGCCGGCACCACGAGCATCAGTAGCGCGGTGGCGATGAGCACCCCGAAACCGACCGAGGCGGCCAGCGGCACGAGGTGCTGAGCGTGGGTGCTGGTCTCGAAGACCAGCGGGGCGACGCCCACGAACGTCGTCACGGAAGTCAGCAGGATGGGCCGGAAGCGGTCCTTGGCCCCGGTGATGATCGCGTCCCGCACCGGCACTCCGGAGGCCCTGAGATCGTTGATGAACTTGATCATCATCAATGAGTCGTTGACGACCACGCCGCTCACGCCGATCAGCCCGTACATCGACCAGATGCCCAGGCTGAGCCCGAGAAGCATGTGTCCGGCCACCGCGCCGATCAGCCCCAGGGGGACCGCGGCCAGGATGATCAGGGGCTGGGTGTAGGAACCGAAGGGAATCGCCATCAGCGCGTACATGACGAGGAGTGCCAGGAAGAGCGAGCGGCCCAGATCGGCATTGGCCTGCTCCTGCTGCCTGCGCTGGCCGCCGACAGTGTACTCGAAGAGGCCGTCCTGGGCCGACAGGCGTTCCAGGATACCGTCATCGAGGCTGCGGTTGACCTCCTGGCCGGTCGATAGCACCGGATCCACATCCGCGGTGATCGTGACCGCGCGGCGCCCGTCCATCCGGTGTACGGTAGCCGCGGACCGGGCGAAACCGGCGGATGCCACCTGGCCCAGCGGCACCTCGCCGCCGGGGGTGCGCACTGGATAGCGCTCCACATCGGCCGCGGAATTGCGCTCCTCCCCGGGCAGGCGCACATACACGCCCACGTCCTCGCGTCCGCGCTGCACCCTGAGCGCCTCGACACCGAAGAAGGCGGAGCGAACCTGCGACGCGAAATGGCCGACCGTCAGATTCAGCGTGCGGGCCGCCGGCTTCAGCTCCAGCTGCAATTCCCGGAACCCCGCATCCAGGTTGCTGCGCACGTCGAAGACGCCGTCGATGCCGCGCAGTTCGGTGACGAACTCGTCCGCGATCTCGGCGAGCCGCGCGGGGTCCGGGTGCGAGAGATTGAAGTGAACCGGAAGTCCGAGCGTGATCAGGTTCGAGGAGATCGACAGCGATCTCGCGCCGGGAAGCACGCCGACCTCTTCCCGCCAGAGCCGCTCGAAGGTCGATGGGGCGATGTCGTGTCGTTCCCAGTCGATGAGCTTGAACTGGACGGCGCCCAGGTGGCCCTGTGCCGCCTCCACGGCGTTGCCCCCCAACGGGTCGAAGAGCTCGGCAGGCTGGCCGACCGTCAGGGCGACGCCGACCTCCAGGACGTCCGCATCCACATCCCGCTCGCGCGCGATACGCTCCACGGCACGATGCCCCGCAGCCTCCAGTTGCGCCGCAACCGCGGATGTCCGCTCCCCCGGCGTGCCGACAGGCATCTCCACGTTGGCGGTGACGACTTCACCCTCGATGGGAGTCAGAAACTGGTTGGGGACCACCCCCGCGTTGACGACCGCCATCGTAAGCACGAGCAGTCCGGCTGCGGAGGCGAGCACGATGGAGGGTCGGTCGACCGCCAGGCGCAGTCCCCGGTCCAGCGGACCATCCACGACCCGCTTCAGCAGTAGATCCACCCGTCCGCGAACGCGACTGAGCCGCCAGGACAGCCAGCCCTCGCGCGAGGCGCCCGGAGCGGGCAGGTGGGCGAGGTGGTTCGGAAGCACCAGAAGGGACTCCACCAGGGAAATCAGGAGGACCGTGATCACCACGAGCGGAATCGGGCGGCCGAGTTCGCCCTGCGGGCCGGGCGCGGGCAGGAGCGCGGCGAACGCCGTCACCGTGGTGAGCACCGAGAAGATGACCGGCGTGCTGACCCGCCGGGTCCCCCGGATTGCCGCAGCAACCCCGCCAACGCCGCGCTCCCGTTGCGTGAAGACGCTTTCGCCGACGACGATCGCGTCGTCCACGACGATCCCCAGCGCGAGAACGAGCGCCATCAGCGAGAACATGTTGACCGAGACGCCCAGGAGCCCCATGAACAGGAAGGTCCCGATGAACGAGACCGCCAGGCCTATGGCCACCCACATTGCCAGCCGGAGCTCGAGGAAGAGGGTGAGGGCCACCAGCACGAGTGCCAGCCCGAGCAACGCGTTCTCGATCATCAGGCCGAGCCGGCCCGATACCTCCACCGAGTCGTCCTTCCAGATCTCGACGCCAACCCCGGGGGGAAGCGCGGGCAGAACTTCGCTCGTGACGTACTCCCTGACTGCTTCCGCTATCTCGAGGACTTTCTCGTTCGAGGCGCGGTATACATCGATGCCAACCGCTCGCTGGCCGTTGTAGCGCAGAAGGAGATCGGTGTCCTCGAACCCGTCCCTGACGGTCGCGATCTCGCTCAGGCGCACCGATGTCCCGTCCGGACGGGTCAGGACGATGACGTCTTCGAAATCACCCTGGTCGTAGTTCCTGCCCAGCGTGCGGACGAGGATTTCCTCCTTGCCGTCGGAGATCCTGCCGGCCGACAGCTCCATCGAACCCTGCCGCACCGCCAGGGCGACATCCTCCAGCGTGAGACCCAATGCCCGCAGCCGGCTGATCGGTACCTCGATGGAAACCTCATATGGCCGGGCACCGCTTACTTCGGCCAGCGACACCTCGGGGAGGGACGAAATCCCTTCCTCGATGCCGTAGGCCAATTCCTTGAGGGCGCGCTCCGGGACATCGCCGTGAATCAGCAGGCGGATGACGTTCTGCCGGCTCGTGATCTCGCGCACCTGAGGTCGTTCCGCCCCCTCGGGGAAGGTGATGATGCGGTCGACCTCCGCCTTGACTTCGTTGATCGCGCGATCGATGTCGGTATCCGACCGGAACTGCGCGACGACGGACCCGAAGCCCTCCGAAGCGGTCGCTTCGAGCCGGTCCAATCCCTCCACGCCCCGTATCTGCTCCTCGATCTTGGTGACGACCGACTCCTCGATTTCGCCGGGGGTCGCGCCGGGGTACACGACGAGGATCTGGACTCGATCGAGGGAAAGCTCGGGAAGAATCTCCTGCACCAGGTTCCTCGCCGCCGCGAGGCCCGCGAAGACGAGAACCAGCATGAGGACGTTCGCCGCCACGCTGTTTCGGGCCATGAAGGCGATCGGCCCGCCGCGACCGCCGGTCAGGTTCGGCTGATCCGCCCCCTCACGGGTCAAGGGCCACCTGCTCGCTTCGCACGAGGCGGAATGCTGTCCGGACTGCAGGTGACTGGAACCCGGCGTCGACTACGGGCTGGATCCGGGTCTTGAAGCCGAAGCCCTTCCAGAAGTTGCTCTGTTCCATGGCGCATCCGGGATGCCGACGCAGAAGGTGACGGAGGGACTGCCACCCCTGCAAGAGAACGAAGACACCGCCCGCGATCAAGAAGCGCGGACCCACTGGGCTTCCGCGCCAATGGCGGGCGCGCCGGAGGGCGGGAGACGCCTCCGGAAAGTGTCCTTGTTCGCGCCCACAACGGTCGGGCGGTGACCGGACCAGGGAATCGGTCCGCCCCTGCGGTTGGTCTTGTCTCACCGGTGGGACAACTCGGGCCGGGCTCGCGTATACCGGCACGAAGGGTGGTGAGGGAGGGGAGCCAGTGTTATCATGTCACATGGAGATGATAACATGATTCGAACACAGGTGTCTCTCGGAGCTGATCTCTACGAGCGGGCCAAGGCGCTTGCCAGGCAGCAGGGGATCTCGTTTGCGGAGCTGTGCCGACGCAGCCTGAGCGAAGCGGTTTCACGCGTTCCGAGCGACAGGCCATGGATGTCCTACGTGGGCACACTGGACGGACGCCCCCGCGACAGTTGCACCGTCGACGAGGTGGTTTACGGCCGGGAATCGACTTGAGTCGGCCGAAGGTCTTCCTGGATACCGGGATTTTCATCGCCGCGCTGAGCAGGCGCGACCAGTATCACGCACAGGCGCGGGCGCTGTTCGGGGGAACACGACCCCACTGGCACACGTCGCTGCTGGTCTGGTCGGAGGCATATTCGTGGTTTCTGCATCGGCATGGCGAGGAAGCCGCGCGCTCATTCGCATTGTTTGCCGACAGCCTCGAGGGATTGACACTCCTCGGCGTTGATGCCGAGTACCATCGGGAAACCCGCCGCATGCTGAACCGCCTTCGCGGCGCGCGCCTGACCTATGTGGACGCTTCGAGTCTGGCCTTTATGGCACGGCACGGAATCGAAACGGTCTGGTCGACCGATCACCACCTGAGGTTGACGGGTGCCCGGGTGCTGCCCCGATCCTGAGGGTTGCAGCCGTGCCTCCGTATCGCTCGATAGCGTCCCGGCATCTCTCTCGATCGGTTCCCGTTCCGGCTGTGTGCCAGCAGTCCGCGGATGCATCGCCGTCCGAATGCAGTGGGGACTTGTTCCACGGACTGCTAACCCAGCACCACCGGTAGCACCTCCCCGGCCTTGCCGTGCACGGCCACCGAAGCCGCGCTCGTCAGCGAGGTCGCCTGCGTGTTGACCTCGATGATGTGACCGCCCGCGTGGCGGGTGGTCCATGGGATGGCAGCCGCCGGATAGACTTCGGCGCTTGTGCCGATGACCAGGCACAGGTCGGCCGCCGCCGCCATCGCCTGGGCGCGGGTGAGCGTGGCACCGTCAAGCGCTTCGCCGAAGAGCACGACATCCGGACGGCGCAGGCCGCCGCAGCGGGCACAGCGGGGAAGGGTGTCGCCGAGCGGTTCGCCGGGGGCGCGCTCGCCGCAGACGTTGCAGCGGTCGCGCGCGATCATGCCGTGCAGCTCGACGGGCAGGGCCGCGTCCGGCGCCCCGGCGCCCGCCTCCTCGTGGGCGGCGCGGGTGTGCAGTCCGTCGACGTTCTGGGTGATGAGCCCGGCCGTCCCGCGCCGCAGGAAGAAGCGCGCGAGGGCGCGGTGGGCGGGGTTGGGCTCGCAGGTGGCCAGGAAGCCGCGGCGGTGGTCGTACCACTCCCACACGGTGCGTGGATCGCGCGCCAGCGCCTCCGGGGTGGCGAGGTCCTCGGGGCGATAAGTGCGCCACAGGCCGCCGGCGTCGCGAAAGGTGGGGACGCCGGACTCGGCGGAGATGCCCGCGCCGGTGAGGGCCACGACGCGGCGCGCGTCACGCACCAGGGCGCGGGCTTCGTGCAGTGCGGACGTGCCGGGCATTATGCGGACGCGCCGGGCATCATGCAGGCGCGACGGGCATGGTCGGCCCGCCGGTGGTCATCGGCGCGGTCGCCGTGCTGGCCGGGTCGCTCCTAATTCCCCTCTGAACGCGCGTACTTGGTGAGGCCACCGCCCGCGGCGGCCAGCGAGATCGGCCCTTCCGCGGCGTACACGTTGCCGTCCCCGTCCGCGGCCACACCCTCGCCGGCGTAGCCATGCGGCCGGTCCTCGGAGATGGCGTGGGGCGGGATGAACGCGGTGACCCGGTCCTCCGACGCGTGGCCGATCCGGATCCCCGTCATCCAGCCCTCGTGGTTGCCCGGATTGGACTCGGAGTCGATCGCGTAGAGGTTGTCGTCCGCGTCGATATAGAGCCCGCTGATGCGGCTGAACTGGTAATACGAGTCCAGGTGGTTGCCCTCCTGGTCGAAGATCTGGATGCGGTGGTTGCCGCGGTCGGCCACGAACAGGCGGCCCTGCGAATCGAAGGCCATGCCGTGGGGGGTGCGGAACTCGCCCGGCCCGTCGCCGATCTGGCCCCACTCCATGATGTACTCGCCCTCCGGCGAGAACTTGATGATGCGGCCGGTCGAGCCCTCGGGGGGATTGGCGTTCTGCCCGCTGTGCCCGTCGGAGACGAAGATGTCCCCGTTCGGAGCCGTGATCACGTCACACGGCTGGTTGAAGAGCCCGGGCTCGGTGCCCACCCTTCCCGGCTGGCCCAGCGCCATCAGAACCTCGCCCTCGGGGCTGAACTTGATGACCTGGTGGCCCTTGTCCACCGTCCCCATCGAGTCGGTGACCCAGACGTTGCCGTCCGCGTCGACGTGGATCCCGTGCGGAAGGACGAAGAGTCCCGCACCGAAGCTGGCGAGGATCTCTCCGGTCTCGCGGTGAAACTTGAAGATCGGATCGACCAGGGTCTCCGCGCATCCGCCGGCAAGTCCCACGCCGCCGCAGCGGTCGTAGGCCCAGATGTGTCCGTCGGTCGGATCGACGTCGACCCCGGCCGTGGAGCCCCATTCGCGTTCGTCGGGAAGGTCGACCCAGTCGGCCATGACTTCGGGATTCGGGTTCGGCAGGCCGGCCATGGCCGGGTCCGGGATCGCGGTGGGGTCGGCGGCGGCTTCCTGTTCGTCTGCGGCTTCAGGGGCGCACGCGGCGGCAAGCGTCAGGCCGGGGAGCAGCAGAAACCATGAGCGGGTTCGCTTCGTCATGTGGTTCTCCCTGTTGGGGAAGGCCTTGTTCGGCGCCCCGATCAGGCGCTGGTCTGCTGCCATGCTGGTGCGCGGAGGGCTGGCAGTCAAGCGGATGGGTCGGCTGGCCGGTTCCCGTCGGCAGCGGCAGAGCTTGTCTGCTTGAACGTTCGAGCGCAGTGTGTGAAATGAGAGCAACCCCAGGCGAGGCGCGAATCCGGGTGAAACCACTGGACGACAGTCCGAAGACGGCGCATCCCGCACCGAGACCGGTGGGGTGGCGGCCAGCCCTCCTGCTCCTCGCCATTGTGGCCGTCCCGACCGGCTGCGACGGCACGACCGAGCCCGAACATCCTACCGTCACCGGCAACTGGGTGGGCACCAGCGCAGCCTTCGGTGCGCTGGAGAGCTGGAGCCTGCGAATGGAGGAGGCTTCGGACGGGGCCGTTACCGGGACCTTCAGCCTGCGGGTCGAGCGCCTGGTCTTCTCGGGAACGTTGAGCGGCACCCACACGCATCCCGATCTGCACCTGGACTTCGACATGGTGTTCTTCGGCGATGTCGTGTCCGGCACCTACGATGGCCAGCTGACTTCGCCCTCCACCATCACCGGCGGCTATCGTCGGTTCGACGACCCCGCGCAGCCCCTGGACCTCGAGCGGCTCGGCCCGTGACCGCCTCCTCGCCTCCCGACCCCATCCGCCACGACCAGCGGCGCGACCCGTCCATCTTCGCCTTCCCGGTCGAGAAGATGCGGAGCGGCTACTACTCCGACAAATACTTCGTGCGCGCGCGCGATCTGCTCCTGGCGGCGGGGCGCGGCCCCACGGTCACCATGCAGGTCTTCCAGAAGCGCGACGCGGTGGTCGCCGGCACCGACGAGGCGATCGGCATGCTGAAACTCTGCCTGACCGAGGGCTACGATTTCAGCGACCTCGAAGTGCGCTCCCTGCGTGACGGCGACCGTGCCCGCCCCTGGGAGACGGTCATGTTCATCACCGGGCCCTACCCGGCCTTCGTGCACCTCGAGACGCTGTATGCCGGGGTGCTGGGCCGCCGGACCCGCATCGCGACCAACACCCGCGCGGTGGTCGAGGCCGCGTGGCCCAAGCCGATCATGTTCTTTCCCGCGCGCCATGACCACTGGATGGTGCAGACCGGCGACGGATGGGCGGCTCACGTGGCCGGCGCGATCGGCGTCTCGACCGATGCCCAGGCCTCGTGGTGGGGGTCGTCCGGGATCGGGACGGTGCCCCACGGCCTGATCGCGGCCTTCGGCGGCGACACGGTGGCCGCGACGGAGGCGCTGGCTGCACATCTCGCAGGCGACGTGCGCATCGTCTCGCTCGTCGATTTCGACAACGACAGCGTCGCCACGAGCCTGGCGGTGGCGCGCGCGATGGGCGAGCGGCTCTGGGGCGTCCGCCTCGACACCTCCGGCACCATGGTGGACCGCAGCATGGCCGGCGAGATGGGCGACTTCGACCCCCGCGGCGTCACCCCGCGTCTGGTGCACAAGGTGCGCGACGCGCTGGATGCCGCCGGGTTCGGCCATGTCCGGATCGTGGCCTCGGGCGGGTTCAACGGCACGAAGATTCGCGCTTTCGAGGAGGCCGGGGTGCCGGTCGATTCCTACGGCGTGGGCTCGTCGCTGATGGGCGGATCCTACGACTACACCGCCGACATCGTGCTCGTCGAGGGCAGGCCGGTGTCGAAGGCCGGGCGGTGGCATCGGCCGAACGAGCGGTTGGAGCCGGTGGAATGAGCGCCGGAGCGGGTGGTCGCACAGCCGGTGGTCGCTGAAATGTCCGCCGATTCTGTGGAAACAAGCGCGACCCGTCCCGCGCGGGTGGGCTGGATCGTCGATGTGCAGTCGGACTTCATGGACCCGGCAGGCCTGCTCTATGTCCGCGACCTCTTCGACAACTCCGATCCGGGCGCGATAGGGATCGTCCCCGCGCTGGAAAGGGTCACGGCCTGGATGCGCGCCCACTGCGACGTGCTGGTCTACACGGGCGACTGGCACGGGCTGGAGGACGCCGAGATCGACCCGGTGGCCCCCGATCCGGCCTTGGGCACGTACCCTCCGCACTGCATGGGGCGGTCGCCGGATCCGGCCGAGCGGGCGGGGGCCGAGATCATCGCCGGGATCCGCCCGGTCGATCCGGTGGTGCTGGCGCACGACGCTGGTGCCGGTGCCGCCGCGGCGGTCGCGCGCCGGGCCGTGGCGGAGAAGCGGCCGGTGTTCGTGCGAAAGACGCGCTTCAACGTCTTCGAGGGCAATCCCGGCGCCGATGCGTTCGTGCGGTCACTGGGCGAAGCGCTCGGCCGGCGACCCGAATTCGTGGTGATCGGTGTGGCGCGCGACGTCTGCGTGACCCAGGCCGTCGACGGGCTGCAGGAGCGCGGCTACGTGGTCACGGCCGTGCGCGACGCGACGTGGGGGCTGGGGCTGGAGCCCGAGGAGGTCACGCTGGGGCGCTGGGCGGGGCGGGGGAGGGTGGTGACGGTTGCGGAGCTGCTGGGGGCTGGACAGCACCCTCGGGCGGTCCCCCCAGTCGATGAAAATGTAAGGTAGACATTACAAACTGACAATTGTACTTGTCATTCCTGACCGCCTACAAGCGTCTACCGGTACCGCACCCCCTCCTTGAACACCAGGTCCACCTCCCGCAGCGCCCAGATGTCCTCCAGCGGATCGCCGTCCACCACGATCACGTCGGCGAGCTTCCCGGCCTCGATGGTCCCGAACTCGTCTTCCATGCCGAGCAACTCCGCTCCCCTGCGCGTGGCCGACACGATCGCCTCCATCGGCGTCATCCCGAGTTCGATGAAGATCTCCATTTCGCGCACGTGGTTCCCGCTCTCGTGGAAGTTGAGGCGGGTGCCCTTGTCGGTTCCCATCGCGATCGGGGCGCCCGCGGCGATCAGCTTGGCGAGGTTCTCGCGTCCCAACTCCAGGCCGGCCCGGTGGTTTTCCAGCGCCTCGGGATCGTTTGCGAGGTCCCTGGCCACCCATTCACGGGCCTCCTGCACCATGTCGGCGGGGGCGTGGCGGATGTACCACGGATCCTCCAGGCGGCTGGGGTCCTCCATGTAGGTCACATAGACCTCGCGCACGACCATCAGGGACACCGAGTAGACATTCTGGTCGACGAAGCGTTGCACCAGTTCATCGGAGAACTCGCCCTGGGGCCCGACTTCCTCCTCGCTTACGAGAGTGGGGTGTTCCATGGCGTCCACGCCCGCGTCGAGAACCGCCACGATGCTCGGGATCGACGAGGTGTGCGTGGTCACCCGCAGCCCGCGAGCGTGCGCCTCCTCCACGATCTCGGTGAGGGCCTCCGTCGACAACTCGGGGGGAATGTTCTCCGGCCCGCTGTGGCTCGACACCTTGATGAAGTCGACTCCGCGTTCCGCGTAGTCGGCTACGATCTCCCTGCCGTGCGCCCCGTCGCGCACGGGCAGCCTCATCGCGGCCCGCGCATACTCCACGCCCTCGGGCGGGATGCCGAGGAAGACCGAATCGGCGGGATCGTCGAACATCCGGTAGACGCCCGGATAGTTCAGGATCGTTCCCGAGGTGAAGAGACGGGAGCCCGCGATGACGCCGTTCTCCACATCCTCGCGCAGGCGAATCATCTCCTCCAGCGGGTCCATGGTGTCGCGCGAGGTGGTGATCCCCTGCATGAGGCTGGCATAGAGGTTGCGCGCGCCGATCTCGTAGTAGTCGCGGTAGCGCCCCGCGAAGTACGCGGGGTGATTGGACTGGCCGTCGAAGATGATGTGGCTGTTCCCCTCGATCATCCCGGGCATGATGGTCTTGCCGGTCACGTCGATGAGGCGGTCGATGTAGGCCGGGATGTCCACCGTGCCCTCCGCCCCCGCCGCTACGATCCGCGGGCCGCGCATCACCACGATTCCGTTTTCCACAGGGGGGCCGCCCGTGCCGTCGATGAGCAGTCCGCCCCTGAGGGCCGTTACGTCCTCGCCCCCCTCCCGGGGCATGCAGCCGAGAAGAAGCGCGGCGGCCCCGAGCAGACTGGCGATGGTCTGTCTCATCATGATCAGCTCCTTGCAAGTGCGAGATGGTTGGCAGACCATCGAAGGGTCCACCGCGGTCGCCCGAGGCGGTGGAGCGCCTACCCACCAC
Organism: Longimicrobiales bacterium; assembly: GCA_965211645.1. GTDB lineage: Bacteria > Gemmatimonadota > Gemmatimonadetes > Longimicrobiales > Gaopeijiaceae > Bin94. The sequence goes on along the minus strand of OZ242947.1, from coordinate 1,378,553 downwards.
TCCGCGTGAGCACCATGATGACCCCTCCCGCGTGCCCCGTCCCGAATCGCGTGGTGGCGTCCGCGGGGCTGATGTATTGGATCTCGCGGATATCGCCCGCCGGTACCGTCCTCAGTTCCCGCGTCCCGCCCGCAAGCGGCACGTTGTCGACATAGATGCGGGCGTAGCCGCCGGCAGCGTTCGTCAGGGATGGCGCCGCGCGGGCGCGAAGCCACATGGGACGCAGCAGCTGAACCACGTCATACGCATCGTTGGCACTGGTTTCCCGGGCTTCCTCGGAGGTAATCACATCCGAACCACGGTACCGCGCGCCTGTCCCGCCCTGTTTGACGCAGCCTCCGGCCACCGTCCAGAACACACCGGGCAGGATCAACCCGATGAGCCAGCGGCGGCGGGTCGTCATCTCCTCTTCCGGCGACGCTTGGGCCCGCGCGCCGGGCGCTTCCGCAACCGCGCGCCCTCGAACTCGCGCGCGTGGGCCCAGGCGATCATCGTATCGAAGGTGCAGGTCTCCCGGCGCGCTATGGGGGCGCGCTGCCGATAGCTGCCATCAGGCCGCATTTCCCAGGCGCAGCGGCGGTCCGCCAGCTGGATGTCCAGGACCTGCCGGAGTTCGGAGCGAAGGGCGGGACTCTCGACCGGGACCAGCGCCTCCACGCGCGCGCTCAGGTTGCGCCGCATGCAGTCCGCCGAGCCGATGTAATACTCCTCGTCCCCCCCGTTGCGGAAGTAGTAGATCCGCGAGTGCTGCAGGAAGCGCCCGACAATGCTGAATACACGGATGTTCTCGGACAGCCCCGGAATCCCCGGCCGGATTCGGCAGCTGTCGCGCACGATCAGGTCCACCTGCACCCCCTTGGCGGCGGCCTCGTAGAGCGCCCTCGTCACCTCGGGATCCTCCAGCGCGTTCATCTGGCACTGGATCTTCCCCGGTGAATCCTCGGAGTGCAGTTCCCGTTCACGCTTGATCCGGCGCAGGATGGCGGACCGCAGGTATTTCGGCGCCGGCAGGAGCTTCCAGTACTTCCGCTTGGGCTTGTAACCCGTCGTGAGGTAGTTGAAAAGTTCAGTGAGGTCGGCCCCGATGGAGAGGTCGCAGGTCAGCAATCCGTGATCGCAGTAGAGGCGTGCCGTGCCCCCGTGATAGTTGCCGGTGCCGATGTGGGCGTAGCGCCGCAGCCCGTCGTAGTCCTGGCGCACGACCAGAACCACCTTGCAGTGGGTCTTCAGCCCCAGCACGCCGTAGGTGACGTGGATGCCGTGCGAGGCCAGGGCGTTCGCCCAGTGGATGTTGGCCTCCTCGTCGAAGCGCGCCCGGAGTTCGATGACGACCGCGACCTGTTTGCCGCTGCGGGCCGCGAGCACAAGGTGATCGATGATGCTGCTGCGCGGAGCCATCCGGTAGAAGGTCATCTTGATGGCTCGCACCTTCGGGTCGTGCGCGGCCTCGCGCAGGAAGCGCAACACGGATGTGTCGAACGCCTGATAGGGATGGTGCAGCAGGATCGACCCCTCTTCCCGGATGGTGTGGAAGATCGGACGGGAACTCAGGAGCTCGGGGTGCTGCGAGGGTTGGTGGGGCAGGTCCTTCAGCCCGGGCCGGGGCAGGTCGTGAAGCTCCATGAGATCGCGCAAACCCAGAAGCCCCTCGCCGGTGAACACGTCGCTATCCCTCAGTCCGAGCACGCTCGTCAGGTGGCCGACGCGCTTGGGGTCGAAGCCCTCGGCGACCTGGAGCCGGACGATCGGCGCCAGGCGCCGCTTTCGCAGGCCCGCCTCGATCGTCTCCAGGAGATCGTCCGCCATGTCCTCGTCCACGTCGTAGATCGCGTTGCGCGTAACGCGGAAGAACTCGCAGGCCAGGATCTGCATGCCGGGGAAGAGCAGGTCCAGGTTGTTGGCCATGATGCTCTCGAGCGGCACCCAGACGTTGGTCTCGTCGATGCGGACGAACCGCGGAATGCCCGTGCCCACCGGCACCTTGACCCGTGCCAGCATGCTGTGCTCGTCGCGCGGGTAGCGAAGCGTGACCAGCAGGTTCAGCGAGAGGTTGGAGATGAAGGGGAAGGGATGCGCCGGATCGGTAGCCTGCGGGGTCACCAGCGGATAGATGTTGCGGAGGTAGTGCTTGCGGAGCCACTTCCGCTGCCTTGCAGACAGGTCGTCCCAGTCGGCGAGCTGTATCTGTTCCGCGGCCAGCGCGGCCAGGATCTCGCGGGCCGCTTCCCGCTGCCGCCCCTCGAGGCGCCTCACCACCTCATGGCACTGGTCGATCTGCTCGATCGGCGTGCGACCATCGACCGTCCGTTCGGTGATTCCGGCCTCGACCTGCTGCTTCAGCCCCCCGATCCGCTTCATGAAGAACTCGTCCAGATTCGATCCGACGATCGCGAGGAACTTGAGGCGTTCCAGCAGCGGGGTCCTGGTGTCCTCGGCTTCGTGCAGTACGCGGAAGTTGAAGTTGAGCCAGGTCAGCTCGCGGTTAAGGTAGTATTCCGGCCGGTCGAGGTCGTGCTGGTCCCCGGCTTGCGGAACCGGCGTCGGGTCTGCGGGTGTAACAAAAGTGGAGGTGTCCCGCTGCAGGGCGGGAGGGGCTTGCTCACCGGCCGCGGACCGCTGTTCGGAGGCCGCATCCTGCGAGCTTGCGTGACCACTGCGCGTCGAATGGTCCAACCGGGGCGGGGATGACTCGGACATCGCGTAAACATATGTTATGAGGGCCTGCACAGCCAGCGAACGGCGGCGCTCCCGCGTTGACCGGAGGCTGGACGGCTTTCACCTTGCATCGGCAGATGGAGGCAGCGCCCCTTCCTTGCGAAAGGAAAGCACGAGATGAAGAGCTACACCGCCCTCCTTGCCCTCTTTGCCGCCGCGTGTTCATCGGCCCCGCTCTCCTTCTACGGTGTCGCTCCGCCCGGCAGGGAGACTGCCTACCAGTGTGCGGTCGCCCAACTGAACATCATGGGCTACACCATCGAGGACGGGAACAGCGACGCGGGGTTTGTGCGGGGACGGAAACAGACCTCGGGGCTGGGCACCCAGATCTTTACGGGGAACACCTACCACGACCTCCTCACGGCCTCGGCCTTCGACAATCCCGCGACCGGCGAAACCAACCTCCGCGTGGTGGCGTCCCGGATCGCCGACCAGGATGTCGGCCTTCTCGCGGCCCTGTCGGATGAACCGGCCCAGGGTGAGGACGTGATCGCGCCTTCGGACAGCGGGATCGAGGACGCACACGCGCTCCTCGCCAACTGCGGTGTCTCCAGCGTCACCGGCCCGAGAGACGAGCAGGAGGAATACCTGCTCGAGGGCTCGGTAGACCCTTTCTGACGTGAGATCGGATTGGCAGGGTCTCGGCATCCCTCGGTGACCACTTCTCGAATGCACCAGGTTCGGGGGCAAGTGCCGGCCTCTTCTCCGCATGCCTTTCTGCGACTGTGCGAGGGCGGACCGCGGGGGTTCTGGGCTTCGGGCGACCGCTGGGTGGCCCACGGTGGGCTGATGGGCCGGGTAGCCGTCGAACACGATGCCGCCGATGCGCAACGCACGCGCTTTCGGTCCGTGCAGGAAGATGCCCGGGGTTTGTTCCGTGGCTTCGCGGATCCGGGCGCCCGCCCGCGTCTCTTCGGAGGATTCTCGTTCTGGCCCACGCGCAGACGGGATCCGGTCTGGTCGTCCTTTCCACCGGCGCTCTTTCATCTGCCCGAAGTCGAACTCGAACATGACCCTTCGACGGGAACCTGCACTCTGGTGGTGCGGGCCCGGGCCCCCAGGGACGCCGAGCGGCGCTGGGAGCACTGGGCCGCTGCGCTGAATCGCGGCCCGACGCCCGGTCGATCGGGTCGCCTGGCCACGGCCGCCCCCGGGATGGACCCGGTGGGGGGCGCTCACGGCCGCCCGCGCTACGCGGCCCCGGTTCGCGTCTTCGAAACCGAGCGCGCCACCTGGGGGGGGATGATCTGGCAGGCGCTGAGCAGGATCCGGGCCGGGGATGCGGAGAAGGTGGTGCTCGCCAGAACCCTGGAGGTGGCGCCTGCAGGATCGCTGGAGCCCGCAGATCTCGTCAGCGCACTCTGGGAAGAGAATCACGGCAGCCACGTATTCCTCTTTGAACCGGTTGCGGGACAGGTGATGGTCGGGGCGGCGCCGGAAACGATCGCGACGCTGGTCAACGGTGTGGTCAAGGCGACAGCCGTTGCGGGGAGCGCGAGGGTCGGGGCCGATTCGGTCGAGACCGCGCAGTTGGCCCGCGAGCTCTTCGACAGCGAGAAGGACCGTGCCGAGCACGACTTCGTGGTTCGCGACATGGTGGCGCGCCTGAGGGCTCTGGGGTGTACGGTGCAAAGGGATGTCGAGCCTCATGTCCTGGCCCTGGCTCGAATCCAGCACCTCGAGACCAAGATCGCAGCCGAGGTGCCTGCGGGGATCTCCCTTCTGAACATCCTGGAGTCCCTTCATCCGACGCCCGCGGTCTGCGGAATCCCGCGCAGCGTGGCGCTTTCCGTGATCGGGGAGAGCGAGCCTTTCGACCGCGGCTGGTACGCCGGTCCGGTCGGCTGGTTCGATTCGGAGGGGAAGGGGATCTTCGTGCCGGCGCTGCGTTCGGCCGTCTGCTCGGGCGACCGGTGGCGACTCTTTGCCGGCGGCGGAATCGTGCCCGGGTCGGATCCGGCCCTGGAATGGGAGGAGACGGAGCTGAAGTTCCGCCCGGTGCTGCGGGCGACCGCCCGGGCAGGCGCTGCCGAGAGCACCGCGGTCGGAACCGGGTGACTCCGGCGTGACCAACGGCGAGCTCAACTTCAAGTGGGCCCGCGCGGTTTTGTCTGCGCTGGCGGAGTATGGGCTGGAGGAGGTCGAGATCGCCCCCGGGTCAAGGTCCGGACCGCTGGTGCTGGCCTCTCGTTCGCTTCCCGGGCTGCATGCAAGGGTGCACCTCGATGAGCGATGCGCCGCGTTCTTCGCGCTGGGGTTTGGGCGCGCGCACCTCGTCCCCGCGGCGGTGATCACGACCTCCGGCACGGCGGTCGCCAACCTGCTGCCCGCAGTGGTCGAGGCCGATATGTCCGACGTGCCGATGGTGCTGATCACGGCCGACCGTCCTCCGCGGCTGCGCGGATCAGACGCGAACCAGACGATCGACCAGCCAGGGATCTTCGGAGACCGGGTCCGGTTCCAGGCCGACCTGCCGGTTCCCTCACAGAGCGGTCTTGAGGGGACCGGGCCGAGTTCGATGTCCGAGATCGTCCGCGCGGCCGCCCGGCACGCCCTGGGCCCTCCGGGCGGTCCGGTGCACCTCAACGTTCCCTTCGACAAGCCCCTGGAGCCCGAGTCCACGGAGGGACTCGACCTGAAGGGGCCGGGAGGCGAGCAGCGATTCGATCTCTCCAGGCATTTGACCGAGGCTGACACCGGGGAAGCGGACGACGGCCCGTGGCGACGCCGCACGGACCGGCGCCGGCGAGGCCGCGACAAGCAGGAGATGCTGGCGGGCCGGCTCACGATGGCCCGGCGCCCGTTGCTGGTCGCCGGGCCATCCACCGACCCGGGCCTCGATGGTCCCGCCATTGCCCGATTCGCTGTCGCCCGCGGCGTCCCGACCTTTGCGGACCCCCTCTCGGGTGCGCGTTTCGACACTCGCGCCGAAGTCTCGTCACCATCCCCCATCCTGGGGGCGTACGACCATTTCCTGCGGGTCCCGGCTGTAGTCGAACAGAATGTTCCGGACCTCGTCATCCGCGTCGGCCGCACGCCCACATCGGGAGTGCTCGAAAGGACCCTCGCGGCGTGGAGCGACGCGACACAGATCGTCATCGACGACGGCGCGCACCGGAAGGATCACCAGCACCTGGCCGACCACTACCTGCATGCTTCCGCGGGCGCGATGCTCGGCTATCTCGCGGGCGACGACCCCAGGAGCGCGCTGGCGCCTGCTCCCCTCAGCGCCTGGGCCCGCGGCTGGACCGATCTCGAAGCGGCGACCTGGTCCGCGATCGATGACGTGCCTCCGGATTCGGAGCACGAGGGGGATTACGCGGCGGCCCTGGTCCGCGCCCTCCCCGGCGGCAGCACCCTCTTCGTGTCGTCCTCCATGCCGGTCCGGGACGTGGACGCCTACGCGCGGCCGGCGCCACGCGGCTTGCAGGTCCTGGGGAATCGCGGTGCGAGCGGGATCGACGGCATCGTGTCGACCGTGCTGGGGTGCGCGGCGGGGGGCGCCTGGCCGATTGCCGCCCTCGTCGGGGATATCGCCTTCTACCACGACATGAACGGCCTCCTCGCCGCCCGCGACCGGGAACTCAACGCGGTCTTCGTGGTGGTGGACAACGACGGGGGCGGTATCTTCCATATGCTCCCGATCCGCGACTTCGAGCCGGTCTTCACGCCGTACTTCGCGACCCCGCACGGACTCGATTTCCGGCATGCGGCGCGGATGTACGGGCTGGCCTTCACGGACGTCGCCAGGCCGGAGGAACTGGAAGACGCAGTCGCGGCGGCAGTGGTCCGAGCGGGGACCGAAATCATCCGGGTCCGCACCGACCGCCACGCGAACCGGCTCCGGCACGACGACGCCCGCGAGCGCGTAGCCCGACGACTCAACGAACTCCTCGACCGAGAGACACAATGACCGAAACGACCTGGCAGACCGTCAAGTCCTACGAAGACATCACCTACAGGAAGCGCGACGGCGTGGCCCGGATCGCGATCAACCGGCCCGAGGTTCGCAACGCCTTCCGGCCCGAGACCCTTTTCGAGCTCCTCGACGCCTTCAACGACGTCAACGAGGACGCCTCGATCGGCGTCGTGCTGCTCACGGGCGAGAGTCCCGCGAAGGACGGCAAGTACGCGTTCTGCTCGGGGGGCGACCAGCGGGTGAGGGGCGATGAGGGCTACGTGGGGGGCGACGGGGTGCCCAGGCTCAACGTCCTCGTGCTGCAGCGGCTGATCCGGACGATGCCCAAGCCGGTGATCGCGATGGTGGCCGGCTACGCGATCGGCGGCGGGCATGTGCTGCACGTCGTGTGCGACCTGACGATCGCCGCCGACAACGCCGTCTTCGGCCAGACGGGCCCCAGGGTGGGCAGCTTCGACGGGGGGTTCGGGTCGTCGTATCTGGCGCGCATCGTGGGGCAGAAGAAGGCGCGCGAGATCTGGTACCTGTGCCGGCAGTACAACGCCGACGAGGCCTTCGAGATGGGCCTGGTCAACAAGGTGGTGCCGGTGGACGAGCTGGAGGACGAGGGGTTCCGGTGGGCGCAGCAGATTCTGGAGCACAGTCCGCTGGCGATCCGTCTGCTCAAGTCGGCGATGAACGCGGACGTGGACGGACAGGCGGGGCTGCAGGAGCTGGCCGGCAACGCCACGCTCCTCTTCTACATGACGGAGCAGGGCCAGGAGGGGCGCGACGCGTACCTGGAGAAGCGCAAGCCGGACTTCCGCAAGTACCCGTGGCTGCCATGGTGAGGGCGTATTCATGGAGGTGAGTCCAACCCGGGCGTGGGTTCTTGCGACCCGTCCGCGGACGCTGACCGCGGGGGCGGCCCCGGTCGTCGCCGGAACGGGGTTCGCGGCCGCCGACGGGGTCTTCGCACAGCTGCCGGCGCTGGCGGCGCTGGTGGGTGCGCTGTTGATCCAGATCGCCACGAACCTGGCGAACGACTACTACGACTTCGTCAAGGGAGGAGACACCGGGGAGCGGCTCGGTCCCGTCCGGGTGACCCAGGCGGGGATCCTTCCCCCCGATGCGGTGTTCCGCGGGATGGTGTTGGCCCTGGCCCTGGCGTTTCTGACGGGGATCTACCTGGTGTGGGTCGGGGGATGGCCCGTCGCCGTGATCGGTCTCGTGTCGATGCTGATGGGGGTCTGCTACACCGGCGGCCCGTATCCGCTCTCGTACAACGGCCTCGGCGACGTCTTCGTCTTCGTCTTCTTCGGACTGGTCGCGACCGCGACCACCTACTACGTGCAGGCGGGGTTCTGGTCCCCGGGGGCGATTCTCGCGGGGGCGGGACTCGGGGCGATGAGCACCGCGATGCTGGTGGTGAACAACCTCCGCGACCGCGAGACGGACGGCGCGGCGGGCAAGCGCACGCTGGCGGTGCGGTTCGGCGACCGCTTCACGGTTGCGCAGTACTTCGCGTGTCTCGCGGGTGCCGTCGCCGTACCCGCTGCGGGTGTGGCGTTCATGGCCTGGTCCCCCCTGACCTTCCTGGCGCTGGGCGGCCTGCTGCCGTGCGTCCCGGCGGCGAGGCGAGTCCTGGACTTCGCTGATCGGCGAGCCCTCAATCCAGCGCTGGCACAAACCGCCCGGGGCGTCGCCTTCTACGGTGCGGGGCTGGGGATCGGCGCGCTTGTGGGGGCGAGCGGCGTCTTCGGCGCGTGACGTCCGGCGACCCTGCCGCGCCGCGGACGGCCTCCCCCGGCGACGATCCCCCCCCGCCCCCTCCCACCCCCGCCGACGACCTCGCGCGGCAGGCGGCCCGAACACCGTCCGCCACCGCCCTGTCCTGGGACGGCGGGCACTGGACGTACCGGCAACTCGACGCGCGCGCCTCCACGCTGGCGGATCGCCTCGGGGCCACCGGCGCGCTCCCCGGCCACCCGGCCACCCTCTGCGCCACCCCCGGCCCCGGCACCGTCGCGGCCCTCTTCGCTCTCTGGCGCGCCGGGTGCCTGGCGGTCCCCCTGCACGAGAAGCTGACGCCCATCGAGGTCGATCATGCGCGCACGACTGTAATGTCAACTTTACATATTGACAATAAAACATTACATGGTTTGACTTCGGGCGGCACTGGCGACCCGGACACCCCAGCCGATCCAGGCGGCCTCGGTCGACGCCACCGCTCCGGCCGCGCCGCGCAGCCGCGCCCGTCCCGCGGCAACCCCGGTACCGCGGCCCACCCCGCAACCCCCACCCCCTACGCCGCCTTCCCCGATGTCTGCACTCTCCTCCTGACCTCCGGATCCACCGGCGCCGCCACCGCGTTCGGGTTCACCCGGGCCGCACTGGCCACCTCGGCATCGGCGGTCGCGCGCCGCCTGCGCCTCACGCCGAACGACCGCTGGGCGCTCTCCCTCTCTCTCGGCCACATCGGCGGCCTCTCCCTCGTCGTACGCGCGGTCATCACCGGCGCCGGCGTTCGCCTGTGGCCGGCATTCGGCGCCGACGCCCTGGCCCGCGCCATCGCACGGCAGCAGGTCACCCATCTGGCCGTCGTGCCGGTCATGCTGCGGCGCCTCCTCGCGCGGCTGGCTGACCAGTCCATCCCATCGTCGCTGCGCTGCGTCCTGGTCGGCGGTGCGGCGGCGTCACGCGCGCTGCTCGATGAGGCCCGGGCGGCGGGCCTCCCCGTCGCCACCACCTGGGGCATGACCGAGACCGCTTCCCAGGTCGCCACCGCCCCGCCCGATCTGGCCCGCCGCCACCCCGGCACCGCGGGGGCGCCGCTGCGCGGCATCGAAGTCCGCACCACACCCACCGGGGCACTCCAGGTCCGCGGCCCGACACTCGCCACCGTGGCCGTCCCGGGACCCGGCGCATCCCCACGCGCGCTGCCGCGCGACCGCGGCGGCTGGTTCACGACCCGGGATCTCGGCCGCGTCGACTCGGGCGGCCTCATCTGGATCGAAGGGCGCGCCGACGCGATCATTGTGAGCGGGGGGCTGAACGTCAGCCCCGGCGAGGTCGAGCGGGTGATCGAAACGCTGCCGGGTGTGCGTGAAGCGGTGGTATTCGGTCTGCCCGACGAGGAGTGGGGCGAGGTCGTGGCGGCGGTGGTCGAAGCCGAACCGGGCACGGTCACGGCCGGCGATGTCGACCGCCACTGCCGCGAGCGGCTGGCGCGTGGGCGCTGCCCGTCGCACATCGTGGTCGTGGATTCGCTCCCCCGCACATGGACAGGCAAGGTGATGCGGGCCAGGGTACGCAAGCGCTTCGGACAGGAGTCGGGTGCAGCGCCGCGCCGCCCCGGCTCGAGCAATGCAAGGGAGACCACATGATCGAGGAACTCCGCTGGCGCGGCCTCCTTGCCGACGCAACCGAACACGCGGCCGCGGCGTTCGCGGCCAGCCAGGTGACGGGCTACATCGGATTCGATCCGACCGCTTCGTCGCTGCACGTGGGGTCGCTGGTGCCGATCATGGGGCTGGTCCACCTGCAGCGGGCCGGCCACTGCCCGATCGCGCTGGTCGGTGGCGGGACCGGCCTCATCGGCGATCCGTCCGGCAAGGCCTCCGAGCGCTCGCTCCTTGATCGCGCCAAGGCCGAGGAGAACGCCGCGGGAATCCACCGGCAGCTGGCGCACTTCCTCGACTTCGAATCGCGCACGGCCCCGGCGCGCATGGCGAACAACCTCGACTGGCTCGACGGGCTGCGCCTGGTCGACTTCCTCCGCGACACCGGCAAGCACTTCTCGGTGAACGCGATGATGCGCAAGGAGTCGGTCCGCCGCCGCCTGGCCGACGAGGAGTCCGGCATCTCCTTCACCGAGTTCAGCTACCAGCTGCTGCAGGCGTACGACTTCTCGGAGCTCAACCGCCGCTACGGCTGCACGCTGCAGATGGGCGGCTCGGACCAGTGGGGCAACATCACGGCCGGGATCGACCTGGTGCGGCGGATGGGCGGGCCACGCTGCCACGGCGTCGTCTTCCCCCTCGTCGAGTCCTCCAGCGGCGTCAAGTTCGGCAAGACCGAAGAAGGCACCGTCTGGCTCGATCCCGAGCGCACCTCCCCCTACCGCTTCTACCAGTTCTGGCTGAACACCGAGGACGGCGACGTGGTCCCCTACCTGAAGCGCTTCACGCTGCTGGACCGCGGCGCCGTCGAAGAGCTCGCGCACGCCGTCGCCGAGCGGCCCCACCAGCGGGAGGCCCAGCGCCGCCTCGCGGCCGAGATGACCCGCACGGTCCACGGGGCCGACGGGCTCGACCGTGCGGAGCGGGCGTCCAGGGTACTGTTCGGCGGCAGCCTGGAGGGGCTGGGAGCGGCCGACATCGAGGAGATCTTTGCCGATGTGCCATCGACGGTCGTCGCCCGCTCGGCGCTGGCGGACGGGGTGGAGCTGGCAGTCGTGATGGCCGACGCCGGGATGACGGCCTCCCGCAGCGAGGCGCGCCGCCTGATCCGGGGCGGCGGGGTCTACCTCAACGGGGAACGCGTGGCGGACATGGGGGCAGCGGTGGGGCAGAGCGACCCGATCGACGACCGCTATGTCCTCGTGCGAGTGGGCAAGAAGCGCCATCTGGTGGTGGAGGTAGGGTAGGGGGGGCGTGGGCCTCAGGCGCCCGGTCGATCACCCTTCCTTCCGGCTCCGCACCCCGATCGGCGCCCCCAGCAGCTCGTCCGAAATCCCGAACGCATCCACCAGCTCCAGTGCCCGCGGAGCCAGTTCCCGGCACAGCGCGTTGACCTCGCGGCGCACCGCCTCGCTCTTGGCCGGCTCGAAGTAGCCCGTCTCCAGGTACCACGCCCGGTTGGCTTCCAGGGTCGCGAGCCCGAACAGCGCGAGCACGCGGGTGATCAGCTCCTTGCCATTGCACTCGTCCATCGGGTCCAGCGCTTCGAACGAAGTCTCCAGCACGATCCGGTCCACATGGGCCCGCGCCAGTGTGATGAGGTGGTCCTGGCACTCGTTGATCGCCGCGAAGCTGTCCATGCCCTGGTCCATTCGCGCCTTGAGGCGGCGCGCGGCGGACCGCAGGAGGCGCTGCTCGCGATAGCGGAAGGCGGCGAGCTGGAACTCCGGATCCGCGAGATGGGCCGGGTCGGTCCGGCGCGTGACCACCGGGTTCATCTCGGCCAGGCGGATGCCGGTAAGTTCGGCGAGATGCCGGGCCATCCCCCACATGTTCAGGCTTCCCAGATCCCTGCGGAGGCGCGACAACAGCCCCTTGGCGACCAGCTGGAGCAGCACCGGATTGGCGCCCTCGAAGGTGGTGAAGACGTCGGTGTCGGCCCGCAGGCGGGCGAACCGGTTCTCGGACAGGTAGCCCTTGCCGCCGCAGGCCTCCCGGCAGGCCTGGAGAGAGTCCATGGCGAGGCGTGAAGCGGCAGCCTTGAGGCCGGCAGCGCGCACCTCGAGCTCCATGCGGTCGGTGTCGGGGTCAGCGAAGCGGCGCGTGAGGTCGCGCACCGCAAAGCCCATCGCGTAGCAGCCGGCGAGGCGCGGGAGCAGCTGGCGCTGCAGGGCCAGGTAGTGCAGCACGGGGATTTGGGTGCCGCCCGCGGGGCCGAACTGGGGCCGGGCAGCGGTGTAGCGCACCGCGATCGTGAGGGCCTTCCGCGTGACCGTCTGCGAGGCGGCGGCGATGCTGATCCTGCCCGCGATCAGGGTGCCGAGCATGGTGAAGAAGCGGCGGCCCGCGCTGGGGATGGGGCTCTCGTACTCCCCCTTCGGGGTGATGCGGGCGAAGCGGTCGAGGAGTGCGTCCTTCCCTACTCGCACGCCGTCGAACCGGATGCGGCCGTTGTCGACACCGTTCAGCCCCGCCTTGGCGCCGCAGTCCTCGATGCGGACTCCGGGCGCGATCCTGCCGTGCGCGTCCCGGATTCGGACCAGGAAGGCGTGGACGCCGTGGTCCTCGGGGCCGATGCGAAGCCTGGCGAAGACGGTCGCCATGCGTCCGTGCAACGCGGCGTTGCCGATGTAGTCCTTGCGGGCGTCGTCGTCGGGGGTCGTGATCACGAACTCGCCGGTCGCGCGATCGTAGTCGGCGGTGGTGCGGAGGTCGCGGACATTGGAGCCGTGCCCGGTTTCGGTCATCGCATAGCAGCCGGGCAGCGCCAGCGAAGCGACCCGCGCCAGGTAGCGCTCATGGTGCTTCCGGGTGCCGAGCTGCGCGATGCTGCCGCCGAAGAGCCCGAACTGGACGCCGTACTTGACGAGGACGCTGAGGTCGCCCAGCGCGAGCTCCTCGAATGTGGCGACCGCCCCGCCCGGATTGCCCATTCCGCCCCATTCACTCGGCAGCCCGACCCCACCGAGCCCCAGATCGGCCAGCACCTTGACTGCAGCGAGCGAGCGTTCGCGGTACTCGCTGCGGGGGATTTCGTCCGGGATGCGCAGCTCGGGCCTGGCCAGCGCCTCCCGGACCCGGTTGCGAATGTCGGCGTAGCCGCCGTGGATGTGCGCGGCCACCTCCTCGACCACACCGGGAGGCGGCGAGGGCGGGGTCGCCTGCTCGTCGACCATGCCTGTCAGATCCCGCAGCGCTTCGGGTCCGGCGAGTCCCAGTTCCAGCTCCACCTGTCCGAGCGAGGCGAGCGCGTCGTCGCGCCAGGGAAGCGCCGCGGCCGCGGCCGGGCCCTCGCTGTCCGGCTGCTCTGCATACAGCGTCATCAGGTGCACCTGTCTGCGAACCGCCCGCTCGGCGACCGCGACACCCGCGCGGGCGAGGGTGAGGCTGTCTCCGGCGCCCGACTGGACCGTGGCCATCGCCGCGGCAAAGACCGGTGGTGCGGGGGGAGAGGCCGGATCGAGCCAGTCCCGCACCTTCCGGCGTCCCTCCCGGGTCATCCACCCGGTCCCGTCCAGGGCGCCCGTGATGGCGCTGAGTTCGGCATCCTCCATCAGTCCGTCCGACCAGACCGCGCACAGGATGGGCAGGAAGGCAAGGAAGGTGGGCTCGGGAGAGAGGGAAGGCCGAGGGGAGGGGGCCGTCCCGGGCGAGTCGGAGAACTCGGTGGGTGATGTCATGCCGTGCCGCTTGAGCTCCGGGTGTCCGTGGATGAACCCTGCCAGGCGCCCGGGCTGGCTGCCGCCTGGATGCCCGGAAGATAGGCAATTGCCGGGTCACCCCTTGATAATCGTCCCGTGGTCAAGCAAAGTCGGTTCTTCCGTTCCCTTCCCTGCACCCTGAATCCGCCGATGGCTTCACGCCCGAACTTGTCCGATCCGCCGACGGGTCCCCCTTTGGTCGGTGTGATCATGGGTTCCCGCAGCGACTGGGACACCATGAAGCACGCCGCCGATACGTTGCACGCCCTCGGTGTGCCGCACGAGGTGCGCGTCGTCTCCGCGCATCGCACTCCGGACCTGCTCTTCGAATACGCGGCCGGTGCGGAGGAGCGGGGGCTTCGGGTGATCATCGCCGGGGCGGGGGGCGCGGCGCATCTCCCCGGGATGGTCGCGTCGAAGACGGTGCTGCCGGTGCTGGGCGTCCCCGTACAGTCGCGGGCGCTGAAGGGGATGGATTCGCTGCTGTCGATCGTGCAGATGCCGGGCGGCGTCCCGGTGGGGACCCTGGCGATCGGGGTGGCCGGGGCGACGAACGCAGCCCTGCTGGCCGGCAGGATCCTGGGGCAGACGGACCCCGCGATCCGGGAAGCCGTGCGGGCAATGGCCGCGGCCCGCACCGAGGCGGTTCTGGCCGACCCCGACCCGAGCGTTCCGCCGCCAAAGTGAGGGTCGGCGTTCTCGGCGGCGGGCAGCTCGCCCGCATGCTGGCGCTCGAGGGAATCCCCCTGGGGCACCGGTTCACGATACTGGAGCCCGGTACCGACCCGCCCGCCGCAGCGCTGGGCAACCTGGTGGCTGCGGCTTACGACGACCCTGAGGGATTGAGCAAGGTGGCCGGGGCGTCGGATGTCGTGACCTACGAGTTCGAGAACGTCCCGGCGCGGAGCGCGGCGTACCTGGCTGCCCGGCTCCCCGCGCTTCCGCCGCCGGTGGCGCTGGAAGTGGCGCAGGACCGCGTGGCAGAGAAGACGATGTTCCGCGAACTCGGGATAGAGACCCCCGCGTTCCATCCGATCGACGGTCCCGGAGACGTCGATGCGGCGCTGGCCGTGACCGGCCTCCCCGCGGTGATCAAGACCCGCCGGCTGGGCTACGACGGGAAGGGTCAGGTGGTGGTGCAAACGGTCGAAGAGGGGGCTGCAGCGGCGGAGCGGCTGGGAGCCGGACCCGTCAGGAATGGATCCGGGCTCAACGGCGAAGGCTGCGGACTCATCGCGGAAGGGTTGGTGCACTTCGATCGGGAGCTGAGCGTGCTGGCTGTCGCTGGACAGGACGGAAGCCGCGTCTTCTATCCGCTAACCGAAAACCACCACCGTGGCGGAATCCTGCGCACCAGCTATGGCCCCGCGCCGAGGCTCGCCGGCCCTCTCCAGGCTGAAGGGGAGAAGCTCGCGGGACTCGTGCTGGACCGGCTCGGGTACGTCGGCGTCCTTGCCATCGAGCTCTTCGAGGTGGAGGGACGCCTTCTCGCCAGTGAGATCGCCCCCAGAGTCCACAATTCGGGCCACTGGACGCTTGACGGCGCGCGCGCAAGCCAGTTCGAAAACCACATCCGAGCAGTGACCGGCATGCCGCTCGCACCGCCTCAAGTCCCCGGCCCGGCCGCGATGGTCAACCTGATCGGCGAAATCCCCGATGTGAACATGCTCGCTGCGGTCCCCGGCGCCCACATCCATCTCTACGACAAGGCACCCCGCCCGGGGCGCAAGCTGGGTCACGTCAACGTCACCGGCGACGACGGGGGGGTGGTCATGGAAACGGTGGAACGGATTTGGGCGTTGCTGCCGGGAGCGGGGGCGCTGCCTCGGGCGACTGGCTGGTAGGCGATCGGAGGGGCAAACCTGCAGCGCACCGCGGTCCGTCAGTCAGTCTCCCCCAACCACCGGCGTGCGATTAGCTTATCCGTTCTGCCCAATCCCGGGAGACCTCATGCTGGAAGAAATCAAGACCAGAATATCCGACGAAGTCGACGCGCTCACCCATGAGCTCAACGTCGAACTTCCCGACCGGATCAAGAAGGCCGTGGAGCTCGGCGATCTGCGCGAGAACTCGGAGTACAAGTCGGCGCTGGAGCGCCAGCAGTTCGTCCAGGCACGGATCGGCCATCTGGCGTGGCGAATGGCCGAACTGTCGAAGATCAACGTCGACGACGTCCCGGACGACCGTGTGGGCTTCGGCTCCAAGGTCCGCGTTCTGGACCGCACACGGGACATCGAGACCACTTTCACCATCGTCGCTGGGGACTACATCGACCTGGAAAAGGGGCACATCTCCCTCGATTCGCCGATCGGCCGCGGCTTGATGGGCGCCCGCGAGGGAGACGAAGTGACCGTCACCCTGCCGGTGGGTCCGCGGCAGTATCGGGTGGTAGAGCTGACCACGTTGCCGCGGCAGCTCGAGGCGGGCGGGTAGGCACACGCCAACCGTCCCGTTGCGGAGGTCGACGGGAGATGCCAGGCCGCCCGTCAGGCGCCGCTAGAATCCAGCCGGCCTCGGGATCCTCGCGACCACGATCGTGATCGGGGTGAGCGCGGGGACGCGGAAGATGGCTCCGGCACCCTCGGCGACGGCCTCGAAGTCGAACACGCGCACCCCGCTCGCGCCGATCCGCCCGAGGAATCGCTGGCTGCGCGCGAGCGGGACGGACGGGTCGGAGGTGTCGTCGTCCTCGCCCGTCATCGTCACGGGCCAGGGATAGCGCCCGGGGGGATCGGGGTTCGAGAAGATCTCGGTGGAGGTGGGGAAGTCGTATGTGAGGAACCGGGGCATCTTCTCGTCCGTGAGCCACGGCTCGGCCCCGGCGACGGTCAGCGCGGCTGCGTGATCGGCGAGGAGTTCGGCCATTGTGCGACCGGTCAGCGCTTCGATCCCGGCGATGCCCGGAAGCGCCAGGGAGTCCTTCAGCGCCCGCACGAAGGCCTCGTCGGCCGCCTGGACATCGTCGCCCACCGCGAACCGGTCGCGCAGCAGGCGATGGAAGTGCCAGCCGCTCCCGTAGACGTGGCCCTCATCCAAAGGCTCGAAGCTGACCGCGTTGGGATCGACCGAGAACGCGCGGACTACCCGGGCCATGATCTGAAAGGTCCCGTATGCCTCCGGGCGCAGGTTGGCGAGACCGTCGCGCATGATCGTGCGGTTCACCCGGTCGCGCATCGCCGGGCCGCCGGCCCTTTCCCAGGAGAGCCGCGAGGTCATCTCCTTCGCGATTTCGGCCCTGCCTTCCTCGATCCAGCGGGGATTGAAGGTGGAGACGCCCGCCGGCATTCCGCGCAGAGCGTGGCTGCGAACGCGCTTGTAGAGCGAGCTCACGTGCGCCATCTCGTGGGTTATCCCACCCATGGCCCAATAGCGGTCGTCATCGAGATTGGTGAAGGCGCTGGCCTCCACGTGCATCAGCTCCATCTCGTTGGAGGTGGCGCAGTCGAGTTCGGTGAAGGCCATGTCGCCCGACCACACGTATGCGATCGCGCCGTCGATGTCCGCGTGCACCAGCATGGCGACCTTGCCGTCTCCGTTCACATCGCTCGGGCGGCCGAAGTAGCGCTCGATGACGTCGGCGCCGTGGTCCGAGTAGAAGTCGATGACGCGGTTGACGTTGGCCACGGGAACCGGTGATGCGGCGGCCGTGTCCTCGTAGACGACGAGGTGGTCGTTCTCGGCGATGATGTTTGCCGTGACGGTCCGGTGGACGGCGCACCGGTTGCCGCCATCCCGGTTGTAGAGCCTGAAGTCGCGCTGGTTGCGGCTGTCGGCCTGAATCCCGCGGCGGGCTTCCTGCGCCTCGATGCCGCGCTGCAGCATCCCGGCGAGCCGTCCTTCGGCCGCCAGCTGGGCGAACAGCTCCTCTTCCTGTCGGCGGATTTCGAGGTGAAAGGCGTGGTCCGCACGGTCCATTGCGAGCTGGTGGATCAGGTCGGCGCCGGCGCCCGCGAGCCGGGAAGGGTCGGCTCGTCCACGCTGATCCGCCGCCACCACGGGGCGCAGCCCGGGTGCCTGGTCGGGCGAAATCCCCTCGACGACGAGCTCCACGGGGATCAGGCGTTCGCTGGCGGCGTCCAGACCTCCCAGGGTGACGCGGTAGTACGCCGATCCTGCCGGCGCCCGCACGAAGAGGCCGCAGTCGATGACGTCGAACGGCGTGGTCACCAGCGCGTCACCGACGGAGAGTCCCAGTGGGCCATCGCAAACGGTCAGGACGAAGGTGGCGGTGGCCTCTCCCCCCTCGGAATCCGCGACGCGAACGCCGAACTCGAAGTCGCCCGCCGCCTGCGGCGTTCCCTGAATGACACCGTCGGCCGACAGTGCGAGCCCGTCCGGCAGCCCGGCGTGGTCACTCAGGCTCCACGCGTATCCCTGTCCGCTCCCGCCGCGTGCCCTGAGCGCCTCGGCGTATTCCAGCGTCGCACGTCCCTGCGCGAGCGAGTCGGTATCGATCGTCAAGGGCAGGAACGTCGCGGTGGCGTTGAACCGGGCGGTGAGCCCGGCGGCCGTGGCCGCCAGCGTCTGGACCGTGTCTCCCCCGAGGGTCCAGGTTGTCTCCGCAATGCCGTCGGCCCGGGTAACCACCGAGGCTGGCGCGACCGAACCGCCGCCCGCAGTCACCTCGAAGCTGACGGTGATCTCTCCCGCGGGATTCCCGTTGCGGTCGAGCACGAGGACGGCTGGAGCGACGGGGAGCGCTTCGCCGAAAAACCCCTCCTGGCCGTCACCGCCGGCCTTTTCGATCGCCTCCACCTCCTGGGCCACGGTGACCGAAGCCTCGTCGCTGGCGGACCCGGCGCGCGCGGTAATCGTCGCGGTTCCCGCCCCGGCAGCCGTCACCAACCCCGACCTGAGGTCCACCGAGGCCACCGTGGGACGCAGGCTGGACCAGTTCACGGTCACGTTCGTCATGACGTTGCCGTTCTGGTCGCGCACCTGGGCGCTGAACTGCTCCGTATCTCCCACGGCCGTGAAGGTGACCGAGGCGGGCGAGATCGAGAGGGTGGTGGGGACGGGGGGAGGAGGCGGAGGAGTGGGATCGCCGCCGCACGCGGTCAGCACCGTGCCGGCGCAAACGGCGATGGCCAGGGTCACGCGGGTCTGCGGTCTGCGTCGCGGGTTCGCCGGAGTCAGCCCCAAGCCGGCCTCCTCTCCTTCAGTCGTTACGGATTCATTCGTTACAGATGATCAGTTGCCGTCGATGATCGCCTCGTACACGATCGGCCGCAGGATGTTGCTGAGCGGCGCCGCGCCATAGGGCTGCAGCTGGGTCCAGGCCATGGCGATGATCTCTTCGCCGGGATCCACCCAGAAATAGGTGTTGGCGATCCCGGACCACCCGTAGGTGCCCGCATTCTCCCCGACCGAAACGGAGAAGCCCAGGCCGAACCCCTGATCGGCGAGCCCGAGGATGGGGATCATCTCGTCGGGCAGGTGATTGCGGGTCATGAGGGCGACGGTCTCGGGGCGCAGGAGCCGCGCGCCGTCCAGCTCGCCCCCGCCGAGCAGCATCCGGCAGAAGCGGAGGTAGTCGCCGGCCGTCGACGTCAGGCCGCCGCCACCCGAAAACCAGGCCGGGGGACGGGTGTAGGGGTCGCCAGCGGGGGGCCGCGCCGCGCTGAGGCCGTCGCGGGTGCGCCGGTACATCGCCGTGAAGCGGTCGAGCTTGTCGGCGGTGACGTGGAACCCGGTGTCGTCCATGCCCAGCGGCTCGAAGATGCGCTCGCGGAAGAAGACATCGAGGGATTGACCCGAGACGACCTCGACGACGCGCCCAAGCACATCGGTCGAATAGCTGTAGTTCCAGCGCGCACCCGGGTCGTCGACGAGCGGAAGCGACGCGATGGCGGCCACCCGCTTCTCGAGATCGGCGTCAGCATCCATCGACATCAGCTTCGCGTTGTACATCGAGTCGACCGCGCTGTTGCCGAAGATCCCGTAGGTGAGCCCCGACGTGTGCGAGAGCAGGTCGCGGATCAGGATCGGGCGCCCGGGCGGCCGGTTGCCGGCGTCCTGGTAGACCTCGACGTGGGCGAAGTCCCGGATGACGCTTCCCAGTTCGTCGTCGATCGACAGCAGCCCGTCCTCGACGAGCATCATCGCCGCGACGCTGGTCACGGGCTTGGTCATCGAGTAGATGCGGAAGATGTCGTCGCGCTCAAGGGGATCCTCGTCGCGGATGCGCCAGCCCTGCGCGTCCCAGTGCACGATCTCGCCGCGGCGGGACACCAGCGTCATGATGCCCGCCGTCGCGTCGCGGTCGATGAACCGCTGCATCGTCGGTGCGATCCGATCCAGCACCTCGCTCGACATGCCCACCTCTTCGGGATCCGCGGTGGTCCACTGCTGCCGGGCGTCGGGTTCCGCCGCGGCATCCAGCGCGAAGGTCCAGACCCTTGGCCCCCCGTCGGAGGTGAGCCCGGCCGCGACCGAGACGTGCTGGCGGCCATCGACCGCATAGGTGACCGGCGAGCCGGCGCCGCGGCCCACCTCGGCCGACCACATCTCTTCGCCGGTTCGTGCGTCGAGCGCGGCCAGGCGTGTGTCCGTCCCCCAGAAGACCAGGTTCCCCGCCGTGGATACCGTACCGCCGTGACCACCCTCGGCCACCACGCGCCACACCTCGCGGTTTTCGGCCGGATCCCAGGCCAGAAGGAGGTTGGACGGACCCTCCAACTCGGGCCGCGGCGGATGGTCCCCTTCCTTGCTCGCCGTGCCGGTGTTCCAGACGCCGGGCCTATAGTCGAAGTCCGGCTCCCTGGCGTAGTAGTAGTTGTTGTTGGTTGCGGGGATGTAGACCAACCCGGTCCCGGGGTTCCAGGACATGGTGTGCCAGTTGTGCGCGCCGCGCGGTCCCGGCGCGAGATACACCGGCTTCCCGGTCATCCCGTAGCGTGCCTCGGGCGTCTCGACGGGGCGTCCGCTCTCCGGATCGACGGCGGTGGCCCAGGTGAGGTCGTCGGCGAAGGGTTCGGCCGAGATCAGTTCGCCGGTCACCCGGTCGACGACGTAGAAGAACCCGTTCTTCGGCGCCTGCACGATGACCTCGCGCTCGCGCCCGTCGATCTCGAGGTCGAGCAGCATGAGGGGCTGGGTCGCCGTGTAGTCCCAATCGTCGCCCGGCGTGGTCTGGTAGTGCCACTCGATCGCACCGTCGGACGGGTCCAGCGCCAGGATGGCCGAAAGGTAGAGGTTGTCTCCGCCTCCGGGGCTGCGGTTGTCCCGGTTCCAGGGCGCCCCGTTCCCGCTGCCGATGTAGAGCAGACCCGCATCGTGATCGACCGCCATCGCGTCCCAGACCGTCCCGCCGCCGCCCGCGATCCACCACTCGCCGGTCCAGGTTTCGGCCGCCGCGCGCATGGCGTCGCTCTCGAACCCGTCCGCGGGGTTGCCGGGAACCGTGTGCGTGCGCCAGAGCTGCGCACCGGTCTCGGTGTCGTAGGCGGTGACGTAACCGCGCACGCCGTACTCGGCGCCGCCGTTGCCGATCACGACCGCGTTGCCCACCACCCGCGGCGCCCCGGTGATGGTGTAGTCGGAGCCGGGCGGGGTGGTCTGGGTGGTCCAGCGCACCGAGCCCTCGCGGCGGTCCAGCGCCACGAGCCGGCCGTCCAGCAGGCCGACGAAGACCCTGTCGTCGTCCAGTGCGACGCCGCGGTTGACGTCGCCGCAACAGCTGTGGGGACCCCCGTCGTCCTCGTGGGGGATCGCCGGATCCCACTGCCAGATCTCTTCGCCGGTGGACGCGTCGAGGGCGAAGACGAAGCTGAACGCGGCCGTGCCGTACAGGACGCCGTCCACGACGATAGGGGTGGTCTCGAGGCGCGCACCCGTCTTGGGGATCTCCCACGACCAGGCTACGCCGAGCCGGCCCACGTTGTCCGTGTCGATGTCGTCGAGGGGGCTGAAGCGCGTCTCGGCCGCGTCGCGTCCGTGCTGGGGCCAGTCGGCGTGCTGCGCTGCCGCTGGCGGAGCGAAGTGGATGGCGGTTAGAGCGGTGGCGGCGAGTGTGGCTGCACAAAGGACGCCAAGCCGCATCCGGCCAGTGCGGCCAGCGGATTCCAGGGCGGGGGAGTCTTCCGGGTTGCCTGGTCGAGGCATGGGCTTCATACGGGCTTCCGGTCTGAAGTGGATGTGCTGACCCCGGACAGGGCCTCGGAATAACATGGTCCGGGACGCTTCCTTTCGCGACCGTGCCCGGGCGCCTCGCCGCTCCCGGAGCGCCGCCGGGTTGTACACCGGCCCCTGGCGGATAACTTTTCCGGCGATGAAACCGACCCGCCTGATCCCGACCCTCTCGATCCTCGCCTGGGCCCTGCCGGCCTGCGCCGACGACACCGAGCCACCCCCCTTCGCCGCCGTGGCCGACTCGAAGCAGCTCATGCTGTCGGTCATCGAGCCGGCCGCCGAGGTGTACTGGGACGCGGTGGGCGTGATCATGGACATGGAGGGCACCTACGAGATCAGGCCGGGCACTTCCGAGGAGTGGGAGTCGGTCGAGAACGCGGCCTTCGTGCTGGCCGAGTCCGGCAACCTGATGCTGCTGGAGGAGCGCGCCCAGGGGCAGGGACACTGGGTGGCCATGGCCCGCGCGATGATCGACGTGGGACGGCGTGCGGTCGAGGCCGCGCAGGCGCGCGATCCCGATGCCGTCTTCGAGGCCGGCGGCGACATCTATCTCGTCTGCACCGGGTGCCACGCGGTGTACGCGACCGAGACCCTCCGTCCCAACTACGACCCCGGCCCGGCCGACCCCAACCCGGCAGCCCCGAACCCGGCCGACCCGAGCCCGGACACCCCGTGATCGAACGCTTCCTGGCCTGGCTCGGCGAGACTCCCTGGAGCATCGCGCTCCTGGAGTCGCTGTACGCGTGGCCGCTCGTCGAATCGACCCACGTTCTCACCCTGGGCCTTTTCGTCGGCACCACCGCGATGATGGACCTGCGCCTCCTCGGCGTCGCCTTTCGCAAGGTGCCGGTCACGGCCTTCACCGGTCGCCTGCTCCCCTGGACGCGCGTCGGCTTCACGATCATGACCGTGACCGGCTTCCTCCTCTTCTACTCCCAACCCCTGCGCTACTACCACAACGTCTTCTTTCGCTTCAAGGTGCTCGTGCTGGTCGTGGCGGGGCTGAACGCATGGATCTTCCACCGCGGCGCACACCGCAACGCCGGCCACTGGGATTGGGATGCCAGGCCACCGCGGGCCGCGCGAGTCGCCGGGGCGGTCTCGCTCACCGCGTGGGCAGTCGTCGTCATCACCGGCCGCCTCATCGCCTACAACTGGTTCGACTGCGATATCCAGCCCCAGCCTGCCTGGGTGAACTGGATGGCCGGGTGCGCTGTCGGAGCGGAAGGGGCGGAGTAGGCGACCGTGCTCGAACCTTTCTTCCGCTGGTGCGAATCGACGGCGATCGGCCAGGCCGTCGCGCAGTCCGTATGGGCCTTCCCGATCCTCGAGGCGGTGCACCTGATCGGGCTCTGCATGCTGGGCGGCGCGCTGCTCGTGGTCGACCTCCGGCTGCTCGGCGTGGGCCTCACCTCCCAGCCGGTCGCCCGCCTGGCCCGCTACGCGCGTCCGTGGCTCATCGGCAGCCTGGTCCTCATGGTCGCGACCGGGATACCGCTCTTTCTCTCGGAGGCGATCAAGGCGTACTACAACACCTCGTTCTGGGTGAAGATGTGCACGCTGCCGGTGGCGCTGGCGTTCACGTTCGGGGTGCGGGAGCGCGTGGCCCGGCGGGAAGCCGATGACCCTGAAGAGCCCGCCGACCCCGACGAACTCCCTGACGACGCGAACAAGACTGACGACCCTGGCAAGACAGGCCACATCGTCGGAGCCGTCTCACTGGCTCTGTGGTTCACAGTGGCGGCCGCAGGGCGCTGGATCGGATTTTCGTGACAAGCGTTGCAGAAAAAAGTAAAGCAAACATGACAAATCGTAATGTTTACTTTACTATGTCATCACTCGCAGCGCGTTAGCACCGCCCCCGCTCCCGCCTCGCCCGCAACAGGTCCTCCTCATACGGCGCCCCCGTCCCCGACGACCCCAGGAAGATCTTGCTGCCGTCGGTAAACGTCACGTCCCGCCCGTTGGCGCGCTTCAGCGAGTGGTCCTTGGCCTGATAACCGTCCACGATGATCTCGGTGCCGGGCTGCAGACAGTCCCTCCGCAGGCCTCGGCGCAGCAGCACGTTCGGCGTCCCGCCCTCCACCATCCACACCTCGGTCGACCCGTCTTCGTTCTCGATCTCGAGATGGATCCAGGTATGCGGGTTCACCCACTCCAGCCTCACGATGCTGCCCTGCAGCTTGATCGGGGCGTTTCTGTCGAACTCGGCGCCGAACGCGTGGTGCGCGACCAGGGGAACCGCCACCGCGGCCGTCCACACGACAGCCGCCAGCAGCCCCGCAAAAAGCAGCCCCGCAGCCAGCGCCTTCGACCCCACGGCGTCGGCCAACCGTCCAAACGACTTGCGCATTGCTACCTCCGCTCCTCGCGCTCCTGCGCCCGCGCGCCGCGCAGCACGTTTTCGAGCGCGTAGTTGCCTTCGTGGCAGGCGTATTCGTAGACGAGCCCGTCGAGCCGCGTGAACGGCACCTCGCCGCTCCACGGCCGGGACCACATGCGCGGATCCTCGACGGTGAACTCGTAGTTGATCGTATGCTCGTCCGCCCGCGTGAAGCGCTCGACGACCCTGAACTCCTCCGACGGCGGTATGCCCTGCAGTGTCTGGTTGGGATGAAGGTTGGTGGTCTCGACGACAAGGGTGTCCCCTTCCCATCGGCCCCAGGAATCGCCCATCCACGGGCGGATGTGGGACGGAAGCCGCTTCGGCTCCCCGAGCCGTATGATGCGGACATCGTGGACCATCTCGGTCATGATCATCACGTGGTCGGGCGTCTGCACGATCGTGTAGTTGTTGTTGTAGAAGTAGTTCGGCAGCATCGGCGGCCCCCCGTTCGACCCGAACGACATGATGCAGCGCTCGGCGAGCGGCCGGTTCTCGGGGTTGTCGTAGGAGCCGAACTGCCGGGCGAAAGCGCGCCGCTCCCCGAACCGCTCGCGCCCCTCCTCGCTCAGCTCGGGAACCCGACCGTTCGGCGGATCCACGACCAGCGATGTCCTGGGCTCGCCGTTGAAGATCGCGACGCGCTCGCCGGCGTCGATGTAGAAGGCGTTGTAGCCGCCCGTGCCCCCCGAGGCTGCATCGAAGAGGGGGTTGCCGGTAAAGATGCCGCCGACGGGCGGGGCTTCGCGGTCGGGATCGCTGTCGGCATAGTCGTCGACCTTGGCCTCCTCCAGGCGGCCTTCGATCCGCGCCACGTCCTCCCAGGTGTAGACCGGGCCCTGTCCCTCCGGGCGCTGGATGGGCGTCACCGTCGCGTTGGTCCAGTTCCCCTGCAGGTCGGGGTGGCCGGCCGGGGTGCGGGGGACGACCCATTCGGCGGCTTCGCGCTCCTGGTCCTGGGCGGTGGCGGGGTGGGCCATTGGGGCGGCTGCCAGGCCCGCGAGAGCGAACAGGGCGGCCAGGCACCACGGGGCTGTCGAGCTGGTGAACGCCGCGAAGGACGTGGCCGGGCGAGCGGTGGTCGCAGGGGCGAACGAGGTGGCCAAGGGTGCAGCGGCTGCCGGGCCGGCGGTGGGCGCGACCTCGGCGGCCACGCGCCCGCCGCGCCCCGCGCATCCCGCAGGCGCAGCCGGGCCGCTGCTCACCGTCCTACCTGCGGATGGGGTTCTTGCGAAGATGTCCATACATCAACTCCTCTACGAACTCGACGCACTTGAACTGCCCCAGGCGTGCGTTCGGATCGATGTTGCGGTAAAGCGGCATGCGGATGGTCCAGGGGCGCGAATACGTCGCGGGATCGTCGAGCTCGGCCTCGTACATGATGTGGTCGGGCCCGATCATCGTGTAGCGCTCGGTGACCGTCAGCCCGGCGCTGTGGTGATTGCCCGCGCGGTCCAGCCAGGCCTGGCCGTTGAAGCCGTTGACCTCGACCACGAAGGTGTCGTCCTCCCAGCGGCCCACCGACTGGCCCATCCAGGAATCGACCTGGGGCGGCCCGGGGTCCTCGAGATAGACCTCGCGCATGGCGCTCGCGTACTCGTAGGCCATGAAGACCCTGGTCTCGCTCTGGAAGATCTGGAAGGGGAAGGGCATGTAGTTGGCGCGGGGGATGCCCGGCAGGTAGCACTTGATCTCGGGGTCGCGCTCGAGCCACAGCTCGCGGTTCTCGTCGCGCACGGCGAGGGCGTCGGGGAGGTAGGGGATCTCGCCGCCGTCGACCACGCCGTAGCCGGATGGGACGGAGCCCACCGCGCCCAGGGCGAGGACCTCGTTTGCCGGGACCGGGACCACGGGGCCGGGCTGCATGGCCAGGGCGGGGCGGGCCGCGTGGGGCTCGATGTCCCAGTGGGCGTTGCCGAGGGCCTGCCAGAGGCCGTTCATGTCGGGCCTGCCGGAGGTTGTGCGGGGGATGTCGACGCTCTGGGCGCAGGCCGCCAAGGGCACGGCAAGCGCCGCCAGCAGCGGCAGGATGAGGGTTGTGGGTCGAGTCATGCCGATCCTTCGGTCGTGCGCGTTCTTGCCGGTCTCAATCTGCCCATTCCGCCGGGGAGGGGCCAGTCACCTGACCCCGAAGGCCAGCAGCAGATTCCCCGGCATCTGGCCGAACATCGAGTAGCCGCTGTTGGTGAAGAGCATGCCGCCGGCGACCACCGGACCCGGCCCGTCGATCGCGCCGCCCCTGCCTGCTACCCCGTTGGAGGTCTCGGTTACCTCGGTGGTGTCGAACTGCCACAGGATCCGGCCGTCGTCGGCCGCGTAGGCCCGGATGACGCCCTCGAGGCCGCCCGCGAAGACCACCCCCGGAATCGCGGTCGGGGCGGCCGAAAGGGCGGCGTGGCAGCCTCGTCTGCCCTCGCAGACCTCCGTCGTCGCGGGCACGCTCCACACGACGTCGCCGGTCATCAGGTCGAGCGCGTACATCCCCGGCGATGGCTCGCGTTCGGGATTGACGTCCACGATCACCGCGTCCCGGTCCGCGACGGGGGCGTACGCGTACCGGCCGTCGGTCGCCATCCCCCAGTGGATCCCGCCGAGCGCGCTGCCCTTGCCGACGCGGGTGGACCACAGCAGGGCGCCGTCGTCGTCGGGATCGAGTGCCCAGACCACCCCGGATTTCTGGCCGGCCACCAGGATCTCCTTGCCGTCGGGGCGCGCGACGAGCATCGGCGACATCCCGAAGTCGAGGTCGGGGCCGGGGGGATCGGGGCAGTTCTGGCGGGCCGTGAAAGAGGTGCAGGCCATCGTGAAGGCGTCCTCGGGGGTCGCCTGGAAGGACCACGCCAGCTCTCCGGTCTCGATGTCAATCGCGATGATCGCGTCGCTGTTGTCGGTGGTGGGGCGGGTATAGTTCTCGCCGGTGCCGGCGTAGACCAGGCCGCGCGCCGCGTCCACGGTGGGGCTGGACCAGACAGGCGCGCCCGAGGGGGCCCAGAGCTGGGTGCCGGCTGCGCTTGTACCCGCTTCTTCCGGGTAGCCGGGGATGACCCGGTGGTACCAGAGCACGTCGCCGGTCATCGCATCCAGCGCGGCCACGGCTCCCGATGCGGTGCAGCACTCGTAGGCCGGGTCGCCCGACACCACGACCTCCCAGGACGAGATGGGGACGAACAGGCGGCCGTCGTGAAGCGCGGGACTCCCGGTCGTGTTGGAGGTGGAGTGCCAGCCGACGTGGTATTTCCAGAGCACCTCGCCGGTGGCCACGTCGAGCGCGTAGGCATTGGTGCGGAAGTCGACGAAGAACGCCGCCGCCCGCCCCTCCGGCCCCTCCCCCGCCACCACCGCCCCCCGCACGGCCGCGTCCGCCTCGAAGCTCCACCGCACACACCCGGTGGCGGCGTCGAGCGCGAGCACCTCCCCGAATGGCCCGCCCACGAGCACGGCATCCCCGATCACGGTGGGCTTGGTGCGCACCTCGACCGCGTCCGGGAACCCGAAGGCCCACTTCAGCGCCAGATTCGGCACGTCGTCCGCGCTCAGACCCGCCATCTCCGCCGTCTGGTACCCGGTCGCCTCGAGGTTGCCGCCCCAGCCCATCGACGACACCGCGCCCAGATCCAGCTCCGACCACCCCCGATTCGCGCAGAAGGCCGGCTCGGGAAGCATCTCGCGCGTGTAGGCGCGCCCGGTCAGGTATTCCGCCAGCCGGATCCGCTGCTCGGGCGTGAGGTCGGCGCCCTCGGCCTGCATCACCCCGTCCTCCAGCGAGGCGACGATCGCGCGCGGCGACAGCGCCCGCAGCATCATCACCCCGGGGGTTCGGTCCTCTCCGGCAGCGGTGTGGCAGGTCGCGCAGGCTTCCGCGAAGAGCGCCGCCTCGGCCTCACCGCTCCTCCGCTCGCTTTCCTGCGCGCTCGCGGGATCGCAGAAAACCGACACGGCCAAGGCGATTGCGACGAATGTTGCGGGTGTTCTGGAAGCTTGCATGGGAGAGCACCTGTGTCGTGTGGTGGCGCCTCAAGCTGGGTTCGGAACAGCCGACGGAGAAAGCCCGGCCTTGCTCGCGAGCCCGCGCGTCGCGCAACCTTGCAAGGTACACCATCGGGCCAAGACGCCACACTTCTCCTGGCAGACGCATGAGACGATCCACCGCAACCCTCCCCTTCGCCCGCACCGCCGCCGCCGCGCACGCCGCCGCCCTCGCCTGCGCCGCCGCCCTCGCCTGCGCCGCCGCCCTCGCCTGCGCCGACACCGCCCCGGACGCCACCGCCGACCTGATCCTGACCGGCGGCCCCGTCATCACCCTCGACGCCGAGAGCCGCGTAGCCGAAGCCGTGGCCGTCCGCGGCCCCCACGTCCTCGCCGTGGGCACTGCCGCAGACATCGAGGCCCTCGCCGGCCCCGCAACGCGCCGAGTCGACCTCGCGGGCCGCGCCGTCACCCCCGGCCTCATGGACGCGCACGTCCACTTCGCCAGCGGCGGCGTCAGCATGCTCTACACCCTCGACCTCAGCTATCCCAACGTCGAGAGCATCGCCGAGGTCCAGGCCGCGGTCACCGAGCAGGCCGACCGCCTCGGCGAGGGCGAGTGGGTGCGGGGCAGGGGCTGGGACGAGGGCAAGCTGGCGGAACTCCGCTACATCCTGGCCACCGACCTCGACGCCGTCGTTGCCGACCGGCCCGTCTGGCTGTCCCACACGATGGGCCACTACGGCGTGGCCAACTCGCTCGCGCTCGACATGGCGGGCATCACCGCCGACACCCCGGACCCGCCCGGCGGCACCATCGACCGCGACGCAAACGGCCAGCCGACCGGGGTCCTCAAGGAGTCGGCCCAGGGCCTGGTGTCTCGCCTCATCCCGGGTCTCGGGCCCAACCAGCAGCGGGCCGGCATCCACGCCCTCGCCGACGCGTTCAACGCGGAGTGCATGACCGGCGGCAAGGACCCCGGCATCGGACAGAACGTCTGGGAGGCCTACCGGGATGTGCAGGAAGCAGGGGATTTGAGTGTGCGGATCTTCGCACTGTGGCGCGGCCGCAACGGACCCCTCGAAGAAGTGCGCGGCTACGCCGATAGCCTCGCCACCTTCACGCGGCCCTGGGAGTCGACCGGAGACGACCACCTCATCTCGGGCGGGGTCAAGCTCTACATCGACGGCAGCGGAGGCGCGCGCACCGCCTGGCTATACGACGACTGGAACCGCGACCACACGGGCATCGACACCGGCAACCGCGGCTACCCCACCATGGACCCCGACGAACTCCGCCGCCGCTTCCGCGCCTATCACGACGCCGGACTGCACGTCAGCATCCATTCCATCGGCGACCGCGGCATCGACTGGACCGTGGACAGCTTCCGCGAAGCACTCGACGCGACCCCGACTCGCGGCCTTCGCCACGGCATCATCCACTCCAACATCCCCACCGACCGCGCGCTCGACCTCATGGCGGAACTGCAGCGCGACTGGGAGACGGGCTACCCCGAGCCGTCCCCCACCTTCACCTGGTGGATCGGCGACACCTACGCCGGCAACTTCGGCCCGGAGCGGGCGCTGCGGCTCAACCCGTTCCGCTCATACCAGGAGCGCGGCATGATCTGGGCCAGCGGGTCGGACTACTCCGTCACCCCCTTCCCGGCGCGCTTCGGCGTCTGGGCCTCGGTGGCCCGCCGGCCCCTGCTGGGCGTCTACGGCGAACAGCCCTACGGCACGGCCGAGTCGGTGGACGTGGAGACCGCCCTGCGCTCGTTCACGACCTGGGTGGCCCACCAGATGTTCCTGGAGGACAAGGTGGGGACGATCGAGCCCGGCATGTACGCCGACCTCGCCGTGTGGGACCGGAATCCCCTCGCGGTGGCGACCCCCGAACTGCGGGACATGGCCTGCGAAATGACCCTGTTCAACGGCGAGGTGGTGTACGAGCGGGCTGGCGGCTGAGCTCGCCGCCGGCCGAACGCCTGCCCGTCCTGCCAATTCCGGCCCGCGGGGTGTCGGGCCCGCCCGTCGATCCCCAAAAGCGAAGCCCCCGCAGGACCCAGGGAGTGACCCTGATCCTGCGGGGGCTTTAACCTGCCGCAACCCGGCGCGAAGACCGCTTACGGCGCGAAGGTTGGATCGTGTTTCGGCTTAGTTGCCGAAGCGGCGATCGCTTGCCCTTGCCGGGTTGGGCTGGGTACTGGGACTAGACAAGAGATCACCTCCCTTTTTTGGGTTCGACATCGGGCGGGACACCAAGTCCTGCTCGAAACCGACCGCCACTCATGGCGTCCGGGTATGGACCCGTTCAGGGTCGACACCAATGTATACACAACGGGGCTTGGGGAGCAAGACGTTTGTTTACCGTGGGTTGGATGAGGCTGGCTGTTCGCGCCGCACCACGCGGACGGGCGGGCTCGTGCCATTCGTCGTTGTCAGGCTGACGCGTCTACCCCGATTCGCCCGGGAGATAGCGACAACCGCCAATCGTACCGGGGGGAACCATGACCGCTTCAATGAGGCCCGGGCCGATTCGCCCGGGAGATTCGTTCTCAGGGGCACGGATGTCCCCTACTTTTCGGTACTTCAATGAGGCCCGGGCCGATTCGCCCGGGAGATGGTCAGGCCCACCCAGGGGACCTCCGAGTTCGTCACCATACTTCAATGAGGCCCGGGCCGATTCGCCCGGGAGATACCCGTGCTTTCGCGTGATGACTGCAACCAGGGTGAGACTTCAATGAGGCCCGGGCCGATTCGCCCGGGAGATCTCTGCTTCCTGCACCTGGGGCATGTCTCCTGGCCAGACTTCAATGAGGCCCGGGCCGATTCGCCCGGGAGATCCCTACAAGACCATCGTGGTCGATACCGTGGGCAGCCTCCTACTTCAATGAGGCCCGGGCCGATTCGCCCGGGAGATGGTCCGGCTGGTTCTCCTCCTCCTCGCCCTCTCGCTTACTTCAATGAGGCCCGGGCCGATTCGCCCGGGAGATACGCCCACACCCCGTCCCATATGCCGGTTTTCTCCGGACTTCAATGAGGCCCGGGCCGATTCGCCCGGGAGATCTGATATCGGCCTGCGCTACGTAGTCGTCGTCACCCGACTTCAATGAGGCCCGGGCCGATTCGCCCGGGAGATCCCACGTTGTCGGTCAGGAGGTAGCTCGGGCTTCCCTACTTCAATGAGGCCCGGGCCGATTCGCCCGGGAGATGCGATCCGGTGCGGATGATCCGCAGGGGCAGGTTCGGACTTCAATGAGGCCCGGGCCGATTCGCCCGGGAGATGGCCGATGTTCAGATCGTTCGACCCCGCCCCCGCCGAACTTCAATGAGGCCCGGGCAGATTCGCCCGGGAGATTCGGCATGGGGCTGCTCATGCGGCTTCCTCCTGGGAACTTCAATGAGGCCCGGGCCGATTCGCCCGGGAGATATCGGGGGCAGGAAAGGGGTCATCGTGAAAACCACCACTTCAATGAGGCCCGGGCCGATTCGCCCGGGAGATGCCGAATCTCCACCTCATTGGTCCGGTCGTCGAAGTCACTTCAATGAGGCCCGGGCCGATTCGCCCGGGAGATGGTGATGCTCCCCCACGACATTGAAGCGTTTGGGGAGACTTCAATGAGGCCCGGGCCGATTCGCCCGGGAGATACTCCACTTCATGCTGGATGTCGCTGGGCCATTTCCACTTCAATGAGGCCCGGGCCGATTCGCCCGGGAGATTTATCTGGTGCCTATCCGGTGGTACGTGGCTCTACGCCCACTTCAATGAGGCCCGGGCCGATTCGCCCGGGAGATACCGGGTCCCGACGGTCGTGATCCCGCCCGCCAAGCTGACTTCAATGAGGCCCGGGCCGATTCGCCCGGGAGATTAGGATTTGCGCCAACTCCATTCGATGCATCGCATCCGTACTTCAATGAGGCCCGGGCCGATTCGCCCGGGAGATATGACAGGCGCGGACCACATGCCAGCCGAGCCGGGCGGACTTCAATGAGGCCCGGGCCGATTCGCCCGGGAGATACGTCCGAAGTATCGTATTCGCGTGACCGGGTCAGCACCCACTTCAATGAGGCCCGGGCCGATTCGCCCGGGAGATGAGCGACCGACGAGCTGCGCGAGGCTGAGGCCGAGCTGACTTCAATGAGGCCCGGGCCGATTCGCCCGGGAGATCGTGGTTATCGCAGTGGGCCGTCACCCGCATGAGGGAACTTCAATGAGGCCCGGGCCGATTCGCCCGGGAGATGCGGCTCCGGCTCCACCGGCTGGCCCTGCGTTCCCTCACTTCAATGAGGCCCGGGCCGATTCGCCCGGGAGATACCGCCATGACGCGGTTGCCGACGTACACGCTCCCGTCACTTCAATGAGGCCCGGGCCGATTCGCCCGGGAGATGATGAAGCGTTCGAAGCGGGCTCGCGCAGCCGAGAAACTTCAATGAGGCCCGGGCCGATTCGCCCGGGAGATATGGCAGAAACATAGACCTCTACGGCGATCCCGCTCACTTCAATGAGGCCCGGGCCGATTCGCCCGGGAGATGAGACCTACCCCCTCGGTCGCTCCGGGGGAGACATGAACTTCAATGAG
Source organism: Longimicrobiales bacterium (assembly GCA_965211645.1). Classification (GTDB taxonomy): domain Bacteria; phylum Gemmatimonadota; class Gemmatimonadetes; order Longimicrobiales; family Gaopeijiaceae; genus Bin94. The sequence continues at coordinate 1,345,777 of OZ242947.1, read as the reverse complement.
GCCCGGGCCGATTCGCCCGGGAGATCCAAATGAGTTCAGTCAACAAGATCGTCATCCTCGGACTTCAATGAGGCCCGGGCCGATTCGCCCGGGAGATGCCACAAGATCATCGAGATTGCGTCCGGTACGACGATACTTCAATGAGGCCCGGGCCGATTCGCCCGGGAGATGGTGACGTGGTGCTGTCACCGTTCGCCGGAATCGGCAGCACTTCAATGAGGCCCGGGCCGATTCGCCCGGGAGATTGTGGATGTCCCACAGCGAGTGGTTGCCCTGGTAGCGATGACTTCAATGAGGCCCGGGCCGATTCGCCCGGGAGATATTATTTAAGTGATCCTGATGATCCAATAGGTGACATTACTTCAATGAGGCCCGGGCCGATTCGCCCGGGAGATTCCGGACTCGCACCGATCAGTTTGTCGTCCGTCACACTTCAATGAGGCCCGGGCCGATTCGCCCGGGAGATCCAGACCGACACGACGATCATTCCGGTCGGGAAGAAACTTCAATGAGGCCCGGGCCGATTCGCCCGGGAGATGCCGTCGGGGCCGTAGCGTTCGAGGACGGTCTTGGGCCACTTCAATGAGGCCCGGGCCGATTCGCCCGGGAGATTGCGCGGTCGGCGACGGGCGTGCGCGGGGTCAGCGTACTTCAATGAGGCCCGGGCCGATTCGCCCGGGAGATCAGACTGTATCTTGTCGAAAACTTCCGCAGCGAGTTGACACTTCAATGAGGCCCGGGCCGATTCGCCCGGGAGATCGATCGGAATCCCAGAGACGTTCACAACCGAGCAGGCACTTCAATGAGGCCCGGGCCGATTCGCCCGGGAGATCGGGTTCTTCAAGTGGGAGTGGTTCAAGCTGATCCGCACTTCAATGAGGCCCGGGCCGATTCGCCCGGGAGATCCTGGTGCTGTCGCACTACCGCAGCAGCGCGGACCTGACTTCAATGAGGCCCGGGCCGATTCGCCCGGGAGATTCGCAGGGGGGTTGTCGGGGTCCAGCGGTTCGAAGGTACTTCAATGAGGCCCGGGCCGATTCGCCCGGGAGATGTCTACACGCTGGACCTGGACACGCTGACCTATTCGGTACTTCAATGAGGCCCGGGCCGATTCGCCCGGGAGATCATGACCGCTGCGGCGGTGACGTTCGCCAACTTCGAGTCACTTCAATGAGGCCCGGGCCGATTCGCCCGGGAGATTGCATGTTCTGGCGTTGGAGCCGCAACGTGCATGGCGACTTCAATGAGGCCCGGGCCGATTCGCCCGGGAGATTCAAGGCTGCCGGTACGTACCGGGCCGAACTGGAACGACTTCAATGAGGCCCGGGCCGATTCGCCCGGGAGATTTCGCGGGCACCGAAGTGGTCAAGGGGCCTGCGGACGATACTTCAATGAGGCCCGGGCCGATTCGCCCGGGAGATGGCTAAAGGTCAAACGCGCCCGCGCCCGCGCCCGCGCACTTCAATGAGGCCCGGGCCGATTCGCCCGGGAGATCTTCAAGGCAGCGGACAAGCTGAAGAAACTCGAGCGACTTCAATGAGGCCCGGGCCGATTCGCCCGGGAGATCCGTGGAATACATGGTGAACGAAAAGGGCTGGCTGGACACACTTCAATGAGGCCCGGGCCGATTCGCCCGGGAGATGGCTCGCGATGCCCCGAGGGGTGGACAGGCCGGACGGACTTCAATGAGGCCCGGGCCGATTCGCCCGGGAGATATCGCCCACACCCGGCTGGTCTCGGTGATCCGGGGTACTTCAATGAGGCCCGGGCCGATTCGCCCGGGAGATCTCGGCGTTGCCGCCGGTATGGCGCTCGTCGTTCTGACTTCAATGAGGCCCGGGCCGATTCGCCCGGGAGATACGTCCAGGCGGGGACGGCCGCCCTGATCGCGACGGCCACACTTCAATGAGGCCCGGGCCGATTCGCCCGGGAGATGGACCCTGTCCCAAGTCCCTGCTCTGCCAGCGTTTGCGTGGTAATTCGCGAGCGCTGTCGCGCATTGGGGTTGCCACGCCGCAGTGTGGGTTCCCTGACCGAGTTTGTCAAACAGCTAACTCGTTGCGAGATCATCGGTAACATGACGCGCGAGCGCTGGCGAGCCGATTCGGCCCACCGGAGCGCTCGCCGCGGCCCCGGCGCACCTCCATCACACGATTGTAGCCTGACGCTTCGGTGATTCATAGCTCTTACCCAGACTTTCGACACGGACATCTACTTTGTCCGCGGGTCCCAGATCCACGATCAGTATATGGTCCTCGGAGGGCTTGATCAACGCGTCCAGGCGCACGGTCATGTCGGCCCTCCGCCGGGCCGCAAGCCGGCATTGGAAGACGGACAGTTGAAGCCAGTGGCCGAAGCCGTGCATCGCCTTAAATACCTTCCGCCAGCGCTTGGGGTCCGAGATATCGTAGGTCACCAGATATAACCGCTCCTTGGCCATGGCAACCTACCTCGGCAGGTAGTGGGGGTACTCGACGATCTCACCCTGAAAGTGGCGCGCGAGCAGTCTCGCCTGCACTTCGATGAGCCGTCGCATGGAGACCCGGTAACCGAAGAGAGGGTGCGTTGTCACCTGTTCCAGGCGCCGCTCAAAAGCCGCAATCAACGCCTTCCTCCCTGCGGGTTTCAGCGAACATGCCGGCCCGTTGAACACGAAATGACCGGGTCGGACCTCACCGTTGTTCACGACCTGAATCACGCAGGAATCGGCCACGATCGAGCGAAACGGCTCCATGAGGTCAAGCGCCAACGCCGGGCGGTTGTGTCTGGGTCGGTGATACAGACCGCGATAGGGGTCGAGCCCGGTTGAGGAAATGGTGTTGCTAAACGCCCGGACCAGCAGGGCATAGGCCAGTGACAGCATTGCATTCACGGGGTCGGTCGGAGGACGCCGGTTTCGGGTTGTGAAGGCAAACGCACCCAGTTCGTCCGCCGCGTTGACCGCGAGCATATTCTCGAAATGGCCGAAGTAGATTGCCGCAGCCTCGCCCTCGAAGCCAAGAAGTTGCTGAACACCTTTGGCGTGCAATGCTCGCCGCGTGAGCCGCTTCAGGCCCGCCATGGCATCGTCCTTGCCTGCGCCCCCTCTCTCCGCGCGCCAGTTGCGGCGGAGCATCGTTCGCGAGTTCTTGATCTTGGCTGCCACCAGGGTCTTCGCGAAAGCCACGCTGCGGCGCTCGCTGAAGGCGGTACGATACTGCGCCTCGCGAACTGCGACGTTGCCGTTTCCGGTGCCAACCGTGTGGCCGAGGAACCAACCGCCCGTTGAGAACCAGGACACCGGGATTTCGGCTCTCATCAACGCATGCAGGGCGGGCGTCGTGACCGAGACTGGGCCGAACAGGGCGACCTGCGAAACAGAGATCATCGGCAGCGTCACAGCGGGGTCCTTCTTGGTCTCGACGACCAGCCTCTCTCCGTCCTTGCGGAGCCGCGCACCCGGAGTCTGCACGTACAGAGGCAGCGCAGGATCGTCCGATGGGTTCAGCGGCCGGGGAGGGTAGCCCTTCCTGAAGAGGTTGGTCTCGTCGGGCAAGCAAATCCCGGCAAGCGAGCACCGCGGACACTTGGGACTGTTCTCAAGGGGCGGCGGTCGTTGCCCAGTGTCGGCGGCGGCCCGCAGCCCGCGGATCGCGTCGAGCGTCAGAGCCCGAAGGGCGTCGTCGAGAACCACGCGGACCTTTTCCCGCGAACCCACATACCACAGTGCTCCCTGCTCGACCCTGTAGCCGTTGTCCTCCAGGATCATCGCCTGGGCACAGACCTGAACCCTCTCCGGCTCGTAGGCACCAGCCGCCACATGCGGGCGTTTGCCCTTCTTGAAGTCCACCGGCATCACGATCCCCTCGGCGATCTCCACAACGTCGATCTTCGCGATCACTCCCAGCCGCTCCGACGACAGGGTCACAGAGCGTGCCCGCGCCATCTCCTCATCCAGTTCATCGGGGTCGGGCAGGCGGCCGCCCCCTTTGTCAACGCGGGCGTGGACACGCTTGCCCTCGGCGGTGTCGACGCTCTCGGCCCACTCGCCCTCCACCCACTCCAGGTAGGCCAGGCGCGGACAGTAAACCCACTCGTTGACCATGCGGGCCGGGACCAACGGGGTCGTGGAGTCGGCTGGTGGCGGGGGAATCGGGAGAATGAGTTGTCGTCGGTCGGTCATGGGATCGAATGCGCGGGTCAGACGGGATTAGAGGCCGGATGTACTCCACGGATTGAAGGCCGATACACCCGCGAGCAGACCTGCGCGCTCGTCTCTGGTGCAGACCGTAAGGCGGTGGACTCGGGCGGTGCAGGCGAGGAGAAGGAAGGCGTTACCGGGATCGGATCCGCTCGGGCTTTGCCGGTCCTGAATCCGAAGCCAGTCCAGGATGATGTCTTCCGTCAACGGCAGGATCCTTCCCGCGAACCAGGGTTTGAGTGTCCGGTTGATCCAGATCCCGATTTCGGTTCGCAGCGGCGCATCGCACCGACGTTCGGCGTAGTGCCGGATTGCCGCGATCGTGGCCGTGCTGAGGAAGAAGGTCTCGCGCGGTTGCGCTTTCGACCACGCCGTAACGCCCGGATCGGGGGAGGGTTTTCGAAGTTCGAGAAGGACCGACGCGTCTGGGAGCCAGCCGTTCACCGTCACTCGCCGCCCCAGCGGGATCGATCTCGGCGTGGCAGGGCGTCGGCCACTCGGCTCAACGGAGACGTGGACAGCAACCCGTGCAGCGTTGGAGAGGCTTCCCGCGCCGTCAGCCGCTCGAATCCGGCGCTGGCGACGATCACGACGGCCTCCCTGCCGTGGACCGTCACGTGCTGTGGCTGGCCGGAGCGAGCGAGCCGAACGACCTCGCTGAACCGTGCCTTGGCTTGGCCGAGGGGCCAAGCCGTGCGTGACCGGGGGTGGGTGGCGGGCGTCGAGGGGGCGGGCAATTTCACGCTGGTTGTCCTCTGTGTTGAAACATTTTGACTAATATAGTCATATTCGACTGCGTTGGGAGGGTGACCGGCTCCCGACGCTACTCATAGGGTTGCTCGCGAATGGCCGTCCGCCTAGCGTCCTTCCTGGTGAATGGCCCCTGACTGACCCCGAAACGGACCTGATGACTTCTCGAGCCCGGTCCAAGCTGCCTATCGGCATACAGACTTTCCGAACGATCCGGGAAGGGGGGTACTACTACGTCGACAAGACTCCGTTTGCGGGTCGCCTCGTCAATGAAGGAACCCACTACTTCCTTTCCCGCCCCCGGCGCTTCGGCAAGAGCCTTTTTCTGGACACGCTCGGCGAGCTGTTCGACGGAAGCCAGGCTCTGTTCCGCGGCCTGGACATTCACGACAAGTGGGACTGGTCTGTCCGCAACCCCGTGCTCCGCCTCAGCTTCAGCGGAGGGAACTTCAAGGCCCCGGGTGCGTTGCACGCGAGCCTCATGGCGCAACTGGATTCCGTGGAACGCCGGTTGGGGGTCGTCGCGAACTACGACACCGGCCCCGAGCGCTTTGCCGCCCTGGTGGAAGCTCTGCGGCGGAAGGCCGGCCAGCCCGTAGCCGTCCTGGTCGACGAGTACGACAAGCCCATCCTCGATGCCCTGGACGCACCCGACATCGCACGGGCCAATTGCGACTTTCTGCGCGGAGTCTACGGGGTCGTCAAGGACACCGACGCGGACATCCGCTTCAGCTTCTTCACGGGCGTGAGCAAGTTCTCGAAGGTCAGCCTGTTCTCGGGCCTCAACAACCTGATCGACATCACCCTGGAGCCCGCTTTCTCGGCCGTCTGCGGGTACACCGACCGGGATCTGGACACCGTCTTCGGACCCGAACTTCCGGGTCTGGACCGGGAGGCGATCCGAGACTGGTACAACGGCTACCGCTGGCTCGGGGACGAGGTCTACAACCCCTTCGACATCCTGCTGCTCTTCCGCCGGCGGAAGTTCGGCGCCTATTGGTTCGAGACCGGCACGCCCACCTTCTTGCTCGACACGCTGTTCAAGCGCCGTGTGAGTTCCGTGGAGCTGGGCGGCATGATGGGCGGCAGCGAGTTGCTGTCCACCTTCGATGTCGACGACATGGCGACCGAGGCGCTGCTCTTCCAGACCGGCTACCTGACCATCACCGGGGAGTCGGATCTGAACGGCGAGGCTCTGTACCGGCTGGGCTATCCCAACCGCGAAGTGCGCCAGAGCTTGAACCGGAGCCTGCTGCGCCATCTGGTCAAGGACGCGACGCGTCAGACGGCCAACAGCGTCCGGCTGCGGGAGTTGCTTGCGACGAACGACTTCGAGGGACTGGAGCGGCTGTTCCAGGCGTTCTTCGCTAGCATTCCCTACGAGTGGTACACGAACAACGACATCGCCGACTACGAGGGCTACTACGCGAGCGTGTTCTACTCCTATTTCGCTTCGCTGGGACTGGACATCACAGTGGAGGACAGCTCCAGTCACGGCCGCCTGGACATGGCGGTGCGGTTCGGGGGCAACGTCTACCTGTTCGAGTTCAAGGTGGTGGAGATGGAGCCGAAGGGGGCCGCGATGGCGCAATTGCGGGCGAAGGATTATGCGGCGAAGTACCGGGGCGGGGGAGGGGAGGTGTTCCTGGTGGGGGTGGAGTTCAGCCGGGAGACGAGGAACGTGGTGGGGTTCGAGGTGGGGAAGGGGTGAGGGGCTATCTCGCCCCGAACATCCCGAGCCCGAAATGGCTGCCGTACCCCAACGCGATAGGCCCCGGAACCGCTCGCGAAAACTCGATCTCCAGCAGGGCACCCGAGGTGTCGGGCTGTGGCTCCCGCCCCCGTGACCGGAACCGGTGGAAGTTGAGAGCGCGTCGCGGTGCTCCGCCCACGGTGATGTCCCTCAACTCCTCGACCGCAATTCCCTCGGCATCAATCCCGCGGCGCTCCAGCAATCTGACCACTTCTCCCGGATACCCGGCCTTCTTCAAGTGACCCGCAGCCAGAAATGGCGTAACGCTCTGCCAACTGCGCGAGGCTGCCAACAGCCGGGAAGCCCCAGCGAAATCCTCTGGACGGCCGAACCCCTCCAGTGCCAGGCGCCACTCGTCGATCCTGGGCTCGTCTGCGGAACTCCGCCTCGCTCCCCCCGGCCCTAGCCAGATCCGAGTAATCCGGTCCAGCCGAGACCGAATCTCCCGGTCCATTCCGTTGGCGATGAACACCATGACGTGATCGATCCAGCCATCGTCGTCCGCATCCTCGGGCAACCAGAATGCGTGGGGATGTGTGGGGTCTCGAACCGGCCTGTTTCCACCATCACGCCCCGAAATCTGCCAGGGCGCCCGAGGCAGCCGCTTGCCGGTCTGCTCGTCGACTTGCCAGCCAAACTTCGACATGGCCGCCGCACGCATCACTTCCCCGATCTTGACGGCGTCTTCAATGCGGGGACGCGGGCGGCCCGCCAGCAGATAGCGGGCGATGGTGGGCTGGTCGGCCACGACCGTTCTCCGCCGGTTGACGCCGCGCGAGACGACGCCGGGATTCGTCATAGGGTCTCGGGCGTAGATGGCTTCATAGGCTGCGGGCGGCTGAGCCCACTTGCGATTCTGGAGATCCGCGGTGTCCACCGCCAGAGCGTGCACCAACCGGGCCGGAAGGGTGTCCACACCCCCCTTTGCAAGAAATGACTTTTCGACCTTCCCCTGAAGTGCGCTTTCGGAGAGCGGCATCTTTGTGAACGCGCGGATCCGCTCTCTTTCCTGCTCGATCAACCGTTCGCGCTCTACTCCGTAGACATCGGGTGAGCGAGACACCAGCACCCGACACGATTCACCGGAATAGCCGAGTTCCGCAGGGCCGCAGTTGGGCTTACCCTCCGGTTCCGTCATCGTGCGACACTCGGTCCAGCTCTCCGCGCGACCGAGGTACCCCAACCCGGACGCAAGGTCCTTGGCGAGGTCGAGCAAATCTCTTTCCAGTGTCACGTCTTCCCAGATGATCTGGACCTCGGCGCCGTCAGGGAGGTGCAGGAAGGCGTCGAAGACCAGGGTGGGCTTAGGCTTGCCCTTCTGCGTCGGCCCCGGCATGTAGTGACGGGTGTGGGCGTGAACGGCCCCCTCGGGAAGGCGAAAGACCGGAATATCTTCGGCCAGGGCGTCAACCAGCCGGCCCAGATGGTCCTCGCTCCATCGCTCCCGATCGCCCTTGCGCCAATAGCACGCGATGAGTGCCCGCAGAATCCGCCAGGGCTCCGGTGGCCACGCGACATCCGCCTCGTTGACGTTTCGGCCCCATGGAGTGGCGTGGTACCGGCCGGTTGGGAAACGGAATGCGAATCCGAACACGACGCCTACTTCTCGTAGGTGACGGTAAGGACTCGAGTGTCACCGAATTGGCCCGCTGCGCCAATACGGTCGACGAGGCCCGGAATCTCGGCCTCGATCCCGGCAAGCGCTGGCATATCGAACGTGGAGGGGCGGGTGACGGACACCTCGGCGACATCGAGATCGCAAGCGGTTCGAAAGCGCAGTCCCTCCTGGAGAAACCTCTGGATCTTGAACAGAGCCAAGAGGATCAGCAGCCGCTCCACATCGTCTCCGAGCCCGTATGCGCGGATCTGCCTAAGATCGAGGTTGAAGTAGGCGGTAATCCGCTCCGCCGTCCACTCGTCACGGGCGAATGGGACATTGCCGAAACCCCTCGCCGTGTCTCCCTTCGGATCTACGGAATCGTTCTTGACGCCTCCGCTAACCGCGCGCTTGGCGCCATCCGCCTCGACGAAGGCGGACAGCGACCGTGGCAATCGCAGGCGCCCGCCGGCAAGCTCCTTCTTCGCCAGGAACACACCGTGCAGCAGCGCGTTCGTGTCGAATTCGAGGAGAACCCTGGCCAGTTCCCGAAGGTCGACCCGCCCCTGCTCGAACTGGGCCAGCCGTTTCTTGAGGACATCGAGGAACGACTTGTCCTTGCCCTCGAGGATGTAGGGCGAGTTGAGGCGGTGGGCTTCGATCAGGGAATTGGTGAGGTGTTTCCCTGCCTTATCCTGCACTTGCACCACCGGCAGCCCCTTGAGCGGCTGGACCCAATCGTCGCCTACTTCGTCCCAGCACACGGCTTCGAGGCGGTTCGCCATCGACTGTGCGCTTTCGACCAGGACGGTTTGGCCGCCCCCGTTGGGAGACTCATAGACCGCGTGACCGAGATTGGGGAAGCCCGTGGGCTGAAAGCGGGTGCCTTGGACAGGCCGGAGGCGGGCCTCCACCAGGAGGCGCGGTTCATTGGTGAGCGGAGTCAGGTCAATCGACATTCGGTGTTTCCTCCGATGGATGAATGGCGGTGTCGGGGATCGAGCCGGGGTAGGCTCGGCGAAGCAAGCTGGCCAGTCCGCGATCGGAGATCGGGATCAGCATGGCGGCGGCCAGGCGGTCGGGCCGGATGCCGACGCCGATTCGACCGCTGTGCAACCCGGAGACGCGACCGCCGGATTGAATAGGATCGTAGGGCGAGGGCAGGCCGGATGAACGAGTTCGTGAGAACGCGGCGTGGACCGCCTGGTCGATCACTCGACCATCGCGGCTTCGACCACCCGCACGCAACTGACCGGCCAGGCCAGGCGGAATGGGTATCGAGACCTCCGAGGGAATCGCCCCCAAGCGCCGGAGAACTTCGTTAGTGGAGAAGATGGGCTTGAGCACTGCGTACGCGAACGGCACGGCGGTTCGAGCAGTCGTGGAACCCGGGTCGCTGGACGACAGCCACGCGGGTTGCGCCCACACCATGCCCGAAAGCAGAGCGGAGCACCGCGCGTCGTCAAAGTCACCGGTGAGAAAGGCCATCACATCGGACAATCGCGCGAAGCTTGCGCTGCCGAACGGCTTGTCCGCCAGGCCGCGAATGGGTGTCTCCACCAAGCGGCGCTCCAGAACGGCGATCATGTTCGTGACGAGTTCCCCATGACCCCAGACGACCGTCGGCGGGCGGTTGCTGTTCGCCCAGGCACGACGCTTCCGCAGCCACCGGCCTCGAAAGAAGGTCGCTCGTTCGAAACCCTCGCCGGATCCGTTTGTCAGGGGGGTGAGGTGGGCGGCCATGGGGGGTGCTTGGGAGTCTCCCGGATTTGCATCGGTGGAGTCCGAGGGCTTCCCCGGGGCCGGAGACGGAATGCCGAGCCCGGCGAGTGCCGCAGCGACTCGGAATTCCGGACTTCCGTCGTCGGCCCGGCCGAGCCACGAGCGGGAGAGGGTGGGTGGGGGTGCCACGTTTTTTCTGGCTTCGGGTGTCGTTGACAGCCACGCCACCAACTTGCCGAGGGAAACCATCGAGCTCCGTGTCCCTTCAGCGCCACGGTTGCCGTCCGTCAAGGCGAACAGAGAATCCTCCAACTCTTGCAGAGCCGCCTTGGCACTTCCTGGAGCGGTCTTCTTTCGTGCAGCCGCCCGGGCTGATTCGAGCCACCCTCCCGCCTCCAAGTCTACGATCAGATCGGGTCTCGCGACCTCTGGTGTGTGTACGCGACCGATTGGAGTGGCTTGATATGGAAGACTGCTGCCAGGTTGGATAAGGCTGTAGCGTTCGAAACTGCTGAGGCCGCGTGACGTTCCCATCTGTACGACAGACCGGGCAGCGTCAAGCCCGTTTCGCGCGGTAGCGCCTCCTATGGTCAGTCGACCCTCGGCGAAGACCGCGTACAATTCGGAGTAGCGAACCGGCTTCGCCCAGAACGGTGTCCAGATCTCTCCTCTCGGGCGGTTGGGGTCGTCTATTGAGAATCCCCCGGCACCCGCTTGGGTCGGTTCGAAGGTAAAGGGAAACGCGGCCCGTGCCTGGCCGCTCGACTCCCACCGGCGCGTGAGCGCGCCCGCGAAGACCATCGTGCCCTCCATCGCCAGAAGCACATCCCAGTGGTTGAGGGGGTTCACGCCGACATAGCCGACCGTGGCGTTTGGCCCTACGCCGCCAGGGTTGAACATGCCGATTGAACCCATCGCTGCCAGGCGAACAGGAGTCCTGAACAGAGTAGCCCGCAGATTGGGTTCCGCATCCCCCAACGGTTCGCCTGTTTCGAATGCAAATGTCTCCTTCAAGGCCGCAGCGAACCGAACGCCGAAGTCCCGACTACCGTCAACACCACCAGCGCCCAGTAGCGGGGCCGCACTTGCGGCCTGCTCCCCGGTAGCGACGGCAAAGCACGAGTCGAGGTAGGCCACATGGACGTCAGCGATCGTGGACCGGAGGCTGGGGAGAAGATCCGCCTTTATCGCCTTTGCCTGGGCGTCGACCAGCTTCTTCCGTTCGTGGCAATCGCGCTTCGCATTTCCGCCCAGCTTCTTGGCTTGCCGATCGAGCGCCTTGGATTCCGCCCGAAGCGTATCGAGCAACACAAGGTCGTCTTTCGACCTAAGCAGCCGAACGGTGGACCGCATGAGCCGTAGGCGGCTGCACTCACTTTCGGCGATCTCCCGCATCAGAACTGCGCCCTCCCGCGTGGATGCTTCGCCTTGCTCTCCTTCAAGGAAGCCTGCCCGTCCATTCCACGGCGCGATCACCGGACTGGGCGCGTAGTCGTTGAGGAAGAAGTCCAACACCCCCTCGCGTCCCAGCGTCGTCCCCAAATGGAACCGCTCTCCTTCCCACCATCCCCGCACACCTGGGTCCGCAGGCTCACCCGTCACGCTGTTCACGCCGGACGACAGCAGCCGAAGTACGCCGAGCGCCTTCAGATAGGAGGCGAGGGGCGTCGGCGAACACCCGTGAAGCGTCAGTGCCTCAGTCATCTTCGTACCTGCCCGACGCCTCCTTGGAGGATGCCCGCCAGTCAGCGATCCGCAGCAGAGTCTCCAACCACGCCAATTCGAACGGGCCGAATCGTGCGAGCAGCTCTCTCGTGCGTTCCGTCCAGCTCTCTTTGGTAGCTTCGTGCCAACCGAGCTCCATCACGGAGAGAGTCAACCCCCCGCCCTTCCACACTTCGTTCCCTCCCAGATCGAACAGCGGCAATTCGTCACCCTCCCAGACGCCCCTCGCGAACCGAGTGATGGGGTGTTCCGATTCGGTGGGAACTGATTCCTTCGGGAGGGCCCGCAGGTTCATTCGGACCTTGCCGTGATGCGCAGCGATCAGGAACGCGGCCAGATCGGCCCGGCGCGACCACTTCTCGTGTGCGAGGAAGGCCAGGGCAGAGGCCAGTTCGTGCCGGAAATAGGCCCGCTTGTGTCGGAGATTGCCCTTCACCGTCTTTGCCAGAAGAAGACCTTCCGAACACGACTGCCCGTCCAGCCCTCGCCGCATGGTGTTCTGGAAGACTTCGTGCGCCTTGCCCAGGTCGTGCCAGCGGGCGGCGCGAACGAGCAGCCCGCGATCCGCCTCGTCCAACCCGAGCGTTTCACACAGTTGAGACACTTCGTACGTCACATGTCGCAGATGATCTGTCAGCGACACGGTGCGTCCGGCTCCACTCTGCGGATCTTCGTCGTGTCCGCCCGATTCTCCGGCCATACCGGGGGCTGCCATCCTGTCGTGCGGCGCCGGCGGATCCACCGGGGGTGGTTCGTGCTTCCGATCACCGGTGAAGCCCAGATCCTCCCGGTATCCGCCGGCCCTCACGTCGGCTAGGAGTGTGAGTCCGGGCCAAGGTGATTCACGGAAGGGCACCCACCCGGGCGGACCGGATTCCGCCACGCCTTCCCTGCGTCTCCATTGGGGATCGCGCACGAAAAAAACAGTCCCCATTGCCTTTCTGCTCGCCTGGATCCACTTCCGCGCCTGTCCGATCGGCACCGCACAGAGCTCAGGCGCAGTCGGCTTCGGCGGTTCGTCGCCCGTGACGGGCAATTCGCGCCAGAATACGCGGATGTCGGTGTCCTCGGCGTCACGAACGTACGGGGAGATGTCGACATCGAATCCGGTGAGGTCGGAGTCGGTATCGAAGAGGTCGTCGAGGTCCTTGCGGCGAATGACCCGCAGCGGGGGATCGATGGACCCGGGCCGGGTAAGGTGCTTTGGCGCCACATCGGCTAGCGTGTGAAGCGTGTCCCGGGCGTCGCGCAGGTCGTCAGCGTTGTACGGTTGCGAGACGGCGTCGGCCTGTTTCGCAACCTTCTTGTCGTCTCCCTGGAGTCCACCCAGCAGATCGATCCAGTAAACCTGGGCACCGCCTTCCACCTCCGCCCGGCGATTGGCGCGCCCGAACCGCTGTACCATCGAGGCCCATGGGGCAAGCTCTGTGAACATCACCGCAGCCGAGATATCCACACCCGCCTCCACGGCCTGAGTCGCGATAGCGATGATGTCGGATGGGCCGTCGCCGTCGCGGATCTTGGCCATCTCGCGCTCTCGGTCCTCAGGGCGAAACCGCGAGTGGAGCAAGGCGAGCTCCGGGGCTGCGTCCTTACGAGCGGACAGGAGGTTGCCAACCCGCTCGTACAGCCCTTGGGCACGCTTGACCTGGTTGACGATCACAAGGGTCATGGAGCCCGTGCGGTGGGTGTCTACGACGGACCGTGCGAGTTCAGCGAGGTAGTCTCTCTCGTGCGGAGCAGACGTGGACTCGGGAGCGACTTCAGCTCGATGCAAATGCTTGGGAGCCTGGGCGAGGTCGCGCAGCCTGGCATCGTTCTCCGCCGTCGGGTCGACCCGCAGGATTCCGGTCGGAGCGCTGTGGTCCACCGTTTCAAGCCACTCCGGCTCGAGTGTGGCGGATATCCACAGGCTCCGGCTGGGGCGTCCAGCCGCCTGTCCGTTACGCGCGAGCCTCGAATTCTCGTGTCGCCGAAACGCCTCCAGTTGGGCGGATGTTGCCCTACCGGCGCCCATTAACTGCACCTCGTCGAACACCCACTGCGTGTCCTGGTGGAGGATGGCGAATTCCATCGGCCACAAGGCGCGGGAAGAGGCATAACCTCGCATCAGAGCGCGGCTCAGCAGCATGTCCTGCGTTCCGACAATTATTGCCGGTCGTTCGGGGTTCTCGAGCCAGTTGCCTGAATCGACACCGCCCATCAGGACGTGAATATCCGCGGCCCGCGGAATCAGCCCGCGGGGATCCACCTCTGCCCCTTCCAAGCGCTGCAGCCAGCGTGCAATCTCGTCCGATGTCTGATCGACGAGCGTACGCATGGGGAGGCACCACACAAGCCTCCTTGGTGTACGCTCGGGATCCCGGAGCCTGTGGTGAATCCAGGCCAAGGTCACACCAGCGGTCTTTCCCGATCCCGTAGGGGCGATCAGGACCTCCGGCCAGTTGCCTTCAGCGAGCGTGTTCTGCCAACTGAATGGGGAGGTCGCCGTCCCGAATGCGGTACAAAAAACACTGCGGAAACCGTTGTTGGCAGCGACCGAAGCAGGCGTCTTCGTCAAGAAGGGGGTCAACAGTTGGAAGCGAACGGGAATCCGGAACCTTCAAGTATAACATCTGGCATCGGTTATGTGGATTTCTGATTTGCCGCTTTCGTTACCACGAAATGCCCTGCCGTGCCGTCATCTCCCAAGCAACCTGTCAATCACACCTTACACCATGTCCATCGTGGTTGACGTCCGATGTTCCTGCTTGTCCTCACGCCGCCCTGTACGCCCTCCGGAACGCCAGCGCACTCACGATCACCGCCACCGCGATCCAGATCACACCCCAGGTCATCGTCGGCACGCCGGTGAGCTCCGCCAGCATGGCCGCATCCGACCGGAGTTCGGGCCGGTCGAGCACATCGCTCTTGATGTCCAGGATCGCGTACAGGCAGCTGGTCAGCCCCAGCGCCGTCAGCAGGACCCGGCTGATTCCGGCTCCGAGCTTCCGCCCCGCGATCATCAGCACGGCCCCGAACGCGAGACCGAATGCGAGGCCGAAGCCGTTCCTCACGTACATGGCCGTGAGGACGAAGACCAGCGCGCCTACGAGAAAGACCACCGCCTGATTGGGGACGCGCCGCACGCCGGTAGCGGCGAGGAGGGCCACCCCCCAGAACAGGCTGCCGAGATATCCCGCGGACAGGGTGATGAACGCGTTGCCGCCCCCGCAGTAGCAGGCCCCGCCCTGGTAGGGATCGAGGACGATGCGCTCGATCGTGCCTCCGGTGGCGAGTGAGGCGATCCCGTGACTGATCTCGTGGAGCATCACCACGAAGATCTTGAGCGGATAGATGACGGGAGTGTTCCACAGCAACCACAGCGCGACGAAATAGAGTGAGAACCCCGCGAGGAAGATCAGCTTTCGCTTCGCGGCGGATGCTTGCATGTCTGCGGCCATTGGATTGGCTCCGTCTCCAGGAATCGGGTCACTGGTATGAGTACGCGCCGAGGGCGCCCGGGGTTGCGGCCGCGATCCTGCCGGCCCGCGCCCGCGTCGCACCTCCACCGGGTCGGCCCCCGTCTTCGGGCCGGATCACCGATACTCAATTATTGGCGCACACATGGCGGTTGGGTAGCTTGAACGCCGTGTTCCGGTGTCAGCCTGGAGGGTTTTCCATGAAGAGAAGCACTGCACTTTCGGCTGTGGTGTTCGCTGCGCTCGCCTGTGAAGTACCCGAAGTTCGGGTCCCGGAGGTGGGCGGGGCCGCGCCGCCGTTCACGGCGGTGACCATGGACGGGGCCGAGGTGGCGGGCGCCGATCTGCGGGGCGCGCCCTACATGCTCAACATCTGGGCTACGTGGTGCGCGCCCTGCCGTCAGGAGATGCCCGAATTGCAGGAACTCCATGACGCCTATGCGGACCGGGGCTTCCGGGTGGTGGGGGTCAGCGTGGACGACCGCGGGGCCACGGACCAGATCCAGGCGTTCATCGAGGAAATCGACATCTCGTTTCCGATCTACCACGACCCCACCTGGGAGATCATGGAGTCCTACCTGCTCCTCGGCCTGCCGGGAAGCTTCCTGATCGACTCCGAGGGCGTGATCGCGCGCAAGTGGACCGGTCCCTTCCGTCCCATGGAAGAGGACGTGCAGCGCGACGTGCGGGCGCTTCTGCCCGCCGAGCCCGTCGCCCAGCCCTGACGCGGGCCTCCGCGCAGGTTCGCGCGGGCCTCAAGCAAGCGCAAATGTAAAGCCAGCATGACACTATGTAATGACTAGCTTACAGTGCAGCCCATGTCGCCCTCTTCCTCCTCAACCGCGTTGAACCCCGAGCGCCGCGAACCCGGTCACGCGCTTCCGCGCGGCTACATGCTCGAACGCGCCACGCAGATGCGCCCCTGGGACATCATCGTCATCGGTGGCGGCTGCACCGGGCTCGCGACCGCGCTCGACGCCTCCGCGCGCGGGTACCGCACCCTCCTGGTCGAACGCGGCGACTTCACCGGCGGCACCTCCAGCCGCAGCACCAAGCTGATCCACGGCGGGGTGCGCTACCTGCGCGCGGGGCAGACCAGCCTCGTGTACCGGGGCCTCCGCGAACGCCATCGCCTGCGCCGAAACGCGCCGCACCTGATCGACGGCCTTCCGCTGATCGTGCCGGCGTACCGCTGGTGGGAGCGCCCGTGGTACGCCGCGG
Organism: Longimicrobiales bacterium; assembly: GCA_965211645.1. Taxonomy (GTDB): domain Bacteria; phylum Gemmatimonadota; class Gemmatimonadetes; order Longimicrobiales; family Gaopeijiaceae; genus Bin94. The sequence continues at coordinate 1,329,368 of OZ242947.1, read as the reverse complement.
GCCTCAAGCTCTACGACGCCCTCGCCCTCGGTCGCGGCATGGGTGCATCCCGCCTCCTGAGCCGCCGCGCCTGCCTCGACCAGGTCTCCACTCTGGAGGACCGCGGCCTCCGCGGCGGCGTCCTCTTCCACGACGGCCAGTTCGACGACGCCCGCCTCGGATGGGCCCTGATCCGAACCGCCGCCAACCTCGGTTGCGTCGCCCTCAACTACGCCGAAGCGGTCGGCCTGGTCGAGTCGCGGGGGGCGGTGAGGGGGGTCAGGGTGCGAGATCTCGCCGGCGGCGCCGAGTGGGTTGCCCGCGGGGCTGTCGTGGTCAATGCGACGGGCCCATTCGCCGACACCGTCTTGTGGATGGACGAACCGCGCCGGGCTTCCGCCGTGGTGCTGAGCCGCGGCGTGCACATCGTGGTGGGCCGCGCCTTCCTCCCCGGCCGCACGGCCGTGCTGGTCCCCTCCACCGATGACGGCCGCGTGCTCTTCGCGATCCCGTGGCACGGCCACGTCCTGATCGGCACGACGGACGTTCGCGTCGCCGAGCCCTCGCGCGAGCCGGTTCCCAGCGACGCCGAGGTCGACTACCTCATCGACCACGCGGGGCGCTATCTGAGCCGCCCCATCGCGCGGGACGACATCCTCTCCGCGTGGGCCGGGCTGAGGGCGCTCGCGGCGGTCGGCACGGGACGGAACACGGCGGCCCTGTCCCGCGACCACAGCGTGAGCGTGTCGCAGCGGGGTCTCGTGACGGTGACGGGCGGCAAGTGGACCACCTGCCGCAAGGTGGCGCAGGACGCGGTCACGGTGGCCGCCGGTGTGGGCAACCTCTCGCCGGCGCAATCGATCACCGCGCGGTTGCGGCTGCACGGCTACTCGACGCGGCGCCATGTGCGCTACCCCTGGACGGTGCACGGCACGGACGCCGACGCGATCCGCGACATGGAGGCTGCCGACGAGCGGCTCTCCGGCCTCATGCACCCCGGGCTTCCGTACCGGCTGAGCCAGGCCGCGTGGGCGGCGCGCAGCGAGATGGCCGTGAACGTCGAGGACGTGCTGGCGCGCCGCACCCGGGCGCTGTTCCTCAACGCGAGGGCGGCTTCGGCGGCCGCGCCCGCAGTGGCCGAGGTCATGGCGCGGGAGCTGGGTCACGGCGAGGACTGGGCCGCCGGTCAGGTGCGGGCCTTCAGGGCGCTGGCGGAGCGCTACCTTCCGGGATGATGATCCACCTGTTTGGCGGGCGTGCGGCGATCCCGGTGGGGCCGTGGGCGAGGAGGGCCGTCCTCTCCGTGCTCGCCGCCGCGGCCTGCGCACCCGGAGACGCACCTGGCGCGGGTGAGGAACTCGGCACCGTCGACGAACCCGGCGCAGCTTCCGGCCGCCCGGCCCGCCAGATCCTCCTCGACGCCGGACATCCGGCCTGGCAGGAAGCAGCCCCGGACACCTTCCTGGCCCGCTTCGAGACGAGCGCGGGAGACTTCGCAATCGAGGTGGTGCGGGCCTGGGCGCCGATCGGGGCAGACCGCTTCCACAACCTGGTCCGGCACGGCTACTACGACGATACGCGCTTCCACCGCACCGTGGCCGACTTCATCGTCCAGTGGGGGCTTGCCGGCGATCCCGAGGTTACGGCCGCCTGGATCGGCCAGACCATTCCAGACGATTCGGCAGTCGTGGCCAGCAATGTAAGGGGCGCCATCGCGTTCGCCTTCACCGAGCCCGACACGCGCACCACCCAGGTCTACATCAACCTGGTCGACAACAGCCGCCTCGACTCCCAGGGCTTCCCGCCCTTCGGTCGGGTGGTGGAGGGGATGGACGTCGTCGATCGCATCCATTCCGGCTACGGGGAGAACTCCGGGGGCGGGGTGCGCCGCGGCGATCAGAGCGCGATCGTGGCGGATGGCAACGCGTATCTGGATCGCGAGTTCCCCTTGCTCGACCGGCTGATCAGAGCCACCATCGAGCCGCCGCCCACCAGCAACAGAAGATAGACCAGGAGCACATGAAGATGCAGAACTCGCCCTCGAGGCCCGGGAAGGACGAAAGCGCCGACGTCTACCATCCGTACATCGCCGCGGTCGAGGGGGAGCTGCTTCCCGCGCTCGAGGCCGACGCCGAGGCGTGGCGCGCGATGCTCTCCGCCGTGCCTTCGGGCCGGGAAGGCCACCGCTATGCGGAAGGCAAGTGGTCGATTCGCGAGGTGGTGGGCCATGTCATCGACGCCGAGCGGATGTTCAGCGTGCGCACGATGGCGTTCGCCCGCGGGGATCGGTCGCACTTTCCTTCATTCGACGAAAACGCCTACGCAGCGGCTTCGGGGGCCGACAGTCGTCCGCTCTCCGACCTGACCGACGAGCTGTCCGCCGTGCGCGCCTCGACGCTGCTGCTCCTGGAGAGCTTCGACGAGGAGACCTGGGACCGGCGCGGGATGGCCAGCGGATACGAGTTCACGGTGAGGAGTTTGGCCTGGATCATCGCCGGGCACTCGCGGCATCACCGGAGGATGGTGGCGGAGCGGTATCTGGGTGGGTAGAGGGGGTCAACCGAATCCACCTTAACAAAGGGGCCGAACAACCATGAACTTCCGCGTAATCTCCCGCGCCGACATCCTCTCGCTGATCACCATGCACGACGCCATCGAGGCGATGGCCCGCGGCTTCGGGCAGCTGTCGGCCGGCCAGGTCGAAATGCCGGTGCGGGTCCTGCTCACCTCGGGTGACGGCTTCACGCTTTTCATGCCCTCGCGCATGGGGGCGACCGGTGACCGCGGCGCCAAGATCGCCTCGCTCTTTCCGGGGAACCGCGACAAGGGGCTGGCGACGATCAACGGAGTCATCCTGATGATCGACGACGAGACCGGGCTTCCGGCCGCGATCATGGACGCCGGCGAACTGACAGCGATCCGGACGGCGGCCGCCGCGGGGCTGGCGGCGCGGCTGCTGAGCCGTGCGGACTGCCGGGTGCTGACGATCTTCGGGGCGGGCGCCCAGGCCCCATGGCAGATCGAGGCGATCCGGGCGGTGCGGCCGATCGATGAGGTGCGGGTGGTCTCGAAGGGTGGGGAATCGGCCAGGCGGCTGGCTTCTTCGCTGGAAGGAGTCGAGGCGCGGGCGCTGTCCGATGCTGCCGAGGCGGTGGACGGCGCGGACATCATCGTGGCCGTGACGACGGCCGGCGAACCCGTCTTTGACGGCTCGGCACTTCCCGCCGGGACGCACGTGAGCGGGAGCGGAAGCTTCCAGCCGCACACGCGCGAGGTGGGCGACGAAGTGGTGACCCGGGCCCGCGTCGTGGTCGAGGAGCGCGAGTCCGCGCTCGAGGAGGCGGGCGATCTGATCATCCCGATCGAGCAGGGGCTGGTGACCGCCGACGTGATCGACGCCGACCTGGGTGAAATCGTCAACGGCAACGCGCCGGAAGGCAATGCGGGGCGCGAACTGACCTTCTTCAAATCGGTGGGCACGGCGGTGCAGGACGTGGCGATCGGGGCCGAGGTGTTGCGCCGGGCGGAAGAGGAGGGTGTAGGGCAGGTGGTGGAGCTCTAGCCAGGTCGCGGGTGTCTATCGGGGCAGACGGTGCGATTGTCATGTTTGAGGACGGACACGCGACGGACGTCGATTACGTCGACTACCACGGACAAGGAGAGACCGATGGCAATGAAGAACCCCCCGCATCCGGGCGGGATCGTGAGGCGCCAGTGTCTCGAACCGCTCGGCCTCTCGGTGACCAGAGCCGCGTCCGGACTCGGCGTTACCCGGCAGGCCTTGTCGGAGCTACTCAACGGTCACACCGGGGTCTCGGTCGAGATGGCAATTCGACTATCGAAAGCTTTCGGTTCGACGCCGGAGACCTGGCTCGGGATGCAGATGGCGTACGATCTGCAACGTGCTCTTGCCCGCGCCGATGAAATAGAGGTCGAGAGATTCGAGGCTGCCTGATGCTGCTACTCCACTGGCAAGGATGAGCCACCCCCTCGACCCATCCCTGCTTGCCGAAGCGCGAGCGCTCCAGGACGACATCCTGGTCGTGAATGGCCTCGACGCGTCGCTGCTCAACGAAGAGGTGGTCCGCACCCTCAAGCTCGGCGGCGTGCACATGAACATGTCCACGCTGCCCGACCTCTCGCTGTCGTCTCCCTTCCACCAGTTCATGCTGGATCACGCCGACGATCTCACCCCCGTCACCACGGTCGCCGGCATCCACGCTGCCCGCGCGGCCGGGAAGGTCGCGGTGGGCTACTGCTGGCAATGGGTCGACGTGGACGAGGAGCTGTCGCAGCTGGCCGGGTACCACCGCATCGGACTGCGCAGCTCGGGGCTCGTCTACAACGTCGGCAATTACATCGGGTCCGGCTGCGTCGACCCCAACCCCGGCCCGCTGAGCCACTACGGCATCCAGGTCGTCGAGGCGCTCCAGGATCTGCGGATCGTGGTGGACATCGGCGGCCACTGCAGCGAGGCCACCTCCTACGACGTGTTGCAGGTCGCCGAGGGGCCGGTCGTCTGCAGTCACACGAACCCCCTTGCCCTGCGCGACAACCCGCGCGCCATGACCGACGGACTGATGAGGGCGATCGCGGACACCGGCGGCGTGATCGGGATCGCCGCGTTCAACTTCTTCGTGGTGGCGCAAGGGCGGGCGACGCTCGAGGACTTCCTGCGCCAGTTCGATCACATGATCGACATCGTGGGCGTCGAGCACGTGGGGTTGGGGCTGGACCAGATCATCGGCCGTAACGACTCGGGACCCGTGAATCCGGTAACGCTGCCGCCGGAGGCGTATCCGCAGCGCTACGAGGACTGGACCTACGTCGAGGGCCTGGACGACTTCACGGGGGTTCCGCTGATCACGGCGGGGCTGATGGAACGGGGATATTCCCCCGACGACATCGAGAAGATCATGGGCGCCAACTGGCTGCGGGTGTGGGAGGAGGTGTGGGGGGAATGAGCGGGGAGAAGATTCGCCGCCGGGACTTCGTGGCGGGCGCGGCGATGGCTCCGGTGGTATTCGGGGCGCTCGGGTGCGCCGGGGGCGACGATGACGACAGCCGTGACGCTGGCCTCGGGACGGTCGGTGCCCCGGGCGAGCGAGGCCGACTTGCGCAGGCGTTCGACGATGCAATGGTGGTCGGCCCCGTCCCACTCGCCTCGCCGATCCGCGGACTCCAGGCCGAGCGCATGCGCCTGGCCGCCGAGCGGCGGGCGGGGATCCCGGCGCGGGTGGCGTCGTGGGACGAGGAGTTGGCGCACGTCCGCGCGCAGGTGCGGGCCGCGAAGGCCGCAGGCGTCGACGCCTTCATGGTGCCGGTGGTGGTCGGCGAGCACGAGCCCGCGGTGTCCGAGAACCTGCGGCGGTTCCACGAGGCGGTCCGCGCGCTCAACGACGAGGTGGTCGCGGTGCTCGAACTCGACGGGCTGGCTGCGGCGTTGGCGACGGACCGGGTGGGCCTGATCCCCTGGTTCCAGGGCGCGAAGATGGTCGAGGCCGATCTCGCACTCTTCGCCGCTTACCGCGCCTCGGGCGCCGGCATCATGGCGCCGACCCACCTCTGGAAGATGCCGTACGGCGACGGCGCCTTCGAGCGTTCCGACCAGGGCCTGACCGCCACGGGCTGGCTGGCCATCCGCGCGATGAACCGCGAGCGCATCGTCATCGACCTGTCCGGGATGGGTCCCCGCTCCAGCCTCGAAGCGATGGCGACGAGCGAGCACCCGGTCATTTTCAGCCATTCCAACGCGCGGGCGGTCCACGATCACCCGGTGAACCTGAGTGACGAGCACCTGCGAGCCTGCGCCGAGCTGGGCGGTGTGGTCGGCGTGAGCGCGTTCCCGGCGTACGTTTCCGCCGACGCCAGGCCGACGCTGGACGACGTGCTGCGCCACCTGGATCACATCGTGGAGGTGGCCGGAATCGACCATGCGGGCCTCGGCCTGGACTTCACCGATCTGCCCCGCAAGCGGTTCCCCTCCGACCCGGTCCCCGATCCTCCCTACCGTTTTCCAGAGGGGTTTTCAGGGTTCGAGGACCTGCCGCGGCTGCGTAACCGGCTAGCCGAACGGGGCTACGGCGAGGACGACCAGGGGAAGGTGATGGGGGGCAACATGGTGCGCGTGTTGCGCCGCGTCTGGGGGGGCGGCGCGGGGTGAGGCGGCGAGGCGAGCGAGTTGCGCGGGGTCTGATGGGGCAGGGTGGGTTGTGCGGGCGAGGCCGTGTGCGTCCGGCGGTCCGCGCGATCTTCGGGGTCGCGTTGTTCGGCGGCGTTCTCCTCCTGCCTGGGCCGATCTCGTCCCAGTCGGGGGCGGCAAACGCACCGGAAGGGACCGCGTCGCCCTCTTCCCCCTCATACGACGTCAAGTGGGCCATGAACGTGCCCGTCCCGATGCGCGACGGGGTGCGCTTGGCGACCGACCTCTACCTGCCCGACGCGGACGGGGTGTTCCCGGTCGTGCTGGTGCGGACGCCGTACGGCAGCGAGACACCGCGGTTCGCCGAGCAGGGGCGGTTCTACGCGACGCGCGGATACGTGTTCGCGGTGCAGGACACGCGCGGGAAGTACGATTCGGAGGGTGAATGGTACGGGCGGCGGAGCGAGCGGGACGACTCCGACGACACGATCACCTGGCTCGGGACGCAGGCGTGGTCCAGCGGCGACGTCGGGATGGTCGGGGCTTCGTACGGCGGCCTGGTGCAGATGATGGTCGCGCCGGCCGGGAATCCCCACCTGAAGGCGCTGATCCCCGAGGTGACGCCGGTCACGCTGGGCCGAACGCCGGAGGCCTGGCGGCGGCTGGCCGTCTACGGGCGTGGAAACAGCGCGCCGTCGGAGCTGTCGTGGCTGGTGAGCACTGACGGGCGTGTCAGCCAGAACGGGAGCGCGTACGACTGGACCGAGCTGTTCCGGCACCTTCCGCTGGCCGAGCTGCCCGCGCGGATGGGGCGCGAGATTCCGGTCTGGGAGAAGCTGATCCGCAACGAGGTCGGGCTGTGGGAGGAGTACCTGGAGTCGGCGGCGCGGAACCAGTGGACGGAGCCGGTCACCGACTGGCCGGACCATCGCGAGCTGTACCGCGCGGTGAACGTGCCGATCCTGCAGCGGACGGGCTGGTTCGACGCCTCGACCGACCACGCGTTCTACAACCGCGAGCAGGTGTTGCGGTACAGCGAGAGCGAGCTGGCGCGGGCGCAGCAGCATCTGCTGATTGGGCCGTGGCCGCATGCGTATTCGGGGTCGTCGACGATCGGAGCCCTCGATTTCGGCGAGGTGTCGGTGCTGGATCTGCGGGCCATCCACCTGCGCTGGTTCGACCGCTGGCTGAAGGGGGTGGACAACGGAGTGGATCGCGAGGCGCCGCTGAGGCTCTTCCTGATGGGACGCAACGAGTGGCGCGAGGCGTGGGAGTGGCCGCTGCCGGGGACGGAGTTTACGGCGTTCTATCTGCATTCTGGCGGGAGCGCGAACACGAATCGGGGCGATGGGGTGTTGGCTCGCGAGCCGCCCGGGGACGAGCCGCCGGACCGGTATGTCTATGATCCCGGCGACCCGACTCCGGCGATCACCGGGGGAGAGAACGCGGAGATGGCGGGGGATGGGCCGGTCGATGTCGGGTGGCTCGAGGCGCGGGACGACGTGCTGACCTATACGACGGGGCCACTCGAGCAGGAGGTCGAGATCACGGGGCCGGTGTCGGCGACCCTCTACGTGGCCTCGTCGGCGCTGCAGACCGAGTTCATCGTGCGCTTGGTGGACGTGCACCCCGACGGGGGCGCCTATCCGGTCTGGTACTCCTACGCGAACGCGTTCGGAACGCGGGGGATCGAGTCGGTGGGCGCGACGGCAGAGGGCCACCGGATCTGGAGGCTGGAGTTCGATCTGCCGCCCACCAGCCAGGCGTTCCTGCCGGGGCACCGGATCCGGGTGCAGATTACGAGTGCGGCGTTTCCGCTATTCCGGCATCTGAACACGGATGGGGATCCGGCATGGGAGACGAAGTGGGAGGTGGCGGAGCAGACGGTGTTTCACGCCGGGGAGAGGGCGTCGCGTGTGGTGTTGCCGGTGAGGGGCGGGCCACCGCCGTAGCGAGATGACAAGGACTTGACCAGGAAAGACGACCGATGACCAACCTGCACCATCAAGCCAGTCCCATGAAGACGAGCCCACTTCGCACCATCGCCACGCTGGCCACGCTGCTCGCGGCTGCCACGCTCCCGGCCACCGGCCAGGTTCTCCCCGGTCCCGACGGCCCCGTCGAATTCATCGGGTTGGACCAGTGGAGTGCCGGCGAGCTGTTCGAAGCCATCCAGGACGTGGCTCCCGGCCAGCCCTTCCACGCCTGCGCCGTCGTCATGAAGCAGGAACTCGGGTTCGCCGAGGCGGCCGCGTTCGTCTATCGGACACCGGGCGACTCCTACACCGTCGTGGTCGGGGTGGAGGACAGTGCGCGGGTGCGGTACCGGGCGGTTGGCGCCGAGACGGTCGCGCTGCCCGAGACCTGGGAGGCACTGAGGGTGCTCGCCACAGACAGCCGCAACCTGCGCTCGCTGGACGAGGCAGCACGGACGGTCCGCTCGCGCCGCGGATTCGTCGACCGGGTCATGACACGGTTGCTCTTCGGACGGACGGGAGTCGACCGCGGGACGCTCAGGAAGATTCGGGAGCTCGCCGACAACGCCAAGGCCCAGGAAGATCGCCGTCTCGCTCAGGAAGTGCTCGTGCGGGATTCGTCCGCGGCGTCGCGGGCGGTGGCCACCCTGGTGCTGGGCAACTTCCTCGACGACGACACGTCATGGCACGCACTGGCGGGTTCGCTGATCGATCCCGAGCCGCGCGTCGTCAGGGTGGCGAGGAACGTGGTCCGCGGGCTGGAGACGGATACGCTGGAGCCTGTCGACTGGTCGGCGGCCCGTAGCAATCTGCTGGCACTCTTCGACGGAACCAATCCGTTCGCGATCCGGGATATGCTGGAAGTTCTGGTCGCCACCGACATCGCGCCCGAGTTCGGACGACAGCTGGTCCGAGAGACACCCGACCTGCTACTTGCGCACGCCGGCGCCGAGCACGAACGGACTCGGGAGCCGGCCATCGCGTTCCTGCGAGCGGTGAGCGGCGAGGATTTCGGGACCGATGTCGAGGCGTGGAGGGCCTGGGTAGGCGGTCAGCCCGAAGAGCCGTAGGCCTTCAGCCCTCGGTCGAACGTCTGGATGTGCGTGACGTCGCGCCGCTGACAACTCGCGAGGTGGCACAGGTCGCGAGCTTCGAGCGTCGGGTGCCGCGCGGCGAGCTCGATGCCGAGGATCACGTCCTCGCGCTCCAGTGGCCACACCTCCATGCCAGTCCGTTCGACGATCCGCAGCGCAGCGGCGAGCGCCCGTGTGCGGTCTACGGGCAGGTAGGCGTGGACCAGCTCCTGCAGGACTTCCGACGACGTGGCGAGCGGCCGTTGATTCGTCGCCGCGTCGGCGAAGAAGCGACGGGCCGGCTGGCGGAGCGGGTGCTCCCTGCCAACCGCGTACATCAGGACGTTGGTGTCGACGAAGACCATGGCTCGCAGCGTCAGGTTCCGGACTCACCCCGCCTCCGGGAGGCGCGCATGACCGCCAGATGCTGCTCCCAGTCGGGCTCGGTGCCGCATCCCGCCTCCGCGTCGCGGTCGGCGAAGAACCGCCACACGTCATCTTCCGAGCGAAACGGTTCACTGCCTGCACGGCGGTCAAGACGGTCGGCGGCGGCTGCGCGCAGCCACGCGCTCAGGGTCAGGCCTTCGCGGTGGGCGGCGGCGGCGTAGCGGGTGCGGTCGGGCTCGGAGACGACCAGATGGATTCGCGGCATGGACTGCTTCCGATAATGTGTATCTATTATGAACAGTCACATATATCATACACATTCCATGATCGTGTTGCAAGCACGTGAGCCTGATCGCGAACCGGCTGGCGGCGGGGCTTCAGGACGCGTCGCCTCGTCGGAGCGAGCCGCGGCTATGTATCGGCCGTCGCATGCGGTGTTGCCGGTGAGGGCGTCGCGTGCTCGCCCATCCAGGCCATGAACTCGTCGGCCGTGTCGCAGTCGAGCGCGGCGGCGAAGACTGCCTCGAAGTCCAGGTGCGATTGCCGCGCCGAAGCCTCCGCCAGTTTTCGAGCCGCCTCGACACCGAACTTGCGCTCGACGAGCCTGTGCAGCAGCCGCCACTGCTGCTCGATAGCCCGCACGATGCCCTGCTCGATGCCCTGCTCCCGACCGTCGTCCACGCCGTCCTCATACCAGCGTACCGCCCATTTGGTCTTCGGCTTGATCACTACCACCACCTCCCTCGTCGTTCCCGCTGTCTCCAGTTCGGCGCCAGGTCTCCAGCTTCTGGCCGATGTCGCGGGATCGGATGCACGAACGTGGGTCCGGATGGTGGGCACCTCCATGGCTGGATGGGACGGATTTCGCATTGACAGCCGGATTCCAGACCGACCCGCAGATGGTGTGAATTATTCTATTGTAGTTATTTGCTAATTTCACTATGTTAAACGAATGAAATTCTTTGAACTCCTCGAAACGGTTGAAGACGAGCCCGTCTTCGAGACAGGATTGCTGATGGCGGGTCGTAGCCATGAGCCGGGCCTTCCCGCGCAGTTGAGCCGGTGGTCCGCGTCGAGGAAGCTGTTTCGGATGCGGCGCGGTCTGTATGCGTTGGCGCCGCCATACCGCAAGGTCGTCGCTCATCCCTTCCTCATCGCCAATCGGCTGGAGCCCGGATCCTACGTGAGCGGGCACTCGGCGCTGGCGTACGCCAATGCCATTCCGGAGTTCGTGGCCGAGGTGACCAGCTGTGGGCCGGGGCGTCCCCGGATTCGGGAGACGCCGCTGGGGCGGTTTTCCTTTCGGTATCTCAAGCCACAGCTGCGGGGCGGGTATCGGCTGATCGATTTGGGCGGTGGCCAGAGGGCGTTTGTGGCGTCGCCGGAGAAGGCTTTCCTCGACTTGGTCCACCTTCAGCCCGGCGGTGACAAGCCTGCCTGGATCGACGGGTTGCGGCTCAACCTCGAGGCCCTTTCCGTGCGGAGTCTGGTACGGATCGCGGCCGCCACTGGAAGCCCGAAGCTGAAGCGTGCCGCTGCTCACGTGGACCGGTTGGCGAGTGATCCGGCCGTGGCCTACGAGCCGCTATGAAGGACCATCTGTGTTCTCTGGTGCGCGGTCTGGATCCGCTGGTCGGGCGCAACGTCCTCCGGGAGTACCTCCAGGCCCGGATTCTCGAGGGTCTGCAGCGGCGCGGAGCGATGTCGCCGCTCGCGTTCCGGGGCGGCACCGCCCTGCGGTTCCTCTACGGTCTACGCAGATACTCCGAGGATCTCGATTTCGCGCTGGAGGGGCCGCGCGAGTCCTACGACCTGCGTGGCTGGATGGGGGCGATCGTGCGGCAGTTCCGCCGGGAGGGCTACGAGGCTAACGCGTCCGTGCGCGACCGCGGTACCGTCCACACCGGTTGGATCCGTGTTCGAGGGGTGCTATACGAAACCGGGCTGTCGCCCCACCGGGATGAGACGCTGGGGATCAAGGCCGACGTGGACACCAATCCGCCAGCGGGTGCCGTCACGGAGACACGTCTGATCCGAAGGCACGTGGCGTTGAGGCTCCATCATCACGACCGCGCGTCGCTCCTGGCGGGCAAGCTGCACGCGGTCCTGCGCCGGCCGTGGGCCAAGGGCAGGGATATCTACGACCTTGCCTGGTATCTCAGCGATCCGACCTGGCCGGCCCCGAACCTGAAGCTGCTCAACGCGGCGATCAGGCAGACCGATGCGGAGGCCATGTCACTCGATGCGGGCACCTGGAGTGGGGTTGTGGCGGAGCGAGTGGCGGGACTGCCGTGGGATGCGGTCGCTTCCGACGTGCGGCCATTCCTTGAGCACGGAGAGGTGATGGTGGGGAAGGGGGATCTATTGGGGTTGTTGGAGGCCACCGGCCGATAGGCGCCTGATGACAGCGCTGTGACAAGGCGCGTTATCCTGGCGGGTGCGACCCCCCATCCGGCCTTAGAACGGAGCAACTCCAGTTTGAATGTAGCGGCAGCTGTGACTGCCTTCGGGTGTTGCGAAAGCTCCTGGAACGGTGCCTTCGCGGCGGCTGGCCTTGCAATGGTTATCAGAAAGTGATAACCTAAAGGTGATAAAGGCACCCGGCCGGGATCCCGGGCTGGACACGCTGCTCGACCTTCATGGGGAGACGCTGTTCGTGGACGACGCGGGCCACTGGGTCCAGTTCGTGGTGGTTCCGACCCGGCCGACGCCGGAACGGCCGCACGGCCTCAGCTATTCGCTGACGCTGCACGCGCCGGATGGGACAAGGCTCGTCGGATTTGACAACGCACACCGGGTGACGGATCGGCGAGGCCCAGGCAGTCGGCGACGGTCGGAGCGCGACCACCGACATCGGCTGGGGAAGGTCCGCCCATACAAGTACGAGGATGCGGCCAAGCTTCTCGAGGACTTCTGGAACGAAGTGGACAGGGTTTTGCGTGAGAGAGGATCGATTCCATGAGGACACTGAAGATCGGCATCGCCGGCTACGACCGGATGAAGGCGCGTACGCTGGCGATTGCCCGTGGGGACTATTCACCGGCGACGGATGAGCCGAAGGTGTGGTTCACCTCAATCGACAGCCTGGCAAAGGTACTGTCCGAGCACAATCGGCACCTGCTGGGATTGATTTCCCGGGAGGGGCCGGGTTCGCTCACGGAGCTCGCGGAAATGGCTGTCAATGGGCATCGAAAATCTGACACATCTGGGCAGCGAAAGTCGGACACTCGGAGAGACGGCCCGCGGAGGGAGCGAAGCGACCGGAGCGGGGCGTCTCGGTAGGGTCTGTGAGGTACGCATCATGGGGTCTCACCGTGGCCGGTGTGTTCGGCCGAGCGAGCCCGGGCTGCGGTCGGGTGGATGGCCTTGGAGAGTTCGGTGTGTCGGCGCATGCGGTAGCTGTTGCCGCGGATGTTGACGATGTGGCAGCGGTGGAGCAGCCGGTCCAGGAGCGCGGCCGCCATGACCTCGTCGTGGAGGATCTCGCCCCAGCGCTCGAAGCCCTGGTTCGAGGTGAGCACCGTTGAGGCGTGCTCGTAGCGTCGGTTGACCAACTGGAAGAAGAGGATGGCACCGCTCCGGGTGACCGGGAGGTAGCCGATCTCGTCGACGACCAGGAGCGCGGGGTAGGTGAGGGTCTTGAGGCGTTGGTTCAGACGGCCGGCGGCTTGGGCCTCCTCGAGCGAGTCGATCAGGTCGGTCAGGGTGCCGTAGTAGACCTTCCGGCCGCTTTGGGCCGTTGCGATGGCCAGGCTGATGGCCAAGTGGGTCTTGCCGACACCGGGGGGGCCGAGGAAGATGACGTTCTCCTTGCGCTCGACGAAGCCGAGCTCGTGCAGCGAGTCGATCTGCTCCCGCTTGACTGAGGGCTGGAAGCTGAAGTCGAAGTCCGCGAGCGTCTTGATCGCCGGGAGCCTGCTCGAGCGCATCGCGGTCTGCAGGCGGCGGCTGTTGCGAAGGGTGATCTGAGCGTTGAGGAGGCGCTCGATCGCTTCTGCGGCGGTCGTACCTCCTCCATCCACCCCGGCGAGGATCTCGTCCAGCGCCTCCAGGGCGCCCGGCATCTTCAGGTCGGCCAGCTGGGCCGCAATGCGTTCACGGCGCGAGAGCGGCTTCACTGGATGTCTCCCGTGATCCGGGCGTATGCGGCCAACGGGCGTCGCTCGACGTCCACGACGGGTGAGACCGCCGCTGTCCGAGTCCGACGCGCCCCTTGCGGCTCAGCTCTCGGCGCCACGGGGCGGTACAGCCAGGGAGTCAGAGGCGTTAGATGCGGGCGCTCCCGCTCGAAGCGGTCTGCTGGCCTTTCCCTGAGCGTGCCGTGGATCCGGACGTTGGCTTCGCCATCGAGCCACTGCAGCACCCGAGCGTTCAGATCGTCGTCTGAGACGAAGTTCCGGCCGTAGAAGAAGCTCTCGCGGACATACCGGATCGGCCGCTCCACCTTGCCCTTCGTCTGCGCCCGGTAGGGGCGGCACGCCCGGATCCGGAAGCCCCAGTGGTGGCTGAAGCGCAGGAACTCCGGGTTCTCGACCAGCCGGCCCCCTTCCCCGCGCCCGTCCCGGTTGATCACCGCCTTCATCTGGTCGAACAGCAGCTCCGAAGGGACGCCGCCGAAGTACCGGAACGCCGCTTCGAGGCCCCGCATCACCACCGGCATCGTCTGCCGCTCGTAGTAATGCAGCCACATCAGCCGAGAGTACCCCAACACCACGATGAGCGCGTGCCGCTTGCCCCACGGCAGCCGGAAGTCCGCGAAGTCCACCTGACCCTGATGGCCCGGAGGGGTCTCGAACCGTCGCACAGGCTCCTCTGGAGGCCGGGGCCGAACCTGTCGAACGTACCGCTTCACCTGGCTGTAGCTACCCGGGTACCCTGCGGCCTGAACCTCCTTGAACAGCCGCGTGGCCGTCAGCTTCGGATACTCCGCCAACCGCGCTTCAATGATCGCCTTGTAGGGGTCCAGCTTCGACGGCACTGGCGGCCTCGGCCGGTATCTCACCGCTTCCCCGTCCAGATCCCGGTCCAACTGTCCCGTCGCGATCCAACGATAGATCGTGTCGCGGCTCACGCCCACCTGCCGGGCGATCGCCGCCTTCGTCATGCCCTGCTCGAGATAGTGGCGTAGAAGCACCCGCTTCTCTCTCCCAATCATCGCGCCTCCAGTGCTGAATGGAGACGCCAGTGTAGAGCGAGGTCCGGTCAACCTCACGAACTCTCTGATCCACCGCCGAACCCGACCCCCGAACAACCACCCGAAATGTCCGACTATCGACGGCCACGTCTGTCTTATTTTGCATGGCCGCCAACAATGGCGGGGCGAAGCAAATCGAACCTTTCGCGAACCCTGAAGACGATGGCTCGATACGGACTTGTCGAGTTGCAACCGGGAGAGCGTGGCAGGCTGGTGCCGCGGGTACCGTACGATCAGGTAAGGCTGGATGTCTCGCTGACGGGGACGGAGAGCGGATCGCTCGGTGCCAGCGGGTAACGCTGTATGTCACGCAAACATTACATTATGTAATCTATACAGTACATTTCTCATTCAGCGCCACCCCGCTTCGCAACGGACACCGCCGATTCGGCATCCCCTCTTGTAGAACACCCGGGTTCGGCGCATGCGTCCCGGACCGGGCAAGATCACCACACCCCGGGGGTGGACGCATGACTCAGATGAAGCTCGGTCCCGAGCTCGCATCCTCGTTCGCCAGGCGGATCGCGATCTGGGTCGTCGTCCTACTTGCCGTGTACCTCACGTACTCGGCTACCCATTTCTGGGGGCGGCCGAATGCGGTCACAGACTTCCTCACGATGGGGGTCGGCCGTCTCCCGCTGATGGTTGTCCAGATCCTTCCGCCTGCGGTGTTCGCTGGTGCTTTGGGCGGAAGCGCCATCCTCGGCGGGGTTTCTGGAGGTGCGCCGCGGCGTCCCTGGATTCTGCTGGCAATGTTGGCCTTGGCGGCATACACGCTGCCGGCACTCGTCTGGCCGGTGTTCGCGCCGTTGACCGGCGCCGACTGGCCGTTTCCCGCTGCGTTAGTCGATTCCGCGAGGTCGGCCCAAACCGCTGCGGAGGCGACGACGGGAAACGAGGCCGCCCGGTATATGCGCAGAGCGGCCAGCGATCTGGGGACGCTGATCGTGCCGTTTGCGAACGCGGCGTTCGTGGTGCTGGCGGCCGTACTGGGTGATCTGACCGGAAGACTGACCGGCAGATTGTCCACCTGGACCCGCTACGCGACGCGGTGGCTTTCGGGCGGACTAATGTTTGCGGCCTTCTGGATTCCTGTAGCCATTGCCGACGAATTGGTCGGATACCAAGCGGCTTGGGCAGGCCTGCTGTTCGTGCTCCCCCTGTTGGTGCCGACTGTCACAGCAGGGATCCTGTTCGCCTGCGTCCGTCCTGACCGCGGGTCCGCCCGGTGACGGGGCAGGGCGCCGGCATCGGCTTCGACCGGGAGCGATTTCATGCCGGAGACCAGGCGCTGTTTCGCGATCTGGTCCGGGATACGTCCCCGCGAATGCTGCAAGTGATCCGCGGCTACGCCCGGGATGACGACCATGCGGCCGATCTGCTGCAGCTCTGCTGGATCCGGATCTACCGGAAGCGCGCGCGCTTCGCCGGTACCGGATCCTTCCTCGGGTGGGCGCTGACGGTGTGCCGGAATGTCTGCAGGATGGAGGTGCGCAAACGGCGCCGCCGCCCTCTGGTCCGCATTGACGAGCGTCGCGATTTCCCCGACCCCACACCCGGCGCGGCTGAGCAGCTGAGACGCGAGGAACAGGCGGCCGCCCTCTACGCGGCGCTTGAACGGCTCTCCGTGAGGGAGCGCGATGCCATCCTGCTGCGCATCCTCGAGGGTCGGAGCACTGCCGAGGTGGCGCGGACGCTGGCGGTGAAGGAGGTGTCCGTCCGCTCGCTGATCCATAGGGGCCTGAAGAAGCTGCGCCGAATGGATGCGTTGGCCGAACAGATTTCATGACGATGGAGAACCCCAATGCATATGAAAAAGGGAATGCTATCCGGTGGACGGGCCTCCGGGCGGCTGGGGCCGGACGAAGAGACGACCGACCGCCTGGTCTCGGCCGTGATGGAAGGTGACCCAACGCAGGTCGAAGCTCCGGCGGATCGCAGCGCTGATGAGGAATTGCTCGTGATGCGGCGCCTGATCGCGTCGATCCGGCAAGTCGGCGCCGCCGATTCACCGCTCCCGGAGTCCCGTGTGGACGCAGTCGTGAGTGCCCTTGAGCGTGAGGCGCGACGGGTTCCCCGACAGGGCGCATGGCGGGAGCACCTGGGAATGGCTGCCGGCTTCATTGCCTGTACGGTGACGCTCGGATCCGGCCTGCTCCTCATGGGTGGAACCGGCGACGCCCTTCGATCTCCGGATGCCCTCGCGACACCGTTGCTGGCCGCCGCGGTCGCGTCTCTCGCGGCCCTGGTGAGCGTGCTCGTTCACAGACAATCGAAGCTGCGGCTCCGTGTCCTCCCGCTCCTGGTCCTCGTGACGCTCGGCCTCGGGTCGTGCGCCCCCGGAACCCCGGACATAGCGACGGGTGACATTGAGATCGCCCCTTCGGCACTCAAGATCTTCCAGGAAGGCGAGGAGTTGTGGGGCGTGCGCGACATCATCGCGTCCGGCGAGCAGATCTGGGTTCTCACAGCGGCCGCACCCTTTCTGCGGGCCTACGATCGCTCCGGCCGCATGCTCGGCGACTTCGGCAGTGCGGGCGAGGGGCCGGGGGAACTCGGCAATCCCTGGATCCTGTCTGCGGCGACTTCCGCTGGCGGGGTGGTCGCGTGGGATCTTGCCACCCGCAGGCGTTCCCGGTTTGACGCGGGAGGCCAGTTTGTCAGTTCGTCGCCCGCTCCTGTAAGCCGCGAGTCCATTCGAGCCGACATCCGGAGCGTGACCTTCGGAGACCCATTCCGAGTCGCAGAAGACAGCACCGGCGTCTGGGTCGCCAGCTATCCCGGGGCACTTACGGAAGGCGACCACTTCTGGGGCGGCAAGATCCTGCGGATAACGCATGGTGATCCCGAGCCAGCTGTAGTCGTGGACTTCGCCGTTGACCTCCCCGGAGCGGCGAACCGCGTTCCGGCGATCGGTCTGGCCCCCGTGCCCCTCTGGGACGGGTGCGCCGATGGCGTCGTCGCCGTGCTCGATCCGGTCCACCGCAGTCTTCATCTCTATGGCCCCGACGGCACGAAGCACAGACGGATTCCCCTGCCGTGGACGGGTCGGCCCCTGTCGCACGACGAGCGATTGGGCTATGTCCGGGCGCGCGCTCGCAACGAGATGCGTGGAAGCGACGTCAGCGACGCCGAAATCGAGCGCGCCGCCGCAGATGTGCTCGCGCGTGCGGGCGACCAGATGCCCGAGGCAGCCCCGATCGGCGTAGATGTGCGCTGTTCCCCGGGACGGATCTGGATTCAGGAGTTCGACGGTTCGTCCCATCCCCTGGGGTATGGCAGGGCGTGGATGACAGTGACCCTGTCCAATGGAGACCCACGGTTCCAGAGGGTCGTCTTCCCCGAAGGGTTTGCACCCTATCGCCTGACGGACGAGGTAGCGATCGGGGTGGTGACGGACTCCGTCGAGCTACAGCGGGTTGCTGTCGTGCGTCTGGCTGGCGGTGACCCGCTGCTCAGCCCGCACCGGGCGGCGGCCCGGACCCTGCCTCAGTCGATCGCCGTTGCGTCACGCGAGGCGGCCGGAAATGCGACTGCGCAGGACGCGCACCCGATTGTATTCGCCGACATGCGACGACAGCTGGTACTCGATGAGAAGACGGCCATCGGCTCCATGGACGGCGAACACGACGCCTTCGGCCGAATCATGAGTCTGGCGATCGACAGCCGTCGGCGTCTGGTCTTGGCGGACGACTTGTCTCACGATCTGAAGGTCTTCGAACTCACCGGCGAATTCGTTGCGACCGTCGGCAGGTCCGGCGAGGGTCCGGGGGAGTTCCTTTCCCCCTGGCAAGTTCAGGCGGGCCCTGGCGACAGCCTCTATGTCTGGGATCCGGGACGTGCGGCAATCTCGGTGTTCGGTCCCGACTATGAGTTCAATCGGAGTTTCCCGGTCCCGGCGGGCTGGACCGTGAACTCCATGATCGTCCACCCCGGCCCGGAGATCGTCGTTTCCGTCTCGGGCACGGGCGAGTTGCTGCCCATCAGGATCTTGAGCGGCGATGGGAAAGTCACGGGCGAAGCCGGTCCTCCGATGCCACAGCGGGATTTGGCGGGATTCGAAGATTCGTTGCTCGGGGGTTCGTTGAGTCGCACGCCCGATGGCTATGTGTACAGCCAGAAGAGCCCCTATGCCGTATGGCAGCTGGATGACCAGCTGCGTTTGGTCTCGGTGTGCCAAGGGCGACCGGAGTGGACCACCGATCCGGATGAGGTTGTCGTGCGTTCAGACCGGGGAGTCGGCCTCCGATGGAACCGATTCAGCCACTCCGCGTCGATCTTGCCGCTGCCCACCGGGCACTTGCTGAACACCGTCCTGATGCCGGAGACCGACCAGCGGCTTCTCCATGTGCTCGGGGAGGGTTGCCGGGTGATATCGGAGCTGCTGCTGGACATTCCCGTGCTGCCCCTGGCGGTCGTCGACGATCTGCTGGTCGCGGTTCGGACCCTCGACTATCCCGAGGTGGTGATATCCCAGATGAGTTGGGGCGAGCGGAAAGGATCGACCGACAGGTAGCGGTAGAGCTCCTTGGTCAATGTAATATCGGCATTACATGATGTAAGGCCGACCTTACATCACTGATTCAACAACTCCCCCGTCTCCCCTCTCAGCACCTCCAGCATCTCCACGTAGAAGTCCCGGCGTGAGCGCTGGTCCTGCGTGAGCGGCGCCACCACGCCCTCGACGTCGCCGGACAGTCGGCCAATGCGGCTCATCAGCTCGCCGAACTCGCGTTGCAGGTCGCGCAGCTTGGCGGCCCGGGGGCCGGTATCGTCGTCGGCAACGTCTTCCAGCGCGTCCTCGATCGCGTTGAGCTCGCTGACGGCCCGGGACGACAGGTCGGCCAGTTCCAGCAGATTGGCGGTCCAGGCCGCGCGCGTGCCGGGGGTGACGTTCAGGCGTGGGTCCTCGCGCACGGTGAACTGCTGCGCCGATTCGGTTTCCGCGGCCGACAGGCGGGCCGTGTACGTCCCCGGGACGACCAGGGGGCCGCGCCGGCCACCGTTCTCACCGCCCCCGACCTGGTGCCGCATGTCCCACACCACCCGGTTCATGCCCTCGCGCGTGCCGCCGCGCACCGTCGCCACGCGCCCGCCGTCGCCGTCCTCGATCGCGATCTCCACCGTGCCGACCTCGGCCTCGTCGCCGAGCCAGTAATCCAGAATGGCGCCGAGAGGCGGGTTCTCGCCCCGATAGTGCACATCTCCCGTGTGGGCCGAGCGACCGGCGCGGCGGATCTGCACGGCGGGCTCGACGGTGAAGAGATGGGCGCTCTTTCCAACCACATCCTCCGACAGCTCCTGGAGCGCGTTGATCTGATCGAGGATCCAGATGCCTCGGCCGTGCGTCCCGAGGACGAGGTCGTTCTCGCGCGGATGGATGACGAGGTCGTTGAAGGGGAGGGTGGGCATGCCGCCCCGGAGTTCGGTCCAGTGCGTGCCGGCGTCCATGGTGTAGTAGACGCCGATCTCGGCGCCGAGGAAGAGGACCGACGGGTTGCGCAGGTCTTCGCGGAGGGTGCGGAGCACGCGGTCGGCGGGCAGGTCGCCGGTGATCGAGACCCAGGTCTGCCCGTAGTCGTCGGAGCGGTAGAGGTAGTTGGCGTAGTCGTCGTTGCGGTAGTTGTTCCAGACGGCGTAGACGCGGGCCTCGTCGTGGCGGGATGGCTCGATGCCGCTGACCCATGCGCCGTTGGGGAGGCCGGGGAAGTCGGCGCGGGCGGCGGGCTGCCCGTGGGTGGCGGGCCCGTCGGAGTCGGAGATGTCGCGGGCGGACAGGTCGGTCCAGCGCTCGCCGCCGTCGTGCGAGACGTGGAGGCGGCCGTCGTCGGTACCGGCGTAGATCAGGCCGCGGCGGAGCGGGCTTTCGGAGACCGCCGAAATCGTTGGCCAGTAGGGGATACCGTCGTCGAGCGAGGGGAGGTAGTCGTCGGGCATCTGCCCCATGATGGGGACGGAGCGGCGATCAGTGCCCGTGGTCAGGTCACCCAGCGCGGTCCACGAGTCCCCCCGGTCCGTGGTCTTCCACATGATGTTCGTTCCGGCGTACAGCGTGGACGCGTCGTGCGGCGAGATGATGAACGGGCCGTCCCAGTTGGCGGGCGCCATCGCGTTGCCGAGGCGCTGCTCCTCGAAGGTGCCGACCTCGCGCCAGGTCTCCCAGTTGCGGCGTCCGGCGATGTGGCCGACGGGGTCGCCGGGACGGATGGCGGTGCGCTCACCCGTGCGCGTATCGAAGCGCGACAGGTTGAGGTACTGCGATTCGGTGTAGATGACGGTGTTGTTGGTCGTGTCGGCCAGGTTGATGAACCCATCTCCGCCGCCGAGGCGGGTCCAGTCGCTGTTCACGATGCCGTTCTCGCGCCAGGTCTCGCTCGGTCCCATCCAGGAGCCGTTGTCCTGAAGACCGCCGTAGACGTTGTAGGGGCGGGCCATGTCGACGCTGACGCGGTAGTACTGGCTGACCGGCAGGTCGGAGATGTAGAGCCAGTTGAGGCCGCGGTCGTAGGAGATCCCGAGGCCGCCGTCGTCGGCCTTCATGACGTGGCGGGAGTCCGACGGGTTGACCCAGACGAGGCGGTCGTCGCCGTGGAGGCTCTGGGGCGGGACGGTGAAGGTGCGGCCCCCGTCGTCCGAGAAGGAGTAGCTGTTGACCATGTAGATGCGCTGGTCGTCGCTCGGATCGACGGTGATCTGGCTGGCGTACATGGGGCGGGGATTCCAGTCGCTCATCAGCTCCCACGTGTCGCCCCGGTCCTCGGAGCGGTAGATGCCGGCGCGCCGCTCGGTGTAGGCGGTCGACGCGTTGTAGCGGTATCCCTGCTCGACGCTCACGTAGACGATGCGGGGATCGCTGCGGTAGATGGAGATGCCGATGCGGCCGATCACGTCCTCGGGGAGGCCGCGGGTGATGCCGGGGCCGGTCAGCCGCTCCCAGGTGTCGCCGCCGTCCATGCTGCGATGGAGTGCGCTGCCGGGGCCGCCGCCGTGGAAGCCCCAGGGGCGGCGCTGGCGCTGGTAGGTGGCGGCGTAGACGATGTTGGGCTGGTCGGGATCCAGCGCGACGTCCACGGCGCCGGTGTTCTCGTCGACCTGCAGGATGGGTTGCCAGGTGGTCCCGCCGTCGCTGCTGCGGTAGAGCCCGCGTTCGTCGTTCGGTCCCCACAGGTGGCCCATCGCCGCGACGTAAACGAGTTCCGTGTCGTCCGGGTGCAGCGCGATGCGCCCGATGTGCTTGCTGTCGCGCAGCCCCATGTTCGTCCAGGTTTCGCCGCCGTCCGTGCTCTTGTAGACGCCGTCGCCCCACGACGAACTCTGCCGGTTGGCCCGCTCGCCGGTGCCGACCCAGACGATGGACGTGTCGGCCTGGTGGAGCGCGATCGCCCCGACCGAGTGCGTCCCCTCGTTCTCGAACACGGGATCGAGGGTGATCCCGTTGTCGCTGGTCTTGTAGACGCCGCCGGTTGCGGAGGCGACGTAGTACTTGAACACGTCCGATTCCGCGACGGCGAGGTCGACGATGCGGCCGCTCATGACGGCCGGACCGATGTTGCGGGGGCGCAGGCCGTCGAGCTGGGCGGTGGTGACCTGGGCCTGGGTGGGGAGGGGGATGAGGGCGACGGTGGCGGCCGCGGCCAGCGTCTGGAGTACGGAGTGGAGCTTCTGCGCGCGGGAATCTGTCATTGGGATGTCTTGGGCGAGGGAACTGGCATGTTTCTTGGACGCTTTCAAGATTGGTCGGCGGAGGGGTTGCATCAACCGACAGGCCGGGGAAGGGAGCGGCGCCATGCCACGGTCCGCATGAGGGAACGGACGAAAACCCGAACGGTGCTGTGGTATGCCCTCGTGCTGGTCCTGGTGCTCGAGGGAATCGTGCTCATCGCGATGCTTGTGCGCGACGACGGAACCACCGGGAGCACAGACGGCGGGTCCGGCGCAATTGAGGTATGGCGACTGGACCCGGTGCCTCTGATGACGGTCGGCGACACCGAAGCGGACCCGCTCTACGAAGTGGCGGGGATCGTGATCACCGACAGCCACGTCGTCATCGCCCAGGAGAGCACGGGCACGCTTCGGTTTCACTCGCACGCCGGTGCGCTGGACACGGTGGTCGGAGGAAGAGGCGAGGGCCCCGGAGAGTTCGGTGACCTCCAGTGGGTGAAACGGGCCGGTGACCATCTCTTCGCCTACGATTCATACGGTCACAGGATCTCGAAGTTCAGCCTGGATGGCGGTCTTGAGAGCTCCATCTCGCTCGTCCGCCCGGAGGAATACCCCGGACTCTGGGCGTTGGATGTCTTTTCGGACGGGTCGGTGCTGGGCTACGCCTACGATCTGTACATGCCCACGGAACCTGCCGTAAAGCGGCTTCCCCGTACGCTGATTCTGTCCGACTCGGAGGGTGCATTCGTCGGGCGTCTCTTCGATATGACGGGCCCGGAGACGTGGTACGAACCGGTCGGCGTCGCTGGAAGGCGGCAGATGTTCCGGCTCTATGGCCGAGCAACCCAGGCGGTGGCCGTCGACTCCCTGTTGGCAGTGTTGGAAAACGACTCCTACGACATCCCGGTGTACGGGCGTGACGGAGTCGTTCGGGATACGCTGCGCCCCGCAGTCGTTCCGGGACCGACCCCGTTGCCCCGACATCGGGCGGATTTCCTCCGGCAAGCCCTCCTCGACTCCTGGGACCTGGGGGATCGCCGGGGCGAAGTCGAGGGTTTGCTCGATGCAATGGGGACTCCCGAGCACCTTCCACCCTACGGCTGGCTGTCGCTGGGATACCCGAATCGCCCACCGATCACGGCAGCAGACGGGCTTGTTTGGGCGCTCCGTTACGGAGGGATCCCGCGCGAAGACGCCGACCCGGACGGGCCGGAGTGGTTCGTGTTCCAACCGGGAGTGGGCCAGATCGCCACGCTCTCGTCGCCCGACGATGTCATCCTCTACGACGTGGCGGGCGACCTCGCCGCCGTCCTGCGACGCACGGAACTCGACGAGGAGGTCGTGGAGTTGCGGAGGATCGTGGGGAGGTAGAGGTCGCGCCCGCGGATCGCCGATTCGAACGCCTCCCCGCCCAGGGAGTGACGCGGGTTTGCAGTTGCGCCGGCTACTGGCGCACCAATCGGATCGCCCGTCGCCGCGCCCACCGGAGCGCCACGCTCGCTCCAACCGCCATCACCGCCGCCAGCACGTTGAACAGCATGTCCACGGGGTCCATGACACGGCTGGGCAGAAACCACTGGATCCCCTCGTCAACGACGCCGATCAGCGATGCGATGGCGATCGCAAGCAGGCTCGGGACGGGAACGCGGCGTCCGTTGCCGGCCCGCTCCAACAGCGCCTCGTGGACGAAGACCGCCACCACGCCGTACTCGACCAGGTGGGACCGCTCCGTCGGGACCGCCATGCGAACGACGATCAGCAGGTAGGCGGCCGCGACGCCAAGGGCGATCCCGATCTCGGCGCCGCTCGGCCGTACCTTGAGGCCCTGCGTGATCACCGTAAGAAGCACCAGGAGGCAGCCGAGGAGGAACATCCACACGGACATGAAGTCGCTCCCCAACTGATCGACCAGGGTTCGTGCCAGGCCCAGGGTGGAGTAGATTGCCACCACGACGGCCAGCGTCCAGGTCCACAGGCGTTTCTCGCGAGCCGAAGTGAAAGCAGGCATGGCGGGAATGTAGCATGCCGCGAAAGAAGCCTTGCTGCGTTCGGCCCGCGATGCCTCCGCGCTGGACCGCTGAGTTCAGGGTTCACATATGTCATGATAACATTACATAATGTCGCATTTATTTTACATCAGAATCTGTCGAACGTCGTTTCGCGTTGCTCCCCCAACCCCATTCCCATGACGAAGCGATTTGCCCTGGTCCTGACGCTTGGCCTGGCGTTGGCCACCCAGAACTCATCGGTGCACGCCGTGCAGCAGGACATCGCCCTGGGTGCCCGCGTGGGCACCCTCGGCATCGGGGCCGACATCACGCTCACGCTGCACGAAAACGTCGCGATCCGTGGTGGGGCCGGATTCCTGGGCTTCGACGTCGATCTCTCCGGGATGTTCGGCCTCGCCGCCAACCGCACTGCCGAACTGTCCTTGCCGACTGCGCTGTACACCATCGGGGCGGAAGCCTCGTCAGGCCCGTTTCGCGCAGGCGCCGGCCTGCTGTTCAGGTCTGCCGACCCAATCCACGAGATCACATACGAGAGCGGCGCGACGATCGACATCGGAGGCGGCTTCTACCAGCACCCGGAGATCCTGACGCTCACGACCACCCTCATTTCGGGGTCGACGGCGCCGTATGCCCTGATCGGAATGACGTCGAGGCTGAAGCGCGGATTCGAGTTCGTGATCGACCTTGGCGCGGTGCTGCACTTCAACCCGAAGTTCGACATGACGGCCACCGGTGATCCGACCGTCCTGAACTCGCCCCGGTTCCGCACCGACCTGGACAACGAGCGATGGCTTGCCGAAAACGACGCCGGAAGCTTCGTGAGATTCTGGCCGATCATCAGTCTGGGGGTGCGTCGCGGGCTGAGGTGATGGCGGGCGTGGCGCCGATGTGAGGGGTTACGGGTGATGCAGCCCCATCACCCCCCGCAGCGCCCCAAGGAACCGCGCGGCTTCGCGAACCTGCGCCACACCTCTTCCCGCACCCCTGGAGTGCGCCAGCAGCCCGGTGATCGTCGCGACCACATCCGCCACATCCGCGCGCCTGCGCAGGTGCCGCTCGAGCGCCAGCGTCTCCGTAAACGGGATCAGGTGGTCCTCGCGGCCGTGGATGAGGTGGATGGGGGGAAGAGAGCGACCATCCAGGGCGCGGGACAGCTCAAGCTCGGGGTGGGTCGCCCGCGCGGCCTCGACGAGAAGGGGGGCGAGCTCCCTGGCCCGGCCCGGCTCCGGGTCCTGGGCCGCATTCGGCGCGAAGACCCGGAACAGCTCCCGGTTCGCCGCCGACACCGATTCGATCACGTCGTCCTTGTAGGGATCGCTGCTCGGCTCCCATGACATGAATCCATGGTCGCCTGCCATCGCGGCGAGCCGCCGCAGCGCTTGCGACACGTCCTCCGCACCCTCGTAGCCCGGGATGCGGTGCAGGTAGTTGGCCGCGATCACCCAGCGGCCGTACGGGTCGGGTCGCAAGTACTCCGTCCGCTGCCGCCACTCGAACTGGCCCGTGAGCGCGAAGCGGACGGTGTCGTGGAGGCTGTGGTAGCCGCCGTAGCCGAAGACGCCCCGCGCGAGTCCTTCGGCGGCCAGCTCGGCGCCGGCGATGATCGCCTGGGTGCAGCCGAAGGACAGGCCCATGAGGACGACCCCGCCGGGGCGCACGTCCGGGTCGCCACACATGTGCTCCGCCGCGATATGGAGGGCGCGGCGGGCGGGCGCCGGGTCCAGATCGAGCGCGCGCCACTCCGGCACGTCCGGGACGAGGACGTCGCCGCCGGCGCTGGCCACCGAGGCCGCGAGACGGACGATGGCCTCGTGGTCCGCTCCGGGGCGCGTGGCGCCGTGCAGGACGACCCAGCCGGGGAGGGGGCGCCGCCGGGTCGCGGGGCGGTATCGCCGGGCGCGAATCGCGTGTTCCGGGTCGCTGATCGTGATGTCTTCGGTGGCGACTCCCCGGATCGGCAGGCCGGAGGAGGCGCGCGCCCAACCTCTCGCGTAGCGCAGCGCATCGAAGGTGGGACTGGCCATGTCGGGTTCCCGGTGGGGCCCGGTGACGCATCCGCGGCGAGGCCGGTCGACGCGTCCGCGGGGCCGTTCGCGACCGTCTTGCCAATCTAATGGGCCCCGGCGAGGGTGGAGGCATGACCGACAACACACCGACACCGCCCTGGAAGGCCGCCGCGTGCGCTAGCGCAGGCGTGTTTGTGCTGTACGCCCTGACGCTCGCGCCGACGACGGGGTGGTGGGACGCCAGCGAGTACATTGCTACCGCTCATATCCTCGGGATCCCGCACCCGCCGGGGAACCCGCTGTTCGTGGTGCTGGCCCGTGCGTGGTCGCTTCTGCTGGCGCCGCTGGGGCTGCCGGTTGCGGTTCGTGTGAACCTGCTGGCCGCGGCGAGTTCGGCGGGGGCGTCGTTCTTCTTCTACCTGATCGCGCACAGGATCCTGTCGCGGCTGCGGATGAGCGGGCAGGCGGTGCGGATCGGGGCAGGCGCGGCGGTGCTGGTCGGGGCGACGGCGTTCACGGTGTGGAGTCAGAGCAACGTGAACGAGAAGGTGTACACGATTTCGCTGCTGATCGTGGCGGCGGTCAGCTGGATGGTGCTGCGCTGGCGCGATCTGCCGGCGGGCGATCCGCGCGGACAGCGGCTGCTCGTGGGTGCGGTCTACCTGATGGCGCTCGGCGCGACCAATCACCTGATGTCGGTTCTGCCGGCGGGGGCTTTTCTGGTATGCGTCGCGGTCACGCGGGCCGGGGCGCTCTTCCAGCCGGCGTTCCTCACCCGCGCCCTGCTGGCCGTCGTGGTGGGGCTGTCCTTCAACTTCTTTCTGCCGCTGCGTGCCGCCCAGCGGCCGGTGATCAACGAAGCCGATCCGCTCTGCGACGGGTTCGTCGAGACGGCGGCGGCCATCTACACCAACGGCAGGACGGGGTGCCCGGCGCTGGCCAGCTCGCTGCGGCGCGACCAGTACGCGAAGCCGCCGGTGCTGCAGCGGATGGCTCCCTTCGGCCACCAGCTGCACAACTTCTTCCAGTACTTCGACTGGCAGTGGGCGCGCGGGATGGACCCCGACGAGCCGGTGAGCCAGCGGCGGCTCCCCTTCACGCTGCTCTTTCTCGGCCTGGGGATCGCGGGCTTCGCGACGGCGTGGGAGCGCGACCGAAGTACCGGCGTGTACCTCGTCGCGCTCATGCTGACGCTGTCGTTCGGGCTCGTGTACTACCTGAACTTCCGCTACGGCTACTCGCTTGCGCCCGAGATCACCGGGCCGCGCAGCCACGAGGTGCGTGAGCGCGACTACTTCTTCCTGGCGGGCTTCTCGCTCTGGGGGGTGATGGCGGGGGTGGGGGTGGCCCGGCTGTGGCTGTGGCTGGGCGATCGGGCGGGGAGCATGCGGACAGTGTCGCCGGTGCTTGCCGTGGCCGCGATCCCCCTGGTCCTCAACCTGGGCTGGGCGAACCGGGCCGGGGACTACGCCGCGCGCGACTGGGCGTACGACCTGCTGAACAGCGTGGAGCCGTACGCCGTCCTCTTCACCAACGGCGACAACGACACCTTTCCGCTGTGGTATCTGCAGGAGGTCGAGGGGGTCCGCCGGGACGTCACGGTGGTGGTGGGGCAATACCTCTACACCGACTGGTATCCGAAGCAGATTCGCGAGCTGACGCAGCCGGATCGGCAACGGCTCTACGTCCCGGTGGAGGGGTCGCCGCATGAGGACCGCGATCCCCCCGCGGGGCCGGTGCTGACCCTGGCCGACGACCAGCTCGCGCTGTTCGGCGACGGTCCGCTGCCGGACAGCTTCGGGGTGCCGATCGGGGGGATCTTCGTGCAGTACCCGCCCGGGATGTCGCTGGGCCGCGGGCACCGGATCGCCCTGGCGATGATCCGCGACTCCGCCCCCGAGCGGCCCATCTACTTCGCGGGCACCGGCGGGGAGATGGCGACGCTGGCCCTGAGCGGCTGGGGCGTGAGGGAGGGGCTGGCGGCCCGGCTGCACGTGCGCAGCGTGGACGGGCCGCAGCCGTCGGGATACCGCCGTGCGCCGCCCGAATTCGGCGGGGAATGGTTCGACTACCCGCGCACGGTCGAACTGTTGGACGAGGTCTACAGCTACCGGGGCATCCGCAGCCGCCGGATCTGGCAGGACATGTCCACGGAGAGCATCCCGCTGCAGTACCACCTGATGGCCAATGCGATGGCGGCGATAGCGATCGGCGAGGAGGATGGCGCGGCCGCAGAACGTTATTCGGCGATGGCGCGGGACTTTCTCGTCGTCTATGAGGGTGGGGAAGCGGGCCGACGGAGTCGGTAGAATGTATGGTTTACATTACGAATTGTAATGTTGGATTTACAATGTGATCGACGGAATCGCGGCTGGCCTATCCCGCGTTCCCCCTCCGCCCCGCCCGATCGAGCATCGAGCGCATCCGGGCGATTTCCTCTTCGCTGAACTCGCGGTCCTCCACCAGGGTGGCGAGGACCATCTCCGCTGAGCCGTGGAAGATCTTGTTCACGATGCGGCTCAGCGCCCGCCCTCCCGCGCTGACAGACTCGACCAGGGGGAAGTAGCGGTACGCACGGCCCTCCTGCTCGTGCCTCACTGCGCCCTTCTCCTCGAGGATCTGCAGGATCTTCAGGACCGTCGTGTAGCCGGCCTCGTCGCCCAGCGCCGCGCGGACTTCCGCCACGGTGCCGGATCCCTCCCGCCACAGGACGCTCATGATGTCGAGTTCCCGGTCGGTGAAGCCCCTGCCTTCGTGCTTGCCGTGGTGGCCGCTCATCGAGCGTCGCCCTCCTCCCCCAAGCTCTGCATGACTTCGCGCACGCGGTAGCCGAAGCCACGCGCCCGCTCCATCACCTCGTCCTCGTCGACGGTGAGGATCTCGCGGTCGCGCACCACGATCCGACCGTTCACGAGCACGGTGGTCACGTCGCTGCCGCGCGCCGCGTACACGAGGTGCGAGTAGACGCGGTACAGCGGTGTCAGCCCGGGCCGGCGCGTGTCGAGGAGCACGATGTCGGCGCGCTTGCCGGCTTCCAGCGACCCGATCTCGTCCTGCAGGTTGAGCACGCGCGCGCCGCCCATCGTCGCCATCCGAAAGACGGTCTCGGCCGGGAGCGCGGCCGGATCCCCCAGCATGAACTTCTGCACCTTGGCCGCGGCATCCATCTCGTCGAACATGTCGAGGTCGTTGTTGCTGGCGGGGCCGTCGGTGCCGATCCCCACCGGGATCCCGGCCGCGAGCGCCGCGGCGACCGGAGCCGCCCGCGCCACGCCCAGCTTCATGTTGCTCTGGGGGTTGTGTGCGATTCCGGCGCCTCCGGCCGCGACGCGCTCAAGGTCCTCGTCGGACATGTAGATCGAGTGGGCGAGGACGGTGCCGGGGCGGAGCGCGCCGATCGATTCGAGCGCTTCGATAACGCCCATTCCGGTCTGTTCGCGTGCGGTGACGTCCTCGGAGGGGTCTTCCACGGTGTGGATCTGGAAGGGGGCGTCGAATTGTTCGGCCAGACGGAACGCGGCCTCGACCGCTTCCAGCGGCGTGGTGTAGAGCGCATGGGCTGCGACCGCGGGCACGATGGTCGGGTGGTCCCGGTAGCGCTCCATGAACTCGGCCGCGTCGGCGAGCGACTCCTCCGGCGAGGCGAAGTCGGGGGTCGGGAAGCCGATGACGTGCGGGCCGGTGACCGAGCGGATGCCGGCGTCGATGGTGGCGCGGGCCATGTCGTCGCGGAAGTAGTACATGTCGGCGAAGGTGGTCGTCCCGCCCTTCAACATTTCGATCGAGGAGAGCAGGGTGCCCCAGTAGACGAAGTCGGGGGCCACGAGGGCCGCCTCGGCCGGGAAGATGTAGTCGTTCAGCCAGGTCATCAGCGGGAGGTCGTCGGCGAGGCCGCGCAGCAGCGACATGGCGGCGTGGCCGTGCGTGTTGACGAGGCCGGGGATGACGAGGTGGCCGGTTGCGTCGATCAGCCGGGCGCCTTCGGGGCGGGGGTCTCCCGGCGCGAGCACGGCGGCGATGCGGTCGCCCTCGACGAGGACCGCGCCGCCTTCGAGGACGGTACCGGCCTCGTCCATGACCACGACGGTGCCGCCGTCGATGAGAAGGGGACTGTCCGGGCCACCGGCATCGCTGCCCGCAGGTGCGCAGGCGCCGAGCACCAGCAGCGCGAGAAGACAGTAGTCACGAAGTCTTTCGTACAAAGTCATGGATTACCTTAGCCGGAGAACCGGGTTGTTGTCAACGATAATCTTCGTAGCAGGACCCGATCCGGACCGGGCGCCTCCGGGTCCGGGACTGCGTGCCGCGGAACGTGTGCTACATTGCTCCACGGTGAAAGTCCCGCCGGGATCCCCGGCACAGGTTTCCGAGCGAATCGAGCGACATGGCACAAGATACCAGGGTCGGCGCGACCAACGCGGGCAGGGGTGACCCGCGCAGCGCGATCCGCCGCCGCGACCGAGGCAAGGACGACGCGTGGGCCGCCGCTTTCATGAGGCGGGCCGCCTACGGCTTTCTCGCCACGGTGGGAGAGGGCGGACAGCCGTTCCTGAACTCCAATCTTTTCGTCTACGACGATACGGACGGACATCGCCGGATCTACCTCCACACGCACCGCACGGGGCGCACGCGCGACAACCTGAACACTGCCGAAAAGGTCGCGTTCAGCGCGGTCGCGATGGGGCGGCTGCTACCTGCCCCGGAGGCACTCGAGTTCTCGGTCGAGTACGCAGGCGTGGTGGCTTTCGGAACCGGGCGCGTCATCGAGGATCGCGATGAGGCGCGCGCGGCCCTGCAGATGCTCCTCGACAAGTACGCGCCTCACCTGCATCCGGGCGTCGACTACCGGCCCACCACCGACGACGAACTCGGGCGCACCGCCGTCTACCGGATCGACATCGAGACATGGAGCGGTAAGCAGAAGGAGGTCGAGGCGGACTTCCCCGGCGCGTTCACTCTGGAGGTAACGCCGGTGCCGTTTCCGGAGCGTTCGCCTTCGGCATGATGACCAGCCTGGTATGGACTCGACGGGTGGAAAGTTGGACCTTTGGTGTGACCAGAGTGGCTGCAGAAGGAGTTGATCAATGAAGTTGACCGTCGTGATACATCAGGCTGAAGAAGGTGGCTATTGGGCAGAGGTGCCCAGCATTCCCGGATGTGCTTCCCAGGGCGAGACCCATGAGGAGTTGCTGGAGAACATCCAGGAAGCTATCGAGGGTTGTCTGGCGATCGACGTGGCCGACATCGACGTTTCCAAAGCGGACAGGATCGTCGAGATCGCGGTTTGAAAGTCGTTAGCGGGAAACGCTTTTGCAGGATTCTGGAGTCACGCGGATGGGAGCTGAAGCGGATCCACGGTAGCCATCACATCTACGCCAAACAGGGGTTTGTCGCTCGGATCTCTGTTCCGGTTCACGGCAGTGCTGATCTCAAACGCGGTCTGCAGCGACACTTGATGAAGATCGCAGGAGTCGAGCAGCACGAACTGTAGTCCGTCAGACGGAAAGCGCGGGCCGTGCTGCTTCAACCCCCCTCACCCCGCGTTCTTCACCGCCAGCGCCTCCAGCCCGGCGTCGATCGCCTCCCGCGACACCCACCGCCCCCGCACCATCACGCCCACGCGGTCGAACAGGTTCGCCAGTTCGTCCAGCGGATTGGACCCAAGCAGGACCAGGTCGGCACGCTGTCCGCGCGCGATCGTCCCGAAGTTGCCGTCGAGCCCCAGGTGGGAGCCCACGTACTCACCGACCGTGACGGTACCACTCTTCAGGATCTCGTAGTTGGACATCCCGGCCTCGGACATCACGGCCAGCTCCCTGTGCAGCGCGAAGCCCGGCACGTTGAAGAGCTGGGGCGAATCGGTCCCCATAAGGATCCCGGCTCCGGCGTCCGACAGCGCCTTCAGGATCCGGTCCCGGAGCGCCAGGTACAGTGCGACCTCTTCCGGCGGTCCGCTGCCTCCACCTTCCG
The DNA here is from genome assembly GCA_965211645.1 of Longimicrobiales bacterium. GTDB lineage: Bacteria > Gemmatimonadota > Gemmatimonadetes > Longimicrobiales > Gaopeijiaceae > Bin94. The sequence goes on along the minus strand of OZ242947.1, from coordinate 1,296,970 downwards.
CCCGCCGCCGCCACCCCTCGCGCATCTCGGGCGACGCGTAGCGCATCTCGGGCTGCATGAGCATCGCGTCGGCGTCGGGGGCCCCGTAGAGATTGCGCCACAGGTACTGGGTCGGCACCACGTAGACATCGTGCTCGATCGTCATTGCGATGATCTCTTCGAGCTTCGCCTCGTCGAAGCCGCGCGCCAGCCCCCCGAGGCTGATCGGGCCGGCGCTCACCTGTGCCTGCACGTCATCCGAAGCGACCGCCTGGATGTAGCCGTCGAGGTGATCGACGGTCGACATGCCGGTCTCGATCGCGTGGACCAGCCCGACGTCGGCCGGGACGTGCCCCGAGTAGGTGAGGCCCGCTGCCTGCGCCACCTCGACCATGTGGTCCCAGGCATCGAGCGGTACGCCGGGGTGGATCTTCTGCAGATCGTAGCCGGCTTCCACGTGGGCCCGGATAAGGCGCTCCGCGTCGGCCGGGGTCGGGGCCGAGCCACCATTGATCGACGGCGCGCCCACGTAGAAGTTGGGTCCCAGCACCTCGCCGCTCTCGATCTCGTCCGCGAGCGGGATCTGATACGCCGACCCGAGCATCCCGCGAATCGTCGTGATCCCGTTGGCGACGTAGAGGAAGAGGATGTCTTCCACCTCTTCGCGGGGCGGGCTGTCCCCCGGCGGGACGTGTGCGTGCATCTCGGCGAGACCGGGCATGAGGTATCTGCCGGACCCGTCGATCACCGTCGCGCCCGCCGGTACTTCGACTTCGTCCGCGGCGCCCACCTCCACGATCACACCGTCGGCGACGACCACGGTCCGGTCGGCGACGACGGCATCGGAGGTCATCGGCAGGACGTTCACGTTGGTAAAGGCGGTGAGTCCCGGTATCCGTGGAGCCGGGGTTTCGCAGGCCGATAGCGCGGCGATCGCCGCCAGCGCCGCACGTCGCATGGTGTTCATTCGTGTACCCTCCCTGGTTCGTGTGGGTGTCCGGCCGGCCCGCTGCCTTGTCACGCCGCGCGCTCTTTCATCATATCGTGTCTACCCGCCACCCTGGCGCAGATTTGCAAGTTACCGTGATCGTTTGAGGCCCATCAGGTCCGTGGCGAGATTCCGCCGCAGCGAGTGCCAGTCCCGGCCCGGCTTCGGCTCCAGGCCCGCGAGCATCTGGGCCTTCTTCCACAACGGAAGGCGGAAACGCGGTTCGTGACGATGGCAGTCTTGATTCCGACGCGGACACGGTGTAGGGTAGAGTAGTGGGAATTTTTTGAAGGCCGAGCACCGATTCCATGCGACCATTCATAATAAGGCAGACCGATGCTGAAGGCCCGAGCAGGCGATCATGAGGGTCGATCCGAGCCCGGAAAAGAGAGTCCATCTCCGAGGTGGTCCTGCTGGCTACGCCGGTATGGCGGCAGTCCGGTCGGACTCCACTCTTCCGGACGCTCTCGTTCCGGTGCGGCCCCTTTCCGTCGATCATCGGAGGGTGTGCCATGCTGACACCTCCTTCCGCATACCTGGAGGGCTACGGGAAGGCTCGTCAAGACGACGCGGAGGCCGCCGACAACTACGTTAGGCACCTGACGGTGGGTGACCCGGAACTCGATCCGGTCATGGCGGAGATTTCCGACCTCCCCGCCGACGAGCTGCATCGGCTCATAGGCGGCTGCATCGAGCAGAGGAAAGAGGTCGTTCGTCGTGCGCCGAAGGTCCTGCGCGATTTCATCGAGCAGGCTGGTACGGTGCCGCCCTGGGTCGACTTCGACGCGTTCAAGCCGGGTATGCGCGCCTTCCACCGGAACATGACGAACATGCTCATCGCCTACGCGGTGGGGAGCGCCGTGGAGGGGTTCGCGACGACGGTCGCCAAGTCCTTCGCGCTCACCGGGCGCGTGACCCGCATGCACGCCGGCGCGATGCGGCGGCTTCGCCAGAACAACCGCCACATGGTCGAGATATACTATCCCGGCGGCTTGAGAAGAGACGGCGAGGGCTGGAAGGTCAGCATGCGGATTCGCTTCGTGCATGCCCGCATACGCCAGGCCATCTCGCAGTCAGGCTTCTGGGACCACGAAGCTCTCGGAGTCCCCCTGAACGCGGCGCACCTGGGTGCAATCGCCCTGTTCACCTTTTCCATACGACAGTTCGAGCACGCAGTATCGATGGGCTCGAGGGTCACTGCCGAAGAAAGGGAGAGCATCGTCAGCATCTGGCGCTACGGTGGCCATATCCTCGGTGTACCGGAGCAGATACTGTTCCGGAACGAGGAGGAGGCCAGGAGACTCAACAGGATCGGACACATGTGCGAGCCCGTGCCGGATGAGGATTCGATAGCCGTCTCGAATGTGGTGTTCAAGATTCTGCCGGACATGGCCAACATCGAGGGCGAGAAGGCAAGGAAGCGACTGGAGAGGTACGCCTATCGCCTTTCCCGCGCCTTGATCGGCAACCAGCTGGCCGACCACTACGGGTATCCCCAGACGATCCGAAGCAGATTCCTTGTGCTTTCGTACTACAGGCTCCGAGAGCGCCTCAAGATGCTCTTGACCAACAGAAAAGTGCATGCGACGGCGGCCTTCTCCCAGATCTTCGACTCCGCACAATACGACGAGAGCGGCATCAGCTATCGCCTGCCGGACCATGTGCATGCCGAGCAACAGAGCCCGTGGTAGGATTCCCGGCGGCGACCGTGTCACGTGCCCGACGAGCGCAGAATCGTGGATAGGCGGAAGGTCGTCGTGATCGGAGCGGGCGCGGCAGGTCTGGCCGCCGCGCACACGCTTGTCAAGCGGAAGGAGGAGCTGGACGTCACCGTTCTGGAGGCCGCCGACAAGGCGGGCGGCCGCATGGGCGGCGATGAATTCGATGGGTTTTACATTGACCGCGCCGCTTCCCTGTTCATTGCGTCCTACGCAACCGCGCGCCACCTCGCGAAGGATCTGGGCGTCCCGCTCGTGGAGGGTTCCCGCACCAAGGGCGGATACGTCTACAGCAACGGCGGTTTCCTCAAGGTCTTTGTGGGAGGAACGATAAGGGAACGGCTGGAGACGGCTCGCACGCTGCTCTCGTTTCGCTTGCTGTCGCCCAGGGGTATCCTCCAGTTTGCTCGCTTCTTCAAGCTGTGCAAGGCTCGGAAAGAAGCGCTGGACATCGAGAACATAGAGAAACTACTCCCGCTCGACAGGCCCGAGAGCTTCCAGGACTATATGGAAGCGAACGCTATGGGCGACTATCTTCACCAGTGGGTGACGAATGACATTCGCGCCTTCACGGGAAGTGGACCGGATCAATCCGGCGTCGCCTCATCCATGGCGTTGCTCTGGCACTACTCCCTGAATCGCGCCGAACGCCTTTTGCTCCCGGACACCGGGGTCGGGTCTTTCGCAACCGCCCTCGCGGAAGCCTGTTCCGGGCACATCAGGCTCCGCTCCGCGGCGGAGCGCATCGTAGTGGAAGACGGCGCGGTCACGGGCGTGCTCACCGAATCCGGGACCCTGCTCCCCGCCGATTCGGTCGTTTGCTGCACGACCGCCACCACCCTGTTACGGGTCGGGTCGGATCTGCCGGCAGAGATCACGGACGTGCTCCGCCAGGTGAAGTACTCGGCCATGTGCAAGGTGGTTGTCGGGCTCGATTTCGAGCTTCTTCCTCCCAACATCTATGCTGCGGTTTTCCCTCGAGGGTCCGGCACCCCGCTGGTCGCGCTGGAAAACACGAGGGCGGTTACGCCGGGCGCAGTGCCGAAGGGCAAGGGGATGTATCACTGCCTGATGATGGGGGACGATGCCCGAGCCCTTTTCCCATTGAACGATTCCGAGATCGCGGCTCGCATGATTGAAGAGGTGCGCAGGTTCTTTCCGAAGATGCCGCGGCAACCGCGGTTCTTCCGCGTCTATCGCTGGCATGAAGGAGGATGCCTTGTACATGGCGGGCTGTTGACCGCGATCCACAAACTGCGGCGGGAAACACTACCCAACAGCGTCCGGGGCCTTTTTCTGGCCGGTGACTACACCCACTTGCCTTTGACCAACGGGGCGATGCGCAGCGGTGTCGACGCGGCACGAGAGAGCATCTCGTTTCTGTCGCGGAGAAACGTCTCCGCGTGAACGTCGCGTATTGAGTGCGCGAGAAGGCTGATCATGAGCCTGAATCGCTACATGGACTTCATCGGACCGCGACGTGGCTGCTGCGGACGCGGTTGAAAGGGCTGGAATCGGCGATGGAAGCGCGCGCGGTCCGGACGGCTTCCGCCTCGCAGGAAGCGGGCAGTGACCCTTGACACCTGAGGGGGCGGATCGGCCGACCGCAAACAGTGGACGCGCCGGGCCGATCGCCTTCATGGCTCGAAACAGCGTGGCGGCGAACGTTCTCATGCTGTTTCTGGTCCTGGCGGGCCTTGCGGCAGCGAGGAGCCTGGTTCAGGAGGTGCTTCCTGACCTGTCCCTGGACCGCGTACAGATCCTCGTGGTGCACCCCGGAGCGACCCCCGGCGAAATCGAGGAATCGGTAGTCCGAAAGATCGAGGAGCAGATCCGGAGCGTGGAGGGGCTGGACCGGTTGCAGGCGACCGCTTCCGAGGGCTTCGGGTCGGTCGTCGCACAGTTCAGGTCAGACACAGACATCGATCGCGCGATCAGCGAAGTCAAGGCCGAGATCGACCGCATCATCACCTTTCCCGAGGAAGCGGAGCGACCGCAGGTGCGCGAGGTCACGAGCCGGCAGAACGTCATCCGCCTGCTGGTTCACGGCGATGTCCCGGAGCGCACGCTCAAGGAATTGGCCTACGATATCGAGGAGGGAATCTCCTCCCTCCCGGAGGTGTCGCTGGCTGAAGTCAGCGGTGCTCGGCCGTACGAGGTTTCAATCGAAGTACCGGTGAGCCGGCTGCGGGCTTTGGGTCTTACGCTCGAGGATGTCGCCCTGGCGGTGCGGCAGGGTTCGATGGAGCTGTCGGCAGGCAGGATCTCCGACGGCGAGGAGGAAATCCTGGTCCGCACGCTGGGCAGGAACTACGACCAGGGCGATTTCGAGGACATTATCGTCCTGACCCGCCCGGATGGGACATCGGTCCGCCTGGGTGAGATCGCGACCGTGAGGGACGGGTTCGAGGACACCGATCTCAGCGTGCGCTACAACGGGCAGCGAGCGGTCGGCATCGATGTGTACCGCGTCTCGAACGAGAAGGTCCTCGAGATTGCGGAGGCCGTCAGGGAGTACCTCGCAAGCGAAGTTCTGCCCGCTCTGCCAACCGGAATTGGCGTCGAGATATGGAAGGACGACTCGGTGGAGGTCTCGGGAAGGCTCGGCCTGATGATCGAGAACGCGCTGCTGGGGCTTGCGCTCGTGCTGGTGGCGCTCACCCTGTTCCTCGAGGTTCGGCTGGCGCTGTGGGTGGCCATCGGGCTGGCGGTTTCGTTCATCGGGACCTTCCTGTTCATGGACTTCCTGGGCGTCTCGGTCAACATGTTCTCGCTGATGGCGTTCGTTCTCGCGCTGGGGATCGTCGTGGACGACGCGATCGTCGTGGGAGAAAGCGTCTTCACGCAACGAGAGCGCGGCGTTGGCGGGATTGCCGCGGCGATCCAGGGGACCCGCCGCGTCAGCGCGCCGGTCATCTTCTCGGTGCTCACCACGGTAACGGCGTTCGCCGCACTCCTGCCCGCACCCGGCCCGCAGGGCGAACTCGGCCGACCGATTCCTCTGGTGGTGATCACGGTCCTCCTGATTTCGCTGGTGGAGTCGCTTCTGGTGCTGCCGAACCACCTGTCCCACCTGCCCGCTCCGGGCACCTCGCGTGAGGGCTGGCTGTCCAGGCGGCTCACCCGTGTCCGTGGACGGGTGGATTTCCTGCTGAAGCAGGTCGTGAACGGTCCACTGGACCGCGGACTGCGCGTGGCGGTCGACCGGCCCTCCATCGTGCTCGCTTCCGCTGCCGGGCTACTCGTGCTCACGATGGCGGCGGTCAGCGCGGGCGTGGTCCCCAACCAGTTCCTGACTCCCATCGAGGGTGAAGTCGTCTCCGCCAACCTGGAGATGCCGGCGGGCACGCCAGGTGAGCGGACGTACGAGGTTGCGGCGCAGCTGGAGGCTGCGGGACATCGGGTATTGGAGCGCTTGTCGCGCCAGCAGGATGCGGATGCCGACCCCCTGGAGGTCGGTGTGGCGGTGACCGTCGGCCGGCCGGCGGAACTGTTCGACCCACTGGGAGGCAACGCTACGGAAGCGGCGCGGGGCCACCTGGGAGCCGTGCAGTTCAAGCTGATCGGCTGGGAACGCCATGACATTGCCCCTGCCACCTTCGAGCGGCTTTGGCGGGAACAGATCGGAGTTCTTCCGGAGGCGAGATCGCTTTCGATCTCCTCGAACCTGGTCACTCTCGGACTTCCGATTCACTTCGAACTCTCGCATCCGGATCCCGGGCGGCTCGCGGTGATCACGGACGAGTTCGCCGCCGAGCTGAGCGGGATCGACGGCGTCTTCGACGTGCGCAGCAACCTCGACGAGGGGTTCCGGGAATTGCAGCTGGAGTTGAAGCCGGCGGCCCGCACGCTGAATCTGACGGTTGGCCATTTCGCGTCCCAGGTTCGCTCCGCATTCTTCGGAGCCGAGGCGCTCAGGGTGCAGCGCGGTCGCGAGGACATGGGCATCTACGTGCGTCTGCCCGAAGAAGACCGCAACTCGGCTGCCGATGTGGAGCGCTATATGGTGCGCACGCCAGGTGGCGAGGTTCCGCTGGGGCACATCGCATCGGCCAGTTTCGCACGGTCCGCGGCCACCATCCACCGCATCGACGGACGCCGCGCCGTCACGGTCACTGCGGATGTGGATCCGGTAATCGCGACCGGCCAGCAGGTCAACCGGAGCATCGAAGACGGTATCCTGGAACGACTGTCGGCTCAGGATGGCCTCTTTGAGTACACCTTCGGCGGCCTGCGCGAGCAGCAGGAGCAGGCTAATGCCGATCTGGGGCGCTCGCTCTTCCTGGCTCTCCTCGTCATGTATGCACTGATGGCGATTCCCTTCGGTTCCTACACCCAGCCCCTGATCATCCTGGCCGCGGTCCCCCTGGGGCTGATCGGCGCGGTGGCCGGGCACATGCTTCTCGGGCTGAGCCTGGGCCTCTGGTCGATGTACGGGCTGATCGGCGTGAGCGGCGTGGTCGTCAACGACTCGTTGATGATGATCAAGTTCATCAACGATCTGAGGGCTTCCGGGATGCCGACCCGGGACGCGATCATCACCGGGGCCAAGGACCGCTTCCGGCCCATCCTGCTGACGTCCGTGACGACGTTCGTGGGCGTCGCCCCGCTGGTCTTCGAGACCAGCACCCACGCTCAACACCTCGTGCCGCTGGCCGCCTCGGTCGGATTCGGGGTGCTCATCGCCACCGCGCTCCTGATGCTGGTTGTGCCGGCTCTGCTGGCGGCGCAGTCCCAGGCGCGATCGACGATTGGCCGGGGATCGTAGCGCGAACGGCGAGCCCAAGGCCCCTCCAGCGGAAAGAATGGCAGATCGCGCAAGTCCTGATTTGATTTACGCGACTTCCTACCGAGATTCAGGCGTCGGATTGTCCGCCTGTCCGCAACGCTTCAAAAACTCGATGCCGTCCGACCCCGGAGCTGCCCATCACGACCAGGCCCACCCCCGTCACCCGATCCGAACGCATCGCGTCGATCGACGTGCTCCGCGGCCTCGCCGTGCTCGGCATTCTCATCGTCAACATGCAGGGCTTCGCGCGCGTGCCGTCCGCCTACATGAACCCGGTGTCGGGACTGGCGGCCTTCAGCGCTGCGGAGCAGTGGGTCTGGGCCACCGTCTACCTCTTCGCAGACACCAAGTTCATCTCGATCTTCTCGCTGCTCTTCGGCGCAGGCATCGCGATGATGAGCGACCGGGCGGCGAAGCGAGGCGTCTCGGGGACCGGGCTCCACTACCGCCGGCAATTCCTGCTCCTGCTCATCGGCCTCCTCCACGCCTACCTGATCTGGCACGGCGACATCCTGGTGTCGTACGCGCTCTGCGGCTTCATCCTCTACCCGCTGCGCACCCTGCCGGCGCGGGCGCTGCTGATCATCGGCGGGGCCGCGGTGGCGTTCATCGTCCCGTTCTGGGGCTTCGCGGGCATGACGATTCCCTTCTGGCCGGAGGCGGAAAGGCTGGCCCTGGCGGCGGAATGGGCGCCCTCGCCGGAAGTGCTGGAAGCCGAGATCGCGGCCTTTCGGGGCAGTTGGAGCGACCAGTTGCCGGCGCGCGCGCCCGTCGCGTTCACGGTGCAGACGAGCGCGTTTCTCGGCCTGTTCCTGTGGCGGGCGGGCGGACTCATGCTCGTCGGCATGGCCCTCTACAAGCTCGGCGTCCTGGCCGCAACGCGCTCTGCCGCCTTCTACCGGCGCATGGTGGTGATCGGCGTCGGGTGCGGGCTGCCTCTGTCGGCCGCCGGCGTCGCCTACAAGCTGCACCACGATTTCGCCTGGGAGCGGGCGATGTTCCAGGGCGCGCTGTTCAACTACGTTGGCTCGATCGGCATCTTCCTCGGATACGTCGGGCTGGTCATGCTGATGGTGAAATCCGGGTGGCTGCCGCGCGTGCAGAGACGCCTCGCCGCGGTAGGGCGCATGGCGCTGACCAACTACATCACCCAGAGTATCCTGTGCGCCTTCATCTTCTACGGGCACGGTCTGGCCCTGTTCGAGCGCGTGAGCGCGCCGGGCCGGGTGGGCATCGTGTTTGCGATCTGGGCGCTACAGTTGATCTGGTCCTCCTGGTGGCTGAAGCGCCACCGCTTCGGACCCCTCGAATGGATCTGGCGTACAGCTTCGTATATGCAGCGTCAGCACATCCGCCCATGAGCCGGCAATGACTCCCGAATCCCTACGGAGCGAGCGATGACGAAACCACCGGACAAGACACCAATGGCGCCCCACGAAATGCTCCGCGTGATGGATGCGGCCCAGGTCATCCAGGAGCGACAGTCCGCGCTGGAGGAGCATGAGGGATTTGACCGCGAAGCCACGATCCGCGAGATCCAGGTCATGTACGAGGAGTTGGGCGACCTCGTCGACGCGGAGACGATCGAGAAGGCGCTCGACGAGTACCTTTTGCAGCGCTACGCCTTCACCCCTGCTCCGAGGGGCCTGCGGCGCAACCTGGCCCTCCTCTACATCAGGCGCGGCCGGGTCGCCACGCGGGTGCTTCTGCCCACGGCGGCGGCCGCGACCCTCGTCTGGGGCGGCTTCGCGTACGTGGAGGGGCGCGCGCAGCGGATTCAGGAGCGTGAAGCGGCCGCACTCGTCGCCCTGGAAGCGGATGTCGACCGTCTGAACGATGCCGTGCTCGCCCTCGCCGCCGAAGACCTCGTACGCGAACGGGCCGCCGCCCTCGACGCGCAAGCCGAATCGCAGCTGACGGCCCGGAACGCCGGGGCGCTCGAGCGAACCGCCGACCGCTACCAGGACCTCCACGACCTCGTCGCCGCGGAATACCGCATCGAGATCACCGGCGGCGTCTGGCGTTACCGCGACAACAACCGGAACGCCCGCAACCACTATCTGCTGGTCCGGGCGCTGGACGCCGATGAGCGGACGGTGACGGTCCCGATCCGCAACGAGGAAACCGGCGCCACCAGACGCGTCCGCGCGTGGGGCGAGCGCGTCCCGCAGGACGTCTACGACCGTGTCGCCGCCGACAAGGAGGACAACGGCATCATCGACGACGAAGAGTTCGGCTTCAAGCGCCGAGGATTCATCACCGCCGAGCGCCGCTATCCGGACGTCGGCCAGATCACGGAGTGGTAGCCATGCACACCGGCGAAGACATCCATGACAGCATGGTCACGCGCATCCGCAAGGTCCGCCGCCAGCTGGACCGCGAAGAGCAGCGCATAGACACCCTGCAGGAGCAGCTCGCAGAGACGGGCGAACGCCGGTGCGCGACCCTCCGCGCGCTGGCCGAGTTTCACCTGCCCGGGATGACCGAGCAGGCCATCGCGGGAACCCTTTCGGACATGGAAGCCAACGTCCGCGCCATCTTCGACGAGAAGAAGGACCGCCTGGCCGAAGTCGAACGCCTCATTCCCGAGCAGCGCGGCGCGGTCGCCGAGACCGAGGCCGTGCTCGCCACCGTCACGCGGGCCCTCAACGAGACCGGCGAGGAGCGCGCCCGCCTGGCCCATATCGTCTTCGAGGAACTCCAGGCCATGCCCCGCTGGCAGAGCCTGTTCGCGGAGGTCCAGCGCCGTGAGGCACGCGTCGCCGCCTCCGAGAAGCGCCATGAGGCCGCCGAGCGCGAGCAGGCCGACAAGCTCCCCGCCTACGAACGCGACTCCCTCTTCACTTACCTCGCGCGCCGGAGGTTCGGCACGGCCAGGGCTGCCGGAAACGCCGTCACCCGTCGTCTCGACAGATGGGTGGCAGGGGTGATGCAGTACGCCGATGCCCGCGCGAAGTACGATTTCCTCAAGGCCCTGCCCGATCATGCCGCGGCGGCGCTTGCGGAAGACCGCGCGGCTCTTGCGGAGGCCACGCCGCCCCTGGCTCGCCTGGAGAGCGAGGTCGTCGACCGCAACGGCCTCACCCCCGTACTCGAGCGGGGCGAACGACTCTACGCGGAGCGCGAGGACGCTCGGCAGGCCCTGCGCGCGGCCGAGACCACCCTGCGCGACCTCACCAGCGAGTTCGCCGCCCTGCACGACGAACGCGGATCGTACTACGAGTCGGCCATCGACGGCCTCGAAGCGTACCTCGACGGACGCACGCCGGACGAACTCGCGGCCATGGCGCGCGGCAGCGGCGACCCGCGCGACGACCTCCTCGTGGCGGAACTGCAGGCGATCGACGACCAGCTGGCCGAGTTGCGCGCCGACCTGGCCACCCGCAAGGACGAACGCGACCGGATCGCGGACCGTCTCGCCGGCCTGGAAGACCTCCGTGACCAGTTCGAGGCCGAAGACTGGAACGGCCGCCGCTCACGCTTCGACGACGGGCTCGACATCAACGCGCTACTCCTCGGCTACCTGGCCGGCAGCCACTCCCACGGGCACGTGCACCGGGCTCTGGGTCGCAGCCAGCATTTTCTGCCCATCGGCGACAGCTTCGGAGGAGGAGGCTTCGGCGGCGGAGGCTTTTCGAGCGGCGGAGGCTTCGGCGGCGGGGGATTCTCCAGCGGTGGCGGCTTCGGTGGTGGCGGCGGGTTTTCGACCGGGGGCGGGTTCTAGGCTAATGCCTTGTCCCGGACACACGGCGTCTCGCCGAGCCCGCCCGCCGAGGCACGTGATGGCCGTGATGCTTGCCACCCTGTTTGCCTCGTCGGCCCGGGCGCAGGATGGACCCCCCAACGGCCCCTGGGAGGGTCACGGGGAAGAAAAGACGGACGAGATCTTCTACGGCTTTGCCGCGGTGGGCATGGCCACCGGGATCGTGGTCGCCTCGCGAACCTGCTCGGACGACAGGCGCCGGCGCATCGGACTGGGACTCGAGTCCGCGGGGATCTGCCGTGAGAGCGAGCACTGGTCACGGCTGAACGGCGCACTGGTGGGCACGGGCGTCGGTGTGCTGGCGTGGTGGCTGTTCCGCAAGGTGGAGCCGTTCGAGTCGGCGTCGGTGGGCGACTTTTCGGCGGGAGACCTGTTGACCTTCAAGATCCCGCTGGGCCTGCCCCGGGTGCAGAGCGAGGCGCGATCACCGTAGCCTGTACGCCATCACACGAGGGACGTCCAGCTCGTCCGTGGCCACGCCGATGATTCGGCCTCCGCGTACGGCGTGGACCTCGAAACCGGCGGGAAGATCGACCGACGACAAATGGTCTCCGTCCGCCGCGAACGCTGCCCATTCGACGAATGAACGGTCAGGCTTGCGGATCCCCAGCCAGATGTGGCCTTCGTCGTCCACGACCAGACCGGTGAGCGCCGGCCAGTCGTATGGGGCTCCGTCACGAAGAACATCGTCGAGAGGGTCCATGGCCTCGTCGGCGGCCCTGTCGAGTTCTTCGACAGTGACGCGGATGTGCGTCGTCTCGTAGTCGAAGGCGAATTCGACCTGGCCCCGGGAGTCGATGATCCTCACCCCCACAGCGTCGGAACTGGCGAGGACGATGCTCTCTCCCGCGTGGACTTCGACAAACGACTTCCGCCCGAAGGGGTGCGGGCCTACCATGACCGCACCCGGAAGCCGGTACACCAGGCCCTCATCGTCAGGATACTCGGCAAATACCTCGTCCAGCATCTGACCAGCTTCCTCGCGGACGAATCGCAACACCTGCGTCCTTCCCTGGTCGGAGGCGTCCGGCGTGAAGAAAGGCGAGGACCTGCCGATGTATCGCGTTGACCCGGGTAGCCTCCAGGCCACGTCGATGCGCTCCGGGGTACCGGGAGAATGGAGATACGCCGGCTCCTCGCTTCCGGCCGCGAACACGGTACTCCGTTGCAGCCGGGAATCCCACACCATGAGACTATCGCCAGCGAGCACTTGAAGCCGGATCGGGTACCGGAACTCACCCGGTCCCTCACCGTCTCGACCGATCGTGCGGTCATGGGTCAGGTCCGGATTCAAGGCAATGATCCCATCTGCTTCAACGTCGATGAGGTAGACGCGACGACGCGAATCCACGACGATGTCCCACACGCGGGACAGGAACACATCGTCGCCGGACATCGCTTCGAGCTCAGCTTCGACCCAGGGGCCGGCCGCCCACGGACGCAGGTCGGTCGGTCCGCCCATTGCGTCCGTGGCGTCCGATCCATCCGGGCTTCCGTCGGGGGAACACGCCGCGGCGAGGACAGCGGCGACCGCTGCTGCTCCGAAGCGCCGGCGTCGTGACACGCCGCTATCGGCCATCGTTCTGCCTGACCGTGGTGATGACGACCCTTGGCGGTACTCCGTAGTAGCCCATGGTCACCACGTCCAGAGTGTCCATCATCGTGAGGAGCTTGCTCAAACCGCCAGGCAGCCTGTCGCCGTCCAGTTGCACCGGGGGATTTCGGGCCACTTCGGCGGCACCCAGGCTCAGTGTGGCCCCTCCGCTGCGGTCCCGGATGTAGAGACGTCCATCCGGCCCGGTAGCTCTTTCCAGCGCCGAGCCTGCCGGGTCGGCCGCCTCGCTCCGTTCGGGTCGCGCCGCTTCCCATTCCCGTTCGATCGCTTGCATCTCGCGCGCGGCTTCCTGTCTCTCTCGCTCGGCCGCCTGCAGCTCACGCTCGGCCGCCTGCAGCTCACGCTCAGTCGCCTGCAGCGCATCCTCGGTCGCCCGTATCCGTTGCCTGGTGACTTCCAGCATGCGCTCCGTCCCCGCCAGCTCGCGCCTGACCTCGTCCCAGAGAGGTTCAGCTTCCTCCCAATCGCGGTCCGCTTCCTCCCAACGGCTCCTCCACCGCCTCCAGGCCCGGCCCATGGATTGCCATGCCGCTCCCGTGGTCCAGACCTGCACGGCCCCACCCGCTCCCCGCTCCCCGTACCTCTCGACTGCGGTGCTGCGGGCGACCGTGCCGACCTGCGCGAATTCCAGCGTATCCATCATGGCCATGAGGGACGGCAGGCCGCCCTCCAGGACCTCGTCGTCGAGGATAACGAGCGGGTCGGCCGCGACCGTGGACGAGTCGAGCGTGAGGTAGGGGGATCGGTTGCGGCCCCGAATCACGATTTGGGGGTCCTGGGCCGGAGGGACCTGGTTGTATGGTCCGCCCAATTCCGTGTCCGTTGTTGGCGTCGGTGCGGCCGTTGTCACCTCCCCAGCCATTCGCAGCACCGACCCGACCATCGGTGCCACACCGGCCGGTGCCGGGATGTCGCACGCCGTCACCAGTGAAGCGGCGGAGAGCACGCCGAGCAGGACCATCATGGGCAGGCTCAACTTCCTGGAGCCCGCGGTCAGCGTCTTCAGCCTCCGTTCAAGCCGACTCTCGGAGTTGGCCATCCCGAGGGCGAACAATCCTCCGCGCTGGCGCCCGGCTCCGATTTCGAGCAGCAGGTCGCCGTATTCGCGGGCCGGCACGCCGGACGCGACGACGCGCCGGTCGCAGTCGATCTCGACCGCGGCGCCCAGGCGCCTGCACATCCACCAGATGGGGGCATTCCACGGGAGCATCACCACGATCAGTGCGGAGTAGAGCAGGGCGAGGTGGTCCCCCGCCCGCGCATGCTCGCGCTCGTGGCGCACGACCGTGGCACCGATGGCGTCACCGAGTCGCAGTACCCACCGCGGAATGACGATGGCGGGCCGGGCGATCCCTACCAGCGCGGGGCCAAAGCGCCGGGACACGTACACGACTTCATCGCCGATCGAGCGTCGCTCCCAGCGTTGCCGGGCCCGAATCGAGACGAGCAGTACGGTCGCAAGCACCGTGAAGGCGATAAGGGATGCAAGCGCCCACGCCAGCAGAGGCGCAACGGAGACGACCGCTGGAGAGGTTTCCGCGCGGGCCGGACGGACATCGGCTGCAACGCCGCTGGACTCACCCGGTGCGACGGCCGCGGCGCCGCTGGACCGGTCCGGCGCGACGGCCGCGGCGGTACCGCTCTCGACATCATCGTCGGCAGGGGCTGGCATGCCTTCCGGCCCTGGACCGGTCGTCAGCGGGACCGCGACCGCCAGTGTCAGCGCGCCCAGCCAAACGAATCGCCGGGGCCAGCCCAGTCGCTCGAAGAGCCTCTCCAGCGCCAGCCCGCCCACGGCGAGGAGAGCCGCGACCGCTGCCGCGTAGATCATCCACATTGCCATCGGTTACTCCTGTCCTGCTGCACCGTTGTGTTCGTCTCACGAAGGCTTTCGTAATTACAGTACGAAGTCCGGCCTGCATTGTCAACGACAATCTTCGTAGCATGGTAGGGACACCCCGCACACCGGGGCCACTTCCTGCCCCCCTGGACACGTCCCAGGGGTGGCAGGGATGCGCTCTTCTTGACAGACTCAATGTGGATTAAAGCCACACAATATGCGACGCGGCACACCACGAGCGCGCCTGAACTCGCGGCGTGCAACCCCTCTGGTCGCTCGGGTGTCCGTCGCCCAGCACGGGAGGTCGCCCATGACCAGAAGGATCCTGTTCCTCGCCGCAGTCCTCAGCGCCGCCGCCACGTCGTCCGCCGCGGCCCAGAGCGTCTGGATCGGCGGCCGCGCCGGCACCTTCGGGGCCGGTTTCGACGTGTCGGTCGCCGCCAGCGACTGGTTCATCCTGCGGGCCGGAACGGGGGGCCACGGCGCCTACGCCGACCTCACCTCGGTCTCGAGACTCGCGGAGAACCGCACCGGCACGCTGACGTTCCCGAACAGGATCTACACCCTCGGCGCCGACATCGAGGTGGGCAACTTCCGCATCGGCGGAGGCATGCTGTACAAGGACGAGGATCCGTACTACGCGATCAAGCTCGGAGACGGCGCGACCATCGACATCGGCGGGGGCACCTACACCGAGCCCGAGGTGACCCGGCTCACCACCACCCTGCACTCCGAGCCCTGGGCACCCTATGTGCTGGTCGGGTTCGGCCAGCACACCTCCCGCGGACTGAGCCTGTTCCTGGACGCGGGGGTGGCCTTCCTCGACCGGCCAGGGCTGTCGATGTCGGCGCGGGGCGATGCCTCGGTCCTCCGCTCGCGCCAGTTCCGCGACGATCTGCGGGCCGAACAGCGGAGCGTGCGCGACGACGTAGGCGATCTGGTCAGATTCTGGCCGATCCTCAATCTCGGCGTCCGCTACGGGCTGGGCGGACGCGACAGCGACGACCGGCGCCGTGGAAGACGCTAGAACCGGCGCCCCGCTCACGCGCGAGGAGTCCGCGCGCTACGCCCGCCACCTCGTCCTTCCCGAGGTCGGCAGGGAAGGGCAGGAGCGCCTCAAGGCCGCGCGCGTGCTGCTCGTCGGCGCCGGCGGACTGGGCTCACCCGCGGCGCTCTACCTGGCCGCGGCGGGCGTCGGCACCCTCGGCATCGTGGATCCGGACGTGGTCGACGTCACCAATCTGCAGCGGCAGATCCTGCATGGCACCGGTGGCCTGGGCCGCCCCAAGGTCGCGTCAGCGCAGGCGCGCCTTGCCGACGTCAACCCACACGTCCGGATCGAGACCGGACAGGTCAGCCTCACCTCTGAAAACGCCCTTCAGATCGTCTCCAGGTTCGACGTGGTCGTCGACGGCAGCGACAACTTTCCCACGCGCTACCTCGTCAACGACGCCTGCGTGTTCACCGGCACGCCGAACGTCTACGGCTCGGTCTACCGCTGGGAGGGTCAGCTGTCGGTCTTCGCGGCCGGCGACGGGCCGTGCTACCGCTGCCTCTTCCGCGAGCCCCCGCCGCCCGGGCTGATCCCCAACTGCGCGGAGGCAGGCGTCTTCGGCGCGCTCCCCGGGGTGATCGGCGCGGCCCAGGCGATGGAGACGATCAAGCTGCTCGTCGGGGTGGGCGAGCCCCTTGTCGGCCGGTTGCAGATCTTCGACGCCCTGACCTACCGCTGGCGCGAGCTGGAGATCCGCCGCGATCCGGAGTGTCCGGTTTGCGGAGACAGCCCCACCCAGACCGGGCTCATCGACTACGAGGCCTTCTGTGGGGTGGCCCCGGGCGAATCCGTGGCCGGGGTCGAGGTCGGTCGGGTCGAGCCGGAGGATCTCACGGCGTTCCTTGCGCGCGAATCGCAGCCTTTCCTGCTCGATGTGCGTGAGCCGATGGAGTGGAGTGCGATGAATCTCGCGCATCTTGGAGCCGTGCACGTGCCCATGGGACAGGTGGGCGACCGGCTCGAGGAGATTCCCGCCGACCGGCCCGTCGTGGTGTACTGCCACAGCGGCGTCCGCAGCCTCGAGGTGGCAAAGCTGCTCGCCGCCCACGGCTACGGGGACGTGCGCAACCTGGAGCGGGGGATTGTGGGGGTGGTGGAGCTGGAAACGTAATATGAACACGACATTATGTAAAGTAAACCTTACATTATTCGACAGGTTCCAGAGTCTGGAACGCTGGAACAAACGCAGGGGGCGAGGGTAATCCGACGGTATGAACACATTCCGCCTGATCCGACCCGGTTTCGCAGCGGTGCTCGCCGCTATTGTGCTTTCACCAACCGCCGCTTCGGCACAATCGCCCCCCGCCATCGAGGGCGGCGGCGGCGAAAAGGACTTCACGGTCGCGTCGACCGTGTTCGGTGCCGCACTCGGGATAGCGGTTCCGCTGGCCATGGGAGCGGATCCCTCCCGGAAGCTGTACGGAGCCGGCGTCGTGGTCGGGGCGCCGATCGGATTCTTCGGGGCCAGGGCGATCACGCGATTGCGGCCCGTTTCCCGGGGACAGGCGGTGGCGATCGGCTGGGGCGGATACTGGGGTGGGTTCCAGGGTTATCTGCTGGCCACCGCGATGGATCCGGCGGAAGGGGGTGCTTTCAAGTCGGCGAGCGCGGAGACGGCGGCGGCGTCGATCATCGCGGGGAGCGCGGTCGGCCTGGGCGGCGCACTGCTGGCCGCGCGCCACGGGGTCAGCGAACGCACAGCCAACTCCGCCATGTTGGGCAGCGTGTGGGGCAACTGGTTCGGAGTGACGTCGTGGAAACTGCTGGGTGAGGACCGGGACTGGTCCAGAGCCGCCTTCCTGGCGCTGGCGGGGAATGCGGGGCTCGTGGGTGGCGCCATCGCGGGCGGCCGTCTGGGGCTCAGCGAGGCGCAGTCGCGCCGAATCAACATGGCCGGGTTCGTCGGTGCCCTGGCGGGTGGTGGCCTGGAGCGCATCACGCGCGGAGACGGCGAGCCCGCCACCGCCGCCTATGCGTTGCCGGGCAGCATCCTCGGCCTCGGCGTGGGTGCCCTGCTCGCCCGGTTGCACGGGGGCGAGAAGGACGGCGCCGCCGACGCGCTGCCCGGCGAGGAGTTCCCCGCGCCGGGCGCTCTGTTGAGCCGGTCTCAGGGTGTGTGGTCGCTCTCGGCCCCGCTCCCAACGCTCTCGCGCGAGCCCACGTTGCTCCCGGACGGGCGCGACGCGCTGCTGTGGAAGGTCCCGCTTCTGAAGCTGCGGTTCTGATCGGACCGTATAGCTTTCAGCATGAGCACTTCAATTCCGGTCCGCGTTCTGCTGGTCACCCTGATTGCGGTGGCTGCAGTGTCGACCTGGCAGCCTGCCTCGGCGCAGGTGACCGCCGCGGACTCGGCTGCCGTCCTTCTCGGCACGGCCGCCGAACTCGAACAGCAGGGCGAGAGCGAAGCCGCGGAGACGCTGTACCGCTACATCGCCGGACGCTTCGGGGGGACGCCCGCAGCTGTGACGGCCCGGGCCTGGCTGGACGCGGCGAGTGCCGCGCTGTCCCAGGGGGGCGGCGAAACCGAACTCAAGGTCTGGTCGACGACCTACGGGATCTGGCTGGGAGCAGCCATCCCAACGGCCCTCAACGCCAGCGGCCCGGAACCGTACGGGGTCGGCCTCCTCCTGGGGACGCCGGGCGGGTTCTTCGGCGCGCGGGCGCTGGCGAGTTCGCGACCGTTCTCGCTCGGCCAGGCCCGCGCGGTCACCTGGGGCGGGACCTGGGGCGCGCTGCAGGGGATGGCCCTGGCCAATGCGGCGGACTTCGGGGGCGGCGAGCGCATTATCGAAGGAGATATCGTCATCGACGAAGAGGCGGACCCGGAAGCCGTCCTCGGGACGATGGTCATCGGCAGCGCGGTGGGCATTGCGGGCGGCATGCTGGCGGCCCGGCAGGAGATCACGCCGGGGACCGCGACTTCGGCCACCCTGGGCAGCCTCTGGGGCTCCTGGTTCGGGCTGGCGACCTCGATACTGGCCGATCTGGATGACGATCCGACTTGGGCGACCATGATGCTGACCGGCAACGCGGGGCTGGTCGCCGGCGCGCTGGCCGGGAGCCGCCTGCCGCTCAGCCGGTCCCGGGCCCGGATGATCAGCGTCGGCGGTCTGATCGGCGGGGTCAGCGGCCTGGGCATTGTGTTGATCGCGGATGTGGACGACGAGGATACTGCAATCGGAGTCACCCTCGCGGGCAGCATTCTCGGGCTCGCGATGGGCGGGGCGCTGACGCGCGGCCACGATGCGGAGGAGGACATGAGCGGCGCTGCGGAGGCGGCCGGCGGCCTGCCCCGGGCGGGCGCGCTGGTCAACCGGTCCGGCGGCGAATGGTCGCTTTCGGCCCCGCTGCCGTCACCCGTGCTGGATCCCGGTTGGCGGGGTGGGGGTCGCGTCGGCGCGAACGGCCGTGACGGGCTTGCCTGGAAGATTCCGCTGCTGAACGTGCGGTTCTAGAACCCGGCCAGCCCCAGAATCCCCGCGAGCACGTCGTCCGTCTGCGGCAGAATCGCCTGCTCGAGTTGCGGCGAGAATGCCACCCAGGTGTCCAGCGCGGCGACCCTCCGCACCGGCCCGTCGAGCCACGGGAACAGTTCGTCGGCGATCCGGGCGGCCACCTCGGACCCGATCCCCCACGACAGCGGTTCTTCGTATGCGACCATCACCTTGTTGGTCTTCCGCACCGACTCGCCCACCGTGTCCATGTCGAAGGGCGACAGGCAGCGCAGGTCGATGACCTCGGTGCTGATGCCGTGCCGCTGCTCGGCCGTGCGCGCCGCGTCCATAGTACGCTTCACCAGCGCCCCGCAGGTCACGACCGTCAGGTCGCGCCCCGGCCGCACCACCTTGGCCTTGCCGAAGGGCACCGTGTAGTCGGGCCCGGGGTCCGCGCCCTTGTTGTGGACCTGACGGTAAAGGTGCTTGTGTTCGAGGAACATGACGGGGTCCTCGCAGCGGATCGCGGTGCGCAGCAGGCCGTTTGCGTCGAGGGCGTTCGACGGGAGTACTACCCGCAGCCCCGGCGTGTTCGCAAAGAGCGAGGCGCCCGTCTGGGAATGGTACATCCCGCCCTTGATGTAGCCGCCATAGGTCGTGCGCACGACGACGGGGGCGGCCCAGGTTCCCCCCGACCGATACCGCATGGTCGCGAGTTCGTTGCGGATCTGCATGAACGCCGGCCAGATGTAGTCGACGAACTGGATCTCCACGACCGGCTTGAGACCCCGCGCAGCCATCCCGACGGCCCGCCCGATGATGTTCGCCTCCGCCAGCGGCGCGTTGTACACGCGGTTGCTCCCGAACCGGGTCTGCAGCCCGTGCGTCACCTTGAAGACGCCGCCCTTGCCCTTCACCTCCTGCAGAGCGTCCTCTCGTGAGGCGTCGGCGATGTCCTGCCCGAAGACCACGATGCGTGGGTCGCGCTCCATCTCGCTGCGCAGGCAGCGGTTCAGCAGGTCGACCATCGTGAGCTGGCGGTCGTCCTGGAAGACGGGGCGGTCCTCGGTGTCGAAGTCGGCGCCCGTCGGGTCGACGGACTCGGAGTAGAGCCACTTCGTGGCGGTATCCGGCGGTGGTTGGGGATGCTCGAGCGCCTGGTCGGCAGCGGCGGCGACGGCGGCGGCGCAGTCCGCCTCCATCCGGTCGAGCTCTGCCGCGGTGGCCACACCGCTCTGGATCAGCAGGCGGCGCGCCCGGCGGATCGGATCGCGGCGGTCCTGGGCGGCGCGCTCGGCGGGGGTCCGGTACGCCGTCTCGTCGTCCGAGCCGGAGTGGGAGTAGGGCCGGGTGGTGTGCGCGTGCAGCAGCGCAGGTCCCTTCCGCTGACGGCACCAGTCCACCACCTCCCGCGCGGCGCGATGGCTCTCCATGAGGTCGGTGCCGTCGCACTCCACGATCTTCAGGCCGGGGAAGCCCGTGAGCAGCCGGGATACGCTGCCGCCGGCCGTCTGCACTTCGACAGGCACCGAGATCGCATACTCGTTGTCCTCCACGACGAAGAGGATCGGGAGCTTCAGGTTGCAGGCGGTGTTCATGGCTTCCCAGAACTCGCCCTCGGAGGTGGCTCCGTCGCCGGTCGTGCAGACGACGATCTCGTCTTCCGCGAAGGTGGTGACGTGCTTGCGGAGTTCGGGCGCGCTGGCGGCGCGGAGTCCCGCCTCGGCGGTCCCCACCGCGTTCAGGAACTGGGTGCCGGTGGGCGACGACGCGGCGACGATGTTGAGTCGCTTGTCGCCGAAGTGCGCCGGCATCTGGCGGCCGCCGCTCGCGGGATCGGCCTCGGCCCCCATGCCCTGCAGCAGCTGTTCCATCGGGGGAACGCCAAGCGCCAGAGCCAGCGTCCGGTCACGGTAGTAGAGATGGAACCAGTCGGACGCCGGCCGCAGGAAGTCGGCGAGCGCGACCTGTACGGCCTCGTGTCCCGCCCCGGCGATCAGGAAGAAGACCTTGCCCTGTTTGAACAGCTTGGCCTCACGGTCATCGATTTGCCGTGCGGTGACCATCGTCCGGTACCAGCGCAGCAGCGTGGTCCGGTCGGGAAGGTCGCTTTCGAGGTCAGACCCGATCTCGTGTTCCAGTGTCGCCATGGCGTCCTGAACGGTGGAAGCGGAGCAACGTCATGCCCGTGAGTTATCAGATTGGGCCCGCTTGAGCGCCCTGTCCAGAGCTTCGGTGGATGTGGCCGGCTCCTGGCACGCCGACCCGACGCAGACGAACGCTTCGCCCGCTCGGTCCAGACGCCCTTCCATGGCGGGCAGCGCAGCCACGGCGGGGTCCTCCGGATCGCCTCCCGCGATGACGCGGTTGGGGTGGGCGTGCCGGTGAGCCGTGTCGACCATACCCCCGATCTGCTCCGGGGTGCCCACCAGCGTGCACTCGAGGCGGGGCGTGACGTGGAGCAGCGCGGCGGTGAGCAGCCTGCCCACGGCGCTGGGGTAGCGCTCCATGGCGCCGCGCTCGCGGGTGAGCACTGCGTCCACGATCTCGCCGTGCTCCGGCGACCCGGTCAGGGCGGCCGAGCGGGCCAGCAGCTCCACCGCGAGCGAATTCCCCGACGGCGTGGCGTTGTCCATGATGTCGCGCGGGCGGACCAGGAGCGGCTTGGCGTCCGCGGCGGCGTCGTGGAAGAGGCCGTCCGTGGCCGACCAGAAGCGGTCCACCATTGCGCCCGCGATCCAGGCCGACTCGCGGAGCCAGCGTGCGTCGAGGGTGGCCTCGTAGAGGGACAGGCAGGCGTTGCCGAGCGCGCCGTAGTCCTCGAGGAAGCCGTCGATGTGGACGCGGCCGGCGGCGAGGATTCGGCGCAGTCGGTCGCCGTCGCGAACGGTGCCGAGGAGGAATGCGGCAGCCCGCTCGGCGGCGCGGGTGTAGTCGGGGCGGCCCAGCGCCGGGCCGGCTTCGGCCAGTGCGCGAATGGCGAGCCCGTTCCACGAGGTGATGACCTTGTCGTCGCGGAGCGGCTCCGGACGGGTGCTGCGCAGGGTGTTGAGCCGCGCGAGCCCACCCTGCAGAACCACGTCGAGCTGGGCCCGCGTCATGCCCTCCTGGCGCGCCACCGCGTCGAGGTCGTGGGGCAGGTGCAGGATGTTGCGCCGCTCGAAGTTGCCCGCCTCGCTGACGTCGTACACGCGGGACAGGAGCCGCGCCGCGTCGGGGTTGAGGACCTCGTCGAGCTCTGCCGGCGTCCATAGGTAGAAAGCGCCCTCTTCGCCTTCCGAGTCGGCGTCGCGCGCCGAGTAGAAGGCGCCGTCGGGCGAGGTCAGGTCCCCGAGGACGTAGTCGAGCGTCTCCTCGGCGACAAAACCGAGGTGGCCAGCCCCCAACAGGTGCGCCCGGGTGAGCGCCCGCGCCAGGAGCGCGTTGTCGTACAGCATCTTCTCGAAGTGCGGGACCAGCCAGCGGGCATCGACCGAGTAGCGGTGGAAGCCGCCGCCGGCGTGGTCGCGGATGCCGCCGGCCGCCATGCGGGTCAGGGTATGCACCGCCATCGAGACGCCGTGCGACCCGGGGGCGCCGGTGCGAAGCAGGAAGTCCAGGAAGACGGGCTGGGGGAACTTGGGCGCGCCCCCGAAGCCGCCGTGCCGGGGGTCGAACGTTCGCCCCGCAGCCGCGACGGCGTGGTCGAAGAGGCGCTGGTCGGGCGGGCCGGTCTGGCCGCTTCCGGTGTGAGGCTGGGTCGAGCCGCGGGTGAGGACTTCCGTCAGCTGAGCCCCCGCGCGGGCCACTTCCCCCCGCCGGTTCGCGTACGCGTTGGCGGCCGCCGCGAGCACCTGCTGGAACGAGGGCATGCCGTGGCGGGGTTGCGGCGGGAAGTAGGTGCCGCCGTAGAAGGGAACTCCCTCGGGCGTGAGGAACGCGGTCAGCGGCCAGCCGCCCTGCCCCGTGATCGCCTGCACCGCGCTCATGTAGATCGAATCGATGTCCGGCCGCTCCTCGCGGTCGACCTTGATGTTCACGAACGAGCGGTTCATCACCTCGGCTGTGGCCTCGTCCTCGAACGACTCCCGCTCCATGACGTGGCACCAGTGGCAGGCCGAGTAGCCGATCGAAAGGAGGATGGGACGGTCGTGCTCGCGCGCCAGCGCCAGGGCCTCGTCGCCCCACGGGTACCAGTGCACGGGGTTGTGCGCGTGCTGAAGGAGGTAGGGGCTGGTCTCTGCGGCGAGGCGGTTGGGCATGGAGATGGTCGTGGTGAGGGGCTCTTGGGGTGGCCGGAAAAGATAGGCGACCAGGGGAGGTGGGAGCGAGGAAATCACGCTGTCGGTGGCTAGAGCGAGGTGACGTTCTTTCGCAGAGAACCACACATTGTGAAGGTTAATCACGCATTGTGAGGGTTTTTCGCGGAGAGAGGGAGTAACCTCTTGCAACTCCAGACCTCGCCCTTCGAACCGCGGGCCAGTCGTTGTATGTGATTGATTTTCGCAAGAATGCATTAGTTGTGATTATATTGCGTCAGTATTGAATGATCTTCCGAACAAATGAGCAATTGGTGAATGTTTTCCGCACGCTATAGAGGACAAAGGAGACTCCTGGACCAGTCTCTCCCCGAGCCCGGAGCAATCGCGGGCTATGCATACCTTGCAACGCGATACGACCTCCGGGTGCCCCTTCCGTCGCGCCTGGCTGCCATCGCCGAGCGCCACCACCCGGTGTCCACGCCTGAATGGCTTATGCTCACCCCCAGGCACGCTCCGGATGACAGCCTCCAGGGCCACATGGAATTCGCACTGAAATGGGAGGGCGTGAGTCTCGCCGTGCTGGCGGCTCTGTTCAGGGTCGTCGATCCAGCTGAATTCGCGCACATGGTTCGCGACAAGCCCACGGGCGTCTATTCCCGTCGCATCTGGTTCCTCTATGAATGGCTGAGGGGAGAGCGCCTGGCCGTTCCGGACGCCGGCAAGGTCAGGGCCGTTCTGGCCGTGGATCCGGACGGGCAATTCGCGGCGCGGAGCGGACCGCTCTCCAGGCGCCACCGGGTGCGCGACAACCTGCCGGGCACACGGAGGTTCTGCCCGCTCGTGCGACGAACCGCTGAACTGGATCGCCATGTGGCAAGGAAACTGGACGCCAGGGCGCGGGAGGTCATCGGTCGCGCGCATCCCGATGTCATCCGTCGGGCGGCGGGGTTTCTCCTCCTTCAGGACAGCAAGGCGTCGTTCGACATTGAGGGAGAACGACCCTCCCAGAACCGGGCTGTGCGCTGGGGTTGGGCGATTGGCGCGGCCGGACGGAGCCGACTCACCGTGGAGGGAATGGTTCGCCTCCAGGAGGTCCTAATCGGGGAGGGGAGGTTTGCGCGTCTCGGTCTGCGCACCGAGGGTGGGTGGGTCGGCAGCCGGGACCGGACAACGGGGGCACCCATTCCGGAGCATGTGAGTGCGCGTCCGGAGGACGTACCGGAGCTCGTTCGGGGAGTCACCGAGTATGCGGAGCGGACCGCCCGATTCCCACTGGATCCTGTCGTGTCCGCGGCCGCGCTCTCGTTCGGCTTCGTCTACATCCATCCCTTCGAGGACGGGAATGGGCGCATCCATCGATGGCTCGTCCACCATGTGCTTGCGCGGGCGGAATTCAATCCGCCGGGACTGGTGTTCCCGGTGAGCGTCGCGATGCTGGATCGAGTTGCCGAGTACCGCGACGTGCTCGCCAGCCACTCGTCCCTCGTGCTTCCCCTCGTGGATTGGCGTGCGACGGAGCGTGGCAACGTCGAGGTCTTGAACGACACGGCAGACTACTACCGCTTCTTCGATGCTACACGGCACGCGGAGTTTCTGTACCGGTGCGTTGAGCAGACGGTTGCCAGGGACCTACCCGGCGAAGTCGACTACCTTGAATCGTACGACCGATTCAAGGACCGCGTGCAGGAGGAGATTGCGGACATGCCGGAGGGGACTCTCGACCTGCTGACCCGGTTTCTGCACCAGAACAACGGCCTCCTCTCCAAGCGGGCACGCAAGCGTGAATTGCGGTTGCTCACCGATGCGGAGGTGGCACGCGTGGAGGCGTTCTACGGTGAGTGCTTTGCACGGGACGCGTCCGCGCCGGCGCCTGGCCGTGCCAATCGGCCGAGGGGCGTCTACTGAGCCGAATGCTCCGCCCCTTTGTCCTCCTCGCGCTGAAGCGGCCCGGCCTCTGGCCCGCGCTGCTGTCGGCCGCCTGGGCCTTTCGGCCGAGAGGCTGGTACCGCAAGCCGCCCTTCCTGCCGCTGCCGTCGCGGGCCTACATGAGCTGGCGGCTCGAGACCGCCTACGGCGACGCCGACGCCGTGCCCCCCGAGGACGAACTCGTGCGCTTCATCACCTGGTCGGCCGAGATGCGCCGCCGCATGCGGGGGCCGCGCGGGCCGCTCTGGGTGAAGATCCTCGCCGTGGCCGCGCTTGCGGCCTTCGCGGTGTGGGTGAATCTCTACGCCGTACAGATCGCGGGTGTCAGGGAGGCGGCGGCAGCCGCGGGGTACCGGGGGCTGTTCGCGGTCTCCGTGGTGAGCGGCTTCAACCTGTTGGCGCCGGTGCCGGTGGCCTTCTTCTACCCGTTCCTGATGGAGTCGGGGTTCGAGCCGCTGCCGACCCTGCTCACAATCGCCGTGGGGATGACCGGCGGCGACTTCCTGGGCTTCCTGGTGGGCAACGTGACGCGCGACATGGTGGGCGATCGACTGCGGCGCCTGCGCGCCTTCCTGGAGGCGCTGCTCGAAGCCCTGCGGGCCCGCCACCGGCTGCTCCCCTACGGTCTCCTCTTCCTCTACGCCGCCTTCGCGCCGATCCCCAACGAACTCGTGGTGATCCCGATGGCCTTCATGCGGTGCTCGCTCGCGGGCGTCATGACCGCGGTCCTCTGCGGCAACGTGATCTTCAATTCGCTGATGGCGTCGGGCGTGTCGTGGCTTGTGGGGTGGTGGGCGTGACCGTCGTGGGGCTGACCGGCAACCTGGCCGCGGGGAAGTCGGCGGTGGCCGAACTGTGGCGGCGGGCCGGGGTGCCGGTGGCGTCGTCGGACGAGCTGGCGCGCGAGGCCGTGGCGCCGGGGTCGGAGGGGCTGGTCCGGGTGGCGCAGCTGCTGGGGCCGGGGGTGGTCGGGGCGGACGGGTCGCTCGACCGCGCGGCCGTGCGCCGCATCGTCTTTCGCGACGCCGAGGCGAGGGGCGGGCTGGAGGCGATCATTCACCCCGAGGTGAGGCGGTTGCGGGATGCCTGGACCGCGGAGCAGCGCGGCGCGGGCGCCGAGGTGGTGGTGTGGGAGATCCCGCTCCTCTTCGAGACGGGGATGGAGCGCGAGGTGGACGTGGTGGTGCTGGTGGATGCGCCGGAGGAGGTGAGGCGGCGGCGCGCGATCGAGACGCGCGGACTGAGCGGCGAGGAGGTGGATGGGATGATGAGGGCGCAGATGGCGGTCGCGGGGAAGCGCGCCGGCGCGGATTTCGTGATCGACAACGGCGGCACGAGGGAGGATCTGGCGGCCCGCGCGGCCGAGGTCCTCGAGCGGATACGGCGGAGTGGCTGACGTGCCGCCGGCGGTAAAGACCCTGACCGGCTCCGCCCGGGACGAGCGAATCGACGCGATCGTCGAAACGCTGCTGGCGGCGTCCCCGGTCGTGGTGACCATGCACGCCAACGCCGACGGCGACGCCGCGGGTTCGGCGGTCGCGATGGCGGCCTTCCTGACCGAGCACGGAGCCGACGCGCGGATCGCCAGCCCCACGCCCTTCCCCGACAGCTTCTCCTTCCTGCTGCCCGGTTCCGAGCTGGTCCTTCCCGCGAAGAGCAAGGAAGAGGCCGCCTGGTGCCGGCGGGCCGGTATGGCCGTGGTGGTGGACACCTCCGACCCGCGGCGGATCGGCCGCATCAAGTCCCTGATCCGCGGGCTGCCGACGGTCGTCGTCGATCATCATCCCCCTGGCGACCGACTCATCGACGGCCTGGCGCTTGTCGATACCCGCGCAGCCGCGGCGGGCGAGCTGGTGTTCGAACTGATCGAGCGGGCGGGCGGGCCGTGGACCGAGGCGATCGTGCGGGCGCTGTATGTGGCGGTGCTGACCGACACGGGGGGCTTCCGGTTCCAGAACACCACGCCGGACTGCCTGCGCACCGCGGCGCGGCTGGTCGAACTCGGCGCCGAGCCGGAAGGCATCTTCCGGGCCGTGTATTCGCGCTTCCGGCGGCGCCGCTTCGAGCTGCTGCGCGAGGCGCTGGCATCGCTCACGGTGCACCCCGGGGGCCGCGTCGCATGGATGATCGTGCCGAAGGAGCCGTACGACCGGCTGGGCGCCACCGTGGACGATCTCGAGGGATTCGTCGACGTGCCGCGCGACGTGGAGGGGGTCGAGGTGGCGATCCTCTTCCGCACCACCAGCGACGGGCGCATCAAGGTGTCGCTGCGCGCGCTGACCCCGGCGCGGGTCCACGGGGTCGCCCGGTCGCTGGGCGGAGGGGGCCACCCGCAGGCTGCCGCGGCGGTGGTCTCCGGGGAGCTGGACAAGGTGGTGGAGCGCGTGGTGGAGATGGTGGTCGGCGAACTTGGGGGGTAAGGGCCCGGGCGCCTTGCAGGATCCGGCGCCTCGGCGCTTTCGGCAGCTCCCGAACCTCTCGAACACGACACTGGAAGGCGGGAGATTCTATCTTTCGAGGATGAATCCGAGGATCAACGCCCGGGCCGCCCGCAGGGCGCGCCAGACCGAAGTCGACTTCGACGACGGGCCCGGAGTCCCGGAGGCCTTGCCGCGCACCCTGCGGGAGGTCGGCGAGCGCCTGGGGATCGAGTCGATCGACCGGCTGTGGATCTTCCCGCCGCTCATCCGCGGCCGCCGGGAGTGGGGCCTGGTGGCGGCGGGGTGTTTCGACGGCAGCCGCGCGCGCCGGCTGGTTACCGCCCGCTACGCCGCCCAGCGCACCGGCAAGGGCCTCTACCTCGACACCCAGCTGGTGGACCAGGGTGTGGCGCCGGCCGACCGGCTGCCGCGGGTGATGGAGGGCGTCGTCAGGCGGGGGCCGGCCCCGCTGGGAAGCCCGAGGCAACTCGACGTCGGGGGCGATGCCGAAGCGTTCGACGCGGTGATGGGCGAATACGTCGGAGAACTCTTCGAGGAGGCGGTGCTCGGGCCGCCGGCAGCGGAATAGAGCAGGAGACGGCCATGAAGACCGGACCGAGTGACATCGACCCATACGTGGGGATCTTCGCGCGCTACCTGCGCGAGCAGGGGCTGCCCGTCACCCGGCAGCGAACGGCGGTGGCCGAGGCGATGTTCTCGTCTCCGCACCACCAGTCGGTCGAGGATATCGATGTAGTGCTGCGGCAAAACGGGTTCCGCCTGGGGAAGGCCACCATCTACCGCACGCTCGACCTGCTCGTCCGCAGCGGCCTTGTGGAAGAGCATGATTTCGGCGAGGGCTTCAAGCGCTTCGAACACCGCCTGTCCCGCGATCCCGTACATCATCACATGGTGTGCATCGAAAGCGGAGAGGTGATCGAGTTCCGCAGCGAGGCAATCGCGCGCATCGTCGAAGAAACGGCTGCCAGGCACGGGTTCCGCCCCGCACATCACAGGCTGGTCATCTTCGGCCTGAGCCGCGCCAGCCAGGAATCGGGCGCCGCCGTCAGGTATCGCGGCATCACCTGCCCCATCGAGAACGCCTGAGCCGGACTGTCGCTGCATGCCCAACCGCAGGGATCCCAACGCCGCCACGCGCGCGGGCTCGCGCACCATCCACGAGCTTCCCGCCGGCCTGGAAGGACTGCCCTGGGAGCTGCCCCGCGTCTTTCTCGGACTGGACGGCCCCTCCGCGACCCCCGACGGCGCTGCCACCTGGATCCTCCCCGTCCCCTGGGAGGCCACCACCTGCTGGGGCTCGGGCACCCGCCGCGGGCCGCAGGCGATCATCGACGCGTCGCGCTACGTCGAGCTCTTCGACCACGAACTCGGCCGCGACCCCTCGGAGGGCGGCGTCTACACCTTCCCCGCGCTGGAGCTGCCCCGCGGCGATGCGGCCCGCGCCCTGGCCGAACTTGGCGACGCCTGCGCACGCGTGCTCGAGGCTGCCGCCGGCCGCCGCGTGATCATGATCGGCGGCGAGCACTCGGTGTCGTCGCCGGCCATCCTCGCCCACGCGGACCGCAGCCCCGAGCGGCTCACCGTGCTGCAGTTCGACGCCCACCTCGACCTCCGCGAGGTCCACGACGGGAGCCGCCACTCCCACGCCTGCGCGATGGCGCATGTGGTGGACACGGTGGACCTGGTCACTGTCGGGGCCCGGGGGATCAGCGGCGAGGAGTGGGCGGTGGTCCAGGCCCGGGACAACGTGACGGTGATCACGGCCGAGGAGGTGGCAGGCCGGTCGCCGGGGGTCGGCACGGAACCGGCGGCCCGCGGACAGCCGGGCGACCGCCGCGAGCCCGCCCGCGACGACACCTGGATGGACCGCGCCGTCGCAGCCCTCGGCCCGGCCGTCTACATCACCTTCGACGTCGACTTCTTCGACCCGTCGCTGATGCCTGCGACGGGCACGCCCGAACCCGGCGGCGGGCAGTGGTACCCGGCCCTGGCCCTCCTGCGCCGCGTCTTTGCCGAGCGCCGCGTGGTCGGCGCCGATGTGGTGGAGCACGCGCCGATCCCCGGGATGAACGCGCCGGACTTCCTTGCGGCCCGCCTGATCTACAAGATGATTGGGTACTGGAGCGCCGCGGCCGGTGGACCCGGCCCGCGGTAACGCGCCCCGAAACCCATGTGTCCTCTTAACGACCTGCCGCAGAAGGCTCCGAATCGCCGAAAAGCTCCTGGAAGGCTCCCATGCACCGCTCGTCCGCTCGCCTGATCCTCGCCCGCAGACTGTCCCTGGCCGCGCTCGTCTGGGGCTTGGCCGCCGTCGTCCCGGGGGTGGCCGTCCCGACCCCCGCGACCGCCCAGCTCACCGACCGGATCCCGGACGACGTCTGGGAGTCCTTCGTCTGGCGCTCGGTGGGCCCGACCAACATGGGCGGGCGCGTAACGGACGTCGAAGGGCTGCCGAGTCCGTCCAAGACCTTCTACGCGGCAGCCGCCGCGGGAGGAATCTGGAAGACCACCAACAACGGAATCACCTTCCGGTCGATCTTCAACGACCCTCGGGTGGTGTCGATGGGCGACCTTGCGATCGCGCCGACCGACCCGAACCAGATCTGGGCGGGGACCGGCGAGGAGGATTCGCGCAACTCGATTTCGCCGGGCGGCGGCATCTTCAAGTCCACCGACGGCGGCGAAACCTGGGAGTTCAAGGGTCTGCGCGAGACGCAGGTGATCGGGCGGATCGTGGTGCATCCCCTCGATCCCGACATCGTCTTCGTGGCCGCCCTGGGACACATCTGGGGCTCCAATCCCGAACGCGGCCTCTACCGCACCACCGACGGCGGCGAGACCTGGGAGCTGGTCAAGTTCATCAGCGACAGGGCCGGGTTCGTGGACGTCGCGTTCCGTCCGGGCGACCCGAACACCCTCTTCGCGGCCAGCTGGGAGCGGGTGCGCGGCCCGTGGTTCCTGAACAGCGGCGGTCCCGGCAGCGCGCTCTGGAAGTCCAGCGACGGCGGCGACACCTGGACCGAAGTCGCCGGCGGCGGCTTCCCGACCACCATGAAGGGCCGCATCGGCATCGCGATCAGCGAGAGCGATCCGGACATCATGTTCGCGATGGTCGAGGCCGAAGAGGAGGCGGAGGTCGCAGCCGATGTGGAAGCGGAGGAGGTTGAAGAGGGCGAAGAAGCGGTCGCAACCGAAGAGGAGGAAGCTCCAGCCGCGGCGGCGGCAGGCTCCGGCGGCAACGGCCTCTACCGCTCCGGGGACGGCGGCGAGACCTGGGAGAAGGTCAACGATGCGAACAGCCGGCCGTTCTACTACTCGCAGGTGCGCGTCGACCCGCACGACCCCGACCGGGTGTACTTCTCGTCGACGCCGGTACAGTTCTCCGACGACGGCGGCCGCACGGCTGGCACCACCACAAACGGCATTCACGTCGACCACCACGCCATGTGGATCGATCCCGTCGACCCGGAGCGGATCGTGGTCGGCAACGACGGCGGCGTGGCGATCACGTACGACAAGGGCGGCAACTGGCGCTACCTGAACACGATGGCGCTGGGCCAGTTCTACGACGTCTCGTTCAACATGGACAAGCCGTACCGGGTTTGCGGCGGACTCCAGGACAACGGGACCTGGTGCGGCCCCTCCCGTCTGTCGCGCGGCCAGCTCTCGCAGTACCACTGGGCCACGATCAGCGGCGGCGACGGCTTCGTCACCTCACAGGACCCGCAGGATCCCGACCTGGTCTGGGCCGAGTCGCAGGGCGGCAACATGCGGCGCCTCGACCTGGCCACGGGCGAGAGCGAGTCGCTGCAGAGGCCGAACTGGGAGGACGGCTGGCGCCCGCTGCAGGACAGCATCGTGCTCCTGCTCGAGGCCGGGGCCGCAGAGGACGACCCGCGGGTCGCGGAACTGCAGCAGCGTGCCGCCGCCGACTCCGCCAGCCACATCATGCGCTGGAACTGGAACACCCCGTTCTTCCAGTCGGTGCACGACCGCAGTCACTTCTATGCGGCCGGCAACCGCGTGGTGAAGAGCACCGACTTCGGCGACGACATGAAGGTCATCTCGCCCGACCTCTCCTACGCCGACGCCGAGAAGATCGAGATCAGCACGCGCACCACCGGCGGCATCACCCCGGACGTGACCGGCGCCGAGACGCACGCCACGATCACCGCGCTGGCCGAATCGCCGCTCGTCCAGGGGCGCCTCTTTGCCGGCACCGACGACGGCCGCGTGTGGACCTCGCCGGACGACGGCGGCGAGTGGATCGAACTCACCGGGAGCATCGCCGGCGTCCCCGAGGGCACCTACGTCAGCCGCGTGGAGCCGTCGAGCCACGACGCCGATCGCGTCTACGTCTCCTTCGACGGTCACCGCACCAACGATTTCACGCCGTATGTCTTCGTCTCGGACGACGCCGGCGACTCCTTCCGCGCCATCGCGGCCGGGCTCCCGACCGGTGCCCCCGATTTCGTGCACGTGGTCCGCGAGGACCCGCGCAACGAGAACCTGCTCTTCGTGGGCACGGACGTCGGCGTCTACGCCTCGCTGGACCGCGGCCGGTCGTGGCGGCGCTTCATGGAGAGCCTGCCGACCGTGCCGGTCCACGATCTGCGCATTCACCCCCGCGACCGCGAACTCATCGCGGGCACGCACGGCCGCTCGATCTGGATCGTGGACATCGCGCCGCTCCAGGAGCTGACCGGGAACGTGCTCGCCGACGGCGCGGCCGCCTTCGAGCCCGCGCCCGCCTACCAGTTCGGCGAGCCCGCAAGGGGCGGAGAGTCGTACGGGCAGGCCTGGTTCTCGCGGCCCACCCCGGGCGCGACCGCCCGGATCAGCTACTACGTGGGTGACGAGGTTGCGGCCGCGCTGGCGGACGAGGAGGCGGGCGATGCGGGCAATGGCTCGGAGATGGCCCAGGCGAGCGGCGGACAAGCCGCCGCGCGGGGTGGAGGTCGCCCGGGCGGCCCCGGTGGCGGTCCCCGTGCGCCGCGCGGCCCGCAGGTCGAGATCACCATAACCGACGCCGATGGCGAGGTGGTGCAAACCCTCAACGGCCCGGCGGGCGCGGGGCTGCACACCGTGACGTGGAACCTGCGCGGAGCGGCGGCCGAGGCCGAAGGGCTCTCTGCCTCCGAGCGCCGCGACAGCCTGGCCATCGCCGAACGGGCGCGCACGGTGGCCGATTCGCTGGTCGAGGCGGGGTGGGAGGAGGCGCCGCTGCGCCGCCAGATCGGGCTCTTTACCGGCGAGACCGATGTCACCGCCTTCTTCGGCGGCTTCGGAGGAGGCGGTTTCGGCCGGGGGCAGGGGGGTGGCGATCCCGAGGCCTTCCGCGAGCGTCCGGGCGAGTCCGCGGGCGGGGGAAGGGGAGGGCGGCGTGCTCCGAACTTCAACCAGATGCGCGAACTCGCGGAACTCATCCGCCCGGGAGTGGGGATGGGCGGCCTCTTCGGACGACGGCGAGGCGGCGGCCAGGGCGACCTCGTGGAGCCCGGGACGTATTCCGTCACCATCTCCATCGGTGACCGCACCCTTGACACCCAGCTCGTGGTCGAGCGCGTCGGCGCGATGGCCAACGCGGACCCTGAAACCTCATGAACGACTCCATCGGAATCACCATCGCCCTCAGCGCGGGCGTCCTCTCGTTTCTGTCGCCCTGCGTGCTGCCGCTGGTGCCGAGCTACCTGTCCTTCGTGACGGGGATGTCGCTCGAGGACCTGCAGGAGGGGTTCGACCGGCGGCGGGTGATGGTGCACTCGCTGCTTTTCGTGAGCGGCTTCACCCTGATCTTCGTGCTGCTCGGCGCGGGCGCGACCTTCATCGGCAGCTTCCTGCTCTACAACAGCGACTGGATCGCGCGGATCGGGGGCGTGATCATCATCCTCTTCGGGCTCCACCTGATGGGGGTCTTCCAGCTGCTGCCGCTGATGAGCGAGAAGCGCGTCCATCTGGCGAACAAGCCGGCGGGGTACCTGGGCACGCTGGTGGTCGGCGTCGCGTTCGGTGCGGGGTGGACTCCGTGCATCGGCCCGGTCCTCGGGGCGATCCTGACGATGGCGGGGACGCAGCAGAATGTCGGCGTCGGGATGTGGCTGCTCTTCGTCTACTCGATGGGGCTGGCGATCCCGCTGCTTCTGGCCGCCCTGGCCATGGAGCGCTTCCTGACCGCGTTCTCGCGTTTCCGGCGCTTCCTGCCGGCGGTCCAGAAGGTCGCGGGGGCGCTGCTGATCGTGCTTGGACTCCTGCTGGTGACGGGCTCGTTTGCGGTGCTGGCGGCGTGGCTGAACCGGTACACGCCGGAGATTCTGCTCGAGAGGTTGTAGGGGTTGTGGACAGAGCCCGCGATACGGAGTGCACAAGCGGACTCCCGGAGATCGACGAACGGCCGGGCGGACTCCGGCGAGGAGGATTGAAATGGCGCTCGTAGCGTCCAACATGCTGGCGCTGGGGACCGAACCGCCGGACTTCGCGCTCCCCGAACCGGCCACGGGCGAGACCGTGTCGCTGTCGAGGTTCGACGGCGCACCAGCGCTGCTCGTGGTGTTCCTCTCCAACCACTGCCCGTTCGTGAAGCACCTGGCGGACCACTTCGCCGGGCTGGCGGCGGAGTACCGGCAGCGCGGCGTCGCGGTGGTGGGGATCAACGCGAACGACGTGGCGAACTACCCGGACGACAGCCCCGCAAAGATGGTGGAGGAGGTCGCGCTGCGCGGGTATGCCTTCCCCTACCTGTTCGACGAGTCGCAGGAGGTCGCGAAGGCCTACCGGGCGGCGTGCACGCCGGATTTCTTCCTGTTCGATGCGAGTCGCCGGCTGGCGTATCGCGGCCAGTACGATGCGAGCAGGCCGTCGCTGGATCTGCCGGTGACGGGGGAGGATCTGCGGGCGGCGCTGGATGCCGTGCTCACGGGTGCGCCGCCGCCGTCGGAGCAGGTGCCCAGCGTGGGATGCAACATCAAGTGGAGGGCCGGAGAGGAGCCTGAGTGGT
Organism: Longimicrobiales bacterium; assembly: GCA_965211645.1. Lineage (GTDB taxonomy): Bacteria > Gemmatimonadota > Gemmatimonadetes > Longimicrobiales > Gaopeijiaceae > Bin94. Next base: position 1,262,188 of record OZ242947.1, on the reverse strand, counting down.
TCGGTTGATGTAAAGCAGATATGACAGAATGTAAAGTCGGCTTTACGGTTCAGGACGCGGTGTGCCTTCGCGTCTGCGCGATGGAGATCCGCCAGATCAAGGGCCCGTGCCGCTCCTAGCCTCCTCTCACGTCGGTCAGATAGTGCGCCCGCAAATGGTCGAACCGCTCGAAGTCGCGGTCATTCGTGAGAATTGTGTTGATTCCGTGCTCCCTGCACAGGGCGGCGATTTGCGCGTCGAACATGAGATTGCCCCTCGCGTCTGCACGGCGGGCAATCGAGGTCAGGAGGTCGATGAATCCGGCTCCAGGCCGCACGATCCGACAGGACGGGGATGCAACGATCCGGTCGAGGAATTCCAACGCGCGCGGCAACGGTGATGGAGGGTTGAAGACCCGCCGGTGTGTGACGACACGCAGGAATTCGACGATGCAGAACACCGGGAGCCCCCAGGGAGTCGCTCCTTCCGCCAGAACACGCAGTTCATGTGCCGCCACCTGGTGAAGGTCGGCTTCCTGCCGGTGGGCGTAGATCAGGACGTTGGTATCGACCGCTATCACGCGCGGTCCATCACGTCGTAGAGTGCCTCGCGGTCCGAGATGTCGACGTTCGGCGGTGCGGACCCGCGAACCGTAACCAACTCCAGCTTGAAGGCCGGACGTTTCAGATCGTCGTCCATCAGCTTGGCGCGCAGGGCGTCCTCGACAAACCGAGTCAACGTAACGCCGACCTGCGAGGCACTGCGCTTGGATCTTTGCAGGAGGTGGTCGTCCAGGTTCAGCGTCGTCTTCATCGCACTCCTTCTGATTCCGGTCGTGAGGCACCGCAGTATGGCTTAACCATATAGTAATGACCATACATACGGCAACCCTGGCAGGAGATGTGAGCCGGGAAGGACCGAGTACCCCTACGCCACCCCGGCCAAATCCTGCTCCAGCAGCTGCCGCCGCAGGAGCCTCGCATACGTCCCCCCCAAAGCCACCAGCTCCTGGTGCCGCCCGCGCTCCACGATCCGCCCCCCGTCGAGCACCAGGATCAGGTCCGCATCCTTCACCGCGGTCACCCGGTGGGAAATGACGAAGGCCGTGCGGCCGCGGAGCTCGTCGCGCAGGCCGCGCAGGATGCGTGATTCGGTGGCCGTGTCCACCGCGCTCAGCACGTCGTCGAGGATCAGGATGGGAGGATCGATGGCGAGCGCGCGGGCGAGCGTGGCCCGCTGCTTCTGGCCGCCTGACAGGTTGATGCCGCGCTCGCCCAGACGGGTGTCGTAGCCGGCGGGGAAGTCGACCACCGTGTCGTGCAGATCGGCCGCGGCGGCGGCATCCCGCACCCGCTGAATGCGCTCGTCCAGCGCGAGCGACGGGGGCACCCCCAGCGCGATGTTGCGGCCGAGCCTGGCCGAAAACAGGAAGCTGTCCTGTGGCGCGAAGCCGACGCACGCGCGCACGTCCGCCGGGTCGTAGTCGGGGATCGGAACGCCGTCCAGCAGCACCGCGCCGCCCGTCGGGTCGTAGATCCGTCCGATCAGCGAGACCAGGGTGCTCTTGCCGGACGCCGTCGGCCCGACGATTGCCACCGTGCGCCCGGGTTCCACCGTGAACGACACGCCCTCGAGCACGAGACGCTCCGTGTCCGGGTAGCGGAACGAAACGTCCCGGAACTCGATCGCCGGCGTGCCGCGGGGAGCGGGATGGGGCCGCGCCGGGGCCGTGACACTCGGCCGAATCGCGAAGATGCGGTTCAGGCGCCCCATCGACGCCGCGCCGCGCTGGAAGAGGTTCACCACCCAGCCGAGCGCGATCATCGGCCACGCGAGGAGCGCGAGGTAGAACGAGAACGCCACGAAGTCACCCACCCCGATCCCTCCCGCCATCACCAGGCCGCCGCCCTGCCAGAGCACCACCACCATCCCCACGCCCGTCAGCAGCCCCATGATCGGGTGGAACGCGCCCGACGCGTAAGCCAGGTGCATGTTGCGCTTCAGGTAGTCGCGGTTGAGCGCGTCGAACTCGCCCGCCTGGGCGTCCTCCTGTCGGTAGGCCCGCACGATGCGGACGCCGGTCAGGTTCTCCTGCACCATCGTCGACAGCGCCGCGAACTGCTCCTGGATCCGCTCGAAGCGGTCGTGGATGGTCTTGCCGAACCAGGCCACGATCGGCGGCAGCAGCGCCAGCGGCACCAGCGACACCAGCGTCAGCATCGGGCTGATATGGATCATCACGCCCAGGCCGAAGACGAAGTTGACCACGGTGTTCGCCGTGTACATCACCGCCGGCCCGATCGCCTGGCGCACCGCCAGCGTGTCGTTGGTCGCCAGGCTCATCAGATCGCCGGTGCGGTTGGCGCCGTAGAACCCGGCGTCGAGCCGCAGCAGGTGCCGCACAAAGCCGTCCCGCAGATCCACTTCGATCCGCCGGCTCAGCCCGTTGAGGATCTCGCGCATCCCGTACCGCGTCACGCCACCCAGCGCCGCCGCCGCCACGATCAGGAGCGCGTAGGTGATCACCGTGCGCCGAATCATCTCCGGATCGGCCGCCCCGGGCCCCGTCAGCGCGTCGATCGGAAGCTTGAGGAGGTAGGGTTGAACGAGTGTGAACAGGTTCGCGAGCACCACCAGGACCATCCCCCAGAACATCGCCGTCCGGTACGGGCGAAAGTAGGGCAGGATGGTCTTGAGTTCGCGCATGCGGAGTCGTGAGGGGTCGGGGTCCAGAGGCGGCACGGCGCACGATCTCTTCGCCGCGCGCGTCCTATATTAACGATGGCAGACAAGCGCCGCCGCGAAGGAGCAAGGATGACGAACACCGAAGGGTCAGCGTGTTGAAACGAACGACAGTGCTTCTGGCGCTGGTCTCCCTCGCCGCGTGCGGACAGGGTGCCGACACCGGCGCCGAAGCTGTCGACGCAACCCAGGACGAAGTACCGTCACAGCCCGTTGACACGACGGCCGTGCCCTCCCGCCCGGACGTGGACGACCCCGGTGCCGCGCCGGAGCCCGAAGATCCCGCCGCGGGCACGGCCATCGCCGCCGGCGAGGAGCCAGCGGGCGACAGTGCTGCGGCCGACAGCGCCGCGGCCGACACCCTCGCCGGGCTCGGCCCCCCGATCCGGATCCCCGGCGGGACCGAGATCACCGTGACCTCCGACTACGACATCTCGACCGACGTCTATGGTGTCGGGGACCCGGTGATCGCCACGGTCGTCCAGGAGGTCGTGGATCGGGACGGGACGGTCCTGATCCCCGTAGGCGTCAAGCTCCTTGGCCGGGTGGAGGCCGCGACCGGCTCGGGCGGCGTCGGCGAGCTGCCGGTCCTGGAGGTTTCGTTCGAGACGCTGTCGGCCTGGCGTTTCGAACGGCCCATCGAGACGCTCGTCACCCACACGCCGGTGACGCTCGACCCCGAAGCCGACCGCGTGCGCCGCCAGGCGAGGGGACGCGACGCGTTGAGGGTGCTCCCGGGCAGGATCACCGCCGGCTCGATCATCATGCTGCAGCTGCGGGAAGCGGTGTTGGTGCCGCAGGACACGGCGATGTGGCTGCCGGGGGATTCGCTGGGGCCGGCGGGGGTGGGGGACAGCCTGCCGCGCGTGGACACGGTGCCGCATGCGTCGAGCAGCAGGGTGGAACGAGACTGGAGCATTGGATTGCCGGCACCCTCGGGGCGATCCTCCTGTGACCACCGCACGCTGAGGCCGTGCATGATACTAAACAAATTTGTTTACTATCGTCGGTTGCCGGCGTGGGGAAAGGCTCGGATTCAGTCAGTGTGAGCCCGAGCCCGGCAGCCCGTAGCTGACCAGGACGCGGGTCCCGTCCGACATCTCGATCGCCTCCGCCGCGTCGACCTGCCCCTCCTCTGCTGCGGCCGCGATCCGCGCCTCCGCGGCGGCACCCCGCAGGATCGCGCGGATCTGGCCGCTCGCCCGGTCGATGACGATGGCCATCGGCCTGCGGGTATCCCGGTCCAGGGTGGCGGTCCCCGCCGGCCCTGTCAGGACGATCCGGTCCAGCGCGCCGCGCCACTCCTCCCGGAAGGGAGCCATGAAGAGGAAGCCGCCGCTGCCATCGGAGATCTCGTCCATCTCGAAGTCGAGTGAGAGCAGCGTGGTGCCCCCTGCGCCGACCACCTCGAGGCGGTAGGAGCCGGGCGTCGAGGGCAGTTTCTCCGGGGCATCCATCACGAAGGCGGGGTCGAGGCGGAGTTCGCCATCCGGGGTGACGCCGCCCCAGAGCATGAGGACCCGGGACTGGTGGGCGTCGCTCGCCGCGGTCGCGACAACCGCAGCCGCGAGAGAAGCGAGAAGCCAGGGCGTGCGGCCCCCGCCGCTGCCCCCCCGCGGGCCGTGTCCGAGGGGGTGTTGACGTGCCGTCAACTTCCCGCGCCCGCCCGGCCGACCCTCCTCCACCCTACCTCCCCACCGTCCTGCCGCCCCTCCGCGGATCGGACCACCCGGTAAGGGAACCGTCGGGCATCACCATGATCATCTGCACATCGCCGGACATGCCGCCGGTGAAATAGGCATCGGGCGGGCCGGAATCGCGCTCCAGAACGGTGTGGCCGAGCGCTTCGAGGGCATCGACGGTTGCGGCGGGCAGCCCCTGGTGCTCGAAGAAGACGAGGTCGGGGAGGTGCTGGTGGTGGACCCGGGGGGCGTGGACCGCCTGGACGACGTTCATGCCGTGGTCGACGACATTCATGATCGACTGGAGCACGGTGGTGATGATCGTGGAGCCGCCGGGGGTGCCGGTCAGCAGGAAGAGGTTGCCGTCGGGGTCCTCGACGATGGTGGGGCTCATGGCCGAGAGCATGCGCTTTTCGGGGCCCACCGCGTTGCGCTCGCCCTGCACCAGGCCGAACTGGTTGGGGGTGCCGGGCTTGGCGGCGAAGTCGTCCATGGTGTTGTTGAGGAAGAATCCGGCGCCGTCGACGACGACCTTGCCGCCGTACCAGGAGTTGACGCTGGTGGTGACCGCGACCGCGTTGCCGGCGCCGTCGACCACCGAGTAGTGCGTGGTGTGGCTCTCGTCGAGGAAGGCCTCGATGCCGGGGTTCACCTCGGCGGAGGGGGTGGCGCGGTCGAGCGAGATCGTGGCGGCGCGGGCGTCGGCGTAGGTCTCGGAGAGGAACTCGTCGGTGGGAAGCTCCACGAAGTCGGGGTCGGCCAGGTACTCGTTGCGGTCGGCATAGGCGCGGCGGAAGGACTCGGCCATGACGTGGATGGATTCAGGGGTGTTCCAGCCCATCCCGGCCAGGTCCCAGCGCTCGACGATGTTGGCGATGGCGGCCATCGTGAGGCCGCCCGAGGAGGGGGGCGGCATGGAGTGGACGGTGTAGCCGCGGTAGTCGAAGGAGGCGGGCTCGCGCCAGACGGTGGCGTAGCGGTCGAGGTCCTCCAGGGTGATGATGCCGCCGCCGCGCTCCATCTCGGCCGCGATGAGGGCGGCGGTCTCGCCGCGGTAGAAGTCGTCGGGGCCCTGGTCGCGCAGCCGGGTGAGGACGGCCGCGAGGTCGGGCTGGGAGAAGGTGTCGCCGATGGCGGGGACGGCGTCGCCGGGGAGGAAGACGCGGGCGCTCGCCGGGAAGGCGCGGATGCCGTTCTGGGCGGCGGCGAGGGTGGAGACGAGGCGCACGGTGACCTCGAAGCCGTTGGCGAGATCAATGGCGGGCTGGACGACGTCGGCCCAGGGGAGCATGCCGAAGCGCGCGTGGGCGTCCCACATGCCGGCCACGGAGCCGGGGACTCCAGCCGCGAGGTGGCCCACGGTGGAGCGGTCCGTGACGTTGCCGCCTTCGTCCAGGTACATGTCGCGGGTGGCGGCGATCGGGGCTTTTTCGCGGTGGTCCTGGGCGTATACCGTGCCGTCGGCGAGCCGGACCATCATGAAGCCGCCGCCGCCGAGGTTGCCGGCCTCGGGGTTCACCACGGCGAGGGCGAGGCCGGTTGCGACCGCCGCGTCGACCGCGTTGCCGCCGGCCGCGAGGATGTCCACGCCGACCTGCGAGGCGTAGGCGTCCGTGGTCGCCACCATGCCCTCGGTGGCCGTGACGGGGTCGGCGTCGGCCGAGAAGTGCCAGGCCGCCGGGAAGGAGCCGCCCGCCAGCTGGAAGGCGCTGCCGGCGTCGCCGGAAGGGGCGGGCGGCTGGCAGCCGAGAAGGGCGAGGAGGAGAAGGGTGGGGATCGTGCCGCGTGGGCTACGGATTCGGGGTGTGGACATCTCTGACTCCAACGACCAGGGTCACGGGCGCCTCGGTCTCGTGTGCGAGGAAGAAACTCTCGGGGTCTTGCTGCAGTGCCGGAAACAGGTACCGGCGGGTTGTCGGGAAGAGCGCGTCGACGAACACGAAATCCGTCTCGCGGACGACGCTCAGCACCGAGTCGGTGTCGGTGGTGTACGGGTAGAGCTTCACCCGCCGGCCGGTCACGGCGTTGAACAGGCGCGGCTTGCGGACGGTAACGACGGCGTCATCAGGCGTATTGGCGTCAACCCACTCCGCCGCCTCGAAGAAGTTCCGCCATGCCGGGCGATACCCCGCGTATGAGTCGCCGGCGTTGTAGCGGGCGATCATTTCGATGTTGCCGGGAATGCGGCCGAGGTGCGCGCCGATTGCGAGTGCCGCCAGCAGGCCCATCGCGTAGACGGGCAGGGGTTTGAGCCACCCGGGCCGTTTCACCCGTCCGGCCAGCACTGTAGCGCCGTCAGCCGCGTAGACCAGGATCAGGGGAATGAGCGGCACGAGATACCGGACGTCGTTCACGCTCGACTGGAAGAGCATGATGGCGACGCAGGTCAGAATGAGGTAGAACTCCGCGGCGCCGGGCTTGTTGCGCATCGCCCGGACCAGACCCGCCACCGCCAGAACGCAGACCACAACGGCTACGCAGACGACCGGGAAGCTCCCCGACCAGGCACTGTCGGAGCCGACGAGGGCGCGCGGCAGTTCGCGGGTTGCGTAGAGCACGCCGTTCTCGAAGAACCGCCCCACCAGTCCGGAGAATCCCAGGTATCCGGCTTCGGGATTGTAGACGTTCTCCAGGAGGAACTCCTCCAGGTACGGGGTCGTCTCACCGGAAACGAGCTGGCTGCGGACGAGCCAGGGGATGGTCAGCCCGCCGCCCACCACGCCGTGGACCACGAACTTTCGCCACTCGCGGCGCAGCAGATATGCAAGAGACGCTCCAGCGAGCAGGAGAGCGCCGATCGAACGCATGTAGAAGCCCGCGACGGCCGCGAGCAGCGCCAACGCGAATGGGCGCCCGATCTTCTCCTCCGACGCGTCCTCCCTCAGCATCCAGATCGCCACCAGGGTGAAGAAGAGGAAGGGTGCCTCGCTCAACATCCAGCGGGAGTAGTCGATCACCCCGGGACTGACGGCGAAGGCCAGCGCAAGCGCGATCCATGGCAGCCATTCGCGTTCGCGTCTCGCGTAGAGGCAGAACACGAACACCGAACCGGCGGTGAAGAGCACCGAGACCAGCTTGAGCAGCACAAAATCACGGCCGGCCGCCGCCACGAGCGGTGCCAGCAGCATCGGATAGCCCGGCGGATACTTCGTGTGTGCCTCCGGCGGCCCGGGCTCGAGTGACAGTGCATAGCCGTCCCCGGTCTGCAACAGACTCTCGGCGAGCAGCACATAGGTCACGCTGTCTCCGCCGGTATGGATCTTGGGCTCGAACAGAGCGGCGCAAAGGATCAGGTGCACCGTCACCAGCCCCCCGGTGACCCACCAGGACCGGCGACTCATGACCGGACCCTCATGGCAGGGCGGGCTTGCGCGCGTAGACGACCATCTTGGTGCGCGGATCGAAGTGCAGTTGCTGGTTGGACAGTCCGGACCACCTGACCAGGCGCTCCATCACGGCGCCGGCCCGGGGCAGGGCCAGCTTCGTTCGCCTTGCCAGGAGATTCATCGGGATCGTGAGCCCGTAGGAATCGATGCGGAGGACTTCGAGGCCCGCCCGTTCCAGGCCCACGCGGATAGTGTCCCGGTTGAAGAAGTACAGGTGTTCGCGGGTTCTCCGGAAGTCCTCGAGCCGCGAACCCAGCAGCCGCGAGACGAATGAATCCGAATCCATGGTCGAGAGCGCAAGGATCCCCCCCGGCCGGGTCAGGGCGGCCGCCTTCTCCAGCGCCTCGAGAGGCCGCGGCAGGTGCTCGATCACGTCCAGCATGGTGACCGCGTCGTAGGGCCCTCCGTCGTAGGCCATGAAGTCGCCAGCCACCGCGGGGAAGGTGTACTTCCGGCCGATCCAGTCGACGGCCCGCGGGTTGTAGTCGATTCCCTCCACGCGGAAGCCGCGGTCGTGGGCGACATCGAGAAGGTAGCCCAGGCCGCACCCCACATCGAGAAACCGGCGGCCGCTGATTTCGCGAGGATCGAGAAAGCCGATGATCCGGTCCACGACCCGCTGGTGATCCTGCTGCTTCGTGAACCGCTCGGACGCGTAGTCGAAGTAGCCGTAGATTGTCTGCCCGTTCGACTCGAAGAACCGTTCGTTGCGGTAGTAGTCCTCGCCGTACACCTCGTGGAGCTCCGCCTCGGAGGGCTGGGGATCGAGCCACATGAAGGTGCAGCCGGAGCACCGCATGATCCGGTGGGCCCCGAAGTCGTATCTGGGGAAAGCGGATCGGCCGCCGCAGAAATCGCATACCTGGCTTGTCCCCTCGGACGACATGCGTGGCAGTGCTCCTTCGGCGTGGACAAGGCGATTAACTTCTTCAGGCAGCGATACTCCGCCCTGAACGGAACCGACGAAAGATGCTTGATCACAGGCTGACGGAGCAACGGAACCCGCGCAGCGAGTCCCTGGACCGTCTTTCGTCGCTGGAGATCGTCGGCGTCATCAACGATGAGGATGCGCGCGTCGCCGAGGCGGTTCGGGAAGCGAAGGAAGCCATCGCGCGGGCCGTCGATCTGGCGCTTGCGGCGTTCCGGAGCGGCGGGCGGCTTGTGTATGTGGGTGCCGGTACGTCGGGGCGTCTGGGGGTGCTGGACGCCACCGAAATGCCGCCGACCTACGGTACGGACCCCGCAATGGTGCAGGGAGTAATCGCCGGAGGCTACGCGGCGCTCGTGAGGTCCCGGGAGGGCGCCGAGGATCACCCCGAGGACGGCGCGGCGGCCATGGACGAGAAGCACATCGACGGACGCGATTTCGTGATCGGGATCGCCACTTCGGGGACTACTCCCTACGTGCACGGAGCGCTGGCGCGTGCGAGGGAACTGGGAGCGCGCACGGGCTTCCTTCTCTGCACACCCCCTGCGCGGGAGCTGCTGGAGGCTCACGATGTCGTCATCGCCCCGCTCACCGGCCCGGAGGTCGTCACGGGCTCCACCCGCATGAAGGCGGGGACGGCCACCAAGATGGTGCTGAACACGATCACCACGGCCGCGATGGTGCGGTTCGGCAAGGTGGACGGCAACCTGATGGTGGACCTCCAGGTGACCTGCGAGAAGTTGCAGGACCGCGGGGAGCGCATCCTGATGGCGCAGCTCGGTCTGGCCCGGGAACGTGCCCGGGAGTTGCTGGAAGAGGCGGAGGGTCATGTGAAGACGGCGCTCGTAATGGAGCGTACGGGGCTCGATCGTGCGGATGCCCGGGGGGCGCTGGAGCGGGTGCGCGGAGTGATCGGCGAGCTCGACTTGCAGTCCCCCCGCGGTCGGTCCACTGGCGACGGCCGGGCTGGTGGACGATGATCGATAGTCAACGCCCGAGGACTCACCAATCGGCAGCGGCAGCATGATGCAGAGACCCTTGAAACCTCTCCCCCAGCTCCTCGGTTCGGCCAGCTTCGCCGCGGCCCTCGCCGCCCCCGCTCTCGCCGCCCTCGCCATCGTTGCCGTTGCCCTCGGCGCCTGCGCCCCACCCGCCGCCGCCCAGACCGTCCCCCCCGACGAGGACTGGCGCCAGTTCACCACCCCGCACTTCGTCGTCACCTACCCGGCGCCGCTGGACGACCTCGCGCACCGCGCCGCCGCGATGGCCGAACGGGCCTGGGACCAGCTCGCCGACCGCTTCGTCGGCACGCCGGACACCCCCGTCCAGCTCCTCCTGACCGACCACGCCGACATCGCCAACGGCTTCGCCACGCCGATCCCCTACAACCAGGTCACGATCTTCACGCGTCCCCCCGTCGACGGCGGCAGCATCTCCTACTTCGACGACTGGCTCGAGATGGTCATCACGCATGAGCTGGTGCACACCTTCCACCTCGACATGACGGGCGCGGTCGGCAAGGTCGTCCGCACGGTCTTCGGCCGCCTGCCCTCGGCCTGGCCGGTCTTCCCGTCGGGCGCCGCCCCGACCTGGCTCCTCGAGGGGCTCGCCACCTACTACGAGTCGGAACTCACCGGCGCCGGACGGGTCAAGGGTACCTGGCAGGAGATGGTGATGAGAGCTTCTGCCCTGGCAGGCGAATTCGGATCGGTCGCCCAGGTGTCGGGGGATTCGCCCGTGTGGCCTGCGGGACACCGGGCCTACGTGTACGGCGCCCGCTATATGGAGCACATGGCCGGCGTGCACGGCGAGGAGTCGCTCGGCGGGTTCGCGCGTTCGGTGGCGGGGCTCTGGATCCCGTACCGGATCAACCACGCCGCCCGCGATGCCTTCGGGGTCAGCGTGAGGGACAGCTGGGAGGCCTGGGGCGAGTACATGACGGACGCCTACCGCGCGATGGCGGAAGATCTGGCCCGGGCGGCTCCGATTACGGTGGGGCAGGAGGTGGAGGGAGCGGGGAGGATGGCGGAGCAGGCGGTGGTTTCGCCGGACGGGAGCGCGGTCGCCTTCGTGCGCTCCGACGGGGTGGACGCCACGCAGATCCGCATCGCGGACCCGGACGGCGCGAACGCGCGGCGGCTGACCCGCGTGAACGGGGTGGGGGGGTCGCTGTCGTGGGCGCCGGATGGGGATCTCGTGTTCACGCAGCTCGACTTCACCGACCGGTACCGGCTGACCAGCGATCTCTACCGGGCGGGGCGCGACGGTGCGGTGGAGCGGATCACGCACGGGGCGCGGATCAGCTACGCCGACGTGTCGCCGGACGGGCGGCGCGCGGTGGCGGTGCAGGAAGGGGGCGGCACCAACGCGCTGGTGACGGTGGAGCTGGCGACGGGCGAGGTGGCCCCGCTGGTCGAGCCGCGCCCCGACCGGCACTGGGCGCATCCGCGCTGGTCGCCCGACGGGACGCGGATCGCGGTCGTGCGCTGGGATGCGCCCGCGCTGATGGACATCGTGGTGCTGGACGAGGCGGGGGATCTGGTCGCGGAGGTCACGCGCGACCGCGCGGTCGACAATGCACCCTTCTGGGCGCCCGACGGGTCGACGGTGGTGTGGTCGTCGGACCGCACGGGGATCCCCAACCTCTTCGCCTCCACAATCACGGACGGAGCCGAGCCGGAAGTGCGCCAGGTCACGAACATGCTCGGCGGCGCGGCCCACCCCTCGGTCGACCCCGCGGGGGAATGGATCCACTTCTCGTCCTACCACGCCGATGGATGGCATATCGAACGCATTCCGTTCGCGCCCGGGGACTGGTTCGAGCCGCAGCCGACGAGTCCTCGGTTCGACCCGGAGTTGGCTGGGGTCGGCTTCGCGGAGCCTGCCGCCGGCGAGGGAGCGGCGGGGGCAGGAGCGGCGGCGGAGGGGGCAGCGGATGAACCGGCCCAGGCGGACACCGAGGCCGAATGGACCACCCCCGAGGGGTATGGCCCCGGCGGGACGCTCCGTCCCTACTACTGGACCCCTCTGTACACACCCGCCGAGACGGGGAGCGACCAGGCGGGCAACGTGCACGACGTGTTCAAGCCCCTGGTCGGACTGTCGACCGGTGGCTCCGACCTCGTCGGCCGTCATTCGTATTCGCTCGCGGGACGGGTCGCTCTCGACGGCCGGCGGTTTACGGGAGGGTTCAGCTACAGCTACCGGGGCCTTGGAAACCCCGTGCTGGGACTGACCCTGCGGCAGAGCTACGACGCTTCGTCGCGCACCTTCGAGGTCGAGTTCCGCGACGGCAGCACGCGGGAGTTCTTCCTCGCGGAGCGGGAGCGCTCGGCGACGCTCTCGACCTCCTTCCTGCGGCGGCGCTACCGCTCGTCCACGGCGCTGACCCTGAGCGGCGGCTTCGTGCAGGAGAACCTCACGCTGCAGGACGTCAACGGCGATGAGGGCCCGGAGCTCACCCGGCCGCCGCCCAACACCACCTTCACGCAGCTGCGCGCCACCCTGTCCACCGCGAACACCCAGCGGCGGGCCCTGTCGTTCTCCCGCGAAGACGGCGTGCGCTTCTGGGCGAGCGCCCGGATGCGCCGCGAGAACGGCGTCGCCGCGGACTCGCGCGGCGTGGCGGGCGTCGACCGCGGCTACGGCGAGCTCACGGGGGAGGTGTCCGCCTTCAAGTCGCTGGGCCGGCTCGGATTCGCCAACCACGTGCTCGCCCTGCGCACCTCGGCCGGGATCGCCGGCGGACCGGGGGCCAACCAGTTCCACTTCGACATCGGCGACGCCGAGGGGTCACCCGAGCCGGTCACCGGCCTGGGGCTCTTCGGGGGGTCCTCGCGCCTCTTCCCGGTGCGCGGCTACCGCGACAACTACCGTTCGGGGCGGGTCGCGTGGACATCCAGCGTGGAATACCGCTTCCCCATCGCGCTTATCGACGACGGGCTGCCCTTCGCCCCACTCTTCTTCGACCGCATCCACGGTTCCGTCTTCTTCGATGCGGGCAACGCCTGGGGTCCCGTGCTGGGCCAGCGCAACTACGACAATCCGCGCCAGCAGGCCCTCGCCAGCGTCGGCGCGGAGGTGTCGCTGATCGTTGCGCCGATCTACGTCCGCGGGATCGGCTTCCGCTTCGGAGCGGGGGTGCCGCTGAACGCCGGAGACGGTCCCGTCTACTACGTCCGGGTCGGAAACGCCTTCTAGACGGCCGGATACCGCAAGGCCGCCCGGCGCTCGACGGTCGCCCGCACCCCGGCTCGCTCCTTGACCACAAGCGCTTGGGTCCTTAAGTTACCTATCCCACTACATCTTGGGGTACGGACACGGTTTCCACAATCGCAAGCCCTTGAAAGAACTGACCTTTCGAGGGCTTTCCACACGATACGGCCCACCTGAGGCAAAGTTCTCCACAGTTTCCCCAGCAGCCCACAGGAATGTCGCGCCATGACCGTACGCTCCGAGCCTGCCCCAGCGTCCCACGATCGGCCTCCGGCTGATCTGCCGCCCGCCCAACTGTCGGACAATGCCCGCATCGTCCTTGCCAAGCGGTATCTCAAGAAGGACGAGTCGGGCGAGCCGATCGAAGAGCCCGAAACGATGTTCTGGCGCGTCGCCAGAGTGATTGCCGAGGAGGACCGGAAATACGGTGCATCCGATGGCGCCATCGAAGAGGTGGCGCGCAGCTTCTATGACCTGATGACCACGGGCGGATTCGAGCCCAACTCCCCCACCCTCATGAACGCCGGCCGCCCGCTGGGACAGCTCTCGGCGTGCTTCGTACTCCCCGTCGAGGACGCGCTGTCGAACGGCAGCAGCGGCATCTACGACACCCTGCGCGCGATGGCGCTGGTGCACCAGTCGGGGGGCGGGACCGGTTTCTCGTTTTCACGGCTGCGCCCCGAAGGCGACCCCGTGCGCTCGACCATGGGGGTGGCGTCGGGTCCGGTCTCGTTCATGCGCCTCTACGATTCCTCCACCGAGGTGGTCAAGCAGGGCGGCACGCGCCGCGGGGCCAACATGGGGATCCTCCGCGTCGACCACCCCGACATCCGCCATTTCATCCGCTGCAAGAACGACACCTCGCAGGTCACCAACTTCAACATCTCGGTCGCGATCACCGACGCCTTCATGGCCGCGGTCGAGAGCGGCGAGGATTACGACCTGATCAGCCCCAGGACCGGCGAAGTGATCGGTCGCGAGAACGCCCGCGAGATCTTCGACATGATCGTCGAGGGTGCCTGGAAGACCGGCGAGCCCGGCGTCTTCTTCATCGACCGCGCCAACGAGTACAACCCGGTCCCGGCGCTGGGCGGCTACGAGGCCACCAACCCCTGCGGCGAGCAGCCGCTCCTCGCGTACGACGTCTGCAATCTGGGCAGCATAAACGTGGGGGATTTCGCAAGGAAGGGGACCTTCGCCAACCCCGAAGACGGCATCGATTGGGACGGGATGCGCCGCGTGGTGCACCTCTCCACCCACTTCCTCGACAACGTCATCGACGCCAACCGCTATCCGCTTGACGAGATCTCCGACCTGGCGCAGAACATCCGCCGCGTCGGCCTCGGGCTGATGGGGTGGGCCGATCTGCTGGTGCGGCTGGGCGTGCGCTACGACTCCGACGAGGGTGTGGCGCTGGCCCGCGTTGTCATGGGGTTCATAGAGGAGGAGACGCGCGTCGCATCGGAGAAGCTGGCCGAGGCGCGGGGTGTCTTTCCGGCCTGGGAGGAGTCGATCTGGGGCCCCGACGAGAGCTGCGCGCGCGACAGGGCCGGCGAGCGGATCCGCCCCGAGCGGCGGCTGCGAAACTGCAACCTGACGACGGTGGCCCCCACGGGGACGATCTCCATCATTGCGGGGTGCAGCGGCGGGATCGAGCCGCTCTTCGCGGTGGCGTTCATGCGCAACCAGGCCGGCGTGATGATGCCCGACGTCAACGAGGACTTCGTGGCCCGCGCGAAGGACGAGGGGTGGCACAGCGCCAAGCTCATGGAGCGCATCGCCGAAGAGGGCCACATCCACTTCGACGAGGTGCCGCGCGCCGTCCAGGACACCTTCCGCACGGCCCACGACATCACGCCCGAGTGGCATGTGCGCATGCAGGGAGCCTTCCAGGCACATGTGGACTCCGCCATTTCCAAGACGACGAACTTCCCGCACGAAGCCACCCGCCAGGACGTGCGGAAGATCTACGAGATGGCCTTCGAGCTCGGCTGCAAGGGCGTCACCGTCTACCGCGACGGCTCACGGCCCATGCAGGTGCTCTCCACCGGCAAGACCGGCCAGGACGAGGCGGCCGGATCTGCCGAGATCGAGGCGCTCACCGCAGAACTGGCGGACGCGCGCGAGAAGGCGCACCGGCTCGAGGGCGAACTCCAAGAGATCAAGCGGACGCTCGGCGAGCACGACCGCGAGGTCTCCGCACTGCGCCACAAGCGCCAGCGCCCGTCGATCCTGAAGGGCCGCACGATCAAGATGGACTGCCCCCTGGGCGACCTGTATGTGACCGTCAACGAGGACGACAAGGGCCAGCCGTTCGAGGTTTTCTGCACCCTGGGCAAGGCCGGCGGAGCCGCGATGGCCGATTCCGAGGCGATCGGGCGCCTGGTGTCGCTGTCGCTGCGGTCGGGGATTCCGATCACCGCCGTGCGGGACCAGCTGCGCGGCATCTCCTGCGACCGCGCGGTCGGGGTCGGGGCGAACAAGGTGCTGTCGGCGCCCGATGCGATCGCCCAGGCGCTCGACCACTACCTCGCCGAGAAGGAGGGGGTCCAGGTCGAGATGGAGATCGACGCGACGGCTCCGGCCCGGGCCGAGGCGGCTGCCGCGATGGCGACCCGCAGCGGGTACGTGGATGAGACCGCGGCCGCGTTGGGGGCGTGCCCGTCGTGCGGCGCGAGTCACCTCGCCTTCGAGGAGGGGTGCAAGAAGTGCTACGTGTGCGGGTTTTCGGAGTGCGGTTAGGGGGCTGGGCAGACGGCTTCCCAAGCCGCACCGTTACAGAATATGTCAAGTAAACATTACAACATGTAGTGTTTACTTGACATTACGGACTCACCGCCCCGCCGTAGCCGGCCTCCGGTAGTCCAGCGGCGGCGGCCGGTCGCCGACCAGCGACACGTACTCGAAGTCCGGCCCCACGCGCTCCGCATACTCTGCCTGAGCCGCGTTCAGCAACTCCGCGTCGGTGAACAGGTCGACCGCCGTCATGGCCAGTGTCTTGGCCGCGACGACCATCCCCTTCTCGCCGATCGACATGCCGCCGGCCGCGATCGCCTGCCAGGAGTGCGCCGGCGTGCCCGGAACCCAGGTGGCGGTGGTGATCCCCACCGTGGGCACGACCCAGCTGACGTCGGCGACGTCGGTGGAGCCGCCGCCGATCCGGGGCGCGTAGTCCTCGACCTCGGCAGCGCTCTCCAGGGGGCGGGGGTTGATCAGCGACGTCGAGATCGTCTCGGCGAACGCCCGCTCGGCGTCGTCGTACGTCACGCCGCCGACCTTCGTCAGGTGCTCGTGGGCCCTTCGCTGCAGGGCCTCGTTGGGGAGCATGGCGTAGATGCCGTGGATGACTTCGTAGTCCATCTCGGTGCCCGTGCCGAGGGCGGCGCCTTCCGCTGCCAGGACCACGCGCTCGAAGATCGCCCTCGCGTTCTCCGAATCGGGGTTGCGGACGTAGTAGTAGACCTCGGCGAAGTTGGGCACGACGTTGGGGGCCGATCCCCCGGCGGTGATCACGTAGTGGATTCGGGTCTCCTGGGGGACGTGCTCGCGCAGCATGTTGACCATGTGGTTCATGGCCTCGACGCCGTCCAGCGCGGACCGTCCCTGATCCGGGGCGCCGGCCGCGTGCGCGGAAACGCCGCGGAAGCGGAACTTGGCCGACTTGTTGGCGAGCGAGGACGACGGGCTCGCGCTGTTCGTGCCGCCGGGGTGCCAGTGCAGCACCGCGTCGACATCGCCGAAGAGCCCGCCCCGCACCATGTAGACCTTGCCGGCGCCGCCCTCTTCGGCGGGAGTGCCGTAGACGCGGATGGTGCCCGGCGTTCCCGACGCGGCCAGCCACTCCTTCGCCGCCACCGCCGCCGCCACCGAGCCGGCCCCGAAGAGGTGGTGCCCGCAGGCGTGCCCGGCGCGCCTCGTCAGCAGCGGCATGGGCTCGGGGCTGCGGCCCTGGGTGATCCCCGGCAGGGCGTCGAACTCGGCGAGGACCCCGATCACCGGCGACCCTTCGCCCCAGCTTGCCACGAAGGCGGTGGGCATCCCGGCGACATCGGCGTCGACCTCGAAACCGGCGGCCGAGAGCCGGGACTGCAGCAGCCCCGAACTCTCGGTTTCCTGGTAGCCTACCTCGGCAAGGTCCCAGATCTGCTGGGCGACGGCGCCGTAGTCCGCGGCGTTGGCTTCGACGTGCGCGGCCACCGCTTCGTGGCCGGACTGGGCTGCCGCCGGGCTCGCGATCAGCAGGGGCGGGAGGAGCAGCAGAGTGCGTGCGGCGCGGGTCGTCATGGTGATCGTCTCCGGTGGAGTGCGGTCGAAATCCACGGGTGGTGCGGACAAACGCATCTGGTCAGATTGGTGCCCGGTCAACCCCACCGCAACCGCGAGAATGGAATGCCCGCCAAGCTAAACGTCCGAGTGGCCGCCGCGCAGCCCCGTGGTCTCCCCTTCGATTCCGGCGCGGCCGTGGACCGCCTCTGCGAGATGACGGCCGAAGCGGCAGCCGAGGGGGCCGAGCTGATCGTCTTCCCCGAGGCCTTCGTCGGCGGGTACCCGTGGGGACTGGCCTTCGGCACCGCGGTCGGGGGCCGCAAGCCGCCGGGTCGGCGCACCTTTGGACGCTACTGCGACGCCGCGATCACCGTGCCGGGGCCGGAGACGGAGCGCATGGGGCAGGCCGCGGCCCAGGCCGGGGTCTTCCTCGCGGTCGGCGTGATCGAGAGGGGGGCGGCGCGGTCTCCGGGCACGCTCTTCTGCACCCTCGTGTACTTCGCGCCCGACGGCAGCGTGGCCGGCATCCACCGCAAGCTGAAGCCCACCGCCGCCGAGCGGCTCATCTGGGGCGAGGGCGACGGGAGCACCATGCCGGTGCTGGAAACGCCGCTGGGCAGGGTCGGCGGCCTGATCTGCTGGGAGAACTACATGCCGCTCGCGCGCATGGCCATGTACGGCAAGGGCGTCGAGATCTACCTCGCCCCCACGGCCGACTCCCGCGACCGGTGGCAGGCGACGCTGCGCCACATCGCGCTCGAGGGGCGCTGCTTCGTGATCGGCTGCAACCAGTTCGTCACCCGCGGCGACTACCCGTCCGACATCGAGATCCTCGACGAGCTCGAGAGCTGGCCCGAGGTGCTCAGCCGCGGCGGCAGTTCGATCTACGGACCGATGGGGGACCTGCTGGCCGGGCCGCTTCTCGGCGAGTCCGGCATCCTGTACGCCGATCTGGACATGGGCGATGTCGCGCGCGGCAAGTTCGACTTCGACGTGGTCGGCCACTACGCCCGCCCGGACGTGTTCCGGCTGCGCGTGAACGACGAACCGATGGACGCGGTGGGCGGGTAGCCGCGGCGCTCGGCCGACGGTCCGGGCGGAGCGGCCCGCCTGGATCCATCGCCGCTCGAGAGCGGAGAGCAGTTGCCTGCGAGCTGCCTGGAGAACTGGGTGGACCAATAGCTCCGCCGGGACCGGATGCACTACATTCACGGGTCGCAGTTTTCCGCAGGTCCCGGCGCGTCCCAGGGGTTGCAGATCCGGGACTGCGGCATTTTTATTCATTATTCGTGAATCTTTTCACAATCAAGAGGGACAGACCATGACGATGATGCCCGCGGCCACGGCTTCGCTGACCGACCGCTACCTCGAAGAGGCCGAGCGCTACTCGGCGCACAACTACCACCCGCTTCCCGTGGTGCTCGAGCGCGGCGAGGGGGTCTGGGTCTGGGATGTGGACGGCAAGCGCTATCTGGACATGCTGAGCTCGTACTCGGCGGTGAACCAGGGGCACCGGCACCCGGCGATCGTGGCGGCGGCGAAGGAGCAGCTGGACCGCCTCACGCTGACGTCGCGGGCGTTCCACAACGACCAGATGGGCCCCTTCCTGCGCGAGCTCTGCGAGGCTTCCGGCTTCGACGCGGCGCTGCCGATGAACACCGGCGCCGAGGCCGTCGAGACCGCGATCAAGATGGTGCGGAAGTGGGGCTATCAGGTCCGCGGCATCCCCGAGGATCAGGCGGAGATCATCGTCTGCGAGGACAACTTTCACGGGCGGACGACCACGATCGTCGGCTTTTCGTCCGAGGACCAGTACCGCGAGGGCTTCGGGCCGTTCACGCCGGGCTTCAGGCTGATTCCGTATGGGGATCTGGAGGCGCTGCGGGCCGCGATCGGGCCCAATACGGCCGGCTTCCTCGTCGAGCCGATCCAGGGCGAGGCCGGGGTGATCGTGCCGCCGGACGGCTACATGCAGGGCGCGGCGGAGATCTGCCGGGCGGGTGGGGTGGCGCTCGTCGCCGACGAAATCCAGACCGGGCTGGGCCGCACGGGGCGGTTCTTCTGCTGTGACTGGGAGGGCGTGCGTCCGGATATCCTCATCGTCGGCAAGGCGCTCGGGGGCGGGGTGTACCCGGTCTCGGCGGCGATTGCCGACAAGGAGTTCATGGACGTGTTCCGGCCGGGCGACCACGGGTCGACCTTCGGCGGCAATCCGCTGGGGGCGGCGGTGGGCATGGCGTCGCTGCGCGTGATCCGGGACGAGGAGCTGTCGCGGCGCTCCGACGAGCTGGGGAGCTGGTTCATGGAGGAGTTGCGGGCGATCCGGTCGCCGCATGTGGAGGAGGTGCGCGGCAGGGGGCTGATGATCGGCGTGGTGATCAGGGAGTCGTCCGGGACCGCGCGGCCGTTCTGCGAGGCGCTGGAGGAGCGCGGCATCCTCGCCAAGGAGACGCACCAGCAGGTCGTGCGGTTCGCGCCGCCGTTGACGGTGAGCCGGGAGGTGCTGCAGGACGCGCTGGTGGAGATCGCAGCCGTATTGAGGTAGGGGCCGCGCGAGCCGGCGCGCGCCGAGGCGCCCCCGGCCGATTGTGACGGCAAGGGCGTCAGCCGCCGGGCGGGCCGATGGTCCCCTGCTTCGAGGTGTCGATCTCGGCAACCTCGCCCTCGCCGAAGAGGACGGCCCGCACCTGTCCGTACAGGAACTCCCGCGACTCGCGTTTGCGGGGGTCCAGTCCGAAGTGGTTGATCAGGAGCGTCTGATGCTGAAGCCAGGCGCGCCAGCACCGCTGGCACACCTCCCGCTGAATGCGGTCGCCCAGTTCCGAGCGGAAGGGCGGCCGCGCGAGGGGCTGGCCGGGGGTCTCGGGATGGCGGCGGCAGGTGATGGTGTCCAGGGCTCTCTCGTGGCCGAAGCGCGGGTGTCTCCTATAGGTTACCTTTCCACATCGGAAGCCGGAAGGAGGAAGCCATGTCGTCATCGCAGACGCCCAGGGCGGACAGTGTGAACAACGGAGAGGGACCCCTGCTCAGCAAGGAGCAGCTGGCCCACCTCGAAAAGCGCCTCCTCCAGGAGAGGGCAAAGGCGCTTCGCGGACTCGGGCACTTCAACGAGCTGTCCAAGGCGAATCGCGCCTCCGGAGACTCCGACCTGTCCAGCTACACCGATCACATGGCCGACCAGGGCACCGAGGCCATGGAGCGCGAAAAGGCCGCGGCCTTCGCCACCAAGGAGGGCCGGTACCTCTACCGCCTCGAGGAGGCGCTGCGGAGGCTGTACCGCGACCCGGACAACTTCGGGCGGTGCCACGGCACGGGCAGACCGATCGGGTTCGAGCGGCTCGACGCGCTGCCGCACGCGCGGTATTGCATCGAATACAAGCTGGAGCTGGAGGCCCGGGGCGAGTAGCCTTCGGCGCTATCCGCGCCGCGGATTCAACGCGCCCAGCAGACCGTCGCCCAGCACTTCGATCTGCCATTGCCGGACGTCGTCCACGGCCACCAGTCCGGCACGGCTCCGCGGCTTTGCGGCGACGATCCTGCTCAACACCTGGTTCGACATCACGCGGCCCCGCTCCAGACCCAACCGGACTGCCGCCGCATTCCGGACTTCCTTGACGCGATCCAGAAGCTCGTCATCCTCCGGAGCCCAGCGGGTTCCGCGTCTTCGCGGCTTCGGGTAGGGCACGAGCTTGCCGGCCGGCAAGCGGTCGACGCGCTCCAATACCTGGAGCAGCGAATGCCCGCGGCTGTGGGCGAGCCGCGGGGGGAATCCCTTCACGGCAGCCAGCGCCTTGACCGAGGCGGGGCGTGTGGCCACCACCTCCGCGAGCGCCTGGTCCGAGACCACCCGGAACGGCGCACGATCCCGTGCCCGCGCGATCCGGTCCCGCCACGCGATCACTTCACGCAGGGCGGTGACGGAACGGTCGTTCATTCGCCTCGCGTCCTTGAACCGGGTGACCGGATCGACTGCGGGGTGGTCCGCATCCCCATCCGCTTCCGCCGCGCTCGCGGAGAGCCAGCGGTATTCTTCTTCCGCCCAGTGCATGCGCCCCGTCTCGCGCAGCCTGCCCTCGAGGATCGCGATCAGGTCGAGGAGGTGGCGGGTGTCGCCGGCGGCGTATTCGATCATCCCGCTGGTCAGGGGCCGCTTCGCCCAGTCCGCCCTCTGGTATCGCTTGGAGACGCGGATGCCCAGATGCTCCCCGAGGAGCGCCTGAAGCCCCACGGCGGGTTCGCCGAGGAGGCTGGCCGCGACTTGCGTATCGGCCAGGTTGGCGACGCGGATGCCCAGGTCGCGGGCCAGGAGCCGCAGGTCGTACGCCGCTCCGTGCATGATGATCCGCCGCCGGGGATCTTCCAGAAACGGCTTGAGGCGGGGAGCCGGATCGATGGCGAGCGGGTCGAGGACGAACGTCCTGTGCTGCGTCGACAGCTGAACCAGGCAGAGCCGGTCCGAATACCGATGGAATCCGGCCGCCTCGCAGTCCAGCGCGATGTCCCGGGCGCGGCGCAGCGCCCCCTCGACCCCGCGGGCCCCGTCCACCGTGTCGACGTAGGTGGTGGCCTGATGCCGGGCGGCGGTCGGCCCGGGGTCGCGGACGGGCATGAGGTGAGGTGGGCTCCGCAGCAGGATGTGGTGATCGGCAACAGGCAAAGATAGCTTGATGGGCGCATCCGGGGCGCGCACCGCCGCCGCTCCGCCGACCGTCACCCCGCGAGGAGGCCACGCCATTCGATGATCAGGACCAAGGTCATCGCCACGATCGGACCGTCCAGCGCCAAGCCGGATGTGATGGTCGGTCTGGTGCGCGCGGGCATGGACGTCGCGCGCATCAACATGTCCCACGGCGACCACCGCTTTCACGCGCGCAGCATCCGCCTGGTCCGCGAGGCCGCCCGGACGGCGGGGCGGCCGGTCGCGATCCTGGTCGATCTGCAGGGACCCAAGATCCGGATCGGCAAGCTCGCCCGGCCCGTCACGCTGGAGGACGGGGACATGGTCACCATCGCTCCCGAGGGGCTGCACGGTCCGGAGGAACTTCCCACCACCTACGCGCCGCTCGCCAGGGAAGTGGCGCCGGGGACTCATATCCTTCTCGACGACGGCCTGCTGGAGCTGGTGTGCGTGGATACCGACGGGGGACGGGCGAGGTTCGAGGTGCTGAAGGGAGGCGTCCTGCGCTCGAGGAAGGGGATCAACCTTCCGGGGGTGGACCTGAACACGCCCGCCGTCACGGGCAAGGACAGGAAGGACCTGAAGTTCGCCCTCGAGATGGACGCGGAATACGTGGGACTGTCCTTCGTTCAGAATGTGGACGACGTGCGGGTCATGAAGGCGCACTTGAAGGGCAGGGCGTGGCTGGTGGCCAAGATCGAGCGGGCAAACGCGGTCGAGCAGCTGGAGGGAATCGTCGAGTACAGCGACGCGGTGATGGTGGCTCGCGGGGATCTGGGCGTGGAGCTTCCCTACGCCAAGGTGCCGCTGGTGCAGAAGCGCATCATCCAGGCGGCGAACGGTTTCGGGTGTCCGGTCATCACCGCCACCCAGATGCTGGAATCGATGACCTCCTATCCCAGTCCGACCAGGGCCGAGACATCCGACGTCGCCAACGCGATCCTGGACGGGACCGATGCGGTGATGCTGTCGGGAGAGACGGCCGTAGGGAAGTATCCCGCCAGGACGGTTGAGGTGATGGTCCGCATCGCGGAGGAGATCGAGGGAAGCGGCGTCCTGGTGGAGGGGCCGCACTATCTGGCCGCGATGGGACCGATCCAGCGGCGCGGTGCATCGCTGCGGGAACACGCGGTCGCCGCTTCTTCCGTGCGATCGGCCCGAGACCTGAACGCGCCCGCGATCATCGTCATCACGCGCAGCGGGTTTTCCGCGCGGCTCGTCGCCTCCTACCGCCCGGCGACGCCGATCTTCTCCGTTTGCACCGAGACGAAGGTGTACCGTCAGCTGGCGGGGGTGTGGGGGGTCAGGCCGGTGCTGGCCGAGCACGGGGAGATCACCTACGAGAACCTGACGGAGCTGGGCAAGCGCGTGGTGCTCGATTCGGGCAGGGGCAAGGTCGGCGACCCGGTGATCGTGACCTCGGGGCTGCCGTTCCACAGGCGGGGCTCGACCAATACCATGAGGGTCGAGCAGCTGTGACGTGCGTCTGACCTTTCTGGGGACCGGGACATCGTTCGGGGTTCCGGTGATCGGCTGCAGCTGCGACAACTGCACTTCGACCGACCCGCGCGACCGGCGGACGCGCCACGGCGCCCTGATCGAGCTGGCGGGCGGCAACCTGCTGATCGACACGCCCCCGGAGCTTCGCCTGCAGCTGCTGGCGGCGGGCATCGACCGGGTGGACGCGGTCTGGTACACGCACCTCCACGCGGACCACGTCCACGGAATCGACGACGTGAGGATCTTCTCGACGCGCGGCCGCGGCGCCGTGCCCGCCTACGTGCCGGACGAGATGACGCGGCAGATGACGGTGCGCTTCCCGTACATCTTCAGCGACCGCGTCGCGGTGCCCAGTGGCACGACCAAGCCCCGCCTCGACCTGATCGGCTATCGCGACGGGGTGCCCGACACCGTGCTGGGGGCCCGGATTACGCCCTTCCGCGTGCCGCATGGACCCACGGACGCCTTCGGCCTGCGCGTGGGCCGTCTGGGATACGTGACCGACGCCAAGCAGCTCCCCGCCGCGGCCCTCGACATCCTGCGCGGCGTCGAGGTGCTGGTGCTGAACGCGCTGTGGTGGGGATCGCCGCACCCGACCCACTTCAACGTGGAGGAGGCGATCGAGGCCGCCCGGAAAATCGGCGCACGGCGCACTTTCCTCACCCATCTGACCCACAAGGTCGGATACCGTGAGCTCGCTGCCGCCCTGCCGGCCGGGATCGAGCCGGCCTACGACGGGCTGGCGGTGGAAGTGGAGTGAGCGCGGCCATGTCCACCCGGCTTCGTCCAGTCACGATCCACTTCGACAACATGGTCGCTGGAGTGGTGCAGGGGGGAGGGATCGATCCGGCGAGGCTCGATGGCGGCGCGCGCGCGGGCGGTGCTGCCGACACCGGCGGGCGTGCTGGCGGCGCTGCGGACACCGCGGGGCGTGCGGGCGGCGCTGCGGACGCCACCGGGCGCGCGGCCACCGGGGGCGACCTGGCTCGCCGCTTCCGCCACGCCTTCGATGCGGTGCGGTCGCGGCGCGCATCCGGCGATCTCGGATTTCTCGACCTTCCCGCCGACCGAACCCTCGCGGCGCGGACCCGCGAGGTCGCCGATGCCCTGGGCCACCGCCGCTTCGACAACGTGGTCGTCATCGGGATCGGCGGTTCCGCCTTGGGAGCGGCCGCCCTCCGGGACGCCCTTCTTTCCCCCGGCTGGAACGAACTCGAAGGCGCCGCCCGCGGCCACCGTCCCCGGCTGCATATCCTCGACAACCCCGACCCGGACTCCACGGCGGCGCTGCTGGGGCGCCTCGACCTCGCCCGCACCCTCTTCAACGTGGTCAGCAAGTCGGGCTCCACCACCGAGACTCTGGCCCTGTTCCTCGCGGTCTGGGGGAGGCTGGAGGAGGCTCTTGGCCCCGGATGCGCGCGGGACCATGTGGTCGTCACCACCGATGCGCGGCGCGGCTTCCTCAGAGGTTTGGCCGAGGAGCGCGGCCTGCCTTCGCTTCCGGTGCCCGGCAACGTCGGAGGGAGGTTCTCGGTGCTCTCGCCCGTCGGGCTCCTGCCTGCGGCGCTGGCCGGAATCGACACGGAGGCCCTGCTCGACGGCGCGTCCGCGATGGCGGCGCGGTGCGGCACGCCCATCCTCCTGCAAAACCCGGCCGGCACGCTGGCGACCCTGCTTCACGCCGCGGATGTCGACCACGGGGCAGGGATTCACGTCTTCATGCCCTACGCGGACGCTTTGGGGGGCGTGGCCCGGTGGGCGCAGCAGCTGTGGGCCGAGTCCCTCGGCAAGGCGCGGAGGCTGGACGGCACCCGGGCCGAGACCGGACCCACACCGCTTCCGGCCCGCGGCGCGTCGGACCAGCACTCCCTCCTTCAGCTCTTCATGGAGGGGCCGCGGGACAAGGTGGTGGTCTTCCTCGGGCGCGCCGCTCCGGCCCGTGACGTGGCGATTCCGTCGCTGTTCCCCGACAACGCCGCGGTCTCCTACCTGGGGGACCACACCCTCTTCGAACTGCTCGACCGCGAGCGCATCGCCACTGCGGAGGCGCTGCGGCGCGCTGGACGACTCAACGTGACCGCCATGGTGGATCGCGTCGACGCCCGCTCGGTCGGGGCGCTGCTCATGCTCTTCCAGATCGCCGCGGTGCATGCCGGGGCCCTGTACGGGGTGGATCCCATGGATCAGCCGGGCGTCGAACTCGGCAAGTCGCTGACATCCGGTCTCATGGGCAGGCCCGGCCACGCTCCGCCGGTGGTCCCGCCCCCCGACGCTCGTTGGCGGGTATAGGGGGCCGCGTTAACTTCAGGCATGGGCCGAGGCACTGTCCGGCGGGGCGCGAAGGCCCCGATTCCTTCAAGAGGAACGAGGTGGGTTGGAAGATGAGCAACGGTGAAGACCAGCCTGCGGTCATTATCGAGAAGGACCGCCGCGCCGAGGTCGGCGCTTTCCTCCTCGGGGCAATCGTCGGAGCCGGACTCGCCCTCCTGTTCGCGCCCGGCTCCGGCGAGGAAACCCAGGAGCGGCTTCGGGCACAGGCGAAGCGGCTGAGGGCGCTGACTGAAGACCGCGTTCGGGGTCTGAGGGAGGATCTGGGCGCGCGCGTGGAGTCGGCCAGGGACGTCCTGGGCCAGGGACGGCAGTTGGCGGCCGAAGCGCGGCAGGAACTGGAAGACAAGCTGGCGCGCTCGAAGGCCGCATACCGCGCCGGACTGGAGGCCGAGGCCGAGGCCGGGGCGGGCGGGGCCGAGGAGACGACATAGAATGGGCGCCGCCACGGCGCGAGCGAAGAGGTGAACAGATGAAGCACCCGCGGGGCGACATGGAGAGCCGCCCGCGGAGGTGCAACCGATCAGACTCCAAGGACGAGAGGACGCGCAGGTGAAGATCTATCTGGACACGGCCAACCTGGGAGAGATCCGCGAGGCGGCCCGCTGGGGCATCCTGAGCGGCGTGACCACCAACCCCAGCCTCATGGCGCAGGAGGAAGGCGCCGACTTCGAGGACACCATCCGCACCATCTGCGGGCTCGTGAATGGGCCGATCAGCGCCGAGACCGTGTCGGAGGACGCCGATGGAATGGTTGCGGAAGGGGTCGAGTTCGCGGCGTGGCATCCCAACGTGATCATCAAGGTCCCGGCCACGACCGAGGGGCTGGAGGCCGTGTCGCGGCTTGCCCGGCGGGGGATCCGGTGCAACGTCACCCTGATCTTCAACACCAACCAGGCGCTCATGGCGGCGCTGGCGGGGGCGTTCGTGGTGTCGCCCTTCATCGGGCGCGTGGACGACATGTCCTACGACGGAATGGAACTGATTCGCGAGATCGCGGCCGTGTTCGAGCAGAACCCCGAGATCCGCACGCAGATCCTGGCCGCGTCGATCCGCCACCCGAGACACGTCACCGAGTCCGCACTGGCCGGGGCGCACATCGCCACCTGTCCCTTCGGCGTGCTGAAGAAGTGCATGAAGCACCCGCTTACCGACCGCGGCATGGCGAGCTTCCTGGCCGATTGGCGGAAGCGTGAGGCCGCGATGACGGTGGCCGCCGCGGCCGTCGGCTGAGACGGCGCTCAGCGTATCTCTTGAAGGGGCCGCCATCGGGCGAGGCGCGGCGGGTGGTCGCGCGCAACAAAAAGGCTCGCCGCGACTACGTGGTGCTCGACACATGGGAAGCCGGGCTGGTCCTCAAGGGCAGCGAGGTCAAATCCATCCGGGCCGGGAAGGTCGCGTTTCACGACGCGCACGCGAAGGCCGAGTCGGGCGAGGTCTGGCTGCACAACCTCCACGTCAGCCCCTACGAGCACGCGAACCGGTGGAATCACGACGAGACGCGGCCGCGCAAGCTGCTCCTCCACAGGGACGAGATCCGCCGCATGGTGAGCCGGGCCGAGGAGAAGGGACTGACGCTCGTCCCCCTCGACGTCTACTTCCGCCGGGGGCGCGCGCGCATCACTCTGGGTCTGTGCCGGGGGAAGAAACACAGGGACCGACGCGAGGAACTCAAGCGCAGAACGATGCAGAGGGAGGCTGAACGGGCCATGAAGGAGCGCGGATGAGCGGCGCCGCGCAGCTCTTCGAAACGCGCTTCGCCACCCCCGTACTGGCGGCAGCCGGGACCTGCGGCTTCGGCGAGCCGATGGCGGACGTGATGGCTCCAGCCGAGATCGGCGGTCTCGTGACCAAGTCCGTGACCATCGAGCCGAGGTGGGGGAACCCCGCGCCGCGCGTGGCGGAATACCCAGGCGGAATGCTCAACTCGGTCGGGCTCGCGAACCCCGGCTGGAGGGCGGTGCGGGACGAGAAGCTCCCCTGGATGCGACGTCATCTCGACGGTTTGCCGGTGTTCGTCTCCGTGGCCGGGGCGCTGGCCGCCGAATATGGACAGGTCGTGGCGGGACTGGATGGGGAGGATGGATTCGTGGGTTTCGAACTGAATCTGTCCTGTCCGAACGACTCGCACCTTGGGGGAAAGCCGTTCTGCCTCGCCCCCCCCGCGCTTCGCGAGGTGCTGGACCTGGTCCGTCCGCTGACGGACAGGGCGCTGATCGTCAAGCTGGCACCCAACGACCCGGACATCGCGGCCACCGCTTCGCTGGCGGCCGAGCACGGCGCCGACGGGATCACGGCGATCAATACCATGCCCGGGTTCCTCCCGCATGCGGGAGGCACGGCACGGCTTGGGGCCGGGCGGGGGGGCACCAGCGGCCCGGCTCTTCTCCCGGTGGGCCTCGCCGCCGTGCGCGAGATCGCGGCTGCCGTTGACGTGCCCGTCATGGGAGTCGGCGGGATTCTCACAGCGGAAGACGCGCGCGCCTACCTCGACGCGGGAGCGTCCCTGGTGCAGGTCGGCACGGGATCACTCGCCGACCCCCGCTGCGCGGCGCGCATCGCGCGCGACCTGGAGCTGGCCGCTTCATGAGAGATCGAATCATCGTCGCCCTCGACACCCCCGACGCGGCATCCGCCCTGGCGCTCGTCGACCGCCTCGGCGCGGCCTGCACCTTCTACAAGGTCGGCCTCGAACTCTATACGGCCGCGGGACCCGCGACCGTCGCGTCGCTGCGCGACCGGGGCAACAGCGTCTTCCTCGACCTCAAGCTCC
Organism: Longimicrobiales bacterium; assembly: GCA_965211645.1. Classification (GTDB taxonomy): domain Bacteria; phylum Gemmatimonadota; class Gemmatimonadetes; order Longimicrobiales; family Gaopeijiaceae; genus Bin94. Next base: position 1,233,711 of record OZ242947.1, on the reverse strand, counting down.
ACGACATACCGAACACGGCGGCGCGTGCCACCGCCCGTGCGGGCGAACTCGGGGTGCGCTTCCTCACCGTACACACGATGGGCGGCGCGGCAATGCTCGCGGCGGCGGCCCGGGCGGCCCCGGACTCGCTCACGCTGCTGGGCGTAACGGTGCTGACCTCGCACGACGCGCCGTCTCTGGGCCAGGTCTTCGGGCGCCTGGTCCGCGATGTAGGCGCCGAGGCGGACCGGCTTGCGGTGATGGCCAGGACGTCGGGACTCGGGGGCGTGGTGTGCTCGGCGGGCGAGGCGGGGCGACTCCGCGCCGCGTTGGGTCCGGATGCCAGGATCGTCACGCCCGGGATCCGCCTCGCGGGCGACCCCCGCCACGACCAGCGCCGGGTCCGAACTGCGGCCGAGGCGTTCGCGGCGGGCGCGACCCACATCGTCGTCGGCCGTCCCGTGACGGCATCCCCGGACCCGCGGGCGGCCTTCGAGCGCCTCGCGATTCAGGCCGAATCGGTTGTGTGATCGTGTTGCGGAGCCGTCACCTTATATTTCTGCCCCATGAAACTCTATGACTCCCTGAGCCGCGAGCTTCGCCCTTTCGAGCCGCTCGACCCCGGCCGCGCGACCGTGTACGGATGCGGTCCGACGGTGTACGACTTCGCCCATATCGGCAATTTCCGGGCCTTCGTCGTCTACGACATCCTTCACCGTCACCTCCGCTCGGAAGGCCGTAGCGTCGACTTCGTGGTGAATTTCACCGATGTGGACGACAAGACGATCGACGGGGCCGCGGAGGCGGGGAGCACGCTCGCCGGCCACACCGCCCGATTCATCGACGCGTTCCGGGAGGACTCGAAGCGCCTGGGGCTATTGCCGTTTTCCCGTCACCCGAGGGCCACGGCGTACATCCCGGCCATGGTGAAGTTTATCGAGCGCCTGCTCGCGGGCGGGAGCGCGTACCAGGCGGGTGACGGATCGGTCTACTACGCCGTCGCTTCGTTCGCGGATTACGGGAAACTGTCCGGCAAGGGAGGGGAAGACGCGCCGGTGCGCTCGCGCATCGACGCCGGGGACTACGAGAAGGCGGACGTGCGTGATTTCGCGCTCTGGAAGGCCGCTCAACCGCGCGACCACGTTGTCGGGGCCGTCTGGGACTCGCCCTGGGGTCCGGGACGCCCCGGCTGGCACCTGGAGTGCTCCGTGATGGTCACCGAGCTGCTCGGGGATACCGTTGACATCCACCTCGGCGGCGAGGACCTGATCTTCCCGCACCACGAAAACGAGATCGCCCAGTCGGAGGCGGCGACCCGCGCTCCGTTCGCCCGCTTCTGGCTCCACGTCAAGCACCTCCAGGTCGACGGCCGCAAGATGTCCAAGTCGCTCGGCAACTTCCACACCGTCAGGGACCTCGTCGAGCGGGGCTACGATCCGGCCGCGATCCGCTGGGTGCTGCTGTCGGCCCACTATCGCAACGAGCTCAACTTCACCTTCGAGGGCCTCGACGAGGCGACCGACGCGATCCAGCGCCTCCTCGATTTTCGACGCCGGGTGGCCGAGTTCCCCGTCGCGTCCGGCGCGAATCCGGGCCTGGCCGCGCGGGCCAGGGGGCACATGGCGGCGTTCACCGAGGCGATGGACCTGGACCTCAACGTCCCGCGGGCGGTGGCGGTCCTGTGGTCGATGGCGAAGGAGGTGAACGCCGCGCTCGACAGCGCTCCGGGCGGGATCGGGGAGGAGGACCGCGAGGGGGTGCTGGCCGTGCTCGCCGGGATGGATGCCGTGTTGGGGGTGCTCGACCTCGCCGCCGAAGCCAGGGAGGTGGACGACGACACAGAGGCGCTGATCCAGCAGAAGGTCGATGCCCGCGATCGGGCCCGGGCTGCGCGGGACTTCGTGGCAGCCGACCGCTTGCGTGCGGAACTCGAAGCCGACGGGGTTCGGCTCGAGGACACGCCATCGGGCACGCGCTGGAAGCGCATCCACGCGGCGACGCGCTGATCCCGGCCGATCGGCGCGAGGGCGAGCAGCGCGTGGAAGAGTCCACCGCGGCATTCCAGCGGCGATGCACCGGGGGCTGGACCGCTGCGCCGCGCTCCCTTCCATCGCACCGCCCGTTGGACCAGCTTTGAAGACGACGCTGACGTAGCTCAGTTGGTAGAGCAGCTGATTTGTAATCAGCAGGTCCGGGGTTCGAGTCCCCGCGTCAGCTTCACGGCTACACCTGTCAGCTCAGGTTGATTCGCTCCCCAGAAGCAGCTACCTTTCTATGCTGGCTTCCATCCGCGGCCCCGATCCAACCAGACAGATTGGCGCAGGGGTGGGAGCGTGTTCGTTGGTGGGGTACCGAAGCGGCCAACCGGGGCAGACTGTAAATCTGCTGGCAAATGCCTACGGAGGTTCGAATCCTCCCCCCACCATGAGGAGGGCTACGTCCTTCTTGAGAAACGCGGGAGTAGCTCAGTTGGCTAGAGCATCAGCCTTCCAAGCTGAGGGTCGCCGGTTCGAGTCCGGTCTCCCGCTCTGGGCCCCGAAAGGGGCATGCGAGAACTGGGGAAACAGAGGTGCTCTGGTAGCTCAGTGGTAGAGCGCTTCCTTGGTAAGGAAGAGGTCGCGGGTTCAATCCCCGCCCAGAGCTTGGCGGGGCGCGAACCGGCGCCTGCCGGCGCGACCTTCAACACGCAAACCCGAACGAGGAAAGAATGGCGAAGGAGACCTTCGAGCGCACGAAGCCGCATGTGAACGTGGGGACGATCGGCCATGTGGACCACGGCAAGACGACGCTGACGGCGGCGATCACGCTGGCGCAGGCGAAGAAGTTCGGCGGGGACGCGATCGCGTTCGACGAGATCGACAAGGCTCCGGAGGAGCGGGAGCGGGGGATCACGATCGCGACGGCGCACGTGGAGTACGAGACGGCGAACCGTCACTACGCGCACGTGGACTGTCCGGGGCACGCGGACTACGTGAAGAACATGATCACGGGCGCGGCGCAGATGGACGGTGCGATTCTGGTGGTGAGCGCGGCGGACGGGCCGATGCCGCAGACGCGGGAGCACGTGCTTCTGGCGCGCCAGGTGAACGTTCCTCACATCGTGGTGTTCATGAACAAGGTGGACATGGTGGACGACGAGGAGCTTCTGGAGCTTGTGGAGCTGGAGGTGCGGGAGCTGCTGAGCGAACAGGGGTTCCCGGGCGACGATCTGCCGGTGGTGATGGGGAGCGCGCTGCATGCGCTGGAGAACGGGGGCGAGGGGGAAGCGGGGGCGTGCATCGAGGAGCTGATGGAGGCGATCGACACGTACATCCCGGAGCCGGAGCGTGACATCGACAAGCCGTTTCTGATGCCGGTGGAGGACGTGTTTTCGATCACGGGCCGCGGCACGGTTGCGACGGGCCGGATCGAGCGGGGCGTGATCCACAAGGGGGACACGGTGGAGATCGTGGGGATGGGCGAGGACCGCAGGACGGTGGTGACGGGCGTGGAGATGTTCCGCAAGCTTCTGGAGCAGGGCCAGGCGGGGGACAACGCGGGGCTGCTGCTCAGAGGCGTGGGCAAGACGGAGATCTCGCGGGGCCAGGTGCTGGCGATCCCGGGATCGATCACGCCGCACACGAAGTTCAAGGCGGAGGTGTACGTGCTGACGAAGGAGGAGGGGGGCCGGCACACGCCGTTCTTCAACGGCTACCGGCCGCAGTTCTACTTCCGCACGACGGACGTGACGGGTTCGGCGATGCTGCCCGACGGAGTGGAGATGGTGATGCCGGGGGACAACGTGCAGATGGAAGTGGAGCTGATCACGCCGATCGCGATGGACGAGGAGCTTCGCTTCGCGATCCGCGAGGGCGGACGCACGGTGGGCGCCGGCGTCGTTACCGAGATCATCGAGTAGAAGAGCAGGACCATGGCGAGCTTTGCAAACGTCAAGACATTCGTCGACGAATGCGTCTCCGAGATGCAGAAGGTCACGTGGCCGGACCGCGAACAGCTGCGCAACGCCACGTGGGTCGTCATCCTCTTCACGATCCTCATTTCGATCGTGATCTGGATCATGGACATCCTCTCGAGGCTGGTCATCGTCGACTTCATCATGGGGGTGTTCAGCTTTTGAGCGGGGAGGAACGCTGGTACGCCCTCCAGACCCAGGCACGGCATGAGAACCGGGTCCGGAAGCTCATCCAGCAGGAGATCGACAAGTACCTGGACGCCGACGGCGAAATCCGCGAGGTCCTGGTTCCGACCCACGAGGTGGTCGAGATCCGGCGCGGCAAGCGCGTGCCGGTTACGAAGCCGCTGTATCCGGGCTACGTGCTGGCGCGGATGGTCCTCAACGAGCGGACGGAGCACACGATCAACGCCATGAAGGGCGTCAGGTTCGTCACCCAGGGCGGCGATCCGCAGCCCCTGCACGATGAGGACATCAACAAGATTCTGGGGATCGAGGAGGCCGAAGAGACGACCGGCCGCGACGACATTCCCTTCCGCGCGGGTCAGGTGGTAGAGGTGATTCAGGGTCCGTTCACGGATTTCTCGGGAACGGTGCAGGACGTTTATCCCGAAAAGGGGAAGGTGAAGGTGGAGGTGTCCCTGTTCGGGCGTCCGACTTCGGTGGAGCTGGACTTCACCCAGCTCAGAGGATTCTAGCAGCGCACGAGTTTTCGAAAACGATGGCAAAAAGAACGGCGAAGAAGAAGGTTCTCGGCTTCATCAAGCTGCAGATCAAGGCGGGCCAGGCGAATCCGGCACCCCCCGTGGGTCCGGCGCTGGGTCAGCACGGCGTCAACATCATGGACTTCTGTAAGCAGTTCAACGCCCAGACGCAGAAGCAGGCGGGGACCCTCACACCGGTGGAGATCACGGTCTACGCCGACCGTTCCTTCTCCTTCATCACCAAAACCCCGCCGGCGTCCTTCCTGATCCTGAAGGCGGCGGGGATCGACAAGGCGGCGTCCAACTCTCTGGAAGAGACCGCGGCCACGCTTTCGGTGGACCAGGTTCGGGAGATCGCCCAGGCCAAGATGCCGGACCTCAATACCCGGGATGTGGGCGCGGCCATGCGGATGGTCGCGGGGACCGCCCGGTCCATGGGAATCAACGTGGACGGCGAACTCTCGGCCTGACTCAGCGGGGAAGCGGAAAAATGGCAAAACGCGGTAGAAAATACTCGGAAGCGCGAGGGTCCTTCGACCGGGTCACCCGGCACTCGCCCACCGACGCCCTCGGACAGGTCAAGCAGATGGCCTATGCCAGATTCGACGAGAGCATCGAGGTGGCGACCCACCTCGGCGTCGACCCGCGCCGGGCGGACCAGATCGTCCGCGGCACCGTCGTCCTGCCCCACGGGACCGGAAAGCCGGTGCGAGTTCTGGCCATCTGCCAGGGCGACAAGGTGGACGAGGCCCGCGAGGCCGGAGCCGAGTTCGTCGGCGTCGAATACGTGGACCGGATCAAGGAGGGTTGGCTCGACTTCGATGTGTGCGTGGCGACGCCGGACATGATGCGCATGGTCGGTCCGCTGGGTCGGATTCTCGGTCCCCGCGGGCTGATGCCCACCCCCAAGGCGGGCACGGTGACGCCCGACGTGGGCCGCGCCATCCACGAGATCAAGGCCGGGAAGATTGAGTACCGGGTGGACAAGACCGGCAATCTGCACGCTCCGATCGGACGCGTCTCCTTCGAGGTGGAGCGTCTGGAGGAGAACCTCAATGCATTCATGTCGTCGGTGCTTCGGGCCAAGCCGTCCGCGGCCAAGGGCACGTATGTGAAGAGCGTGACGGTAGCGAGCACGATGGGACCGGGCGTCCCGGTGGACCCCAACAGCTTTTCGCGGAGCGCGTGAGCCATGACGAGGGAAGAGAAACAGGCGTTCGTCACCGAGATGCGAGATCGGCTGGCGAGTTCGCAAGCAATATTCCTGGCCGATTTCACCGGCCTCGACGTAAAGGCGATGACGACGCTGCGCCGGGAGCTCAGGAACGCCAACAGCGAGTTCCTGGTCGTGAAGAATCGTCTGCTACGCCTGGCGATGGCCGAGACCGACATGCCGGACATCTCCACCTACCTGACGGGCCCAACCGGAATCGTCTTCGGAGACGACACCGTCGTCGGGGCCGCGAAGGTCGTGGTGGACTTCGCGAAGGAAAACGATGACAGGCCGGTCTTCAAGGTGGGCGTGCTGGACAGTTCGGTCCTGGGGCCCGAGGAGATCGTTCAGGTCTCGAGCCTGCCGTCCCGCGAGGAACTCCTTTCGCAGGTCGCGGGCGTCCTTGGCGGCCCGATGTCCGCCTTCGTGGCCGTTCTCGGCGGCAAGACCGGGGAGACAGCCGGACTCATCGAGGGCCTCCGCGACCAGGTGGAGTCGCAAGCTGGCGGAAACTGAACCATGTGCCCGGACCGGAAAGCCGGGTGAACCCAAGGAGGAAGTCATAAAATGGCTGTGAATCAACAGGAACTGCTCGACACCTTCGGCAACATGACCGTGATCGAGCTCTCGGAGTTCGTCGACGCCTTCAAGGAGCGGTTCAACGTCACGGCGGCTGCCGCTCCGGTCGCGGTGGCGGCGGGTCCCGGCGAGGGCGCTGCCGAGGCCGCGGAGGAGCAGGACGAATTCGACGTGATCCTCGAGGACTTCGGGTCCAAGAAGATCCAGGTCATCAAGGTGGTGAGAGAGGTCACCAGCCTGGGTCTCAAGGAGGCGAAGGCGCTCGTCGACGGGGCTCCGAACCCGGTCCGCGAGGCGGCCACCAAGGAGGAGGCGGAGGAGATCAAGGGCAAGCTCGAGGCTGTCGGCGCTACGATCAACCTCAAATAGGTGCGCTCCTTCGAGTTTGCCGCCGGCCTCCCGGCGGCGGCTCCGGCAGAACGCGGAAGCCGGAGCGGGGCGGATCACCAGGCTGCGACGGCAGTCGGGGATTCGTGCGTCTCTGCGCGCAGGTCCCATCTGTCCCCATTTCAGGCATCGATGTACCCAACAATGACAGGGGAGTGGTCCATTGGCTAATCCAAACGGCACCCATCAGGGTCCTCGTCCGGTGGTGAGTTTCGGCAAGCTCCGGTCGAGCATGCCCATGCCCAACCTTCTGGATGTCCAGATCCGCTCATTCGGCAAGCTGATCGAGACCGATGTCGATCAGGACCAGATGTGGCACTTCGGTCTGGATCGCGTCTTCCGCGAGATCTTCCCCGTTTCCGATGTCAACGAGGAGTTGACGCTGGAGTATGTGTCCTCCTCGCTCGGCGAGCCCAAGTACAGCGTGGAGGAGTGCATCGAGCGGGACATGACCTACTCCGCGCCGCTCAAGGCGGTTCTTCGGCTGGTCGTGTGGGAGAAGGTGGGCAGGAAGGAAAAGCGGCCGGGCGACATCATCGAGAAGGAAGTCTACCTGGGGGACCTGCCTCTTCTCACCGCCCTGGGCACCTTCATCATCAACGGGGCCGAGCGGGTCGTGGTCAGCCAGCTGCACCGCTCGCCGGGCGTCGTCTTCGAGGAGGACATCCACCCCAACGGCACCAAGCTGTGCAAGGCGCGGATCATCCCCTTCCGCGGTTCGTGGGTCGAATTCACCATCGACATCAACGACATCTGCTACGTTCACATCGACAAGAAGAAGAAGTTCCCCGCAACCGCGCTGCTGCGGGCCTTCGGCTACGGCTCCGATCCGGACATCTACCGCCTCTTCTTCGAGACGCAGGACACTCCGGTTCCGGCCGGGGACGATGACGGGCGCGATCTGCTGGGCACCGTGCTGGCCGGTGACGTCGTGGACCGGGAGACCGGCGAGGTCCTGATAGAGCACGGCACCGAGCTTGCCGACGACGAGCTGAAGCTCCTCCAGCGGGGCGGATACGAGCGGATCACCCTCTACAAGTCCGGCCACCAGGGGCAGGGCGGCCGGCCCGGCGAGAGTCCCATCGTCAAGAACACGATCCGCAAGGACCCGACGGCCAGCGAGGAGGAAGCGCTCAATGCCATCTATTCGCTGCTGAGGCCCGGCGAGGCGCCCAACATGGCCACGGCGCGCGCGGCGCTGGACCGGGTGTTCTTCGATCCCAAGCGCTACGACCTGGGCCGCGTGGGGCGCTACAAGATCAACCAGCGGCTCAAGCTCGACATCGCGGCGAGCGAGACCGTCCTTACACGGGAAGACTTCGTCACGATCCTGCGGTACCTGATCGAACTGAACGAGGGACGGGGCAGGATCGACGACATCGATCACCTGGGGAATCGCCGCGTCCGCACGGTCGGCGAACTCATCGCCAATCAGTTCTCGGTCGGCCTTTCGCGCATGGCGCGCCTGGTCAAGGAGCGGATGACGATCAACACCGACCGCAAGAAGATCAACATCGACGATCTGGTCAACGCGCGGACCGTGTCGGCGGTGATCCAGGCCTTCTTCGGCTCCTCGCAGCTGAGCCAGTTCATGGACCAGACCAACCCCCTGGCCGAACTGACGCACAAGCGGCGGTTGTCGGCGCTGGGCCCCGGCGGGCTGACGCGCGAGCGGGCAGGCTTCGAGGTGCGCGACGTGCACTACTCGCACTACGGCCGCATGTGCCCCATCGAGACGCCGGAAGGTCCCAACATCGGCCTCATCACGTCGCTGACGACCTATTCCCGGATCAACGACCTGGGCTTTGTCGAGACCCCGTACCGCAAGGTGGTCGACGGACGGGTCACCGAAGACATCGCCTGGCTGTCGGCGAACGAAGAGCAGGAGGCGTCGATCGCGCAGGCCAACGCTCCGCTCCTGGACGACGGCCGCTTCCGCAACGAATACGTGCTGTGCCGCCGTCGCGGGGACTTCCCGCTTCTCCGACCTGACGAGATCGACTATATCGATGTCGCGCCGGACCAGCTGGTTTCGGTCGCCGCGGCAATGATCCCGTTCCTCGAACACGACGACGCGAACCGGGCCCTCATGGGGTCCAACATGCAGCGGCAGGCCGTCCCCCTCCTCTATACGGACGCACCTCTCGTGGGCACGGGCCTCGAGGAGAAGGTGGCCCGCGATTCGGGCGCGGTCAGGACCGCCAGGCGGGACGGCAAGGTCGCGCGGGTCACGGCCGACGAGATCGTGGTGGATACGGGCAGGGCCGGGACCGACGATGCGCGCCCGCTGGCCAAGCTCGCCCAGTTCGACCGCTACAGGCTGAAGAAGTTCTGGCGGACGAATCAGGATACGGCGATCAATCAGCGGCCGCTGGTGAAGTCCGGCCAGCGCATCCGCAAGGGCGACATCGTGGCCGACGGGCCGTCGACCGACCACGGCGAGCTGGCGCTCGGACGGAATGTGCGCGTCGCCTTCATGCCCTGGTACGGCTACAATTTCGAGGATGCGATCGTGCTGTCGGAACGCCTGGTCCGCGACGACCTCTTCACCTCGATTCACATCCAGGAACTCGAGCTCCACGTACGGGATACCAAGCGCGGGATGGAGGAAATCACCCGCGAGATCCCCAACGTGGCCGAGGAGAGCCTCCTCGATCTCGACGAGAGGGGCATCGTCCGCATCGGCGCGCAGGTGAAGAGCGGCGACATCCTGTGTGGGAAAATCACCCCGAAGGGCGAAACCGAGCTGTCGCCCGAGGAGAAGCTGCTCACCGCGATCTTCGGCGAAAAGGCCAAGGACGTGAAGGACTCGTCGTTGCGCGTGTCACCCGGGATGGTCGGAACGGTGATCGACGTGAAGATCTTCTCGCGCCGGATCGACGATCCGTTGCTCGAGCGCGAGCACGGAGCGCGGATCGGCGAACTGCGGCAGCGGGAACGCGAAGAGATTCAGCGCGTGAGCGAGGCTCGTGATGAAGAGCTCCTGGGCAGGCTCCACAACCAGGTGATCGCGCTCTGCCTCAAGAAGGGCACCGTCGAGCCCTACTACGACGAGGGTACGAAGCTGACGAAGAAGCGCCTCCAGCAGATGTCTCTCAAGGAAGTGGACCTGATTCAACTCAAGGTCCGGAACCAGGAGACGAACGAGGAGCTGAACCGGATCATCGACGAAGCGAGGGATCGCATCCAGCGAGAGCGCGATCGCACCGAAGAACAGATCGACAAGGTGTTCCAGCCTGACGAACTGCCTCCGGGCGTGGTCCAGCTCGTGAAGGTGTGCATCGCCGAGAAGCGCAAGATTTCGGTCGGCGACAAGATGGCGGGCCGACACGGGAACAAGGGGATCATCGCCAGGATCGCGCCTGAGGAGGACATGCCCTACCTGCCGGACGGCGCGCCGGTCGATATCGTGTTGAATCCCCTGGGCGTGCCTTCGCGCATGAACGTGGGCCAGGTGCTCGAGACGCACCTGGGGTGGGCGGCGTCGAATCTGGGCTTCGGAGCCAAGACGCCCGTCTTCCACGGCGCCTCCGAGGAAGAGATCGCCCTGTTGCTGAGGCTGGCCGGGGCGAAGTGGGCCGGAGAACATCTCGCCAAGGGAGTTCTCTGGCCGTTCGACCCGGGTCACTACCAGGGATTCCTCAAGATGGTGCGGTCGCACGACGAGAACGGCCGGCATACGGTACGCACCGCCGCCAACGGAAACGGTGCCGATAGGGGTCGGGATGGCATAGTCTCCATCGGAAGGAGTCTCGACGACTACGTCGCGACCTCGGCGGGGACGTCGGCCGCGGAACTGTTCGACAAACTCCGCGAATTCCTGATTGCCGTCGGCGGTTGCGTGGCGGCGGACCGGCGCGAAGCGGTGAAGCAGGCCCTCCCGGCGATAGCCGCGTTGTCCGGCAAGGGGCCTGTCGGTCCGGGACTGGAAGCCGCACTGCAGGAGTTGCTGGCTGCCGCCGAAATCCTCCCGAACGGGAAGGTTTGGCTGAGGGACGGGCGCAGTGGAGAGCGTTTCGAGTTTCCGATCACGGTCGGCGTGATCTACATGCTCAAGCTGTCGCATCTGGTCGACGACAAGATCCACGCCCGAAGCATCGGCCCCTATTCGCTCGTTACCCAGCAGCCGCTGGCCGGCAAGGCCCAGTTCGGCGGTCAGCGATTCGGCGAGATGGAGGTGTGGGCGCTCGAGGCCTACGGCGCGGCGCATACCCTGCAGGAGATCCTCACCGTCAAGTCGGACGACGTGACCGGCCGCTCGAAGGTCTATGAGGCGGTAGTCAAGGGCGACAACCTCCCGATGCCGGGGATCCCCGAGTCGTTCAATGTCCTGGTGAAGGAACTCCAGGCCCTTGGACTGACGGTGGAACTCGGCGAGGACCAGTAACAGAGTACGGAGGACGAAACATGATCGACTTTCCCCACCGCGCGAAAGAAACCCGGTCGTCGGATTTCGACTTTATCCGGATCAGGATCGCCTCTCCCGAGGACATTCGCGAGTGGTCGCACGGCGAGGTCACCAAGCCGGAGACAATCAACTATCGCTCGTTCAAGCCCGAGCCGATGGGGCTGTTCTGCCAGCGCATCTTCGGGCCGGTAAAGGACTGGGAGTGCGCTTGCGGCAAATACAAGCGCATTCGCTTCCGCGGCATCGTGTGCGATCGCTGTGGTGTCGAGGTCACCTTGTCGAAGGTCCGGCGGGAGCGCATGGGCCACATCGAGCTGGCGGTGCCCGTTTGCCACATCTGGTTCTTCAAGACGCTGCCCAGCCAACTCGGCTACCTCCTGGGAATGACCCTCAAGGACCTTGAGCAGGTCATCTACTACGCGGCCTATGTGGTAACGAATCCCGGCGACCAGGATGTCGAGTTCCTCGATCTGCTCGACGAAGACGAGTACTACGACCTGCGTGTCAAGGCCCGCGAGGAGGGCGACGAGACATTCAAGGCGGAGATCGGAGCCGAAGCGGCCCGTACCCTGCTCAAGCGGCTGGACTCGCCGGAGGTGCCGATCGCCGACCAGAACCGCGACGGAAAGGGGCTCGACCGTCTTTCCGTGTGGCTCCGCCACGAGATCGCGACCGAGACCTCCCAGCACCGCAAGAAGAAGAAGCTGCGCCGCCTCAAGGTTGTGGACGCACTGCGCAATTCCGGAGATACGCCCGACAAGCGCAACAAGCCCGAGTGGATGGTTTTGGACGTGATCCCGGTGATACCGCCGGACCTGCGTCCCCTGGTGCCGCTCGACGGCGGCCGGTTCGCCACGTCCGACCTCAACGATCTCTACCGTCGCGTCATCAACCGCAACAACCGGCTCAAGAAGCTCATCGAGATGCGTGCGCCCGAAGTCATCCTGCGGAACGAAAAGCGCATGCTCCAGGAATCGGTCGACGCCCTCTTCGACAACGGACGCCGGTCGAAGGCGATCCGCGGTCGCGGGAAGCGGCCGCTGAAGTCGCTCTCCGACATGCTCAAGGGAAAGCAGGGCCGTTTCCGGCAGAACCTCCTCGGCAAGCGCGTGGACTATTCGGGCCGCTCGGTCATCGTGGTCGGACCCGAGCTGAAGTTGCACCAGTGCGGCCTGCCCAAGGCGATGGCCGTGGAGCTGTTCAAGCCCTTCATCATCCACGAGCTGGAGAAGCGGGGAGAAGCGGAGACGGTGAAGCGGGCCAAGAAGATCGTCGAACAGGACGATCCGAAGGTCTACGAGGTGCTCGAGGACATCATCCGGGACCACCCGGTCCTTCTCAATCGGGCGCCGACCCTGCACCGCATCGGGATTCAGGCCTTCGAACCGGTGCTGGTCGAGGGCAAGGCGATCCGGATTCACCCTCTGGTCTGCACGGCCTTCAACGCCGACTTCGACGGAGACCAGATGGCGGTGCACCTGCCACTTTCCTACGAGGCACAACTGGAGGCCCGCGTTCTCATGCTTTCGAGCAGCAACGTGCTGCTGCCCTCCAATGGACGGCCCGTGGCGTCGCCCAGCCAGGACATGGTGATCGGAGCGTACTACCTGACCAAGCCACCGCTGGAGGTAGCCAAATACGAGGCTGCGGCAAACAGCACCAAGGTGCCCGAGGCGCGGCGCGCCGAGGCCAGCGCGAAGCTCGATGAGCTCTACGAGAAAGCGCGTCGTTTCTCCAGGTATGGAGAAGTGGAGATGGCCCTGTCGCACGGCCATGTCGAGTTCTCGACTCCCTGCTGGTTCTGGGTATCGGGCTCCGCCTCGGGCGAAAACGGCAGCGGGACCGAGGCTCGCTGGGAGCGCACAACGGTCGGTCGTGTACTCTTCAATTCGATCATCCCCGACAAGATCGGCTTCCTTAACCGGACCTTCGGCAAGAAACAGCTCGGCGACCTCGTCTTCCAGTGCTTCACTGAAGCCGGGCTCTCGGTAACGACGGAGTTTCTCGACAACCTCAAGGATTTCGGATTCCGCTACGCGACTCTGGGCGGCGTGTCCGTCGGGATCGACGACCTCGAGGTTCCGCCGGAGAAGGGCGAACTGCTGGGCGAAGCCACCGACCAGGTAACGAGATTCCAGAACGCCTACGAGTCCGGGTTCATCTCGAACGGCGAGCGCTACAACAAGATCATCGACACCTGGACCCACGCCAACAACGACGTGGCCGATGCGATGGTGCAGCATCTCGAGCGGTCCAAGGGCGGCTTCAACCCGGTCTACATGATGATGACCTCGGGGGCGCGCGGAAACCGCGACCAGATGCGTCAGCTCGCCGGGATGCGCGGCCTCATGGCCAAGCCGCAGAAGAAACTGACAGGCGGCATCGGCGAGATCATCGAGAGTCCGATCCGGTCGAACTTCCGCGAGGGACTCAGCGTGGTGGAGTACTTCATCTCCACGCACGGCGCGCGCAAGGGGCTGGCGGACACGGCGCTCAAGACGGCCGACGCAGGATACCTGACGCGGCGCCTGGTGGATGTGGCCCAGGACGTCACCATCTCGGAAGACGACTGCTACACGATTCAGGGTCTCGAGATGAGCGCGCTCAAGGAGGGCGAGGACATCGTTCAGCCGCTCGCGGACCGGATCGTGGGGAACGTGGCGCTCGAGAGCGTCTACGATCCCATCGATGGCGATTTGATCCTTACCGCCAACGAGTTGATCAGCGAAGACGCGGCTACCGCGGTCGAGAACGCGGGCATCCAGGCAGTAAAGATCCGTTCAGTGCTTACCTGCGAAACCAAGCGGGGAATCTGCCGGATGTGCTACGGCCGCAATCTCGCCACCATGGGCCCGGTCGACCAGGGCGAGGCCGTGGGAATCATCGCCGCGCAGTCGATCGGAGAGCCTGGGACCCAGCTCACGCTCAGGACATTCCACATCGGTGGCACGGCGGCGCGCATCGCGGCCCAGAATCAGCGCAAGTCCAAGATTTCGGGCGTGGTGGCGCTCGACCGGGTTACCACTGTGACAGACCGGGAAGAGAACGACGTCGTTACGTCCCGCGAGGGCAAGATCGTCATCCAGACCCGGGAAGGGCAGGTACGCAGCAAGCTCTCGGTTCCCTATGGGGCGACGATCCACGTCAAGGGAGGGACGCACATCCGGGCGGGGGACCTCCTCTTCAGCTGGGATCCCTATTCGGAGCCCATCGTGGCCGATGTTGACGGCTACCTGCGCTTCGTCGACCTCGTCGAGGAGCAGACCGTGCGCGAGGAACTCGACGAATCGACAGGACGCCGCCAGCGCATGGTCATCGAGGATCGCGACAAGAAGCTGCATCCCACGATCCAGGTCCGGGCCGGAGAGGCTGCGTCGAGCGAGATGCTCAAGGAGTTCATCGTTCCCGTGGGCGCCCAGCTGATGTGCGCTCACGGTGACGAGGTCCGGCCCGGCGACCGGATCGCGAAGATCAGCCGGGAGGTCTACAAGACGCGCGACATCACCGGGGGGCTTCCTCGCGTTGCGGAGCTCTTCGAGGCGCGCAGCCCGAAGGATCCCGCGGTCATCACGGAGATCGACGGCACGGTGTCCTTCGGCGACATCAAGCGCGGCAAGCGCGAAGTATTCGTCACGCCGAAGGTCGGACAGCGCAGGACTTACGACGTGCCCGTCGGCAAGCACATGCGCGTGCATCAGGGCGACCAGGTGCGCGCGGGCGACCGTCTCTCGGAGGGCCCGAAGAACCCCCACGACATCCTGCAGATTCAAGGGGCTCGCGCCGTGCAGGAGTACCTGCTCAACGAGATACAGGAGGTGTACCGGCTCCAGGGCGTGACGATCAACGACAAGCACATCGGGGTGATCGTGCGCCAGATGCTGCAAAAGGTCCGGGTCGTCGATCCCGGCGGAACGGACCTGCTGGAGGGCGATCACGTGGACCGTGTGGAGTTCCGCGAGATCAACGAGCGGGCCCAGCAGGAAGGGAAGAAGCACGCCGTCCAGGAGCCGTTGCTGCTCGGGATCACGAAGGCGAGCCTGACCACCGACTCCTTCATCTCGGCGGCATCCTTCCAGGAGACCACCAGGGTGCTGACCGACGCTGCCGTGCGCGGCGCCCGCGACGACCTCAAGGGTCTGAAGGAGAACATCATCATCGGGCACCTGATCCCGGCCGGAACCGGGGTGCATCGCTGGCACGATGTGGAATTTGTGGTCGAGCAGTCCTACTACGACGAAGAGATCCTGCCGCTGACCGCTCCTGACGAGCTGTTGCCCGGCCTGAGCGAAACCGTGGAGGAAATTCCGGCCGAGTAGGCCGGCTGGCGGGCCGCGGACGGCGGCGCCGCAGACTTCGGTCTGCGGCGCACCCCGCGTTGGATCCAGCGTGTGCGGGGACGGCTACAGGGGGGGGAGACCGGGCCGATCCGGTCCCGGGTCGGCCCCCGTGCGACCGGCATGCCTGTGAACTCCGCAGCGACCGGTAGAATCCCCACCTGTTCGGCGCTTCCGGCAGTTGACACCGTGAGGTAGTTTCCATACCTTTTCCAGGCTGTCCAGGAAGTGGCCTGGAGGCTCAGCTCTCCGGGTGAATCGGCGCGCTTGATTGCCCAAGCGCGCCTTTGTTCGCCCCCTGTTGCTGTTCGCCCGAACCATACGAAACCGACGAGGGAAAAGCTCGGCTGTCATGCCTACGCTGAACCAACTGGTGCGGAAGGGTCGCGCGCGGCTCGCCAAGAAGAACAAGTCGCCCGCGCTTCAGAAAAACCCCCAGAAGCGGGGTGTCTGTACCCGTGTGTACACCACCACGCCCAAGAAGCCCAACTCGGCTCTGCGCAAGGTCGCCCGTGTCCGCCTTACGAATGGATACGAAGTCACCGCGTACATCGGCGGCGAAGGCCACAACCTTCAGGAGCACTCCATCGTGCTGATTCGCGGGGGCCGGGTGAGGGATCTGCCGGGCGTCCGGTACCATATCGTCCGTGGGACGCTGGACACCTCGGGCGTTTCCGACCGCAGGCAGGGTCGGTCCAAGTACGGAGCGAAGCGGCCCAGGTAGGCCGTATCCGGAGACGCGTTCATGAGCCGTCGTTCACGTGCAATTCGCCGAGTGATTCCGGAGGATCCGCGCTACGGGTCCGCCGTTGTCCAGAAGTTCATCAACGGCCTGATGCTGGATGGGAAGAAGTCTCTGGCCGAGGCGATCTTCTACGACGCGATGGGCATCGTCGAGACCAGGGCCGGACAGCCCCCCATGAACGTCTTCCAGCAGGCGCTGACCAACTCGAAGCCGGCCTTGGAGGTCAAGAGCCGGCGCGTGG
This sequence comes from Longimicrobiales bacterium, assembly GCA_965211645.1. Lineage (GTDB taxonomy): Bacteria > Gemmatimonadota > Gemmatimonadetes > Longimicrobiales > Gaopeijiaceae > Bin94. The sequence continues at coordinate 1,217,169 of OZ242947.1, read as the reverse complement.
GTGGCGCAACCTACCAGGTCCCGATCGAAGTGAGACCCGAGCGGCGCCAGGCACTCGCGGTCAAGTGGCTGATCGACTTCTCACGGAAGCGGACGGAACGCACCATGGCCCAGCGGCTTGCCAACGAGATCCTCGCGGCGAGCCGTGGAGAGGGCGCGACGGTAAAGAAGAAGGATGACACACATCGGATGGCCGAAGCCAACAAAGCCTTCGCGCACTACCGCTGGTAGGCCGTCCGCCCCGCCGCCGCCGGGCCCGAGGGTCCCGGGGGGCAGGGAGGAATCCCCGGCGGGAACGCTGTTTGAAACGCGCGGCGATACTGAGTTGAAGAATAGATAATGTCCAGGAAAACACCACTTCCCAAGCTTCGAAACATCGGCATCATGGCCCATATCGATGCCGGGAAGACGACGACCACCGAGCGCATCCTGTTCTATACGGGTCGCCTTCACCGCATGGGCGAGGTCCATGAGGGGGCGGCGGCGATGGACTGGATGGAGCAGGAGCAGGAACGGGGGATCACCATCACCTCCGCGGCCACGACCGCCTACTGGCTGCGCAACGACTCGGAATACCGCATCAATATCATCGACACGCCCGGCCATGTGGACTTCACGGCCGAGGTCGAGCGATCGCTTCGCGTACTGGACGGGGCGGTCGCTGTCTTTTGCGCGGTAGGCGGGGTGGAGCCCCAGTCCGAGACCGTCTGGCGGCAGGCCGACCGCTACGGCGTCCCCAGGATCGCGTTCGTCAACAAGATGGACCGGACGGGCGCCGATTTCGAGCATGTGATCACGATGATGCGCGAGCGCCTCGGAGCGAACGCGTTCGCGGTGCAGTATCCGCTCGGCGAAGCGGACCTGTTCACGGGCGTGATCGACATCGTGGCGATGAAGGCGTTCGTGTGGGACGACGAGCTCGGCGCGACCATCGTCGAGGTGGACATCCCGGATTCACTCCGCGAGAAGGCCGAGTCGCTCCGCTACGAGCTGGTCGAGGCCGCCGTGGAACACGACGACGAGCTGCTCGAGCGCTATCTGCTGGGCGATGAGCTTACCGAGGACGACGTGCGGCAGGCCATCCGCGCGGCCACCACTACGGGCACCCTGTTCCCCGTCTTTTGCGGATCCGCCTTCAAGAACAAGGGTATTCAGCGGCTTCTCGACGGCGTGATCGACTACCTTCCCTCGCCGCTGGACGTGCCGGCCATCGACGGTCGCCCCCCATACGGGGATGAGCGGCAAACGCGCGAGGCATCGGACGATGCGCCTTTCTCGTCGCTGGCCTTCAAGATCATGACCGACCCGTTCGTCGGGAAGCTGACGTACCTGCGGGTGTATTCCGGGTCGCTGCCGAGGGGCAGCCGAGTCCTCAACGCCACCCGGGACAAGAAGGAGCGGGCCGGCCGCCTGCTGCAGATGCACGCGAACAAGCGCGAAGAGCGGCAGGAGGTTTTCGCTGGCGACATCGTGGCGGTCATCGGCCTGAAGAACGTGCGCACCGGTGACACCATCTGCGCGCCCGATGCCCCGATCGTCCTGGAAGCGATGAGTTTCCCGGAGCCGGTGATCGCGGTCGCCATCGAGCCCAAGACGAAAGCCGACCAGGACAAGCTGGGTACCGGCCTCGCCAAGCTGGCCGAGGAGGACCCGACGTTCCGGGTGCACACCGACCCCGAGACCGGCCAGACGATCATCAGCGGAATGGGCGAACTTCACCTGGAGATCATCGTCGATCGACTGCGCCGCGAGTTCTCGGTGTCGGCCAATATCGGGCGGCCGCAGGTGGCCTACCGGGAGACGATTCGGGAAGCGGCGTCGAACGTTCAGGGCAGGTTCGTCCGGCAGACCGGCGGACGCGGACAATACGGCCATGTCGTGGTCGATATCGAGCCGGGAGAAACAGGGTCGGGCTTCGTTTTCGAAGATCGGATCAAGGGCGGTACCGTTCCGCGGGAGTACATTCCGTCCGTGGAACGCGGGCTGCGCGACGCCCTGAACGCCGGCGTCGTGGAAGGGTATCCGGTGGTCGATGTCAAGGTGTCCCTCCTCGATGGTTCGTATCACGACGTGGACTCCAGCGAAATGGCCTTCAGGATCGCCGGGACAATGGCGCTCAAGGAGGGATTGAGGAGGGCCAGCCCCATTCTGCTCGAGCCGATCATGGATGTCGAGATCGTGACGCCCTCCGAATACATGGGCGATCTGATCGGCGACCTTTCCGCGCGCCGCGGCAAGGTGGGGGGCATGACGGACAGAGGTGATGCCCAGGTCATCGGCGCGAGCGTGCCGCTGGGGGAGATGTTCGGATACTCCACGGCGCTGCGCTCCCTCAGCCAGGGACGCGCCGTGTACACCATGCAGTTCTCGCACTACGAAGAAGCAGCCCGGAAGAAGGCCGGAAAGAAAGTCCTGGCGGGCGTCTGAGCGACCCCGCCCCAAACCACCGCAAAACCCGAACGAGGAAAGAATGGCGAAGGAGACCTTCGAGCGCACGAAGCCGCATGTGAACGTGGGGACGATCGGCCATGTGGACCACGGCAAGACGACGCTGACGGCGGCGATCACGCTGGCGCAGGCGAAGAAGTTCGGCGGGGACGCGATCGCGTTCGACGAGATCGACAAGGCTCCGGAGGAGCGGGAGCGGGGGATCACGATCGCGACGGCGCACGTGGAGTACGAGACGGCGAACCGTCACTACGCGCACGTGGACTGTCCGGGGCACGCGGACTACGTGAAGAACATGATCACGGGCGCGGCGCAGATGGACGGTGCGATTCTGGTGGTGAGCGCGGCGGACGGGCCGATGCCGCAGACGCGGGAGCACGTGCTTCTGGCGCGCCAGGTGAACGTTCCTCACATCGTGGTGTTCATGAACAAGGTGGACATGGTGGACGACGAGGAGCTTCTGGAGCTGGTGGAGCTGGAGGTGCGGGAGCTGCTGAGTGAACAGGGGTTCCCGGGCGACGATCTGCCGGTGGTGATGGGGAGCGCGCTGCATGCGCTGGAGAACGGGGGCGAGGGGGAAGCGGGGGCGTGCATCGAGGAGCTGATGGAGGCGATCGACACGTACATCCCGGAGCCGGAGCGTGACATCGACAAGCCGTTTCTGATGCCGGTGGAGGACGTGTTTTCGATCACGGGCCGCGGCACGGTTGCGACGGGCCGGATCGAGCGGGGCGTGATCCACAAGGGGGACACGGTGGAGATCGTGGGGATGGGCGAGGACCGCAGGACGGTGGTGACGGGCGTGGAGATGTTCCGCAAGCTGTTGGAGCAGGGCCAGGCGGGGGACAACGCGGGGCTGCTGCTCAGAGGCGTGGGCAAGACGGAGATCTCGCGGGGCCAGGTGCTGGCGATCCCGGGGTCGATCACGCCGCACACGAAGTTCAAGGCGGAGGTGTACGTGCTGACGAAGGAGGAGGGGGGCCGTCACACGCCGTTCTTCAACGGCTACCGTCCGCAGTTCTACTTCCGCACGACGGACGTGACGGGTTCGGCGATGCTGCCCGACGGAGTGGAGATGGTGATGCCGGGGGACAACGTGCAGATGGAAGTGGAACTGATCACGCCGATCGCGATGGACGAGGAGCTTCGCTTCGCGATCCGCGAGGGCGGACGCACGGTGGGCGCCGGCGTCGTTACCGAGATCATCGAGTAGGAAGAACCATGGCAACACCGGCAAGCCCGCCGAGCCCCGCCAGAGGGGCGTCGAAGGGGATGACGAACAGGATCAGGATACGCCTGAAGGCCTTCGACCACTGGGTCGTGGACCAGACGGCCGCGGACATCGTGCGGACCGCCCAGAAGACGGGCGCAAGGATCCGCGGGCCCATTCCTCTCCCCACCCGCCGACAGCGGTGGACGGTCCTGCGTTCGCCCCACATCGACAAGAAGAGCCGGGAGCAGTTTGAACTCAGGACGCACAAGCGCCTGATCGACATCGTCGAGAGCCGCCCCCAGACCATTGATGCGCTCACCAAGCTCGATCTTCCGGCAGGGGTCGACGTCGAGATCAAGGTGGACTGACGATGGCTGGATTGATCGGAAGAAAGCTGGGCATGACCCGAGTCTTCACGGACGAGGGCCGTTCCGTTCCCGTAACCGTGCTGGAGGCCGGGCCCTGCCCCGTACTCCAGGTCAAGAGCGAGCAGTCCGACGGCTATGCGGCTGTCCAGGTGGGCTACGGCACCAGGAAGCACAAGCGCACCAGCAAGGCCGAACTGGGGCACGCGTCGAAGGCGGGGCTCGATGCGGCTCCACGGCTCATCCGTGAATTCCCGGCGGGAGAAGGCGATGCCTACGAGCCGGGCCAGCAACTTACCGTTGCAATGTTCGAGGCCGGCCAGCGGGTCCGCGTGACCGGTGTCTCGAAGGGCAAGGGCTTTCAGGGCGTAGTCAAGCGGCACGGATTCGTGGGCCGCCCGGCTTCACATGGGCACCCGATGTCCCGCACCCCGGGTTCGATGGGCCCCGGCACCGATCCCTCGAGGGTGATCAAGGGGAAGAAGCTGCCCGGCCGCATGGGGGGCAAGAGGCGGACGATCCGGCACCTGCGGGTCGTCCGGATTGATTCGGAACGCAACCTGCTGTTCATACAGGGTGGCGTTCCAGGCAGCAGGAACAGCTACGTCCTGATTCGGAAATAGAAGCATGTACAAGGCACGCTACATCAAGATGAACGGCTCTGCCGGGGAGGACGTGACCCTTCCGGCCGCGCTGTTCGACGGGGTGATTCACGAGGGAGCGCTTCACCAGGCGGTGACCGCCTACCTCTCGAACCAGCGTCAGGGCACGGTCCGGAGGAAGAACCGCAGCGCGGTTGCCGGTGGAAGCCGGAAGCCGTGGCGCCAGAAGGGCACGGGGCGGGCCAGGCAGGGAACCATTCGGGCGGTCCAGTGGCGCGGCGGCGGGCGGGCGTTTCCGCCGCAGTCCCGTTCCTGGACCCGGCGCCTGCCCCGGCGCATCCGCACCCTCGCACGTTCCTCCGCCTTCAACAGCCGCGCCTCCGCCGGTCGGGTCGCGGTAATCGAGGGATTCGACTTCGAGGCACCAAAGACCCGCAAGCTTACGGAACTGCTGGCCACGATCGATCTGCCCGGAAAGGTCCTGTTCCTCACCCACGGCGTGAACCGCAACCTGTACCTCTCCGGGCGCAATCTTGCCGGAGTGCGCGTCATGCCATTCGGCGAGGAATCATCGTTCGACGTGGTATGGTCCGGCACCGTGATCATCGAGGAGGCAGCGCTCGCCGCTCTGGGCGAAGCGGCTGCGAGCAATGATCGTCCGCGTCGGCGTCCCGTTGAGCGGGCGCCGGCCGCGACCGCCGAGGGGGCATGATGCGCGAGTCCCATGATGTGATCGTGTCTCCGGTCGTCACGGAAAAGACCACCGAGCAGATGGCGGCCAGCCTGTACACCTTCGTCGTCAACAAGCGCGCCAACAAGCACGAAATCGCGCGTGCGGTCGAGGCGCTGTGGGACGTCAAGGTGGAGGACGTGCGGACCATGCGGTATCCCGGAAAGGCAAAGCGGGCGCTGCTCGGCCGGATGGCCAAGAACTGGGACCTGGGACGACGCGCTTCGTACAAGAAGGCTGTCGTTCAGCTGACCCCGGGCGATGAAATCGAATTCTACGAGATGGGTTGATCCATGGCACTGAAGAAATTCAAACCTGTCACGCCCGGAAGCCGATTCCGGTCGACGACAGCCAAGGATGCCGTCACTCGGAAGGGGCCCGAGAAGTCCCTTACCGAGCCGCTGAAGAGATCGGGAGGTCGCAATCACCACGGCCGGATCACCATGCGCCGGCGGGGTGGGGGCAACAAGCGCCGCTACCGCAGGATCGACTTCAAGCGCGACAAGTACGGAGTGCGAGGAAAGATCGCAGCCGTCGAATACGATCCCAATCGGTCGGCGTTCATTTCCCTGATCCACTACGAGGACGGCGAAAAGCGCTACATCCTCTACGTGCGCGGCACAGGCGTGGGCGACACGGTGTCGTCGGGTCCCGACGCCGATGTTCGGCCCGGCAACGCACTTCCGCTCGAGCGGATCCCTCTCGGCACTACGGTCCACAACGTCGAGATGAAACCCGGAAAGGGCGGCCAGCTGGCACGCTCGGCCGGCGCCGGGGTGCAAGTCGTTGCCAAGGAGGGCGACTACGTCACTCTGCGGCTGCCGTCCACGGAAGTCCGCCGCATCCACAGGCGCTGCCTGGCCACGGTGGGACAGGTCGGAAACGCCGATCACAATCTGCAGTCCCTCGGCAAGGCCGGGGCAAACCGTTGGCGCGGCCGGCGGCCCAAGGTCCGCGGCGTTGCCATGAATCCGGTGGATCATCCCCTCGGAGGCGGTGAGGGCAAGGCCTCCGGTGGGCGTCCGCCGGTAACCCCCTGGGGCAAGCCGGAAGGCACCAAGACCCGCAAGAGAAAGAAAGCGTCGAACCAGTTCATCGTCCGTGGACGCAAGCGCGGCAAGGCCACGCGCTAGCGTACGGGCACAAGGGAGACCGAGGAACAGCGATATGCCGCGAAGCGTGAGGAAGGGCCCGTTCATCGACGAGAAGTTGCTGCGCAAGGTCGAGGCGATGAACTCGCGGAACGAAAGGACCGTCGTTCGCACCTGGTCGCGGGCTTCGACGATTTCACCCGATTTCGTCGGCCACACGATCGCGGTGCACAACGGCAACAAGTTCATCCCGGTCTACATCAGCGAGAACATGGTGGGTCACAAACTCGGCGAGTTCGCGCCCACGCGGCTCTTCCGCGGTCACGGCGGCAAGCTCGCCGACAAGCGGTCGAAGAGGTAGGAGGGTCGTCATGGAAGCTCGAGCGATCGCCAGGGACATCCGAATGAGTCCGAGGAAAGTCAGGCTGGTTGTCGACCTGATCCGCGGCCGCTCCGTCAACGAGGCCGTATCGGTCCTCAAGTTCTCCAAAAAGGCCGCGGCCGTTCCCGTCGGAAAGACGCTCCGTTCGGCGGTGGCCAACGCCCAGGACCTGGCGGACCGGGATGGAGATTCGGTGGACGTGGACGACATGGTGATCAGCCGCGCGTTCGTCGACGAAGGTCCCACCCTCAAGCGCTGGAGGGCCGGCGCCATGGGACGCGCCACGCCCCGCAAACGCAGGACAAGCCACATCACGGTCGAAGTGAAAGCGAAGGAGAGTTGACGGATGGGTCAGAAAACCCACCCACACGGATTCAGGCTGGGGATCGTGGCGGACTGGCGTTCCCGATGGTACGCCGAGCGGGATTTCCCGAAGCTGCTGAAGGAGGATCACACCATCCGCACCTACCTTCACCGGCGCCTGAACCATGCCGCCCTGGCCAAGGTGGACATCGCCCGCAAGCCGTCGAAGCTGGTGGTGACGCTCCACACGGCTCGTCCCGGCGTCGTGATCGGAAAGCGGGGAGCGGAGGTGGACAAGCTTCGCGACGAGTTGGCGGTGCTGACCAACAGCGAGGTTTCGATCAACGTCGAGGAGATCAAGCGCCCGGAGTTGAACGCGCGTCTGGTGGCCGACAACGTCGCGCACCAGATCCGGCAGCGGATCTCGTTTCGGCGGGCGATGAAGCGCGCCGTGCAGTCGGCGATGCGCGCCGGGGCCGAGGGGATTCGCATCCAGTGCGCCGGACGGCTTGGCGGCGCCGAGATCGCCCGCACGGAAGGCTACAACGAGGGCCGGGTGCCCCTTCACACTCTCCGCGCGGACATCGACTACGCGCACGTCGAGGCGGCCACCACCTACGGGGTCGTGGGCGTGAAGTGCTGGATTTTCAAGGGTGAAGTGATCGAGGACCGTTTCGGCCGGACCTACTCGGCCGGACCGGGCGCCCGGGGGTAAGGATCGGAGATGCTAGCACCAAAACGGATCAGGCGCCGCAAGACCCACAAGGGCAAGATGCGGGGCAAGGCATACCGGGGGAGCAAGGTGTCCTTCGGCCAGTACGGCCTGCAGGCCCTCGAGGCCAGCTGGATCACCAACCGTCAGATCGAATCCGCCCGTGTGGCGATCACGCGGCACGTCAGGAGAGGCGGCAGGGTCTGGATCCGGATCTTCCCGGACAAGCCCGTCACGAAGAAGCCGGCCGAGACCCGCATGGGGAAGGGGAAGGGCAATCCGGAGGAGTGGGTGGCGGTCGTGAAGCCCGGCAGGATCATGTTCGAGCTCGAAGGCGTCGGCGTGGAGACCGCCCGCCGGGCCATGGAGCTCGCCTCTTTCAAGCTTCCCGTGAAGACGCGCTTCGTCGAGCGGGAAACACAGCTGTAGAAGCAGAACGAGCGTACGGAGAGCGATACCGTGAAGGCTGAGGAAGTACGAGATCTGGACAACGCGGAACTCGGGCACCGCCTGGGCGAGCTGAAGATGGAGCAGTTTCGGCTCCGTTTCCGCAGCGCGACCATGCAGCTCGAAAACCCCAGGCTCCTCCGGGAGATCCGGCGCGACATCGCTCGCATCAAGACCATACTTCACGAACGCCGGAGTGCCAGCGATGAGTGACGAGAGCGGCCGCAGCCAGCGCAAGCTGCGGGTGGGCGTCGTGGTCGGGGACAAGGCCGACAAGACCGTGACCGTGCTGGTCGAACGGCGCTTCGGCCATCCGCTCTACGGCAAGATGGTGAAGCGCACGAAGAAGTATCACGCGCACGACGAAGCGAACGAGTACCGGGCGGGAGACACGGTTTCGATCATGGAGACGCGTCCACTCTCGAAGACCAAGAGGTGGCGCGTCGTCGAGCTCATCGAGCGGCCTGCCTGAGCGGCCCGGCGTGGAAGACGAACCGGATAGAGCAAGATGATCCAACAGGAATCGATGTTGAAGATCGCCGACAACTCGGGCGCCCGGCGCGCCCTGTGCATTCGTGTGCTCGGCGGGTCGAGGCGGCGGTACGCGCGGATCGGCGACCGGGTCATCGTGACGATCAAGGATGCGGTGCCGAACGCCGGCGTGAAAAAGGGCGAGGTCATGGAGGCGGTGGTCGTGCGCACGGCCAAGGAGATGCGCCGGCGCGACGGGACCTACATCCGATTCGACGACAACGCGGCCGTGTTGATCAACGCGCAGAAGGAGCCCACGGGCACCCGAATTTTCGGGCCCGTGGGACGTGAACTCCGCGAAAAGCGGTACATGAGAATCGTTTCCCTGGCTCCGGAGGTGTTGTAGACCATGGCCAGTGGCAATACCAGAATCGTGAAGGGCGACAGGGTACGCGTCATTCGCGGCAACGAGCGCGACGCCGAGGGCACGGTGCTGAGGGTGCTGCACGACTCCAACCGCGTGGTCGTGCAGGGCGTGAACATGCGCAAGCGCCACACGCGTCCCACCCAGGCGAATCCCGAAGGGGGCATCATCAGCTTCGAGGGGTCGATTCACCTCTCCAACGTAATGCTCGTGGATCCCGCCGCCGGGGACGCCAGCCGGGTCCGCATGCGTGTGGAGCCGGACGGCTTCAAGGAGCGCATCGCGGTGAAGAGCGGCAACCCGATCCCGAAGCCGGGCTGATCGCTTTGAGCAATAACGGAGACCATCGGAACATGAAGGAACCAAGACTCCAGGCCCACTACAGGGAGGTTGCCAGGCCGGTGCTGCAGAAGCAGTTCGGCTTTGTCAACCGGCATCAGATCCCGCAGGTGGTCAAGGTTACGCTCAACGTCGGGATCGGAGAGGGCAGCCGGGACCGCAAGCTCATCGATTCGGTGGTGGGCGAGCTGGCGGTCATCACCGGTCAGAAGGCCGTGATCACGCGCGCCCGCAAGTCGATCTCGAACTTCCGGCTGCGTGAGGGCATGCCGGTCGGCGCGACGGTGACGCTGCGCCGCCGCAACATGTGGGAGTTCCTCGATCGATTCGTCTCGATCGCAGTGCCCCGGATCCGCGACTTCCGCGGCCTGAATACGCGGTCGTTCGACGGCCGCGGCAACTACACGGTGGGGATCAGGGAACAGATCATCTTCCCCGAAGTGGACTACGACAAGGTCAGCCGAATCCACGGCATGGATGTTTCGATCGTCACCTCGACCAACAAGGACGACCAGGCGTACGCCCTGCTGCGGCAGCTGGGATTCCCCTTCCGCGGCGAAATCCCGGTGATCGTCGGGGCGCAGGCCTGACCAGGAGAAGAGCAACCGACCATGATGACCGACCCCATTGCGGACATGCTCACGCGGATTCGCAACGCCGGCCAGGCGGGGCACCGCTGGGCCGACATCCCGCGCTCAAAGCTCAAGGTGGAGATGGCGCGTCTCCTGAAGGAGAATGCGTTCGTGTACGACTACAAGGTGCTGAACGACGGTCGCCACGGCCTGGTGCGCGTCTATCTGAAGTACTACGAGGGTGAGCCCGTAATCAGGCACATCGCCCGCATCTCGCGTCCGGGAAGGCGCCGGTACGTGGGAGTCGACGAGATCCCGAGGGTGCGCGGCGGCCTGGGAATGGCGGTGATGTCCACCTCGCGCGGATTGCTGTCCGACCGCGGCGCGCGCGCCGCGCGAGTGGGTGGTGAAGTTCTGGCAGAGGTCTGGTAGGAGGATTCATGTCACGTATCGGCAAGATGCCCGTGGAGATTCCCGCAGGGGTCACGGTGACCCTCGAAGGACGGCGGGTCGCGGCCAGGGGGCCCAGGGGTGAACTCGAGCTCCAGGTACGCTCCCCGATCTCGGTGGGATGGAATGGCGACGGAAAGAAGTCCATCGTCGTGAGCCGGCCCACCGACCAGAAGGACCACCGGGCGCTTCACGGGCTGACCCGCGCGCTGATCAACAACATCGTGATCGGAGTCAGCCAGGGGTTCAGCAAGACACTCGAGATCGTCGGCGTGGGATACCGGGCACAGACCACGGGGAAGGGACTCCAACTGCGGCTGGGCTTCTCGCACAACATCGACTACCCGGCTCCCGAAGGGATCACCTTCGAGACCCCGAACCCGACAACCATTGTCGTAAGGGGAGCGGACAAGCAGCAGGTCGGCCACACGGCTGCTGTCATCCGCTCCTTCCGACCCCCGGAGCCCTACAAGGGCAAGGGCATCAGATACCAGGGTGAACATGTCCGGCGCAAAGCCGGCAAGACGGCCGCAAAGTGACGGCCTGACCGACCATGATCAAAGCACGCAAACTGAGGAAGAGCCGCCAACTGCAACGCAAGCGGCGTCACGCGCGGATCCGCAAGAAGGTGCACGGCACCAGCGGCAGGCCGCGCCTGGCCGTGTACCGTTCCCTCAGAAACATCGAGGGCCAGTTGATCGACGACGATGCCCGCCACACGCTGGTGGGCCTTTCCACCCTTGCGCCGGATCTTCGCGAGGCACCGTCCGACGCCGCCGGCGGCAAGATCGGCGCGGCGCGGAGCGCTGGCAGACTCCTGGCGGAGCGCGCCGTTGAGCACGGCATCAGCACCGTGGTCTTCGACCGCGGAGGGTATCGTTACCATGGACGCGTCAAGGCGTTCGCAGAGGGTGCACGAGAGGGAGGCCTGGTCTTCTGATGGCAATGGACAGGATGGGGCCGCGCGACGGAGCGGAACAGGTCGAGAATCTGATTCACATCAACCGGGTGGCGAAGGTCGTGAAGGGCGGCCGCCGCTTCTCCTTCACCGCGCTTGTGGCGGTCGGCGATCAGGCGGGCCGCGTCGGGATCGCGCACACGAAGGCGAGCGAGGTGGCCGAGGCCATCCGCAAGGCTTTCGAGCAGGCCCGGCGCAACATGATCGAGGTTCCGGTCGTCAACGGCACGATACCCCACGAGATCATCGGACGCTGGGGAGCGGGGCGCGTACTCCTTCGGCCAGCCGCGCCGGGTACCGGGGTGATCGCCGGCGGGCCCGTGCGCGCGGTTCTCGAAGCCGCCGGGATCACCGACGTGCTGACGAAGTGCCTGGGGACCAACAATCCCATCAACGTGGTCCGTGCAACGATCACCGGTCTCGAGTCGCTCGTGACCGCATACGACGTGGCCGCCGCCAGGGGCATTACCGTGGAACAGCTTGGAGTGGACAGCCGTGGCTAAGCGGATAAGGATCACCCAGGTCCGTAGTGCGGTGGGCCGCCAGAAGATCCAGCAGCGAACGCTGGACGCCCTGGGCATCAAGCGGCATCAGCAGTCCGTGGTCCACAACGATACGCCCGCCATCCGCGGGATGATCAGAAAGCTGGAGCACCTGCTAGAGGTCACGGAGGTGGATTGACCCATGATTGAATTGCACAACCTCAAGCCCGAAAAAGGACCGCGCCACGGCCGCAAACGCGTCGGCCGGGGGCCCGGATCCGGGAAGGGCAAGACATCGGGACGCGGCCAGAAGGGCCAGAACGCCCGTTCGGGCGGAGGCGTGCCTGCGTGGTTCGAAGGCGGCCAGATGCCGCTGCAGCGGCGTATCCCCAAGCGTGGCTTCACCAACCGCAACCGGGTCGAATACCAGGTCGTCAACGTCGGGGATCTGCACATTCTCGACGGCGATGCCACGCCGGAAAGCCTGCGCGAGGCGGGGTTGATCCGCACGTTGCGCAAGCCGGTCAAGATCCTGGGGACGGGTGACGCGGCCGGTCCGATCAGCTGCTCGGTGCATGCGGTCAGCGCCGCTGCACGCGCGAAGATCGAGGGCGCCGGCGGTTCGGTGACGATTCTTGCCCCGCGCGGCGGGGCGAAGGAGTAAGGACCGGCGATGGCCAATCCCATCCCGAATCTCTTCCGCGTCCCGGAGCTGAAGAACAAGATTCTCTTCACGCTCCTGATCATGCTGATCTACCGGATCGGGTCGCACATTACGGTGCCCGGGGTGGATGTCGGGGCGCTGCAGCAGCTCGCCGGCCAGTTCTCGCAGACCTTCCTCGGCGTCTACGACATGTTCGTAGGCGGCGGCCTCAGCCGCGCGACGATCCTCGCGCTCGGGATCATGCCGTACATCTCCGCGAGCATCATGTTCCAGCTGCTCGCCGCGGTCTTCCCGACCGTCGAGAAGCTCCAGAAGGAGGGTGAGCAGGGCCGCAAGAAGCTGACGCAGTGGACCCGCTACACCACCGTGCTTCTGTGCATCATCCAGGCCTTCGCCTACGCCAACTTCCTGCAGGGACTGGGGAGCGCCGTACCGTCCCCGGGCCCCACCTTCGCCTTCACGACGGTGGTGGTGCTGACCGTCGGAGGCGTCTTCGTGATGTGGCTGGGCGAGCAGATCACGGAGCGGGGCGTCGGCAACGGCATGTCCCTGATGATCTTCTTCTCGATCATCCAGGGCTTCCCGAGCGCGGTGGCGCGCACCTGGGAGTCGCTCATGGTCGGCGAGATCGGTCTCTTCGCCATCCTCGCGCTCCTCGGCGTCCTGGTCGGGATCACCGCCGGCGTTGTCGCCATGACGATGGCGGCCCGCAGGATCCCGGTCCAGATCCCGCGCAAGGTCGTGGGGCGCGGACGCATCCAGGAGGGCCAGAAGAGCCACATCCCGCTGCGCATCAACTCCGCCGGCGTGATGCCGATCATCTTCGCGCAGTCGTTCATCGTGGTGCCGGGGACCCTCGCGGCGTTCAGTTCGATCCAGTTCGTTGCGGATCTCGCGGCCATCTTCCAGCCGGGGAACTGGGCGTACTACATCACGTATGCCGTGCTGATCGTCTTCTTCACGTACTTCTACACGGCGATCATCTTCAACCCCGTCGACCTGGCCGAAAACCTGAAGAAGCAGGGTGCCTTCATCCCCGGGGTGAAGCCCGGCGCGCGGACGGCCGAATACATCGACCGGATCCTCACGCGGGTCACCCTGCCCGGATCGATGTACCTGGCCTTTATCGCGCTCGTCCCCTTCTTCATCTTCGACATCTTCGGGATTCAGAACTTCGCCTTTGGCGGCACGAGCCTGCTGATCGTGGTCGGAGTCGGGCTGGACACGGTCCAGCAGGCCCAGCAGCACCTGCTGTTGCGTCATTACGACGGGTTCATGAAGAAAGGCCGGGTGAAGATGCGCGGCCGTCAGCGCTACATGTAGGGAACGCGTGGCGAATACGGCGGGAATGGTGGTCGTTCTCCTCGGATCCCCGGGGGTCGGCAAGGGAACGCAGGGGGTGCGGCTGAGCCGTTCGCTGGACTGGGCGCACGTGTCCACCGGCGACCTGCTTCGAGCCGCGCTCAGAGAGGGCACGCCGCTTGGTCTGGAAGCGCGGAAGTACATGGATGCCGGCGATCTGGTGCCCGACGACGTGATCATCGGTCTTGTCCGCGAGCACCTGGCGGCGCTCGGCTCCGAGCGCGGCGTGATCTTCGACGGATTCCCGCGCACCGTCGCGCAGGCGGAGGCCCTGGACGATGCCCTGGCGGGCCAGCAGCGCGCCGTCGACCGGGTTGCGCTGCTCGATGCGGACGATTCCGTGCTCTTCAAGCGGATCTCGGGGCGACGGTCGTCGCCGTCGGGGCGCGTCTACAACATCTACTTCGATCCACCGCGCAGGGAGGGCTTCTGCGACGATACGGGCGAGCCGCTCATTCACCGCGCGGACGATCAGCCCGACACCGTCCGTACACGCCTCGCCGTCTACCACGAATTGACGGCGCCGCTCATAGGGTACTACGACACCCGGGACCTCCTCGTTCGCGTGCAGGCCGAGGGCGGGATCGACGAGGTCCATACCGCTCTGCGCGGGGCGCTGGGCGTCACTCATCCGGTCCTAATGTAATGCAAACATTACATTGTGTCGTGTTTAGTATACATTTACGCGCTTGGAGCGGCCGGTGGTGAGGAAGCGCGCCGGGGCGATCCACCTGAAGTCGCCCGCGGAGATCGAGGCGATCGCGCAGGGAGGATGCATCATCTCCGCGCTGATGGACGAGATCGAGCCGCGCGTGGTGCCGGGCGTGACCACGGCGGCGCTCGATCGGTTCGTCGATGAGTACGTCCGGTCGCACGACGGAGCGGTTCCGGCCTTCAAGGGTCTGTACGGCTTCCCCGGCAGCGCCTGCATCAGCGTGAACGCCGAGGTCGTGCACGGGATCCCGGCGAAGCGCCGGCTTCGCGGCGGCGACATCGTCTCCATCGACGTGGGCGTGCGGCGGCGGGGCTGGTGCGCCGACTCCGCGTTCACCTTCCCGGTAGGGGATATCGGGGCCGATGCGGCGCACATCATCGAGGTTACCCGCGATGCGCTGCGGCTTGCGGTTGCGGCGGCCGCGCCGGGCAACCATGTCGGCGACATCGGGGCCGCGGTCGTGAGGCGGGTGCGGGGGACCGGGCTCGCCATCATTCCCGATCTCGTCGGGCACGGGGTCGGCCGCGAAATCCACGAGGAGCCCCAGGTGTCCAACGTGGGCCGCCGGGGACGCGGCGTGCCGCTTCAGCCCGGAATGGTTCTCGCGATCGAGCCCATGCTCGCCGCGGGCACGGACCAGATCGTCACCCTCCCCGACCGATGGACGGTCAGCACCGCGGACGGCCGCCTCTCGGCCCACTTCGAGCATACGGTGGCCGTGACGACCGAGGGCCCGGCGGTTCTGACCGGGGGCGGCATCTGGGACCGGCCGGGCAAGCGGGAGGGGCGCGATCCGGCTGTGGCCGCGCCGCTGAGTACTACCACACGACACTCATGATCGTTACCTTAATAAGCTGTGCCCCGATTCAGGGGACTGCGTCCGATCAGGAGGCCGAAGCTCAGTGAAAGTACGGACCAGCGTGAAGCCGATGTGTGAGTATTGCCGGGTCGTGCGGCGCCGGGGCGTAGTGCGCGTGATCTGCAGTCGGAACCCGCGGCACAAGCAGCGACAAGGCTGAGGAGAAGCACCCCAATGGCACGAATTGCGGGAATCGACCTTCCCAGAAGCAAGCGGATCGAGGTGGCGCTCACCTACATCTACGGAGTGGGTCCGGTCCGCTCCCGGCGGATCCTGGATGCGACGGGCATCGACCCGAACCGCCGCACCCATGATTTGAGCGACGAGGACGCCAGTCGGCTGCGCGTCGAGATCGAGTCCAACTACAAGGTGGAGGGCGCGCTGCGCACCGAGGTGTCGATGAATATCAAGCGGCTGATGGACATCGGCTGCTACCGGGGCGTCCGGCATCGGCGCGGGCTGCCGGTCAGAGGCCAGCGGACCCACACGAACGCCCGCACCAAGAAGGGCCCGCGGCGCGCGATCGCGGGCAAGAAGAAGGCTCCCAAGAAGTAGCAACTCCCCTCAGGCCACTCCCCCGCAGGCAGGTGCCGTTTGGCTAAACCGAGATCGACCAGACCCAGAAAGACCAAGAAGATCGTGGCGTCGGATGGCGTCGCTCACATCAAGGCGACGTTCAACAACACGCTGATCACGATCGCGGACAAGGCCGGAAACGCGCTGGTGTGGGCTTCGGCGGGAACCGCGGGCTTCAAGGGATCGAAGAAGTCGACCCCGTTCGCCGCCACGATGGCCGCCGAGCAGGCGGGCCGCGAGGCCGTGGCGATGGGGGTTCGCAAGGTGGTCGTGCGCGTCCAGGGGCCCGGTTCCGGACGGGAGTCGGCGATACAGGCCCTGGCCGCCGCGGGACTCCACATCGAGTCGATCCACGATGTGACGCCACTCCCCCACAACGGCTGCCGGCCACCCAAGAAACGCCGCGTCTGAACGGAAGAAGAACGCTTTACAAATGGCACGATATACAGGTCCGGTTTGCAAGCGGTGCCGCAGGGAGGGGCAGAAGCTCTTTCTCAAGGGCACGAAGTGCTACACGGAGAAGTGTCCGGTGGAACGTCGCCAGTATCCGCCGGGACACCTCGGTCCGGCCGCCGCGCGCCGGCGCAAGCAGTCCGACTACGCGGTCCAGCTGCGGGAAAAGCAGAAGGTCAAGCGGATCTACGGGCTTCACGAGAAGCAGTTCCGCAATCTCTTCGAGCATGCGGCGGGGCGTCCGGGGGTGACGGGCGAGAATCTCATCGTCGCGCTCGAGAGCCGTCTCGACAACGTCGTGTTCCGTCTCGGCCTCACCACGAATCGGCGCCAGGCCCGCCAGTTGGTCCGTCACCGGCACGTGCAGGTCAACGGCAGGGTCGTGAACATCCCCAGCTACCGCGTTTCCGCGGGAGACGAAGTGGCGGTGCGAGAGGGGTCGCGCGAACTGGAAATCGTCGCAGTGAGTCTGGGCGCACGCTCCCGGCCGCAGCTGCTCGACT
The DNA here is from genome assembly GCA_965211645.1 of Longimicrobiales bacterium. Taxonomy (GTDB): domain Bacteria; phylum Gemmatimonadota; class Gemmatimonadetes; order Longimicrobiales; family Gaopeijiaceae; genus Bin94. The sequence goes on along the minus strand of OZ242947.1, from coordinate 1,200,049 downwards.
GGCTGGCGCTCGACGAAAGGAACAAAGTCGGCAGGATGACGCGCGAGCCGAAGCGGGGAGACATTCCGCTGGCGGCCCAGGAACAGCTGATTGTCGAACTCTATTCCAAGTAGGCACGGGGTCGCGACGAGCCGCGCGATCCGACATGGGCCGAACGAACGCGAAATGAAACTACCAGGAGGGACACCGAGGTGAATCTGGAGATTGATCTTACAGGTCTCGTACTGCCGGAGCGCGTTGAAATCGCAAGGGTGTCGGACGACGGCCGCTCCGCGGACTTCGTGCTGGAGCCGCTGGAGCGGGGCTACGGGCACACGCTCGGAAACTCGGTTCGCCGCGTCCTCCTTTCTTCGCTGCAGGGATCGGCGGTGTGGGCATTCCGGATCAGCGGTGTGGTGCACGAACACCAGACCATCTCGTCGGTGGTGGAGGATGTGCATCAGGTGATTCAGAACCTGAAGTACCTGGTGATCAGCCTCGACGACGATGTGGACGAGGCGGTGCTGGAGATCAGCGCCGGCAAGGCGGGTCCGGTTACCGCGGCGAAGATCCGGGGCCCGGCTTCGGTCACCGTACACGACCCGGACCATCATATTCTGACGTTGCAGGACGATGTCGACCTCAACATCGAACTCCGCGTCAACAAGGGTCGCGGGTTCGTGTTGGCCGACCAGCATTCGATGCCGCGGAACGCTCCGGTGGACCTCGTGCGGATCGACGCGATCTACAACCCGGTCCTGCGGGCCAACTTCACCGTCGAGGAGACGCGCGTCGGCCAGCGAACCGACTTCGACTGCCTCACCGTTCACGTGGAGACCGATGGTTCGGTCGATCCGGAGCGGGCGATCCGGTACTCGGCGGAGCTCGTGCGGCGCCACCTCGAATACATGCTGTACTTCACGGAAGGCGGCCCTCCCGTAGCGAAGCCCACCGAGGCGATGCCGGTGCCTCAGCAGATGGTCAAGCTCTTCGAGACCTCCATCGAGGACCTCGCGGAGCTGAGCGTGCGGTCGCGCAACTCCCTGCAGCGGGAGTCGATCAAGACCCTGGGGGACCTCGTGACGCGCAGCGAGGCGGACATGCTCGCGATCGACAACTTCGGCAAGAAGTCCCTTCAGGAGATCTACGATTTGCTCGGCGAGCACGGACTCCGCTTCGGCATGAAGCTGGAGCTTCGCGAAGACGGCCGCATGTTCTTCGTCGAGGAAGAGGCTCCCGCCGGGGCAAGCGAATAGACGTTTTGCGGACGAGGAATCGGTAACGATGCGTCACAGGAAGAAGGGCAGGGGCCTTTCACGGTCTCCCAGCCACAGACGTGCGCTGCTCAGGAACATGGCCACTTCGCTCTTTCAGCATGAGCGAATCACCACGACCGAGGCTCGCGCCAAGGAACTGCGGCCCTACGCGGAGCGGCTCATCACGCTTGCGAAGCGGGGCGATCTGCATGCCCGGCGACAGGCCGCGAGGCGAATTTCCGACCGGGAGGTGCTCGGCAAGCTGTTCGACGACCTGGGACCGCGGTACACGGAGCGCCCCGGAGGCTATACGCGCATCCTCAAGCTGGGGGCTCCCCGCAAGGGCGACGCGGCAGATATGGCGCTCATCGAATTGGTGTGATAGAATCCCGCACGCAGACGAGGCCCCAAAGGGGACCTTCACCACACATGAACACGGATACGGAAGGCAGACGGCAATGTTCCTGAAGTCCCAGGCAGGTTCGGCCAGGCTGGGCACCCCGATGATGGTCCTGTGCTTCCTGGCAATTGGCGGCTTCCTGTACTGGCTTTCCATCACCGCCGAGCCGACGGCGATCGTAGTCGAGGAAGTTGCCGACGACGAACTGATCAACGCGATTCCGTTCGCGGATTTCTCGATGGCAACGGACAGCTACATCGGGCAGCAGATCTCGCTGGAAGGGATCGCCGTTACGAGTCTGCTCGGACCGCATTCCTTCTGGACAAGCCTCGAGGACGCCCAGCAAACCGCGTATCTGCTGCACTTCTCGGAGTCGGCGCTGGCCGATTCCATGTCGGTGATGGCCGGCGCCTCCGTCACCGTGACCGGCATGGTCATGGCAATGTCGGATTCCATCCTGGACGCGTGGCAGGCGGCGGGGGCGTTCCCGCAGGAGTCGGATCGCTTCCAGGCGGAATTCGCCGAGGATTTCATCGAAGTCTCCCTGGTGTCGGTGGACGGGGCGGAGTCCGGCCAGGAGTCCGAACCCTCTTCCTGAGCCGGCTTGCTCACGGGACTTCACGGTCCAGTGGTTGAGCCGCGCGCCGTCCCCTTCGTCTCTGCACGACCTTCGGTGCGGACCGGCAGGACGCAATGACTCCCGGCCCGCATGAAGGCATCGTCCTCGGGGTGGTCGGCCTGGGGTATGTGGGCCTTCCCCTGGCCGCACAGGCCGCCGCCAGCGGCATCCGGGTCGTCGGGTTCGACACTGACCAGGAGGTTGTCGACGGCGTGAACGCCGGCCGGAGCCACATCTCCGATCTGGACGACGACGATGTGGGAGGGGCGGTGCGCGACGGGCGTCTGGAGGCGACCGCCGACATGGCCAGGCTGGCCGAGTGCCAGGCGGTGGCCATCTGCGTTCCAACGCCGCTGTCCAGCACCCGCGACCCCGACATCTCCGCGATCCTGGCTGCGTCGAGGGCGGTGGCGCGGGCGCTGGTGAAGGATCAGCTGATCGTGCTTGAGTCGACGACATATCCCGGGACCACGCGCGAAGTCGTGCAGCCGCTGCTCGAAGCGGAGGGGCTCGAGGCGGGCCGGGACTTCTTCCTCTGCTTTTCGCCGGAGCGGGTCGATCCGGGCAACCCGGTCTGGAAGACGGGCAATACACCGAAGGTCATCGGCGGCGTCACCGAACGCTGCACCGAGGTTGGCGCGGCCTTCTATTCCCGGTTCGTGGACGAAATGGTGCCGGTCTCGTCGGCGGAAGCGGCCGAATTGACCAAGATCCTCGAGAACGCGTTTCGCGCGGTCAACATCGGGCTTGTGAACGAGATGGCGCTGATCGCGGACCGGCTTGGCCTGGACATCTGGGAGGTGGTCGAAGCGGCCGCCACCAAACCGTTCGGCTTCATGAGATTCACTCCGGGCCCTGGTCTCGGCGGACATTGCCTGCCGGTCGATCCGCACTACCTGTCGTGGAAGATGCGGTCGATGGACTACCGCACCCGCTTCATCGACCTAGCGTCCGAGGTCAACGCCGAAATGCCCGGATTCGTGGCGGGCAAGGTCAGGGAGGCGTTGAACCGTCTGCACAAGTCGGTGAGGGGTACGCGGATTCTGCTGCTCGGCGTGGCCTACAAGAAGGATGTGGACGACGTGCGCGAGTCGCCGGCAACGGCGATTCTCGACCTGCTGGAGCGCGACGGCGCCACCGTGATGTATCACGATCCGCACGTTCCCGAGTGGCGGCCGCGCGAGGGCCGGTCGCTGAAATCGGCGCCGCTCGACGACGCACTCCTCGACGAGGTCGATGCCGTGGTGATCGTGACGGACCACTCCAGCTTCGATCTTCACACGGTTTTCGAGCGGTCGCGGGTACTGGTGGATGCCCGCAACGTCACGGCGTCCATCGCCGGTGCCGCGCGCACGGCCCGCCCGCAACGGTGGATCGTGAAGGGGTGAGAACGCCGCGCCACGAAGGCTCTTCACCCGCGGCCGGTCACGGGGCGCGGCTCGCCGAGGGATCGACATGAAGATCGCCGTGCTGGGCAGCGGATATGTCGGGCTCACCACGGGAGCCTGTCTCGCCGAGACCGGCAACGATGTGATCTGCGCGGACATCCAAAGAGACAAGATCGATGCTCTGAGGCGGGGCGAGATTCCCTTCTTCGAGCCGGGGCTGGCGACGCTGGTGGCTCAGAATGTGGCCCAGGGACGCCTGTCCTTCACCACCGACCTGGCCGGGGCAGTGCGCGAATCCCACGTCATCTTCATTGCTGTCGGGACGCCGCCGGACGACGACGGATCCGCCGACCTCCGCCATGTGGTTGCCGCCGCGCGTGAAGTGGGCCGGGCGATGGACGGCGAGCGCATCGTCATCACCAAGAGCACCGTGCCGGTGGGAACGGCGCGGATTGTGCGCGAGGCGATCGAAGCCGAGACGGATCACACGGTCCGGGTCTGCGCCAACCCCGAGTTTCTCAAGGAGGGAGCCGCGCTGAGCGACTTCCGCCAGCCGGACCGTGTGGTGCTGGGGGTGGACGATCCGGTGGCTGCCGAGACGCTCCGCGACCTCTACGCTCCCTTCGTGCGCACCGGCAACGAGGTTCTGGTGATGGACACGGCGTCCGCCGAGATCACCAAGTACGCGGCCAACGCGATGCTGGCGGCCCGGATCAGCTTCATGAACTCCGTCGCCAGGCTGTGCGAGCTCACCGGAGCGGACGTGGACATGGTGCGGCTCGGGGTCGGCTCCGACAGGCGCATCGGCCCGACCTTCCTCTTCCCCGGCGTCGGCTATGGGGGGTCCTGTCTTCCGAAGGACGTCAAGGCGCTGGCCCGGACGATGAAGGAGGCGGGGGTGGACCCGGCGATCCCGGACGCCGTGGAGAGGATCAACGAGGGCCAGAAGGGACTGCTTCTCGAACAGTGCGTGACGCGCTTCGGCGAGGACCTGCGGGATCGGACCCTTGCGGTGTGGGGATTGGCGTTCAAGCCGAATACCGACGACATGCGCGATGCTCCCAGCCTGGTGACCATCCGGGGGCTTCTCGCGCGGGGTGCCCGCATCGTCGCCCACGACCCGGTGGCGATGACCGAGGCGAGGCGCATTCTGGGCGGTGCGATCGAGTACCGGGACCTCAACTACGACGCCCTGGACGGCGCCGACGCCCTGATCATCCACACGGACTGGCACCCATACCGCCATCCCGACTTCACCCGCATGCGAACGCGGCTCGGGCGGCCGATCATCTTCGACGGGCGCAATCTGTACACCCGTACCGCGATGCGCGATCTGGGCTTCGAGTACTACTCGGTGGGGCGGCCGCCCGTCCGCCCGGCGCCGGGAGCATAGCCGTGCGAGTGCTCATCAGCGGGGCCGCGGGGTTCCTGGGCTCACACCTTGTGGACCGGTTCCTGGCCGAGGGATACGAGGTCGTGGGTGTCGACAACTTCATCACCGGGTCGAGGGAAAACCTGGCCCACCTGGACGGCGACGACCGGTTCCAGTTCATCGAGCACGACATCTCGAAGCCGCTCTTCGTCGAATCCCCGCTCGACGGTATCCTGCACTTTGCGTCACCCGCGAGTCCGGTCGACTACCTCGAATTCCCCATCCGGACACTGATGGCGGGGGGACCCGGCACCCATCACATGCTGGGGCTGGCCCGGCGCCACCGGGCCCGCTTTCTCCTGGCTTCGACTTCGGAGGTCTACGGGGATCCGCAGGTCCACCCCCAGCCGGAGCACTACTGGGGCAACGTGAATCCGGTGGGGCCGAGGGGAGTCTACGACGAAGCCAAGCGATATGCGGAGGCCATGACAATGGCCTACCGCCGCGCCCGTGGCCTCGACACGCGCATCGTCAGGATCTTCAACACCTACGGCGCCCGCATGCGGCCCGGCGATGGGCGGGTCGTCTCGAACTTCATCGTGCAGGGGCTGCGCGGCGAGCCGATGACCATCTACGGCGACGGCTCCCAGACGCGGTCCTTCTGCCATGTGGATGACGAGGTCGAGGGGATCATCCGCCTCTACCACTCGTCGCATGCCGGCCCGGTCAATATCGGCAACCCCGACGAATTCACCATTCGCGAGTTGGCCGAAGTCGTCATGGAAGAGACCGGCAGCACGGTTGCGCCGACCTTCCTCCCGCTTCCGGTGGACGACCCCACGGTACGCCGGCCCGACATTTCGGTTGCCGGGCGTGAACTCGGCTGGTCGCCATCAGTCGACCTGAGGACGGGCCTCGGCAGGACGATCCCCTATTTTCGCGGCCTTCTCGATCAGGCGGACGCAAGGTCCCGGACCCTCAGCGGGGCGGGCCAATGAGCGCCGGGAACCCCGAGCGAGGCGGGCCGGCGAACGCCGGAACCCGTGAGCGGCGTGCGCACATGAACGCCGGGACGGGGGAACCTCCTATATTTCAGGTTGTAAGAACAGCCGGAACCGGGGAGCCCTCCCCGGCTTGCGGCCTCGCGCGAAGCGGACAGGTGTACGAACAACACTCACACGGATTGCCAAAGGCGGAACGAGGGGGGCGCAGAAGCCGCCGGAGGTGGCGTGCATCCGTCCCGCTCGCGCTTGCCATCGCGATCGGAGGGTGCGGCGGCGCCGACGACAGCCTCGAGACCGCTTCGCTGCGCGGCGACCGGGAGTTCGCACGCGGGAACCATGAAGACGCCCTGGCCGAATACCGGCTGGCCCTGCGCGAAGACCGGACCATCGGCAATGTGCTCAGGGCGGCTCATGCGTATGCGGTGCTGGGACGCGTGGACGAGGCCCGCACCCTCTATGACGAGGCGGTAGGCGAGGACAGCACGCATGTCGAACAGGCGGTCTCGGACTTCGTGGCGCGCGCCAGGCAGGCGTTCGCGAATCATGACAGCTACGGTGGCGCGTCGGCCATGGAAACCGCCCTGTATTTCCGCCCCGGGATCGTCGTCGAAGAGCTCGTGTTGCCGATGGCGCGTCACTACAGCGGCAGCGGTGCGCACGGTCAGGCTCTGCCGTTGTACCTGAGGGCGCTCGGAGATCGGCGGCGAGATCCGGAGATCGTCTTCGAGACTGCGCTGGCGCACACCGAGATCGGGGACTGTGAGCGTGCGATGGGCCTCTTCGACGAATTCGTCGATCTCGCGCCCCGCAGGGAGCTCGAAACCCGCTGGCATGTGGGCAGCTGCGCCATTCAGCTGGCCCGCGAATTGAGGGAGCAGGGTGCGATCGACGAGGGGCTCGCCCGCGCTTCGCTGGCGCAGTCCGACACCGCAGGTTTTGAGACGGACTCCGCCGCGATGGAACTCGACCCGGCGCTTGAGCAGGTAATCGGGTATCTGGATCTGGTGGTCAGGCTCGAGGAGCCGAGGACCATGTTGCCCGAGGCATACTTCCAGAAGGCGGAGATCCTGGCCCGCATGGGCGAATGTGAAGCCGCGATGGAAGCATTTCGCATGGTTCCGCAGGTGAGCGTGGCCGGATCGGAACTCCTTGCCCGGCGGGCTCGCGAGCGCGTTGACCAGCTCCGGTTCGGCGCCGGGAGCACGCCATGTTGACGCGATCCGTGGCCGCGGGCGCGCAGGCAGCCGGACTGCTGGTGGGACTCCTGGGCGCGGCGTGCTCCTCGGCGCCTCCGTACTCGGGTTGGACCGCCGACCAGCTCTTCGAGCACGGACAGCGCGCGTTCGCGGAAGGGGACTGGGGGGAGGCGAGGCGGGCCTTCGAGCGGCTCATCCTGACCTTCCCGGGCTTCGACCAGGCGGTTGAGGCGCGGCACTATCTGGCCCGGTCGTTTTTCTCGGACGACGAGTTTCTGAGCGCGGTCTCGGAGTTCACGCGTATCGTTCAGGTGTATCCGGACCACGAGCGAACGCCCGAAGCCTACATGGGGCTGTGCAGATCCTACGCGGCAATGTCGCCCCACCCCCAGCGGGACCAGCAATACACCGTCCAGGCGAGAACGACCTGCCGCAACGTAGCCGACGATTTCCAGGGCACCCCCCACGGCGACTCGGCCTCGACGGTCGCGCAGGAGATGCACGACAAGCTGGGCGACAAGTCCTACGGCGAAGGCTACTTTTACTTCCAGCGAAATGCTCTGGAATCCGCCGAGCACGTATTCCTCGACCTGCTGGAGATATTTCCGGACACGGAATCCGCCCCCCGGGCAATCGCGCGCCTGATCGACATCTACACCGAGTGGGAGTGGGTCGATCAGGTGGAGGAGTTCAGAACCCGGTTGTTGCGGGCATATCCGGCCTCACCCGAAGCGCGGACATTCCAGGAGCCAGCCACCGGTGACACCGTCTCGACCGTCCGCAGCCGCGCCCCGCCCGGCACCCGGCAGCGGGCGGGGTGATCGCCGTCGCGTAGGGATCTTCGGCGGAACCTTCGATCCGCCTCACGTCGGCCACATCGTCGTGGCGGCGGAAGTCGTCGAGGCCGTGCAGCTGGACCGGCTCCTCTGGGTTCCGGCCGCGGTGCCGCCGCACAAGGCGGGCCGCAGGATCACCGACGCCGGCCTTCGGCGCCGGCTGGTCGCGGCGGCCATCGAGGAAGACCCGAGATTCGAACTCTGTGATCTGGAACTGAAGCGCGGAGGCATGTCCTACACCGTCGATACCCTGCGAGAGATCACGGCGCAGCACCCCGAGTGGTCGCTGTCGCTGGTGATGGGCACGGATCTGTTCGCCGGGTTCCGGGGGTGGAAGGAGCCGGAGGCGATCGTGAAGCTGGCCGAACTCGTCGTGATCTGCAGGCCCGGGGTGGGCCCGCCGCGTGAGGCGGAGCGAGTGGGTGCCCGAACCGTGCACGTCACGCCCGTCGACCTCTCGTCTTCGCTCGTCCGCGACCGGGTCGCCCGAAATCTGGCCGTTACAAACATGGTAACGCCCGCGGTTCTGGCCATAATTGAAGAGGAAGGGCTCTACGGAGCGCCAACCACCGGTTCCGGCAGGGGGCCGGCGGATACAATCAGGGAGAAGTGATGATCAAGGGAATCATGAAGAAGATCGTCGGGTCGCGCTATGCCCGCGAAGTCAGGCGGCTGGCGCCGCTCGTCGATCGGATCAACGAGCACTATGCCGCTCTGGAGGGGATCTCGGACGAGGCGCTCCGCGCCAGGACGGACGAGTTCAAGGACCGGCTCGCCGCCCACACCAGGGAAACGCAGGACGAGATCGATTCCCTGCGCGAGCGTAAGCGCGGTGCCGCGGACTCCGACGAGCGGGAGGAACTCGGCCTGGAGATCAGCAGGCTGGAGGAACGATTCCGCGCGCAGCTCGCCGAAGCCCTCGAGGAGATCATGCTCGAGGCGTTCGCGGTGGTCAAGGAGGCGTGCCGCCGCCTGATGGGACGGCAGGTGAAGGTGACCGGACACATGCTCACCTGGGACATGATTCCCTACGACGTGCAGCTCATCGGGGCGGTGCAGCTTCACCGGGGCCGGGTGGCCGAGATGGCGACGGGCGAGGGCAAGACGCTGGTCGCGACGATGCCGCTCTACCTGAATGCGCTTGCGGGACGGGGCGCCCACCTCGTCACGGTCAACTCCTACCTCGCCCAGCGCGATGCGGAGTGGATGGGGGCGATCTACAACCTTCTCGGGCTGACGGTGGACTGCATCGACCTGCACGAACCCGGCTCACCCGAGCGCCGGGCCGCGTACAACGCCGACATCACCTACGGCACCAACAACGAGTTCGGCTTCGACTACCTGCGCGACAACATGGTGCACACCCTCGAGCAGCGGGTGCAGCGCGCCCACAGCTACGCCATCATCGACGAGGTCGATTCCATCCTGATCGACGAGGCGCGCACACCGCTGATCATCTCCGGGCCCGTGACGCGGGACACCTCGACGCCCTTCAAGCAGATGGCCCCGGTCGTCGGCGCGCTCTACCGGAAGCAGAACCGCAAGGTCAATCAGCTGGTGGCGGCGGCGGTCAGGGAGCTGGACTCCGAAGGAGACGAGTACGAAGCCGGACGGAATCTCCTGGCGGCGAAGCGCGGGGCGCCCAAGAACAAGCGGCTCATGAAGCTGTTCGCCGACCAGCCTGCGGTCGTCAAGCTCGTGGAAAAGGTCGAGGGCGACTATATGCGCGAGAAGCGCCTCTACGAAGTCGACGAGATGCTCCTCTTTGCCATGGACGAGAAGGGAAGCGCCGTCCACCTCTCGGACGCCGGCCTGGACGAGCTGTCGCCGGGGGACCCCGGGGCCTTCGTCGTCCCCGACCTTTCGGAGATCATGGGCGAGATCCAGGAGGACGAGGAGCTCTCGGTCGAGGAGAAGCGAACGAAGATGGAGGCGCTGGAGTCCGAATACGCGGACAAGTCGCAGCGCATCCACGTCATCCACCAGCTCCTCAAGGCGCACACGCTGTTTCACAAGGACGAGCGCTACATCATCGGCGAAAACGGGTCCATCGTCATCGTCGACGAGTTCACGGGTCGGCAGATGCCGGGCCGGCGGTGGAGCGATGGGCTGCACCAGGCCGTCGAGGCCAAGGAAGGGGTCGAGATCCGCGGCGAAACGCAGACGCTGGCCACGATCACGATCCAGAACTACTTCCGCATGTACGACAAGCTGGCGGGGATGACCGGGACGGCCGAGACGGAGGAGACGGAGTTCCACCAGATCTACAACCTCGACGTGTCCGTGATTCCGACCAACCGGCCCATCGCGCGCGACGACCGGGACGACCTGATCTTCCGCACGCGGAGGGAGAAGTACCTGGCGCTCATGGACGAGATCGAGCGTCTGCACCGCCTGGAGCTGCCGGTTCTGGTGGGGACGACCAACGTCGAGGTCTCGGAGACGCTGTCGCGCATGCTCAAGCGGCGCGGTGTTCCGCACAACGTGCTCAACGCGAAGCAGCACAAGCGCGAGTCGGAGATCGTCGCCGAGGCCGGCCGGCCCGGTGCGGTGACGATCGCGACGAACATGGCGGGGCGGGGCACCGACATCAAGCTTGGCCCGGGGGTCACCGACGCGCGCACCATCGACTGGGCGGCGGAGCGGGAGCTGGAAATCGACACTGTGGCCCCGACCGATCCCACCCGCTACGAGGACCTCGACGGCAAACCCGGGGACCACCTCATCGAGATCGGCGGCCTGCACATCCTGGGTTCGGAGCGCCACGAGGCCAGACGCATCGACCGTCAGCTGCGCGGCCGCGCCGGCCGGCAGGGCGACCCGGGCGCGTCGCAGTTCTTCCTGTCGCTCGAGGACGACCTGATGCGCCTCTTCGGCGGGATGGAGCGGATCGCCAACGCCATGGACCGCATGGGAGCGGAGGAAGGCGAGGTCATCATCCACCCGCTGGTGACCCGCTCGATCGGCCGGGCGCAGAAGCGGGTCGAAGGCAACAACTTCGAGGCGCGCAAGCGGCTGCTGGACTATGACGACGTCATGAACCAGCAGCGCGAGGTCATCTACGACCTGCGTCTCTTCGCACTGGAGGGTGGCGAGGACCTCAGGGGCGAGATCTGGGAGATGGTGAGCCACACGATGGCTGCGGTCTTCGAGGAGCACCTCCCCGATTCCGAGCTGGAGGAGGGGATCGAGGTCGGCGGGCTGAGGCAGCGGATGCTCCTCGACCTGCACACCGTGCTCCCGCCGGTCGCAAGCGAAGACGACCCGGAGGAGGTGGACCGGGAAGGCGTGCTGCGGCTGGCCGAAGACTCCGTTCGCGAGTCCTTCGACCGCAAGATCGAGTCCTTCGGCGAGCACGGCGAACGGGTCATGAGCTTCGTCATGCTCTCGACGATCGACGGCAAGTGGAAGGACCATCTCTACGACCTCGATCACCTCAAGGCGTCCATCGGCTTCCGGGGCTGGGGACAGAAGGATCCCCTGGTCGAGTACAAGAAAGAGGCCTACGAGATGTTCGTGAACCTCATGGAGGACATCCAGAGGACCGTCACCCAGCAATTCTTCCGGGTGCGTCTGGAGCAGCGGCCGCCGGTGATGCGTCCCCAGGCGCAGAGGCGGATGTCCTATTCGGGACCCTCGGGCGATCGATCGCTTGCCGCGGGCGGACGGATGCCGCCCGGGCGACAGCCGGTTCCACCTGCGGCAGCGCGGCAGGCGGGGCGGCCCGCGGCGGCGGCGATGGACTCCATGGGGGTGTCGAGTGCCGCCCGCCGGAGCGTCGCGAAGGCTCCCGCTCGCGGAGGACCCGATGTGGGCCAGCTCGCGACCAACCGCGGTGAAGCACGGGCGAAGACTCCGGTGACCGTGGCGAAGGCACCCGGCCGCAACGCCCCCTGTCCCTGCGGAAGTGGACGAAAGTACAAGAAGTGTCACGGGGCGCGGGCTTGACCGGCCATCCGCCCGAGGCGCGCCCGCGCGAGAGGCTGCGGCGCTTCGGACCCGGACCCCTCGCGGAGCACGAACTGCTGGCACTGCTCATCGGGGCGGGAGGCCCGGCGAACCCCGCCCGCGACCTGGCCGAGCGCGTCCTCGACCTCTCGGGCGGACGCCTGCAGGAGCTGGCACGGATGGACCTCGGCCGGCTGGAGGCCATCGCCGGGATCGGCCCGGCCGTCGCCTCGAGGATCGTGGCGGCCATCGAACTCGGGAGACGGGTGGGCTCGGCGCGCACAATCCAGGAGCAGCCCATCACCGGGCCCGCCGATGTTCACGACATCTTTGCGCCCACGCTTGCCCATCTTGCCCACGAGGAATTCCACGTCCTCCTCCTCAACTCCCAGAACGCGCCAATCTGCCAGCGCCAGATCACCCGCGGCATCCTGGACGCATCGCTGATTCATCCCCGCGAAGTCTTCCGGGACGCCATCGTCCTGCGGGCGGCCGCGCTCATCCTCGTGCACAACCACCCGTCCGGGATTCCCGAGCCGTCCCCTGAGGACCTGCAGGTCACGCGGCAACTCGGCGCTGCGGGCAGCCAGCTCGGAATCCCGGTGCTCGACCACGTCATCGTGGCGGGCGACACGTTTTCGTCGCTGGCGGGGCGCGGGTGCCTGCAAGGGTCGACAGCCCTGCCGGTGTAAGGCGGTGTCCGCGTGGTGATGCAGCAGTTTCGGCTCGGCGCCCGAGCGCGCCGAGACCGACCTGCGAGAGAATCGGCACTGGCTGTCCCAGCTCTCCGCCTTTGAAAGCCGGGGCTCGACCTGCGTCTGATCCCGAGCTACGATTGGATCGAAGGCTGGACCGCAGAGCAGGTGCAACAGGCCGCGATAGGCTATCTTCGCACCGATCAGTACGCGAAGTTCGTGCTGCTGCCGGAGCAGAAGGTGCCGTAGCGCGCACGAGGTGTCTCGCCGCCGGGCGCCTCGCACGCTCCCGACGCCAAGGCGGGTTCACCACACAGCGGAGCCATGGACGAAGCCATCTCGGCCCGGCGGGAACGCATCCCCGTGCGGGTCATGCCGGATCACGACAGCATCGCGGCCGAGGTGGCGGGGCGGATCGCGGCCCTGATCCGGGAGCGCGCACAGCAGGGGCGCGGCGCCGTGCTCGGCCTCGCCACCGGCTCCACTCCCCTCGGCGTGTACAGGGAGCTGATCCGCCTTCACCGCGAGGAGGGGCTCGACTTCTCCAGCGTGGTGGCCTTCAACCTCGACGAGTACTTCCCCATGCGGCCCGGGAGCATTCACTCCTACCACCGCTACATGCGGGAGAACCTCTTCGACCACGTCAACATTCCCCCGGAGCGATGCCACATCCCCTGCGGCGACCTGCCCGAAGACGAGGTCGAAGCCCACTGTCTCGACTTCGAGCGCCGCATTCGCGAGGCGGGCGGCATCGACCTGCAGCTGCTCGGAATCGGGCGCAGCGGTCACATCGGCTTCAACGAGCCGGGCTCGGTGCGGGATTCGCGCACCCGGCGCATCTACCTCGACACGGTGACGCGCGCGGACGCCGCCGCCGACTTCTTCGGCGAGGAGAACGTTCCCCCGCAGGCGATCACCATGGGGGTCGCGACGATCCTCGAGGCGCGCGAAGTGGTGCTGCTGGCCACGGGCGAGCACAAGGCGGAAATCGTGCGGCGATCGGTGGAGGGCGGCGTGCACGCCGACGTGGCCGCCACCTTCCTCCAGCAACACCCCGCCGCCACCGTCTACCTTGATCCGGCCGCCGCGGAGCAGCTCACGCGGGTCCGCACCCCGTGGCTGGTCCAGGAAGTTGAGTGGACTCCGCGCACCGAAACCGAGGCGGTCGTCTGGCTGAGCCTCCGGACCGGCAAGCCCATCCTCCACCTGGCCAACGACGACTACCGCGAGCATCACCTGGCCTCTCTGGTGTCGCGGCACGGGTCGGCCGAGCCCCTCAACGGGCAGGTCTTCAACGCCCTCATCTCGAAGATCCGCGGCAAGAGCCGGCTCCCGCGCGGCCAGGACATCCTGGTCTTCTCGCCGCACCCGGACGACGACGTGATCTCGATGGGAGGACTGCTGCGCAAGCTGGTCGAAAACGGCAACCGGGTCACCGTCGCGTACCAGACGTCGGGGAACATCGCCGTCTTCGACCACGAGGTCCGCCGCTACCTCGACTTCCTGCGGCGCGCGGCCCGGGTCGTCGAACTGGGGGACCCGGATCATGTCGAGACTGTCGTGCGGTCGGTGGAGGAAGGACTCGCCGGCAAGGAGCCCGGGGGCGTGGACACGGCGGTCGTGCAGGATCTCAAGCGCATCATCCGCGAGTGCGAGGCCACGGCGGGGATCGAGGCCCTCGGGCTGTCCGCCGGGTGCGCGCGCTTCCTCGACCTGCCCTTCTACCGGACGGGCCAGGTGCGCAAGAACCCGATTTCACGGCTCGACGTGGACATCGTCACCGAGGTGCTGGAGGACACCGGGCCCGCGATGGTATTCGCGGCCGGCGATCTCTCCGACCCCCACGGCACCCACCGCATGTGCCTCGATGCGGTGGAGGGCGGCCTGGCCCGCTACACCGGCGATCCGCCGTGGCTGTGGCTCTACCGGGGCGCCTGGCAGGAGTGGGGCGTGGGCGAGGCCACCGTGCTGGTGCCGCTGTCGGAGCACGAACTGCGGCGCAAGGTCCAGGCCATCTTCCGGCACGAATCGCAGAAGGACTCGGCGCCGTTCCCGGGAGCCGACCCGCGCGAGTTCTGGCAGCGGGTGGTGGCCCGCAACCGCGAGACCGCCGACCTGCTCAAGGCGCTGGGGCTCCCCGCATACCGCGCGATGGAGGCGTACGTCGTCTCGCGCAACGGCAGCCCGGTCGAGGCGCGCGAGATCCCGACGTCGTCGCTGGCGGAGGAGGGGGGCTGAAGGACGGGCGGATTGCGCGCGGGCGACTAACCCGCGCGGCGGCTATCCGGTAGATTACCCGCTTGCAACGATGCGATTCGATATGCGCGAGGCTGCAGCCATGTCAGAATGTCCCGTTTGTGATGCCGATGTCGCGATCTCGGACGATCCCATCGAAGGAGAGCTCCTGGAGTGCGAGGAATGCGGCATCGAACTCGAGATCCTCGCCCTCGATCCGATCACTCTGGGCGAGGCTCCTGAAATGGAGGAGGACTGGGGTGAGTGATTTGCCCGCCATGACGTCGAGGGTGCGGGCGGGGCCGGCGACGGCCGGAGGGACCGGATGCGGGTCGGATTCCTCCATTCGCTGATCCGGAAGGACGAAAAGCTCCTCATCGCCGAACTGCGCAAGCGCGGCGACGTCGAGATCGCCTTCCTCGACGACCGGCGGCTGGTCTTCGATCTGGAGGAGCGGCCGGAGGTGGACGTGGTGCTGGAGCGGTCGATCAACCACTCGCGCGCCATGCACGCACTGCGGTTGTACGAGGGAGTGGGGATCCGTTGCGTGAACGCCTACGAGGTCGCGCGCCGGTGCGGCGACAAGATCCTCACCGCCGCCTCTCTGCGTGACACCGGCGTGCCGCAGCCGGATGTCAGGGTGGCCTTCACGCCCGAGTCGGCGCTGGCGGCGATCGAGGAGCTGGGCTATCCCGTCGTCCTCAAGCCCGCGGTCGGGTCGTGGGGCCGGCTGCTTTCCAAGGTCAACGACCGGGACGCGGCCGAGACCATCCTCGAGCACAAGTCGATCCTCGGCAGCTATCACCACTCCATCTTCTTCGTGCAACAGTATGTGGAGAAGAGGGGAAGAGACATCCGCGCATTCGTGGTGGGCGACGAGTGCATCGCGGCGATCTACCGCACCTCGGAGCACTGGATCACCAACACCGCGCGGGGCGGCCGCGCCACGAACTGCCCGGTCACGCCGGCCCTGGCGGACATTTCCCTGCAGGCGGCCGAAGCGGTCGGCGGCGGCGTCCTCGCGGTCGACCTCTTCGAATCCGACGGCGGCCTGCTCGTCAACGAGGTCAACTACACGATGGAGTTCAGGAACAGCGTCGACGTCACCGGCGTGAACATCCCGGAGCGCGTCGTGTCCTACCTGGCGCGGGCGGCCCGGTGATCACCGTCGTGTCCTGCGTGGCGCGGGCGGCCCGATGATCACCGTCGCGATCGCGGGCGCGTCGGGCTACGCCGGCGGCGAACTCCTGCGCCTGCTCCTGGGACACTCCGACGCCGAAGTCGTCCAGGTCACCTCCGAGCGGCTGGCCGGCAGGTTCGCGCACCGGACCCACCCCAACCTGCGCGGCCTCACGCGGCTTCGCTTCTCTCCCCTCGCCGACCTCTCACGCTGCGACGTCCTCTTCTCCTGCCTCCCGCACGGCGCGTCCGCCACCCACATCGACCACTTCCGCACCGTCGCCGGGCGCGTCGTCGACCTCGGCGCCGACTTCCGCCTCGACGACCCCGCCGTCTACGGGCGCTTCTACGGCAAGCCCCACCCGCGCCCCGACCTCCTCGGCCGCTTCGTCCAGGGCATCGCCGAACTCAACCGGGACGCGCTCCGCACCGCCGACCTCGTGGCCTGCGCGGGCTGCAACGCCACGGCGTCGGTCCTCGCGCTCCGCCCCCTCCAACTCGAAGGGGCGGTGAAGTCGGCGGTGATCGAGGTCAAGGTCGGGTCGAGCGAGGCCGGCAACCGGGCGACCGAGGCCAGCCACCACCCCGAACGCAGCGGCGCGATGCGATCCTACAAGCCCACCGGACACCGCCACCTGGCCGAGATCCAGGCCGCGCTGGGGGCTCCCGTCCACTTCTCGGCCACCGCCGTCGAGATGGTGCGGGGGATCCTCGCCACCTGCCACGTCTTCGTGCACCCCGACCTCGGCCTCGACGACAAGGCGCTCTGGAAGATCTACCGGCGCGCATACGCCCACGAGCCCTTCGTCCGCATCGTGAAGGAGCGCACCGGCATTCACCGCTACCCCGACCCGAAGCTGCTCGCCGGGACCAACTACTGCGACATCGGGTTCGAGGCCGACCCCCACGCCAACCGCGTGGTCGTCCTGAGCGCGATCGACAACCTGATGAAGGGCGCGGCGGGGCAGGCGGTCCAGGCGTTCAACATCATGCACGGGCTCCCGGAGACTCGCGGGCTGGAGTTCCCGGGCCTCCACCCGGCCTGAGTCCACGGTGAGCAAGCGCGCTCGCAACCGCCCGCCCCGCCCGCCCAACGGCCGGACCGCCGACCCCCTCCGCTGACCGTGTGCCGCCTCCTCTGCGTCCGCGCCGCCGCAGGCTTCGAGCTGGAGGAGCACCTCGACGCCCTCGCCCGCATCTCGCGCAACAGCCGCGAGTACCAGGGACATGGCTGGGGTTGCGCGTGGATCGAGGAGGGCGAACAGTACGAATGGCGGTTTCACTACGACATTCTGCCCATCTGGAAGGACACGACCAGGCCAGCCGGCCGAGCGACGCTGCTGGTGGCCCACGCCCGCAGCGCCTTCCGCGACGAGGGGATTCGTGTTGAAAACAACATGCCTTTCTTCGATGGCCGGCGCGTCTTCGCCTTCAACGGCGAACTCCACGGCGTGCGCATCAGGGAGCGCGGCCGGATCGGCGCCGAGAAGGTGTTCAACTTCGTGAAGCGCTTCGACCGGGGGGACTTTACGGCCGCGCTGCGGCAGGGGCTCGACGCCATCGAGCGGCGGACGCGCCACATGCGCGCGATGAACGTGATTGTCGCCGACGCTGCTCACCGGGTGCACTATTCCTCGCGATTCCGCGAGGACCCGGACTATTATCAGATGTGCGCGGCGGAATTGGACGGCGCGCACATCCTTTGTTCCGAGCCCTACCCCGATACGGTGGGGCGCATTGACTGGACGCCGATCGATAGCGGATCGACGGGCGTCCTTTGACGGACCGGAAAGAGCCGGGAAACAGGAGTCCTCAAATTGCTTCTCATCAAGATTGGCGGTGGCGCGGCGATCAACCTGCCCGCCATCGCGCGCGACATCAAGGGACTGGAAGACGAGATCGTGATCGTGCACGGCGCCAATGCGCTTCGCGATTCGGTGGCCGAGCGACTCGGGGTGGAAAAGCGCATGCTGACCTCGGTGTCCGGGGTCTCCAGCGTCTATTCGGACGCGGAGATGATCGACGTGATGCTCATGGCCTACGCCGGGCTGCGCAACAAGCGCATCGTCGAGCTTCTGCAACAGTCCGGCGTAAACGCGATCGGCCTTACCGGGCTGGACGGCGCCATGGTGCGCGGCATGCGCAACAAGGGCATTCGAGTGCAGGAGGGGGGCAGGAAGCGAATCGTGCGCGACTTCTCCGGCAAGCCCGTTGCGGTGAATCGCAAGCTGCTCGGACTGCTTCTGGAGAATGAATACGTCCCCGTCATCACCGTGCCGGTCATCGATGAGCGCAACTTCGCCATCAACTCCGAGAACGACGATGTCGTGACCCTGCTGGCCCATGCGCTCCGGCCGAGCTGGGTAATCCAGCTCATCGAGGCGCCGGGGCTCCTGGAGGACCCGGACGATCCCTCGTCGGTGGTCGACCGCGTCGCGCCGCACCAGGTGTCCCGCTGGGAAGATCAGATCAGCAGCCGCATGATGCGCAAGATGAAGGCGATCTGCAGGATGGTGCGGCCTGGAACGACCAGGGTGCTGATCGCCGACGGCCGCACCGAGACCCCGATCGCGGACGCCATGGCCGGGAAGGGCACGGTCATCGCGTGAGCATATGAGCATATGAGTATATGAGTAGGATTCGGGCGGGGCGTCCGGACGAGAACACCCGACCGGGGCGCGTGAGCGGGTCGCCCGCGGCCGAGGACGCCGGGCGAATCCACCGGACCGAGCAGCGTTACGCGCTCGAGGTCTTTCCGAAGCGCGACATCACGCTGGTGAAGGGCCGCGGGGCCGAGGTCCGGGACGACCGGGACCGCCGCTACATCGACTGCGTGGCGGGGATCGGAGTCGCGAACATCGGGCACGCCAACGGAGCCGTGGCCGATGCGCTGGCCGAGCAGGCGCGCACGCTGGTGGCCTGCCCGGGCATCTTCTACAACGACGCGCGCGCCCGGCTGCTGGAAAAGCTCGCCGGGATCGCGCCGCCCGGGCTGTCGCGCGGGTTCTTCTGCAACTCGGGGGCCGAGACGATCGAGGCCGCAATCAAGTTCGCGCGCCTCACGACCGGACGCGCCGGCGTCGTGTCGACCGTGCGGGGGTTCCACGGGCGCACCCTCGGGGCCCTCAGCGCGACCCACAAGAAGCTGTACCGCGAGGCCTTCGAGCCGCTCGTGCCGGGATTCTCCTTCGTGCCGTTCAACAATCCCGGCAGGCTGCGCGAGGCCGTCGGCGCCGACACCGCCGCAGTCCTGATCGAGCCGGTCCAGGGCGAGGGCGGGGTCCGTCCGGCGAGCCCGGAGTTCCTGCACGCCGCGCGCGAGATCTGTGACGAGGCGGGAGCGCAGCTGGTCTTCGACGAGATCCAGACGGGCTTCTGCCGCACGGGCAGGATGTTCGCCTGCGAGCACTACGGCGTCGTCCCCGACATCCTCTGCCTGGCCAAGGCCATCGCCGGCGGCGTCCCGATGGGGGCCGTGCTGGCCAACGACGGCGTCCAACTGCCCCCCGGAAAGCACGGCACCACCTTCGGCGGCAACCCCCTGGTCTGCGCGGCCGCGCTCGCCGCCATCCGGTTCATGGAAGAGGAGGGGCTGGCGGCGCGCGCCGAGCGGCTGGGCGAACACTTTCGGGCCCGCTTCGAACCGCGCATGCCCCCGCGGGTGCGCGCCCTGCGCCAGATCGGTCTGATGATCGGCGTCGAGCTGAGGGAACGCTGCCGGCCCTACATCGACGCGCTTGCGGACGCGGGCGTGCTGACCCTGCCCGCCGGGACGACCGTGATCCGCCTGCTGCCCCCGCTGGTGATCACCGAGGGGCAGATCGACGAGGTGGTGGAGGCGCTGGTCACGGCGCTGGCGTGATGTCCTCCAGCGCCCCCAGCGCAAGGAGCGGTCCCCAGCTCTGAAACCGCTGTCCCTGCCCGCGTCCCGTGCGCGAGTCGAAGTTCTCGCGGCAGAACCCGGTGCGCCGCCGGTCCGCCAGGAACATGTCGGCCCCCTTCCACGCGAGCTCCGTGGCGAGGTCGTCGAAGCCATAGCGGCGCAGGCCCTGCAGCACCAGGTAGTTCATCGGCGGCCAGATCGAGCCGCGCCAGTACTGCTGGTCGCCGAAGGCGGGGTCGTCACGCGGGATCGTGGGCAGCACCCGGTCGCCCCAGAAGCGGGCGGGGTCCCGCAGGGTGTCGATCATGCGCCGGGCGCGCCGCCGTGAAGGAATGCCCGCGAGGAAGGGGAGGAAGTGCGACGCCGCCAGGCGCGGCGAGCGACCCGAAGGCAGTTCGTCGAGGTACAGGCCGGCGGCTCCGGACCAGAGGGTCCGGTTCATCGTCCCGGCGAGGCGTTGCCGGTCGCCGTCAAGGCGGCGGGCGGCCGCGCCGTCCCCGAGGATGCGCGCGATCCGGGCCAGACACTCGAGGTCGAGCGCGCGGTAGCTGCACAGATCCACCGCGGACATGGCGAGGACTTCCCGCTCGGGGTCCCACTCGGCCTCGTCCCAGAGGGGCAGGTCGTCCTGGCCCGATTCCCATGCCGCGCGCTGGTGGCCGCTCGCGCCGACTTCCCACTCCGGGACCTGCTCGGGAGGGGGGACCAGCGCCGAGTCGGAACCCCACGAGAGGAGGCCCGGAGTGAGGCCTTCGCGGCGCGGCCGCCCGTTCTTGTCCGCCACCCACCAGTCGGACCAGGCGAGGAGGCCGGGCCAGGCGGCGGCCAGCGCGTCGCGGTCGGGGTGGATTCGGTGCAGCCGCAACGCCGCGTAGGAACCGACGGGCGGCTGGGAGCGGTCGGGCGTGCCGCCGCGCCGGCTGCGCCAGTTGGGGACGTTGCCGTTCGGGTAGCGCGCTGCGACGCCGGCGAGGAGGGTCGACCAGGCCAGTTCGGCCGATACGGGCGCGAGGAGGAGTGCATTGAAGAAGGTGTCCCAGCCGAAGACGGTCCAGTCGTCGGGCTGGGGGCGCTGCGGCGACGGGTCCGAGGCCGGTGCGGAACCCGCCGGCGCGTCGGGGCCGGCCGGCCTCGTTGGTCTGTCGCTCCCGCGGGGGCTGGGGAAGATCCAGCGGCGCCCGGCGGGAGTGTACAGCGTGCCGGTCTCGGGCTGGAGGAGGACGGTCCACATCAGGTTGTCGGCAATGCTCTCGAGCAGACCCGGGTGGCCGGCCGCACGGGGACGTCGCCCCTGCCACTCGGTCCGCGCCTCGTCGATCCAGTTGTCCGCGTCGGGCAGGAGCTTCTGGGCTCGCGCGGCCGGGTCGTCCCCGCCCCACACGGCTACCATCACCACGCGCCCGGCGGCCCCGCGATCGACTTCGAGGATGCGCGCGGGGTGCGTTCCGTCGCCAGGCGCCCAGGTCGCCCCGCCGACGGTCGCCGTGCGGCTCGGGTCTCCGTCGCCAGGCGCCCGGGTCGCCCCGCCGGCGGACGCGGCCGCCCTCACGGGTGCGCGGTCGGACACTACGCGCGACTTCGTCCCCGGCGAGAACACGGCGGCGATCTCCCTCCTCTCGAGCGCGGCCCGCCAGCCGTCCGCATCCGGACCGCCGTCCTCGCCCGCCATCGCCGCCCTGTCTTCCCCCACCAACTCAACCCAGCGCGCACTCCACCCCCACGGCGCATCCCCCACCAGTTCCAGACGGCCGGGCGCCTTCACGGTGACGCGCAGCGCGACGGCGTCCTCCCGGCGCGACCACTCCAGAACCAGGTTGCTCGCCGACGGTACGGACGACGGCGACGGCTCGGCGTCCAGGTCGAACTCGACGCGGGCGTAGGAGCCGTCGGGGGCGTGGGGACCGACCCGGGAGACCATCCAGTACCAGTCGTCGCGTTCGCGGCGTTCGCCGGCCGGGGTGGTGAAGGCGAGGCGGACGGCGATCCCGTCATCGGGGCCGTCGGCGAAGACGAGGCCGGCCCAGTTGCGTGCTTCGAGGGCGCCTACGTGCATTACGCGTGCGAAGCGGTGTGGGAAATGTAATGTTTACTTGACATTATGTAATGTCCAAATTACAATGGCGCGCAGCTGACCGACCTGGATCGGCGAACGGCAACCTCGCGCGTCTCAGCCGCTCGGCGTCAGGCGGATCGAGACGGCCGCGCGCCCGTCGCCGGCGGCGAAGCTGACGCGTAACCGACCGCTGGGTCCGGCCGGCCCTGGCGCGTCGCCCGAGGCCACCGCCGACACCGTCGCGTCGCCGCCCACAACCGCGAAGTCGACGGGCGTGCCGACCAGCGCGACCTCGTACTCGCGCCCAGCCGTGCCTTCCAGGTTGAGCAGCCACCCCTCACCGGCCACTTCGAGATTCAGCACCCGCAGTCCCGCGCTCCGCTGTCCGGGCTCCAGCTCGATGCGCGGAGGGGCGACCGCAAGGCCGCCGTTCCAGGTCACGGTGATCTCGGTGGGTTGCCCCGCGCTGAGCGAAAGGCGAAGTGGCGGGATCTGGCCGCGATTGCGAGCGGCTAGCGCGCCTGCGGGCATGATCGCGCCGCCTCTGCCCGCCTGGCTGACGGTCACGCCCGTCGCGCCGAGCGGCACATCCGGCACGAAGTCGAGCTCCAGCCCCGGACCCCGGCTGGCAATCTCGATGCGCTGCTGCCCACCTGCCGAAGTCCACCGTTGCTCGATGTCCACGTCGAGCGTGGTGCCGCCCCCGCGGAGCCGCCGCACCGTCGCCCCCGGCCAGTGCGCCGGGAGCTGCGGAGCCAGCCTTGCCCGGCCGTTCGGCACATCCGGATCCCACCCGAAGACGCCGCGGAGCAGCGGCGTCACCAGCATCGACGTGGCGAAGAACTGGTGGGGTACGGTCTGGTCGAGCGGCTGGTAGAAGGTGCCCGAGAAGAGCTCGCCGTGACGGCCGAGGCTCCAGTCGAAGGTCATCTGCTTGACGGCGTCCATGAGGTGGAAACCGGCCCAGGGGCGGCGGTAGCGGTACTGCGCCCACGACGCGAAGCCGGTCACGAAGGGCCACACGGTCCCCATGTTGTACTGGAGCGGGTCGTAGAGGTCGCTCTCCGTCGAGAGCATGTGGGCGCCCCAGTCCGACGACACGCGGTCGCCCGCCATCAGCGTCAGCGTGGAGACGGCGCGTTCGTCGTCGAGGAGGCCGAAGGCGGCGGCGGTGGCCGGCCACACGGTCAGGTTGTCGTTGGTGCCGCCGCCGGCGAGGATGCCGAAGGCGTGGTGGCCTTCGTCGGGGCGCCAGTAGGCATCGTTGAGGGTACGGCGCGCGGTCGGCGCGATGTCGCCGGCCTGAGCGGCGAGTTCGTCGTCCCCCATCGCCTCCGCCATCGCCAGCGTGGCCTCGAGCGCCCCGACCCACACGCCCGCAAGGTAGATGTCCTGGTGGAGCGCTTCGCCGAGCGCGCCGACCTCGACCGCGCCCAGCCCGCCCACCGTGTTCTCAATGATGCCGTCGCCGTCGGTCTCCGCGCTCAGGCACCACGCCCAGGCGCGCCGGTAGGCCGGCCACAGTTCGCGCACGAGGTCGTCGTCGCCGCTGGCCCGCCAGTACTGGTAGAGCGCGAACATCCAGTAGGGGGTCGTGTCGGCGTGGTAGTAGGCGTAGGGGTAGGTGTCGAACCAGTCGATGTGGGCGGCCGCCTGCGAGATCTCGTGGGTGATCTTGCCGTCGTCGCGCTGGTAGTTCGCGAGAAAGGCGAGCTCCTCGGCGACCAGCTCCCACTGTCCGAGGGCGTCCATCGCGAAGGTGTTCATCATCGCGTCGCCGCCGAAGAACCAGCCGAAGCCGGGGCGCCCGCCGTCGCCCGACAGGCCCCAGCCCGCAACGAATCCACACCCCAGGTCCGGATTGCAGACGCGCTGCTCTTCGAGGTTGATCTTCGCCCACTCGAGGGCCAGGTCGAGCTGCGGATCGGGGGTCTCGACCGACGCCGTCGTGGCGAGCACCGAGTCCGCCCAGGCCCGGGTGTCCCGATAGAGCATGCCGGCGTCCGAAATCAGACGCGCGTAGCGGGCGAAGACCGTGTCGCGCGGAAGGGTGCCGGCCGCCACGGCGATCGGGATGAACTCGGCCCGCGCGCGTTCCGGATCGACCGGGATCACCATCGTGCGCGGCGCCTCGCCGAGCTGGTGCGCGGGGTGCTCGACCGAGTTGGTGGCCCACGGCGAGCCCACCACCGCGTTGCGCGTCTGCAGGCTCTCGGAGAGGACGAAGACGCGCCGCTCCCCGTCCCAGTACGCGTACTGTCCGCCGAGCGAGCCCGGCCACATGTAGTCGAGGATGGGGTGGAACTCGGCGACAATCTCCATCGGGTCGGGGGTGTCGACCTCGAGCAGCACGAGGATGCCGGAGGCCGCCGTGTCGCGCGGCGCGAGGATGTGCTGGCGCACCTGGAAGGCCGCGTGGCTGTAGGTGATGGTGGCGAGTTCGGGGCGGACGTGGACCGTGCGCGCGACCCGGTCACCGGGGATGGGGGAGCCGTATCCGGGCGTCGAAAAGGCGAGGCGGAAGCCGGTGGCGACCTTGAGCGGATGCACCCACAGCTCGGCCTCGCCCGTCTCCACGCCGAGCCATGCCGCGCGCGGGCCGGTGACGCCGAGGTACTCGCCCGGTCGTACGGGGCCGGTCAGCTCGATGGGCGACGGGTCGATCGGGAAGCGGGGGACGGAGAGCGTGGCCAGGTCGCCGGGGGAGGGGTCGGGGAGGCGCTGGGCTGCGGCGGGGGTGGGGTGGGCGGTGAGGGCGGAGATGACGGCCGCCGCGAAGACGCGGGCCAGCGCCGGGGTGGCGTGGGGGGTGGGTGGCGTCCGATTCATCCTCTCGGAAGCTGCTCGCGCCGCTTCATCCGTTCCACTTCCCGCTCGAAATCCCGCTTCGCCTCCTCGAGCTCGTCATGTCTCGAGCTTCCCGGAGGCGAGAGCCTTCTGTAGATGATGAGCGGTACTCCCACCACGATCCCTATCGCGATCAGCAACAACAGCATTTCACCGATCCCGAAGGTGAAGAACACGGTTCGTTCCTATCTGGCGCGGGGAGCTTGTGACTCGGACTACCTGCCCACCGAATATACCGCATCCCGGCTCAACCGCCGCACCTGCGGATGCTGCACATCCAGCTCGTCGATCCGGACCCCGAGGATCTCATCGACCCCGATGTCCATGACCCGGAAGTCTTCGGGAATCCCGACGCTGCCGAGCCATGTCCCGTCCGGGCCCAGCACGAGCCAGTCTTCGGGTCCGCCTTCCTCGCTGAATCCCCGAAAGGGCCTGAGCCAGATCGCGCCCGTCGGGTCCACCAGCATGTTCCGGTATGCCGGCCGCGTCTCGGGCGACGGCATGTTCTCCAGTGCCTCGACGAGGTGCGGGGGCAGCGACGTCACGCCCTGCGGCAGCGGAACGTCGAGCCGGGCCTGCCGCTCGGCCTCGACCTGTTCCGTTGTCAGCGACAACGGGAAATCCGGAATGCGGAGGATCCGGATGGTGTCGCCAGCGGGATCGAGCTCCTCGATCTGCATGTGGTCCGATGCCCCGGAGTAGATCATTCCCTCGTGGGTTTCCACAAATGTCTGCTTCTCGAACAGGGGTGATCCGCTGAGCACCTCGGTCACATAGCTTTCCCCGCCGGGAGTCGACCCGATACTGTCCCCGCGCGTGCCCTCCAGGTCATACAGCACGAGCGCCTCCGGGTACCGGACCAGCCCGTAGAGCTCGGGGAAGTGCATGATCGACTGTACGACCAGGGTGCCGCCTCCCAGATAGCGCAGGCTATGGACGTAGTCGTCCAATTGCGTGGTCCGTATGTGCTCCAGCTCCGGTCCGAACAGCGTCACGCGGGCGCGGATGTCCTCCGCGACGATGGAATCGCCTGCCAGGACGATCTGCTGCAGGTTGCTGAATTCGCCGGGACCCTCGCCGTACCCGCCCGCCGAGCCCACGAACACTCCTTCGGCGGAGAACCGCCGGATCTCGTTCGAGCCGCGATTCGCGACGACCAGAGATCCGTCCGACAGCCGCTTCATGCTGCGAACCCGGTAGAAGTTGTGCGGATCGCCGGAGCCCGACTCGGCGAGGTCGATCAGGGGCTCCGGATCGAGCCGCCAACGGGCCGAGTCGCCCCAGGCCGGCCGGAATGACTCCACGATCGTGATGCCCGCGCTGTCGCGCACGACCACCGCCGGCGGACCGTCGTCGGGCGGGCCGCAGCCCTGAAGGCAGGCCCAGAGCGCGAACGGGGCGAATTGGTGGGGAAGGGCGGCACGCGCCCCGGAGCGGCTGTTTTTCATCCGGCGAAGCTATGGCCGCCTGCCGCGCGCGTCCATTCCGGGCAGCGCCCGGGCCGTGCGATGGGCCGGCACCGGGCGGTCGATGCCGTCTTCCGCGCGGCGTGTGGCGGTGCAAAGGGGGTTGGTCCCGGAGCCGTGAAACGCATTAGTATACCTGCAGGCCGGGTCAACAGGATCCGGAGCACGATTGCAGGACCATTGTACCGGGGCCCCGTAGATGGCTGGGGCTCCTGTCCATGCCGCAGGGCTTTGAAAGGAATCCGATATGGTTCCGAAACGGAATGAACCCCTGCTCCAGGGTCGAGATGACCTGCCGCCTTTTCCCGAAGGCTGGTACTTCGTCACGGATCGCAAGACCCTTGCCGAGCGCAGGCTGATCGAAAAGCACTGGATGGGCGAGGAGATCGTCGCCTGGTGCGACGATGAGGGTCGCATCTGCGTGGCCGGAGCGTACTGTCCGCACCTCGGGTCGCACCTGGGACCGACGGTCGGGGGCATGGTGCGCGATGGCTGCCTCGTCTGTCCGTTCCACGGCTTTGAGTTCGACGCGACCGGACAATGCGTCGCCGTACCCCATGCGCCTGCCCCCAAAGCCGCGAAGCTGGAGGTCTACGCGACCACCGAGATCCTCGGCATGGTGTTCGCCTGGTGGGGGAGCGGCGGCAGGCCGCCGCAGTGGCATCTGCCCGAGGAGCCGCCCACCGGCGCCGATTGGAGCGATTTGCGCTCCACTACGCTGCGGTTCCGCGGCCATCCCCAGGAGACCGCGGAGAACTCCGTGGACCTGGAGCATCTGGGCTACACGCACGGCTACTACGATGTCGAGCCGACCGCTCCCGTGATGATCGACGGTGCCTACCTCAAGAGCTGCTTCGACTTCACGAGCGTGCGCAGGTTCGCGGGCCTGTTCGATATCGTCTCGGAGGTGTCGGCCGTCACCCACGTCCACGGGCTGGGGTACTCGTACGTCGAAATCCACGAGAAGACGATCGGCATGGACGCGAGAATGTGGGTCCTCGGGACGCCAGTGAGTGACATGCAACTGGAGTTGACACTGGCTACCCAGGTGCGGGAAATCCGCAAGCCGGGGCGGTTCCTTGCCGGTCTCGGGTTCCTGCCCGTGCCGCTGCGCCACAGACTGATGAGTCGCTTCTTCATTTCGGAGGAGAGGCGGTTCGTCGAGCAGGACGTGGTCATCTGGGAACGAAAGCGGTACAGGGTCCCGCCGCGGCTGTCCCGTGCCGATGGTCCGATCGGGAAGTTCCGCCTGTATTGTCGGCAGTTCTATCCGGAACTGCGAACACGCGTCGAACCGGAGCGGGGCTTGCGGGCCAGGAAACAATACAGCGGCGTGAAGATACCCGTCCTGCCGCCCGCGACGTAGGCCTCCGCGGTTCGATCGAGGAGTCGAACCACCTCCGCCGAGCCCTTCGGAAAGAGCCGCAGCACCTCGGCCAGCTTCGACCCCGCGATGACCGCCTTGCGGCCCCGGGGAAGCCTGCGCACCGCGCTCCCCAACGCCCCGTGGCGACTCTCCATGGGTTGATACCAGGGCGTGGAGGGTCCTTCCCGGACGTCCCAGTCGCTTCCCTCGATGACCTCGAATCCCGCCCCTTCGAGAGCGAGATTCACTTCCGCGAAGGTGGCGATGTCGTACAGCGCAATCCCGTGCATGAGGTTCCGCTTGATGGCCCGGTGCCGGCCGTTCCGCGGATCGAACCGGTCGGTCAGGCACATTTCCTGACCCCAGAACAGGGCGCCCGGCTTGAGTACGCGGAATATCTCCGTGAAGGCGCGCTGCTTGTCCTGTGCATGGCACGTCGACTCAATGGCGTAACCACGGTCGAAGGTGTCGGCCTCGATGGCGCTCATGTCCGTGAAGCTGCACTTCCTGAAATCGGCCATGTGATCCAGCCCCGCCTCGGCGTTCAACTTCTTCGCCTCCGCCAGCTGGATGTCGTTGATGTTGATTCCCGTGACCCGGACACCCGCCTCACGGACGACGCGGCGCATGGGGCCGCCGATTCCACATCCGACGTCGACCACCTTCATGCCCTGTTGCAGCTCCAGATTGGAGATCATCCTCCGCTGGTGCCGCACCTTGGACTCCTCCAGACTTTCGTCGGGCCTGAGGGGCGCGAAATGCAGGGACTCGCCCCAGCCCCACACCATGAAGCCATTGCAGAGCTCGTAGTAGTCCCTGACCGTTTCCGCGTGGTCGTAGGTGCCCGCACCCGCAGCCTCCGATGCCGCCCGGTCGAGCCAGGCGTCAAGGTGCCGGACTCGACGCGTGACGCCCGATCCCGCATGCGCATCTCTCAGCGCTTTCGACAGTTTGCCTAGTCGCATTGCGGTGGAGCTCAGCCCAAGGGCTGCTCAGGCGGGCAGCTCCTGCCTCTGCTCGGAGATGCGGAATTTCAGCTTCTTGCTGGGCTTCAGCGACGGAAACGGATTGAGTTGGAGCTTCCGGGCGTACTTCGCCGGCGACACCTCAATCGTGAAATAGTGCACCAGCATCAGCAGGTTCACCGCCAGGTGCATCTCCATCCACCGGGTGCCGAGACACCTGTGCGTACCCAGCCCGTACGGGGCGTACCCCATGCTGCGATGCTCACGACGCGACGGCAGGAAGCGGTCGATGTCGAATTTGTAGGGCTCGGAAAAGACCTCGCTCATATAGTGCGTGGCGGTGATGGCGATGTGGATCCGTTCCCCCACAGGCAGCTCGTATTTCCCGACCGTGCAGGTATTCATCACGTCGCGGATGGACATGGGCACGATCGGGTACATGCGCAGGCACTCCATGAGGAAGCGGTGCGTCACATCGATCCTGGCGGGGGTCAGGTCCTCCTTCCCGGGGTCTCCCTCGGCAAACAGGGCATCCGCTTCGGCCCGGATCCTGTCGTAGAGGTCCGGCTGCGATGCCATGGCGTAGACCAGGAGGCTGAACGTGTCGCCGAGGTATACGCTGGCTATCAGCGCCGCGGAAAAAGCGAAGAGCAGGTTGGACTCCGGGAGGAACTGCGGGTCGCTGGCGTGCAGACTGAGATAGTCGTCCACCAGGTTCCGCGCCTGTCCGGCTCGCTGGGCGGGAGTATGGACCCTCATAACCCGCTCCATCAACGTGTCCAGGACTGCCGCCCGACGTTTCATCCCCGGGGTGTTCAGCGTGAATTTGGGCAGGGTCCTGGCGATGTGCACGCTGAGGGCCCGTTCCTTGTAGACCATCAGGTCGTCCATGAGATCTTGCGTGTCGACGCCGATGAACAGCGGCGACAGCTGGGCGTTTACCATTGCCCGGCTCATGGACGTGGCGCGGTAGGAATCCCCGACCGCCAGGGTCGACATGTACGCACGCCCCCTGCTGTAGAGCTCGTCCAGCTGCCCTCCCAGCCTGGCGCGGGAATAGGCCGGCGCCAGGAACTTGCGAAGCCGGAAGTGGTCGGCCCCGTCCAGGGCGGGGAGAACGCCGGTCGCGCCATAGACTTTCTCGAAGTCGGCGAAGTAGTCCCTGGTTCTCAGGTACCTGCGCCCGCGCTTGTGCACCCATTCATTCGACTCGAGTCCGGCCAGGAAGGTCATGGGCTTCGAGAATGGAGGACGGATCCGGAAGACCGGACCATACTCCTCCGCGAGGTTCCCGAAGAGCGCGTTCAGGTTGCCGTCCCGGACATGCGGGTTGCGCAGCAGCCTGCGCAGGGAAACCGTCGGGATTCTCTTGGTGAAGACGGCATGTCTGCTGATCGGCCCGACGAGGCTCTCGGAGACCGCATCGGCGATGGACCGCCCGATCAGGTCCAACTGGCAGATGAACTTGATGCGCTCCTCCGCCGCTTCATCCAGCTGGAAGATCAGGCGAAAGACGTCGCAGGTGTTGACGAGGCACACGATGACGACGTCTCTCGGTTCGGGAACCTCGTCGCTGAAGATGACATTGCCGATGCGCGCCTTGATGAACAGGTCGGGCGTGCCTTCTCCGGCAATCCCGTACCGCTGGCCATGCATGACCGAGGGAGCCAGCGTCCAGAATTCGCCTTCGTGGTGTTCGAGGATCTCCCGTTCAACCAGTCGGTCCAGAGTCAGGTCGACGATCGACTCCGCGCGGGGGGCGAGCCGTTCGACCCAGTACCGGGCACTATGCTGGCCCGGTTCGTCCGCGATCTCCTTCAGGATGGGGTCCAGAACGGGATCGCCCGTTTCGGCCCGGTCCACGACGTACAGGGATGTCAGATCCGAATCGAGCCGCGACAGGAAGGAGAGCTCCGCCAGCGCTCCGCCGACGACGGCGCAGTTCAGCCGCCAGCCGGGCACCTGATGGAAGTACCCTCCCTTCTCGTCGATAAGCATCAGGATGAGCTCGTCAACGAGGCTCAGGTATTCGGTCTTCAGGCTCTCCACCGTGTCATTCATCGGTTCTCGCCTTGCGGCAGCCGACGCGCATCATCCGGCGCTCGCAGTCGAAGGATGCCGCGAAGGCGTCAAATGCAGATGGAACGCGCACAGCGCCGGAACAACCATCATGAGTATAGCCGTGGTGAAGACGATGCCACAACCGAGCGACGCGGCGAACGGTATCAGGAACTGGGCCTGAATGGCGCGCTCGAGGATCAGCGGGGTGAAGCCCAGGAACGTGGTCAGGGACGTGAGCATGATCGGACGAAAGCGCCCCTTGGCGCCCTCGACGATCGCGGTTCTCGGCGGGACGCCTTCCCTGAGTTTCTGGTCGATGAAGTCGATCATGACGAGGGAATCGTTCACCACCACACCGCTGAGACCGAAGATCCCCATGAAGGATATGGCGCTCAGGGCTACTCCCAGGATCCAGTGGCCCAGGATCACGCCGATGAATCCGAAGGGGATCACGGCCATGATGATGAACGGCTTGGTGTATGAACGGAGGGGGATGGCGAGGAGCGCAAAGATCAGGATCAGGGCGACCGCGAACCCGCGGTACAGGGCGTCGATGGACTCCAGTTGTTGCTGCTGTTCGCCCCCGAACGTGTAGGTCAGGTCCGGGTGCTCCGCCGTCAGGTCGGCAAGGATCGAACCGGCCAGGATCTCGTTGGCTTCGTCTCCCGAGATCACCGAGGCGTCCACGTCGGCGGTGACGGTGACGACGCGGTGGCCGTCCCTGCGCCGCAGCGCCGACGGCGACTCGCCCATGCCCAGCGAGGCCACGCTGATGATCGGCACCTTGTCCCCGCCCGGCGTACGGAGCAGGTAGTCTTCGACGTCGGTAATCGAGTTCCGCTCTTCCGTGGGCAGCCGGACATAGGCCCGCACCTCTTCCCGGCCGCGCTGCACCCGGACGGCCTCCGCGCCGAAGAACGCGGCTCTCGCCTGTCCGGCCAGCTCCTGCACGGTGAGGCCGAGCGTCCTGGCTTCGGGCCGCAACGCCAGCTGAACTTCCGGAATGCCCGGGACGTGATCCGACCGTATGTCGTAGACGCCTCCCACGCGGCGGAGTCCGTCGACCACCGAGTCGGCGATCCGGCCGAGGAGCTCCGGGTCCGGATGGGACAGTACGGCCTCGACCGGGTTCCCCAGGGTGAAGATCTCTCCGCTGAAGGTGATGCCGCGCACGTAGGGCGGCTCGCCCACCTCCTCCCGCCATGCCTGCACGACTTCTCCGGTGGAGATCCGTCTCTGCTGCGCAGCGAGGAGTTTGAATTCGATGGTGGCGATATTGGCCTGCGGATTGAGGGTGGGCAGCGGGTTGAGTCCGCCCGCGATTCTCGACCCCAGTCCCACGGTCACCGTGACTCCCGTCAGCAGCGGCGGCGCGTCTTCAGGCCGGGTGCGAGAGAGCCGTTCGATGGCCCGGCGGCCCGCAGCCTCCAGCTCCCGCGCCACTTCGTACGTTCTCGGAGCGGTGGTCCCGTCGGGCATCTCCAGCACCGCCGTTGCGAGATCACCCTCCACGTCGTCGGCAAGCGTGGTAGGGACGATTCCCGCAGGCAACAGGGAGATGCTCAGCACGAGCATTCCGACCGCCCCCGACATCGTCACGCCGGGCCGGGCCGTGGCAAACCGCAGGGCCCGGTCCAGGGGCCCCTGCACGAACCGCTGCAACTGGATGTCGACACGACTCTGGAGTCCCGAAAAGAACCGGTCGAAGGCATTGCGCGGCACCCAGTCCGGACCGGGGAGGTGGGACAGGTGGTTGGGCAGAACGAACAGCGATTCCACCAGCGAGACCAGCAGCATGGCGATCATGATGATCGGCAGGGCCCGCCATACGTCACCGACGCCGCCCGGGATGAACAGCAGCGGGACGAAGGCCACCGCCGAAGTCAGGACTGCGAACGTCAACGGGACCTTGATCCGCCGGACGCCGCGTATGGCGGCCGTGACCCCGGGGGTTCCCCGATTGCGTTCGCTTTGAATCTGCTCGGCTACCACGATGGCGTCGTCGACGATGATCCCGATGGCGAGCAGGAAGGAGAAGAGGCTGATGGTGTTGATCGCCACGTCGAGTGCCATCATGACGGCGAGGGCGCCTATGCCCGAAACGGCGAGGCCCACGGCAACCCATATGGCAAGCCGAACCTGGAGAAACAGGCTGAGCGCGACCAGGACCAGCAACAAACCCAGGATTCCGTTCTTCAGAAGAAGATCGGCGCGTTCCTCGTAGGCCTGGGATTCGTCGTTCCACAGGGTGATCCCCACGCCGTCCGGCAAAGCCGGGATCACCTCGCTGGCCAGGTGCTCGCGGACCGTCGTGGCCACATCCATCACATGCTCGCCACCGGCCCGGTAGACCTCGACGAATACGGCGGGCTGGCCCTGATGACGGACGATCAGGTCCGTCTGCTGGAACCCGTCGCGGACCTCGGCGATGTCGCCGAGGCGCACGAGCGTGCCGTCGCGGCCGCTGAGAAGGACGATCTCCTCGAAGTCCTGCTGGTCGTAGTTCTGCCCGAGAGTCCGCACTCGAACCTGGGACTGCCGGGTATCGATGCTGCCGGCCGACAGGTCGAGCGAACTGCGGCGGATCGCGCCGGCAACGTCGGTAAGCGTGAGTCCCAGGGCGCTCAGCCGGTTAAGCGGCACCTCGATGGAGATCTCGTAGTTCCGGACCCCGCTGACCTCGACCTGGGAGACGGAGGGCAGCGCGGTAAGGTCGTCCTCGATCCGATGCGCCAGTTCCTTCAGCGAGCGCTCGGAGATGTCGCCGTGGACGATGAGCCGCATCGTGCTGAAGCGGTTGTCCATCTCGTGGAACCGGGGACGTTCGGCACCGGCCGGGAAGGACTCGATAAGATTGACGGCAGATTCGATGTCGTCCAATGCCCGATCCATGTCCGTACGGGAATCCATCTGGACCCGCACCGAGGCGATGCCCGGAGCCGCTACGGACTTGACCGCCTGCACGTCGTCGAGCCCGCTGACCTGGTCCTCGATCTTGACGACGATCGACTCCTCGATCTCCTCCGGCGTGGCGCCGGGATAGGCCATCGAGACTTCGATGTGGTAGAAGGGTGTGATGGGCCAGGCCTCCCGCTCGAGGCCGGTCAGGGACACGAGTCCGGCCGCAACGATGCCCATCATCAGGAGATTGGCCGCGATGCCGTTGCCGGCCATATACGCGAGCGGGCCGGAGCGCTCGCGGCGGCCGCCTGCGGCGGGACTGCTATTGGGCATGACAGTTCACTCCCCGGCGGTCGGCGTACGCTACCGAAGACTTCAACCCTCCGCTTGATTGTGGAGGAACGCGACATGCGGCGTCAACCTGCCGCGAGCGGTAGGCTGCGGGCCGCCTGGATGTCCTGATTCGGAGGCCATCCCCTGTTTCCGCGATGGAATCAGATTCCGTCCAACGGCAAGAAGGGCAGCGCGTGCAGTCCGTAGTCCATCATTGCCGCACCTGGCGGCCCGGAATCACGCGCAGGGTCCTGCCGTTGCTGTCGACAATGACCTGGGGCCCGCGGTCGACTTCGTCCCGCACGCGGATGGCGGGTTCGAGCGCGGCATCCGCGGCGACGCGGTCCGGGCTGGCCAGCGTGAATGGGTCGGCGTGGCTCACATCGACCCGGAAGCCCATGTCGACGAGCGCCTCGAGCGTGATGGCGCTCAGGGGCTCGCGGCGGTTGACGTAGAGGAACGAGTCCATGAGCTCATTTCCAAACACGGAATCACGCCAGTGACCCTGGCCCGGCTCCGTCGGCACCTTGGCGCCGGTGTAGTTGGTTCCCCCCGCGTCGTCGAAGGCGGCGATCGCACGGGAGCCGGTGAAATGGGGGTCGAAAACGGGGTCGGAGTCCTGGTCGAGGAGCCCCAGCAGGACCCAGCGGAAGCCGAACCCCAGCACGTGCGTGAGCTCATGCAGCATGATTTCCTCGAGGTCGCCGTATGCCTGCAGGGTGCCGAGGTCGACCTCGTCGAAGAAGACGTATCCAAGCACGGGGGACGAGTCGGCACGTCTGGTGCAGGTGCCGGCCCTGGCGGCCGTTCCCAGGTCGCCGTCCATCTCGAAGGCGTCCACCACGACGACCATGTCGTTCACGGTTTGCGCGCCGATTCCGATGCCGCGGCACTCCTGGGGGCTGCCGAAGGAGACGTCTTCCCATTCGGTCCCGCTCAGGATCTGCATCCAGGTGGCGGCCGCGGCCTCCATCGCCGGGCGGTAGGTCTGCGGTACCGCATCGGTGAACACGAGGGTGATGTCGAAGCCGTCGCCCTCGACCGGCCCGGGACGCACGAAGACGGCAAAGGTCTGTGTGGCGGAGAGGCCGCCGGTGTCCGTGGCCGTGACCGTGATCGTAGCGCGGCCCGAAGACAGGGCGGAGACGGTGACCCGATGCCCGTCGACGGTTGCCGCGGCCACGCCCGCGTTCGACGAGGAGGCGCTGAAGGTCAGGGGGTCTCCGTCCCGGTCGCGGAAGTAGACGGAGGCGTCCACGGTCGCCGTCCCGCCCTCTTGCAGACCGTGGTCCCGCATCGTGCCTTCGGGTGTGGGGGCGCGGTTCGGGGGCGTCTCGAAGACCGTGACGGAGAAGCTGAGGGCGGCGGCCAGCCCCCCGGGATCGCTGCCGGCCACGGTGATTGTCGCCGTCCCGGGTGAGACGGCGGTGACCGTAACCGCGTCGGCCGAGGTGGTTGTGGTCGCCACGGAGGAGTCGGAAGAGGAGGAGGAAAAGGCGAGGGAATCCTCCTCCGGGTCGGTGAAGTGGCCCGAGACCCTGACGACGATCTCCTCGTCCACGGCCATGTTGTCGTCCGGGATCGTCCCGATGGCCCGCGGAGCCATGTTGGGAACCTCTGCCGTGAAACTGGTCCGGGCCTCCAGTCCCAGGGTGTCCGTCGCGGTGACCGTGACCGTGGTGACGCCGCGGGCGCGGCCGCGGATCGTCAGGGAGGCCCTGAACAGGCGAACCGTGGCCACGGCGCGATCCGAGTTGGTGACGGCGAAGGTCAGCGGACCCCCCTCCGGGTCCACGAAGTGGGCCGCGAGATCGATCCGTGTCAGGTGCCGAGGCAGGAGGCGCTGGTGCGGTATCGGGACTTCGAGGCGAGGGGGGCGGTTCGGAACGGTCACCGAGAACTGCTGGGACGCCGCCAGGCCTTCGGGGTCGGTGGCCGTGACGACCACCGTGGCCGTGCCCATCGCGATGCCGGTCACCGTGACCATGTCAGCGGAGGCGCCAGCCGCGGCAACCGAGGTGTCCGAGGACACGGCTGCGTAGGTGAGCGAGTCGCCGTCGGGGTCGATGAAGTGGGCCGCCATGTCGAACGTGACCGTGTCGCCGGTGACCACCTCGACGCCGGGTATGGTGTCGGCCACGCGCGGGGCGCGGTTGGGGATCGTCACGCTGAAGCTCTGCGCAGCCTCGAGGCCGCCCGGGTCGGTCGCCGTCACTGCGATGGCCACGGTACCCTTCGCCAGAGCGCTCACCCTGACCTCACTACCCGAGACCCGGGCAATTGCGAGAAGGGTGTCCGCGGAAACGGCGGTGAAGGTCAGCGAATCGCCGTCCGGGTCGGAGAAGTAGCCGCGCGCGTCGATCACGGTCTCGTCGCCCACCTGCAATTCGGCGTCGGGGATGGTGCCGGCCGGCTCGGGGCCGCGGTTCGGAACGGTCACGGGAAAGCGCTGCGTGGCCTGCAGACCGCCGGGATCGGTCGCGGTGATTGTGATGGCGGCGGTTCCCTTGGCGACGGCGGTGATCGTCAGTTCGTGCCCGGCGACGTCGGCGCGGGCCACGGCGGAGTTGGAGGACTCGGCCGCGAAGGCGAGCGGCTGGCCGTCGGGCTCGGCGAAGTGGGCCGGGAGGTCGGCGGTGGCCTGGTCGCCCACCTGCAGCTCGAGGCCGGGGAGCGTGTCGCTAGCGTGGGGCGGGCGGTTGGGGACGGTCAGGCCGAAGTCCTGCGTGGCGGTGAGACCACCCGGATCGCTGGCCGTGACCGTGATCGTCGCGGTGCCGGGAGCGATGGGTGTGACCGTGACCGAGTCGCCGGCGACGGTGACGGTCGCGACGGTCGTGTCGGACGACTCGGCGGCGATGGTGAGCGGGTCGCGGTCGAGGTCGGTGAAGACGCCCGCCAGGTCGACGGTCACGGGTTCGCCCACCACGGTCTCCACCTCCGGGAGTGCAATCGCCACCCGGGGCCCGCGGTTCGGGACGGTTGTCGTGAAGGCCTGCGAGGTCGAGAGTCCGCCCGGGTCGGTCGCGGTGACGGTCATCCCGGTGGAGCCGGCGACTACGGCGTGGATGGCCGCGGTGTTTCCGGACACCGTGATCCGGGCGACCCCGGGATCGGCGGATTCGGCGGTGAAGGTCAGCGGGTCGCCGTCCGGGTCGTTGAAGTAGGCCGAAAGGTCCAGCGTGAGCGAGTCGGTCACGTGCTGGTTGGAGATGCCGGCGATGAGCCGGGGGGGACGGTTGACGTCGGGCGGCGCGAAGACGTCGTCGTCGCCGCAGTTGGTGAGGGCGGCGGTGAGGAGGGCCGGGAGGATGAGGTGGTGGCGTGTGAGACGGGGCCGGGTCACGGGGTTCCGCCAAATCCCAGAGCGGCCGCCACACTCGCCTGTCTGCGGTCGAGGGTGACAAAGGCGATCGCCGCCGGTTCCGGCGCCGCATAGAGGGCGGTGGCGATGTGCCAGAGGTCGGCGCCGCGCAAGTTGCCGGCCCGCAGGGCGGACTCCATTTCGCTTGAGAGGGACCGGTGGGGATGCAGCCAGGAGAGGCGAGCGAGGAGGTGGGTGGGCACCGCCCGTTCCTCGCGCTGGCACGCCGCCCTGAGTTCGGCTTCGAGGAGGTTAGATGACACAAGCCGCGAGAACTGCGTCAGGCTTTCCGCAAGCTCGACGGCGCCCTCTTCGGCGAAGGCGATCGCGACAATCGCGGACGTGTCGACATACGCGACGCTCATTCCTCACGCTCTGCGAGAAACCTTGCCAACCCGCCGGGATTCGGGGGACCCGGCGTGAGCGGGCTCCGCGGATCGCGCTCCGGGGTCAGAAGGCCGCGTCTCTCCAGCTCCGCGAAGTGCTCCTCGACGCTCCTGGCCCCCGGTTTCAGCGGGCGGATTTCCGCCACGGGGTTGCCGCGGTAGGTCACGGTCACCGCCGTTCCCTCGCGGACCAGACGCAGTACCTCCGAGAACCGGGCCTTGGCTTCGTAGGTGGAGTACGTGGGATTCATGTTGACAATCTAACCAGTCTGACTAGTTCGACAAGAAGCCTCTGGCGCATCTGGTGTGCTGCTTGCAACTCGGGCACGCGACCCTCAGACCCGACCGGCCCGACGCAGCTGCCTCAGGTGGGTGCGCACGTTGTCGTGCTCGAAGTAGGCGTCCTGCAGGTGGCGGTGCCCTTTCGAGCGCAGCGCGGTGCGGCCGTGCAGCACCCGGTGTCCGGCGCACAGCAGGATGTGTCCGCCCTCCAGCCGGAAGGTGGCCTGGGCGCCAGGGTCGTTCACGCGCCGGGACAGCTCGTGGTAGGCGGCGTAGAAGTCGGTCAGCCGAGGCTCCGAGAGGGGAACGGCCTGCATCTGCGCGGTGTTGAAGCGCACCATCCGGACGTTGCCGTCAAGGTCGAGGTCGACCATGGGGTTGACCGCGTAGCACTCGTATTCGTGGCTGAAGATGCGGAACGGCACCGGCACCTCGCACAGCACCTCGAACTTCTCGGGGTGGTCGGCGCGCAGCCCGTTCAGCAGGCCGAATCCGTCGACGACGGTGGATTCGCCGCCTTCGCATTCGTTGACGAGCATGTGCAGCGCCTGCACGCTGGGCGGCCAGCTGTAGCTGGTGAAGTCGTTGTGCGGCGCGACCGCCAGCCCCGTGTGCGCGATGTTGTACCCCTTCGGATCGAGCATGACGTTGTGGATGCGCTCGAAGAGGACCTCGCGGATGGGGCCGAGGCGGGCCGCGAGCTGCTCGGACGAGTCCGGTTCGGTGGGGGCGTCGACGAGGACGCATACCCCGGTGCGGAGGAACTCCTCGATCAGCTCGGCGGCTGCGCCGTCGCTTGCGAGGAATTGCCGGTAGTCGAACCTCTGCGGCTGGAAGCTGCCGTCCCAGTAGCGGAGGTCGGCGCCGGGCAGGCTCAGGAGGCCGTGGATTTCGCCGGAGCTGTAGCGGGTGCGGTGTCCGTCCGGCCATTCGATGGCGATGGCCTCGGCGTCGGATCCGGGGCGCTCGATACCGACCCGGCGCGGGCCCAGGTCGCTCGGGACGCGGTAGAGGTGGAATCGCTTCTCGGTGGTCTGCACGACGCGGCATTCGCTGCAGCCGCAGTTGTCGCGCAGCCAGAGGTAAGGGAGGGAGGTCCGTCCGCCGTCGCTCCAGGTTGCGGTGAGGGCGTCGGCGCTGCGGTCGAGGCCCTTGATCGTATGCTGCATGGCCGATCCTTCCGTCGGATGCGATTATCGTCCACGTGTCAAACTACACTGTATCGAAGCAGTCTGACCCTCCACCCGGAAGAGTGACAAGCATGCAAGGCAAGCCGAAGCCGAGCGCCCCCACGGTCAGCTTCACCGCCATGGCCGACGGCACCCGCGAGGACTACGAGCTCCTCGATCGCTTCGAGGAGGAATTCGCCGCCGGCACCGCCGACCGGGTGTTGGCGCATCTGGGCCAGCTGTCCGATTCGGTCGCGGGCTACAAGGTCGACCGGCTGGAGCATTCGCTGCAGAGCGCGACCCGCGCCTATCGCGACGGCGCGGACGAGGAGATGGTGGTGGCGGCGCTCCTGCACGACATCGACGACCTGCTCGCCCCGCACAGCCACGGCGAGCTGGCCGCGCTGCTGCTGCGCCCCTACGTCACCGAGCGCACGTACTGGATCGTCCGGCACCACGGCCTCTTCCAGTTCTTCTACTACGCCCACCACCTCGGCGGCGACCGCCACGCGCGCGACAAGTACCGCGACCATCCCTGGTACCAGGACGCCGTGGACTTCTGCCACCGCTGGGACCAGTGCGCCTTCGATCCCGACTACGACACGCTGCCGCTGGAGTTCTTCGAGCCGATGGTGCGCAGGGTGTTTGCGCGGGAGCCGTATGCGCTGGCGGGGCGACCGTAATGGTGCTACTATTATGATAGCGAAACGCTATCACCGCGCACCAACGGAGGTGGGAGGATGCCCGACGTGGCCATTCGGGGAGTCCCCGACGACCTGCACCGCGAACTCAAGGCGGCAGCCGAGAGAAACCACCGCAGCCTCAACGGCGAGATCCTGTCGCGGCTCACCGCCTCGATCCGCCCCGCCGCGATCGACCCCATCGCGCTCCTGGACCGGATTCAGCGGCGCTACCGCACCCTCGGCCCCATCGACCTGGACAACCTGAGGCGGCGCGGACTTTGATCGTCGTCGACACGGGCGTCATGCTGCGCCTGGTCGTCGGCGGACGCGCCGGCGCCGACGCGGCCCGCCTCTTTCGCCAGGACCCGGAGTGGGCCGCCCCCGCGAGCCTCATCACCGAGTTGCGCGGCGTGCTTCTCCGCCTGGTGCGCGACCGCTCGATCACGGCCGACCAGGCCAGGGCCATGTGCGACGACGCCGCCATCGTGCTGGGGCCGCGGATCGTCACCGTGCCGTCGCACCGGGTGATGGACACGGCGGAGCAGTGCGGGCTGACGGCGGGGGAGGCCGAGTTCGTGGTGGCGGCCCGGGAGCTTGGGGTGAAGCTGGCGACGGCAGACATGGGGGTGTTGCGGGGGGCGGGGGGCGATGGGGTCTGGGTTGGGTCCTGATGGGGGATGGGACATTGAAAACATTACGTTTCAGGAGCAGGGGAGCATGGATCCGCAAGGAGGACGGCAGGGAGTGAGGATTCTCGCGTCAGCAAGGGCACGAACGGTCGGCGGGGGTCTCGGCCCGTATCGCGCGGCCGCTCGGGCAGGCGTCCTCGCCATCGTCACGGTGTCGGTGGCCTCCTGCGCTTCAATGCGCTACTCGTCGGCCTTCAACCCCTCCGTAACGGTGGAGGTCGAGCACCCGCCGGGCGTGGGCTTCGTGGTCGACGAGGTCGTGTTCGCCGAGGATTCCCGCCGGGGAAGGGGACGTTCCGGGACGCCGGAGGCAAGCTGCGAAGCCGAATGGGTGCAGGCGCTGACCGAGTGGCTCGTGGAAAGTGGTGTCCGGGTCGGGCGCCGCGGCGACGTACGGAATGCCGGCGCGATGATCGCCGTCAACGTGACCCGCTGCGAAACGGAGCAGGAGCGGCTGGAAGGGTCGAGGGAGATCACCGAGAGAGTCGGAGACGAGACCCGTCGCCGGACCGTGCCGGAGTACCACGCCAGAACCCGGGTGGCCTTTCGGGCGACGTTCGAGGTCACCGACCTGTCGACCGGTCTTGTGGCCGCGTCGCGCACCCTCGCCTACGAGCCCGAGATCACCAATTCCAGCGTCAGGGGAGACCCGGACTTCCCGTCCCCGGGAGTGGTGGCGACGGGGGCCTACCGCGGAACCATCGACGACATCGCGCCGATCGTGTTCAACCGGGTCGAAGCGAGGGAGCTGGTCTTCTTCAACGACGAGAGATGCGACCTGAACGTGGCCCACCGCGTAATGGAGGCGGGCGACTACGACCGCGCGCTCGAGATATCGATCGCCAACGCCAGGCTCTGCGAGCCCGATCCGGGGGCGGACATCACCGCCAGGGACGTGGCGGCCGCACACCACAACGTCGGCGTGCTGCATCGGATCCGGGGAGACTTCGAGTCGGCCATGGCGAGCTTCGAGCGGGCCCGCGCGGCAGATCCCGGCAACGGCCACGTGCGAGATGCCATCCGCGAGAGCCTCTCCGCCCAGGCCACCGCCGCCGAGCTGCGCAGGATCCAGGGGGTGGCGGCGGGCGGCCGGCAGCGACTGCCGGGAGAGGAGCGCGTCCTGCGGAACGACGACATCGTCGCGATGGCCAGGGACGGCATCCCGGACCAGGTCATTCTCGAGGTGATTCGGACGTCCGCGGTCGCCTTCGACGTGTCGCGCGAGGTGCTGGCGGAGCTGACCCGGGAGGGCCTGAGCGCGGCCGTGGTTGCTGAGATGGTGCGGCGGGCCGGAGGTTTGGAAGACACGCTCTGAACCATGGCCAGGAAGAAACGCGGCAAGAAGCGCGGCAAACGCCATCCCGCCCGGCGCCACCCCCAGTCGCGACTCCTCTTCCTCGCCCGCCGGGGAGTCCCCGAGG
The DNA here is from genome assembly GCA_965211645.1 of Longimicrobiales bacterium. GTDB lineage: Bacteria > Gemmatimonadota > Gemmatimonadetes > Longimicrobiales > Gaopeijiaceae > Bin94. Next base: position 1,158,073 of record OZ242947.1, on the reverse strand, counting down.
CCCAGTTTCAACTCGGCGAGATGTACCTGATCGGGGACGGCGGACTCAGGCTCGACGCGGCGGAAGCGACCCGTTGGTTCCGCGAGGCCGCCGAACAGGGCCACGGCCAGGCGCAACACTACCTGGGCCAGGCCTACATGGATGGCGACGGGGTGGAGGAGGACTTCGAGGAGGCCGCCAGGTGGCTGCGGGCGGCCGCCAACGCCGGCGTGGACGAGGCGGGCCTGTTCCTGGGCATGCTGTACGGGGACTTCGACGCCGACATGCACGACGATCCCGACGCCGAGAAGTGGCTCACCCTCGCGGCCGAGGCCGGGCACGGACCCGCGCAGCGACTCCTGGTCCACATGAAGCTGGACGAGGACCAGACCGAGATCGACCCGGAAGAGCTGCGCGCAACCACGAATCTGGCGCTGAAGGACGCGTGGCGCGGAGACGTGGACGCCCAGTTCTTCGCCGCGTTCGCCTACTCCGAGGGACTCGGCGTGCCGCAGGACGATGTCGAGTCGGCGCGCTGGTACCGGAAGGCCGCGGCCGGCGGGTCCGAACTCGCCGAACAGAACCTCGGAATCATGGTCGCGGAGGGCGAGGGCGGAGTGGAGGACGACCCAAACGCCATGAAGTGGCTGCGCGCCGCCGCGGAAGCCGGCCATCCGATCGCGCAGTTCGACCTCGGCCTGAGACTGGCGCTGGGCGAGGGCGTCGAGCAGGACGGCGACGGGGCCGAGCATTGGCTCACCCGCTGCGCCCACGGCGGATTCATTGCCGCCCTGTTCGTCCTCAGCCAACTCTACGACGAAGGCATCGGGGTTCCACTGAACCCGACGAGGGCGGAGAGGCTCCTGCGCGAGGCCGCGGAAAACGGAGTGCCGGCTGCCCAGAACGACCTCGGCCTGCTCTACGTCCGCGGCACGTACGGCAACGCGGAGGTCGACGAAGATCCCGCCGAGGCTGTGCGATGGTTCCGGATGGCCGCCGAGCAGGGCTTCGCGATGGCCCAGGGCAACCTTGGGTATTCCTACGAGTCGGGCCGGGGGGTGGAACAGGACTACGCGGAGGCCGCCAGGTGGTACCGCAAGGCGGCCGAGCAGGGCTTCGCTCCTTCCCAGACCGCCATGGGCGTCATGTACGTGCTGGGCAGGGGCGTGGAGGAGGACCAGACCGAAGGCGTCCGCTGGCTGGAGATGGCCGCCGAGCAGGGAAGGGACGACGCCCGGCAGATGCTCGAGCTGATCGAGGAGAGCCGCGCAGATCTCGACGACTACTGGGGACCGGAGTAGACCGGGCTGTCACCGGTTCACTCTCCGGGAAGCGGCACCCCCTCCACGATATGTCGCTGGATCGCCTCCTCCCAATGCCCCATGAAGCCCTCGAACGCCTCGCCGAACGCCCGCACGTAGCCGTCCGCAGCGGGTGACAGGGACGTCATCCGGTACCGCACGGACGCGCGGCTTCGGCCATCGCCGTCGGGGGTCACGCCGACGTCCACGATCGCCGTGTGATGGTCCGGGTACACGAACACGAACGACGCGGCGCCCCTGACGGGGTCGTGTCGGGTCTGGGTCCACGTCGCGGTGCCCACACCCTTGCGCGTGGTCTGGAACACGACGCCCTCTCCCACGCCGGACCCGGCCCGATGCAGGTAGCGCGGGACCCATCCCGCCACCCATCGCCGCTCACCCTCCGCATTGAACAGCGGGAAAGCCTCCGCGGCCGGCAGCGCCATGCGCACCACGCCCGCCCGCTCGATGTGGACTCGCCTGCCGGATTCAGGTGTCATGGTCGCTCGCCGGTGGTGGAGTGCCGACGCGTCAGCCCGAGTCGGGCGCCTCGCGAAAAAAGTCGATCCTGCAGCGCAACGGGCCTTCGATGGCGACCCGGTGAGGCATCCCGGGACGGATCGTGACGCGCTCCGGCGCCGAGATCACCCGCTCCTCGCCGCTCTCGATGTTCACGAACCGCACACTCCCGTCGAGCACGTTCAGCACCCCCCAGTGCCCCGGCCCCAGCGTGTGCTCCGCTTGAAGCGCGGCCGGCAGCGTATCCTGCGTGAAGACGGGGGACGTGCCGCCTGGGACGAGCCCGTCGGGTAGGCGGTCGGTCATGGTGGAGGGGGGTTGGGGGGGAGGTTCCTGGTGGTCGGCGCGGGCGAGCACCCTGGCGCCACCAAAGAGTAACGGGATTCGGGACGAGGGGAAGCATCGGCGCCCGATGGCGGGCCGGCACCGGGCGAACACGAAATCGCGGCGCCTCGTTGTCGGCGTCGGTGGGCTGGGAGCTCGGCGGGTTCCACAGCGGGACGCGCTTCGGTCCGAATGCGACGGTGGCGTACCGCTACGGCGACGAGCTCACGGCGAACGTGCGCGTGAACTACTTCGACGTGCGGCTCGACGAGGGCAGCTTCACGACGTCCGTGGTGCGAGAGGGTGCTTGTTTTCGGTCACTGTGGAGATGCGGTTCACATCGCTGTCGCCGCCGTGGCCGGGGTGAACATGCTTGGCGCGTTGGGAATCCCTTCGTATGGTGAACGTGTGGGCCATGCGACAGTGCAGCGAGCGAATTCACATGGGACCGAACACGCTGTTGGGGAACGAGGCCGTTCCATGACGGATTGGACAACATGCCGTGCGGTGGAACGCAATCCCCGCAAGATCAGCGGCGCTTGGGCGTTCACTGGGACGAGGGTGCCTGTTTACGCCCTCTTCGAGAACTTGGAGAGCGGCGCAACTGTGCAGGAGTTCCTGGAGTGGTTTCCCGAGGTGAAGGAATGGCAGGTGGAGGCGGTCCTCAAGCATGAGGCGGAGTACTTCAAGACGCCTGCCTAGCCATGAAGATCCTGTTCGACCACGGGACGCCCGCGCCCTTGCGGCATCATCTTCCCGAGCATTCGGTGGACAGGTCCGCGGAGCGGGGCTGGGAGTTACTGGACAACGGCGAACTGATCCGTAAGGCCGAAGAGGAAGGCTATGACGTCATTGTGACCACTGACCAGAACATCCGCCACCAGCAGAACCTCGGCAGCAAGCAGACGTCCCGGGCAGATCCTGCTTGGACGACGAATTGGCACCGGGTTCGCGGATGGACTGTACGGCGTACCAGCGGGACATCTGGAGAAAGGTGAAGCCGTCACGGCCGGCTTGATCAGGGAAGCCGCCGAAGAGACCGGTGTCGTGGTCGAAGCCGCCGATCTGAGATTCGTGCACGCCATGCACCACCACACCAACGAAGGACGTGTGGCTCTGTTCTTCGAGACGTGGGAATGGACCGGCGAGATCCTGAACAGGGAGCCGGACAAGTGTTCCGGGCGTTTCGCTACCAGCGCATCTGCCCGACGATCATGTCGACGGCCTGGGGGCTGAACACCTCGGGGTCGAAGGGCTCGCCGAGCCACTCCTTCATGTGCTCGTGGTCCCTCGCGTTCGGATCCGCCAGGATTTCGAGCATCTCGTAGAAGCCCCAGACCCCGCCGCAGTCCTCCGGCGGACACCGCCGCTTGCCGCTGATGCAAGCGGGCAAACGGACGGTGCGGTCGTAGGGGAGGATCTTCTGCAGCGTGACCTTGTGCTCCCAGGAATCTCCGAAATCGTACATGTAGGTCATCCAGTCCTTTTCGCGCTTCAGCAGCTGGCCGACTCGGTACTTCCTTTCGTCGAGGTCCCGGGGCGTTCCCGGCATCCTGAAGTCGTCGCCCCAGGGGCTGGGGATGCTGTAGCGCTGTTTGCCCTTCCTGAACATGTGGAGGTGGGAGTCCTCCCACCCCATGACCACCTGGATGAGATGGTGCAGGGTGTCGAGATACATCGACGGGGGAACGAGGACGCGGCGCCAGATCGGCGGCTTCGTTCGCTGGAGGACGATTCGGAGCTGGTAGGTCTGGCGGGGCATGGGAAGCTGCCTATGGCCGGTGGAGATGTCGGTTGTCTTCTCGCGGGCCACGGACTCCTTCGAGCTTGGCAAACATCTCGTCCGCGCTGGTGAAGCGCGCCCTCCCCCGTCTCATCAACTCCTCCGACTCGGCCATCGCCCTTTGGGTCTGGGCATTCGGCACCTTGAGTTCGCGGGGCAACGCCCGATCGACCGCGCTTGGGTCTGAACTGTTCGCTTTCATCCGGACACCCTTTCACTGCCGGCGTGTCCTACCGCCTTGGTACTTGAAAGACCGGCCAGCAAGCGTTCCCCTAGGCCCCCCTCGACACGTCGGGCCCGTCGGTTTGCTGAACGCGTGCCAGCAGTTCCGCACCCGTCTCGCATTCGATGATGCGGTCTCCGATGCGGGCGATTCGCTCCGGATCGACGATCCCCTCGATCAGCCGCGACAACTGCTCGGCCGTCTCCGCCCCGAACTTGAGCCTCGCCTGTCGGCAGACCATTGTGGCCCGACCCTCCACACGCCCTTCGGCGCGACCCTTCGTGCGCCCCACTCCGAGCCCTTCGCGGTGCGCCCGCTCCTTCAGTTCCTCCACGCCTGCGTAGATCATCTCCGCCTCCTTCAGCGATTGTACCTCTGCCAGCACCTCTTCTCCGATCCCCCACGATGCGGCCGCGCCCAGCACCCATTCCCGGAACGCCTCGCGCAGCCTCGCGTGCTTCGCTCCGGGATATCGCTCCAGCACCCGGTCAACGACGCGCGATACGTTGTCGGGGGAGGGGTCCAGTTCCAGGCTCGCGATCCACGACACCACGTTCGCCTTCGGTAGAGGGTGGCGCGCCCGATCCCGCAGGTCAAGGACCTCGTGGCGCAGTCCGGGTTGGCGTGCGGCGAGCCACCCGTGCACCGGCTCGATCAGATCGGAGATGTCCTGTGGGGCTGTCCAGCGGGCCTTTCCGTTGTAGATAGTCACCGCGAGCGTGGGCGGCAGCCGGCCTGCGGGGTCGAGCTCGTCGCTTTGAACCTTGGCGCCGGTCATCCCGTGGTAGGCGGCGACGACGTAGTGGTGGACGCGCACCGCCATGTAGCGGTCGACCGCCGACTGGAACTCGATCGCGAAAAGCAGGTGTCGGCGACTCCCGCGGAAGTGGATCTTCCACAGGAGATCGGAGTGGGAGCGGACCAGCCCGGCTGCAATCCGCTCGGTTGCGAGGACTTCGACTCTCTTGAAGTCGAGTGCGTCGGCCAAGCCAGCGTCGAGGAAGTGCCGGGTCAGTTGGTCGACCGCCAGGGGGATGGAGAACAGCAGCTTGTAGGACTGGTCGTGTCGTCGGGACACCGGGGAGCTCATGGCGCGAGGCAGGTTTGGGGGATCGGGGGCTCCCGGATCCGGTTGCGGAGCCGAGTGAAAGCCCGTCGCGGGTAAGGATCGCTCCGAAGTAGGGGCGGTTCCATAGCGGCTTGGGACTCTTTGTTTTCGGGAGCTCCTGCCGATGCCGAAGCCGAGTCTGCGCCCGCGCGCGTCGCGGTAGATTGTCGTGCAGACTTTACCAAATGTAATCTGCGCTTGTCATTTCAAGCGCCTGAATCGGCCTTAATCCCAACCACCCCCAGCATCTCCTCATGGATCAGCCGCCAATCCTGACCCAGATCGACCGTCCGCGCCTGAATCCGGAATCCCTCGAGCCACACCTCGGCCCTCAGCGGCTCCTCGCCGACCTGCGGATACAGCAGGATCCCCTCGTGCCGCGCGCCGTCCGGCCGGTTGGCCTGGCGGTTCCGCAGGTACGCGAGCAGTTGGTAGAGGTTGTTGGAGTGCAGCTTGCCGGCGGGGGCGCTCGGGCCTGTCCCGGAGCCGCGTCCGCGGGCGAGCGCGTCGCGGTAGAACTTCGTGTCCAGGATGATGCGGCGTTCGGGTGATTCGAGGATGACGTCCGCTTCCATGACGGGGATCCGTGCGCGATTGGCGGCGTCCGTGGCGTCGGCGTCCGCCCAGGCGATCCGGCGGCGGCCTCCCGGATTGACCGCGTAGACTCGCTGCTCGCGCTCGTAGAATCCGGTGACGAAATCCTCGAAGAGCCTCCACATGGTGGCCTTGTCGCGGCGGAAGTCGCGGAACGCGGTGTGGCCGGTCTTCTCGTCGACCATCGCGCTGTGGTGGAGGAGCCGGCACACCGAGAGCAGGTGATGGTAGACCCGGCGCTGGCCTCCGAGCTGGACCTGGCCGAAGGTGTTGCTCTTCAGCCGGACGCGCGAGACGCCATCGAGCCTGCGGTACGCGGAGCGCACCTCGCCGCGGATGGACCTGTCCAGCGGGATCCGGGGGCTCAGCAGGCTGCCCAGCGATGTGCGCAGGATGCGGTTGGGCAGGATGTCCACCGACAGCTCCTCGAAGTCGCACGCGGCCCGGGCCCGCGACCGCAACGCCCGCTTCGCCGTCTCGCTGACCGCCAGCTTGCCGCGAATGCCCGCGAGATCCTCCCGCCGTTCCACGTACCCCCGGTCGATGCCGCGGCGGACGAGGTGATTGACGCCGGTGGCCAGCACCTTGCCCAGCAGGTCCTGCACGGTCGAGAGGTCGGCCAGGCTGGCGAGCCGCCGGGTGTCCCGCTCCTGGACGTGCCTCCACGCGTAGCAGAGGAGGTAGTAGACGTTGAGGATCGGGATCCTGTCCAAGGGTCAGGCGTCGTCTGTGAGTACGGCCACGGCCTCCTGGAGGACCTCCGGCGAATCGAACCAGTACTCGCGGAGAAGCGGGTCGATCTGGGTGTCCACAATGTGCCGGTACCAGTCTTCGGTGGGCTCGACGCCGTTGTCGGGGACGAAGTAGCTGTGGCCGACTTCAAAGCCGCGGCCGAGCTCGCGGTCGTCGCGGATGATCTTGTTGAGGGTGGCCATCCGGTCGCAGATGAGGTGGGGCAGGGCGGGGTCGGCGCCGTTTGACGTGAGGTAGTGCGTGAACGCGTCCCGGCCGTGCTTCGTCCCGTAGGCCGGCTCCAGCGTCTCGAAGGCGAACCGCCGGCGCAGCGCGTAGTCGACCAGGGCCAGCGACCGGTCGGCGGTGTTCATCATGCCGAGGATGTGAACGTTCGCGGGGACGTGGAACCGCTCTTCGGAATAGGTCAGCGCGACGGCGTAGTCCTCGCTCCGCTTGTCGTGCTCGATCAGCATGAGCAGCTCGCCGAAGATGCGCGACAGGTTGCCCCGGTTGATCTCGTCGATGATGAAGACGTGGGGGATGGCGGCGTTGGCCCGCGCGCGGTCGCAGAAGCGGCGGAAGACGCCGGGCTTGAGGGTGAAGCCGCCTGTCTCGGTGGGTCTGAAGCCCTCGACGAAGTCCTCGTAGGCGTAGGACTGGTGGAACTGGACCATCTCGATGGGATCGTTGTCCTTGTGGCCGATGAGGCACCACCCGATCCGGCGGGCGATGAAGGTCTTGCCGGTGCCGGGCGGGCCTTGGAGGATGAGATTCTTGCGGGACTTGATGGAGGTGAGGAGGCGCTGGATATGTTGTCCATATCCGGTGCTCTTCACATCTTTCTCTTTCGGTTCTCTGTACCCTGCAAGGGTGTCCTGTGAGGGGCGCCGTTCGCCGACATGCTTGATTTCCAGCCACCTCAGTTTCTAGATCTAGACCGACAGTGGTCTGTCGGAGAACAGGTGGGATCCGGCGGTTTTGGCCGAGTCCACATGGTTGAATCGGACGGCGTCGCTACCCATGTTGCCAAGTTCATTCCCAAGGATCCGGGCGCTGATCGAGAGCTTCTGTTCCCTGGACTCTCGGGTATCCGGAATGTGGTACCGGTTATAGTAAGGGGAGAATGGGACGCCTATTGGATCATCCTCATGCCGAAGGCCGAGATGTCCTTGGCGGACCTGCTGTCCGAGGCGGAAGGCCCAGTGCCACAAATCCAGGCGACCCCGATCCTTCTGGACGTTGCGAGCGCTCTGGCATCCATGAAGGACCAGGTCGTGCACCGTGACGTCAAACCGGCCAACATTCTCCTCTTCGATGGTAAGTGGTGTCTGGCGGATTTCGGCATTTCCCGCTACGCCGAGGAAACCACCGCCGCGAATACGCGGAAATTTGCCTGGACCCCTCAGTACGCTGCGCCGGAACAGTGGAGAGGAGAAAGGGCGACGAGCGCGACCGATGTCTACGCGCTTGGCGTCGTAGCTTACCATCTCTTGGCGGGCGCTCCTCCATTCGTCGGGCCCGAGTCCCATGACTATCGGAGGCAACACCTGCACGACACGCCTCCGCCGATCCCGAACGTCGCCCCCGAAATGGCTTCTCTAGTAGACGAGTGCCTCACGAAGCCACCGGAGGCGCGACCGAATCCTGAGAGCATACTGTCCAGACTGAAGCGGGCTGGTGGATCGCAAACTGAAGTCGCACGCAGACTACAGGAAGCCAATTCCCAAGTAATCCGGCAGCGCGTGGAACGAGCCAGTATCGAGTCGGCGGCCCAGTCCGAGCGAGAGCGCAGGCGTGGGCTGAGGGAAGCCGCTGACAAGTCACTTATTCGGATTGTGACGATGCTCGACGACCAGATTCGGAGTCTGGCGTCGGCAAGCGCTGCCGACACTCCAAGTACGAGCGGGTGGCAGGCCAGTTTGGGTAGCGCGACCATCAGTGTCACGGCTGTTTCTCAAGCGGACGCGGTGTTCGCGCCTCGCGGCGATGCTAAGTGGGAGGTCTTGGCATCCTCGGCTATTATCCTGCGTACTCCCCGTGATCGATACGGGCATGAGGGGATGGCTCACTCTCTGTGGTATCTCCGAAAGGGTCAGGATGACGCGTATCGGTGGTACGAGTTGGCGTTCAGGACTCATGCTTTGGTCCGGCTCCCACGCCAGCGCGCCTTCGAGCCTTTCGCCCTCCCACCCGATGACAGTGATGCGCAGTCCGCGCTTTCTCCGGGCATGCACACGATTGACCTAGCAACGCATCCAGTTCCGATCGACCAGGGAGAAGAGGGACACTTCGTAGAGCGTTGGATTGGCTGCTTGGCGGACGCTGTGACAGCGGCTTAAGGGCCGCCCCAGATCCATGTGACCGGCTGGAATCCGGTCTCTACGGCCATCTTCGTAACTTGCCGTGGCAAGGGCCCGCCACCGACGGGTCGAACACATGCTCCATTTTGAGCTGATGGGGAGGCCGGTGCGGGTTTGAACCGTGGATCTAGGGCAAGAGTGGAGGCGGATTGAGCGGGACTTGAAGAGATTGGTCGGTGAACTGTCTGTTCGGTAGATTCACCCGCGCTTCCACGAAACTGTACTACGCCGGGCCCCACCCTTGCTCGCCATCTGTTGACCCGCTAGTTTCTGGGAACGAAATGTGACATTCTGTCACATGGCTGACAGGGCTGCGGAAGATGGGAAAGGACGGGCGACATGATCACTCTCAAGCCGGCTGAGGTGCGCTCCTACAGAGAGCACCTGGATCTCACCCAGGAGGAACTCGCGAGTCGGTTGGGGCGCACTCGCCGAACTGTAATCCGCTGGGAGAGTGGCGAGACGACGCCCTCCACGGCAACGGCAATGGTCCTTCAGCAACTCGTTCGAGAATCGGGTCCTGGTGAACTCAATGGCTACAGGCCCGGCCGTTTCGCCTTCATCGACCTCTTTGCGGGGATCGGCGGTATGCGGTTGGGCTTCGAGCGTCGCGGCGGCCGATGTGTCTATACCTCCGAGTGGGACCGTTTCTCCCGGCAGACCTATCGGGCGAACTTCCCGCCAGAGGAGCAGATTGCGGGCGACATTCGCGAGGTCCGCACCACCGACGTCCCACGGCATGACCTGCTCCTCGCGGGGTTCCCGTGCCAGCCGTTCTCGCTGGCCGGTGTTTCCAAGAAGAACTCCCTTGGTCGGCCGCACGGATTCGCGGACGAGACGCAGGGAACGCTGTTCTTCGACATCGCCCGTATCCTGCGGGATCACGAACCCGCGGCGTTCCTCCTTGAGAACGTGAAGCACCTCCGGAACCACGATCGCGGCCGGACCATGCACGTGATCCTCCGGACGCTGGAAGAGTTGGGCTATCGGGTTACCACGCGGGTGATCGACGCCCGGTCGTTCCTTCCCCAGCATCGGCAGCGTGTCTTTATCGCCGGATTCCGGGAGGACACGGGCTTCGATCTCAAAGATCTGGACCTGCCGGATCCGACAGAGGGTCCCCGGCTCGATTCGGTGCTTCACCCCGAGGATGGCTCCGAGGAAGCAGAGTCGCCCTACACCACGGGGGAGTCGGCAGCTGTCTCGGCGAAGTACACGCTCAGCGACCACCTCTGGTCGTATCTCCAGGAATACGCCCGTAAGCACCGGGAGCGGGGGAACGGATTCGGATTCGGCCTGGTCGGACCGGAAGACACGGCCCGCACTCTGTCCGCCCGATACTACAAGGACGGGTCCGAGATCCTCATTCGTCAGGACGGGGCCAATCCCCGACGACTGACGCCGCGCGAATGCGCCCGACTCATGGGGTTTGACGCTCCCGGACAGAGCCTGTTCGAGATTCCGGTATCCGACACCCAGGCGTACAAACAGTTCGGGAATGCAGTGGCTGTTCCAGTGGTAGACGCCGTTGCGCGTGCGATGGCACCCCATGTAGCATCGAGGGCGTCGAACCAGGACCAACTCAGTTTGTTCCCAGTCTCAGGGCGGTTTGATTGACCGATATCGTCGATGCCCGGACCCGCAGCGCCATGATGGCGGCGATCCGGGGGAAAGACACGAAGCCGGAAGTCATTGTACGCCGGTTTCTGCATCACTCGGGCTTCCGGTTTCGACTGCATCGCCGTGATCTTCCAGGGCGGCCGGACATCGTGCTCCCGAAATACCGGACGGTCGTCGAGGTCAGAGGTTGTTTCTGGCACCGACACGAAGGTTGCCCGTTTGCCTACATGCCGAAGTCGAATCGGGAGTTCTGGGAGTCGAAGCTGAACGGGAACCGGGAGAGAGATCAGCGCAATTTCAGAGAGCTGGCGAGGCTCGGCTGGAGGGTGATCGAGGTTTGGGAGTGCGAGCTGGGGACCGAAGGGGTTCTTGAACGCCTCCCGGGAATGATCCGGGGTAGGCCGTCCGCAGACGCTGACAAGCATCGAACAGCGACGTAGGACCGCGGGCGGTTACGATGCGTGGCAACCGCGTCGGCGACTATTCAGTTGTCGTCTTCTAGTAGGTTTCTGACGTCTTCAAGGAAATCGTGCAGTGTCGTCAGTTCCGGCCTCACTTCTGGGGGAAACCGCTTGATATGGCGCTTGGGAACAACGAGCCGAACCCTTGATTGGGCCATTTCCCGGAACTGGGTCACCGAGACACCCTGCTGCAGAGTCAGCAGATGCTTGACCCGAATCCGCGCCGCTTCGTTGAGCACCTGTCTCCACCGATCCTTGCAGGTAGTCTTGACAGCAAGCATTCGGAGTCTTTGGGTCGGGAAATCCGGATTCCGGTAGTCGGCTTGGGAGGGAAACAGGAAATCCGGCTTTCTTCCGGGTTCTGACTCGACGCCATGGCTGAAGTGCAGGTCTTCGCGCAGTCGCTCTTCAAGGAAGATCTGCCGGATATGCAGCTCAAGCGACCGACCTGACCGAGCTTTGCGGCGCTGCAGAACACTCTGCGCACGGGTAACAAACTGGTCGAGGGTATCGAAACCCGCTCGGATTCCGGGCAGCTCAATCGCTTCTTCTATGCTACGGAACACCTGATACTCGCAGTCCCTGCGCGCCAGCAGTCGAGAGTCGGGGTCCAAATCACGGTGCCTTGGATTCAATTCAACTGCCGTCTTCAGTATCTCTGCACCAGTAGGGAAGGACTCGATCCAGCGAGGAAGAATCTCATGTGGTTGGAGCCAGCACCTAGGCGGTGCCTTGGCTGGCTCAGATGTCCTGCCACGCTCCGATGACCAGATGACCGTTTGAGCGGGGTCGACGGGACCGATCAGGTCCTCGGCGCGCTCCTCCTCAGTCTGGTCTCTGCAGATCCAGACCCGACAATCGGCGGAATCTGCGTCCGAGACCCGCTGAAAAGCGAAGATCGCCAAGGCGCCGGTGTTTTCGGGATCGAGCAGCGGAGAGGATTTCCCACCTAAACGGGTCAGCCGCGACTCATTGCGCTTGCTCTTGCCACCGTGGAGGCGGTTGTTGTACCAGACCGCCCTGACCGTCTTCCTGACCGCGTGGGAGTCCACAAAAAGCTCGAACCGGACATCGGGATTGAGCACCTCGGGTCGATTCAGGGACGGAAAGAGTGAGTTCAACAGGTCCCGTGGGATGTATGGACCTGCCTGATGGGCTCCGGTCGCCAGAGTGTCGTTGCCGGACAGACGCTTCGCGTACCAGAGGCGATCGAGATCAGCAAATTCAGCGATCCAGCGGCTAAAGTCGGTCATGGGCGTGCCAAGAGGATAGGCGGCAGAACCCGCGGACTTAGCCGGTCGGTCATTGGAAGCCGCGGAATTGGAATCCGGCAGCGAAGACAAAAGCAACCAGACCCAACGGAGCCTCTCCCGAGCTTCGTTGCGCGCAGGACCCCAAGACCGGGTCTATGGCTGGCCACTAGCACCTGCTTGTCTTGCCCAACGCACCAGACATTGGTCAAACGGACTCCCTGCATCCACATGCCTCAGGAAGAACTTCCTCTCATCTCGAGGAAGCATCGATGAACTGTATACAAACGCCATCTTTTGCCACGGATCCATCGCGCCGAAATCCTCCTTGTGTTCCCGAAGCCAGTCAATGGTGCGATGCTCCTTCGCCGCAAGAAGAATCTCTCGTCTCGCGTGCTGGTCTCGGTTTCCGAAGGACGACGCCAGTTTGGAAAAATGATTGACGTGTCGGTTCTTGGAAAACAGACTGAGAATCGACAATCGAAAAAACTCGTTGCTGCCCAGTGCTGCCTCGTCGAGCATTTCCAGCAATCCGGCACCGATATCCGGCCAACTAGCAGTGTCAAGCGTCCTAATTGACGATATGTACGCACAAACTTCAGCCACACACGGCTCTAGGAATTCGAAGTTATCGATTATCGTACGCAGGGCTCCCGGATGCCCTACTTGTGCTAGGCGTCGAAACAGCCAGCGGAGCCTGAAGTAGTGAATCTCGTCCTGTTGGAGGTATGCCGTAATGATCCTGTCGACAACCTCGCTGGCGAATAGATTCCAATCGTCCTCCGAAAGCTCGTCGTAGGTGACAGTACCGTAGGGGTCTCCATCAGAATGTCTGCGAACAACTTCTAGGAGCGTGTCCTCCTCGTCACTAATGGGCCGGTCGTCCAATCGGCGATTGCAGTAGTCGGCGAACCGCTGTGGCGGCATGATCCTTGTCTTGCTGTGTTGCAGTATCAATCGCTGCTGTTTGTCTAGGGCTTTCGCGATCACAAACAGTGCCTCTCGTGCGCCGTCCCACGAATCAGAGAAGACCACAAAGTCATCCACGTATCGAATAAACACGATGCCGTGAGTGCGCAGACTCTCGTCAATCGGGATCAAGCTGCATTCGGCCAGCAAATGAGTTGCATGTGGACCAATTGGTATGCCGCGTGACACGCCAGCTGTGGTTGATCCCAGCAGCTTGTTGATCCATTTGGTGATTGCATTTGGGAATCCTGACTCGTGTAGTTGATTCTCGATAGTGTGATGATAGACCTGGTTGTAGAAATCCGCTATATCGCACGTCAGAACACATGCGTAAGACGAGCTCATATGCTTGGCAGTATTCCAAAAGGCAGTCCAATACGACTTGGAGCCATACAGCTCATGTCTAGGGCCGGGACTGAATCGGTGGCTGTATACTATATGCTTTGGGAGGCGCCGTACCTCGATTCCTCTCCCGAACTGGTATAGGGCAGCCGTCAAGAGAATGGTATCTTGTGGATGTAACTGGGTAATCTGGCGGTACGACAGGGAGCTCTTTGGTACGATGAATCGTCGGGATGGGAGGATTGGGATGTTGGGGAACCGCCTTGTTAGTTCGGGGGCGAGGAAAGCGCTGGTGTCTTGGATCGACTTGATCTCCGGGATCGGGGGAAACAAGTCGCCGTCCGATTGCTGAGCAATCGACTCTATAGCCCATTCGATGGAGTCGTCGTCGAGCGTCACGGTGGGTTTCGCTGTAGTTGTGGAATGGGATGAACTGGATCAAGATACTCGCAAGTAAAGACCTGACAATGTGCCTCGTCAAGCTCGGGATGACGCGCGGCCGGGTTGCCGGTGGCTATCTACCGTCTTCCGGTCCGTTGAACCCTGCGCCAGATCGCCCACCGCGTCGGAGTCGAGCCCGCGTACCTGAGCAAGATCGAGCGCGGCGTCGTTGCTCCGCCCTCGGAGGCCACGACCGTTCGCCTGGCGAAGGAGCTGGACGAGGATCCGGACGTGTTTCTGGCCATGGCCGGAAAGGTCTCGAGCGACCTGCAAGAGATCATTCGCAAGAGGCCGAGGCTCTTCGCGCAGCTCATCCGGGAGCTGAAGGGGGCGCCCGACGAAGCCGTGTTCCGGGTCGTTCGGGTGGTGCGGGACGGAGATTGGTAAGTCACTGGACAGAGGAGCAATCGCCGCCAATGATCACGCTTGAAAAAGACCGGATGACCTTCCGGTTCCCCGAAGTCCATCCCGAAGCCGAGTGCAGCATCGAGTTCCAGCGCACACTGCTGATTCCGGACGATGACCGGTCCTACCCGCTTCCTCCGGGACTCGGCCGCTTGCCACTCCGCCATGTCGACGAATTCGCGAACCGCCTCCCTGGGAAGACCCCTGCACCGGGGTGGCGTGGTAATGCCCATGCATCAGGCTGAAGCCATGTGGCTGAACTTCAATGCCGGATGGTTTTCCTCATATCCCTGCGCTGTAAAGGTGGCTGCCGGAAAGGCGTGCGCGGTCAGCGGCGAGCCCTGGTCCGACCGCCTCGACGCCGATCCGCAGAACTATCTGGTGATCCCCGACCAGCCGTGGCTGGATGGGCACTGCGTCGGAGAGGGCATCATCCGCCAGTTCGTCGCCATGTCGCTCGGCAAAGGGTACACCGCGGAGGAGCAGTTGACCGGCGCCGCGGAGCACAGCGGCCTGCAGATATCCGTCAGCCCCATGAAGCGCGAGGTCTACGAGAAGCTGTTCGGGGAGCGGTTCCGGGCGAAGGAGGACATGGTCTGCTACAGCCCTGCCCCCGCTCCTCACGAAATGGGCCTGGCCCCCGGTGGCCGGATGCGGCAGGAGATCTACGACGACGAGTACGGCGTGGACGCGTGGGACGAGCAGCATGCCAGCCGCTGCTTCGTGACCATCGCCAACTCCATGCAGTGGCTGGCGATCACCGGTGAGCATCCGCCCACGACCCCGCCGACGGCACGCCAGTACACCGACGCCGGGCTCCCCTGGTTCGACTACTACGATGGGGACCGGAAGGCTATGGCTGGCTCGGAGTTGCTTGCCGGGCTGAAGAGTGTGGCCGAGACGGGTCTGGAGAAGGGCGAATCGCCGCTGCCGGAGAACGATCCGGTTGATATTCCCGAAGTGCTGCGGCTTACGTCGGACGGACAGCGCGTCGTCCGTGAGTATTCGGGTGGCGGTTGAGGTCGCGAGACGTCAGTCCCCCTGCAGACGCGCCAGCAAGTCCTCGGGTGTGTCGCAGTCGAGGATCGCGGCGGTCACCCGGGCGACCCGATCCCGGCCGCGACTTCCCGCGATCGACTGCTGCGCTTCCTCCGCGGTCCGCTGTCCGAACTTCAGCGCGATCTGCTGAACCAGCACCTCCACTTGCCCCTCCTCACGCCCCAGCTGCCTGACTTCGTCCCAGCCGTGCTGGAATTCGGTCACCACTGTGCCCATCGTCATCGCCTCCTCCAATTGCTGGGTGTAAATCCCCTTCGAACGTAACATCGCCTTTACCGACCGGGCCATGAACCGGTCGAAGTCTTCGTCTTCGCAGGCTTCGACCAGCGGTCCCAGGATCGTGAGCACCGCTCGCATCTGCACGGCCGTTTTGACGCCGGACAGCGCCAGCACGGCTTGTGGCAGGTCTTGAGGGTCGGTCGGCTGCGCTTCGCTGGGCATCAGGCCCACTACCCGATAATGTCGGCGGATGAGGAGCTCGATCATCCGCGGGTCGGAGAAGAGCTTCTTGAATGCGGCGTCGTCCATCGATGAAACGGCCCCGGGTCGGGTTGATTTGGACCCTGCGGGGCACAGAGCCACTATGCCTTGCGGGATAGTCGGGGCGATTGGACAGGTGGGCGCTGGAGCGGCGAGGCTCGTAGTAGACGATCCAGTCGCCGAGAGCGGCTCGCGCGGCGTTCAGGTAGGTGCGCGGGAAGTGGTATCGTTCCTCGGGAAGGTCGTCGTAAGACGGATCGACCTTCGTGGTCAGGACGGCTTTGAGCATGGATTCTCCGAGCTTGGCCCGAGCACCCCATAGGATGACCGCGCGCAACCATCACCGCATCCTTCTGGACCACGACCCGTCCGCCTGGCTCTTGCCGGAGCGGCCCAATTCCTGTTGGTTTCGGAGGTCCACCTGAACCCCGATTCGGCCCATCCCGAGAGGAAGACGCGCCGCGCTGACACGGAGAAACCTGGTGAGCGGACGAAGAGCCCGGCAGACCCTCGCTCCTGGTGTGCTTCGCTGGGCGCGGGAGCGGGCTGGCCTCGCGCCGGAGCGGCTCGCGGCGAAGATGAAGGTGAAGCTCGACCGGCTCCGTGACTGGGAGAGTTCCGGGAGGATCAGCCTGGCCCAGGCGGACAGGATGGCGCGCCATACCCGCACTCCGCTCGGCTATCTCTTCCTGAAGGCGCCGCCGGAAGAAGATCTCTCCATTCCCGACTATCGTACCTTTGCGGGAGGGGCTCCCGCGCGCCCGAGTCCCGACCTGTTGGACACCATTCACCTGATGAGACGCCGACAGGCGTGGATGCGTGACGAACTGGTCGAGGTCGGCGCGGATCCCCTTCCCTTCGTCGGGAACTCCCGGGGTCAGTCCTCCTCCGATGCAGTCGCCGAGGCCATGCGGACGGCTTTGTCCCTGTCCGCCGGTTGGGCGGCTACACAGCCCAATTGGACCTCCGCGCTGCGCCACCTCCGTGACCGTGCGGAGGAAGCAGGGGTCTTGATCGTCTTCAACGGCATTGTCGGCAACAACACGAGCCGCAAGCTGGACCGGAGCGAGTTCCAGGGCTTCGCGCTGGTGGACAGCCATGCGCCGCTGGTCTTCGTGAACGCCGCGGACTTCAAGACGGCGCAGATGTTCACGCTCGCGCACGAACTCGCCCACCTTTTTGTGGGGGCGCCGGGTGTGTCGAGCCTCGGCGACTTGGAGCAGCCGCACCATGACACCGAGCGCTTCTGCAATGCCGTGGCTGCGGAGTTTCTGGTTCCCGCCGAGGAGATGGCCGACCAGTGGGTACCGGCTGCCCAGGCGGAAGAGGCGCTCCAGGCGGCGGCGAGGCGATTCAAGGTCAGCATTGTGGTGGCCGCGCGCCGGGCCGTTCACCTCGGGCTCATTCGGCCGAGTGAGTTCCGGCGCTTCTACGAGCGGCACACGGGCGCGATGAAGCCGAGTTCCGGAGGCGGCGACTTCTGGAACAATCAGAATACCCGGATCGGACGCAGGTTCGGGTCCGCCGTCTACCGAGCGGTCGTGGCGGGCCGTCTCACCTACCGGGAAGCCTACGCACTGACCGGGCTGCGGGGCGACACGTTCGACAAATTGCTGCGGCGGATGGAAGCGGCTCCTTGACCGACGCCACCTACGTCCTCGATGCCAACATTTTCATCGAGGCTCATCGCCGCTACTACGGCTTGGATCTGTGCCCCGGCTTCTGGGAGTCTCTTCGTCATTTCGCGCGGGGCGGACGGGTGCTGAGCATCGACCGGGTCTATCGTGAATTAGAGACGGGCGGCGACTCGTTGTGGGATTGGGCGAAAGACTCGCCTCCCGAGCTCTTCGCGTCCTCTGCCGCACCCGAGACCGTGGAGGCGTTCTCGGAGATCATGGCCTGGGTTCAGGGAAACCCTCAGTTCTTTGCCGAGGCCAAGTCGAAGTTCGCAGCGGAGGCCGACGGTTGGGTAGCCGCGTATGCCCGGGTGCACGGAACGATCGTGGTGACCCACGAGCGCCACGATCCGAATGTGAAGAAGCGGGTTCCCCTCGGAAACGTCTGCCACAAGTTCGAGTTGCCCGTCAAGGACACCTTCGAGATGCTTCGCGAGTTGCAGGTTCGTTTCGGGTGGGAGAGGTAGGGTAGTGCCGGATCAGGATCGACGTTGCTTGACCGAGCACCCCGCGAGATGACAACTCCACCGTACAAAATGTAAAGCAGACATTACGCTCTGACAGCTTCCGAGATCGAGCCGGAACGTCGAAAGCGGACTAGACCGGCGAGCTGGGTGGTCGCGATCAGACCCGACCCCGTGCGTCCGAGTGGATCATCGATCTTGGCGCGAGTCCTCCCGCACGCTTCTTCCCTTGTGCCCGCCGCCACCCCACCGGCAACCTCCACCCCGCGCCCGCATCCCCGGCGATCCTCCCACCCCCAGGAGCCCTCAATGCGACAGCTCTCCCCCTTCTCCGAACGAACCGAACGCGCCGTCATCGCCGTCATCTGCCTGGATCTGCTCCTCCAGACCGCCGAGACCATCGAAGCCATGGCCGGTGCCGCCACCCTCTTCTTCTACGCCGGCGTCGCCGTCTGGCTCCTTTACACCATCGAGTGGTGCGTCCGCATCCGCCGTGCCGAGGACTGGAAGAAGTACGCGTTCAGCTTCATGGGCGTTGTGGACTTCCTGGCGGCCCTGCCGCTGTGGGCGTTCACGGGATTCGATCTGAAGACGCTCCGGGCCTTTCGCCTGTTTCGCCTCTTTGTCTCGACGGCGAAGCTTGCCACCCGCACCAGCGCCGTGGCCAAGCTCGCGCGCGCGTTCCGTTTCGCCATGGACGAGGCCGGTGCGCTGTTCGCGGGCACGTGCATCGTCGTGGTCACGGCGGGGTTCGGCATGTACCACCTCGAGCGCGACGTGCAGCCGGAGGTCTTCGCCACGGTGTACGACGGCCTGTGGTGGGCGGTGGTCACCCTGACGACGGTCGGCTACGGCGACATCCAGCCCGTGACGGCCGGCGGGAGGATCCTGGCCACGGTGGCGATGTTCGCCGGGATCGGGGTGATCGGGGCGGCCTGCGGGATCATGGCGGATGCGCTGCGGGAGGCGAGTGTGGGGGAGGGGGCGGGGTAGGGGGGGTGGGGCCCCTTTGGAAGCTCCAGCGCTACGGCTGGGGACATCACTCTCCCGCAGGGTGCCAATCAGGCATCGCGCGGAACAAATGCTGATCGAACATGGGCACTGTGAAAGCCGTGTCGCCATGCGAAGGGCTCCAGATCATGCCCTTTCGGATCAAACCGGTCCGAAGCGGCCCGGCCGAAGTGACCGCGACCCCCAGCTTGCCAGCCACGGCCCCCGAGCGGTGTGGGCCAGGTCCGAGTTCGGCCATCGCCCGCAGGTAGTCCTGCTCTCTCGGGGTGAGACGATCGAAACGGACGCGGAAAAAGCTCGCGTCGAGGGCTTTGATGGCTCGGCTGCTGGCCGAGAGTACATGTTAGGGGTAGTTATTGCACATGAAGGCATAACCCTACCTAACTCTGTCAAATCCAGCGGAGTCCCGAAAGAGGTCGCATGGCCGCGTCGCCGCACTCGAATACCTGTCGCCACGATATCGCCATTCACTAATCCGTAATCGCCACACTAAAGTCACGAAATATCGAAGACTC
Organism: Longimicrobiales bacterium; assembly: GCA_965211645.1. GTDB lineage: Bacteria > Gemmatimonadota > Gemmatimonadetes > Longimicrobiales > Gaopeijiaceae > Bin94. Next base: position 1,138,454 of record OZ242947.1, on the reverse strand, counting down.
TGGTGCACCGATCCCGCGTCCAGCGTTATCTTCACTGGTTGCAAGACCTCGGACACCGAACCGTTGAGAGGCGCCATGCCCCCGGAGGTTGCGGTTTCACTCGCCCGCCGCGTTGTCCGACTTTCGATCGCAACCGTATCTGCTCTTGCCCTGGCCACGGCAGCCGCGGCCGCCCAGACAACCGGCACGATTCGCGGCACGGTCACCGATGCGGCCGGCAGCGCCTTGCCGGGTGTCGTGGTGACGGCGTCCGCTTCCGGCGTGGACACGGAAGGCGTCACGAATGCCGACGGCGCCTTCGCTTTCACCGATCTCGCCGCCGGCGACTACATCCTGACCGCCACCCTGTTCGGCTATGCGTCGCGGGAGCTCCAGGTCACCGTCCGCGCGGGCGCCGTCGAAGTCGTCACCATCGTTCTCCAACCCTTCTTCCAGCTCGATCCGATCAGCGTGGTGGCGGAGGAGCCCGCGGTCTTTGCGCGCAACTTCGTCGCAGAACCGATGATGAGGCAGCAGTCGAGCATCACGGCCGTGACGTCGGTGATCGACAACCTGCCCGGCGTGTCCGTCCAGGAGGGGGACGCGTATGCCTTCGACGACTGGTCGAGCAACGTGGTCATGCGCGGGTTCCAGTCGACCATCAACGACGTGCAGATCGGCACGACCATCGACGGATTCCCCAACGGCACCTCGGACTACTGGGGCGGCGCGAAGGCGAACCGGTTCGTCGACCCGATCAACCTTGGCGGCGTCGAAGTGTCGCAGGGAACGGCCGACATCGCCTCGCGGTCGGTCGAGGCGCTGGGCGGGACTCTCAACTTCCTTACCGCCGATCCGGCCGAGGAGGCGGGCCGGACGGCCTCGGTCACGATCGGGGAGAACAGGGGCCAGCGGTTCGCCGCGCGTGTCGAGACCGGTTCGCTGTTCGGCGGCACGACGCGGGCCTGGGTCGCCGCGATCCGGCAGGAGGCGACCGACTGGATGGAAGGCTCCGCACGGAACGAACGGGAGCATTTCGCAGCCAAGATCGTGTCTTCGCACGGCGCCCTCGACCTGACCGGCTACTTCTCGTACGACGACATCCTGGAGAACAACTACCAGCGACTCTACAGCGAGGCCGACTTCCACGCGAATCCGCGCTGGGACCGGCTGATCGGCCACTGGCCCGGGGTGCCCTACCTGAACCAGTCGTACCGGCGCGGCTGGGGAACACTGCGGAGGAACACATTCGCCTACCTGAGCGCCGACTGGTCCGTCGGCGAGCTGATCTCTCTGACCGCGGGCGCATACCACCACCGCAACCGAGGGCGGGGCGACTGGCTGCCCCCCTACATCGTCGACGTCGTGGACGATGGCGGCGGACCCGAGTCGGAGTTGGCGGGCCGTCCGCCGGTTCGGGGCGGCAGCCAGCTCGGCGTGATCCGCTTCGTGGACGGCAATGGCGCGGCCGTTGGACCGGTGCCGGGGTGCACGTCGTCCTACATCTTCAACTACTACGGCTCGGGTGGGCCGGAGGTCGATCCGGCATGCCACCCCGGGGCGACCGCGGTTCAGTCGTACCGGCACAGCCACTACGGGAAAGACCGGACCGGCGCGAGCATCGACGGGGAGTGGTCCGCGGTGTTTGGCGCGCGAGGGGGCAGCGCGCTGCGCGCCGGCATCTGGTACGAGGACTCGCGGCGCCATCTGGGCCGGGACTGGCACCGCATTCTGGACCCGGTGGTCGGTTTCAAGGGGGACGAGCAGCCCTACTGGCACCAGTACGAGTGGGACTTTCCACAGGACGTCTTCAGGTGGTTCCTGGAAGAAACCCTCTACTTCGGTCCGTTCGAGTTGACCGCCGGCGTCAAGCAGTTCCTGATCTCCGTGTCGCGCGAAGACCAGTTCGGCGTCGATCCGGACCTCGGCGTCGATTCGGACTCGGACCTCCTCCTCTCCGGCGGCGTCACGTACGAGACGCCTGTCGACGGCCTCGACCTGTTCGTGGGCTACGCCGAGAACTTCCGCGCGATCGGCAGCACGTTGCTCGAGGTGCCGGGCCGCAGCGTGAACGAGCTGGAGCCCGAGACCGCGTCGAACGTCGATGTCGGCGTGCAGTACGCCGGCGAGAGGGTCGCCCTGAGCGCCACCGCGTACTCGATCGACTTCAACAACCGGATCTTCTACGTGGGCCCGCTAACGCCCGCTGGTCCCAACTACCTCATCCCGGGTGGCGGCGCCTACTTCAACGCGGGCGGGATCGAGACCCGGGGCATCGAGTTGGCCGCCACGGCTGCGGTGTCGGAGCGAACATCGCTATACACCGCCCTCACACTGAACGATTCGAAGTACCTGGGAACCGGCGATCCGCTCATCGATGCCAGCCAGGGCATCGTGCCCGGTACGGACGTCGCGGGTGTGCCGCCCCGGCTGTGGGTCGTTTCCGTCGACCGCGACGGACCGCTGGGTGGCGGGGTGTCCACGAAGTACACGGCTGCGCGCCGCGTCAGTCTGACGGCGGACTGGTACACCGACCCCTACTGGACCGTGGACGGCTACGTCAGCTTCACGGGCGAAGCGATGAGCGACCTTTTGCGATCGACGGAATTCTCGATCGTGGCGAACAACGTACTCGACAGCCCCTATCTGTCCGCGATCACCGAGAACGCTGCCTGGCTGGGCGCGTCCCGGACGGTATCGATGACCGTGACCGTCGCCTTTTGATGGGTAGGATCCCCGCCGGTCGCGCCTCCATCCTGCTGCTCGGGACCGCGCTTTCGGCCGTGGCCCCGGTGCTGCAGGCCCAGGAGCCCCCCGACCCGGCACAGCTCTGGGGCAGCCCCAACGTCAACGGCGATCTCAAGACCGTCGTCAACCCCGGTATTCCGCTCGGGGACGGCGCACTTCTCTAAGCCTTCGGGAACCATGCCAGGAAGGAGACCGACGGCGGCTTCTACTACCGCAATCCCGACAACCGCGAGGGCGTGTACACCCGAGGCGCCCATCGATGCCTTCGGAGGAATCCGCCAGCGTGAAGTCGAAGTCGGAAGAGCACGGCGCGGGCGGGCGCGACGGCGGGGTGGATGTGGGGGCCTTCGGTCACCACGGCACCCATCGTCATCGCCTACTCCGGTTGTCGGGTCGAAAACCCCTTCGAACGTAACATGCAGGGTGTAGTCTGACTGGCGGAGCACATCGGGCCCGTCTACCCGTGGTCGTGAACGTGCGCGTGCACGGGCGTCGTCACGAAGTCGGCGTGCCCCGACCCGACGGCACCGTGCATGAGCATGAACGTCACATCGGTCTCGCCCGCCATCTGGCCGTGCAGGTGGCCCCCGAACTCACCGGGGGTGTCCTGTTCGAACTCCGCGATCGACTCGTCTTCGATGTCGACCTCCAGGTACGTGTCGTCTCCCAACGGAATCGGATCGCCGTCGTGATCCACGAAGCGGACCGTGATGTGCGGCGTTTCCTCGCCCTCGTCGACCTCGAGTTCGCCCGTCCAGCTCTGTGTGTGGCCGTCGTACGATGCGATGACCTGGCCGCCCATCACGAGCTCCATCCCTTCGGGTTCGTAGTGCTCTTCCTCCGGCTCGGTCGTCGACTCGCAGGCCGCGAGGACCAGGGCAAGGGCGGCAAGGACCGCGATCGGCCAGTTTCTGTAGCTCCGTGTCTTCATTTCATGTCTCCTTGCGGTTCAGCAGGTGGTGAGTCGTGCGCAGGCTTGCTAGAACACGACCCGGTAGGTAACGCCCAGGCCTCTCCCGGCCTCGGGCATGATCTCCTTCACGCGGGAAAGGTGTTTGCGGTATTCGGTATCGCCGAGGTTTTCGAGGTGGAGGGTCACGACGTGCAGTCGGCCGGCGAAGGTGAGACGCAGGCCGCCCGAGAGGCCCAGTACAGCGTATCCATCGGTAGGTTGCTCGAACCGCCCGGTCCGTTCCTGGCTCCCGGCCATCCGGGCCTCGGCCTCCACGAACCAGTCGACCGGCGAATAGCCGATCGCAAAGCGACCCTGGAGCGGGGGCATGAACGGGAGAGGCTCGTCCGTGGCGCGGATCGTGCCGTGCACGTACGACGCGGCGGCCTCCAGCTTGAATCCGGCCGGCATCGACCATCCGAGCAGGCTCTCGAAGCCGGTCAGAAGCGCGTCCTCGCCCACGTACTGATAGATGGGGAGCAGTATGCGGCTGAGCTTCCCGGTCGCCTGCGGAAAGATGTAGCCCGAGATCGTGTTTCGAAACCACGTCACCTCGGCGCTGAGGCGTTGCCTCGTGAAACGTCCGAACACGTCGATTCCGAGTCCCGTTTCCGTCTCGAGCGAGGGATTGCCGACGTCGAATGAATTGGCCGCGAGGTGCGGCCCCTCCGAGTAGAGTTCGTGTACATCCGGGGTGCGAAAGGCACGGGCCACGCTTGCTCCCAGGGTGAACTGCCCCGTCACCCGCAGAAGTGCGCCCAGCGATCCGGAGACCGCGCTGAAGGAACGTGCGCGGATGTGCCCGATGTCGGACAGCTCCTCCCTGTCCGGTTCCAGGTCGACCCGATCGTAGCGGAGCCCGGCCTCGATCGAGACCGGATCGAGCTGGATCTCCTCGAGGACATACGCGGCCTGCGTCCTGCGCCGGGTGTTCGGGGAGTACAGCGCGCCCCCGAATCCGAAGTCCTCCCACGAGACCCTCGCTCCGACGGCGCCCGATGCGAACGGACCCCACCCGGCGTGCCGCGCCCGCGCCTCCCCGCTCGCGATCTGGCGTTCGAACAGCGTTCCCAGGATGTCCGGGGGTTCCCACTCGTTGTGCCGGTACCACGTGTAGCCGGCATCGAGTTCAATCGCCTCGAAGCCTCGCCCGGGCCGGATGACGCTGCGAAGTCGACCTGCGGCTCTCTCCTGCTCCGTGCGCACCGGGGTCGTGTGGCCGCCGAGGAAGCCTCCGGGGATACCGTAGTCGTTCGTGTAGAAGCGGAATGAACCGCCCGCGTAGCCCCAGTCGTCCACCCACGACGTCCCGCCCGCCACGTTCCATGTGTCGGTCTGGGTTCCCGCAAGCGTCCCGATGGGCGTCCGCAGATCCCCTCCCTGGTGTCTCGATGCCTCGACGCGAAGAGGGATGTGGTCGGTGACTCCGACCGTCATCTGGCCGCTCCCCCCGATTGCCCGAGTCACCGTCTGCGTCTGGAGCGAGGTGAAGCCGGTCGCGCGATGGGGCACCGCGCGGGGTACTTCGTCCCTGACGACGTTGATCACGCCGCCGAGCGCGTTGCTGCCGTAGAGAATCGCGCTTGGTCCGCGAATCACGTCGATCCTGCGAGCGGAGGAAGGAGTGACCGCCGTGGCGTGGTCCGCGCCGCTGTTGACGACGTCACCCACCCGCTGGCCGTCTTCGAGCATGAGGATCCTGTCTCCGCCCAGGCCGCGGATGACCGGCTGCGAAGTGCCCGGCCCCATGCTGGCCACAGCTACCCCCGGGACCGATTCCACCGTCTGCGCGAGGGTTCCCGCCAGATGCCGCTGCAGCTTCTCCTGCGCGAAGACGGCGGAAGGCCGGATCGTCTCGTTCGCGGCCGTGGGACTGAGGACCGCCGTGACGACCACATCCGGCAGGGGGATGGCGGCCACTTCGAGATCGACTGTGGTCGGCTCCCCCCTTCCGACATCGACGGTAGTCACCGCGTACCCGAGGCGATCGATCCGGAGCCGATACCGCTCGGCATCCGGCACGGCGATGCGGAACGACCCGTCGCCGTGCGTAGTTGCGGTACCGCCCGTGCTGACGACCTCCACCATCGCGCCCGCGAGGGGCACCCCGCTGTCCGCCGACCGGACGAGCCCCGCCACGTGGTCGACGGTGTCTGCGGCCTGCTGCCCGACGGGTGTAGAGCCCGCGGAGGGTGCCGGAACGCCCGCGAGGATGATCCCGAGGAGGAAAAAGGGGACGGGAAAGCGTCTGGATATCGTTATGGAAATGCCGGGTGACGACATGATTGTCTCCTGTTGGGTGCGCCGTCGGCGGCGCAACCTTGGACAAGCCTTCAGCTGACCGGGGGGGTCGGCCTGGGGGACTTCTCGTTACAGAAAGACGGAGAGGGGAGGAGCGCGGCTCCGGTGGGGAGAGAAGTGGAGGGCCGAGGGGGCCAGCCGCTTTCCGGCGATCGCGGGAGCCCGAAAGAGGCCGGGGACGGTGAGCCCCGGCGTTTGCGATCCGGTCGTGTGGCCGGGTGTCTTCCCCACCTGGCATACGGAACACTCCGCAGCCGACTCGGCCTCGTCCTCATGCGAGTGGGAGGCCTCCACGACGGAGACGACGAGGAGCGACAGGGAGACGGCGATTCCGGTGAGTGCGCGCACGCGCTCCCGGATCCGCGCTGAATCAACCCGGTGGGCCATCGGCTCTCCCGTGCCGCTTCGTGGACCGGCGCGAGGCCCCGGAGCGGGACCGACCGCTACGCGGACCGGCAATGAGTCGTAATGATAGCGGTTTATCGATAACGGACAAGGGGGCCTGGCTCACGGCCCTGGGTGGCCCACAGCCCCGGCGACGGGCTCGTCACGTACAGGCCGCACAGCGACCGAAGAGAATCAGCTCGTGGCTGTCGACCTCGAAGCCATCGGGCGCCAGCGCCTCGACTTCGTCCGGGCACCGATGGACGTCAAACGCCTGATCGCAGGAGCGGCAGAGGAAGTGGTGGTGATGCGGACGGTCGGCCAGTTCGTACCGGATCCCCCCGCCCGGGAGCTCCACTTCGGACAGCCACCCTTCGCCTGTCAGGATCTTCAGGTTCCGGTAGACGGTCGCCACCCCGAGTGACGGCACGATCTCCTGGCCGTACTCAAGGACCTCGTCACGCGTGAGAGGGCGCCCGGTGTTCAGGAACACGCGGCGGATCGCCCGGCGTTGACGAGTGTCTCGTTGCATGGAATCAGGAGTGGTTGGCATTCGACAGGGGTCCTTGCCCTTCGGGGAACCAGGAGACCATAGTGAGAACATACTATCATTCAACCCCCACCGGGTCCCCCACCATGACCTTCGCCACACTCGATCGATCACAGGTCCGCTCCCCTTTCGTCGGGTGGACGATCCCATGTCTGCTGCTGTGCGTCGCATGCGGCGATTCATCCTCCCCGCCTCCTGGTCCTCCACTGGTCGAGGGCGAACGGTTGGGAACGCCTGGGGCCCACGAACACGGCATCGCTCGCCTGGGCCTGGCCGTGGACGGCACCCGCCTGACCGTCGACCTGCAACTCCCCGCAGAATCCGTGTTCGGCTTCGAGCGCGCCCCCCGCTCGGCGCAGGAGCGGGCCACCGCGGCGGAGGCCCTCGACCGGCTCCGAACCGGTGGCGCTGGTCTCCTCGCGTTTCCGGACGGGGTGACCTGTGCGCTGGATTCGGCGGAGGTGCAGGTGCCCGAAGGGTTGGAAGGTGACGATGCTGGCGAGGACCAGCAGCCTCACGAGGATGAGGGCCACCAACACGAAGACGAGGGCCACGAACACGAAGACGAGGGCCACGAACACGAGGATGAGGGCCTCCAACACGAAGACGTGCGCCTCCTGGCCTCACTCACCTGTTCCGGTGAGCCCCTCGGACCGGCGAGCCTGCAGTTCGCGGACCTCCTGCCCGACGTGGTGCAGGTGGACCTGACGGTGTTCACCGCGGCAGGGGAGGCGGCCGGTCGCGTCGCACCCGATGCATCGTTCCGGTTCTGACTTGGCGAGTGGTCGCCTTGATGCCGTTCCAGCAGAGAACCGCGCGGACCACTTACTCGGTCGCCGGCCTCATATGCGCGATGGCGGCACGAGTATCGTGAAACACGAACGCAGTGTCAAAACCGAATCCACTCCAACGACGGGTGACGTGCCCGTCGGCGAGATCGTGGTCGTTGACCGGCGTAGGAAGCGGCTGTTCACCGGCGTGTTCGCCACGCGGAGAGTCTGCATGGAAGTGCCGCTGTTCCTTCCCCTGGGCCTTCTGCTCTACCTTCCGCCGATCCTCCGTATCGTCGGCAGCCGGAACCCGGGCTGTAACGGAGATACACTGGATAGCCGAGGGCGATCAGGCGAAGCAGATCGTATTGCGCCCGGTTCGTATCCTGGAACTCGTCGACGCAGATGTGCGTCCACCCCAGCCGCACTACTCGAGCGACCGCCGGCTTTTCGCGGAGGAGCCGGTTCGCGAAGTGGAGCAGGCTGCCGAAATCGAGGCGGTTGGCGTCGACCAGCGCGTCGCAGTATTGCTGGAAGAGCGCTGGCAACCACCCGGGAGTGGAAGCCAGGGAGGCCGACGGGCCTTCGCGCATGTCAAGCTGACTCGGCGAACAAACGTGAATAGGATTCGGCCCTAATGCCGGGAGGGTTCGGCTCGAAATGTGTAATGTGTATATGTCACAATGTAATGTGAACATTACACTCTAGATAGGATCGCCGCGACGAGCTTGAGTTCCACGCGGGCGGCAGGGGCGACGAGCGTTGCCACGCGCCGGACTCGCGCCCGTGTTGTCAACGTCGCCATTCCTCCTCTCCGCTCCCACTGTCTTCCCACCGGTACTCAATCCCAGCAGTGCCCCAAGCGGCAGACACTCGCTTCCCACATCCACTCCCTTGTGCCCGTCACCACCCCATCGGCAACCTCCACCCCGCGCCCGCATCCCAGGCGATCTCCCAACACCCAGGAGCCCCCTATGCCCCACACCTCCCCATTCACCGAACGTACCGAACGCACCGTCATCGCCGTCATCATCATCGACCTCCTCCTCCAGACCGCCGAAACCGTCGAGGCCCTGTCCAACGCCGCCACCCTCTTCTTCTACGCCGGCGTCGCCATCTGGCTCCTCTACATCATCGAATGGTGCATCCGCATCCGCCGCGCGGAGGACTGGAAGAAGTACGCGTTCAGCTTCATGGGGATCGTGGACTTCCTGGCGGTCCTGCCGCTGTGGGCGTTCACGGGATTCGATCTGAAGGCGCTTCGGGCATTTCGCCTGTTTCGCCTCTTCGTCGTGACTGCGAAACTCGCCACGCACACCAGCGCCGTGGTCAAGCTCGCAAGGGCCTTCGGGCACGCCATGGACGAGGCCGGTGCGCTGTTCGCGGGCACGTGCATCCTCGTGATCACGGCCGGGTTCGGCATGTACCACCTCGAGCACGGCGTGCAGCCCGAGGTCTTCACAACGGTGTACGACGGCCTGTGGTGGGCGGTGGTCACCCTGACGACGGTCGGGTACGGCGACATCCAGCCCGTGACGGCGGGCGGGAGGATCCTGGCCACCGTGGCGATGTTCGCCGGGATCGGGGTGATCGGGGCGGCGTGCGGGATCATGGCGGATGCGCTGCGGGAGGCGAGTGCTGGGGAACAGGCGGCGTAGGGGGGGAGCTGGCACGGGGCCCGGATCCGGTCGACAGCGCGGGCGATGCCTGCCAGCTGGGTGATGTCCCTGGGGGGTGTGGTGTGTGTCCCAGCTACCCCGCCGCTTCCCTCCGTTGGCGTTTGCCACCAGTGGCGCCCATCGTGCTGCGAATCGCGTTTACGATCCACGAGTTGATGCTCACCTGGTTGGCCGCCGCCACTGTGGCGACAAGAGCGTGGAGTTCCGAGCCAAGGCGCAGATTCAGTTTGCCCGAGAACGGCCGTCTGGGCTCGACTCCGTCTTCAGCACACCACTCGAGGTATTCGTCCACCGACCGTTCGAATTCCTTCCGCAGCTCCCTGGCATCGGTTGCCTCGAACGTGGCGATCGGATAGGGTCCGCTGTTCACGATCCGCCCGTGCAGGACATCGATGGAATCATCGAACTCCACCTGAGCGACATATCCCCTGTACTCCATCATGGCTCGACTCCAGCGGCTTTCAGGAACAACGCGATATCACGGACGGTTGCACGCCCGGTGTCTGGTCTCGGATGAGGTCGGTGCACGACCATTCTCTCGTTTGCCAAGCGCAGCCCAACTCTCGATCCCGAGCGCTCCACGATCTCGACCCCGCAGGCCTGTAGCATGCCTTCAAGGTCCCTCCAGCGAATGTCCGACGGCGTGGGTAACGCAAAGACGCGCTCCAAAACCTTGCGGTGCTTGGTTCTCACAACTCATAGCCTAATCAGGAATGTGGTACTGAATCAAGTACCAACCGAAGAGGAAGCCCTGACGAACATCGCCGATGCCGCGCGCGAGTACATGGAAGTGGCGGTCGCCGAAGAGTAAGGTAGAGTTGTCAATATGTAATGCCGACGTTACATAGGTGCGCTCGGGCGACGGAAGACCCCATGGTCCGCCTCCGCGCCGCAAGATCAACTCCACCATTCCACCCGCCCCGCTCCCATTCGGTCGGGCCCTGGGCGACCCACGCAACCCGCGCGGCCTGCGTCGCCCTCAACCCCCTCAACCAAATCCAGCTGCTGCTCTCCCCCCGTCGAACACTTGTCCCCACCACCCCGGACCGGCATCTTGCCCCATGCATCGCCTCTTCGCCCTCCTCTCCCTGGTGGCCGTCTCCTGGTCGCACGTCGCCGCGGTTCGGTGCGCGACGGGCGGACCGAAGATCCAGGGGCCGGCCGAAACCGCGATGGCACATCACGACGGAGCCTCGCACCGCGCGGGCGAAGCATCCCGCTCCCATCGGCACGACGATCGCGAGCGTGGAGAGTGCGCGATGATGTTGGTCTGCGCCGTCACCTCGGGTGAACCCCTGCGCCCGGCCGACATCCGGTCCTTCCCCGGTGTCGCGTTCCAGGCTGGCCCGTTCGTTCCGCAAGCCCCCTCCGTCGTCGCATCGAGCGTCGACCCGCCGCCTCCTCGCCACGACGCCTGAACTTCAGGTAGCGCCCGTCCCGGGCGTCTCTCTCAGGCGTTTGTCCCAATGGCGAGGGTTTCATGCACATACATCGACCCGTGGCGGCCACCCGTGCGGTCGCCGCACCGGTGCTCCTGTTCCTGTTGCTGCTCCCGCGGCAGGCTCCCGCGCAACACATGCACCCCGCGATGGAGCCCGAAGCGGGGCAGGCGATGCAGCACCGGATGTTCCGGCTTCCGCTGGGCGACTGGCAGGTCGTCGGGATGGGCCAGGTCTTTCCCGTGGTCACGACCGGAGGCCCTGCAGGCGGGGATGGCGGCGAACTCCGGCGCACCGAATGGTATCTGACCCAGCCGGCCCTGATGGCGAATCTGGAGAGCCCGTCCCGCCGGCTTGTCCTGCGCACGACGCTCAACTTCGAGGGGGTGACCCTGGGAGGCGGTGAACTCACCTGGGGCGATTGGGGAGAAGGCTTCATCGACAAGCGGCATCCGCACACGCTCCTTCACGAGGCGATGCTCAGCTGGAACCTCTGGGAGATCGCCGGTGGAGGGCTGTCGCTGTCCGCGGGAAAGGGATTCGCTCCCTACGGCACCGACGATCCGATGTCTCGCCCCGGGCTGAAGTATCCCACGAACCATCATCTCTCGCAGGTCCTCGAGCGCTGGACCGTGAACGCGATCTGGCGTCTTGCCGGATGGAGCCTGGAAGCGGGCGTCTTCGGAGGCACCGAACCGGAGGGGCCGTATGACTTCTCGAACATCAACGGTTTCCCCAACTCCTGGTCGGGCCGTCTGACGCGGAGGTGGACATCGGGAGCGGGTTCCGCCACCGAGTGGGAGGCCTCCGTCTCCCACGCTCGCGTCACCGAGTCACACGATGGCCACGAGGAGACCACCGGGCTGCTGAACGCGGCGTTGCGTCGCTCGGGGCCGGCTGGCCCGGGCAGGCTCTACGGGTTGGCCGAAGCCTCCCGCAGCGATCCTGAAGCCTCCGAAGGATACACGAGTCTGCTCGCGGAGATGAGCTACGACGCGAACCGCCACCAGCCCTATCTGCGGCTCGAATACGCGACGCGACCCGAGTACCCGCGGACGGGGCCTGCCGGCTCGGACGACTTCTTCCGCTACGATCACGACGGGCACGCGACCGGTGCGACCCGATGGCTCATCGCCACGGCGGCCTACGCCCGGCAGCTGAGTTCATACCCCGCGAGTCTGCGGCCCTTTCTGGAAGTCCAGTATCACCGGGTTCGGGCCGAGCGCGGGGATGTCCCGCGGGGCGGGTTTCCCGGGGCGGACTCGTCGTTCTGGGTGCTGTCCCTGGGAGCGAGGCTCTTCCTTGGAGGTGGCCCCATGAGAATGGGGAGCTACGGGATCCTGGATCCGATGACGATGATGGGGCGGATGATGGGTGGGGCTATGCGTCATTGACCGCGGCGACCGCCGGGTTCGACTCAACGCACGCTACCGCGTCCACAATTCGCTCAGCGGCACCGCCAGCGTGCCCTGCCCGGCCAGCGGCAGGATGTCGCGACCATTGTAGAACAGGATTCCTCCCTCGAAGTCGTCCCCGCACAACGCCGCGAGGCGCGCCATTCCCCGGCCCGCCGACCGTCCGGGCGTGTTTGTCGCCTTGACCTCCATGCCCCAGGTGCGGTTGCCCAGGGTCATCACCAGATCGACCTCCTGCCCGTCCTTGTCGCGGAAATGCCAGAACCGGATGTCGGGATCGGTCCACCCGGCCAGGGTCACCAGCTGATGCGCCACGAATGACTCCAGGAGGCGGCCCATGCGATCCCGCTTTGCGATCCAGTCCCCCGGGCCCAACCCGGCCAGCGTGGCAGCAAGTCCGCTGTCGACCACATGCATCTTCGGTGTCCTGACCAGACGCTTGCCAACATTGCGATGCCAGGGCAGGAGGCGCCGCACCAGGAAGAGCCTTTCGAGGACAGCGATGTACTCACGGACCGTCGCGCGGTCGAGCCCCAACTCGCGCGACAGGCCGGACGTGTTGAGCAACTCGCCGTTTCGCGCGGCCAGAAGCTGCAGAAGGCGCGCTACGCCGTTCGCGTCGCGGACCCTCCCCACGTCCAGGACATCCCGGTCCACGATGCTCCGGATGTACTGTCGATGCCACTGGCGTGCACGGGTCGGGCTTCGCCCAAGGGGCTCCGGGTAGCCGCCGGAAACCAGCCGCTGGCCAAGACCGGCGGGATCTGCCATGTGTGCGCCGGGCCGCAGGACGGGCGTCACGGCTCCCGCCAGCAGATCGCTCAGGAAGCGCCCGGGCCGACGTTCCTTCTCCGATTCGGAGAGGGGCATGAGTCGGGCGATCTCCATGCGCCCTGCCAGAGACTCGGAGACCGTGGGGACCAGGAGCAGGTTGGCCGACCCCGTCAGGACGAACCGTCCCGGCAGTCGGTCCAGGTCTACGGACAGCTTGATCGCCGGCAGCAGTTCAGGCGCGCGCTGGATCTCGTCGATCGTGACTTCCCTCGGGAGCGCCGCGACAAAGCCCGCAGGGTCCGCCTTCGCGGCCGACAGGTAGGGGTCGTGGTCGAGACTGAAGAACGGGCGTTCCGGCATCATCGAGCGAACCAGTGTGGTCTTGCCACTCTGGCGCGGTCCGGTGAGACACACCACGGGCGTGTCGGCCAGGGCCCGCCGAAGGATGCGGACCAATGGGCGGGGATACAGAGCAGGAGTATCGGCCATGGCTCGGAATGTAGCGGCCATGTGGCGATTAGGGAAGCGGCTATATGGCGATTATTACGGCGTCTATCTGACGACTAGCCTCGCTGGCGACACGCTGCTGTGGCGAGTTGGAAGCCGAATGGCCGGTGGCCGAGGACCTGCGCACCGGGATCGCCAACAGCGGCTTGCTCCTCGCGGTCGAGTCGCGGGATCTCGCCGCAGTGGACCTGTGGACCGAGCGGATCCTGCGCGAGGGCTGGGCCGACCCCTGGTCGGACAAGTTGATGATCGCACAGATGATCTCGACCCTTCCCGAGCGCCCTGACCGAGCGCTTGAGCTTGCCCGCGCCGCCCTGTCCGACCTGGACGCCGTGGATCTCGCCGGATACCCGGGACGCCCGCTCGGACAGACTGCCTCGGAATATGCCGACGTCCTCGCGCAGGCCCGGACCGATGCCGTGGTCGAGATCGATCGGCTGTCAGGGGGACGCTAGCACATGGGTAGAATTCCCGGCGCCCGCTACACCCCCCGAAACCCCCACCCGTACATCACGCCCCCGTAGTAGTTGAACACCCGTCGCGCCTCCTCGTCCTCGAACGGATACCGCGCCCCCATCTGCCGGGCCGCCGCCAGCCCGCTCACAAAACACGTCTCCTGGCTGTTGATCAGCGTATGCGCGCCGCAATGCCAGGTTCGCTTCTTGCCCTGGATAAAGCGAAACAGCGGCACCAGCAACGCAACATGCTTAACATCATGCACAATGTGTTGAAACCACCATTTCCTTATAACCTTGTCTTCATCAATCCGACTTACAGGATTATATGTCACCAGACACGGCTTGTCCGATTTGTGCACCCACGGCTGCTGGTTGTGCATGATGTATGTAATCTCATAGTTGTCCGGCCGGGCGCCGTACTGCTCGATGTGATTGCTCCGCGTCTCCAGCGGCTTCACCTCGTTGTCCGGAAGCACTGACGCGTCCGAGTGCACGATCGTGTGGTTGTGCAGTTCGCTCTCGTAGCGCACCGACGAGAGGATGTAGCGCTCCAGCAACGTGGGGTTGTCGAGCATCATCAGCGTCTGGTTGGCGTTGCAGGCGAAGATCACCTGGTCGAAGGTCTCCCGCACGCCATGCTCGTCCTCGACCACGACATCCGACCGACGGCGATACACCTTCCGGACCGGCCGGTTGAGGTGGATCTTGTCGCGAAACCCGGCTGACAGGTTCTCGTAGATCCGCCGCGTGCCCTGATCCCACGTCTGCATCGGCGTCGTGACTTCGATGTCGAAGAACTCGAGATACCGGGAAAAGAGGGACGCCGGCATGTCGAACACGTTGGTCGCCATCAGGAAGTTGACGAACATGGGCTTGAGGATCTTGTACCTGAAGTCCCCGGAAAGTCCGGCCAGGTTCAGCACCGTTCCCATGCTGATGTAGTTGAACGGGTTCAGCGCGTTCAGCAGCCGCGAGCGGGCGCGGGTCAGTCCGCCGAACCAGTGCAGGCGCCTCAGGATCCGCTGGAACTTCTCGATCTCGGGCTGCAGCTGCCGCCGGATGTCGGAGTCGAAATCGTGGGCGTACACCTCGCCGCGGTACTTCACGCTGTAGCTGAACCGGGTATCGACCAGTTCGATGCCGAACCGCCGCATCAGCAGCACGATGTGGTGATACACCGACGGAATGCACGCGGTGACGGAGATGTCGAAGGGGATCGAGCTGCCATCGTCCTGGGGCATGTCGACGGTGACCGCGTTCCCGCCGATCTGCTCCGCCGCCTCGTACAGCCGGAAATCGAACCGGTCGTCGTGATGAAGGGCCCACGCGGCGCCCAGACCCGAGACGCCTCCGCCGATGATGGCTATTCGCTGCATTCGTGCTCTGGCAGTCCGTGGCCGGTCCTGTCTTGTCGGAGCGCATCCTGGAACCCCAGTTCAGCCGCGACCCGGGCCTGCTCTTGATCCAGCGTTACGAACGCCATCGTGCCGGGATCCGGAGACACGTAGAGCGCGGTCGCGACGTGCCACAGATCTGCGCCCCTGAGGCTCCCCGCAGACAGGGTAACGCCAATCTCCTTCGAGAGTGGTCGGTGGGTGAGGATCCAGTCGATCCGCGAGAGCAGATGTGCCGGCACCGGTCGCCCTTCGCGGTCACACGCCGCTCTGAGTTCAGCTTCGAGAAGGTTGGAGGACACCAGGCGCGACAGCCCACTCAACCGTTTAGCCAGTCGGGCCGAGCCGTCTTCCTGGAACGCGATGGCGACGATCGCCGACGAGTCGACGTACGCGACGCTCATTCGTTTCGGTCGGCGAGGAAGCGGGCCAGCCCGCCCGGATTCGGCGGTCCCGGCTGGAGCGGGGCTCGCGGATCCTGGGCCGGGACCACAATCCCCCGTCTCTCGAGTTCCGCGAAATGCTCCTCGACCGTTGCGGCCTCGGGCTTGATCGGACGAATCTCCGCGACGGGATCACCCCGGTAGGTGATGGTTACCGAGGTACCCTCGCGGACGAGGCGCACGACTTCGGAAAAGCGGGCCTTGGCTTCGTAGGTGGAGTAGGTCGGATTCATGACCCAATCTAACTGGTCTGACTAGTGCGTCAAACGACGTCCACGTTGTTCGGCCCGCCAGAGCATGTTGGGAACAGACACATTCTTGCGGCCCCTTCGGCTGCAGACAGTTGCCGTTCGCCCGCACGATTCGCATGGTTGACTGCAGGTTCCGCTTGTTCGCGGCGTGTTGACAATCTGGTTGGAGGACCAAGTCATGAAGCCCCTGTTCGGTACGATGTTGTTGGCGACCGTGGCCGTTCTCGCTGTCCCCGCCTCCGGGCTCGCCCAGGAGTCCGGCCTCCCGCAGGGTTCCGATCCGACCCTGGAGGAATGGGAGGTTCCGTGGGAGGAGAGCCGGCCGCGCGATCCCTACGTGGCGCCCGACGGCCGGGTCTGGTTCGTCGGTCAGCGCTCCCACTACGCCGCCGTGCTCGACCCGAACACCGGCGAGTTCGAGAGGTACGACCTGCCCGACGGCGCGGGCCCACACACGGTCGTCGTGGGCTCGGACGGGATGGTCTGGTACACCGGCAACCGGGTGGGCAACATCGGCCGCATCGATCCCGCGACCGGCGAGATCGAGATATTCCCGATGCCCGACGAGCGCGCCCGCGACCCGCACACCTTCGCCTTCGACAACGCGGGCGACCTCTGGTTCACGGTCCAGGGCGGCAACTTCGTCGGCAAGTTCTGGCGGGAGACCGCCGACGTGCGGCTGGTCGAGATGCCGGACAACCCCGAGGGGCGCGGCGGCTCGACCCGGCCCTACGGCCTGAAGATGGATTCGCGCGACCGGCCTTGGGCGACGCTCTTCGGCACGAACCAGCTGGTGATGGTCGATCCGGATACCTTCGAGCCCACCTATTACGATTTGCCGGACGGCGCCCGGCCGCGCCGGCTGGTCATCGACTCGCGCGACGTCGTCTGGTACGTGGACTATGCGCGCGGATACCTGGGCCGGGTCGATCCGGAGAGCGGCGAGGTCACCGAGTGGGCCAACCCGAGCGGCGAGGGCGCGCGCCCGTACGGGGTCGCCATCGACGAGCACGACCGCGTCTGGTTCGTCGAGACCGGGGTGCGGCCGAACCGGTTCGTCGGCTTCGACACCCGCACCGAGGAGTACATCAGCGAGGTGGAGGTGGGGAGCGGCGGCGGAACCATCCGTCACATGTACTTCGATCCGAAGACCAGCGTCGTGTGGTTCGGGACGGACGTGAACACGGTGGGGCGGGCGGTGCTTCCGCCGTTGAGGAGGGTCAGCGAGTAGGCCAGGAGCTGGGGTCGGGCCGCTTACCTCCCGATCACCTCAATCCCCTCCGCCTCCGCTGCCGAACCGAGCTTGCGATCCAATGTCGCAAGCCTGCGCCGTTCCCTTAGCGCCAGATCCAGGTATGCCGCGTCGTAAGCCGTCAGGCCGTGGCCCCGCGCGAGGCGCATCAACTCCGGGTGACGCGAGGCGTAGTCGAGTTGGATTCGGAGCGTCTGCAGCCTTGCGAGCGCCGCATCCGCATCGTCCGGCACAACCCTGCCGCGTCTCTCCGCTCTCAGGAGCACATTGCGTATCTCCAACCACCATAGTGCGGGGACGAGGGCCCCGTTTTCCCTGACCACTTCGAGCGCGGCATCGGCATCCGGTGACTGCTCGTCGGACAGGATCCACGCCGCTGTGGTGGAGCAATCCACCACAGGAGCGCTCACCGGCGGCCCTCGTCGCGCAACGCGAGGATTTCAGATACGGTGAAGCTACCGATGCGCGCCCGGAGCGCCCGCAGCCCCTCGGCTGCCTCGTTGGCCGCTTGCTGGTCGGGAGCGTCGGCAGGAACAAGCATGGCGGTAGGGCGCCCACCGTCCTCGACCACCAGTCGCTTGCCCACGTGTCTCAGAGCCCGTTCGACTTGTCGGATATGCGACCGGTGCCCCGGATTGAGGAGCTTCCGCACCGCCCCTTCGCTCAGCCCCATACGCCCCGCCAGTCCGACATTGGAGAGCTTCTGGTCACGCATCGCCGTGTAAAGCGCGAGTTTGGCCGCCACCACCAGTGGTACCGCAACCGTGACCTGTCCTGGGAACACGGTACCCGGCGCAGGGACATCCTCACGCGCACGCACATACGCTCCGAGCGCAACTGCCAGTGCATCTTCAGCCATCGCCAGAGCTTCAGCTTCATCCTTGCCACACGTGAGGGCCTCGGGGACACCCGGAAAGGAGACGGAGAATCCACCGTCCTCCTCGGGCTTCAGCACACAGGGATAGGCGTATCGCATCGGAAAGCCTCCTCGACCACACCGGGGCCGCCTAACGAGTTCGACTGCATTCATCGGCAATTATCGTACCCAAAGGTACGAATGCCTAGAGGTCATGTCCACAATTGGCTTGCCGTCGCGCATCCGAGGATGAGGAACATGGCTCGAATCCTGGGCGCAAGAATGGCTGGATGGGACTAATATGTTGTTCGAACCGTGATCAGTCCGAAGGGCAACAAGGGGAATCGTCATGTCTACCAATCGTCCCGTCCACAACCCCGAGGCTCCAGCATGCGCGAGGCTCGCACCCCACTCCGCTCTGTTGACCTGTCTCGCCCTCGCCGCAGCCTGCGCACCATCCGCGGACCAGACGCCGGCAGACACTGCAACTGCCGACGAGGCCACCAACCAACCCCCCGAAGCCGACCACTTCGTTCCCTCCACCCCCGAGAACCTGAACTGGGGCTGGTTCCCGATCGAAAAGGATCCCGTCCTCCGCATGCAATCCGGCGAGACCGTCCGCGTCAACACGCTCACCCACGTCGGCGCCGGCCAGAGCGAAGACCCGGTCGCCTACCTGACCGGCCTCGGCATCCCCCGCGAGGAGATCCTCGACGACGTGCTCGACTTCTGGGCCACGCGCGAGGGACGGCCTCGCGAGGGCCGCAGCGGCCACGTCATCACCGGTCCGATCCACGTGGAGGGCGCCGAGCCCGGCGACGTCCTGGAGATCGAGATCCTCTCCATCGAGACCCGCGTCCCCTGGGGCGTCAACAGCACGAGCGCCCGAGGCGGCGTCTTCTCCACCTCCTACCCGGGCTTCGCCGAGGGCGATCCCGCGCTGGACATCCCGCCGGGCACCCGCCACGTGATCCGCACCGGCGAGGTCGACGGCCGGGAAGTCGCGTTCTTCTCCGACGACATCCAGGTGCCGCTCGCCCCGTTCATGGGCATCATGGCCGTGGCGCCCGATCCGGTGGTGGGCCAGCCCGGCGTGACCGTCCCCGGCGTTCAGGGGTCGCGCCCGCCCGGCGCCTTCGGTGGCAACCTCGACGTCAAGGACCTGACCGCCGGCACCACGCTGTACCTTCCCGTGTTCCACCCCGGGGCTCTCTTCTACGTCGGAGATGGGCATGGGGCCCAGGGCGACGGTGAAGTCAGCGGGACGGCCATCGAACAATCCCTGACCGGCACCTTCCGGCTAACGGTGCACAAGGACCGCTCGATCGCGGGCCCCTGGGCCGAGAATGCCGACCACTACATCCTGATGGGCATCGACCTCGACCTGGACCGCGCCGCCCGCCACGCCGTCTGGGAGGTGGTGGACTTCCTCGTCGAGGAGAAGGGCCTCACGCCGGCCAGGGCCCTGTCGCTGGCGAGCATCGCGGTGGATTTCCGGGTGAGCGAGGTGGTCGACCTCACTCAGGTGGTGTCGGGATTCATCCCGAAGGACGTGTTTGTGCGGTAGGGGTCGCGTGCCCAACGACTCGCGGTCCTCTGGGGCCCGGTCTCTGCCCGCGCGTGTCACGCAGCGTTATAAACTTGTGACATCTCATAAGATATCATATCATTCGAGATGCGTTTCGTCCTCGATACCAACGTTGTCGTGGCCGCTCTGCGGAGCCCCAAAGGGGCATCGGCCACGCTGGTCGAGCAGGCGCTGAACCGCCGATTCACACTGCTGCTCTCGGTGCCACTCGTGCTCGAGTATGAAGGGACTTGTCGTGATCCGGCCCAGCGAATCGCTTCGGGACTCAGCGAGTCCGAGGTCGAAACGGTCGTCTCTGCACTGTGTGCGGTGAGCGAGCCGGTGCAGGTCTGGTTCCTCTGGCGACCTCAGCTGCGTGATCCGGCGGACGAGATGGTACTCGAGGCAGCGGTCAACGGCATGGCCGATGCACTGGTCACCTTCAACGCCAAGGACTTCGGAAACGTCAAACAAACCTTTGGGATCGCGGTGCTGTCGCCGCGGGAAGCGCTGAGGAGGATTACAGGATGACGAAGAGACAAAAGCAGACCACCACCTATCCCCTGCGTCTGCCGTCCTCGCTGAAGGCGGCGGTCCGGGAGGTGAGCCGGAAGGACGGAACCAGCATCAACCAGTTCGTGACCACGGCCGTGGCAGAGAAGCTCTCCGCCATGCGAACCGCGGATTTCTTCGCCGAACGTGGTGCCGAGGCCGACATCGAGGCCGCGCGACGCATCCTGCGGCGCCAGGGTGGCCAGGCGCCGGAGCCGGAAGACCGGTTGGAGTAGCTGGACAGCTCCATTCGTCCCGGGCGTCTGTCGGCTGCCCGCCCGGTCCGTTGAGCGGCAGCGCCCGCGCCGGGACACTCCCTTACCCTGAATCCCCAGCCCCCGTGCCGGCCCCGGATGGGGAAAACGCCAACCACGATCCCATGGCGATCATCCAGATCACATAGAACACGTCGACCCACGCGACCAGTTCCCAGTCGAAGACAATCATCGGGATCCTGAAGAGCAGTTCCAACGCCCCGACGGCGGCCATCCAGGTGATCGGCCGTCGCCGTCCGAAGACGCGGGCGAAAGCGAGGGCGAAACAGAACATCGAAGCACCGCGAGCGAGTCCGGCCACACGCTCGAACATGATGCTGGCGTCGCGCATCACGAGTTGGACGTTGACCAGCGTTTCGTGTGCCGCGGCGCCGGCCGCCGCACTGCGCTCGGGCAGGGCCGTCCACCCGATCGCGTCGAGGCCGAAGTGCGGGACGAGGGCCACCGCGCTTGCATAGAACAAGGCGACGGCGACCAACAGCGAGGCCCGGGCGGGTTTCAGGGCCGCGTAGAGGCCCAGTGGCAACAGCAGGGTGAAGAGCCAACTCGCAACGCCGAGCCAGACGGCGGCATGGGGACCGGGCTGGATGGCGTTGACGGCGCGGTGCGCCTCGACGGTCGGCTCGCCGGCGATCAGCGAGACGTCGATACCGGCGGACACCGCGCTGCCAATGAGCACGGATACACCGAGGATGTTGCACAGCACCGCCAGGAGAGCCGAAACCCCCGCGACTCTCTGGATGGTCATTTGTGTTTGCTTGTGGCGTCCCCCGCTACGCCTCTCCGTCTCTGCAGTCCGTCAGATTGTAGTTCGGGTTGTTCGCCTCGTTACCCGGGATCACCAGCGACAGGTCCGTGCCCCGCTGCAGGTTGTCCTTGTGGTAGGGCCCCCACGGGTACACGGTGTCGGCGGCGCGGCCGTACTGGCGCACCAGGCGTCTCAGGTCGCCCAGCCGGTGCCCCGTGTTGAAGAGCCAGAACGCCCGCTCGCGGAACATCAGGTCCACGCGCCCGTCCTGATCGCCGGGATCCGCCACCGGATCCATCCCGACCGTGCCGCGCGCCGCGTTGATGGTTGCGAGCCATCCAGCAGCGTCGCCCGCGTTGAGCTGCGCCTCGGCCTCGATCATGCGAGCCTCGTTGCCGCTCGCGGTCTCCACCGGTGCAGCGCGGCTCGTGAGCTTCAGGTAGCGGTACATCGGGGTCTCCGAGTCGAACCGTGAGACGCCCACGTACTCGGTGGGCACGCGCGGGTCGCCCGCGGTGGCGAAGTCGAGGCCGTTGCCGCCCTCGTTCTCCGACACCGAGTAGCGGTCCAGCTCCCAGTTGTCCACGTACATGAAGTTCTCTTCGCGGGACGAGTTGGTGGAGTGGACGGTCTCGTACAGGAAGTCGGTCGGCACGGTCGACACTGCCGCGGCCGCAGCGCTGTAGTTGCCCTGGTTGAGCAGCGCCCGGCCTCTCAGGACCTTTGCGAAGTCGGCGATCCGCGCGCTGCCGCCCGCGAACTGGTCGGCCATGTTCAGCCGTTCGATGGCGCGGTCCATGATCTGGTCGGTGTTCAGGGGCGTGCCGTACTCGATCTCGGGCTCGGTCCTGCCGAACGGAACCGCGCCGCAGTACGTCTCGCCCATGAGGATCTGTACGGCCGCCGAGACGGCGTACAGCTCGCCGATGCGAGGGTCGCCCCCGGGATTCGCCGAGACCTCCTGCAACAGCGCCGCGGCGTCTTCAGCCGATACGCGCGCCACGTGCAGGTTCTGGTACATCTGGTCCCACGATGCGTTCTGGGGATCCATCTCGCGCAGGTCCATGGCCCGGGTCAGCGGCGGAGTGCCGCCGAACTTGAATTCGTCGGTGAACCATCCGATCGCCTGCACCACGCCCAGCGCCGACCCGGGACCGCCGGCCGCGCCGTCCTTGGCCAGCGCGAACTCGCCGATCGCGCCGTTGTACAGCGCGGACGCGCCCTGGAGCGTGCGCAGCTGGTCGGGTTCGATGATGTCGGGGTCCGCGACATCCAGAATGGCGTCGCAGGCGGGGAGCGTCGCGGTCAGAGCGAGGGACGCGATCATCGGGGCCCTCTTGTTGCGCTGTCTTGTATTCGTGTTCATGTCGGTTTTCCTCTGTGAAGTCATGGTCCTGGAAGTCATGGTCGCCATGGGTCAATACCCGAGGTTGACTCTGAGCATGAACGCTCTCAGCTGGCCCGCCTGCACGAAGTTGTAGTTGGGTCCGTCCGTGCTTGCGCCCGAGGTGTTCACCTCCGGGTCCCAGCTGGTGAAATTGGTGTATGTGTACAGGTTGCGTCCGGTGAGAATCACCGATGCCGAGCGTGCGCCGATCCGTTGCGCCCATTCGGCCGGCGTGTTCAGCCGGATGTGCGCTTCGCGGACCTTGAGGAACGAGGCGTCCTCGGCGTAGGCGCCGAACGCGCGCGATCCCGCCACCGCCTTGGCCTGCGCCTCCAGCGGCGCGCTGGGGTCGTTGAGGTCGCGGCAGTTCTGTACGAATGCGCACTGGAACAGCGTGTTCACGTTGTGTGAGACGTATCCGCCCTGGTAGTCGAGGAGGCCGCCGAACTCGACCCGGCCGCTCCACAGCGACAGGCTGGTGCCAAGCTGCAGGTTCTGCGTCGGGATCGTGCTGCCGTTGAAGACGGCGGTGTCCGAGACCACGACCTCGCTCGGGACGATGATGCCGTCACCGTTCGCGTCCTCCCACGACTCGAGCGCGGGCCACCACAGCCCATAGAGCGGGAAGCCGACCGCCTGCTTGTAGCCGAAGCCCTGGAGCGGCGTTACGCCTTCGCCGAGCTCGATCAGCTCGTTCGAGTTTTTTGCGCCGGTCAGGCTGGCCGTCCAGCTCAGGTCGTCACGCTCGATGATGCGGGCGTCCACGCTGACCTCGATCCCCTGGTTCATCACCTCGCCGAGGTTCTCTACCCGGGTTTGCGTGGCGCCGAGCGAGCCGGGGAGCTCCCGGTTCACGAGCGCGTCGGTGGTGCTCTTGTTGTAGTAGGTGAACTGGATGTCGACCCTGTTGTCGAGAACGGTGGCGTCGAACCCGCCCTCATACTCGGTCGAGCGCTCAGGCCTGAGCTCGATGTTGCCGAGCCCGCCGATGGTGACCGAGGGCTGTGACGTGGTCTGATCGCCCACCAGGATCGAACTCGTGACCGGCAGGAGGAACCGCAGGGCCGCGTTCGCATCGGGCTGCAGACCCGACTGGCCGAAGGCGCCGCGCAGGCGCAGCGAGTTGATCCAGCTGGCGTCCGGGTTGTCGAGCGCGATGAACGAGACCGAGGCCTTCGGGTACCACGCCGCCTCGAAGCCCTCGCCGAACGCACTGTTCTGGTCGACGCGGATGGCGCCGGTCACGTACAGGAGGTCATTCCAGCCCAGCTGCTGTTCCAGGTAGCTGCCCACCGTCTTGGTCTCGACGGTAATCTCGCCCGAGTTCTTGGTCGCACCGGCGTCGATGGACTGGCCGCCGGGAGGGAAGACCGCCGCCGAGTTGAGCGTGCCCTCGAGCAGGTCCTCGTTGTACTGGGCGCCGATCGAGGTGCGCGAGCTGATCCGGTCGGTGAGGTCGAAGTTCGCGCTGCTGCCCAGGTCCACCGAGTACTTGTACTGGGTGAAGGAGTCGATCGCCCGGATCCCCTGCCGCTGCTGCCCGCAGATGGCGCAGCCCTGGCCGGGCGCGTTGAAGGACTCGTCGCTGTAGCCGGTGTAGTCGAGCCCCACCGTGGCGTGCGCGGTGACGAAGTCCTTCGGCCGCCAGTTCAGCCGTCCGCTGTTGATGAAGCGGTCGGTCTCGCGCCAGACGATGTGCGCGAAGTTCTGGTCCGGCGGCGCGAAGCCGAAGGGGCTCGGGGCGGCCGGGTTGGCGGTGCCGAAGATCGCGGTGCCGTAGATGCCTTCCAGGTTGTCGCCCGTCTGCGGGAAGTAGACGTCGCTCTTGACCACGCCCATCGACACGTTCAGGTCCATGTTGTCGCGGACGTCGGCGCTCAGGTTGGCCCGCAGGTTGACCTTGTTCAGCTCGTTGGGGTAGAGCTGCTCCTCGGGGATCACGTCAGTGCCGCGCTCCTCGTATAGGAACTCGCGGCTGATCTGGGGCATCTGCACGACCCCCGTCTCGTTCTCCCACTCGGCCGACACGAAGTAGCGCACGTTGTTCCCACCGCTGACCTGCGCGCCGTACTGCTGTCGGTGCCCGTTCTTGATGGGCGAGTACTCGGGCTCGGTCAGCAGGTTGCGGGTGTACAGCTGCTCGATCGTGCACTGTCCCATCGCCTGGTGCATCGGCAGACAGAGACGCATCTGACCGTTGGCGCCGCGGCCCTGGGAGTAGTAGATGCCCGGATACTCCGCCTGGTCCTGGCTCAGCCCCTGCTCGACCCAGATGTTCCAGCGGGGCGGCCCTTCCGTGCCGCGCTTCGTCGTAATCCAGATGACGCCGTTGGCGGCCTGCGTCCCGTAGAGGGTCGCCGCGGACGGCCCCTTCACGATCTCGATGCTCTCGATCTCCTCGGGATTGAGGTCGTTGAAGAACGAGGGCTCGCCGCCGCCGATGTACTGGTCGCCGCCGAGCGAGGGCGATCCGGAGTTGACCCGGATGCCGTCGACGTAGACCAGCGGATCGGGGGACAGCGTTGCGCTGGAGATGCCCCGGATGCGGATGCGCGCCCCGGTCCCGACCGTCCCGTCCGAAGGGATCACGGAGACGCCCGAGGCACGCCCCTGCAGCAGCTCCTGGAAGCTGGTGACCGGCGCGACCTCGGCGAGCATCGAGGTTTCGATCTTCGCGATGGCATTGCCGATCTCGCGGCGGCGCTGCTCTCCGGTGGCGGTCACGACGATCTCGTCCATGGAGAGCGCGGTGAGCTGGAGCTCGAAGTCGCGGACCGTGGTCTCGCCGGCCAGGACCGTCACCGAGTGGGTCACCGTGGCGTAGCCCAGCAGCACCACGGTGATGTCGTGATCGCCGACCGGAACGTTGTTGAGCAGGTAGCGGCCCGCGTCCGTGGACAGGCCGCCGATGGATGTCCCCTCGACGGCCACCTGTGCGCCGGCCAGCGGCTGGCCCGAAGCGTCCTGGACGACACCCGTGACGGTGCCCGTCTGGGCCAGCACCGGGGCCGTCGCAAGAGCGAGCGGGACGAGGGAGAGAGCGAACTCGCGCAGGCGTTTCATAGCCTCCTCCTTGCAGCGAGGAAACGGCGCCCGCGTCTCGTGCGGAAAGTCGGACGCCGAGTGACCCATCCACCCATCCACCCATCCGATCCACACACAGGTCAACGTAGGATGGTCAAGCAAAAATCGCCAGCGAGGAGTATCAGTACGGTCCGTCCGTAAGTTGTCAAGCGGACTTGTCAAGATGTAATCTCTGCATTACATTGACGTGCATATCCCGCTTTCACGCCCGCCAGACGAGGGACAGACGATGAAGAAGTTCTCCATGACGAGTAAGGAAAAACTCATTGTGGTGGCGGTCGTCGTGGCCGTGTCGCTGTTCTTCGGTCTCGTCCGGGGTGCGGAGTACCCGGCTCTGATGACGGTCAGCTCCACGCAATATCCCAGGGACTACGACGAAGGCGGCGACTACCGGGAGAGCACCCGGTGCTGGGGGATCCCGGTCATCTACTGGCGCTGCAATACGACGATGGTGCCCGTGGACCCGGAGCCGGAGACGGGATAGACGCGGCGGCGCTCCCGCGGCAGGCGCGCCGCAGTTGCCGGGCCGGCCGGGCGCGCGGGGCGGGTCGCCCTAGCGAATCCCCTCAAGCTGAATCCCCCTCACAAAGTACCGTTGCGTGAAGAGGAACAGCAGCGCGATCGGCAGCACCGCCACGACGCCGGCGGCCATCTGGTACGGCCAGTTGATCTCGTAGGTGGAGTGGAAGGCGGCGATCCCGACTTCGACGACGCGCATCTCCATGGACCGCGTGACCAGCAGCGGCCAGAGGAGATTCTTCCACGCGTCTATGAAGGCGAAGAGGGCGAGGGTGGCCACGGCGGGCTTCGCGAGGGGCAGGGCAACGCTCCGGAAGACGCGGAAGGGGCCGGCGCCGTCGACGCGGGCCGCGTCCTCCAGCTCGCGGGGCACGGTGCGGAAGTACTGCCGCATCAGGAAGATGCCCCACACGGAGACGAGTTCGGTGGAGATGAGGCCCTGGTAGCTGTCGATCCAGCCGAGGGCGTCGATCATGAGGAAGCGGGGGATGAGGACGATGACGACGGGCACCATCATGGTGGCCAGGAAGAGCATGAAGATCCGGTCGCGGCCGGGGAAGTCGATGCGCGCGAAGGCGTAGCCGGCAGCGGTGGCGGTTGCGACCTGTCCGGCGACGACGGCGACCGAGAACACGAGCGAGTTGAGGAAGTAGCGCGCGAAGGGCTGGGCGGTCAGGGCTTCGGGGTAGTTGGACCAGAGCGGTGTGGTGGGGAGGAGGCGCCCGGACGAGAAGACCTCGAGCTGGCCCATGAGGCTGGTGACGGCCATCCACAGGAAGGGGGCGGCCATGGCGGCGCAGGCAAGGGCGAGAAGCAGTGCGCGCGCGGGGCCGGCGAGGGTGCGCCCGGCGGGAGTGCGCCGGTCAGGCATGAGCCCGCCTCCCCTCCAGGAACCGGAAGTGCAGCCAGGTCGCGACGAACACCACGGCGAAGAGCACCCAGCTCATCGCGGCTGCGTTGCCGAAGCGGAGGAACTCCCACGCCTCGCGGTAGATGTGGTAGACGGCGACGTCGGTGGCGCCGAGCGGGCCGCCCTCGGTCATGACGTAGACGAGTCCGAAGACCTGGAAGGAGCCGATCACCGATGTAACGAGGACGAAGAAGAGGGTGTGGCGGAGGCCGGGCAGGGTGATGTGGCGGAAGCGCTGGAGCGGGCCGGCGCCGTCGACGCGGGCGGCGTCGTACCAGTCGCGGGGGATTGCGGCGAGGCCGGCCTGGAAAACGACCATCTGATAGCCGACGACCATCCAGACGCTGATCAGCATGAGGCTGGCGAGCGCGGTGTCGGGGGAGGTCAGCCAGGCGACGGGGCCGATGCCGGCGCGCGCCAGGACCGCGTTCACCAGGCCGTAGCCGTCGTTGAGGAGCCACTTCCAGACGACGGCGATGGCGACCACGCTGGTGATGCTCGGCAGGAAGAGGGCGAGGCGGGCCCAGCGGACCGCGCGCCGCGATCCCCGGGTGAGGAGGGCGAGCGCGAGGGCGACGGCCATCGCGACGGGGACGTGCAGGGTGAAGACCGCGGTGTTGCGGATGGATGACCACCAGACGATATCTAGTAATATATTGCGATAATTGTCAAGGCCAGTGAATGGGTGGGCCGGGTCGACGAGGTGCCATTCGTGCAGCGAGATCCAGAGGGAGAAGAGAAGGGGGCCGAAGGTGAAGACGAGGAGGAGCGCCGCGGCGGGGGCGAGGAAGCCCCAGGCGGTGAGTGTGCGGCGGAGGGCGCGGGGGCGGGTGGACAGGGGGAGGAGGAAGAGGATGAGGGCGACGAGCAGGGTGGAGCCGGCGGCAGCGGCCGTGAGGGGGACGGCGGGGGAGACGGTCTCTTCGTAGCCGAGGAGTACGAGGTGGAGGGGATCCGGAGGCGGTAGCGCTGCCTCGGGTGGGCCGGCGGGGGGCGCGGCCGTGCGGGCCCCGTGGTAGGTGGCGCCGCCGGCCTGAAGGGTGAAGGTGTCGGCGGTGCGAAGGCCCGGGGTGGCGGCGATGGCCTCGCCGACGGTGCGCGGCATCGTCCAGAGCCGGTCGGGGTCGGCCAGCGCGGCTGTGGTGGCCCAGGGGAGGCCGGCGGCCCGGGCGGCCTGGTCGGGAGCGGCGCCGCGGGCGATGGCGATCTCGGCCGCGCGGATGCCGTGGGCGACGCGGGCCGCGCTGATGTCTTCCAGTTCGCGGTGGGCCCAGCGGGTGGCGGCGACGGCGGTCAGGGCGAGCAAGGCGGCGGCCAGGAGCGCGATCGCAGCCGGGTAGCGGGGGGGCGGGGGTGTTCGCCGCCGCCGGGCCGCCCAGACGGACATGAGGAGGAGGCCGAGCAGGGCGAGGGGGGTGGCGGGGCGGGGCCATGCCGCGCGGCCGGGCTCCGGGGCGACGGAGATCCGGACGGCGGGCTCGAGGGTGCCGGTGCGGTAGCCGTATGCGCCGGTGCCGTGGAGGGTGCGCGGTGGGCCGTCCCGGTTGCGGCGGCCTGGATCGTCCGGGGCGGGGCCGCCGTCGGGGGCGGCCGCGGCCGCGGATACGGGCTCGATCGTCCCCCTCTCGCCGAGGTGCTGCGCAACGGCATCCGCCCCTGCGCCAGGTATCTCCCACAAGACCGCCGCCATGCGCGCAACGTTTTCTGTTGCGCGCTCCCGGGCGCCGCGCACCGAACCGGCGGCCGCCACCAGGATCGCCGCGAGCCCTGCGGCAAAGGCGAAGGTGGCGATTGCGGGGAGCGCCGCGGCCAACCTGTGCCGGGCCCGGTTCGGAGCCGTGCCCGCAGCGGCCGGCTTGTCATCCACGCGGTCCGGCGCCGTGCTCACCGCGCCAGCACCTCGTCCACCCGGCGTGCTACGTCGGCCGCGCTCCGTTCGAGCGGCTCGCCGTTCAGCAGCCGCCGGTCCATGATCTCGACCGCGAGCGCCTCGATCCGGGAGAAATCCCGCACCTGGGCGCCCCAGGTCATCCTCGCGCCCTGCACCAGCGCGATGAACGCCTCCTCGATCCCCGTGTCGTCCGCCGCGGCGATCTCCGCCGCCACGTCCACGCGGGTGGGGATCGCCAACCCGGAGCGCGCCCGGATGCGCTGCGCCTCGGGCGATGCCAGGAATCCGGCCAGGTCGATGGCCTGCCGAAGGTTGGCCGCATTGGGGGGCACGGCCCACCCGGAGGCGTAGAGGACGCTGGTCGCCGCCGCCTGCGACGGGTGGTGCGGGATCGGGAGGACCGCCAGATCCAGCTCGCCCGCGTCGATCAGGTCGCGGAAGACGGGAAGCGTCCAGTGCCCGGACAGCAGAAACGCCTGCCCGCCGGATGCGAATCGCGCCTCCCGCGCAGGGTCGCCCTGCTGCACGAACTGCGCGCCCGGCGTGAGGCCGTCCTCGGCCAGCCCGGTGAGCAGCCGATACGCAGCCAGCGCTCCGGGGCCGTCCATGAAGCCCGTGGCAGCTGTGCCGCCGGGCGCCAGGATGTCCCCCCCGGCGGACCACACGAAGGGCACCCATTGGTACAGGTTGCGGGGGAAGTCGAACCCGTAGACCTCGGGCCGGCCGTCCCCGTCGGCGTCCGAGGTCACCTCGCGGGCGGCGCGCTCGAAGTCGATCCAGCTCCAGCCGCCCGGCGTCGGGGGAGCGACGCCCGCCTGGGCAAGCACTTCGCGATTCGCGTAGAGGACCATCGGCGTGAAGTCCTTGGGGAGGGCGAAGATCGAGCTGCCGCGCCGGAATGCCTCCAGGACCTGCGGAAAGACGCTGTCCTCGCGAAACCCCAGCGCTTCGCGATAGGGCGCGAAATCGACCGCCAACCCACGGTCCACGAAGGTCGGGATGTCGGGCGAGTCGAGGAGATACACGTCCGGAGGACGGCCGGCCGCGATCGAGGTGAGGAGCCGCTCCTCATAGCCGTTCGGCGCCGATTCGAGGAGTACGCGGGTGCCTGGCCGCAGTGCTTCGTACGCCTCGGCGACTTGCTGCTCGATCTCGAGTTCGTGGCCGCCGGCCCAAAGGGCGACGCGCAGCGTAGCGCGGTCGGGAGGAGACGAGGAGGGGGTGCAGACGGATGCTCCGACCGCTGCGATGGCCAGAAGGGCGCACTTTGATCGGTACATATAAAATGAAATAGCTATGTGCACAATATATCCATCGGACGAAAAGCCGAACCCACCCGGCCGCCATCCGGGCCAAAGAGATGCCCTCTCTCCCACGCGACCGCGACCCTCACGCGGTCCCCCGCGGCGACCTTCAGCGCCGGCGGGACCCGTGCGATCCAACCGGCGTCGCCCGGCCCGTCGAGGTGAACGCGCTGCTCGCTCCCCAGCGCCTCCACCCGGACGACCGTGGCCGCGAAATCGCCGCCCGCGGCCTCCCCGCCGGTGTCCCCGGCCATCCCGTCGCTGCCCCCGGTCCTCGAACCGGCAGGTGCGCCTGCGGCATCCGCGCTTCCCGCCGCCGCGCCCAGCCTCACAGCAAGATCCTCCGGCCGCACGCCGATCGTGGCCTCGTCGAACGGCCGGTCCCCCGCGAACCGGAACGGCCCGCCCGCCAGACGCCCGTCCGCGTCGCGGGACAGCGGCAGCCGGTTGATCGGCGGCGATCCCACGAACTCCGCGACGAAGAGGTTGGCGGGCCGGCGGTAGATCTCATGCGGCGTCGCCACCTGCTGCAGCCGCCCGCCGTCCATCACCGCGACGCGGTCCCCGAGCGACAGCGCCTCGACCTGATCGTGCGTGACGAAGATCATGGTCGTGCCGAGGCGCTGGTGAAGCGCCGCGATCTCGTCGCGCGTGCGCAGCCGCAGTCCCGCGTCGAGGTTCGAGAGAGGCTCGTCGAAGAGGAAGACGCCGGGGTCCCGCACCATCGCGCGGCCCAGCGCGACCCGCTGCCGCTGTCCCCCGGAGAGCTGGCCCGGACGCCTTGACAGCAACCCGGTGAGACCCAGCACCGCGGCCACCTCGTCCACCCGGCGTGCCACGTCCTGCCGGCCCGTGCCCCGCACCTTCAGCCCGAACCCGAGATTCTGCGCGACGGTCATGTGCGGGTAGAGGGCGTAGCTCTGGAAGACCATCGCCACGTCGCGTTCGCCCGGCGCGACGTCGTCCACGCACCGCTCTCCGATCCAGACCTCCCCCGCGCTCGCCTCCTCGAGCCCTGCGATGAGGCGCAGCAGGGTGCTCTTTCCGCACCCGGACGGCCCCACCAGCACCATGAGCTCGCCCGGGCGCACCTCGAGGTCGACGGCGGCGACCGCGGTCACGTCGCTGAAGCGCTTCTCGACGCCGCGCAGGGAGACGGCCCGGGGCGCGGCGGTCATGGCGCGCGCCCGTCCGTGGGATTGCCGGGCCGCGCCGCCGGAAGCTCGTCCCACCCGACCCGCAATGGCTCGCCGCGCGGACCCTCGAAGCGCTCGCCATCGACCGTGACGGAGGTGCGGTCTTCGTCCAGCGCCACGCGTAAGCGCCGGCCCCGCGCGGTTACGGGTCCCATCGAAACATGCGCGAGGCCGTGTGGCAGCGGTCGCACTTCAATCCCCTCCATCTCCACATGGAGCCCCGCGATCCCCCGGGCGAGCAGATCGAGAACCCACGAGTGCTGATAGTCGTCGATCCCCCGGAAACGGCAGGCGCGGCCGGTGTACGGATTGTAGTGCTCGTAGCAGTTGGGGCGCCCGGGATCGCCGTCGGTGAACATCATGCGCACGAAGCGCGCGAGCATGTCGGCGGCCAGCGCGCCCGCCCGTTCGTGGCCGCGGCGCCACTCGCGCAGCAGACCCTCGACGACGTGGCTCGTGGTCATCGGCCACGCGCGGCCGTTCCAGGGGCAGTTGCGGCGCTTGCCCCGCCAGATGCCTTCGGCCGAAAAACGCGGGTCGTCGACGCTGGACGAGGGGAGCGGGAACGGAGTGCCGAAGGTCGACGGATCCTCCAGGCGGTCCAGCAGGACGTCGAGACGCGGCCCGTCCACGAGCCCGGTGAGCATGGGATAGAACCCGACCGCGGCCTTCACCCCGGTGCGCTCGAAGGTGCGGCCGTCCACGTCGGTGAAGAGGCGGGCCTCGGGGCACCACATGCGCTCGCGGATGGCGGCCGCCGAGCGGGCCTGCAGCGCCCGCCAGCCCCTTTCGTCGTCCCTCCGTCCCAGGCGCCCCGCGATGCAGGCGAGCGCGCGAAGCAGCTGGTGCGCGTACACGGTGATGTCGACGCCCTTCAGGCGCAGCCGCGGCCGCCAGCCGCTCACGTCCGCCTCGTCGTCGACGGCCATGTAGCGGGACATGTACTCCTGCCCGGTCTCGAAGTGGTTCACGACGGTGAACATCCCCGACCGCTCGGGGTCGCGGGCCGCGCACAGCCAGCGGGCGTACCGCGACAGCCCCTCGTAGCAGCGCACGAGCGCGCCCGGGTCGGGGTGCATGTCCTCGACCGCGAGCAGCGCGTCGCCCCAGTTGGCGTGGTAGAAGTCGGTGCCCTCGAGGTGGTCCGGTTGGAGCCGGCCGTGGAAGGACCCGTCCGCCTTCCGGTTGTCGATGAAGTTGAGGAGCGAACCCCACGCCTCCGCGCCGCCCGCGCGCCAGCGCATCTCCATCATGTGGCACTGCGCGCTGTAGGCAATCGGCATGTGGAAATACCCGATGCCCTCGGCGACGGCGGGGTGGCGGATGTTGCCCCAGCGCCCCTCGACGCGGTTCAGGCCGAGACCGTAGACGCGGTAGTCGAAGTAGCGGTCGAGGTGCGGATCCCCGCAGACGAAGGACGGGAAGCCGCCGAAGAAGGAGCGCCAGGTGGGGGGGGTGGAGGGAGCGCGGCCGCCGCCGCCCGGCCCGGCATCGCCGAGCTGCGGGACGAGCCGGAGCCGGAGCGAGACGAGGCCCGCCGCATCGAGCGGGAACGCGGCCGCGAGCCAGATCCATCCGGTGCGCGCGCCGTCGCCCGCGGCGAACGCGCGGTGCTCACCCGCCGGACCACCCGGCGGCACCCCCTCCTCGGCGAAGGGCCCATGTCCCCACGCGGGACGCGCATCGCCCTCGGACGGAACGATCCGCCATCCCGCCGCCGGCGCGGATCCCTCCAGCGTCATCCGCACCCGCATGGTGCGGCCGCTGCGGTCCGCGACGGTCCGGACCCAGGTCACGCCCGCTTCCCCCGCCCGGATGTCCGCCACCGCCCCGGCGGGCTGCGCCGAGTATGCGACGACGCTGCGCGCCCCCAGTCCCGGCGGCAGCGACCACGACGATTCGAGGACCCCGCCCGCGCGCACGCGCCGCTCCTCCCTGGCGGTGGGCGTCGGGGACCCGGCATCCCGCGCCCAGACGGCCGTCAGTCTGCCGGGCCGCCACACGCGGCTCGGTCCGCCGGCCCCGTCCGATCCCTCGCGAAGACGGATTTCCCGTCCTGCCGCGTCGAGGATCGCCACCGAGAAGCATGGGCCGACCTCGTGCTGCAGCAGGTGGACGGGATCCCAGAAGCCGGGCCGGTTAAGCCACCTGGGGAAGGGAGGCGCCCAGACCACGCCGTCGAGGCCCCCGAGGTACCACTTGTCGCCGCGGGCCAGGGCCTGGACGCGGTCGCCGGGCCTGGCGCTCCGCACTGCGGCCGGGGACCGGGGCGCCTCCATCCGCGCGCCGCTACCTCACTGCCGCAACAGGATGAACCGCCTGTTCAGCGGCTGAACCGGGCGCGCGTTCATCGGATACAGCGCCGCGAAGGCGTCGACCTGATCCTGCGAAACGGCAATCGCGCCGGTCATCACCACCCAGCTCACGACCTCCGAGCACGGTGGCGTGGTCAGCGAGCCGGCGTACCGGAAGTAGCTCCTTCCCGCCGGCAGGAGGGCGTTCGGATCGAGTCCCGCGAGCCGTTCGGGGGACGCGCCGACGTCCGGTATGGCATCCCATATCTCCTGGATGGCTGTATGGGACTCGCCGGCCTCCAGGAAGACGCCGATCACCGCCAGGTCGCCTTCCTCCGCCTCATGGCCCCATTGGGCTTCGCCGCCACCGCGGTTCCGCGTCTGTTCTTCGTCCATGTCTCGTGACTTCGGCTGATCTCCTCGCACGCACCGCCTCGCCAGCCCGGTGCCAGGCCGGTCCCGGTGCTCGCGCGGACTGGTCCGCCGACTCCTACATTACGGTGCACCGGGGTCCTGTGGCCATCGAACCCGCTCAACATAGATTACGAAGATGGCGACCACGGCGGCGGCCGAACGCGTGACGACGATTCGAGGCTTGCCCCGGCCACTGGCCCGGGCGATGGAGGCGTACGCCGACCGTCTCGACGTGGAGGCGATCCGCGCCGCCTACGAACTCGCCGCGGAGGCGCACTCGGAGCAGTTCAGGGCGTCGGGCGAGCCGTACATCAACCACGCGGTCGAGGTCGCGACGATCCTCGCCGATCTGCAGCTCGACACGGGCACGGTGGTGGCGGCGCTGGTGCACGACGTGGTCGAGGACACGGTGGTCTCGCTCCAGGGCATCCGGGAGCTCTTCGGCGAAGAGGTCGGCGCGATCGTCGACGGGGTCACCAAGATCGGGAAGGTGCGCTTCCGTTCGAGCACCGAGCGCCAGGTGGAGAACTACCGCAAGCTTCTGCTCTCGATGGCTCAGGATGCGAGGGTGATCCTGGTCAAGCTGGCCGACAGGCTGCACAACATGCGGACGCTGGAGTACCTGCCTCCGAGGAAGCAGAAGCCCATCGCGCGGGAAACGCGCGAAATCTACGCTCCGCTGGCACATCGGCTCGGGATGGCGGCGATCAAGTGGGAGCTCGAGGATCTGGCCTTCAAGTACCTCGACCGCGACGCCTACGACGCGCTGCGGAAGCTGGTGCGGCAGCGGCGCCGCGCACGGGAACGGCTCATCCTGGAGATGCAGCGGCCCCTGGTGGAGGCGCTCGACGGCGCCGGCGTCGTGGCGGAGGTGACGGGACGGCCCAAGCACCTGTGGTCGATCCACCGGAAGATGGTCACGCAGGACCGGAGCTACGACGAGATCTACGACCTCATGGCTCTGCGCGTGATCACCGATTCGGTGCAGGGATGCTACGCGGCGCTGGGGATCATCCACGGCCGCTGGACCCCGATCCAGGAGCGCTTCCACGACTACGTGGCCACCCCGAAGTCCAACATGTACCAGTCGATCCATACGACCGTCTACGGAGCGGGGGGACGCCGGTACGAGATCCAGATCCGCACGGAGGACATGCACCGAACCGCCGAGTTCGGGATCGCCGCCCACTGGCGCTACAAGGAGGAGGGGAAGGGCAGCCGGGTCGACGACGCCCTGACCTGGTTCCGCCAGGTGATCGAGTGGCAGAAGGACGCCAGCGAGCCGGAGGAGTTCATGGAGTTCCTCCACATGGACCTCTTCCAGGGCGAGATCTTCGTCTTCACGCCGAAGGGCGAGGTGAAGCAGCTGCCCGTGGGCTCGTCCCCGATCGACTTCGCCTTCTCGGTGCACACGGAGGTGGGGCTGCACTGCGCGGGCGCCAAGGTGAACGGGCGGATCGCGCCGCTCTCGCGGCAGCTGAAGAGCGGCGACTCGGTCGAAATCATCACGAATGCGCGGCAGCGGCCCAATCGCGACTGGCTGGGCTTCGTGAAGACCTCGCGTGCCCGCCAGCGCATCCGCCAGTGGATCCGCCGGGAGGAATACGACACCGCGCTGCGGCTCGGGCAGGAGTTCTTCCAGCGCGAACTGCGCAAGGCGCGGAGGCCGAAGCCGAGCGACGAGCAGATGCAGAGGGTCGCGCGGAAGCTGGGCCGGCAGAGCTTCGACGAGGTGCTGGCGGCGCTCGCGCGCGGGGACATCGGCCCGTCCGCGGTGATCCGGGGGCTGTACCCGGACGAGGATCCGGCGGAGGTGGTGAAACGGACGCCGTCGGCGCTGGAGCGCATCGCCGACAAGATCCGCAAGTCCAACCGAGGGGTGACGATCGGCGGGGTGGACAACCTGATGGTGCGCTACTCGCAGTGCTGCCAGCCGGTCCCGGGGGACAAGGTGATCGGGTACATCACGCGGGGCAGGGGCATCTCGATCCACCGCACCGACTGCCCCAACGTCCTCAACCTCGACCAGGACCCCGGGCGCCGCGTCGAGATCGAGTGGCGCGCCGAGCGGGACGACCGATTCTTCGTCCACCTCCACATGCACGGCTCCGACCGGCGGGGCCTGCTCGGCGACGTGGCCCGCACGATCAGCGAGACCGCCACCGACATCCAGCACGCCGACATGCGCGCCACCGACGGAGGCATGACGGCGGCGTTCGTCGTGGAGGTGCAGGACCTCAACCACCTGAAGCGGGTCATGGAGGCGGTGCAGCGGGTCAAGGGCGTCACGTCGGTGATCCGGCGCGAGAGCTTCGGCGAGAGCGAACTCTTCGACAAGCGGAAGAACTAGCGGGGATGGGAACATCCGGCAGTGTGGCGCTACGCTCGGCGCTGAACCGGCGGGCCGCCCGTGCCTGACTTCGAGATCCGCGCTCCCTACGAGCCGGAGGGGGACCAGCCCGGGGCCATAGCAGAACTCGTGCGGGGGCTGCGCGCGGGGGAGCGCTGCCAGACCCTTCTGGGGGCCACCGGGACGGGGAAGACGCTGACCATGGCGCATGTGATCGCCGAATTGAACCGCCCCGCCCTCGTCATGTCACACAACAAGACGCTGGCCGCGCAGCTCTACGGCGAACTGAAGTCGCTGCTCCCCGGGAACGCGGTAGAGTACTTCATCTCGTACTACGACTACTACCAGCCCGAGGCGTACGTCCCGGCGACCGACACCTACATAGAGAAGGACGCCTCGATCAACGAGGACATCGAGCGGCTGCGGCTGCGTACGACCTCGTCGCTGATCGAGCGGCACGACGTGATCGTGGTGGCGTCGGTCTCGTGCATCTACGGCCTCGGCAACCCTGTGGACTACCGGGGGCTGATGCTGCACCTCAAGGTCGGCGAGGAGGCGCCGCGGCAGAAGATTCTGCGGGGGCTGGTCGACATCCTGTACAAGCGCAACGACATCTCCTTCGAGCGGGGGACCTTCCGGGTGCGCGGCGACACGGTCGAGATCTTTCCGGCGTACGAGGAGCAGGCGGTGCGGGTCGAGCTGTGGGGGGACGAGGTGGAGCGGATCACGCGGTTCGACCCGCTCACCGGCGAGAGGATCGCGGCGCTGGACCGCACGGCGATCTACCCCGCGTCGCACTACGTGACGCGCAGGCGCACCATCGAGGAGATGGCGCCGATGATCCGCGAGGAGATGGCCGCGCAAGTCGCCGCCTTCCGGGAAGCGGGGTGCCTGCTCGAGGCCCAGCGGATCGAGACGCGCACCAACTTCGACCTCGAGATGATGCTGGAGATGGGAACCTGTCCGGGCATCGAGAACTACAGCCGCTATACGAGCGGACGGCGCCCGGGCGAGCGGCCCGCCTGCCTCATCGACTATTTCCCGGTGGACTTCCTGCTGATCGTCGACGAGTCCCACGTGACCGTGCCCCAGGTTCACGCGATGTACAAGGGGGACCGCTCGCGGAAGCTGACGCTGGTGGAGCACGGGTTCCGGCTGCCGTCGGCGATCGACAACCGGCCGCTCATGTTCGACGAGTGGCGGTCGCTGCTGCACCAGGTGATCTACGTCTCGGCGACGCCCGGTGACTACGAGCTGCGGGAGTGCGGGGGCGTGGTGACCGAGCAGATCATCCGGCCGACCGGGCTGGTGGACCCGCCGATCGACGTGCGGCCGGTGCACGGGCAGGTGGACGATCTGCTGGCGGAGATCCGCGAGCGGGCGGAGCGGGACGAGCGGGTGCTGGTGACGACGCTGACGAAGCGGATGGCGGAGGACCTCTCGGAGTACTTCCAGTCGGTGGGCGTGAAGGTGCGCTACATGCACGCCGAGGTCGACGCGATCGAGCGGATGGAGATCCTGCGGATGCTGCGCCTCGGGCGGATCGACGTTCTGGTGGGGATCAACCTGCTGCGCGAGGGGCTGGATCTGCCGGAGGTGTCGCTGGTGGCGATCCTCGACGCCGACAAGGAGGGGTTCCTGCGCAACACGCGGTCGCTGATCCAGACGGTGGGGCGGGCGGCGCGCAACGCGAACGGGAGGGCGATCCTCTACGCCGACCGGGTCACCGAATCCATGCGCGCGTGCATCGACGAGACCGAGCGGCGGCGGGCGGTGCAGATCGCCCACAACGAGCGTCACGGGATCGTGCCGAAGACGATTCGCAAGAGCGTGGAGCAGATCGAGCTCTCGACGCGGGTGGCCGACGCGCGGGAGAAGCCCGTGGCGAAGGTGGCGGAGCCCGCGGCGGGGTACGTGGACGAGATCGATGCGGAGCAGTTCATCAAGATCATCGAGGAGGAGATGGCGAAGGCTGCCGAGGCGCTGGACTTCGAGCGCGCGGCAGCGCTGCGAGACCAGCTGTTCGAGTTGAAGGCGGCCGGGTGAGTGGCGCGGCTGGCCGAGTTGAGGGCGGCCGGGTCAACGGCGCGGCGGGAAGCGCTGCGCGGAGGTGATCCGGATGACGCTCGCCGAGGACGACCTGGTGCTGTGGGGCCGGAGGATCGGGAGTGAAATCCGTCCGCCGGTGTTTATCGGGTTGCGGGGGCCCCTGGGCACCGGCAAGTCGGTGCTCGCCCGGGCGGTGGCGCGGGGGGCGGGCGTTCGGGAGACCCTGCCTTCGCCGACCTTCAACATCGTCTTTCGCTATCCGCTGGCGGAGGAGGGCGCGCACGGGGGTGCGGCGGGTGCGGGTGAGGGGTGCGCGGGTTCGTCGGGGGTGACCGCCGTCGTCCACGCCGATCTCTACCGTCTCCGCTCGGTCGGGGAGCTTGCCGGAATCGGCTGGGACGACATCGTCGGGGACGAGGGGGCGATCGTGCTGGTGGAGTGGCCGGACCAGGCGGGTGGAGAGCTGCCGGCCGACCGGTGGGAGGTGACGCTCGGGTACTCCGGTGCCGGCCCGGACAGGCGCACCGTCGAGGTGGAGTGCTTCGGAGAGCCGGCGCCGCTGCCCGCCTTCCCGATGGGCGTCCTGTGAGCGGCCTGGCGGACCCGGCGGGCGCCGAGGCGCCGGCGACCGACTCCGAAACCGGCCGCCGCCTGTCCGGGGACGCGCCGCGGGGGCCGGTGCTGGCGATCGAGACCTCCGGCCGGCTGGGGTCGGCCGCGCTCGCCGTGCGGGGAGCGGTGGTGGGGCGGCGGCTGCTCGGGGAACCGCCCCACCACTCGGCCGGGCTGATTCCGGCGATCGAGGAGGTGCTGGGCGAGCAGGGCCTGGGGCCGCGCGACCTGGTCGGGATCGTGGTCGGCGCGGGGCCCGGATCCTTCACGGGGGTGAAGGTGGCGGCGGCCGCGGCGAAGGGGTTGGCGTGCAGCCTGGGGGTGCCGATGTATGCGGCTTCGAGTCTGCGCGCGGCGGGGGCCACGGGCCCGGACCCGCCGCCGGAGGGTGAAGGAGAGATCCGCTACGTGCTCTTCGACGCGAGGGGCGGCCGCGTGTATGGGGGCTGCTACGACGTCGGCGCCGCCGGGGCCGAGGAGGTAATCGCGCCGCACGGCGGCACGATCCTGGACGTGATCGAGCGGAGGCCCCCGCGCGGCACGGTCTTCATGGGCGACGGCGCCGTCTGCCACGCCGGCCTGATCCGTGCCGCCGGGTACGCCGTGCGGCCTCCGCCCGCCGGGGTGCCGCGCGCCGACGCGGTGCTGCGCTGCTGCGACTGGGTGGCGGTGGACGCCGCGGCCTGGGAGCCCGACTACGTGCGGGAATGGAGGCCGGGATGAGGGGTGGGGTGGCGGTGCGGGGGGGCCGGGAACGGGATCTTCCGGCGATCGTCGAGATCGAGGCTGCAGCGTTCTCGCGACCGTGGTGCATGGACACCTTCGCGGACATTCTCCGCCGCCCGGAGGCCGATCTGCTGGTTGCCGCCGATGCCGATGCGGTGGTCGGCTATGCGGTGCTGTTGCGTGCAGCGGGCGAGGCGGAGCTGGCAAACCTGGCGGTGAGCCCGCTGCATCGGAACCGGGGTGTCGGTGAGGCGCTCCTCGAACAGGCGTCGCGCACCCTCCTGAATCAGGGGGTGCGCCGCCTCTACCTGGCGGTGCGCGCCTCCAACACGGGTGCGATCAGCCTCTACGAGCGGTTCGGCTTCCGGAGAATCGGCGTCCACCGCTCCTACTATCGGGATCCGGCCGAGGACGCCCGCGTCCTGTCGCTGGACCTGTCGGGATCACGCGATTCCGCGGACTGAGCGGCCCGCGCCCGGGCTACGGACGCCCCGGGCTGCGATCATGCCCTTCAAGACGTGTCAGCAGTTGCACCTGTCGCCGGGCAATGATCCTCAGGATGCGGTGCTCCACGGGCACACCGTCGTCCCGGCCCGTGACCGCAGCCTCGACGACCCCGCCGCGCACCACGAAATACTTCCGCATCTCCAGTCCGGCCGCCTCGGCCAGTGCCTTCCGCACATTGGCCCGCAGCTTCTCCTGCCCCGCCTCGGTGGTGAGGTTCCAGAGCACCTGTCCTCTGCAGACCTCGCCGATGTCGATTCCGGTTTCGCCGGCGAGGAGGCGCCCAATGACCTCGGGCACGACCACGGCTGCGATGTCGGCCGGACTCGATTCGTGATCGAACGGAATCCACCTCGGTACGCCCGGCCACCGGATCGGAAGCAGGGGACGGAAGATGTTGGTGAGCGCGGCCTGCCTGAAGGGATTGGCGTCGAGCCTGACTCCTTCAGGATCGCAGAGCAGGAGCGTCGCCCTGACCCCGCTCGCCTCGATGCTCCCGCGCAGCGTATCCCGGTCTTCCGCCAGGCCGAAGACGGCGACACCGTACGTCTCGGTCTGCTGGCGGGACAGGTTCGTGCCCCTCCGGAGCTCAACGGCAGTGGTTCCCATGTACTGCCGCAGCCTGTCGGAGTCGATTTCCGGTCCTGTGGCGATCTCCACGAAGAACGAGTGGCCCGTCTCCCGGGATGCCAGCACCAGAACCGGGTGACTTCGGCTGGCCACGCCGCGGGGGAAGCCGCGCGCAATCCACTGCTCGCGGTATCCGAGGTCCCGGAGTTCCGTGGAAAGCCCCGGGGTCCCCCGGCACATCCCGACGAGGAGGTTGGTGACTTGCAGCCTAAAGTTCGAGGACATCCTGCCCATCCTGATCCAGCAGCCGGACTCCGGAATCGAAGTGGTGCTGCAGATTGGTGATGAAGCGGAGGACCGAGTTCGCGCTCGTCCCCGAAAGAAGGAAGACCCGGAGGAACCCGGGCGTGATCTCGCAGTCCAGCGCGCCTCCCGCATCCAGATCGAGCGCACGTACCCGGGTGAAGGACGCCGATGTCAGCGCCGGGACTCCCCACAGCCTGAAGGGCGGCGTTCCCGAGAAGACGATATTGCAGAAGCGCGCCGAATCCCCGATGGGACGATCCGGACGAATCGTGAGGCAACGGCCGATGAGCTTCCCCGCGGGGCCGTCGGCGCGCAAGCGGAATCGCGACTCCAGCTTGTCGACCTGCCTCGTGTAGAGGCGCGTGAACACCTTGACGAGGTGAAGATGTCCCTCGTACGACGTGCCGCGGGTGACCATGCGCCCGTCGCGATCGATCTCCGCCAGACAGGATGCCGCCCGTTCGTCCTCGTCGGGCCAGTACCTCACGTGCACCCGCGACAGGGAAATGGCATCGTTCAGCGAGCGCTCACGGCGCAGCATCGAGAGTATCCGGCCCGACTGTCCGGCCCACAACTGCATCGACATGAATCCCCTGGCGTCGTCTCCCGCGCCCTCGTCGAAGCGTCGCCGATCATGACTCAGAATGAGACCTTCGAGCAGGCCCAATCCGGCCAGCTCTTCGAGCATCCGGCCGGGCAGGGAGACTCGAGACAGCGGCGTGCCGACAGCGGCCATTCGCCCAATGGCCCAATCCGCCGTACGGCCCGATGCCAGTGTGTGGATCAGCCAGTGGCGCGCGTCGCGGCAGTCGGCATACAGCGCAACCGGCGTCTTTCCGCGGTAGCGACCGGCGATTGTCACGAGTCCGGGCTCCTCGGCCGGATGGACGCGGGCGGTGAAGCGCGCCTGGAGATAGGGTTCCGAGACGAGTGCCCGCAGCGTTTCCACAACGCTGGAGTCCGAGTCTGCCCGGGGATCGAGGTCCGCGCGGACCTCGACAAGATAGGTCTTGATCGGCTCGGTGTCCCCCGGGGGTGTTTCACCGGGCCCGCCGCCCGGAGGGATGCCGATCATGCGGCTCTGCAGATACTCGTGCAGATGGCGCCTGTTCCGAGCGATCATCGGGCCCTCTCCAGTCAGTCAATCGACCGTGTGCCGACCGTTGGCGGGGCAATATACGGGCAAACCACGGCTGGGGCAGGGGGCGGCAACTCTCGTCCCACACCCGGTTTGGTTACCATATAGCGTACAGCGCCCCGGATGGACGGCCCCCCCCGGGGGGTATGGCCGTCTCCGCGAACACGGACGAGCGGACACAGGACAACACCGGAAATGACGCCCCGCACAGGCCGCAGAGTGCTGGTGACAGGCGGCGCCGGATTCGTGGGCAGCCATGTGGCGGAGGCTCATCTGGACCTTGGCGACCGGGTCTGGATCCTCGACGACCTGTCCTCGGGGCGCGTGGGCAACGTGCCTGCGGGGGCGCAGTTCGTGGAGATGGATGTGGCGGACCGCGAAGCGCGCGCCTTCGTGCGCGACGGGGGTTTCGATCTGATCAACCACCACGCCGCGCAGATCGACGTCCGGGTGTCCGTGGCGGATCCGGCCTCCGACGCCCGC
The DNA here is from genome assembly GCA_965211645.1 of Longimicrobiales bacterium. GTDB lineage: Bacteria > Gemmatimonadota > Gemmatimonadetes > Longimicrobiales > Gaopeijiaceae > Bin94. The sequence goes on along the minus strand of OZ242947.1, from coordinate 1,095,423 downwards.
GTGAACATCGCCGGGCTGATCAATGTCCTCGAAGGGGCGCGCGAAGCGGGCACGCCGCGGATCGTCTTCGTGTCGAGCGGCGGCGTGGTGTACGGCGAGCCCGGCGAGTTTCCGACCCCCGAGACCGCGCCCAAACGTCCGCTGTCTCCCTACGGCGTCTCCAAGCTCGCGGGGGAGCACTACCTGGACTACTACCGCCAGGTGCACGGCATGCAGTACGTGGCGCTGCGCTACAGCAACGTTTACGGCCCCCGCCAGGATCCAAGCGGCGAAGCGGGCGTCGTGGCCATCTTTTCGAACCGATTGCTCAGGAGCGAACCGCTGGTGATCTACGGTGACGGGGAACAGTTGCGGGACTACGTCTACGTGAAGGATGTCGCTCGCGCCAACGTGCTGGCGGCCGGGATGCCCCTCGAAGACGCGCCCGGAATCGACGCCAGGGCGTACAACGTGGGGTCGGGGGACGCCACGAGCGTGAACGCCCTGGCCGACGTGCTCGAGGAGGTCGCCGGGACGCGTGTGGGGCGGGTCCACCGGGACGCTCGTCCGGGAGAGTCGCGCCGCAGCCACCTGTGCACGGCCAGGCTGCGGGGGCGCGGCTGGTCTCCCGGCTTCGGCCTGCGCGAGGGACTCGGCCACACCTTCGAGCACATCGCCTCGGCCCGCTCGGCGGTGATGGCATGACGGGCGCGCTGCTGCTCCAGGCCGGTCCACCGCGCAGCGTCCCCGACATGATCCTGGGAGCGAGTCCGCCCACTCACATCGTACTCGGGGTGCTGCTGCTGTTTTCGGTGCTGTCCCTGTGGGTGATCATCGCCAAGGTCCGCCACTTCCGCGAAGTCCGCCGGGACGGGGACGAGTTCGTCGCCCACCTGGAATCGGTCTCCAACCTGGGCGACGCCTACGCCGCCGTGCGGACCATGGACGAGTCTCCCTACACCCGCCTCTTCCAGGGAGGGCTCGGGTTCTTCGACGAACTGCGTCCCGGTGCGCTTACTGGAGCATCGGAAACGCGCGGACTGTCGCGCACGCAACTCGAGGCCCTCCGAATGGTGATCGACAAGGTGGAGGCCGAAGAGATCGACGAGCTCTCGCGCGGGCTCAACTGGCTCGCCATCATCGGATCGGTGTCCCCGCTGCTCGGCCTGATGGGCACGGTGATCGGGATCATGAACACCTTCATCGGCATCACCCAGCAGGGGTCCACCAACATCGCCGCGGTGGCGCCCGGCGTGGCCGAGGCGCTCATCACCACGGTCGCCGGGCTGGCCGTCGCCATCCCTTCCGTCATCGCCTACAACCACTTCGCCTCCCGGATCAACCTCATCCTCGGTGAGTTCGAGGGCTTCGCGAGCGAGTTCATCGGGACGCTGGCGAAGGGCGGCCACGTATGACCGACCGGCGCAGCCGGGAGCGCGGGCGGATTCCGGTCCGGGCGGAGATCAACGTCACGAGCCTGGTGGATGTCGCCTTCACCCTCCTCGTGATCTTCATCATCACCGCGCCCGTCCTGCAGGGCGGGGTCGAGGTGGACCTCCCGGAAGGGCAGGTGGGATCGATCGAGGCGTCCGACCAGCTCATCATCGTGAGCGTCGAGGCCGACAACACCGTGTACCTGGGGGAGACGCCGGTGCCGCTGGAGGACCTCGCGGGCATCCTCGGGCAGATGCTGCGCGCCAACCGGCAGGATGCGGTATACGTCAGAGCCGACTCCGCCGCGCGGTGGGGCATCGTGTTCAACATCGTCAGCACCGCCGGGGCCCAGGAGGGCGTGAGCGTCTACGCGATCGGGGTCGATGAGGTGCCATGAGCCGGCGCGACCTGACGAACAGCGTCCACAGCGGCCCGGACGATCCGCTGGACGGCCGCTCGCTGGGACTGTCCCTCGCGATTCATGTGGTGGCGTTCGTCCTCCTCATCTGGGTGATTCCCGCGCTGCGGCCCGAGCCGATCGTGTTCGAAGCGGTCGAGATCCGGGTGGTGTCGGCGCCGCCCATCGCTGCTCCGGAGCCGGAGGAAGACGTTCCCCCTGTGCCGGAGGAGGAGCTGGTGGTGGAGACCCCCGAGGATCCGGCGGAAGAGGAGGAGGCGCCGATCCCCGCGGAGGAGGAACCCCCGCCCCCGGAGCCCGAGGAGACCCCACCCGCTGCCGAAGAACCGGCCCCGGCCGAGTCCGAGGAAACGGAGGAGGACGAAGGAGGCCAGAACATCGATGTACGGATGGAGGGGCTCAAGCGTGACTACCCGGCCTACTACGACAACATCATCCGCCAGATCGAGCGCTGCTTCCGGCCTCCCGAGGCGGGCAACCGGCTGGCCGTGATCCAGTTCATGATCCAGGAGGACGGCAGCATCACCGACATCGGCGTGGCGCGTTCCTCGAACAGCTTCGTCTTCGACCGGGCGGCCGAAGGCGCGATCGAGTGCGCCGGCCGGCCGGGCCGCCTCGGGCCGCTGCCCGACGGATACCCCTGGGAGGTGCTGCCCGTGCAGTTCAGGTTCCGGCCGGGATCGGACGGGGAACAGCAGATGAAGCGCCGCGCGGAGGCGACATGCTGAAGCCGGAAGATGCCTACAACGTCAAGAAAACATTACATTCCGTCATGTCCAGCATACATTCTGCCGCTCCAAGGCTGCGCTCAGCGTCGCTCCGAGGGCGGATAGCCGCGTTACTTCCGGCCGCCCTGCTCGCCGGCTCCCTGTTCCCCGCGGTGCCCGCCCATGCCCAGGACGACGTCGCCATCCCGGGAATCCAGCTGGGGCTCGCCTACGAGAACCTCTACATCCCGCCCCTCGCGGTCCTCCCCTTCACGGGTCCCGAGACCAGCCGCGAGGTGACCGCCGAGGTCCAGTCGATCATCACCCGGGATCTCGACTTCAGCGACCGCTTCGTCGTCCTGGACTCGCTCCCGGAGGGCCTGGCCGACGAGGGGATCCAGTACAGCCTGTGGGATCAGTACGGGGCGGACTGGGTTCTCGTCGGGGACATCGGGGAGTTCGCCGGGCGCCACTTCCTGTCGATCGAACTCCACGACATCGTCTTCACCAGCGTCGAGCGGGGCCGCTTCCCCCTGCCGCCGCTCGGCGACGAGGATTTCCGCATGGCGGTGCACCGCATCTCGGACTCGATCGTGGGGTGGGTGACCGGCGATCCCGGCCCCGCCGCGAGCCGCATCCTCTTCGCCATGCGTCCCTTCGGCAACCCGACCGCGAAGGAGCTGTACGTCGTCGACTCCGACGGCGAGAACCTGCGGCGCGTCACCTGGGACGAGAGCATCGCGATCTCGCCCACCTGGGCTCCCGACGGGCGGCGCGCCGCGTACGTGTCCTACAAGTCCGGCGTGCCCACCATCTACGAGCTCGACATGGCCGACGGGGGCGAGCGAACCCTCGCAATCGGTCGCGAGGGACAGCAGATCACGCCGGCGTATCATCCCAACGGGCAGGACCTGGCCTTCACCCTCATGGGCTCGGGGCTGTTCCGCTACAACCTCCGCGAGGAGTGCTGCCTGGCCCAACTGGTCGGGGGACGGGCAAACAACATCCAGCCCGCGTATTCACCCGACGGCGACCGCATGATCTTCGTTTCCAACCGGCTGGGAGACGCGACGCCCCAGGTCTACATGATGCCGGCCATGGGCGGCGAAGCGACCCTCCTGTCGCCCTACCGCTACGGCCAGGGCGGATACTTCGCCGACCCCGACTGGTCCGCGGTGTCCAACAAGGTGGCATTCGCCGGTGGGATCGTGCGCCGGCGGGTGCTGGGGCGGTACCACATCTTCGTGGCGGACCCCGAGGCGGGTGACAACCGCCTGATCCAGCTGACCCGCGAGGGGAACAACGAGGATCCCAGCTGGGGACCGGACGGCCGGCACATCGTCTTTGCCGGTGAGCGAAGCAACGGATTCGGCGTCTTCGTCGTCGATTCCGGCACGGGGCGCACGCGCACGGTCGTCGCGAGCGTGCGGGCTTCGGACACGGACTGGTCGCCGGCCCTCGCCGCCCGGCCAGCGGAGGATGGGGGCGGGAATCGCTGACCTGGCGCTCCGGCGAGCCCGCGCGGGAGGAAGTGGTGGGAAGACGCGGGAAAAACCGCGGCGCCGCTACTTGATCGGGCAGGGTCGATCCCCTATATACAAACAGGTCAAGGACATGGTTCCACAAGATGTTCCACGAGTCTTTCCACTACCCGGGAGCAGGTATGACTAACCGTCGTTTCGTTCTCGCCGCCTTCGCCACCACCCTTCTGATTGCAGCATGCGGGAGCGAGCCCGAGCCGGAGATGGCTCCGGAGCCCACGGGTCCGACCGCGGAGGAACTGGAGCGGATGCGCCAGGACTCGATCCGCAGGGCTCGCGAAGCCGAGGAAGCGCGACTTCGCCGCGAGCGGGAAGCGGCCGAGCGCGAGAGGCAGCGTGCGGCCGAGATGGCCCGCCAGACCCTCATGGAGACGGTCTACTTCGACTACGACGAGGCCGCGATCCGGTCGGACACCGAATCCACCCTGCGCGCCAAGCTGGACATCCTGCGCGACAACCCCGGGGTTCAGCTGCGCATGGAAGGCCACGCGGACGAGCGCGGCACGTCGGAGTACAACATCGCCCTGGGCAACGAACGCGCCGAATCCGTGATCCAATTCCTCACGGGCTTCGGGCTCGACGCGGGCCGCTTCACTTCGGTTTCCTACGGCGAGGAGCAGCCCGCCGCACAGGGTTCCACCGAAGCGGCCTGGGCCCAGAACCGGAGGGTCGAGTTCGTCATCACCGCAGGCGGTGACGGCATCGGCCAATAGCGGCCGGGATCTGGCAGCCCCATCCGCTCGGTCAGGTTTGGCGCGCGGATCGGGCATCGGGACGGTGAATGTTGAAGGCGGTGGCGTAGTGTCCAACAGGATTCGCAGGTGCGGGCGGGTGGCCGCCGTCGCCCTGGCGGGCGTTCTGGCCGGCTGTGCGACCTCGGGTGACGTGCAGAATCTGCAGTACGAACTCCGTCTCCTGGCCGCCAGGCAGGATTCCGCGATGGCGGCGCTGATGCGCTCGGTCGACCGGTCCAATGGGGCGGCGCTCGATTCGGTGGCCGAGTTGGCGCGAATGCTGTTCGACATGCGCGGAGAGGTCAACAGCCGCCTGCTCGCGATCCAGAACCAGCAGCTGGTCATGGGCGAACTGGTGGGACAGAGCCAGTACAGCCTGGCGCAGATGACGGAGGAGTTGAACGCCCAGCGGCGACAGATCGCGCTGGTGTCGCGTCCCCCGCCTGCCGACACCCTCGAAGGGGAGGAGCCGGATGCGGAGGCCGAACCGCCCGAGACCCAGTTCGCCGACCCCGACGGGGACGCCTACCAGTCCCTCGTGGAGATGGTCGAGCGCGGGCTTTCCGGCACCGCGCGCAGGGGCTTCGAGACCTTCCTGGAGGAATACCCCAACAGCGACCTGGCGCCGGCCGCGTATCTGCACCTTGCGGAACTCAGGGCCCTCGAGGACGAACTGGACGAAGCGATCGACACCTACCTGTTGATTCCCGACCTCTTTCCCGAGGCGGATGAAGTTCCCCGGGCGCTCTTCCAGGCCGGCCTGCTGTGCATCGCCGTCGACGACGATGCCCGGGCGCGCGAATACCTCCAGCGGCTTGTCGATTCCTACCCCGACCATACGCTGACGCCGCGGGCCAGGGAGCGGCTAGAGGAGATTCCCTGACCCGTCGCGGCCGGACCGGGCCGCTCGCGGTTCGGCGCCGGCGCCGGCACGGGTGAGGAATCCGGATGCGATGCCTCTCCTGCGAATCCAGGTCCACGAAGGTGGTCGACACCCGCGCCGCGAGAGGTGGCCGGGCGATCCGGCGGCGGCGTGAGTGCCTGCGGTGCGGCGGCCGGTTCACCACCTACGAGAATGTGGAGCAGCGCCCGCTCCAGGTGTTGAAGCGGGACGGCAGCGCTGAGACCTTTGAACGCGAGAAGTTGCGGGCAAGCATCGCGGTGGCGTGCGCCAGACGTCCGGTGTCGCCCTCCGATGTCGACACGCTCGTCGACCGGATCGAAGACGGAGTGTCGGATTCCGCGGGTGTCGAGGTGTCCAGCGAAGTGATCGGGGAGGCCGTGATGGAGGGATTGGAGCCGCTCGACCGGGTCGCCTACATCCGCTATGCGTCAGTGTACAGGAACTTTCAGCACATCGACGAGTTCCAGGAAGCCGTGGACGAACTGAACGTGAAGGAACGCCGCGTGAGACAGCACCGGTTCCAGGGTGAACTGTCGCTGGGGCAGGATGCACCCGCGCCGGAGGAGGACCGATGAGCCGTCTGCGCGACGGACTGCTGGCGCGAGGCGCCAATCCCAAGGCCGAAATGCCCTTCCTCGACCACCTCGAGGAGCTGCGCTGGCGGATTCTGTGGAGCTTGCTGGCCGTGATCGTGGGGACGGTGATCGGGTTGGTCGTCGTCCGCTATTTCGAAGTGGTCGAACTGCTCATCGCACCTGCAAGAGCAATCTTCGGTGATGAGTATCGGCTGATCTACCTCGCTCCGACGGGTGGTTTCTTCCTGTACCTCCAGGTCTCCCTGACGGTCGGATTCCTGCTGGCATTCCCCATCATCGCATACCACGCCTGGGGCTTTTTTTCGCCTGCTCTGGAGAAGCACGAGAAACGGGCCATCATACCGTCCCTGTACATGGGGCTCGTTCTCTTTCTGATAGGCGTAGGTCTGGCGTACTTCTTCGCGCTGCCGATCACGCTTCGCTTTCTGGTCGGCTTCGAGTCCCAGTCCCTGCTCGCCAGCTACACGGCAACCGGCTACATCGGCTTCGTCGTCAAACTGTTGCTGGCGTTCGGCATCGTCTTCGAACTGCCCGTGGTTATCCTGGTCCTGAGCGTGCTCGGCGTGGTGACGCCCAGGTTCCTCAGAACCAAGAGACGCCATGCGCTGGTCGCGATGCTCGTGCTCGCCAGCCTCATTTCACCCGGAGACGCGATCAATGTCACAATCATCCTGGCGGTTCCTCTCATCGCCCTGTACGAATTCAGCATCCTCCTGTCGGTGATGGTGTGGCGGAAGCGTGAGAAGAGGGATCGGGAGGCCGATCCGACCCCGCCCGAGGATTCGGTGGCGACGGATGACGAGGCCGTGAAAGACGAAGCCACCCCCTACGATCACGGGGATCCCGCCGGGGGCGACACGGACGTGAAACCGGACGACAAGGCGCAGGAATGACACGCCGCCTTCGCCCGGGCTTCCTGTCTCCGGTGCTGGGACTGGCGCTCGCGCTTGGCGGTGCGGGCGCGCCCGTTTCGGCCCAGGAGGTGCGAGATTCGCTCCAGGATGTGATCCGGGAGCGGCTGGAACGCCTCACGCGCGGACTCGGCGACACCACCGGCCTGACGCCGGTGGACACGGTCGACAACAACCTGAACGAGGTCGCCACCTCGGATTCCACCTTGCTGGAGCTGCTGGCGCTGCCCGGCTACGACCTCGTGCAGTACCGGGGCGAGGCGGCCAATTTCGAGACCCGGTCCAGGGTGCTGACCCTCTTCGGGAACGAGGGCACGGAGGCGGTGATGACGCGCGAGGGGCTGGAACTCGCGGCCGACTCCGCGCTTGTTTTCGACGAACAGACCGGACGCCTGGTGACCATCGGGGATACGGCCAGGTACCGCCCCGAACAGGGGGACGAGGTGGTCACGCGGAGGATCATCTTCGACCTCAACGAGGACCGGGGTACCGCATCCGATGTCAACACGACGATGGACGCGGGGCTCGGGGAGTGGATCGTGCGGGGCGACTTCCCCTGGGTGAACGCACACATGTCCTTTGGGCACGACGTCATGTTCACGAGCTGCGACCACGACGAGCCGCACTACCACTTCGTCGCGCGCGAGATCAAGATGACGGAGGGCGGCACCCTGGTTGCGCGCAACGTGCTGCTGTACTTCGCCGACATCGGGGTGATGTGGCTGCCGTTCATCGCGCAGAGCACGGAGCAGGGGCGGCGTTCGGGACTGCTGCCGATCCGCTTCTCGGTGAACGACATCGTGCGGACATCCGGGAGCTACGCGCGCCGGCTGTCCAACGTGGGCTTCTACTGGGCGATGAACGACTACCTGGACACCCAGGTAAGCATGGACTGGTGGAGCGGGAACTACACCGCTTTGACCGGGGCGACCCAGTTCCGCTGGCTGCGGCAGTTCATGGATTCCAACATCAACTTCCGTCAGTTCTGGCGGGTCGAGGGCGGGACCGAACTGGCGTTCGACGCGAACTACAACTGGGAGATCTCGGAGCGCAGCAAGCTGCGGCTTTCGGGCCGCTACGCATCCAGCGCTGCTTTCGTGCGGCAGAACTCGTTCGATCCGCGCGAGGTCACGCAGTCGATCGACTCGGAGGGCGGCTTCAACCGGCGCTTCGACTTCGGCACGCTCTCCCTCAGCGCCAACCGGAGGCAGTTCCTCTCCGACGACCGGGTGGAGATGACGCTGCCCACCGCCAACTTCTCGCTCTCGACGATCACGCTCCTGCCGGCCCCCTTCAACCGCGCGCGCTTCTACAACAACGTGACGCTGTCCGCTTCGGGTCGGGCCTCCAGGTCGATCAGGGACCAGCCCGTCCCGAACCTGATGGAGGGAGAATCGTTCACCCTTGCCATGGCGGACAGCGAGAATTGGCGCGGAGGCATGTCGGCGTCGCTTTCGGCGGGCAACTTCTCGATCTCGCAGAGCTTCGACCTGAACCGGGACATCAGTCGCGGACTGCCTGCCAACTTCTTCGACCCCGCCGTGATGCCGATGCGGCGCGCCGGAACGGGAAGCGTCGGCGACCTGCGGCGGTCGGTGCTGTTCGCGCCGGGCGCCCTGGACGAGATCGACTTCGGGAAGAGCAACCTCACCTGGTCGACGAGCATCAACTACCAGCAGACGCTCGTGGGCTCGACGACGATAACGCCGCAACTCGCCATTTCCGGGCGCTCCATCAGCTCGGACACGAGCACGGTCGCGGGCGGCGGATTCGTGTCGGCGCCCAGCCGCATCTCCTTCGGGGCACAGCTCAAGTCGGATGTCTACGGCTTCTACCTGGGCGGACGCCTTCGCCACAAGATCTCGCCGAGCTTCGACTTCGCCTGGTCGCCCAGGGTCACGCCGAACGCGGTGCAGATGGCCACCTTCGGCGACCAGGCGGTGCAGCCCAAGCGCGAGCTCATCTTCGGCCTCAACCAGACCTGGGAGATGCGGGTCGACGACGAAGAGGCGGACTCCGCCGCCGCCGAGGCCCAGGTGGATCCCTCGGGAGGACCGAGGCGTCTGCCCCGGTCGGAGAAGGTGACCGTGCTGGCGCTGCGCACGAGCGCGGTCACCTACGACTTCGAGCAGGCCAGCCAGCTCGGGCACTTCACGCGCGGGTTCCGCGACAACCTCAGCCTGTCGCACCAGATCAGCTCCGACTACCTGCGGGGCCTGACCGTGTCGCTCGAGCACCTCGTCTTCGACGACACCGGGGGCGGGCCCGCGGGGGGCGCGAGAGCCTTCTCGCCATACATTTCCAACGTGAATCTGGGGTTCTCGATGGGGAGCCAGACCGCGGTCTTCCGCTGGCTGCGACGGCTGGCTGGCGGGGAGACGGAGGCGGACACCGCGCAGTCGGCCGCGCAGACGCAGGACGAGGCCCAGGACGACCCTTCGGACCCGGCCGGCTTCGAAGACGAGGACCTCGGCGAGTCGACGGTGGTGCCCGTCGGCGGCAGGCAGCGGACACAGCCGCGCCGGCAGCAGGGGGAGGTCGGCAAGTGGGACGCCAACATCTCCTATTCCCTTGCCCGGACCCGGGGTCTCGTGGGTGGCGACAACCAGATGATCCAGGGGACGCTGAACTTCCAGCCGACCGAGAAGTGGTCGGTGAGGTGGCGCACGTCGTACGACGTGGTGACCGGGGCCTTCAACGACCACATGATCAGTCTGCAGCGCCAGATGCACCGCTGGGAGGCCGACTTCTCGTTCCGACAGACGGCGACCGGAAACTGGACCTTCCTCTTCGAGGTGGCGCTGTCCGACAACCGCGACCTCCACTTCGACTACGAGCAGCGCACGGGGGGCGGAGAGCTTCCGGGTCCGGGGTAGGGGATCGGTCTCGGCGGCGGCCCACCGGTCGGGTGTCCGAATCGACGACCGCGCGGCGTCCCTATGCGAGGACAGGCGCGCGATTTGCCCAAGGAGCAACACGGAGCGTACTCCAAGTGTGTCAATGTATACTAAACATTACATAATGTAATGTTATCATTACGTTTTTGCTGAATAAAGCGGAACGATCCAGCCCGGATGCACCGCCCGATCGAGTGCCGGGGGTGCCTGGTGCGGGCTGCCGGCAATCCGGTACGGCACATGCATCGGGTCGTGTCCACCGCGGCGCGGCGCCGCGCGGACCGGCGATTCGATTCACACAACAGCGAGAGACAAGACATGAGACGGACCACTACGAACCATTGGGTCCTTGCAGTGGCGGGGGCCCTTGCCCTGGCCGCGTGCGACGGCCAGTTGACCTTCCTGACGGATGATCCCGACGCGCCCAGGGACCTGACCGCGTACTACTACAACCGGGGCGTCGACCTCAGCTGGAGGATGGGCCCCCGCTGGGACGGCGAGCCGTTCCGGGTCTACGGGAAACGGGTGAGCGACGCCGACTACTTCTTCATCGCCGAAGTCACCAGCTGCATCGAATCGGAGTGCGTGTACCGCGACATCAACGTTCGCGGCGGAGTGAGCTACGAGTACTATGTCGCCGCCGTCGATCTCGACAGCGGCCTGGAGACGGCGAGCGACCATGCCGTGGAGGTGTGGGTGCCGGAGCCGGTGCCGCCGGCCGTTCCGGAGCGGCTGGAGAGCGTGGCGCTGGACGGCGCGGCCTATCTGCGCTGGGACGATTCGCCCGCGGCCGAGGACGATTTCCTGGCGTACAGGATCTATGCTTCCGCCGAGGGCGGGTATTTCCTCGTGGGCGAGACGGATTCTCCGGGATTCGTCGACTTTCTCGCCGAGAACGGACACACGACCACATACTTCATCACGTCCCTGGACGACCAGGGTCACGAGAGCAACGGCAGCGAAGCGGTGGATTGCACCCCGAGGCTGGACTACACCGGCGACATCATGTACGCGCACCAGGACGTGCCCTCGGCATCGGGCTTCCGCTTTCAGGAGTCGGAGGATCTGCAGGCGGTGATGGCGGGCGACAGCGAACACCGGCACTTCCGGCTCGAAGCCGACGAACGCGGGCTGTGGATGGTGCCCGGCCCGGGTTCGCGCATCTATCCCGAAGCCCGGTGGACCACCTCGCTCAAGTGCGGGCCGGGAGCCGATTCGGATTGCGAGTCGTGGGAGGTCGCGCCGACCTCGGGGTACACCTCGGCGCGGGTCGCACTCGATCCGGGCTACACGTACATGTTCCGCGTTCCCGGGGATGACGGCGAGACGCGGTTCGGTGCACTGCGCGCGACGATCACCGGGGTGGACCAGGAGGGCGACGAGTTGATCGTCTTCGATTGGGCCTACCAGACCCAGCCCGGGAACCCCAGCCTGGACCGTGTCGGGGGGACCGGCGGGGCGTGACCGGCCGCCGGGTCGTGGAGGCGGTTCCCAACTTCAGCGAGGGGCGGGATCCGGACTTTGTGGGCGCCGCGGCGGACGCGTTCACGTCGGCGGGATGCGAAGTGTTGCACACGACCATGGATCCGGATCACCACCGTTCCGTGGTGACGGCAATCGGATCGCCGCGAGCGGTCGAGGGGGGGGCCGTCGCGGCGGCCGAGGTGGCCCTGCGCCGGATCGATCTCCGTGGGCATAAGGGCGTGCATCCACGGGTGGGGGCGCTGGATGTGCTGCCCTTCGTGCCGCTTCACGGGATCGGCATGGAGGACGTGGTGCGGCTGGCGCGCCGGGTCGGGAGCCGCATCGCCGGCCTGGGGATTCCCGTGCAGTTCTACGGCCGCGCGTCAAGGCCCCCGGGGCGCGGGCTCGCCGCGATTCGGCGCCGGGCCCGGGAGCAGCCCCCGGCCGACATTGCGGGGCGGGAACCGGGGGGTGGCAGGGTGCATCCGGTGACACACCACTCCGCCGGGACTGCCTGCGTCGGCGCGCGGGGGCTCCTGCTGGCCTGGAACGTCGACATCGAGGGTGTCTCCGTGGAGCAGGCACGCGGGATCGCCGCGCGCATCCGCGAAGCGGGGGGCGGCTTTCCCGGCCTGAGGGCGCTGGCCTTGCAGCTCCCCCGACAGCGCCGCATGCAGATCTCCATGAACCTCGAGGATCCGGCAAGGACCGACCCGGGCGATGTCTTCCGGACGATCGAGCGGGAGGCGCGGGCCGCAGAGGGGAGGGTGTCCGGGACGGAGGTGATCGGGATGTGTCCCGACCAGCTCGCCGAGCCATCGACCGTGCGTGCAATGGGCATCCGGGACTGGTCCGAAGACCGGATTCTGAGCCGGCGGCTGGCTGCGTACCTGGAGGCCAGGGGCGGCTAGCGCGCGCTATGCCTTCGGGCTCGGCAATTGCTATCTTGTTGTGCGAAGACGGCCGGCTGCCCGCGGGCGACGGACCCGGGACAAACAGGCCGCAGCGACCACGGCGAACGACCCGCCTCCGGGACTCAATGAATCGAACTACGGCTTTGAAGTCGGCGCCAACCGGCCTTCCCGGCATACAGGCGCCGGTTCGCGAGCGCCTGGACCGCGTGATGGACGAACTCCGACGCATCGCCGTCGCCGACTTTTCCATGGTCGACGAGGTCAACGACTACCTGATGCGCGTGCCGGGCAAGATGTTCCGGCCCACTCTGGTCCTGCTCTGCAGCGAGATCGAGGGCGAGCGCCACGAGGACGCGGTCACCCTGGCGGCGGTGGTCGAACTCGTGCACATCGCGACGCTGGTGCACGACGACGCCGTCGATCACTCGGTCCTCCGTCGCGGGATGCCGACGGTGAACTCGGCCTGGACCCACCAGATCGCGATCATCATGGGCGACTACCTGTACAGCCGGGCGGTTACCGAGCTGGCGGGCCTGGGGGATCTCGAGGCCGTGCGCGTTCTGGGCACAGCCGCGAACCGCATGAGCGTCGGCGAAATGCGCCAGCTCCTCTCCTACGACGACATCACCTACTCCGAGGACGAGTACTTCCGCCTGATCGCGGCCAAGACCGCCTCGCTGATGGCTGCGGCCTGCGAACTGGGCGCGCTCGCGGGAAGTCCGGCCAATCGCGTTCCGCTGCGGCAATACGGACACGCGCTGGGGATGGCCTTCCAGATCACCGACGACATGCTCGACTACGTCGGACACGAGGATGTAACCGGCAAGCCGGCCGGGCTCGACCTTCGCGGGAGAAAGGTCACGCTGCCGCTGGTCGGCGCACTGCGGGCCATGTCGCCTGCCGAGGTCGACGAAGTGCGCCGGGTCTTCACGCTCGTGGAGCCGGGTGACGAGGAGGTCGACCGCGTCATCTCCCTTGTCCGTGAACACGGGGGCATCGACTACGCCAGAAACAGGGCCGAGACGTACGCGCGCGCGGCCGAGGCGGCCATCAGCAGGCTTGCACCCGGCCCGGCACTCGATTCCCTCCACGAGGCGGTCGGCTATGTGACCGCGCGCTCCAGATGATCCTGCGCCAGGCTCAGCGGCTTCGCCGGGGACTTGTCGCCATCGTGTTCGGCCTGTTCCTCGGCGGGCTCTTTACCAAGCTCGCCGAGATCTTCCTGCCCGAGAGCGCCGCGCGCTCATTCCTCACGACATCGGCGTCGGCGTCGGTCGGTCCATTCTACCTGGACCTGGTCTCCGTGAGCTTCACGATCGGACCGGTCTCCTTCGCACTCAACGTCCTTACCCTGGTCGGAATCGCCCTGGCAGGATTCGCTGCCCGGTCCTGGATCTGACGCAGGTGTGGCCGGACGCCCTTCTTTTGCCGCGCGTCGCCTTTGCGTTAGTTTGTCCGTCCACCCCGTAACCGGCTGGTTTGGCAGGGAGAGTCCCTCTCGAGGTTTCGGGCAGAGGAGGTAGCAAATATGCCTTTCAATCTTGGCATGGGAGAGATGATCCTGGTCTTCCTGGTCGTGCTGCTCCTGTTCGGAGCAAAGCGGCTGCCGGAGATTGGGACCTCGCTCGGCAAGGGAATCAGGGAATTCAAGTCGTCGGTCCGCGAAGTCCAGTCGTCCGTTCGGGCGGACAAGGAGCTTGCGTCACCCGGGGAAGAGCAATCGAGCGCCGAAGGGCAGGAGGAAGGCTCTCCCCGCCGGCTGACCACGGGGTAGGTCCGGGCTAGAAGACGGGGGGCAGCGGAAGTCCCTGCTGGTCGTCGGGCGGATTCAGCACCTGTTCCCGGCGGTCCACGATTCTCGCCGTCGCGCGCAACGCTTCGATCCACTGCACCAGGCGCTGCTGCTGTATCACCGTCACCGCCTGAAACCGCTGCTGTTCGATCTGTTCAACCCAGGCGAGGCTGTCGGCGGCCTCGGCACCGGTCTTCTCGATCACATAGGCGTTGCGGTTGGCTTCGATGGCGTCCGAGACCTCGCCGACGTCAAGACCGAAGGCCGTGCCGACGGCCGCGTTGTACTGCCCCAGGCCGAGGGCGAAACCGTTGCGCGTGAAGGGCCCCGCGTCTCGCACCTCCAGGCCGAACTCGCGTGCCACTTCGGTCAGCGAACGGCCCGCCTCCACCTCGGCGGCGAAATCCTCGGCCTCCCCGAGCGCGACCTCCACCTTCTTGTCGATCCCGATGCTGCCCCGGATGGCCGCTTCGGCCTCCTCCTCCGTCAGATACCGGGAGGGGTCGAGCGACACCAGTTCGACGGCGTAGAACGAGGCGCTGTTCTCGAACACCGGACTGACGTCGCCAAGCGCGGTTTCCGGATCGAAGATCCACTCGCCGCCCTCGGCCACATCGCCGGCCCCCGGGATGATCGGAAGCGTTTCGATGAGGTCCAGCGTGTCGGTCGCCAGATCCAGGTCTGCCGCCGCGTCCGCGAGAGGCATCGATTCAGCCAGTTCTTCCAGCGAATCCGCCATGGCGAGCAGGTCGATCTCCGATTCGTCGGTGCGCTCGAAGGGCAGCAGGATGTGCCGGGCCTGCGCGGAGTCCTGGCCCCAGCGGTCGGTGACTTCGATGAGATGGACGCCGAAGCTGGTTGGCACGGGCTCGGTGATCCGGTTCAGGCGGGCCGCGAAGACTGCGGAGTCGAACGGCGCGACCATGGCGCCCTGTGCGAACACGCCCAGGCTGCCGCCGTCGACGGCCGTTGCCTGGTCCGCGGACTCGCGCTGGGCGACCTCGCCGAAATCCTCGCCGTCGACGATCGACTGCCGGAGTTCCGCGGCCCTGTCCAGCGCTGCCGCCGTATCCGCGGCGGTGGGTGCCTTGGTGAAGGAGACCGCGATGACGCTCGCGCTCGCCGGAACCAGGAAATCCTCGCGATTGTCGGAGTAGTAGCGGGAGGTCTCCGCGTCGGTGATCTCGATCTCGTCGTCCGCGATGCGCTCGATGGGGTCGAAGGAGACGTAGCTCACGCTCGCGGTTTCGTTCATGTCCCTGTAGGCGTGCCACAGCTCGGCGTCCGACAGGTGAATCCCCAGCGACACCTGCCGCAGGAGCTTGCCCCGCGGGATGATGTCGCGGTAGTAGGCCTCCAGCTGCAGCTGCACGAGGTTGTCCGCCATCGACACGAACTGCTGGTACTTGGTGATGTCGAAGACTCCGTCCGTGAGGAACGCGGGATTCGACATCAGGTCGGGGGGCGGGCTCGACAGGGCTGCTGCACGCACCTCCTCGTCGGTCACCAGGATTTCCCGGCGCTCCAGCTCCTCCTGAATCAGGATGGAGTTGACCAGCTCGTCCCAGGCCTGATCCTCGATCTCGGAGTTCTGGACATTGGTGATCGGCTCCTCCTGAAGCTGCGCCGCCTGGTCATAGAGATTGCGGTAGGTAGCCATGTACTGCTCGTAGCTTACCGGTGTGCCGTTGACGCGGCCGATCTCGCCGAAGGACCCGGCCGTCTGGCCGGTGATATCCATGCCCCACTCGAAGAACATGAGTCCCCCGAAGGCCAGGGCCACGAGGATCATGATCCACTTCGTGCTTCTTCTGAGTTGCTCCATCATGGCGGGTGCCACCTCCTTGCAAGGACAGGGAAGCTAACGGTTTCGCGGACCCGTCTTCAAGGAACGGCGCCGCGTTGACACCCCTGTCGCGCGAAATCTACCTTTGTGGCGCTCGCCGACCCGGGAGCGGGACGCGGCGGGGTCCGCAGGGTCGAGTCACGCGAAAGGACCGCCCAATGAGGATTGCCGTCGTGCACGGCCCCAATCTGAACCTTCTCGGAGTACGCGAGCCCGAGGTCTACGGGACGGACACGCTCGAGGACATCGACCGGGCGCTCGAGACGCTGGGACGCGAACTCGGCGCTGACGTAGAGTCCTTCCAGTCGAACAGCGAAGGGCGGATTCTCGACTACCTGGCCGAAATCCGCGACCGGGTGGACGGCGTGCTGATCAACCCGGCGGGGCTCGGCCACACCTCGGTCGCCCTCCTCGACGGTCTCCTGGCGACCTCGAAGCCCTTCGCGGAGGTACATCTGAGCAACCCGGCGAGCCGGGAGAGCTTTCGCCGGCGCTCCTTCCTGACGCCGGCCGCGGTGGGCGTGGTCGCCGGTTTCGGGGTTGACAGCTATCTTTCGGGCTTTCGTTGTCTCAACAACTATCTTGTCAGGCAGAGTGCAACGGCCCCGTAGGCCGACTGTCCCGACAGCAAGAGGATACCGGAACCCGATTTCATGGCTAGTACCGCAGACTTTCGCAACGGCATGGTGCTGGAGATCGGCAGCGTGCTGTGGACCATTACCTATTTCCAGCACGTGAAGCCCGGGAAGGGCGGCGCCTTCGTGCGCACCAAGCTGAAGAACGTGCTTTCGGGCGCCGTGGTGGACCGGACCTTCCGCGCCGGCGAGCGGGTGACCAGCGTGCGGCTCGAGCGGCGGCCGGTCAACTACTCGTACACGGATGGTCAGCTGTACCACTTCATGGACCAGGAGACCTACGAACTGATCCCCATCAGCGCCGACATGCTGGGCAAGGAACAGCTCAAGTACCTGAAGGAGAACATGGAGTGCCAGGGTCTCGTCCACGACGGGAACGTGATCAGCGTCGAGCTCCCGGACTTCGTGGAGCTCGAGGTGACCGACACGAACCCCGGTTTCAAGGGCGACACGGCCCAGGGGGCGACCAAGCCGGCCACGCTCGAGACCGGCGCGGTCGTGCAGGTGCCGCTGTTCATCGATATCGGCGACAGGCTGAAGATCGACCGGCGCGAAGACAAATACCTGACGCGGGTGAGCGGATGATCGACATCGAGTTGCTGCAGGCCCTGGTCCGGCTGGTCGACGAATCCTCCCTCGACAGCCTGGAGATCGAGCGGGGGGCGACGCGGATCCGGATGGCGAAGTCGCCGAACGGCGGTGTGATCGTTCCGGAGGGGGTGCGCGCGGTTCCGGCGGCATCCGCAGCGGCTCCGGCCCTCGCCGGCGACGCCGAGTCCGCCGCCCCGCCGCCTGCCGAAGAGGCACCCGCACCGGAAGCGCCGGCCGCGGATCTCATCGAAGTGACGTCGCCGATGGTGGGGACGTTCTACCGGGCGCCCTCCCCCGAGGCCTCTCCCTATGTCCAGGTGGGTTCGACCGTGGCGGCGGGCGACGTGCTGTGCGTCATCGAGGCCATGAAGCTGATGAACGAGCTGGAGTGCGAGGTCGCGGGCCGGATCGTCGAGATCTGCGCCGACAACGCCGAGCCGGTCGACTACGGCCAGGTTCTGTTCCGGGTCGAACCCGCCTGACCCGAGCGGCCGCATGTTCGACAAGCTGCTGATCGCCAACCGGGGTGAGATCGCGCTCCGCATCGTGCGGGCGTGCCGCGAACTCGACATCGCCACGGTGGCCGTGCACTCCGAGGCCGACCAGGAGTCGCTGCATGTGCGCTTCGCGGACGAGGCCGTGTGCATCGGGCCGGCGCGGGCCGCGCAATCGTACCTGAAGGTGCCGAGGATCATTGCCGCGGCGGAGATCACGGGGGCCGAGGCCGTGCATCCGGGGTACGGCTTCCTGGCCGAGAACGCGGAGTTCGCCGAGATCTGCCAGCGCTCGGACCTGGTGTTCGTGGGGCCGACGCCGGAGCAGATCCGCTCGATGGGCGACAAGGCGGTGGCCCGCGAGACGATGCGCGCGGCGGGCGTGCCGGTGGTGCCGGGCTCGGACGGGATCATCGATGACGAGGCTGAGGCACACGCGGTGGCGCGAGAGATCGGCTATCCCGTGATGATCAAGGCCGCGGCGGGCGGTGGCGGGAAGGGGATGCGCATCGCCGGCTACGACGGTTCCTTCCGCCGCAACTTCGCGGCCGCGCGCGCCGAGGCCCGGGCGGCGTTCGGCGACGGAGGCATGTACCTGGAGCGGTGCATCGAGCGGCCCCGCCACGTCGAATTCCAGGTCTTCGGCGACCGGCAGGGCAGGGTGGTGCACCTGGGCGAACGGGACTGCTCGATCCAGCGGCGCCATCAGAAGCTGGTGGAGGAGTCGCCCTCGCCCGCGCTCACCCCGGAGCTGAGAGCGGAGATGGGGGCGGCGGCCGTCAAGGCGGCCGAGGCGATCGGCTACGTCGGGGCTGGAACGGTGGAGTTCCTCCTCGACCGCTCCGGCGAGTTCTTCTTCATCGAGATGAACACCCGCATCCAGGTCGAGCATCCCGTGACCGAAGCCACGACGGGGCTGGATCTCGTCAAGGAGCAGATCCAGGTCGCGGCGGGCGAGCCGCTGTCGTTTCCACCCGGAGAGCAGGAGCACCGCGGCCACGCCATCGAGTTCCGCATCAACGCCGAGGACCCGGCGCGCAATTTCGCCCCTTCGCCCGGCCTGATCAGCACGCTCCACCAGCCCGGAGGCCCCGGCGTGCGTGTCGACACTCACATGTACTCGGGCTACCGCGTTCCGCCCTTCTACGACTCGCTTCTCGCCAAGCTGATCGTGTGGGGGAATACGCGGCGCGAGGCGGTGGTGCGGGGCCGCGAGGCGCTCGAATCCTTCGTGGTCGAGGGCATCCCCACGACGATCGACTACCTCGCGGCGATCACCCGCGACGAGGAGTTCAGGCAGGGGGACGTCGACACCAGCTTCGTTCAGCGCTTTCAGGACAGGGTGCGCGCGGACGGGGTGGCATGATTGTGCAATCATATTGTGCATGTGCAACATTATTGTGCAATCAATGGAGCGTGTGTGTGACGAGCGCCGGAGTGGCTCCGTGACGGCGGCCGGCCGGTGAAGCTCGGCGTCTGTTTCACTCCGGCGGAAGTGCTGCCGGCCAGCGTCAGCGGGGCTACCGCCATCGTGATCGATGTCGTGCGCGCGACGTCATGCATCGTCGAGGCGCTGGCGAACGGCGCGCGCGGGGTCCTTCCGGCCGTCTCCATCGAGGAAGCCGGGCGCCTCAGGGACTCCCTGGGCGGCGACGCGCTGCTCTGCGGCGAGCGCCACGGGTTGCGGATCCACGGATTCGACCTGGGCAATTCGCCTGCCGAGTTCACGCGGGAGGCGGTGGCGGGGAGGCATCTGGTCATGACGACCACCAACGGCACCAGGGCGCTGATGGCGGCCGCGGGATCGGACCGGGTCATCGCGGCGTCGTTTCTCAATCTCGGCGCCGTCGCGGATGCGGTCCGCGGCGACGACTCGGTCGTGATCGTTTGCGCGGGCAAGGCAGAGAGCTTCGCCCTGGACGACACGGTGTGCGCCGGGCACATCCTGCGCCGCGTCCTGCAGGGCTGGACCCGGCCTGTGGCGATGGACGAGCGGGCGCGGGCGGCGGTGGATCTGGCCGGGCTGCACGAGGTGTCGGCCAACATGCTGGCGGGCACCGAGGCGGGGAAGGCCCTGATCGATGTCGGCCTCGGAGGCGATCTGGCACTGTGCGCAAGGGCCGACAGGCATCAGATTGTACCTATGATGCGCGATAGAGTCATTACTGCCCCGTCGCCGTAGCGTGTCCGCGTCGAGGTCGGCCGGACGCGGCAGGAAGGGTGGCGCGGCGGCTGGGCGGGGGAGGGCAGCAATAGGCGGAAAGGGCCCGCGCGGGAGGGCGCGGCCGGGTGGATCCGGGCGCAACGTCGGCGGCACGCTCGCTGTCCTCATGGCCGTCATGGCGTTTCTGATCGCGGCCGCCCTCTTCCCGATCGATCTGCTGGGCGCCCGGGTGGCGGATGCCTTCCCGGCGGGCAATCCCTTGGGGGAGGTGGGCGACATCGTCGACCGCTTTCTCACCACCTGGCTCGGGCTGGGTTGCGCTGCCGTTCCCATGGGTCTGCTGGCAGGCGGCGCGTCCGTCGGCGGCTGGTGGTCGGAGGGTCCGCGGCGCAGCCTCTGGATTCTCACACTTGCCCTGGTCCTCCTACTGCCCTTCGGCGGGTTCCTTTTCGAGGGAGGCGAGTCGGCCACCGGCTGGCTGGGCACGGCCATCGGGGCGCCGCTCCTCCGCACGACGGGCTGGCTGGGCGCCTGGGTGATCTTCGCCGCGGGTGTGGTGGTGACATCGATCGCGGCATTCCGCTTCAATCCGCTGCGTCCGCCCGCGCTCGGACTGGGCAAGCTCGCTCGAGGGACCCGCAGGGGCGCGGTCAGGACCGGGGCGGCGGCGCGGGCGCTGTGGGAGCGCCTCGCCGAGCGCCGGCAGGTGGTGCGGGCGAGGAAGGAAGCCGCGAGAAGGGCTGCCGAGGAGAAGGCCCGGGCGCGCAAGGTGCCGTACGGGAACCTCGGTGATCTGCCCGGGCCGGAGTCGGGCGGCGACAGTCAGGTGGCAGCAGGGGCGGACGCGGATGCCATGGAAGGGGAAGACGGGTCCACCGTTCCTGGAGCCGGCGCGCCGGCGTCTGCCCCGGAGGCCGCCGGGGAAATGGTCGACGCCGGCGGATTCGTGCGGCCGCCGGCCGGCAGTCACTTCGAGGAGCTCGAGGACGGCGGACTCGAGGACCCCATGGGGGGGCAGGTGCCGGCGGACCATCCGCGCCCGCACTTCGGTCTGCTCACCGCCCCGCAGCACGAGAACCGCTTCGGCATGGAACAGGAGCTGGACCGCCTGGGAGGCGTCCTCGTCAACACCCTCGCGACCTTCAATATCCAGTGCGAGATCTCGGGCCGCACGACCGGGCCCGCGGTCACGCAGTATGAGGTGGTTCCCGCGGCGGGCGTGAAGGTCAACCGCATCGCCAACCTCGACGCCGACCTCGCACTGGCCATGCGCGCGCGCAGCGTCCGCATCGTGGCGCCGATCCCGGGGAAGGGGGCGGTGGGGGTCGAGATTCCGAATCCGCGGCCCGAGATCGTGCGTCTGCGCGAAATCCTCGAAGCGCCGGCCTTCTCGCGGTCGCGCGGCGCGCTGCCGCTGGCGATGGGCAAGGACCTGGCCGGCAGCGCCTACGTCACCGACCTCACGAAGATGCCGCACGCGCTGATCGCCGGCGCGACGGGCTCGGGGAAGTCGGTGTGCCTGAACACCGTCATCACCAGCCTGGTCTACCGTCACGGTCCCGACCGCCTCCGTCTCCTCCTGATCGATCCCAAGATGGTGGAGCTTTCGGCCTACGCCGACCTTCCCCACCTCCGTCACCCGGTGGTTACGGATCCGAAGGAGGCCGCCGGCGTGCTCAAGTGGGCCGTGATGGAGATGGAGCGGCGCTACACCATGCTGAGCGCGAACGGCGTGCGCTCGCTGAAGGAATTCAACGACCGGATCGAGCAGGGGGTCGAACTCAAGCTCCCCGAGCCCGACGGGCCCGAGGAGGAGCCGGACAGCTGGAAGTACAAGGGGGGCACGCTGCCCTGGATCGTGGTGGTGGTGGACGAGCTCGCCGACCTGATGATGACCGTGCAGGCCGAGGTCGAGAAGCCGCTCACCCAGCTCGCCCAGAAGGCGCGGGCGATCGGCATCCACCTGCTCGTCGCCACCCAGCGCCCCAGCGTGAACGTGATCACCGGGCTGATCAAGGCGAACTTTCCCTGCCGGATCGCCTTCCGGGTCGCGTCCAAGACGGACTCGCGGACGATCCTCGACCAGAACGGGGCCGATTCGCTCCTCGGGTACGGGGACATGCTCTTCCTTCCGCCGGGCCAGAGCGAGCCCGTGCGCATGCAGGGCGCCTTCATCTCCACGGAGGAGACCGAGGCGCTCATGAAGTGGTACCGCGAGCAGGCGGATACCCTCGAGGCACTGAAGGCGCGGGTGAAGAGCGACGAGGCCGACATCCTCGAGCAGGTGAGGGCGCTGGACGGCGAAGGCGTGGAGGAGGGGACGGCATGGGGCGACTGGGACGACCTCTTCCGCGAGGCGGCGATGGCCTGCATCCAGCAGAAGGCCGGCTCCACCTCCCTGCTGCAGCGGCGGCTGAGGATCGGCTACGGGCGCGCGGCCCGCATCGTCGACCAGCTGCACGACGCCGGGGTGCTTGGCCCGCCCGACGGCTCCAAGCCCCGCGAGGTGCTCGTCGGGCTCGACACGCTGGACGAGATATGCCCCGGCTGATCCTGCTTGCGACGCTGGTGTGCGCCCAGAGCACGGCGGCCCAGGAGCCGTCGCACCCGCTGGAGCAGGCGGCCGCCCGCTATCGCGAAGTGCGCGCCATCTGTGCGGACTTCGAGCAGGTCATCGAGGTCAGGCTCCTGCGCGGCCGGGCGATCGAGAGCGCCGGACGGGTGTGCCAGCGCCGTCCCAACCTCTTCTCGATGCGGTTCACGGATCCGGACGGCGACATGGTGATCTCGGACGGGGACGACTTCTGGGTGTACTACCCCAGCATCGACGAGGAGCAGGTCATGCGGCACCCGGTGTCGGACTCGCCGGGCCGGGAGGACTTCTTCCGCGAGTTCCTGGAGGACCCGGGGGCGAAGTACGAAGCCGCTACGGGCGGGGTTGAAGCCGTGGACGGCCGGGACTGCCGCGTCGTTGCGTTGACCCCGCTCACGCCGGCGGGGTACCGCGCAGCGCGCCTGTGGGTGGACGTGGAGAGCCACGTGATCCGCCGGCTGGAGATCCACGAGGAGAACAAGGTGCGCACCGTGACGCTCCGCGATGTCGATCTGGACCCGGATATCCAGCCGGGGACGTTCGTCTTCGAGGTGCCCGAGGGTGCGCGCGTCCTGGGTCCCCGCGGACCCGGAGCCCGGCCGGGCCCGAGATGAGACTGCGCACGCGGGATCTGCCCGTCTTTCCCGTCAGCGCCGGTCCGGTCCGGCCGGATGTGAGCGCGGACGTGCAGGCGGTCGACCCCCGGTCCTTCGCGATCGGTCCCGAGGACGGTCCCCGGATGGGCCTCGTGACGCTGGGGTGCGACAAGAACACCGTGGATTCCGAGCACATGATGGCGGCGCTGGCCGCGTCGGGCGCCAGGGTGACGAGCGACGTGGAGAACGCCGAGGTGGTGGTGGTCAACACCTGCGGCTTCATCGAGGAGGCCAGGGAGCAGTCGATCGACACGATCCTGAGCGCCTGCGAGCTGAAGGCGCGCGGCCAGGTCGGCGCGGTCGTGGCGGTCGGGTGCATGGTGCAGCGGTACCGGGACGAGCTGGCTACCGAGATCCCCGAGGTCGACCTCTTCCTCGGCATCGCCGAGATGGGGCGCCTCGTCCCCGAACTGCGCGCCCGCGGCCTCATCGCCGACCGTTTCGTGCCCACCATGGAACAGCCGCTGCGCGTGCTGGCCACCGAGACGCGGCACGTGTCGTACCTGAAGGTGAGCGAGGGCTGCGACCACCGCTGCGCCTTCTGCGCCATCCCGCACATGCGCGGGCTGCATCGCTCGGCGGATCTGTCGGCGCTGGTCGCCGAGGCGCGGGCGTTGGGAGAGCAGGGCGTGCGCGAGCTCAACCTGATCTCACAGGACACCACCTGGTACGGGCGCGATCTGTGGCGGCACGACCGCTCGGCGCCCCTGCTGCACGACCTCCTCGAGGCGCTGCTGGATGGGACCGGAGTGGACTGGTACCGCCTCCTCTACATGTACCCGTCGGGGATCACGCCGCGGCTGGTCTCGCTGATCGCGCGTGAGCCGCGCCTGCTGCCGTATCTGGACATGCCGCTGCAGCACGGCAGCGACCGGGTGCTCGCGCGCATGCGCCGCCCCGAGCGGCAGGACACGGTGCGCGAGCGGGTCCGGTGGCTCCGGGACGAAATCGACGATCTCACCTTGCGCACGACGGTCATCGTGGGATTCCCCGGCGAGACCGACGACGATGTTCGCGTGATGATGGACTTCCTCGAGGAGATCCGCTTCGACCGCGTCGGGGCGTTCGCCTACTCGGTGGAAGAGGGCACGGCGGCCGCCGCCATGCCCGGCCAGGTGCCAGAGGAGGTCAAGGCGGAACGGCTGGATATGGTGATGGAGCACCAGCGCCAGCTGTCCTATGAATCCAATCTTCAGAGAGTCGGCAGGCGCGGTTTGATGCTTGTGGACGAACTGACGCCCCGGAACTCCGGCCACGAAGCGGTGGGGCGCACCCAGGGCCAGGCGGTCGAGGTGGACGGGCAGACCTTCCTGACCTCGGCGAACGGCGTGCGGCCCGGCGACATCGTCGAGGTGGAGATCGTGGCGGCGGACGACTACGACCTGACGGGGAGGCTGATCGATGCGTGAAACCGGGCGAGAGGCGCCGCCGGACCGCGGGTCGCATGGGCGGCAGCGGGTGAGGGTCGGCGTGATCGGGACCGGGGCGATCAGTCAGCTCATGCATCTGCCGATCCTTTCGGAGCGCAACGACGTGGAGTTGACGGCGCTCGCGGACCTCGATGGCGCGAAGGCGCGGGCGGTGGCCCAGCGCTTCGGCGTGCCCAGGGTGATGAGCGACGACGACATGATCGCCGCGGACGACATCGAAGGCGTCGTGATCTGTGCGCCCAGTTTCCTGCACGAGGACTTCGCGGCCGACTGTCTCAGGGCGGGGAAGCGCGTCCTGGTGGAACGTCCGCTGGCACTGTCGCCGGGTGGAGTGCGCCGGTTGCTGAAGGTCGCGGACGAGACGGGGACGGGCCTGGTCCTCGGGCTCTCGCACCGGTACCAGGCGAACGTCCGGGCGCTGCGCTCCGCGGTCGCCGAAGGCGCGCTGGGGGAGCTGGGGACGGTCAGGGTCACCTGGCTCAACCGGGCCGTGCGGCGGCCCCGCACGGGATGGCGACGGCGCGCCCTGGAGGCGGGCGGAGGCGCGCTGATGGACCTGGGCGTTCCGGCGCTCGATCTTGCGCTGTGGGTGCTGGGATACCCGGAGGTGGACCGCGTGTCGGCGACGACCCGGGGCGACGGGTTCGATGTCGAGGAGGAGGCGCACCTCTTCGCCGTCACCCGCGACGGCGTCGCCGTGACGCTGTCCGCGAGCTGGCGGCTGCACGCGCCCGAGGACCGGCACCGGCTGTGGATCTTCGGCTCCGAGGGCGGAGCGCGGCTGTCTCCGCTTTCCATCTACCGCCAGGTCGGCGGGCGCACGGTCGATGTCACGCCGCGGCAGCCGATCCCGCGCGGAGGCGAGGACCTCTTCACCAACGGTTTCCGGCGCCTGCTCGACGAGTTCGTCAGGGTCGCGGCGGGCACGGCGGCGGCGCGGCTGCCCACCGAGCAGATCATCCTGATGAACCTCATCGAGGCCGCCTACGATTCGGCGCGCGAGGGCCGCGAGGTGAAGCTGGGCTGATGGGTGGGGCTGGGCGACACTAAGGGCGGGGTGCTGCGTTGAAGAACTTGGTCCTCGCGGCGGCGACCGGCGTCGCGGCGGGTGCGACGTTTTCTCCACACGGTGGGCCATTCCTTCCGTTCGTGGCGTTCACTCCCCTCGCCGTGGCGCTAACGCGCCGGGTGCACGACCCTGAAGTTGCTCCGCTGGCTCCCTTCCGGCACGGCTTCGCGGCGGCGGCGATCGCGCACGGCATCGGGCTGTACTGGATGGTGCCCGCGCTCGCGTGGCGGACGCCGCTCGCCATCCCCACCTATGTGCTCGTGCTGGTGCTCATCGGTTTCGTTGCCGGCGCGGCGTGTCTGGCGGCCACCTTTCTGCACGGCCGCAAGGGCTGGCCTTTCCCCCTGGCGCTGGCCGCCTGCTGGACGGGGTTCGAATGGGTCGCGGCCCTCGTGCCCGGCGTGCCGTATGCGTGGCTCAACGCGGGGGGCTCGCTGGCGTGGCATCCTGCCCTGGCTGCCGGCTCGGAACTGCTCGGTGCCCGGTTTCTGGGGTTCTGGACTGTTGCGTCGGGGGCATGTCTCGCCCGGGTGCTCACGCTGCGCTCACGTCCCTTCCCGATCCGCCGCGCGGTCCTGGCAGGGCTGGTCGTTGCGGCGCCGGTTCCGGCCGGCTACCTGCGGCACGCCGCGCTCGAGGATGGCGAGGCAGTGGCGAGGGTGGCGGTGGTGCAGCCCGAGAGGGGCGCGGAGAGCCTCGATGACTGGCCGGAACCGCTCCAGGAGCTCATCGCGGCCGAGCCCGTCGACATGGTGGCGTTTCCGGAACGGTTTCTCTCGGCTCCATTGAGAGAGGTGCTCAGCGAATCCGGCCGGCGCGCGACGACCGGGGTTGCGCCCGCTGCCCTGACCCGCACGGGGGTCGAACTGGCGGCTTTCGCCGACGCTCTGGGCGTGCCGGTGATGACCGGCGCGATGGACGGCGCAGTCCGCGAGAACGGCGGCGACACCCTGTGGTACAACGCCGCCTTCCTCCAGGTCCCGGGACGACCGCTATCCCGGGCCTACCGCAAGACCCGTCTGGTGCCCGGACTCGAGGGGTACGCATGGCCGGGGGCGGCCCTGGGCATCCCGTACAGGGGATACGCGACGGGCCGGAACCCGCAACCGCTGACCGGCGACGGCTGGACGGCGGGCGCCATGATCTGCTACGACTCCGCCTACGGCGAGACCGCGCGCGACCTGGTGCGCGCGGGAGCCGACTGGCTGGTGGTGCTGTCCAACGACGACTGGCTCGACCCGGAGCGTCCCTTCCGCACCACCTGGGCCTACTGGCAGCACGCGACGCTGGGGCGGCTGCGGGCGATCGAGAACCGGATGTCGCTGATCCAGGTCGGTGCGACCGGCTACAGCTTCGCGGTTTCTCCCGCAGGAGCGGGAGCGGCGTTTGCGCTGGATCCCGGCGTGGCGGGCGTTGTCGTGCTTCCGGTCTTCGCCCGTTCCGGCACCAGCCTGTTCACGCGCATCGGGGACGTGCTCGGCCTCGCGTGCTTCCTGGTGTTCATCGCCGGGGTGCTGGCGGGCCCACTCGCCGCGCGGATCCGAAGCTGACGGAACGACGCATTACATTTCACTGCTTGTCCCTCAACCCGGAGACCTCCGATAGATCCTCGTCTGGCCCGGCGCCTGGCCGAAACCGAAGAGCGTTTTCGCGACATCGAGCGCGACCTTTCCGATCCCGCCGTGATTCGCGACCGCGATCGCCTGCGGGAGCTCGGGCAGGAGCGGGCCGGGCTCGCCGCCGCCGTGGATGCCGGGCGGACCGTGGTCGCCATCGAGACGGAACTTGACGACACGCGCGAACTGCTCGCCGAGTCCGTCGATGCCGAGATGAAAGTGCTCGCGGAGGATGAGATCGCCGCGCTCGAGGACCGGCTGGGGACGGCGGTTGCCGCGCTGCGGGCGGCGCTCGTTCCCGCGGACCCGCTCGAGGACCGTCCCGCGGTGGTGGAGATCCGCGCCGGGACGGGCGGGGACGAGGCGGGGTTGTTCAGCGCCGACCTCATGCGGATGTATCGCCGCATGGCCGAGCGGCGGGGCTGGACGGTCGACCTGGCCGGCGTCTCCGAGGGGATTCCCGGGTCGATCAAGGAGGCGATCTTCACCGTGCGGGGGAAGGGGGCGTACGGGCAGCTGCGCTACGAGTCGGGCGTCCATCGCGTTCAGCGCGTTCCCGAAACCGAGAGCCAGGGCCGGATCCATACCTCGGCGGCCTCGGTGGCCGTGCTGCCCGAGGCGGAGGAGGTGGATGTCGCGATCGATCCCGCCGACCTGCGCATCGACGTATTCCGCTCGTCGGGCCCGGGGGGGCAGTCCGTCAACACGACCGACTCGGCGGTGCGCATCACCCACCTCCCCACGGAGCTGGTGGTCACCTGCCAGGACGAGAAGTCCCAGCACAAGAACAAGGCCAAGGCGATGAAGGTGCTGCGCTCGCGGCTGCTGGACCGCGAGATCGCCGCCCGCGACGCCGAGCGGGCCGCCGAGCGCAGGTCGCAGATCGGGTCGGGCGACCGGTCCGCGAAGATCCGCACCTACAATTTCCCGCAGAATCGCGTCACCGACCACCGGATCGGCCTGAGCCTGTACAAGCTGGGCGATATCCTGGACGGCGATCTGGCCGAACTCGTCGTCGCGCTCCGGCTGGCGCGGGACGAAGAGCGTCTCGCCGGGTCGTCGGGGCAGTCATGAGCCGCAAGTCGTCATCCTTCGCGTCGGCAGCGACCGGTCCGCACACCCGGACGGATTCGCCCGCCGCGCCGGATGCCGGGCCGAACGCCTCGCCGCAGCCGTCGCGCGGTGCAGGGCGGTCCCGCACCTGGACGGTCATGGAAGTCGTGCGCGCGAGTGCGGCGTACCTGCGCGACAGGGGCGTCGACGAGGGCCGCCTCAACGCGGAGTACCTGCTGGCCCACGTCCTGCGGAAGGACAGGCTGCAGCTGTATCTTCACTTCGACCGGCCTCTCTCGGAGCCCGAACGCGCCGCCTTCAGGCCGCTGCTGCGCCGCCGCGGGGCACGGGAGCCCCTCCAGTACCTGCTCGGGTTCGCGCCCTTCCGCAACCTCACCCTCCGCGTCGACCCCCGCGTCGCGATCCCGCGCCCCGAGACCGAGTACCTCATCGATGTGCTTGCCGACGTTTCCGGAAGCGAACGGGCATTCGATTCCGCTCTGGACGTCGGCACGGGATCGGGAGCCATCGCGATCGCACTTGCCAGCGAGGGGCGTGCGCGGTCGGTCGCGGCAACCGAGCTTTCCGCGGATGCGCTCGAGGTGGCCGGGAACAACGCCGCGGCCGCCGGGTATCCCGTGATCGACTTCCACCACGGCTCGCTGCTCGAGCCCGTGGGGGACCGTTCCTTCGATCTGGTGCTGTCCAATCCCCCCTACCTGACCGAAGCGGAATGGCGCAGCGCCGAACCCGAAGTCAGGGACTGGGAACCCCGCGGCGCCATGGTCGCAGAGGATCAGGGGCTGGCGGTGATCCGCGAACTGGCGGCTGCTCTGCCGGAATCCCTCCGCCCGGGCGGCTGGTTCGGCGTGGAAGTTGGGAGCGCGCAGGGTCCGGCAGTGTCACAACTGCTTCGCACCGTAAGCGGCCTCGAATCCATCGAGGTGCGCAAGGACCTGACCGGACGACCGCGCTATGTTTTGGGTCGCAGACCTTTGCCCGGAGAAGACGCATGACCGACATTACCGAACTGGCCGAATCACTCGGCCGGGCCGTGGGCAGCACGCCCGAATACCGGACGATGACCCGGGCGATGGAGAGCGCGGACGACGACCGCCACGTCGTGGAGCTTCGCAACGAACTGAAGAGGACCGAAGCGTCGCTGCAGTCCGCCGTGCGGGCCGGCAAGGAGCCGGACAAGGCGGACATGGAGCACTACGAGGCCACGCTGGGCAGACTTCAGGCGTCTTCGGTCTACCAGAGTCTGGTTGCAGCCCAGGCCAATCTGGACAAGATCATGTACCGCGTGGACGCCGCCATCCAGAAGGGGATGCGCGAGGGCGCGGAATCCCGAATCATTCTCACTTCCTGAACGAGTCGTGACTTCCAGCAACCGGCAGGGCGGGGGGGACGCACCCCCGAAGGAAAAGGGGATCAAGGCCTTCCGCGGGCCGGCCTACCGGACCATCGAGCCTGTCACACAATGGCTCGTGCGCAGGGGCGTCCATCCGAACGCGATTACGCTGGCGGGTTTCGTGATCACACTCGGCGCGGCGCTCATGTACTCGCAGGATCATGTGCGAACCGCCGGGCTGCTCGTGCTCCTCGGCGGTCTCAGCGATGTGTTCGACGGCCGCGTGGCCAGGGTTTCCGGCCTCGCCTCGAAGTTCGGAAACTTCTTCGACGCCACCCTGGACCGCATCTCCGAGATCGCCATGTACCTCGGACTGATGACGCTCTACAACGCCTACCGGCTCGAGCTGTTCGACATCTGGATGATCTACATCATCACGCTTGCGATGGGCGGCTCGCTGATGATCAGCTACACCAGGGCCAAGGCCGAGTCGCTGGGCTTCGACTGCTCCGTGGGCCTGATGCAGCGGGGCGAGCGCATCGTGCTCCTGGGGTTTGCGTCGCTTCTCTTCGGTCTGGACTGGGACGGTATCGTGCTCAGTTCCGTTATCGTGATCGTGGCAGTGCTCACCAACATCACCGCCGTGCACCGCATCGTGTGGGTCTACAAGCGGGGCACCGGCGTTCCTCTGGACGACGGCGGCCCGACCGCCGGAAAGGGTTAGGCCACCGTGGACCAGCCTCCAAGGGTATCTTCGGCCGATGGGCGCCTCGGCGTTCTGCTCCCCGGGCTCGGGGCCGTGGCAACGACCGTCGTGGCCGGCGTCGAAGCGGTAAAGCGCGGGCTGGCCCGCCCCGTCGGCAGCCTCACCCAGATGAATACCGTCCGCCTGGGCAAGCGCACCGAGGAGCGCGCGCCGCTGATCAAGGATCTCGTCGGGCTGACCGATCTGGATCAGCTGGTGTTCGGGGCGTGGGACCCCATCCCGGACGACGCCTACGACAGCGCCGTGAATGCGGGCGTGCTCGATCGGACCGCGCACCTGGACCCGATCCGGGAATCCTTGCAGGCGGTGAAGCCGATGCCGGCCGTCTTCGACACCGCATATGTGAAGCGGCTGGACGGGCCCAACCGCAAGACCGGCGCGAACCGGATGGAGCTTGCCGAAGCCGTTCGCGAGGACATCCGCCGCTTCAAGGCCGGGAACGATTGCGCCCGTGCCGTGATGATCTGGTGCGGCTCGACCGAGGTCTTCCAGCGCGCGGGACCGGCCCACGCCACGGTGGACGCCTTCGAGCAGGCGATGCGCGACGACGACCCCGCCATCGCCCCCAGCATGATCTACGCCTACGCGGCGATCATGGAGGGAGTGCCGTACGCGAACGGAGCGCCCAACCTGTCGGCGGACGTCCCAGCGCTGGAGGCCCTGGCCCGCGAGCGCGGCGTGCCCATCGCCGGCAAGGACTTCAAGACCGGCCAGACGCTCATGAAGACGATCCTCGCGCCGGGGCTGAAGGCGAGGATGCTCGGGGTGAACGGCTGGTTCAGCACCAACATCCTGGGCAACCGCGACGGCGAGGTGCTCGACGACCCCGAGTCCTTCAAGACGAAGGAAGAGTCCAAGCTCGGCGTGCTCGACTACATCCTGCAGCCGAAGATGTACCCCGAACTCTACGGCGAGATCTACCACAAGGTGCGGATCAACTACTACCCGCCCCGCGGCGACGACAAGGAGGGGTGGGACAACCTGGACATCTTCGGATGGATGGGGTACCCGATGCAGATCAAGGTCGATTTCCTCTGCCGCGACTCGATCCTGGCGGCCCCGATCGTTCTCGATCTTGCGCTCTTCCTCGATCTGGCCGGACGCGCGGGGATGGGCGGCATCCAGGAGTGGCTGTCCTTCTACTTCAAGAGCCCGCACACGCCGGAGGGACTGTATCCGGAGCACGACCTCTTCATCCAGCACAAGAAGCTGAAGAACACCCTGCGCTGGCTCGCGGGAGAGGAACAGATCACCCACCTGGGCCGGGAGTACTACGAGTAGGGCGCGGCCGGCCGGAGGGATTCCGATGACCCGTGGGAGGTTTATCGCCTTTGAAGGCGCCGAGGGAGTCGGGAAGACCACCCAGATCCGTCGGCTGGCAGAGTTGCTGGAAAGGGCCGGAATCCCGTCCGTCGTCACGCGCGAGCCGGGGGGCACGCCGATCGGGGAGGGAATCCGGGAGTTGGTGCTGCGAAGCGGGGGACCGGTTCCCCCCGAGACGGAGTTGCTTCTGATCCTGGCGGCGCGGGCCGCCTTCGTCCGGGAGGTGGTGGCGCCGACGCTGGCCGCGGGGAAGTGGGTCCTGTCGGACCGCTTCGACCTGAGCACCTTCGCGTACCAGGGCCACGGGCGGGGGATCGACCTGGAGCAGATCGAACGGCTGAACGGCTACGCCACGGGGGGCGTGACGCCCGACCTGTACGTCGTCCTCGACCTTGCCGTCGATGAGGGAATGGCCCGCCAGGCGCGCGCGGGCAAGTCGCCGGACCGCTTCGAATCGCAGGGCGCGGGCTTTCACCGGGCGGTTCGGAAGGGGTATGTTCAACTCGCCGGGTCGCTGGATGAGGCGGTTCTCGTTCCCGCCGGCGGAAGCCCCGGAGAGGTGGAGGAGCGGATTCGTCGTGAAATCGTCGCCCGCTTCCCTGAAACATTGCGGGGTGGTGCGGTTTAGAGATGGAAATGGAGGCCGGATGACCAGAAAGAGGACCGTGCTGGTGCCGTTGCTGATCGCGGTGTTCGCGGTGACGAGCGGCGGCTGGCTGCTGCAGCGGGGCGTGGGCATGCGGGCCAACGTCTACCTGCACGCGCGCGTCTTCGAGGAAGTCATGAACCGCATCGAAGGCCACTTCGTGGGCGAGGTGGATCTGGACAGCCTCTACGAGGCCGCGATCACCGGGGTCGTCGATCGTCTTGAGGACCCGAATTCCCGGTTCCTCCCGGCTTCAACCTGGGAGAACGAGCGCATCCGCACCCAGGGCGAATACGGCGGGGTCGGGCTGGAGGTGATCGACCGCGACGGCTACATCACGATCGTGGCGCCGATTCCCGGCACGCCGGGGGCGAGGGCGGGCCTGCGCCCGGGCGACCGCATCGTCGAGGTGGACGGAAGGTCGCTCGACGGGTGGGTGACCGACCAGGCGGTCGACCTGCTGAGGGGCGAGCCCGGCACCACGGTGGAGATGGGTGTACGCCGCCCGGGCGCGGACGCGGTCATCACGTTCGAGGTCACGCGCGAGCAGATCCATGTGCCGTCGGTTCCCTTCGCCGCCATGTTGGAGGGCGGGGTGGGGTACGTTCCTCTGCTGGTATTCAACCGCACCACGACGCAGGAGGTGCGCGCCGCCCTGGATTCGCTGACCGCTGAAGGGATGACCTCTCTCGTGCTGGACCTGCGCCGAAACCGGGGTGGGCTCCTGACCGAGGGGGTCGGATTGACGGATCTCTTCCTCGATCGCAGCATGGAGATTGTCGAGATACGGAGCCGTACCTCGCCCCCGGAGAGGTACGCCGCGCGCGACGGGCAGAGCTACCCGGACCTGCCGATCGTCGTCCTGGTCGAGTACGGCAGCGCGTCCGCGGCGGAGATCGTGGCCGGGGCGCTGCAGGACCACGACCGGGCCCTGCTCATCGGCTCGACGACCTATGGCAAGGGATCCGTGCAATCGCTCTTCCCGCTTTCCGGGGGGAACGTGCTGAAGCTGACGACGGCGCGCTGGTTCACGCCCTCGGGGCGTTCCATCCAGATGGACGTAGCCGACCAGAGGGCCCGCGGCGAACGGGGTGTGCTCACCATTCGCGGAGACGTCGCCGAGCGCCCAAGCGCGGAAGACAAGCCCGAGTTCAGGTCGTCCGGCGGTCGTCTGGTGCGCGGTGGAGGCGGCATCGTGCCCGATCTGTGGGTGATGCAGGATACCCTGACCGCGGACGAGCGCGAGGCCTTTCGGGAGGTCATCAACTTCGGTGGTTCCTTCATGACGGCGCTGCAGAGCTGGGCGGTGAGCTACCTCCAGGCGCATCCGGAGCTCGAGCCCGGCTTCCGCATTACCGACGCCGATCTCGCCAGCTTCCACGCATCGCTGCGGGAGCGCGAGGCGAATCTCCCCATGGCGACCCTGTTGCGGGCGCGCCGCTCGATGGAGCTCCTCCTGGGGAACGAGATTGCTCTGCAGGCCTGGGGCGACCGGGGCGGTTTCCTGCGGATCGCGGCGAGCGACAACCAGTTGGGCAGGGCGGTGGAGCTGCTGTCGGCTGCGTCGGGGCAAAGGGAACTCTTTGCGTTGGCGGGTTCACCGTTGTCGCAGGTCGAACCAGCGGGCAGCGAGCCGGGCGAGGGAGCAGGTTCGTCGCACTAGCTGATTCGGCCGGGCCACCCATGCGGACACGATCAGGCTCATCCAGCCATGGAAGCGCCCCTCCGATCGCTGCAGATTCCCCTTCGCTGACCATTGCCGTGTATCGAGGGGCGGTTGTCGAGGCCACGCATCGGGTGCACGCGGTCGTATCGGACGCCGGCGGACGCCAGGTGCGGAGCTGGGGCGATGCGAGCCGGGTGACCCTGCTGCGGTCGGCGGCGAAGCCGTTCCAGGCGTTGCCGCTGGTCGCGGACGGGGCCGCCGACCACTTCGGGCTTTCGGGAGAGGAGATCGCGCTGTGCTGCGGTTCGCACAATTCGGAAGAGAGACACCTGGAGGTGGCCCGATCGATGCTCGACAAGGCGGGCGTGGCCGAGGACCTGCTGGTCTGTGGGCCTCATCCGCCGTTCCTTCGCGAACGCGATATGGCGCTGGCCGCCTCCGGAACGCCACGGACCCCCATCATGAACAACTGTTCGGGCAAGCACGCCGGAATGCTCGCGCTGGCGGCGTTTCACGGGTGGCCGCTGCACGGCTATCAGCGCCCGGAGCATCCGGTCCAGCGTCGGATGCGCGCCGAGGTCGCCCGGTGGACGGGCGTCGCGCCGGAACGGATGCCCTCGGCCGTGGACGGTTGTGGGGTGGCGACGTTCGCTGTCCCGGTCGCACGGCTGGCCTTCGGGGCGGCCCGCCTGGCGAAGGCCGCCGCGCGGGCGGGTCCGGCCCGCCGCGTGGTGAATGCGATGACCCG
This sequence comes from Longimicrobiales bacterium, assembly GCA_965211645.1. GTDB lineage: Bacteria > Gemmatimonadota > Gemmatimonadetes > Longimicrobiales > Gaopeijiaceae > Bin94. The sequence goes on along the minus strand of OZ242947.1, from coordinate 1,060,482 downwards.
CCACCCGTTCATGGTGGGCGGCACGCAGCGGCTGTGCACCCGGCTGATGGAGGAAGAGCGCGGGCGCGTCTTCGCCAAGGTCGGCGCGGAAGCCGTCTACATCGCGGGCGATCTGGAAACCGGGTTGGGCGTGGCCGTCAAGGTAGAGGACGGGGCGTGGCGGTCGGCTCCACCCGCGCTGCTGGCGGTGCTTGGCAGGGCCGGCATTCTCTCGGCCGGGACAGCGAGCGCCCTGGCCGAGTTCGCCGGGCCCGCCGTCACCAACACACTGGGCGACGAAGTGGGCCGGATGGCGGTGTCCGAATGTTCATAGACTCTGTCAAAATCGAGGTGCGTGGAGGTTCCGGCGGCTCCGGAGCCGAAGCCTTCCGGCGTGAGAAGGGAGTGCCGCGCGGCGGTCCGGCGGGAGGCGACGGCGGCCGGGGCGGCGATGTGCGCCTGGTGGTCGATCCGGGGCTCACCACGCTCAGCGACTACCGGTATCGACGCCACCACCGGGCACAGCGCGGGATGCACGGCGAGGGGTTCAACCGCACGGGAAGGAGCGGGAAGGACCTGGAGCTGCGCGTACCGCCGGGGACCATCGCCCTGGATGACGAAACGGGCGAGCTGCTGGGCGAGCTCCTGGAGGCGGACGATGTGCTGTTGGTCGCGCGAGGCGGCAGGGGGGGCAGGGGAAACGCCCGCTTCGCCTCATCCACGCAGCAGACGCCTCGGCGATGGGAGCCGGGCGGAGCGGGCGAGGAGCGCGTGGTCCGCCTCGAGTTGAAGCTGCTCGCCGACATCGGCCTGGTCGGCGAGCCCAACGCGGGCAAGTCGACTCTCCTGTCCCGGATCAGCCATGCCAGGCCGCGAATCGCCGACTATCCGTTTACCACGCTGACGCCGAACCTGGGTGTGGTCGAACTCCCCGACTACCGTTCCTTCGTCGTCGCGGACATCCCCGGGATCATCGAGGGGGCCCACGAAGGGAAAGGGCTCGGCCACCAGTTCCTGCGCCATATCGAACGCACGCGGGCGCTGGCGATTCTCCTTCCCGTCGACCAGGAGGATCCCGCTGCGACGCTCGCGGGGCTGCGCAGCGAGTTGCAGGCGTACTCGCCTCGGCTGGCCCGGCTGCCCTTCGCCGTGGTTTTCTCCAAGATGGACCTGCACCCCGCCAGCGACCCGAAGCCCGAGGTGGACACGCCCGACGCGTGGGGCGCCTATCACATCAGTGCGGTGACCGGCGATGGTCTCGGTGCGCTGCTGGAGGGGTGCTGGCGGCAGCTTGAGGACGCGCGCAGAGCCGAAGCGACGCTGGAGGACCTGTGATCGAAGCCCTCACGCTGGAGCGGTTTCCGGGAATCGGCCCGCAGCGCTTCCGGGCACTGGTGGACCACTTCGGCAGCCCCGCGGCTGCGCTTGAAGCGAACCCGTCCGATTTCGCGGCGGTGGTGCGGCCGGGTCGTTCACGCCACGCCGATGACCCCGCCAATGGACGGCGCAGGACGTGGGCGGTCGACGACCTCGCCGCCCGGAGCAGAGCCGGGCGCGAAGCACGCGCGCTTCGGAGGCGGTGTCTGGCCGACGGAATCACCGTGCTGGTCTACGGTGGCCCGAGCTATCCTGAAGCGCTCAACGCACTCACGGACCCGCCCCCCGTCCTCTTCGCGCTTGGTGACGCGGACCTGCTTCGGAAACCCTGCGTGTCCATCGTCGGGTCGCGCCGGGCCACCGCATACGGGCGTCGGATCGCGCGGGGCCTCGGGGCACACCTCGCGAGCCGCGGACGCTGCGTGGTCTCGGGAATGGCGATGGGCATCGACGCAGAGGCGCATCGGGGCGCGCTGCCGGGACCCACTGCTGCCGTACTCGGGTCCGGTGTGGACGTGGTGTCGCCACCCCGGAACCGCGCGCTCCATGGCAGGATCCGGAAGCACGGTGTGGTGGTGTCCGAGTTCGCCCCCGGCGTCGGAGCGGCAGCCCATCATTTCCCCAGGCGCAACCGGATCATCGCCGCCCTCGCCACCGACGTGATCATCGTCGAGGCGTCGCATCGGAGCGGCGCGCTCATCACAGCCGAGATCGCCCTGGACCTTGGACGTGAAGTGCACGCTGTTCCGGGACCGATCGATCGGCCCACGAGCCAGGGGACGAATCGCCTCATCGACGACGGCGCGGGCGTCATCCTGGAGGTGGGCTCGTGCGACGCCCTGTACGGCAACTCCACCCTGCCCGATGAACCGGAGTTGCGCGAACTCCTGGTCGCGCTCCCGGCGGCCCCCGTCACCATCGAAGAGACGGCAGCGCTGGTAGGCCGGCCTCCGGATGAAATCGCTCCCGTCCTTACCATCCTCGAAATCAGGGGATACCTGACGCCGACCCGGGACGGCCGCGTGATGCGGACCCCGGGGCGGGGGATTGCCATGGTCAGAGAGGGCGCGGCGTGACGGTCCGGGCAGGGGCGCGCGCGGCTCCGCCGCCCGTGGAGGCCGTTCGCAACCTGTATGTCCACGCGCCGTTCTGCGCGCGAAGATGCTGCTACTGCGACTTTGCGGTCACGGTGGATCGGAGTCCCGACAGCAGACGCTGGCTGAATGCGATACGGTCCGAGTTGTCTTCGCTGCAGGCTCGCGGCGAGGCGAGGCTGGCCGATGAACTGGAGACGCTCTACGTCGGTGGAGGAACGCCGTCGGTGCTGGATCCCGAGTGCGTCGCGGCCCTGGCCGACCTGGCCGGGCGGGGACGAATGCGCGGCTCCGAATTCGAATGGACGGTCGAGGCCAATCCCGAGTCGTTCACCGATCAGGTGGCGCGGAGCTGGGCGGCGGCCGGGGTCAACCGCATCTCCTTCGGCATCCAGAGCTTCGATTCCGGAGCCCTGAAGTGGATGGGACGGCTGCATTCCGCTGCCGAGGCGGGGGAGGCCGTTGCCCGGGCGAAAGCGGCAGGTGTGGAGAGCCTCTCGGTGGATCTCATGTTCGGGCTCCCCGGGATCCTTGGCCGCGACTGGAACGACGATATCGAGCGTGTCCTGTGCCTCGATGTCCCTCACGTCTCGTTGTATGGCCTCACCGTGGAAGAGGCGACGCCGCTCGCGGGATTCGTGCGCGAGGGCCGGTTCGCAGTGGCGGGTGAAGCTCGGTATCGCGACGAGTACCTCCAGGCAGCCGAAACACTGTCGGATGCGGGGTACAGGCACTACGAGGTGTCCAACTTCGCCCGCCCCGGATTCGCATCGCTTCACAACCGCGCCTGCTGGCGCGGCTCCTCCTACATCGGACTGGGCAACGGAGCACACTCGTACGTGGGTGGACGGCGGTGGTGGAATGAACGGGATTGGGCGAGCTACGTGCGCCGCGTGGAAAGGGGCGGCAGTGGGCGGGCGGGCAGCGAAGCACTCACTTCGCAACAGCGCCGCCTTGAAGCACTGTGGCTGGCGTTGCGTACTGCGGAGGGCGTGGACGCGCACGCATTTGGCCGCCCGGCTGCGCCCGTACTGCGGACGTGGCGGGACCGCGGCCTCGCCACGGACGCCGGGGGGGCCGTGCGCCTCACCTCCGACGGGTGGCTGGTGCTCGACGAACTGACCCTCGAGCTCGACGCCGCCATGGAAAACGAACAATCCCGGTACGACCTGCGCAGTGGACCGGAGACGACAACCGGTTGACGGAGTCGCCTGACGGGAGATTTTCAAGTACGGAAAGCTCACCACAGGGTGCGATGACAATGGGCCTGGACCGCCACTCTACACACGCTACGGGACGGGATCCGCTCTCCAGTCGGGAGCGGCGCGTGCTCGAGGCGGTCGTGCGCACCTACGTCGACACGGCCGAACCGGCGGGGAGCCGCACGCTGACCCGGCGCTTCAACTTCGGGGTCTCCGCCGCAACGATCCGCAACACGATGGCCGATCTGGAAGAGGAGGGATACCTCACCCATCCCCACACCTCCGCCGGACGGGTGCCCACGGATCTGGCGTATCGCTTTTTCGTGGACAGCGTGGTGCGCCCCGAAGCCCTGAGCGCCTCGGAAAGGGCACGAATCGAGCGGGAGGTGCTGGCCGGCGAGTCCACGCTGGAGCGGATCCTGAGGAACGCGACCCGGGCCCTCGGCATCCTCGTGAACGAGCTCGGCGTCGGCTCGGTGCCGCAACTGGACAACGCCCGCGTGCAGAAGATCGACCTCATTTCGGTCTCGTCTCACAAGATCCTCATGGTGGTGACCATTCAATCGGGAATGGTGCGCACCGCGTACGTGGATCTTCCCGGCAAAGCGCCGCGGGATGTCCTGGAGTGCATCGAGCGCGTTCTCAACGAGCGGCTCGGCGGACTGAGCTTCACGGAGATACGCCACTCCTTCGGGGCCCGCCTTCGCGACGCGGTCGAGGATCCGGCCGCCCAGGACATGCTGAACATCTTCATCGAGTCCAGCGACGAGTTCTTCGCCGCGAGCACGCGCGGGCCTGATCAGGTGGTGCTGGGCCAGACTTCGCCGATCGCCTCCCAACCCGAGTTCTCGACCAACGAACGGCTCCGGGAGCTGATCGCGCTGACCGAGCAGAAGGAGCTGTTGGCGAAGGTTCTGGGCACCCGCGCGGACAAGGGCGTGCCGTTCGTCACGATCGGCAGCGAGCACGGACCCGAGCTGGCCGGATTCACTCTGGTTACCTCCGGCTACCGGTTCGGGAGCCTGCGCGGGATCCTCGGCGTCATCGGTCCCACCCGGATGCCCTACGAGAAGGTGATCGCTATCGTCGATTACACGTCTTCGCTGGTTACACGCATGCTGGAGCCCTGAACGAGGGCCGCCGCAAGGTGCCGATGAGCTCGACGAATCCGCCGGAGATACATGGCTGACTACTATTCCCTCCTCCAGGTCCCGCGCACGGCCGACCAGGACGAGATCAAGAAGGCGTACCGGAAGGTCGCGCTGAAGTACCATCCGGACCGAAACGCCGGCTCCAAGGAAGCGGAAGAGCGCTTCAAGGAGGTCACGGAGGCGTACGAGGTCCTCAGGGAGCCCGCCAAGCGCGCCCGCTACGACCGCTACGGCAAGGAGGGCGTGAAGGGGCCGAGCGGGTTTGCCGGAGGAATGGACTTCTCCGACGCGCTCGAGATCTTCATGCGGGACTTCGGTGGCTTCGGGGGTCTGGAAGGGCTCTTCGGCGGACGCCGCCGGGGGAGCCGCCCCAGTCGCGGCAAGTCGATGCGGCTCACCCTGCCTCTCACGCTCAAGGATGTGCGCACGGGCGTCGCGCGAAAGGTGCGGGTGGCTGTGCTCGACGGCTGTGAGCCCTGCCGCGGGACGGGGGTCAAGGACGGGTCGCTCCCCCTTCGCTGCCCGACCTGTGAAGGGACCGGCGAGGAGCGGGTGGAACAGCGCTCGGTCTTCGGCCGGTTCGTCAGCGTGACTCCGTGCCGGCAATGCCGTGGTGAAGGCACGGTGATTTCGGAGCATTGCCAGACGTGCCGAGGCGAAGGCCGGATCCGGGTCGATCGCGAGATCGAGGTCGAGGTCCCGGCGGGCGTGTCGTCCGAGAACTACATCACCTTGCGCGGAGAGGGCAACGTGGGCCCCCGGGGCGGGCCTCGCGGTGACATCGTGGTGCTCCTTGACGTGGCCGAGGATCCGCGCTTCACGCGCGACCGGACCGATCTCGCGGTGGATGTTCCCATCACCTTCGCACAGGCGGCGCTCGGGGACCGGGTGGCCGTTCCCACGGTCGAGGGGCGGACCTGGGTGGAGGTCCCGGCGGGCACGCAGACCGGCGAGGTCATCCGGGTCGTGGGCGAAGGCGTTCCCGAACTGCACGGCCGCAGATATGGGGACCTGCTCGTGCGGCTCCGCGTGTGGGTGCCCACCCGGCTGAGCGCCGAGCAGCAGCGCATCATCGGCGAACTGCGCGAGGTCGAGGACCGTCCCCCCGACCGGGTCGATCCCTCGCAGCGACGCGGTTTCTGGACGTGGGTCAGGGAGGCCCTCGGGTAGCCCGATACCGGATTCCCTCGCTGGACAGGCAGATTCTGCTGGCGCGTTCGGCGTGGAGGATCCAGCGGGCCACCGCGATGCGCGAATCGACCTCGACATCCCCGGCGAGCGCCGCCAGGCTCTGCCACAACATCGTGGCGAGCCGCTCGCGGTTGGGCCCGTCTTCGGACCGCATCAACAGCACCCAGCCGTCCAGGGCGGTCTCGGAGACATCGTCCATCTCCACCTCCAGTTGCGCGAGCCGGCCCTCGGACTCTTCAACGACCAGCCTGATCGCTTCGGCCGAGAGCAGAATCGGCGGCCGGCACCGTCTGAGCTCCCTCTTGAGACGGGGTATCGACATTGCGCCCGGTCCGCTCCGGCGCAGGATCTGGACAATGCACTCCGTAGTACGATTCATCTCGCTCCCTAACGTGCTCCTGTCAACTCGGCCCACTACAGTATCCCATGCCCCGGGTGTTTGATATGGTTGGATGGGACTGTTGTCTTTTCATCAGCATTCCCGTGAGCCCGCGGACGGGGCCTCCGGTGCATATTGGGAAGTCGAAGGGGCGATCAGGCCGGATCCACGGAGGACATCTTGAAGGCACCACTGAAGGAAACGCTCAGGACGGACCTCAACGAGGCGCGGCGCGCGCGCGACCGTGTGCGCACGCTCGTCCTGTCCACCACACTCGCCGAGTTGCGCAACAGGGAGATCGAGACGGGGGGGTCACTGGACGACGACGGTGTCCGGTCGGTCCTGGCCAGGGCCATCAAGCAGCGTCAGGACGCCGCCGCCCAGATGACGCGCGGCGGACGCACCGACCTCGCGGACAGGGAGAGGGAACAGGAGGAGGTCTTGCGGAGCTACATGCCGCCAGACCTCTCGGCGGACGATGTCAGAGCCATGGTGCGAGAGATCGTCGCCGGAGGGGCCGGCCATATCGGCGCGGTGATGTCCGCGCTCATGCCGCGGATTCGCGGTCGCTTTGACGGCAGGACGGCGTCCTCGATCGTGCGGGAGGAACTCGCGTAGCATGTCCAGCCGTGCTCTGCGGGTCCTGGAGTTCGGCAATGCCCTGAAGTACGCCGCCGGGTTCGCTTCCACGCGGGCCGGCCGGGAGGCCGTACTCGCCGTGCGGCCGGCGACGGACGTGATCACCGTGAGCGAGCGCCTGAACGCGGTCGGGGAGGCGCAGGCTTTCCTGGCGGCGCGCGAGGACTGGTCGTTCCCGCCGCTGCCGGAGTCGGACGGCGCGGTCTCGCGTCTGGCGGTGGAGGGCTCGGTGCTCACCGCCCGAGAGCTGGCGGAGCTGGGGGTCGTGCTGGCGGCGGGTCGGGTTGTCCTGCGCGCGATTGCCGGGGAGTCGGAGGGATTGCCGTCCCTTGCGGAGTTGGGCGCGCGCCTGCTGTCCGATCCCGAGCGGGAGGCCGCGATCACCCGGAGCGTCGACGCGGAGGGGCTCGTGCTCGATGGGGCGAGCCGGGAGCTCGGCCGCATCAGGGCTCAACTGGGCGGCGCCCACAATCGGGTGGTGTCCCACCTCGAAGAACTCCTGACCGAAGTCGACGGCCGGTATCGGGTACCGGAGGCGTCGGTTTCGATCCGCGAGGGACGCTACGTGATCCCTCTGCGCCGGGAGGGGAAGAGAGTGGTCGGAGGATACGTGCACGACGAATCCTCGTCCGGTGCCACGGTCTTCGTGGAACCGCCCTCGGCCATCGACATGATGAACCGGGTCCGCGAACTCGAGCGGGCCGAGGCCAGGGAGATTCAGCGAATCCTGCGCGCGCTGACGGACCGCTGCCGCCCGCTCGCCCCCGCCTTCGCGCTGTCGATGGCCGCACTGGCCGAGATGGACAAGCGGGTGGCCCTCGCCCGGACCGCCGCGCGCTGGGAGGGATGCGTGCCCGAAATCGGCGAGGGGCCGCTCGAGATCCGCGGCGGACGCCATCCCCTTCTGCTCGCGGGCGGCGTGGACGCGGTCCCCTTCGACCTCGCCCTCGACCCGCATGAGCGCATCGTGGTGGTTACCGGCCCCAATACCGGGGGCAAGACGGTCTTCCTCAAATCGGTCGGCCTCATCTCCGCGCTTGCGCAGGCCGGGGTGGTGCCTCCGGTGGGGCCGGGCACCCGCTTGCCGGTCTTCGATTTCTTCTTTGCGGATGTGGGCGACGAGCAGTCGATCGCCGACTCCCTGTCGACCTTCTCCGCCCACCTGCGCAACGTGCAGGAGGTGCTGGCGGATGCGGGGCCGCGCTCGCTCGTCCTGATCGACGAGCCCGGCGCCGGGACCGATCCGAAGGAAGGCGAGGCGCTCGCGCGGTCGGTCATCGAGGTGCTTGCCGAACGGGGATGCACCGCGGTGATCACCTCGCATCTCGGGGGTCTGAAGCGGCTGGCCGTACCCGGTGACCGGATCGTCAATGCGTCGCTCCGGTTCGACGGCGAGCAACTCGCGCCGACCTACCGCTTCACGAAAGGGCGGCCGGGCCGGAGCTACGGCCTGGCGACCGCACGCGGGCTCGGCTTCCCGGCCGAGGTGCTCGATCGCGCCGAGGCCTACCGCGACGGGGCCGATGCGCGGCTGGACGAAGTGCTGGAGAGCCTGGAGGCGAAGGAGAAGAAGGTGACGGAGCTCCTCGGCCGGCTGGACGCGGAACGGCGGCGCGCGGAGCTGCTGCAAGGGGAGCTGGAGGCCCGGGAAGAGGAGCTCAGCCGCTCCGAGAAGGAGCACGCCGGCCGCGCCCGCCGGGATGCCCGCCGGCTGCTCCTCGATGCGCGCCGTGAGGTGGAACAGGCGATCGACGATCTCGCCGGGCGGGTCGAGGCGGCGTCGCTGGACGAGGCCGCCCGGGAAGCGCGGCGGGCGGTCGAGAGTGCTGCGCGCGCGCTGGAGGGGCCGGGCCAGGATGACCGGCGAAGGAGCCGGCGGGGAGCGGGGGGCGGGAGGGCGCCCGAAGCGCGGCGCAGCCTGCCTGCCGCTGGCACTGCGGTACGGCTCACGGATTCGGGAACGGGGGGCACGCTGGTGGCGGTCGAAGGCCACCGGGTGGTCGTCAACGTGGGCGGCGTGCGGATGAGAGTGGACGCCGACCGGATCGCGGCCGCGGGGGATGACGGCGACGAGGTGCGGGGCGCTCGCAAGGCGGATGCGCGCGGACGCGCCGGAGCCGCGTGGAGCGGGCTCGCGCCGGATCCGGCTACGGAGCTGGATCTGCGCGGCCAGCGAGTGGACGAGGCCGAGCATTCACTGGTGCGCGCGCTCGACGAGGCTTCCGTGGCCGGTTTGCGCGAGTTGCGCGTCATTCACGGCAAGGGCACCGGCGCGCTGCGCAAGAGGGTCACGGCAGTGCTTGACGGGGATGGCCGCGTCGAAGGGTTTCGCGCCGGCAAGCCCGCCGAGGGGGGCTACGGCGTCACCGTGGTAAGGATGAGGTAGGGTGATCCCGGACCGGGTGGTCGAGGAGGTGCGCGCCAGGGCGGACATCGTCGGGATCATCGGCGAGTTCGTCCAGCTCAAGAAGGCCGGCAAGGATTTCCGCGGCCTGAGCCCCTTCAAGAAGGAGAAGACGCCGTCCTTCTACGTTGTGCCCGCCAAGGCGTTCTTCCACGACTTCTCCTCCGGCGAGTCGGGGGACGTGTTCTCGTTCCTCATGAAGCACCAGGGGATGAGCTTCGTCGATGCCGTGAAGTACGTCGGAGCCCGGTGCGGCGTGGAGGTGCGCGAGGTAAGGCGGGACAAGCGCGGCGACGACCCCTGGCGCCCCTACTACGAGGCTTCTGCGCATGCGGCCGCCTTCTTCCGCGAGCGGCTGTGGGAGTGGGACGGCGGAAAGGCCGCGCGCGAATACCTGGAGGGGCGCGGGATCGACCGCGAAACGGGCGAGAGCTTCGGCCTCGGCTACGCGCCGGACGGGTGGGAGGCCTTCCGCGATGCCGCGGCCGTACACGGCCTCGACGAAGGGATCCTCCTCGAGCTGGGCCTCATAAAGAAGAGCGAGAACCGCAACCGGCCCTACGACGCCTTCCGCAACCGCATCGTCTTCCCCATCGAATCGGTAACGGGGCGCGTTCTCGCATTCGGGGGCCGCCTGCTCGGCAAGGAGGGCAAGGGAGCCCCGAAGTACCTCAATTCTCCCGAGAGCCCGATCTTCCACAAGGGATCGGTGCTCTACGGTCTCTCCTGGGCCCGCAACCACATCCGCAGAAGGGGCGCGGCGCTCATCGTCGAGGGCTTCATGGACGCGGTCTCCCTCGCCGCGGTCGGCATCCGGAACGCGGTCGCGCCCCTCGGCACCTCGCTCACGGAGGAACACGCCCGCCTGCTGCGCCACTACACGACCCAGGTGCGCATCCTCTTCGACAGCGACCCGGCGGGGCTGCGCGCGACCTTCCGCGCGGCGGACATCCTCCTGGCGCAGGGGCTGCAGGCCTCGGTGGCGACGCTCCCGGACGGCGAGGACCCCGACTCGGTGGCACGCAACGGCGGTGCCGAGGCCGTGCAGGCTTTCGTGGCGCAGGCCGTCGACGTGCTGGACCGCAAGATCGCAATGCTGGAAGAGCGGGACTACTTCAGCTCGATCGCCAGAACTCGCAATGCCATCGACCGCCTGCTGCCCACGCTGCGCGCCGTGTCCGATCCCCGGCAGCGCGACATCTACCTGACCACGGTTGCCGAAAAGACGGGCGTGAGAATGGACACGCTGGAGGCCGAACTGCGCGAGGCCCGGGCGCCGCGACCTGGCATGCGGCGGCGCACCACACCGGTGGCGCGGCGTCCGGCTCCGCGCTTTCACGGCCTCGGCGTGGAGCGCCAGCTCCTGCTGCTGCTCGTGAAGCACCGGGACTGGATCGACAAGGCGGCAGAGCGAATCGGGCCGGCGGACTTGGAGGACGCGAGCTACCGTGCGATCTTCGAGGAGTTGATCAACGATCCGGAACTCAAGGCCCTGCCGGAAGACACCATGCCGGAAGCGGTACGCAACTTCGAACGCCTCATGAGCGACCGCGAGGTGCCGGAGCCCGTCGAATCCGTCTTCGAGGACGCTGTGCTGCAGATCGAAAACACGGCCCTCGATCGCCGCCTGGCGGCGGTCGACGCTGAAATCGCCCGGGCCGGCGACGCGGATACCCCCAGGCTGCTGCGGCAGAAGCAGGATCTGATCAAGGAGAAGCAGTCCCGCGGTTCCGACTGGCGCAGATCCGCGCACCGGGCTGCGGGGAATCCGCAACATCAAGGAGAAAGCGCACCGTGACGGTCGATACCGGCCTGGTCTCCAGCAGACTGCTGGAGCTGCAGACCATTGATCAGAGAATCAGGGAGATCCGGGAACGGGTCGAATCCTTTGAATCCACGCTCGAGGCGGTCGACGAACCGGTCCGCCACCTGGAGAACGATGTGGAGGTCACTTCCAACCGGGTTCGCGAACTCCGTCTCGAAGAGCGCCGATTGCGCCTTGCCGCGGAAGACAAGCGGCAGCGGGTGCAGCGACTCGAAGAACGCTTGAACATGGTCAGAACGATCCGCGAGGAGGCGGCGGTTCAGGCCGAGATGGGGCTTGTGCGCCGGGCCCTCGACCAGGAAGAGCTCGATGTCGTCAGCCTGCTCGACCAGATCGGGAGGTTCGAAGACCGACTCGAGATCCAGCGTGAGGGACTGGAAGAGGCACAGTCCGCCGTCGGGCCCAGAAAGAGCGAGATTCTGGCGGAGCAGGATGAGGCGCGCGCCCGGCTCGCATCGCTGGAGACGGAGCGCGAACTCTGTGCGACCGGCCTCGATGAGCGCTATCTGATGGTCTACGAGAACCTCGCTCGCGGGGGGCGTCGTGACGCGGTGGCCCCGATGACCGAGGATGGGGCGTGCGGATCGTGCTTCTCGCTGATTCCGCTCCAGCTGCAGAACGAAATCCGTACCTCGGCCCCTCTGGTCCGGTGTGAGGCGTGCGGGGTGATCCTGACCGCACCCATGGACTCGCCCGGGGAGGTGCCACCGGAGACGGCGATCGGCGGGTGACCCCCGCCAGCGAGCGGAACCGGCCCGCCACCGCCGCCCTGCCCCGCTGGACGCTCCCTCCGCCGCCTGACCCGGCGACCGTCCGGACCCTGTCGGAGAACCTGCGGCTGCCGCCCGCGCTTTGCCATCTCCTCGCGGTCAGGGGGTACGACCGGCCCGAAGCCGCCAGGTCGTTCCTGCGCCCCCTGCTGGACGGCCTGCACGACCCGGGCGCGCTTGTGGACTCCCGGAAAGCTGCAGGCCGCCTGGCCGAAGCGGTCAAGCGGGACGAAATGGTCGTCGTTCACGGCGACTACGACGCCGACGGCATCTGCGCGAGCGCGCTGCTCACCTCGTGGATCCGCGCTCTGGGCGGACGGGCCGAGGCCATCGTGCCGGACCGGCGCCAACACGGATACGACCTCTCCGAAGCGGGCGTGGCGCGCGCGGCGGCGCTGGGCGCGAGCGTGCTGGTCACGGTGGACTGCGGAATCGTGGCGCACGGTCCGGTCCGCCAGGCCCGCGACGCGGGAATGACGGTCATCGTCACCGACCACCACCGGCCGGACTCCCATCTCCCCGACGCCTTCGCGGTGGTCAACCCGAACCGGCCCGACTGCCCGTACCCGAACCGGCACCTCTGCGGCGCGGGGGTCGCCTTCAAGATCGGCCAGCTCACGGCGGAGCTTCTCGGCAGGCCGAAGGAGGAGAGCTGGAGCCAGCTCGATCTGGTGGCCCTGGCGACGATCGCCGATCAGGTGGACCTGAAGGGAGAAAACCGCACGATGACCCGCTACGGGCTTCGCGTCCTGGGAGACACCTCGCGCCGGGGTCTTCGGGCTCTGATGGCGGACGCGGGGATTGCGCCGGGCAGGCCCGTGGATTCCTCCCGGGTGGCGTACGACCTGGCGCCCAGGATCAATGCGGCCGGGAGGGTGGGCGACCCCGGCGCGGCGCTCGACCTGCTCCTCACGCGCGACGAACGGGAAGCGCACCGGCTCGCGGGCGACCTGGGCGCGAACAACCGCCAGCGCAAGAAGCTCGAGAAGCAGGTCACGGACCAGGCCATCGAGGCGGTGCGGGCCGAGTACGATCCCGCCGGCCATCGTGCGGTGGTCGTGGCGGGGGAGGGGTGGCACCCCGGGGTGATCGGCATCGTCGCGTCGAGACTGGTGGACCGGGTCTTCCGCCCGGTGATCGTCATATCCCTCGATGGAGACTCGGGGCGCGGCAGTGCGCGCTCGATCCCTTCCTTCGACCTGCACGCCGCAATCGCGAGCTGCTCGACCCACCTCACGCGCTTCGGCGGCCACCACCAGGCGGCCGGACTCGATATCCGCCGCGATCGGCTACCCGAATTCCGCGAAGCCTTCCTGCGCGCCGCCCGCCGGGCCATGGGAGCCGACGAGCCGGTCCCGGAACTGCACGGCGACATGGAAGTCGCCCTCGCGCAGATCGATCGCGACTTCAACCATTACATGCGATACCTCGGTCCCTTCGGCCGCGCCAATCCCGAACCCGTTCTGGTGGCCCGGGGCGTGCGGCTGGAGTCGGCGCGGGCCGTGAAGGGCGGACACCTCAAGTTTCGCATCAGCCACAACGGGACCGGCCTGAACGGCATCGGCTTCGGCATGGCGGAATCCGTACAGGCCGAGTCGCTGGCCGCCCGCCCGGTGGACGTGGCCTTCAACCTCATCGAGAATACCTACCAGGGACATACGACGTTCGAGGCAAAAGCCCTGGACATGCGGCCGGCGGAAGCTGGCCGGATTCGCTCAAACCGCCATAATGTAAAGTAAACATTACAATATGTCTTGTTTACCATACATATCAGTCGCCTTGAGGTAAAGCCACTTGCGAATCATCGCCGGAAAGTGGAAGAGCCGAAGGCTGGCGGCGGTGCCCGGAAGGGGGGTCCGCCCGACCACCGACCGGATCCGCGAGGCCTGGATGTCAATCCTCGGCGACCGGATCCGCGGAGCCCGCGTCGTCGACCTGTTCGCGGGCTCCGGAGCCCTCGGACTCGAAGCGCTGAGCCGCGGCGCCGTGCACGCAACCTTCGTCGAGCGAAGCCGGCGCGCCATCCGAGTCCTCGAGCGAAACATCCGTTCCCTGGACGCTGGCCCGTCGACGACCGTGATTCCCGGCGACGCCATGAGCCACGCGCGCACCCCGCCCGATCCGCCCTACGACCTTGCCCTCGCGGACCCGCCGTACGACCATGGCTACGCCTTCCGGCTCCTGGCCGGCTACCGGGCCGCACCGTTCGCCCGGGAACTGTGGATCGAGCACCATTGGCGCGAGACCCTTCCCCCGGACGTCACGGTTGAACAGCGAAGATACGGCGACACCGCCCTCACCAGGGTGACAGAAACAGGAGGTGGCTCCCGATGACGACCCCCCGTTCCATCGTGGCGGTGTATCCCGGTTCCTTCGACCCGGTCACCCGCGGCCACGAGGATGTCGCGCGCCGCACGCTCCGCGTCTGCGACCGCCTGATCGTAGCCGTCGCCGACTCTTCGTCCCAGTCCAAGCGGCACCTCTTCCCCGTGCCCGAACGCCTCGAGATCATGCGGGAGGTCTTCGCCGGCGACCCCGGCATCGAGTGCGTCTCGTTCTCGGGGCTGCTGGTGGACTTCGCGCGCCGGATGGATGCCCAGTTCATCGTGCGGGGCCTCCGGGCCGTCTCGGACTTCGAGTACGAGTTCCAGATGGCGCAGATGAACCGCGAACTCTGGGACGGCGCCGAGACCGTCTTCCTCGCGCCCGACGTGGCGAATTCCTTCCTGTCGGCGTCGCTGGTGCGCGAAGTGGCCTCGCTGGGGGGCGATGTGAGCAGCTTCGTCTCGGCCCCGGTGCTGAGACGGCTGCAACGACGCTTTTCGTGACCTTCGGCGAGCGCCTCGAGTCGCGCGCCGGTCGCCTGGGCCGCAGGATCGCGTTCCCGGAGGGGGATGATCCGCGGGTGGCGGCCGCGGCCGAGGTCCTGGCGCGCAAGTCGGTGGTCGAACCCGTGTTTGTGGAGGGAGAGGGCGGCGGCCCCGACGCGGCGAGCGCACTGCAACGTGCCGCGGCGATGCTCCGCGCTGGAAGGGTGGATGGTGTGGTCGCGGGCGCGGCGCACGCCACGGCGGAGGTCGTCCGCACGGCGCTGAAGGTGGTGGGGCTTCGCGACGGGGTCCGCACCCTGTCCTCCTCCTTCTTCATGGAGGTGCGCGAGTTTCGCGGCAGGGGGCCGGAGGTGCTCACCTTCACGGATGCCGGAGTCGTGCCCGCGCCGGGAAGGCGGCAGCTCGTGGAGATCGCCGCCGAGGCCGTCCGGTTGCGGCGGCAGGTGGTCGGCGACGAGCCGAGGGTCGCGTTCCTCTCCTACTCCACGCTGGGAAGCGCGGGCGGCCGGTCGGTCGAGACGGTCAGGGAGGCGGCCCGGCGGTTTCGCGGCCAATGCCCCGATGTGGCTGCCGACGGCGAGCTGCAGGCCGATGCCGCGCTCATTCCCGAGGTCGCGCGCGGCAAGGCCCCCGGCTCCGCGCTCGCGGGCACGGCCAACGTCCTCGTGTTCCCCGGCCTCGACGCGGCCAACATCGCCTACAAGCTGGTCCAGAGGCTGGCAGGGGCGGTCGCGCTGGGCCCGATACTCCAGGGGCTCGCGGCACCCATGAACGATCTGTCGCGCGGGGCCTCGGCGTCCGACATCGTGCAGGTCGCCGCGATCACGGCCCTCATGGCGGAGGGCTGCACGCGGGGCCGAACCGCGACAGTGAACGCAGCGGGAAAGTGAACCCCTGCGGGACGGTGAACCCTGCGGGACGGTGAACCCTGCGGGACGGTGAACCCTGCGGGACCGTGAAACCGCTGCGCAACGAGCGGGACGGTGAACGCCCCGGGACGGCGGTGACCGCCGCCGTACTCGCACGGCCCGGAATGCCCCGGTTGCTTATCTTTGTTGGTCGACCGGCGACCCGGCGCCCACACGGCGGTTTCGGGTCTCCGGGTGATGGATCGCAATCGCCACCCCCCCGGAAAGAGGACCGATGTCGTTCAGCGTAAGAAGGGTCGGCAGTACCGTGGTCGTCGACATCGACGGTCAGCTCATCGTCGGCAACCGCCACGAGTTGAAGGAGTTGGTGCTGGAGGAGCTCGAAGGGGGCGTGCGCAGCTTCATCGTCGATTTCGCCCGCACCGGATACATCGACTCTTCGGGGCTGGGCGTGCTTGTCGGCCTCTCCAAGCGAGTGCGCGAGGTGGACGGCACGCTCCAGCTCAGCTCCCTCGGCCGCGACCTCATGCGGCTCTTCGAACTCACCAAGCTGGACACGCTCTTCACGATTCGGGGCAGCGTGGAGGAGGCCCTGGCCGATTAGCGGCCCGCGGGAATCGGGCGATCTGGTCTTCGACCTGCCCAACGACATCGGCGCCATCGAGGAGGCGGTCGAGCATGCGGTCGCGTGCTGCGCCCACGCGCGCATCGAACAGCGGCGGCTGCTCTTCAACTTCCGCGTCGGCCTGACCGAGGCGATCTCCAATGCGATGCTCTTCGGCAACGACCGCGATCCGGCGAAGCGGGTGCGGGTGGAGCTGGAGGTCGAGCCGGGCGAAGTCAGGGCGCGCATCGCCGACGAGGGGCGCGGATTCGATCCCGATCGGGTGCCCGATCCGCGGCTCCCCGAGAACCTCACGCGGCCGGACGGACGCGGCATCTTCCTGATGCGGGCCCTGATGGACGAGGTCCACTTCAATTCGGCCGGGAACTCGGTGACGCTGGTCCTGCGCGACGAAGAGGAACGCTCCGGCAGTGACGCCGCTTCAGGTCCGCCTTTCGACTTCACGATCCCGGGACTGGACCCCGCCAGTCCCGCGGCCCGAATCGTGGCGGCGACGGTGGCGCGCACCGCCCTTCTGGCCCGCCGGGCCGAGTCCAGCCGGGCCGAACTCGAGGCTGCACTCGAGGCGAACCGGCGGCTGCGCGAGGACGTGGCGCGCGAGCAGGCATCCCGCGAGATGGAGCTCGCCCACGATCTCCAGTTGAAGCTTCTGCCCCCGATCCCGGACATTCCGGGCGTCGACGCCGCGGCCCGCGTGGTGCCCACGGCCTCGGTCGGCGGCGACTTCTACCAGATCATCCAGCTGTCCGGGGGGAGGGTGGGCATCATGATCGGCGACGTCTCCGGACACGGTTTCCCCTCCGCGCTGATCATGGCGCTGGTCATGAGCGCCGCGGAGATCTACGCGGAGCAGGGCACGGCCCCCGCCATCGTGCTGGAGTACCTCAATCGCGCCATCGGCGACGAGCTCCGGTCCACCGAGATGTACCTGTCGCTCTGCTACTGCGTGCTCACGCCGGGGCGGCCCGAGATCGCGTACTCGAACGCCGGACATCCGTCGGCGTTTATCATCGGCTCGGACGGAGGGCCCCGGCGCCTCTTCGCGACCGACCCGCCCATGGGCATCGGGCCCACGCCATACGGCGAGAAGACGGTCCGGTGGTCGCCCGGGAAGGACCTGCTGCTCCTCTTCACCGACGGACTGTCGGACAGGCTTGCCGGCGTCCGGCGCAGCAGCGGCGAAGAGCAGATCCTGCGGACCGTCGCCGCCAACCGCACCAGGGCGCCCGGCGAGATCCTCGACGTTCTGTTCGAGATGTCCCGCGAAGCGGTGCCGTCGATCCCGGCCGACGACCGCACGGCCGTCATTCTGCGCACCGCATGACGCACGGCACCTCGACCGCCGACGCGTGGCCCGCCACCCCCTCGCCCGCCGCCTCGCGTCTTTCCGCATGAGCCCTGCCGGAAAGGGGCGCCGGCGCGCCAAGCGCTCGCTGGGGCAGAACTTCCTCGTGGACCCCAACCTGCAGCGCAAGATCGCGGGAGCCGTGGGCGGGGCGCCCGCGGCGGGGGAGTCCGTCCTGGAGATCGGGCCCGGGCACGGCGCGCTCACCCGGCACCTCGCCGGCTCCGGCGCCACCGTCACCGCGGTCGAACTGGACGACCGGCTCGCCGCCGCGCTGGCCGAGCGCTGCGAAGACGACCCCCGCGTCACCGTCGTGCACGGCGACATTCTCTCGGTCGACCTCTCCTCGCTCACCCCCGACTGGGGCCGCACCCGGGTCGTGGGCAACATCCCGTACAACATCACGACGCCCATCATCTTCCGCCTGCTGCAGCTGCCGTACCCGGCCGACATCGTGCTCACGGTGCAGGCCGAAGTCGCCGCGCGGATCATGTCGGGGCCCGGGTCGCGCGTCTACGGCGCCCTTTCGGTGGGGGTCGCGGTGCACGCGCGCGTGGCCAGGATATGCAAGGTCCCGCGCCAGGCCTTCAAGCCGGTGCCGCGGGTGGATTCGGCCGCGATCCGGATCACGCCGAGGGATCCCCCGCGTGTCACGGCCGCGGAAGCCGCCCGCGTCCGCACGCTCACGCGGGCCGCCTTCTCGTGGAGGCGCAAGCAGCTCGGAACGATCCTGCGGCGGCACCCGGATCTGCGATGTCCGGCGTCGTCCGTCCGCGAGACGCTGGCGGCCCGGGCTCTGTCTCCGACCGTCCGGCCGGAGCAGCTGTCACCGGAGGACTACCTGTGGCTGAGCGGCGCGTTGACGCTGCCCGCATGACGCTTCTAGCTTCATCTTGTGAACACTTTCACAAACAGGATCCCCGACGCCACGCTCCGGCGTCTGTCCCTCTATCTGCGCTACCTGGAGGACTTCGATCGTTCGGGCATCGCCAACGTCGCGAGCGGCGTTCTGGCCGAGCGCGGCGGCACCACGGCGGCGCAGGTGCGCAAGGATCTCTCGTACCTGGGATCCTTCGGCAAGCGGGGACTGGGCTACTCGGTTCCGGAGCTGACCGGGGTCCTGCGCACCGTGCTCGGACTGGACTGCGCCTGGCGTGTCGCCCTGCTCGGCGCGGGGCGCATCGGCACCGCGCTCTTCGAGTACCGGCCGTTCCGCAAGCGCGGCTTCGACATCACCACCGTGATCGACAACGACCCGTGCAAGGTGGGCTCGCTGCTCGGCGATGTGAGGATCAGGGGCGAGGAGGAGCTGGAGTGCGCGCTGCAGGAAGACGGGACCGATCTGGTGATCGTCGCGGTGCCGGCTCGGGTGGCCCAGGCGCTGGTGGATCGCGTGGTGGCCGCCGGCATCAAGGCCGTGCTCAACTACGCGCCGGTCCAGCTCCGCCTCCCCGGCAACGTCGCGCTCCGCAACGTGAGCATGCTGGTCGAGCTGGAAGGCCTGTCGCACGCGCTGGCGCGCGACCGGCGATGACCGCGGCCGCAAGTCAGCGATCCCTGTTGCAGCACGCCTGGTCGATGCTGCGCCAGGGTCCGGCGACGACGGCCGACATCGCGCGCGAGGTGATGGGGATGGAGGGCAACCCGGGTGCGGCGTCGGCGGCCGTGTTTTCCCTGCTCGGCGGCGACGATCGATTCCACGTCGATGAACAGGGGCTGTGGAGCCGGCGTGGGGGCGCGCGCCGTCCCGGGACGCCGGTCTCCCGTCTCGGCTACGCGGTTGTGGATGTGGAGACCACGGGCGGACGGTACGAAGCGGGCCATCGCATCACGGAGGTGGCCGTCGTCGAGGTGCGGGGCGGCGCGGTGACCGACGCATTCCACACCCTGGTCCACCCGGCGCGGCGCGTGCACCCCGCGACCGCGCGCCTCACCGGGATCACCGACGACATGCTCGCAGGCGCGCCCGCATTCGACGAGGTGGCGGAAGAGGTCTTCCGGCGGATTGTCGGCCGGGTCTTCGTCGCCCATAACGCGAGCTTCGACTGGGGCTGGGTGCGGGCCCAGCTGGGCGATGCCCTCGGCGACGTGCCTGAGGTCGGGCGGCTGTGCACGATCAGCCTCGCGCGCCGCCTCGTGCCGGAACTGCGGCATCGCAACCTGGACGCGCTGGCCGAGTTCTTCGAGATCCCGATCCATCAGCGGCACAGGGCCTACGGCGACGCGCTGGCGACCGCCAGGATCCTCCTCAGGCTCCTCGATCGGGCGGAGTCGCTGGGGATCGGGGACCTTCATTCGCTCCGGCGCTACCGGCCGCGCAAGTCGCAGCGCGCGCAGCCCGATCTCTTTGGCCGCGCCGGCCTTCCGCGCCGCTCCGGCTCGCTGGTATAATGTCAGTCGCAGCCCGCGCGAACAGCCGCGAAACCCCGGGAGAAACCGCGTGAACCGCTCGGCGACAACACCCGTGATTCTCGACGGCGTACGCACCCCCATCGGCCGCTTTCTCGGGGGGCTGAGTCCCATGTCGGGCCCCGATCTGGGCGCCGTCGCGGTGCGCGAAACCGTCCGGCGAGCCGGGATCGACGTATCCGATGTCGACGAGGTCATCATGGGCAACGTGGTCACCGCGGGAGAGGGCCAGGCACCGGCGCGCCAGGCCGCCGTGAACGGCGGCATTCCCGCGAGCGTCCCGGCCTTCACGGTGAACAAGGTGTGCGGGTCGGGGCTGAAGGCGGTGATGCTCGCGGCGCAGGCGATCCGGGCGGGCGACGCGAGGCTGGTGGTGGCCGGGGGCTTCGAGTCGATGTCGAACGTCCCGTACTACGTGCGGGGGATGAGGGGCGGGGTGAAATTCGGCGACCGCACCCTTCAGGACGGTCTGGTGTACGACGGACTATGGTGCTCGTTCGGGAGGTGCCACATGGGAGGGCACGCCGAGTACACGGCGGCGAAGGCGGGGGTGACCCGGTCCGATGCCGACGGGTTTGCGCTGGCGTCGCACCGAAAGGCGATTTCGGCGATCGACGACGGGCGCTTCACGTCCGAGATCGTGCCCGTGAACGTGGAAGCCCGCCGCGGCCACAACGTGGTCGACACCGACGAGGGCCCGCGACGGGGCACTTCCCTGGAGGCGCTGGCCCGCCTGCGCCCGGCCTTCCCGCGCGACGCCCCCGAGGGGCTGGACGAGCTGGTGGTGACCGCCGGCAACGCTCCCGGACTGAACGACGGCGCCTCGGCGCTGGTGGTCGCCAGCCAGGAATACGCCGAAGCGCATGGGCTGGCCTGCCAGGCCGTGATCACCGGCTACGCCTCGGGCGGGACCGAGCCGCGCGACCTCTTCTTTGCGCCGGTGGTCGCGGTGCGCAACCTTATGAGGCGTGCGGGTACAACCGTGGACGACTACGGGCTGGTGGAGATGAACGAGGCATTCGCGGTCCAGGCGATCGCGGACATGCGGGCGCTTGAGATGAGCCCCGAGCGCGTGAACGTGAACGGCGGAGCGGTGGCGCTGGGGCATCCGATCGGGGCATCCGGCGCGCGCATCCTGGTGACCCTGCTGGCGGCGATGGCGGACCGCGACGTGGACACCGGACTGGCCACGCTCTGCCTGGGCGGAGGCAACGCCGTTGCCCTGGCCGTACGAAAGAACTGAAAAGGACGTTTGATGATCGAATCACAGGCGAGGGTCTGGAGTCTTGCGCCGGTCGCCCCCGGCGCGCGGCCGGTGGCGATGCCGGTGGCCGTGGTGTTGTTCGCGCTTTTCACCGCCCTCGCGGCCTACGTGGCGGTGCCGCTCGGAATCACCCCGGTGCCGATGACGCTTCAGACCCTGTTCGTGCTCCTCGCGGGCGCGCTGCTGGGTCCGGTGGCGGGGGCGTCGTCGCAGCTGCTGTACCTGGGCCTTGGCGTGGCCGGGGCGCCGGTCTTCGCCATGGGCGCCGCCGGCCTTCCCTGGATCTTCGGACCGACGGGCGGCTACCTCATGTCGTTCCCGATGGCGGCGGCGCTGGTGGGCTGGATCGCCGGCCGGCAGGGCGGCCTCCTGCGGACGGCCGCCGGCATGGTTGCGGGAACGGTCGTCATCTTCCTGATGGGCACGGGGTGGCTTGCGGTCGTGACCGACCTGGCGGCGGGCGCGCTCTTCGCCGCCGGGGTGCAGCCCTTCCTGGTCGGTGCGGTGGTCAAGGCCGGAATCGGCCTGGTGGTGGCGCGTCAGATCCTGGGGCGGGGTCGCCGCGCCTGACGACCGCCGTCCGGTTCCCGCTTTGAAGCCGTCCGGTCCCCGCATTGAAATGAACGGAATCGTCGCCACCCTGATCCGCCTGGGCGGATTCGCCGCGGCCTTCGGGGCGCTCTTGCTGGCCACGGCGCTCGTGGCCGGCGGCCGGCTCGACAGTCTGGCGACGCAGGGTGCGGCGATGCTTGTCGCCGCGCTCGGGGCCACCGTTCTGGCGCTGCGCTTCGACGGCCGGCGCCCGCTGGTCGAACTGGGGCTGGAGAAGACCGCGGCGCTGCGCGATTCCGGTGGCGGATTCCTCCTCGGCGTAATCATCGTGGTACCGGTGGTTGTCCTCGCGATCCTGGCGGGTGGGCTGCGGTACGGTTCCGACGACGGGACGGTGGTCCAGTACCTGTCTACCGGCGCCTGGACGGTGGCGCTTCTCCTCGGCGCCGCCGCGGCGGAAGAGTTCCTTTTTCGCGGGTACCCCCTGCGCGTCCTCGCCGAACGGTGGGGCAGCGCCGCGGCACTGGTGCTGACCACGGTGGCATTCTCGGCGGTCCACGGGTCGAATCCCCATGTGGATGCGCTTGCCCTGGTGAACATCGCGCTGGCCGGCCTGCTCCTCGGAATGATCCTTCTGGTCACCGGCAGTCTCTGGTGGGCGATCGGGCTCCACGCCGGATGGAATTTCGCCACCAGTTTCGTCGCGG
The DNA here is from genome assembly GCA_965211645.1 of Longimicrobiales bacterium. Lineage (GTDB taxonomy): Bacteria > Gemmatimonadota > Gemmatimonadetes > Longimicrobiales > Gaopeijiaceae > Bin94. The sequence goes on along the minus strand of OZ242947.1, from coordinate 1,037,869 downwards.
ACCTGCCGGTAAGCGGACTCGTCCTGGTGGACGCGCCGCTGATCGAAGTGACCGCCGCCGGCAACACGCTGCTGACCGGCGGGGCGTTCGGGCTGGAAGGCGGGCTGGCGGCTACCGCGGGCCTCCTCCTGGCGGTCGGCCTGCTGGCGCACAGGTGGAGGGCGGCGTGCTGATCGAACGCGTCGCGGTGGTCGGCGCGGGCACGATGGGCAACGGCATCGCCCATGTCTGCGCGCTCGCGGATCTGCGGGTCATCCTGATCGACTCGGATCCCGCGGCGCTGGATCGCGGACTGCACACGATTGCCCGGAACATGGGCCGGCAAGTGGACACGGGTCGCCTGGGCGCGGCCGACCGGGACAACGCACTGGCCCGGATCGAGCAGAGTGCTGCGCTGGAGCGGGCGGAAGGGGCGGATCTCATCGTCGAGGCCGTGCCCGAGGTTGCCGAACTGAAGGCCCGCATCTTCGCCGACCTCGACGGCATCGCGCCCCCGCACGCGATCCTGGCGTCCAATACGTCGTCGATCTCCATCACGGAAATCGGAGCCCGCACGCGGCGGCCGGAAAAGGTGATCGGGATGCACTTCATGAACCCGGTCCCCGTCATGCGCCTCGTCGAGGTCATCCGGGGACTGAGGACCGACGATGCCACAACAGCCGCGGTCATGGAGCTGGCGCGGAAGCTGGGCAAGACACCGGTGGAAGTGCGGGACTTCCCCGGCTTCGTCTCAAACCGGGTTCTGATGCCGATGATCAACGAGGCGGCCTTCGCGCTGATGGAAGGCGTCGCGGAGGCCGATGCCATCGATACGGTGATGACCCTGGGCATGAACCATCCGATGGGCCCCCTGGCGCTCGCCGACCTCATCGGCCTCGACACGTGCCTGAACATTCTGGAAGTGCTGCACCGCGAACTCGGAGACGATCGCTATCGCCCCTGCCCGCTGCTGCGACAGTACGTGGCCGCGGGTTGGCTGGGACGCAAGGCGGGCCGCGGCTTCCACCCCTACGGCGAATCGCGCTGAGCATGCTGACCGGGGAACAGAAGGCCATCCAGGGGCTCGCGCGCGAATTCGCCGAGGGGGAGATCGCACCCCGGGCAGCGGAATGGGATCGCCGGCGAGCGTTCGATCGCGACATTCTCGACAGGCTGGCCGGGCTGGGCTTTCTCGGGATGATGGTCCCGGAGCGGTACGGCGGGCTGGAGCTCGATCTTCCGACCTACCTGGTCGCATTCGAGGAGCTTGCCCGCGGGGACGCGGCCCTCTCGCTCACGATCCACATCCAGAACGGTCCGGTCCCCATCGTCCTCCTGGAGCGCGGGACCGACGAGCAGAAGTCCCGCTGGCTTCCGGCGCTGGCGTCCGGGGAGAAGATCGCGGGCTTTGCGCTGTCGGAGGCCGGGGCGGGGAGCGATCCCGCGTCGATGACGACCCGTGCGCGCCAGGTCGATGGCGGGTGGGAGATCTCCGGCGAAAAGAAATGGGTGACCAACGGCGGACTCGCCGACGTGATGCTCGTTTTCGCCAGGACCGGTGGGTCCGAGGCGGGCGGGCGCGAGATCGGCGCGTTCCTCGTCGACACCGACGCGCCGGGCTACCGGGTCGGGAGACGCGAGAAGACGATGGGGCTCCGGGCCTCCGAAACCGTCGAGGTCGCGCTCCAGGCGGTGCGGGTGAGCGGCGACCGGCTGGTGGGGAACCCCGCGCACGGCCTGAAGTATGCATTGGAGGCCCTCGACCTGGGGAGGCTGGGGATCGGGGCGCAGGCGGTGGGCATCGCGCGCGCGGCGCTCGAGCATGCGATCGCCTATTCCCGCGAACGGCACCAGTTCGGCCGGCCGATCGCCGGCTTCGGCGCGATCCGGAGCAAGCTGGCCGCCATGGCGACGCGGGTCGCCGCGTCGCGGGCGCTGGTCATGGAGGGGGCGCGCGCGTGGGAGAACAGGGTCGCGGGCGATGTCGGCGACGTGTCGGTGACGGCGCGCTCGGCCATGGCCAAGCTGATGGCCAGCGAAACGGCCGCCTGGGTCACGGAGGAGGCGGTCAGGATCTTCGGCGGCTACGGCTTCATGCGCGAGTTCCCGGTCGAAAAGCTCATGAGGGACGCGAAGGTCACCGAGATCTACGAAGGGACCAGCGAGATCCTCCGGCTGGTCATCGGGCGATCCCTGACAGTCCGTGGATAGACCCGCCCGAGCACCGAGAGCGGTGAGGACGGCCTGAGGAGGCGACGAATGGTACACCTCGAGAGTGCGGACCCCCCGGTCCATCGCGCGGTGCTCGGCGAAACATCCCGCCAGCACGGCCAGCTCGAAATGATCGCCAGCGAGAATTTCGTTTCGCCCGCGGTCCGCGAGGCGATGGGGACCGTCCTGACGCACAAGTACGCAGAGGGCCTGCCGGGGAAGCGGTACTACGGCGGCTGCGAGTACGCCGATGAGGTCGAGGAGCTTGCCCGCTCCCGCGCGACGAAGCTGTTCGGCGCGGATCACGCCAATGTGCAGCCCCACTCCGGCGCCCAGGCCAACATGGCGGCCTACTTCGCCTTTTTGGATCCCGGCGACAGGATCGTGGGGATGAACCTCAGCCACGGCGGCCACCTCACCCATGGCTCCCCCGTCAACTTCAGCGGCCGCCTTTTCAGGGTGGCTGCCTACGGGGTGCGCGAATCGGATGGCCGGATCGACTTCGACGTCGTGCGCGAGACGGTACTGCGGGAGCGCCCCCGGCTGATCGTCACGGGAGCCTCCGCCTACCCCCGTGCCCTCGACTTCGAGACCTTCGGAGAGATCGCCCGGGAGGTTGGCGCCATCCACCTCGTCGACCTCGCGCACCTCGCCGGCCTCGTTGCCGGCGGCTGCCACCCGAGCCCCTTCGCACACGCCGACGTCGTCACGACGACCACCCACAAGACGCTGCGGGGCCCGCGCGGCGGAATGGTGATGTGCAGGGCGGAGCACGCGAAGACCATCGACAGGATGGTCTTCCCCTTCATCCAGGGCGGGCCGCTCATGCATGTGATCGCGGCCAAGGCGGTGGCGCTTCGCGAGGCCCTGGCGCCCTCGTTCCGGGATTACGCCGGGCGCGTCGTGGAGAACGCCCGCGTCCTCGCGCGCACCGTGATGGAGCGGGGCGTGCAGCTCGTCTCCGGCGGGACCGACACGCACCTCATCCTGGTCGACCTGCGGGACCGGGAGCTCACCGGCAAGGACGCCGAGCAGGCGCTCGAACGCGCAGGGATCACGGTGAACAAGAACACGGTCCCCGGTGAGACGCGTTCGCCCTTCGTCACCTCCGGCTTGCGCATCGGCACGCCCGCGCTGACCACGCGCGGGATGGGCCCCGACGAGATGACGCTCATCGGCGGATGGATCGCCGACATCCTGGACCGGTCCGGCGACGGTCAGCGGATCGAGAGCATCGGCAGGCGCGTCAGGGAGCTGTGCGAGACGTTCCCGCTGTTCCGCTGAATTGGCGCGGTTGGGGTGACAATGTAGATTCCCAGGTATCATGAGCGCCTGTGAATCCGCCGATGCGATGTCCCGGTTGCGGGAGATGCACCCCCGCTTCCGCCCCCAGGCGTACGCGTTCCTCCTCGACGCCCTGCGACAGGTGATTTTGGCCCTGGACGAGAAGCGCCACATATCGGGGCGGGAGCTGGCGGAGGGAGCCTGCGGGCTGGCGATCGACAAGTACGGTCCGCTGGCCCGCACCGTTCTCGAGTATTGGGGGGTCCACTCGACCGACGATCTGGGCGACATCGTCTTCGCCCTGGTCGATATCGGACTGCTGGTGAAGCGTCCCGAAGACCGCCCGGAGGACTTCCACGGCGTCCTGGATTTCGGGGAGGTCTTCGACGCCGAGTACCCGTGGATGGTTGCAGACCAGGCACAGCCACTCGACTGGCTCGTGTTGCGGAACCAATAGGACAGGGGGCTGACGCGATGGTGGAAAACGGATTTCCCGCGTGCAAGAAGTGCGGTGGCGGTGTCTTGTTGCCGATGTCCGACTACGGCCGTGACGGGGCGCCGATCCGGTACAAGGCCTGGGTCTGTTCCAATCCGGATTGCGGCTTCAACATCCGCATTGACAACGGCGAAATCACCTTCGGCCGGTCGATCGGGCAGAGCTACAAGTAGGCATGGTCCCGGTAGACCCGGGCAGGCCGTTCGGGGGGCCGCGGGTCCGCGCGCCCACGTCGCACCAGGCTGCTGAATTCGACAGGGTCTCCATCGACGAGCGCGGCGTGCCGGAGCCGGCTCTCATGGAGAATGCCGGGCGGCAAACCGCTCTGGTGATTCAGCACCTGTTTCCCGATGGGCCGGTTGCCGCCCTGGTGGGTTCGGGCAACAACGGCGGCGATGCGCTGGTGTGCCTCAGGTGCCTGGCCGCGTGGGGACGAAGCGTCACCGCGGTGATGGTGGGTAGTCGGCCCGCGGTGGAGTCCGTGCTGCATGGATGGGAACTGCCGACCGTCCGATTCGGGCCGGATGGTGCGGATGCCGGAGAAGCGGAGAGTGTTGTGGCCGGAGACTCCCCGTCGCGCGTGCTGCGGGAGGCGGTGGTCGTCGTCGACGGGCTGCTGGGAACGGGGATTCGCGGCGCGCCCCGCTCGCGCTACGCCGCCGCCATCGAAGCGGCCAACGGCGCTGGAGGCACGACTGTGGCGCTGGACACGCCATCCGGCGTCGACGGCGCGACCGGCGCGATCCCCGGAGCGGTAGTGCGGGCCGACATCACCGTCGCCTTCGGTTGGCCGAAGTTGGGCACGCTTCTTCACCCGGGCCGGATGCACTGCGGCCGCATCGTCGCCGTCGAGATCGCCTTCCCGCCCGGGCCCGACGCCGACTGGGCCGAGCTGGTCACGGCCGGGTCGGCTGCGAGGTGGAAGCCGCACCGGCCCGCCGTCACCCACAAGAAGGCGGTCGGCGCCGTAACCATCCTGGCGGGGTCGGCGATGCCCGGCGCGGCAATCCTCGCTGCCCGCTCCGCCTTCCGCTCCGGCGCGGGGTTGGTGCGCGTGTGCGCCTCCCGCGACGCACGCGACCTGCTGCTGGAGGCTCCTGAAACCCTCTTCGTCGACGCCGCGGACGAAGCGGCGCTGGGAGACGCCGTGCAAGCCGCCGACGCGCTGGCGGCCGGCCCCGGGCTGGGGACCGGAGACGCCGCCGCGCGACAGCTGGAAGTCGCTCTGCGGGCTCTGGGCGACCGCCCGGCAGTGCTCGACGCGGACGCCCTCACCGTCCTCTCGCGCGGCGACGCCGACGCTCCCGCCCTCCTCTCGTGCGGGGGCGCCGACGCCCTGCCGGGACGACCCCCGATCGTGGTCACGCCACATCCCGGCGAGATGGCCCGCCTTATGCAGACAACCGTCGCCGCCGTGCAGGGCGACCGCATCGGCGCGGCGCGCAGCTTCGCGTCCTCCCGCGGCGTCGTCACGCTGCTGAAGGGCGCCCCCTCCCTCGTGGCCGATCCGCACGGCCGCCTCCTGGTGAGCACCACCGAGCACGCCTCCGCGCTCGCCGTCGCGGGCATGGGCGATGTCCTCACGGGCGCCATCGGCGCCTTCCTCGCCCAGGGCGCGCCCCCGGTCGAGGCATCCGGTCTTGCACTGCACGTGACGGGGCGCGCCGCGGCGGCCACCGGGAAGGGCGCGGCGATGATGCCCTCGGATGTCGTGGATGGGATCCCCGCCGCACTCGACGTCGACGACGAGCCCGTGACCGGACTGCCGTTTCCCTTCGTCACCTTCGACCAGGCGCCGCCCCGCTAGCGCCTCCCGCATGTGGACGAGCTGAAGCTGATCGAGCGGCTTGTCGCAATCGGCTGGAAGGGGAGCCGCGCCGTGATTCAGGGGCCTGGAGACGACGCTGCCGTCCTTCGCGGCGGCCTTGCGGTGTCCACGGATCTCATGATCGAGGGCGTGCACTTCAGCTTTGACTGGATCGCACCCGCCGAAGCGGGGTTCCGCGCCGGCGCCGCGGCGCTGAGCGACATGGCCGCGATGGGAGCGGCTCCGGAAGCGGTCCTCGTCTCACTGGCCGTTTCCGGTGACCCGTCGCTGTGCGAGGAGCTCCAGCGCGGTGTCCGCCGGGCGGGAGACCGGGTGGGGGTGGCGGTGGTGGGGGGCGATGTCAGCAGGTCGCCGGGGCCGGCCGTGGTGGACGTGGTCGCCGTCGGCAGGGTGCGGGAGCCGTGCCGGCGGAGCGGGGCGGAGGCGGGGCAAGACGTGTGGGTGTCCGGCTGTCTGGGCGGTGCCGCGGCCGCCGTGGCCGAGTGGTCGGCGGGGGGGCGGCCGCCGCCGCCGGCGCGGGAACGCTTCGCATCGCCGCCGAATCGGGTCCCGCTCGGAAGGGCGCTCGCGGTGCAGCGATTGGCCCGCGCGATGATCGACGTCTCCGACGGGCTGGTGCGAGACGCAGGACATGTCGCCAGGGCATCCGGAGTCCGCCTTCGCATCCTTCAGGACGCCGTGCCCGTCGACACCGCGGCGGGGGGGGACTTGAACCTCGCCCTCGAGGGGGGCGAAGATTATGAACTGATGTTTACCGCCCCGGCGGGCAAGGAGGCAGCGATCCTGGACCTGGGACGAGAGCTGTCGGTGCGACTCACGCGGATCGGCACGGTCGAGGCAGGCGCGGGCGTCGTGCTGGAAGACGGGAAGGGCGGGCGCACCGTCGCCGGCCGCGGAGGCTACGATCACTTTGCGTAGTGGCGCCGTGATTCGGGTCGGCTGGGCCTACGCCGCGATGGTGGCGGCGACGCTCTATTCCGGCGGCCGCGCCGTGCTGTACTACTTTCTGTGGCCCAGTCACTTCCGCAAGCGCGCCGATCAGTTGACCGGCGAGTGGACATCCATCTGCATGAAGGGTGCAGGCGCGAGGCTTATCGTGAAGAACGGCGAACGCCTGAGCCTGGGACGGGGACAGATCCTGGTGGCGAACCACCAGAGCTGGTTCGACATCTTCGCGCTTGGAACCGCCCTGCGGCGCAAGTTCAGCTTCGTCGGGAAGCAGGAGCTGAACCGCGTTCCGGTCGTCGGCGCAGCCTGGCAGAAGGTCGGCAACATCGCCATCGACCGCTCCGACCGGGAGAAGGCCATAGAGTCCCTCCAGAGGGTGGACGAACTGCTGGACGAGGGACGCACGATCATCATGTTCCCGGAAGGCACGCGATCCCCCACCGGTGAGATGGGGCGCTTCAAGAAGGGCGCCTTCATGATGGCGATCAAGTCGCAGGTGCCGGTGGTCCCCGTTGCCATTCAGGGCACGCGCGGGATCATGAGGAAGGGCAGCTGGGTGATCTCGCGCGGAACCGCAACCGTATCGGTCGGCAGCCCGATCAGCACCGAAGGGTTGACCGTGCGGGACCGGAACAGGCTGTCCCGGGAGTGCCGGGAGGCGATCACCTCGCTCCTGAACGGAGAGGGGTAGGGCGCCATGCCTGCCATCGCGGATATCCGCGGGCGCGAAATCCTCGATTCGCGCGGCAATCCCACCGTCGAGGCCGAGGTGATCCTCGAGACCGGTCACAGTGGACGGGCAGCGGTGCCGAGCGGGGCCTCAACGGGCCGGTACGAGGCGGTGGAGCTCCGCGATGGCGACAAGGCCCGCTACCTGGGCCGGGGCGTTCGCAACGCGGTCGGCAACATCCGCAGCGAGATCCTGCCGGCGCTGCGCGGCTTCGAGGCCCGCGAGCAGCGCGGCCTGGACCGCGCCATGGCCGAACTGGACGGCACCGCAGAAAAGGGGCGGCTGGGCGCGAACGCCATCCTGGCCGTTTCGATGGCGGCGGCCCGCGCGGCGGCCTCCGAGGCGGGACTCCCCCTCTACCGGTACCTCGGCGGCGACGACGCCCGCACCCTCCCGGTCCCGATGATGAACATCGTCAACGGCGGTGCCCACGCGTCGAACAACGTCGACATCCAGGAGTTCATGGTCCTGCCGGTGGGCGCGGCCTCGTTCGCGGAAGGCCTTCGCATGGGGACCGAGGTGTTCCACGCGCTGAAGGGCGTCCTGAGCGCGGCCGGAAAGAGCACCGCCGTGGGTGACGAGGGCGGATTCGCTCCCGATCTCGAATCCGATGCCCAGGCCGGGGAAGCGGTTGTGCAGGCGATCGAGGCCGCGGGCTACAAGCCCGGCGAGGACCTGGTGCTGGCCGTCGATGCGGCCGCCTCGGAGTTCTTCTCGGATGGGAGCTACACGTTCCACAAGTCGTCGGGCGAAACGCTGACTTCCGGCGGCATGGTCGCCTTCTGGGAGGAGATGATCGACCGCTTCGGCATCGTGAGCCTCGAGGACCCCCTCGACGAGGACGACTGGAAGGGCTGGACCGCCCTCACGCAGCGCGTCGGATCGCGCTGCCGGATCGTGGGCGACGACCTCTTCGTCACCAACCTCGACCGCCTCGGACGCGGCATCCGCACCCGCGCGGCCAACTCGATCCTCGTCAAGGTGAACCAGATCGGCACCCTCACCGAGGCGACCGACGCGGTCAGGATGGCTCAGGACGCCGGGTTCGGGACGATCATCTCGCACCGGTCCGGCGAGACCGAGGACACCTTCATCGCCGACCTGGCGGTCGCGACCGGGGCGGGCCTCATCAAGGCCGGGGCTCCGAGCCGCACGGACCGCGTGGCCAAGTACAACCAGCTGCTCCGCATCGAGGAAGCCCTGGGAGCCCGGGCCCGCTACGCCGGCAGGGAGGTTCTGCGATGAAGCGAATCCCCACCCGCCGCCTGATCTCCTTCGGTGTGCTGGGTCTCGCCCTCTATTTCGTGGTGGCGGGAGGCGAATACTCGATTCTGGACGCCCGCCGCGCAGAGGCCGAGCTGGCCGCGCGGCGCGCCGAGATCGCGGCGATGCGGCAGGCAATCGACTCGCTTAGCCACAGGATCGAGGCGCTCCGCACCGACGACGAGCTGCTCGAACGGATCGCGCGCGAGCAGTACGGGTTCATCCGCGACGGGGAAATTCTCTACCGGATCATCGAGCCGGAAACGCCGGCGGATTCCGCGCAGTCCGGCAGGCCGTCGATCCTGAGGTGGCTGCGGGGGCGCGCCGGCCAGGGAGCGGCCAACTAGCCGGACGCCTGTCGAGCAGGCGCCCCGGGTTGCCCGGTGGCCATGGGCCCGCGTCGACCCGGGCCGCGCGCTAGCCCTCCTCTTCCTCCTCCTGCATCTCTCCCATGCCCAGCGCCTTCTTCGCCCCTTCCAGGACCTTTTCCGCGTCTCCCGCCTCCAGCGCTTCCATCATGTCGGCCGAGCCGGCGCCAAGCGCCTCCACCGTCGCCGCGGCCAGCGCGTCCGCATCCGCCTTGCCGAGCGACTTCGGGAACCCGCCGCCGGGAACGCCGGTCGCCTTCTCGATGAAGGGTGCGAACAGGTCGATGGGGATCGGGAACAGCGTGGTGGAGTTGTTCTCCGCCGCCACCTCGACCACGGTCTGCAGGAAGCGCAGCTGCAGCGCCACCGGGTGCTGCGAGATGACCTTCGCCGCCGCCGACAGCTTGCGCGAGGCCTGGAACTCGCCCTCGGCCGCGATCACCTTGCCGCGCCGCTCGCGCTCGGCCTCGGCCTGCTTGGCCATCGCGCGCTTCATCTCCTTGGGCAGATCGATGTCCTTGATCTCGACGGCGGTGACTTCGATGCCCCACGGGTCGGTCTCCATGTCTATGATGCGCCGCACGATCTCGTTGATCCGCTCCCGCTGGGCGAGCAGCTCGTCGAGTTCGGACTGCCCCACCACGCTCCGCAGCGTCGTCTGCGCGATCTGGCTGGTTGCGAAATAGTAGTCCTCGACCTCAACGACGGCCCTGGAGGGGTCGATGACCCGAAAGTAAACAACTGCGTTAACCGTGCAGCTCACATTGTCCTTGGTGATCGTGTCCTGCGGCGCGATGTCGAGCGCGATGATGCGCAGGTCCATCTTGCGCATGCGTTCCACCCCGAAGGGCACGAGGAAGACGAGGCCGGGCCCCTTGGCGCGCGTGAGCTTGCCGAGGCGGAAGACCACCCCGCGTTCATACTCCCAGAGGATCCGCAGCGAACTCATGATGCCGATGAGCCCGAAGGCGGCGAGCCCCGGGATGAAGAAGAAACCCAAATCCATGTGCCATTCTCCGTGGTTGGCGGTGGTGTCCCGAAAAAGGGGGCCGCCCGGGTCGCTTGACAAGGGCCGGACCCCGGTCGCGGGTCCGCTCCCGCAGACCGCTTGACAGGGACCCGGCTCATTTGGAGCTTTCGTGTCCCTTGCCGGAGTAGCTCAGTTGGTCAGAGCAGCGGAATCATAATCCGCGTGTCGGGGGTTCAAGTCCCTCCTCCGGCACTGGCTGCGCGCAGCCCACAGCGTGATGAAAACACCTTCTCCGTCCACAGCCCTTCATCGCCGGGTCGCGGTGGACACCCCCGAGCATGTGCGCCTCGACTACGTGCTCGCCGACCTGGGGTCCCGCGCGGCGGCGATGGCGATCGACATGGCGATCATGGTCGGGGCCCTGCTCGTCCTGGGATTGGCGTGGTACTACGTCGGGGCGCTGGGCGACCTGCTGGAGTCGGTGAGCACGACGATACTGATTTTCGCCGGGTTCTTCGCACAGTGGGGATACTTCATGCTCTTCGAAGGGCTCGGCGGAGGGCGGACTCCCGGCAAACGGGCGATCGGACTGCGGGTGATCCACTCCGGAGGCGAACCCCTCTCCTTTCGCGGATCCGTTCTGCGGAACCTGATTCGCATCGTCGACCTGCAGCCCTTTCCGTCCGGGCTGTTCGGGACCGTCTGCATCCTCGTCAATCGGCGGGCGCAACGCCTGGGCGATCTCGTCGCCGGCACCATGGTCGTGCGCGACGCGGCCGGCAGCGAAATCCTGGGCGGCGACGAACTCCCACCCGCCCGCGTCGGCCGGCCGGTTCTTTCGGTTGAGCAGTTCGAGCTCCTTGCGGGCTACATGGCGCGGCGCGACGGGCTGGGTCCCGAAGTCCGCAGCCGGGTGGCCGCGTCCATCCTCAATGTGCTCGGCTTCGCCCTCTCGGACGATCCGAAGGCGGTCACTCGCGACGCCGACGAAAACCTCGTTCTGCTGCACGAAGCGGAGGCCCCCCGTCACGCGGCGCGGCGCGGAGGGGCCAGCCTGCAGGCGGCCACGATGGCCCGGGAGCAGCGCGAAGAGTGGACCAGGTACGTGGATCTGGTCGAAAAGGGCAGGAAACGCGGACTCAGGAGCCTCGGGGAAGACGAGGTGCGTGCCTTCGGACAACTCTACCGTGGAGTCACGGCCGATCTGGCTCGGGCGCGGACCTACGGCGCGTCGCCGGGGCTGCTCGGAACCGTCGGGCGGTGGGCCGGGGCCGGACACAATCTGCTCTACCGCGCCAGGGGGCGGGTCGCGGTTTCGCTGGGGCACTGGATCGCGGCGGAGTTCCCGCGGGCGGTGCGTCTGTACTCCAGGCAGATCCTGCTCGCCACCGTCCTCTTCTATGGCTCGGGGCTGGCGGCGTACGTTGCCGTTCGCGAGGACGCGCTGCTGGGGCGGGCGATCGCGGGACCGGGGATGATGACCCGTGTGGAAAACACCGAAAAGGGCAACATCGACGCCAGGTATCTGGAGGAGGACATCGAAGGCGCAGAGATGCCGGTATTCGCGTCCTCGCTGATGACGAACAACGTGGCCGTCACCTTCTACGCCTTCGCCGGCGGATTCCTGGCGGGTCTCGGCACCCTCTTTGTCCTGCTGCTCAACGGCATAGGGCTGGGTGCCGTCTTCGGCGTCTACGCCAACGAGGGCGTGCCCCTGGTGCTCCTGGCCTGGGTGTTCCCCCACGGTTTCATCGAGCTCACCGCGATCTGCATCGCCGGGGGTGCCGGGTTCGGCCTGGGGTCGGCGTTGCTGATGCCCGGCAGGCGCACCCGTGCCGAGGCGCTCATGGAACGCGGCCGCGCATTTCTATCGCTCATCGCGGGGACCGCGCTGATGCTTGTGGTGGCCGGGCTCATCGAGGGCTTCTATTCGCCGTTGCAGTTGCCCGCCGTCTGGAAGTTCGCCTTTGGCGGGGCGACCGCGGTGCTGCTGGTGCTCTACTTCGGGTTGGCCGGCAGACGGTCGCCGCCGCGGCCCGACGCGCCCGTCGCTAAAGCAGCCCCCGCTCCTTGATCTCGACGTACTTGTCCAGAGTGCGTACCAGGGTGTCCCCCGGCGGCGTGTCCACGACGAGGATTCCCGACTGCCGCATCACCTGGAGCGTCGTCGTCCGGGATTGCACCAGCTCCTCCGCAGCGGCGCGATGGTAGGCGTCCTCCGGTTCCGTCACAGGCCGGGTGGCGGCTGACTCCAGGGCGGGATTCCGGATGGCGATTGCGAGGGGAAGATGGGCCCGGCCGATGCGCGCGAGCGAGCTGACCAGCGCCCTGGACACCGACCCGTCGATCACGTCGCAGAAGAGAATGACCAGCGACCGCTTGCGGAAGGTGCGTCCGAGGGTCGCGAACGCCAGCGGATAGTTCGGTTCGACCAGCCGCGTCTCCACGCCCGCGAGCACCCTGGCCAGCGCCGGCGGGTCCGCACGCCTGGGGGGGGAGACGTGCCGGATACTCTCGTCGAAGACCACGACTCCGATGCGGTCGCCGAAGTTCTGGGCCCGGCTGGCGAGCATCATGCACGCGCCCAACGCATAGTCGATGCGCTCACGCACCGGCGACAGGCGCTCCCGCATGTGTCTGCCGGCGTCGATCGCGAGGACGATGTTCTGGCTGCGCTCGGCCTCGTAGTTGCGCACGACGAACTTGCGCCTCTTCGCGGACGCCTTCCAGTCGATGGTGCGCGGATCATCGCCCTGCACGTAGTCGCGCAGGCTCTCGAACTCCCGCCCCTCGCCCCACTGGCGGTTGCGGCGCAGCCCCGGGGTCCGCAGCCGCCTCCTGATCGCGAAACCGCTGCGATCGCGCAGAAGATCCTTCACACCGGGCTGTACCTGGAGCGTGTCGGACAGTTCGATGCTGGAGCGGCTCCAGGTCAGTCCCCATGCCGAGAGGGTGCGCAGGTGGACGGTGCCGAGCGAGAGGAATCCCCGGGTACGCGGGGTGACCCGATAGCGACATCGCACGGAGCCGCGGGCCGGAATGGAGACTTCGTACCCGTTCTCCCACTCATCCACTCCTCCGGGTCCCGCCAGGCGCCGCAGGCACGGGTCGAGGTCGTCGGTCACCTTGACCACGATTGCCCGTTCGGCGGGGTTGGTCACCGTGAGGACCACCTCGGTCACCGCCGCCAGTGCCGAGATCCGCGGCAGCTCGCGCTCCACCGCGGGCGAGTGCGTCCGGCGCCCGTCCAGAAGCGCCAGCAACACCACGACGGCATCCACGGCGAGCGCCAGCGGCGTGCTCACCAGGAACAGCAGCGACGTCACGCCCAGGACCACCAGCGTGCGCCCGCTCGGAATGAGCGTGATCCGCACTACCGGGGAGCCTCCAGCGTCTCCAGGAGCGAAGTGAGTTCGTCGTCGGAGGACCGGCCCTCGACCTCGGCCTCGGCGGTCAGCACCACCCGGTGCCGCAGGACGGGGAAGGACAGCGACTTGACATCGTCCGGGGTCACGAAGTCGCGTCCCTGCAGGTAGGCCTCGGCCCGGGCGGCCTGGAAGAGCGCGACGCCGGCCCTGGGACTGGCCCCGAGCACGAAGGCGGCGTCGTCACGGGTTGCGCGAACGATGTCGGTGACATAGCGCCGCACACGCTCATCCATGTGCACCCGATTCACCGCGGCCCGCATCTCGAGCAGCTCTTCCCGGGTCATCGGGTCGCCCATGGGATAGGTGAGCTCGTCGTCGGCCCTGAAGCCGGCCTCGTGGCGGTCCAGGATGGCCTGTTCCGCTTCGGCCGGCGGATAGCCCACCACGATCTTCATCAGAAACCGGTCGACCTGTGCTTCGGGAAGCGGATAGGTCCCCTCGTACTCGACGGGGTTCTGCGTCGCGAACACCGTGAACGGGTCGGGCAGGGGTCGCGTCTTCCCGTCCACGGTCACCTGCCGCTCCTCCATGGCCTCGAGCAGGGCGGCCTGGGTCTTGGGCGGCGCGCGGTTCACCTCGTCGGCCAGGAGCAGGTCGGCGAAGACGGGGCCGGGACGGTAGGTGAACCCCGAATCCCCCAGGATGTTGACGCCGACGAGGTCGGTGGGCATCAGGTCCGGCGTGAACTGGACCCGGCCGAAATCGAGTCCCAGCCCCCTGGCCAGCGCCCGGACCGCCAGCGTCTTCGCGGTGCCCGGGACGCCCTCGACCAGGGCGTGACCCCGGGCGAGGAGGGTGATCATGAGTTGTCTGAGCACGGCCTGTTGGCCGAGCACCACCTGCCCGAGGTCCCCGAGCAGGCGCAGTGCCGCTTCCGGCGGTGTCATGGATTGAATCTCCTTGAGAGGTGTTCGTCGATTCCGGCGGCGATCGCCGTCAGGTCCGGCGGGTCCGCGTGCAGGCCCCTTCGAGCCCCCGCCAGCGGCGTGTCGGTACCCTCCTCCGCGTCCAGTCGCCTGAGCAGCGTGTCCGCCTCCGCCACATCGCGCGGCGGGGGATGGCGGGTGATTCGCGCGAGCCGGGCCAGAAGCAGGAGCGCCGCGGTCACCGTTGCACCGGCCTTGCGGTAGAGATCGCCGAGCGCCGAGACGTGTTCCAGCGGGGATCGGCGCTCCCGGTCCGGAGGAGCCACTGCGGACGCCGGGGCCCCGAACCGCAGCCCCGAACAGGCGAGCACCAGAAAGCAGACCAGGATCAGGTGCAGCAGCCCCCGTCCACGCGGGGTTCCGAAGAAGAAGTGCCCCAGCACCTCGGCCCGGCTGCGGTGACTGCGGATACCCTGGTGATACTCGTCGAAGAATACGGTGTCGGCTTCATTCGTGTACGCCAGCGCGGCGCGGACGGCAAGAACCGCCAGAGGGTGTTCGACGGCCCGTGCGTTCGACAGCGGCCCGGCCTCGGCGAGCAGGACGATGCGCCCGTCCCCCAGCCGGAGTTCGGCCGCGGCGATCCATTCCTCTTCTTCGCCGTCCCTCGCGGTCAGCAGGCGCTGGACGACCCGGGCATCCACCGTGTCATCCGCGTCGCCGCCGCCGTCACCGGCGACTCGAAACCCGTGCACAAGCGAATCAGGCAGAGCCAGGCCCTCGGTGAGCGCGTGATCCCCCCATTGCGGCTCCTGCAGATACCCGTCAAGCACTTCGTCACGGGGCGTCCGCAAGCGAAGCCGGATGCCGAGTGAGTCCATGAGCGGCGTCTGCCCGGTATCACGCCGACCCGGGAGATACACGGGCACATAGAGCAGGGTACCGCCCGCCCGCACCCGGTTCAGGAGCGCATTGATCTCCCGTGGGCTCGGCGGAAGCACCGGCCGCAGAAGCACGACGGTCCCGCGGACCCCGTCCGCATCGACCAGCGGGGTGATCCGTGGTTCGGCATGCCGTCCGAGGCGATCGATCCCGCGGGCGAGGGCCGCGACGCCGTCGGGCGTGGTGCGGAAGAAACTGTAGCGGGTGTTTTCCGCTCGCTGACCCTCCGGCCTTCCCAGGTATCCTGCCACCATCGCGAACACCAGAATCACGGCTACCCAGAACAGTGGCCGTGTGCGCAGTTTCCGAGGAGTAGCAGTGGGGGCGCTCATCGATCCGGCGCCTCCGCATCCGGCGCCCCGCCCGCGGTCGCCTCCGCCGGGCAGCCGGCGTCCCGGGCCATCCTCGCCAGATCGGCATATCCGGCCGATGTCGGGTCTTCCTGCCCGAAGGAGTAGTCCTGGAAGGAAGCCAGAAACCGCCCGCCCGCCAATGCGCCCACGGACTTGTCGACACCGCCGCCGCCCATCGCGCGGTCGCCCGCTTCGGGTTGCCCGCTCCTCACGGCGCCCGAGGCGGCATCGGCTTCTCCGCGGACAATCTCCGACGCATAGTCCCCGGGTGTCTTGGAGCTGTGGAACGACAGCTTCCCCTGCTGCTCGAGGCTCAGGAGAAACCCCTGGTAGAGGGCGGTGGCGGCCGGGCGGAAGGCGCCATCGCCTGCCCGGCGGCTCGCGATCCGAAGCCACTCCGATGCGGTAACGGGCCCGGGCGCCTCGTCTTCGTCATCGCCAGGCTCGCGCCCCAGAACCCTCGGAGCGTGTCTCGATGCGACCATCACCATGATCAGCAGCGCTGCCAGCGCCACCACCATCACGACGATTTCGGCCACGCCGGTTCCGTCTTCTCCGACCAATCGCTGCAGCCAGCCCCAGGCCTCGAACAGCGTGTCGAAGAACCACCGGATGAGCCTTTGCCGCAGAGAGATGTCGAAGGTGGCGAACTCCGGGTCGGCCACGATGTCGCGCAGCACATCGGACACCTGCGTGGCCGACGGCAGCGGCTGCCCGGGTGTAACGGGCTCCTGGCCGGAAAGCCGCATCATGCAGTTGCGCGCTGCATCAGCGGTCGTCCATGTCCCCCGCGAGCGTCTCCAGGTCGAAAGCCTCGCTGCGCACCTTGCGGTCGTGGAAGAGCACCATGATGCTCCCGACCATGAACGGGGTGGTCAGGGGTCCGACCACCAGGTCCACCGTGTTGAGCAGCCACTGCTGTGTGGAGCTGATCTCCCCGAGCGCGTCCGGTGAGGTGAAGAGGTCTCCCATGCCGAACAGGGCCGTCACGCCCACCGAGGGCGCCACGTTGATGATCATGGCCACCACCATGATCCCCGTCACCCGCATCCAGCCGCCCCTGCACAGGCTGAGCGAGCGCCCCAGCGCGCTCATGGCCCGGCGACCCTCGATGATGACCGCGGGGAGAATCCCGAAGGTGGCGCCCATCCAGAAGGCAGCCACCAGTGCGCCAATCGCCAACACGAAGACCGTGCTCGCGATCAGCAGCACGGCGGTTTCGGCCGCCGACAGCACGGCAACGAGAATGCCCCCGAGCATGATCACCACCGCGAAGAGCACGGCGAAGATCAGCAGCGCGACGACGGTTGCACCGATGGTGGACGGGAGGTGGCGGAACGCATCCCGGTATGCGCGCCCAAGCGACGCCGGCCGCTCTCCGATCCTCTCCGCCATCGCCGCCCCGACGGCAACCCAGCCCACCCAGGCCATGGCTGCCGCCGCCAGCGTCACGCCCATGAAGGACGCTCCGGCCGCAAGCGCCGCGAACGGATCCGTGTCGGGGCCGGATGCGAGCGTGTTGGCGTCGGCCCCGGTCACCAGGATCAGCAGGTACCCCGGGAACGCCGCCACCAGCGCAATCAGGTAGTAGAGGCCGAAGTCGCGCCGGTAGAGCTGCAGGGCCCCGTCGACGATCTCGCCGAACCCGAGGGGCCGCATCGGAATCATGGACATGTGAGCAAGCTAGCCAATTCGCCGGAGCGGGTGCCAGATTTGGGTCGAATCCGGATACCTCGACCCCGGCAGGAGGATGAAGATGAGAAGGTTCGCGCAGTTTGCCACAGTCGCGCTCGCCGTCGCCGCGTCAGGGTTCCTACCCGTCCTGGCCCAGGAAGGTTCGCCCTGGCCGCCCGTGGGGACGTTCTCGATCGTGGGCTACGATCCCGCGACCGGGGAGGTGGGGGCTGCGGTTCAGTCAAGGGTCTTCTCCGTGGGCAACGGCGTGATCTGGGGGGAGGCCGGGGTGGGCGTGGTCGCCACGCAGGCCATCGTGGATGTGAGCTACGGGCCCCAGGGGCTGGCGCTTCTGCGCGACGGATACTCGCCCGCCGACGCGGTGCGGGAGATCCTCGCCCGCGACCCCGATCCCGACCCGGAGCGGTGGACGAAGCAGGGCCGCCAGTTCTCGATCATGAACGCCCGCGGCGAGGTCGCAACGCACACCGGTCCCCGGGCCAGCGACTGGGCCGGCCACCGCATCGGCGAGTACTGCTCGGCGCAGGGCAACATCCTGGCGGGGCAGGCCGTGGTGGACGACATGGTCGCCGCGTTCGAGTCGACGGCGGGTCACCTGTCGCTGCGCTTGCAGGCGGCGCTGGAGGCCGGTCAGGCCGCGGGTGGCGACACGCGCGGCATGCAGTCGGCGGCGATGCTGATCGTGCAGGAGGACGGCGGCGTGTGGCTCAACAACGATGTCGTGCTGCGCCTTCAGGTGGACGACCACGAAGAGCCCATCGCGGAAATGCGGCGTCTGGTGGAGATCGCCGCGGCCCGTATCGAGCGGCGGCGGAACCGCTGAGGCCCGTCGCCCCGGCTCCCTGGCCGTGTCCCGGAGCCCGCCGGCCACCGGGCGGCTGTCGCCTACGCCTCGCCCCTGAGGCCGCGCAGGACCGCCAGGTTCCTGCGGTCTGCCGTCACCAGGTCGTCGCCCTTCGGCGTCTCCAGGATCTTTGGGACGTTCCGGAACCGATCGGCATTCATGAGCTGGCGGAACGGCGCGAGCCCCATCGTCCCTTCGCCGATGTTCTCGTGACGGTCGAGGCGTGAGCCGAAAGGCGTCTTCGCGTCGTTGAGGTGGAAGAGTTCGATGCGGTGGACGCCGAAGGTATCGTCGGCGCTCTGCCACACGCCCTCGAAGTCGCCCTGGAGATCCAGGCCGGCCACCCAGGCGTGGCAGGTGTCGAAGCAGACGCCGACCCGCGCTCGGTGGGGCTCGGGGATGTCCTCGATGATGCGCCTCAACTCCTCGAAGGTGCCGCCGACCGAGGTCCCGGCGCCCGCGGTAAGTTCCAGCAGGACGCGCGGTCCGCCCGCGGTCGCCTCCAGTGCCTCGGTGATCCCCTCTGCGTTGCGCACGATTCCGCTGTCGCGGTCGCCGTCCGTGGCATTGCCCGGGTGCGAGACCACCGCGTCGAGGCCCAGCAGCGCCGCACGCTGGAGCTCGCCGGTAAAGCAATCGACGGAGCGTCGCCACAGGTCCGGCCGCGGGCTGGCCAGGTTGATGAGGTAGGAGTCGTGCGAGGCGACGAAGGCGAGGCCAGCCGCCGCGCTGCGATAGCGGCCAACGACGTCTTCCGGGATCGACGGTTCGGCCCACCGGTTGGGCTGCTTGGTGAACACCTGGCAGACGGCGGCGCCGACGTCGGCAGCCCGCCCGGGGGCGTTGTGGACTCCGCCGGCGACGGAGACGTGGGCGCCGAGTTCGTCGGGAGTCAAGGTCCGGTTGCGGGGCGACTACTGCCGAATCGCGGCTGGCAGGCGCCTGACGACCACGGTCGGGACATCGAGCTCGTCGATTCCCACATACGCGGCCAGCCCGTCGGGACCGAAGGCGTTGGGCATCGTCGATTCGGGAAGGGTACCGAGGTATTCGCCCTCTGGCGTGATCACGTCGATCGGTCCCGGCCCGACCGCCGTGAGCCCGGTCGGTTCCGAGGAGAGCGCCGTAGCCATCGCACCGAGAAAATCGATCTCGACGAATCCGGATGCGGGAGTTCGCAGCACCCAGATTCGCCCGTTCCAGGTAGTCTCGAGGGCGGCCACATGGGGGATTGCGCCACTGTACTCCCTGGCTTCGATCCGTTCCATAAGCGCCTGCGCCCCGCCGAACATGCCTACCATCTCGGCTCGATCCCCACCCGTCTCCACCGCGTCCCGCACCGACTGCTTGCCGAACTCCTTGTAGGCTCTCTGGGTTCTGTCGTCCCAAAGCCTGTCCGGGAAGGGCCGGACGAGAACCCGGCTCCCGGCGCCGCCGGAATCGGCTATCCTGATTTCGTAGGCGCTGGTGTCGGAAAAGGCGATACGACCCTCGGGAAGGGGGCCGAAATGGAAATCCCCCTCCTCGTCCGGATTCCTCGCGCCTGCAATGTCCACTTCGCGTGCCTCATCTCCGTCCAGTAGCACCCGCATCACCTTTCGGGGACCAGGGCCCGTGTCCAGGTTGAAGCGCCGGTTGATCGAGTCGACCACCTGGAAGACCCGCGCGAACGTTACGCGGGCGATGAGATTCTCGCTCCACCGATCCACCTTGCGGATCCGCGGATCCGTGCTCCTCACGTACATCGGCGGCCGTTCGTCCGCCGCGTCCACTCCGGGGTAGCGAATCCACCGCTCGAAGTCGCCGCCCAGATCGAATACCTGGTACGCCATATGCATGTCATCCGCTACTATGGTGCGCCCATCGGGGAGACCAAGGGCGTAACTCGCCCTTCGGAATTCGCCCGGTCCCTCACCCTTGCGGCCGAACCGGACCACCAGTTCGCCCTGCGGATCGACGACCAGGACCGACAGTTCGTCGCCGGCCAGGTCCCCGACGTGCAGGTTGCCGTGGGCATCGAAGGACAGCGAGGTCACCCGCGACAGCTGCTGCCATTCCTGGAAACCGTCGCCGACGCGGTAGACCTCGGCGAAATCGGCGTCGAGTTGGCGATCGGCCAGTGGAAGCTCGATCACCTGTTGCGCGCGGACGGTTACAGCCGGGAAGACGGCCGTAGCCACGATCCAGCGGGCTCCGAAGACTACTTGCGACCATTGAAACATTCGCTCAAAACCTCCACCATGTGCCGCGCTCGCCGACCCGTTCCTGCCTCGATCTGAGCGCGGCAACTGAAGCCGTTGGCGATAACGATTCCTTCCGGAGAGGTTGATCGCAAGGCAGGAAACAGGCTCAACTCCGCCATCGCACGCGAAGTGCGCAGGTGCCTGGCCGTGTACCCGAAGGAGCCGGCCATGCCACAGCAGCTGGAGTCGATAACCTCGCCCTGAATACCGGCGAACGTCGCCAGAGTTTCAATGGTGGCGGCGGCCGTTCCCGCCGCTTTCTGATGACAGTGGCCGTGGATGGTTGCCGTGGCCCCAATGGTCGCGCCCTGCGGCGACGGATCCACCGCGGCCTGATTGCGGCGCTTCGCGAGAAACTCGTCTATCAGGAAGGCGTTTTCGGCCACCGCCCGCGCATCGTCGCCGGGGCAGAGGTATAGCGCTTCGTCGCGCAGCGTAAGCAGACAGGAGGGCTCGAGACCCAGGATCGGCAGGCCGCGCCGCGCCGATGGGGCGAGCGCGGCGATGGTGCGCTGAAGCTCGGCGCGCGCGTGGTCGAGGAGCCCGGCGCTGATGTAGGTACGGCCGCAGCAGAGGGGCCGGTTGCCCGGCGGCGAGGGGTCCGGGGCGACCGGCCTGGATCCGAGGTGACCGAGGACGTCCAGTGCAGCTCGCGATACATGCGGGTCAAAATACCTACTGAATGTGTCAACAAACAGGGTAACGACCTCTCCATTTGACCTGTGACGCACTCCATTCCTGTGAATCGTTGACAAATAAACATTTGTTTCTGTCGATTCAATTGTCGTCCCACTCTCGGCCATCTCCTGGTCCCGGAACGGCTTGTGGTGCCATTCGGGCAGATTCCGGGCCGCCGCGATGCCGAGCGTGCGTTCGCCCAGCCACGCCAGCATGCGGCTGCGATTGCGCAGGTTGAGGAGCCAGGGCAGCCGCGAGGCGAGCGGAGCCAACCGGGGCAGGGACGCAAAAAGCCGTTCCCTGAGGGGGGTGCCCAGGCGGCCATGCCTGAGGTGCAGGACTTCGGACTTGAGGCGGGCCATGTCCACTCCCGCCGGGCATTCGCGCTTGCAGGCCTTGCAGCCGACGCAGAGTTCGAGGACATCGGCGACCTCATCCCCCTCCAAACCCTCCGGACCCAGCTGACCGGTCATGGCGAGGCGGAGGATGTTGGCGCGCCCTCGGGTCGTGTCCGCTTCCTCGCGGGTCACGCGGTAGGAGGGGCACATGACGCCCTCGTGCATCTTGCGGCAGGCACCGTTGTTGTTGCACGCCTCGACGTTGCGGGCGAAATGGTTCGGTGCGTGAGCCGACTCGGTCGCGGTCGAGTCGCCCGAGCGCGGGGTGGGCACCGGGGCTGCCGAGCGCGCCGCCACAGTCGGCAGCGAGACAGCGCGATACCCGGGCCCATAGCGGAAGAGTTCGCGGTCGTCCATGCGGGGCGCGGCCACGATCTTGCCGGGATTCATCATGCCGGCCGGGTCGAAGGCGCGCTTGACCTCGGCGAAGGCCCGCGCCAGCCGGCTTCCCAGGAGCGGTTCGATGAACTCGGAGCGGAGGATGCCGTCGCCGTGTTCGCCCGAGTACGAACCACCCAGCCGCGAAGCTTCAGCCAGAACCTCCTCGGCGATGGACCTGAAGGCGGCGATGTCCGCCGCGTCCTTCATGCTGAGCGAAGGGCGCACATGGAGCAGGCCGACCGAAGCGTGCGCGTACCAGGTGCCGCTGGTGCCGTGCCGCGCGAACGAGTCCTCGACGAAGGCGCCGAATTCGGCCAGCGCGGGGAGCGGGATCGCGCAGTCCTCGACGATCGAGACCGGCTTCCGCTCGCCCTGCATGGACATCACGATGTTGAGGCCGGCCTTGCGCACGTTCCAGATTGCGGTCTGGGCGGCGGGATCCTCGGCGCGGGAGACGTCGCATCCCGGCCCCCTCGAGCGCACGGCGTCGTCCAGGCGGCTGAGCCTGCGGGACAGCGCCCCCGCCGAATCCCCCGCAAACTCGACCAGGAGCAGGCTGTGCGCCGACGCGGGCACCAGCGCCTCGACCGTCGAGCGGAAGGACGCGTTCTCACGGGCCAGCTCGATGAGCGTGTGGTCCAGGAGCTCGACGGCGTGGGGGTCGAGCTCGACGATGTGCTGCACCGCGTCCAGCGCCTCCAGCAGCGACGGGAAGGCGCAGACGCCGAGGACGCGCCGGGTGGGCCGCCGGGCCAGCCTCAGCTTCAGCTTGCGGAAGAAGGCCAGAGTGCCCTCGGAGCCGACGAGCGCCTCGGCCAGCGAGGCGCCGGGGCGGAGGAGCCGGTGCAGATTGTAGCCGGCGACGTGACGGAGGACGTTCGGCACGCGGGCTTCCAGTTCATCGGCTTCCCGGGCGGCCACCGTCCGCAGGAACTCGGCCAACTCGGGCGCGGTCGCCGGATCGCCGCGCTCGCCGAAGGTCGCGATCCGCCCGTCGGCGAGCGTCACCTCCATCTCGAGCGCGTTGTCGGCCATGATCCCATACCGGATCGAGCGCGCCCCGCCGCTGTTGTTGCCCACCATCCCTCCGATGGTGGCGCGGCTGGCGGTGGCGACGTCCACGGGGAAGAACAGGCCGGTGGGGGCGAGGCGGCGGTTGAGCTGATCGAGGACGAGACCGGGCTCGACCGTGACCGTGCGCTCCGAGCGATCGATTTCCAGCACCCGGTCGAGGTGGCGCGAGGTGTCCATGATCACCGCCCGGCCCACGGTCTGGCCGCACTGGGACGTCCCCGCCCCCCGGGGCAGCACCGGCACACCCTCCTCGCGTGCGATCGCCATTGTCGCGTCCACGTCGTCGAGCGTGCGGGGGAAGACCACCCCCAGCGGCGCGATCTGGTAGATGGATGCGTCGGTGGCGTAGAGGCCGCGGGTCAGCGCGTCGAAGCGCACGTCTCCCTCGACCTCGCCGCGCAGACGGTGCACGAGTCTCGAATCGGCAAGCGGGCTCGCAGCGATCTGCCGAGTACGCACGGGGTGACTCCGCTCGTCGAGAGGGTAGCGTGGAGAGCTGGATCAGAGCGGTAAATCTACGTCACCGGGGCGCACGGTCCACGACGGTGTCGCCGTTGTGGAGCTGTCCAGATGCCAACCGAAGTAAACGGAAGTTTACAATATGTAAAGCGGAGTTTACAGTGCTCTCGAGCAGCGGCAGCGGCAGCGGCAGCGAATCGCGAAGCCCGGGGGCGGCGAGCGCAGCAAGACATTCCGCGCAGTGTGGGCTATCTTGAGTGGTCCACATTCACGACGAAACTGACGGTCAATGCGTCAACACACCCCCCAAGGAGGCAGGATGCAGGCACCGCCGTTTTCGGCTCACAATTCGGGGAATCTTCTGCGAGCCGCGGCGGTGACGGCGCTGGTGCTGGCCACCGCCGGGTGCTCCGATTCGGCCCGGCAGGGAGACCAGGTCCTGGAACTCAGCTTCGGCCATGTGGGGGCGCCGGGATCGCTGTTCGCCCTCTCCGCGGAGGAGTTCGCCGCCAGGGTCAACGAGCGGCTGGCCGGCAAGGCCGAGGTGGTCGTCTACGGGTCGAGCCAGCTCGGTGGAGACGATGTCCTGCTGCAGAAGCTGAGGCTCGGCACGGTCGACTTCGCGCTGCCATCCTCGATCATGTCCTCCCGAATCGCCGAGTTCGGCCTTTTCGAGATGCCCTATCTGGTCGACGACCGCGACCACATGACACGAATCGAGCAGGAAGTCGTGTGGCCGGACCTCGTACCCCTCGCCGAAGCGGAGGGCTACCACATCATCGCCCTGTGGGAGAACGGCTACCGCCACGTCACCAACAACCTGCGTCCTATCCGCGCACCCGACGACCTGAGCGGGCTGAAGCTCCGCACGCCGCGCGGGACCTGGCGGGTCAAGCTCTTCCAGAACTTCGGCGCGAATCCCGTGCCGATGGCGTTCTCCGAGGTCCTTCTCGCCCTCCGGACGGGGGTCGTCGATGGTCAGGAGAATCCACTCGCCCAGATCCACGCCTCGAAGCTCAACGAGGTCCAGCAGTTTCTGTCGCTCACCGAGCACGTGTACACGCCTGCGTTCGTGACCGTGTCCAGCGAACACTGGCCCGAGGTGCCCGAAGAGATCCGCAGCGTGGTCGAAGAGGAGGCGAAAGCGGTGCAGGCGTTCGTCTACCAGACCGCCAGGCGGCTTGAGCGGGAGCTGCTCGTGGAGATGGCTGCCACGAATATCTCCGTCAACTGGGCGGACAAGGTGGCCTTCCAGCGCGCCAGCGAACAGGTCTACGAGGAGTTCAGCGCGAGTGTGGAGGGAGGGCGCGAGTTGATCGACCGGGTTCTGCGGCTGGTAGAACAGTAGCCCGTGAAAGCACCGCCCGGGGGGTCCGGTGCGAGCCTTCTGCGCCGCGCGCGCCGAGTCTTTCAGAGGACGCTCGAGGTCGCCGTGCTGGCCGTGGTGGCCGCCCTGGCGGTCGTCGTGGTCGTCGGCGTCGCGTCCAGGAAGGCGGGGGCCGCGCTGGTCTGGTACGATGAGGTCGCCGCGATCCTCCTCGCCTGGCTGACGTACTACGGAGCGGCGCTCGTGGCGCTGCACCGGGGGCATATCGGAGTCCCCGTCCTCGTCCAGCATCTGCGGGGCCGCGCGCGCACCTGCGCCGTACTGATCGGGGAAGCCGCGGTGATCGGCTTCTTCGTCGTTCTCGCGTGGGCGGGCATGCAGGTCCAGGCGGCGCTGGGCGGGATCCCGCTCGTCAGCCTGCCGAGCGTGCCGAGCGCGCTGGCCCAGTCCGTCATCCCGATCGGGGCCGTGCTGTACATCGCCGCCCAGCTCCTCAGCCTGCCCGATGCGCTGCGCGTGAGAAGGGGGAGGTTCAAGGCGTGACCCTCGTCCTGTTCGGTCTGCTCCTGATCCTCATTCTCGTCAACGTGCCGATCGCGGTCGCGCTTGCGATCATGACGGTGGTCGCCATGCTCGCGACCGGGGGCCTGGAGATGCTGCCCAACGTCGGGCTCGTGATGTTCTCGGGCGCCACCAAGTTCCCCCTGATCGCGATCCCGCTCTTCATCCTCGCCGGCACGATCATGAACACGTCGGGGATCTCGCGCCGCCTCGTCGCGTTCGCGTCGGCGGTGTTCGGGTTCATCCGCGGCGGGCTGGCGATGGTCAGTATCTCGGCCTCCATGTTCTTTGCCGAGATCTCGGGCAGCGCCGTGGCGGACGTGGCCGCGCTGGGATCGATCCTGATCCCGGCCATGAAGCGGCGCGGCTATACGCGCAACTTCGCTGCTGCCGTTACCTCGTCGTCGGCCACCCTGGCCGTCATCATTCCTCCCTCCATCCCGATGATCCTGTACGGCGTGATGTCGGGCAGCTCGGTGGTGGAGCTCTTCGTGGCGGGGATCATCCCGGGGGTCATCGGCGGCCTGCTGATGATGTTCGTGGCCTACCTGTGGGCGCGGCGCGCGAACCTCCCCATGGAGGAGGCGTTCCGGATCCGGCACGTGGCCGAGACCTTCCGCGATGCCGGGTGGTCGCTCCTCCTGCCGGTCATCATCCTGGGCGGGATCTTCACCGGCTGGGTGACCGCGACCGAGGGTGCGGGGATCGCGGTGCTCGCGGCGCTCTTCATCGGCGGCGTCGTCTACCGCGAACTCGATCTGGCGCGCCTGCGCCGGGCGATGCTGGAGTGCGGGCACCAGACGGCGGTGGTCATGCTGCTGGTTGCCGCGTCGGCGCTCCTCGGCGACTACCTCACCGAGATCCGCGTGCCGCAGCAGGTGGCCGCGGCCATCATCGGCCTGACCGACTCGAAGCTCGCGATCCTGGCGCTGCTCAACGTCTTCCTCCTGGTGGTCGGGCTGTTTCTCCACTCCGCCGCCGCGATCATCCTCGTCGTCCCGATCGTGATGCCGCTGGTGCAGGCGATGGGCATCGATCCCATTCACTTCGGCCTCATCGTCACCCTCAACCTGGGGATCGGGCAGCAGACGCCGCCGGTCGCGTCCGTGCTGGTGACCGCGTGCTCGGTCGCCAAGGCCGACATCTGGGCGGTTACGAGGGCCAACCTGGGGTTCATCGGGGTGCTCATGGCCGTCCTTCTGACCGTGACGTACGTTCCGTCGTTGTCGCTCTTCCTGGTGGAGTTGTTCTATCGATGAACGCGCAGCCGAACGACGCGTCGCCCCGCTTCACGACCAGCCGCGAGGGCGGGATCGTTACCGTGACGCTCGATCACCCCGCGAAGCTCAACGTCCTGGACCGCGCGGGCTGGGACGCCCTCGGGGCCTTCTTCGAGGAGCTCGCGGGCGATGACTCGGTGCGCTGCGTGGTGGTGCGCGGGGCGGGGGGACGGGCGTTCTCCGCCGGGTCCGACATCGGCGCCTTCCCCGAGCAGCGCAGCACCCCCGGACAGGTGACGCGCTATGCGGCCGCCGTGGAGCGCGGGTTGAAGGGCGTGCATGGCTGCCCGCACCCGACAGTGGCGGTGGTGGAGGGGCTGTGCGTGGGCGGCGGGATGATCATCACCGCCTGCTGCGACATCGCCGTGTGCGGCGAGTCGAGCCGCTTCGGGGCGCCGATCAATCGACTCGGGCTGACCATGGCCTACGAGGAGATGGGGCCGCTGCTCGCCGCGACCGGGGCGGGGGCCGTCCTCGAGATCCTCCTGACGGGCGAGCTGGTCGACGCGCGCCGGGCCCGCGAGGTGGGGCTGGTGAATCGGGTCGTGCCGGATGGGGAGGTGGCGGGGGCGGGGGAGCGGATCGCGCGCAACGTCGCAGGCGGTGCGCCGCTGGTGAACCGCTGGCACAAGAAGTTCGTGCGGCGGGCGGCCGACCCGCGCCCGCTGACCGACGACGAGCGCGCCGAGGCGTACGAGGCGTTCCGCACCCGCGACTACAGGGAGGGCACGGCCGCCTTCCTGGAGAAGCGCACGCCCCGCTTCTCGGGGGAGTGAGGGCGGTGGACGAACGTGGGACGCAGCCGCTCGCCGGCATTCGCGTCGTCGAACTCGCGCACGTCATGGCGGGGCCGGTGTGCGGTCGCATGCTGGCCGACATGGGGGCCGACGTCGTCAAGGTCGAGCCGCCGGGGCCGGGCGATCCGACGCGTGCCTTCGCGCCGCCCAGGATGGGCGATGCCGCCGCGGCCTTCGTCATGATGAATCGCAACAAGCGCGGCATGGTGGTCGACCTCAAGTCGGAGCAGGGCCGGGAGGTGGCAAGGCGCATGCTGACCCGCTGCGACGTGGTGATCGAGAATTTCCGCGCGGGCGTCATGGAGAAGCTGGGGCTCGGGTACGAATCTCTCCGGGCGGCGAACGCCGGACTCGTCTACTGCCAGATCACCGGCTACGGGAGGACGGGGCCTCTTGCGGGCGCCCGCGGTTTCGATCTGATCGCGCAGGGCATGACCGGGCTGATGAGCGTCACCGGCGAGGGCGATGGGCGGCCTCCGGTGAAGTGCGGACCGCCGCTGACCGACATCACGGCGGGGATTCTGGGGGCGATGGGGGTCGTGACCGCGCTGTACGCGCGCGAGCGGACGGGCGAGGGGCAGCGGGTGGACACATCGCTCTACGAGGCCGGCATCGTGCAGACCTTCTGGCAATCGGCGGTCGCGCTGGCGACGGGGGAGTCGCCCGGTCCGCTCGGCTCCGCGCACCCGTTGGCGGCGCCCTACGAAGCCCTGCCGACCGCGGACGGGTGGATCACGGTCGGGGGCTGGAACCAGGTGAACTGGGTCCGTCTCGTGACGGTGATCGGGATGTCGGAAATCCTGGACGATCCCCGCTTCGCGACCAACGCGGACCGGATGGCCAACCTGGAGGACTTGCGGGAGCTGTTGGCGGCACGGCTGCGGAGCAAGACCACCGCGGTGTGGCTGGAGCGGCTGGAGGAGGCCAACGTCCCGGCGGGCCCGGTGTCGAGCATTCTGGAGATGCTGCGGCACCCGCAGACCGTCGCGCGCAACATGGTGGTCGAGGTGCCGCAGGGCGACACCACCGCCGAGGCGCTGGGAATGCCGGTCAAGTTCTCGGGCGGACCGGCTTCGGTCGACCGGGGCGCGCCGCGGATGGGCGAGCACACTGTGGAGGTGCTGCGCGAGTACGACTTTGGCAAGGACGAGATCGCGGAGTTGCTCCGGTCCGGCGCGGTGGGCAGGTTCAACCCGTAACACACTGCCCAACCGTTGGAAGCAGGACCGCCCATGGCCATGCGATCGCGATTCAGCCTGTACTCTTCCCGGTTCGATGATCCGCCGCCGGTTTGGCGACCGCATGGCCGCGGCATCCCGCCATTGGTCGCGGCCTGGTTCGCCCTGGCCTGCCTGCCCCCGACCGCCACCGCCCAGGCCCCCGACCCCGGGAGCTATTCGCCCGCTGTCCACGAGGTCATCGAAGAGCGCGGCCACCTCGTCCCCATGCGCGACGGGGTCCGCCTTTCGGCCGACATCTACTTCCCGGACGGCGACGGCCCGTTCCCGGCGATCCTGACCATCACCCCCTACGACAACAACGGCCCTCGCGACCGGGCCCGCTGGTTCGCCCGCCGCGGCTACGCAGTCGTCCTCGCCGACTCGCGCGGGCGCTACGACTCCGGCGGTGAGTGGGACCCGTTCATCATCGAGCACAAGACCGACGGCTACGACCTTGTGGAGTGGATCGGGTCACGGCCATGGTCGAACGGGAACGTCGGCATGATCGGCGGCTCCTACCTCGGCTGGACCCAGTGGTGGACCGCGAGCCAGGCACCCCCGTCGCTCAAGGCGATCGCGCCCGAGGTCGCGCCCCCCGATCCCTTCCACAACATCCCCTACCAGCAGGGGATCATGCTCGGTCCCTTCGTGGACTGGGCCGCGTGGATGTCGGGGCGCACCGCGCAGGTGAAGGAGGAGGGACCGTATGGAGGGTTCACGAACTCACGCTGGGAAGATCTGTTGCACGCCCCCTACCTGACCATCGACGACGCCCGGGGGATGCAGGACGGCGGCTGGTGGAAGTCCTGGATCAACGGCTACCTGGCCTCCGACCCCTACTGGGACGGGATGGAGTACCAGTCGTCGGAGAGCTTTTCGCGCATGACCGTGCCGGCCCTCAACATGACCGGCTGGTTCGACGCGGACTTCCCCGGCTCGCCCATCAACTATCTCGGCATGAAGGCCCACGGCGCCACGCCCGAGTCCCGGCGGCCCAGCCTGATCATCGGCCCCTGGTTTCACGGTCTCAACGACCGCGTCGTCGGCGGCATCGACTACGGCCCCGAGGCCCGGATCGACCTCGACGGCTACATCACGCGCTGGTACGACCACTTCCTGAAGGGCATCGACAACGGCGTGGAGAACGACCCGCCCGTCCATGTCTTCGTCATGGGGCCGAACCGCTGGTACACGGCCGAGGACTGGCCGCTGCCGGGGACCGAGTGGACCGACCTCTACCTCACGTCGGGCGGCGGCGCCAACTCCAGCCGGGGCGACGGCATGCTCGAATGGGACACGCCTGCGGCGGACGGGTCCGACACATACGTGTATGACCCCAACGACCCCACCCCCTCCCCCTACGGCGACCACGGCCACATCCCCGGCGCGGTCGAAGCTCGCGGCCCCGCCCTGCGCGACGACGTCCTCGTCTACCAGACCCCCGTCTTCCGGGAGCCCATGGAGGTCACGGGCCCCATCGAGGCCGTTCTCTATGCGGCCACCTCCGCCCGCGACACCGACTGGATGGTGCGCCTGGTCGACATCGAGCCCGACGGCTCGGCGATGCTCCTGGCCGAGGCGATCATGCGCGCGCGCCACCGGGACCCGGACAACGAAGGCCGCTTCAACCCCAACCGCCTCAGCGAGATCGAGCCCGGCCAGGTCTACCGCTATCACATGGACTTCTGGCGCGTAACCGGAAACGTCTTCGGCCCCGGCCACCGGATCCGCATCGAAATCTCCAGCAGCTATTATCCTTTCTACCTGCGCAACCTCAACTCGGGACGTGACAACGCGGGGCTGGCCGGGCCGGACGAGGTGGTGGTGGCCACACAAGCCATTCACCACGGCCCTTCGTACCCGTCCAAAGTCGTGCTGCCCGTGATTCGGAGACGGTAGACCTTGGAAGCTCTGGGAATCGATTTCAGCTGGGCGGATGTAGTCGCCTGGTGGGAGGGGACGGTCGCGTACTCGGCGCCTCTGGTGCTGCCGACCCTGTGGGCCGTCGTACTCGGGCTGGTCCTGTATTTTCTGGGCGGGTCGATTCTGCGTTTCGTGCAGAGACGGCTTGCGGCGAAGACCGAAACCGACCTCGACGACGAGCTGGTGCGGACCATCCGCCATGCCTTCCGCCTCACGGTCATCGCGTGGGTACTCTGGCGGATCGTTGGCTTGTGGGTACCTGTCCTCGGCTCGGAGAACACGGACGGTGTGTGGGTGCCGTACGCAACCCAGCCCCGGCAGTGGGTATGGGGTATCTGGATCGGCGCCGTGTTCTTCCCCCTGAGCCGTTTCGTCGGCCACGTGATGCGGAGCTTCGAATCGAGGATCATCTCGCGCACCTCCGAAACGGCGCTCGACGAGACCGCGCTGCCGATGATCAATCGGTTCGTCCGTTTCATCGTCATCGCAATCGGCATCCTGCTGGCCATGACCCATCTGGGGCTGCAGATCGCTCCTCTGCTTGCCGGCGCCGGCGTGGCCGGTCTGGCGCTGTCCCTCGCCGCCAAGGACACGCTCTCGAACCTGATCGCCGGCGTGCTGCTGATCATGGACCGCCCCTTCCAGGTGGGGGACAGGATCGAGCTCTGGAACGCACCCCGCGAGACCGGCACCTGGGGCGACGTGATCGAGATCGGCCTGCGGGCAACGAAGATCCGCAATCCGGACAACCTCGTGGTCGTGGTGCCGAACAACGAGATCATGCGCCGCGACATCATCAACTACACGATGTCGGGCGACGACATCCGGCTGCGCATTCCCTTCTCGGTCGCCTACGAATCGGATATCGACCGGGCAAAGATGCTGCTGAAGGAGGCGGCGCCCGAGGTAAACGGTGTAAAGCTCGACCCGGCACCGATCGTTATCGTGCGTGGTTTCGGACCCTCGGAGGTGAACCTGCAGCTGCGCGTGTGGATCGAGGAGGCACGGAACCGCCGCCGGATCGCCGACGAGATCACCGAGAAGGCGATGGTCCGATTCGCCAGGGCCGGAATCGAGATCCCCTATCCCAAGCGGGACCTGTATATCAAGCAGGGGACGGCGGCCCAGCTGCTTCCCAGCGAAGAACAGAAGTAAACGTGAGTTTACAGTTTGACAGGTAGAGTTTACATCACGGAGCCGGATCAGCCTCGTCCTCGCCTCGACCTGCTGCTCCCCCACGATCGTCCGGAAACTCACCAGCTTCCGCGACGTCGGTCGCAACCGCCTCTCCCGCCCGACTCCGATCGCGCATGTAAACCGTCCGGATCGGAAACGGGATTTCAATCCCCTCGGCGGTGTAGCGCGCATGGATCCGCTTCACCAGTTCGTGCCGGACCAGGAACTGGTCGGTGAACTGCCGGACCGGAACGTGCAGCACGAAATTGATGCTGAAGTCGGAGAACTCCTCGAAGCGCACGAACGGCTCCTCGTCCGTTAACCCGCCTTCCACCTCGTTCAGAACCTCGCTCGCGACATCCACGGTGACGGTCTCCACCCTGCCGAGATCCGAATCGTAGGCCACCCCGATCGGAAGTGCGACCAGGAGCCGCTTGTGAGGCAGGCTGTAGTTGGTCACCACGGTCGATGCCAGGATGGAGTTGGGAACCAGGACGCGGTTCCGTGCCGGGAAGGTCCGAATCGTCGTGTTCCTCGCCTGAATGTCCGTAACGGCGCCCTCCTCGCCGGTGGAAAGCGCGACGTAATCGCCGGGCCTGATCTGCCGGGACATGATGATCTGCATTCCGGCGAACAGATTGCCCAGCGTGTCCTGCAGCGCCAGAGCGACGGCGAGCCCCGAAATCCCGAGCGCGGTGACCAGCGTCGTAATGTTGATGCCCAGGTTCTGCAGAATCAGCGCACCCCCGAGGACCAGCAGGAGCAGCCTTGTGACGTTCTGCACCAGCGTCGTAGAAGCCTCGATCCCGGACGTGCGCTTGGCGAATCCGCTGATTCCGGCCGTCGCGAGGCGCATCGCGACCACGATGAGCGTCACGATCACGGTCACGCTGACCACTCTTCCGACGAGGCCGCGCAGGGGCTCGCCGTAGCCGGCGAGCGTCACGCCCAGATAGGCCGCGCCCGCCGCGAACCAGATCATCGGCATTCGATGCACCGCGCCCAAGAGCGCGTCGTCCCAACCCGTCATGGTCCGTCGCTCCGCCCAGCGGGCCCAGCGCGCCAGCAGCCTCTCGCACAGCCATCCGGCCAGGATCCCGGCCACCATGAGCCCGAGGATGATCGCCCACCCCGGCAATTCGGCCAGGAATCCCATCACACTTGCGATTCTGTCCAGTTCCCGTCTCTCCCCCGGCGCGTCCGCACCGGCACGGCCGGCCCGGGACCGCCGCATGAGGCAGCGTCAGTCGATCACGATCTCTTCCACCGCGTGCACGAATACGATGTCGTTCGCGGCCCTGTGGCTCTGAAGAACTTCGGTCAGGCTTCCTTCATTCATCTGATCGGCCGAGATCCCCGCGATCACCAGGTCCGCGTCGGATGACCGGCGCTCCACTTCCGTCTCGATCCGGGCCCGGGACTCGACGGGCAGCGTTTCGACGTTCTTTCTACCGATCGGGAGGCGCCCCTGATCGACGAGCGCGGACAGCTGGTCGGCCTCGCGCTCGTCTCCGTCCGTGCCGATGCAGGCGAACACGCGGATCTCGGCGGTTCGCCACTCGGGATGGCCGACGATGATGTAGGCCAGCATCAGCATCATCGCCGCGTTGGGCAGCGTCTCGGGAGTCAGCCAGACGTGGATCGACGAGCGGTAGCCGAAGCGGAAGGTGGTGGAGCGGAGAACGACCACGTTGAACTGCGACGAGGCCGCCAGATGCATCGCGCGCTCCAGCCTCGGAATCTCATCGGGATGATCCTGGTCGAATTCGAGCAGAATGCTGTTGTTCGGCAGGCCCGAGATGCCCGGGTACTGGAGCGCCTGGGTGACCGCGTTCTCGAACGAAGGCGCGATTAGCGTGTCGACGAACGTCCCCGCCCGGCTGAGTTCCGAGCGTTTCACCAGCTTGCCGAGCTGGGCACGCGCTTCGAGCTCCGTCTCCAGCGAATAGTCGCCCTTCATGTGCTGGACGAAATGGCCGAACCCGTGGCGGTGGGAGATCCAGCGCAACAGGTCGAACTGGGCTACGCGGCGGTCGCCGAACTGCGTGAGCGCCACGAACGACGGGCGCCACCCGCCGTCCTGCTGCCCGCTCCGGTTCTTCTGCAG
Source organism: Longimicrobiales bacterium (assembly GCA_965211645.1). Lineage (GTDB taxonomy): Bacteria > Gemmatimonadota > Gemmatimonadetes > Longimicrobiales > Gaopeijiaceae > Bin94. Next base: position 1,004,040 of record OZ242947.1, on the reverse strand, counting down.
CATGATCTGCAGCCTGCGGACAAGCTGGAACATCGCCCCCTGCAGGATCGCCGCCAGATCGCGCTCGCCGCGCCGTGATCGCTTCAGACCCAGGTAGATCGCGAGCATGATCGCCATCGCCAGCAGCGCATACACGGCGCTCATCTGGATCATCATGAGCACGCACATGACCGCGCCAACCAGCGAGATGTACCAGCGGGAGCGGAAGGTGGGGCGATACGAGGGATTGCCCGCGAAGTACTCCAGGAACGACACGGAACAGAGGGTGCCGTAGGTCACCATGAAGAACATGCTCAGGATCTGGGCGATGAAGTCGATGTCGCCGAGCGCCACGAAGACGGCGGCCAGCGCGACCGACACGTACGTGGCGTTGATGGGTTCGCCGGCCTTGCCCTGGCCCGTGGCAAGGAGCGTGTTGACCCGCGAGCCCGGAAAGACGCGATCACGCGCCAGCGCCTGCAGGGTACGCGGGGCCACCATGACGGAGCCCAGCGCCGACGAAAAGGCCGCCGCCGCGAGCCCGATGTAGATCGACGGCCCCCATAGCGCCACGCGCGCCATGATGAACTGGTCCTCGGCCAGCGCCTCCGGCGTCGCGCTCTGCGCCAGCTTGACCGCGACCAGCGCGTAGATGGTCATCCCGGCCAGCGTCGCCGCGATCGTCCCCAGAGGAATCGAACGCATGGGGTTCCTGAGATCGCCGGACAGCCCCAGGCCCGCGATCATCCCGGTGAAAGCGGGGAAGCAGGTCGCGAAGACGATGCCGAAGCCGTCGGGGTTGGCGATCGTCGAGGTCAGGTTCAGTCCGTCGGGCCGGATCTCCTCCGCACCCGATCCGAGCAGAAAGGCCCCAATCACCAGGGCAAGGATACCGCACACGACCCACAGCACCCGGACGCCCTGACCGGCGCCCTTGGTAAGCATCAGGGCGACCAGCGCCGCCAGCCCCGGCACGCTGACCCAGTGGAGGGTGAGGACGACACCGTATCTGGCGCCAATCCACTGCAGGATCGGCTGAAACGCCTCCGCGAACGCCACCAGGTAGAAGGCCACCGAAATCGCCTGCGAGAGATACAGCGCGATTCCGATCGAGCCGCCGATCGTGGTTCCGAACGAACGGCTGATGATGAAGTAGGCTCCACCCCCCGCGACGCGCCGGTTGGTCGCGATCTCGGAAACGGCCAGCACCGTGGGAATCGTCACCATGTGCCCGATGACGATGATCATCATCGTCCCCCAGAGGCCGACATGGCCCACCGCGTAGCCGAACCTCAGGAAGAGGATGGCGCCCAGGATCGTGCTGATCGATGCCAGGAAGACCGGCGCGGTGCCGAAGCCGTGACCGGCCGCGGAGCCCGGGTTGGCGGCGTCGGGTCCACCGGACGCGGACGCGGCGGCGGCCATCGCCCTCGGAGCCTGCGTTGGGGGTGTGTCCACTGAGAGCCCTGGTCAAGCGGGATCGTTTGCGGCAGGAACATCTGGCGCCGGCCCTTACGGGGCCCGCAGCTTCCGCGGCAGTCCGGCCGCAAAAGCGACCAAAAAACACCGCTTCGCCGCTCCAAACTAGTGTCTGGGATGCCACGAGACCATGGACTTCTGGCCAACGCCTCCCGGGTGCAAACTCGTGAGTGCTCGCCGCGTGCCGATGGGCGCGGGTCCGCCGCTCCGGGGCAGCGCAAGGTCACCGGAGGGGCTGCGATCTCCCAGCCTGGGGGGTTAGCGTATTGGCCTTGGTGCCGTCGGCGAACCACATGCGAAAGGGGACCTCGGAGCGATGGACGCAAGAGCACGATGAAGGGCTCCATCGGAGCGATCGCCAACTTCGTCAGGGGCCACCCGGAGCATTCCGAGCTCAAGCCCCTGACGCTCTTGCGCTTCGGGGTTCTGCTCGGCCTCGTCGTCGCTCTCTTTTCGGTGACCTTCCATTTGCTGATGGCGCGCGAAGGCCAGCACCACGACTGGTTCACGGGCATCTACTGGACGCTCACGACGATGAGCACGCTGGGATACGGCGACATCGTCTTCCGGTCGGACCTCGGCCACGCCTTCAGCATGGTGGTGCTGGTCACCGGCGTGATCCTCCTGCTCATCGTCCTCCCCTTCGCCTTCATCCGCTTCTTCTACGCGCCGTGGCTGGAAGCACAGCTCAAGACGAGGGTCAGCACGCGTGCGCCCCATCACCTGAGCGGGCACGTGATCATCTGCAACTACGACGCCGAGGCCGACGAACTCATCGAACGACTCGCGCACGCCGACATCGGGAGCGTCGTGATCGAGTCCGATCCGGTGCGGGCCGCCTCCATGCATGCGGACAAGGTGCCCGTGGTGCGCGGGGAGTTGGGGGCGCGGGCCACCTACGAGAACTGCGCCTTCGACCGGGCGAGCCTTCTGTTGGCGAATGCAACGGACGTGATCAACACCAACATCGTGCTGACGGCACGCGAGGTGTCGGAGCGGGTGCCGATCGTGGCCACTGCCGTCAGTCCCGAAGCCGAGGCGGTGCTGGAATTGGCCGGGGCCAATCAGGTCGTGCTGACCCCCCGGCGGCTGGGCAGGCACCTGGCCAACCGGGTGCCGGTCGGATCGGTGCGGGCGCTCACTGTCGGGCGCTACAAGGAGGTTTCGATCGCGGAGTTTCCCATTCGCAACACACGGCTTGCGGGGTTGAACCTGAGGGATGCACAGGTTCGAACAAAAGCGGGTGTGACCGTGTTCGCCGTGGCCAAGCGGGGGCACCTGGAGCCTGGGTTGCCGGACACCGAGTTGCGTGAGGACTGCATCGGGCTGGCCGTGGGAAGCGCCTGCCAGGTTGAGTCCCTCAATGGGTATCTGGGCGGGACCGTTGCGGACGGGGGCCGCGTGGTGGTGATCGGAGGAGGCCCGGTGGGGCGCCAGGTCGCGCGGGCTCTCGACCGACGGGGGGCGTCGGTTCGGATCGTGGAACGGGATCCGGAGCTCCGCAGGAGCATGGAGGAAGTCACCGGGGATGTGGTGATCGGGGACATGACGGACAACCGGGTGGTCAGGAAGGCGGGGATCAGGACCGCGGCTTCGCTGGTCCTGACCACCAAGGACGACGCGACGAACATCTTCCTTGCCGTATACTGCCGGAAGCTCAACCCCGACGCGATCATCGTCAGCCGGATCACCCACCCTGCCAACGTCGAGGCCATCCACCGGGCCGGCGCCGATTTCGCGGTCAGCGACTCCCAGATCAAGATCCAGTCGGTTCTGGCTGCTGTGCGAGGAACCGAGCCGATGATCCTTGGCGAGGGCCTTGACCTGTTCACCGCCGAAGTGCCCCGCTCGCTTGAGGGAAAGATGCTGTTGGACAGTGGAATCCTGGCGCGCACGGGCCTCGCCGTACTTGCCATGGAGGGGAACGGAGGGGTCGACCCCCACCCGCGCCCCGAGCGCGAGCTGCGCCGGGGCGAACGCGTGCTTTTCGTCGGCACCGCTTCTCAGCGCGACGAATTCGAGCGGGTATTCAAGTGACAATCTCCCCGCCGTGTCTTCCGGGGCCGTTGTCCGCCAGAAAAGGCCGAAAGTGGCGGACAAACCGTCGATACGGGCCCACCGTCGGCCCCGGCCCACTTGCCATGTGTCGACCTCCAAGCCATCTACCATGGCGATGAAGACCGCCAGAACCACCTACCGATTCGCCATGGGCATGGCCCTCGCTGCGGCATTCCTCCTTGCCTGGGTCAGCCCCAGCGTTGGCCTCATCGGGGCGGACGGCGATCCCGCCAACCTGATGTACCTGGGCGTATTTGCGGTCGGAGTCGTCGGCACCGCCCTTGCCCGCCTTCGGCCTTCCGGGATGGCGCACACACTGCTGGCGATGGCCGCCGCTCAGGCCGTGGTCGCCGCGATCGCCCTGTTCGGTGGCCTGGGCCGCCCATGGAGCGGACCGCTCGAGATCGTGTTCTCGAACGGGTTCTTCATGGCCCTTTTCGCCGGATCGGCATGGCTGTTTCGGCGAGCCGCAACGTTTCCTCCCACAAGTCTGGAAGAGCCATGAACTTCGATGTCCAACGCCACCTTGGCGCGGTGGAGCGCTCGGTCTCGTCGCTGGAGCGCGATGGCCAGCCCGCCGGCGCCGTCATTCTGTCCCGCAGCTTCGCGACCACGGTCGAGGGTCTCTGGGACGCCGTGACGAACGGCGAACGCATTCCGCGCTGGTTCCTGCCGATCACCGGCGACCTCGAACCCGGCGGCCGCTATCAGTTCGAAGGCAATGCGGGGGGCGAGATCACGACCTGTGAGCCGCCGACACGCGTGGCAGTCACGTGGGAGTTCGGCGAAATGATGAGCTGGGTGGAGGTGCGCACGGCGGATGCAGGGAGCGGCCGGGCGCGGCTCACCCTCAGGCACATCCAGCCGCTTTCGGACCACTGGGAGCAGTACGGCCCGGGTGCGACCGGTGTCGGCTGGGAAGGAGGCCTGCTGGGCCTCGCGATGCACCTCGCCGATCCGGCCGCGCCGAAGCCGGACCCGATGGAGTTTGCCATGTCTTCCGACGGCAAGGCGTTCATGGCGGGGAGCAGCGAAGCGTGGGGGGAGGCAGCCATTGCCGCTGGAGCGGATCCGGATGCGGCGCGGGCAGCGGCTCGGCGCACGGCCGCGTTCTACACGGGAGAACCGGCCGCCGAGGGCTGAAACCGGCCAAACGACCGTCAGCCGACCCCCGAACTGCGCGCCGGCGGCCGGCAGTCCGGCCACTCCGACCCTTCCGGCATCGCCCGCCGCGTCCGCGGCATCATCTCCGCATCCTCCGACGCCAGGTAGACGAACATCGCGGTCATCACCGCGTCGTCGCGCAGGTCCTCGAACACGATCTTGTCGAAGGTGTCGCGGTTCGTGTGCCAGGTGTAGATGCTCGTGTCCCAGCGGTTGTCGGCGATGTTCATCTCGCTGCGGCCGGCACCCACGTGGAAGCTGAACGCCGGCACGCCCGCGCACAGGAAGGACGCGTGGTCGGTCCCGCCGGACTCGGGCATTCCCGGAATCTCGAGCGTGACCAGGTCCGCCAGCTCGCTCGGGATCTCGGCCAGCCACGCGCCGAAACGCCCCGCGGCCCCGGCGAACCCCTGCATGGGGATGAAGGTGACCGGTCCGTTCCCGTGGTCGACGTTGAACACCGTGTGGGTGCGCTCGAGGATCCCGGGGTTGTCCTCGACGAAGGCGCGCGACCCGTTCAGGCCCTGCTCCTCGCCGTTCCACAGGGCGCCGATGATCGTGCGGCGGGGGTTCGGGACCGCGCTCGCCAGGATGCGCATCGCTTCCATGATGGCGACGGCGCCGGTACCGTTGTCCAGCGCGCCGTCCGAGCCGTCCCAGGAGTCGTAGTGCCCCCCAAGGATCACGTACTCCTCGGGCTCGGCGCTGCCGGGGATCACGGCGAATGCGTTGGAGACCGGCACCTCGCCGAGGAAGCGGGCCTGGGCGTCAACGCGCAGCACGGGCCCCTGATCGTTCTCGGCCAATCGGTACAGGAGCCCGTACGCCTCGCAGCTCAGGTCCAGGACCGGCGCGCGCTGCGCGCGGGTGCCGAAGATCTTGTTGACGCCCCATCCCTCGGACCACTGCGAGCGGATGACCCCGGCCGGCTCGGCTACGCTCAGCACCTCCGGCAGCGAGCGCTGATCGAACCCCGTGTTCCCCACCCGTTCGTTCCACTCCGCGATGGCGCGCTCGCGTTCCGCCGTCATGCGGGCTGTCGTCTCGGACCGCGCGAACTGCTCCAGGTTGTCCGGCGCGCGGCAACTCGGTTCCGGGCGCGAAACGAGCACGAACTTGCCGCGCAGCTCCGACAGCGATGCCTGGAAGGCTCCCGGGCTGTCCGCGTTCGGCAGGATCACCACCTCCGCCTCGACCGGTCCGTCCGTGGCCGGACTCCAGGCCGCGGCCATGCCCTCGAGCGTGCGCACGCGCGGCGAGACGAGATCGATGTGGGTAATCCCCCGCTCCCACCCCCGCCAGGTCCCGTACTGCTCCTTGTACGCCTCGATCCCCCACTCCGCGTACTTCGCCAGCGCCCAGTCGTTCGCGCCGGCCATCGCGGGCGAGCCGGTCAGGCGCGGCCCGATCGAGTCCATCATCACCTGGCCGAGCTCGTAGACCTGCGAGCGTTCGACGCCCTCCTCCCAGATCGCCCGGATCACCGGGTCGTCGGAGGGAAAGGACTGGGCGGACGCCGGCTGCGTTGGCGCCGCCACCAAACAAACGAATACGACTCGAACCGAGGGCTTCATGGATCGCTCCGCGAAAGGGATTGGGTCTGCCATGCCGCACACTATCCCGATACAATAGAGGCCACACTGCCCAAAATCACCGGATGGGGGCCCGCCCGCCCGCGGGATGCGGCGACGCCCGCCCGCGGGATGAGGCCATGCCCCTCCGCGTCCACAAACCTGCCGAACCCCGAGGAAGACAAGAGATGCGCCGATCGAACAAGGACTGGTGGCCGAACCAGCTGGACCTCAAGCCCCTTCAACGCCATGCCCGCTCGCCCGATCCCATGGGCGAGGATTTCAACTACGCCGACGAGTTCAAGTCGCTCGATCTGGACGCCGTGAAGCAGGACATCGAAGAGGTGATGACGACCTCGCAGGACTGGTGGCCGGCCGACTACGGGCACTACGGGCCGCTCTTCATCCGCATGGCGTGGCACAGCGCGGGCACCTACCGGATCAGCGACGGCCGCGGGGGCGGTGGCGCGGGCACCCAGCGCTTCGCGCCGCTCAACAGCTGGCCCGACAACGCGCATCTCGACAAGGCGCGCCGCCTGCTCTGGCCGGTCAAGCGGAAGTACGGCCGCAAGCTCTCGTGGGCCGACCTGATGATCCTCGCCGGCAATTGCGCCCTGGAGTCGATGGGATTCAGGACGATGGGCTTCGGGGGAGGCCGCGAGGACGTGTGGGAGCCGGAAGACATCGACTGGGGAGCCGAGGATACGTGGCTCGGGGACGAGCGCTACAGCGGCGACCGCGAGCTCGACGAGCCCCTCGGCGCCGTGCAGATGGGCCTGATCTACGTGAATCCGGAGGGGCCGAACGGCAAGCCGGATCCCGTGGCGGCGGCCCGGGACATTCGCGAGACCTTCCGCCGCATGGCGATGAACGACGAGGAGACCGTCGCACTCATCGTCGGCGGGCACACCTTCGGCAAGGCGCACGGCGCCGCCGATGTGGGCCGGTACGTCGGCCCCGAACCCGAGGGCGCCGAACTGGAGGAGCAGGGCCTCGGCTGGAAGACCGGCTACGGCAGCGGCAAGGGCGCCGATTCGGTCACCAGCGGGATCGAGGGCGCGTGGACGACCAACCCGGTGAGGTGGGACAACAACTTCCTGGAGAACCTGCACGGCTACGAGTGGGAGCAGGTCAGGAGTCCCGCCGGCGCAGCGCAGTGGACCCCGAAGGACGGCGCCGGCGTGGACACCGTGCCGGACGCCCACGACCCGTCGAAGAAGCACGCCCCCATGATGCTCACGACGGACCTGTCGCTGAGGATGGATCCGGCCTATGCGGCGATCGCCAGGCGCTTCATGGAGAACCCCGACGAATTGGCGGACGCATTCGCCCGCGCCTGGTACAAGCTGACCCACCGCGACATGGGGCCCGTCGCGCGGTATCTCGGCTCCGACGTGCCTGCCGAGCCGCAGCTGTGGCAGGATCCCCTACCCGAAGTCGACCATGAACTGATCGACGCGCAGGATGTCGCGGACCTCAAGAGCAGAGCGCTCGCGTCGGGGCTGTCCGTCTCCCGGCTGGTTTCGACAGCCTGGGCATCGGCGTCCACCTTTCGCGGCACCGACAAGCGCGGTGGGGCGAACGGCGCGCGCATCCGCCTGGCTCCGCAGAGCGGCTGGGAAGTCAACGACCCGGACGAGTTGGCCAAGGCGCTCGCGGTCCTGCAGGGAATCCAGATGGACTTCAACGGTGCACAGTCTGGCGGAAAGCGGGTCTCGCTCGCCGACCTGATCGTGCTGGGCGGGTGCGCGGCGGTCGAGCAGTCTGCGAAAGACGCCGGCCACGACGTGCAGGTGCCGTTCTCGCCCGGGCGCACCGACGCGTCGCCGGAGCAGACGGACGCGGAGTCGTTCGCCGTGCTCGAACCGAAGGTGGACGGGTTCCGCAACTTCGGTGGAAACGGGAATGGGAGACCGCCGGCCGAGCTTCTGGTGGACCGGGCGGATCTGCTCACTTTGACCGCCCCCGAGATGACGGTGCTGGTCGGTGGCCTGCGTGCCCTGAATGCGAACGCCGGGAAATCTCCACTCGGCGTCTTCACCGACCGGCCGGGGACGCTGACCAACGATTTCTTCGTGAACCTGCTCGATATGGACATCGAGTGGCAGTCGTCCGACGGATCGGAGGACCGGTTCGTGGGGCGTGACCGCCGGACAGGCGAGGTCAGATGGACCGGCGCCAGCGTCGACCTGGTCTTTGGTTCCAACTCCGAACTCCGGGCGTTCGCGGAGATCTACGCCTGCGACGACGGGCAGAAGGCATTCGTGCGTGATTTCGTGGCCGCCTGGGACAAGGTGATGAATCTCGACCGCTTCGACCTGGCCTGAGCCGCGGATCCCATGCGTCTCGAAGGCAAGCGCGCTCTCGTCACCGGCGGGTCCCGGGGCATCGGCCGGGCCATCGCCCTGGGACTCGCCCGCGAGGGTGCGGACGTTGCGGTGAACTACCGTCGGAGCAGCGTCGATGCCGCAGGCGCCGTCCGCGAGATCGTGGCCATGCGGCGCCGTGCGGTCGCCGTGCAGGGTTCGACGGACTCCCGTGCGGACATCGAGCGATTTGTCGGCGAGGCGTACGACTTCCTGGGCGGCCTCGACATTCTGGTGAACAATGCCGGGATCCTGAAGCGCACGGCCTTCCTGGAGATCAGCGAGGCGGAGTGGGACGCCATTCTGAACGTCAACCTCAAGGGTTACTTCCTCGTCGGCCAGGCGGTGGGACGACGCATGGTCGAGGACGGGACCACGGGCGCGATCGTCAACGTGTCCTCCGCAGGGCAGGCGGCGGCCGGTCCCAACCTGACGCACTACTGCGTGTCGAAGGCGGGGGTCGGGATGCTCACCAGGCAGATGGCGCTCGAACTCGCGCCCCACAGGATCCGGGTGAACGCCGTCGCGCCGGGCCTGATCGAGACCGACATGAACCGGGCCGACATCGCGCAGGAAGAATTCCGTGAAGGCCGCCTTGCCCGCATTCCGCTCCGCGAGATCGGCGTCCCGGGTGACGTGGTGGGGGCGGTGGTGTTCCTGGTATCGAACGACGAGGCGCGCCTCGTGACCGGCGCCAGCCTCTTCGTAGACGCGGGACAGATGGTCTAGGGCGATTGGCGGCCCGCTGCATTTGACGGGTCATATTGTAAGGAGGACATTACAAGATGTCATGTCGTCTTTACATCAGATATCGCTTGGCCGCGATGCCGACGTTTCTGGCGATGTGGTTGGTGCTTTCCTGCCACGGCCCGGGACCCGGTGGTGCAGACAGCCCGAGAAATGCCCGGCCCACCTGGGAAGTCCGCTTCTCCCATGTCCTCTCGAGCAGCTCGGAACTCCACCTCATGGCGGAACGCTTCCGGGACCTCATGGACGAGCGCACGGACGGGCGCTTCCGGGTCGTCATCTATCCGTCGGGGCAGCTCGGGGGCGAACGCGTGGCCTTCGAGCAGATCCAGGTGGGCGCGGTTCAGATGGCCATCACCGGAACCCCCGTGCTTTCGGGCTGGGTGCCCGAGGCGCAGATCTTCGACCTCCCCTTCCTCTTCGAGACCCGGGACCACGGGCTCGCGGTGATGACCGGTCCCATCGGCGACTGGTGGCGCGATCTCCTTCTCGAGCGCACCGGAGTCCGCTCGCTGGGCTTCCTCGACTACGGCTTCCGCCACGTGTACAACAAGCGCCGCGCCGTCGAGACACCCGACGATCTTGCCGGCCTCAAGCTCCGGGTCCTTCAGAACGCGACCTACCTGGCCGCCTATTCCGCGCTGGGCGTCCAGGCGACCCCGATGAACTACGGCGAGGTCTACTCCGCGCTCCAGCAGGGCGTGATCGACGGCGGCGAGGCGAACGCGATCGGGTTCGTGAGCAGCCGGCTCCATGAGGTGGCGAAGCACTACAGCTTCACGTCCATCACCTACAACCCGATCACGCTCCTGGTGAACGAGCCGTTCTATCAATCGCTTCCGCCGGATACCCGGGCGACGGTGGACCGGTCCGCGGCTGACGCGCTCGCCTACCAGAGTGAGGTCGCGCGCCAGATGGAGGCGGATGCGATCGAGCAGATGCGCGCGGCCGGCGTGGAGATCCTGCGGCCGAACCTGGCGCCGTTCGCGCCGGCCGTCAGACCCCGTGTCTGGGATGAGCTGGCCACGCGGCTCCCGGACGGCGAGGCGCTGATCGCGAGGCTGGTGGCGGAGGCGGAGCTTGGGGCAGCAGAGCCCACGGCGTCCGGGTCCACGGCACCCGTGGGAGCGACCGCCGACGGGACGGTGCGCCAATGAAGCGGCGACTCCAGACCCTCAACCGCGTCCTCGTCACGGTCGAGACCCATACTGCAGGTGCCCTCCTGGTCGCGGTTGCCGGCGTGGTCCTCCTGCAGGTCCTGATGCGCTACCTCTTCGCATATCCGAACCCCTGGAGCGAGGAGGTCTCGCGGTACTGCTTCATCTGGCTGTCGCTGCTCGGTGCGTCGCTGGCGGTCGAGCACCGCGCACATTTCCGTTTCGATCAGGTCACCAGGAAGCTGGCCGCACACACCGGGCGGGCGGTGGAGGCGGGCGCCAGGACCGTCGTGCTGATCTTCGCGTTTCTCCTCATCGGCACGGGCATTGCGCTCATGGACCTCACCATTGGAGAGCGCTCCCCGGCGCTGAACCTGCCCGTCGCGCTGGTCTATGCCGCGGCGCCGGTGTCGGGTGTGCTGATGGTGATCCACATGCTGGCGGGTGGTGCGGACGAGGACGCCGAGACGTCGCGGTCGGCCGCGCCGGCGCCAGCCGAACCGGCCGGGGGCCACCCCACCGAGAACACCTCCTGATGGGCGGCCTCCTCGTCGGCGTCTTCGGCGTGCTTGTGATCGCCGCCGTGCCCATCGGGTTCGCCCTCGCAATCGCCGCCGTAATCGCCATCGTCGTGGCCGACCTCCCGCTCGTTATCATCCCGCAGCAGATCGTCGCCGGGATGGATTCGTTCCCCATGCTCGCCGTGCCGCTCTTCATCCTGGCCGGCTTCCTCATGGACGTCGGGGGGATCAGCCGCCGCCTGGTGACGCTGGCGCGAACGCTCGTGGGACACCTCCCCGGAGGGCTCGGGCAGGTCGTGATCATGGCCGAGATGTTCTTCTCGGGCGTGTCGGGCTCCACCTCCGCGGACGCGGCCGCCATCGGGGGCATCATGGTGCCGCAGCTCACGGCGAACGGGTACAGCCGGGCGCGCGCCACCGCGATCGTCTCGGCCGCCTGCGGGATGGGGATCCTGATTCCGCCAGCGATCGTGATGGTGGTCTACGGCGTCATCGGCAACGTCTCGATCGGCGCCCTGTTCGTCGCCTCGATCGCGCCCGCGCTCCTCATCGCCGTGGGCCTCATGACGCAGATCGGGTTGCAGGCCCGCAGGGCAGGGTGGCCGGCCGCGGAGCGCGCGTCGTTGGCGGAGGTCAGGCACGCCGCGCTGGACGCCGCGCTCCCCCTCTTCATGATCGTGGTGATTCTGGGCGGAATACGCTTCGGGCTCTTCACGCCCACGGAGGCCGCCGCGGTCGCCGTCGCCTACGCATTGCTGCTGGCCGGGCCGGTGTACCGGTCCCTCACCGCCGCGGAGCTGTGGAGGAAGATCGTCCAGACCGCGATGGTGTCGGGGATGGTCCTGTTCGTCGTAGGCGCCGCGCGGCTGCTGGGTTGGGTGCTGGCCGTCATGCAGGCGCCGCAGTCGCTGGCATCGTCGGTGGTGGCGATGGGTGGCGGCCAGACCGGGTTCATGGTCCTTACCATCCTCATCTTTCTTCTCCTCGGCGCGATTCTGGAGGGCGTGCCAGCGGTCGTGCTGCTGACGCCGATCCTGCTGCCCCTGGCGAGGGAGTTGGGGATCGATCCGGTGCACTACGGCGCGGTCATCGTGGCGACGCAGGGGATATCGGTGTTCCTGCCACCGGTGGGCGTGAGCCTGCTGGTCGCGTGCTCCGTGGGAGGGGTCGAGCCTGGCGAGGTCGCGCGCCCGCTGTGGCCCTACCTGGCGCTGATGCTGGGGCTGACGATTGTGATTGCGCTCGTGCCGGGGGTGGTGTTGTGGCTGCCCGGGGTGTTGGGCTATTGATGCGCGAGATGTGCAGCCGCCGGGACCGTCATCACCTGGTGTCGCCCCGCGTGTGACTACCGCGTGCCCCCGCCCGGCTTCTCGTATACCGAGACGTGCGCCGTACTCTGCGACGTGAACGGACTCCCGGCCCAGTCACCCCAACGCTCCTTCAGCCGCAGTCCCGCGAGACGCGCCATCAGATCCAGCTCCGACGGCCAGGCGTAGCGGATGCGCACGGAAAACTGCTCCACGCCAGCCGCACTGATCATGATGTGACGCGCATCCACCCGCTGCTCGCGGGAGTTCGGCTGCGAAACATCGACCCTGACAACGTCCCCATAGAGATCCCATTGGACATTGTTGCCGCGGGCCAGCCTGGCGTGGTCGGGGACGAACGCCTCGACGACGAAGACACCACCGGCGGTCAGGTGTCGGGCCGCTGATGCAAAGCACCGCACCTGCGCATCCTGGCTCGTCAGATCGAAGAAGGTGTTGAACACGACGTACACCACGTCGTACCGGGTGTCCAGCGAGAAGTCGGCGAAATCATCCATGGCAACCGGGATATCGGGTCCGCCCGGTTTCCGCCGAAGTTGAGCGACCATCGCGTCCGACAAATCCACCCCGTGGACCTCGGTCCCGCAGGCAGCCAGTCGTAGCGCGATGCGTCCGGTTCCAATGCCGAGCTCGAGGGCACGACCCCTCCCGGCGAGGCGGGCCAGCGTGCCCGCGGCGGCGTCGGCGTCCGGGAGATGCTCGTAGACCTCATCGAAGCGGGGTGCGATCCGGTCGTCGAACCTTGATGCGGTGTGTGCAGCCATGAGTAGCCTCCCTGCCGATGTGGCTTAGGTCGCCTACCCGTGGAATCGTCCAGTGTTTCCTTGTTCCCCGCATCGGACTGGCGGGCCGGTCAACAGCGCCTCAAATGCGGTGGTTCGCTGGCGTGGGTCTCTTGGCGGGGTTTGCCAGTTTCTGAATGTTCTTGCTTATCGACAAAAACACGTTAGCATTGATGTATGATTCATACGTTCTCAGTATCCAACTACGGATCGATACGCGAAACAGTGACCCTCGATCTACGGATCCCGGGCACCGCGCCGGATTTGGCTCGCTTCAGGCGGAGCGCGGCCAATCCCGATGTACGACTGCCTACGGTGGCTGTTCTCATGGGACCCAACGGCTCGGGTAAGACGACGCTGCTGCGCGCGCTCGTGGATCTGGGGCGGATCGTGGCATCTCCTACCGAGACCGTGCACCTTCTACCATTCCTGTCTGATCAAACCAGATCGGAGCCGACAGTCTTCTCCATCGAGGGCGAAGCGGACTTCCTGGCGCCAGAAGAGACTCCGCGGAGATTCCGATACGAACTGACGATTGGACGCTCGCAGACGGATAACGGGACCGAAGCACCTCTTTTCGTGAGCCGGGAAACGGTGCTCCATTTTCCCAGAGGACGCCGCCGCAGGTTGTTTGATCGGGGAACTCCCGGAGCGCCCATTTACGTGTCTAGAGACTTCGGCCTGACGGCTCGGGACGATCGACTCAAGGCGGTCGATCCCAACCGATCCGCGATCGCTACTCTGGGGTTCCTCAACGTGCCCGTGGCAAAGCGTTTTGCAGCATTCCTGAGAGATCGACTGACGAACGCTTCGAATATCGTGGGCAACGACACCTGGGCGCCCAATACCTCTGCCGTTATCGGTTGGTTGGAGTCCCATCCGTTTTTCAGACAATGGGCGCAGGCACAAATCCAACAGAGCGACCTGGGCATAGAAGAAATCGTGATTGCGGACAGCCTGGGCACCAAGCACGTATGGTTCAACCACAAGGGGCTGGATACTCCGGTTCTCCTCGACAACGAATCCACGGGGACTCGGCGTCTGGTTCATCTTCTGCCCCTGATCAGGTACGCGCTTGACGTGACCGGGTTGGCGATCCTCGATGAAATCGACGGTGCTCTGCACGTTGACATGTTGTCCGAGGTTCTTAGTTGGTTCCGATCTCGCGAGAGCAATCCCCACGATGCCCAGTTGCTGGTGTCCTCCCATCACGTCGGCCTTCTCGACGATCTGGAGAAGGAGGAGCTCTTCATCGTCGAGAAAGACGATAGCGCGGCCACCCGGATCTACGGTGCTCAGGACGTAAAGGGACTGCGCCGCGACGTCCGACTCTATCCGAAGTACCGGGCGGGCGTGCTTGGCGGGCTCCCAAGAATCGGCTGAGGCGCGATGCGGCGGCGGGGTGGGGTCCAGCGGAGGCGCGTTGTGTTCATCGGGGTTGAAGGAAAGAGTGACCGGGCGTTCGTCAGATTCCTCGGTGAGGTTTGCGATGACTCGGGTTTGCATCTCCACTTGGACGTGCGACCTGCCAGCGGGGGTGACTCCGTGGCGGTCGTTGACGAGACTGGCCGGCGCCTCAAGAGGCATCCCGATCGTCGAAGCATCAACGAGCGGTTGGTGCTGCTGGACTCGGATCGCATTGAGGCGGATAGGGCTGCGGGACGCGATGCGCGAGCGACGGCATCGAAGTGGGGACTCGAAGTCGTGCTGATGACTCCGAATCTGGAAGGCGTGCTGGTTCGATTGCACGAGGGACGGGAAACGCATGCCGTCGCGCCCGGCGAAGCCGAGCGGCAGTTGAAGGCACTATGGCCCGGATACCACAAGGGGTCGTTGCGCGCCGAGCAATTGAAACAGCGCTTTGGCTTCGCTGATCTCAGTCGGGCAGCGCGATTCGACGAGGAACTGCGGAAGCTGCTTGTGGTCTTGCGGCTCACCGACAAGCCGACCGACGCACGATAGGCGAAATGTGCGGCGCGACATGAACCGTCCGCTCTGTCAGTACCTGATGTCGCTCCGACCGACCGTCATCCCGATGTTGCCGACCCGGCGCCCCATCGTGTAGTGCTCGCCGCTCCCCGCGGTCATACCGAAGAAGCCCACGGCCGGCACGATCAGGCGATCGTCGTCGTCGACCGCGCCCTCGAGGGCGGTCGTCGCCACGACCTCCGCGATGAAGAGCTTGCGTTCGGGCGGCACTTCGAGCGAGTCGATGATCCGGCACTCGCAGTGAATGGGGGACCCCTCGACCGTGGGCGCATCGACTGCGGTCGCCGCGCCTCGCGTCAGGCCGGAGAGCTCGAACTTGTCGGCCACACGGCTGGAGTTCATGTCGACGGTGTCGAATGCCTCGACCATCGATGCGACCGGAACGTTCAGGACGAACTCGTCGTGGAGTTCCAGCAGTGCCCTCGCCTGATGCTCGAGGCCCGCGCTCACCCCGATCTGGGGCGGGTCACCGTTGACGACGAAGGTCCAGAGCACGGAGATCTCGTCGGGGTCGCCGGGCCTGCCGTTCACGGTGAGCAGGATCGCCGGAACGGGCGGGAGCATCGGGCCGGGGGCCGCGAGCGCGCGGCGAGGGCCGGTGAGGGGTTGCGGCGGGCTGGACGGTCCGTCCGCTTGCACTCGCCCGTCCGGCCCGCATCCCCAAACGGCGCCGATCGCAGCAGTCGCCGATCCGCCTGCCAGAAACCGTCTTCGCGACCAGTCAGGCATTGATGTCATCTCGTTCACGGCTTCCTCGCGAGTCACGATAATGGTACGTTGGCTTCGCATGTAAACTCTAATTTACATTCTGCCATGTTAACATGACATGGCGTCGATTGGGTCATCGCCCCCATGCTTGCGGCAGACAAAAAAGCTCCTGCCGGGGTACCTGGGAAGCGCCTCCCCAAGATCCCTGGCCCCGTCATGGGCCTCGACCCCTGCGAATCCCACAGATTCAAGCGCTTCGAGGATCTCGTCCTCGGAGTAGCACCTCTGCAAAAGAGTCACATCGGAGCGTTCCCAGCCGTCTCCCGTGCGAAAGAACATGGTGACCTCGACCTTCCCGATCCGTTCTTCCGGCAGGTGACTGCTTCTGGCGATGCAGGCATGGTCATCCTCGACATAGCCGCGAGATCCGCGCCATCTCGTCCTGTATCCTTCCTCCATGTTGAGGTCGAACACGAAAACGCCTCCACCCAACAGAGCGCGGTGCACGTTGCCGAAGACGCTCGTGAGTTCCTCCAGGCTCATGACGTGGTTCAAGCTGTCGAATGTCGAAAGAGCCGCGTGGAATTCGCCGTTGATCGCAAAACTGCGTGCGTCATCCACTTTGAAGGACGCTTCCGGGGCATTCTCGCGGGCGATCGCGATCATCGAGGCCGACCCATCGATCCCCGTCAGCCTGAAGCCTTCGGCGGAGAGCGCGTGAGCCAGTTGGCCGGTGCCGCAGCACAGGTCCAGAATCCGGGCCCCCGAGGGCAGGTCATTCAGGACCAGCTTCTCCAGGACGGGGACGATGCGCGTGGCGAAGGAGCCCCAGTGCTCGTTGTACACCCACGCAAATGCGTCGTAGTCGGAATAGCGGTCTGTCACGGGCAGCCCTCCGCTTCATTTACCCTCGCGCCCCAGCCAGTTGGCCGCTCGTCAATTGCCCTCCAGGGCATTCAGGTTGTGGACGACCTCTCCATCCCGCATGACCGCCAGACCAAGGAACGGTTCTTCGGGACCCCGATAGTAGCCATTAGGTCCTCTTCCAATAAAGATCCTGTCCTCCCCTTCGGCCACCGAGATGCCCACCCGGAGTGTTCGGCCCGATGCGCTTGCCAATGTTTGGATCCGGTACCGGGTCGCCGAGAACCAGCCGGTCAAAGCCATCCTCGCTAAGAATCAGGATTCCGTTGGTCGAGTGCTGGTAGTCCCGGTGGTCATCAGGGCGGCGTAGGCCTGGAGCCAGCGCATGGTGCGTTTCACCTTGTTCGTCTCGGTGGTCATGAAGCGTCCTCCGCGGGTTGATGTACAACGTCTAGCTTGCCAATGGAGGGACAGCAGGTAGATGGCCGAAGGTTGCCTTCTCGCCGTTTGCGGCGCCTTGACATGGCCCGTGCCGCGTTTGATCCTGTGAGCACATTCCAAAAGGGCCCCTGAGCCACGTCCATGATCCAAGCGGGTTTCGACCCCACGCGGTGTAGGGGCCCAGCTCTTTCACGGGGGTATCGATGACCGAACGTTCGAAGCGCATCCCGTCGCTGGTTCTGCCGGTCTTCGGCCTCGGGCTTGCCACATTCTTCACCATGGCCATGGCGACCGCCGGAGCCGCGACGCTATGGATGATCTTTTTCGGTCTCCTGATGGGCGCCCTCGCCAGCCAGGTCTTCCAGCTGGAGCTGAAGTACTACATGGAGGCTCAAAGCGAGGAGTCGGACGCACTCTCGGGGCGATTCCGACTCGTGTTTGTGTTCGGCGTTCTCTTCGGGATCGCCCTCATGACCGTGATCGTTGTGTCAGACGGGTTGGATGGCGCCCCGGTGTTGTTCTTCATGCTCGCCCTCCTGCTGGGTGGGCGTGTCAGCCGCTGGGTTCGCCGAGCCCTGAAGCCCGGGATCAGCACGGAATCGGAGTCGGCGGAGGGGGATGAAGATCCCGAAGCCCAGCCCGATTTGATGTCGCGCCTGGCGTCTATCGGCGATACGACCGGCAAGCAGCTGGTCAACCTTATGTGGCTCGCGCTTGGATTCGCGGTGGGAGCCGGCCTCGCGCTGCTGTGCGCGGTGGTTGTCGACGCCCAGTTGGGTGGATAGTGCGAGGAGCGGGGAGCGTCCTGCGCACACGCTTCGGCAAGCGTGGGTGATCACTTGAGTTTGATTGCCCGTAGCACCCGTTCGAGCGGACGCGTCAGAATCGCCTGCCTGGCCGGCGTTGCCGGATGTCTCCTGATCGTCGGGATCGTAAGCGGCACCTTCCTTCGGCATGTGTTCCAGATCACGCCTATCGTCGTCGTGCTGGCGTTGGCAATCCGGCGTCACCGCTGGACGGTGCCCGCGGCCCTCGGCCTGTTCGCTTGCTGGGCCTTCTTCATGGCGCTGATCTGGCTGTACCTCGCTGGCGTACAGACTTTTTTCACGGGCGACTACACGGTGGTCGAGATCGTGTTGACCATCCTCATTGGTGCGGGATCGATCATCGGCATTGTTGCTTCCCGGGGCGCCGAACCGACTGTAACGCGGGTGCGGCGGGTACTGCTATCGATGGCGTTCGCCGGACTCCAGTTGGTTGTGATGTGGCTCAGTCTGTTTGGGCCCGTCCTCTGAACGGTGTCGACGGGCGCCGTTGCAAACTCGGCCGCTTGAGGAATCACTCAGAATGTGTATAATACACACCATGTGGAGCAGACAGAGCTGATGCGCTTTCCGATCGTGATTCACAAGGACGTGGGCAGCGGGTATGGAGTGACCGTGCCGGACCTTCCCGGCTGTTTCTCGGCCGGGGACACCCTTGACGAAGCGATCGAGTCCGCCCGGGAGGCGATCGCTTGCCATGTCGAGGGACTGCTGATGGACGGCGAAGCGATTCCGGCACGCGCCTCGCTCGAGGCACACCAGGCCAACCAGGACTACCGGGATGGTGTGTGGGCCATCGTCGCAGTGGACATCTCGAAGCTCTCCAGCAAGACCAGGCGGATCAACATCACATTGCCCGAGCGGGTGCTGGCCATCGTGGACCAGGCGGCGGTGCGGGAAGGCGAGTCGAGGTCCGGGCTGCTGGCTCGCGCGGCGCTCAGGTACGTCCAACAGCAATCGGACGGGGACCTGCCAGGTCTCTTGACCGACCGGCCCGATTCAGGTCATGAATATCGGGCTGGCTCGGCGCGGCAGGCGCGGCGCCGTCTAGGAGATGGCGAGTAGGGGCGATGCCGGGTTAGTCCGACGGACACGGGTAGTCAGTCCGGCAGACCGTTCACCCACGCAGTCCAGGCCTCGGCATCCGTGCCAAAGTCCTCGCCGCTCACGGTTTCCAGGAAGGCTATGGCCGGCCTGCGAGTGTATTCATGCTCGGCTCCGACGTGGGCAAGGAGCAGGTCGGGGTTCTCGCGAACCAGCTGTCGCCCGAACTCAGGATCGATGTCGGTGGCGACCAGGACTCGCAGGACGTCTGCGAACGCGAACGGATTCGTCCCCGCGAAGACGGCCGCCAGAGAGCCCCGGCCCGCAGACCATCCGACGGGATCCAGGTCTTGCATGCCGAGCTCGCCCAGTATCCCCAGAGCCGTGCTGCTGACTTGTGCATGGGGATCGATCGCCGAGCCCACCAGACCGTGCCACGAGGAGTCGTCGTCAATGAAGTTGCCGAGCACGAGGGTCGCGACCGCCCTCGCCGCCATCGATGAGTCCCTGGTGAGCACATCGTGGGCAAGGCGGCGATCCTCCTCACCGTCCGCCCGGTCGACGAGATCCATCACCTGATCAACTGTCTCGGGATCGGCGCCCATGCGCTCGGCAATCCAGCGCGGGCTGTTGAAGATGCGATTCAGGAAACCACCGCGCGAGTGGAGCGTGCGCGCGGCCGCACTCAACGTGCGCGGGTCCTCGTCGGCAACCGCCTTCAGGGTCTGCCAGCTCTCCGGAAGAGCAACCGTTTCGCTTCCCACCGGGCGGTACCGCACTCGGGCGCTGTCTTCCACGCCGACCACGACCGTGTACGAGTCGCTGGATCCGACGTTCCTGTAGGAAAAAGCGCCCGCGTCGGCGAACCCGAGTTCAAACCTCATTACAGCGGCGCAGGCGCTGAAGGGACGGCCGGGATGGAGTTCCTGGATGGCATCGAACAGCTCCTGAGCACCCCAACGCTCCAGCCCGATGAACTCGACGGGGCCGTCGGGGCCGTCGAGGACTTGGGTGGTGGCTGGGGAGGCCGTCAGGGCGAGGAGCAGCATACCGGCTGCGGTGGGCAGGTTCTTCATGGGACTTATCTTGCTGGGATGACTGTCTGGGCCGCGGGCCCCTCGTTGATGGTATACGTCAAGGCCACTTGATCGATTTCGGGTATTGTTGGAAGTCCGGCGGTGTCTCGTCGCACCCAACTCAATCGCCCGCGCCCGGATCCACGCCGTCCCGCTGTGTCACATCCCGCGGCTGTATCACGGCCAGTCCGTCGCCCACCCTCCGCCGCACCAACGCGAGTTCGTACCGATCCTGCAGGTTCATCCAGCTCTGGGCGTCGGTACCGAAATAACGGGCGAGACGCAGAGCGGTATCCGCGGTGATGCCACAACGACCCCGGACGATCTCGTTGATTCGCGCAAGGGTCACCGCGAGCGCCCGGGCCAGGGCGGTGGGCGAGAGGTCGAAGGCCTCCATGAAGTCGCGCTTAAGGACCTCGCCGGGATGTACCGGGTCGAGTCGAGTCATGGTGCGTTCTCCAGGAGGAAGAGGGCGACGAACCCTCGCACGCGGGCATGGTGGCTAAAGGTAGCAGGGCGTTCAGTTCGGTGAGCCTGCGGGAGGCGAGGGGGTCAGCGACCGATCATCAGTGATGAGTGTACAGCCGTGTAAGCCAAAGGCTACAGTATGACAAGTGCGCTTGACATCTGATGCGCTCCACTGCAGGAACGACGGGCGGGCGTAGCTTGGACTTGACAGCTCTCACACCAGCCCTGGACGCGAGGTCCTACTGAGACAGCTCAGTCGGTTGGTGGCAGGCCGGACAACGGGGTGGCGTATGGGTGAATCGATTGAACGTCGACCCACTGGCGGACATCGGCCAGGGTGCTGACGCTCTGCTGACCCGCCCGTGTTAGCTTGAAGAATTGGAACGGGCTACCCTCTCTATCACGGATCCTCTCCATGCGCGAAACACCGAGTCGCAAGGATCTTGGCTCCTACTACACCCCACCTGCCGTCGTCCGCACGCTGGTCTCGTGGGCTACCAAGAGAGGTCCGAGCGGCTCTGTTCTTGACCCTTCATGCGGCGATGGACGGTTTCTCGTCGGTCTCAAGGACACCGTCGGTGTCGATGTCGACCCTGTAGCCGCAGCCGAAGCTTCCCGGCGTGTGGATGGTGAGATCGTCACGGCGGATTTCTTCGAGTGGGCCCCGAAAGCGAATCGCCGGTTCGCCGCTGTGGTCGGCAACCCGCCCTTCATTCGTTACCAGCGGTTTAGTGGCCAGGCTCGGCGGCGGGCACTGGGCTACTGCGCCGCTCAGGGCGTACAGCTGTCAGGGCTGTGTTCGTCGTGGGCACCGTTTGTGGTCGGGGCTTCCCACCTGCTGGAGAGGGGAGGATGCCTGGCATTCGTAGTTCCTGCCGAAATCGGACACGCCGTCTACGCGCGAGATGTCGTACGGTATCTCCTCCGTTCGTTCGAGCGCGTCGAGGTGATCGCCGTCCGGGAGAAGCTCTTCCCCGACCTCTCGGAAGACTGTTGGCTCCTGCGGGCATCCGGATTCGGCGGGTGCGCCGATTCGATTCACTTTGTTCGACTCGATGCCCTTGAAGCCGACGAGGGTGCCTGGGCCTTCGAATCGGTGTCAGTCGACGAGCTCGACCGCTGGGGCTTTCGGCTACGCGCACTTCTGGTTCCCTCGTCGATACGGGCCGCGTACCTGGATATCGCGTTTCACACGGAAGCCAGCAGGTTGGGGAACCTGGCGCGGATCGGGATCGGCTATGTGACCGGCGCCAACGACTTTTTTCATCTGCGCCCAAGCATGGCGAACGCACTGGGGATCCCTCAGGAACTGCTCAGAGTTTCGGTCCGTTCCAACCGTGACTTGGCCGTAGACAATTTCGATGACGATGTGGTGAGATCGTGGCTCGCCCAGGACCGGCCCGTTCTCCTGCTGAATCTGGCCGGAAAAACCGACCTGCCCCCTTCGGTGAAGGACTACCTGACATCGGACGCAGGGCAGGCGGCCAGCCGATCCTACAAGTGCCGGAACCGGCAACCTTGGTTCGCCGTGCCGGACGTGAGGACCCCTCACGCGTTTCTGTCGATCATGTCCGGCCAGGGACCCAGGCTCGTTGGAAACACAGCCGGGGTTACCTGTACCAACTCTGTTCATGCGGTCCACTTTCTGGATCAGGTAGATGCTATGCGGTATGTCAGCAACTGGAGCAACGAGTTGACTACCCTCTCCTGCGAGCTCGAGGGACATGCCCTAGGGGGCGGCGTGCTGAAGATTGAGCCGGCCGAAGCACGTCGGGTGTTCATGGCTCCTGACCTGGACCTGTCGGAAGAACAGAAGGAGCTGCTTCGTAGCGGCACCCGCGAACTAAGGAGATGGAGGCATTATCGTGCCGCCTGATCCGCCTGTCCTCACCAGTCTGAAGGAGGCGCTTGTCCAGTTCGCTTTCCCCGATTCCAACGTCCAGTCCAGTCGCCATATCCGCTCCCTGCACTGGTACGTGGCCTGTCGGCTCGTGATCGAGGGTGGGTTCCATCCAGATCGAATACGGCCCCGTCCGCCGATTGCCGTGAGACGCAGGCGAGACGGTGTCTTCCTTCACCATGACGCCAGTGCGGCGAAGCCCGGTGAACGGACCATACTCGGTGGACTGAAGACAAAGCGGCTGGATGTCACGGTTACGATTCCGACGATTGGGCCAGTACTCGCGGTGTCCCTGAAGGGCACCCACAATGCGTTCCGCAACCTGACGAACAGGATGGAGGAGGCCGCCGGCGACTGTACCAATCTCCACATGGCGTATCCGGCGCTGGTGTACGCCTTCTGGCATGTTCTTCGGGCAAACGAGGCCGACGATCCGGCTCCGATCGCTCATTTCCGGCTCACGAATGGTCGCTACGACGCGCACGACCTGGCCTTTCTGAGCGGTGGAGAACTGACAGAACCGATCCAGCGGTATCAACATGCCTTGGAGCGGTTGTCCGACCGGGACGACCTCCGAGACCACCCGTCGCGGTACGAGGCGTGCGGGCTGTCTCTTGTGAAGTCGAGGGGCGGTCCCGCAGAATGCGGGGTGCATGCCGATCATCCTGCCGCTGGATCGGTCCTCAACTACAATCGCATGTTCCAGAGGCTGTATGCGATCTACGACCGCCGCTTCGTCTACAACGCCCCGGCCCTCAGGTCACGGACCGAGAGGGAGGTTTGGGATAGGGAGTCGCCGCTGTTGACGGACACGATCTTCCGGGATGAAGCGTTTGCGGAGATGGAGCCGCGGGTGGGGTAGAAGGCAACCGCCGGACAGGCCAACTCTCCCTTCGTCTTCACCTGACCGCCTGCAGATGTCCTCTCAGTCCGGATCAGGCCATACTAGGCGCGACTAAAAGGATCGACATGTTGGGTCATGCTCGATGATGTAGCTGGCGCCGTACCGCGCTACCTCACCTCCAGATCGATCTCCTCCTCCACGTAACGTACGCCCAGGGGCGACAAGACCACTTCGTCGGTTTGTGGATCGAAGTTCAGGAGCTTCTCAGTGTGGGCCTTGCCGATCACTTTGTTGCCCATTCCGCCGATGCCGATCACCTGTTCCAGCATGCCGATCACCGATTCCAAGGCATGCCGATCACCCGATGAGGAGAGCGGAGGTCCGTAGGGGCGCTGGGGGTTGGGTTGTGGGTTGAAGGTAGGGGTTGGAAGGGGTCTTCGTCGAGTGACGGGCCTGTTGCGAGGACGGTGGGGGCTGGTTTTCCAGAGGGGTGGAGGTAGGGCGAAGGGCATCGGCCGGCCTCTACGGCGGTCTCTGCAGGTCTCCGGGGGCTGGTTTGTGCCCGGAGGCGGGCCATTTGCCCCGGATTCGGGGGATTCGGACGGATTCGGGCCAGCCGCGGCGCATGTCCGGACGGCCATACGGCCTCCTCAGGGCCGTCTTTCCGTCTTCTCGCTCCCGATCGCGGGGAGAGACGCGCTTGCGGAGGCATGCTTGAGCCCGGTCCTTCGGCGGATCAGGCGTCGCCGGGGACGGTGTGGACTTCCTTCGTCGAGTCGTACAGCCGTCTCATCGAGGCGCCCTTGAGGGTGATGCGGTGCGCGTTGTTGAGGAGACGGTCGAGGATGGCGTCGCCGAAGGTGGGATCGCCGACGACGTCGTGCCAGTGCTCGACGGGGACCTGGCTGGCGAGCAGCGTGCCGCGGCGGGCGTAGCGGTCGTCGAGGACCTCGAGGAGGTCGTGCCGTCCCTGCCCTGACAGCGAAGCGAGCCCCCAGTCGTCGAGGACGAGGAGCCAGGTCCGGGCGAGCCGCTGGATGAGCTTGGGATACGACCCGTCGCCCCTGGCGAGGGCGAGTTCGTCGAGGAGGCGGGAGACGCGGTAGTAGCGCGTCGAGATGCCGAGGCGGCAGGCCTGGTGGCCGAGCGCGCACGCCAGGTACGACTTGCCGGATCCGGTTGCACCGCTGACGAGCACGGTTTGGCCGTCCCGGATCCACTGCCCGGAGGCGAGGCGGAGGACGAGGGAGCGGTCCAGTCCGCGGGGGGCCTTGAAGTTGAGGTCTTCGATGGTGGCGTCGAGGTGGAGCTTGGCGAGGCCCTTGAGGCGCACGTAGCGGCGCTGCTCCCGCTCGGTCTTCTCGCGTTCGAGGAGCAGGGAGAGGCGGTCGTCGAAGGAGAGTTCGCTGATGTCGGGCATGGCGGTCTGCTCCTCGAAGGCCTGGGCCATGCCCGAGAGCCGGAGTTCGTGGAGCAGGTCGAGGGTGGGTTGGCGAAGCATGATCGTCACGACTCCTTTCCATTCTGGGAAGTGGTGTAGTACTGCGGCCCGCGGATGTGGGCGTGCTGGGCGGGCAGGGAGAGCGTGTACTGCTGGTCGTCGCGGGCCTGGTCGCGGCCGGTCGAGAGGATGGACTTGACGGACTTGTAGCTCAGCGTGCCGATGTCGAGCGCGTGGCGGCAGGCGGCCTCCAGACGCTCGGCGCCATAGGCCCGCAGGAGCTTCTTGAGCCCGAGGCAGCTGCGGTAGCCCTGTTCGGGGTGGGGCCGGCTCTCGAGGAGCCGTTCGATGAACGTGGCCGTGTGCGGTCCGACCTTGCGGCCCCAGGCGATGAGCCGCGACGGCGTCCACTCCGCGTGGGCGCGGTGGGCGGCCGGCATGTGCGACGGTTCGGTCGCGTATCCGCCTCTCCTGTGGATCCGCAGGTGCGCGGCGACGCGGCGGTGCTTGTGGAAGATCTCCACGGTATGGGCCGTGATCCGGACGTCGACCTCGCAGCGGCCCAGCGGGTGGGGAACGCTGTAGAGCGCGTGCGCGACCTGGATGTGGTAGTCGATGTTGACCCGCGCCTTGCGCCACTCCGCGTACTCGTAGCGCTCGGCCGGGAGCGGCTTGAGCGCCGGCCGGTCCAGGTCCTCGAACCAGCTGCGGCGGCTGCCATCGGTCTTCTTGAACGGCCGCTCGTTCAGCGCGGCCAGCAGCGGCCGGATCGCCTCGCGGAGCTCGCCGAGCGAGAAGAACGTCTGGTTGCGCAGCGGCGCCATGATCCAGCGCTCGACGTTCTGGACCGCGGCTTCGGCCTTCGCCTTGTCCCTCGGAGAGCGGGGCCGCGCCGGCAGCACCGTGGTTCCGTAGTGGGTGGCCAGTTCCTGGTACGTCGGGTTCAGATCCGGCTCGTAGCGGCTGGCCTCACGCACCCCAGCCTTCTCGTTGTCCGGGATCACGAGCTGGGGCACCCCGCCCCAGAACTCGAACATCCGTACATGCGACATCGTCCAGTCCGGCAGTGCACGGCTCCAGGTCACGTCCACGAAGGTGTGGTTCGAGGCGCCGAGGACACCCACGAAGACCATGGCGTCCCGCACCTCGCCGGTGCTCCGGTCCACGACCTCGAACTTCGGTCCCGCGTAGTCGACGAACGCCTTCTCGCCCGCCCGGTAGACCTGCCGCATGACCACGTCGAGTTGTCCCCGCCACGCCTTGTAGCGCTCGCAGAACCAGCTGTACTGGTAACCGTTCGGATGATCCGCCCGGTACTCCAGCCACAGCAGCTGCAGTGTCACGCCCTTGTGGCGCTGAAGCTCCCGGTGCACGCGGCCCCAGTCCGGCTCCGGCCGGCGAACCCGCGACGGCGGCGGGGGCGGGAACAGGGCCGCCTCCAGCGCAGCGTCGTCCAGCCCCTCCGGCAACGGCCAGGAGAAGCCAGCCACTCTTGCCCGGCCCACATAGTCGCTCACCGTGCTGTTGGCGATGCCGAGCGATGCGGCGATCTCCCGGTGGCTGCGCCTCAGCTCGTACTTCAGGCGCAGAAGCTCTCGAATCTTCCGCATGGACAACCTCTTCTGCGACACCCTCTTCCTCCTCGGCTCAGGGGACCTCTCGCGAGGATGGAAGAAGACGTCGCTACAGCAGGTTCTCCAGCGCTCCTACTCGCTCACTCCAAGGGTGATCGGCATGCTCTGGAATCCGTGATCGGCATGCACCGGAATCACCGATCGGCATGGAATGGAATCACTGATCGGCATGCGCCGGAATCAGCATTTGTCCCGGAATCGCGAGAGGTTCTTGTATTCGATGGCCGCTGCTAGTGTACCAGCAGTCATGCCAGTGGCGCTGTAAAGAACCGCGAGCGACTTGTCCCGCGCCGAGAGTGAGGGATTCAGCACCCGAAGCGACCCGTTCACCTCCCAGATCAACGGGGCCGTACGCTGGACGAGTGTCTCAACGGCTGCGGCCGCCGTGTCCGAGTCGACCTTGTGGAACACCCGCACCAACTCCGCCATGATCCACTGTGCCATGGCGACGACCACTGTGCCGTCTTGCTCGTTGGGGTCTACGTCACCCCCGACGTGACCCACCCCACGGCTGTTTCGTATCTCGTAGAGTGCAATCAGCATCCTCGGGATCTGGATCCGAATCGACCGCGGAAAGCCAACCACCTGCTCCAGACGCTTGCAGGCGTCGTACATGTTCCGAGGCTTTGACGGGGAAACCGGGAACGACCCATCCATGTGGCCCACGAGGATCGAATAGACGATCTCGCAGAGTTTGCCGCCGTTCAATTCGGTCGGCTCCCAACGTCGCTCCCTGAAGTTCCTGAGGATCTTGTTGAACTCTTCCACCAAGGGCTCCCGCAGACCCGGCGGAATGGCTCCGAGGACTGCTGCTCGACGCAGGGTTGACGCGCTCACGACCGGTCTTCCGTCACCGTGGTCAACCTGAGTTGACCGCGCACAGCGAAACGATCTGCTCACGCGCGGCCTGTGCACCGGTGGGCGAGAGGCGATACGATTTGTTCCCGCCCTTGACCCCGTGTTCCAAAAGCCATCCGCGTTTTCTGAGGTTTACAGCAAGGTTCCCGTCCATGCACCGGTGCTCTTTGCAGATGGCACGGATCAACGAACTGTCGGTATCTAGTTCACCGAGCGCTTGCTCGCGCACGTACCCCACAACTGCAGAGTATGC
The DNA here is from genome assembly GCA_965211645.1 of Longimicrobiales bacterium. GTDB lineage: Bacteria > Gemmatimonadota > Gemmatimonadetes > Longimicrobiales > Gaopeijiaceae > Bin94. The sequence goes on along the minus strand of OZ242947.1, from coordinate 976,544 downwards.
GTTCTGGGAGTCGGCACGCGTAGTCCCTAGACGAGCCCGGACAGTAACGGTGCCCTCGTCGGCTACCTGCACGAAACGCCGGAGGACTTCCACGTCCACACCTGCAGCTGCAGCTACAGCCGCAATGCCGCCTTGATCCTTAGTACCGGAGCCCCCGCGCATGAGGGAAGCTTCCCCCTCCGAACTCGCCGTGGTCCCACGAGACCCTACGCTAGCCAGGAGCGCCTGCACGATGCCCGAGCGCACCTCCTGGGGAAACCGTTCGGCGAAGGCGACAGCGTCCGCTACCGCCTCTTCCCACGCGACGAATCGATTCTGACCGGACGACTCATCATTCATTTGAACAAACTCCTTTAGGTGGATCGCGCCGTAAGAGGCGCGGCGACGGATTCACCGGCTACACTTCGAGCAACTCCTGCAGCGCGGCTCTGGCGGCTTCCTCCCCTTCCGAGGACAGCCGATACAGCTTCTTCCGGCTTCTGGGCTCGCCGATCACAAGAAGCCATCGGCTCTTCTGGAGATTCCGGGCGAAATTCGGTGGGTCGTATGCCTGCTGCTCACGGCACAGCCGCCGCAATTCCTCGGTCCCTACATCCCGCTCACCGAAACCATATTCCTTAACGAAGCAGTAGATTGCAGCCGCCCGATTCGCCCGTTCAGCCACTGAGCGACCGTCGACCCGAGCAAGTAGCTTTAGGAAGCCGTCATCACCAACGTGAAAAACCCGCTCAAGATCGATTTGGTGGACGCCAGCAGCGGCGGCAGCGAGACCCAGCGCGTCCGGCCCGTGTTCGATCTCCGCTGGGACGACGATGTCCACATAACCGCCCGAATCGGGTGCGACTAATGGTGTCGGCGCTGCTGGTCGATGCCTGCTCGCCGCCTGTAGCAGCGATTCCAAAATCGGCACTCGATACTCCTCGGGATAGCGATCGAGCATCGCGACGGCAGCGTCAGCGACAGATCCTGCTTGCTCGAGCGCCTGGATGACATCATCCGGGAGGTCAGCCATTTTGACCCCCCAACATCTCCAAAACGCGATCGAAAGAGTGAGGCGGGACGACGTACCGCCCGCCATCATTCTTCAGCACGACTCCCCCGTCGGCCAGTGCCTTCAGTTGCGGCCTCAGTGACGAGCCCTTGACACCTGTACAGTGCGCCAGTTCACTCGGCGTCAGTCCCTCCTCCTGCTCGTCCTTCAGAAGGTGGATGGCCATCTGCCCCAGCAAGGCGACGAGCGTGAGTTGCTTGATGGTGGCCTCGTCCTTGGCACCCGGCAGGAACCGAATCAGGTTCTCTGCAGGGTCGATGCGTGCCCAGCCCTTGAGCGCTTGAGCCAGCAGCTCTCGGTCCACGCTGTGCGCGTTGACGACGAGTGCTTCCAGTGGATCACGATGCGGAACAGTGGACATCGCGATGTTTTCCTTTCTGCGATAGATTGAAACATATCCATAGCCAGAGCTCCTGCAACGTCAAGCAGAGTACTGGCCACATAGCTTACACCACATCCAATCTACCGCGTTTCTTCATGGGGTCAACATTCTACAATCGAAATGGACTATCATATCGCTGCCAAAGTGAGGCGAGCAGAACGTCGCATTCCAGGATCCCAGCAAAGAAAAAGGAGCTGCGAGCGGTGGATGCCGCCGCGCTGCGGTCGGGCGAGTACGGGCAGGGCCGGATGTCTCTCCGCGATGGTGGAGGGCCGTTACTGCTGCTTGGGTGTCGCGTGCATCGCCCAAGGGTGATGTGAGGGTAGCCTCGATTGGGAATGGGGCCGCATTAGCGACGTCAACCGCGGGATCGGGCTGCCGGCCCGGTGCGCGGGCGGTCGGCTAGGGCCGGAGGCGGCGTTTGGAAGCTCCCATACCAATACTACCCGGATCAATGCTCGATTAGCGTCGATCAGACGATCCTCTGCCACACGATGGTACATATCAATTGTTAAATTCTGTAAAACATCACACACGGTTAGTCCCATAGGGCAGATCATGATTCACGTATATTCGTGGATAAGTCATTGTATTATAACATCTTATCACCCCACACGATCAAATTCTTGATCACTTAATTTGTCATATCTGATGTTTTACTGACTCGGCATAATCATATGGCATAGCCCGAAGGGGAGACGGTGCTTGAGAATCGTGGCACGGTGACAGGCGTGTGGCCCCTGCGGCTCGGTCGCACGGTGGGGTTCCGTCTGTGAGGCCGCAACACCGTGATCCGAGAGATCCACACTCGAGTCCAGGGAATCTCGGTATCTACGAATCCCAGATGCGGTGCTCGTCGAGGATGCTGACTCTAGAGTGCGTCAGTGACTCGCGTAGGTAGCGCGGTCATTTCGTCACGCTTCTTCGCCGCGATTCGGCAGGAGTTTTCGCCGCGACGCTTTCTCATCCGGGGGAACCAACGGTGGTGGCTAATGGGAACTCTTACTAACTCACCGGCCTCCCCCGCGGCCGCAACACAAACAGCCCCTCACTCCAACTCGACACCACCACGATCCCGCTCCCAAAGAACGGATAGTTACTCCACGCCCCCCCGAACGCAGGAAGCCCCACGTCATCCGGCACCGTATCAAAGAACCCGATCTCGATTGGGTTCTCCACGTCGCTGATGTCGAGCACCCTGAGTCCACTCATCAGATTCGCCTGGTATAGACGGTTGCCACGGACGTACTGGTTGTGGTCGATGGTCGACGTCTCGGCGAAGTGCTCCTTGAGGAGGAGGGGGTCGTCCAGGTCGGCCACGTCCCAGATGAGGGTGCGGGTGCGGTCGACGCCCCCCTGCGCTTCGTCGGCCTCGTCGCCCATGAAGAAGTAGCGCTGGTCTTCGGTCAGCCAGCCCTGGTGCGCGTAGGCGACGTTGGGGTACTCGCCACGGGCGATGGCGATGGGGTTTTCACGGTCGGTCACGTCAGCGATGCTGAGCGCGGTCTCGTTGGCGCCGAAGCAGATCTCGCGGCCCTGGTAGTCCTCGTCGGGGCCCCGGTAGATGACGCACTGGGCGTCGTGGGAGTAGCCGGTGCGCTGGCGTCCGGTGGTGTTGTCGGCGAAGCAGCCCAGGAAGACGGGCTCGGCGGGCGTGCGCACGTCGATCATGTGCAGGCCGCCGCCGCAGGTCTGGCCGCCCATGCTGCTGCCGACCGCGTACGCCATCCCGGTTTCCTCGTTGATGACGATGTTGTGGGCGCTGGCGATGCCGTCGTAGCGGGCGGTCTCGGCGAAGGTCACGGGCGGGCCCGTGGCGTCCCTGAGCTGCGTGAGGTCGAAGATCTGCACGCCGTGCGCGCCGGCGCCGTCGGCGACGATGAACGCGTGGTCCGCGTACACCTTGATGTCACGCCAGAGGTTCTCGGTGGCGCCCTCGGTCAGCGGCAACTCGCCGGCGTACCGCGGATTCGCGGGGTCACTGACGTCGACGAAGGCCGTGGCGTCCGAGCGTCCGACCAGCGCCCAGTCGCGGCCGGTCACGGGGTCCGTCCAGCCCCAGATGTCGTTGAGGATGGTGCCCGGATCGGCTCCCAGCGACGCCAGCGGCACGAACGCGACCAGGTCGACCTGCGAGCAGTCGAAGGGCCCGGTCGCGCCGTCGGTGCAGGGGGCCTCCTCGCCGGTCACTGCAGTGAGTGTGCGAGTGGATTCTCGGAGGGTTGAGCTCTCGGCCCAGCCGCCGTCCCCGCGCTCGAACACGACAGCCGCGCCAAGCCGCATGTCAGCGTTCGAGGCGGCGATCACGGCGACGTCGTCACGCAGGGCGACGAACGAGCCGAAGAGGGCGCCGCGAGAGAATCCGGGGGCCGGGATGGTGGATTGGGGCTCGAGGGTGATGGTGGGGATGCCGGCGTCGGGGGTGAGGGCGTCGACGACCTGGAAGACCTGGGCGCTGCCGGTGCTCTGGGTGACGCCGCTGGCGCCGACCCAGGCGGTGCGGCCGTCGAAGGCGACGGCGGAGCCGTAGCCGGCCGGGCCGGATTCGGGGAAGGCCAGCTGGGTGGTCTGGTGCCACTCGCCGGTGTCGTCCCGGGTGAAGAGGGTGGCCGTGCCGGCTCCTTCGTCTGCGCCGGGCGCGCCGATGAGGACGGATGTGTTCGTGGCGCCGAGGCTGGTGCCGAAGGCGTCGCCGCCGCGGGGGTCGTCGAGCGCCAGGGTGGCCGTGGGGGATGCGCCGGCCGCGAAATCGGGGTCGAAGGCGTAGGCCGCGCCCTGATCGCCGCCGGTTCCGGGCGCACCGACGAAGAGGAGGTCGCCGGTTAGCGACAGGGACGCGCCGAAACGGTCGGGGGAGGCGCGATTCGCGCCTGGTGAGGCGATACGGGTCGCCGGGCCGCCAGCAGCCGGGAAACGTATGACTGTTCCCGGACCGGCATCGGAGGGCGCGCCGAGGAACACGGCGTCACCGGAGAATGCCACGGCCGCACCGGCACTGCGTACTTCGCGATTCGACACCTGCAAGGGCACGAACGCAACCGTCTGATTCCATTCGCCGTCAGCGCGCTCGAAGAGGTACGCACCACCCCGGCCCTCATTGTCGCCTGGTGCGCCCACGAGCAGCCGATCACCGTCGACCGCCAGCGCAGCCCCGAATTCGTCACCGATTTCGACGCCGTTGCCCGTGATGATGTACGCGAAATCCCACCCATCGCCCCCACGCTCGAAGACGTAGATGCTGCCAGGCGAGGGGTAGATCGCACCCGCGACTCCGCCGCCCGTGCGTCCCACGAAGATCTCGTCGTCGCCGATGGCGATCGCGGCTCCGAAGCCGGCAGCCGCCCACAGGGACTCGAGGCTGACCGAACGGAACTGGGCGCTGAGAGGCGTGTGTACCGCGAGTCCCAACACCAGCGCCAGGCTGGTGACGATTGCCCTGGCACGGAACTTCATGGCCGTCCTCCTCTCGGATCGTGTGGTCTGCCTCAAGATCCGTCTCCAGAGTGTGCAGCGCAATGCGTAAAGTAAATATTCCATAGTGTCATGTGTACATTACATTCGTTCAGCTCGCGGGCGCTCTCCCGGCCAGCGCCGGAGCGAGGCACGCTCCAATTGCGCCCTTTTCCCGAGACGCTGGGGAAATCCGTCCCATTCAGCCATTCTGCCGTCCCTGGAGGCCCTCGTAAGACGCTATCCAGACATGCTGTGGACAGCCACGACACGCGATGGCTCTGGCCAAGTGGTGATCCTGCTCGAGTTTCAGGCCACCCAGGATCCTCTCATGCCCCTGCGGATCGCGACCTACCAGTTGTTGGCCGTTGAGTCACTGCTTCGGCGGATGCGAGCCACTACCACAGATCGGCGCCTTGAGGTCCTGTCCTTCGTGATCTACCACGGGGAAGGCCGCTGGAAGCCCGCTGAGGCACTGCGGCAGCTTTTCCCTCGTTGGGTGCCGGGTGACTATCGCGTGATCTTCCGGGATCCCGACAAAACGGTGGAACCGGGAGACCTGGCCCGGGCCATTCTGAAACTGGAGCAGGATCGGTCCGTGGTCGGGACGCTGGCCACACTTGCAGAACTGAACAGGGTCGCCGACGACACGGGCAGTCAGTACCACCGCCTGATGGCCGAATGCGTCGCGGATATGCTAGTTTCGAGCGGTCGGATTACAAGGAAGCAGTCGCGGGAGGTGACGACGATGGCGCAGGTATCGACCGAATACCAGCGGAGCTTGGAGGAGTGGGGGAGGCAATGGGCTCGGCGAGAACACGCCGATATGCTCTCCCAGCAAGTGGGCAGGAAGTTCGGCCCGGAGGCGGTCGAGAAGCTGGCTTTTCTACTCGACCGGATTCCGGAGTCCTTCCAGTTTGCGGAAGCAATGATTGCCGTGATCGACTGCAATACGGCGGAGGAGTTCCTGGCCCAGGTGCGACGGATGACAAACGCCTGATCAACGCGATCGGCGGGTGCGGCGGGCGGTGCCGATAGGCCGCCACCACGCTCGGGTCCTTGAAGGTTTCGGCAAACTCGACACTCCGGCAGGCGGGCCGGGTCGCCATCTGCGCAGTTCCATCACGAAACCGCTGCCGAGCACCTTGCCGCCGAGCTTTTCGAACAACATCCTCAGGTCCCCGCCAGCGGTCTTGCTGGCTGACCATGTAGGTGCCCGTTCCGGCTGGTGAGTGCGGGCCGATCGAAGGAAGGCATCATGGCGACTCCAGGCGATACGACACGCCGCGACTTCCTCTTGCGGATGGCGGGCGTCGGAACGGTTCTGGCCACCCCGCGCTCCGTGCTTGGGGGACGGCCACCGCGGCAGCAGACCACCCTCCCCACCCGCCCCATCCCCGGCACCGGCGAGACCCTGCCCATCGTCGGCTTCGGCTCGTCGAAACCCGTGCTCGAGATCCCGACCGAGGGCACCGAGCCCGTGGCCGCCGTCATCCGGATGCTGCTCGAGCACGGCGGCCGGGTCGTCGACACCTCGCCGCGCACGCCGGAGATCGACACCGAGTTCGGCCGGGTCCTGACCGCGCCCGAATTCCGCGACCGCCTCTTCGTCGCCACGAAGATCAACACCGACGGGGAAGCGTCGGGGATCGCGCAGATGCGCCAGAACCGGGGGTTGGTCGGCGGCCGAACCGTGGACCTCCTGCAGGTCGAGAGCATGCGCGATCTGAACGTGCACTGGCCCAACGTCCTGCGCTGGAAGGACTCGGGCGAGGCGCGCTACATCGGCGTCACCGTGTCGAGCAACGCCCGGCACGAGGCGTTCGAGGCGGTCATGAGGGCGGAGCCCCTCGACTTCGTGCAGATCAACTACTCCGTGATGGAGCCGGGCGCCGAGGATCGGCTCCTTCCGCTCGCCCGCGACCTCGGGATGGCCGTGCTCATCAACCGTCCGTTCATGAACGGCAGCTACTTCGGGCGGGTGAGCGGGCGGACGCTGCCCGAATGGGCGTCCGAGTTCGACTGCGCGACCTGGGCGCAGTTCTCGCTCAAGTACATTCTCGCGCATCCCGCCGTCACTTGTGTGCTCACTGAGACGACCAATCCCGAGCACATGGCGGACAACGTCGGGGCTGGCTTCGGGCGGCTGCCGGACGAGGCGATCAAGCGGCGGATGCGGGAGTTCGTCCGGGATCTCTGAGTTCGCGGGACCGCCGAAGAGCGCTTCCCGCCCCCTCCCACGATCCAGGGTGCGGATGATTGGGGGGCCTCTTGCATGATTTTCAATAGCCGCAATATTTGTGTGTGCTACCAGATAGCATGAACACACACGATTGGAAATCTCCTCCTCAAAGGTCGACAATGTCATCCGAAGCCATCGGAACGCTGGGAACCCTGGTCGTAGTGGCACTCCTCGTGGAGCGCGCGCTGGCGTTCGTCTTCGAGCACGAATGGTACAAGCGACTGGCCGCGGACGCGGACGGCACCAGCAGGTATCCGGGATTGAAGGGACTCCTGACACTTGCAAGTGCATTCGGAATCAGCTTTGGATACGGCTTCGACGTCCTCGGAGTCGTATTGGAGAACTCGAGCCACGATACGGCCGGCAGGATCGTGACCGGTTTCGTCATTGCCGGCGGAAGCTCGGGGGCCCTCGCCCTGTTCCAGGGGTATCTCGGAATCGGCAAGGATGCACGCGATGCCATTATGGCGGCGAAAATTGCCAAGGCGGATTCCGCAAAGCAAGTAGCCGAGCTTGGCACCGCGGAAGCCAAGGCCAGACTTGACATAGCAAAGGCCGACCGGGAACTGGCGCTGGCAAAACTGCCGGCTGACCGATCAACCACGGAGTGAGGACAGGGAGGCAAGCATAGATGGCTCGATACCGGCAGTCGGAGCGCTGGGCTCGTTTCAGGAAGCGAAGGGACAACGGATTCTCGGTCGTTGCGAGCGAGGGGGACTCGTGGTTTTCCTATGAGTTCTTCCCCAACATCATCGACCTGATCGAGGACTCCGATACATTCGCGCATCTGCGCTTTGAAATGAGCGGCGACACCGTGGAGAACATGGTGGGCACGGAGCATGATCGCACCCAGCTGCTCGCGTCGATAAGAGAGGAGAAGGCGCTCTTTCTCCTGTTCAGCGGGGGCGGGAACGACATCCAGCAAGCGGCCCGGGGGCTGTTCCAGCTTGCCGAAGAACCGGGCGAGTGCATCGTCGAGTCGAAGGCGGATGAACTGTTCGGCGGTCTCCGCCGGAACTACAGGGGATTGATCGGGGACATCGGCCCCCACGTGCCCATTGTGGCCCACGGGTATGACTACTTCAGGCCAAGCCCCGAGGGGGTTCGCATCGTGGGGCTGCAAACCGGGATCGGACCCTGGATCCATCCCGAGATGATGGGGGTCGGGATCGAGGATCCCGGCCTGCAGGCGGACATCGCAACGCTCCTGGTGGACCGCTTCAACACCGACCTCGCGGAACTCGCCGAAGAGCATCCCGACGACTTCATACACGCCGATCTTCGGGGAACCCTGGACCCGGCCGAGGACTGGGAGAATGAAATCCATCCCACGAGAGACGGATTCAGGAAGGTGGCGAATGAAATCAGCGCGGTGATTCACTCCGACGTCAGAGCACTCCTTGTCCGGAGGATGGACAGCCAGTGAGACACGCATGGGGTATCCTGCTCGGCCTCGTTCTGGCGTCCCATCCGACTGCGGCAGCAGCGCAGCCGGACCCCTTTCAACGCGGTGAGTCGCGGGCAGATCCCGGTCTCGATTCGATCCTGGTTGCGGCCGTCCTCAAGCCCACCTGGAAGGGATACCGGCTCGGTGCCTATGGTGGCCGGGTCTTTGCCGACTTCAAGCTTGCCGGGCGCCCGGTCAGCGGTGCGGGGGACTGGGGGCTCAACACGTTTGTTGCAGGGACCGTGGTTAAGGACCCGAGGCCGGCAGCCGTGTCATCGGGACACGCGGGGGCAGGGGCTGCGTTGTCCCGTTACTTCGATGGCGGGGAAGGCGCCGTCAGGCTGAGTGCGGAGGCGTTTCGGCTCTCGACGGATGCTGAACAGGCCACAGCGAGCGAAATCGGCCTGAGCTTCAAGGGCCTGGAGTGGGCGTGGGGTCTCGAAGAACTGAGTCCGCGGCTGGCTGGCGGTGTCTACAGGGGCGGTGGGGGGTTCGAAGGGACTCGGGCGGATTTGAGTTTCACGCTCGGAGGCGGATTGCAGAACCTTGCGCCGTGGGGTTTCCGGGACATCGGGGCCTGGGTTGAACTGTACGGATCGTGGAGCGACTACTTCGACCCGGACGAGACGCCGGAGGTGGAGGCGTACTCGTGGTACTTCGGCGGCGGGGTGGAACTGGATCGCTCGGCCCTGGCGTTTTCCCTTCGGCTCCGGTTGGTTGACGCTTTCGACGCGGACATCGCCGCCTGGAGCGAGTTGGCGGTCAGAATCTGGCCGGATGCGCGATAGCCCCGGCTGATGCGACAACCCGGGCTGACGCGGTAGCACTGGCTGACATGCAAGGCCTCGGTCCAAGTTAGAGTCACCCGGCCGCCTGCGGTCACTTGCCGAACCGGGCAATGAGGCAGCACACGCCTGGCTGATTTCAAGACTTCTGATGCCGGAGGGCCTCATGACTCGTCACACCATCACCCCCTTGCTGCTTCTGGCGGTCACCGCTTGTGCCGCGCCTCCCGACCAGACCGCCCGGTCCGCCCAGATCGACAAGGCGCAGCTCCACGGCGTCTGGCAGATCATGACGATCGAGAACCTCGAGACCGGTGAGGTCGACTCGGTCGCGAACTACCGCACGATCTGGACCCACTACACCGACTCGCACTGGACCTACGTCTGGATGGACGCCGGCCGCGAGGGGAGCACGCCCGACGAGTTCGCCCAGCTCTCGCCCGAGGCGCAGCACGCCGAGAACCGCGCGAAGATGCTGGACGACGAGGGCGAGTGGCGCTTCTGGGGGAGCGGTGGCGAGTGGTGGCTCGACGGGGACGTCATGGGCTACACCAACGTGGTGTCCATCGAGCCGTACCAGGTGCAGATGGGCGGCCTGGAGAAGGTCGTCTACGTGAACGACTCGGCCTACGCCTACCACACGGTGCCGGACGCCGGCGAGGCCGTCCTCGAATTCACGCACCGCCGTCTCGACACCATGGGCGAGCTCGCCGTGACCCCTCAGGGCGACATCGATCCGGCGGATCTCCGCGGCAACTGGCAGATTACCTCCACGCGCAACCTGGCAACGGGGGAGGTGGACGAGGTATGGCAGCACCGGACCGCCTGGTTCCACGTGACCGACACGCACTGGACCTATGTATGGATGAAGAAGGGCCGCCCGGTCGTCACCCCCGGCGAACTCGCGCGCCTGCCGCTCGACGAGAAGATCGCGGCGCGCCATGCGCAGATCTGGGACGATCGGAATCAGCCCGTGTTCTGGGCGAGCGGGGGCACCTACAGCATCGTGGACTCGATGTTCGTCGTGGGGCCGCGGGTCCTGTCGATCGAGCCGTTCTGGATCGGGGTCGAGGGCGAGGAGCCGATCACGCGGCTGGACCGGGACGCGTACGTGTATCTGTCACCGCCGCGCGCGGACGGAACCGTGATCGAGACGACGCACCGGCGGATCGACTGAAGGGGCAGCGGGGCAGGCCGCAGTCCTCAGGCCCTGGCCGGCGCCCCACGGTTGAACCTCCGCCGATAGTGGCGGGTCCAGATGGCGATCGCCGGGAGGCCGACGATCGTCGGAAGGATCCACGGGACGACGGCGAGCGGACCGGCGAGTTCATAGGCCCACAGCCGCTGAACTCCGAACACGATGAACGCGGTGTGGAAGGCGATGCCGCCGCCCAGCATCGACCCGAGGTGGCTGTAGAACCAGCTCATGCGCCGCGCTCCCGGGTTCCGCATCAGCCGGAGCATGTTTCGGCCGGTGAAGAGACCGATGGGGCTGAGCCCGAGCAGGATCGGCGAGACATCGGACCACATCGCCAGCGCGAACGCGATGATGGCCGCGCTGCTGGCCATGGATGCCCAGCCGAGCGCCTCGTGGCCCGGGGTCCGCAACGTTTCGGGCGCCCTGCGCGTGGCCAGCACCCGGATTCCCTGGCGGACCGTCGCGAACGTCACCAGACCGAGATAGCCCAGGAACAGGAATATGCCGTAGAGGTCGGGCTCGTCGGCCAGACGAATCCCCTGGACCTGGTAGGAGACGATCCGTCCGGCCGCCGCGGTGACGGCCGACAGTGTCACGACGTAGGCGCAATAGACGTAGACGCGTCCGGCGCGCACATGCGTCCGCCCGCCCTTGCGCGCGAACACGGGGAACCAGAACGCGGCCAGGCCGACGAATCCGGTCGCGACATGCACGAGGATGAGGGCATTGAACAGCAGGGTGACGATGGTCATGACGGGAGTCCTCCCTCAGGATCCGAATCGACTCCTGCCGCGGCCCCGGCGGGCTGTTGGGACGCGATCCGCCGATCGATCGCTGCCAGCGTCTCGTCGCACCAGGTGACTTTCGACCGGATGGAGTGAATGCCCATCCGGAGCGCTGCGAACTGGTGGAATCCCGAGTCGCTGTAGTGCTCCGGGTCCCCGTGGGTGTTGACGATGTCCCGTTCCATCGCCCGGAGCTGGGCCAGCCAGCGCGAGTGGTGGTCCCGGAGGCTTGCCATGAACACGCGGGTCTCGTGGATGTCGCCGATCGCGTCCATGAAATACAGCTGGGCCAGGTACGCGAACCGCTCCGTGCCGACCGCCGGCTCGCTGCGCAGCCAGCTCAGCAGCTCGGCCCGGCCCTTCTCCGTCACCAGGTAGACCTTGCGGTCGGGTCCCTTCGGGGACGGCTCAGGCCAGCAGCGGAGCATCTCGCGCTGCTCAAGACGCTTGAGGGTCGGGTAGATCTGGCTGAGCCGGGCAGACCAGAAGTGCCGCACGGTCTCGCTGAAGACGTTCTTGAGGTCGTACCCGGTGGCCGGCTGGCGGAGCAGGCCCAGGAGGATGTGGTCGAGGCTCATCTTGCTGTGTCACTCCGGTCACTATGTCAATATCGATATAGTGACTATATAAGGAATGTCATAGCGATGCAAGAGGTTCCGTCATTTCAGACTCGGCGCACCGCCCGGCTTTGGCCCGGCAGGCGGGTTTCGCCTCAGAACCCGGCCCGGCAGGCAAGCCTCAGGCATCGGCAGTGGTCTCTTGCCAGCTACCTGCCCGACAGCTCCGCCTCCAGATCGTCCAGCGCCACGGGCCAGCGCGGGTGCCGTGCGGCACGGATCCGCTCCAGCGGCCCGGCTACGACGGTCACGAAGGCGGCCGGATCGAGGTATTCCCGCGCGGCGGCCTTGACGTCCTCCGCCGTGACGGCCGCGACGGCCTCGGGCCACGCCATCAGGCGATCCGTGCTGCCGCGGCGCACCTGCTCCACCGCGAGCGTCTCGCTCGCGCTGGTCGGGATTTCCAGCGAGCGGCGCCACACCGCGTCGACCAGCCAGCCTCTGGCTCGCGTCACCTCAGCCTCAGTCACCGCTGCGGCCGGGTCATGGATACGCTCCAGTTCGTCCAGGCTGTAGCGGACGAGGGGTGCCACGGCCTCCGGGCGCCCGCCCGTGCGCACGAGGAGGAGGCCGGTTCCGGAGCCGGTGACGGGGATCTCGAAGTCGTCACGGTTGGCGAGGCCGCGCATCTCTCGAGCGGCGATGTTGAGGCGCTCGGCGAGGATGAAGCGGACGACGGCCAGCGCAGCGCGGTCCGCTTCGGGGACGGCACCGATCGCGCGGCCGATGGCGATCCAGCCTTCCAGGCTCGGCACATCGACGCCCTGGAAGCGCGTCGCGGGCTCGCGCGGGGTGATCGCGGCGGGTTGCTGTACGGGTTGGCCGCTCGGTTCCCAGCCGCGGGTCGCCGCCTCCAGGGTCGCCTCCACTTCGTTGCGGGGTACGGGGCCGCCGACTCCGAACACGACGCGGTCGGGTGCCAGGGTTCTGGTGGCGAGGGACTGCAGCGCGGCTGGAGAGACCGTCGTGCCCGGGTCGGGAGGCGCCAGGGGATACCCCTGAATCCGCCGCTCGAGCTCCACCTTGGGGCGGAAACCGGCGCCGGCGATTCCGGCCATCGGCATGGCGTAGCCGAAGCCCGCGCGGTGTGCCCGGATCGCGGCGGCGTCCAGGTCGGGGTTGCGGACGAGTGCCATGAGCAACTCGAGACCCGCCTGCCAGTCCTCGGGCAACACGTGCAGGGAGATGTGGACGGCGTCGAGGGTCTCGGTGGTGGTCAGCGATGTTCCCAGCTCAGCGAGGCGAAGCGACAGCGGGCGGGTGGCCCCGACCGGACTTCGCGTCGTGAGGAGCCGGGTCAGGAGATCGGACGCGCCTGCTTCGCCATCGGCCTCGTGGAGACGGCCCATGGGGAGCGCGGCTGTGAGGCGCACCAGCGGACCGGAGTCGGCTCCGGAAACGATGTAGGCCCGGGCGCCGCTCGATGTCTCGAAGAGGGCTGCGGCCGGATCCGGCGGGTTGAACGCGGCGGGCCCGAGGGCGAGTTCGCTCGGGTCCGGCCAGTCGTGCTGGAGGATCGGTCGCGAGCGGCCGGGGAGGGTGTCGCCGCCGCGGTCGCATCCGGCGAGTGTGCCAACCACGAGTACCACCGGTGCCAGGATGGCCCGGGCATACGGCCTCCGCCATGTTCGCGTCCCGCACGCCCCGCCCCTCATCGTCCGTCTCCCGGAAGATCGGCCCACAGGAAGTCGAGCCAGCTTGGCCCGCTACCCTTCGGCGGCTCGGCGCGCGCAACCGCGATCACGCGGTTGGACGGCACGAAGTACGTCGACGCCACCCGCTGGACGTCCGCCGCGGTGGCCGCGTCCCGCGCCACGATGAGGTTCGGCAGGACCCTCCAGTTGTTCATCGTGTAGTGGTGCCCGATCAGGAAAGCCAGCTCCTGCGGATTGTCGAGGAACTCCGCCCACTCGACGCGGAGGCGCTTGCGCGCGCGGGCCAGCGCGCCGGCATCGATCCGTCCCTCACGCAGATCGCCGATCGCAGACAGCAACCCGCGCTCGACAGCCGCGAGGTCGCCGTCCGACCCCGCCTGCGCCACCAGGTTGAACGCCCCAGGCGACCCGAAGCGGTGGGTGTGAATCACCCGGAAGTCGGCGGACACCGAAGCCGACAGGCCGCTTGCCGCCAATCCTTGCCCGGCCATGCCGTGCGGCCCGCCGAGCAGCGCCGCGATCAGGTCCAGCACCGGCCGGTCGGGGTGACCCATCCCCGGGATCCGGTAGCGGACGTGCACCTGCGGCGACAGCGGCTCCGTCCAGTCGAGCCGAACCGATCCGCCGGGTACCTGCTCCGACTCGATGTCCAGATCGGCAGGGGGCTCGGGCCCTCGGGGCAGCGCTCCGAAATATCGTTCCGCCAGCGGTACGATTTCGTCCAGGGTCGCGTCCCCCACCAGCACCAGCGCCGCGTTGTTGGGCACGAAGTAGTCGTCGTAGATCCGCCACATCGCTGCCCGCGTGAAGTTCGCGAAATCGGGGAGGTGCCCACCGTCCGGCGTGTAGACCGGGTGGGACTGTGCGGTGACGCCGTCGATCGCCTCGTTGAAGCGGGTCTGCGGCCGGCTCAGTCCTCCGAGGATCTGCTCCAGCACGGTGAATCGCTGCGCCTCCCAGCCCCTGAGGACCGCATTGGTCATGCGTTCCGCCTCGAACCGGAAGAAGAGTTCCATGTGCTCCGGCGGGAGCGCCATGTTCATCTCCATGTAGTCCTGCTCGGTGCTGGCCGGCACCGGATCGGTGTGGCGCACGTATCCGCCGTGCTGCATGTACCACTTGTAGGTGGTCCAGAACTCCCGGTACTCGTTGTCCTGGTCTTCGAGCTGGTAGAGCCGCTCCCTCAGCGACCGCATCTCGGGCGTGGTCGGCCAACCCAGCTCGTCGAAGAAGACGCCCCGCTCCCGAAGCAGATTGCGGTCCCGGTTCCGCACCGCGATGAGCTCCTGCTCGGTGTCGTGGATCTCCTGCAGGATGGGCAGCTCGGCGGCGAGGTCACGGGTGCCGAGCGTGGTGGTCCCCTGGTGAATGACGTGCTCGAGGAAGTGCACGATGCCGTGCAGCCCCTCGGGCTCCAGCATCGAACCGACCCGAACCCAGAGGTTGGCGGCAACCCGCGGCGCCCGGTGGTCCTCGACGAGCAGGATCGTGAAGCCGTTGTCGAGGACGTGCTCCTGGACGTCGAGGGGTGGGGAAGGGGACTGGGGGATGAGGGCGGCCTCCGGCGGGCCCTCGGACGGCCCCGCCTCCGAATCAGGTGCCGTTGGCCACGCAATGGCAGCAAATGTGCCCGCGGAAGCGACGAAAAGGAGCGTCTTCATGACTGCCACCCCTCTGATGACGTAGTGCCGATCGATGCTCCCATCAGAATGCGGCACGGCGCTGCCACCGGCCAGTGGCCGGGCTCCAGGCGACTCTCTCGATGTAGAGCGCATCGGCGTGGGTCGGGTCGTGCAGTAGCGTACGCCGAGAGCGCGACGGATTCCTGTCCTCCGTCAACCTGTCCCATCCAGCCATTCGATCGCCCCAGCTTTCTACCCAAGTTGGTGTCCCGCCTGCCGCTGGAGCAGCCCGTTCTTCAGGCTTGGGGACCAACCCGTGCGTCACAACGCTCGTCAGCAGCGAGCCTTGTCAGTGTGTACCGCGTGGCGGTACATTTCTTGGTGATCCGATCCTTTCGGCACAGGGGTCTCAAGCGGCTTCATGTGCGTGGGGATCGGCGTAGACTCCGCCCTGATCTGGTCAGTCGGATCTCCCTGATCCTGGCCGATCTCGAGATCGCCCGGACGCCTGCAGACCTCAACTTGCCAAGGTATCGGACCCACCCTCTGAAGGGTGAACTGGAAGGCTATTGGAGTGTTGCCGTTTCCGGGAATTGGCGGATCGTCTTCCGCTTCTGGAATGGCGATGCCTACGACGTTGGCCTGGTTGACTACCACTGAAGACAAAGGAGGGCTGCTACCATGCCCATGAAAGATCCTCCCCATCCCGGACTGAGCATCCGGGACAACTGCCTGGAGCCTTTGGGCCTGTCCGTAACCCGGGCCGCCGAGGTCCTCGGCGTGGCCCGTCACACGCTTTCCCGGGTTCTCAATGGTCACGCGGCGATTTCTCCGGAGATGGCGATCCGCCTGGAGAAGGTAGGCTGGTCGAACGCCGACTTCTGGATGCGGCGTCAAGCGGCGTACGACCTTGCCCAGGCTCGGATGCGGGAGGACCGGATCAAGGTGGAGTGATACGCGGAGCAGGTGGCTGGCTGAAGTGGATTGACATCCGGATCAGAATGTCGGGGGGGATGCCTGCTTCCACTCGCCGATTCGAATAGCCTCCGGGATAGTCCTACATCCCCCCCGGCCTCCGCGCTCTTACCGGCGGATCCGGCTCCGCCAGAATCTCCACCGCCTCAGTCTCCAGCAGCCGCATTGCCTCGGCCACCGCGGCCTCCAGCTGCGGGTCCCGTCCCGCGATCACCTCGGCCGGGATCTGCCGCACTTCGATGTCGGGCGCGACGCCTTCGTTCTCCACCTTCCACTCGCCGTTCAGGTCGAAGAAGCCGCCGCGCGGGGCGGTCACCAGGCCGCCGTCGATGAGCGGGGGCACGTCCCAGATGCCGACCAGGCCGCCCCAGGTGCGCGTGCCCACCAGGGGCCCGATCCCGCGGAAGCGGAACATGTAGGGGAGCAGGTCGCCGCCCGATCCGGCCGCGTCGTTGATGATCATGACCTTCGGGCCCCAGATCCCGGCGCCGGGCAGGCGGAAGGGCGTGCGGTCGCCGGCGGGGTTGTTGAAGTAGCCCATCAGGGGCCGGGCCATGAGGTCGACGATGTAGTCGGCCGCCGAGCCGCCGCCGTTGTAGCGCTCGTCGACAACCGCGCCGTCGCGGTCCTGCTGCGCGAAGTAGTAGCGGTTGAAGTAGGTGTAGCCGCCCTGGGCGGTGTTGGGGAGCCAGACGTAGGCGAGCCGGCCGCCGGACATCTCGTCGACCTTGCGGCGGTTGTTCTCCACCCACGCGCGACTGCGCAGGGCGCCCTCGTCGGCCACGGGGACGACCTGCACGACGCGCGAATCCTCACCGTCCGGCGTGGAACCCACCCGCAGCGCTACCTGTCGCCCCACTGTGCCCTCGAAGAGGCTGTACGGATTGGTCGGCGCGCTCAGGTCGACGCCGTCGACGGCGATGATGTAGTCGCCTTCCGCGACATCGATCCCGGGGGCGCTCAGCGGGGACTCGAGCCCCGGGTTCCAGTTCTCGCCGGTGTAGATGCGCGCGATTCGGTAGCGGCCCGCGTTCTCCTCCAGGTCCGCGCCCAGCAGCCCGACGGGCACGGTCTCGACGTCGGGGTTGTCGCCGCCGAAGACGTAGGAGTGCCCGATCGCGACCTCGCCCGCCAGCACGTCGAGGAGGTAGTTCATGTCGGAGCGGTGGCCGACGTGGTCGATCCAGGGCGCATACATGTCGAAGGTGGCCGGCCAATCGGCGCCGTGGACGTTCTCGACGTAGAGGAAGTCGCGCTGATAGCGCCACGCCTCGCGGAAGAGCTGCCGCCACTCTTCGCGCGGGTCGACGTGCATGCGCACCGCGGTGTCGAGGCGGCCGTCGCCGACGCTCGGGCTTCCGGAGGTGCCGACCACGCCCCACGACGGGCCGCTCCGGTAGAGGAGCTTCTGCCCGTCGGCCGAGACGCTGAACTGCTGCACCGGCGTCAGGAAGGGGGTCGCCTCGTCGTCGTCGACCGAATAGCGGTAGAGGGTGCCCGCGCCAGGGCCCGTCAGCGCCGCGGCGGCAGCAGCGCCGCCTTCGCCGGGTCCCGTGAAGAAGACGACGCCTGCCGGTCCCGCCTTGAGGCCCGTGTAGTTGCGCGCGGGGATGCCGGCCGCGAGGATGCGCTGCCCCATCCCCTCGAAGTCGATGCGGATGTCGTCGCCGCCGGTGCCCGAACCGTTGCCGCCGCCCGCGTCTCCGCCCTCATCCCCCTCCTCCTCCGTCTCGTCGCCCGCGCCCTCGATCTCCTCTTCGTCGCTCGCGGGCAGGAAGGGTGAGGGTGCGTCGTCCTGCAGCACGGCCAGGTACAGCGCGCGGCGGACCGGACGCTCGTACGAGGTCATGTCGAGCCAGCCGGTGTTCAGCCCGTAGTCGGTGCTCGCGAGGAAGTAGAGGTACTCGCCGCCCGCGTCCCAGGCGGGGGAGAGCGCGTCGGAGAGGCCGTCGGTGAGCTGGCGGGTGGTGCCGTCGGCGAGCGAGTGGACCATGACGACGTGGAACTGGCTGTCGAGGCGCTTGGCGTAGGCCAGCCAGCGGGAGTCGGGGGACCACACGGGGTCGATGGTGCGGATGGGGTGCGCATACTGGTCGGTGTCGACGAGGGTGACGTCGCCGCTCTCGACCTCGACGCGCCAGATGTTGAGGTCGGTGTCGGTGAAGGCGAGGTGCTCGGAGTCGGGGGACCAGGTGGGCGTGAAGAAAAAGGTCGGGTTGGGGATGACGATCTCGCGGGGCGGCTGCATGCCGTCCTGGGCGCCGATCATGAGGCGGTACTCGCCGGACGCGTCCGAGAACCAGGAGATGTGCCGGCCGTCGGGAGACCACGCGGGGGCGCGGTCGGCGGCTCCGGAGGTGCGGGTCAGGTTGCGCCAGTCGCCGTCCTCGGCGGGGACGGTGAAGATGTCGCCGCGGGCCTCGAAGAGGGCGCGCACGCCGGTGGGAGAGAGGGAGGCGTTCTGCAGCGCGCCGCCCACGTCCTCCCAGTGGGGCCGCAGCCAGGGGAAATCCCCGCGCACGGTGATGTCGACGCGGTTGGTGGCGCCCGTGGCCGGGTCGTGGAGGTGGATGTAGCCGGCCTGCTCGTAGACGATGGCGCCGCCGCCCGCATCGAGGCTCTTGACGTCGAAGTCGGCGTGCCGGGTGACCTGGCGGACGGCGCGGGTGCCGGTGTCGTAGGCCCAGATGTTGGTGGCCCAGTCGCGGTCGGAGAGGAAGTAGACCTCGTCGCCGAGGAAGACGGGGTCGAGGTCGTTGCTGTCGTCCCACGGGACCTCCTCGAGCGCCCAGTCATCCGTGTCGACGATCCACACCGGGTTGACCTGGCCGCCCCGGTAGCCGCGCCACTCGGGGTCGTTGAGGCGGCGTTGCTGGTAGGCGAAACGCGATCCGTCGGCGGAGAAGTCGCCGGTCATGCCGCGCGGGATCGGCATCTCCTCGGGGAGCCCGCCGTCGACGGCGACCGTGAAGAACCTGGGGTAGGCGATCGGCGCGCTGGTCCGCCCGGAGTTGAAGACGACGCGGGCGCCGTCGGGCGTCCAGCCGACGACCTGGTCGGGTCCGGGGTGCCAGGTGAGCCGTTGGGGGTTCCCTCCTTGCGTCGGGAGGACGTAGACATCGGTATTGCCGTCGTACTGGGCGCTGAAGGCGATGTGCCGGCCGTCAGGGGAGAAGTGAGGGTCGGTCTCCTGTCCCTGGAACGTGGTCAGGCGCCTGGCCTCGCCTCCCGACCGGGACACGATCCACAGGTCGTTGGCATACGCGAACGCGACGTGCGTGTCGCTGACCGTGGGCTGGCGCACGAGGCGGGTGGGTTCCTGGGCGGCGGCGGGGGCCGCGACAAAGAACAGCGCGGCGAGGCCGAGCAGCGAGGTGGCGAGGGTGACTCGCGCGATCGGCGCGGAAACGGTTCGTGTGGTCACAGCTGGGACTCCCTTGGGCGCGACGGTTGTCAATGACATTCCCGCTTTGCGGGTTGAAAGCGGGCAATTGACGATAGTCGCTTCGGGTGCTCAGCGCAGTGTGGGCTCGCTCATCCAGGCGGGGATGTCCCGTCGGCCGTGCAGGACGCGCCATACGTCGATGTGCCCGTCCCCCTCCATGTAGCAGACGATGTGGGGGTGGGACTTGAGTGCCCAGGACCGCAGGCCGGGCAGGTTGAGTTCATGTCCGTAACGCGGCGATCCGGATCCCGGGTGGCGAGCGATGTGCCGGAACGCGGCCTCGAGCGCACCGATGAAGCCGAACGCGACGTTCGCTCCGCCTGCTTCCAGAAGGTGCGACACGGCCTCGTCCACATCCTGCCGGGCCAGCGCCCGGAGAATCACGGGCTTTGCGGTCACACCTTCGACCGTTGCTCGATTCCGGCTCGCAGGTTGTCGAAATACGCCTCGTCGGCCGTGACCGAGGGAGCTGATTCTCCGCCTTCCAGGAGAAGGCTTCGCAGGTGCTGGCGATCCTTGTCCCGCCGAATCAGCTCTCGGATGTATGCGCTGGATGTCCCATATCCGCGATCGGCGACCTGTTCGCGGACGAATGCCCGAAGTGCAGTCGGAAGGGAAATGTTCATGGTTTTCATGGAGGAACGGTAGTCCTCATGGCAAAAAATGGCAACAATCTCGTTTGTCCGCCAAATTGGCCCGGTTTTGGCGGACAAACGGGCCGTGGTGGCGTCTCGCGACTGGCGGGGCCACGCGCAGGCACCCTTGCCGCAAGGCTCGGTACCCCCTTCCTCCGAGCCGTGCGCCCCGGCCTACCGCTCTCTCGAGATCACCGGCAGCACGATGTGCGACGCCCTTTCACCCCCATGAAACACACGCTGGGTGGCCACCACCGCCTCTTCGGCTGTCACCATCGCCACGTTGTCGGCGCCGGTGTTCAGGTTCGGCAGGTAGTAGGGATACCAGCTCGACGAGATCTCGATGCCGATGCGGTGGCCTTCCAGGAAGCGGTTTCCGGTGCCGCGCCAGAAGCGGAGCGTGTACTCGTAGACCTCGTCCGGCTCGATTGTGCTGAGCTGCGCGCTGTTGAAACGGCCTTCGTTGTCGGGGTCGCGGTTGCGGGCACGCATCACGGCTTCGGTGAGGAGCGCGGAGTAGCCGTCGGGGCCGATGTCGACGAGGCGCACGAACCAGTCGGTGTCGCGGGCGGAGGTGGAGGCGTAGAGCTTGACCTCGATGGGGCCGGTGACCTCGATGGCTTCTTCGAGGGGCGGTGTGCGGTAGACGAGGACTTCGTCGCCGTCTGCCGAGGCGCTGGTGTCGAGCGCGCCGTCGATATGGCCGTTCTTGTTGGGCCAGGTGTCGAATGGGTCGCGGGTGGGGGTGAGGGGGTCGTAGACGTAGGTGTCGTCGCTTTCGTCGGCCGGGGCTTCGGTGGTCAGGAGGCCGTCGCCGCCGGACGAGTTCGCCCCCTCGTTGCTGGTGAGGTAGTAGTTGGTCCACTCGGTCTGGGGCAGGGGCCAGTCCTCTTCGGCGTGCCACCTGTTTTCGCCCATGACGAAGACGTAGACGGGCGGGTCGTCCGTGACGCCGTTGTCCTCTCCCTTCAGGAAGTGGTCGAACCAGCGGGCGACGTAGCCGTCGACGTCGATGACGGCGTCGGGACCGTAGTCGATCCCGCCGGAGGACTGTGTGTTGATGCCGTGGACCCAGGGTCCGATGACCATGCTGGGGCGCCGGGCCTCGGGTGTGGCGCCGTGCTCCTTCATGCCCAGGTAGTTCATCGGAGAGCCCGGGTAGTTCGCGTCGAACCACCCGGTGTACGAGAGCGACGGGACGGTGATGTTCGAGTACGATTCGGGAGTCTGGTAGGCGATGCCCTGCCAGTAGTCGGTGGTCGAGAGGTTGTTGTGGTACCACTCCTCGAACCACGGGCCCGCGCGGAGGCCGCGTGAAGCGTTGATCTCGATGTAGGGCGTGTGGGGTGGATCCTGGCGGTTCTCGGACCAGCCGAGGTATCCGCCCGCGCCGGCGATCTGCTGGGTGCGGCCGGAGAGCATGGCGGCCCAGTCGAGCATCCACCCGCCCACGAGCACGCCGTTCTGGTACGGCAGATTCTCGAAGTGGTCGGGCGGGGCGACCTTTGGCGCGATGGCCGCAAGGCTGGGCGGTGCGGTGCTGGCGGTCCACCACTGCGTCCATCCCAGGTACGAGCCGCCGATCATGCCGACCTTGCCGGTGCACCACGGCTGGGCGGCGATCCACTCCACCAGGTCGTAGCCGTCGGTCTTGTGGAGCGGGTTGAACGGGTCCCATTCGCCACCCGAGTCGTAGCGTCCGCGCACGTCGGCCGCGACCACCACGTAGCCGCGCTGGGCGAACCAGACGGCGCCCGTCCTCGCGCCGTTGTTGTCGTAGGGCGTGGAGGTGAGAATCGCGGGCGCGGGATCCGGAACCCCCCGGGGAGCATAGATGTCGACGGACAGCTCGACGCCGTCCCGCATGGGCACGAGAACGCCGCGCGTGACGTCCACATCGTAGTCCGCGTCCGAGTAGTCGCCCGCGTCGGGCGCCTGGGCGTCCAGGCCGCAGGACACGGATGCGACGACCAGCAGAATCAGGCTTGCAAGTTTCCTGACCATTGTATCTCCCCGGTTGGTAGGGATTCGCGTTCCCCTCTGGCAGGGATCCGCGTGGGTGGTACGCTCTGATCGGCGGGGCCACCCCGTTCTGGAGTGACCCCGCCTGTTGATCAGTGGTTCAAGGTGTGTCGACTCCTAACCGATGTTCGGGTTGGAGTCACGCTCCCTGCGCGGGATCTGCATGCAGGTTGTTGTCCCGTACGTGTTGCCGTCATACGGGTGGGTCCCGGTCGCGAAGGGCAGATCGTGACGCAGGAAGTCCGGCAGCCGCCTCCCTTCCAGGAACAGCTCGCGGGTGCGCTCCTCCATCACCTGTGCCATGATTTCCGCGTTGTCGGCCACATTCGCCGGCTCGTACGCCGGGAGCCCTGCGGCCGCGTGGAAACCGTTGATGATGTCCACGGCAGTCTGTCCAAGCTCGACCTCGGCGATGATCAGCTTCGCTTCGGCGGAGTTTGCAATCGCGATGGGGCTGGTCCACGAGGGATACTTGTGGATGTGCCGGAGCGGCGATCCGTCCTGACCGATGCCTGCGAGCGTGCTCTCCACCCGCGGATCGACCACGCCGCCGAAGGTCGGGTTCTCGCCATCCAGCGTGGGCTGAAGGTTCTCGTCGTTGAACTCGGGCGAGAGGAACCCGTCCACGTGGTTGTGCTGGTAGATGCGGTTGTAGCGGTAGAAGTCGGCGGACGAGTAGTTGGCGTCGAAGCGGAAGCCGTCCGGGACGGCCATCGCATCGGACACCGCCCCGGAGTTGTCCCCGAGGTGGAGGCGAATGGCCGCGCGCCGAATCCGGGCCGCTTCCGCCAGGTCCGACCGTCCGGCCCCCTGGGCGAGCGACATCGCTTCACCCAGCGCCGCCTCGGCGTTCTGCATCATCTCGGTCTGGGACATGATGGGTCCGACATCGATCGTCATCTCACAGAACGCCTCGCCCAGGATGGCGCGCGAGAATGCGCCGTAGGCCGCGACCGTTGCGATCTTGTCCGTACGTTCGGACACGTCGGCGTCGTCCCAACCCTCCAGGCGAGTGCGCGACGACTCGGCTGAGACCCGTGCTTTCTGCACCGGCGTGAATACTCCATAACCGAAGTTCGTGTTGCACTCTCTGACGTCCCGGTCCTGGCCGATCTTGCGGTGGTCCCACTCGGTCATGACCAGCCACCCAGAGCTGTGTCTGAGCTCGTCGGTGAGCTGTCCGGACGCCGCGACGTACTGGCTGAACGCGCATTCGAATTCGCCGATCGCGCTGTTCACCAATACCTGGGCGACAGAGGGATTCTCGAGGTTCTCGGCGGCAACCTTGGTGGGCAGTTCGACCAGTAACAGGTCTTCGCACGCCGAATTGGTGACTGCCAGCATGAGCGCGAGACCGACCGCCGAAAGGCGCGACCGGTTCCGCCTGCGGGCGCTGTTCATTCCATGGGTATACATGATTCCGTCTCTCCTTTCCTTTTCGGTGGTCAATAGTTGAGGCGCAGGGTCATGGCCAGGGTCGTGGCGGGCGGCATCGAGGTCTGGTGGTACACGCCCCCTTCACGAGACGCGTTCCACTGCCTGGTCAACTCGACGTCGATTTCCCTGCGGCCGAAGGTCCCCGACTGGGCCTCCCAGAGATTGAAGAGGTTGCGCGCGGCGATCGTCACCGACCCGCCGTCGCTGCCTGCCAGGGACGCGATCTCGTCGGACAGCGAGTAGGAGAGCGAGAGTTCACGCAGCTTGGCCAGCCCACCCTTGAGGACGCCGGCCTGGAGCCAGTTGCCCACGATTTCGCTCATCGCGGCCAGCTGTGCGTCTTCGCGCTCCAGAATCTGCTGAGAGTTCTGGAAGAGCAGGTGGGAAGCGGCAAGGTCGCCGCTGATCTTGGTGTATCCACCCGAGAAGTCGACGAGGGCGAAGAGGCGGAGGTTCTCGAGGAACCGCACTGATGTGTTGACGCCGCCGTACCAGGTTGGGACCGAGGGCCCGCGGTAGACGGGTTGCGCCATCGAGCAGGGCACCATGCCGCCACCCTGTTCGGGTGTGGCTTCGCACTGGTCGTTGACGATGTTGCCGTTGGCGTCGAACTCCGCCGAAACCACGTTCTCGACGAAGACGGCTCCGACCGGCAGCCCTTCCTGGTGCCGCTGGCCGAAGTTGAAGATCGTGGGCAGGCCGCCCAGATCGACCACTTCGCTGTTGTTGGTCGCGTAGTTGAAGCCGATGTCCCAGTCGAGATTGTCGCTGCGCAACAGCGTCGCCGTGGCCTCGACTTCGATGCCCCGGTTGTTGAGCTGACCGACGTTCACGAACTGCGTGCCCGCGAATCCGCTCGAGGGCGATACCGGCCGCGCGATGATCGCGTCCCTGGTGTCCTTGTTGTAGAAGGTGAAGCCCAGGCCGATCCGGTCATCCATGAGGCTGGCGTCGAACCCGACTTCGAGTTCCTCGCCGACCTCCGGCTTCAGGTCGGGGTTCCCGACCGCGTCCGTGGTCAGACCGGGCTGATCGCCGCCGGCCGTGATGGGAGCGTAGAGGCGCCGGGCGGCGAACACATCGGGCTGCCTGCCCGCGCGTCCCCACGCGGCCCGCAACTTCAGGTTGTCGATGAAGCCCGCGTTGAAAAAGGACTCCTCGCTGAGGACCCAGGAGCCGCTGACCTTCGGGTACAGCACGAAGTCGAAGTTCTCACCGAAGGCGCTGTTGTCGTCGCCCCGGAAGGCCACGGTCGCGAACAGCCGGTTGTTCCAGCCGAGCTGCTCCTGCACGTAGACGCCCAGCGTCTTGTTCTCGATGAAGTCTTCCCACCCTGTCTTGACGGCGGCCGAGGAGACGGTGCCGGGACCGGGGGCGGGGAACTGGTCGCCCACGGCTCCGAATTCGTGCGTCTTCTTCACGTAGTACTGCGCGCCGAAGGAGGTCTCGGACGTGGTGCCGAGGAAGGGAAGGTCGAATGTGGCGGTCGCACCGTAGTCGAAGTTGGCCTGCGTGACCGATCGTTCGGTGGTCTCCACATGCCCCAGACTCATCGACCCGAAGAAATCGGCGGCGCCCAGCGGAGACCGCGGCACCATGCGCCCCGAGATCGAGTTGCCGAAGTCCGCGCCCCCGGTGAAGCGGTGAACGAGCCATGGAAATGGATTGTGCCGGATCGTGCCGCTGGCGATGATCCGGTCTATCCCCTCGGTCACGTCCACGGTTTCCATTGCCCACGGCGGGGTCCAGTTCCAGCCCCGCCGCCGCTCATCTTCGGCCGCGGCGGGCGTGCCCCAGTAGATCGAGGACACGAACTCGATGGGGAAGGGGCCGCCCCCGTTGAAGCGCGACCTGGAGCGAACGACTCCCAGGTTCGTGGAGATACTGAGTTGCTCGTTCGGCGTTATCTCGAGGTTCGCCCGCGCGGAATACTTGTTCTGGTGATTCCACTCGACGAACCCCTCGTCACGGTCCATCTGTGCCGACAAATAGTAGCGGAGCAGGTCGGTGCCGCCGCTCGACGAGATTCCGTAGGTCTGGTCGTGGCCGTAGGTGAACGGAATGCCGTGTCCAAGCGTCTGTTCCGACTTGAGGACCTCGAACTTCCGCACGCCGCTGGGCAGCATCTCGCAGTTGGGACAGGGAGCCGTCCCCTTGTCGTAGACCGCGGGCCATCGGTCCACGGCGTTGGACAAATAGGAGACGCCCTGCCGGACCGTGACTTCCCACCGCGGCGCCCCGGCCGTACCCCGCTTCGTGGTGATCTGGATCACGCCGGCGGAGGCCTCGGTGCCGTACAGCGTTGCCGCAGCGGGTCCCTTGATGACCTCGACGCTCGCGATCTCCTCGGGGTTCAGGTCGTTGAGGCGGCTCACGGAGCCTCCGCGCATCGTGCCGTTCCCCTGGTCGCTCCCAATGCGCGCGTTCGAGTTGTTGTCGATTCTGACCCCATCGACGTAGACGAGCGGGCTACTTCCCAGGCTCACGCTCCCGATGCCACGGATCTTGATGGCGCCGCCGGTGCCGACATTGCCCGGCCCGCTGGCCATGTTCAGCCCCGCAACGTTCGAGTTGAGCATCTCCTGGAAGGTGCCCGACTGGCCCACCTGGAGCGCCTCGGTCATGTCGAGCTGCGCGATGGTCGTACCGATGGCCCGTGTCTGGGAACCCCCGGCGGTGCCGGTGACCACGATGGCGTCCAGGTCGATCGCCGTCTCTTCGAGTTCGATCTGGATGGCCGCGTCTCCGGCCTGGAAGACCTCGGTGTGGTCTCGGTAGCCGATCAGGACCACGCGCAGGGTCACGGTGGCCCCGGAAATGCCGGTGATCAGGAACCGGCCCGAAGAGTTGGTGCTCACCCCCTGGCCGGTTCCCTCGACGACGACCTGGGCGCCGGGGAGAGGCTGGCCCGTGCGGGCCGACACGACAATTCCGGTGACCACCTCCTGGAGGGATGGCGCGTGAGCCGTCGGCAGTTTCAGGACTGTCCGCTCGGCCTCGGCGATCGAGGCCATTGCGGCCTCCGGCGCCAACGCGACCGCAGGCGAGGCGGCGGCCAGGGCCAGACAGCCCGTGGACAACAGCTTCCCTAGACTTTGCATGATTCCATACTCCTCCCGCTAAAGGGTTGCGCTCGAAAGGGGGATGCAGCGGGGCGCGGGCGCACGAAGGGATGCGGAGGGGATATCCTGCCGATGGCCGATCCTGCCATGGCCGTTCTCCAACGAGTCCTGGCGCCGTCCCTAGCGTTCTCGCCCGGCGTGGCGCGTTGCTCGGTCAGGCTGCGTTCAGCCGAACCGCCGCTACCGGGGGCGAGCAACGCCGAACTGATGATGTACGAGTATGTATACGAAATCGCAAGAACAGATGAATACAACTATTCCACCGATTTGACCCAAAAGTAAAGTAAACATTGCATAATGTAATGTTTACTTTACAATGCGGATGATCATTCCGGCGATAGAGGGGGAATGTGCCGATTCCCGATGCGCTCTGGGCCAGGTCCCGATGCCTTCAGCGCGGCTCCTTCCACACCTCGCGACACACCCGCAGCCAATTGCCGCCGAGGATGCCGCGCACGTCGTCTTCACCATATCCTCGTTGCAGCATGAGGTCGGTGAGTTCGGGCAGCTGCTCGACCTCGAAGCAAGCGAGTGGCTCCCACATCCCCTGCTCTCTCCCGGGCCACTCGTCTGGACGCGCCTCGATGAACCGTCTCAGGAACTCCAGCCCAGGCTTGTCCAGGTTGTCGAGGCCGATGCCGACATGCCGCGGTCCCACCAGTTGCACGACATGGTCGAGGTGGCGGAAGTAGGTCTCGGTGGTCGTGTCGCCCAGGTAGAATCCCGCGCTGGTGATGCCGATCACGCCTCCGCCGGCCGCGCACGCTTGAATCTGGTTGTCGCGGACGTTGCGGAAGTGCTCGCGGATGGAGTGGCACCCGAGGTGCGAGAAGATCACCGGCGCCTGCGACACCTCCATCATCTCGAGTGTAGTGCGGTAGCCTGCGTGGGCGGCGTCCACGAGCATGCCGACGCGATTCATCTCGTGGACGACCTTGATGCCGAACTGGGTGAGCCCGATGTCGATCCGGTCCGCCGAGCCCCCGCCGATCGAGTTGACGAGGTTGAAGATGGGGTGCACGAAGCGGACGCCGAGCTTGTAGTAGGTCTCGATCAGGTTGAGGTCGCGCTCCAGGCAGCGGAACCCCTCGAGGTGAAGGCCGACCGCGAGCTTGCCGTCGCGCCTGGCGGCCAGGATGTCGTCGGCGGTGTTGACCAGCACGTAGCGGTCGGGCCGGCTCAGGATCTGATGGCGGCAGCGGGCAATCCGCTGCATCGCCTCGCCGATGTTGTGGCGGTCGCCGGCGGGGTGGACCGAAACGAAGTCGACACCCGCGGCCCGCCAGCGCGGGAAGAGACGGGAGTCGTTCCCATGATCAGGCTCCCAGACGAAGACCATGTCCCACACCAGGGCATCTTCGTGGAGCGCGGCGGCGCGGTCGGAGACGTCCCATTCAACCATGTCGTTGCCCATCCACCTACTGCTCCCACTCGATGTGGCCGTCGACCGCGATGACCTGCCCGGTAACCCGGCTCGCCCCCTCCGAAGACAGGAACACGGCCATGTCGGCGATGTCCTCGGGCTCCACTTTGCAGCGCATCGAGATGAACTGCAGGAACTCGTCCTCCACCTCGGTCGTCGAGCGCCCCTCCTGGTCCGCGATCCGCTGCACGATCATGCGCATGCGTTCGTTGTTGACCATCCCCGGCTGAATCGCGTTCACGCGCACGTTCCACGGCCCCAGTTCACGCGCCGCCGTCTTCGTCAGCCCCTCGACCCCCCACTTCGACACGTTGTAGACCGAGCGATTGAGCGGCAGGGTACGCACGCTCCCGGTCGAAATGTTCACAATCGACCCCTCGCGCCTGACCTTCATCCCCGGCACGACTGCCTTTGTCCAGAGGAAGGGGCCGTAGAGGTTGACCCGCATCGTGCGGTCCCATTCGTCGTCCGGCATCTCCTCCACTGGCGCCCGGGGACCGGGGATGGCCGCGTCGTTCACGAGCACGTCCACCCTGCCCATGGCCTCCTCGGCGTCGCGCATGCCGCGGGTCACGTCCGCGGGCACGGATACATCGCCCACCGTGCCCGAAAAGGCGGCGTTCTCGCTCAGCGCCTGCGCCACGGCGTCGGCGTTGATGTCGAAGATGTGGACGTTGTAGCCGGCGTTGGCGAACCGCTGCGCGATCACGCGCCCGATTCCGCTCGCTCCTCCGGTGACGACGACCGTGCGCTCCATCGGCTACCTCCTCGTGAAGCGCACGCCCCGAACCCGGTCGAGCGAGACGTGCAGGGTGGATGCGCGGCCGCCCTCGTCGCGCTCGAACTTGATCGCGAGGGGCGGAAGTGCCAGCAGGTCCAGCATGGGTGGCTGGTGGGGCTCGGCGATGAAGGCGTCGGCGGAGGTGGCCACGAGGTCGAAGTTTTGCCCGGACTGGACTCCGGCGCCGATCCGCATGGTCAACCGGTCTTCCTCGCCCTCGACGTGCCAATCGACGCGCAGCTGCTCGGAATAGTAGCTGCCGACGTAATCGGCCGGGGAGTGGGGGCGGTCTGCTCCGGCGTCTCCGGCCGGCACCCGCGCGAAGCGGCGCGGGGAGTCCCACGCGCTCCAATGGACGAGGAGTTCGGCGGGCGGTGCCGTGTCGCAGTCCGGCGCCATCACCTCGATGGGCGGGAAGTGCACGTTCCGAACCGTCTGGAAGGTGCAGTCGCCGAGGTCCTGCAGCGGGGCGGGGGCCCCCGAAAACTGGTGGAAGAGCGAGCCGGGCTG
The DNA here is from genome assembly GCA_965211645.1 of Longimicrobiales bacterium. Lineage (GTDB taxonomy): Bacteria > Gemmatimonadota > Gemmatimonadetes > Longimicrobiales > Gaopeijiaceae > Bin94. The sequence continues at coordinate 946,960 of OZ242947.1, read as the reverse complement.
GCCCCTTGAGCGCAGGTAATCCCCGGTCTCGGGGTGGACGAAGGTGCCTGCCAGCAGCTGTTGCTGCTCGGAGGTGAGGGGAGCAGGCCCCATCTCTCCGGGCACCGAGTAGCCGGATCCGAGATCCGAGGCCAGGAATGCGTTTACCATCTGCGTGTGCAGCGCAGCCGCCGAGAGGGCGCCGAGGTAGTTGGTGAAGACCGCGACGATCAGATCGATCTCTGGATAGAACGCCCAATGGGTGCCGGTTGCGCCGCCGTGCCCCCAGCCGCGCAGGCCGCGATGCCGTTCCTCGCCGAGTCCGAAGCCGTACGCGAGGTCGGCGCCGTTGACCAGCCGTGTGGGGCCCTTGAGCCGGTCGAACATCGAGGTGCCGTCCTCGAATCCTTCGCGCAGGTGCAGGGGCCAGCGGAGGAAATCGTCGAATGTAGTCAGCAGCGAACCGTCGCCCGACGTCTGAAAGAGAAACTCGAAGCGAGGGGGGTCAATGCGTTCACCGGCATAGAGATAGGTTGTCCCCTGACCGTCGTACATCTGTGCGATATCGGGGGGCGCCAGCGTTCGGTGCATGCCGAGCGGATCGAAGATGAGCTCGCGCAGGGCCTCCTGCCAGCTGATGCCTGTCACGTTCTCGATGATCCGCGCCGCCAGCCGCCAGTTGGTGTCGATATAGTTGTGCGCGGTCCCCGGCACATAGTTCAGCGTGTCCTGGCGGCGGGCGAGCGCGTACATCTCGTCCAGAGTGGCGTGACCGGTTACACCGGCCATCGGCAGAAGCCATTCGTCGTACCACAGCCCAGACGTGTTCGTGATCAGGTGGCGGATGGTGAGCGGCGCCGGGAACCTCGGGAAGTCGGGCAGGTGCCGCTGCACCGGATCGTCCAGATTCAGCTTCCCGGCGTCGGCGAGCAGAAGGGTCGCGTGCCCGGTGAAGCCCTTCGTGATCGACGCGATCCGGTAGCGAACGTGTGGCGTCCACGGGATCCGGAACTCGCGGTTGGCCGAGCCGTATCCGTTGAGGTGCACGATCCGGCCCTGGTGAATCACTGCCGCGATCCCGCCGGGATTCCCGGGCGCGTCGTAGCCAGCGAAGAGCGCGTCGACCCGGGAGGAGAGATCGGCCGACTCTGCGACCGCCCAGTCGCGCCCGGATCCGCCGGGAGTGCATGCACCAAGTGCAAGCACACCCCCGAGGGCGAGGGCGATTCGAGCTGCGAGCACGCTTGAAGGTGCGAGCATGTCATGCGCCCGTGTGCTCATGCCACACACGCGAGCGCCCCCACGGGGCACAAATCCGGTCGTGCTCGCCAAGGCTCCCCTCCGATTGCAGTGCTGAGTGACTGCCCACATTAGCCCGCCTTCGCGTACTTGTGCTAATCTTCTACGGCTGAAGACCGGGTCTGACGGGCAGGCCGGGTGAAATCCCGTGCATACTGGAACGCATTTGATGAGCAAGAAGACAATCGACGAACGCATCGACGCCACCACCCCATCCGGCAGCGAAGAACCGCTCGGCCGCCGCAAGTTCCTTGGCACGGCAGCGACCGGCGTGGTCGGCGCCGGCCTGGTCACCGCCTGCGGGGGCGAAACCGGCGGCGAGTCGGCCGAGGGCCCGGCCGTGGTCACGCAGCCGCGCGTGACCTGGAGGCTTGCGTCGAGCTTCCCGCGCGGCCTCGACGCGATCTACGGGTCGGCGGAGATGCTCGGCGAGATCACCGCCTCGCTGACCGGGGGCCGCTTCCAGATCCGCGCGTATCCCGCCGGCGAACTCGTACCCGGCCTCCAGGTCATGGATGCCGTGCAGCAGGGCACCGTCCAGGTCGGTCAGAGCACGAGCTACTACTACACCGGCAAGAACCAGGCGCTGGCCTTCGACGCCGGCGTACCCTTCGGCATGACCGCGCGCCAGCAGGACGCCTGGCTCAACGAGGGCGGAGGACTCGACGTGGTGCGCGGCGTCTTCTCGGACTTCGGCATCATCTCGTTCCCCGGCGGCAATACTGGAGGCCAGATGGGCGGATGGTTCCGCCGCGAAGTGAACTCGGCCGAGGACCTGCGCGGCCTCAAGATGCGCATACCCGGGCTGGGCGGCGACGTTATGGACCGCATGGGCGTGACGGTCCAGGTGCTGGCCGGCGGCGACATCTACCCCGCGCTCGAACGCGGCGCGATCGACGCCACCGAGTGGGTGGGCCCCTACGACGACGAGAAGCTCGGCCTCCACCAGGCCGCACCCTACTACTACTACCCGGGCTGGTGGGAGCCGTCGGCGTCGGTCTCCTACGAGGTCAACCAGCAGGCGTGGGACCAGCTCCCGAGCGACTACCAGGCGGTCTTCGAGGTCGCGGCCAAGGCCACCGCGCGCCGGATGCTCTACTACTACGATGCCAAGAACCCGGGCGCGCTGCAGCGGCTGATCGACGGCGGCACCCAGATGCGGTCCTTCTCGGACGACATCATGGAACTCGCGCGCACCACCATCGGCGAGATCCTCGAGGACTACGCCGCGGCCGACCAGCAGTACCGCCAGGTCTACGACCACTGGCGCAACTTCAAGGAGGCGTCCTACCGCTGGTTCGGCACGGCCGAGCTGAGGTTCGCGAGCTTCGCGTTCAACAGCACCCCATCGGCGTCCGGCAACGTCTGACCCGAGCCCGAGCGGGTCACGGTTCGTACAGGCAGGTCAGGGACGCAGGGCCTGAGCCTCGGCGGGCCCGCAGAGCGGCGGCATCCCTTCGCCGGCCGATGCCGCTGTCACATGCAGAAAACGCTGGGTTGCAGTGCCGAAGAAGCCCGTTCCGTCACCGAAGACGGAGGGGATGCGTATGATCCCCGACGGGTTGAAGTTCCCGCCGCGGATCCAGTTCACCCAGTTCCGGTCGGTTGCGGCGAACGCGACCTCCGCCCATGCGCCGCCAGGGAGACCCTCGTCGAAGATGCGGAGCAGCTCGGCATCGACGTCATCGGCGATGTCGAAGAGCCCGTATTCGCCGGGGAAGAGGACGTCCGTGTCGTCCTGCCCGATCCCGAAGCCGGTCAGGTTCAACGAGTCCGGTGCTTCGATGTCGCGCCCCGCGAGGGCTTCGGGCAAGCCCTTGATCCACGCGTCGGACAGGTACGACCAGGTGCCTTCGGCCTCCGTCCATTGGAATCGGTAGTTGGTGTCGGGTTCCAGGCGACAATGTCCGCCTTCCTGGGCCAGTCCGACGAAGTCGAAGGCGCCGGGTATCCGGCTGGTCCCGAAGATTGTGCCCCCGCCGGGCAGGACCACCTCGAGTTCCACAACCTCCATGGGGGCGAATGGGGACGGGGAGACCTCGGCGCGATAGCAGGAGCCGACATCCTCGTTCGCCTCTTCCTCGTCGTAGGTGAGGCAGACGCCGCCGCTGTCCGCCAGCGCGAGCTGGACGACCGCGCCCGAGGGGCCCGACAGCCGCACGACGGCGCCGTCCACCTCGTCGGTGCGGGCATCGCTCAGCGTCCGGTGCAAATAGGCCTGAACACTCAGTGACGATGCCACGCCATCGCCGTCCAGGTTGACGGTCAGCCGCGTCTCGGCGATCACCACGTCCTCCGATTCCGCGATCGTCAACTCCGTGAGCTCGCAACCCCCGAGCACCACTGCCATCACCAGGGACGCGCTCGCGGCCAGATGCGCCCTCATCAGAACGAGACCTCGAATCCCAGCGTGGGAAGGAAGGGAATCATCGACACGCCCTGCCTGGTGGGCGTCGGGGCGTCGTAGTCGAAGGTGTAGAACAGCACGTTCTTCCGGTTGTAGACGTTGATGATGCTCAGGTACGGGACGATCGTGCCCCAGTCCTTCGTGACGGTCTTGCGGAACGAGAGGTCCATCCGGTGCCGGGACGGAAAGCGCGAGCCGTTGCGCGGCCCGAGCACCACCGCGTTGCCGTCGTCCACATCGAGGAGCCCCCGCGTGAGCTGGGTGCGATAGATGTGGTACGTGCCGATCGGTTTCGTGTACGGCAGACCGGTCCCGAAGTTCATCCGGGCTCCCACCTCCACTCCCCACCAGTCGAGGGGCCGGCGCACCGCCAGGTCGATCTCGAAGCGGCGGTCGAAGACAGGCGGATAGGTGATCAGCGGCAGCGGCTGGATCCCGACCCGGGTGTCGGGGAAGGTCCGGTCGGTCTTCAGGAACGAGATCGAGACCCAGCCGGTGGTGGTCCCCCTGTCCCGCTTGATGTAAAGGTCCACCCCGTACGCCATTCCGTCGCCGGCCACGAGTGCATCGGTGTCGTCATTCGGATTGTCGGCCGCGTTGACAGAAGCCACGCCGTCGAAGGTGCGGTAGTAGCCCTCGAGCGATGCGAACCACTCATCGTCGTCGCCGAAGAAGCTCTCGGCCCCGACCTGCACCTGGTCGGACACGATGCGCGGGGCCTCCTTGCCCGCGAGCACCCATGTGTCGAGCCCGAAGGGGAACTCTTCATCCCGCGTGGAGTGGATGAACTGGCTGTACCGGCCCGCCGACAGGCGCACCGCCGAACTCCTGTCCCTCAGGAAACGTCTTATCGCGAAGCGGGGAGACACCGTCGTTTCCGTCTCTCCCGCACTCGGCCGCCAATGGTCGAAGCGCAACCCGCCTTCAAGCAGCCAGTCGGGACTCGGGTTCCAATCTCCCTGGCTGTATGCCGCGATCTCGACCCCGCTGCCGTCCTGGTCCAGGAAGGTCGATCCGCCCCCGAGCAGCATGTTGTGGTAGCTGACCCAGTTCACGGCCACGCCCGATTTCCAGCGCGTTGCCCACGACGGATGCTGCTCGATATCGGCGCCGATCGTCGCCTGCTCCACCCCGGTCTTGAACTCCGCGTTCGCCTCCGGAAAACTCAGATCGGATTCGAAGCGCGACAGGGAACTGCGGACCGCTACCGACGAGCCTCCTCCAGTGGATTGCGTCCACGACCCCCCGATCGCGTCGTTCCCCCACCACCACTGGATCGGCAGGGGCGTGTCGTCGATCCCCGACAGGTCCACGATGTCCCGCCCGCTGTACCCGACGAACCGAAGCCTGCTTCCGTTGGTGGTCCATCCCTCGAAAACGCCCTGGAGGTCCCGCATGTGGTACGGGAACTCCACCCACGGCTTGAAAAGCACATCCAGGTAGGAACGGCGCCCCGAGGCACGCCAGCGGGTCGCGTTGAACCCCAGCTTCTCCGAGATGTTGTCCGGGAGCGTTCCGTTCGCCGCGATCCGGGTCGCCAGTATGCTGACGCCCGCGTCCACCCCGAAGTCGCCGTCGCCGGGATCGCTCTGCACCGTCAACACCGACGAGACCCGGCCGCCGTACTCGGCCGGAAAGCCCCCGGACTGCAGTTCGACCCGCTCCACCATGTCCGCGTTGAAGACGGAGAAGATGCCCCCCAGGTGGAACGGATTGAAGATCGGGACCGCGTCGAGCAGGATGAGGTTCTGGTCGGCGGAACCTCCCCGGACATTGAAGGCCGCGGAAAAATCCGAGACCGTAGTCACGCCCGGAAGTACCTCGATCGCGCGCAGCGGATCGGACTCGGCGATCACCGGGATGGACTTGAGGGCCGCGGCACCGATCTCCTGCACCGTGACCCCCGCCTCTTCCTCGAAGCGGGTCCTGGCGCGGCTGCGGTCGGCCTCCAGCGTCACGCCCTCGAGGACGATCGGCTGTCTCTCCATGATGACTTCAACTTCGGTGACGGCGGCGTCGACGCTCACCTGATCGCGGAAGTCGGCGAGCCCGATGAGGGTCACCGACAGCACGTAGTTGCCCGCTTCCAGGTCGCGGAAGGTGAAGAAGCCGAGGTCCGTGGTGAGCGTGTAGACCTCGCGGGTCGAGTCCGACACCGGGTGGAGCGCCGCCAGGGCACCCGCGATCGGAAGCCTGTCGTCAGTCCAGGCGCGGCCGCTCAGCACGTTCGACTGGGCCGTGGCCGCAGAAGGGGAAGAGAGGGCCACGAGGGCAGATATTGTAAATAAAATACGACATTTTGTAATGTTTACATTACAATATAATGGCGTTGTCAGATTCAACGTGTTCATTTTCGCGTTTTCAGGGAACCGTCCCGCGCCTAAAAAAGGTAAACGAGTTGATCGCGCGATGTTCCAGGGTTCCGGCGACTGCGGTGTCCTGCTACCTCAGGGCACCAGCCCCGTCACCAGCCCCGGCCACTGGATGATCAGCATCAGGCCGATGAGCTGGATGATGATGAACGGAATCACCGCACGGTAGAGGTCCGTCGTCTTCACCTCCGGGGGAGCCACACCCCGCAGGTAGAAGAGCGCAAAGCCGAAGGGCGGCGTCAGGAACGACGTCTGCAGGTTCATCCCGATCATCACGCCGAACCATACCAGGTCGATTCCCATGAGCGCGGCGGCGGGCGCCAGCAGCGGGATGATGATGAAGGCGATCTCGAAGAAGTCCAGGAAGAACCCCAGGATGAAGATCGTCAGGTTGGCGGCAATAAGCAGACCGATCCTGCCTCCGGGGAGGGTCGTGAGCAGGTCCTCGATCCAGATGTCGCCGTAGAGACCCCGGAAGACCAGCGCGAAGGCGGTCGACCCGATCAGCAGGAACATCACCATCGTGGTGAGCTTGGTCGCCCCGACGCAGGAGTCGCGCAGCACGCTCAGCGACATGCGGCCGCGCGCGCTGGCGAGCAGGATCGCGCCCACCGACCCGATTGCCCCAGCCTCGGTCGGCGTCGCGATCCCCGCGAAGATCGACCCCAGCACGATCAGGATGAGCAGCAGCGGCGGCAGCATCACGACCGCCACCCGGCGCATCAGCACACGGAAGTCGACGTCGGTCATCTCCGGCGGCAGAGCCGGCGCCGCCTCGGGCTTCACGATCGACACGCCTCCCACGTAGAGCGCGTACATCGCGGCGAGCATCAGCCCCGGAACCAGTCCGCCGATGAACAGGTCTCCGACCGAGATCCCGAGCTGGTCGGCGAGCACCACCAGCACGATGCTCGGCGGGATGATCTGTCCCAGCGTCCCCGACGCCAGAATGACCCCCGACGACAGCGTCGCCGAGTACTTGTAGCGCAGCATGACCGGCAGCGAGATGCTCCCCATCGCCACCACCGAGGCGCCAACGACGCCGGTCGCCGCTGCCAGCATCGCCCCCACCACCACGACCCCCAGCGCGAGCCCCCCGTGATGCCTCCCGAAGAGCGTGCCGATCGTCGTCAGCAGATCCTCGGCGAGCTTCGCCTTCTCCAGCACCAGCCCCATGAAGATGAAGAAGGGCACGGCCAGGAGCACGTAGTTCGACATCACCCCGAAGATCCGCTCGGGCATGGCGTACAGCAGGTTCCAGTCGAACAGTCCGAACTCGACGCCGATGAAGGCGAAGATCAGCGATGCCCCGCCCAGGGCGAACGCCACCGGATAGCCGCTGAAGATGATCAGGAAGACAACGACGAACATCAATGGAGCGAGAATGTTCGCTTCCATCAGATCCCCAGCCTCGCCGCGCGGGCCTCGGCGGTCTCTTCTTCCTCTGGCGCGGCGTCGTCACCCTTCCGAAGCACCCCGAGATCCTTCAGCAGCTCCGCTACCCCCTGCGCCAGCAGCAGCACGAACGCCACGATGATCACCGCCTTGAGCGGATAGCGCGGCAGCCCTCCCGGGTCGGGCGACGCCTCGCGCACCGCCCACGAATTGCGGATCGACGGCCACGACACCCACAGCACGAAGATCGAGAAGGGAATGAGCATCAGCACCGAGCCGACCACGTTGATCCAGGCTCGCGCCCTCGCCTCGAGCCTCCCGTAGATCACGTCGACCCTCACGTGTGCGTTCTCCTTGAGCGCGTATCCGGCGCCGAGCAGAAAGATCAGCGAGAAGAGGTACCACTGCAGCTCCAGGTAGAGATTCGAGCTGAGATTGACGCCGATGAAGCGTCCCAGGTAGCGGGCGATGGCGTTGTAGGCGCCGATCAGCACCATCAGCAGGGCCATCCACGAGATGAACCGCCCCAGACTGCTCGTCACTCTGTCGACGGTGCGGGTGTAGCGGTTGTCACTCAATGGCGTGTCGCAGTTCCTGGGGTTGTGGATGGCACGCTAGCCGCCGACGCTCAGGCGAACGCCCCGACTATCACGCGCCCGCCCAGACTATCACGCCTCCGCCTTGGTCAGCAAGCTTCGCCCCGTCATCTCGTGCGGCTGGGGTATGCCCATGAGATGAAGGACGGTGGGGGCGACATCGGCGAGAATCCCGTCGCGCACGGCTTGCGGAGGGGATCCCGGCGGCGAGTGGAGGATCAGGCGGACGGGAAAGGTGGTGTGGGCCGTGAATGGACTTCCGTCCTCGGTGAGCATCTGCTCGGCGTTGCCGTGGTCGGCCGTGACGAGGGCGTTGCCGCCCGCCTCCGCCACTGCCTGCAGCACCCGCCCGACGCAGGCATCCACCGTCTCCACCGCGGCGATGGCCGCGGGGATGCTTCCGGTGTGGCCGACCATGTCCGCGTTGGCATAGTTGACCAGTATGAAGTCGTGGCGTCCCTCGGCGATGTGCTCCAGGAGCGCGTCGGTGAGTTCCGGGGCGCTCATCTGCGGCTTGAGGTCGTAGGTGGCGACCTCGGGCGACGGTATGAGGTGGCGTTCCTCGCCCGGCAGGGGCTCCTCGACGCCGCCGTTGAAGAAGTAGGTGACGTGGGGGTACTTCTCCGTCTCGGCCATGCGGAGTTGCGTGCGGCCGGCGCGGGCGAGGACGTCGCCCAGGACGCACTTCAGCCGGCGCGGGGGGAAGAGGACGGGGTGGGGGAAGTCGTCCTCGTAGCGGGTCATGGCGACGAGGCGCTCGCAGGGGCCGCGGGGCCGGGTGAAGTGGGCGAAGGTCTCGTCCATCAGCGCAGCCGTGAGTTGGCGGGCCCGGTCGGCGCGGAAGTTGAAGAAGAGGATGCCGTCGCCGGGGCGGATGCCGGGGTGGTGGTCGCACCCGTTGGCGGTGCCGGGTGGGCGCGAATCCCCGCGATTGCCCGGACCCACCACCACCGGGGGCAGGAATTCGTCGGTGAGGCCCTCCCCGTAGCACTGGGCGACGTATGCGGAGGCGCTCTCGACGCGCGAGCCCGCGGCCTCGACGATCGCGCGATAGGCTCGTTCGGTGCGGGGCCAACGGCGGTCGCGGTCCATGGTGTAGTATCGTCCGGATACAGTGGCGATCCGGGCTGTCGGCCACCTTGGCATGCCCGCGGTGTCGGCCGACTCGCTCCTGTCCCCGCTACCGCCGCCCATGCCCTTCTCGAGTTCCTCGATCCACTCGAGTCCCGAGGTCGGCGAGGTGTCGCGGCCGTCTGTGACCACATGCACACGAGCGCGAATGCCGGTCCGCGCCGCCCAGTCCAGCAGCGCGTGCAGGTGGGAGATTTCGCTGTGAACCCCGCCGTCCGAGCACAGGCCAACCAGGTGCAGGACACCGCCCGAGCGCTCGAGCGAGGCCTCCAGGTCGCGCAGTTCCGGGATCTCGAAGAAGGACCCGTCCCGGATCGCCATCGAGATGCGCGTCACGTCCTGGTGCACGATCCGTCCGGCGCCCAGGTTGAGGTGCCCCACCTCGGAGTTGCCCATCTGGCCGGCCGGAAGGCCCACCGCTTCTCCGGAGGTGTTGAGGAGGCTCCAGGGGCACTCGGCGAGCAGTCTGTCGCGCACCGGTGTGCGGGCCATGGCGACGGCATTGCCCCAGCGGTCGATCTCGGCCGGGTCCGACGCCCCCACGCCCCATCCGTCGCAGATGATCAGGACGACCGGCCTCCTGCTATCGTTCATGGGGTCAATCTAACAGGAAGACGGAGCGGCACTTGAGCGATTTGTGGCGGCAGAGCCTGGACCTGGAGGGCCATCCCGCACCTCCCGTTTTGTGGACCCGTGCCGCTCCGTCCGACGACGTCCACTCGCTCGGCCGCTGGAGCGCCGCGGTTGGACCCGCCAGGGTCGGCAACGCGGCGGCGGGCTGCGCGGCGCGCTGGCCGCTGACCGTGGCCGTATGGAACACGAATGTGGGGGCTGGCGCGATGCATGCGTTATGGGACAGCCTCACAGAGGGCGAGGGTGCCGCGGCCCGCCCGACCGTTGTGCTGCTGCAGGAGGTATTCGCGGTGCAGCCGGACACCTCGGCGACCGGACAGGAAGAGACGGCGACGCCCGACGCCTCAGCGGCCTGGGCCAGGCGAATTGCCCCCGCCCCCCCCGGCGAGCCTCGCACCGACATCGTTTCCTTCGCCCGCGAGGCCGGTCTGTCACTCGTGTACGTGCCGTCGATGCGAAACGGTCACCCCGCCCGCGATCCACCCGAAGACCGCGGCAACGCTGTCCTGGCAAATGTGTCGCTGGCTTCGCCGACGGCGATCGAACTACCCTTCGAGCGCCAGCGCCGGGTCGCGGTCACGGTGGAGGCGGGCATCGCAGACACGACGGTTACCGTGTGTTCCGTCCATCTCGACAACAGGGTGCCGTGGCGCCGGGCGTGGCGCAGTCTCGGGGGTGCGCGCCGCCGCCAGATGGAGGGTCTGCTGACCGTGTTCCCCGCGAGCGGCGACGCTGTCGCCCATGTCCTCGGCGGCGATCTCAACACATGGGTCGGCGGCCGCCGCGAGGGTGCCTACCGGCTCGCCAGGGAACGTTTCCCCATGCCCCGGCGCGTGGACCGCAAACCGACCCACCACTTCGAGATCGGGAACTGGCTACGCCACTCCGACCACCTGCTGTTCGGCCTGCCTGCGGGATGGCACGCGGAGTACCGCCGCCTGGACGACACCTTCGGATCGGATCACTATCCGCTCGTCGGCATTGTGGGGCCAGCGCGGTCCACCCCGGCCTGTCCCATCTGAGCATCAGCGTTTCCCTGGTTGTTTCCGTGGGACCACGGGTGAGGCAACAATGTAAAGACAACATCACAAAATGTAATGTCTGCTTTACGATTCGCACTCCTGCGTGGCCCAATACCCCCCCCGCAAGTGATCGAAGACGAGCTCTTGCCCGCGCGGCTCGGTCTCCACACGCCCAGCCGCGAACACCGTCCGGCCTCCCACCCAAGTCCTCACCGGCCATCCCCGGAGCGTCGTTCCGTGCCACGGGGTCCAGCCGCACTTGCAGAACTGGTCCTCGTTCCTCACCTCGCGCTCCATCGCCATGTCGACCAGCACGAGGTCGGCGTCGTAGCCCGGCTCGATCCGGCCCTTGCCGACGATGTCCCAGATCCGGGCGGGGCCGTCGCTCATCCACGCGGCCAGGTCCTGAAGCGTGCAGCGGCCGCGGTTCGCCTCGTTCAGCATGAGCGGCAGGAAAAGCTCGACGGCGGGGACGCCCGACGGCGAGGCGGGGTAGGGGGCGCGCTTCTCCTCGAGCGTATGGGGTGCGTGATCGGTGGCGAGAATCTGGATGGCGCCGCCCGCCAGGCCCCGCCACAGCGCAGCCCGGTCGTCTGCGGTCTTGATGGAGGGGTTCATCTGGGCCAGGGAGCCCAGGCGGGCGTAGTCCGAGGTGTCGAGGAAGAGGTGGTGGGGACAGGCTTCGGCCGTGATGAGGTCGCGCTGGCGGGAGAGGATGTCGACCTCCTGCGCCGTGGAGACGTGCAGGACGTGGAAGCGATGGTTGTGGCGCTCGGCCAGGTCGATCGCGCGCAGCGTCGCCTTGACTGCGGCGCGGTGGTCGCGGATGCGCGAGTGGTCCTCGATGGCGAGTGGCGGGGTCAGGGCCGCGGCGTTGGCGCGCACGGTGGTCTCGTCCTCGCAGTGCGCCGTGATCGGCAGGGTGGTTTCGGCGAAGATCGCCTCGAGGCACTCCTGGTCGTCGACCAGCATGTTTCCGGTGCTCGACCCGATGAAGATCTTGATTCCCGGGGTGGGGACGCCGGAGGTGCGCCCGGCCCGACGCAGTTCATCCAGATTCTCGGTCGTAGCGCCTATATAGAAGCCATAATTGACAATACAGCGTCTGGAAGCGAGGGCCAGCTTTTCCCTCAGCGCGTCGACCGTGACCGTCTGCGGGACGGTGTTGGGCATCTCCAGGAACGAGGTGACGCCCCCGGCCGCGCATGCGCGGCTCCCCGTGCGGAGATCCTCCTTGTGGGTGAGGCCGGGGTCGCGAAAGTGCACCTGGTCGTCAACCACACCCGGCAGGAGGTGCAATCCGGCCGCGTGCACCACCTCGTCGGCGCGGGCGTGAACCGCGGCGTCCACCCCCGCGATCACCCCGTCTTCGAGCAGGACCGATGTGCGCGCGGTCTCCCGCGGCATGACCACGGTGGCCCCGCGAATCAGGACCCTACGTGAAATAGGGGTTGTCCCCGCTCGCGTGGTCGGTGACGTCGTGGATGGCGGTCACCTCGGGCACGGACTGTGACACCATGCGTTCGACACCCTGGCGCAGCGTCATGCGCGACATCGCGCACCCCTGACACCCGCCCGCCATTTCGATGAAGATCTCGGTGCCCTGGACGTCGATGAGATTGATGACCCCGCCGTGGGCGGCGATCGCGGGATTGATCTCGCTGTCGAGCACCTGGGTGACCCGCTCGGCGAGTTCACCGCCGGGTCCAGCCGAATCCATCGACTCCTTGACGGCATCCGGATCCGGCGTGATCTGGAAGCCGCTCTCCTGGATCGTCTCGATGAAATCCACATTGGCGCCATCCAGGCGCTTCACGCTCGACTCGTCGACCAGAACCGTGAAGGCGCCCAGGTCGACCTCGACATCGGACTCGCCGCGGCTGGCCGCCTCGACCAGGGTGAGCTCGTAGTTGGGCGCGAAGGGACTTCCCTCGACCGCGATTCGCAGCGCCTGCGGGCCGTCCTCCTCGATGTCCATGAACGACACGACCATTTCTCGTGCCCTGTCGGAAAAGCTCAGCTTCATAGGTTGCCTCTGATTCAGGTGAACCGGACGGGCAGCGTGACTTCGTTATACTATGCGCGCCCGCTACCTGGCGGGCCCGCGCGTCATCGTCGTCCGTACCGAATGCATATGAATAATACCATCGTCGTGACCGGAGGGAACCGAGGGATCGGCCTCGCTGCGGCCCGGCGTCTCGCCGAACAGGGGCATCGCGTGATCCTGGTGTGTCGGGATGAAGGGCGGGGGCGCGAAGCGCTGGCCACCCTTGCCGAACTTCCCGGCGATGCGCGTCACAACCTCGTCATCGCCGACCTGGCGTCGCTCGAGTCGGTGCGGGAGGGCGCACGCGCGATCACGCAGTTGGGTCATCCGCTTGCGGGCCTCGTGAACAACGCGGCCATCCTGCCGGCGCACCGGACGCTGAGCGCCGACGGCTTCGAGATCCAGCTCGCGGTGACGCACCTGGGGCACTTCCTCCTCACCCACCTTCTTCTTCCCCTGCTCAAGCGACACCACGGCAAGAGCCGCGTGGTCACGGTCTCCTCGGCCGCCCACGCCGGCCCCCCATTCGACTTCGCCGACCCCAACTTCGAGACCCGGCCGTACAAGCGCACCCGGGCCTATCAGCAAAGCAAGCTGGCGAACGTCCTCTTTACGCTGGCCCTCGCCCGCCGCACCGCGGGCACGAGCGTCGAGCCGGTGGCGCTGCACCCGGGGGTCTACGACACCGGTCTGCTGCGGGACTACATGGGGAAGGTGCCGGGTGGCGGCGCGGTGGCCACGGTGTTCACCCGAAGCCCGGCAAAGGCGGGACCGATCCTGGCGGAGCTGGCCGTCGGCCGTCGCGACGAGAACCTCTCCGGCGCCTACCTCGACAAGGGGTCCCCGGCGATTCCGTCCGAGGCGGCACGGGACCGGGACGCCCAGGAGAGGCTCTGGGAATGGAGCGCGGCCGCGGTGGGCCTGTAGCCGCCCGCCGCGCTTGGGTAGCTTTCGGACGCTCCTGACCAACCACACTCAAGGACTCGGGGACGCGACGTGGCGGACCGCATGGAGAAGATCGTCTCGCTGTGCAAGCGGCGGGGTTTCGTGTTTCAGTCGTCGGAGATCTACGGCGGGGCCGCTTCGGTGTGGGACTACGGTCCACTGGGCGTGGAACTCCGCAAGAATGTCGCCGACTCCTGGTGGTCGGCGATGGTGCATGCGCGCGACGACATCGAGGGGCTCGACGCCGGGATCCTCATGCACCCGCGCGTCTGGGAGGCGTCCGGCCACGTCTCCGGCTTCACCGATCCGCTGCTCGAGTGCAAGACCTGCAAGAAGCGCTGGCGGGCGGACCATATCGAGCAGGCCGGCTGCGCGCGGAAGCCCTCGGTCGCCCCCGGCGCTCACCCCGACTGCGACCTCGGCGAGCCCCGCCTCTTCAACCTCATGTTCAAGACGTTCATGGGGCCCGTCGAGGAGGACGCGTCGGTCGTCTACCTGAGGCCCGAGACCGCCCAGGGGTCGTACGTGAATTTCCTCAACGTCCAGCAGACCTCGCGCCAGCGCGTGCCCTTCGGGATCGCGCAGCTGGGCAAGGCGTTCCGCAACGAGATCACGCCCGGGAACTTCATCTTCCGCACCCGCGAGTTCGAGCAGGCCGAGATGCAGTTCTTCGTCAAGCCCGGCAGCGACGACGAGTGGTTCGACTACTGGCTCGATCAGCGTGTCGCCTGGCACCACGAGATCGGCATTCGCCCCGAGAAGCTCAGGCAGCACGCGCATGGCCCGGACGAGCTCGCCCACTACGCCAAGACCGCCATCGACATCGAGTACGAGTTCCCCTTCGGCTGGCAGGAGCTCGAGGGCGTCCACAACCGCACCGACTTCGACCTGTCGCGCCATCAGGAGTTTTCGGGCAAGCGCCTCGTCTACATCGATCCCGCCGGCGGCGAGCGTTACCTGCCGTATGTGGTGGAGACGGCGATGGGGGTCGGCCGGGCAGCCCTGGTCGCGCTGGTGGACGGATACCGCGAGGAGGAGGTGGGAGGGCAGCAGCGCGTCGTGCTCGGCCTGAGCCCGCGCCTGGCTCCGATCAAGGCGGCTGTCTTCCCGCTGATGAAGAAGCTGGGACTTCCCGAGATCGCCACCGGGCTGCTCGCCGACCTTCGCCGCGCGCGGATCCCCGCCTTCTACGACCAGGCCGGCTCCATCGGCCGCCGCTACCGCCGCCAGGACGAGGCGGGAACGCCCTGGTGCATCACCATCGACGGCCAGACGCGCGACGACGACAGCGTCACGATTCGCGACCGCGACACGCTGGAGCAGGAGCGCGTCGGCCTCGACCACGTGGTCGGCTGGATCCGGGAGCGGCTGTAGGGGCCGACTCAGCCGCTCGTCAGCACCCGCGCAAGGAACCCCGCCGCCTCCCGTTCCGCCCAGAAGCGCGGCCGCCACGGCAAGGCGCCCTCCACGAATCCGAGGTGGCCTCCGCGGTCCGTGAACGCCGTTGCCAGGCGGGGATTGGCGGCGACCATCGCCTTGAGATCCGCACCCTGGGGGAGAAAGGGGTCGTCCCGGGCCTGCACGATCAGGACCGGTACCCGGATGTCCGCGAGATAACGCCGCGCATCGGCCCGATCGTAGTAGTCGTCGGCCCCCGAGAAGCCGTGGAGCGGTGCCGTGAAGGCTTCGTCGAAATCCCTGATCGTGCGGGCCGCGAGCGTGCGCTCCACGTTGGCCTCGCCGTCGAGCAGATGCCGCTTCGCGCGCACCTTGCGCCGCAGCGAGCGCAGGAAGAAGGCACCGTAGGTGCGTCCCATGAAGCCGCTGGACAGATGTTCCGCGCAGCTCGTCAGATCGAAGGGCACCGACACCGTGACCGCGGCGCCGATCGCCGACCGGTCGCCACGCTCCCCCAGGTACTTGAGGAGCACGTTGCCCCCGAGGCTGAATCCCGCACCTCCGATCGGACGGCCCGGGTGTCGGTGTCGGAGCCAGGCGACCACATGCGCCAGATCATCCGTGTCGCCCGAATGGTAGCAGCGGGCGACGCGATTGGGCTCGCCGCCGCAGCCGCGAAAGTTCATGCCCACGCCCCGAAGCCCGCGGTGAAAGAGCTCGCGGAGCATCAGGGACACGTACTCTCGCCGTGCCGACCCCTCGAGGCCGTGCAGCACCACGACCAGCGGCGCGTCCGGTGCGGGTTCCGGGCCGAAGTCGAGGTCGAGGAAGTCCCCGTCGGGGGTGTCGATCCTGCGGCGCTCGGGCGCGAACGCTGCGCCGGGACGCAGGTACTTGCCGGCGAGCGTCTGGGCGTGCGGGTTCCGCAGCCACCACGCGGGCCGGAAGCGGGCATGGTTGTACTGTGGCATCCTGCACGATAGCCTATCCGGTGGCCGGACAAGGTGGGCCGGGACCGGGAGACCCTCGGAGGCTCCCCCTGCCGCCGCACCCCGCAAACCAGGACCGCACCCAACAGGAGCCGCCAAACGTGGCCACCAGATCCGAAGTCTTCACTACCCGATGGGGCATGCTCCTCGCCATGCTCGGGATGGCCGTGGGCACCGGCAACATCTGGCGCTTCCCGCGCATCGCGGCGTCCAACGGGGGCGGCTCCTTCCTCGTGGCCTGGGCCGTCTTCCTCCTTCTCTGGTCGATCCCGCTGCTCATCCTGGAATTCGGAATGGGGAAGGGGACGCGTCGCGGGACCATCGGCTCGTTCATCAAGACGATCGGGCCGAAGTTCGCATGGATGGGGGCGTGGGTCGCCTGGGTCGCCGTCGCGATCATGTTCTACTACTCGGTCGTCATGGGGTGGACGATCCGCTTTTTCGTCGCGACGCTCACGAGCGAGATCCCCACCGCCGTCCCGGGCAGCTTCTGGGACGCCTTCAACTCGACCCCGCAGGCGCTCATCTTCCACGCGATTGCCGTAGGACTCGGCGTCTTCGTCGTATCGCGCGGCGTGCGCGGGATCGAAACCGCGGCCCGCTTCCTGATTCCGTCGCTTATCGTCCTGGTGGTTGTGCTGGCCATCAAGGCGCTCACCCTGCCGGGCGCCTCGGCGGGACTGGCCTTCCTCTTCACCCCCGACTTCAGCCAGCTCGGCGACGTCAGGATCTGGCTCGAAGCGCTCACCCAGAACGCCTGGGACACGGGCGCCGGATGGGGCCTGGTGCTCTCCTACGCCGTCTACATGCGGGCCCGCGAGGACACCGCGCTCAACGCCTTCGTCATCGGCTTCGGCAAC
The DNA here is from genome assembly GCA_965211645.1 of Longimicrobiales bacterium. GTDB lineage: Bacteria > Gemmatimonadota > Gemmatimonadetes > Longimicrobiales > Gaopeijiaceae > Bin94. The sequence continues at coordinate 929,887 of OZ242947.1, read as the reverse complement.
AACTCGATGTCTCTCCTCGCCGGGATCATGGTGCTCTGCACGATCTTCTCGATCATGCCGGAGGCGGCGGGCGAGATCACGGGCGCCGGCAACGAGGGCCTGACCTTCATCTGGGTGCCGCAGCTCTTCGCGCAGATGCCGGGCGGCCAGTTCTTCATGGCCCTCTTCTTCCTCGCCCTGGTCTTCGCCGCCTGGTCCAGCCTCGTGGCGATGATCGAACTGGCGTCGCGCATCCTCATCGACCTCGGCCTCACGCGGAAGCACGCGATCATCGCGGTCGGCTCGGCCGGCTTCCTCTTCGGCGTCCCGTCGGCGCTCCGCATCGGGATCTTCCAGAACCAGGACTGGGTCTGGGGCGTCGGCCTCATGCTCTCCGGCTTCTTCTTCGCCTTCGCCGTGCTCAGATACGGGGTGACCAAGTGGCGCGAGAAGTTCATCAACACCGGCGACTCCGATGTGCGCATCGGGGCGTGGTGGGACTGGGCCATGCGGCTGGTGATGGTCGAGGCCGTGGTGCTGATGGTGTGGTGGCTGTGGTCCGCCGGCGGGGGCAACTTCGGGTCCGCCGAGACCTGGACGCTCTTCTCGCCCTACAACGTGGGATCCGTGCTGATCCAGTTCGGGATCGTGCTCCTGGTGCTGCTCGCGCTGAACGGGTGGCTGGTGCGGAGGATCCAGGCCGCGAGGGGCGGGGCGCCCGCGACCGGCGGCGACGGCGGAAGCGGATAGGCCCCGCCAGCCCGCCGCGTGGCCATTCACGACGCCTACGCCCGGCTCACGCCGTACGAACTGCTCCTCCCGGATTCCGAGTTCGCGGACCGCCACTTCCCTGCGGTGGCGGAGGAGGCCGGCGGGCGCGGCGTCGACCCGGCCAACCCTGCCGCATTCGTCATGCTGGGGGCCGCCCAGGCCGCCCTTGCCGAACTCCGCGAAGACGACGCGTCCCCCGAGTCCGCCAACGACCACGGCAGCGCCCTCCATTTCGCCTACCGCATGTGGCTTGCAAGCCCCGCGGTGGCGCTGGTGCGAACCGACACCCTTCGCCGCCTCCTGGCTGCCGCGCCCGACACCACCCCGACAGCCCAGCCTCCGCAAGCCGATCCCTGGACCCGGTCCCTCTACACGCGTGCCGGCTACGTGCAGCTCCCGCAGCACCTGGTGTGGCTGGAGGAGAGCGACGCCGACGGTCCCGGCGACCCGCCCCCGCACGACCCGCCACCACCTCACCCCACGGCGCCTGCGGGAGCCTCGCCCTCCCCACCCGGCACACCCTCCCCGTCCGCCACCGCCCCCGCGCCCGAATCCGTCGACGGCCTCTTCTGGGCGGTGGACCCCGGCGGCATCCTCCACCTCGCCCTGGTCACCGGCGTGCGCGCCGACCGCCCCGGATACGGCATCGTCCCCGTCCCGCCCCAGCCCGTCGAGAGCCTGCCCGAGTGGGCCGACGGCCCTGCCCGGGACGGCGGCGGCGACTTCACGACCGCCCTGCCCGGCGCCGACCTCGACGGCCTCCTCGGCGTGCGCACCCCCGCCGAGGTCTTCAAGCTGGCGGCCCTGGTGCTGCGCCTCATGGCAAGGGAGCGCCCCACGCTGCACCCGCCCGCGCCCGCCTCTCCCTCCAGCCCCCCCGCCACGACCCTGCCCTCCGCCCTCCTGTGACCACTCCATGACCCCTCGCAACCCCCGCCGGCGCCGCGAATCGCAGAAGGCGCGCAAGGCCCGCGCCGCCGAGATCCACGACATCCTGCTGGCCGAGTATCCCGACGCGGAGTGCGCCCTCCGTCACGCCTCCCCCTACGAGCTGGCCGTCGCGACCATCCTCTCGGCCCAGTGCACCGACGCCCGCGTCAACATGGTCACGCCCGAACTCTTCCGCCGCTATCCGGACCCCGAGTCGCTATCGGCCGCGATCCCCGACCAACTGGAGGACGTCATTCGCTCGACGGGGTTCTTCCGCAACAAGACCCGCAACCTGATCGGCATGGCCAACGCCCTGATCGACGAGCACGGCGGCGAGCTCCCCCGCAACATGAAGGAGCTCTCCGCTCTCCCCGGAATCGGCCGCAAGACCGCCAACGTCATCCTGGGCAACGCCTTCGGGATCGACGAGGGCGTGGTCGTGGACACGCACGTCAAGCGCCTCTCCGGCCGGATGGGATTCACGAAGGAGACCTCGCCCGTAAAGATCGAGCAGGACCTGATGAAGCTCTTCCCGCGCGGGGTCTGGACGATGCTCGCCCATCTGCTCATCTATCACGGGCGGCAGGTGTGCAACGCCCGCAAACCGCGCTGCAATCAGTGCGCCCTCTCGCACCTGTGCCCGTCGAGTTCGGTGTGAGGCGGGTCGATCACCCGATTGCATCGCTCTATGTGTAAATCAAACTTGTCAATATGTAATGTCCAGTTTACATTGCGACTTCTCCAACACCCAAGGATGTGACTGATGCCCACCCGAACCGACGCCGTCGCGCTCCTGGAGGAATGGGTCGCAAGCGAAGCGCTGAGAAAGCACATGTATGCCGTCGAGGCCGCCGTCCGGCACTACGCCCGCATGATGGACGAGGACGAGGAGCTGTGGGGCCTGGCCGGCCTCCTGCACGATCTGGACTGGGAGAGGCACCCCGACGCGCACCCGCGCATCGGCGTCGCCCGGCTTCGCGAGCTCGGCTATCCCGAGGAGGTCGTGCACGCGATCGAGGCCCACGCCTACCCGGACCGCACCGATGTCGTGCCCGAATCGCAGCTCGACCGGGTGCTCTACGGGTGCGACGAACTGAGCGGCCTCGTCTACGCCTGCTGCCTGGTGCGCCCGAACGGGATCGACGACCTCAAGCCGAAGTCGGTGGCCAAGAAGATGAAGGACAAGGCCTTCGCGCGGGGCGTCCACCGCGACGCGGTCCAGCGCGGCATCGACCTGATCGGGCTCCCACGCGCCGAGCACATCCAGAATGTGATCGACGGGCTGCGGACGGTGGGGGACGTGCTGCAGGTGCGGGGGGTGGATCAGGCGCGGCGTCGGGCGGAGCTATAGTCACAATCGCTCTGGTCGGCCCGATGGCGGCAACGGCATGCGGTGCCGGCGTTACAGCATCGGCCCACCGGTGCCTCTTGTCGCATTCGACTCGGGAGGGGCGCCGAGGATCTCCGCAAACACGGGAGCAAGCCTGAACGGCGACGTGTCCCAGGTGAGGCATTTGCCCTCCCACCTGTCGGGGACCAGATCGCCCACGCAGACGCCCCAGGCTTGAAGACCCGCCGCCAGCTTGACATCCGTCTTCATCGCACTCGAACACGCATCAATGGCCATGGGATCCATCCGGCACTCCTGCGGCAATCCCGGCGCGGCTGCGAGTGCATGCGGCCCGATGGTTTCGCTTGCGGTCAAGACCACATACGCGAGTACCGGACCATCGTCAACAGTCACTGTTGGTCGACCCTCGACGTTCCAATAGCGCAATTCCGTGATCTCCGGTTGAGCGCTTGACGGTGCTTCGGAGCCCGCTAGGGATGGTGACCCGGTCGCGTCATCGAGCGCCGTGGGTATCGGCTGGTCGGCGAACCCGCAATACAAAAGGCCCAGGGGCAGGAGGCAGACAGGTGCCGCGGTGCCTGCCAGGCGAATCCATCGGGGGGTCTGAACGCTTGATCTGCCGGAGATGAGCATCCTGAGTCTTCCTTCGAGAGCTTTGTGATTTCGTCCGCTCACGACACCGCTGGCGAATGCCGGGGTGGGGGGCGTCGGTGGCCTGGACAGCGCTTCCACGACTCGGAGCAGGGAAGTGGCGTAGGCGCGAGGACTGGAATTGATAGCCGCCGCAGCGAGCGCGTCGCACGACGCCTCTTCGGCGGCTCTGACTTCGCGCCGTGCCCACCAGGCCACCGGGTTCCACCAGAAAGCGGAGCAGGCCAGCCACTCAATCCATCGCACCAGGTGGTCGCGCCTGCGGATTTGGGCGAGTTCGTGGGCGAGCACGGCACGGAGTTCCCTTCGGTCGAGGCTGCTCAGGAGAAACGAGGGGATCACAAGGCGAACGCTGCCGCCGATCCAGACTACCATGGGGGATACACGCGCGATTGTGATGCGCACTTCGGGAAGCCGTACCATCTGCAGGCTGCGCGCGATTTCGGAGACCTCGTCGCGCAGTTTCTGTGGTGCCGGCAGTGAAGTCCGTGCAAGCCAGTGCCGGAACCGTAATGCCCGGACCAGAGTCCACAGGAGCAGCAGCGACGTGAAGGCGAGCCAGACGACTACGAGCGCGGGCTTCCCGTTATCGATGAGACGGTTGGGGAAGGTCCGGCTGCGTTCGCCGCGCTCATCACTGGTCGCCACCGGGGGAGCCTGGGCCGACGCTTCACCCACAAGCCTCGCGTCTTCGGCGATCACGGCGGCCACGCCACCTCCCCCCGGGAGCACCGGCAGCGCAATCACGGCGGGCAGCAGCAACGCAACCAACACCACCAACCAGAGCGAATGAGCAACGGCAGGATGGTTCACCCGTCGCCGTACCGTCCACGCCACGCCCGCCAACACTGCAGAGACCACCAACTTCGCCGCGCCGATCTGAATCAGCAGGTCGAACATGCTCGTCCTCCGAGCCGTGGACGGTGGCCGACGTGCTGCAGGTGTGACCGGATGGATCGACCGAGGCGTACAAGGTGAACGCTATCCACTGGCCCGCTCCAGCGACCACATCTGCACGTACTCCACCCCAAGGTCATCGGTGGCTCGCCCAAGGACGTAGTCGTCGCCGATTTCGTAGATCTGCAGCCCGGCGGGTGTTTCGGTGAATCCGAGGACCCGTCCATCAACGTTGAACACGGTCCATAGCGGGTTCGTGCGTTCCTCGCCCGGAAGGTCGTATTCCCGGACCCAGAGATTCCCGAGCGCATCTGCCAGGATCTGGTCAAAGGCGGGAAAAGTCTCCGGCATGGGAACTTCGGCTAACTGCTCGCTCAACGACCGCCGCCTTTCTGCCCGTTCCTCGGGCGGTCGGGCTGCCGCCTGCCGCTCGACATAGGCGTCCAGGTGGGCCGGCGTCGGCACAACCAGGGCATGCTCGCGCCTCACGACCAGGTCGAGCGCCCCGTTCGGTCCAAAGGCCCTGATCTCATAGCTGTCGTTGGGGGCGACCACGAATCGACCGGCCCACACGGTCGTACGGGCCGAGCGAAAGAACGGAAGCGTCATCATCCTCATCATGTTGCCGGACGTCGAGAGATAGCTCTCGGAACCGGGACTGGCTTCCAGTGGCGCTGTCAGCACGCCCTCGGCGTTCGCCACTTCGTACAGGCGTTCTCCGCGACGCAGGCCATCTGCGAGCGTGCCCCCGCCGGGGCCCAATCGGGACACGAGGATGGTGCCGTCGGCGGAAACCTCTTCAGGCGTGTCACGCCCGTCGCCGGGGTCACCGGGAATCATGGTGCGGCCGAAGTTTCCATCCCGGTCGAAGACGGAAAGGCGCTCACGCTGTGAATACCACGCGATCACGGAGTCGCCCTGCCAGCCAGCGACGGCGACCAGACTGTTGAATTCACCAGGGCCCTCTCCGCTTCCACCCCATGTGGCGAGATGGACTCCGGACCCGTCGAATACCCGCAACTCGTGCGATCCCCGGTTCGCGACGACGATGCGGCCATCGGACAGCGTCATTGCGTCGCGGACCTGATGAAGCAGGTAGGGGTCTTCGCCTTCGAGGGCGCCGATCGACAGAAGCGGCACCGAATCGACCTGCCAGCCGAGCCTGGCTCCGTCGGGCGGACGTGCGTTCTCGACAATCCGGATCCCGGCACTGTCCCGGACCTCGTGCGCGAGTTCAACCCTGGCCCTCTGATCGCCGCATGAGGCTGCCGCGAGGGCGATGGCCGCTGTGCCGATTGGAATTCTCATCTCTCGCTCCCGGCATACCAGGTGACGGCCGGGTGCCTGACCCGCCGGTGAACCGCCCACGCCAGGCCCGCCAGCACGGCCGATACCACCAGTTTGGCGATCCCGATCAGAAGCAATACATCGACCATGCTACTCATCCAGGATCCGGCGCAGCTTCTCGATCGCGACTTGCGACAGCGTGTTGTCCGTGTACAGCCGCGTGATCATGGGTCCCGGAGACCCTGTGTGACGGACCGCGGCTTTGGCGCTTGACCCACAACCGTCTGCATGAACCTCGCCACGTCTCCAGCGGTCAATTCCGGGGAATCGATGGAGCTTTCCGGCACCCGTCTGGGTCGCGTGAACTCGAGTAGCACACTGCCGGTCTCATTGACGCGCAACCGCGCTTCGACCGAAGGTTTGCCCTCGTTCGGTAACTTGGGTGGAAGCTGCCACGTGTGTGGGAGTTGCCAGGTGTTGCATTGGCCACTCCAACCACCACCGACCTTGCCGTGGCCTACGCAGACTCCCCAGACCGCTGCATCCTCCTGACCCCGAACGTGAGCGATCAATGCTCTGAGACATGCCGGCTTGATACTTCGGGCTTCCGGGTGGAGGTCGTCGCGATCCGGTTGGCATTGAACCGGCAGTTCGGATGCGTTGACCAGACTGTACGGGCCGCGATTGGTCGAGCCAAGGACCCAGTAGTTGGGCCCTGGCCGATTCCTCATGGAGTCAATCATCATTTTCCATTCAGCCGCTTCAGAAAGGCCTTCTTCCGTCTCTTGGCGCTCGCTGTCGAGTGCCGGCGCCTCGATGTCCGGTGGCTCCTCGAGGGCCGTCGGCTCGGCCTGGTCGGCAAAGCCGCAGTAGACGAGTCCAAGGGGCAACAGGGCTGCTGCTGCCGCGAGGCCGACCAAATGCACCCACCGGGGGGTCTGAACAGTCGATCTGCCGGAGATGAGCATCCTGAATCTCCTTTCGAGAGATTTGCGATTTCGTCCGCCTCCTACACCGCTGGCGAATGCCGGCGTAGGGGGCGTTGGTGGCCTGGACAGCAGTTCCACGACGCGGAGCAGCGACGTGGCGTAGGCGCGAGGGGTGGACTCGGCGGCGGTCGCACCAAGAGCGTCGCATGATGCCTCTTCGGCGGCCCTCAGTTCGCGGCGTGCCCACCAGGCGACCGGGTTCCACCAGAAGGCCGAACACGCCAGCCATTCGACCCAGCGCACCATGTGGTCACGTCTGCGAACGTGAGCGAGTTCGTGGGCGAGTACTGCGCGGAGCTCCCGCCGGTCGAGGCTGGCCAACAGGAACGTCGGGATAACCAGACGGGCCTTGCCGCCGGCCCAATACACCATGGGTGACACACGGGCCGATGTGGTGTGCGCCTTCGGCATCCGCGCCAGGTCCAGACGGTGCCCGAGTTCGACGACCTCGTGACGCAGTTCCGGCGGCGCAGGCGCCAAAGTCCGCTTAAGCCAGCGCCTGAAGCGAAGCGCTCGCGCCAGGGTCCACCCGAGGATGACGGCAGCGACTACAAGCCACGCGATCGCGAGCGCAGCCTTGCCGTTCCCGGTGATTCCGGCCGACAAGGAAGTCGCGGACCCGACATCGTCCGAGCTGGCCGGGCCGAATTCAACTCGTGCTGCCGCTTCGGCCGCAACTCCCGCATCACCGGCAATCTCCGCTGCCGCCCCGGCGCCCCCCGGGAGTACGGGCAGCGCGACCACCGCCGGCAGCAGCAACGCTACCAACACGACCAACCAGGCCGAATGAGCGACGGTCGGATGGTCCCAGCGCCGCTGCACCGCCCACGCCAAACCCGCCAGTATGACCGACACCACCAGCTTGGCGACGCCAATCTGAAGCAATACGTCGACCATGCTACTCCTCCAGAATGCGGCGCAGCTTGTCGATCTCGGCGCGCGTCAGCTTGTTGTCCTCGACCAGCCTCGTGATCATCGGTACCAGCGAGCCCTGGGTGAGCCGGTTGGCGAGCGACTCCAGCTGGCCGCTGGCGTATTCCTCGCGGCTGATGGCGGACGAGTAGACATTCACGCCCAGGTCGCGGTCCCGGACTACGCAACCCTTGGCACGAAGGCGCTGCAGAAGGCGCTGGACGGTGCCGTGCTGCGGCCTGGCGACGTCAGGGTAGAGCCGGTCGAGGATCTGACGGGCGGTGAGGCCACCCTCCCTCCACAGCAGCTCCATGACCGAGAGTTCGGAATTGGGTAGTGATGGCGTCGCCACGGTCGCTCTTCACCTCCGATCCAGAAGGTTATACGACAACATGTCGTAACATTAAGACACGATGTCGTAGATGTCAAGTCGGGAGGTGGGAACTTGCTCCACGGACTGCCAGGGCACCGAGCCCGGAGGCTTCACCCGGCGCTTCTAATCCGGCATCCGCAGCCTCTTGCCCGCCGACTCCGCTTCATCCGAATCCAGAAACGCGTTGCAACGGACCAACTCCTGTTCCGCCACTTCAAGGGAACTCCAGTCGAGCGCCCTGGTCCATCGTTGCGCATAGTCGAGGACTCGAACCATAGGCTCGGGACGGCCGGTTCGAGACAAGGCACGCAGCGCGGCGAGGTAGTTGGCGCGAAAGACGGTCGGGACGATGATCCGTTCTTCGCCTCCGGCGACGAGTTCCGCGTTCATCATTACGCGCGCAATCCTTCCGTTGCCGTCCGAGAAGGGATGCACCTCGCTTACGAGGAACATCATGTAGGCGGCTCGCTCGAAGGGCGACTCCAGGCTCCGGTAGAGGGCGAACCCCTCGTGAAGGGTGCCCTGAACCAGATCGGGAGCCACGAACACGGTCTGACCGGCCCGGTTCTCTTCCACCTTGAACTCGCCGGGCAGAGTTTCGGGGCGTCCCGCCATGATCTTGCGGTGGCGCTCCCGCAGGAGGCCGGTGAAGCCGCGCGGGTCTTTGGGCGTCCGCGCCATCTCGTCCACGTCCGACACGATTCTCCAGGTTTCGGCCACATCGTGCGCGTCTGCCGGCCGGTGCTGTGGAATCTCGCCCTCGAAGACGATGCGGATGGCCTCTTCCACGAGGAATTCCGTCCCTTCGACGAAGTTCGAGAAGTATGCCTCGTAGAAGGCCTGCGTCGTGCGGCCCGATTCAGTGCGCGGAGGAGTGGGCCGGAAGCTGGGAGGGCGATTGCGGAGTGCCTGATGCAGCCTGTCCAACAGCTCCATCCGGTCCGGATCGCAGGGACGGCCCTGGCCACGCGCGACGGCCACCGGTGAGTCCAGTCGACTTCGGCGGGTGCCGAGCAGGGTGCCGATCAGGGAGTGGAGTTCTTCAGCTTCCCTCTCGAGGTCGAGTTCGACCGCAATCGCCCGCGCGTCGTCCCTCAATCGATTGACGGCGGCCTGGCCGGCGGTGCGAATCAGTCGGTCAAGCCGCTCTTCCACCTCGACCCGCCGCAGAGTCCTGGGCAGGCGTCCGCCGCGGGCCCGGGAAAGACGCATGTTCTCGAGATAGGCCCTGGACCGCGAACTGAGATAAAGTCCTCCCACAAAGGGCATGTCCGACCCGATCGGACCGGGCCCCCGCCGCGGGCGGAGCACCAACCCGGGTAGCTCGACGTTGCGCCCCTGCCCGGTGACGAGACAGAGAGAGCCATCGGAGGCGGGAGCCGCCTCAAGGGCGGTGCGGTCCGCCACCAGAGCCCCGGGGAAGTAGCCGGCGACGATTCCCCACAGGTTCCTCCTGACAATGTCCTCGGGAGGGTCGGCGAGGTTCCGGGTGTAGAGGCGAGAAGCCAGCTTCCGGAGCTTCCCGGCCTTGACCCTCCGCGACACGGTACGGCTGATCGCCGTGTGGGACACAAAGGCTTCGGGCAAGTCGTTCAGCACGCGGTTCATGAGAATTCTGGGCCGATAGCGGGTCGATCAACCAGGGAATACGGAATTACTGTAACATAAGAAGAGCAAAAAGCGAAAAATTCAACGTTTATTCCGTTGCCAGGAATCTGGACACTGCGCGATCAGTACCGCCAGGCAGGGAGTTTGCCAGCCGTTCTCGGGCTGCTACCCGAGGCTTGCCCGCGGGCCGCTACCGACCGCTGGTGACCACCGGCTCGAATGCCTTCAGCACCTCGCGCGTCATGTCCCAGCGGTCGAAGCCCTGGCGGCCGTAGTCCAGGCCGCGGCGGACGATGACCACGTCGTGCGAGGGCACCACGACCACGAACTGGCCGCGGTTGCCGGCGGTGGAGTAGGCATCGGACGGAACATCGGTGCGGTCGTCCGGGACCAGCCAGAACTGGCCGCCGTAGAAGTTGCCGCTCTCCGATGTGGCAGGGGCCGGCGTGCGCGCGAAGTCGATCCACTCCTCGGACACCAGCCGCTCGCCGTTCCAGACCCCGTTCTGTGCGTACAGGATCCCGAAGCGGGCCAGGTCGCGGGCGGTCGTGTAGACCTGGCTGCTCAGAATGAAGTCGCCGAAGCGGTCGGTGCTCAGGAGCGTGCTGCGCATCCCGAGCTTGTCGAGAAGGCGGTTGCGCGGGAACTCGAGGTAGGCCTGCGCGTCCCCGATCATCAGCTTCATCGCGTAGACGCCGAGCAGGGTGTCGTAGTTCTCGTAGTCCCAGAAAGTGCCGGGCTCGCGCATGAGCGACCGGTTGCGCGCGCCGTCGACCGAGCTCGCTCCGGCCCAGTAGGAGAAGCCCGACCCGGTCGCGTACTCCATGCCCCAGCTGTCCACGGGGTAGAGGCCGCTCGACATGTTGAGAACGTGGCGCAGCGTGATATGGCGGCGGGGGTCGGTGTCGGCGGAGCCGGCGTTGTCGGGAAGCCACTCGAAGGGCAGGGGGTCGTCGAGCCCGAGCTTGCCCTCGTCGACGAGCATGCCGATGAGAGTCACGGCGATGCTCTTTGCGGTGGACCACGTCCGGGTCTTCGTGGACATGTTCGCGCCGGGGGCGTAGCGCTCGTGGAGGATGCGGCCCTGGTGCAGGACGATCATGCTGAGGGTCACCTGCTCCGGCGACTCGCGGTCGAAGGTCCAGTCGGAGGCGGCCTGCAGTGCCACCGGATCGATGCCGGCCGGGAGGGGACGGTCCTCGACGAGGTCGCCGTCGGGCCAGGGCGTGCTGGCGGGATCGCCCGCCAGCGGCGGCGTGTTCAGGATCGGGAGGTCGTCGATGTCGTCGAAGGTCTGGTCCGGCGCCATGATCACACACCCGATTCCCTCGCGGAACGCGGCCCGCATGACCGGGATCGCCCCGGGCGCGCCGATCGCAACCGCCTTCCTGGTCCAGTCGACCACGTAGTCGCCCCCGTCGGCCGTCCCCACGGGATCGTCGAGATAGACCAGCTCCTGATCGAAGACCTGCTCCAGCGTGCGGTTGCTGGTGAACAGCCCGTTGCACTGGAGGATCGCCTGCACGCCACGCTGGATCATCTCCCGCTGCGGTGCGAAGTAGTCGTATGACCGTGCCTGCTGGCCAAGGATGGCCACGGGCGACAGGAGAACGAGCGGGATGGCGGCGACGGTGAGGCGTTTCATGGCTTCCCTCGAAGGCTGGACGGCGTGGGTGGGATCGCCTTCAACATGTGCCGAATCACCCGCGCAGCCAAGGTTCCGTCTTGCCCGACCGCCCCCGTTTCCGCACCTTATTTCGGCCCCGGAAGAAGGCGCTCCCCGCTCGGTCGTAATCGTCCGGCCTCCTGCCGCGGCCGCCGCCACAAGCCCACCGCGCAGCCGAAGGGAACCGGTCCCATGACCACCGCAACCTGGATCACCATGATCGTCATCATGGCGTTCGTGTGGGGAGGTCTCACCATGGCTCTCCGCACCGCGGTCCGGAAGGAATCCGAGAAGAGCGCCGACTAGCCAGCCCGTGGACGAAATCCCCCCGGCATTCGAGCCGCGATGCATCCGCGCTGGGCCGCACTGCCGGCTGACCGACCTTGCCTAAACGCACCGACATCGACTCGATCCTGATTCTGGGGTCGGGTCCCATCGTTATCGGCCAGGCCTGCGAATTCGACTATTCCGGTACCCAGGCCGTTCGCGCGCTGAAGGAGGAGGGCTACCGGGTCATCCTCGTCAATTCCAATCCGGCGACGATCATGACGGACCCGGACCTGGCCGACCGGACCTATATCGAGCCGCTGACCCCCGAGTGGGTGGAGCGGGTGATCGAGCGCGAGAAGCCGGACGCGCTGCTTCCCACCATGGGCGGCCAGACCGCGCTCAACATCGCGATGGACCTGCACCGGCAGGGGGTACTGGCGGCGCACGGCGTCGAACTCATCGGGGCCGACGAGCGCTCGATCAAGATGGCCGAGGACCGCGAGGAGTTCACCGCGGCCATGAACCGGATCGGCCTCGCCGTCCCCCACGGCGGCTTCGCGCGCAGCGTCGACGAAGCGCTGGAGATCATTGAGGACACCGGCTACCCCGCGATCATCCGTCCCTCCTTCACCCTGGGCGGCACGGGCGGCGGCACCGCCTACAACCTCGCCGAGTTCGAGGCTCAGGTGCGCAAGGGACTCGACGCCAGCCCCATCCGCGAGGTGCTGATCGACCGCTCCGTGATCGGCTGGAAGGAGTACGAGCTCGAAGTGGTCCGGGACGGGCTCGACAACGTGATCATCGTCTGCTCCATCGAGAACTTCGACGCGATGGGCGTGCACACGGGCGACTCGATCACGGTGGCGCCGGCGCAGACGCTTTCGGACGTCGAGTACCAGCGGATGCGTGATGCGGCGATCGCGATCATCCGGGAGATCGGCGTGGAGGCGGGCGGCTGCAACATCCAGTTCGCTGTGAACCCCGCGGACGGCGACATGTTGGTGGTCGAGATGAACCCCCGCGTATCGCGCTCGTCGGCGCTGGCGTCCAAGGCGACCGGTTTTCCGATCGCGCGCGTGGGCGCGAAGCTGGCGGTGGGGTATCACCTGTACGAGTTGCCCAACGACATCACGAAGTCGACGCCGGCGTCGTTCGAGCCCGCGCTCGACTACGTGGTCGTGAAGTTCCCACGCTTCGCCTTCGAGAAGTTCCCGGACGTGGACGACACGCTGGGCGTGCAGATGAAGGCGGTGGGCGAGACGATGGCGATCGGCCGCACCTTCCGCAGCGCCTGGCAGAAGGGGCTGAGGGGGATGGAGGTGGGGCGGATCGGGTGGGTCACCGGCAACACGCCCGGTGACGACGGGCTGGAGTCGGACGACCCCGAGGCGCTCCTGACCGCCGTGCGCCGGCCGACGACCTGGCGCAAGTACCAGCTCAAGCGCGCGCTCGAGGGGGGCATCTCGATCGAGCGACTCCACCGCGCCACCGGGATCGATCCGTGGTTTCTCGACCAGCTCGTCCAGATCCTCGAGCTGGAACGCCGGTTCGCGGCCCTGCCGTCCCTCGATGCGGCCTCCGTGCGCCGCATGAAGCGCGAGGGGTTCGCCGACGCGCAGCTGGCGGCCCTGCGCGGGGTCGACGAGGCCGCCATACGCTCGCAGCGCTGGGAGTGGGGGATCCGGCCGACGTACAACGTCGTCGACACCTGCGCGGGGGAGTTCCCCGCGGCGACCCCCTACTACTATTCCTCCTACGAATCCGAGGACGAATCCGACCCCACCGATGCGCGCAAGATCGTCATCCTGGGCAGCGGGCCCAACCGGATCGGGCAGGGGATCGAGTTCGACTACTGCTGCGTGCAGGCGGTGCTGGCGCTCAAGGAGGCCGGCTTCGAGACGATCATGGTCAACTCGAACCCGGAGACGGTTTCGACCGACTTCGACGTGAGCGACAAGCTGTATTTCGAACCGCTGACCCTGGAGGACGTGGTCGAGATCGTGGAGCGGGAGCGGCCGGTGGGGGTGATCGTGCAGCTGGGCGGGCAGACGCCGCTGAACCTGGCGCGGCCGCTGGAGGAGCTGGGGGTGCCCATTCTGGGGACTTCGGTCGACGCGATCGACCGCGCCGAGGACCGGCGGCGCTTCGAGGAGGTGTGCCGGCGGATCGGCGCGCGCGTGCCGGCCAATGGGACGGCGATGAGCGTGGACGAGGCCCTCGCGATCGCGCGGGAGATCGGTTTCCCGGTGCTGGTGCGGCCGTCGTACGTGCTGGGCGGGCGCGCGATGGAGATCGTCTACGACGAGGAATCGCTCAAGGACTACTTCGCGCGGGCGGTCAAGGCGTCGCCCGATCACCCGGTCCTCGTCGACCGCTTCCTGGAGGACGCCTTCGAGGCCGACGTGGACGCGCTTTGCGATGGCGCCGAGGTGGTGATCGGCGGGATCATGCAGCACATCGAGGACGCGGGGGTGCATTCCGGGGACTCGGCGTGCGTGTTGCCGCCGTATCTGCTGGGACGCGAGGAACTGGACGAGATGCGCCGCCTGACCCGTCGTTTCGCGCTGGAGTTGGGGGTCGTCGGGCTGCTGAACGTGCAGTACGCGGTGAAGGACGGGCAGGTGTACGTGCTCGAGGTGAACCCGCGGGCGTCGCGGACGGTTCCGTTCGTGGGCAAGGCGACGGGGGTGCCGCTGGCGCGCCTGGCGGCACGCCTGATGGCTGGCGAGAGGCTGGCGGACCTCGATGTGCCCTCCGAGCCGGAGGTGAACGGCGTGGCGGTCAAGGAGGCGGTCTTCCCCTTCAATCGCTTCGATGTGGACACCCTGCTGGGCCCCGAAATGCGCTCGACCGGCGAGGCGATGGGGGTGGACGACTCCTTCGGGATGGCCTTCGCCAAGGCACAGGTGTCTGCCGGCAACCGGCTGCCCGAAGGCGACCACGAACTCTCGGTGATCGTGACCGTGAACGACTCCGACAAGCCCACCGTGACGCCCCTGGTGCGCCGCCTGGCCGACCTGGGCTTCCACGTGCTGGCGACCAGCGGCACCTGCAATCACTTGCACCAGCTCGGCATACCTTGTGAACGGATTCACAAGGTCGGAGAGGGCCGTCCGCATATCGTGGACCGCATCGTGAGCGGCCAGGTGGACCTGCTCATCAACACGCCGCTGGGGAAGAAGTCGCAGTACGACGACTACGCCATGCGACGGGCGGCGATCGCGTACGGCGTGCCGTACCTGACCACGATGTCGGCCACCAGCGCGGCTGTGGATGCCGTGACCGCAATGCGCACGCGCCGCCCCGAGATCCTGAGCATCCAGGAGCGGATCGCGCGCAAGGCGGAGCCGGTGGGCGCCCGATAGGCGCGGCGGCGAGTCGGGATGAGTGACCGCGCGGGCAGCGTCGAGGACGGCAGCCGGGCAACCTCGCGCTCGCGTGGCGCTGGCGCCGAGGCCCCCACCGCCTTCCTCATGCATCCGTCCGCGGTGCTGCACGACACCGGCTGGGGGCATCCCGAGCACCAGGGCCGGCTGCGCGCGGTCGCGTCGGCGCTGAAGAACGACCTGGTGGCGCTGCACGACCGGGTGGTGCAGGCGGCGCCGGAGCCGGCGGGCGAACAGGACATCGCGCTGGTGCACGACGCCGCGCTCATCGAGGCTGTGCGCCGCGCGGTGGAGCAGGCGCGCGAGCAGGGCCGCGGCGTCGCGCTCGATGCCGACACGCGCGTGTCGGCCGCCTCATGGGAAGCGGCGCTGGGGACGCTGGGGGCCGGGCTCGAGGCCGTGCACGGGGTCGCCGCCGGGCGGTACCGCAACGCCTTCGTCGCCGCGCGTCCCCCCGGACACCACGCCACGCCTGGCCGCGCCATGGGGTTCTGCCTCTTCAACAACATCGCGGTCGCGGCGGCGAGCCTCCGGGCCAGGGGCGAAGCCGGGCGCGTGCTGATCGTCGACTGGGACGTCCACCACGGCAACGGGACCCAGGACGCCTTCTACGAGGACCCCGACGTGTTCTTCCTGTCGCTCCACCAGTACCCGCACTATCCCGGCACGGGGGCCGCGAACGAGACGGGGCGGGGGCGGGGGGAGGGGTTCACGCTGAACGTGCCGCTGCGCCCGCGGACGCCGCGCGGCGACTACCTGCGGGTCTTCCGCATGGCGCTGGAGACGGCGGTGACGCGCGCGGAGCCGGACTTCATCCTGGTCTCTTCAGGCTTCGACGTGCTCGCCGGCGATCCGCTCGGCGGACAGCTGCTGGAGCCGGAAGACCTGCACGAGACCACCCGCATGGTGATGGCGGAGGCCGCTCGCTGTTGCGGTGGCCGGGTTGTGGTATTCTTGGAGGGAGGATACGACCCGCCGCGCACCGGCGCGGGATGCGTCGCCGTGATTCGCGCGCTCGCCGGCGTCGGGATGGACGGCGAACCGATGGACGGTGCTCCGATGGACAAAGGCGCATGAGGATGATGCTCGACGTAGTGGCAGCCAACGAAAATCGCGGCCCACAGTGGCTGCGCGCGATCTCACTGCCGCCGTTGATGGCGGCGTTGGCATTCACGGCGGCACCGTCGGCACCGGTTTTGAGTGGCCTTGCCTCCGCCCAGGAAACGGTCCCGCACCAGGTCCACCCCGAGGCCCGGGAAGCGATCGGGAAGATCCGTTCTCCCTATTGCCCGGGACAGATGCTTGAGGTCTGCCCCTCGTGGCAGGCCGCCGAACTCAGGGACAGCATCGACCGGATCGCCCGTGAGGAAGGATTGTCGGCCGACAGCCTCGTCGAGCTGGTGATCGCGAACCACGGAGAAGAGTACCGCGCCCTGCCGAAGCGCACCGGGGCCGGGCTGCTGGCGTGGATCATGCCGCCCGCGGCGCTCCTGTTGGGGCTGGGCGTGGTCGTCGTGGTCCTTCGCCGGCTCAGGGGGGCCGCAGCGGGGGCGGGAGAGGGTCTGGTCGGCGACATCAGCGAAGAAGACCGGGAGCGGCTCGATGCCGCCCTCGCCGAACTCGAAGCGATGGAGGAGATGGAATGACGAGGGCGCGGTCGGATACCACCGGGGTGCTGCTGGCGAGCGCCGAAGGCGTGGCCAGGGTCCAGGAGGCGCTTCGCGAGCGTGGTTTCGACGCGTGGCTCATCTACGACTTCAAGGACCGCAACCCCATCGGCCGTGCGCTGCTCGGCCTCGAGTGGACCACTCGGCGGGGCTTTGCCCTCATACCGGCGACCGGTCAGCCCAGACTGCTCATCCATGCGATCGAGCACTCCTCCTGGCGCCACCTCGACTGGCCCAGAGACAGCTATTCCAGCCGCCACCGCATGGAGGAAGGGCTGCGCGCCCTGCTGGCCGGATACAGGCGCGTCGCGACCGAAACCTCGTCCCGCGGCGACGTGCCCTACCTCGACCTGCTGCCCGCCGGCATACGGGACATCATCGTCGACACGGGGGTGGAACTGTGCAGCTCCGGCGACCTCGTCTCCACATTCTACGCGGTGTGGACGCCCATGCAGCGCGAGGAACACGGCCGCGCGTCCCAGCTGGTCAAGGATCTGGCCCGGGAAGCCTTCGAACGCGCCGCCGATCACGTTTCCCGGGGCGAGACCATCACGGAGGGTGCCCTCGCCACCTGGATCCGCGCCGAGCTCGCCGCGCGGGGCGCCCCGGCGCAGGCCGACTGCATCGTCGCCATCGGCCCGAGGGCGGCCGATCCCCACTACGATCCCGGCGAAGTCGGCGAACGGATCAAGGCCGGCGATCTGCTCCTGATCGACCTCTGGGCCGCCTTCCACGAAGACTCCGTGCCCGCCGACCAGACCTGGATGGGCTTCCTCGGCAGCGAGCTCCCGCCCCGGATCGCCGAGATCTGGGAGGTGGCCAAGGCTGCCCGCGACGGCGTCGTCGCGTCCCTCAGGGAGCGTCACGCGCGCGGCGAGGTCCTGCGCGGCTTCGAGGGCGACGACGTGGCCCGCCGCATCATCGCCGAGGCCGGATACGGCGAGTACTTCATCCATCGCACGGGCCACTCGATCGATCGCGACATCCACGGCCGCGGCCCCAACCTGGACAACCTCGAGGCGCACGACGACCGCGTCCTCGTCCCGGGCGTGGGCTTCTCGGTGGAGCCGGGGATCTACATCGCCGACGACATCGGGCTCCGCACCGAGTTCAACGTCTTCATGGGACCGGACGGCCCCGAGGTGACGGTCGACGAGCCGCAGCAGGATGTCTTCCTGCTCCTGAAGGACTGACCCCGGGCCGCGCCCCGGCGGCTCCGGCCTGATGCCGTCTCGCGCCAGCTCGTTCGTTCAGGTGGCGCTGCCCCTGCCGTTGCGACGCCTGTTCACCTACCGGGTCGAGGGCGCCGCCCCGCCGCCGGGCACCCGGGTTCGGGTCCCGTTTCGCAACCGGACGCTCACGGGATGGGTGATGGGCCCGGGGACGAAGGTGCCCCGCGTGCGCGACGTGACTGCCGTGCTGGGGCCCGAGCATGCGGTGGACAAGGAGCTGCTCGGCCTGGCCCGCTGGATCGCGCGGTACTACGTGGCGCCCGCCGGCATCGTCCTCCGCACGATGCTGCCGACCCCGCGCAGGACCGCGCCGCGCAGGCGCCTGGTCGCACGGGTCGTTCGCGAGGTGGGCACGCTGGAGGAGCTCGACGAGCTCTTCGGCCGCGCCGCGCGCCAGCGCCAGGCCTTCGGGCGACTCCTCGAGGCCGGCGGGACGCAGGCCCTCACCGCCATGGAGGAAAACGGGTTCAGCCGGGCGGTGGTGCGGGGGCTGGAGGGCAAGGGCCTGGTCGAAATCCGGGAGGAGGTGGTCCTGAGGGATCCCTTCAGGGGCGAGGCCCTGGAGCGTAGCCCCCCCCTCACCCCGACGCCGGCGCAACGCAGGGTCCTGAAGAACCTGACGACCGCGCTTGGTCGAGGAGGGAGGACCTTCCTTCTGCACGGGGTGACGAGTTCCGGCAAGACGCTGGTCTACATCGAGCTGATCCGGCGGGTGCTGGAGCGAGGCGAGGGGGCCGTGATGCTGGTGCCGGAGATCGCGCTGACGCCCCAGACGGTCTCCCGGTTCCGCGCGGCCTTCGGCGACCTGGTGGCAGTCCTCCATTCGGGTCTCTCCGACGGCGAACGCTTCGACGCGTGGAACGAATTGAAGTCGGGCCGCAAGCGCATTGCGATCGGCGCCCGCTCGGCGGTCTTCGCGCCCCTGCAGCGTTTGGGTGCGATTGTCGTGGACGAGGAGCACGACGGCAGCTACAAGCAGTCGGAGACGCCGCGCTACAACGGCCGGGATGTGGCCGTCGTGCGCGCCAGCCGGGCCGGGGCGGTCTGCGTCCTGGGGTCGGCCACCCCTTCGCTGGAGAGTTGGGAAAATGCCCGATCGGGAAAATACACAGGTCTCAATATTCCCGATCGGGTTGGCGGAGGCGTGCTACCCGACGTCCATGTCGTGGATCTGCGCGTCAGAGGCGAACCGGGCGGTCCTCCAGTTCACCGGCCGGTCGCCGGTAACGGGGTCGCCGACCCGGCCGGTACTCCCGCCTCGTCCGCTCCGCTCGCGCCATCCGGTCCTCCCGTGTCGCCCGGTCCTTCTGACTCGTCCGGCCCCCCCACCCCGCCCGCCCAGGTGATCTCCCCGCTGCTCCTGCGGGCCCTGCGACAGCGCCTGAAGCGAAGCGAACAGACCATTCTCCTGCTCAACCGGCGCGGCTACGCCAGCTTCGCCCTCTGCCAGAGCTGCGGCGATGTGCTCGACTGTGTCCGCTGCTCCGTATCGATGACGCTGCACCGGGCCCGGCACCGGATGATCTGCCACCACTGCGGCCACACCGAGCCTCCGCCGTCGCGTTGCGGCCAGTGCGGTTCGCCCGCGGTGTCCTACCGCGGCCTCGGCACCGAACAGGTGGAGCGGATCCTGCTGGAGAGTCTGCCCGGGTGCCGCGTCGCACGGATGGACGTGGACACCACGGGCGGGAAATGGTCGCACCGGGACATTCTCGAGCGCGTTCGCTCCGGCGACGCCGACATTCTGCTGGGCACGCAGATGATCGCCAAGGGGCTGGATTTCCCGCGCGTGACCCTGGTCGGCGTCATCAACGCGGACATCGGGCTGCACCTGCCTGATTTTCGGAGCTGCGAGCGCACCTTCCAGCTCCTCTCGCAGGTGGCCGGGCGGGCGGGGCGAGGGCGCCTCGCCGGTGAAGTCATCGTCCAGACCTATGTGCCGGACCACTACGTCGTGCGCGCGGCTGTGGCCCACGACTATCGCGGCTTCGTGGAGCGTGAGCTGGCCTCGCGGAGAGAGCCCGCCTATCCGCCCGGCGTGCGCATGGCCAGGATCGTGCTCAGCAGTCCCGTCCAGGCTGATGCCCTGTCCGCGGCGCAGTCCCTGGAGGCCTGGCTGGCAAAGCTGACCCACCGCGGACCGGAAGTGCTGGGGCCCGCGCCGGCACCGATCGAGAAGCTGCACGGGCGCTTTCGGTGGCACATCCTCCTGCGCGGCGGAGTCTCCGATGTCGGACGGGTGCTCCACGCGGTAGCCGATGACTTCCACCCTTCCGGCGCCGACATGCGCGTTTCGATCGACCGGGATCCGCTCCACCTCATGTAGGCGTCAGCCTCTGCACCTGACGACGCGGCGAGGCTGGCGGACTACCGGGGCAACCCGCGAATACCGCGCCGGCGGTTTCTCCCTGACGGTCCGATTCGTTATCCTCAACCGGATCGCCCGCGACCCGCGTACCTCGCGGGAGCTGTCGAAAGGACCACATGGAGTTGGCGCCGTGAGTTGCCTGGCCCTCAATGCATCGTACGAGCCGTTGATGATCGTCCCCGCCAGGAGGGCGATCCGCCTCGTGCTGGACGAAAAGGCCGAGATCCTGGAGCATGACGCCCGGCGCGCGTTTCGGACGGTGCGGACCGAGCATCCCTGTCCGCTGGTCATCCGCCTTGTGAGGTACGTCCAGGTTCCGAGGCGCTTCCGCCGGCAGGTGACCAACACCTTCCTTTTCGCGCGTGACGGGTACGCCTGCCAATACTGCGGCCGGCACAAGCGGGAGCTGCGCGGCCGCGAGTTCCTGACTCGCGATCACGTCCTCCCGATATCCCGGGGCGGCGGCAATTCGTGGGAGAACGTCGTCACGGCCTGCTCGAGCTGCAACCACCGGAAGGGCAACCGGCTGCCGCGCGAGGCGGGGCTGCGGCTGACCACGCGTCCCGTCGAGCCGAACCACGTACAGCTCGTGTGGGCGGTCAGGCGGGTCACCCCGATTCAGGCGAAGTACATCCGGATGTTCTTCGGCGACGACGCCGTTCCCGTCATGCAGAGCTAGCGCGGCGTCGCGGGGGGATCGACATGGCCGAAAAGCCCGACGGAAAGCCCGAACCGGCGCCCGCCCCGGTCCGTGATTCGCTGAAGGCGGTACGGCCGGTCCCGGCGGCGGCACCCGCCCCTGCCCGCCGGCCCACCCCGCCTCCGTCCGTCAGGGAAGTCGCACCGGCCGTGGGCGTGTCAACCCCGAAGCGCGAGGTGACGGTGGACGATGAGGTATGGGTGCTGCGCCAGGAGGGCGCGGGCTGCGTCGGCTACGACCGCGACGCGGGAGCCACGATCCTGAGCATCGGCCTGGAATCCCCAGGCGACCGCGAAGATGCTTCGGGTACGCGCTACCTGCTGGCCCGGAACCTTGCCGATGTGGCCGAAGAGGAGCTCGTGTCCCTCGTGCGGGAAGTTGCGCGGGCCCCGGAGGCGGGCAGCGACTCGCCACGCGGGACCCCGCGGCGACGTTCAGGCAACCCGCCCCCCCGCCGCCCCGCGCGCCGCCGTCGCGGTCCCGGGCGGTGACGACCGGCAGGGCTGGCGACGGCGATTACGAGCTAACGCAGCCCGCTGGCTGCCTGTCCACCAGCAACGACCAGCGTCCGGCCTCAACAGGGAAGCCGTGCAAGGTGTCTAGTCACAGGGAATGAAGGGACGGTCAGACGCGGATCTCGTGATCCAGGCGCGTTCCGGCGACGGGGAGGCCTTCGGCGAGTTGGTTCGCCGCTATCAGCGCGCGGCCTATGCCGTGGCCCTCTCGGTCACCGGGAAGCACGCGGATGCCGAGGACGCATCCCAGGAGTCGTTCCTGGTCGCGCTGCAGCGGCTCGACGATTGCCGGAACCCCGCGAAGTTCGCGGGATGGCTCCTGGCGATCGTCAGAAACCGCTCACGGAACCTGATCCGCCGCGAGAGCCTTCGCAGCGGAGAACAGATTCCGGTGGGAGCGCGGACGACCGACCCCGATCCCGCGAGAATGGCGGACATATCGGCGCTGCGAGGCAGGCTGAGAGAGGCATTGAGCGAATTGACGGAGTTGCAGAGGGAAATCGTCCTGCTCCACGACCTGGAGGGGTGGAAGCACGACGAGATTTCGGAGCGGCTGGGAATCCCTTCCGGGACCATCCGGTCGCACCTCCACTTCGCGCGGAAGGCATTGCGCGCGAATCTGGCGGAATGGAAAGGACATGCGTGACCCTGCCGAGGTGAACATGGAAGACAACGACACGATGACATCGCTGCGGGCCCTGGACCCGGGCCATGAGCGGCCGGGGTACTGGACCGAAACCCGCGCCCGGATCATGGACCGGGTGGCCTTCGAACTGGCCCGGCGGCGCGCGGCCGCGCGCGAGTCGGTGGCATCGGTGCTTTCCGGCTGGTCGAGGAGCCTGATTCCGGCAGCCGTCGCCGCGGCGGCGATTGCGGCCGTGCTGGTGTCGACGGAAGCCCGGGAGAGCGGTGTGCCCGAAGCGCAGCTGGTCATGCAGGACATGCTCGGTGAGAGCGCGAACGACGCTGCGTTCGAGATCCTGCTGAGCGCCGACCGCACGGGCAGCGCGGGGGCCTTCATGGCATTGGTCGAGGGAAGCAGACCCTGATGGCACAACGAGCTCGGTTCATTTCAATCGTTCTACTCTTCGCAACGCTGGCGGCCGGGTTCATGCTCGGGATGGCGTGGGACACCCGCCGAACCGCGGAAACCGGCGCCGTCGAAGAGGTGGTGGAGATCCCTGTGCCGGAGGAAGACGAGTCGGCGGGGGAAGGGGACGCCGAGCGTCAGCGCGGGGCCGTGATCTACGAAGTCGTGATGCAACCGGAGCAACGCGCGGCGGTCGACGAGATCATCGTGCACTTCAGGAGCAGCATGGATGGGCTCCGCGAAACCGCCAGGCAGGACTACAACCGGAGGCGAATGGATCTGCTGATGGCGACGCAGGACTCCATCAAGGCTGTCCTGAACCCCGACCAGATCGCCGCGTACGACTCGCTTCTGGCCGTGCGGTATTCCCCGGATCGCGGCGCCAGAGACGACGCCCGGCGCAATGGCTCGGGCGACGACCGGCCCGGGTCGGGGGGAGGACGGTAGTGAAACACCACCGACTCCGCACGGCGCCAGGGCTGGCGCTGCTGCTCCTTGCCGGCTCCGCCCCCGGGGCGGCCGGCCAGCAGCCGGGGGACACGCTGGCCATGCAGACGGCTCTCGAACTCGCGCTGGTCTTCAGTCCCCAGTTCGCGCAAAGTCAGGCGAGCGTGAACAACGC
This sequence comes from Longimicrobiales bacterium, assembly GCA_965211645.1. Classification (GTDB taxonomy): domain Bacteria; phylum Gemmatimonadota; class Gemmatimonadetes; order Longimicrobiales; family Gaopeijiaceae; genus Bin94. Next base: position 906,623 of record OZ242947.1, on the reverse strand, counting down.
CGGCGGGACGCGCCTGCGGGCCTGGGGGTCGTTCCTGCCGAACGTCAGCGTGGGGTCGGGGGCGTCGGTCCAGAGCCAGGACCGCTTCGATCCCAACACCCAGCGCGTGGTGACGGGCAGCAGCGACTTCTACAGCGCCTCCCTGAACGCGAACTACCAGATCTTCCAGGGCGGCCGGAAGTTCCACGAGCTCGACCGGACCGAGTCGGCGGTGATCGAGGCCGAAGCGATGATGCGGTCGCAGCGCTTCGCGGTGCTGCTGCAGACGCGCACCCTGTTTCTGAATGCTCTCAGGCAGTTCGAACTGGTCCAGGTAGCCGAGGCGAGTGTGGGCCGGGCGGAGGAAAGCCTGGCCATCACCCGTGCGCGCGTCGAGGTGGGAACGGGAACGCGGTCGGACAGCCTTCGGACCCGTCTCGAACTCGCCAACGCCCGCCAAAGCCTGCTCCAGGCCCAAAATCAGCTTCGCGCGGCGCGCTTTGCCCTGGGACGGCAGGTCGGCGTGGACGGACCGGTCGTGCCCGCGCTCCCCGACAACCTCGACCCCGCCCCGCTCGCTCTCGGCGAGGCCGAGATCGTGGCTCTGGCCGAATCGGTGTCGCCGACCGTTCGGGCGGCTGAGGCGTCCGCCGCAATCGCGGGCGCGAGCCTCAGCAATGCCCGCAGCTCCTACCTTCCCAACCTGTCGGTTTCATCCGGATACAACTGGGCCAACCAGGATCGCGCCTTCGCCGGGGGCAACACCAGCTGGAACTTCCGCATTTCAGGCAGCTACCAGCTCTTCGACGGATTCCAGCGCGAGCAGACCGTGAATCAGGCGAGCGAGAGCCGCAGAGTGGCGCGCCTGACGGAGGAGGATGCCCGCCGCGGCGTGCGCCAGGACGTGGACGCCGCGCTCAGGACCCTGGAGACGCAGGAGCAGGCCATCGCCATCGCGGCCGAGGCGGTGCTCGTGGCCGAGGAGGACCTGAGGCTCATTCGGGAGCGGTACGATGTCCAGATGGCCAACATCCTGGATGTGATCACCAGTCAGGTCGCGCTGGACGAGGCTGAAGCAAACCTCGTCTCCGCCCGGTACGACTATGTAGTCGCGAAGGCGGAACTGGAATCGATCGTGGGGAGAGAGCTGTGAGAACAGGAACATCGGGCAGGGACATGAGCGGAAACGGAGCCGGCACGAACGGTGTCGTGATTCACACCGAGGGGCTCCGCAAGTACTACGTCCTCGGCGCCGAGACGGTGCGCGCCGTCCGCGGGGTCGACCTGGATGTCAAGCGCGGCGAATTCGTCGCGATCATGGGTCCCTCCGGAAGCGGCAAGTCCACATTCATGAACCTCATCGGATGCCTGGACACGCCAACGGGGGGAGACTACTGGCTCAACGGGCGCAAGGTGTCCGAGCTGTCGGACGACCAGCTGGCGCGGGTGCGCAACCGCGACATCGGCTTCGTCTTCCAGACCTTCAACCTGCTGCCCAGGGCCAGTTCGCTGCACAACGTCGAGCTTCCGCTGATCTACGCAGGCGTTCCCGCGAAGGAGCGCCACCGCCGCGCGGAAGAGAAGCTTGCGCTGGTTGGGTTGGCGGACCGAATGCACCACAAGCCGCCCGAACTCTCCGGCGGACAGCGGCAGCGCGTTGCGATCGCGCGGGCGCTGGTGAACGACCCCGCGCTCCTGCTCGCGGACGAGCCGACCGGCAACCTGGATTCGGTCACCTCCCGGGAAATCGTCGAGATACTGATCAAGCTGAACCGTGCGGGACAGACCATCATCCTGGTGACCCACGAAGCGGACATCGCGGCCTCGGCGTCCCGGCAGATCCATCTGGGCGACGGGCTGGTCGAGCGCGACTTCATCAACGAAGGGATGGGGAACTGATGTTACGTCTGGAATACTCTCGGGCACGGGTGGCGGGTGTCACCCTTGCTTCGGCCCTGGGGCTGGCTGCGTGTACGGCCCAGGAGGAAGAACTGCCGGAGATCGGCATTCAGACCGCACCGGCTGAGTACCGCGATCTGCGGGTGACCGCCGAGGCCACGGGCGAGCTGGAACCGGTGCTGAGGGTGGAGGTCAAATCCAAGGCCTCCGGCGAGATCCTGGACCTGTACGTCGACTCCGGGGATGAAGTCGAGCCGGGTTCGATCCTGGCGAGGGTGGACCCGAGGGACGTCCAGAACTCGCACGATCAGGCGGTCGCCGATCTGGACGTGGCGGAGGCGAGGATCGGCATCGCCAGGGCCCAGTTGGGCCGCTCGGAGGAATTGCTCGAATCCGAGGTGATCACCGCCCAGGAGTTCGAGCAGACCCAACTCGAATACGCGAATGCGCAGGCCGCGCTCGTGCGCGCCCAGACGAACCTGGAACTCGCCACGCTGCGGCTGAACGACGTCACCATCCGCGCGCCGATGGCCGGCGTGATCCTGGAGAAGCTGGTCGAATACGGACAGGTCATCCAGTCGGCCACACAGAACGTGTCCGGCGGCAACGCCCTCTTCACGATGGCCAACCTGGACAACATGCGCGTCCGCACCCTGGTGGACGAGACCGATGTGGGCCAGTTGACGGCCGGGATGACGGCTACGGTCAGCGTGGAAGCCTTCCCCGACAGGACCTTCCAGGGGGCGATCGAGAAGATCGAGCCCCAGGCCGTGGTGGAGCAGAACGTCACCATGTTCCCGGTGATCGTGCTCCTCAACAACGAGGCCGGCCTTTTGAAGCCGGGAATGAACGCCGAGGTCGAGGTGCTGGTGAACGAGCGGCCGGGTGCGCTGACCGTCCCCAACAACGCGGTTGTGCAGCCCCAGGAACTGGCGCCGGCGGCCGAGGTGCTGGGCCTTGATCCACAGACCGTTTCGATCGATCGGAACGTTTGGGGGCCGTTGATGGCACAGGCCGCCGAGCGTTCCGGGGCTGCCGCGGGTGGCACCATGGCGGCCATGCCGGGCGGGGGAATGCCCGGAGGCGGCGAAATGGCGCGGATACGGGCTGCGATGGAATCAGGTGAGATCAGCGCCGATTCGGCCAGGGGGCTCTTCGCCGCGATGCGCGAGCGACGCGCGGGCGGCGACGAGCAGGGCGGCAACCCGGGGCAGGCGCAGGGATCGCGCAGCGGCACGCGGCAGGACGCCGCCGGGCGGGCGCGACCCGCGGCCGCGGGCGAGCCGCAGGCTCCCAACGGCGAAGTCGACGATGGCGCCAACGGCAGGCCCGGAGGGCGTGCCTTCCCGGGCGGCCAGGACGGTGGGCGTCCGGGCGGCGGACGGGGCTTCGGCGGCTTCATGGCGGCGATGGGTGGTTCCAGCGGCGATCCGGCCTTCCGGCCCGCGATCGCCTTCGTCGTGGACGAGGCGGGGAACGTGGAGCCTCGCCCCGTCGTGATGGGGGTCAGCGATTGGGACTACGCCGAGATCCTTGCGGGACTGGAAGAAGGCGAACAGCTGGCGCTGATTGGCGCGGCCCAGCTCCAGGCGAGGCAGCAGGAGCGGATCAACCAGATGCGCGGCCGGTTCCGGCCCTTCTAGCTCGAGGCAAGACCATGTTCATCCTGAGGGAAATCGTGATGGTGGCGATGGGTTCGATCCGCGCCAATGCACTTCGCTCGGGACTCACTACGCTCGGCATCGTCATCGGGACGGCCGCAGTGATCACCATGGTGGCTCTGGGCGAGGGTGCCCAGCGCAGGGTGCAGGAACAGATCGAGAATATGGGGACCAACATTCTCACCGTGCGCCCCGGGCAGGGAATGTTCCGCGGGGTGGCCTCGGGGAGCCGCCGCCTCGAGGAGGACGACGCGGTTGCGCTGCGCGAACAGATCGGTGGGGTCTATCAGATCGCCCCCGAGATCGAGAGCCGGCTGCAGGTTACGTACTCCCGCTCGAACTCCTCCAACTCCGTGGTCGGCACCTGGCCTTCCTTCTTCGACCTGCACAGCCACGAACTCGCGTACGGCCGCTACTTCGACGAAGGCGAGGTCCAGGGGCGCAGGCGGGTGGCGGTGCTCGGTTCCAACGTGCCGGACGATCTGGCGACGCCCGGCGGATTGCTGGTGGGCCGCACCATCCAGATCCGCGGGATTCCCTTCGAGGTGATCGGCATCCTGAAGGAGAAGGGCGGCGCCATGTGGATTCAGCCCGACGACCAGATCTTCATCCCGCTGTCCACCGCGATGTACCGGGTCATGGGCGGAAGGGACCGCCTGCGTTCCATCTATGTGGCGGCGCCTTCCCCGGAGGAGCTCGACCCCGCCTGGGCCGAAATCGACAGGGTGATCCGCCGCGAGCACCGGATTCTGCCCACCGAGGAAGCCGACTTCAGCATCCAGCAATCGTCGGACATCCTCGAGACCTTCAACGAGACTACGCAAACGTTCACGCTGCTTCTCGCCGGGATCGCTGGAGTGAGTCTCCTGGTGGGCGGGATCGGAATCATGAACATCATGCTGGTCAGCGTGACCGAGCGGACCCGGGAGATCGGGGTGAGGAAGGCGCTGGGCGCGACCCGCAAGACGATCCTTTTCCAGTTCCTGATCGAGGCGCTCGTCCTGTGCGTGCTCGGTGGAATCCTGGGGGTCGCCGGCGGGTTCGGGAGTGCCGAGCTGATCACGAACGTCTTCGGCACGCAGACCGCCGTGGCGCCCGAAGCGGTGGCCGTGGCGCTGGGATTCTCGGCCGCGATCGGGCTCTTCTTCGGCATCTGGCCGGCGCGCAGGGCCTCGGTCCTGGATCCGATCGACGCGCTGCGCTACGAATAGGGCGAGGACCGGGAACGCCCGGGACGAGACACCCCCCAATAGCGCGCCCCGCGAGAGGCGCCCCTGGCTAGTCGGTCCCGATCGGGCCCCTTATGGCCTGGCGAGCCGGGTAGGTGAGTTCCACAACGCCGCCGCGGCGTACGACCGTGATCACGGTGGGCAGCTCGGTCATTGCGAGGGCCCCGCGGAGCTCAGCCAGCGAAGCCACCGTGCCTCCCGCCACCGCCACGATCACGTCGCCCGCGAGGAAGCCGGCCCGTGCGGCCGCGCTCTGATGCAGCACGTCGGTCACGAGGACTCCCGCCTCGACACCGAAGGCACGACCAAGTTCACTGGTCAGCGGCAGCACCTGGGCGCCGCCCAGCACCACCGGACGCTCGAGCAGGAAGGGCGTCAGACTCGGCGCGCCCGAGGCACTCAGGGTCTCCACCGAAAGTCGCAACTCCCCGCCTCCGCCCGCGGCCGGCGGATCCGTGCCCTGGTCGGCGAGCGCCCGCAACTCGGCCTCCTCGCGCGCGAGCCCGAGGTTGGCCCGCCGCGCCTCGACGGATTCGGCGGATTCGGCCCTGTCCGTCGTCCTCTGCAGGGCGACTTCGGGTTCCGCGGCGTCGTGCGCAGCCGTCTGTTGCCAGCTTACCTGTACTCGCGCTTCCCACTGGAGCAGACGGTCCCCGGTGCTCGTGAACTCCAGCATGGCCGAATCGCCCGGTTGTTCCCCGAACATCTGCATGATGGAGTCGAAGGTCTTCGACACCCGGGCCTGAATCGTGTCCAGACGGGCCAGATCGAACCGGGACCCGAACATGACGGGCCGTCTGTCGGCGATGATGGTGACCTCCATCTCGTTGCCCTGTCTCAGCAGCCCCACCTGCATGGGCTCACCCGGTTCCAGCCCGGCCATCAGGTTCAACCAGGTGTCATACGCCGCCAGTGGGGACCCGTTGACTGCAACAACCACGTCTCCGGGCAGCACGCCGCCGCGGTACGCCGGACCGTTCACGAAGACATTCGTCACCAGCAACGCGACCGGGTTCCCCGGGTTCCCGTGCTGGGAGGGCGATGCCGTCTGTGTGAGGATGCCGATCCACGCGCGCGGCGCTCCGCCGCCGACGGAATCCTGGGCGTGGCCAGCGCCGGGCAATCCCGTCCCGAGTGCGACGAGCAGCGCGAGCGGGCGCAGTGTGCCGTTCATCAATGCCAGGCGTCCAGGCTGATCTGGCTCAGCGTCTGCTGCCGTTCCATCAGCGTGTTGACGTAGAAGAGGTTGAAGAACTCGTCATCGGGGGCCTCCTGGACCGCGGCCTCGCCCGCGGCCACCAGCGCCTCGATCCCGGCCAGCCGCGCGACCGGATCGCGGCGGGGCTGCTGCCCGTTCTCGGCGTAGAAGAGTCGCTGATACTCCCCGAGCGCGCGCCGCCACTCGCTCTCGGCGGCCTCGACCGCCGATCGGGCGTCGTCGAGGGACGCCGGCGAGGCCACTCCCGCCCCGGAAGGAGCCGGACCCGCCGATGCCTGCTGGTCGAGGCCGTCGCCGAGGCCGGCTCCGTTGGCGGTTACCCAGCCGAAGGTGGTCCCGCCGATGAAGAGCACGAAGGCGGCCGCCACCTGCAGCCACTTGCGCCACATCCCGGCCCCGGGTGCGAGACCGCGGATCAGGCCGGTGGTGACCAGTTCCTGCTCGAGTTCGTGCCACCCGCCGGGGGGAGGCAGGATCGCGGGGAGGTTCTGCAGTTCCCGGGTCTGCGACCGCAGTGCATCGAGTTCCCGCCGGAGCCCCGGGTCCCGGTCGAGAATCGCCTTTTCGTCCGCCGTCGGCCGCTCATCGACCAGCCGCGCCAGATCTTCGAGTTTCATACGCTCCATGCTTCGACTTCCCTCGGACTGGGTTCGATTCCACGCAGCATGCGGCGCATCTTCGCGCGCGCCTTGAACAGCTGTGACTTGGAAGTACCCGAGGTGACCCCCAGGGCGGTTCCGATTTCTTCGTGCGTGTAGCCCTCCACGTCGTGGAGGATCAACACCTTGCGCATCCCTTCGGGGAGGAGGTCGAGCGCCTCTTCCAGCTTGCGCTCGAGAAGCGCGTCTCCCATCCTCGGCGGCGTCGCCACCTCGTCGGGCATCGCGACCTCCCTCATCCTCCGGGTCTTGGCCTTCCTGACCGCCTGCAGGGCCGAGTTTACCGCGATCCTGTGCAGCCAGGTGGAAAACCGGGCGTCGCCCCGAAACGAGGGGAGGGCCCGGATGGCCCGGATCCACGCTTCCTGCGCGTAGTCCTGGGCCAGATCGTCGTCACCGGCGATGCGCCGCACCACTGCGTACACTCTGGGTGCATACCGGTCGTAGAGAGCGCGGACGGCTCTACCGTCTCCCTCGCACGCTCGGCGAATCAATTGCGCTTCCATGTCTCCGGATCCGGTTGCAGCGCTAGACGGGTGCCTCACCGCGGCCCACTCCATGCTCTTTCCACGGACGTTTCCACGTTGGCCCCGCACGAGTCGTGGCGCATTACCTTTGTTGCGATCGTGACTGTGACGCACGATCTCCGAATAAAGGTTGCCTCGCACCGGCGAATCCTTCAACCCGCTCCAACCCAATCCGGGAATATCGCATGTCCTCGACCTCCTCCCACCTCCCCGGCGCGGCCTTCCTGGAGTGCACCGCCACGGGCGAGACCTTCGAATCCGAGCAGCTGATCGGCCTTTCTCCTGCCGGCAAGCCTCTCTTTGCCCGCTACGATCTGGAGGCGCTGAAGGGTCGCTTCACGCCGGAGGCAGTCGCCGGACGTCCCCCGTCGCTATGGCGGTACGAGGAGGTCCTGCCCGTGCGCGACTGGACCTTCCGCGTCACGCTGGGAGAGGGTTTCACGCCCCTGGTGGAGTCGGAGCGGTTCGCGCGCACCCTGGGCGTGCGGCGGCTGTGGATCAAGGACGAGGGCCAGAACCCCACCGGTTCCTTCAAGGACAGGGGGCTGTGCATGGCGGTCTCGCGGGCCTTCGAACTCGGCGCCCGGGAGCTGGCGATCCCCTCGGCCGGGAATGCCGCCGGGTCGAGCGCGGCGTACGGAGCCGCGGCGGGGCTGCCGGTGCACGTCGTGGTGCCGGAGGATACGCCGGTGCCCATCCTCGCGGAGATCCGGGCGCTGGGGGCCGACCTGCAGCTGCTGGACGGACTGATCAGCGACTGCGGGCGGATCGTGCGGCAGCGCTGTGACGAAGACGGCTGGTGGGACCTCTCCACCCTCAAGGAGCCCTACCGGGTCGAAGGCAAGAAGACGATGGGCTACGAGCTCTTCGAGCAGCTGGGGGGGCGCCTGCCCGACGCGATCGTCTATCCGACGGGTGGAGGTACCGGCCTCATCGGGATGTGGAAGGCGTTCGCGGAGATGGAGGGGCTGGGGTGGATCGGTTCGGAGCGGCCGCGGATGTTCTGCGTGCAGTCCACCGGGTGCGCGCCGATGGTGAGGGCTTGGGAGAACGGCTGGGAGGACGCCGGGATGTGGGAGGACGCGGTCACCTATGCCGCGGGGCTGCGCGTGCCGGGAGCCGTCGGCGATTTCCTGATCCTGCGCGGGATCCGCGAGTCGGGGGGCGGGGCGGTGGCGGTTCCCGACACCGAGATGCGGGCGTGGGTGGACAGAATGGGAGCCGCGACGGGGGTTTTTGCCGCGCCCGAGGGTGGGGCGACGGCGGCGGCCGTGCCCAGGCTCATGGACATGGGGCTGATCGGCGCCGGCGACGAGGTCGTCCTCTTCAACACGGGCAGCGGTCTGAAGTACGTGGGGATGGAGCCGATCAGCTCCGGGGCTGCCAACGGTAGCTGAGTTCGGGCAGCGGAATCAGGACTCCGCGCGGAGGACGCCGGTCCTGCGGGTCCGGTCGCTTGACCGCCAGTGCCCGGTTGAGGTACAGAGCGCCGCCGAGAGCGTGTTTGGAGGCGAATCGCCAGTCCAGCCCGACGGGGAAGCGCGCGATCAGGCCGTAGCCCGTCCCTTCCCGGGAACCGGCCACGATCCCCCACAGCCCGATCCCGGCGTAGGGTTCGATGGCGTACGATCCGATGTACTGTTTGCCGGTCAGCGACAGGCTGAGGTCTCGAAAGCGCCAGGTTCCCGCCTGCAACTCGATTCCCTGGTGCGCCCATCGGTACTCGGCGATCATGCCGACCATGCCGGTGCCGCCGAAGGCGATGCCGAAGCGGTACTGGGCGGATGCGGCGTCCGCCCCCGCCAGCGCGCCCAGCGGCATCCACAGGCACAGCGCGCGGAGGGTGCGCCGCAGGGCGGGCAACGCGTTTGTGGCAAGGGACGACATGGCCGGGGAGTATACCCGATGCGGGCGGGCGGTTCCAGCTCCTCGGACGGCCGTACCCGCTTGACGTGGCAGAGTGTGCGGCGAAATTGGTCCGCGGTGGTCGCGCGCCAACCTGCTCAAGAGGACTTGAAAATGACGAACCGGAGCCGGACTGATGGCCGCGAGGTGAGCAGGACCGCCTTGGCCGCCATGGCCCTGTTGCTGGCTACCTGCGAGATGCCGGAGCAGGGTGTGACCGCCTGGCCGCCGCTTCCGTCCACCGCGCTCACGGAACTCGCCCCGGACTCGCTTCGCGAGCGAGCGCTGGGCGACGGCGTGATGTACCGCTTCGCGTGGTCCGCGCGCGGACCATGGGCCATCCACCTGGTTTCGGCGGAGATCGATCGGTGTGAACTCGATCTCGTGGTCGTGCCCGCGATGAACGGGACCGGCGCCGAACGACTGCGCACCCCGCTCACGCAGATGGTGCCCGACGCGCCCTCGGTGCCGCTGGCCGGCGTGAACGGCGACTTCTTTCGCCTGGACAACGGGGTTCCACTCGGGCCGGAGGCAACGGAGACCACCAGCCGCCTTTCAACCCGTCCCGCCTTTGCGTGGGGCCCGGGGCGGGTACCGTGGATCGGAATTCCCGTCCCGGCCGGGGACGGAATGGCCGTTGGCCCGGACACGGTCGCGGCGGGGGCGGGAGGCGATGGTACGCACGTTGTCGGCGGGTACCCCGAGCTTCTCGACGGTGGCCTTGTGGTCGGCGACCTGGGCGTCACCGCCGGGCCGACCTTTGCCGCCGCGCGTCATCCCCGCACCGCGGTCGGGTTCGACAACGAGCGCAACATGCTGTGGCTCGTGGTGGTCGACGGCCGCCAGGCTCCGCGCTCGGCGGGCATGTCGCTCCCGGAGCTGGCCAGTCTGTTTCTGTGGCTGGGCGCCGACGAGGCCCTGAACCTCGATGGCGGCGGCTCGTCGGCGATGCTGCTGGGGGAGCAGCTGGTCAGCAGCCCATCGGATGCCGAAGGCGAGCGTCCGGTAGGCAACAGTCTGTGGCTGGTCGAGAACGCGGAGGGATGCTCGCCCCAGGAGGATGCAACCGCAGCTTCCTGATGGGACCGCCGCTACCGGCCTCGATCCCATACGATCGACATGCCCACGTATCCGCCGCGATCCGGCCCGGGCTCGAAAAACCGCCCGCCGAAGGCGTTCACCACGACCGACGACGCGTAGCGCACATTGGTCAGGTTGGTGATTCCGGCGAAGGGGGACAGCCGCAGGCTCCCGGCGCCCACTTCGGTGGCGCCGATGCGCAGCCCCACGAGCGTGAAGCCGTCCGCGCTGGCCTCGTTGGAATCGTTCGCCGGCACCTCGTCGCGCACCTCCACGCGAAGCTCGCCGAACCAGGGGCCGCGGGCCGCCCGCAGCCCGGCCTCGAGGCGGTGCGGCGCGATTCCGGGGACGCGGTTGTCGGCATGGTCGTTGCCGCCCACGGTGAATTCGGTGAAGCGCGCATCGACGTAGCCGTAGGCGAAACGGGTGCTCAGCACAGACGACAGCGCCGTGCGCAGGGAAGCCTCGAAGCCGCGCACCCGGGACCGGCCCGCGTTGCGGTAGAAGCGGCGGCCGGGGGCGGTGGGAACCTCGAACGGCACCAGCTGGTTGGTGAGGCTCGATGAAAACGCGGCCAGGTCGTAGGCGGCGCCCCCTCCCAGTGCACCGCGAATTCCGCCTTCCGCCGTCCAGCCGCGCTGCGGTTCGAGTCCGGGGTTGAAGCCGCCCGCCCGGTCGGGCTGGTTGGCGAGTTCCGTGGTCGTCGGGGTCTCGAAGGAGCGCGCCACCGAGGCGAAGAGGCCGTGGCCGCCGAGGTCGATGTGGAGGCCGAGCGACGGGCTGAGTGCCGCCATGGCGCGGCTCCCGGAGTCGTCGGGGTTGCCGGCGGCGGTGAACCGGTCGTCGGCACGGAAGTTGAAGTGGTCGAAGCGGAGCGCCCCGACGAGGTTGAGGCGGCTTGCGAGCGGCAGCTGGAACTGCCCGAAGAGAGCCGCAGCGCGGACGCGCTCCTGCTGGTCGAGGGTGAGGGCGCCCGCCTCGCCGCCGTCGTTGGCGAAGTTCTTGCGGTCGTCGCTCTGCAGTTCGCCCTCGGCGCCGAAATCCACCCGTGCCGTGCCGGTTGCCGTCTGCCATGCCCTGGCGAGCGCCACGCGGACCCCGCCGCCTATCCTGTCCAGATCGATCACGGAGGTGGGGATCGGGTTGTCCAGCCGGCGGCTGACGCCGTACGCGGAAAAGGTCCCCTCCATCCCGCCCAGCGTCCCGCGCCAGCTGATTCCGCCCTGACCCTGGCTGACGTCCTTGCGGGTTCGCCGGCGGACGTTGAATCCCCATGCCTCGTTGCTGCCGTCGTCGAAGATCTCCGCCGGAAGCGATCCGCCGTTCAGCGCGTCCAGATCGAGATAGCCCAGCTGCAGTGCGAGGGTGCCGTTGGCCGTGGAGAGGGTGGTGCCGGTGCTGAAGATCGTGCGGGTGGCCTGGCTGTAGGGATCCTCGCCGGAGTCCGTCGGGTTGTCGCGGAAGCCGTCGAAACTGTGCCGGGCGATACTGGTGCGCCAGGTGTAACGCTCTCCCGTTCTTGTACCCGTGACCTGCATCCGCAACAGCCCGTCCGAACCCGCAACCAAGGTGCCCGACTCCCGCCTGCCGGCATGGGCCGGTGCGCTCTCGAACAGCAGGACTCCTCCGGCCCCGTTGCCGTAGAGTGCCGCGGCCGGACCCCGAAGCGCTTCCACGCGTCCCAGCGAGCCGATGTCGAGGTGATCGAGCGTGGTCTGCCCGTCCGGCAGCGTGGCCGGGATCCCGTCCACCAGGATCTTGATGCCGCGCACGCCGAACTGGGAGCGCGCGCCGAAGCCGCGGATCGAGATGCGCTCGCCGAGCGCGGGGTTGTAGCGGTTCTGCACGCGCACTCCCGGAAGTCCGTGCAGCGCCTCCTCGATGAAGAGGCCCGTGTTGCCCTCGGCCACTTCCGAGCCGGCCATGACGGAGGCGGAGAAGGGCAGCCGGTCCAGGCGGACCGGGGATCTCAGCACGGTCACCACGATCGGTTCCAACTCCACGGTGTCGGGTTCGGGCTGGGCCCGGGACGCCGCCGGCGCCAGAAACGTGGCAGCGGCGCAGATCGCGAAGACCGCGGCGATGCGCCCGCGGGCGGGATGGTGGGCAGGCGATCCGCCGGCGCTATGGGCGGGCGATCCGCTGGTGCTGTGGGCAGGCGATCTGCTCAACACTGGCTCCTGTTCTGGGAAGACTATGCTTGCGAATCGAGCGTGGCCCGACTGCCGAGGAAGCTACCGGATCGCGCTAGTTGGACTCAACCCGCAGATTCAGCGTCTCGAAGGGCACTTCGGCCGGAATGATCACGGTCTCCCCGCGCAACTCCCTCAGTTCCGAGAGCGTGTAGCCCACCTGCAACTGGTTCGGATCGAGATCCTCCCCGGGCTCCATGACCGAAACGCTCAGCCAGGTATCGACCGGCACCCAGCACGCCCGGTAGTATCCCGCTTCGTTGGTTGTGACGGCGACCCCGCTCCGGCCTGCCCGCAAGGTCGTGGAGACGACGGTGGTTACGTCCTGGGTGATGTCGAAATCCCGCGAGAGAACGCGAACGATCACCCCGGGCAGGGGTGCACCGGCGGGATCGATGACCTGCCCCACCAGGATCCCGTCGTTTCGCATCGCGCCGCCCCCGGGGATGTTGGCCGCGTCGTCCGGCCGCTCCTCGTCGCGGCACAGATTCCCGAGAACCCGGGTGATCGTGGGTGCCGCGAAGTTGATCTGCGAGACGGACTGCGCGCCCTCCCGAACCTCCACCTCGAACGGTTCGGGGACGAAGGAATAACGCTCCAGATACGGGTGCGAATAGTTCACGGTGTAGATCCCGGGCTCGAGGCGGGTCAGCTCGAACCGGCCGTTCCTGTCGGTCAAGGCCTCGATGTCCGTCCCCTCGGCATACACGCGCGCGTCCCGGAGGCCGGCCCGGAGGGTGTCGAAGACGACGCCGGCGATGCGGCCTCCCCCCTCGGCCTCCATCACCGTTCCCTCGTTGCCGTGCACACGCAGCACGTCGCCGCCCTGCACCGTGAGGCCTTCGAGAATCGACTCCACGCGCGAGGTGAGCGGGTTGGTGGCAACCCGGACGCGCGGCATTCGGATCCGCCACGAATCGACGATCCATGTGCCGTTGGGAAGCGCCTGGAACTCGACCCTGCCGCCGATGTCGGCCGACTGCAGCACCTCGGGCAGGTTGAGGTTCTCGTAATGGAAATCCAGCCACCTGAGCTCCGAGGTGCCCGGATTCAGCCATAGCGTGCCCGAGATGTCCGGGAGGCGACGGCCGGGGACGGGCTCAAAGGCCAGTCCGAGCAGCCCCGGGGCCCTGTTCTCGTCCCGGTGCAACCGGAAGCAGTGCGTGTCCAGGAACGGATCGGAGAGGAGGACCGCGGCGTCCGGTGCCCAGTAGACCGATTCGTTCGGCCGGAGCCGGGCGAATCCCTCCTCCATCAGCTCTTCGGCGGGGCGGGACACGTACGGCGTCTGTCGGTAGCCGCGGTCGTAGCTTCGCTCTTCGGAGATCACTCTGCGGTTGTCCCGGTCCATGTGCCGGTTGACGCCCTGCATTTCGTACTGGTAGTAGCCCCGCTCCTGGGTCCAGTCCGCCGCCTGGAGGGCCTTGCGGGCCTCGTCCCAGACGCGCGTAACCGCTAGCCCTTCTTCCGGTCGCACCCGGCAGCGCGATTCTGCCTCGGCTTCGATCCCGGCCAGCGACACCGCTTCGACCCGGGCGACGATGTTGATCATCAGCGTATCCACGGCGGAAAGGTCGAAATACTCGGAGAAGGTCGTCGCGTAGCCGATCCGGTCCGCCCGGATCCGATAGCGGCCCGGGGCCGTGGCGGCCAACTGGTAGAGCCCGGTGGGGCGGGTGAGGGAGCGCGCCAACTGGGCTTCCCGGTCGTCCACGAGGCTGATCATCGCGCCGCCGATACCGGTCGTGCCGTCGCTGTCCAGGAGCCGGCCGCGGACGACCTGGCCGCTCGCATCGAACGCGGGTCCGCCCGCCCCGAGCAGGCCGAGCGAAAGACAGATTGCCGCGGGCTTTGCGGAGCGCCGCACCGTACACCTCCAGCTGCTGGTTCTCGCAGTCCTGCAAGGTAACACGCAGGTCTGGCGGAGCGACACGGAAGGCGCCCCGACTTGAGCCAACGGGGCCTGCCGCCTACCTTGGCCTTCCTTCGTAAACATCCGGCGGAAACCCGACTCGAGGTCAGCATGACAGGTCGACCGTCTCGTCCGTTGCTCGCTGCCGCCTGTGCAGCGGCCGTCATCTTCATTCCCTGGGGCCACCTGGCCGGTCAGAACCGGGGCTACGCGCCCGAACTGTACTACGAGCTGGTCGGGGTCGGGGGGGTTGCCGTTTCCCCGGCCGGAGACTACGTGGCGTTCACCGTCACGACCGTGGTCGAGGAGGAGAACCGGCGGCACCGCGAAGTGTGGCTCCAGCCGCTCGCCAACGGCCGCCCCTACGGCGAAGCCTTCCGCGTCACGAGCCCCAACGAGGACTCCAGCGGGCCGAGCTGGTCGCCGGACGGGTCCCTGCTCGCCTTTTCGTCCCGCAGGGGAGACGACCCCAACGCCGTGTGGTTCCTGCGCGTGAACGGTCCGGGGGGCGAAGCCTTTCACATCGAGGGCGTCGACGCGCCGCCCGTCTGGTCGCCTGACGGGTCGCAGATCGCGTTCGTAAAGGCGCCTGAGCGCCCCGAGGGCCAGGAAGGCGGGGAAGACCAGGGGCCGGAGGCCCGCAGGGGATGGATCGCGCCGGACGCCGTGAGCCGCACGCTGGACGCCGATCGCTTCGACGGCCGGGTGATCACCTCGATCCGCTACAAGCGGGACGGTCGTCTGGCCTTTCAGCCGCACTACCTGTCGAGCGAGAAGCGGCAGCTGTGGGTGGTCGATGCCCAGGGCGGCACTCCAAACGCTCTGACTCGCGTAGGCTTCGATGTCGGCAACCCGGTGTGGTCCGCGGACGGCCGCATCCTCTTCTTCACCGGTGACGAGCGGCAGGACGACGAACTCAACTCCGAAAACTCGGGCGACATCTGGGCTGTAGACCCCCGGGGGGGGACCGTCCGCCGGCTCACCTCCAATCCGGGAACGGAGAGCGCGCCGGTGGTTTCTCCGAACGGCGGCAGCATCGCCTTCCTGTCCTCGCCGGAGCGGGGGAGCCAGACCGACCTGGTCGTTGTCGAGATCGGTTCCGACGGGCACTTCCGCGGCCAGCCCCGGAACCTCACGGCCGACTGGGATCTCCGCCCGGGCGCGGCGACCTGGACGGCGGACGGCACGGCGATCCTCTTCTCCGCGGGAATCGGCGGGGACAGCCACCTCTTCCGCGTTGCGCCGGGCCAGCCCGTCGAGCAGGTCACGCACGGGGCGCGCCGGCTGTCGTCATTCTCGTTCGCGTCGTCGGGCGGGTTCATGGCGTTCACCGCCACCGACCCGGTCACGCCGCCCGAGCTGTACGTGGGATCGGTGGACGGCTCCACCGAGCAGAAGGCCACGGGCTTCAACGACGGGTGGCTTTCGGGCGTCACCCTCATGCCCTCCGAGCGGCTTGCCTGGACCGCCGAGGACGGCACCGAAGTCGAAGGCTGGCTGGTTCCGCCGGTCGGCTTCCTGGCGGGCGGCTCGTATCCGATGGTGCTGAAGATCCACGGAGGGCCCCACTCGGCCTACGGCAACACCTTCTTCCCGACCTTCCACGTGCTGTCCGCCGCCGGATTCTTCGTCCTGTACACGAACCCGCGGGGCTCGTCCGGCTATGGACACGACTTCCAGTACGCCACCCGCGGCGAGTGGGGGATCGTCGACCGCGAGGACTACCTGGCCGGCGTCGACGCGGCGCTCGAGGCCTACCCGGAGATCGACCCGGCGCGCCTGGGCGTCTCGGGGGGCAGCTACGGCGGCTTCATGACCAACTGGCTCACCGCGACCCGTCCCGACCGCTTCCAGGCGGCGGTGACGTCGCGGTCGATCACCAACTGGGAGAGCTGGTGGGGGACCTCCGACGCACAGGGCCTCACCGAGTACGAGTTCTACGGTACGCCCTGGGAGCAGCGGGACCTGTACCGCCGCCTGTCCCCCATCTCGTATGTGGAGAACGTGACCGCGCCGACGCTCATCATTCACAGCGAGCAGGACTACCGCACGCCCATCGGCGACGGTGAGCAATGGTTCATGTCGCTGAAGAAGCTGGGCGTGCCGGTGGAGCTGGTGCGCTACCCGCGGTCGTCGCACGGGCTTTCGCGCACCGGCGAGCCGTGGCTGCTGGTCGACCGCCTCGAGCGCCTGAGCAGCTGGTTCGAGCACTACCTGATCCAGCAGCCGCCCGCCAGGCGCGCCGGCACCGGGCTGGAGCGTCGGTGACGGAACTCCCGCCGCTCCCTTTCAAGTCGCGGCGCGACGCGATCCTCTCCCGCCTGGAGCACGGATCACTTCTGCTGCCCGCCGCGCCGGTCCGGTACAAGAGCGGCGATTCCGAGTACCGGTACCGGCCGGATTCGGAGTTGTTCTACGCGACGGGCTGGCGCGATCCGGAGTCCATCGCGCTCCTCCGCGGTTTCGCCGACGAAGACCGCTTCGTCCTCTTCGTGCCCGAGCGCGACGAGAAGCTCGAACTCTGGACCGGCCCGCGCATGGACCCCGGCGCGGTGAAGGCCTCATACGGAGCCGACGCAGTCTTTCCGCTGAGTGAGTTGGGGGAGAGAGGGCGGACGCTCCTTCGCGGCGGCGACACCATCCACTACCGCCTCGGGGCCACGGCGGCGTGCGATGAGGTGGTGGCCGCGGCGCTGCGCGATGGCCGCGCCAGGCGGCCCCGGCGGGGCGCGGGAGCGCGCGCGCTGGTCGATCCCGGCGCGATACTCGACGGAATGCGCATGCGGAAGGACACCGCCGAGATCGCGCGGCTGCGCGAGGCGGCGCGCATCTCGGTGGCCGCCTTCCGGGAGGCGCTGCCGCACGTGCGGGGCGGGGTGGGGGAGTGGGAGGTCGAGGCCGCGCTCGAGAGCGGCTTTCGCAGGCGGGGCGCCGACGGCCCGGCCTTCGCCACGATCGTCGCCGCGGGGGCGAATGCGTGCACGCTCCACTACACGGCCAACGGCTCCCGGATCGAGGCCGCCGACATCGTGCTGGTCGATGCGGGGGCCGAAGTCGACTGCTACGCCGCCGACATCACGCGCACCGTGCCGGCGTCGTGGCCGCTGGACGGGGTGCGCCGGGAGGCATATGAGGTGGTGCGGCGTGCGCACCGCGCGGCAGTGGCGGCGTGCGTCCCGGGCGGGACGCTGGCAGCGGCGCATGAAGCGGCCAGCCGCGTAATCGCGGAGGGGCTGGTGGGGCTGGGGGTGCTCGACGGTCCCGTGGGCGAGGTGCTGGAAGCCGCGACCCACCGCGACTTCTTCCCCCACCAGACCTCGCACTGGCTGGGTCTCGATACCCACGACGCGGGCGCCTACCGCGACGGGGACGGCCCGGTCGTGCTGGAGCCCGGCATGGCGTTCACGGTCGAGCCCGGACTGTACTTCGCTCCGGGGAGCTGCCCGCGCGTCCCCGCCCTCGAGGGAACCGGGATCCGGCTCGAAGACGATGTGCTGATCACGGAAGACGGCGCGGAGATCCTGACCGCCGGCCTTCCGCGGGAACTGGATGCGCTTGCGGCACTGGGCGGAGGGGCGCCGTGACCGTGGCGACTCCCGGCCCCGGCAACCCGGAGGCACGGGCTCGGTGACCCCGCGGACCTCCATTCCGGCTGCGCTCGACCACAGCGCCCTGCTCCGGCGGCTGCACCAGCCGGACCCCCTCGTCGCCGTCGAACTGCGCCCGCCCCGGCTCGGAATGGACGCCGCCCGCAGCATGAGCGTGTGGATCGACATGTACCACGCGGTCCAGCGCCTCGCCCTTCAGGACACCTTCATCCTCCTCACCGACGATGCGGCGGGCGACCGGGAGGAGGAGAGCCTGGCCCATCTGGCCGCGAACCTGGGCGGCAGCGCCGACCTTGGCACCGTCGTGCCGTTTCTGACCTGCAAGCACCCCGTCGAGTACTGCCGGATGTTCGCCCGGCGGGCTTCCGCGCTGGGAGTTGCGGCGGTGGCCGTCGTCGGAGGCGACCACTCCGTCGGTCCGGAGCGATGCGTCCCGCACGGCAAGGATCTCCGGCAGATCCTGCGTGCCGATCAACCGAACCTGCCCCTTGGCGGATGGGCCAACCCGCATCGCGATCCGGTGCAGCAGGCCCGCTTCGTCGCCGACCAGGGATTCAGCGCCGACTTCGTCCTTACCCAGATCGTTTCGCACCACTCCCTGGGGTGCGTCGAGCGGTTCCGTTCGGAGTTGGCCCGCCTCGGGATCGACCTGCCGGTCGTCTACGGGGTGTTTCACTTCCATAGCGCCAACCCCCGCACCCTGGACTATCTGGGGCGGTACTTTCCCGTGCCCGCGCGCGAGCTCACCGCCGAGTTTGCGGCAGGAGCCATCGCGGAGGAGATCTGCCTGCGCACCATCCGCGAGCTGAGGGCGATCGGCGCCGACAAGGTGTACGTGAGCAATCTGCGCAGTGGGGATGTGGCGAGGCGGCTGGCGCGGATTGGCGCGGAGGCCGGCTAACGCAACCGCGCCCTTGAGACGACGAGGAACCGCAGCAGGGTGAATGCACCCGCGACCAATCCCACCCACACAGCCGTTCGACCCACCTGGACGGAGACGAAGCTGCGAGTGAAGCCGAAGCAGAGGAGCAGGGCCCCGGCGAATACGACGAAGCCGGCCCGCTCCCATCGATCAAGGGTCGGAGCGGCGATGCCGTGGCTTTCCGGGAACGGGCGTGTCGTGAGGATCCCGCGAATGCGGTCATAGTCCCAGAGCAGCAGGTACAGAACCGCCGACAACATCAGAAGCGTGACCAGGGTCGTTCCGGTCCCGAAGCCTACGCCGACGACAACTGCCAAGATGCCGGCGATGACGGGGAGGAACAGCAGGGCGCCCAGATGCGCGAGCTTCGGCACCAGCAGCAGCACGCCCGCAACCACCTGAGCCGCACCGATGAAGTTCCAGAAGACACCGGTCTGATACATCGCTTCGAAGAACGCCCCGATTGGCGTGCTGTCCGGCAGCCGCGTGAAACGCTGACCGAGCAGCTTTACAAGTCCGGTGGGAATGAAACCGGCAGCGAGCAGGATGCGGGTCAGGAGTGTGAACCTGAAGAGAAGTTCCCGGGATCTGACCCGGACGAAGAGCCGATCGAGCTTCCTTATGACCATTGGTATGTAAAGTTTAGTTTACACTATGTCAATCGCAGTTGACATTGTGTCTGTCGCGTGCCCGATCTCTCAGCTCGAGTCAGTCCCCTCCAGCACCGCCACCGCCGCCGTCACCCCCGGCGGCCTGTGTGCGGCGATCTCCAGCCCCGCGACCTCGCCGGCCAGTGCTGCCGCCGTCTCACGAGCGATCGCGACGCCCTCCGCGGCCGCGTGGTCCGCGCCCCGGGCCTCCGCCTGCCGCATCCGCTCCAGCACCCTGTCCGGCAGCACCACGCCCGGCACCTCGTTTTTGAGGAATTCCGCATGGCGGAGCGAGCCGAGCGGTCGGATCGCGGCCAACACCGGGATCCCCGGACCGCCGTCGCCGATTCCCGCAAGGAACCCGAGCAGATGCTCGACATCGAAGACGGGCTGGGTGACGGCGTAGTGGGCGCCCGCGTCCACCTTCCAGTGCAATCGCCCCAATTCGCTCGCCGGGTCGCGGGCGCCCTGGCGGAGCGCCACGCCCACCACGAATGCCGTGGGGTCGCCGATGTCGTTCCCGGCCGGATCGACCCCACGATTCAGCGCCGTCACCACGTTGGTGAGGCCGATCGAGTCCACGTCGACGACGGATCTGTAGGCGGGGTAGGGGGCGGCGCCGGGCGGATCGCCGGTCAGGAGGAGGATGTTGCGCACACCGGAGGCCGCGGCGCCCAGCAGGTCGCTCAGCATGCCGAAGAGGGTGCGGTCGCGGCAGGTGTAGTGGGCGATCGGCTCCGCGGGACATCCGTTCGCGATCAGAGTCGCGGTCGCCAGGACGCTGAGCCGTGCTGTGCGGCGGTCTTCGTGAATGCCGATCGCGTCGGCGCCGGCCCGTGCCAGTGCCTGGCAATCTTCCATCAGGCGCGCCGTGTCCCACCCTCGCGGGGGTAGCACACGGACGCATCTCACGAACTCGCCGCTGGCCAAGCGGCTGCCTAGTCTGGACCGTAAAGATATGGGAACAGATGACTTGTGTATTGCAGTCTCATCCAATGCACGAATGACCCGCACCGATGAACTGCGGCGCTGGACCACAGACACGACCTCCCGGATGCTGCGGATGTGCTCCGGCGTGGTCCCGCAGCAGCCGCCGACGATCCGCGCCCCGGCGTTGATCGCCTTGCGCGCGTACTGTCCCATGTATCCCGGCTCGGTGACGTAGATCTTGCGTTCGCCGACCTGGCGCGGCAGCCCCGCGTTGGGCGAGGACGACAGCGGCAGCTGGGTCACCTCGGCCATCTGCTCCAGTCCCTCCACGATGACCGCAGGCCCCACCGAGCAGTTCAGCCCCACCGCGTCCGCGCCCCATTCCTCGGCCGACCGCGCCACCTGCTCCGCCGATGTTCCGTATTCGGTGAGCAGATCCTCGCCCACGGTGACCTGGGCGATCACCGGCAGGCCGCAGCGCGACCGCACCGCGCGGAACGCCTGTTCGAGTTCGACCAGGCTGGAGAAGGTCTCGAGGACGAAGCCGTCCACGCCGCCCTCCAGCAGCCCGTCCACCTGCCGCCCGAAATGGTCCCGGGCTTCTTCCAGCGAGGTCGGGCCGAGCGGTTCGAGCCGGATCCCGAGGGGCCCGATGGCGCCCACGACCGCCGCACGCCCCGACGCGGCCTTCATCGCAATCGCGGCGGCCCGCGCGTTCAGTTCCTCGGTCCGGTCGTCGAGCCCGTGCGAGGACAGCTTCCAGGGGTTGGCGCCGAAGGTGTTGGTCTCGATGATCTCGGCGCCGGCGCGGATGTACTGCTCGTGCACGTCCTCGACCAGGTCGGGGTGCGTGGCGTTCAGCTCGTCGTAGCAGACGTTGAGGAAGACCCCGCGCGAGTACAGCATGGTGCCCATCGCGCCGTCCATGACGTGGATGCGGTCGCCGGAGAGCATGTCTCGCAGGTCAGCCATGTGGGGCCTCCGCCAGGTTCGGGCTCAGCCACCGCGCGGCCTCGTCGACCCTCATTCCCTTGCGCTTCGCGTAGTCCTCCACCTGGTCGCCTCCGATACGGCCCACCCCGAAGTAGAAGCTGTCGGGGTGTCCGATGTAGAGGCCGGAGACCGACGCCGCGGGCATCATGGCGCAGCTTTCGGTGAGCGTGACGCCGATGCGGCCGGCGTCCAGGAGCCGGAAGAGCGTCTGCTTTTCGGAGTGGTCCGGCGAGGCGGGATAGCCGGGCGCGGGGCGGATGCCGGCGTACTCCTCCGAGATGAGCTGGCTGTTCGATAACGACTCGTCGGGTGCGTAGCCCCAGAACTCGCGGCGCACGCGCTCGTGCATGCGCTCGGCGAAGGCTTCGGCGAGACGATCCGCGAGCGCTTTCGTGAGGATGCTCTGGTAGTCGTCGCCGGCGGCTTCGAATTCGGCGCAGAGTTCGGCGACGCCATGCCCGGCGGTGACCACGAAGGCGCCCACGTAGTCGGCGATCCCCGAGCACTCGGGGGCGACGAAATCGGCCAGCGAGAGGTTCTCGCGCCCGCCCGGCTTGCCGAACTGCTGCCGCAGGCACGGGAAGGTCGCCAGCCGCCGATCCCGGTCCTCATCGGCCCAGATGACGAGGTCGTCGCCCACCGAGTTCGCCGGATGGAGGCCGACGACGGCCCGCGCCGCCAGCAGCCCCTCGCGGCGGATCCGGCGGAGCAGCGCCCGCGCGTCCCCATGGAGACTCGTGGCCTGCGCCCCGACCTCGGGGTCCGAGAGGATCGCCGGGAACTTGCCCTTCAGGTCCCACGCGCGGAAGAAGGGTGTCCAGTCGATGCGCGCGATCAGTTCTCCCAGGTCGTAGGAGGGCGCGGCGGTGTTGGAGGGGGAGGAGGAGAGGGCGGACTTTGGGGACGCGGAGGCACCGTGTCCATGCGCCACCGTTCTGGCGCCGTCGCGAGGGAAGATTCGCGTTCCCGTGAACGTCGGCCGCACCGGCGCGTGGCGGTGCCAGTCGAGCTGCAGCCGATTGGCCCGGGCCGCCTCCAGCGTCAGCAGCGGCGCCCGCTTCCCGGGCCCGGCACGCCTCCGTCGAATGGCCTCGTACTCCTCGCGGATGCCGGCGGTGTATCCCGCGCGGCTTGCCGGGTCGAGCAGCTTCCCCGCGACGGCCACGCAGCGGGACGCGTCCAGCACGTGCACGGTGGCGCCGGAATAGCGCGGCTCGATCTTCACGGCCGTGTGGACGCGCGAGGTGGTGGCGCCGCCGATGAGGAGCGGCGTGGTCATGCCGGTGCGCTCCATCTCGCTCGCGACGTGGACCATCTGGTCCAGGCTCGGCGTGATCAGCCCGGAGAGCCCGATGAGGTCGGCGTCCACCTCTCGAGCCTTCTCGAGGATCTTCTCGGCGGGTGCCATCACGCCCAGGTCGAAGATCTCGTAGTTGTTACACTGGAGCACCACGCCGACGATGTTCTTGCCGATGTCGTGCACGTCGCCCTTCACGGTGGCCATCACGATGCGCCCCGCGGAGCGCGCTTCCTCGCCCGCCGGCTTCTCGCGCTCCAGGAACGGCACCAGGTTCGCCACGGCGCGCTTCATCACCCGTGCGCTCTTCACCACCTGCGGCAGGAACATCCTGCCGTCGCCGAAGAGGTCGCCCACGGTGTTCATCCCCGCCATCAGCGGCCCCTCGATCACGTGCAGCGCCCGCTTCGCCTCCGTGCGCGCCTCCTCCGTGTCCTCCTCGATGTAGTCGGTGATCCCGTGCACCAGCGCGTGCTGCAGCCGCTGTCCGGCGGACGCCTCGCGCCACGAGAGGTCTTCGACGTCCCCCGCCGCGCTCCCCCGATACCTCTCGGCGAGCCCGGTCAGGCGCTCGGTGGCCTCGGGGTCGCGGTTGAAGAGCACGTCCTCGACCGCGGTGAGCAGCTCTTCGGGGATCTCGTCGTAGACCGTGATCGCGCCGGCATTGACGATCCCCATGTCCATCCCGGCCCGGCCCGCGTGGTACAGGAACGCCGAGTGCATCGCCTCGCGCACCCCGTGACTGCCGCGGAAGGAGAACGACACGTTGCTCACCCCGCCGCTCACCAGCGCGTGCGGCAGCGCCTCCTTGATCCGCGCCACCGCCTCGAAGTAGGCCACCGCGTATTCGTCGTGCTCCGCGATCCCGGTGGCCACGGCGAAGATGTTGGGGTCGAAGATGACGTCCTCCGGCGGGAACCCTTCCTCGCGCACGAGTATGCGGTAGGCGCGCTCCGAGATCTCCACCTTGCGCTCCGCGGTGTCGGCCTGCCCCTCCTCGTCGAAGGCCATGATGATCACGGCCGCGCCGTAGCGCCGGACAAGCCGCGCCTGCTCGCGGAACGCCTCCTCGCCGTCCTTCAGGCTGATCGAATTCACCACCGCCTTGCCCTGCACGCACTTGAGTCCGGCCTCGATCACCTCCCAGCGCGACGAGTCGATCATGAACGGCACGCGCGCGATCTCGGGCTCGGCCGCGAGCAGGTTCAGGAAACGCACCATCGCCGCCTCCGAGTCCAGCATCCCCTCGTCCATGTTGACGTCGATGATCTGGGCGCCGTTGCGCACCTGCTGCAGCGCCACCTCGATCCCCGCCTCGTAGTCGCCCTCCAGGATGAGGCGGGCGAAGCGCTGCGATCCGGTCACATTCGTGCGCTCGCCCACGTTCACGAAGAGCGACTCGGGGCCGATCGTGAGGGGTTCCAGGCCGGAGAGACGGGTGCGGACGGGGGGCGTGGGCACTTCCCGCGGGGCGACGCCGTCCACCGCCTCCGCGATCGCCGCGATGTGGTCCTGGGTCGTCCCGCAACACCCGCCGGCGATGTTGAGGAAGCCGGAGCGCGCGAAGTCGCCCATGGTGGCGGCCATGTCCTCGGGCGTCAGGTCGTAGCCGCCGAACTCGTTGGGCAGGCCGGCGTTGGGGTGGCAGCTGACCGGGTACTCGCTGACGGTGGAGAGTTCCTGCAGGTACGGGCGCAGCGCCTCGGGCCCGAGCGCGCAGTTGAGCCCGAAGGACAGCGGCGCCGCATGCCGCAGCGAGTTGTAGAACGCCTCCGGCGTCTGTCCGGTCAGGGTGCGCCCGCTCTGATCGGTGATCGTGCCGGAAATCATGATCGGCAGACGCACGCCCAGCGCGTCGAACTCCTCCAGGATCGCAAAGACCGCCCCCTTGGCGTTCAGCGTGTCGAAGATGGTCTCGACCATGAGGATGTCCACGCCCCCCTCGATCAGGGCGCGGGCCTGCTCGCCGTACGCCGCCCGCAGCTCGTCGAAGGTCACCTGCCGCGCGCCGGGATCGTTCACGTCGGAGGAGATCGACGCGGTGCGGTTGAGCGGCCCCAGGATCCCGGCCACATAGCGCGGGCGGTCCGGGGTCCGTGCCGTCCACTCGTCGGCAGCCTCGCGCGCGATCCGCGCCGACGCGCGATTGATCTCGCCGACCGCGTCCTCGACCCCGTAGTCGGCCATCGGCAGCCGCGTGGAGGAGAACGTGTTGGTCTCGATGATGTCCGCGCCCGCCTCGAGATACGTGCGGTGGATCCCGCCGATCACGTCGGGCCGCGTCAGACTGAGCAGGTCGTTGTTGCCGAGCAGCGGCTGCGGATGCGCGCGGAAGAGGTCGCCGCGAAAGTCGTCCTCGCCGAGATCGTGCCGCTGGATCATGGTGCCCATCGCACCGTCGAGCACCAGGATGCGGTCGGCGAGGAGGTGCTCGATGGGGGGGCGTGAGGGGTGGGAGGAGGAGGGCGACCCGGGCTTCCCGGCTCCGTTCACGGCGCTCCCGGGCACCGGGGCACCCGAAGGTGAACCTGCCGGATCGGACTTCATCGAACTCACCTGGTGTCCCGCGCTCCCCGCCACTCCACCCGTCAGAAGCACCCGACCCCTGTCAATGCGGACCGAACCCCTCCGGGGCCAATCCGGGCCGGAACCCTCCGGCGGGCGTGGCTTTTTAGCTGTTCCCTGGCCGCAATATGCCACAAATCGCCGTCACCTCGGCTCATCCGCCGCTAAACGGCGGAGGCCGTTGGAGTTGCAACGATAGCGGAATCGGCGGGGCGATTCCAGCCGCTGGAGCGAATGCCGACCACCCGGGAGGCGGGATATGAGTATATGAGTATATGAGTAGGATTGTGTCATTTTGTTCGATTACGAACAATCGAATGCAACAGAACACTTTCGTCGGCGAGTCGGCATTCACTTTCGAGGGCTGGGACTCCGTGCCTCGATGGCAGCGAGGTCAGCCCCCCGCCCGCCCCCCGCCGCCCCGCCGCGTCATCCCGTCCACCGTCGCCGCGGCCGACATGTGGGCGATCACGTTGGTCGCGGAGCGGAACACGTCCGGGACGCGGTCGATTCCCAGCAGGATGCCCAGCCCCGCGACCGGCACGCCCACCACGTCGAGCGCCGGGACCATCGACACGATGCTGGAGCCGGGCACCGGCGCGACCGTCATCGAGGCGAGGAAGAGCGCCAGCACCGCCGCCGCGATCAGGCCGGCGTCGAGCGGCACGCCGTACATGGCGGCGAGAAAGACCAGCGACGTGCTCTGGAAGAGGGCGCTCCCGGGGCGGTTGATCGACGCCGCCAGCGGCAGGACCAGAGAGTAGCTGCTCTTCGACAGGCCCAGCTTCTCCGCCTCCTGCAGCATCATGGGCAGCGTGCCGACGGAAGTCGTCGTGGTGAAGCCCACCGTGTAGGTGCCCACCGTCCCGCGGATGAATCGGCCCGGCGCCATTCCGCCCGCGAACCGGACCAGCGGCAGGAGCACGAGGCCCTTCAGGATGAAGAAGCCCACGACGACCGCGACGATGAAGACGGCCAGGTTCTGCAGCATGGCCATCCCGGTCTGCGCGATCACCGGCGCCGCGAGCCCGAAGACGCCCACGGGCGCGGTCCACAGGATCCAGGTCATGAGCTTGATGAGCGCGTCTCCCAGCGTTTCGGCGAGGGACGTGAGGGCCTGCTGCTTCTCGCTCGGCAGCGTCGTCGTCGCCGCGGCCAGGAGAACGACGAAGATGAGGAGGGGGAGGAGGGTCCCGTCGGCGGCCACCTGGATCGGGTTCCTCGGGACCAGGTTGACGAGGAAGTCGACCACGCCCGGCACCGCGGTGTCCGGAGCCGCGACGGGTGTGGGCGGCGGTATCGGAGCCGTGAAGTTGAGGGCGAAGCCCATCACCCCCATCCCGATCAGGATCGCCGGCAGCGTCGTCACCCAGAAGAAGCCCACCGCCAGGCCTCCCAGCCGGCCCAGCTCCCGCAGGTTCGCGATCCGCCCGACGCCCACGAAGACGACGGCGGCCACCAGCGGGATGACGACCATCTGGATCGCGCGCAGGAAGACCTGGCCGAGGGGCTCGACGGCGTCGGCCGCCCACAGCAGCGCCGGCGATCCGGTCGCGGAGGCGGCGATCCCGAGCCCCAGCCCGAGCATGAGCCCGATGAGGATGGCGCGTGTGTTCACGTCAGAGGAGTCGCTCGGGGGGGTGGGGGGAATGGTGTCGCGGCGCGTCCGCAGGTGAGGGGAGCCGGCAATGTGGAACCCGGTACCCGGCGCGGTCAACGACGACTCGCCCGGCTGCAGCGGGTCGGACCAACTTGCCCGGCACACCGCCGGGCCCCAACGTCACCCTTCGGCCACGACCCCATGCAGGAGTGCACACCCATGGACCCGCGCCCACGCCTTCGCTCTCTCCGCAGGCTCCCCCGCACCCCACACCTCGCCCGTCCGATCGCCGCTATCTCCGCCGTGGCCGCGATCTTCGCCCTCTCACCCTCCCAACCCGTCGCCGGGCAGGAACAGGGCGGCCGTCTCACGCCCGAGCTCTACTTCGACTGGGAAGAAGTGCGTCCGTTCCTGCTGGCGGGCGGGATGGGGCCGCAGATTTCGCCCGACGGCCGCCAGGTGCTGTACGAGCGCCGGCACATCGACAAGATGAAGGACCGCTGGGTGTCGGAGTTGCACATCGTCGGTGCGGACGGTACGCGGCCCCGGCGGCTGACGGACGGCGGCGGCGCGGTGTGGGCTCCGGACGGCGGGCGGATCGCGTTCGTGCGCGCGGATGACGATGGCGCTCCGCAGATCTTCGTGCGCTGGATGGACGCGGAGGGGGCCGAGACGCAGGTGAGCCATCTGACGCATGGCCCGGGCGGTCTGACCTGGTCGCCGGACGGGGAGACGCTGGCCTTCTCGATGATGGTGCCGTCCGAGCCCGAGTGGACGGTGACGATTCCGGGGCGGCCGGAGGGTGCGGAGTGGACCGCGGAGCCGAAGGTCGTCACGCGCCCCAACTACCGGCGCGACTACGTGGGGTATACCGATGGCGGGTACCGGCACGTTTTCGTGCTTCCGGCCTCGGGCGGCACGCCGCGCCAGCTGACCGACGGTGAGTGGAACCATGGGGCGCCGGTGTGGTCCGCGGACGGTTCCGAGATCTTCTTCTCCGCGCTGCGCGAGCCCGATTCGGACTATCGCTTCCGCGAGTCCGAGATCTACGCCGTTTCGGTGTCGTCGGGGGCGATTCGGCAGCTGACGACCCGCGCGGGGTCTGATCACTCGCCGGTGCCGTCGCCGGACGGCCGTCTGATCGCCTACCTGGGCCACGACGAGACCGACGACGCCTACTACGCCGACAACATCTACGTCATGAACGTGGACGGGAGCGGGGTGCGGGAGATCGCGACGGACCGCGACCGCGATCCCTCGGGGCTGCGGTGGGCGGCGGACGGCAGCGGCGTCTACTACAACGCGCCCGACGGCGGTGCCGAGAACCTGTACTTCGCGCCGCTCGACGGGCCGGTGCGGCAGATCACCGAGGGCGAGCACTACCTGACGGTCTACTCGATGGCGGGGAACGGCATGGCCGCGGGGGTGCTCTCCAGCGCGCACGAGCCCGGCGACGTCGTCGTCTTCGACGTGGCCGCGGGTGGGGAGATCAGCAAGATCACCGACGTGAACGGGGACATCCTGGCGGGTGTCGAGCTGGGGGAGGTCGAGGACGTCTGGTACGAGTCTTCGGACGGGCTGGAGATCCAGGGATGGATCGTGAAGCCGCCGGGTTTCGACCCGTCGGAGAAATACCCGCTGATGCTCGCGATCCACGGCGGCCCCCACGGCCGCTACGGCTTCGGAACGCCGTACATGTGGTACGAGTGGCAGCTGGAGGCGGCGAGCGGATACGTCGTGCTGTACACCAATCCGCGCGGCAGTTCCGGCTACGGGAGCGAGTTCGGCAACGAGATCGAGAACGCGTACCCGGGCATGGACTACGACGACCTGATGGCGGGCGTGGACGTGGTGCTGGAGCGCGGCTACATCGACGAGCAGAACATGTTTGTCTACGGGTGCAGCGGCGGCGGGGTGCTGACGGCGTGGGTCGTTGGCCACACCGACCGCTTCGCGGGCGCCTCGTCGGAGTGCCCGGTCACCAACTGGCTCTCCTTCGTCGGCACGACCGACGGACTCGGCTGGTACAACAACTTCGAGAACCTCCCCTGGGAGGACCCGAGCGAACACCTGCGCCGCTCGCCGCTGATGTACGTGGGCAACGTGACCACGCCCACGCTGCTGATCACCGGCGAGGGCGACCTCCGCACCCCGATGGGCCAGACCGAGGAGTACTACCAGGCGCTGCAGATGCTGAAGGTGCCGACCGCGATGGTGCGCCTTCAGGACGAGTGGCACGCGTACTTCAACCGCCCCACGAACACGGTGCGCACCTGGATGTACCGCATGGACTGGTTCAGGAAGCACTCGCGGGGACAGGGGCCGGTCACATGAGGGCCGGCCGGCGCGCGTCCTCGGCACCGCCGATCGCGGCTGCGCTGGCAATCCTGCTCGCAGCGGCCCCGGCCAGCGCTCAGGAGCGCCTCCCCGAGGGCAACCGTGTCACGATCAGCGGCACGGTACTGGACGCGGTCACCCGCCGGCCCATCGAAGGCGTGACCGTGCAGATCAACTACATGGGCTACGTGTTCGAGACCAGCATCGCGGGCCGGTTCACGCTCCTCAACATCCCGGTCGGCAACTACCAGCTGTCGCTCTCCCACCCCGGCTATCACCCCGCCGTGGGGGACTTTGCGATCATGCGGTCGGGCGAGTTCGAGACGGCCATGGACCCGGTGGTCGCGGGCGAGGACGAGCTCATGACGGGGATCGTCGGGTTGGTGAGCGACGAAGAGGGCGGCGGTCCGGTCAACGGGGCCAGCGTGCGCCTTCGCGCCGGGGGACAGGGGACCCGCACCGACGCGCGCGGACGCTTCGCGCTGGACGAACTCACCCCGGGGCCGAACATCGTCGAGTTCACGCAGCTCGGCTACGCGACCCGGACGGAGACGATCGAGGTCCTTCCCGGCCGCGTCACCAACGTGCGTCTCTCGCTCTCTGCCGATCCCGTCCAGCTGGACCCGATCGTGGTCACCGTCGAGCGCCGCGAGATCGCACTCCAGGCCGCGGGCTACTACAACCGCCTGGAGGAAGGCTTCGGCGAGTTCATCGACCGTGCGGAGATCGAGAACCGCAACCCCATGGAGATAAGCGACATCTTCAGCCGCATTCCCGGGGTCGAACTCTACGCCGACCCGGACAACCCGATCGAGAAGTACATCGTGCTGCGCGGCGGGCGCCAGGCGAGCTTCTCGGGGGGGCCGTACGGGCGGTGCTTCCCGCGTGTGGTCCTCGACGGCCTGGTGATCAACCGCGGAGGCGACGAGCCCGCGGGCCTCGACCGCATGCTCGACCCCGTCGCGATCGCCGGCGTGGAGGTATTCCCGACGTCTTCGGGCGTTCCGGCGCAGTACGGGGGCACGGGGTCGTCGTGCGGGGTGATTCTGATCTGGACGCGGCGCTGACCCGGTGCATTCGGCGCGGCTCGGCGCAACAAGAAGGAGGTTTGAAGAGATGACAGTGCGACCATGGCTGCTACGGACGGTACTCACCCTGGCGGCTGCGGCGCTGGCCCCGGCTGCCGGAGGATACGCGGCCCCCCTCTCCGCCCAGACGGTCGAGCAGAACGACAGCTCCGCGCAGGCCGCGCGCCGGGCGAATGCGCTCCCCCTCATCACCTCGAGAACCCTCGACTTCACCACCGACGAGGGCACGTGGATCGATGTCGACCTCACGCCGGACGGCGAGACCATCGTCTTCGAGCTCCTGGGCGACCTGTACACGCTACCGATCGCCGGTGGCACCGCCACCCGCATCACCAGCGGGCAGGGGTACGACATGCAGCCGCGCTATTCGGTCGACGGCACCGAGATCGTGTTCGTGAGCGACCGCGACGGGTCGGAGAACATCTGGGTGGCCAACGCCGACGGGAGCGACGCGCGGCAGCTGACCGACACCGAGCGCGACAACTACATGTCGCCCGTGTGGACGCCCGACGGCGAGTACGTGATGGCGAACAAGGGCACCCAGCTCTGGCTCTGGCATGAGGACGGGGGCACGGGGGTGCAGATCACGGGGCAGGGGGCCGAGGGCGGACCCGGCGGCGGCCCGGGCTTTGGCGGGGGCACCCCCTCGCACACCGGCGCCGCCTTCGGACCGGATCCGCGTTATGTGTGGGTGAACGTGCGCGGCGATCTGGGCGGCGGCTTCCCGGTCGGCGGCCGCGGCGCCGACGCCGCCGATCCCTACAACCTCGATCCGGACCCGCCCGGCCACTTTGGCGCCGACCGAAGTTCGGCGCGCCAGGTGGGCGCCTTCCAGATCGGGATGCTCGACCGCGAGACCGGCCGCGTGATGGTGCGCACCCACGAGCACGAGGGCGCCTTCCGGCCGATGCCCAGCCCGGACGGGCGCTGGCTCGCGTACGCCACGCGGTACGACGCGCGCGAGGCGCTCAGGCTGCTCGACCTGGAGACCGGCGAGGAGAGCTGGCTGGTGATGGACGTGCAGCGGGACGAATCGCAGGGCGGCGGAATGCGGGACCGGGACGTCTACCCCGGCGGTGCCTGGACGCCGGACTCGGGCGCGCTGATCACCTTCTACGGCGGCAGGATCATGCGGGTCGAGGTGCCCTCGGGCGAGGCTTCGGAGATCCCGTTCACGGCCCACGTCCAGCAGGATCTCGGTCCGCTCGTCAAGTTCGACTACCCCATCAACGACTCGCTGCTCACGGTCTCGCAGATCCGCGGTGCACGCCCCTCGCCGGACGGCACGCGGCTCGTCTTCTCGGCGCTCGACCGCCTCTGGACCGTACCTCTGCCCGATGCAGCGGGCACCCAGACGGAGGGCTTCCCGGTCATCACCGACGCGCGCCGCCTCACCACCTCGACCGACGTGGAGCACGGCGCGGCCTGGTCGCCCGACGGCCGCCATATCGCGTACGTGACCTGGAACGACTCGGCCGGCGGCGACATTTGGCGCATCCGCGCGGACGGCGACGGCGAGCCCGAGAGACTCACGCCCACCTCGGCCTTCTTCGACCGGATCGCCTACAACGGCGATGGCAGCCGCATCCTCGCGGTGCGTGGCTCGAAGATGCACCGCATGCGCACGCTCGAGGACTTCGGCCGGCACCACCCGGCCGCCGAACTCGAGTACGTGTGGCTGCCCGCCGGCGGCGGCGAGCCCAGCCGGATCATGTGGGTGGGTTCGGGGGCGACCCAGGAGGGGCGGAACGCACCCCACCCCGGCCCGGACCCCGACCGCGTCTACGTGTGGGCGGGCCAGGACGGCCTGCTGTCGGTGCGCTACGACGGCACGGACATTCGCACGCTGGTGAAGGTGACCGCGCCTGCGCGCCCGGGTCCGGGAAGCCGCCCGGCCCCCGACGAAGTCGTGCTCTCGCCCGACGGCAAGCGCGCGGTGGTGCGCGCCAACCGCAACGTCTACACCATCACCGTGCCGCCGACCGGGGGCGAAGCGCCGACAATCTCGGTCGCGGCCCGGTCGTCCGTGCCGACGCGGCGCCTCACCAAGGTCGGCGGCGACTTCGTGGGGTGGACGACCGACGGATCCGCGGCCTACTACTCGATCGGGCGCAGCTTCTTCCTGCACGACATCGCGCTGAGCGACGCGCTGGTGGCGGATTCGGTG
Organism: Longimicrobiales bacterium; assembly: GCA_965211645.1. GTDB lineage: Bacteria > Gemmatimonadota > Gemmatimonadetes > Longimicrobiales > Gaopeijiaceae > Bin94. Next base: position 874,204 of record OZ242947.1, on the reverse strand, counting down.
GCGGCGGCGCGCGCGGAAGCGCGGGAGGAGGCGGAGGCACCCGGGGGGGACGCCGAGGGGCCCGAAGAGGAGGCCGCCGACACGGTCGACGTGATCGAAGAGGAAGCCCCGGACTCGGATGCGTCGGAGGACGAGGACGGCGGACCTGTCTACGAAGCCGCGCGCTTCGACGTCGAGATCACCGTGCCGAAGGACCTGCCGCGTGGGGTGGTCGCCCTCACCAACGCCCGTCTCATCACAATGCGGGGCGACGAGGTGATTCCGCGCGGGGACATCGTGGTGCGGGACAACCGCATCGTCGCGGTCGGCGCGGCCGGCAGCGTAACCATCCCCGACGGCGCCGACGTGCGCGACATGTCCGGCAAGACCATCTATCCCGGCCTCGTCGACATCCACGCGCACACCTGGGTCGCCTGGGGCGTGCACCGCGGCCAGGTGTCGCAGTTCCTGGCGCAGCTGGCGTACGGCGTCACCACGCAGCGCGACCCACAGACCTCGTCCGAGGATGCGGTCGCCTACTTCGACCTCATGGAGACCGGCGCCTTCATCGGGCCGCGCCTCTACTCGACCGGCCCCGGCGTCTTCAGCGCCGACCAGATCTCCAGCCTCGACGAGGCGCGCGACGTGCTCCGGCGCTACAGCGACCACTACAACACCAAGACGATCAAGCAGTACATGGCCGGCGACCGGAAGATCCGCCAGTGGGTGATCATGGCGGCGCGCGAACAGGGCCTGACCCCGACCACCGAGGGCGGCTCCAACTTCACCATGAACCTGACGCTGGCGCAGGACGGCTACGCGGGCCTCGAGCATTCGCTCCCGATCAGCCCCTTCTACCGCGATGTCGTGCAGCTGGGCGCGTTCAGCGGGATGGTCTACACACCCACGCTCGTGGTGGCGTACGGCGGGCCGTCCGGGCGCCAGTACTACCTGACGCGCACCAATCTCGACGAGGTCGAGCGGCTCCAGTTCTTCACCCCCCGCGACGAGCTCGACAAGTGGAAGACCACGACGTGGTACCGCGACGATCAGTACCCGCACTTCCAGCAGGCCGAGCAGATCGTGAAGTGGATGGAGGCCGGAGGCCAGGCCGGCCTTGGCTCGCACGGCGAGGTCCAGGGCCTTGGAACCCACTGGGAGCTGTGGATGATGGCATCGGGCGGCATGGACAACCACGACGCCCTGCGCATGGCGACGCTCATGAGCGCGGATGCGATCGGCCTGGCGGGCGACCTCGGGTCGATCGAGCCGGGCAAGATCGCCGATCTTCAGGTCCTGGGGTCGAACCCCCTGGACGACCTCGAGAACTCGATCGATATCGACTACGTCATGAAGAACGGCCGGCTCTACGAGGCCGCCACGCTCACCGAGGTGTGGCCGCGCCAGAGGCCGCTGCCGACGCAGTGGTGGTGGCGGGTGGAGCCCCCCGACGTGAGGGAGGAGCGGGGGCGGTGATGGCCGATGTACCCGTAGTCGCCCACGCCGGACAGAGGCCCCGGCGCCCGGCATGAGCGCCGTCCCCTTCACCTTCAGGCGCAGTCAGGACCTGAGTTCGTGGAGGTACGAGTCCGAAACGGGAGTGTACGAATCCAACAGAAGGGAAACGGCACACGGGCTCGTGCGCGTGGAGGAGGATCGGCTGGTGATTCAGTGGCGTCTTGCCGTGAAGAGGCAGCTGTGGAGCGCCTCCAGCTGGGAGACGCGTGAAGACATCGAGCCGGTGCGAGAAATCGTTATCCCGCTTGCAAGCGTCTCGGGTGCTTTTGTTATGGACCGGCGCTGGTGGGACTGGACCGGCCCGAAGCTGGTGATCACCGCTTCGGATCTGCTCGCCTTCGAGAAGATCGCAGGGCAGGAGGGGCTGCGCCTGCAACATCCGTCCAAGCTCGTGTTGCGAATCAAGTCGGTGGACCGGCTGATCGCGCGGGAATTCGCGGCGGAACTGGCGCTCAAGGTAGCGCAGTTGCCGCGCGGCGATGGGGGTACGGAGGTACCGAAGTTGCCAGCGCCCCAAGGAAGGCGGTGGGGCGGTAGACACTGATATGCAGGCCTCCACGCCCCACCGCCGGTTGAAGGGATCCCTAACGAGTATTAATCGAGGCGCAGCTCCCCGAAATCATACCAGTCTACGCCGCGATTCGGGACACCATCTGCATCATGTTCATCCAAGGGACGCTCAACCAGCGCCACCAACGTGCTGTTCAAGATGTCGAATCCCAACAGTCTGTCCCGTACCTGGACGCTACCTACGAAAGCCGTGTCCACATACAGGTCGAAGTAAGAGAAGCGGTCTCGGTCTCTTTGGGTTGCCACCCAAAGGCGTTCGCTCACATCATACACCATCGACCGTCCGGTGATCCGGTCACGCTTCGGCGTGGCTGCGAATTCGCGCACTGCGGCGGGCGGCACCGTATCGCCGTTGAACAGAAAGCGCGCTCCCTCCCGGAATTCCTCAACGTCACGGTGATTTGGGAGCTCATAGGCATACGTCGGTGACTCTACTACCCTCGCTTGCCCACCCGCATCAGCCGAATAGAAGAGGAGCATGCTGTTGCAAACTCCGAATACAACAACTTCCACTTTAGCCATCGCCCCCCACTGCAGACCGCACTCTGCGGGTAGGCCCATCGCGGCCGGCTCGTGAAGCTCACGCTGCCAAAGAATTGCCCCGCCGGGCAGTTCGATCTCTGCCAGAACCTTGTCCGACGACAGATGACTGGGTATGTACGTCCCGATCACCGTCCCGGCAATTGGAGACACTGGCTCGAAGACTTCGGGCAAGGGTACCTCAGTGACGACTTCGCCTGTGGTCGTGAAGATCGTGGCACGCGAAGAAAGCGGATCCAGCACACCGACCGTTTGATCGAGCGCTCGCACCACGGCGCGCGGAAACCGGAATTCACCGGGACCATCTCCCTGTCCCCCGAATGCGCCGACTAGATCTCCCGAACGACTGAGACACTGTACTTCATACACGTACGAAACGATGACGCAAGCCGTATTCTCGTCGATGAGAGCTATTGAAGGGTTCTTGCTCAGTGCCGTTGCGGACGAGGCTATTGGGACCATAGAGGTGCTGCCTTCCGAAGATTCCCCCGGCGAGCAGCTGACGGACCAGGCATTGACAGCCCAAGCAAAAGCCAGTGCCCGAAGCGCCACGAAGCGGCGGCCCCGTAGTGGTAGACCACCAAACAGTGCGTTGCGCGACAGTACCGAAGGCCCCGATTGTGGTCCTAGCACACGGCCTCGCCAGCTTCCATGCATTCGCAAAAACTGACGCACCCTGGGAACATTGCCGCCGCAAAGTCGTAGCTCCAGGCCTCGTACGCGATCTTGTTTCCGTAATGCAGGTTACACTTGTCCCAGCAGCTGTCTCCCACGTCGCCGATCTCCACGGACTGAGCGATGCAAATACTGGGTGTGATCGCGGTGGATAGTAGTGGCACCACTAAGCCTGCCGCTGAGCCGGAGACCACGTTTGTGTCTCCGTCTACTTCGGTCACGGCACCATGTTCCGTAGGCTCGGCAGCGGCAACATCCCGAGTCACCATGAGCATGGTTACGCCAACTACGGTTGCCATCACCATCGTGACAAGCGCGCGTGGCAGAGCCCGGATCAACTTTGAATACGACATTGTTGCTCCTTCCCCTCAGGGGGTGATGAGTGTACTTCGAACGACATTTGCCGTCGAATAGTCGCAAGCGTAGCGATCCCCCTGCTCGGCTCCAATGGCGTTTCTCCGCGTTTCATTGTCGTCCCATTGCTTTCATCCTGTTGGCGAGGCATGCGCGCCAGCCACGGGGATTCCAAAGAACACGTCGTCCACCGCCTTACGAACCCACCATTGAAGCGGCAACACGGGAAGCTGGCTCGGACTCCGGCCCAAGAGCCTCACCGTGAAGCGACTCCATCCCGCTACATCGCAAAAGCCAAGCCGCCGCGCCACCGTGTCCAACCGATGTCCTTCGGCTAAGAGCGTCGCGGCATGCAGGTACCGAATCCACCGCAGTGCCCTTGAGTAGGAGAACCCGTGTCGCACAGCAGTTTCCGACAGGTAGCCGGGGCGCACCTTCAGACGCTTCGCAACCGCCACCACGGAACACAGGTACCTGTCGGCATCTGAGCGCCTGGTCTCCTCGTTTGCTTCGTAGAGCGACAGCCGCGCAGCGTCACGGCTGCCAGATCCCCGCCGCGACGCATCGAGTCCCGGAATCCCTTTGACCAACTGGAGCGCCGCTACCCTTATGCCCAATCGCAACATTGGCGGCCCGGGACACGCTTCAAAAAAAAGCCGTACAGCCGCCGGAAAGTCGGGGCACCCAGCTTCGGGTTTCAATTGGGTTGTCCGTACGCAGCAGTCGGCTTCCCGCTTCCCGCCCCTCGATCGGCAGGTCCAGGTCTGCGGCGGTGGTCGTGCCGCCTCCACACCGTGGCGCATGATCCGACGAACTCTCCAGTGAGCACGTCGCTGGCGACATCCGAACTCAGTGCGCATTGGCGGGCGTCGATCATCGAACCGAACCCGAAAGGAACGTAGTTGCTAGCGTGCGGGCGTCCAGTCGATTGCATCTCGGCTCGCAATCTATCGATATCTTATCCTGTCCGGCAAGAGATATGCCGATCCGTCAACCTACGTGTTCATACAGAATACCGCAACCCTTGTGTCAACGCGAAGCCTGAGAGAATCTGACAATATGTACGCTCGTAGATCTATCCTTGAGCGGGAATAGTTGCCGATATGATATCCACGTCAAGTGAACGAATGTGATTCTCGATGATTCCTTGTTGCCATTGTCGGCCACTGGTGTCTCTCGATCATTAGTGTTAGTGACTGATCCCAATTCTGACATGGCGTCGGGAAGGACGCGAGGGGAGCAGTACCTTCCCGACGGATGCATAGTCCGGAGGCTGTCCTGCTCGGAGGATTCTCTTGGGCGCGTGCACCACACCTCTATGGAATGGACCTCGGTCCGCTTGTCGGCCACCCATCCGGTTCACGCGAATCGCGAGGTGGCGCGGTCCAGGCCGATCCTATTCAACCAGCGGCCCGCCAGCGGGAGCCGCTGGCCAATCCGACGCCGCCGCTCAGTCCCTCCGGATCCCCGCCGAGGTGCTCGCCGGGTCCGTCTCGGCGGGCCTCCTCCGTTCCAGCGTGCGCTCCTCGGGATACACCTCGTTGAGGGTCATGCCGTCGTAGAGGCGGCCGTCCTTCATCACATACCGGATGTCGACCGTGTTGCGCAGGTCGTCGAGCGGGTTCGAGTTCAGGATGACGATGTCGGCGAACTTGTCCTCCTCGATGCTGCCCAGCTGCTCTCCGAACCCGATCGCCTCGGCGCCCAGGATCGTGGCGGCCCGCAGCATGTCGTGGTTCGACGCGTCGTCGGCGGTCATGGCCCACAGCTCCCAGTGGAAGCCGATGCCCTGAATCTGACCGTGGCTGCCGACGGCCATGCGCCCATCGTTCTCGAGCAGCTTCTTCACGAATTCGGCGTGGCGCGGGAAGACGTGCTCCTCTTCCAGGAACCAGCCAACCGGACCCGGGCTGCCGCCGGACCCCGACCCGCGGCGGCGCGTGCGCGCGTCGATGTTGTCCTTGGGGACGAACATGTTCAGCTTCGGGTCATCGTGGGCGTTCTCGGTGGCGTAGAAGTAGTTCTCGCCGAAGGGGCCCCCGTATGAGACGAGCAGGGTGGGCGTGTTCGTGGTCTCCGACTCCTTGAAGAGCTCGACCACATCGGAGTACATGGGCGCGATGGGGATGTTGTGCTCGATCCCCGGGTAACCGTCGATCGCGTGGGTCATGTCGATCTTGTAGTCGAGTCCTCCCTCGGTGGTGGGCATCAGCTCGAGCTCGCGCGCGGCCTGGATGATCCACTGGCGCTGCTGGCGGTTCCCGCTCATGTACATCTTGAGCGTCTTGGTGTCGTAGTACTCCGAGTAGCGCCTGAGAATGGTCCTGGCGTGGTCGGCGTTGCGGATGTTCTCGGTGTTGAAGACGCCGGGGCCCGTCGAGTAGATCCGCGGGCCGGTCATTCCGCCGGTGAGCACGCGGTCGGTGTAGCTGAGGATGTCGGTGAATGCTGTTTGCGGGTCGCGCGTCGTCGTGACTCCGTAGGACAGGGTCGCCAGATACTGCCACACCTCCTGCGGGTGGATCTCGGGGACGAGCCACATCGAGTGGTAGTGGGTGTCGATGTAGCCGGGGACCAGCGTCTTGCCGGTGACGTCGATCACCTGGGCGCTGTCGGGGATCTCGACCGAGTCGGCGATGCCGACCTCGACGATCTGGTTGTCCCTGACGACCACCACCCCGTTCTCGATGACGTGGGGCGCCCCGGTGGTGTCGGACGGATTCTCCGCCATCGTGATGATGCGGCCTCCGCGCAGCGCGACCAGGCCGCGGGGGATGTCGCGCGACAATTGCACTTCGATCTTGCGCTCGTGCGCCTCGTAGGTGTCGGTCGTATCGGCCAGGACCTCCTTGTCGCCGTCACGGACCGCGCTGGCCTTGGCTGCCACCTCCTCCGCGGCCTCGCGGATCGAGTCGGCGCGCGCCATGAGCGAGTCCGCCTCGACCTGCACCGAGTCGGCGACCAGCCGCGTGATCTCGTCCTCGAGCTCCTCGGGCACCTCATCGTCCGCGTTCTCCAGGCTGTCCGCCTCCGCCCGCTTGTCGCTCAGAGTGTCCGAAATCGCCATCGCGCGGGCACGGATCAGGGCCCGTGCGTGCGCCGTCTCCTCTTCCTCCGCCTCTTCGGTCTCGACGTGGTCGAGGTCGTAGGTGAAGAGCACGTTGCCCATCGCCCAGTGGAGCGCCGAGCCGTCGGGCGACCAGGCGGGGAATTCGCCGCCGACATCAGTGAGCTTGCGTATGGGAACGGGCGATGCGCCCAGGTTGACGAGCATGATGCTGGGGGGCGTCGCTCCAACCTCGGCGAGGTCGGCGATGTAGATGTCGTTGCCGAACTGGACGAAGGCGCGGTCCCCCTCGGGGGAGAGCATGATGAGGCCGGCGGGCTGCGGCCCCCCCGGCTCTGTGGGGGGATCGGGGTCCGTCGGATCGGGGGCCTTGCGCCAGGGGTAGACCCGTCTCGGCAGGTATTCCCACTCGTCCGGGTGCGGATTCGCCATTCCCGCGATTCCCTGGCGTCCGCGCACGATCAGGTGGCGCTTGATGTCGGTGCCGTCCCAGCGGAACGAGACCAGTCCTTCCACCGGGCTGTAGGCGTAGATCCGGTCGGGGTCGTCGGCTGCGAAGTGGGCGACATCGCGCAGGCCGGTCGGCGAGATGACCGTCGCTTCCGCGGGCTCGGCGGCGGCCGTCGGGACCCAGACGAATTCGGCGCCCATCGGCCCGAAGAAGATCCCAGACGCGTCCATCAGGTCGCGAGCGGCGCCGCGCGACGCGACGATTCGCTCGCCGTCGGGCGACCAGGCCACGTTGTAGTACATGGCCGCGGTGCTCGTGAGCTGGGTGGTGGCGCCGCCCGCCGCCGGCACCCGCATGATGTGGCCGCCGTCGGTATCGTCCCACGTGACGTAGGTGATCGCCGTACCGTCGGGAGACCACTGCGGGTGGAACTCGCCGACATCGGCTTCGGTGAGGCGCGTCGCGTCGCCCTCGGGCAGGTCCCGCACCCAGAGACGGTCGAACGCCGTGAACACGACACGGTCGCCATCGGGTGACACGGCGGGGTTGCGGATCTGGCTGGCGGTCACCATGGCGGTCGTGTCGATCTGGTAGTCGAACTTGACCGAAGGCCCGATGCCCAGCTCGACGTCGACCTCGAAGGGAATCTCCGTGGCTTCGCTTCCGTCCATCGGGACGTTCCAGATCTTCCCGCCGTACGAAACGACGATCGCGGAGTCGTCCGGGAGGAAGGCGTAGCCCGGGTACACGTCGATGGGCGCACGCGACTCCTGCTCGTCACGCTGCACCGGATAGGCCAGCCACTCCTCGTCGCCGGTCGCCAGGTTGCGCTTCCGCAGCCCGGTGTCCGCGTTGTAGCGGGACGCGTATACCAGCCACTCGCCGTCGGGCGAGATCGCGGGACGCATGGCGGAGCCGTACCGGTTGGTCATCAGGCTGCTGGTGCCCGTTTCGCGGTCGTACCGGTACACCTGGTAGCGTGGCAGACGGGCGTTGTACTCCCAGTCGCCGAAAGATTGCGCGTACCAGATGTGCCGCCCGTCGGGGCTGAAGGCCGCACCGATGCGCTTGATCCCCCCGAACAGGGCGGCGAAGATCGGCGACGCGGGCGCGCCGGGGATCGTGATCGGCGAGGAGCGCTCCGCGTGGTACATGTACAGGTTGGCCGCACCGCCCAACCCTCCCGAGCGGCTGACGACGATGTATTCGCCGTCGGGCACCCACTCGGGCGAGAGGAAGAGATTGTTGTTGCCCCGCGACACCTGGGTCGTGTCGGTCCTGTCGAGGCGCATCGTCCACAGGTTGTCGCCGCCGCTGCGGTCGGAGATGAATGCCACCGACTCGCCGTCGGGGCTGAAGCGCGGCTGCACCTCGAAGGCCATGCCGGTGAGGAGGGGCGACGCCTCGCCGCCGGTGATCGGCATGGTGTAGAGGTCGCCGAGCAGGTCGAAGACGATCGTCTGGCCGTCGGGGCTGACGTCCAGCGAGATCCAGGTGCCTTCGGTGGCCGTGAACTCGGCGGTACGGGCACTGCGCAGCGGGAGGGGGTTCCGCCCTGGCCCGCCGGGCCTGGGTGGCTGCGCCGCCAGAGGGGCGACCACGAAGGCGATCGCGGCGAGGGCCAGAGCCGGCGTGGCGAAGCGGAAGACCTTACGGCGGAACACGTTGGTGCCGAACGCGTTCCGGACTGCGTTCCGGGTCCTGGCGTATACGGGGCTCATTTGTCACCTCCCGGGATCCCGGCGTTCACATCGGGCGCGGTGTTTCGCCAGGGTTCGTCCGGCGCCGCCCGTTGCCTGGGCCACACCTCGTCGAGGGTGTCGCCGTCGTAGAGGCGTCCGTTCATCATCACCTGATGCACCGTGTTGGTGTTGCGGATGTTGTCGAGCGGGTCGGCGTCGAGAATGACCAGATCTGCCAGCTTGCCGGCTTCGATGGACCCCAGGTCGCGGCCCAGGCCGATGGCCTCGGCGCCCATGATCGTTGCGGCCAGCAGTGCGTCGTGCTCGTCCATGTCGCCGCTCTGCATCGCCCACAGCTCCCAGTGGAAGCCCAGTCCCTGCAGCTGCCCGTGGCTGCCGACGCCGGTCTTCCCACCGTTCTCCACCAGTCGCGTCAGCCAGGCCGCGTGCTTCGGGAACGCGTATTCGTCCTCCATGAACCAGCCGCCGGGTCCAGGTCCGGTCGTTTGCAGCCGCCGCGCCTTGGTGTCCAGCTCCCGCTTGGGCGTGAAGTGGGTCAGCTTCTCGTCGCCGAAGACATCCTCGCGCGTGTAGAAGTAGTTCTCCGCCCAGGGTCCGCCGTAGGAGACCAGCAGCGTCGGCGAATTCACCGTTCCGGAGGTCGCGAAGAGCTCGACGACATCCCCGTAGGCCGGAATGATCGGCATCGAGTGCTCGATCCCCGGGTACCCGTCGATCGCGTGCGTCATGTTGAGCCGGTAGTCCAGCCCGCCCTCGGTGGTGGGCATGAGACCGAGCTCGCGCGCCGCCATGATCAGCCACTGGCGCTGCCGCCGGTTGCCGGACATGTACATCTTGAAGGTCTTGGTGTCGTAGTAGCGGCTGTACTTGGTCAGCACGTCGAGCGCGTGCTCGTAGCTGCGGACGAAATCCTGGCTGAAGACGCCCGGCCCCGTCGAGTAGACCCGCGGACCCGGCATCTTGCCCGCGCGCACCATGTCCTCGTAGGAAAGCACGTCGGTCGTCGCGGTCTGCGGGTCCCGCGTCGTGGTGACGCCGTAGGCCAGATTCGCCTGGTAGATCCACGGGCGCGCCCAGTGCAGGCCCCACAGGTTCCACATGTGGGCGTGCGTGTCCACGAAGCCGGGGACGATCGTCTTGCCCGCCATGTCGATCACGGTGGCGCCCTCGGGAACGTCGCCCGGCCCCGCTGAAACCGAGGTGATGCGGTTGTTGGTCACCACGATGTCCGCGTTCTCGACGATCTCGTCGCCGTTCATCGTGATCACGCGCGCGCCGCGCAGCACCACGGTGCCCTGGGGGATGTCCCGGTCCGCCGTCACCGCGATCTGCTGCTCTTCGGGCTCGTAGTCCGGATCGTTGGCGGCGGCGTCAAGGTCGTAGGTGAACAGCGCGTTGCCGAGCGACCAGTGCACGGTGCGCCCGTCCGCGCCCCAGACCGGGAACTCGACGCCCAGTTCGTTCAGCTTCCACACCGGGACCGCGGCCGAGTCGGGCTTGACCACGTCTACCGTGGGCAGCGCGGCGCCCAGGTCGGGAACTGTGACGGCGTACAGGTCGTCTCCCACCTGCGCCAGCGCGAGGTCTCCCCGCGGCGCCATCTCGACCGAGGCGGAGATGAAGCGCAGGATCAGTTCGCGCGGCTCGTCGTCGTCGAAATCCGCCGGCATCACGAGGTCGGATGTCTCCGAGCGCTTGTAGCCGATGGGAACGCCGCCCGCCGACAGATCCGCCCGCCTCGTCACCTGGAGGTGGCGCTTCCTGTCGGTGTCGTCCCAGCGCGCCGAGGACAGCGCCGTGGTCGGCGGGGGAGGTGCGGGGGAGCCCGGCACTGCGTCCGCGCGGGCGGTGCCGTAGTAGTAGATCCGGTCGGGATCCTCGGTGAAGTGGGGCGATCGGCGTCCCGCCGTGGGGCCGATCACCGTCACCTCGCCGCCGTCGGCCGGGATCCAGATGAACTCGGAGCCGAGCGTGCTGACGAAGGGGTCGACGGCTTCCTGCACATCGCGCCGGGAAGACCGGACGCCGACGATCCGCCCGCCGTCGGGCGAATACACGAGGTCGCGATAGTACGCGGGCGCCGTCGTGAGCGTGACCGCGGTACCGCCGTCGGCCGGCACGCGCCGGATGTGTCCCTCGCCGCTGTCGTCGTCCCAGGTCACGTACGAGACGAAGCGCCCGTCCGGCGACCAGACCGGCCGGTGTTCGCCGACTTCGTCGCTCGTCAACCGCCTCGGCGTCCCGTCCGGCAGGTCCGCGACGTACACACGGTCGAGGGCGGTGAAGGCGAGCCGGCTCCCGTCGGGAGAGGGACGCGCGTACCGGATCTGCTTCACCGTGAACGTCGGCGTGTCCTCGATCGGATACTCGAACTCGACCTCCGGCCCGATTGCGATCTCGGCCTCGACCGTAAAGGGAATCTCGGCCGGGTCGCTCCCGTCCACCGGCACCCGCCAGATGCGGCCGCCGTACGACATCACCAGCGCGTCCGACTCCGGCGTGAAGGAGTAGCCGGGGAGCACGTCCATGGTTGCGGTCGACTCCATGTCGTCGCGCTGCACGGGGTAGGCCAGCCACCGCTCCATCCCCGAGGCCAGATCGCGAATCCGGATGCCCGTGTCCGCGTCGTCGCGGCTCCCGTAGGCCAGCATCGTCCCGTCGGGCGACACCGCGGGGCGGAAGGCCGAGCCGTACCGGTTGGTCATCGGCGTCCGCGTCCCCGACTGCCGGTCGTAGACCCAGAGCTGGAACTGCGGGAAGATCGCGTTGTACTGCCAGGTGCCCTGGCGCTGCGCGTACCAGACATAGCGTCCCTCGGCATCGACCGCGGCGCCCATCATCCGCTGGCCGCCCGGGCCGCCCACCATCTCGATCCCGGTGCCGCCGTCCACGTGGTACAGCCACAGCTTCTCGAGGCCGAAGAACTGGCGCGACCTCGACACCACGATGTACTTCCCGTCGGGCATCCATTCGGGCGACAGAAAGCCGCTCCCGATCCCCTTGCTGACCTGCGTCGGATCGCCGCCCGCCGAAGGCATCAGCCAGACGTTCTGGTCCCCGCTCCGGTCGGAGACGAAGACGATCCGTTCGCCATCCGGGCTGAAGCGCGGCTGAATGTCGTACCCCATCCCGCTGGTGAGGCGTGTGGCGTCGCCGCCGGTGATGGGCATCGTGTACAGGTCGCCGAGCATGTCGAAGACGATCGTCTGGCCGTCCGGGCTCACGTCGAGAGAGATCCATGTCCCCTCGTTGGTCGTGAACCGGGCCCAGCGCGCGGGCTCCAGCGGCAGGCCGCGGTCGGGATCCGGTTCCGCCTCCTGGCCCTGTGTGGCGAGGGGGGTGAGCAGCACCAGTGGGACCGCCCAGCGAGTGCGTTTGAGAGAGCGCATGCGCCTGCTCCGTTCCGGGGGTTGCATCGGCGGTTTCCGCCAATGAGAAACGGCCGCCTGGGAATTGACCGGCCGAACCTTCAACATACGTTCGGGGTGAATAGTAGTGTCAGCCTTCGCACGCAACCAACTCACGCACGACGGTCGCATCCAGCAGACAGAGATCGGAAATGCCACAGACTACCCTTAGAGACATCGCCCTCCTCTCCGTCTCCATCGACCTCGGCGCGGGCCGCCGGGGCGTGGACATGGGCCCGTCAGCCCTGCGGATCGCGGGGATCCGGGGCGAGATCGAGCAGATCGGTCACACCGTTTCCGAGCTCGGTACGATCACGGCCGGGGGACTCGAGACCACAGAGTCGGGAGAGGACGCGCTCCCCTTCCTGAACGAGATCCACGACGTGGCCGGCCGGACGCGGGCAGCGGTGCACGAGGCTCTGGACCGGGGCTGCATCCCCCTGATCCTCGGCGGCGACCATTCGCTCTCGATCGGGTCGGTGGGGGCCGTGGCCGACCACTACCGCGAACAGGGCGAGGCGATCGGCGTCATCTGGGTGGATGCACACACCGACATGAACCAGCCCCACACAACGCCCACCGGCAACATTCACGGGATGCCGCTCGCGGTGCTCCTGGGCTTCGGGGAGCCGCGCCTGACTCGTGGACGGGCCTGCGTCCGTCCCGAGAACGTGAGCGTCCTGGGTGCGCGCGAACTGGATTCGGGAGAAAAGGCGCTCATCCGGGAACTGGGAGTGCGGGTGTTTACGATGTCGGAGGTCGACGAGAGGGGCGTGGCCAGGTGCATGGACGAGGCACTGGAACGCGCTGGCGACGGGACGTGCGGATTCCACCTGTCCCTCGACCTCGACGCACTCGACCCGAGGGTCGCTCCCGGAGTCGGTACGCCGGTGCGTGGAGGCCTCACCTACAGGGAAGGGCACCTGGTGTGCGAGAAGGCGTCCCGCTCCGGCGGACTGCTCAGCCTGGAGGTTGTCGAGCTGAATCCGGTACTTGACGACCGTAACCAGACTGCATTATTGGGAGTAGGTCTGGTAGCCTCCGCCCTCGGCGCAACGATCCTGTAAGCCATTTCCCCCCAAACTTCCCGGAGCCCCCAAAGAGGCTCTCGACAAGACCATGACCGTCGAATCAGAACCAGTTGAAGTGAGACTTCGCGATCTCGATATCGGATACCGCCGGGATCGGCCTGTGCTGCGCGGACTCTCGGTTGAAGTCGTACCCGGAGAGGTCCTCGCGGTGGTAGGGCCGAACGGTTCCGGCAAGACGACGCTCTTCCGCACCCTTCTGGGAGTTCTGCCAGCGATTGGCGGCCGGGCGACGGTGTCCGGCGCCGATCCGGCCGAGTATCGGCGCAGACACGGTGTCGGCTACCTGGCCGAAGACACGGCGCTCCCGCCGGGGTGGACATGCGACGGCCTGCTCACGCTGGCCGCGGCCGCGGCGGGTTCCCGGGCAAGCATCGAGCGGGCCTGCCGTCTGGCGGGGGTGGACTACGACACCGGCGGCCTCGTAGACGCGCTCTCCAAGGGGATGCGGCGTCGGCTGGCCCTTGCGATCGCGCTCATGCGACCCACTGCGCTGCTCTTCCTGGACGAGCCGGAATCCGGCCTGGATCCCGGCCAGCGCATCCGTCTCCGCAGGCGGATCGAAGAGATTCGCGGCCGGATCACGATCATGGTCGCCAGCCACGACCTCGGTGAACTGGCGATGATGAGCGACCGCGTTCTCCTGATGGATCAGGGACGCGGGCGCGTCGTGCAGCCACCTGAAGGCGGATTCACCCGCGGGTTCCTGGAAGCGGAGTTCCTCCGACTGGAGGGGGCGGTCTCATGAGCATCGTCGGGGCCTCCTTCCGGAACGCCGTGCGCCGCAAGTGGAAGTTCGCGCTGGTCGTCTTCCTGTTCGGCCTGGGACTTGCCGTCCTCACGAACGCGTACGACCTGGCGGGGACCATGGAACGGCTGGGAGGCGTTGGACAAGAGTTGGCGAACGAAGACGCTCCGCCCTCCGACGAGCAGATGGAAGCAGTGGCGCGAAGCGCGGGAATGCTGGCCACCTTCGGTCTGCTCAACTTCGCTTTCGGCTTCGGCGTGGTGCTCTTCGCCTTCCTGATGCCGGGGGGTCTGGTCGCAAACGAGCGCCGGAGTACAGCGATCATGCTGTGGGCCCAACATCCGATGCCGCTGAGTTCCTTCTATCTGCGGCGATATCTGGGTATCCAGGTCGCCACCGCCGTCGCTCTTGTGATCTTCGGTCTGACGCGCGTCGTCGCTGATCTGCCACCTGGGACGGCGCCCGCCACCGAACTCGGAGGCGTCGTGCGACTCTGCCTTTCGGGCCTGCTCGCATGCGCTATCAGCTTCGCCATCAGCGCACTCGGTATCCGTCGCGCCGCTCTTGTCGGTTTGATCTACTACCTGCCCGCGAGGGTAGTGTGGGCGCTCCTCGAAAGCCCCCAGTTCGGAACCTCGACGGCGGCCGAATTGGCCCGGGCCGTTCTGCCGTTCGTCATCTTCCCCGCCGAAGCCATGGACGATCTCAGTGGGAGCTTTGAGTCGGGTGTGGCCTGGGACTGGGGTGCTACGGAAGTGGTCCTCTATCACTTTGTCCTCTGGACAGGCATCGCCTGGCTCGGGCTTCGCAGAATCGAGAGGCGGCCGCTGAAGCTGTGACGTGGCAGGGCAAGGAGTGGGCTGACGGGTTGCCGACCGACCCTGCTGGCGCGCCGTGCTAGGTTTCAGTTCCGGGCCGGGGTGGTGAAATCGGTATACACAGGGGACTTAAAATCCCCCGGGAGCATTCCCATGCGGGTTCGAGTCCCGCCCCCGGCACTTGCTCCGTGCTTCAGCGCCGCCTGTACGTCCTCACCGGTGGCAGACGAGCGCCGGTGCCGCCCGGCGGCTCGTCCTCGCCGACGACCGGGATCGTCAGCGTCCCGATCCCGTCGATGCTGGCCTCGATCAGGTCGCCCGGCTGCAGGAAGCGCTGCTCGCCGCGCACCGCCGTGCCCATCCCGACGCCGCCGGAGGTGCCGTTGTTGACCACGTCGCCGGGGAAGAGGGTGATGATCGACGAGCCGTACTCGATCAGCTCCCAGAGCGTGTGGATCATGTCGCCGGCGCGGGCCTCCTGCATCTGCTCGCCGCCCACGCTGAGCGTCTGCCGCAGGTTCTCCATCGGGTCGCCGTAGAACTCCTTCGGCACGATCCAGGGCCCCATGGGCGCGAAGGTGTCGTGGCCCTTGCCCACGAACCAGTCCGATGTCAGGGGGTTGCCGCCGGGGGGACGGCCGCCCCGGTCCGAGATGTCGAGGGTCACGGTGTAGCCGAAGACATGGTCCTGGGCGTCGGTCGCGGAGACGTACTTGGCGGCCCGGCCGATCACGGCGCCCAGCTCGACCTCCCAGTCGGTGCGGTCGCGGCCGTACGGGATCACCACCGCGTCGTGGTTCCCGATCACCGCGCCCCGGCTGGGCTTCAGGAAGAGGTAGGGGACGCCGCGGTTCTCCCGCCGCTGCCGGCGGGCCTCGGCCCGCTCCTCCTCGGTGCCCGTCTCGTTCACGTGGCTGTAGAAGTTCACCGCTGCGTTCATGATCTTGCCCGGGTACATGATCGGGGGCAGGGTACGCACGTCGTCGAGCTCGTGGATGAAACCAGGGCGCGCGCTCCCGTCGATCATGTCGTTGGCGGCGAGGTCATTCACGATCTCGTAGAGGCGCAGCTTGACGCCGTACTCGTAGCGCCCGATCAGGTCCAGCATGTCCGCGGGCGCGGGGACCGCGGGATAGGCGGGGTTGCGCTCCAGCGCCCGGTTCGCCTCGCCGATGTCGACCACGAGCGCGTCCCGGAGCACCAGCGCGACCCGGGGCTCACCCGCGATCTCGAAGGTGCCGACCTTGAAGGGCTCGGCGACACCCGTGGGCACGCCCGCCTGGGCCGACGCGGCAGTCGGGCCGGGGCCCGAGGCAATCGAGGCAAAGAAGGCCGCCGCGAGGGCGGTGCGAGAAGCTGTGGCAACGTTGAATCGCATGATCCTGCCCCATGCTGAGGTGGTTTGCCGATACCGGCGTGGCGTCGAACCGGAACCTGATTCACTATGGCGGGCTCTCGCGCCCGTCAAGTGCGGTTCCGGCCGGCAGGCCGTGGGGGGCCGTTAGAAGATCGCGTCCAGGTGCAGTTCGACGCGGAATCCCCGGTCGGGACCGTTCAGCCCGTGCGACAGGTCCAGCCGGATGAGCCCGTCGAGGATGCTGCCGCCGATGCCGATGCCGTAAAGCAGGTTGTCTACGGTGAAGTCGCTCGGCTCGCCGGCCCAGCCAGTGTCGGTGAAGAGGCTTGCACCGACGCCGTGGAAGACCCGGTTGACCTCAACGCGGCCGCGCAGGAACGACGGGCCCGAGACAACCGAGGCGGGGTAGCCGCGTAGCGTGGAAGCCGCACCGAGGAACCAGGACCGCTGCATCGGAGCATCACCCCAGGTGTTGCCGGCCCCCGCCTCGAGTCCCAGGCGCCAACCGTCCCAGCCCTCTCCCGCGACGGGAATCATCGCACGGGCGGTGGCGCTGGCCTGGACGTAATCGCTTCGCGCTCGCGCGCCGTCTCCGTGTTCGCCGCCGCCGACAGGGCGCCAGGTCGCTCCCCGGCCATGGAACTCCAGCCCGAACTGCACGTCGAGGGGATCGTGACCCCACCAGGGCGAGATCCGCACCTCGGCGCCCACTTCGTCGGCGTCGTCGGCCGCCAGATTCGGCCGGAAGCTCCAATCGCCGTCGAAGACCCGGAACAGCGCGAAGTCAATGTTGTTCTCCACCGCGTCATGTCGCTCGGCGTAGGCGCGGAAGAGGAGAGACTCCCTGCTCCCCTCCGGGGGCCGCCAGGTGAAGTCGAAGCCGGTGGCGCGGTAGTACTCGCTGTTATCGCGGCCAAAGAGCAGCGCGTCGACGGAGTTCCCGAATCCCAGGTTCCCGGCGCGCGGATCGACGGACTGAAGTTCGTGGTAGGCGCCGAGCGTCAGGCGTCGCAGCACGGTCGAGCGTTCCAGGTCGAGTCGCACCTTGGGGCGCAGGTCGGCGAATCCGAAGAACCCGGACGTTCCGAGGGTGTAGCGATCGCCCAGATCCCAGTCGAACCGGCCGCCCACTGCCGGCCCTTCGACGCGGTTGTAGCGAATGAGATCCCGCCCGGCCCACCCCCAGTTGAAGTTCCAGGGCACCAGTTGCACCGGCGGGGCGGGCAGGTCGGCCAGATCCCCGATGTATTCCGCCAGTTCTTCCGGGTCGGTGAACCCGGGCGCGCCGTCCCAGACCGGCGGCGGCAGGTGTGGGCTCTCGGCCACGAGGCTGAGATCCCTGGGAACGATCAACAGCGATTCGCGGTCCGCTGCCGGCCTCTCGGACTCGTCCATGAGCTCGTAGGGGATGCGGTCGTCCTCGGAGAGCAGCGAGGCGATGAAGGCCATGGCTTCGGCGCGCGTTTTGAAATGAACCTCGTTTACCCCGTCCCGTGCGGTGGTCACCGTCCCCGGCGCGGCCTCGTCGCTCGAAATGGCCGGGTCGCCCTCCTCATCCACCTCCACATCGTCCTGCAACACCACCGACTCGACCTGGTACGCCATGTCCATCGAGACGGGGAATCTGAGGATCCCCGCCTTCGCCTCGCCCTCGATGCGCATGCTGCGGGGCAGCCACGCCTTGAAGTCCCAGAGCAGGTAGTCGACCGAGACGACGTTCAGGCTGAAGGTCCACGGCTTGAAGAGGCCGGGAACGAACCTGAAGGTGCCGGCTTCGTCTTCCTCCTGCAGGTCGGGGACATCGCGCATGGCGTCGAACTCGCGGCTCATGCGGTAGGCCGCCCGGACCAGCGCCCCCGTTTCGCGATCGATCCAGAGGATTCCGCTGATCCGCTGGGGCGCAGCCTCCCGTGGGAGCACTTCAAGCTGGATCGCCTCCAGCCGGCGTCCGTCGGGGAACGAGAGCGTCATCGTGTCGCCGCTCTGGAAGCGGTAGATCGTATCCGCTCCGGACGCCAGGGGATGGATGAGGGCGAACTCGTTGTCGTCGGCGTCGGTGCTGAACGCCTCGTCGTTCATGCCCAGAAAGAGGCGATCGTCGCCCGGTTCGAAGGGACCGTCGAAGGGCAGGTCCTCGAGCCAGTCGAGGTCGCCCTCGCGCATGGCGATGGTGCGTCCCGGGTATTCGGAGCGCGAGCCGAGCACCTGCACCACGGCGTCGTAGTCGCGCTCCCAGAAGGCGCGGACGGCCGTCTCGTTGTGGTAGAGGACGCGGTCCCGCAGCGGTGCGCGGATGGCGGCGGCGATGCGCTGGTCGATCCTGGCGGTGTAGCGGACGACCGATTCGTCCAGGGCGGTCCAGCCGTCGAAGGCGGCGGTGTAGAGCTCGAGAGCGACGGGATCCAGGAAGGCGTCGGCGGCGAAGCGGCTCTGGGCGGTGCCCTCGCGCGGGAATGACGCGGAGAAAACCGCCACTGCGACGCAGGCCGTGGCCAGGGCGCGCCCGACGCGGGTAGTGCGGGAGGCGCTCACGATCCCGAACCCCCCGGCGCCCGCCGAAACCGCACCTCGCGAAAGTCCTCCCACGCGACATGGTGCCAGTCGGTTCCTTCCTGCCCGACCCCCTCCCGCTGCGCGGGGCCCGCACCGGGGAAGACGAAGACCCCCCGGTTGCCTTCATCCACGTCGTTCGAGCCGGAGAGCTCGAAGCTGCGTCCGTCCAACAGCGTCACGTGAACAAGCCCGTCCTCCGACTGCTCGATCTGCCGGACTCTCCCGAACTCCACGTCCAGCTCGACGTTGTCCGAGGTCCCGTCCAGGTAGTCCCACGTCCACTCCTCGTCCGCGTCCCACCGGATCCACCCCTCGAACGCTTCGCCGGACCGGCTCGTGACGACTCCGTACAGAGCGCCGCCTCCGCCGAAATCGCCGTAGCCGCCCGTACCCGAAGCGGGGTGCAGGCGAAGCGTCGTGAAGTCGTCCCAGTCGACGTTCACGACGCCGAGCGCGGGGTCTGCGATGCGGATCGTGCGGCGGTACCAGCGGATGTCCGACTGCCTGTAGCGCGAGTTGAGCGGGCGGTAGATGTCGTGCACCTGTCCGTTCGCCAGGGTCACCAATGCTCCCCCGAAGCGGGATTCGACGGCGCTGATCTCGTCCAGCGTGAAGCGCCGGAGATCGCCCTCGTCGTCCCGTCCGAGGAGCTGGTCCGAGTGCAGGACCGGTGCGCCGCTCCAGGAGATGAAGCCGGTGAACGTGCGTCCGAACCTGTCCTCGACCGACCCGTGGACCCGGGCCTCCGCGGGCGCTGCGCCGGCGGGGGCGGCCCCGAACTCGATGCGCGTGATATCGCGCCCGGACACCACGGTCCGGCCTTCGACGGGGTTGTCGACGGTGACGCGGGCCCCGAGCCCTCCAGTGGTTGAGCTTGTGCGTACGCCGCCCGGCGACACCGACACGCTGCCCAATCTCGAGCCGGGGATATCCAGCGAGCCCCCGACTGCGGGGCTCCGATGCACGACCTGAATCTCACCCTCGTCGTCCTGCGCGAGCGCGGCGAGGTGCCCGAACCGGATGCCCGTGCGGGCCGTTGTCGCGAAATCCCGGTACCGCTCCTCCCACGACACGCGGTAGTCCCTCACTTCGACGGTGCGCACCGCCGGCTTGCCGTCGTGGACGGCCAGGAGCCAGGCGTTGTAGTTGTCGTCGGAGATCTCGCGGCGGCCCACCAGGACGTCCGCCCAGCTCGCCGCGCTCTGCCCCCGGCTGAACTCCAGGAATCCCTCGTATTCGTCGCCCCCGCCGGTGAAGACGCGTCCCCAGATCCGGTCGTCCGCCTGTGCGTGAAGGGTCGGCGCCGCCGCAAGCAGGCCCACGGCGCATGCAAACGGGAGCGCAAGGGGCGAGCGAAGAAGCGCAAGGGGCGAGCGAAGAGCAGAGCGCATGGGCGCGGGCGGGTTCGGGGCGGTTGGACCAGGTTTCCTCTTCATACCCCCCCTGGCGGCCTCCGGTTTCGAGGAGCGTTGCGCCGCCCTAGATTGCCAGCCTGTCTGCATCAGCCCCTCCCACACAAGGAATCCCGGAATGCGCACGCACACTTCGACGATCCTTTCCCTGGCAATGGTTGCGTCCGGCGCGGTCCTTGCCTGCGCTCCCGCAGGTGACGAGGGCGGGCAGGGCGACGCGGCGATGACCGACGAGTCCGCCGCCGAAGCCCCCGCCAACCCCCGCTTCGGCGTCTGGCAACTCGAGTCCGACGCGCCGCCGCCCGCGCTCAACATCATGACGTACGAGCCCTACGGCGACGGCGGGATGAAGATCACCGTCGCCAACACCAACGCCGAGGGCGAGTCGACCGAGTGGGGCTACGTGACGATGTTCGACGGAGTCTTCCGTCCGGTCGAGGGCCGGGAAGACTCCGAGAGCGCCGTCGAGGTCATCGACGAGAGCACCAACCACATCTTCAACGCGCGGGGCGGCGAGGTCTACCAGGTCATCGTCAACGTGCTCTCCGAGGACGGCAACACGATCAACAACGAGTACCGCACCACCCGCGAGGACGGCACCGAGCGGGTCAGCCACGCGGTCTACCGGCGGATCCGGTAGGGCGGGGTCCAGCGGCAGCTCACGCCCGGTAGGTCGGCCGTTGGCGCGGCCCGTCGTCCCGCGGCACGCGCAGCTCGAACCGCGGGATCCGCGCGCGGAAGAGCGACCCGTCCTCGCGGCGGAAGTGGTAGAAGCCCTCCATGTGGCCGCTGAGCCCCTCCAGCACGCAGAAGCTCCGGTACTCGTGCACATCCCCCGGATGCAGCACGGGGGACTCGCCCACGACGCCCTCGCCCTCGATCTCCTGGTCGCCCGAGAGGGTGTCGTGGATCTTCCAGTGGCGCCAGAAGAGCTGGGCCGTCCGGCTCCCGGTGTTACGGATGCGCACGAAATAGGCGAAGACGTGGTGAAGCGGCGGCGACGACTGGGCCCGGGCGTACACCGGCTGGACGTTGACCTCGATCTGGCCGTCCAGAATGGGTGGCCGCCGGTGCTCTCGGGACGGCCGGATCATGGGCAACGCTCACGGCCAACCAGGCCGAAATGTAATGTAAACTTTACATTTTGTGATGTAAGCATTACATTGCCAAACTGATTCGGACCATCGCCGTACAAAGATCGTCGCGCTTTCACCCCACCTCCCCCGTCGCTGTGTTAGACTTGCTGCCGCGAGTCACTAACATACTACCCGCAGGCTGAATCCGCGCCCCGACCGCGATACCCCTCCCACAACCGGAGCGTTCCATGCGCAGAATCTTCATGGCCATTCCGGCGATCCTCGCCATCGCCCCCGTTTCGGCGCAGTCGCAGCAGCCCGGGGTCGCCCGGATCGCCGCCCGCTTCGAGCCCGAGATCCGGCGCGCCATGCTCGAAGGGAGCATCCCGTCGATCACCGTCGCGATCACCGACCGCGAGGGCGAACTCTGGAGCGGCGCCTACGGGCAGTCCAACCTGTGGGCGCGGACGCCGGCCTCCACCAACACCGTCTACCTGATCGGTTCCACCTTCAAGGCGCAGTCCACCGTCGCGCTGCTGCAGCAGATGGAGCAGGGGAAGTTCGCGCTCGACGACCCCGTGAGCGACTACCTCGACGACCTCGTCATCCGCGGCGAGGACATCGAGCGGCCCGTCACCTTCCGGCACCTGATGACCCACACCTCGGGGATGCCCGTCGACTTCGGACCGCACGCGGTATGGGGCAACACCGCGCCTCTGCCGCTGGGCGAATACCTGGGCGACTCGCTGCGGGTGGAGACGCCGCCGCTCGAGGGGGTCGTGTATTCGAACATGGCGTACTCGCTGATCGGGCACCTGGTGGAGAAGTTCTCGGGCGTTCCCTACCGCCAGTACATCCGGGAGAACGTCTGGGATCCGCTGGGGATGACCGCGACGGTCTTCGAGCCGCCTCCGGGCACCGCCGAGCGCCTGGCGGTGCCGTACGTCCCCGACCCCGAGACCGGGCGCAACGCGCCGACCACCCGCGTCAAGGCGAACGTGTGGCCTGCCGGGATCGTCTACGGGACGGTCCACGACCAGGCCGCCTGGGTGCGCTTCAACCTCGGCGACGGCAGCTGGGGCGACGGACGGCTCCTCGAAGCGGCCACCCTCGACGAGATGCACACCCTCCAGTACGAGCAGTTCGCGGGGGAGCCGATGGGCGGGGGATGGGGGTATGAAGAGCCCGGATATGGCCTCACGTGGTGGGTGTCGGCGCGTGACGGCGAGCGTTTTTTTGCGCATTCCGGGAGTGTATCGGGGTACACCGCGTTCGCGTCGGGGAACAGAACCCGGGGCTTCGGTGTCGCCTTCCTGACGAACGGGAACCGCGCCCACCCTCACCTGGTCCGGCTGACCCGCCTCGCCCTCGACCTCATGGCCGGGGAGCTGGGCGAATCACGATAGAATCGAGACAATGGCTACGACTGCACAATTGACGTTACCGGCACTCCCGCCGGACTGGCCCGACCTGGCGATAGCGCTGGGTATCCTGGCCGCCGGTGCCTGGCTCCTGGACTGGATTGCGTCGCGGTTTCTGCACCGGGCGTTTGCGCGCGTGGCGGCCCGCACCCGCTCGCAGTGGGACGACCGCATCGCCGAGCGCAAGGTCTTCAGCCGCCTGGCCCACGTGGTTCCGGCGCTGGTCGTGTATCTCGGGATCGGGCCCGCGCTGGGGATGAACGCGGACGCGGCGGCGGCCGATCCGGGCGCGCTGCTCGCCGTGGCGTGGACCGTGGTGCGGCGGGTGGCGGCCGCCTGGGTGGCGTTCGCCGTGGCGCGCGCCTTCGCGGCCTTCCTGGATGCCGTCGACGACATCTACAGGCAGAGCTACGCCGAGGCGAAGTCCCGGCCGATCAAGGGCTACCTGCAGGTGATCGGTCTGGTTGCGTGGCTGGCCGCGGGCGTTGTGATCGTGTCCGTCCTCGTGGGCCGCTCGCCGGTGGTCTTCCTGTCGGGGCTGGGGGCGCTGGCGGCGGTGCTGATGCTGATCTTCCGCGACACCATCCTGTCGCTGGTCGCCAGCGTGCAGATGGCCTCCAACGACATGATCCGCATCGGCGACTGGGTGAGCGTGCCCCAGGCCGAGAGCGACGGCGAGGTCATCGACATCGCGCTCCACACGGTCAAGGTTCAGAACTGGGACAAGACGATCTCGACGATCCCGACGAGCAAGTTCATCACCGAGTCGTTCAAGAACTGGCGCGGCATGAGCGAGTCGGGGGGCCGGCGGATCAAGCGCTCGCTGCGCCTCGACATGAACTCGGTGCGCTTCCTGGACGACGGGGAGATCGAGAAACTGTCGCGGCGGGAGCTGCTGCAGGAGTACATGCGGGACATCCGCGAGCGGATCGACCGCTACAACACGGCCAAGGAAGCCGGCAACTCCGGCGTGATCCCCGAAATCCGCCGGCTCACGAACCTCGGGACCTTCCGCGTCTATGTGCAGAAGTACCTGGAGGCACATCCCAAGACCCACAAGGAGATGACGCTGCTGGCCCGCCAGCTCGCGCCGGGTCCCGAGGGCGTGCCGATCGAGGTCTACTGCTTCTCGAACGATACGGCGTGGGCCAACTACGAGGGCTTCCAGGCGGACATCTTCGACCACCTGATCGCGATCCTGCCCGAGTTCGGGCTGAAGGCGTACCAGTCGCCGGCGGGGAGCGACTTCGCGCGGGCGATCGCGGGGAGGTCCTGAGCGGGACGCGGACGATTCCGGGGCGCGCGACCGCCCGGATGCGTCAGGTCAGCATCCCATGCCGGTCGTGAGGTTGATCGGGTGGAGCACGAAGCCGCGCTCCGCCGCCTCCTCGAGGAAGTTGTGGGTGTACATGCGCACCATGCGAAGCGACTCGAAGACCTCGACCCGGCCGAGCTGGTGGGGCTGCAGGTTCTGCAGGAAGCCGGAGTCGACAGGCAGCTCGTCCAGACATACCCGCAGGCGGCTCACCCTGTTCCGGAAGCGGGCGACCGGCAGCCCGAAGCCGTCTTCGACGATTTCCAGGGTCGTCCGTTCACTGACGAACTCGGTCAGATCGCTGTCGACCGTGCTGTTCAGGATCTCCCGATCGAACCCGCTGGACGGCACCGGAGTCGCGACCCGCCGCATCTCGATCTGGCGGACGACGCGCGCGACCTCGACCTCCAGACCCGCAACGTCCAGCGGCGCGGGGTTGAGCCGGACCACCAGGACCGCGCCGAAGGGAATGTCCGAGGGCTCCCGGTTGGGGTCGTACCCGAAGCCCGTCGTGGCGATGGTGTAGCGGCCCGGAGCGAGATCGGCGAATTCGAAGTACCCGTTGGCATCCGTCAGCGCCGACCGCTTCAACTCGACGAGCTCGACGGAGGCGTCCTCGATCGGTTCCTCG
The DNA here is from genome assembly GCA_965211645.1 of Longimicrobiales bacterium. Classification (GTDB taxonomy): domain Bacteria; phylum Gemmatimonadota; class Gemmatimonadetes; order Longimicrobiales; family Gaopeijiaceae; genus Bin94. The sequence goes on along the minus strand of OZ242947.1, from coordinate 849,521 downwards.
GTGACGTAGTCGACGACGTTTCCGCGAAAGGTGAAGGACCGGAGGCTGTCGGGCGGCGGATCCTGTGCGGACAGGGGCGCGGCGCCACCGGCCAGAACGCAGGCGAGAAGGCTCGCGGCCGGGCGGCTCACTTCAGGAACCGGCCGAAGAAGTCCTCCGCGGCGCGGAAGGCCGCCATCCAGTTGCGGTGAAGGAGGAAGCCGTGCACCTCGTCGGGGAAAACCAGCATCTCGACGTGAACGCCCTTGCCGCGCAGCACCTCGGCCAGGTCGACCGACTCGCTGAAGCGCACGTTGCGGTCGTCGTCGCCGTGGATGAGCAGGACGGGCGAGGTCCACCGGTCCACGAAGGCCATCGGCGAGGACTCGAAGGCGCGCCGGGCCAGTTCGGGCCGGGCCGTGGGGTCGTAGGAGGGGACGAAATTCCGGATCGCGACGTTCCAGTCGTGGACGCCGTGGATGTCCACCCCCGCCTTGAACAGGTGCGACGCCCGGGCGAGGCCGTGAGCGGTGAGGTAGCCGCCGTAGGATCCGCCCCAGAGCCCGATGCGATCGCCGTCCACGTCGTCCCGCGACGCGAGGTACACGCCTGCGCCCATGACGTCGTTGACCTCGGAAGCGCCGTCGGCGCCGTAGTGCTCGGCTTCGCGGAACTCCATCCCGTACCCGATCCCGCTCCTGTAGTTGACGGAAAGGACGGCGTAGCCGAGTGCGGCCAGGTGCTGGCTGAAGGAGTAGGTGTGGTGGTAGTAGCCGCGGTGATGGAAGCCGAGGAGCATCTGACGGCGTGAGCCCCCGTGCAGGAAGAGCAGGCCGGGCCAGCCACCAGGGGGAGGGGGTCCCTCCGGCAGGAACAGCTGCCCGTGGATCGCCAGGCCGTCGGCCGACGGGAACACCACCTGCCCGGGGTCGGCGAGGCCGCCGGGGAGGTCGTCGCGCGCCGATTCGACCAGCCAGCGGCGCTCGTCGCCGGTCAGCACCTCGGCGTGGGCGGGGACCGTGCCCGACGACGCCAGGAAGACCACCGATCCGTCGACGGTCGGCGCAGGCTGCCATTCGATTCCGGCTCCCGGGGTGAGCGGCCGCGCGCCGCTCCCGTCCAGCGCGCCCCACCAGAGGTGCTGGCGATCGGTATCCCCCTGGTTGGAGGAGAAAACGAGCGCCTCGCCGCCCGGAGCCAGCGCGGCGTACTGGACCTCGAACTCGCCTCGGGCGATGGGTCGGGGATCACCGCCGCCCCGGGCATCCACCGAGTAGAGATTGGTGTAGCCGTTGCCCTCCCAGGGAAACGCGATGCGGTCGTCCGCGCCCCAGAAGATGTTGTTCGTGGCCGAAATGGTGCGGAACACGCTGCCGACGCCTTCGGGGGCGGCGAACACGGTGCGTGCGGCGCCGTCGGCAAGGCGCACTGCCCGGATGCTCCAGGGGAGCGCCTCGCGCACCGCGAAGAAGGGCAGGCGGCCCTCCCGGTTCGGGATGCGCACGAAGGCGATCTCGCTCCCGTCAGGCGACCAGACCGGATTGCCGTCGATGTCGAGCGAGGGGTCGAGGTAGCGGAGGTCCTCTGTGGCGAAGTCGTACACTCCGATGAAGGCGTGGTCGCCGAGCTGGCTCGTGAAGGCCAGGAGGTCGCCGTCGGGCGAGAGCCGGAGTTCGCCGGGGCTTCCCCGGGGATCGGCGAGAGGTTCCGGCGCCGCGGCCGGGTCCGCGGTGGGCCGCCGGTGGATCACCCCGCCCTGGATGTAGATGACCCGGGTACCGTCGGCGCTGAGGAGCGGCGAGTGACCCGGCCCCAGCCTGCGCGCGTCACCGCCGCCGGTCCCGGCGATCCAGATCTCCTGCTCGACGCCCAGCGCGACGTTTGCCGGGTTGGGGATCTCGCCCGCGCGGTTCGGTGCCCCCCCGCGCACGAAGGCGATGGTCGCGCCCGCCGCCGAGATCGCGAGGCTCCCCACCTCCTGGCCGTCGTCGCCGGTGAAGGAGGTGGCGCGGCGGCCCCTCCAACCGGGCCCCTCGGCGACCCACACGTTGCGCGCGCCGCGCTCGTTGCGGACCCAGGCCACCACCGGCGCCTCGGCAGCCGCCACGAGGCCGGAGGGGAAGGGCCACCCGACGAGCGCGTCAAGGTCGGTCTCGCGCGTCTGGGCGGACGCGGTCCCCGCGGTTGCGAGCGCTGCGGCCGCTGCGACCAGCGCCGCCGCCAGGAGGACTGCCGCCGCGGCGGCCCCCCGTGCGCGCATCAGGCCGGCAGGCCGTGTTCGATCGCCCACTCCATCGCCTCGCTGAACCGGTCGATCTCCTCGAGCGTCGTGTACACGCTGGGGGAGATCCTGAGCCCGGTGCACTCCTCATGGCCGATGGACACGTTGATGATCCGGTGCTCGTTCCACAGCCAGGTGCTGAGCGCCGCGGTGTCGAGACCGTCGACGTGCACGTTGCCGATGCCGCAGGCGAAGCCGGGCTTCTGGCTCGTATTGAGGCTCACGCGGTCGTTCTCGAGGAGGCGGTTCGCCCAGTGGTCCCTGAGGTAGATGAGCCGCTCGGCCTTGCGCTCGGCGCCGATGCCCTGGTGGAAGGTCAGCGCCTCGCCGATCGAGAGGTAGTTGGCCGCGGGGTGCGTGCCGATCTCCTCGTACTTGCGGATGTCGTCGTTCATGCGGTCGGGCGCGGCCATCAGGGGCCAGATGTTCGGGATCTCCTCCTTGCGCACGTAGAGCAGGCCGGTCCCGTGCGGCGCGAACAGCCACTTGTGCAGGCTGGTGGCGTAGTTGTCGCACTCCAGGTCGGAGAGCCTGAAGGGGAAGTGCGCGAGGGCGTGGGCGCCGTCGACGATGACCGGGATGTCGTAGTTGCGCGCCATGGCCACGATCTCCTTCACCGGCAGGATCTGGCCGGTCAGGTTGATCATGTGGCACATGAGGATGAGGCGGGTCTTCTCCGTGATGCCCTCCTCGAAGCGGCGCACCACCTCGGCGTCGTCCTCGGCGGGAACGGGGACCTTGATCTGCCGCATCACGATGCCCTCGCGGCGTTCCCGCTGCCGGAAGGTGGTGAGCATCCGGCCATAGTCCTGGGTGGTGGTGAGGACTTCGTCGCCGGGCTTGAGGTCGTAGCCGAACTGGCAGATCTGGAGGCCCTCGGAGGCGTTGCGGGTGAAGGCGACCTCTTCGGTGTCGACGCCCCATTCCCGCGCCATGCGGGCGCGCACGCCCTCGCGCTGCGGCCCGAGGATCTGCCACATGGTGTAGGTGGGCGCCTTGTTGGAGAAGTCCAGGTGCCGCTTCATGGCGTCCTGCACGAAGGTGGGCGAGGGGCTCACGCCGCCGTTGTTGAGGTTGACCAGGGTGCGGTCGACCGTGAACGCACGTGCAACCTCGGACCAGTAGTTCTCGTCCCTGGCGACCTCGGCCGCGGCACCCTGATGACGACTCAACTCGTCCGCGATCGCGGTGGCGTTGGAGTTGAAGGCCGGCAGCTGGGAGGCGCCCAGCACGGCCGCCGCCGATCCGAGAAAATCGCGTCGATTCGGCGCCGGGCGGCGCGTCGTGCTCTTTGTGGAACTGCGGTTCATCTGTCCTCCCCGGTCAGCCGTCCCGGAGCGGCGCCGCCGCTTGGCCGCCGGGACGCATTGTGGTCGCACCGGTCCGCCGCGCCGGTGCCAGGGCCGCATTACAATAAGCCGCGAAGCGGACGGGGAGCAAACCGTGTTTCCCGGTCCGGATGGGTTATCTTGACCCGATGATTCGAGTCCGCTTCCTGGGTACCGCCGCTTCCCGCCCGACCGTGGGCCGAAACGTCTCGGGCATTGCCGTGCAGCGCGAGGGCGAGTCATTCCTGCTCGACTGCGGCGAAGGAACCCAGCGCCAGATCATGCGTTTCGGCACCGGGTTTTCCTTCTCCCACATCTTCATCACCCACGGCCACGCCGACCATTTTCTGGGGTTGCCGGGGCTCCTCCGCACGATGGGTCTCCAGGGCAGGGAGGATCCGATGACCATCTACTGCCCGGCCGGCACCGCGGACCTGCTCCGCACGGCAGTCCGCATGGGGATCGAGCGGCTGGCCTTTCCCGTCGAGGTGAAGAGTCTGCGCGACGGCGAACGGGTGGAGTTCGACGGCTGGGCGGTGCACGCCTACGACGTGGATCACGGCGTCGCGGCGCTCGGGTACGCACTGGTGGAAGAGATGCGCCTCGGCCGCTTCGACGTGGAGATGGCGCGGAGCCTCGGCGTTCCCGAAGGACCGCTCTTCGGCCAGCTCCACCGGGGCCGCGCCGTCGAGGTCGACGGACGGGTGATCACGCCGGACGAGGTCGTCGGCCCGCCGCGCCCGGGGCGCAAGGTGGTGTACACGGGCGACACCCGGCCGACGCGCGCCACCGGGGCGATGGCGATGGGCGCGGACCTGCTCATCCACGACGCCACCTTCGGCTCGGAGGAGAAGAGGCGGGCCTGGGAGACGCGGCATTCCACGGCCGCGGAGGCCGCCCGGGTGGCGGTTCGCGCGAACGTGAAGCATCTGGTCCTGACCCATGTGTCCGCGCGCTACGCCGATGCGCCGCGTGTGCTCGCGAACGAGGCGCGCGCAATCTTCCCCGAGACGACGGTCGCTCATGACGGCCTCGAGATCGAGATCGGGTACCGTGACTGAGGCCGTGTTCCGCAGCGTCACGGTCGTGGGGCTGGGCGTCATGGGCGGATCGGTGGCCCGGGCCGTGTTGAAGCGGCTGCCGGGGATGCCTGTGTTCGGGGTGGAACCCGACCGGGAGTGCGCCGCGATGGCCGCGCGTGACGGCGTCGAGGTGTTCGCGGGGATCGAGGATGCCGAGGTCGGCGGCGGCGTGGTGGTCTTCGCCGCTCCGCTGGACGCGACCGTGCGCCTGGTGCGTGAGACCGCGGCGACGTGGGGGCAGGCGGCGCTGGCCACGGATGTGGCGAGCCTGAAGCGTCCCGTGCTGGCCGCGGCCGCGGAGTCGTCGCCGGCCGCCGCGTCTGCTCCGCGGCCCGATGTCTTCGTGGGGGCCCACCCCATGTGCGGTTCGGAGCGCTCGGGCTATGCCGCGGCCCGGGCGGACCTCTTCGAGGGCGCCGATATCTGGATCTGTCCCGAGTCGGAGCGCGCACCGCCCGCGCCGGCTCCGTCCGGGCCGGAACCCGATCCGGCTTTGCACAGGGATGCGGTCGCGCGGGCAAACGCCTTCTGGACGGCGCTGGGCGGCAGGCCCCGCATGATCTCCGCAGTGTGCCACGACCGCGCCATGGCTTGGGCGAGCCACCTTCCGCAACTTCTCGCGGGTGCGCTGGCCGCTGTTCTGCACGACCAGGGAATCACCCGTGACCAGGTGGGCCCCGGCGGCCGAGGCATGACGAGGCTGGCCAGGTCCAGCCCGGCCATGTGGCGCCCGCTCCTGGAGGCGGCGGCCGAGGAGGATGCGGGAGCGCTGCGCGCCGTCGAGCGAAAGATCGCCGCGATTCGCCGGAGCATGGAAGCCGGCAACTGGGACGCGCTCGAAGAACTCATGCTCGGAGGGAGGCGATGGACCGCGGAGGAGGACTGACGATCCGCATGCCGGGGGACAAGTCCATCACGCAGCGGGCCCTCATCCTCGGAGCCCTCGCGGATGGCGAGAGCCGCATCGGAGCCCTTCCCCGCGGCGGAGACCCGCTCGCTACCGGGCGCGCCGTCGCGACCCTCGGCGTGGATGTGCGCGGTCTGGATGACGCCGAGGCCGCGCCTGTCACGATCCGCGGCCCGGGACTGCGGCGCTGGACACAGCCCGTCACGGCACTCGATCTGTGCAACAGCGGGACGGGCGCGCGGCTGCTCGCCGGGGCGCTGGCGGCACAGCCCCTGTCCGTGGTATTGCGCGGCGACGCATCGCTGTCCAGGCGTCCGATGAGGCGGATCGCCGACCCGCTGCGGCGAATGGGCGCCACCGTCGACTACCTGGAGCGGCCAGGGGTCCTCCCGATGCGGATTGCCGGCGGCGCGCTCACCACCATACGGCACGACGGCGAAATCGCCAGTGCACAGGTGAAGAGCGCGATTCTGCTGGCCGGCATCGGCGCGGGCGTCCCCGTCGAGGTCCGGGAGCCGCACCGCTCGCGGGATCACAGCGAGCGCATGCTCGAGGCCATGGGCGCCAGGGTCGAGGAGGGATGGCGCGGCGACGCCTGGTGCGTGCGGCTGTCCGATCCTCCGGCACGGCTGGATCCGCTGGACATGGAAGTTCCGGGCGATTTCTCTTCGGCCGCCTTCTTCCTCGCCTGGGCCGCGCTTGCCGGGAGGCCCCGGCCCCTGACGATTCGCTCCGTGGGACTGAACGCCACCCGAACGGGACTCCTCCCGGTACTGAACCGCATGGGCGTGAATGTGGAGGTCATGCCTCGAGCCGCCGCCGGGGGCGAGCCCACCGGAGACCTGCGGGTCGCGGGGCGGGTGATCGACCTGCGAGCCGTCGAGATCGGTGAGGATGAGGTCCCCGGACTCATCGACGAAATCCCGATCGTCGCCGCTCTGGCCGCACGGGCGGAAGGTGTGACCCGGATTACCGGCGCGGCGGAACTGCGCGTAAAGGAATCGGACCGTCTGTCGGCTCTGGCGGTCAACCTCCGCCGCATGGGGGTCGCGGTCGAGGAGTTCCCCGACGGCCTGGAGATCCTCGGCACGCGCAAACAGCTTTCGGGCAGAGTGGAGTGCTTCCGCGATCACCGCATCGCGATGGCCTTCGGAGTGCTGGGCGCGTCCCCCGGCTGCGACCTGGCGATCGACGATCCCGGCGCGGCCGACGTGAGCTTCCCGGGGTTCCGGGAACTCCTTGCCCGCGTCGAGGAGTGGGGCGCCGCCGACGCGGCGCATTCCCGCCGGTCCGCCTCGCCGCCGCCGGGTGCGGATCGATCCATCGTGGTGGCCATCGACGGATCCGCGGGTTCGGGCAAGTCCAGGACGGCTGCGGACGTGGCCTCCAGGCTGGGGTTCCGTCACCTGGATTCAGGCGCTCTCTACCGGGCGGCCACCCTCGCCCTGCTCGAGTCGGAACGGGGCTGCGACGATGTCGAGGGCGTGACTCCGGACGAACTGGACGCACTCGGCATCCACCTCGAATGGCGCGGTCCAACGATGCGCGTGCGTCTCGGAGGCGAACCGGTTCCCGACGAGGCCTTGCGTGTGCCGCGGGTCACCGCCACGGTGTCCCGGGTCTCGGCAGTGCCCCTTGTCCGCGACCACCTGCTTGAGCTGCAGCGATCTGCGGCCAGGCCTCCCGGTCTCGTGGCCGAGGGACGGGACATGGGGACGGTGGTCTTCCCCGGCGCGGAGGTAAAGGTGTATCTCGATGCCGACCTTCGCGAGCGAGCCAGGCGACGGCTCCTGCAGGATGTCGGCCGGCAGCCCGCGCCCGACGAAATCGAGGCCGAAGCCTGTCGGCTGAAGCGCCGTGACGAGCGCGATTCCACGCGCGCCATCGCTCCCCTGGCGCGCGCGGCGGGGTCGGTCACGGTCGATACCACGGCTCTGGATCCGGCGGGCCAGGCGGACGTCGTCGTGCAGTTGGTACTCCCGTTTCTGGCATCGGACGAGTATACTTAAGGACTGTACCCCGTCCACTTGCGGTAACCCGCTGCGGAGTTGCCGCGTAGTGAAAACAAGCGCGGAGCAGGCAGGCGACACGTCACCGGCCATGAACGGGATGGTCCGGGGCGGTGCAAATCCACTCAACTCCAGCCCGGCCCGTACTTCATCTTGTGCGGCTGGACCAGCATCGGAGCGCCGGCCTCGGTGTCGGCGAGACCCTGACCAATGAACGAAACACCAGATACCGCACCGGTCCCCGAGCCGGCCGGCTCCACCGGCGAGCCATCCTCCACCGAAGCCCTGCAGTCCGAAGAGATCTCCCCGGAGCTTTTGCACGACCCGTACGGCGAAGAGGTGCTCGATCTTTCGCACGACGACTTCGACGCGATGCTCTCCGATCACCAGACGGCACGCGGCGTCATCAAGGAAGGCGAGATCGTCAAGGCGCGGGTCCTGCGGACGACGGACTCCGCAGCCATCCTCGAGTTCGGCTTCAAGAGCGAAGGGGCCGTATCCCTCGACGAGTTCAAGGACGGCGATTCCGTCGCTCCCGGCCAGGAAGTCGAGGTGCTTCTCGAGAGCCTGGAGGACGACGACGGCGTGGTGGTCCTCTCCAAGAAGAAGGCGGACTTCCTGCGGGTGTGGGAGCTGATCAAGGAAGCCTACGAAAAGGACGAGCCGGTCAAGGGACTCCTGACCCGGAAGATCAAGGGCGGCGTCACCGTCGACATCATGGGGGTCGACGCGTTCCTGCCGGGCTCGCAGATCGCGCTGCGCCGGGTTCCCAACATCGAGGAGCTGATCGGCGAGCGCTACGACTTCAAGATCATCAAGCTCAACAAGCGGCGCCGGAACATCGTGGTGTCGCGCCGGGTGATCCTGGAGCGCGAGCGCGAGAAGAAGCGGTCGACGCTGGTCAAGGAGCTGCTGAAGGGGCAGGTCCGCGAGGGCGTGGTCAAGAACATCACCGACTTCGGCGCCTTCATCGACCTCGGCGGGCTCGACGGACTCCTCCACATCACCGACATGTCCTGGGGCCGCGTGGGTCATCCCTCCGAGGTCGTCGACGTGGGAGGCAATCTCGACGTGAAGGTGCTCGACATCGATTGGGACCGCGAGCGGATCTCGCTCGGGCTCAAGCAGCTGTTGCCCTACCCGTGGACGGACATCGAAGAGCGCTATCCCGTTGGTGCCCGCGTCCGCGGCCGGGTCGTTTCGATCACGAACTACGGGGCCTTCGTCGAATTGCAGAAGGGCGTCGAAGGTCTGGTCCACATCTCGGAGATGTCGTGGACGCGCAACGTCCGGCATCCGTCCAAGCTGGTTTCGATCAGCGACGAGATCGAGGCCGTGGTCCTCAAGGTCGACCCGAAGGAGGAGAAGATCTCCCTCGGGATGAAACAGATCGAGGAGGACCCGTGGCTCGCGCTGCCTCTGAAGTACCCCACGGGTACGCGCCTCACGGGAACCGTTCGCAACCTCACCACCTTCGGCGCGTTCATCGAGATCGAGCCGGGGATCGACGGACTGGTCCACGTCTCGGACATGAGCTGGACCAAGCGCGTGGAGCATCCCTCCGAGGTCGTGCAGAAGGGCGACGAGCTGGATGTGATGGTCCTTCACGTCGATTCGGACAACAAGCGGATTTCCCTGGGGCTCAAGCAGCTCTACGACGACCCGTGGCCCGAGCTGGTGATTCGTTTCGCGAAGGGTCACGAACAGGACGGCACGATCGCTCGTCTGCAGGACAAGGGCGTGGTGGTGGATCTCGGCGAGGGTGTCGAGGGATTCGTGCCGGGCTCGCATAGCGGAGTGGCGCCCGAGTCGCTGGAAGCGCACTACCGGGTTGGGGAGAGTGTACCGCTCAAGGTGATCTCCTCCGATGCGGGGGACCGTCGCATCGTCCTGGAAGTTCTGGCCGCGCCGGAGCGGCGGGCTGCGGAGCAGCCGGAGGCCGATGACGGCGAGGACAGCGATTACGCCGAGTCACGGTCGGAAGCGGCCGACGAGCCGCAGGCGGAAGCGGCCGACGAGCCGCAGGCGGAAGCGGCCGACGAGTCACAGGCGGAAGCGGCCGACGAGTCACAGGCGGAAGCGGCCGACGAGTCTTCCGAAGATTCGGAGGCGGGAGGGACAGAGTAGGAAGGGATCCGGAGCGCCGGAAGCGCATGCCAATGAAGAACAGACCGACGGTTTTGCTGATCGCGGCCGGGCTCCTCGCCGGTCTTCTGATCGGTTGCGCTGCCGGGGCTGGCGAACAGCGCTTGTCACCCGGAATCCAGCCCCCTCCGCCATCGGCCACCGACGGCGGAGCGATCGACGGCGACTCGGTCGGGGCAATCGGATGGGCAGAGGCCATGCTGTCCGCGAGGCAGTTCTTCGCTGCCGCGGAAGGGCTTCTCGCGCCCCCCGCCGGATCGGTCACCGACAACATGGTGGAGCAGCTCACGGCCGCCGTAGCCCGGTTGCCCCGGCACCAGCTCGAAGCACTGGCCGCCGAAAAAGCCGGTGACACAACCGATCCGCGACTCGGACCCCTCCTCGCCGAACTCGCGTTTACGCATGCGGTCTACGGTGACACCGCCGGCGCAAACCGTTATGCACGCGGGGCTGTAGAGGCCGGGGCCGAGGGCAGATCGCTCGACGTCGCCCGGGCGGTTCTCGAGGCGGATCTCTCGGCGCTGCTTCCCCCGCAGTTTACCGTCGGGGCGATCCTGCCGATCTCCGGCTCGCCGTCAAACCGGGAGTACGCCCGTCTTTTCCTCGAGGGTGTGGAGGTGGCCGCCGCCCAGGCCCAGCGAGCAGGCGTCAACGTGGAGCTGGTGGTCGAGGACAATCTCGGCGCACCTTCGGCCAGCGTGCGCGCGGCTTCGGCGCTCGTTTCACGGGGGGCCGCCGCCATCCTTGGGCCGCTGTCGGACGACAACATGGCGTCGGTGCTGCAAGCGGTGCCGGGGACCGTAGCCCTGTTGTCCCCGACTGCCCGCACGTCCCCGTCGCAACGGGCGGGGATCTACAGCCTCCGCGCGGGCGATCCGGGTGCAGGGCGTGCTCTGGCCGCGGCGGTCGCCGGCATGGGATACACCGACGCGGTGTTGATCTATCCGGAGAGCCCGGAAGAAACACTGGAGGCCCTGGCATTCGACGAGTCCTTTGCGGCCGCGGGAGGAATCGTCCGTCGACGGCTGGCCTATGAGCCCGGAACCACGACGTTCGATCTGGAACTCATGCAGGTGGACTTGCTGTTGCCCGAGCTGCTGGTGGTCGCCGCCCCACCTGCCGACGTGGAGCTGTTGGCCCCCCAGATCGCCTTCTTCGGTCTGGACACGCTCGACATCCAGGTGGCGGGCACGAGTGCCTGGACGAGCCCCGCCGTCCTCCAATCCGTGGCCCGCAGGCACACCGACCTGGTCATCGCCGTCAGCACATCGCAGCCCGATGCCGACCACGATCCGGCGGCCGATTTCGTGGCCGCCTACGAAGCGCACTTCCGGCGAACGCTGCGCAGCCCGATCCCGGCGACCGGATACGACCTCCTCCGCATGGTGCTGGACGCCTACGGCGAGGCGCACCGCACGGCGAGGAACCTCGTCGCGGCGTTGGACCGGCTCCACAGCTTCCGAGGGGCGACGGGAACCTACTCCTTCGTCGATGGGCGGCTCGCACGCGACTATTTTCCGGTCAGAATCTACGAGGGGACGCTCCACTCCATCGGCACGGGACCGACCGTGCCTCCCGGCGGCAGCGGGTGAGCCGGACGTGACCAGGCAGGAGTCGCTCGATCGGCTCGAAGCGCTGAAGGCGGAGTCGGCACTCGGGGGCGGGGAGGCGCGCCTTCGGGCCCAGCATGCACGGGGGAAGCTGTCCGCTCGCGAGAGGCTCGACCTCCTGCTGGACACCGGCTCCTTCGTGGAGTTGGACCGCTTTGTAACGCACCGTTCGTCGGACTTCGGACTGGACGAGCAGAAGATCCTCGGGGACGGGGTCATCACCGGCTACGGGACGATTCGCGGCCGGCTGGTGTACGTCTTCTCACAGGATTTCACCGTTTTCGGCGGGTCGCTGAGCGAGGCCCACGCCGAGAAGATCGTGAAGATCCAGGAGCTGGCCCTCAAGAACGGCGCGCCCCTCGTCGGCCTGAACGACTCCGGCGGCGCGCGCATTCAGGAAGGCGTGGTGTCGCTTGGCGGGTACGCCGACATCTTCCTGCGCAATACGCTCGCGTCCGGGGTGATTCCGCAGATCAGCGTGATTCTGGGGCCCTGCGCGGGGGGAGCGGTCTACTCCCCCGCGATTACCGACCTGGTCTACATGGTGCGCGGCACGAGCTTCATGTTCGTGACCGGCCCCGAAGTCGTGAAGACCGTGACCCACGAGGACGTGGACAAGGAGGGGCTGGGCGGGGCGGACGTGCACGCCGAGACCTCCGGGGTGGCGCACTTCGCCCACGACAGCGAGGCGGAGTCGCTCGCCGCGGTGAGAGAGCTCTTCCGCTACATCCCCCGCAACAACAGCGAGCGTCCCCCGGCCGGCCCGGGACAGGATCCGCACGACCGCCGCAGCGGGAGGCTGCTGGAAATCGTCCCGCACAGCGCGAATCGCCCCTACGACATGATCGAGGTCATCCGGGAGGTGGTCGACGAGGGCGAGTTCTACGAGGTGCACGCCGGGTTTGCGCGCAACCTCGTCACCGGCTTCGCCCACCTGGGGGGACATTCGGTGGGGATCGTGGCCAACCAGCCCGCCGTGCTGGCCGGGGTGCTCGACATTGACTGCTCGGACAAGGGCGCCCGCTTCGTCCGCTTCTGCGACGCCTTCAACATCCCGCTGGTCGTGTTCGAGGACGTGCCCGGATTCCTCCCCGGGGTGGGCCAGGAGCACGGCGGCATCATCCGGCACGGCGCCAAGCTGCTCTACGCCTTCTGCGAGGCCACCGTTCCCAAGGTCACGGTCATCACCCGGAAGGCCTATGGAGGAGCCTACGACGTCATGAACTCGAAGCACATTCGGGGGGACATCAATCTGGCCTGGCCCTGGGCCGAGATCGCGGTGATGGGGCCGAAGGGGGCGGTGGAGATCCTTTTCCGCAAGGAGATCGCGGCGTCGGACGATCCGGAGGCGGCAACCGAAGCCAGGATGGCCGAGTACCGCGAGAAGTTCGCCCATCCGTTCGTGGCGGCAGCCCGGGGCTACGTGGACGACGTCATCGATCCACGCGACACGCGGCCCCGCGTCATCAATGCACTGGACATGCTCTCGGAAAAGCGGGACGCCAACCCTCCGAAGAAGCACGGCAATATCCCGTTGTAGGCCCGGCGCGACTGTCGCCCGAACGGCGTGGCCAGCGCGGGTGCGCCGCCGTCCGAATCGCAGCCGGGACCGGTTCCGCGGACTGCCGGGGCAACCCGCGCCGCAGCTTCCGCGTCTCATCTGCCGAGTAGCCTGAGTGCGGGGTGTGCCGGGGGCTGCCGGACCAGCAACGGGAGGGGAAGTGATGAGAACGGTGACAGCGGCCAGGGGATTGGCGGTGTTCGCGGCGTTCGCGGTTGTGGTCGTTTCGGGGTCGGTCAGGTGGTCCCCGGCCACCCATGCGCAGGAAGAGGAGAGGGAGTTCACCAGCACGCGGATCGTGTTCGCGCCCGGTGACACACGCCCCAGGATCGGCGTCTTCGTGAGCACGACGACGGCGGCCCTGGACGGCGGGATCAGGGTCACGCGCGTGTCGTCCGGGGGCCCAGCCGACGAGGCGGGAATCCGGGCGGGGGACGTCATCGTCTCCGTTGGCGGGCACCCTCTCCTGCAACCGCTGGCAGAGGAGCAGGAGGAAGAGAGCGGCGACGGGGCGGAGTCGCCGGTCGATCGCATGCGCGCCCTGCTGGAGGAGGTTCCGGAGGGTGAAGCGGTCGAGGTCGAGGTCGACCGGGACGGCGAGTCGCTGACCTTCGATGTGGTTCCCGAGAGGATGGGCAGCAGTTTTCTTCGTCCAACTTTCGACACCGTCACCTTCCGCGTGCGCGACATGGCGGAGCAGATCCGCGGCCGGTACGAGGCGCTGGAGTTCCCGCCGCGAGACCTGGACGAGAGGATCTCGGTCATCACGGGTGCGCCCCGCGCGGGCGCGAGCGGGAACTGGTACTTCCGGTCCTCGCAGGAGCGGGCCTACGACCTCGAACTGGTCGAGCTGAACCCGGGGCTCGGCGCCTACTTCGGCACTGACGAGGGTGTCCTGGTCGCGAACGCCGGTGAAGACTCGCCGCTCGGCCTCCTGCCGGGCGACGTGGTGGTGGCGGTCGAGGGGCGCACGGTGGACGATGCCGCCGAACTGAGGCGCATCCTGCGCTCGTACACCGAAGACGAGGAGATCGAGTTCAGCATCTGGCGCGATGGCGCGGAGACAACGGTCGCAGGTACCATTAACCGACCCTGATAACTTCCGCACCATCCATCCAGCGCCCGGTGTCCGCAGTCGGCCCCGGGAGGCCCGGGAGCGCCTGGCCAAACCTTGATCGAATCCGTACTCGTCGCCAACCGGGGTGAAATCGCGCTCCGGGTGATCCGGGGCGCCCGCGAGATGGGCATTCGCACCGTTGCGGTGTTCTCGGAGGCCGACCGCACCTCGCCGCACGTGCTCCACGCCGACGAGGCGTATTGCATCGGTCCCCCGCGTGCGTCCGAGAGCTACCTGTCGGCGGACAGGCTCCTCGAGGTGGCTGCGCGGGCGGGGGTGCATGCCCTTCATCCCGGCTACGGTTTCCTCTCGGAGAGCGGGGACTTCGCCGAAGCGGTCGCGAAGGCCGGATTCGTCTTTGTCGGTCCCTCGGCGTCCACGATCCACGCGATGGGGGACAAGACCGAGGCCCGGAGGCGGATGGCCGCGGCAGGCGTGCCCATCGTTCCCGGCAACGACACGCCTCTGGCGTCCGGGCGCGATGCCACCCGCGCGGCCGAGTCGGTCGGCTTTCCGGTCGTGCTGAAGGCGGCCGCCGGGGGCGGGGGGAAGGGGATGCGGGTGGTGCATCGCGCGGACGAGGTCGCAGGCGCCTTCGAGACCGCCAGCCGCGAGGCAAAGGCCGCCTTCGGCGACGGCAGCGTGTACGTGGAGCGATTCCTCGAGCGGCCGCGGCACATCGAGATCCAGCTCTTCGGAGACGCGCGAGGCAACGTCGTGCACCTCTTCGAGCGCGAGTGCTCGATCCAGAGGCGGCATCAGAAGCTCGTCGAAGAAGCGCCCTCGCCGCTCCTCACCGCAGACGAGCGCCGCGACATGGGTGAGGCGGCAGTGCGCGCGGCACGGGCGGTCGACTACACGGGGGCGGGCACGGTCGAATTCCTGTATGCCGGCGGCGAGTTCTTCTTCCTCGAGATGAACACGCGGCTGCAGGTCGAACATCCGGTTACGGAGCTGGTGACCGGAATCGACCTGGTCGAATGGCAGTTCCGCGTGGCCGCGGGCGAGACCCTTCCCCTGAGTCAGGAGGAGATCCCGCTGCGCGGTCATGCGCTGGAGTGCAGGATCACCAGCGAATCGCCCTTTGACGGCTTCCTTCCCGCCACGGGAGTCATCGACTGTCTGGAGGTCCCCGGGGGACCGGGTATTCGCTGGGACGGCGGCATCACCCGGGGCATGGAGATCGGGCTGCACTACGATCCGCTCCTCGGAAAGCTGATCACCTGGGGGCCGGACCGTCCCCTCGCCGTGCGCCGCATGAGGCGCGCGCTCGAGGAGCTGACGATCGGCGGAGTGGCCACGAGTGCGCCCCTGCTGCGCCGGATCATGGATGAGCCGGACTTTCGGAAGGGCCGCCTGTCCACCGCCTACCTCCCCGAACACCCCGAGCTGACCGACGGGCGACTCGACGCGCCGGAGCGGGACACGCTCCTTGTGGCCGCCGCCCTCCTCGAGCACGGCCGTCGCCTCGACCGCACAGCCCCCAGAATCGGCAGGAGCGGCGGCGCGCTCTCCGCCTGGCAGCGCCGGGCCCGGGCGCATCGGGACGGGAACGCCGCCACGGAAGATTCAGCGGGCGTCCGGGCCGTTCCCGCCCGATCGAATGGCTGACGCGACGATGCCCGCCCCGCCCGCCCGCTACGTGGCTTCGCTGAACGGCGAACTGCACGAGGTGACCGTAGACGAAGCCGGCGCCGTGACGGTGAACGGACGCAGATACAGGGCCTCACTTGAAGCCGCCAGCCACCCGGTCCGATGCTCGCTGCTCATGGACGACGCTTCGGTACCGCTTCTCGCCCGGCCTGGAGCGCCCGGCCAGTGGGAGGTGGACATTGATGGCCGCGCCCACACCATCGAGGTTCTGGATGAGAGACAGGCGAAGATCCGCGAGCTCTCCGCGGCCGCCCGGGGGGGCGCCGAAGTCTCCGCCCTCAAGGCGCCCATGCCCGGCCTGGTAGTGCAGGTCGCCGTGGAGGAGGGCGAGCCGGTGGAGGCGGGGGCCACCGTGGTCATCGTCGAGGCGATGAAGATGGAGAACGAACTGCGCGCACCGGCCGCCGCGAGGGTGGCGCGGGTCCTGGTGGGTCCGGGCGATGCGGTGAACAAGGCGCAGGTCCTCGTCGAATTCAGCGACGTGGACGGAGTCTAGGCACCCGTGGATCCGCAAGACGGAGCAGCCTTCAGCGGTCTGCCGGAAGGATTCCGCGCGGACGCCGACCTGGGGGAGCCGGGCAGCTTCCCCTTCACCCGCGGGGTCTATCGGACCATGTACCGGGGACGGCGCTGGACGATGCGCCAGTACGCCGGCTTCGGGACCGCCGAGGAGACCAACCGCCGCTACCACTTCCTCCTGGACCGCGGCACGACGGGGCTTTCGGTCGCCTTCGACCTTCCCACACAGATGGGCTTCGATTCCGATGCTCCCATGGCCGTGGGGGAGGTGGGGCGGGTGGGCGTGGCGATCGATTCCCTGACCGACATGCGCACGCTCCTCCACGGAATCGACCTCGGGCGCATCTCCTGCTCGATGACGATCAACGCCACCGCCCCGATCCTCCTCGCGCTCTACACCGCGGTGGCCGACGAAACCGGCGTGCCCCGCCACGCGCTCAGGGGAACCGTGCAGAACGATGTCCTCAAGGAGTACATCGCGCGCGGCACCTACATCTACCCCGTGCGTCCCTCGCTCCGGCTCGTGAGCGACCTGATGGCGTTCTGCGCGGCCGAGCTCCCGCGCTGGAATGCCATCTCCGTGTCCGGCTACCACATCCGCGAGGCCGGCTCCACCGCCGCCCAGGAGGTCGCCTTCACGCTGTCGAACGGCATCGAGTACGTGCGGCGCGCGCTCGACCGCGGGATCGCGCTGGAGGACTTCGCCCCCCGCATCTCGTTCTTCTTCGCGGCCCACAGCGACCTCTTCGAGGAAGTCGCCAAGTTCCGAGCGGCCCGACGCATCTGGGCGCGCATGATGAGGGAGCGCTTCGGCGCCTCCGACCGGTCCTGCCGCCTTCGCTTCCACACGCAGACCGGCGGCTCCACGCTGACCGCCCAGCAGCCGATGAACAACGTGGTGCGCGTCGCGATGCAGGCGCTCGCGGCCGTCCTCGGCGGGACGCAGTCGCTGCACACCAACGGCTACGACGAAGCCCTCGCGCTTCCCACGGCGGAAGCGGCGGCGCTGGCGCTGCGCACCCAACAGATCCTGGCCGACGAGTCGGGGGTTGCCGACTGGGCGGATCCGCTCGGCGGCAGCTACGTCGTGGAGCATGTCACGAACCGGATCGAGTCCGAGGCGCTGGAGCTCATGGCTCGCATCGAGGAGAAGGGCGGTTCCTCCGGTGCGATCGAGTTCATGCAGGAGACGATCCACCGTGCGGCCTACGAGCACCAGCTGGAGGTCGAGGCCGGGAAGCGGGTGATCGTCGGAGTGAACCGGTACGAGACGGAGGAGTCCCATGATCCTCCCCCGGGGCCCGACTTCCGCGAACTGGAAGCCCGACAGACCGCGGCGCTCAAGACGTTCAAGGCGGCGCGCGACCGGAATGGGATCGCCGCGCACCTGCGTGCCCTCAAGGCTGCGGCCGGCAGCGACGCCAACGTCCTTCCGGCGATGATCGAAGCGGTCAAGGGCGGAGTCACGCTGGGAGAGATCAGCGACGCCCTGCGGAGTCTGTGGGGGACCTACGACGCACCGGTGTGACCGGCCGGTATCCTATTATCATTGACAATGCCTACCTACGAGTACAGATGCCGTGACTGCGGTCGCGAGTTCGAAGTCTTCCAGAGGATGAGCGACAGGCCCGGCGCACCCTGCCCGGCCTGCGGCGCCGCCTCCCAGCGCCTGATTTCCGGTGGAGCCGGCCTGCTCTTCAAGGGCGACGGATTCTACATCACCGACTACCGCTCGGACGACTATCGCAAGCAGGCCCGCGAGGAAGCCGGCGTGGGCGCGGACAAGGGGGATGGGGCCAAGGGGTCGGAATCGAAGTCGTCCTCGGAAACCGCGAAGCCATCGACCGCAGACCGCGGAGCCGGGGCGAAGAACACGTCCGCTTCGTCGGCCGAGGGCGGCGGGGACCGGTCCGGTTGACCTCCATGTTCGCCGAACGCATATCGGACGCGCTGCGCGAGGCCGCGGCCGAACTCGGAGCTGCGGATGCCAGCGTCCGTCTCGACAGGCCCCGCGATACGGGTCACGGCGATCTGGCCTCGAACATCGCGCTCACCCTTGCCAAGCGGCTGCGGCGTCCCCCGCGGGAGATTGCCGGCGACCTGAAGGACCGGCTGAACGGCCTTGAAGGGGTGGACCGGATAGACATCGCCGGGCCGGGCTTTCTCAACTTCTTCCTCGAGGCGGGCCTGGTGGGGAGCACGCTCCACACGATCCTGGCCGCGGGGGGCGACTACGGGCGCAGCGACGAGGGAGCGGGGAGGCGGATCATGGTCGAGTTCGTCTCCGCCAACCCGACCGGTCCGCTGCACCTGGGCCATGGGCGCCAGGCCGCCCTGGGAGACGCGATCGCGTCCCTGCTCGAGTGGTCGGGGTGGGAGGTCCACCGCGAGTTCTACTTCAACGACGCGGGGGGACAGATTGCCCGGCTGGCCGAGAGCGTGTGGGCACGCTACCAGCAGCTGCTCGGCCATGACACCCCGGTACCCGAGGACGGCTATCAGGGCGGGTACGTGTCCGAGATCGCCGCCGCATTCCGGGACAGTGTGGGGCGGGTGTATGAGGGCGACCGCGGTCCCGAGGCCACCGAGGCCATGCGAACCTTCGCGGTAGGCATGCTGCGGAAAGAGCAGAAGCGTGACCTCGCCACATTCCGGGTCCGTTTCGACGAATACTATCCCGAGACGCGGCTGTACTCGGAAGGCAGGGTGGCCGCAGCGATCCGCGCCCTCGACGAGACCGGGCTCACCTACCGTGAAGGCGGCGCGGCCTGGCTGCGCACCTCGCACTTCGGTGACCAGAAGGACCGGGTCATGGTGAAGAGCGATGGCTCACCGACCTACTTCCTCCCCGACGTGGCCTACCACATGGGGAAGTGGGAGCGCGGATTCACCGAGGTCGTCAACGTCCAGGGCGCCGATCACCACAGCACGGTGGACCGCGTGCGCGCCGGTCTTCAGGCGCTGGGCCGTCCGGAGGGATATCCCGAGTACGTGCTGCACCAGATGGTGACGGTCGAGCGGGGCGGAGAGGAGGTACGCTTCTCGAAGCGCGCCGGATCCTACACCACGCTGGCCGAGCTTGTGGCCGAGGTGGGTGCCGATGTGGCCCGCTACTTCTTCCTGATGCGCCGGCCCGAGGCGCACCTCACCTTCGACCTGGACCTGGCGCTCGACCAGTCCGACCGCAACCCGGTCTACAAGGTCCAGTACGCCCACGCCCGCCTCTGCAGCCTGCTGGACCTGGCGCGCACCCAATACGGCGACGGCCCGGAAGCCGCCGCGTCCGCCGACACCTCGCTTCTGAGGACCCCCGCGGAACGGGAAGTGATCAATCAGCTGGCCGAATTCCCCGGGTTCCTCGGCCGCGCCGCGACGGCCCGCGCTCCCCACCTGATCTGCGACTACCTCGAGAAGACGGCGGGCCTGATCAACTCCTGGTATCAGACCGGCCACCCCACCCGCGACCCCTCGGCCCGGGCTCTGGTGCCGGACCCCGCGCTCCGGGCGGCGCGGCTGGCGCTGGCCGCGGCCGGGCGCGTCGTGCTGCACAACGGCCTGGCCGTGCTCGGCCTCGACGCTCCCGAGAGGATGGAACGTGACCGCTGACTCGTGCGCGCCCCCGACGGGTCCGCCGACCGCGGGCTCCACGCCGGTTCTGGCGATCGGCAGTGTGGCGCTCGACGCGGTCGAAACCCGGTTCGGCTCGGTCGATGGGGTCATCGGCGGGTCGGGCGTCTTCTTCAGCGCGGCGGCGTCGCTGCTGACCCGCGTGCGGCTCGTCGGCGTTATCGGCAACGACTATCCCATGGATCAGCTGCGCTTTCTGGAGGAACGAGGGGTCGATCTCGAGGGGCTGTCCATGCAGCCCGGAGAGAGTTTCTTCTGGGCCGGCCGCTACCACGACGGGTTCGCGACGAGAGAGACCCTGGCCACGCGCCTGGGCGTCTTCGCCTCCTTCGACCCGGTGGTGCCGCCTGCCCATGTCGACTCCAGGATGGTCTTCCTCGGCAACATCGACCCGGTCCTGCAGCTTGGCGTGCTGGATCAACTGAGCGCTCCCCGGCTCGTCGCCGCCGACACGATGAACTACTGGATCGAGCGCACCCCTGACGCGTTGATGGAGGTTCTGCCCCGCATCGATTTCCTCCTCGTGAACGACGAGGAGGCGATGCAGCTCTCCGGCCGCACCGATCCGGGGGCCGCGGCCGAGTGGATCCGCGGCCACGGCACGCGCGCGGTCGTTGTCAAGCAGGGGGCGAGGGGGGCGACGCTGTTCGCCGACGGCTGGAGCGTATCCTGCCCCGCGTACGAGGTGGACGCACTGGTCGATCCCACGGGCGCCGGTGACGCATTCGCGGGCGGTTTCATGGGCTGGCTCGCCGGCCCCCGGGCGCGCGCCGTGCCGGGCGGCCCGACGCCCGCTGATCTGCGCCAGGCCCTGGCCTACGGATCGGCCATGGGCTCCTATGCCGTCGAGGCGTTCTCGGTAGAGCGGTTTCGGGACCTTGGCCGGGAGGAGGTCGACGATCGGGCCCGCACCCTGACGATCGGGCTGGCGGGTGGAACTGCAACCGGCCCGGCGCTGGCCGGCGCTTCGGAGCTCGGATGAACGATCCTCTCACCTACAGGGACGCAGGCGTCGATCTGGACGCCGCCGACCGGGCCAAGCGCTCGTTCGCCGCACTCCTCGACGCCTCCGGCGACGCGAACACGCTGTCAGGGCTGGGCGCCTTCGGGGGCCTCTATGCCGTACCCGAGGGGCTCACCCGTCCGGTGCTGGCAGCCAGCGCGGACGGCGTCGGCACCAAGCTCAAGCTCGCGTTTCTTTCCGGCCGCCACGACACCGTGGGCCGCGATCTCGTCAACCACTGCGTGAACGACATCCTGGTGCAGGGTGCGAGCCCCCTCTTCTTCCTCGACTACCTGGCGACCGGTCAGCTGGACGAGGGGGTGGCCGCCCAGGTCGTCAGCGGGGTCGCGCACGCCTGCCGCGAGAACGGTTGCGCTCTGCTCGGTGGAGAGACCGCCGAGATGCCGGACTTCTACGGGGCGGGCGAATACGACCTCGCGGGCTTCGTCGTGGGCGTCGTCGAGCGGGACCGCATCCTCGACGGGTCGGCCGTGCGGCCCGGTGACCGCCTGGTCGCGGTTCCATCTTCGGGCCTCCACACCAACGGCTTCACCCTGGTCCGCGCGATCGTCTTCGAGCGCATGGGGCTCGGCGTCGGCGATCCCTTCCCCGGGGAATCGGCCTCGGTGGCGGACGTGCTGCTCCGCGTCCACCGATCCTACCTCGGGCTCGTTCGCCCCCTGCTCGACGAGCGCGCGATCCGGGCGATGGCGCATGTGACGGGCGGCGGGATCGAGGGCAACCTTCCGAGAGTCCTGCCCGAAGGGCTCGGCGCGCGGATCGACTGCAGGTCGTGGACGGTGCCCAATGTGTTCCGGCAGCTGGGGGAGGCGGGGGCGGTGGAACCTGCGGAGATGTATCGCGTCTTCAACATGGGCGTCGGGATGATTCTGGTGGTGGCGCCGGAGCACGAGGCATCGGTTTGCGCGTCGCTTGGCGACGATGGCTGGCCGCTCGGCGAGGTCGTGAGGGGCGCCGGCGTCGAACTGGCTGGAGTGGGCTGAGATGGATGGCAGAGGCGCTTCACCGGCCGGCCACCTGGCCAGCGCATCGCCTCGGCGCTCTCGGCACAGGCGCGGCTTCTCAAAGCGCCTCGCCAACGCGGCGCATCGCCGCTCTCGGTGGTCGCGCGGGTTCGTCGCCGGATCGCTGGCGTCGGGCTTCGCGCTGGCAGGGCTGAACCCGGCGGCGTCGGGGCAGAACCTCGGGGCCGAATACGCCATGGTCGAAGGGGTAGAGGATCTGGCCCGACGGTGCGCGGGAGGACACTCCGGCTTCGTCTCGCCCTGCCGGGAGATGTCCCTTGCCGTCATGGCGGTGCAGCAGGGCTTGGGACTGGCCTCGGCTCTGGGCAGCGATATTCCCGGTACATCGAGCACGCACGGGCGGCGCCTCGGCCTGATGCCGCGCGTCGGAGTTGCCATTACCGCTTCGGCGCTCCGCTTCGGGATGCCACGCGTCGCCGCCTCGGCCGCCGACGGGCTGACGGAGAACGAGAACGTCATGCTGCTGGGGCTCGGCGGGACCGCGTTTGCGGGCGTCCTCGACGGCTTTCAGCTCGCGCCGACGGTCGGCGGCGTCCTCTCGGTCGATGCGATCGCTTCCTATTCCCTGATGAGGATGCCGACGGGGGCGGGCTTGTCCGGATCCGGATCCGGATTCGGAGTGGGCGCCCGGGTCGGCGTCTTGCGCGAATCGTTCACCCTGCCCGGCATCTCGGTGGCGGCGGCCCGCCGCTGGCTCGCCGACGTCCAGCTGGGGTCGACCGCCGGCGGCAACCCCGGGCAGGCCACGACGGGGCTCACCGTTTCCTCGCTGCGCGCCACGGCCGGGAAGAACTGGTTCGTCATCGGAATCATGGGCGGCCTGGGATGGGACCGCTATGAGGGCGACGTGCAGCTGTCGGTGCCTCGTGGAGCCGGCGACCCCGGCTCGGTAACGGGCGATGTGGCGTCGGAGCGCATCCTGTACTTTGTCAGCGGATGGTTCAACTTCCTGCTGACCCGGCTGTCGCTGGAAGTTGGACTGGCCGAAGGGGTCGGAGATCCCTTCGAGGATCGAACGGGCGCATTCGATCCTCACGGGGCCACCTGGTTCGCCTCCACCGCGTTCAGGATCACGCTTTGAGCCCCATTTCCCTGGCGGGATGCGCGGGCGAGGGCCTCAGCGACGTCGACCGGCGCCTCCTCGGGCGCGCCGTTGAATTGGGGCGGCGGGGCTGGGGCCGGGTCCATCCCAATCCGATGGTGGGAGCGGTCGTGGCCCGTGACGGGACCGTCGTGGCGGAAGCCCACCACGAGGTATTCGGCGGTCCGCACGCCGAGGTCCTGGCCCTGAACAGCCTCGGGGATGCGCGGGGCACGACCGTCTACAGCAGCCTCGAGCCGTGCAGTCACCACGGGAAGACGCCGCCGTGCGCGAATGCGTTGAACGGGGCCGGGGTCGCCAGGGTCGTCTACTGGGCGGCAGAGCCCGGCGACGAGGCCGGGGGAGGAGGAGCATGGCTCGGGCGCCGTGGCGTGCGGGTGGACGGCCCGTTCGGCGAGCGCGCGGATTGGGCGGCCGAGAATCCCTTCTTCTACCAGGCGTCCCGCCAGGCGTCCGAGTCGCGGAGGCCCTACGTCGCGCTGAAGCTCGCCGTCAGCCTGGACGGACGGATTGCGCCAGAGGGGGGACGCAGATTCTGGCTCACCGGTCCGCAGGCACGGGCCGAGGTCCACAATCTGCGTGCAGGCTTCGGCGCGGTACTGGTCGGAAGCCGGACCTGGGAGGCCGACGATCCCCGGCTGACGGCCCGGGGCGCAATCGAGCCCCGCGCTGCGCCGGTGCCGGTGCTGCTGGATCGCGGCGGATGCGCGACCCCGGGACTGCGCGCGCTCCGCGGCGAGGGCGGTGCCCGGGGAATCGTCTTTACCTGCCGCGGAGAGGTCGCCGGCCTCGCGCGGCGGCTTGGAGGCCGCGCCGATGTGGTGGCGGTCGCCGAAGCTCCGGGTGGACTCGACCTCGCAGCCGTATTGCAATCCCTGGCGGAGCGCGGGATTGCCAGCGTCCTGTGCGAGGGCGGCGGCAAATTGGCGTCCGCGCTGCTGGCCCTGGACCTTGTCGATCGGCTGTATCTGTTCCTGGCACCGGTTCTGATCGGGGCTGGGGGCGTACCGGCCTTTACGGACGGACCGCCCGGCGATCCGGAGGCGGTCGCCTCCCGCTTCCGGGGGTGGCAGTCCCGCCTGGACCCGGTGAGATTCGGAAACGACACCCTTGTCGTCCTCGATCGGGGAGCCTGAGAGACGTGTTTACCGGAATCGTCGAAGCGGTGGGCGAGGTCGTCTCGGTCGACAGCAGCGACGCGGGCCGCACCCTGGTGGTCGCGGCACCCTTCGCGGAAGAGTTGACGGAGGGGCAGTCGGTGGCGGTGGACGGGGCCTGCCTGACGGCAATCGCGGTGGGTGGGGGGACCTTCACGGTCGAGGTGGGGTCGTCCACGCTGGAGCGCACCGTTGCGGGACGGTACGCGCCCGGGACGCCGGTGAATCTCGAACGCGCTATCAGACTGGGAGACAGGCTGGACGGGCATCTCGTTCAGGGACACGTGGACGGGCTGGGGACCTATCTTGGCGGGAGCACCGTCGGTGAGACGCGATTTCTGGAGTTCGAGATTCCTCCGGAGGTGTTCTCGACCACCATCCTCTACGGCTCGATCGCGCTCAACGGCATCAGCCTCACGGTGAACCGGCTGCGGCCCGAGGCGGTTTGCGAGGTGGCCGTCATTCCCTTTACGTGGAAGCACACCAATCTGTTCTCCCTGGAATCCGGCGACGGCGTCAACGTGGAGTGTGACCTCGTCGGCAAGTACGTCAGACGAATGGTCGAGACCCATGGCCTTTGATTCCGTTCCCGAAGCCATCCGGGACATTGCCAGGGGCAGACTGGTCATCGTCGCCGACGACGAAGATCGCGAGAACGAGGGCGATCTCGTCTGCGCAGCCGACAGGATCACCCCGGACCTGATCAACTTCATGACGAAGTTCGGCCGCGGCCTGATCTGCGTCTCGCTCACCCCCGAGCGCGCGGACGCCCTGGAGTTGCCGCTGATGACCGGCCGCAACACGGACCCGCAGGGGACGGCGTTCACGGTTTCCGTGGACGCGCACCACCGTTTTGGGGTTACGACGGGCATTTCGGCGCACGACCGGGCCAGAACCGTGGAGGTCCTGGCCGATGCTGCATCGGTGCCCGAGGACCTCAGGCGGCCCGGTCACATCTTCCCGTTGCGGGCCCGTTCGGGCGGGGTGCTGCGCAGAGTCGGCCAGACGGAGGCTGCCGTGGATCTGGCGCGCCTCGCTGGCCTGACGCCGGCCGGCGTGATCTGCGAGATCCTCAATGAGGACGGCACGATGGCCCGCCGCGACCAACTCGAAGTGATGGCACGGGAGCATCGGCTCAAGTTCATCACCGTGGAGCAGCTGGTGGCCTACCGGCTGTCCCGGGAACGGCTGGTTACCCGGGTCGTGGAGACGCCGCTGCGGACCTGGTGGGGAGACTTCCACGTGATCGGCTACCGGACCGAGATCGACGATCGGGTCCACCTGGCGCTGGTGAAGGGCGACGTCGAAGGCGAAGAGGATGTTCTCGTGCGCATGCACGCCGAAAACCCCCTCGCGGAGACCTTCGGATCCAGGGACGAACCGGACGGAAACATGCTTGCCGGGGCGATGGAGCACATCGCCAGGGCAGGAGACGGGGTCATCGTGTACATCCACCGGGACCGCGCCGGCGACCGGCTGGTCGAGCGCCTGCGGAGGGTCTCGCAGCCGCCCGAGGCCGAGCCCGGGTCCTCGGCTTCGGCTCAGGGGCAGGTGCTGCGCGACTACGGGGTCGGCGCCCAGATCCTCCTGGACCTGGGATTGAGTTCGGTCCGGCTCCTCACGAACAGCAAACGGCACATTGTCGGCCTTGACGGGTACGCTCTGAGTGTAGTGGGACGGGAGCCATTCGACGGGATGAGGATGAGGGGCGACGTGACGATGGCGATGGCCGCGGCGCCGGCCCTCGGGGTGGAGGACGAATGTGAGTGATTTCAAGGCAGAGAGCGCGCGTATCGCGCTGCTCGTGGCTCGCTTCAACAACCTGGTGACGGAGCAGTTGTTGTCTGGAGCGCGGGAACGCCTTCTCGCCCGGGACGTTTCCGAGGATCGAATCGGCGTGTACCGGGTCCCGGGAGCGTGGGACCTGCCCCAGGCCGCGCGTCGCATCGCGGAGTCGGGCAGGTACGATGCGATCGTGGCCATCGGGTGTGTGATCCGCGGTGAGACCGCTCATTTCGAATACGTTGCCGGACACGCAAGCGACGGATTGGGTCAGGTGGCGCTCGGTGCGGACATCCCTGTAGTGTTCGGCGTTCTCACCACCGAAACGGCGGAGCAGGCCCTCACGCGCGCTGATGTATACGATGCCAACTACGGCAGGGAATTCGCGGACTCGGCGCTCACGATGCTGTCGCTCTACGATTCCTGCAGGGGTTAGCTGGCGTGCAGCAGTCGCTCGGTGCCCGGCAGCGGCGCGACCGCAGTCGCTCCCGGGCGTGGTTTCTACAGGTGCACTATCGATGGGAGACCGAAGGTGGCAAGATGACGGTCCAGGAAGCCCTCGCCGAGACCTGCGAACACCGCCTTGTCTCGCCGGCGCGACTCTCCTACCTGCAGCGGCTGGTCACGGCATTCAGCGACAATCGGGGCCGGATCGAAGACGCCATCTCGACATCGCTCGACAACTGGCGGCTGGATCGCCTCTCCGTCATGGACCGTGGCATACTGCGGCTCGGCACCACCGAGATCCTGCTCCTTGACGATCTGCCGGGAAAGGTGGCCATACAGGAGGCGGTTCGTCTCGCGGAGCGGTACGGTGGAGCTGATTCGCCGCGATTCGTCAACGGCGTGCTCGACGCGGTCTATCGTGCGGCGAGGTCGGGCTAGGAGTCCGGTTGCGCTGATGCTCTCCGGCGGCCGGCTTCGCATCCTCGTGGTGAACTGGCAGGATCGCCTCAATCCCAATGCCGGCGGCGCCGAGGAGCATCTGCATCAGGTATTCGGCCGCCTCTCCGCCAGGGGACACGAGGTGACCCTTCTGTGCTCCGGCTGGGACTCGTGCGAACCCTCCGCGGAGATCGACGGCATACGTGTCCTCCGGACCGGAGGCCGGTACTCCTTCAACCTGTCGGCGCTGCTCCACAGCGAGCGGCTTCTTCGGGGCTGCCGGTTCGACGTGGTCGTCGAAGACCTCAACAAGGTACCGATGCTCTCTCCCTTGTGGATGCCGGCGCCGGTGCACCTCCTCCTGGTTCACCACCTCTTCGGGGCGACCGCCTTCCGGGAGGCCAACCCCGGCCTTGCCACCGCGACCTGGCTGTTCGAGCGCATCATCCCCGCCGTGTACCGGGGGATGCCCTGTGTGGCAGTCTCGGAGAGCACCCGGGACGACCTGGCGCGCCGCGGCCTCGACCCCGCGAACATCGCCGTAATCCGCAATGGAGTGGAACTCGACGACCTGCAGCCGGCTACGGAACGGTTCCCGAGGCCCACGCTTGCGTATCTCGGCAGGCTGAAGCGATACAAGCGGGTCGACCTGGTGCTGAAGGCGGTTGCCCGGCTCCGTGATCTTGGCATCGACACGGAGTTGATCGTGGCGGGCAGGGGAGACGCCCGGGCCGCCCTGGAGGCCACCGTCGGCGAACTCGGAATCTCCGACCGGGTCCGTTTTGCCGGGTTCGTCTCCGAGCAGCAGAAGGCCGAACTCCTCTCCCGGTCCTGGGCACATGTGCTGACCTCCCCCAAGGAAGGATGGGGGATCGTGAGCATGGAGGCGTCCGCCTGCGGCACGCCGACGGTGGCGTCCGATTCGCCGGGACTTCGCGAGACTGTGCGTCACGGCGAGACGGGCTATGTCGTACCGCACGGCAATGTGGAAGCGCTTGCCGACGCCCTGCTGCGGGTGATGGCGCCGCAAAACCGCGACAAACTCGGGCGGGCCGCCAGATCCATGGCGGAGGAGTATTCCTGGGAGGCGATTGCCGACGCGTTCGAAGCCCATGTAGTGTCGCTGACAGAGGATGCGCGAGGGGCGGGGTCGGGCTGTTAGACTAGGACTGTCTGCCTGACATCCGCGGTCGCAGAGCGGATGCGGGAGTTCGACCACACAGCCACTCATACCCCTTTTTCGAGGAGGCCACTACGTGACGCCGACACGCATAACGGCGCAGGGATGCGAGATCACCCAGGCCATCCGCGACCAGGCCGAGGCACTGGCCGCGCGCTGGCCCCGTTTCGACCCTGCCACCATGGGAGTCAGCTTCGTATTCCAGACCGAGGGCCGCACCTGCACCGCGGAAGCCATCGTGTCCCGCCGCCGCCGCCAGCCGGTGGTGGCCCGCGGCAGGGGTCCGGATTTCAGGATCGCCATGGACCAGCTGGACGGTCACGTGAAGCGGCTCCTGAAGAGGGACCGGACCAAGCGAAAGGAGTACCGTATTTCGTGACGGGCTCGATCACCGTCGAGGAACTGCTGGACGCAAGGCAGGAATCGCTGGATCTGGAACACGTCACCTCCGGCGTTCCGCTGGATGGTCGCGTCACCCACCCCGAACTTTCCAGTCCGGGCCTGTCGCTTGCCGGGTACACGGCCCGCATCGCCGAAGGGCAGGTCCAGGTGTTCGGAGAGACGGAGATGAGCTATCTGTCCACCCTGTCGCCCGACCAGGCCAGATGGCGGCTCGACGCGGTGTTCGCCCGAGGGGTCCCGGCGGTATTCGTCACGGGCGGGCAGGAGGTGCCGCCGCTCTTTCTCGAGGCGGCCGAGGAAGCCGGTATCCCCGTCCTGCGGACCGGTCTGGCAATGGCGGACTTCTACCGCGTGCTGAAGCCCTATCTGGAAGACATGCTCGCTCCGGCCACTACAGTGCACGGATCGCTGGCCGATGTATACGGGATTGGACTGCTCTTCACGGGACCGAGCGGCATCGGCAAGTCGGAGTGCGTGCTGGGGCTGGTGCGGCGGGGGCATCGGCTCGTGGCGGATGACCTGGTGCTGGTTTCGCGGCGCGGAAGCGACGTCCTCATGGGCAAGGCCCACGCACTGCAGGACTTTCACATGGAAATCCGCGGGATCGGCATCATCGATATCGCGTCGATGTTCGGCACGCGCGCCACCCGGCAGAGGAAGCGCGTGGAGATCATCGTGGATCTCCAGTCATGGGACGACGCACAGGAGTACGATCGCACGGGCTTCGGCCGCGAATTCACCAACATCCTGGGCGTGGAGATCCCGCGTCTCGTCATTCCGCTGAACCCGGGGAAGGATCTGACGGCCATCAGCGAGGTCATCGCGATGAACCAGCTGCTCGCCTACTCGGGCGTCGATGTCCCCACCCGCTTCAACGAGCGGTTGCGACATGCAATGAATCCGCGCGATTCCCTGATCGAGGACTATGAGTGACGCGGCATCACCGGAACTCGGACCGGTGCGTGGCGTGGTGATCGCCCACGGCGAACTGGCCGATGGGCTCGTCAGCGCGGTCAGGCAGATCGCCGGCGTCACTCCCGAGGCCCTGGTCGGGGTGCCCAACATCGGCCTCGGGCGGGAGGAGCTTTGCCAGCGTACCCGCGACGCACTGGCGGGCCCGCGGAACCTGGTGTTCACGGATCTGCCGGGCGGGAGCTGCCACCTGGCCGCCATGATCGTGACGCGGGAGCTGCCCGAGGTGCCGGTCATCACAGGCGTGAACCTGCCGATGCTGCTGGACTTCGTCTTCAACCGGAGACTGGAGCTCGAGGAGCTTGTGCCGCGCCTCACCGAAAAGGGGCGGGCGGCCATCGTCGGCAACCGCCCCAGGCCCTGCTGAGCGATGAAGCACACCGTCTCGGTGGAGGTGCCCAACCCGCTGGGAATGCACGCTCGTCCGTCTGCCGAGTTCGTCAAGCTCGCCGCCGGGTTTTCCTCTTCCATCACAGTGATGCGGAACGACCTTTCGGTGAACGCCAAGAGCATCATGGGTGTGCTTATGCTGGCCGCCGAGCAGGGGAGCACGCTGGTGATCACGGCCCTGGGGGCCGATGCCGAGCGGGCGGGAGAGGCACTGGCCGATCTTGTCAGAAGCGGCTTCGATGAGTGACGCCGACAGAGGCGACCCGTCCGGGCGGAGCGCGCGCCGGGGGCCGATCGTCCTGGCCGGCTCCGCCGCCTCCGAGGGAATCGCCATGGGAACGGTCTGCCGGGTCGCCTGGCGCGTCCCCGAGGTGGCCCGGAAGGCCACCGTCGGTCCGGAGGCGCGCGAGGGGGAGCTGAAGCGGTTCGGCGCAGCCCTCGAGTGGGCGCGTGGCCGGCTCGAGCAGCTCAAGCGCGACACCGAATCGCGCCTCGGCAGCGTCGAGGCACGCATCTTCGATCCGCAGATCCTCATGCTGGACGACCCGGAGGTCGTGGCCGGCACGGAGGCGTACATCGTCGAGAACCGCCTGACAGCGGCCCGCGCCTTCGACCTGCGCATGCTCGAGCTCAAGGAGCGCTGGTCCGACACCTCCCACCCGATGGTGCTGGACCGGTTGAACGATCTACAGGACCTCAAGCTGCGGGTCCTCAGCCACCTGCTGGACCTGCCCAATCCCTGGGATATCGAGACCGGCAGCGGCGTGGTGGCGGTGGCACGCAACCTCACGCCCAGCTTCGTGGCTCGCCTGGACGCCGCCGACGTTGTCGGGATCGCCACGGATGAAGGTTCCCGCACGTCGCACTGGGCGATTCTGGCCCGGTCTCTCGGGATCCCCGCCGCCGTGGGACTGGGCGATGTTTCGACCAGGGCCGACCCGGGTCAGCTGATCATCGTGGACGGTGGCACGGGCAGGACCGTCATCAATCCCGACCGCGACGAGCAGGAGCGGCTGGAGCGCCGGCGTTCCAGGATCCGCGACTGGAGGCTTGTCGCCCTGGAGGAGGAAGGAGCGGCAACGCCGAATCGGGAGGGCATCACCCTGCGGGCGAATCTGGACCTGCCCGCGGATGCAGTCCGCGCCCGGGAGCACGGGGCGCGTGGCATCGGCCTCTTCCGGACCGAATTCCTGGTCGTTGGCCGCAACACCATGCCCGGAGAAGAGGAGCAGTACCGGGCCTACCGGATGGTTGCCCGTGCATTCCCCTCCCATCCGGTCCTTGTCCGGACCTTCGATCTCGGTGGCGACAAGTTTCCCATGTTCCTCCGTGCGTCCTTTGAGGAGAATCCGCTGCTCGGACGCCGAGGGGTTCGGGTGTGCCGGGACGAACCCGAGCTCTTTGTCACCCAACTGCGCGCCATTCTCCGCGCGGCGGTTGACGGCGACCTCCGGATCATGGTGCCGATGGTGAACGGGGCGGACGAGATCGCGGTGGTCCGCGAACTGATGGAGAGGGCCACGGAGCATCTCCGCCGCCAGGGGATTCCCGCGGGTGACGGGGTGAAGCTCGGCGCGATGATCGAGACGCCGGCCGCCGCGCTCAATGCGGCGGAGCTGGCGTCCCATGTGGACTTTCTCTCCATGGGGACCAATGATCTGGTTCAGTACGCGCTGGCCGTGGACCGCACGAACGCACGGTTGGCCCACCTGTACGATCCGCTCCATCCCGCCGTGCTCCGCCTGATCGAGATGGTCGTTTCGGCAGGCCGCGAGGCGGGCATCGAAGTAGGCGCCTGCGGAGAGATGGCGGGCAGGCCAAGGGGCGCCTGCGTGCTCGTTGGTCTTGGCGTGGAGGCCCTGTCGGTGGCGTGGCCATCGCTGCCCGAGATCAGGAATCTGCTTCGCGCACTCTCCCTCGCCGACATTCGCGCCGCGACTGCCCGGACGCTGGACGCCCCGACGGGCGAAGCCGCCAGGCGGACTCTGTCCGAGTCTCTGCGCGACGCGGCCGGTCGCCGGCTATTCCCCTTTGGGCCTTGACCATTATCGTATTTGTTCCACCACGATTCTCCAGCACCCATTGAAGAGCAGCCAAACTTGAATTGCCGCCTTTTCACCTCCGAGTCGGTAACGGAGGGTCATCCAGACAAGATCGCCGATCAGATCTCCGACGCCGTGGTCGACGCGATCCTCAAAGACAATCCGGATGGCCGCGCAGCATGCGAAGCGCTGGTCACCACCGATCTGGCCTTCATCGCCGGCGAACTGAGCGAAACGGAGGTGGACGTTGAGCGGCTGGCCCGCCGAGCCATCCGCGCCGCGGGCTACGACCGGCCGGAGTACGGCTTCGACGGCAACACCTGCGAAGTCCGAACGGCAATGGGCCATCAGTCGCCCGAGATTGCGGCGGCCGTGAACGCGAGGAGCGACGGCGAGGCCGCCAAGCCGCTCGGCGCGGGAGACCAGGGGATGATGTTCGGCTTCGCCTGCGACGAAACGCCGGAATTGATGCCCGCCCCCATTTCGGTGGCCCACGGACTGGTCAAACGTCTTTCACAGGTCCGCCGGGAGGGCGAGATCGAGTGGCTCAGGCCGGACGGGAAATCGCAGGTCACATTCGCCTACGACGAGGACTGGAAGCCCCGGCAAATCACGACGGTGGTTCTGAGCGCCCAGCACGACGAGGACATCCCCGGAAGCCGGATCCGGGAGGAGCTCATCGACAGGGTCATCGCTCCGGTGCTGCCGGAGGAGTTCGCGCCCGATCCGCGGGCAATCACCTGTCACATCAATCCCAGCGGAAGCTTCATCCGGGGCGGACCGTACGGAGACGCCGGATTGACCGGCCGCAAGATCATCGTGGATACCTACGGCGGACTCGGGCGGCACGGGGGCGGCGCGTTCTCCGGCAAGGACGCCACCAAGGTCGATCGGTCGGGTGCCTATGCGGCGCGCTGGGCGGCAAAGAACCTCGTTGCGTGCGGGGCGGCATCCCGATGCGAGGTGCAACTCGCCTACGCGATCGGTGTTGCCGAGCCGGTGCAGATCTGGGTCGACTCCTTCGGCACGGCCACCCGCGGCCTCGACGACGGCATGCTCTCGGCGGCCGTCAGGCAGGTCTTCGATTTCCGCCCGGAGTCGATCATTCGCGACCTGGAGCTGGCGGCACCGGTGTTCGGCCCGACCGCGGCATATGGACATTTCGGCCGTGCTCCGAGGCGCGAAGCGATCGACGGGCGCGAGGTCCGGCTCTTCGGTTGGGAGCGGCTCGACAGGTTGGACGACCTCAGGACCGCGCTACGTCTGTAGCGTCGACTCCGCGCAGGACGCCCGCAGCGCGGTCGGGAAGCCCACGGGTTGTGCAACAGCGCCCCACAGCGCATCATCGGCTTGAGGGATTGGGAGCTGGGCGGCGCAGCGCTCGCCGGGGCACAACCGCCAACGCCAGGAGAACAATGTGATCGAGGTGAGGGTGCAGAGCCTGGCGTTCGACAAGACCTCGAACACTCCGGTCGTCATTCTGAAGGACACGGAGAGCGAACGCGTCCTCCCGATCTGGATCGGTCCGGGCGAGGCGAGCGCCATCGCCATGCACATGGGAGGCGTGGCATTCCAGCGGCCGCTCACGCACGACCTGCTCGTGTCCGTGCTGGGCGGTCTCGGGGGCACGCTCCAGCGCGTGCTGATCACGCGGGTTCAGAACAGCACCTATTTCGCCGAACTGATCATCGACCGCGATGGCGATATCATTTCCGTCGACGCCCGCCCTTCCGACTCCATAGCGATCGCCCTCCGGGCGCGGGCCCGCATCTTCGCCGAGGAGGCTCTGCTCGAGACGGTGGCCAGTGCAATGGCCGTGGAAGAGGACGACGATCCCGGCGAGGACGACGACCGCATGAGCGGAGAGCAACTCGAGGAGTACCTCCGCGGAATGCACCCCGAAGACCTCGGACGGTTCGAGCGCTGAGTCCCTTTCCGCCTCACCACCTGTGGCCGCGCGGATGGGCCGGTGGATCCCTGTACGGTTTGGCCTGGTGCTGCGCCGCGGCATTCACGCCTCAGGCCGCCGCCTCGCAGGAGGCCCGGGCGCTCATGATTTCGGGCGAGGTTCGCGTGGCCGACGAACCGGCGGACAGCGGAACGGTCGTACTCCACCGCGTCTCCGCGTTCTTCACCGGCGAGGTCGACAGCGTGGCGGTTGGATCGGGCGGCCGCTTCGAATTCGTCATCCCGGGACTCTCGGAGATTGCCGGCGACGACGTCTACTTCGCCTCCATCCGCTATCAGGGAGTTCTCTATTTCGGCGGGCCGGTCACCGAGGCGGCGGACACCGTCGGCACCTACCTGATCCGTGCCTATCCGGCTGTCGGCGCCACCCCGGAAACACGGCTGCCCCTCAGGGTCCGCAACACCTTCGTCGAGCGGGCGGAATCCGGCACGGGCTGGCGGATCACCGACCTCTTCGAAATCGAGAACAACGCGCAGGCGACCATCATCGCCAGCGAACACGGCCCGTCGTGGTCCTACCCGCTGCCCCCCGGCGCGGTCGACTTCGCGGTTGGGGAGAGCGACCTGGCGTCCGAGGCCGCGTCGTTCAGTGGCGGCCGCGTGAACACGTCGGCGCCCGTTCCCCCGGGGGAGAGCGTGTACCTGTTCCGCTACCGCATCGCCGCCGACGCCTTCACGCTGCCGCTGGAGGGAGCGACCGGTTCCATGGAGCTCCTCTTCCGGGAGCCCGCGGGAGAGTTCACGGTCGGCGGACTCGCTGCGGTCGGCCCGATGGAGCTGGAGGCGGGCACCTTCCGGCGCTTTGCCGGACGGGAACTCGCTCCCTCGGTCGTGACGGTGGAGCCCGGGCGGGCGGCCAGCCCTCAGGATTCGATCCCGCTCGTTGCCGTGCTGCTGGCGCTGGCGCTGACCGTTGCCGGTTCATTCCTCGCGATGCGCAAGCGTCTGCGTCCGGCCAGGGTCGCGAACGTACGGCGGCAGGCGCTGGTCGAGATCGCCCGTCTCGACGAAGCCTGGAATCGCGGCGAGATGGAGGTCGAGGACTACGACCGCCGCCGGGGGCGGCTGCTCAGGGAGCTGAAGGGGTGACAGCCCCGGATGTCGATCCTGACCACCCCGGCGATCCTCTTGCGATCACATCCGTATTCGGAAACGAGCCGCGTGCTCCGGTTCTACACGCGCGACATGGGACTGCTCGGCACAATGGCGCGGGGCGTACGAAAAGGCGCGTCCAGAGGCCGGGGCGGTACCGCCACCTTCGGTGAAGGCGTAGCGGTGATCACCTTTCGCGCCAACCGCGACCTTCAGTCCCTGCACGAGTTCACACCGACGAAGGCCCATCTGGGACTTGCCCGGGACTTCCGGCGCCTCGCGGGAGCCTCTGTGGCAGCCGAACTGATTCTGCGCCACGCCCAGCAGGAGCCGCATCCCGAACTCTTCGAGGCCCTCTCGACCGGCCTCCGGCGGCTGGAGGAAACGGACTCCGAAGCAGTCGTCGGCGAAGTCCTCGCCCTGTGCTGGCGCATCGTGCATCTGCTGGGATTCGGCCCCGAACTGGAAGTGTGCACCGCGTGCGGCGTGCCGTTGGAGGACGAGGACATGGGGCGCTTCGACCTGGAGGAGGGGGCGATTCGCGGGCCTGGCTGCCCGGCGGCGGAGGGATCCCGCCGCATCGGCCCGGTGGCCCGGACTCAACTGGCCGCATTGCTTCGCGGCGAAATGCCGCCGAATCTCCGCGGCGTGAGCGCGCACCTTTCCCTGCTGGACGACTTCACCACCTTTCACATGCTGGGTGGACGCCGCCTCGAATCGTTTCGCTTCCTGGAGCCCCCAAGCCCTCCCGAACGCGATGCACCCGCTCACACCTGATCCCGCCGCCCCCCAAAACGCCCCTCCCCGGGGACACGCAGGTCCATGCCACCTGCCAGCCTGATCCTGGGGACGGCCGGCCACATCGATCACGGCAAGACGTCGCTGGTGCGCGCCCTCAGCGGCGTCGACACCGACCGCCTGGCCGAGGAGAAGAAGCGCGGCAT
This sequence comes from Longimicrobiales bacterium, assembly GCA_965211645.1. GTDB lineage: Bacteria > Gemmatimonadota > Gemmatimonadetes > Longimicrobiales > Gaopeijiaceae > Bin94. The sequence continues at coordinate 813,738 of OZ242947.1, read as the reverse complement.
CACGATCGAGCTCGGATTCGCTTCCTACACTCCGCAAGAAGGGTGTTCCTTCGGCATCGTCGACGTGCCCGGGCACGAAGGATTCATCCGCACGATGGTGGCGGGCGCAACCGGAATGGACCTCGTGCTCCTGGTCGTAGCCGCGGACGAGGGGGTGATGCCCCAGACCCGCGAACACATGGCGATCGTGAGGCTGCTCGGGGTGCGCGGCATGGTCGTCGCGCTCACCAAGGCCGACCTGGTGGACGAGGAGTGGATCGAGCTGGTTACCGAAGATGTTCAGGATCTCCTCGCCGGCACCCCCTATGAGCGCTCGGAGATCGTGCCGGTCTCGATCGAGGATCCGGACAGCCTGGCGGAGCTGTCGCGGGCACTGGTGCGGTGCGGCTCGCGGGCCAGGGAGAGGGCGGTGGAGGACCTCTTCCGCCTCCCGGTGGATCGCGTCTTCTCGGTCGAGGGCGCGGGCACGGTGGTGACGGGGACGCTCTGGTCCGGCGCGCTGTCCAGGGGCGATGTCGTGCGGATCCTTCCCGGCGGGGGCGACGCCCGCGTACGCGCCGCGCAGGTCCATGGGGCGCGGGTCGACCAGGTCCGGGCGGGCCAGAGGACGGCCCTGGCCCTCACGGGTGCGGCCGTCCGCCGCGGGATGATCGCACGCGGCGATGTCCTGGTCACCCACCCGAGCTGGTCCCCCTCGATGATGCTGACCGTCGAGCTGGACGCGCTGCCCGACAGTGGATGGCGCCTTGCGGCGGGACAACGCGTCAGGGTGCACCTGGGCACCGTCGAGGTCATGGCCCGCCTCGCCCTCTTCACGACCGGCGAGGTGCTCCCGGGCGAGCCCGCTCTCGCGCAGCTGCGCCTGGAGGGCCCCGTCGTCGCCCGCTCCGGCGACCGCTTCGTAGTCCGCTCCTATTCGCCCGTCACCACAATCGCGGGCGGCGTCGTCCTGGAACCGGCGCCGCCGAAGCGGAAACGAATCTCAGGCGCGGCAGCCAGCGCCCTCGAGGGCCTCTCGCGCGGGGGGGAGGCCGCCGTACGGGGCGCCGCGGCGCTTGCCGCATGGGAGGGACTGGACGCGGACGGCCTCGGCGTGCTGGCCGGATGGGCCGGACCGGCGGCGAACCTCCCCCGCGACCTGCCGCGCATCGACGGCCATCTCTTCGACCCGGATGTCGTCGCCGACGGCGAAGCGCGAATCCTCGCGGCCGTCAAGCACCACCACGAGGCACACTCCCTGGAGGCGGGGGCCCCGCTGGACATGCTGCGCGCCTCCTTCCCCGAGCGATCCCACCCGAGACTCGCCGATGGACTCGCGGCACGGCTGGCGCTGGCCGGGCGACTCGTCATCCAGGGCAAGGTGGCCCGTCTTCCGGACTTCGAGGCCGCTCCCTCACCCGATGAGGCCAGGGTCGCCGGCCGCATCATGGAGGCCCTCGCGACCGCGGGAATCCAGGGGCCCACGACGGAGGAACTCAAGGCGCTGTCGCCCGGTTCAGGCTCACGCGTCGAACCGATCCTCGACTTCCTCCGGGCGGAGGGACGGATCCAGCGGCTCGGCGACGCCTTCTGGGTCGACTCCGGCTCCCTGGCCGCCGCCGCGTCCAGGGTCGTGGAGCACTTCGCGGGTCAAAGCGGTCTTGGGCCGGCCGACTTTCGCGAGGTGTTGCCGGTGACCCGCAAACACCTCATCCCCGTGCTCGCGTACTTCGATGCGGTCGGCGTGACCCGCCGCACTGAAACCGGTCGGCGGGTGGCTGCCGAGGTCCCCTGAGGCGGTCCGGCGGCGCCGGGGCAACCAGGCGGCCCGCAGGCGTGTCCAATCGGCATGAGCGCCCGGAATGACGAGAATCTTCTTGACTTGGGTAGTCCGCTACACGTACTATTGCCGACAGTCAGCCCCTGGCGACGTGCCTGCGCTGGCGTGGCCGTCGCGCCCGGGGTTGAGAGAGTCATCCGAATTCCTTCGACCTTTGGAGGGCCGCTCGTCACAACGCTACTGATTCGCAGGCAGGACATCTGATGAGGCTCCTGCCGCTGGTGTCGGCACTCCTGGTCTTCGGCCTGGCGGAGTCGGCTGTCGCTCAGGAGCCTCCTCTGCCCGATGACGATCGGGACGGCAACGGGGACATGGGTTTCACCCTGGGGCAGAACTACCCGAACCCCGTCAATACCGAGACGCGGATCCCCTTCGAGCTGTCGGAACGGCTGTTCGATGCCGGGGAGCCGGTCGCCGTGTCGGTCCGCATCTTCAACATCCTCCAGCAGTTTGTCGCCGCGCCGGTGGCGCTGGGGTTCATGGGCGGAGAGGGACTGCCGATGCTGCAACTCGAATACACCTCTCCCGGGCGCTATGAGGCGTTCTGGGACGCGCGCGACCGGGACGGCAACCAGGTCGCGTCGGGGGTGTACTTTGTCCAGATGCTGGTGAATGGCCAGATGTCCATTCGAAAGATGTTCGTCACGAAGTAGCTGCGAACCCTTGGCGGGTCTTCAGACCGCTCCCCGGCATACCGCCATTTCAGGCCGCGCCCGGGGCTCTGCGTAAACCGTCATGTTCATGGACGGATCCTCGCTCAGATCCCCTTGGCGTCGAGAAGGCCCAGCATCTCCTCGGGTGTTGCGATGGCGTCGAGTCTGGCCGGAACCTCGGGATCCCTGGCAAACTGCGCCACCTTGCCCAGCACCGGCAGGTACTGCCCCGACACCTCCAGCGGAGGGGCGACGATCAGAAAGAAATGGGTGACCGGGCGCCCGTCGATTGCCTGAAATTCCACGCCCCCCGGCTTTCGGCCATAGGCCAGGTGGAGATGGTGGACGACCAGCGAGCGGCAGTGCGGGATGGCGATTCGCTTGCCGATTCCGGTGGAACCCAGGTTTTCGCGCCGTCTCAGCGTTCGCAGGAGTGTACCCTGCGACCTGGGATCGAGGTCCAGCAGCGCAAGCAGTGCGCGCAGGATCTCGTCCTTGGTGACGCCAGTCAGATCGAGGTCGATCCGTTGCGGACTCAGGTAGTCCCGAAGCTGCATGGCGGTGGGGGCTCCGTAGGGGGATTGGAGAGTAAACGCGGCGAGGCGAAGGTACGGGGGACATTGTCAGCGGGCTACCCCCGCGACCGTACGCGCACCCCCCGCGGACGCAACGCGCCGCCCCCGCGGACGCACGCGCTACCCCCGCGGACGCGCGCGATTAGCTTCAGGACATGAACGCGCTGCCTTTCAAGATACCGGGAAGTCCTGAAACGCCCCTCTTCCTTGCCCCCCAGGCCGGGGTTTCCGAGGCGCCCTTTCGCCGACTGTGCCGGGCGTTCGGAGCCGATGTAGTCCTGACCGAGTTCGTGAGTGCCGAGGGCATCGTGCGCGGCAACGACCGCACCGCCCGCTACCTCCGCTTCCACCACGACGAGCGGCCGATCGGCGTACAGATCTTCGGCGCCGATCCCGCATGCATGGCGGAAGCGGCGGCGCTGGTGACCGAGACCTACGCCCCCGACTTCGTGGACATCAACTTCGGATGCCCCGTCAAGAAGGTCGTGAAGCGCAACGGCGGCTCGGGCTGCCTGCGCGACCTGGACCTGGTGGGCCGGATCGTCGAGAGCGTGGCGAGCGCCACCCCGCTGCCGGTGACCGCGAAGATACGTTCAGGCTTCGACGAGGCCACGCGCGACCCGGTGGCCATCGGACGGGTCTGCCAGGCCGCCGGCGCACGCATGGTCACGCTTCACCCGCGCACCCGCGCCGACATGTACTCGGGGAGTGCGCGCTGGGAGGAGATCGCCGCGCTCGCGAGCGCACTCGACATCCCCGTGATCGGCAACGGCGATGTGCGCACGGGCGGGGACGCGCGCCGAATGAGGGACGAAACCGGGTGTTGCGGCATAATGATTGCGCGAGGGTCACACGGCGCCCCCTGGCTTTTCCGCCAGGCGCGCGCAGCCCTGAATGGAGATCCCGTGCCCGGTGAACCCGACCTCGCGACCCGCTTCTCCATCTGCATGCGGCACGCCGACAACGCGGCGGCCTATGAGGACGACCCGGACAAGGCCGTGCGCGAGTTCCGGAAGCATCTGGGATGGTACACGAAGGGGATTCCGGACGGGCGCAGCCTGCGGCAGCGGCTCTTTCACATCGAAGACGCCGGCGAAGTACGCTCCGTGCTGGAAGAGTATCTGAGGCGGCAGGGGGTTTTCCGCGACGGGGGGGAGCTTTATCGTTACGATAGCGTCGGCGCGCCGCGCGACGGGTTGGAAGTCGCGGGCGCCGGCCGCTGATTGATACCTATGGGGGCGATACGGCTTCGACGTGTCTGGTGAGCTCGGGGCTGCGTGCCGAGGTCCGGGGACCTCGCAAAAACCTCGGAAACTTCACAAATGCCAACACTGACTTGGCCCTGGCCGCTTAACACATAAGCAGCCCGCTTCCCGGTCTGCCCGCCCGAGGCGAACCGGAGAAGCGTCGACGAGTCGGGCTGGTTCGACAGTCCAGGCCACCGGACTGACGGACGAGACACCAGGTGGCTAGCCCGGGATGGATTGTTCGCCGCTCCTCCCGGTAGTGAACCCTTGCGGTGATCTACGCACGTAGACGTCTCGAAGGACCCATTCGCGGACGCGGGTTCGACTCCCGCCGCCTCCACTCTTCCACTGTGGCCGCCCGCCGTGCCTGTTGACGCGGGCGGCTTTCCCCCCGGAGAAGCACCACGTGAAGCGAAAGCTGACCATCCTCGGCGTCCTGCTGCCGTTCATCCTGATTGCCGACATCGTTACGAAGCGCTGGGCGCTCGTGACGCTGGAGTTGGGCGTTCCCAATACCGACATCATCGGCAGCTACATGCCCCTCACGCTGGCCTACAACAGGGGGGCCGCGTTCGGCATCTCCATCGGCGACAATCCGGCCTGGTTCTTCATTCCGGTGGCGCTGCTGGCGCTGGGGCTGATGATCGTCCTGCTGGTCCGCGCGCTGGACAACGACTACACGAGGATCATCTCCCTGGCACTGGTGATTTCCGGCGCGCTGGGGAATCTCTTCGACCGGATCCGCTGGGACAGGGGTGTGGTCGACTTCATCGGACCGATCGACCTGGGCTTCATGCACTGGCCGATCTTCAACATCGCCGACATGGCGATCTCGTGCGGCGCCGTCCTCCTCGCAATCTCATTCTGGCAGGAGGAAAAGCAGCTCGCGCGCGCCCGCAAGGCCGGCGCTTCCGGGCTGGGGGTGGCGCCGGAGCCCACCGAAGGCTGACTCGCCGCCCGCGGACTACCGTGCCGCCGGAAGTCCGGGAACGAACACGACGTACTCGATCCGGCGCCGGCGCACCCGCACGATGCGGAACTCTCCGGCACCGGTCTCCACTGAATCCCCGATCCGCCCGACCCGGTCCAGGGCACCGAAAACGTAGCCGCCGATGGTGTCGAAATCCTCGCCGAGCTCGATGCCCAGCCGGTCCTCGACATCCTTGACCGGGGTGCCTCCCCAGATCACGACGCGGCCGCCGCCGGTGTCGACGAAATCCCTGGGGCGGTCGCGCTCGTGCTCGTCCCGGAACTCGCCGACGATCTCCTCGATCAGGTCTTCCAGGGTGACCAGGCCGGCGGTCCCGCCGAACTCGTCGAGCACGATGGCGAGCTTGGTGCTGCGGGCCCGCATCTCCCGGATCAGGTCCTCGACCGGCTTGGTGGCGGGGGCGAAGGGAACCGGCCGCGTGATCTCGCGGATGCCGCCCCGCCCATCCCGGGCCGCCCTCCACAGGTCCCTCGCGAGCAGCACCCCGACGATCCGGTCGAGGCTGTCCTCGTAGACAGGGAGACGGAGTTTGCCCGTGTCCAGCATGATGTCCATGGCCTCGCGCACCGAGGCTCCCTCCGGCACGGCGACGATGTCGATCCTCGGCGTCATCACTTCGCCCACGTCGATCTCGTCGAGCTGCATGATGTTCGACATGACCTGAAACTCTTCCTCGTCGATGGCGCCCTCGCGGTGACCGATCTCCGCCAGCGCCTCGATCTCGGCGCGGCTGATCGTGGCCTGCTGCGCCCGCCGCGGCTTGATCCAGCGGCTGAGGTAGCCGAGGGGCACGAGAACCGGCTTCATCAGGACCACCATGACGCGAACCAGGTGCGCCGTGGGGCGGGCCAGCCGCTTCCAGAAGGTGGCGCCGATCGTCTTGGGGATGATCTCGGAGAGCACGAGTACGGCCACGATGTAGGCCGTGGTAAGGATCCCGATTGCGAGTTCGTCCCCGGCGAGGACGACGCTCGCGAGTACGCCCGTGAGGGTGGCCCCGGCCGTGTGCGCGATGGTATTCAGGGTGAGGATCGCCGCGATCGGCTCGTCGATCTGCCGCTTCATTCGCGCGAGGATGTCACCGGCCCTGTCGCCACGGCCCTGGAGGACGGCGACGTAGGAGTGGTTGACCGAAAGCAGCACGGCTTCGAGGACCGAGCAGAGGAAGGAGATCGACAGCGAGATGCCGACCACCGCGACAAGCTGGACTAGCAAGAGGCGAAGACCGTGTTGAACATTTTGACAGACGCAGGCCGGGGTCCGCCCGCGGCCGGGGCGCCGGCGTGATCCCGTGAGCGAACGCGGACGCTGCCACCGGTGTCCGGCCGCTCCGGGGCGCCGGGTCTTGCCCCTACGGCAAAGGTGCCCCTAACCTTCGCCGCGAGCAACCTGCCCGAACGGGTCGAACGACCCCGCATGCGGCGCGGTCGCCGGCGTTGAAAGGAAAGCGCGGCTGTGAAAACGACTCTGCGCGCAGGAGCGTACGGTGCGGCGATCCTGGCCGTACACCTTTTCGGAGCGATGGGTCCGGCCCCGTCGGCAGCCCAGCAGGGCGGGGCGGCCGGGCGAGCCGACAGGGACTACTACGTGTACGTCGGGGCCGAGTCCGCGGATCTCCTTCACCGCATCCGCTTCGGCCCCGAGGGCGCCGCCCTGGACCGCACCATTGCGGTCGGCGAGATGGCAACGGAAACGGAAGGCCCCCACGGCCTCAACATCTCGCCGGACGGACGATTCCTGTTCATGACCACGGGCCACGGAGTGCCCGACGGCAAGCTCTGGAAATTCCACGCCGGCCCCGACACCCTCGTGAGCGACCCGATTCTGCTGGGGTACTTCCCGGCGACGCTCGACGTCACGCCGGACGGGCTCTACGCGTTCGTCGCCAACTTCAACCTGCACGGCGAGATGGTGCCCTCGACCATCTCGGTGGTCTACACGCCCGACATGATCGAGGTGGATCAGATCGAGACGTGTACCATGCCGCACGGGGCCCGCCTCGACGCGAGCGGCGACTTCCTGTATTCGGCGTGCATGATGGACGACCAGATCGTCGAGGTGGATACCCGCACCTTCGGGGTCGCGCGCCGCTTCTCGGTGGCTGTCGGCAGCGAGGGCCCGCTCAACGCGGCGGCGGACCATGCGCCGGGCGAGCACGACGGCCACATGGCCGCCACCGCGCCCGCCACCTGCTCGCCCACCTGGGTGGCGCCCGCCAGCCACGGCCCCTCCCTCTACGTGGCCTGCAACCGCGGCAACCGCATCCTGGAGATCGACCGCCGGTCCTGGTCGCTCACCCGCACCTTCGAGACGGGGGCGGGACCGTACAACCTCGCGCTCACCCCCGACGACGCCATCCTCGTCGCCACCCTCAAGCAGGGCGCCGCGGTGGAGTTCATCGATCTCGCGTCGGGGCGGTCGGCCGCCACGACCCCGTCGTCCACCACCGTGACCCACGGCGTCGCGGTCAGCCCCGACGGGCGCTACGCCTTCGTCTCCGTCGAGGGCGTGGGGGCCGAGCCCGGCAAGGTGGACATCTTCGACCTGTCCGACTTCGCCAGGGTTGCGGAAGTGGCGGTGGGCCAGCAGGCGGGAGGCATCGTCTTCTGGCGGATGACGGGTCGCTGATTAGCTAGATATCTAGCCAAGTCAGTCCGCGGACCTATCCCACCGGGATGGTCACGTTGTCCTCATCCCAGGTGAAGTAGTACGTCCTCTCCCTGCCGCGGCGCGTCTTCATGTTCACCAGGTTGCGCTGGTCTTCGAACATGTTGAAGAGCAGGCGGTTGGTCACGTGGATGCGGTCGACCGACGGAACCAGCGGGTACTCGAACCGGTACCACCACATGACTTCGTCGGGATTGCGCGCTCCCTGAATCCCTCGTTCGAGGAGCGTGCCCTGCAGCACCGAGCCTTCCGCCTCGAGGTTGAACATGTCGTTGACGTACTGCTGCACGACGGCGTCGACCTCCTCGGTCTCCGCCAGGCGGAACTCCATGTCCGAGGTGTGTTCCATCACGGCGAACTGCAGGTCGTCCCAGAAGAAGCGGATGCTCACTTCGAGGGTCGCGCCGTCCACCGCGGCGTCGGCGACGGAGAGACGGAACGGATGGAGGGGTGAGGATGCGCCGGTCGCAAGCAGGCAGATCGCCGCCGCGATCGCTCCCGGGACCCGCGCGCGGCGTGCCGCATTGCCCTCGCCGACCATTCCCATGACCCGATTTCGATACATGTTTAGATTGATGCGGGAAACGTTGTCCGTTTATTCTGGCAGCCTCACGACCATCCGATCAACAGGGGGCACCGTGCCCGGAAGCCGATCGACTGTTTGGGTGCGCGCCGTGCCGGTCGCGGTTGCATTGACGGCATCGGCGTTCTCCGCGCCACCGGCCAGGGCCCAGGTACGGGCGGGCGCTCACGTCCTGTACAAGTCACAGGCCTTCGACGGCACCTTCGGCGCCGGCGGGCGGGCCGAGGTCGATCTGGATTTCCTGCGCCAGGGACTGGTGGCAGGCGGCCTCTACGAGCGCCTGTTCCCGGCATGCGAGGGCTGTTCCTCGACGGAGGTCGGGGCACAGGTCTTCTTCGCCCCGCAGCAGAACCCCCTCTACTTCGGCTTCGGCGCCGGCTACCGTACCGACCGTGAAGAGGGCGTGACCGCGGATGAGCCGGGCGAGTGGTCGTACCACATGGTTGCCGGGCTGCGCCTCAGAGGGATCCCGGTGATCACGCCCTTCCTCGAGTTCCGCCAGCAGTTCGGCTCCGCGCTGAACGAGCAGGGGTTCGCGATCGGCGTCCTCCTGGGCCCGACCGGCGCCCGCCGCGCTCCCCGCCCCTTCGGTTCTTGAAGGACGTTCCTTTCTTCGCCCGTCCGGTCGGGGCGGTTGGCCGGTGGTGGCACCTCTGGGCGGAACATGCCGGCCAGTTGGGGCTGCTGCTCGGGCGCACGCTTGTCGCGACGGTCCAGTTGCGGGTCTCCGGCAGCGAATTCGTCCGCCAGATCTACGTGATGGGCGTACAGAGCATCCCGATCGTCCTGATCACGGCCGTGCTCACCGGGATCGTGACCTCCCAGCAGGGGGGTTACCAGTTCACCGCCACCATCCCGCTGTACGTGCTGGGCAGCGTGACCGTCACGAGCGTCGTGCTGGAACTGGGCCCCGTGCTGACGGCCGTCGTCCTGGTGGGCAGGGTGGGCGCGCGGATCACCGCCGAACTCGGCACCATGGTCGTTTCCGAACAGATCGACGCGTACCGCTCGCTGGGGCGCGATCCCCAGATCATGCTCGGCGCGCCACGAATCCTGGCCGGGCTCGTCGTCATGCCCCTGCTGGTCGGGATGGCCAACACCATAGGCATCTTTTCCGGCATGGTTGCAGCCTATCTCACCCTCGACCTCGGCTTCGAGACCTTCCTCTATGGCGCGCGCCTCTTCTGGCACTCGTGGGACCTCTGGTATTCGTTCATGAAGGCCGTCACCTTCGGTCTCGCGATCCCCGCGATCGCCATTCACATGGGATTCCGAACGAGCGGCGGCGCCGAAGGTGTGGGGAGCACGACGACGGCGTCGGTCATGTTCCAGACTCTGACCATTCTGATCCTCGACGCCCTGTTCCCCCCGCTCTTCCTCAACTGACCGCCCGAGCCGCCCGATGGATCCCCGTCCCGTCATCCGCTACCGCAACACCTGGAAGGCCTACAAGCGTCCGGTCCTGACGGGCGTCGACCTCGACATCCACGAGGGCGAGATGTTCGCGCTCTTCGGTCCGTCCGGCACCGGCAAGAGCGTTCTGCTGAAGACCACGATCGGGCTCGTGGTGCCCGACCGCGGCGATGTCGAGGTCAACGGCACCTCGGTGTTCTTCGGCGGCGACGGGGCCAGGGACACCGTCCGCCGGCAGGTGGGGTACGTGTTTCAGCAGGCGGCGCTCTTCGATTCGCTAAACGTGTTCCGAAACGTCGAGACGGGCCTGCCCGTCGACCGCATTCGGCGCATGGGGGCTGCGGGCGTGGCGAGGGCCGTCTGCAGGGCTTTGGAGCTCGTCAATCTCGAACCGGCGGAGGTCCTGTCGATCCTCCCCGCCGAGCTGTCGGGCGGCATGAAGAAGAGGGTCGGGATCGCGCGCGCCATCGTGGGGCGTCCCGGGATCCTGCTGTGGGACGAGCCCACCACCGGTCTCGACCCGGTCAACACGGCGGCGGTCGAACGCCTGATCAAGACGCTCGCGGAGGAGCTGAAGATCACTTCGGTGCTGGTCACCCACGACGTGGAGGGCGCGCTCTGGATGTGCGACCGCGTGGCCATGCTCGAAGGCGGGATCATTCGCTTCTGTGGAACCCCGGACGAATTCCAGACGGAGTCCGATCCGGTCGTAAGAGCATTCGTGGATCGAGCGGCCGCCGAGGCCGCACTCGACGTTGTGGAGATGACATGAACGATGCGGTATCAGCGAGCGGCAGCCGGCGGCTTTCCGACGAGGAGGTCCTGCGCGCCGTTCCGCCCCTTTCGGGGATAAGGGAGTTTCGGGTGGGGATCTTCGTGATCCTCGGAATCGTAGGCTTCTTCACCGTTCTCTTCCTCATGACGAGTCCCGCGCTCTTCCGGGGCCGGTACATGCTGGTGACGGAGGTCGCGGACGCCGGAGGGATTCGGCGCGGAGACCCGGTGCGGATGCGGGGGATCAACATCGGGCGCGTCTATGGTTTCGACCTCGCTCCCGACGGAGGCGTGCAAATCACCATGGAACTCGAGGGCGAATACCGCATCCCTGCTCAGGCCAGCACGGAACTGCTGTCCATGGGCTTCCTCGGCGGCATGGTGGTTTCGGTGATCCCGGGCGACAGCGACGAATACGTCGAGCCGGGGGAGATCATACCCGGGACATCGGCAGGCGGGGTACTCGACCAGGCCGGTGATCTGGCGGGCGACGTCTCCGACGTGATGGGAAGGGTGCAGGGACTGCTGGCGGACTCGACGATATCGGATGTGGGCGCGCTCATGGCTTCGATGCGGGAGCTCGTGGCGGATCTCGCCGCGGTCGCGGACGGCCAGGAGGCCGAATTCCGGACCCTGATGCAGAGCCTGCAGCGCTCGGCGGCGAACATGGAGGGCGTCACGGGCTCCGAGGACTGGAGTGCGACCCTGGCCTCGGCCGAGAACACGATGGCCGCCCTGGAGCGCACGTCGGCCACCATCGACGAATCGGTCGGTTCCCTGAACACGATTCTCGGGCGCCTCGAACGCGGCGAAGGAACGCTGGGCAGGCTCCTCACCAGCGACGCACTCCACGCGTCGGTGGATTCGACCCTGCAGAGCCTGGAGGAACTCCTGGACGACATCCGGGAGAACCCCGGCCGCTACGTCACGATCGAGATCTTCTAAGGCGTCAGCCCCCAGCCGGCGGCCGCGCTCGGCGTCTCTACCAGCCCGGCCCCAGGTGGAAGCCCCAGTGCCACCCCTTCACGGGCCGCTGCCAGGGGTACGCGTAGTACGCCTCGAGGATCAGGAACCCCAGCAGGTTCATTCGCGCCGAGAAACCACTGCTCGCCACCGGCACCCGAGCCGACGTGTTGCGTGCCCACGTCAATTCTCCGGGCCGCTCCTCGTCCCAGGCGAATCCGACATCCGTGAATGCGGTCACCTCGATGGGGACGTACGGGAAATTGATGATCCCGAATTCCTCGATGCCCGTGAACGGCATGCGGAACTCGATGTTGAACACCCCGATCCGGTGCCCGTACAGGCGGTCGATGGGCGGGCAGGTGGATCCGGTGAGGCCGATCCTCGTGTCGGCGGGGCACTCGCCCTCGTCGAACGAGTTCCAGTCATACCCGCGGATGAAGGACTCGAAGCCCATGAAATAGGGTCCGAGCTGCTGCTCGTCCAATCCCCTGATGTCACCGTAGCGGCCGAGGTGCAGCCCGCGCACCCCGAGTGTCAGCGGACCGCCGCCGTTGAAGTAGCGGCGGTAGTCGGCCGTGACGGTGTTGAAGTTCACGGTGCCGTACGACATCTCGCCCCCGAATCGGAAACGCCCGCCCCTGACCGGACTCGTCCAGGCGTTGTATGAGTTGTCTCCGACGAACGCAAGAGACACGGAAGCGAAGTGCAGCGGATCCCGCCACTCCTCCTGGATGCGTTCGAACCCGACGACGCGCTGGAAGGGATCGGTGTAGTAGACCTCCCTTTCCAGGTCGAACCCGAACCGCCTGACGCCCAGACCCCCCTCGAGACGCCGGGTGGCCGATAGCGGATACGCCATCAGTCCCTGGACCGCGTCGACGAAGATCCGCTGGTTGTACACCTCGAAACCATCGAAGCCGAAGGAGTAGAAGCGCTGCAGGTAGGGGGTGTGCTGAATGCCCACGCCCCAGTTCCAGCGGTGTTTCTGGTTCAGGTAGGAGACCTGCCCTCCAATGTCCTTGATGGTGCCGTTGGCGTTCAATGCGGTGACCAGGAACCGGTCGCCGAGCATGTCGGTGAAGATCGCGTAGGTTCCGCCGCCGACGTAGGAACCGAAGGTGTCGGCGCCGATGCCGATATTCGGCTGTCCCACGTAGTCGAGTTCCAGCGAGGGGGAGTAGTCCTCGGCCTGCTCGGCGGTGTAGACCTCCGGCGAGACCAGGCCCGTGTGCTGGTCGGCGAGGTAGCCGGCCACCCGGCTGCGGATCCCGGGACGGCCGGGGGGCAGAAGGCGCCCGGGGTGCGATCCGCCGTCCGCCACGACATCGACCAGGGTCGACATGTCGCCCGGCCTGCCGGTGTTGACGATGTAGCCTCGCTCGTGGAAGACCGAGAAGGCCAGGAGGTCCTGCGCGGGCGAATACGACAGCGCCGGCGAGAGCATCGTGATACCGCTTACCCCCGTGACCGCGCGCGTGATCCGGCGCATCTCGCCGTCGGTCAGATTCAGATGGTAGACGTCCGGGAAGCCATCGGGATCGGACACGAAGAAGATGCCTTCGCCCGTGCCGTCGTAGACGGGATTGATGTGCTTGGCGCCGGCGAACGCCGTCATGGGCTGCACGGCGAGCGTCTCGATATCGAGGAAGGCCAGGACGTAGTTGCCGAACACCAGCTCGTTGAAGTCGGTGTCGGGGCCGCGGTCGGAAACGAAGGCCAGCGTCCTGCCGTCGGGCGACCAGGCCGAGTGAAGGTCGGCGTGCATGTCGTTGGTCAGCTGCTGGACGCTCTCGGTCTCGAAGTCGTAGAGGTACAGGTCGCTGATCCCGCCGTTCAGCCCGGTGAAGGCGATGCGCCGGCCGTCGGGCGACCACGCCGGATTCTGGATGGCCCCGAGGCCCTCGATCGAGATCCGGTCCTCGATCCGGCCGCTCTGGACGTCGAGGATCGCCAGCTGGTTGTCCCCGCTGGAGAAGATCACGATGGCGATCTTCCGGCTGTCGGGCGACCAGGAGCCGCTGCTGTCGATGTAGCGGATGCCGTCGATGTACGGGGTCTCGTTGCGCTGCAGCGGACGCAGGACCTCGCCCGTCTCCACGTCGGCAAGGAAGAGGTCCATGGAGAAGAGGTCCTTCTCCGACTGGAAGACGATGTAGCGGCCGTCCGGACTCAGCGACGGCGCGACGTTGGTGCGCCCGCCGCCGCACTCCACGCAGAGCAGCACGTCGCCCGTATCGTACGGATCGGTCTTGCCCGCCATGAGCGGCCGGTATTCGGCCTCGACCGCCTCCCACCACTCCATCGCGATGCTGTCCTGGGGCATCGCGAACACCTGTCCGATCGCGGCCTCCCAGCCGGTCCTCAGCGCGGTGCGGAAGAGGTCCTGGACGGCCTCGTCGCCGTAGGTTCCCCCCAGGTACGAAATGAAGCCCTGGCCGAAGCGGTAGGCGAAGTACTTCGGGTCGCGGGTGATCTCCTTCAGCGTCGGCTTGTCGTCGCGCAGGATGTGGTCCCTGAGCCACATGGCCGTGTGGGGATGATTGCGCCCCATCGACATGTATTCCGCCATGCCTTCCACGACCCACAGCGGCATCGCGGCCAACCGCATGATGCCGCCCCCGCTGCGGCTCTGCGAGATGTTGTACTGGAAGGCGTGCACCAGCTCGTGGCCCAGGATCCTGTCGGTCTCCCGCCAGGAGGTGCTCAGCGGCATGATCACGCGGTTCTTCATCGATTCGGTCACGCCGCCAGTGCCTTGGCCGATGGCCCCGGACAGGGTGTTGGTCTGCTGGAAGTCCGGATGGTCGGCGTAGATGATCAGAGGCTTGGCGACATCGAAATCGTGCTGGAAGACGCGCGAGAAGCGCTCGTACCACCGCTCCGTGAGGCGGGCGATGACCTCCACCGCGGCTTCCGCCTCGGGGTAGTAGTGAATCTCCCAGTTCTGCGTGGTCAGTACCTTGAAGTCGAACCCGCCTTCGTACTGCACCTTGTTGCGCCCGAAGTACTGGGCAGAGCCCGCCATGGGCAGGGACAGCAGGAGGGCGGCCGCGCCCGCCCAGGAAACGAGCAGGCGGGCGTAACGGAACCGGGTGGTGCTCTTCGCTGCTGCCATGACCAGCCTCTTTCCCCTGAATGACGGTGTTGCAGGTGGCGTCCCGCCTGCATGACCGCCGGGCATGTCGGTATTGTTAGCCGAGCCCCCGCGGCTCGCGCTGACACGGTTATACACTACGTTCCGCTCAGGGATCCTTACGGATCCGCCCCGGCCCGCGACGTTGCTGCGGCTACATCGACAATACACACTTGGGAGCGACATGACCACAGTAAGGAGAGTACGCGTCGCGCTGGCGATGAGTGCGCCGGTCCTGTGGGGGTGTGCCGGAGATGTGGCGGATTCTGTCGATTCGGCCGAAATCGCGACCCCCGCCGTCGCCGGATCGGGGCAGCCGCATCTGGAGGCGGCCACGGGCGGCGTGTGGATGAGCTGGACCGAGCCCGCCACCGGCGGGCACCGCGTGGCCGCATCGTACTTCGACGGAGCGTGGAGCGCGCCGGGCACCATCGCCGAAGGCGACGCGTTCTTCGTCAACTGGGCCGACTTCCCCTCGGTCCGGGCCTTCGGCGACCGGCTCTACGCCCACTGGCTGTGGAGGGGCGGGCAGGGGACGTACGACTACGGCGTGCGCCTGGCCTGGTCGGACGACGGCGGCGCCACCTGGTCCGAGCCGTGGACCCCGCACGAGGACGGCACGCCTACCGAGCACGGCTTCGTCTCGTTTTTCGGCGACGCGGACGGCGTGTGGGCCGCCTGGCTGGACGGGCGCGCGATGGTGGAGGACGGAGGGACCATGTCGTTGCGGGCGCGAAGGCTCCCCGCCCCGGGCCGGGCAGGCGCCGGCGCGGCCGACGGTGCCCAACCCGGGGCGGAAACCGTCGTCGACGGCATGACCTGCGAGTGTTGCCAGACCGATGCGGCCGTGGTCGGTGGCGTGCCGGTGGTCGTGTACCGCGACCGGGCCGAGGGCGAGGTCCGCGACATCCACGTCAGCCGCCTGGAGGAGTCCGGCTGGACGGCCGGCGGCGCCGTAAACGACGACGGCTGGGTCTTCGGCGGCTGCCCGGTGAATGGACCGGCCATGGCGGCGCGCGGCGCGGATGTCGCTGTGGCGTGGTTCACCGCCCCGGATAACCGGTCCCAGGTTAAGGTGGCGTTTTCCGGGGACGGGGCCGTGACCTTCGCACCGCCGGTGCGCCTGGACGCGGGCCGCCCCATCGGCCGGGTGGATGTGGTGATGCTCGACGACGGATCGGCCCTGGTGACGTGGATCGAGGCGGGCGACGGCGGGACGGCGATCGTAAGCCGCCGTGTGGCGCGTGACGGGGCCATGGGCGAGACGGTAACCCTTGCCGCCACCGACGCGGCGCGCGCATCCGGCTTTCCCCGCATCGCGCGTCTCGGAGCCGACCGGCTGATGCTCGCCTGGACCGACCCGACAGGCGAGGGGCGGATCAGGGCTGCGGTCTTCGACCTCGCGCTCTGGAACATGACCCCGTGAAGCTCGCCGGCGTCGAGACCCCCGCGGGCGTGGTCGACCTGCCCCGGGTCCGCGCCAATCTGCGGCGAGCAGCGGCCTACTGCCGCGGCCACGGCCTCGCCTGGCGGCCCCACGTCAAGACGCACAAGTCGCTCGAGATGGCGCGGCTGCAGCTGGAATGCGGCGCCGTGGGGCTCTCCGTGGCCACGCCGCACGAGGCCGAAGTCATGTCGCGGGTCACGAGCGACCTCCTCGTGGCCCATCCTCCGGCCCACCCGTCCAAGGTCGCCCGGCTCTGCGCGCTGCCCGCCGAAGTCGACGTCAAGGTGGGCCTCGATTCCCTCGACGCGCTTCGCCCGCTCTGCCGCGCCGGGGCCGCCGTCGGGCGCACCTTCGGCATCCTGGTCGAGTTCGATGCGGGGCTGGGCCGCACGGGCGTCGTCGAAGTGCACGACGCCGTTCGCCTCGCCGAGGCCGCCGCCTCGCTTCCCGGCGCCCGCTTCGACGGCCTCATGTTCTACCCGGGGCACATCCGCATCCCCCGGCGCGACCAGCCCGAACGCCTCGCGCGCCTCGCCGCCCGGCTCCGCGGCTTCCTCGACGCGCTGGACTCCGCCGGACTGCCGGCGCGCACCGTCTCCGGCGGCTCTACCCCAACGATCTGGGACTCCCACCTGCTCCCCGGACTGACCGAAGTCCGGCCCGGAACCAGCATCTACAACGACCGCGACATCCTGGGCATGGGCGTGGCCCGCGCCGGGGATCTCGCCTTCTCCGTCCTGGCCACGGTGATCAGCGTGGCCGTGCCCGGCCAGGCCGTGGTCGACGCCGGATCCAAGGCGATCTCGAAGGAGGCGCTGGCCTCGGGCGCGCCCGGATACGGCATGCTCCTCGACCGCCCCGAAGTCACCGTCAAGGCTCTCAACGAGGAACACGGCATGCTCGACCTGGCCAGGACCGACTGGCGCCCCTCGGTCGGGGACCGGGTGCGGATCGTGCCAAACCACGTATGCGCCTGCGTGAACCTCCAGGACCGCCTGTGGGGTTTCGAGCGCGAGGACGGCGCCGTCCGGCCGATCGCGCTGGAGGGGCGGGGAAGGGGCGCGCCGCTGGTCGAAGCGGCCAGCCTTCCACAGCCAGGCTGATGGGTCTGGAACGCAACGGTCCCCAGGCGGCGCACCGCTCGGCGGCGTAATGGACCGCACCCGCTTCGAGGAACTCGCCGCCGCGTTTGCCGGGCAGCGCCTGGTCGTCCTGGGCGACGTCATGCTCGACCGCTATGTGGCCGGCCCCGCGGACCGCGTGTCCCCCGAAGCCCCGGTGCCGGTCGTGCGCGTGGAGCGGGAGTGGCACGCGGCCGGAGGCGCGGCGAACGTGGCCGCGAATGTCCTGGCGCTCGGGGCGCAGTGCGACGCGATAGGATTGGTAGGGGAGGACAGGGCGGCGCGGTCGATCCGGCGCGCCCTCGAAGCGATGGGGGGGCGCTGCCGGTTCGTCCGCGAGGGAAGCTGTGACACGACCGTCAAGACGAGGGTCCTCGCCCGTGGCCAGCAGGTCGTGCGCATCGACCGCGAGCGGATCGATCCGGCCAGCCAGGCCGCGCAAGCGGCGCTGGAAGCCCGCCTCGGCGATTGCCTGCCCGGTGCCGGCGCCCTCGTGCTGGCCGACTACGACAAGGGCGTCCTGTCCGCCCCCCTGATCCGGCGCGCCATCGATGCGGCCGCTTCGCTGGGCGTCCCGGTCATCGTCGACCCGAAGCGGCGCAACTTCCTCGACTTCGCCGGAGCGACCGTCTTCAAGCCCAATCGCGCCGAACTCGAAGCCGCCGTCGGAGAGGCGTCGCGCCCGGGCGACCCCGACTGGATGGAGGCAGCCCGGGTGCGCGCCGGGGCGCAGCACCTGCTCGTCACGCTGGGAGCCGAGGGCATGGTGCTCTCGTCGCCGGGCGGCGAACTGTTTCCCGTCCGCGCGGCTGCCCATCCGGTGTTCGACGTCTCGGGCGCCGGAGACACGGTCGCCGCCGTGGTTGCGGTGTCGGTCGCGGCCGGGATTCCCCTGACCGAAGCGGTGGAGTTGGCCGCCAGCGCCTCCGCCGCCGGGGTCGCCAAGGTCGGCGTGGCGACGGTCACCCTTGAGGAGATCGCTGCAGCGCTGAGCGGATCGTAGAAACGTACTGGCTGACGGACCGCGTGCTGGCGGTGCCCTGGGACGCGGTCCTCCGATCCGGTTATCGTAGCGGGGCAGACACCGCACGAGGTCGTCCCGACCCGCGTGCCTCCATCAACGCACCCCTCGACGGAGACTCCGTTCCATGGCACAGCTCACCACCATTCACACCGACGGCGCCCCGGGCGCCCTGGGACCCTATTCGCAGGCCATCGTCACCGACGGCTGGGTCTTCGCTTCGGGCCAGATCGCGATCGATCCCGCGACCGGCAACCTCGTGGACGGAGACGTGAGCGAGCAGGCGGACCAGGTGCTGCGGAACCTGGCCGCGGTGCTCGATGCGGCGGGCGGCAGCCTGCAGACGGTGGTGAAGACGACGGTTTTCCTGTCGGACATGGCACTCTTCGCCGACATGAACGAAGTCTACGCGCGCCACTTCGGAGACCACCGCCCCGCGAGGGCGACAGTGGCCGCGGGCGGGCTGCCGAAAGGTGTGGATGTCGAGATCGAGGTGGTCGCCAGGGTCGGGTAGCCTGTGCGCGCTTACCCGCCTCAGCGACCGGACAGTGATCCCGTATTCCGGTTCCGCGTGCGCCCCGACCAGGCGGTTCCAGGGGGCTCGCTTGACAGCGACATGGTCTGGGGCAAGTATGGTTATTGGTCCCTTGCGTACCGGCAGGGGTGGGGCTCATGCGTCCCGCGCCGACCCGGTGCGCTTGCGTTGTGTGCTGTGCGGCGGAACGGCGGACTTGAAATGAAGTGTTGGCCCTTGCCGGGAACGACCCGGTGCAAATAGCAGGGTGTGTCGAAGTCCGGTAACTCGAAAAGGAGAGGACAACCATGACACGTAACTGGTTAGCAGTAAGCCTCAGGAATGGGGCAGGAGGGCTTTGCCTGGCCTTGATGGCCGGCCTTGCCTTCGCCTCCGCAGCGGAAGCCCAGACCGGGACCGTCACGGGGCAAGTGACCGACGCCGCGTCGGGCCGGCCGCTCGAGTCGGCCCAGGTCTACATCGAGGGCACGGCGCTCGGGACGCTCACCAACAGCACGGGCCGTTACCTCTTTGTCAACGCGCCCGCGGGTGAGCACACCGTAATCGCCGAGCTGGTCGGCTACAGGGCCGGCTCGCAGACGGTAACCGTTACCGCCGGCGAGACCTCGACCGCAGACTTCGGCCTCACCGTAACCGCGATCGCGCTGGATCAGATCGTCGTAACCGGGACCGGGGTGGCGACCGAGAAGAAGAGGTTGGGGAACTCGATCGCAACGGTGGACGTGTCCCGTCTGGAAGACAGGCCGATCACGAGCTTCAGCGATGTCCTTCAGGGCCGTGAGCCCGGGGTCGTCGGTCTGCCGGGTGCCGGAGATACCGGCTCCAGCGGCCGGATTCGCATCCGTGGCTCCGCTTCGCTTTCACAGTCCAACGAGCCCATCATCTATCTGGACGGCGTGCGCATCGACCGTGGTGGCGGTGGTGGCTGGGGTGCCGCCCAGGCGGCCACGCGGCGGTTCGACGACATCGATCCCAACTCCATCGAGCGGATCGAGATCCTGAAGGGTGCGGCGGCGGCGACGCTGTACGGCACGGAAGCTTCGAACGGGGTCATCCAGATCTTCACGAAGCGGGGTCAGCAGGGTGCGCCGCGCTGGACGTTCCAGACGGATCAGACCGCGGTCACCTCGCCCAACGACCGCTTCATCCCCCACGCCGACTTCCCGCGCACAGCGGAAGAGGTTGCCAGGATGCAGCACCGGTGGGGCGTCTCGCTGCAGCCTTACGAGGTGTACGAGGTCGACTACATGAGCGAGCTCTACAACACCGGCCGCGCCCAGACGTATTCGGGCTCGGTCTCCGGTGGCGGCGACCTGATCACCTACTTTGCCTCTGGCCGCTATCACGACGAGAACGGCCCGTTCAGCAAGCTCGAGGGTGTGTTTGCCGACGGTGGCAGCCTCGGGAACGAGGACACGATCACGCGCCGTCAGGGCACGGTGAACCTCAACGTCTTCCCGTTTGACAACCTGCGCCTGCGGATCAGCGGACTGTATTCGGAATTGAACCAGAGCCGCCTGAGGGGCGGGAACAACATCTATGGTGTGTTCTCCCTCGGACTCATGGGTCAGCTTCGCCTGGCCGACGACAACAACCGGTACGGCAGTCTGGCCTTCGCCACGTTGCGTGAGACCGGTGAGGCAGAGGTCACCGAAGACGTCGAGCACTTCGCCGGCAGCGTGAACGCCAACTGGACCATCACGGACGAGATCGTCTTCGACGGTACGTTCGGGGTCGACGTCACCAACGGTACGAACGTTTCCTTCTATCCCTTCGGGTGGAACGTAGACAACTTCACCGTCTACAATACCGCGGGGCGCCGCTGGTTCGGCGACCGGAACAATCGTGAGGTCACCGGTGACTTCAAGGTCTCCCACGACACCGATTTCGGCAGCAGCATCAGCAGCCAGTTTCTCGCCGGCGGACAGGGATTTCTGAGCCAGAACGTCTACCATGGCGGCCACGGACAGACCTTCCCGGGTCCCGGACTCGAGGTCGCGAGCGCGGGGGCCAACCAGGACACTTCCGAGAGCTGGAACCGCGTCGTCAACGCCGGCGTGTATTTCCAGGAGCAGGTTGGCTGGCAGGACTGGGCCTTCGTGACCGTGGGAGCCCGTTTCGATGCAAACAGCGCGTTCGGCGCAGACTTCGAGACCGCCACCTATCCCAAGGCAGCGATCTCGGTGATTCCCACCGACCTGTTCGATTGGGAAAGCGAAACGCTCTCCACCTTCCGGATTCGGGCGGCCTGGGGACGGTCGGGTCTGCAGCCCGGCGCCTTCGACAAGTTCACGACCTTTACGCCGCGGCCTGCCGAGGTGGGTGCCGGCCTGGCACCGGCGAACCTCGGAAACCAGTCGCTTCGACCCGAGATCTCCAACGAGATCGAGTTCGGTGCCGAGTTCGGGCTGTTCAACGACCGGATCGGTGTTGATGTCACCTACTGGGACCGTTCCACCACCGACGCGCTGGTTGCTCGTCAGTTCCCGGTCACGGGAGGCTTTACCTCCACCCAGCTGGACAACATCGGTCAGATCGACGGCACGGGTGTCGAGGTTGCGGTCAACGGGTCGGTCTACAACAGCGAAAACCTGTCGATCAATGTCTTCGCGAACACGGCCTACATCGACGAGATCGTGACCGATCTGGGCGGCGCCCCGCCCTTGAAGACCGGCGGTTCGTATCCGCGGTATCGGAACTTCCTGAAGGAAGGCTATGCGCCCGGCTCGTTCTTCGGTGCGATCCTCGATCCCAACATGGCCATCCCGCTCGACCTGAACAGGAATTGTGCGGAACCGTCCAGGGCCGAGGCACTCGAGTACTTCAGCGTGCCTCGCAACCCCTCCGCCTTCGAGGTGATCCCGGTCGGTTGCGCCGGCGGGTCTGCCGAGTACCTGGACTCGTACATCGGGAAGCCGACACCGGATTTCGCCGGATCCTACGGGTTTGATATCAACTTCCTGGGCAGCTTCGAGCTCTCCTCGAACTTCGAATACCGTTTCGGCAACTACCACACCCAGGACCTGACCGGCGCCTTCCGGCAGGCCAACGCGGTGATCGGGCGCAACGTGCCGGGGACGGCACGGGTCGCTTCCATCATGCAGAATCCCGCCTCCACGGCCGAGCAGAGGCTTGAGGCCGCGCTCGAATGGGCAAGGGAGTACCGGGCGCTGGCGCCGATGTCCGGCATGAATCAGATCTGGACCTCGGACTTCATCCGGCTCCGTGAGATCTCACTGTCCTACCGGGTACCGAGCGACATGATCGAAGGATTGGGGCTCGACAACGCCACCATCACATTCGGCGGCCGCAACGTGAGGATGTGGATGCTCGGTGACTACCGGGGCATCGATCCCGAGATCAATCCGCAGGCCAACTGTACGGGTGGCGGAACGGACTGCAACTTCCTTACCGGAACGGAAGCGTTCGGTGTGCCGATCCCGCGGCGGTTTTCACTGTCCGCCCGCATCGGGTTCTAGAGAGGAGAGACCGACGAATGAATAAGAAGATTTCAAGGTCGATCCTGACCGTATGCGGTATTGCGCTTCTCGGGGCGTGTGACATTCTGGAGGTCGACAACCCGAACGCGCTGGTACAGGAAGACATCGAGAAGGTCGCCGCGGCCAGTGCTGCGGTGAACGGGGCGCAGGCGCTTACTGCCAGTGGCATCGGGGGCATCTACGCTCCGTTTTCCACGGTTGGCGACGAGATCACCTGGATCGGTTCGCGCGACGCGTGGAACGAGCTGGACCAGGGGACGCCCGACAATCCGGGCAACGAGTTTGCCGACGGGGCGTTTCCCGGTATCGCGCAGGCCCGTTGGATGACCCAGTTTGCCGTCGGGCTGCTGGAGGGTCACGTTGCGGAGAACGCCGGTGATGCGGCTCTGCAGGGCCACCTGGCGCGTGCCAATCTGTATGCGGGAGTCGCCTATTCGGCCATCGCACAGATGTTCGACGACTTCGCTTTCAGCGACCGGACCGAGCCGGGTCCCCTCATCGGGCCCGACAACATGCACCAGGTCTTCGACCAGGCAATCGCATTCTTCACCGCAGCCATGGCTGGCGGTGGAGAGACGGCCATGAGAGCGCAGGCCGCGCGGGCCCAGGCCCATCATCAGAAGGCAATCTGGGGATTGCTGAATCCCCCCGGGTCCGCTCCAGGCAACCCGCTGATCAACGATGCCAACGCCAACAGCGACGCGGCTGCGGTTCTCGGTTCGGTTGCCGGCACCGATTGGGCCTACCGCTTCGGTTACAGCAACGCGACGGTCAGCAACAACCTGGCGTTTCAGGTGAACCAGCGCGGCGAGTTGCAGATCGGACCGGAGTACGCCACCCAGAGCGAGTCGGACCCGACGGACCTTGTGGCCCACAACCTGATGGATCCCATCGAGGGGGCTTTGGACACTCGCTACGTGGCGAATGTCATGGAGTTTCTCGGCGGCGAGGAGTACGCGGCACTGACGGTGGTGAGCGAACGCGGCTTGCGGCTCATTCTGGCCGAGGCGGCGCTGGCCGGGGGCGACATGGCAGCGTTCTCCGAGCACATCAACATGATCCGTGAAGGGCTCGATGGCCTGACCGCTTACTCGGGTCAGATTCCGGGAAGCGACATGCTTCAGCACGAACGGCGCGTGAACCTGTTCCTGCAGTACAAGCGGCTTCAGGATCACTATCGTTTCGGGTCGTCGAGCATGAACTGGCTCTCGGGCTCTCCCGCGGCGAGCAGACCGGGAACGATGCTGCCGATCACCAGGATCGAGATCCTGGCGAACTGTCATCATCCGGACAACGCGCTCCACCCCTGCACGAGCTAGTCTGGCCGGTGTCGAATCGGCAATGGTAGGACAAGCGAATGCTTGAGACCTGCCCAGACGGGGCCCGGGACCTGGTTCCCGGGCCCCGTCAAAGCACACTGAAGCAGGAACTACCGAAACAATGAAGAGAAGATGGGCATCGGCGGGTCTGGTTCTGCTTCTGGCGTTGTCGACGGGCAGTTGCGACTGGCTGGAGGATCCAAGCCCCGAGTTCGTGCGGGTCATGATCGAGAGCGACGACGAGTCCATGACGCTCATCACGTCGACCCGGTTCTTCCCGACGACCAATGAACTCGGGGAGGTTGGCGTCGAGGTGTTCGCTTCGGACACCACGACTGCATCATTTCCGTTCGATCAGAGCTGGGATATCAGTGAAGAGCAGCGCTTCCTGTTGATGGGGTTTCCGGCGGACTCGGGCGCTGTCACCGTCCGCCTGAGGATCCTGATCGATGACGATCCCGACTACGACAGGACGGTGACCGTGCTCATCGACGAACCCGTTCGCTACATCTATCTCTTCAACCAGCAGATCCTTCAGGACTTCGTGCTTCTCTGAGCCATGGAACGCATGCTTCGAAGGGTCTGCTCTGCAGCAGTTGCCACCGCCGCGATCTTCGGCGCAGGTGGCTGCTATACCTTCACGGCCGTCGAGGGTCCGGCGCCCGTCGGGGCGGATGTGCGCGTGACCGTGACCGACGAGGAAGCGCTGCGACTCAGTCGGCAGACGGGTGATCTCTCGCGAACGGTCGACGGTCGCCTCGTGGGTGCTACCGACGATTCCGTTTTCGTGTCCGTTGTGACCTTCCGGGCCGTGTCCGAGATATCCGGATCGCGTCAACTCAGACAGTCGCTCGTGATCCCGCGAGCAGGTCTCGAAGAGCTGGCGACGCGCGAACTCTCCGCGTTGCGAAGCGGTCTCATGGGCGCGCTGGCGGCATCCGGGGTCGCACTGGTGATCCGCCAGGTCGTGGTCGGAGGGTCCAATGAGGATACCGATGATCCGGGCCTGCCGACCGGCGCGTTGATCCCGATTCTGAGGATCCCGATCGGGCGTTAGTACGGACCTCCAGGGAGGGTTTCCGGCGAACTGCCTTCTGGCCGCCATGGCCTCCACGGTCGTCGTTTCTTGATCGCCGCCGGTTTTCGGTCTATCCTGCCAGGGTCGTCGCAGCGGCGTTCGCCTTGCTGTTGCACCGTGGGTTCACCGCGGGTCCGCACGGCGGCGCGGTTCCGATTCCCGCTTTACATCAATCCTCAAGGAGCACCCTTCCGAATGCCTCGTTTGCAGAGCTTCAACCTTCTTCCCGTACTTGCGGCCGCAGTCGTCGCCGCCAGCGTGCAATCACCCGCCCCCGTCCGCGCCCAGGAAGCCTATCCCGAGACCCTCTGGGGCTCCCTCGAGTGGCGCAACGTCGGTCCGCCGCGCGGCGGCCGTTCCATCGCCGCGGCCGGCTCCGACGCCCGACCGTTCGAGTACTTCATGGGCACCACCGGCGGCGGCCTGTGGAAGACCACCGACGGCGGCCTGAACTGGGACCCGGTCACCGACGGCCAGATAGGCAGCGCGTCGATCGGCGCGGTGCAGGTCTGCGAGAGCAACCCCGACATCGTGTACATGGGGACCGGCGAGACGCAGATCCGCGGCAACATCCAGCAGGGCGACGGGGCCTACAAGTCCACCGACGCGGGCGAGACCTGGGAGCACATCGGGCTGACCGAAACGCAGAACATCGCGCGCATCCGCATCCACCCCGAGAACTGCGACATCGCCTGGGTGGCGGCCTTCGGCAAGCACTCCGCCAACAACCCGGAGCGCGGCATCTTCAAGACGACCGACGGTGGGGAGACCTGGCGCAACGTGCTCTACAAGAGCGATGGGGCGGGTGGGGTGGACATCAGCGTCGACGTGACGAACCCGGACATCATCTATGCGGCGATCTGGGAGGCCTGGCGGCGTTCCTGGGGGATGTCTTCCGGGGGTGAGGACAGCGGGCTCTACAAGTCCACTGACGGCGGCGAGAGCTGGACGGAGATCACCGCCAATATCGGCCTGTCCGAGGGACCGGTGGGGAAGATCGGTGTGGCGGTGTCGCCGGCGAACCCGAATCGCGTGTGGGCGCTGGTGGAGCACGAGCCCGACGGCGGCGTGTGGCGCTCCGACGACGCCGGCATGACGTGGGAACGCGTGAACGAGGAGCGCAAGCTGCGGCAGCGGGCCTTCTACTACACGCGGATCTACGCCGACCCGAACGACGAGGACGTGATGTACGCGCTGAACACCGGGCTCTACCGGTCGCGCGACGGCGGCGAAACCTTCCCGCGCGGCATCCAGGTGCCCCACGGCGACAACCACGACCTGTGGATCGCGCCCAGCGACTCGGACCGGATGATCAACGCCAACGACGGCGGCGCCAACGTGACCTTCAACGGCGGCGAGTCGTGGACCGACCAGGACTACTCCACCGCCCAGTTCTACCGGGTGATCACCACCGAACACACGCCCTACCACATCTGCGGGGGCCAGCAGGACAACTCCACCGCGTGTATCCCGGTCCGGGGGTGGAACCAGATGTCGGCGCGGGGCCCCGGCAACCGTGCCTGGTACTACGCCGTGGGCGGCTGCGAGAGCGGTTACGTGGCCCCCAACCCGATCGACCTCGATGTCTTCTACGCGGGCTGCTACGGCGGTGCCCTGTCGCGCTTCGACATGAAGACAGGCGCGACCCGGGCGGTCAACGTCTGGCCCGAGAACCCGATGGGGCAGTCGTCGGAGGACCTCATTGAACGGGTGCAGTGGACCTTCCCGATCGTGTTCTCCCACCATGATCCCGATGTGCTGTACACGGGCACGCAGAAGGTGTGGAAGACGACGAACGAGGGACAGAGCTGGGAGCAGCTCAGCCCGGATCTGACCCGCGCCGACGCGATGACGATGGGACCCTCGGGCGGTCCGATCACCAAGGACCAGACGGGGGTGGAGACGTTCGCGACGGTGTTTGCCATCGCGCCCTCCTATCACGACGCCGAGGTGATCTGGGCGGGCTCGGACGACGGGCTCGTGCACGTGACTCGTGACGGCGGTCTCAACTGGACGGACGTCACACCGCCCGACGCGCCCGACTTCGTGCGGATCAACACGGTCGAGGCGTCCCCGACCACGCCCGGCAAGGCGTATGTCTCCGGCATCCGCTACCTCGTCGACGACGACCGCGCGCCGTACATCTGGAAGACGGACGACTACGGGCAGTCGTGGACGAAGATCGTCGGCGGGCTCCCCGGGGACGACTTCATCCGCGCCACGCGAGAGGATCCCATGCGGCCCGGGCTGCTCTACGCGGCCTCCGAGCGCACCGTGTACGTGTCGTTCGACGACGGCGCGCGGTGGCAGCCGCTGTCGCTGAACCTGCCCGTTCTGCAGGTCTCCGATCTGGTGGTGGAGGAGAACGACGTGGTCATCGCGACGCACGGCCGCTCCTTCTGGGTGCTGGAGAACATCGGGCTGCTTCGCCAGATGAGCGATGAGATCGCCGCGGCCGATGCCTGGCTCTTCGACCCGGTCGATCCCATCCGCGGAGTGGACTTCGGGGCGGAGTTCCAGTACTACCTGGCCGAGGATGCCGAGAGCGTCACCTTCGAGGTGGCGGACGCCGCCGGCGACGTGATCCGCACCTGGGAGGCCGTTGCGGGCGAGGAGGAGGAGGAAGAGGAAGTCAGTCCCTTCGCCGCGTTCTTCGGGGGTGGAGGAGGGGGAGGCCCCTCGGTGGAGCAGGGGTCCCACTCCTTCCGCTGGGATATGCGCTATCCCGCCTGGACCGACTTCGAGGGGCGGATCATGTGGGCCGCGCGGCCGATGGGTCCCACCGCGGTGCCCGGCACCTACACGGTACGCATGACGGTGAACGGGGGGACATCCCTCACGGAGGACTTCGAGATCCGGATCAACCCCAATCTCGAGGGGGTGACGGTGGCCGACCTTCGGGAGCGCTTCGAGCTGGCGATCCGGATCCGCGATCGGGTTTCGGAGGCGAACGAGGCCGTGATCAAGGTGCGGGACATCTACAGCCAGATCGACGAACGCCTCGAGCAGACCGACGACGACGAGGTGGAGACGCAGTCGGTGGTGGTCGAGGAGAACCTCGGGGTGGTCGAGGCGGAGATCTACCAGGTCCGGAACCAGAGCAACCAGGATCCGCTCAACTACCCGATCAAGCTCAACAACAAGCTGGCCGCGTTGCTGGGGCTGGTGGAGGGCTCCGAGGACCGGCCGACCGACCAGTCCTACGAGGTCTTCGAGCACCTTTCGGCGCTGCTGGACGAACAGATGTCGGAGATGGAGATCGTCATCCGCAGGGATCTGGGGCGGCTCAACGAACTCCTGATTCGCGAAGGACTCGAGCCGATCGAGGATCGGCGACTGGTAAGCTAGCCGCGAGCGGCCCGGCGCCCTGCCCTTTAAGGCGGGGGCGCCCGGCCGCCGACGGCTGCCGGAACGCGGGCGCCGGGCCGCCTGCCAAGGAGGTGCGCATGAGACGCAGGCTGAGTTGCTGGACCTGCCTGGTGGCGTTGGTGGTGGCCCTGGCGGGGTGCAGCACGTCCCGCCGCGACGTGTCCAACCCGTTCGAGGGGGGTGGTGCCGCCGCCCAGAGCATCCGGATCAACGTCGAGAACAACAACTTCAACGAAGCCACGGTGCGCGCGGTGGCCCGTATCGAGAGGCGGCTCGGGGTCGTGCCGGGAAACGGCCGCGAGTCCTTCACCCTCAACTGGCCGACGGTCGACGATCTCAGGATTCGCATCGACATCCTGGCCGGGGATCGCTTCACGACGAACCGGGTGTCCGTGGGGCCGGGCGAGACCGTGTTTCTGACGATTGCGAACCCGGTGTACCGGTCGCTGCTGCGGCGGTAGGGGCGGGCAGCGGGGACTCGGCCAGACAGCAATGATGTAAGGTTTACATTACGTAATGTAATGTTTATATTACACTCCGTACGGCACCCAGATGTTCTTTACGCGCGTGCCCTTGCGGAGGAGCATCCCGGTGGCGAGGTCGGACAGGGCGAGCCAGTCGGTCGCGCGCTCCCGGTCGACCCACACCCGCTTGAGGTTGCCGGCCGAGAGGCGCTCGGCTTCGCCCGACAGGTCGTCGGCCACGAAGTCCCAGAGCTGGTCCACGTCGTCGTGGGCCGCGAGGGTGGGGAAGACTTCGGCGTGGATCCCCGAGAGCACGTTGACGGTCCCCGGGGGGATGTCGGAAGTCTCGAGGACCTGCACGAGGTCGAGGGCGGGGAGGGGGAAGCGCTCGCTCGCGACGACCACCGCC
Organism: Longimicrobiales bacterium; assembly: GCA_965211645.1. Taxonomy (GTDB): domain Bacteria; phylum Gemmatimonadota; class Gemmatimonadetes; order Longimicrobiales; family Gaopeijiaceae; genus Bin94. The sequence continues at coordinate 784,654 of OZ242947.1, read as the reverse complement.
GCGTTGCCCTGTGAGAGCGCCGCCGCCAGCGAGGCGATCGCCGCGGCCACGGGGGCCCGGTCCGCGCACCGGATGGCCACGGTCCCCACGGGCTCGTTCATGGCGAAGGTGACGTTGCGGAACGGCGTGGAGTGCACCTGGCCGTCGTACTTGTCGGCCCAGGCGGCGAAGGTGAAGACGGCCTGGACGGCGGCGTCGACCTCGGCGCTCGCGGCTGCCCCGGTCGTCCCCGTGACCCGGGACAGCGTCGCGGCGAACTCCTCTGCGCGCACGGCGAGGTTCTCGGCCAGGAAGTAGAGGATCTGGGCGCGGAGGGAGGCGGTGGTTGCGGCCCACGGCCCCCGGGCCTTCGCGGCGGCCTCGACCGCGTTGCGGACGTCCTTGCGGTTGCCGCGGGGCACCTCGCCGCAGGGCGCGCCGCGAGCGTCCAGCTGGGGGAGGGAATAGCCGCCGTCGGGGCGCGTCTGCCTGCCGGCGATCCACAGCTTGCGGGTGCGGTCGATGGGGTCGGCGGTGCCGCGGACGCGGTCGGACGCGTCGCGCTGGGCGTCCACGGCTGCGACGGTTGCCGCCGACTCGGGCCCCGCACCGGTTGCATCAGAGGTTGCGGCCGAGGCTCCGGCGCTTGCCGACCTGGTGCGGGCCGCCGGCTTCAGGTACTCCCACATCCCCTCGCGGCCCCCCTCGCGGCCGAAGCCGGACTCGCGGTAGCCGCCGAAGCCGGAAGCCGCGTCGAAGAGGTTGGTGCAGTTCACCCAGACGGTTCCTGCCTTGACCGCCGGCGCCACATCCAGCGCCAGGCTGAGGTCTTCGGTCCAGATGCTGGCGGCGAGGCCGTAGCGGGTGTCGTTGGCGAGCGCCACCGCCTCGGCGGGGGTGCGGAAGGTGAGGCTGACCAGGACGGGCCCGAAGATCTCGTCGGTGACGAGGGTGCTGGAGGCGGGGGCGCCGGTGCAGAGGGTGGGGGGGAGGAAGAAGCCGTCTTCGGGGATCGCGGCGGAGGGCTGCCAGATGGTCGCGCCGTCCTCTGCGCCGGCCGCGAGGAAGCCCTCGATGCGCTCCTTCTGGGTCGCGTCGACGATGGCGCCCATGTCGATCGACTTGTCGAGGGGGTGCCCCACGCGGATCCGCTCCATCCTCGCGCGCAGGCGGTCGAGCATCTCCTCCTCCACGCTCTCCTGCACCAGCAGCCGCGACCCCGCGCAGCAGACCTGTCCCTGGTTGAGCCAGACGCCGTCCACGATGCCCTCGACCGCGGCGTCCAGGTCGGCGCTCTCGAAGACGACGAAGGGGGACTTGCCGCCGAGTTCGAGCGAGAGGTGGCGGCCGGTGCCGGCAGTCGCGCGGCGGATCTCGCGGCCCACTTCGGTGGAACCCGTGAAGGCGATCTTGGCGACGCCGCCGTGGCGGGTCAGCGCGGCCCCGGTGGCGCCATCGCCAGTGACGATGTTGAGCACGCCGGGGGGCAGGCCGGTCTCATGCGCCACCTCGGCGAAGAGGAGCGCGGAGAGCGGCGTGTGCTCGGCCGGCTTGAGGACGACGGTGTTCCCGGCGGCCAGCGCCGGCGCCACCTTCCAGGCCAGCATGAGGAGGGGGAAGTTCCAGGGGATGATCTGGCCCACGACGCCGACGGGCTCGTAGCCGGGGAATTCCGAGGCCGCGAGCTGGGCCCAGCCGGCGTGGTGGTAGAAGTGCCGCGCCGCGAGGGGGATGTCGAGGTCGCGGGCTTCGCGGATCGCCTTGCCGTTGTCCAGCGACTCGACCACCGCGAAGAGGCGCGACCGCTTCTGGATCTGGCGGGCGAGGCGGTACAGGTGGCGCGACCGGGCGTGTCCGCCGATGGCCTGCCACTCCGGGAGGGCGTCGGCGGCGGCGCGGACCGCGTGGTCGACGTCGCCGGAGGTGCCGTAGCGGAAGCTGGCCAGGAGCCGGCCGTCGCCGGGGCAGCGGGTCTCGTGGATGGCGCCTTCGCCGTCGGTCCAGCGCCCGCCGATGTAGTGGCCGAAGACGCGCTCGCCGCCGTCCAGCCATTCGCTGGCGAGGTTCCCGCTCTCGGGCGCGGGCCCGTAGTCGAGGGTCTGGAACGCGTCGCGGACCTGGGTCATGGACTCACCCGAGGGGATGCCGGTGGAAGGCGGAGTAGCGCCCGGTGACGTGGTGCTCCAGCTGCCGCTCGACGTCCGCCAGCAGCGAACTCGCGCCGATGCGGAAGAGGTCGGGGCGCAGCCAGCGGTCGCCGAGTTCCTCCTTGACCAGGATGAGCCAGGCCAGGGCATCCTTCGCCGTCTTGAGGCCGCCGGCGGCCTTGAGGCCGACCCGGACCCCGGTGGCCCGGTGATAGTCGCGGATCGCGCGGGCCAGGACGAGTCCCACCGGCAGGGTGGCGTTCACCGTCTCCTTGCCGGTCGAGGTCTTCACGAAGTCGGCGCCGGCCATCATGGCGGCGGTGGCGGCGCGCTTGACGTTGGCCAGCGTGCCGAGTTCACCGGTGCCGAGGATGACCTTGATGTGGGCGTCGCCGCACGCCGCGCGGAAGGCGGCGACCTCGTCGTAGAGGCGTTCCCAGTCGCCCTCGAGGACCAGGCCGCGCGTGATCACGACGTCGATCTCCTCGGCGCCGGCCGCGACCGATTCCTCGATCTCGAGGAGCCGCGTGCGCAGGGGGGAGAGGCCGGCCGGGAAGCCGGTGGAGACGACCGCGACGGGGACGCGGCTGCCCCGCAGCGCCGCGCGGGCCGCCGGGACCAGTCCGTGGTAGACGCAGGCCGCGGCGACGGTGATGTCGTCGGGGCGGACGCCGAGTGCGCGCAGGATGTCGCCGCGGACGGGCCGCCGCGCCTTGCCGCAGAGACGGCGGACCCGGCCGCCGGTGTCGTCGCCGGCCAGGGTGGTGAGGTCGATCAGGGTGACGGCGCGCAGCAGCCATCCCGCCTGCCAGGCGCGCTTGACCGATCTGCGCGTGGTGAGGGTGGCCGCGCGGTGGTCGGCCGCCGCGCGGTTCACGCGCGCCTCGCGCACGAGGTCGAGATCGAGGGGCATGCCCGGATTCCGCAGGCTCGAAGTCGGTGCCTCGCGGGCCGGTTGCGCCGATGTCGTGGCATTGGCTGTCATGGCCGCTCTCTGCTTCACTACCTTTTTCATGTGGCGAACAGTGGGGCAGGGGCGCCAAGATAACGACTGCGGCCCGTTTGGACGAAGGGCGGGACCCGCAGCTTTCGGACGGAGGCGTCTTCGTTGGAGCGGATACCCAGGCTGATCACCGGCGTGGCGGGCGCTGCGGCGGGGATGTTCTACCGTCTGGACCGATATGGGCCGCCGCTTCCCGAGGGACCGCTGCTGGTGGCGGCCAACCATCCCAACAGCCTCATCGATCCGCTGCTGATCTTTCGCTGCAGCGAGCGGATTGCGCGCCCTTTGGGCCGGGCGCCGCTCTTCGACAGGCGCCTGCTGGGGCCGGTGCTGCGGGCGCTCGGCGGCATTCCCGTCTACCGCAGGCAGGACGACCCGGAGGCGATGCACCGCAACGAGGACATGTTCCGGACCGTGGTGGAGGTGCTGCACGGGGGCGGCGCGATCCAGATCTATCCCGAGGGGAGGAGCCACTCCGGGGCGCGTCTGGCGGAGTTTCGCACCGGGGCGGCGCGGATTGCGCTGCTTGCGGAGGAGCGGGCGGACTGGGGGCTCGGGCTTTCGATTGTACCGGTCGGGATTACGTACTCGCGGAAGGAGCGGGTGCGGACGGGGGCGGTCGTGCGCTTCGGGAGGGCGTTCGGGTGCGCGGATCTGCGGGGGGCGTACCGGCGAGATCCCGTGGCGGCAGGGCGGAGGCTCACCAGGCGGATCGAGGAGGGCATCCGGCGGCAGACGCTGAACTTCGAGCGTCATCGGGACCGGGTGCTGGTTTCCGTGGCCGAGCAGTTGTACGTGCGCGAGTCGCGGCGGGTGCCGTGGCGGGTGAGGGAGCGGCTGGGGACGCGCTTCCCCCGGCTGCAGCGGTTCGCCCGCGGACTGGAATGGCTGCGGGAGGCCGATCCGGAGGAACATCGGCGGCTGCTGGGCGAGGTGGAGCGGTACGCGGGGATGAACGAGGAACTCCGTGCGGGGGAGGGGGACGTGCCGCCCCGCTTCGGCCTGTTGCCCGTCGCGAAGTACGCGCTTGTGCGGGGCGCGCTGCTGGCGCTGGGGCTCCCTTTGGCGGTGGCGGGATCGGTGTTCTGGGCGCCTCTGGCGCGGCTTCCCGGTCTGGTCGTGCGGCGGGTCAGGCCGGAGCTCGAGGTCACGGCGACGATCAAGCTGCTGACGCTCCTGACGGGGGTGGTCACGGCCTGGGTGCTGTGGGTGGTCGCGGGCTACCTGGCGGGCGGGACCTGGGTTGCTCTGGCGGCTGCGGCGCTGGCGCCGCTGTGCGGGTATGTGACCATCCGCTGGACCGAGTTGGCCCAGGAGGTGCGGGAGGATACCTCGCTCTTTCTGCGGCTGCAGGGGCGGCCCGATCTGCGCAGGCGGATTGCGGGGCTGCGGCGGGAGCTGACCCGGACCTTTCGGCGGCTGGAGCGGCGCTGGATGGCGGAGGAGTTGCCAGCGTCCGGGAAGGGTGACAACGTGTCGGCTTCCGGTGGGCGTCGGGGTGGGGCGGATCGGGCGCAGTAGCGGCGACTGGGGCCGGCGCCAGGCCGACGGCCGCTGTAGCGGTGCCCGCGGGGGCGGATCGGGGCTGGTGTCCCGTCTGGTCTTCAAAACCAGTGTGCCCGGCTAAGACCCGGGTGGGTGGGTTCGATTCCCACACGCCCCCGCCACCCGCGCCGCTTTGCTTATTTTGAGATCATGCGAGCCGATCCCGACATGGAGCAGACCCGACCGCTGCGGTTGATCGTGAACCCCGCCGCGTCGGGCGGGCGTGGACGGAAGGCTGCGGCGGAGCTGATCGGGGTGCTGGTGGCGCGGGGGATCCCCTGTGACGCCCGGTACACTGCAGCGCCGGGCCACGCCGAGGAACTCGCCGGAGAGGCGGTTCGCGACGGGGTGGATCGAATCGTCGTGGTTGGCGGCGACGGGACGATGCACGAGGTTGCGCAGGGGCTGCTGGGCCGCGCGGAGGCGCTGCGTTCGGATGCGCCGGCGAAGGATCGCCTCCCCGCGCTCGCGCTCTTCCCCGTTGGAACCGGCAACGACTTTCATCGTATGGTGGGGGGCGACCGGAGCGCGGCGGCGGTAGCGAGACTTCTGGGGGAGGGGGTCGTGGAACGATTCGATGTGGGGCGTGCGCGCTGGGAGGGCGGCGAGAAGGTCTTCGTCAACCTGCTGGGTGTGGGCATCGACGTCGACATCCTGCGCTGCCGGGCCCGTTTCCAGCGGCTTCGCGGTCTGCTGCAGTACCTGGCCGCCCTGCTGAACGCGATGGTGACCTTCCGCGCCCCCGAGGTGGAGATCGATGTGGGGAGCGAAGCGGAGGGGGATGAGGGGCGGCGCATCCGGTCCGGAACCACCTTGTCGGTGATCACGGTGGGTCCGTCGATCGGCGGCGGGTTCATGATCAACCCCGCGGCGAAGGCCTCCGATGGCAAGCTGGATCTGTGCCACTGCGCGGCCATGAGCTGGCTGCGCTTGCTCTCGCTGGTCCCCAGGGTCATTCGCGGCACCCACGGCGACTCGCCCCTGGTGACGATGTGCCGGTTGGAGCGGGCCGCGATCCGGCGGCCGCAGGGCGATCCGTTGTGGTTCGAGCTGGACGGTGAACTGGCGCCGGGACCCGCCCGGGAACTCCGGGTGGAGGTCGTGCCGCGCGCGCTGCCCGTGCTGGTGCCGGCCCATGCGTAGGGTTGCGTGGGGGGTGGCCGGGCTGGTGGCCGCTCTGGCGGCCGGGGAGTTGGCACCTGCAGGTGCCCAGGAGGCCGCCAGGCCGGATTCGCTGGTCGTGGACCCGGCCGCGGCGGCCGACTCCGTGGCCGCCGACACGGCGTCCGGAATCAGCCCCGCGGGAGCGTTCCTGAGGGGGGCGATCATCCCGGGCTGGGGGCACACCGCCACGGGATCGCTCACCAGAGGTGCCTTCTACTTCAGCATGGAGGCGCTCGCGGGATGGATGGTGTTCAAGACGCACCGGCGGCTGGGGGTTGCGCAGGATCAGGCGACGGTCTGGGAGGAGCGCGTGACCGCGGAACTGATGGCCCGGGGAATCACCGAGTTCGAGCAGATCGAAGCGGGGCTGAAGAACGACGAGCAGGTGGCCCGTTTCCGGGGTCTGGTCGATGCGAGGAAGGAGCAGCGGGAGGACTGGCTCGCCGTCGCAATATTCACGCTGCTTCTCTCGGGTGTGGATGCGTTCGTTTCGGCCCACCTCGGGGATTTTCCGGAGCCGCTCACGATCGAGGGAGACCCCGTCGGGGGCGCGATGGAGTTGGCCTTGCGTTTGCCGGTGGGGTAGCAAGCCCTGTGCACTATACACCCCCAGAGGGGGCGTGCGACGGAGTGACCGGCCCGGTCGGTGGGCTCTAGCCCTCCCACTCGTGCAGGACCGGTTCGCCGTCGTCGCCCAGCGTCACGTAGCTGCGATGCGTGACCCAGTCCCCGGAATTGACGGAGTAGCGCCCGGGCGCCACCTCGACGACCGCGGGGCTGTGCGCGTGTCCCGTCGCCACGATGTCGAGCGTGGGATCGAGCGCCAGTTGCTCGGCGGCCCAGGCCGACAGGAACGCGAGCCTGCCCCGTGCGGCTTCCCGCGCCGGTTCGGATGGCATCCGGGTGGTGCCGGACACGCGATCGGCCAGCCGCGCACCGAGATCGGGGTGCAGCCATCGGAAGAGCCAGCGAGTCAACCGTCCACGGAGGATCAGCCTCAGGCAACGGTATCCCGGATCGCCCGCACCCAAGCCGTCGCCGTGAGCGATGAGCACCGACTTGCCCTTGAGCTGCATGCGGATCGGCTCGCGATGGAATTCCACACCGATGCGCTCCGTCAGGAAACTGCCTCCCCACCAGTCGTGGTTGCCGCCCATGATCACGACGGGGATGCCCGCGTCCACGATGTCGGCCAGCAGAGCCAGGACTCGCACGTGCTCACCGGGGACGACGCGCTCGTATTCGAACCAGAAGTCGAAGAGGTCCCCATTGATGATCAGCGCGCTTCCCGATTCCTTTACATGAAGGAGCCACCGCCGGAACGACCGTTCCGTCTCGGGCGGTACGGCGCCCAGGTGCACGTCGGATACGATGAAGACGGGTTTGGAGGACATGACAGGCTCGCGGGACATGACGGGCGAAGGTAGGGGCACGAGATTCGCGGCGGTAGTCGCCGCAGTCGTCTTGCTCGCGGCCTGTGCGGGCTCCGGGGGGCGCGCCCCGGGGTCCTGGCCCGCGGTGCCGCCGGGTGCGGAGCCGGACGCGACGGTGCAGGGAGAAGCGCTTGACGCCGGGGAACGGACCCGCCCCCGCGGACCTTCCAGGCTCCTGTTCCAGTGGAGCGCCCGGGAACCCGACTTCCGCGGCTCCGGGATGGGAGTGGCGAGGGTGGAGCCGCCGTACCGGGCGCGGCTGGATCTGTTTCTCGACAACGGAGAGACGGCCGCGATCGCCGCGCTCGTCGACGACGAACTGAGGATACCGGAGTCGCTTCCCACCGAGCTCGTTCCGCCCGCGCCGCTGCTGTGGGCTGCGCTGGGCGTCTTTCGTCCCGGGGCCGGCTCCGAGATGTTGCAGGGGAGCGTTGCGGATGGCACGATGCAGGTGCGGTACCGGCTGGGGGCGGGCAACGAGGTCGGCTTCCGCCTCCGCGACGGCGCGCTCCGCGACGCGGTCCTCTTGGAGGGCGATGCGGTGTTGCAACATGTCTTCGTTTCAGGGTCGGCCGCAGGAGCTTCCTTTCCGGGCGAGGCGACCTACCGAAACCTGCCGGACTATCGCGAACTCAAGCTCATTCTGGAGTCGGTCGAAGATGTCGATTCGTTTCCGCCGGACATCTGGACCCCTCGTGGGTAGCAGGAGATCGGGACGGCAGGCCGGTCCGCCGCCTGGAAGCGGAGGGCGGGGCGGGGTCGCGGCGGCGATGCACCGGATCCTGGCCGCGGCGGCCGTACTCTCCGTGGCCGGCTGCAACTACTCCTTCACCTCCGGCGCGGGGTTCCCCGACCACATCCGCACCATCGCCGTCGTCCCCTTCGAGAACGAGACCAACCGCTTCGAGCTGACGCAGGAGGTCCACGAGGCGTTGCTCCGTCAGGTCCCCCGTTCGCTGGGCCTCACGCCCGGGGGCGAGGAAAACGCCGACGCGGTGCTCACCGGGACCATCCTGCGCTACGAGCTGACGGCGCCGCTGTATCGGCGAGGCCAGGAGGCCGAGACCGTCCAGGTCCTTCAGCGCGAGGTGATTCTGGTGGTGCAGGTGGAGGTGCTGGACCGGGAGGCCTATACCATCCTCTGGGATCAGCAGCAGCTGCGGGTCGTGGGGCAGTATCTGGACGCCAGCGAGACGGAGGATGTGGGGAGAAACGAAGCCATCGAGCTTCTGGTGCAGGAGATAGTGGACGGGGCCCAGTCCAACTGGTAGATTCGCCTGCGGCGATCTGGACAAACGGCAACCTCGACCCCCGGGAGCGCGATACCTTGAACCGGGCTGTGTGGCTCTGGGGCATCCTCTTTGCGTTGTGGGTGCTGCTGTCGTGGCACTTCACCTGGCTCCTGATCTCGTTCGGCCTGGCGACATGCGTCGTTGCCGTCTGGGTGGCGGTGCGCATGGGGACGCTGGACCGCGAATCGGTCCCCGTCCACCTGATTCTGCGGGCCTTCGCGTACGTTCCCTGGCTGGTGTGGGAGATCTTCAAGTCGAACGTGCGCGTGGCGAGGCTGATCCTCGCGCCGCGGCTCCGGGTCGACCCCTCCATCGTGCACTTCTACGCGTCTCAGCGGACGGATCTCGGCCGCTTCATCTACGCCAACTCGATCACGCTGACGCCCGGCACCGTCACCACGGGGATCGTGGGTGACGATTTCGAGGTGCACGCGATCGTTCAGTCCGAGATCGACGGCTCGGAGGAGAACGACATGAACCGGCGCGTCACCCGGCTGGAAGGCGAGGCGGGGCCGTGATGTTCGTCGTCACGGCCGCGGCGCTGCTGGTGGGGATGTGCCTGGTGATGTGCCGCGCCCTCCTCGGCCCGACGGCGTACGACCGGGTTCTGGCGCTGAACAACATAGGGACGAAGACCGTCGTCCTCATCGCGGTCCTCGGCTTTCTCAATGGGCGGCCCGAGTTTCTCGATCTCGCGCTTGCGTATGCGCTGATCAACTTCATAGGGACGATCGCGGTGCTGAAGTACATCGAGTACGGCGACCTGGGGGCCGGTTCTCGCCCCGACGGCTCCCGCGCCGACGGCCCGCTCCCCGAAGGCTTCCACCCCCATGCCGCGCCGCCCGCCGGCTCCGGGCCTGACCAGGGGGCGACCTGATGGAGCAAGCCGTCACCGTGCTGAGCTGGGCGCTGCTCCTCTCCGGCGCCTTCTTCCTGCTGACCGGCTCGCTGGGGATGGTGCGGCTGCCGGACGTGTTTACGCGCATGCATGCCGCCGGGATGACCGACACGATGGGCGCGGGCATGATCCTGGTGGGGTTGGCCGTCTACAACGGTGCCGACCTGGTCACCGTGCGCCTGCTGCTGATCCTGGCCTTCCTCTGGTTCACGAGCCCGATCGCGACGCATGCGGTGGCCAAGGCCGCGCTCTCGGGTGGACTGCAGCCGTTCACGGTGGGTGGGGCCGACGAGGGCGGGGCAGGGAGCGCCGGTGCGATGGGCGACGGTGGAGTGCCTGGAGACGGCGCCGAGCGCGCGGAGGGAGGTGCCCCATCGTAACCGTCATCGACATCGTGCTGCTGACGCTGCTGGCGGCCGCCGGATTCGCGCTGCTCCGCATTCGCAACCTCTTCGCCGTGGTGATGCTGGCCGGGGTCTATTCGCTCCTGTCGGCAGGGCTTTTCACCGTGATGGACGCGGTGGACGTGGCGTTTACCGAGGCGGCGGTGGGCGCGGGGATCTCGACGGTGCTCTTTCTGGGCGCGCTGGCGCTCTGCGGCCACCACGAGAGCAAGCCCGGCCACACGCCGCTGCTGCCGCTCTTCGTGGTGTGCCTGACCGGCGCCGCGCTCGTGTACGGAACGATGGACATGCCGGGCTTCGGCGAGGCCTCCAACCCGGTCCACCACCACGTGGCCGACCACTACCTGGAGGAGAGCTACGGCGAGATCGGGATCCCCAACGTGGTGACTTCGGTCCTCGCGTCCTACCGGGGCTACGACACGATGGGCGAGACCACCGTGGTCTTCGCGGCCGCGGTGGGGGTGATGATCCTGCTTGCGGGCGGGAGGCGCGCGAGGCGAGGCGGGGAGGGGGGCGAGGGATGAGGGAGGAGATCATCGTCCGGGTCGGCGCCAAGGTGCTCGCGCCCTTCATCATCATGTTCGCGCTCTACGTCCACTTCCACGGCGACTACAGCCCCGGCGGCGGATTCCAGGCGGGCGTGATTCTGGCGGCGGCGTTCGCCCTGCTGGCGCTCGTCTACGGGCTGGAAGAGGTGCAGCGGGTGCTGCCGGTCCGGTTCGTGCGCGGGTGCGCGGCGCTGGGAGTGGTCATCTTCGCGGGCGTCGGCGTGGTGACGATGCTGCTGGGCCACAACTACCTCGGCTACGACGCCCTGGCTCTGGACCCCACGCACCCGGAACAGGGCCAGCACTACGGGATCCTGCTGGTGGAACTGGGGGTTCTGGTCACGGTATTCGGGGTGATGGCTTCCGTCTTCTACCTCTTTGCGGGGCGGAAGGGGCAGGCGCAATGACCTTCGGCCTGCTCCTCACCCACTACAACTACTGGGTCGTCATCTTCCTGATGATGGTCGGGTTCTACATCCTGATTTCGCGCGGCAACCTGATCAAGAAAATCGTTGGCCTGAATGTATTTCAGACCTCTGTCTTCATGTTGTACATCAGCTTGAGCAAGATCACGGAGGGGACGCCGCCGATTCTGGTGGACGGGTACGGGGACGCCGAGGTGGTCTACTCGAATCCGCTGCCGCATGTGCTGATCCTGACCGCGATCGTGGTTGGAATCGCGACGACGTCGGTCGGGCTGGCGCTGGCCGTGCGCATCAAGGAGGCGTACGGGACGCTGGAGGAGGACGAGATCACCGGGATCGAGGCCGGGATCGAGCCAGCCGGCGAGGCGGGCGGCTGATGGCGGAACACTACCCGGCCCTCCAGGTGGTGGTGCCCCTGCTGGCGGCGCCGCTGTGCCTCTTCCTGCGGAACGGGCGCGCCGCGTGGGGGCTGGCGGTGGTGGCGAGCTGGTCGGCGCTGGGGATCTCGCTGGCGCTGCTGGGCCGGGTCATGTCGTCCGGCGTCATCTCGTATGCGCTCGGGGACTGGGCGCCGCCGATCGGGATCGAATACCGCGTGGACATCGTCAACGCGTGGGTCCTGGTGATTGTCTCCACCATCGGGGCGCTGGTGGCCCCCTATGCGCTGAGCAGCGTGGAGCGCGAAATCGAGGGGCGCCGCATCCCGCTGTTCTACGCGGCCTATCTGCTCTGCCTCTCGGGGCTGCTCGGCATCACCATCACGGGCGACGTCTTCAACGTCTTCGTCTTCCTGGAGATCTCGTCGCTCTCGGCCTACGCCCTGATCGCGCTTGGCCGGGACAGGCGCGCGCTTACGTCGGCCTTCCGCTACCTGGTCATGGGGTCGGTCGGCGCCACCTTCATCGTGATCGGCATCGGGCTCCTGTATTCGATGACCGGGTCGCTGAACATGGCGGACCTGGCGCAGCTGCTCCCGGGCGTGTGGGAGTCGCGAACCGTCAAGGTGGCCTACGGGTTCCTGGCGGTGGGATTCTGTCTGAAGCTGGCGCTCTTTCCGCTGCACCTCTGGCTGCCGAACGCGTACACCTACGCCCCATCGCCGGTCACGGCATTCATGGCGTCCACCGCGACCAAGGTGGCCGTCTACATGCTGCTCCGGTTCTTCCTCACCGTCTTCGGCGCGGCCTTCTCCTTCGACGTGATGGCGCTCGACCGGGTGCTGCTGCCGCTGGCGCTGGTGGCGATCGTGAGCATGTCGCTGGTGGCGATCTTCCAGGTGAACGTCAAGCGCCTGCTGGCCTATTCGTCGGTGGCGCAGATCGGGTACATGATCCTCGGGCTCTCGTTCGCGACGGTCACCGGCCTGACCGCGACGCTGCTGCACCTCTTCAACCACGCGCTGATGAAGGGCGCCCTCTTCATGGCGATGGGCTGCGTGATGTACCGCATCGGGTCGGTGCATATCGACGCGATGGCGGGGCTCGGGCGGCGCATGCCGGTGACGATGGCGGCCTTCGTGGCCGGGGGCCTGAGCCTCGTCGGAGTGCCGCTCACGGTGGGGTTCGTCAGCAAGTGGTACCTGATCATGGGCGCGCTCGAGCGCGGATGGTGGCCTGTGGCGGTCCTGGTGCTGATCGCCTCGGTGATGGCGCTGGTCTACGTCTGGCGCGTGGTCGAGGTCGCGTACTTCCGCGAATTCACGGGTGAGGGACAGACCCGCGAGGCTCCGTGGACGCTGCTCTGGCCGACGTGGGCACTGGTCATCCTCAACCTGTACTTCGGGATCGACGCGGGGCGCACTGCGGGGATCGCGCGGCAGGCTGCGGAAGTCCTGATGGCGGGGATCGGGCCATGACCGCGCACCTCGTCCTGTCGCTCGTGATCCCGGTGGTTGGGTCGGCGTTCATACTGCTGTTGCGGCGCAATCCGAACCTGCGCGAGGCGGCCAGCCTGGTGACGGCCGGCGTGCTGTTCGCGATCGTGCTGCGGATCTACGGGGCGGTAAGCGGCGGCGCGCGGCCCGAGGTGGTGCTGGCGGAGCCGTTCCCGGGTGTCCCGATCGCACTGGAAGCCGAGCCGCTGGGCGTACTTTTCGCGCTCATCGCGTCGTTCCTCTGGATCGTGACCACCGCGTATTCGATCGGCTACATGCGGGGCCACCACGAGAAGAACCAGACGCGGTTCTACTTCTTTTTCGCCTTCGCGATTGCGTCGGTCATGGGGGTGGCCTTCGCGGGCAACCTCTTCACGCTCTTCGTCTTCTACGAGGTTCTGTCGCTTACGACCTTCCCGCTGGTGACCCACGCGGGCACCGAGAAGGCGAGGCGGGCGGGGCGCGTGTACCTGGGGATCCTCTTCTCGACCTCGATCGTCTTCCAGCTGCTCGGGATCGTGTGGGTGTACGCGATGGCGGGCACGCTGGACTTCGAGGTCGGCGGGATCCTTCGCGGGAACGCGCCGCCGGGTGTGGTGCCGGTGCTGCTGGCCCTGTTCGTCTTCGGGATCGGCAAGGCCGCCGTGATGCCCTTCCACCGCTGGCTGCCCGCGGCGATGGTGGCGCCGACCCCGGTCAGCGCGCTGCTGCACGCGGTTGCGGTGGTCAAGGCGGGTGTCTTCGCGGTGCTGAAGGTGACGGTGTACATCTTCGGCATCGACTTCGTCGCCGAACTGGGCGCTTCCAACTGGCTGATGTGGATCGCGGCCGCGACGATCATCCTGGGCTCGCTGGTGGCGTTCACGAAGGACAATCTCAAGGCGCGGCTGGCGTACTCGACAGTCAGCCAGCTCTCCTACGTGGTGCTGGGCGCGATGCTGGCCAACAGCCTGGGCGTGATCGGCAGCGGCATGCACATCGCGATGCACGCCTTCGGCAAGATCACTCTGTTCTTCTGCGCCGGGGCGATCATGGTGGGCGCCCACAAGTCCGAGGTGAGCCAGCTGGGCGGGCTGGGGCGCCAGATGCCGGTGGTCTTCGCCGCCTTCCTGATCGGGACGCTGTCGATCGTGGGCCTGCCGCCGACGGGCGGCGCCTGGAGCAAGTGGTTCCTCGGGCTGGGATCGCTGGAAGCCGGGCAGGTGGGACTTGTGGCGGTGCTCATGCTCAGCTCGCTGCTGTCGCTGGCGTACCTGATGGAGATTCCGCTGAAGGGGTTCTTCGGGAAGCCTGACGCGGCGGGGAGCGGCGGCGGCCACGCCGGGGAAGACCACGGACCCCACGATGCCCACGGCCACGGCGGCGACGATGACCATGGCGACGCCCACGGGCATGCCCACGGCAACAAGGCCCCCAAGTGGTCGGTCGCGGCGATCGTCGTGACCGCGGTCGCCTGCCTGGTGCTCTTCGTGTATCCGGAGCCGTTCTACCGGCTCATGACGATGGTGACGGGACCATGAGCGAACACAAGCCCAACAGCGTGCCGCAGCCCTGGTGGGGCCGAATCCTGGTCGGGTTCTTCACGCTCTGCGGGATCGTCCTGGCGATGGACTTCTTCGGACGGCCCGAGAGGTACCACCCGCTCGAGGAATGGCCGATCATGTACCCGTTCTTCGGCTTCTTCGGGATCGCGCTGCTGATCATCATGGCCAAGGGCCTGAGGCGCGTGGTGATGCGCTCGGAGGACTACTACGATGACGAGTAGCGTCCCTCCGTTCCTGATCTTCTTCGCGGGGGCGCTGCTGGTGCCCTTCCTGAAGGACGTTCCCCGCCTGCGCGCCGTGTGGCTGGTACTGATCCCGGTGGTGGGTGCGTTGAACGTCTGGGGCATTCAGGAGGGCTTCGAGCTCCAATACCAGCTCCTGGGCTACACGCTGACCCCGGTGCGGGCCGACCGGCTCAGCCTCCTCTTCGGCTACCTGTTCCACCTGGGCGCCTTCATCGCGATCATCTACTCGCTGCACCTCAAGAGGGGTGACAGTCCCACTCTGCAGCACACCTCGGCCGTGGTCTACGCCGGGAGCGCCCTGGGGGCCGTCTTCGCGGGCGACTTCATCACCCTCTTCGTGTTCTGGGAGCTGCTCGCGATCAGCTCGGTCTTCCTCATCTGGACGCGGCGCACCCCGGAAGCGAACTCGGCGGGGATGCGGTACCTGCTGGTCCACGTCGTCTCGGGGGTCACGCTGCTCGCGGGCGCCATGGTGCACGCGCACCAGACCGGCAGCCTCGACTTCGGACCGATGGGGCTGGAGGGGCTGGCCGCGTGGCTGGTCTTCCTCGCGGTCGGGGTGAAGGCGGCGTTCCCGCTGGCGCACAGCTGGCTGATCGACGCGTACCCCGAAGGAACGCCCACGGGCACCGTCTTCCTCAGCGCCTTCACCACGAAGGTGGCCGTGTACGCCCTGGCGCGCGGGTTCGCGGGCGAGGAGGTGCTGATCTACATCGGCGCCTTCATGGCCTGCTTCCCGATCTTCTACGCGGTGATCGAGAACGATCTGAGGCGCACGCTCAGCTACTCCATGATGAACCAGATCGGCTTCATGGTCTGCGGGATCGGGATAGGAACCACGCTCGCGGTCAACGGCGCCGTCGCCCACGCCTTCAACGACGTCCTCTTCAAGGGCCTGCTCTTCATGTCGATGGGCGCGGTCATGTACATGACGGGGAAGACGAAGGCGTCGGATCTGGGTGGGCTCTACAAGACGATGCCGGTGACGACGATCCTGTGCGTTGTCGGCGCGCTATCGATCTCTGCCGTCCCCCTCTTCAACGCCTTCGTGTCGAAGAGCATGATCATGTCGGCGCTGCTGTACGAGCACCACTACTGGATCTGGCCGGTCATGCTCTTCGCGTCCGCCGGTGTGGTCGAGCACGCCGGGATCAAGATCCCCTACTTCGCCTTCTTCGCGCACGACTCGGGCATCCGCACCCGCGAGCCCCCGCGCAACATGCTGGTGGCGATGGGGATAGGCGCGGCGATGTGCATCCTCATCGGCGTGCAGCCCCACCTGCTGTACAACCTGCTCCCGGGCGAGGTGGATTACCACGCCTACTCATATACTCATATACTCACCCAGATCCAGCTCCTGTGCTTCGCGATCGCGGCGGTGGCGGCCTTCCACCTGTGGAAGATCTATCCGGCCGAGATCCCGTCGGTGAATCTGGACGCGGACTGGGTCTACCGGCGCGCCGCGGTGAAGGTGACGCGGGTCACGGGCTCGGTGGTCGGCGCGGCGGACAGGGCGTTCCGCACCGCTTTCCTCGGCGGCGTGCGCCGCACCATGCGCGCGGCCTTCCGGGCCCATGGGCCGCGCGGCGTGCTCGCCCGTACCTGGCCGGCGGGCAGCATGGTGCTGTGGGTGTCGATCCTGCTGAGTGCGTTCCTCCTCTTCCAGCTGTTCTGACCCGGCCCAGCCGTCGGCCATTGGCCCGCACCCGCACCCGCGCTCCGCTCGACCGGTGACCGAGGATAGGCAGTTCCCCCCGGCTCGAGCCCCGGACGCCAAGGTGCTCGGGAGACGCGAAGCCGTGCGGCGGGCGGGCCCGGAGCGGTCGTTCCGCCTGGTCTTCACCAACGGCTGTTTCGATCTGCTGCACCGCGGGCACGTGGAGTGCCTGGTTCGGGCGCGCAGCATGGGGGACGCGCTCCTGGTCGGGGTCAACTCCGACGCGTCGGTGCGGCGGCTGGAGAAGGGCGGGGACCGCCCGCTGGTCGACGAGCGGAGTCGGGCGGCGGTGGTGGCGGCGCTCGAATGCGTGGACATGGTGACGATCTTCGACGAGGACACCCCGCGAGCACTCATCGCCGAACTGCAGCCCGACGTGCTGGTCAAGGGGGGGGATTACAGCGAGGCCGAGGTGGTGGGCGCCGGGGTGGTGCGGGCCCGCGGGGGACGCGTGGAGATCGTGCCGCTGGTGCCGGGTTGTTCCACGAGCGCACTTGTGAAGCGGATTCGGGGCGGCAATTGAAGCTGCTCCTGGCCACGCGGAGTTCCCACAAGGCCGGCGAAGCCAGACGCATCCTGGCGGATGCGGGCCCGCCGGCTCCCACCGTCCTGACACTCGAGGAGGCGGGCATTCCGTGGTCCGAGGCCGAGGAGGAGCTGGAGCCGCACGAGTCGTTCGAGGAGAACGCCGCATCCAAGGCCCGCTACTTCGGGCGTCTCTCCGGACGGCTGACGGCGGCCGACGACTCGGGGCTGGAGGTCGACGCGCTGGGAGGCCGCCCGGGCGTCAGGACGAAGCGCTTCGCTCCGCCCGGCCGCTACCCCGGGCTTACCCGCGACGAGGCCAACAACCAGTTTCTGCTGGATTCACTGGACGGCCTGCCCGCGGGTCGGCGCGGGGCGCAGTACGTGTGCGTGGTGTGCCTGTTCGATCCCAGTTCGGGCGATACCGTGCACTTCAGGGGAGAAGCGCCCGGCCGCATCCTGACCCGACGCCGGGGATCGGGCGGCTTCGGCTACGATCCCGTCTTCCGGGACGAGGAAAAGGCGCGGAGCTACGCCGAGCTGTCGGCCGCCGAGAAGAACGAACGAAGTCACAGGGGCAGGGCGTTTCGTGCGCTGGCCGCCTTCCTCCGAGGGTGATTCAGGTGTAGATCAGTGAATCTTCCTTCCGGTGGATGCCGATCACAACCCAGCACACCGCGGCGTGCACAGGAATCGCAAAGAGGATGAGTTCGAGGTTGCCCTGGCGCAGGGGAGGGATCAGGTGAACGAGCAATGCCGCCGCGGCTAGCCAGAGGGGAGCGATCGCCGCTCTGCGATCCCACAGTCCGGTCGTTCCTCTTCCTGAAACCCGGGTCAGCCCGATGGCCACACCGATCCCCAGCGGGCTGAACAACAGCACATTCTGGTTCCAGTACATGAACTCGTGGTCGGTCCAGTGCATGCCGATCAGCAGGCTGCCGGCGACGAAGCAGAAGACGCCCCACAGGCACCCCAGCAGTCCGAGTCCGAACCTGCTCCGCCTGTTCCCCCCGGCGGCTCCACGGCCAAGCATCACGAAAGCCAGTCCGCCCGTTAACCCCAGCAGCAGGAAGAGGATCTCCATCGAGCGTGAAGCCGCCGGTTCGTTTTCCCGGTCGGACTCCACCCAGACGGCTTCCGAGCTGACCAGACGGGTTCGGCTCCCGTCGCTCCGGGTGATGTAGAGCCCGCCCAGCATGTCCCTGAGCTTCATCGGCACCCACATCTCCTGCCACTGCGTCGTCACTTCGTCGCCGCGGGGCCCGAGCAGGAGATCGATTCCGGGGTAGTAGAAGAGCCGGTTGCCGGTCAGCCTCCGGGTGTGGTGCCTCCAGGTGATCCCGCGGTCGTCGGGGCCGTCCGTGGCCGCTCGCAGTTGGCCGTCCAGGACGGTATCCAACGCATCCCGGAGCTTGGTCGAGCAGTTGTTCAGAAAGTACTCGTAGCGGTATTGGCGATTCTCCGGCAGGGACGCGGTCGCGAGAAGGTCCAGCAGCTCCGCCCTGGCGGCTGGCTCCAGGTCGAGCTCCTGCGCCCAGACGCGGCGATCATCGGCCCGGGCGGATGCGAGCGTGGCGTCCAGGGGCCGCGGCTCCACCCGGTACATCATCCGGCCCCTGAGAAAGTTCAGCAGAAACCCTGACTCGCCGGGGTCGAAGAGTCCGTAGTTGAACGCTCCCTCGTACCCGGTGGCCGAATCCCTGATGAGCAGGACATTGTGCCCGAAGAGTTGCTCGACGCTATCGCCCGGTCCGATCATCAGGAGGTGGACGGTCAGCGTCTCGCCGGGAATGGGTGTCTCGCCCGAAGCCGCGGCGGTCGACGCGGCGCTGCCTGGTGGTTCCTGCGCCCCCCCGGAGCCTGGAATGGCGAGCAGGGAGCCGATAACCACGGCCACCCAGGCCGAACGTACCACGGCTACCGTCCGACCCTTGAATGAGCGATGTTCGAAGACCATGTCGCACCTTTGCGGGGCGTAGCGCAGCCCGGTAGCGCGCCTGCTTTGGGAGCAGGAGGTCGCCGGTTCGAATCCGGCCGCCCCGATTGAATTTACGGGATTTCGTTGAACCGACTCCCGCTGTTTACTCCCGCTAATCTAGCGGTAAACGGCCCTCTGGCACCTCACCGATGGCGACCCTGAAAACGTCGTCATCGCCGGTCGCCGCCGGCAACCCCGCCCGGCTGTCCTCCCGCTTCAGGGGGCGAGACTCACCCCGAACACGAGAAAGGCGCGGTCCTGATCCGGGTTCAGGATGTAGGACACGCTCACCGGTGGTGCGAATGAATCCGTGATCTCCAACGCCTTGCTCGCGCTGACTCCCAGGTTCACCACCGCAGCGCCCTCGGTTCCGTAGAAGCCGCTGGCTCCGGCCACCATCCCGGCCACGAGGCCGACCTCGACATCGTCTCCCGCGGCCACGGGCAGGCTCGCCTCCAGGTAAACCGAGTTGTCCGGATCGTTCCGCACCATCACGCCTCCGTAGACCGTGACGGGGAAGCTCTCCGGGCCCGTGACCGATGCGGACAGTTCCACCGTGTGGGCGTCGGTGTACGAGAAGCCCGTTGCCCCCGGTCCCGGGAAGTAGTAGTCGGTCACGCCGAGCGACAGGGAAGCCCCGCTGGATGCCTCGATCGTGTAGGTGGCCCACAGGTCGTTTTCGTTGGCGTCGGCCCCCGAGGCCGAGACCGAGTACGAGCCCCAGGCGCCGAACTCGAGGCCTCCGAAGCCGAAGGTCAGTGCGGGTTGCAGGGAGAGCGACTCTCCGAAGTCGGCGCCGCGCCAGACATAGCGGCTCACTACGTCGGCACCTACGGATACGGATTGGGCGCTTGCCGGGCCGGCAGCGGCAACGGATGCCAGGAGTGCCGGCAGCAACAGGGCGCGGCGGGTAAGCGAGTGGCGTGGGCGTGTCGTCATTGTCTGCTCCTTTGGTGCAAGATGTACTGCATCTGACTGTCTTGAAAGGCATTCCATGCCGACGTGCGCCGGGTTACGACCACGTGGGCGGTCAGCGATGAGGTCGCGGTCCCCAGAAAGGTGCCGCGCACAGGCGGGACATCCGCGTAGTCCCTGCCGATGGCCACGCGCACATGGCGGTCGTCACAGTCGCAATCGTTGGCGGGGTCGAAGCCGCTCCAACCCAACCCGGGCAGCCAGCACTCCACCCAGGCGTGGCTTTCTCCAGGTGACGGGTTGTCGGGGTCCGGGCCGAGGTAGCCGGAGACGTACCGCGTGGGGATCCCCCAACTCCGCGCTATCGATGCCATGACGTGGGCATAGTCCTGACACACCCCCCGGCCGGTCTCCAGCACATGGTCGATCGGGGAGTCCGCGGCGGTGCTCCCGGGCGCATAGTCGAAGACGCGAAACAGCGTGGACCGCAGATCGCGAATGCTCTCGAGTGGATCGGCGCCGGCGCGGATTCCGTGGTCTTCCGCGAATCGTGCCAGCAGAGGCGACATGCGGGCGAACCGGCTCGATTGCAGCATGAGCGACAGTTCCGGCGCGCCCGCCGCCGCGTACAGGGCTTCCCAGCCGCCCGAGTCCAGACGAGAGGGGAGGGAGTCGGACCGATTCACCTCCACCCCGGATCGAATGCGAATCAAAAGAGATCGATGGCGGGCGTGGCGGTCGAAGAAGTGCCCGCGGCTTCCGAACGGGCCGTCGAATTCGAGAGTGGCGCCACCGGGATCGGTCTCGATGGACAGGTCACGCAGCGACTGGCGCCGGTCCTGCATCGGTGATACGAAGAGGGTCATGACCGACCCCTGGACGGGTGCGTCGTAGCGAAACTCGAGATCGTGACGGACTTCGTAGCGCGTGCTCACGTCGGCAGGCCCCGTTCCACCGGATAGTTCACGTACGCGGCCATCACGAGGTCGTGCAGCGTGCGGGCGTCCGCCAGCAACGCCCCGAAGGACCGGTCCTCTCCGGCTGGATCCCAATCGTCGCCGCCAAGGTCCATCTCCACGGTGGCGGCAAGCCGTATGGCCATGCGGTGGGGGGCGGCGAGGGGATAGCGTGCCCCCTCGGGATCGATTCCCGCCAGCAGCCGCTCTATCCTGTGCACCGCAAAGCGCAGCGACCGCGGCAACTCGGGGTTGCGTACCAGGAATCCCAGGGCGGACTCGCGGCGCACCAGGATGGAACGCCGCCGGCGATAGAGTTCGTACGCCCGCGAAACGCGCAGAAGATCCGACCACGACAGGCGCGGCCCCGTCTCCGGCTGTCCGAGCCTCGCCCAGGTGTCCAGCAGGACGGCCTGGTGCTGCAGCCGCTCGACGAAGCGGCCGAGCTCCAGGAAACGCCACGCGTCGTCGCGGGACATCATCGCGTCCACCACCCCCGCCAGCAGCCGCAGCCGATCGATCGCCTCGAGCGCGAGCGCGGCGGGGCCCTCCGCCCATGCCCTGGAGAAGTCGCAGTCCCGAATCCACATGAATCCCTGGTTCAGACAGGTCCAAACCCGGACCGGCAGCCACGGCCGTAGCTGCTTCGCATTCTCCCTGGCCCGCGACCAACATGAGATCATCGAGTTCGAGTTCGCATGATCCTCGACGAAGGTCCCGGCGAGCGTGTACGCGTCGGCGATCAGGAATACCTCCGCTTCATCCGCGTCCTTGGGCAGCGGCGGCGGCGGATGCCCGAACGCCGCGTAGAGAACGCGCCACCCGAGTGCGACCTCTTCCGCCGGCGTGTCGACCAGCCGCGTGAGCTGATACTCGAGCAGCCGGGCCGTCTGTTCGGTCCGTTCGAGGTAGCGTCCCATCCAGTAGAAGTCCGCGGCTGCCCTGGCCAGCATCGTCGCTCAATCCCCCGAAGGCCCGCGGGATGCATCGACGGGCCGCTGATCGCGAAGAACCCACAGGTCCTTGCACCCGCCTCCCTGGCTCGAGTTGACCACGAGGCCGCCCTTGCGCAGCGCGACCCTGCACAGCCCGCCCGGCGCAATGTGGATGTCCTCCCGGCCCCTGAGCACAAACGGCCGCACATCCACGTGGCGGGGCTCGAGGCGGCCGTCCACGAAACAGCCGGCGCGGGACAGATCGAGCACCGGCTGCGAGATGAAGTTGGTCGGGTCGGAGCGCAGGCGGCCGGCATACGCCTCCCGCTCGGCGGCGGTACTGTGCGGCCCCACCAGCATGCCGTACCCGCCCGATCCACCCACCTCCTTCACAACCAGACTATCGAGGTTGGCCAGCGTGTACGCGAGCCCATCCGGTTCCCGGCAGAGATGCGTTTCCACGTTGGCGAGGATCGGGTCTTCGTCCAGGAAGTAGCGGATGATTCCCGGCACGTACGAGTACAGCGCCTTGTCGTCCGCCACCCCCGTGCCCGGTGCGTTGGCGATCACCACGTTGCCGGTCCGGTAGGCGTTGAAGAGCCCCGGCACGCCGAGGACGGAGTCCTCCCGAAACACCACCGGATCGAGGAAGTCGTCGTCAATGCGGCGATAGATCACGTCGATTCGCTTGAGTCCCGACGCGGTCCGCACATAGACGACGGCGTCGTGCACCACGAGATCCCGCCCCTCGACCAGCTCCGCCCCCATCTCGCCGGCCAGGAACGCGTGCTCGTAGTAGGCCGAGTTGTAGTGGCCGGGCGTCAGCACGGCGACGCGCGGATCCCCGGCCCAGGAGCCCAGCGAGGTGAGCGTCTCATAGAGGTGCTCCGGGTAACGTGAAATCTCGCGCACTCCCTGCGCCCTGTAGAGGCGTGGAAAGGCCTGCTTGATCGCGGCCCGGCACGCGAGCATGTAGGACACGCCCGAGGGAACGCGCAGGTTGTCTTCGAGCACCGCGAACCCGTCGTTGGTCCGCACCACATCGGTCCCGCAGACGGCCACGTAGACATCGTGAGGCACCTTCACGCCCCTCATCTCGATCCGGTACTGGGGACAGCCGAACACGAGGTCGGCGGGCACGACTCCGTCACGCAGCGATCGCCCCTCGTTGTAGATGTCCCGCAGGAAGAGGTTCATCGCGGTCAGGCGCTGGCGCAGTCCGCGGTCGATGTGATCCCACTCCGCGCCGGTGAGCAGGCGCGGGACGCAGTCGATGGGGATGATGTGCTCGGACATCTCCGTGGCGCCGAGCACCGTGAAGGTGATGCCCTCGTGGATGAAGCGGCGCGCCACGCCCTCCTGAAGCGTCGACAGCTCCTCCGGCGCCGCGTCGGACAGCGATGCCACGAGCCGGCGGCACGCTTCGCGCACGGTGCCGTCCGGGTGAAAGAGTTCGTCGTAGAACCGCGCCCCCACCTCGTAGTCGGCGAACGCCCCCGACCCGGCCGAGCAGGGCCGGGGCGCACCTGCGAAGCCGTCGCCCGACGACCCGAAGCGGGAGGCTGTCACGCTGCCTGCCGTCTCCCGCTAGTCGCGGTAGTCGGTGCCGTCCTCCGGATCCACCATGAGGACGAACTCGGGATAGGCGTCGATTCCCAGCTCAGCCGCATCCTGTCCGATTTCCTCGATGTCCTTCGAAACTCGGACGCCCATCACCTTCTCAAGCACCGTCCACAGCACCCACGCCACCGTGAAGACGAAGGCGCCGACGCTGACCACGCCGATCAGCTGCGTCGTGAACGAGGCTCCCACGGAGAAGCTGGCGGCCAGCGTGCCCCAGATCCCGGCGAAGAGGTGGGCGGGCACGGCGCCGACGACGTCGTCGATCCGGCGCGTTTCCAGGAGCCTCAGGCCGGCGGTGCAGAGCACGGCTCCCACGGCGCCGATCAGAATTGCCAGTTTGGCGTCCTGGACATCCGGTCCCGCCGTGATCGCCACCAGCCCGGCGATCGCGCCGTTAAGGCCGGCGAAGAGGTCGACCCGCCCGAGGATGGGCCTCGAGACGCAGATGGCGGTGACCACGCCCGCCGCCGCGGCGAGGTTGGTGTTGACGATCACGTTGCTCATCAGAACGGCGTTGGCCGCGCTGTCCAGCGCGAGCACCGAGCCGCCGTTGAAGCCGAACCATCCCAGCCAGAGGATGAACACGCCCAGCGTGACCGCCGGGATGTTCGACGGGGGCGTCAGCTTCACCGATCCGTCCTTCCGGAACTTGCCCCACCTGGGGCCGACCACCAGCGCCCCCGCGAGCGCCGCCCAGCCACCGGTCGAGTGCACGATCGTGGATCCCGCGAAGTCGGTGAACCCCATCTCGCCGAGCCATCCGCCGCCCCACGTCCACGCTCCCACGATCGGATAGATGATCGCCGTGAGGACCGCGGTGAAGACGAAGAAGGCCCAGAGATTCACCCGCTCCGCCAGCGCGCCCGAAACGATCGAGGCCGTAGTGGCCACGAACACCATCTGGAAGAACCAGTCGGAGGTGACGGCGTAGCCGTTGTCCACCACCGCGGCCAGCGCGCCCTCGTCGCCGCCGATCAGTGCGAGTTCATCGGCGGACGGTCCGTAGAACGGATTCAGAGTGCCGATGAAGCCGCTGACGTCGGTGTACATCAGCCCGTAGCCGATGACAAAGTATGCCAGTCCCGCAATCGCGTACAGGCCAATGTTCTTCAGACAGATCACCGACGCGTTCTTCGATCGGACGGATCCTGATTCCAGCATCGTGAACCCGGCGCACATCCACATCACGAGTGCGCCCCAGATCAGGAACGAGAAGGTGTTGAGGATGAAGCCCGTATCCGATACGCCGTCCTGGGCCGATAGTGCTTCCGGCCAGGCCGCCAGGGCGAACACGGCGAGCAGGCCGGCCAGGAGAACCGTGCTTCCGGCCCGGGCGCCGCCAGGGGTGAAAGGGGATGGAATTCGGGTGACGTTCATGGGGTCTCCAGTTGCACGGTGGCGATTGGCAAAGAGGGACGGGCGCCTCCGGAGTCGCCGCGTCCCGGCTATCGTCGGGTGTCACAAAGCGATTGGGGTGAGAATGCGCGTTGGGCGACATGGCCGCAAGGGCAGGGCGCCTGTCCCGCGCCGGTGCGGGGACGCCGTCCTGGTGCGCTTCGGGTCGCGGGTCTTGACGCACTTGGGGCACTGTCCTTCACTTTGGCGTCGTCCCGGTCGACGCGGTGGACACACCTGTCGATAGTGAGCCGGCGATTGCCGGAGGTGGGACGACCCGCCAGGGATTGGAGCCGAAATGACGAATCTTGCCAGGGTACTCGCGGCGTTGCTTCTTGGTCTCCCCGCTCTCGGAGCCGTGCCTGCGTGGGCTCAGGAGTTCAGCGCACGGAGCGGCTCCAGCGTTGTTCTGGGCGCACGCGTGCAGGTCCAGTACGAAGCCTCTGGAGAGGAGGACGTACCCGCCACCTTCTTCATCCGTCGCGCGTGGGTCACGATCGACGGGAGCCTCAACGAGCACGTCGGCGGCAGGGTGCAATTCAACGCACAGGGGTCCTCGGTGCTGGAGGCGTATCTGGAACTGAAGCCCTCCGAGGCCTTCCAGGTACAGATCGGCCAGTTCAAGCGGGCCATGTCCTACTACTGGCTGGCCGCCAACTCGGACCTCCCGCTGATTGAACGCAACGCACAGGTTTCGGGTGTCGACCACTGCCCGGGCGTGGGTGGCGTCTGCTCCTTTGGCCAGTTCACCGGGTCGCTGGGACTCGACAACTACGAACCCGGCATTCTCATGACCGGCCGGTTCGCCGAACGGCGGATGGGCTACAGGGTCACCATTACCAACGGCGAGGGGCTGAGCAGGAAGGACGTCAATACCCGCAAGTCCGTCTCGGGCCGGCTCTCCACCTTCCTCGGTGAAAACAGCCGGCTCTCGGCCTACGTCGCCCTCGACGAAACGCTCGATTCCCGCGGAACCACGATGGGGGTGCCCGCCTACGGGGCAGAGTTGGAAGTAGGCACCTGGCGGAGCGGTCCCCACCTTCTGGTCAACGGCTTGCAGGGGCGAAACTGGAGGGTCGGCGACGATGCGGGCTTCTCGGCCTTCCAGCTGATGGGGCTCTGGTATCGGCCCTTCCCCGAGGGTTCCGCCCTTGCCGCGTGGGAACCGCTGTTCCGCTTCAGCTGGGCGAATTCCGACTCGGAGGAGCCGGGGAGCGTCACCGGCACTGTCTTCACGCCGGGGGTGATGTTCTATGCCGCGGGCCGCAACGGCATCTCGGCGAACCTGGACATCTACCGGTCATCGGATGACCGGCGTCACTGGTCCTTCAAGATTCAGGCCTTCACTTTCTTCTAGCGCTTCCTGCGGGGGCTTTCCGGGCACCGGCCCTGGTGCCGGGCGGTCATGGATGGATACACTGCGACCCCGTCACGCCGGCGGTCCCACAGGGCAGCGAGAAAGCCGCCGGCGCCACGGGTGACGGTTCGGGCCGGCTAGCCCGCGAAGCTCGCTTGCGCCTCCGCGGCGGTATCGAAGACCTTGGTGAGACGCACGAAGCCGCTGACCTCCAATACCTCGCGGATGTGGTCGGGCACCTGGCACAGTGCCAGTCCGCCCCCGGCGGCGTTGGTCTTGCGGATCGCGATCAGGAGGACGCGCAACCCCGCGGAACTCATGTACCTGAGCCCGCTGCAGTCAACTACCAGGCCGCTGACGCCCTTGTCGATGATCGCACGCAAGGCCTGGTCGAAGTCCTTCGCGTTGGCGGAGTCGACGCGGCCGCTGACCGCCGCGACCGCTGTGGTGCCAGAGTAGCTGGTTTCCACGTTCATGCATTTTCCTCCGAGTGTGCCGTAAGTGGCTGCACGAGGCTAAGGCGGTTCCATCCCTCTATCCGCTCGTAGCTGAGCGTATCAACGAACGCCTTGGTGAGATGAATGCCGAGACCGCCTATCGACCGGTCTTCGGCGGAAAGGTCCAGATCCGGACTTGGAGCGTCCACCAACGGGTTGAAGGGTCGACCGTTGTCCTCGATCAAGGCGACGATTCGATCGCTCTTCATCTCCAGCGTCACCTTGATGGCCGCGCCCGAGGTGTCTTGATCGAAAGCATAGGACACCACGTTAGTCAAGAGTTCGTCCAGCGCCAACTGGAACTTGAAAACGATGTCCACAGGCACCTCGCGCTCGGCCGCCATCTCCTCGAACATCTCGGCAACGCGCCTGGGCTCGTCTCCGTCAAGCGTGAGGTGCAGTTCATTCCTGACTTCCACCCTCTTCCTCCTCCGCGGAGCGAACTCTGGCGACGCTGCCCTCGGGGGTTCGATGTGTGGTTAGCGCGATCACCAAATCCTCTTGGGCCTGCTGCGTTTTCCATTCAATGGCCCAAAAGGTACTGGCGAATGGCCCGCAAGTCCAGAACTCAGGCCGCAAATTGCCGAATCGAGGGATTCCCGCCCATCGCGGAGCCGGTCGGCGTGCCGCTGGCCTGCGCTGAGTGCGATGGTACGGGGCACCCCATGCGCGGTGGCGACCATCCAGCATGGCGATTAGACTATAGGCGGTTCGGGGAAGGCCCCGGATGGAGCGGGTGTGCCCTGGCTGAAGGAGGCGCTTGGCCGAAAGCGCCCCGGCTACACTCGGCGCGGGTGCGCGTCGGCACGGTGTTTTCATCGATCAATTCCTCACTGGTACCTGGTGGACGGCAGCGGCCAGGCAGACTTGGAGCGGTTGTAGAGTGGCGAAGATTCTGGTTGTCGACGATGAGCCGGATCTGGAGCTCCTGCTGAGGCAGAAGTTCCGCAGAAAGATCCGCAAGGGCGTACTCACCCTGATCTTCGCCCAGAACGGGGTGGAGGCGCTGGCCCAGCTGGAGGCGCACGACGATGTGGATATGGTCCTGTCCGACATCAACATGCCCCAGATGGACGGGTTGACGCTCCTCAACCAGCTCAACGAGTTGAACCGCGACCTGCGTGCGGTGATCGTCACGGCGTACGGCGACATGAAGAACATCCGCACGGCCATGAACCGGGGCGCGTTCGACTTCATCACCAAGCCCATCGATTTCCACGACCTGGAAGCGACGATCGCGAAGACGCTCGCCCATCTCGAGGTGATGCGCGAAGCACTTCGATCGCGGGATGAACTCGTGGCCATCCGGCGCGAGCTGGGGGTTGCGGCCCGCATGCAGGAGTCGATCCTGCCCACCGAATTCCCCACGGATCCACGCTACGAGATCCATGCCACCATGACCCCGGCGCTGGAGGTGGGCGGGGACTTCTACGACTTCTTCAAGCTGGAAGACGGGCGCATGGGGATCGTCATGGCCGATGTCTCCGGAAAGGGTGTTCCGGCGGCCCTGTTCATGATGGTGAGCCGGACTCTGATGAAGGGAACCGCGATCGGAGAGGCCGATCCGGCAACGGCACTGGCCGAAGTCAACAGGCTTCTCGTCGAGTCGAACGAGGAGTCGATGTTCGTGACCCTCTTCTACGCCAGCTTCGACCCCACCGAGGGACGCATGGAGTTCGCGAACGGCGGACACAACCTTCCCTACGTCGTGAAGCACAATGGAGAGGTACACCAGATCGACTGCGATTCGGGCGTCGTTCTGGCCGTGCTGCCCGGTTTCGAGTTCCCGGGGGGGACCCTCGAACTGGAACCCGGCGACGTGGTCTTCTTCTATACCGACGGAATCACGGAGGCCATGAACGAGGCCGGCGAAGAGTTCGGCGACGATGCGCTGGCCGTTACCCTCGGCGAGATCGCGGGCAGTGACGCCGCCACGATCAGCGAGCGGGTGGTCGAAGCGGTTCGGCGACATGCGGGCGAGGCCCCGCAGTCGGACGACATCACCTGTCTGTGCCTTCGCCTCGAGGAGCAGGGGGCCTGATGTCCCGGACGGGCCGGGTTCCCGCGGTTCTGGCGTCCCTGGTTCTGTCGGGCGGCCTTGTGGTCGGAGCCGGCGCGCAAACCGGAGAATCGGGGGGTAACGGAGTCTTTGCCGATTCCATCGTCTTCGGCCAGTCCGCCGCGGTCAGCGGCCCCGCGGCGGAACTGGGCGAAAACATGAACCTCGGCATCCGGGCCGCGTTCGAGGAAGCCAACCGCGAGGGGGGCGTTCATGGTCGCGCCCTGCGGCTACTGCTCAGGGACGACCGCTACGAGGCGGAGGCGGCCATCGAAAGCACGCGCGCGCTGATCGAGCATGGCATATTCGGTCTCATCGGGGCGGTGGGCACGCCCACCTCGCGCGTCGCGGCCCCCATCGCCAGCGCGGCCCAGGTGCCCTACATCGGCGCCTTTACCGGCGCGGAGCTGCTCAGGGGGGACGATCAGCGGTACGTGGTGAACCTGCGCGCCTCCTACTACCAGGAGACCGAGGAGATGGTGGAGCGGCTCACCACCGACCTCGGCTTCAGCCGCATCGCGATCCTCTATCAGGACGACAGCTACGGGCAGGCGGGACTAACCGGTGTCATCCGGGCCCTGGACCGAAGAGACATGGCTCTCGCGGGCGAGGGCACATACGTGCGCAACACGGTCGCCGTAAAGAGGGCGCTTCTCAACCTGCGCAGCAACAGCCCCCAGGCCGTCATCATCATCGGGGCCTATGGAGCGGCGGCCGAGTTCATCCTCTGGGCGCGCAAGATCGGGATGCAGGCTGTTTTCGTCAACATCTCCTTCGTCGGCAGCAATGCCCTGCTGAACGCGCTGGGACGCGGCGGCGACGGCGTCGTGGTGACCCAGGTCGTACCCTTTCCCCGAGACACAGACCTCCCGGCGGTCGCACGGTACCAGGAAGCGATACGCCGCATCGACGGATCGGCGCAGCCGGGGTTCGTCTCCCTCGAGGGATACCTTGCCGGACGCCTCGTGGTCGAAGCGTTGCGCGCCTCGGCGGACCCCGGAGGCGCTCCCCCGACCCGTGAAGCGTTCCTCCAGACCCTCGAAGATGCCGGGCCGATCGACCTTGACGGCTTCACGGTCCAGTACGGGCCGGCCGACAACCAGGGCTCGGACGAGGTATTCCTGACGATTATCAGAGGGGGAAGGTTCGTTTCGGTAACCCGGCTTACCCGATGAAGGACACCACCAGAACCCTGGACCATCGCTTGCACTCCGCCTTTGCGTGGGTGCTGAAGCGGTTGCCCGAGCGGCTCCATGCCCGCGTTCACAGGTGGACGGGTGGACGGCTCGGCATCGGGACGCAGATCGTCGTCGGGCTCGGTGGCGGCGTGTTGCTCACGCTCGGGGCCGTCGTCATGGCGCTGGCGCTGATGCGGGTCGTAAGTGCCCGGCAGACTGAGGTCAACGAGCAGCATATGCCGGCGCTGGTCGGCGCGTTCGATGTCGCGCAGCTCAGTGCCGACCTTGTGCGTGCGACTCCACGGCTGGTCGCCGCCACGGATCTCGCAGCGCTGGACGACGTGAGGCTGGACGTGGAGATCACGGAAGACGCCCTCGTAAGGGCGGTGACGGAGGTGATCGGGGGCCAGACGGCCGACGGGTCGGGGGAGGCGGAGGGCGAGACGATCATGCCGCTGGTCGAAAGCCTGATCGCGATCGTCACGGAGATTCACGAGTCCGTGAACAGGAGACTGACCTACCGGGACCGTCTGCAGGAGCTGGATCTGCAGCTGACCGACCTCAGCGTCGAGCTGCAGCTCGAAGTGGAGCAGGAGATCGACGACCAGTACTTCTTCATCAACACGGGGCTCCGCGAACTCGGCGACAGTCCCGCGCCCGTCGGGCAGCGCCGGACGCTGGCGGAGATCCAGCACTACTCGGGCCTCCTCAACTTCAAGGCCTACCAGAACGAGACGACCGCCCTGATCGCCCAGGCGATCGCGGAGAACGATCTGGCGGCGCTGCAGGCAACCCGCGAGCGGCTTGAGACGGCCCTCAGCGATGTCGTGGGAGCGCTGGTCGACATCCGTTCCCGGCCGAGGGCCTCGCTCCGGGAGCTGGTGGACAGGCTCGAAGATCTGTACCGGGCGCCCGAGGGCGTCTTTGCCACCCGGTCTGGCGAACTGGACGAGCTGGCCCGGGCTGAAGAGCTGGTGGCGCAGAGTCGCCAGACGACGGCGGAGCTGGTGGCGCGGGTGGAGGGGCTTGTCGACAGCGCGGAGCTCTCCGCACAGGATGCCGCGACCCGCTCCGGCAACCTGGTCCAGCTGGGCTTCTGGTTCATGCTTTCCGTTACGCTGCTGGTCATCGGATTCGCGGTGTTCGGGTGGAAGTTCTTCGGCGAGCGCCTGGTGGTCCGGATGGGCAGGCTGTCCCGGGCCACGCGGCGGATGTCGAAGGGCGACCTCGAGGTCCAGGTGCAGATCGAGGGGAACGACGAGCTGACCGACATGGCCGGCGCCCTTGAGGTGTTCCGGCAGCACGCGGTCGAGGTGCAGCGTCTCAACCTGGTGGAGAAGCTGGCGGCCGAGGTGCAGGCCAAGAACGACAAGCTCGAGGACACGCTCGAAAACCTCCGCCGGACCCAGCAGCAGGTGGTCAAGCAGGAGAAGCTGGCGTCCCTGGGTGCGCTGACGGCGGGCATCGCCCACGAAATCAGGAATCCGCTCAACTTCGTCAACAATTTCGCCGCGCTCTCGACGGAGCTGATCGAAGAGCTGCGTGAGGAGCTCGACGAAGGAGCCGAAGAGAACGGCGAGGTCGACCGGGAATACGTCGACGAGATCCTGGGCGACCTGGACACGAACGTGAAGAAGGTCAACGAGCACGGCGAGCGCGCGAACCGCATCGTGGAGGGGATGCTCGCCCACTCCCGCGAAGAGGCCGGGCAGGTCGAAGCCGTAGACATGAACCTGATGCTCGACGAGTACACGAAGCTCGCCTATCACGGCATGCGCGGCGCGGACGCGACCTTCAACGTCGACATGGTCAAGGAATTCGATCCCACCGCCGGCGAGGTCGAGGCCATTGCCAGGGACCTGAGCCGCGTCTTCCTCAACGTGGTGACCAACGCGTGCCACGCCACGCATCAACGGCGATTGAAGTCGGAAGATTCGGACTACTTCCCGACGGTTACGGTCAAGACGCAAGGTCTCGACGACAAGGTCCGCGTGACCGTGCACGACAACGGTACGGGAATCCCCGACGACATCGTCGGCAAGATCTTCGACCCCTTCTTTACGACCAAGGCGGGGACCGGCGGCACGGGGCTCGGGCTGTCCATCTCACACGAGATCATCCAGGAGCACGGCGGCAAGCTGGAGGTTACGACCGAGCCGGGCGAGTTCACCGAGTTCGCCATCACGCTTCCCAGGAAGGGCCCGCTTTCCACGGGAATCGAATCCGCCTGATCACGCACCTTGGCCACAGTTGACCGCGCGCCTCTGGCCGCCTTTCGCCCCACCAGGCGGGAACTTCGAGAACTCGTCAAGCTGGCCCTCCCCGTTGCCGTGGTTCAGATGGGTCTGGTGTCCCAGGGGCTGGTGGACACCGCCATGGTGGGGAGGGTCAACGCAGTCGAACTCGCCGCGGTGACCCTCGGCAACCTGTACTTCTTCGGGGTGTCGGTCTTCGGCATGGGCCTGCTCCTGGCCCTGGACCCGCTCATATCCCAGGCGTTCGGTGCCGAGGACCACGACGAGATCCAATTGGGGATCCAGCGCGGGCTGGTGCTCAGCTTCGTTCTCGGGCTGGTCACCATTGTGCCGATGGCGCTCGCGGGTCCGGTATTCAGGGTTCTGGGCCAGCCCGAGGAGGTGATTCCCGCCGCGGCGGGCTATTCGCACGCCCTGATCGCCGGCATGTGGCCGTTCTACGGCTTCGTCGTCTTTCGCCAGGTCCTCCAGGCGGTGGGCAGGATGGCGCCGATCGTGTGGACGATCGTTCTCGCCAACCTGCTGAATGTCTTCGCGAACTGGGTCCTGGTCTTCGGCAATCTCGGCGCACCGGCCCTGGGCGCGGTCGGTTCCGGGTGGGCCACCACAATCTCCCGCTGGTTCATGTGCCTGTGCGTCCTGGGCCTGACCCTGCGGCTGCTGGCCCCCTACCTGAAGCGGATCCACCGTGACGTCCTGCGGTGGACACCTCTGTGGCGGATGATACGGCTCGGCGCCCCCATCGGGATGCATCTGTTCCTGGAGTTCGGAGCCTTCGGCGCAATCGGCGTCATGATGGGATGGCTTGGAACCGAAGCGATGGCGGGCCATCAGGTGGCCCTCAACCTGGCCGCCTTCGCCTTCATGATCCCGCTGGGGATTTCCCAGGCCGCGGCGGTCCTTGTCGGCAGGGCGGTGGGGGCCGGGAGGCCGGAGAGAGCGCGGCGGTGCGCGGGAGGCGCGGTCGTCGTCTGCTGCGTCGTAATGACCGCGACGGCGGCGGTCTTTCTGGCCTGGCCGGGTCAGCTGGCGTCGGCGTTCAGCACACAGGCCGAGGTCGTCGCCGTAGCGGCCGTCCTCATCCCGGTCGCCGGCATGTTCCAGCTCTTCGATGGGCTGCAGGTGGTGGGCGCGGGTGCGCTTCGCGGAGTCGCCGACACCCTGCGGCCGATGATCTACAACGTGCTTGGCTTCTGGCTCTTCGGTATGCCGATCAGCCTGTGGTTCGGTTTTCGGGCCGGCGCCGGACCCGTGGGGTTGTGGTGGGGACTCGCGGCCGGACTCGGCGCCGTGGCCGTCATGCTGATGTGGCGCATGTGGCGGCGCCTCCGGGGGCCGCTCACGCGGTATTCCACCACTGGAACGCACTGACCGGAACGGTCGCTACGGATCCGCGCCGCCGATCGCGGCGGTGACCGGGTCAGAACTCCCCGACCAGACCGATCTCGGCTTCCAGCTCGTAGCCGGTTTCGCGCGCCACGGTGGAGCGGGCGAGTTCGATCAGCGTGACCACTTCGGCCGCCGTGGCCCCGCCCAGGTTGACGATGATGTTCGCGTGCTTGTGGAAGATCTGGGCGGCCCCGTGGACGTGTCCCTTCAGCCCGCACTCGTCAACCAGACGGCCGGCGCCGATGCCGTCGATCTTCTTGAAGATGGATCCCGCGCAGGGGTAGAGCCACATGTCAGGGTGACGCTCGTCGCGCCAGGCCAGGTTCTCCCGAATCACTCGCCGGAGCTCCGGGATCGGCGTGGGCACGAGCTTGAGTGATACGTCCAGCACCACGTCGCCCGTGTCGTGGATGATGCTGTAGTCGTATCCGAACCGGAAGTACTCCGTGTCCACGCGCCGCACGGCCCCGTCCGGCGTGAGAATCGTGGCGCCCTCCATGAACTCGTCCCAGAACATGGTGCGCTCGCGGGCGGGGGCGGGCGCGAGGAAGTGGAGGTTCTGCCACACGGCGCCGCCGACCGTGCTCGGAATCCCGACGAAGTGATGAAGACCCCCCAGGCCCCGGGCAACGGTCTCGTTAATGAGGTCGGGGAAGGTATCCAGGCCGGCGCCTGCCAGCACTCTCCCCTCTGGCAGGAACTCCAGCGTACGGATGTCGCAGCGGATCACGACGCCCCGAAACCCCCTGTCACCCACAAGGATGTTGGCTCCGCGCCCAAGGAGGAAGCTGGGCACTCCGAGTTCGCGGGCCGCGGAGATGGCGAGGCACAGCTCTTCAGGCGTGCGCGCCCTGAAGAACAGGTCGGCCGGTCCGCCGATCCTGAAGGTCGTGAAGGGCGCGAGCGACACGCTGCGCCGCACGCGATCGGGATCGACCGCCTGGACATAGCTTTCCAGAAGCTTGGGTTCCGGCTGACTCACGCGTCCTTGCCGCTCTCGGTGCTCGCGCCGGCCCGTCCAGGGACCCCGCGTCGCTGGATGGCCGATTCCGCTACATTGACGGTGCCCGAACCACGCCTGCGACCGTCCCCCGAATATGACCAGATCGCTCATACGCCTCAATGCGGTGAGCCGGGTCTTTCGCACCAACGAGGTGGAGGCCCGCGCGCTCTCGGATATCTCGCTCACCATCGAGCGCGGCGAATTCGTGTCGATCGCCGGCCCCTCGGGCTGCGGCAAAACCACCCTGTTGTCGATTCTGGGACTCCTGGATGCGCCCACCGAGGGCGAGTACTTCCTCGACGGCAAGCCGGTGACCACGCTGTCCGCGACCCGGCGGGCGGAGATCCGCAATCGCTCGATCGGCTTCGTCTTTCAGACCTTCAATCTCATCGGCGATCTCACCGTGCTGGAGAACGTCGAACTGCCGCTCGCCTACCGCGGACTCACGCGCAAGGAGCGGCGCGTCCGTGTCACGGAATCACTCGAGCGAGTGGGAATGGCCGAATGGGAGGAACACTATCCCTCCCAACTCTCGGGCGGCCAGCAGCAGCGGGTGGCCGTGGCCAGGGCCATTGCGGGCCAGCCCCTGATCCTCCTGGCCGACGAGCCTACGGGGAACCTGGACTCCGCCAATGGCCGGGCGGTGATGGACCTGCTGGGCGAGCTGCACGAGGCCGGGGCCACCATATGTATCGTCACCCACGACCCGAGGTACGCTCACGTGGCCGACCGGACTGTTCACCTTTTTGACGGCCGGATCGTTTCGGAGAGTGGTAACGGACGCACTGCAGCGCTCACACGGAGCGGTTTCGAGGTGTCCTGACCCGGATTATCTTTTCGCGGCGCGATGTCGGCGCATGGACGAACGCCGACCACCCGAGGCGATTGATCGAGGAGACCGAATGTCGTTTCCCGACAGGAGAATCCGTGTGCTGGTGGCCAAGCCCGGCCTCGACGGGCACGACCGCGGCGCCAAGGTGATTGCGGCGGCGTTCCGCGACGCCGGCTTCGAGGTGGTCTACACGGGTCTCCATCAGACGCCCGAAATGGTCGTTGCGGCGGCCGTTCAGGAGGATGTGGACGTGGTCGCCATGTCGGTTCTCTCGGGCGCCCACATGACATTGTTCCCCCGGGTGCGGGAACTGCTCGACGCGGAGGGGCTGAAGCACATCCTGCTGACCGGCGGGGGAATCATCCCGAAGGACGACGCCCGGGCGCTCGGGGAGATCGGCGTGGGCCGCGTGTTCGGACCGGGAACGCCGACCGGAGAGGCCATCGCCTACATCCGCGACTGGTTCGCGAACCGGGAGGATCCATACTAGTGCCGCGTCCCCCAAACATCCGGGCTATTCGAAAGCCGATGCAACCGGACCGGACCGCTTCGCTCGGGTCGCACTAGGTGGAGCCGACCGACGCCGATCTGTCCGGTCGCCCCGGGCGCATGGGGGAGCTGGCCCGCGAGCTGCTGGAGCTGCGCGGCCGGCTGAGGCTGGGCGGCGGCACGGAGAGGATTCGGCGCCAGCGGGAGCGTGGCAAGCTCACCGCCCGGGATCGGCTTCACCTTCTGCTCGACCCGTCCTCCACATGGGTCGAGATCGGCCTGCTGGTCGCGCACGACCGCTACGACGGCAAGGCGCCCGGCGCGGGCGTGGTGACAGCGGTTGGCGTCGTCGAGGGGCGCGAAGTGGTGGTGGTCGCGAACGATGCGACCGTCAAGGCGGGATCTTGGTGGCCGGAGACGATCACGAAGATCCTGCGAGCGCAGGAGATCGCGATGCGCTGCGGGCTGCCCATCATCTACCTCGTGGATTCGGCCGGCGTGAATCTGCCCTACCAGGGCGGGGTGTTCCCGGGGCAATACGGTGCAGCCAGGATCTTCCAGTACAACTCGATCATGCGCCGCTACCTGCGGACGCCCCAGCTCGCCGCTGTCATGGGTCCGTGCATCGCAGGCGGCGCGTACCTGCCGGCGCTCTCGGACGTGATCCTCATGGTGGACGGGACCAGCTTCATGGGTCTCGGCGGCCCGAACCTGGTGAAGGGCGCAACGGGTCAGACCGTAGACAGGGAAGGACTGGGTGGCGCCGCGGTGCACACGGAGGTGAGCGGCGTCGCGCACTACCGGGCCGCCAACGACGAGGAC
This sequence comes from Longimicrobiales bacterium, assembly GCA_965211645.1. Lineage (GTDB taxonomy): Bacteria > Gemmatimonadota > Gemmatimonadetes > Longimicrobiales > Gaopeijiaceae > Bin94. Next base: position 748,229 of record OZ242947.1, on the reverse strand, counting down.
TGTCTGCAGCAGTTGCGGGCGCTGGTTGCCGATCTGCCGCGGGCGCACCGGGCCCCGGCGCGCGACGCAGACTTCGACCCGCCCGCGCGGCCAGCCGGCGACCTCTACGCGCTCATCCCCGACGACCACCGGCGGCCCTACGACACGGGAGCGGTCCTTGACGCGCTGCTCGACGGCGGGGGGCTGACCGAGTTTCAGCCGGAGCACGCGGCCGAACTCATCTGCGGGACCGGTGCCATTGCGGGGATCGGCGTCGGGGTGATCGCCAACCGGCGCACCGTGGTGAGGGATTCCCGCGACGGCCCCCCCCGCTTCGGAGGCATCATCTACACGGAATCGGCCGACAAGGCCGCGTACTTCATCGACACCATGAATCGTCAGGGCACCCCGATCGTGTTCGTCCAGGACGTGTCCGGGTTCATGGTGGGTCCCGAGGCGGAGCACAGCGGCATCATCCGTGCCGGTGCACGCTTCGTCGAGGCGATGGCCACCGCCGTCGTTCCCAAGCTCGTGGTCACGCTCAATCACGCTTCGGGCGCCGGATACTATGCGATGGCCGGGCAGGGCTTCGACCCGGACTTCATCCTCACCCTTCCCACGGGACGCATGGGTGTGATGGAGGGAGAGAGCGCGGTCATGGCGCTCTTCGGCACCCGGCTGGAGAGGCTCAGGGCGGAGGGACGCGAGCCGGACGCGGAGCTGACCGAGCAGATGGATGCCGTGCGCGACGAGTACGACCGGCAGCTCGACGCCACCTTTGCCGCGGCGCGAGGATTCGTCGACGCCGTGGTGCTCCCCGAAGAGCTGCGTGACTCGCTCACCCTCCTGCTGCGGGCAGCCCTCAACAACCCCGGGCCGCACCTCGGCGCATTCGTGCTTCCGCGCGACCTGGGTGGATAGGCGTGATGTCGAAGACGACCACGCCGCCCATCCGGATTGCGAGCGGCCAGGGATTCTGGGGCGACGACCTCGAGGCCCCCGTCCGCCAGGTGAACGCCGGGCCCATCGACTATCTCATGCTCGACTATCTGGCCGAGGTGACCATGTCGATCATGCAGAAGCAGCGATCGCGGAATCCCGCGGCCGGTTACGCGCGGGATTTCGTGCCGCTGATGGAGCGGATCTTCCCGGCGTGCGCGGAACGCGGCATCAGGGTCGTCACCAACGCCGGGGGAGTGAATCCCGTGGAGTGCGCAAGGGCGGTGGCCGAGGCGGGCCGCCGGGCGGGGGTGAGCGGGCGAGCCCGCATCGGCGTCGTGACCGGCGACGACCTGATGGAACGGCTCGACGACCTCATCGCCGCCGGGCACGGCCTGCGCAACATGGAGACCGGCGAGCCGCTCGCGACCGTCCGCGACACCGTGCGCAGCGCCAACGTGTACCTCGGCGCCCGTCCCATCGTGCAGGCCCTGGAGGGGGACGCCCTGGTCGTGGTGACGGGCCGCTCGACCGACACCGCGCTCACCTACGCCCCCATGGCGAAGGAGTTCGGGTGGGCCTGGGACGCCTGGGACCGGCTCGCCAGCGGGGTCGTCGCGGGTCACATCAACGAGTGCGGCGCTCAGGCGAGCGGGGGCAATTGCCTGGCCGACTGGTGGGATGTTCCCGACCTGTCGGAGGTCGGCTTTCCCATCGTGGAGGCCAACTCCGACGGTAGCTTTGTGGTTACCAGGCACGCGGAGCTGGGCGGCACGGTCTCGCTGCGCACCGTCAAGGAACAGATCCTCTACGAGATGGGGGACCCGTCCACCTACATCACCCCCGACGTGATCGCCGACTTCACGACGATCCGGCTCGGCGAAGACGGCGACGACCGGGTGCGCGTGAGCGGGATCCGGGGCCGGGCCCCGACACCGCACCTGAAGGTGTCCGTCGCCTGCTCGGCGGGGTACAAGGCCGTGGGGACGCTGGTGTACGCATGGCCGGACGCCGCCGCCAAGGCCCGCGCCGCGGCCGGCATCCTGCGCCGGCGGCTCGATCGCCTGGGACTGTCGTTCGACCGCGTGCTGGTCGAGCTCGTGGGCTGGGACGCCACCCACGGCCCGCTCGCCGGGGAGCCGCCTGCGGATATCCCCGAGGTGCAGCTGCGCATCGGCGTGAGGGGTCCCGACCGCGGGGCGGTCGAACGGTTCACCCGCGAGATCGCGCCGCTCGTACTCACCGGTCCGCCCTCCGTGACCGGGTTTGCCGGGGGTCGGCCGCGCGTGCAGGAGATCGTGGCCTACTGGCCGGCGCTCATCGACCGCACGGTTGTCGAGCCGCATCTTTCGGTCGAGTTTGTCGAGGTATGAGCAGAGACACTTCCACCCGCATGATGGCGAGAGTGCAGCTCCTGGACCTCGCCCACGCGCGGTCCGGAGACAAGGGGAACACGGCCAACGTCGGCCTGATCGCCTACGAGGACCGGGACTATCCCCTGCTTGTCGAGAAAGTCACCGCGGAGCGCGTAGAAGCGCATTTTGCAGGCATGGTGGAGGGCCCGGTGGAGCGTTTCGAACTCGACAACCTGGCCGCACTCAATTTCCTGCTGCACGGCGCACTGGATGGCGGCGGCACCGTGTCCCTCATGACCGACGCGCAGGGGAAGGTCTTCAGCACCGCACTCCTGCGGATGGAGATCGAGGTGCCCGACGAGGTCGCGGCCCGGGTGAGGGGCAGGGGGTGGCTGCCGGCGTCGAAAGGCGGAGCGCGATGACGGCCAACCCCGTGCTTCGCCGCGACACCGACGATGGCGTCACAACGCTCGTCCTCAACCGGCCGGAGAAGCGAAACGCGCTCGCTGCCGCCATGGTGGAGGAACTCCTCCGTCTCCTCGCCGAAGCGGGGGCCGATCCCGATGTGCGCGTGGTCGCGCTGCGAGGCAGCGGCCGGGACTTCTGCGCCGGAGCGGATCTCGGGGAGATCGCCGCCTCGCAGTCGAAGGGGACGGAGGCCGGGTTGGCGGATGCCCGGCGCCTCGGCGAGGTCTTTCTGACCATGCGTCGTCTGCCCCAGCCTGTCGTTGCCGTCGTGCAGGGGCGCGCGCTGGGCGGAGGCTGCGGGCTTGCCACCGCGTGCGACCTGGTCCTCGCGCACGAAGATGCAAGTCTCGGATACCCGGAAGTCCACCTCGGCTTTGTGCCGGCCCTGGTGATGTCCATCCTGAAGCGCAAGGTCGGAGACTCCACTGCCTTTGAGCTTCTGCTGCGCGGGCGGGGCATCACGGCGAGGGAGTCGGCGTCGATCGGCCTGGTCAACCAGGTCATTCCCGGCGACCGCTTCGAGAGCACCGTCGAGGAGTACCTGGCCGCCCTGGCCACCCGCCCGGCGACGGCCGTGGCGCTTACGAAGCGACTCTTCCATGGCCTCGACGGCGTCTCCATCGAGGATGCCATCGCCCGGGGCGCCGAGGTCAACGCCCTCGCCCGGTTGACGGAGGACTGCAAGCGCGGCGTGGCCAGCTTCCTCGCCCGCAGCAGGAGCCGCTGAACCCGTGTTTCGCGCATCCAGGTCACGCCGCTCCGAAGACGACGCATACGTTGTGTGGAAGGTGCGCCTATTCGCACTGGGAGCCGCGCTCGCCATCGCCGGCATGGCCCTGACCGTCCGCTGGCTGGTCTGGGCGGGTATCGCGGCCCTCGCAGCGGGCCTCGCGCTGCGACTCCTCCCCAACCGCGACTGATTCTGCGAAGTCGTCCGCTCAAGCCGCGGGCGCACGCGGCCGAGCGCGCCGGACGGTCGGGCATCCCCATCCGCATCCGGCGTCGGAGCCTCACCGGGACCCGCGCAATCAGTCCCGTTTGACCATTCCAGCGCCCCCCTCACGCGGTTTTCTTCTGCGGTGTGAACGGCGAACACGATGAAGCGGTGGTCCACGAGGGCGCCCGGGCCGTCCTCCGCGAGAAGTTCGGCTTCGACGGGTTCCGGCCCGGCCAGGAGCGCTTGATCGCCGGCGTGCTGTCGGGCCGCGACACCCTCGGGGTCCTCCCCACCGGCGGCGGCAAGACCCTCACCTACCAGCTTCCGGCCTTCATGCTGGACGGCCTGGTGGTCGTGGTGAGCCCCCTCATCTCCCTCATGCAGGATCAGGTCGACCGTGCCTGCCGCCTCGGCCTCCGCGCAGCGTCCCTCACCTCCCAGGACCCCGCGGACGTCCAGCGCGAGAGTCAGCGCGCAATCGCACAGCAGCGCCTGGACCTGCTCTTCTGTTCCCCGGAGCGGCTCGAAGCAACGAAGCTCCGCAACCTGCTCGGCTCGTCACCCGTCTCGCTGATCACGATCGACGAAGCCCACTGCATCTCCGAGTGGGGCCACGAATTCCGCCCCGCCTTCCGGCGCATCCGCCGCCTCCGCTCGATCGTCAGTGCCCCGGTCCTCGCGGTGACCGCCACCGCGACCCCCGCCGTGCGCGAAGACATCGCGCAGGTCCTCGGAATGCGCGATCCCGTCAGGGTCGTCACCTCGTTCGACCGCCCCAACATCCGCTGGCTGGTCGCCCGCCGGCGTCCGGGTGCGGATCGAATCCGCGCCATGGTCCGGCTGATCCGGAGAGCCCCGCCCAAGTGTGCGGAGCGCGCCCTCATCGTCTATGCGCCCACCCGGCGCCAGGTCGTCAGCGTGCGGCGGGCCCTCGCGAGCCAGGGCGTCATCGGCGACGCCTACCACGCCGCCCTCCCCAAGGAGGAGCGCCAGGCCGTGCAGCACCGCTTCATGTCGCGGCAGTCGAACGTCGTGGTGGCCACCTGCGCCTTCGGCATGGGCATCGACCGGGGCGACGTGTGGGCCGTATTCCACTACGCCTACCCCGGATCCCTCGAGAGCTACTACCAGGAGGCGGGCCGGGCCGGACGCGACGGCGAGCAATCGATGGCGCTGGGATTCGTCCATCGGGACGACTGGAAGGTGCCTGCGGCCTTTCTCGATCGCGCCTATCCGAAGCCCGCCGACGTGCTCAGGGTGCTGAAGCGGATTTGCGGCGGACGCGGCGCCGCCCATGCCACACCCTCGAGTCTGACGGGAACCGGCGGCGCCAACGTACCTCACCTGAAGTGGCTGATGCGCGGCGGAGCGGTGAATCCGGCACCCGATTTCGCGGACTGGATCGACAACTGGCCGGATGGCGAGGACGACGGTCCGCCCGCCATCCGGGGTCCGGCAATAACGGTCACCGGCGACGCCCCCGACCTGACCCCCCTGGAGTCCGCGCGCCGGCAGGCCCGCGACCGCCTGCGAGCCATGCAGCGCTACTGCGGCCGCCGGGGATGCCGGCGACTGGCGTTGTTGCGTTATCTTGGTGAAACCGTCGAGTGGCGCTCGTGCGGCTCGTGCGACAAATGTGAACGGTCGCGTTTCCCCGATGGATCCATACCTGCAACAACACCATACCGAACTTAAGGCCGATGTCCGGCGATTCGCGCTCGAGGCGATCGCACCGGTTGCCCGCGAACTCGACGAATCCGCCCGCTTCCCCTGGGAGAACGTGCGGGCCATGGCCGAGCGCGGGTGGTTCGGCGTCCCCGTGCCCGTGGAACTGTCGGGGATGGGACGCGACTATCTGAGCTACACCCTGGTTGTGGAAGAGCTGGCCAGGCACGACGCCAGCCACGCGATCACCGTGTCCGCGCACACGACGCTGGCGATGTCGCCCATCGTCAGCTTCGGCACCGAAGAACAGAAAGCCCGCTTCGTGCCTCCGCTGGCGTCCGGCGAGGTCCTCGGCGGGTTCGGCCTCACCGAGCCCGGGGCGGGCTCCGACGCGTCCGGCACCCGGACCCGGGCGACGCGCGCGGACGGCGGCTACACGATCACCGGCAGCAAGATCTTCATCACCCACGGAGGGGTCGGCGAGATCTTCGTCGTGACCGCGGTGACGGACCCGGACGCGGGGGCTCACGGCATCACGAGCTTCATCGTCTGCAAACCGACCGTCGACGTGGAGAGGGCGATCGAGGTCGGCGTCGGCCATCGGCCCTCGCTGCCGTACAGCGAAGGCGTTTCCGCGGGGGCCAGGGAAGACAAGCTCGGCTGGCGCGCGTCCGACACGCGGCAGCTCTTCCTTCAGGATGCCCGGGTTCCCGACGAGCAGCGGCTGGGTGCCGAGGGCCGGGGCTTCACCAACTTCATGAAGACGCTCGACGCGGGCCGGATCGGCGTGGCCGCGCTCTCCCTCGGCATCGCGCAGGGCGCATTCGACGCCGCGCTCGACTACACGACCCGCCGGCGGCAGTTCAACCGCCCCGTCTGGGACTTCCAGGACGTGCAGTTCGGACTCGCCGAACTGGCGGCCGAGATCCAGGGGGCGCGCCACCTCACCTATCACGCCGCGTGGCTGAAGGACCGGGGTCGCCCGTTCGCGAAACAGGCGGCCATGGCGAAGCTCGTCGCCGCCGACCTCGCCGCGAAGTCGGCCCGCATCGCGGTCCAGCTCCACGGCGGGGCGGGGTACACATCGGATCACCCCGTCGAACGCATGATGCGCGACGCGAAGGCCTGCGAGATCGGCGAGGGGACCCCTGAAATCCAGAAACTGGTAATCGGCCGACACCTGCTGAAGGAGGCAGCCCCGTGACGGAACTCGCGACCGCGAGCCGGCGGGACCCCTCCGGCGGTGCGGCACTCACACGCGATTCGGCGGCTGGAGAGATCTTTCCCGCGCCCGCTGGCCGGTCTGCGTTCCATGCCCGCATTGGGCAGGTGCGCAGCCGGGGCCGTGCACGGGACCGCATCTCCGGTCACGAACGACAATCGGAGATTTGCATTGAAGAGAGAGATTCTGATCAGCGCCTCGGACGAGGAGTCCTGGGTGGCGCTCAAGGAGAACGGCGGGCTCACCGAGTTGATGTTCGACCGCCCCGACCAGACCCGGCATGTCGGTGACATCTTCCTGGGCCGCGTCGAGGCGGTCCTGCCGGGCATTCAGGCCGCCTTCGTAGACATCGGCGAACAGAAGGCCGCGTTCCTTCACGCTTCGGACCTCGTGCCCGAGGAGGAGGACGGTGGCGGCCGAAACGGCTCGCGCGGCCGCAGCCGCAACACCACCCCGATCCAGAACGTGCTCAACAAGGGCCAGAAGGTTCTGGTCAAGGTCACCAAGGACGCGATTTCCACCAAGGGTCCCCGGGTCACGATGCAGATATCGCTGCCCGGACGGTTCCTCGTCTACATGCCCGACTCGAACCACGTGGGAGTCAGCCGCAAGATCGACCACCGCGGCGAGCGCGGCCGGCTGCGTTCCATGGCCAGGAAGGTCGTAGCCGATCACCCGGGCGGAGTCATCGTCCGCACCGCCGGCGAAGAGCTCACCCCGGAGAAGCTCGCGAAGGAGTACAACCACCTTCGCGGTCAGTGGAAGGCCATCGGCAGGAAGGCCGCGAAGGCCGATCCGCCCGCGCTGATCCACCAGGAGGCCAAGCTGATTTCGGGTGTCATCCGCGACCTCTTCACCAACCGGTTCGACGCGGTCACGATCGACAACCGGAAGGCGTACGAACAGATCCTGCAGTACGTGCGCACGTTCGACCCGGATCTGCTGGACCGGATTCACTTCTACGATTCGCGAACCCCGCTCTTCGATCACGCGGGAATCGAAGAGGAGATTCAGCGCTCCTTCCGGCGGCAGGTCGATCTGCCCTCGGGCGGCCACGTGATCATCGAGCAGACCGAGGCCCTCGTGTCGATCGATGTGAACACGGGGAAGTTCACGGGGAAGAAGAAGGATCCCGAAGACACCATCCTCAAGACCAATCTCGACGCAGCCAGAGAGATCGCCACACAGCTTCGCCTGCGTGATATCGGCGGCATCATCGTCATCGACTTCATCGACATGGAGTCGCGGGAGAACCGCAAGCGGGTGCTGCACGAGTTGCGCAGTCACCTGGGCCGCGACCGCGCCCGAACCCGCACGTGGGAGGTCTCGGACCTGGGGCTGATCGAGATGACTCGCCAGCGCGTGCGGCCCTCCCTCCTCCAGTCCCTGACCGAGCCGTGCTCCGCCTGTGCGGGGACCGGACATATCTGGACCGCGCCGACCCTCATCCGCGAAATCGAGCGATGCGTGCACCGTGCCGCTGCGGCGGGCGACGAAAAGGACCTTCTGGTCCGCGTCCATCCGAAGGTCGCCCTTCAGGTGATGGAGGCCGAGCCCCGCTTCCTGCGCAAGCTCTCGAAGAAGACCCGGATGCAGCTGGACCTGCGCGACGACCCGCTCATGCGCCACGACGAATTCCGGCTCCTCGCCGGCCGAGCACAGGTCGACGTGACCGCCAGGTACAAGGTGGCCTAGCGCCTTGCACGATGACGCGCCCCGGTACTCTCGGCGGCTCCCGAACCGGGCCGGGCCGCCGGCCGGCCGCACTGCCCTCCCAAACAAGGAGAAACCCATGAGATCGCGCCTGCCCGCGCCGCGGAAGACCACCGCATCGGTATTGCCCCTGCTGGCGTTGCTCGCCGCCTCGGCGGTTCCACTCGCCGCGCAGGAGCCTGTCATCATCCCGGCCGACGTCCCGGCCCGGGTTCAAGCGCTTCCGAGTCTGCGCGAGCAGGCGCTTGAGCAGCAGCGATGGCTCGAACTGCGCGTTGGAAGGGTGCTCCCCAGGCTGATGGAGGAGTACGGCGTGCGCATGTGGATCCTGTCGATGCGCGAATACGCCGAGGATCCGGTATTCCGGTCGATCACTTCGCCCACCACCTTCGCCGCGCGCAGGCGCTCGATCTACGTCTTCACCCTCCAGGACGACGGCACGGTCGAACGGCTGGCCCTGGGCGGGACCAGCCAGGGCGGCGTCTTCGAGGCGTATCGGTCCACCCGGCCCGCGCCGACGCAGCCGACCGCCGAGCTGGTGGGCAACGAGCAGTGGCGGCTTCTGCGCGAGCTGGTGGAGGACCGCGATCCGGAGAACATCGTCCTCAACATCGATCCCGTGTGGGCTTTTTCGGACGGCCTGCACGCGGGCGAGCGCGAGGCGCTGGAGGAGGCGCTGGGTCCGGAACTGCTCGGCCGTGTGAAGCGCGAGCCGCGCCTGGCCATGAACTACATCGCGCTGCGCCTCCCCGAGATGATGCCGCGCTACCGGAAGATCCAGGAGACCGTCCACGCGGTCATCTCGCAGGCGTTCTCGAACGCGGTGATCACGCCGGGCGAGACGACCATCGAGGACGTGGAGTGGTGGATGCGCCAGCGCGTGCGCGACCTGGGCTACACGGTCTGGTTCCAGGCAAACGTGGACGTCCAGCGCGCGGGCGAGGTGCCTTCGTCCGGCCCCACGGTGATCGAGCGCGGCGACCTGCTCTGGACCGACTTCGGGGTGGTGGCGCTGAATCTGCATACCGACACCCAGCACCTGGGCTATGTGCTGAAGGAGGGGGAGACCGGCGCGCCGGCCGGGCTGCGGCAGTGCCTTGCCAATTCCAACCGGCTGCAGGACATACTCATGGAGCACATGGAGCCAGGGCTCAGCGGCAACACGATCCTGGCCAACACGCTCGCGCAGATGCGGGCCGAGGGGATCAACGGCACCGTCTACACACATCCGATCGGGGACCACGGACACGGAGCGGGGCCCCTCATCGGCCGGTGGGATGGGCAAGAGGGGGTGCCGGTTCGCGGCGACGCGATCCTGTTGCCGTCGACCTGGCACTCGATCGAGCTGCAGGCGACGACGCCGATTCCGGAGTGGGGCGACAAGCCTGCCAGCTGCCGACAGGAGGAAGAAGCCTACCTCGACACCGCGGGCGAGCGGCACTGGGTCTTCCGGCGCCAGGATCGCTTCCACCTGGTCTGGTAGAGCGGGTGGCGGGTACAGCTTGACCGTGACAACACCTTTTGCAAGCTTTAAATGCTGCGCCGTATCGCAGCGCCGAACGTACAGAATCACCACGCGGATGGCGGAATAACCATGTTTGCGGTTTTCAGGACCGGCGGGAAGCAGTTCCGGGCAGAGCCCGGGGCGACTCTGCTGATCCCCTCTCTCGACGCCGAGCCAGGGGCGACGGTGACCTTCGACGATGTGCTGCTCGCCTCCGCGGAGGACGATGGCGACAACGTCACCGTCGGCACACCCACGGTCGACGGCGCCAGCGTCACCGCCGAGGTCATCGCGCACGACCGCACGAAGAAGATCACCGTCTTCAAGCGGAAGCGCCGCAAGGGCTATCGCCGCAAGCAGGGACACCGCCAGGGCTTCACCGTGGTGCGTGTCGCCGACATCGTCGTCTAGGAGGAGGATCCGATGGCTCACAAGAAAGGCGTAGGATCGTCCAGGAACGGCCGGGACAGCAATCCGCAGAGACTTGGCGTCAAGCGCTTCGGCGGAGAGCGCGTGACGGCTGGCAACATTCTCGTCCGCCAGCGTGGAACCAGGCTGCACCCGGGCAACAACGTCGGCCGGGGCAAGGACGACACCCTGTTCGCCACCGCCGACGGCGTGGTCAGATTCGAGAATCTCCGTCGCCGCAAGGTCGTTTCGGTCTATCCCGCGGCCAACTGACACGCCGCCAGCGTCAACACACCTTCGGCCAGTCTGGCCGGAACTGGAAATGCAACGTAGGCGCCGGCGGGTGTGATGGAGGCGCAACGGGGGTGCGATGGAGGCGAGTGGAGGCGCAACGGGCGCGTAGCAGGTCGCACGGAGGTGCCAAAGGGGGTGTTTTTCGGCCTCAAACGGCCCTTTGGCAGCTGATTCGGCATTTTTTCCTTGCATTCGGCAGAAAAACTCTTGCGCCGCCCCTTGCGGGGTGTTAACCTATCATCCCGCGACGAAAGGGAGCCGAGCCGAAAGGACCGGAGACCGAAAATCGCGGGGGGTCCGGAAGGGCTCTCGAAGGGGGAAACCCCGGAGAGGAAGCGATTCGGACCGACGCGCCGAGGGTGCCGGAGACGGAACCGGAGGCGAGCGCGGTGCCGAGTTCGGCGGAGGCCGCGACGGCTGCGAGGTCGCTGGATGCAGCCGAGACCCAGGAGACTGGGGGCCCGGACGGCGGAGACGCCGGAAGGGTGGGAGAGACGGGGAACCGGCCGTCGCACATGACGGCGCCGAAACGGAGCTTCCCGGCTCGCCAGCGAGACGAAGCCCCCGCGCGGGTGGTGTGCTGCCCGCCGGGGGCTTTCTCTTTGCCCCTGTTCCAGGCCGCCCTGCTTCAGGCTGTCCGGTGAAGTACGGGCGCCGCTCTTTCGCGGGCACGCGCGCCGCTGTCAGGAAGTGCCCGGCGCCTTCCCCTCCTCCGAGGGCCTGTACTGCTGGACCCTTGACGACGACATGATCTTCCAGATCAGGTTGCGGATCAGTTCTTCGTCCAGTCCGGCCGCCCGCGCCATCTCCGCTGCCCGCCGCACAACCGCCGCCTCACGTCTGGGGTCCGTCACCGGGAAACCCATGTGCGCCTTCACCTTGCCGATCTCCCGCACCAGGCCGCGCCGCCGCGCCAGAGTCTCGATCAGCTCGCGATCGCACTGCGAGATTTCGTCGCGAAGGCGCTCGAGCCGTTCCAGCAGCGCCGCGGCCGCACGGTCCCGTCCCGCGGCCACGTCGTCCGCCCTCGATCCTCCGGCCTGACCCACCTGCGAATCAGACACGGACATACCCGTCCACATGCTCTTCGTCCTGCGGCTTGCCGGCAAGCGTCACGCCGAGCAGCACCGGGATGTGCACCGCGAGCCCCAGTATCCCCTCATGCATGCCGAACGGCTTGAGCTCCGGATTGAGGAAGAAGAACACCGAGACCGCCGAACCCGCCAGCAAGCCCGCAATCACGCCCCGGGTCGTCGCCCGCCTCCAGTACATCGCGGAGAGCAGCGCGGGCATGAACTGGCAGATGATCCCGTACGACGCCAGCAGGAGCTCCACCAGGGAGAACCCCTCGTTCAGCGCAAACAGATATGCGGCGGCCCCGACGAGAACCACCAGCACCCTCATCAGCGTCCTCTGCGCCCGGTCGGAGAGCTTGAAGAACGGCTGCACCCCATCCTCCACGGTCACCGAGGCCGCGCCGTGCAATAGCGCGTCGCCCGTGGACATCGAAGCCGACAGAGCGCCCGCGCAGAAAAGGCCGACCACCAGCGCCGGCAACTCCGAACGCAGGATCAGGAAGGGAAGGATGAAATCGGGCTGGTCCGGCGCGTCCGGGAGGAGCACCCCGGCGAATCCGATCAGAAAGACCGGGATCAGAAAGAGCTGGAAGGTCGGAAAGAGGATCACCGTGCGGCGGATCGTGGCGTCGTCGCGCGCCGTGAACGCCTTCATGAACAGGTGCGGCCACATCGTGAGCCCGATCGCGCTCGCCAGAATCGCGGTCGAGTATCCTCCCCAGCTCCAGGGGGCGCCGCTGCCGTCGAGACCGGGCAGCGACAACAGTTCCGGACGCTGCGCGAGGATCTGGTCGAACATCGGCCCCACGCCGCCGTAGATCTTGTTGGGCAGGTAGATCCCCAGCGCCCACGCGATCCCGACCATGAACACGCCCTGGAAGGTGTTGGTCCATCCCACCGCCGACACGCCGCTCGTGAGCACGTACAGCATCACGATCCCGTAGGCCAGCGCCGCGCCGGCCCACAGCGGAATCGCCCCCTCGGTGACGGCCTCGATGACGATGCCCGCGCCCCGCATCTGGATGGTGACGTAGGGCACGAAGGCGGCCAGGGTGAGCACGGCCATCAGCAGCGACAGCCCCCGCGACGGGAAGCGCCCCACCAGCAGCTGCGACTGCGTGACGAAGCCGAACCGCCGCCCCAGCGCCGCCGCCCTGGGTCCCATCGCATACCAGGGCGCCATCCCCAGGACGCCGTAGGTCAGGATGTAGAAAGCCGCCGCGCCCCGCGAATATGCCCAGCCGGGCCCCCCGAGGAAGGCGAAGGCCGAGAACACCGTCGCTCCCGTGATGAAGTACATCACCAGCAGGCCGAAATCGCGGTCGCCCGCAACGAAGCCCTGCACCGATCGGGACGCCCGCCGCCCAGCGAGCAGCCCGACGCCCAGCGTGGTGGCGAGGTAGACGAAGATGATGACCGTGATCAGCGTGGAGCGCTCCATCAGCCTTCATCCCCAGCGGGGGCGGACGATTCCCGGATCCGCGCCGCGTCGAGCCGCCAGAGAACGACCAGACTGCCGAGGACCCACGCCGCGCACCAGGCCATCTGCTGCGGGAGCCCCAGGATGAAGGGCGTCGGGTTGTTCACCATGGCCTGGACCGGCCACGTCACCGCGGCCGCGAAGAGGATATGGTAGGCCCAGGCGATCCGGTGCCAGGTGTGAAGGGGCATAGGGCGGCGTTCCCGCAGCTGTGAGGTCCGGGTCATGACCGGCTACGATTCTATGCCGTCGCGCCTGCGGAGGCGAGAGGGGCGGATTGCGGTCGGTCGTGAAACCTGGCCGGCGCTTCTCGACGAGGGCCCCGCCGCCGTCACTCCCGGAATCGGGGCCGGCGCTTCTCGACGAAGGCGCGCACGCCCTCGCGGCCGGCCTCCGACGCGAAGGCCTCCAGGAAGAGCTCCTTCTCGGACTCGAGGCCGTCGGCGAGGTGGTTTTCGTATGCCTCCCGCACGGCCTTCTTCACCAGTTGGAGCGTCACCGAACTCCAACGGGCCATTCGGGCGCCGAGTTCGCGGGCCCTGGCAAGGTGTTCGCCCTCCTCCGTCAGGAACTCCACCAGGCCGATCCGATGGGCTTCGGGCGCGTCGACGAAATCGCCGCAGAGTCCGATACGGAGCGCCTGCCCCGGGCCGACCAGGCGGGCCAGCCGCTGCGTGCCCCCGGCGCCCGGGATGAGCCCGAGACGGATCTCGAACTGGCCGAAGCGCGCGGTGGCGTCGGCGACCCGGATGTCGCACGCAAGGGCCAGCTCGTTGCCGCCGCCCAGGCAGAAACCGTGGATGGCGCAGATGACCGGCTTGGGGAACTCGGCGAGCGCGTCGTAGACCCGGCGGTGGCGGTAGACCTCCCGCTGCTCCTCGGGGGTGCGCGCGGCGAATTCGGCCACGTCGGCCCCCGCGACGAAGGCCTTGTCGCCGGCGCCGTGCAGGATGGCGACCTTGACGTCGGCGCGGCCGGCCAGCTCGTCGAAGGCATCTGCGAGCTCGGTGCGGACGGTCTCGTTGAGCGCGTTGAGCTTGTCGGGCCGGTTGATCGTGATCTCGGCGATGCCGTCGGCGATGGAGAGCAGTACCGTCTTGCGGTTCATGGTTCGATGCGCCTTCCGCAAGACGGCAAGCCGATCGAACGCGGGATCGTCTTGCGCCTCACGGTCCGTCCTCCCAGTCGTAGAATCCGCGGCCCGTCTTTTTGCCGAGTCTGCCTGCGGCCACCATCCGCTCGAGGAGGGCCGGGGGGCGGAACGCCTCCGACCCGAGGGTGTCGTGGAGGTAGCGGGCGATCCCGAGGCGCACGTCGAGCCCGACCAGGTCGGTGAGGCGGAGCGGGCCCATGGGATGGCGGTATCCGAGCACCATGGCCTTGTCGATGTCTTCCGCGGACGCGACGCCCGCCTCGACCATGCGGATGGCCTCGAGGCCGAGGACGATGCCCAGCCGCGACGAGGCGAAGCCGGGCGAGTCGGCGACCAGGATGGGTTCCTTGCCGAGCCCCTGGACGAACCAGTGGCAGCTGTTGAGGGTCCGGAGGTTGGTGTGTTCGCCCCGCACGATCTCGACCAGGGCCATGATGTGGACGGGGTTGAAGAAGTGCAGGCCGAGGAAGCGGCCCGGGTGGTCGAGTTCGGCTGCCATGTCGGTCACCGACAGCGACGAGGTGTTGGTGGCGAGGATCGCGCTGGGCGGCACCGCGGCCTCGACCTCGGCGAAGATCCGCTGCTTCAGCGCCATCTCCTCCGGCACGGCCTCGATCACCAGCTCCGCGCCCTGGACGGCCTCGTTCAGCGCGTCGGCTCCCGTCAGGCGCGCCAGGGCCCCGCCGCGGGCCGACTCCGCCACCTTGCCCAGGCGCACGCCCTTGTCCAGGGTGGCCTCGATCCGGGCGAGGGCGCGCTGGAGCTGCGCGGCGTCGATGTCGCACAGGACGGTCTCGTGGCCCGCCATCGCCGCCACCTGCGCGATGCCGCGGCCCATGGTGCCGGCGCCGATCACGGCCACCTTCCCGATCGTCGGCCGCGGCATCAGCGCCTCTCCACCACGGCCGCGATCCCCTGGCCGACCCCGATGCACATCGTCGCGAGGCCGAGGCCGGCGTCGCGGCGCGCCATCTCGTGCACCAGCGTGGCCAGGATGCGCGCTCCCGAGCACCCCACCGGGTGGCCCAGGGCGATCGCGCCGCCGTTAACGTTGACGCGCGCGGGGTCCAGTCCGAGTTCGCGGATGCAGGGGATCGCCTGCGCGGCGAAGGCTTCGTTGAGTTCGACCAGGTCGAGGTCGCGTGCGGCGAGCCCGAGCCGCGCGAGGCAGCGTTGCGTCGCGGGGACGGGGCCGATCCCCATGCGGTGCGGCTCCACCCCCGCCACCGCCGCCCCCCGAATCGCCGCCATTGGCTCGAGGCCGTGGGCGCGCGCCGTCCCCGCCTCGACCACGAGCAGGGCGGCGGCGCCGTCGTTGATGCCGGACGAATTGCCGGCCGTTACGGTGCCGTCGCGCGTGAAGACGGGGCGGAGCCGCGCGAGGGCCTCGACCGTGGTGCCGGGGCGGGGGTGCTCGTCGCGTGTGACCAGGACGGGGTCGCCGCGTCGCTGCGGGATGGTGACCGGCACGATCTCGTCGTCGAAGCGCCCGGCCTCGATCGCGGCGGCGGCCTTGCGCTGGCTGTCGGCCGCGAATGCGTCCTGCTCCTCGCGCGTCACGCCGAACTCGCGCGCGACCACCTCGGCCGTCTGCCCGAGCCCGATCGTCCACTCGTCGGGGAGCTGCGGGTTGGCGAAGCGCCACCCCAGCACCGTGTCGGCGACCTCGGGCGCGCCCCGCGTGTAGCCGCGCTCGGGCTTGAGCATGACGAAGGGGGCGCGGCTCATCGATTCGACGCCACCCGCGATGAAGGCGTCGCCCTCGCCGGCGCGAATCGCGTGAAAGGCGCTGGCCACGGCCTGCAGGCCCGACCCGCACAGCCGGTTCACCGTCTGGCCCGGGACCTCGACGGGGAGATCTGCGCGCAGCAACGCCATCCGCGCCACGTTGCGGTTGTCCTCGCCGGCCTGGTTGGTGCACCCGAAGATCACGTCGTCGAGGCGGGCGGCGGGGAAGGCGTTGCGGTCGAGGAGGGCGCGGATGGTCACCGCGGCCAGGTCGTCGGGCCGAACCGGCGCGAGCGCCCCGCCGTGGCGTCCGATGGGGGTGCGAACCGCGTCGACGATCCACGCTTCACGCATCCGTGGGACTCCTCATTCGCGCGTCGGCGCTCCGCTACCCTGGGCAGGAACCCACTCCTCGCTGCCAAGGGCCGCCGCCGCCCGTTTCCCCAGCGTGGCGCCGAGAAGCTCGGCGCCTTCGCGCGACCCAGCCCGCACGCTACCGGTCCAGCGCCACCCAGACGCTCTTCAGCTGGGTGTACTTCTCCAGCGCCGACTGGAAGCCCAGGTCCCGCCCGAAACCGCTCTCCTTGTAGCCGCCGAAGGGGGATGCGGGCGAGTACTGGTTGTAGGTGTTGACCCACACCGTCCCCGCGTCGATCTCGGCGGCCATGCGGTGGGCCTTGCCGATGTCGCGAGTCCAGACGCCGGCCGCCAGGCCGTAGAGCGAATCGTTCGCCTTGGCGACCGCGTCGTCCGCATCGTCGAAGGGGATGACCGCCGCGACCGGGCCGAAGATCTCCTCGCGGGCGATCGTCATCGCCGGGTCGACCTCGCTGAAGACGGTGGCGTTCACGAAGTTGCCGCGGCCGTTCACCTTCACCCGCTCGCCCCCCGCCACCAGATTGGCGCCGTCCCGCCGGCCGCTCTCGATGTAGCCCACCACGCGGTCCAGCTGCTCCTCGCTCACGATCGCCCCCAGGCGCGTCGTGGGGGCCATCGGGTCGCCCACCGTAGCCTTCGCGGCCAGTCCCTTCAGCCCCTCCACGAACTCGTCGTGCACCGCGCTCTCGACCAGGATGCGGCTGCCCGCCGCGCACACCTCGCCCTTGCCGTAGAATACCCCCATCGAGGCCCCCTTCACGGCGCCGCGCAGGTCCGCGTCGGCGAAGACGATGTTGGGGGACTTGCCGCCGAGTTCCAGCGAGACCTTCTTCAGCGTCTCCGCCGCCTCGCGCATGATGATCCGTCCCACCTCGGTCGAGCCCGTGAACGAGATGGCGTCCACGCCGGGGTGCCGCACGAGCGCCGCGCCCGCGGTCTCTCCGAACCCCGGCACCACGTTCAGCACACCCGCCGGGAACCCGGCCTCGGCCGCCAGCTCCCCGAAGCGCAGCGCGGTCAGCGGCGTCTGCTCGGCGGGCTTGAGCACCACCGTGTTCCCGCAGGCCAGCGCCGGCGCGACCTTCCACGCCGCCATCGACAGGGGGAAGTTCCACGGGATGATCGCGCCCACCACGCCGACCGGCTCGCGCAGCGTGTAGTTGAGGAACGGGCCGGCCACGGGGACCGTGTCGCCCTGCACCTTGTCGGCCAGCCCGGCGTAGTAGCGGAGCACGTTCGCAACGCTCGGTACATCGATCCGGCGCGCCTCGAAGTACGGCTTGCCGTTGTCCCGCGTCTCCAGCAGCCCCAACTCGTCGGCGTTGGCCTCGACCAGGTCGGCCAGCCTCCACAGCAGGCGCGACCGCTTGTGCGGGTTCATGCGGCGCCACCTGTCGTCGGCGAAGGCCGCGCGCGCCGCCTGCACCGCGCGGTCGATGTCCGCCGCCCGCGCTTCGGCCACTTGGGCGATCGTCTCTTCCGTTGCCGGGTTGACGGTCGCGAAGGTGCCGCCGTCGCCGGCGTCGGTCCATTCGTTCCCGATCCAGAGCCGGGTGCGGATCGTTTCGGTCATGGGATCAGGTCATTGGTCGTGGTCGTCATGCGGTGGCCATCTCGGGATCGTTCGCCTTACACAATCCGGCGTCAGCTGCCGGAAAAGTCGGCCCTGCGCTTCTCGACGTAGGCGTTCAGCCCCTCGCGGGCATCGTCGCTGGCGAAGAGCTGCTGCTGCAACTCGCGCTCCAGAGCCAGCGCCGTCTCGAACGGGATCTCGGCGCCGGTTTGAACCGAGCGCTTGATGAGGCCCACGGCCTTCGAAGCCCGCCCCGGGGGACAGAACCCCCGCGCGTAGTCGAGCACCCTGTCCATGAACTCGTCGAGCGTGTCGGTCTCCCACACGTCGTTGACGATGCCGAGGTCCTTGGCCTCGCCGAAGCCGAAGGTCTTGCCCGTCGTCATGAGCTCGATTGCGCGAGACTTGCCCACGAGACGGGTCAGCCGCTGGGTCCCACCGGTGCCGGGCAGCACGCCCAGGTTCACCTCGGGCAGACCGCACATGCTGCGTCCGGCCCGGGCGACGCGGATGTCGGCCGCCATGGCGATCTCGAGTCCACCGCCCACGGTGTGTCCGTTGAGGGCGGCGATGGTCAGCTTCGGCGTGTGCTCGAGGCGGTTCAGCGTCTCGTTGGCGTGCAGGCAGAAGCAGTACTTGAAGTCGGTCGTCACCTTCGAGAGCATGCCGATGTTGGCCCCGGCGGAGAAGAACTTCTCGCCGTTGCCGGTGAGCACGATGACGTGGATGTCGTCGGCGAAACGCGCGGTGAGAATGGCGTCGTCCAATTGCCGCATCATCTCGTGCGTGTAGGTGTTCGCGGGAGGGTCGTCGAGGGTGATCAGGGCGACGCCGCCGCCGGCGTCCGCGTAGCGAACGAGAGTGTTGTCGGTCATTGCCGGGGTCCTTGAATGTGAAGGTGACGGAGGAAAAGATAACACGCGCGCGCCCCTGTGCGACGTTACATTGAATCCATGAAAACACTTGAGCGCACTGCGTGCCTGGGCATCGCCGCCGTCGTCCTTGCGGGCTGCCACGAGACGCTCACGCAGCTTGAACCACAATTCGTCACTCCGGCAGGCGCCGCCGCGCCGGGTCTTGCCGGTTCCTTGCCGGGGCTGGAAGACTTCATCGCCAACGACACCCTCGAAATCACCCCTCCATTGGTCGCGCGTCGTCTGATTGCTGCGGCGGAGGAGGCGCTGGCCGCCACAGAGGCCCTGGATCCTGAATCCGTTCTTGACGCGCGCGGCTCCGGAAACGGAGACGACGCCGGCAGCGGGCGTGACGCCGGCAGCCGGAATCCCGTCCGGGCAGAAGACCGGGAGCGTGCACGGGAACTGATCCGGTGGGCGAGAGCGGCACTCGCGTCGGGGGACCACGTGCGGGCCATTCAGCGGGGGTACTACGCCTGGCGCCTCCTGGGCACGCTTCCGTAGTGGAACGGCGCCGGTCCACCACAGGCAGGCGCGCTCCCACGGCCGGCGCGGGCGCGGAGTGCAGCCGGGGCTTAGATTGTTTCGGGAACCCGAGACGTATTTCAGCGGTTATAGAGCCGGGATTCCACATTGACCGCAGGAATTGAGCGCCATGGGTAAAGTCTGTCTCGCGAGTCCGGGCCGCGCCTGGCCTCTTGCAATGCTGTTGCTCCTCCACGCCGCGGGCGCGGCCGGGCAGGAGCAGGTGATTCGGGTGCCCGTCTCGGGTGTCGTCGAAATGGGATTGGCGCCGTTCGTCGAACGGACGCTGGAGGAGGCCGCAGCGGCCGGTGCCGCTGCCGTGGTCCTCGATATCGAGACGCCGGGGGGGCGCGTGGACTCCGCCGAGCGCATCACCAACGCGATCGGGCGCTCGGAGGTGCCGGTCTACGCCTGGGTGAACATGCACGCGTACTCGGCTGGAGCGATGATCGCGCTCGCGACCGAGCGCGTTCTGATGCAGGAGGGCGCGGTGATGGGGGCCGCGACGCCGGTGGACGGGAGCGGGACCAAGGCGTCGGAGAAGATCGTGTCGGCCATGCGTGCGCAGATGCGTGCCCTGACCGAGGCCCGGGGTCTCGACCCGGCGATTGCGGAAGCGATGGTCGACGAGGAACTCGCGATCGAGGGTGTGGTCGAGGAAGGCAAGCTCCTCACCCTGACGACGGGCGAGGCGGTTTCTCTGGGCTACGCCGTTGCGGTGGACGGCTGGGAAGACGTGCTGGCCGCCATCGGCATCGAGCAGGCGACGGTGGTGCAGGCCGAAGTCAACTGGGCGGAGCGGATCGTCCGCTTCTTCACCAACCCCGTGATCGCGCCGTTCCTGCTTTCCCTGGGGTTCCTCGGCCTGCTCGTCGAGATCAAGACGGCCGGGTTCGGACTGGCGGGCGGCGCGGGCATCCTCTCACTCGCGTTGTTTTTCGGGGCCCACCTGCTGGTCGGGCTTGCCGGAGCCGAGGACCTGATCCTGGTGGCCGCGGGAGTCGTTCTCATCCTTGTGGAGGTGTTCGTCATCCCCGGCTTCGGGATATTCGGGGTCGCCGGGGGACTGGCGCTCGTGGGCGGCCTCTTCATGGCGCAGATCGGGAGTCTGCCCAGCCAGGAGGATTTCGCGCGGGCGGCGGCGGTGATCAGTGCGACGGCGCTGCTGGTGACGCTGACGGCGTGGACGTTTCTGCGGTCCATCTTCGCCAATCGTCGTCTGGCCCGCGCCGGCATCGTGCTGCCCGAAGCCACCGATCGCGACGAGGGCTACACGTCGGCCGACCTGAGACCGGAGCTGGTAGGCGCCGAGGGCGTGGCGATCACCGCGCTTCGGCCGGCGGGCGTGGGACTCTTCGCCGACGAGCGGGTCGATGTGGTCTCCGAGAGCGAATGGATCGAGGAGGGGACGCCGATCCGCATCATGAGCGCCGAGGGCTACCGGCACGTCGTCCGTGCCGTTCGCCGCAAACAGTTATCCGACCAACCCTGATCAACCAAACCGCCAAGGAACCGACTGCATGAGCCCGCTTCTCTTCTCGCTGATCGTACCATTTCTCATCGTCGTTGCCGTCCTCGTCCTGGCGTGGGCCGTACCGGTCCGCCTGTGGATCGAGGCGACGTTCTCGGGCGTGTCGCTCGGCCTGGGCAGCCTGGTCGGGATGCGCCTGCGCAAGGTGAGTCCGCCGGCGGTGGTGCGGCCGCTGATCGCATCCACAAAGGCGGGGCTGCCACTTGACGTCTCCCATCTGGAGGCCCACTACCTCGCGGGCGGCGATGTCGACCGTGTCGTGCGGGCGCTGATCAGCGCCGACAAGGCGGCGATCGAGCTGCCCTTCCAGCAGGCGGCGGCGATCGATCTGGCGGGCCGGGACGTCTTCGAGGCGGTTCAGGTCTCGGTCAACCCGAAGGTGGTGCAGACGCCCCGCGTGGCCGCGATGGCCAAGGACGGGATCCAGTTGATCGCGGTCGCCCGCGTGACGGTGCGCGCGAACATCAACCGGCTGGTCGGGGGCGCCGGCGAAGAGACGATTCTCGCGCGGGTAGGGGAGGGCATCGTGTCCACGATCGGGTCGGCCAACTCGCACAAGGCGGTGCTGGAAAACCCGGACGCGATCTCCAAGACCGTGCTGCAGAAGGGTCTTGACTCGGGGACCGCCTTCGAGATCCTCTCCATCGACATCGCCGACGTGGATGTCGGGAAGAACATCGGCGCCGAACTGCAGACCGACCAGGCCGAAGCCGACAAGCGCGTTGCCCAGGCCAGGGCCGAGGAGCGGCGCGCGATGGCGCAGGCGCGCGAGCAGGAGATGACCGCCCGGGTGGAAGAGATGCGCGCCGAGGTGATCGCAGCCGAAGCGCAGGTGCCGCTGGCGATGGCCGACGCCTTCCGCAGCGGCAACCTGGGCATCATGGACTATGCCCGGTACCGCAACGTCGAATCGGATACCACGATGCGGAAGGCGATCGCCGAGGGTGATTCGTCCGAGCAGCTGACGGATAGCTGAGGGCGCAGGCGTGGACATCCGCCTCTTCGTGGTCGTGGTGGCGATTGCCGTCATCATGGACATTATCGGCCGCATGGCGAGGAAGCGTGCCGGCGAAGAGCAGGTTCCTCCGGGCGAGGAATGGGACATGCTGAACGCGCTGACCGGGCAGGCGGAGGAGCTGCAGCGCCGCCACCGGGAGGGCCCTGGCCCCGCGGAGGCGCCGCGGCTCGGAGAGGTGCCGCCGCCCGGCGAAGCGGCGTCGCCAGGTGAAGAGCCGCCGTTCCGAGAAGTGCCGCCGCGGGTGGGGGTACCGGTGGCTCGTCAGGAGCAGAGGATCGGCGGCTTCGAAGTCTGGTCGGAATCGCCGCCGAGGCCCGCGCCTCCCGAGGTCCTGGGGCTCGAGCCGACCGTCGAGCCCGTTGCCGAGGAGCCGGTATTCCGCGACCGCACACCACGGCCGCCTGTAGCGCGGGAGCCCGTATTCCGGGAACGCTCCCCGAGGCCGCTCGTCATCAGGTCCGGGGACGGTCGGCTGGTGGACGAGGTCCGGAGCCGGCCCGCGCACCCGTCGCTTCCACCTCGGCGCAAGCCCGCAACACGACCGGACGACAGATTCGGCCTGCGGACGGTGGGCGGCTTGAGGAATGCAATCGTGGCCCGCGAGGTTCTCGGGCCGCCGCTCGCCTTGCGCGACGGCGAGTCATGATCCACCCGATACGCCAGACGTAGACCTGCTTCCTCGGCAGCGGCGCGAACTCGCGAGGCGGCTCTCATGACGTTCGACATGGTCTTCGTACTGGTGGTTGCCGGGGCCTCCCTGGTGCTCTTCGCCATGGACCGCATCCGGCTGGACCAGCTGTCCATGTCGGTGCCGGTCGTCCTGCTGCTCGGAGGCATCATCGAGCCGCGGGAGGCGTTTTCCGGCCTGTCCAGCGAGGCGACGGTGGCGGTGGCGGCGATGCTCGTGCTCGGGCTGGGGCTTCGCAACACGGGGCTGATCGCGGCGATCGGGATATGGGCGCGCACCGCGCCACTGGGCGGAAAGACGATGCGCATGTTCATCCTCTGCCTGCTCGCGGCCTTCCTGTCGCCCTTCCTCAACAACACGGCGGTCGTGATCGTGCTGATCCCGGTCTTCGCGGCGCTCGCCGAGCAGGCCGACGAGCCGGTCTCGCTGTACCTGATGCCGCTCTCCTTCGTGGCCATCATGGGAGGGACGGTGACGCTGATCGGGACCGCGACGAATCTGATCGTGCACGGGGAGGCGCTCGAACTCGGGTACGACGAGCTGACGATGTTCTCCATCGCTCCTCTCGGACTGATCTCGCTCGCGGTGGGAATGCTGTACCTGTTTACCGTCGGGCGCCGTATGCTGCCCCGGCGTGAGCAGCCGCCGGATCTCTCCAGCCGTTACGGCGTGCGGCGCTTCACGACGGAACTCGATGTCGGACCCGATTCGCCCGGAGTGGGGCGGTCGCTTGCGCAACTGCGCTGGGGCGAGCGCTATCGGGTCACGATTCTGGGCATCGAGCGGCGCGGCCGCGTCATCTCCCTACCGGCGGGGGAACAGGTGATCGAGAACGGGGACATGCTCTATGCGCAGGGGGCGGCCGAAGACCTCCTGGTGCTGGCCCGGCAGCAGAAGCTCCACACCCCGAAGGACAGAATGCGCCTGGAGGCGAGCCGCACCGTGACCGGCGGGCGCCTGGTGGAGATCATCGTCGGGCCCCGCTCGGCGCTGGTGGGAAGGACGCTCAAGGATGTCGCCTTTGCCCAGCGTCACGATGCGACCGTCATGGGCGTCCAGCACCACGGCACCACCTTCACCGACCGGATGGCCCAGCTGGAGCTCTCGGTGGGCGACATTCTGCTGGTTCGCGGCGAGACCGACGCGCTCGAACGCCTTGCCGACGAGCCCGGCCTGATCCCGATGGCCGAAGTGGACCATCCGGTGGAGAGCCGGCCGCGCGCCGCGTTCGCGGCGGCCATCATGGCCGCGGTCGTGGTTTCGGCCACCGTCGGGCTCTTTCCCATCTCCACCTCGGCCGTGGCGGGGGTGGCCCTGATGGTCTTCACCGGATGCGTGCGGGTCAGCGAGATCTACGCCGAACTCGACTGGATGGTCGTCTTCGTTATGGCAGGGCTGATACCCCTGGGGCTGGCGATGGAGAGCACAGGCGCGGCCGGCTGGATCGCGTCGGGGGTGGTGGGGGCCACCGCCGGGCTCGGCGAGACGGGTATGATCGCGGCTTTCTACCTGCTGACGGCCGTCATGACCGCGGTGGTCGCCAACACCGCCACCGCCGTAATGCTCACTCCGGTGGCGGTTGTCGTCGCCCAGACCGCGGGGCTCAATCCCTACGCTCTGCTGGTGACCGTCATGTTCGGCGCTTCGGCTTCGTTCGTCACTCCGTTCGGCTACAAGACCAACGTGATGATCTACTCGCCCGGCGGATACAGGTTCATGGATTTCGTCAAGGTCGGGGGACCGCTCAATCTGCTCCTGGCGGTCGTGGCCGCGATCCTCATCCCGATCTTCTGGCCGAGCTGACCACAGTCGTTCGGTCGCCGCGTCCGCTGCGCGGGCGGCTTGCCTGCCGAGCGCCGCGGAGGTGCGCTACATGCGCCGCTTCGCTAACTGCCAACGCTACCCCACCGGCCTCACGATCTCGTACTGATTCGGGGGCTCGGCGCCCAGAAGGTGGCGCACGAAGTAGTCCCAGCGCCTGCGTATGAAGTAGGGCTCGTTCAGCCCGTGGGCCCGGTCCGGCGCCCAGATGAGGTCGAAGT
The DNA here is from genome assembly GCA_965211645.1 of Longimicrobiales bacterium. GTDB lineage: Bacteria > Gemmatimonadota > Gemmatimonadetes > Longimicrobiales > Gaopeijiaceae > Bin94. Next base: position 723,639 of record OZ242947.1, on the reverse strand, counting down.
CCCGGTTGGCCTTGATGAGCTCGTCGATCACCTGCACGGTCATGGCCGGATGGACGTTGTCGTCCATGTCCCCGTGCATCAGCAGCAGCCTGCCCTCGAGGTTCGCCGCGTAGGTCTTGTTCGCGGAGGCTTCGAAGCTGTCGGTTCCGGTGGAATCGGTTTGTATCACACCCTGGTACTTTTCCGCCCAGTAGATGTGGTAGCTCCGGTTGTCGTGGTTCCCGGCTCCGGAGACCGCCACCTTGAAGAAGTCCGGGAAGCGCAGGATGGCGTCGGTGGAGGCGAATCCGCCGCCCGAGTGCCCGTAGATGCCCACGCGGTCCAGATCGATGAACGGGTAGCGCGCGGCGAGCTGCTTGATCACCGCGATGTGGTCGGGGATCCCGTTGTCGATGAAGTTGCCGTAGTAGTTGTCGTGGAACGCCTTGGAGCGGTGGGGCGTCCCCAGGTGGTCGATCTGGACCACCACGAACCCCATCTGCGCCAGGGCGAAGTCTTCGCCGCCGCCCTTGAACGCCCAGGCGCCGACGCTGCCCACCTGCGGCCCCGGGTAGATGTGCGAGATGATCGGGTACTTCGCGTTCTCATCGAGGTCGGGTGGCAGATAGAGCACGCCATAGAGGTCCGTAATGCCGTCGCGCGCCTTCGCCGAGAACACCTCGGCCGGGGTGAACCCGACCTCTTCGAGCCGGGAGATGTCCGCACGCTCCAGCTCCCGCACGATGCGCCCGTCGTCGGCGCTGCGCAGAACGGTGACGGGCGGCTCCTCGATGCGCGAGTAGGTGTCGACGAAGTAGCTGCCGCCGGGAGAGAAAACGATCTCGTGGTGTGCATCCTCGGGGGTGAGCAGCGTCAGGCCGGAACCGTCGAACCCGACCCGGTAGACGTGGGCGTAGTAGGGGTTCCTTCCGGGTTCGCGGCCGCGCGCGACGAAGTGGACGCGCTGGCGGGCCTCGTCCACATGGACGACCTCGCCCACCACCCACGGCCCCGAGGTGATCCGGTTCTTCAGGTTCCCCGCGCCGTCGAAGCGATAGAGGTGTCCCCAGCCGTCGCGCTCCGACCACCAGATCACGTCGTCACCGCTCTCGGAGACGTACCACGACGGCGTGCCGCCGCTCGATCCGCCGCCCCGGTGCCCGAGCGAGACGAAGGTCTGGGTGGAGTCGCCCAGAATGACCCGCGACGTGCCGGTCGCCGCGTCGATCTCGGCCAGGAACACCCGCTGGGAGCCACGGGTGAAGTAGTTGACATGCAGCCGGGTGCCGTCCGCGCTCCACGCCGAATCCGGAGCGGAGCCCGCGAAGGAGAGCTGATGCGGGGTCGGCGCCACCTCGACGCGGTGGTTGGCGGTCGCGCGGAGGGCCGGCGCGTCGCCGGAGGCCGCTCCGGTCTCCTCCAGCGCCAGGATGTGAACGGTCGGCAGGGGGATCACCGAGTCGCCGGGAAGCGCGTACGGCTGGGAGAAGTGGCGGGGGCGCTGCGGCGTGTACGAGATGTAGTGCATGTGCTCGACGTTGCGCTCGTCTTCCCTGGCAACCGCGATGTAGCGCGAATCGGGTGACCACGCGAGGGTCGGCGCGCGCGGCCCGGCCCCTTGGCGGATCTGGTTGGGGCTGGGCTCGTTGTAGCCATACGCGTAGTACTTCTCACCGTCGGTGGTGAGCTGGATCGAGTCGCCGCCCTCGGCGGGGCGCACATACAGGTTGTACTCGTGCGCGAACGCCTCCCAGCGCCCGTCGGGAGACTCCACGTAGGGCACCCGGGAGGGGAGCGTATCGGCGACCGTGCAGGCGTACTGCACGATGTCGCAGACGAACCGTCTGCCGCTGGCCGCGAACTCGATTTCGCTCTCGGTGTCGCCGAAGTCGAAGGTACTGAAGGGCAGCTTCCCGGGGACGTAGCTGGTGTCGTTGGCGAGCGACATCGCACCGGCCAGCCGGTAGTGGTCGAAGAGCCGTTCACGGCTTCCGGCGGTCGGGTTCACGAGCACGAACTCGTAGCCCGAACCCGTGTTGTTGCGGTACCAGAAGCGGTCGGTATCGCCGGTCTCCAGCCAGTTGGGAGCCACGCGCGCGCCGGCGATCAGGCGCTCGGTGTTCCAAGTCAGGAAGCGCTCGGCGCGTGAGTAGTCGACGATCTGGGCGAACGCCGGGGAGGCGGCGGTCAGCGCCGCGAAAATGGCCGTCGCGACGACGGTGCGGACGCGGACGACATCGGCGCGGGGCGCCTGGGTGGGGTACGACATCGGGACCTCCAGGGGAGCAGTCGGGATTGCGGTTGTGCGGCGGACGAACAACGGTTCCGCCGGCGGCAGGATAGTCCGCGGCGAGACCCGGGAAAAGGCCCGGCGGCTACTCCTCCGCCAGCCTCCTCAGCACCGTGTGCAGGATGCCCCCGTTGCGGTAGTAGTCGACCTCCACATCCGAGTCCAGCCGCACCGTGGCGCGGAAATCCACCTTCGAGCCGTCGCCGCGGGCCGCCGACACCGCAACCTCTTCTCCGGGCTCCAGCCCGTCGGCGATCCCGGTGATGTCATAGACCTCGGTCCCGTCGAGCCCCAGCGCCTCGGCCCCCTCGCCGTCCTGGAACTGGAGGGGCAGCACGCCCATCCCCACCAGGTTGGAGCGGTGGATGCGCTCGTAGCTCTCCGCGATCACGGCCTTGACCCCGAGCAGCATCGTCCCCTTGGCCGCCCAGTCGCGGGAACTCCCTGTCCCGTACTCGCGCCCCGCGATCACGACCAGGGGCGTCCCGGCGGCGCGGTACCGCTCCGACGCCTCGAAGATGGTCGTCATCTCGCCGCTCGGCATGTGGACGGTGTAGCCGCCCTCCTTGTCGTCGAGGAGCAGGTTCCGCAGCCGCACGTTGCCGAAGGTCCCGCGCATCATCACCTCGTGGTTGCCGCGGCGGGCGCCGAAGGTGTTGAAGCGGATCGGCGTCACGCCGTGGTCCTGCAGGTAGCGGCCGGCGGGCTCGTCGCGGGGGATCGCGCCGGCGGGCGAGATGTGATCGGTGGTGACGGTCTGGCCCAGCAGCGCCAGCACGCGGGCACCCGTAACGTCCGCCAGAGGGGCCGGTTCGGCGGTCATCCCCTCGAAGAAGGGAGGATTGCGGATGTACGTGGAGTCCGGGTCCCACTCGTACAGATTCCCCTCCTCAGGCAGCGGCAGGGCTCTCCAGTGCTCGTCTCCGTCGAATACGCTCGCGTAGCGCTCATGGTACATCTCGGGCCTGAGCGATCTGGTGACCGTGTCGCGGACTTGCTCCGGAGAGGGCCAGATGTCGGCCAGGAAGACCGAGCGGCCGTCGGCGCCCTGGCCGAGCGGCTCGTTGTAGAGGTCGATGTCGATGCGCCCAGCGAGCGCGAAGGCCACCACCAGCATCGGCGAGGCGAGGTAGTTGGCGCGCACGAGCGTGTGGATGCGGGCCTCGTAGTTGCGATTGCCCGACAGGATCGACGCGACCACCAGCCCGTGATCCGAAACCGCGCCGGCAACGGGCTCGGGGAGCGGACCGCTGTTGCCGATGCAGGTCGTGCAGCCGTACCCCACCAGGTTGAAGCGCAGTTCCTCCAGGTACCGCATGAGCCCCGCCGCTTCCAGGTAATCCGTGACGACCTGGGAGCCGGGGGCCATGCTCGTCTTCACCCAGGGCCTGACTTCCATCCCGAGCTCGCGCGCCTTCTTCGCCATCAGGCCGGCGCCCACCATCACCGACGGGTTGGACGTGTTCGTACAGCTCGTGATCGCGGCCACGACGATCGTCCCGTCGCCGATCTCCATCGACTCACCGTCCATCTCGATCTCGACCGTCCTGCGCCGGCTGGCCGCGAGGGCGGTCCCCGTGCCACCGCCGCCGGCACCCGCGTCGCCCGCCCCTCCGGCGCCCAGGTCGAACCCCGCCGGCACCAACGCCGGCAGGTCCCGTCCGAACGCGGGACGCACCTCGGTCAGCGCGATCCGGTCCTGCGGGCGCTTCGGTCCGGCGACGCAGGGCTCGATGCTCGACAGGTCGAGCTCAAGACTCGACGTGTACTCGGGGTCGGGGGTCTCGTCGGTGCGGAAGAGGCCCTGCTCGCGGGCGATCCGCTCGACCCGCGCGACCAGCTCCGGACTCCTCCCGGTCCCGGCCAGGTAGCGCAGCGTCTCGTCGTCGACGGGGAAGAACCCCACCGTGGCGCCGTACTCGGGCGACATGTTGGCCAGCGTGGCCTTGTCGGGCAGGCTCAGACCGGAGAGCCCGGCTCCGTAGTACTCGACGAACCGGCCGACCACCCCGTGCCCCCGCAGCAGCTCGGTGACCCGCAGCACCAGATCCGTCGCCGTCGCGCCCTCCGGCAGCGCGCCCGTCAGCTTCACGCCCACGACCTCGGGCAGGAGCATGTAGTAGGGCTGCCCCAGCAGGACCGCCTCGGCCTCGATCCCCCCGACGCCCCAGCCCACCACGCCCAGGCCGTTGATCATCGTGGTATGGGAATCGGTCCCCACCACCGTGTCGGGGTACGCGAGGTGGACGCCGTGAGCCGCCCGCCGATGGATCACCGAAGCCAGGTATTCCAGGTTCACCTGGTGCACGATCCCCGTCCCCGGCGGCACCACGCGGTAGTTCTCGAACGCCTCCTGCGCCCAGCGGAGCAGGGCGTAGCGCTCGCGGTTGCGCTCGTACTCCCGCGCCACGTTCTTCTCGAAGGCGTACCCGGTGCCGAAAAAGTCGACCTGCACCGAGTGGTCGATCACCAGGTCGGCCGGCACCAGCGGATTGATCCTCGCCGGATCGCCGCCCATCGCCCGGATCCCGTCCCGCATCGACGCCAGATCCACGATCGCGGGCACGCCGGTGAAGTCCTGCAGGACGACCCTCGTGGGCATGAACGGGAAGTCGGCCCCCGCGTTCGCCGGGCTCCAGGCGGCCACGGCCTCGACGTGCTCCTCGGACACGTAGCCGTCGCCGGCGTTGCGAAGCACGTTTTCGAGCAGGACCCGGATGGAAAAGGGCAGCCTGTCCAGCGATGCCAGACCCGTCTCTTCAAGGCGTGGGAGCCGGTAGAAGGAGGTGGGTCCCTCCGGGAGGTCCACGGTGGCGAGAGCACCGAAGGGGTCTGTAAGGTTCGGCACGTCATCTGCTCCGGAAGAGGGGAGGGTCGGGTCCGCCGTACGGCCAGTCCCCTGTACGATAGCGAGCCCATCCACCCAATAGAAGACGGAGGCGAACGTGAGTTTCGCGGCACTGGCTTTGCCGAGGTGCGCCTTCACCGCCGCGATGCTCAAGGGTTAGCTTGGATGTTCTCCCACCCAGCCGCCGAGGTGGCGGAACCGGTAGACGCGAAGGTCTCAAAAACCTTTGCCCTTGCGGGCGTGAGGGTTCGAGTCCCTCCCTCGGCACTCGTGTCGCTCCGTCCATGACACCCCCGAAGGAGGGGAATCCACCATGAATCTGAAGAAGCTGGCAGTCGCGGCCCTGTTGCTCGGGGGCGCGGCCCTGGTCGTGTCGTTCCGGCCTCCCGCGCCCGATCCCGTCGCGGCAGCCGGCGCGGAAGCCGAAGTGGTCGTCTACAAGTCGCCCACCTGCGGGTGCTGCGTGAAGTGGATCGACCACCTCGAGGCGGCGGGCTACACCGTGCGCTCGGAGGACGTCGTGGACATGGTCCCGGTGAAGCGGCGCGAGGGCGTGCCGATGGACCTGTCGTCGTGCCACACGGCGATCATCGGCGACTATGTCTTCGAGGGGCACATCCCGGCGCGGGTCATCACCGACTTTCTCAAGCAGGGTCCGGATCTCGCCGGCCTCGCGGTTCCGGGGATGCCGATCGGGTCGCCCGGCATGGAGGGGTGGAATCCCCAGCCGTACGATGTGATCGCCTTCGATCGCGAAGGGAATCGAGGGGTGTTCGAGCGCATCGAACCCTGACGAATCCCTTTGTAGGGCCTGCATCCTTTGATACAATAAAGGGCTGAACAGCCCATTTGACGCCTGAATCCCGGCCCCGACCGGCACCGGAGACGAGATGTCCCAGAACGCCCCCCGAGACACCCTGACGATCACCGACAACCGTACCGGCCGCGACTACGAGGTCGACGTGCACGAGGGCGACGTGATCCGCGCCATGGACCTGCGCCAGATCAAGGTCCGGGACAGCGACTTCGGAATGATGGCCTACGATCCCGGGTTCACGAATACGGCGTTCACCATCAGCCGGATTACCGACGTCAAGGGAAGCAAGGGGATTCTCGAGTACCGCGGCTACCCCATCGAGCAGCTGGCCGAGCAGGCCACCTACCTCGAGGTCGCCAGCCTGATTCTCAACGGCGAACTGCCGACCCGCGAGGAGCTGGACGACTTCGTTCACAACGTGACCTTCCACACCTACGTGCACGAGAACGTCACCACGATTCTGCAGGGGTTCCGCTACGACGCCCATGCGATGGGCATGATGATCTCGACCGTCGCGGCGCTCTCGACCTTCTACCCCGAAGCCAGGGAGATCGACGACCCGGCCAACCGGCGTATCCAGATGATCCGGCTGCTGGCGAAGATGCCCACGCTGGCCGCCTTCGCGTACCGGCACCACAAGGGGCTTCCCTACGTGTATCCGGAAAACGGCTTGTCGTACACGGCCAATTTCCTGAACATGCTCTTCCGGATCGGGGGGAGGGAGTACAAGCCCAACCCGGTGCTGGAGCGCGCGCTGGACGTCCTGTTCATCCTGCACGCCGACCACGAGCAGAACTGCTCCACGACGGCGATGCGGGTGATCGGCAGTTCGCGCGTCGATCCGTTTTCGGCCATGGCCGGCGCGATGGCGGCGCTCTACGGCCCGCTGCACGGCGGAGCGAACGAAGCCGTGCTGCGCATGCTCACCGAAATCGGGACGCGCGACAACATCCCCGCCTTCATGGACAGCGTGCGCAGGGGCGAGCGGCGGCTCATGGGATTCGGGCACCGCGTGTACAAGGCGTACGACCCCCGGGCGTCGATCATCAAGCGCACGGCTGAGGAAGTTTTTGAGGTCACAGGGCGCAACCCGTTGCTGGACATCGCCTTGGAGTTGGAGCAGATCGCGCTGCAGGAGGAGTACTTCATCAAGCGCAACCTCTATCCCAACGTCGACTTCTACTCGGGGCTGATCTACCAGGCCATGGGCTTCCCGGTCGAGCTCTTCCCCGTGCTCTTCGCGATCCCGCGCACGGTGGGCTGGTTGACGCAGTGGGAAGAGATGGTGGTGGACCGTGAGCAGAAGATCGCGCGGCCCAGGCAGGTCTTCAAAGGGTTCGAGCGCCGGGACTACGTGCCGATCGAGGCGCGCTGAGGCGGGCCCCGGCGGCGAGGGTCGGTGAGGGCCGCCGGCACGGATTCGGGCAGCCATGATGTCAAGTTGCCTTTACATATTGTCGCGTGTAGTTTACATAATCGACGTGGATCGCGACCGCAGGGTCGGACGCCGCGTTGACCCACGGACTCTAGGAAACCGGCCTCCTCTCCGTCGAGTACTTGTCGAACCAGCCCTTCACGGTGGTGATCTTGGATATCCCGTGCGACGGACGGCCCCAGATTCCGTGGGCTTCACCGGGCACGCGCACCAGGACCGCTTCCACTCCGAGCAGCTTGAGCGCCTTGTAGTATTGCTCGGACTCCGACATCGGAGTGCGCCAGTCCTCCTCGCCCGTCATGATGAGCGTGGGGGTCTTCACGTTGCCCACCACCGAGAGGAGCGACCGCCCTTCGTAGTGCTCGACGTTGTCCCAGGGCATCCCCGGGAACCAGTACTTGACGGCCACCGGGGCCATGTCGGCGGTGAGGGCGAAGCTGTACCAGTTGATGACCGGATAGAATGAGACGGCGGCCTTGAACCGGTCGCTGTTGCCGATCATCCATGCGGTGAGCACGCCGCCGCCACTGCCGCCCGTGACGAAGAGGTTGTCCTCGTCGATGTAGCCCTCGGCGATGACCGCGTCCACGCCCGAATTCAGGTCGTAGAAGTCGTCGCCCGGATAGGCGTGGTGGATGAGGTTGCCGAACTCCTCTCCGTAGCTGGTGCTGCCGCGGGGGTTGGTGTAGAGGACGACGAAGCCCATGGAGGCCCAGAGCTGCTTCTCGACGTCGAAGCGGTCGCCGTAGTTGGCGAAGGGTCCGCCGTGGATCTCGAGGATGAGGGGGTACTTGTTGGCGGAGTCGAATCCGGGCGGCTTCATGACCCAGCCCTGGATGGGCAGTCCGTCCTTCGAGGAGTCCCACCAGATCTCCTCGACCGAGGCCAGGGTCTTGCCGGCGAAGAGATCGGCGTTCACGGAGGTGACGAGGCTCGGCTCCCGTCCGGGCCTACCGACGGCGATGTCCCCGGGCAGGTCCGGGCGACTGGTCGTATAGGCGAATGAGCCGTCGTCGGCCACGGTGTAGGATACGCCGAAGCCGCCGTATGCCATGGATCCGCTCCCACCGTTCTCAGCCAGGACTTCGTAGCTGCCATCCACCTGGAACAGCGCCAGCTTGGTGTTTCCCTCGTCGTCGAAGAGGCCGAAGATGCCGTCGCCGTCGGGCGACCAGCTCACCTGGTACACCGTGCGGTCGAGGGAGCTGCTGACGACCCGGGACCCCGACCCGTCGCGGTTCATCACATGCAGGCGGGAGACCTGGTAGCCCTGATAGCGGTCGTCGTAGCCGAGGTAGGCAATCCGGCTGCCGTCCGGCGACACCGCCGGCGAGCTGTCCGGCCCGCGCCGGTCGGTGAGCGCCCGCACGGACGCATCCGCCAGGGAGATCTCGTAGATCTCGGAGTCCATCCACTCCAGATCGCTGTCTTCCCGCAGGTTGGCGTCGACGATGATCGCGTCCGAGGACGGGGCCCATTCGGGTCCGCCACCCGGCGCGGTGAAAAAGCCGGAGGTGTAGCTCTGGTCGCCGGTCGTGAGCTGCCGCGGCGTGCCGCCCTCCGAGGGTATCACGAACAGATGCCACGCACCCGTTGGAACGTCGCCGACGCCGTCGAAGCGGAAGACGATCTCGTCGGTGTACTTGGCCGGCTCTGCCCATTGGGCGCCGGGAGGGGGGGCGGGCATCTGGCCGATGGTCAGCGGCGCGGCGGGGACGAGCTTGTTGAACGCGAGGTGGGATCCGTCGGGGGACCAGGAAAGACCGGTCGCCGGATCGGTGAGGTTCGTGATCGCCGCCGTCTGGCCCGACGCCACCCAATGCATATGGATCTGCGGCATTCCATCGCGGTTGGACATGTACGCGATCCGCGTTCCGTCCGGCGACCAGCGGGGACTGTTGTCCAGGAACTTGCCGGTCGTGAGCGGGCGATGCTCGCTCCCATCGCTTCTCACAAGCCAGAGGTTCGAGTAGTTCATGTCCGTCATGACGTCTGCGAACTGCCGGACATACACCACCCAGTATCCGTCCGGCGATATCCGGGGATCGCTCGCGTATTCCAGGTCGAATACATTCATCTCGGTCAGCCGGTCGGTCTGAGCGGCGAGCGGCGTCGCGAGGAGGGCGAGCAACAGGGAGGGGAGCGAGGCGAGTCTCATGGGGACCTCCGGACGGCGTTGTGGCGTGGACAGGACAGGCGGCGGCGCCGTGAAATCGGGAACGACCTGGGCGCGCCGAGTGTACAATCACTATTGCGTGCGATCACTTCGGAACAGGGGCAGCCATGTTCGGGACGAATGGAACAAGACGACAGCGATGTTACGCCGGGCTCGTCCTGGCGCTGCTTCTTCCCGCGGCCGGCGGGTGCGCGAGTACCCCCCGGGATACCGGAAATCCGCTGGATCCGGCCGCCTCCGCAGAGGGCGAGGACATCGAACTTCTGGTCCGAAACCTCAACTTCAACCAGGTGACGGTCTACACCGCCCGGGGGGGCACCTCGCTTCGCCGCCTGGGGACCGTTCCCGGCAAGGGCGAGGCCAGGTTCAGGATGCGCTGGCACCTGCCCGACATTCAGCTCCGGGTGCGGCAGCTGGCCGGCGACGAATTCCTCACCGAGACGGTCCCGGTGAGCCCGGGAGAGCTGCTGGAGCTGATCATCCAGGTCCGGTAGGCTACCGCTCTTCTGGCGGCCCGTGAGGCCGGGCCACACATTTGTATCTGCATGAGTCTGCGCCGCTTCCGGATTCCTCCCGGCGGCGCCGGCCCCCTGCCTTTCGTGGATCGCCTCTCGGAGAATTCGCCATGCGCACTCCCTCTCTTGCTCTTGTGATCGCCGCGGCCGCGGTGATCGGCACCGGCCCTTCAGACCTGTCGGCCCAGCCGGCGCCGGGCCCGTCGCTCACGCTCGATGAAGTCATCGACATGGTCCGCGTCTCCGGACCGAAGCTGTCACCCGATGGCTCCCGCGTGCTGTTCGTCCGGAGCGAGCTCGACTGGGACGAGAACCAGCGCGAGAGCCGGATCTGGGTCGTCGGCGCCGACGGCCGGAACGCCCGGCCCTTCACGGCATCGACGGAAGACCGGTCCCCCGAATGGTCTCCGGACGGACGTTGGGTTTCCTTTACCCGGCCGGTGGGCGAAAGCGACAAGGTGCGCCAGCTGTTCGTCCTTCCGGTGGACGGAGGGGAAGCGGTTCAACTCAGCACCCACGTGACCGCCGTCGGAAGCTATCGGTGGGCAGAGGACGGCAGGTCGATCTTCTTCGTCGCAAACGATTCGCTTCCCGACGACAGGGAGGAGGAGCGCAAGAAGGGCGACGACGCGGTATTCATCGACGAGGGGCCGAGTGGCCAGAACCAGGGCTCGTGGAACGGGGTTTGGATGGTCGATGTGGAGACCGGCGGCGCACCCCACCAGGCCGAGCGCCTGACCCCCGGGATGCGGCGTGTCGGCGACTTCGCGCCCTCGCCGGACGGAAACTTCCTTGCCTACGCCTACCGTACCGAAGGCCGTAGGAATGCGAGCCATCTGTCCGAGATCGCGCTGCTCGCGCTTGCGACCGGGGAGGAGCAGCTCATCACCGAAAACGACGCGCCCGAATCGCAGCTCGCGTGGTCGCCCGACGGCGCGTCGATCACCTTCGGTGCGCCCGATCTCGAGATCTGGGACCTCGACCAGGGCAACCTCTACCTCTACGACATCCCGTCCGGCGAGATCACCCACCTGATGCCCGACACGGATGTCGACATACGCGGGTATCGCTGGCACCCGGGCGGGCGGTTCATCGACCTGGTGGCGCTCGACAGAACCGACTCCAACCTCTACCGCCTGGACGTGCGCTCCGGCGAGCTCGAGCAGCTGACCGGGATGACCGGCGTCGCCTCCTCCGCATCCTACGACGCGCAGCACACCATGGCGGCGGTCCAGTTCGCGAGTCCGGCCGAGCCGGGAGACCTGTGGCTGGTGGACCTGGCCGGCGGCGATCGGACCAGGCTGACGGAGGCGAATCCGTGGATCGCGAACAAGGATCTCGGCGAGCCCGAGGTGATCCGCTGGAACAGCCACGACGGACTCGAAATCGAGGGACTGCTGTACGTGCCGGAGGGCCGGACCGCGCCGGGTGCGACGATCCTGGAGATCCACGGCGGCCCGGCCGGCGTCTTCACGCGCGGCTTCGACTCGGACGCCCAGCTGCTCCTCGCCGAGGGGTACGCGCTGCTGCAGCCGAACGTGCGAGGCTCGTCCGGGTACGGCGACGCCCTGCTGCGCGGCAACATGAACGACATCGGCGGGGGCGACTACCACGACCTCATGACGGGCGTCGACGCGATCATCGAGCGGGGCGTGGCCCACCCCGACTCCCTGGCGGTGAAGGGCTGGAGCTACGGCGGCATCCTGGGCGGGTGGACGATTACGCGCACCGACCGCTTCAAGGCGGCCAGTCTCGGGGCGATGGTCGCCGACTGGCCGAGCGAGTTCGGCGCGGGCTTCAACCACGACGTGGTGCGCTGGTACCTGGGCGGAGACCCCTGGTCGAACGGTGACTACTGGAGGGAGCGCTCCGCGTACACGCACCTCGACCGGATCACAACCCCGACCATCCTCTTCCACGGGGCCAACGACCGGACCGACACCATGGAGCAGTCGATGAACTTCTTTGCGGGACTGCGCCACCTGGGCGTCGAGGCCCGCTTCATCCTGTTCCCGCGCGAGGGGCACGGGATCGCGGAGCCGCGGCATCGGCGCACGCTGTTGATCGAGGAACTCCGCTGGCTTCACCAGTACGTCAAGGGATTGACGGATTGGCAGCCGCCGGAGCGGCCCGATCCCGACGCCGCCAAGGAGGGAGTCGCCACGGTGTCGTGATGCGTCGCGTGCGCATCGCACAAAACAGGGACGACGACTCTTGATCCCCCAGCAGATCATCGCGCGCAAGCGGGACGGGGAGGCGCTGGGGCTGGAGGAACTGCATGACTTCCTGACCGCCTACCTCGATGGCGCCGTCGGAGACGACCAGATGGCCGCGTTCCTGATGGCGGTCTACTTCAACGGTCTCGCTCCGGAGGAACTGGACACGCTCGTCACCCTCATGATCATATCGGGTGAGATGCTGGAGCGCGGGGGAGACTGGCCGGGCCCACGGGTCGACAAGCATTCGACGGGCGGCGTGGGGGACAAGACGTCGCTGGTGCTGGCCCCGCTCGCCGCCGAGATGGGGATGGTGGTTCCCATGATGTCCGGCAGGGGCCTGGGACACACGGGGGGAACGCTCGACAAGCTCGAATCGATTCCCGGCTTTCGTACTCGCGTGCCTCTCGAAGAGTTCAACCGCGTGCTCAGGCGGGTCGGGTGCGCCATGATCGGCCAGACGGAAGAGATCGCTCCGCTGGACCGCAGGTTGTACGCACTGAGGGATGTTACCGCCACGGTCCCGTCGCTTCCGCTGATCACCGCGTCGATCATGTCGAAGAAGCTGGCCGAGGGACTCGACGGCCTGGTCCTGGATGTAAAGGTGGGGCGGGGGGCGTTTCTTTCCCGCCTCGAGGACGCGAGGGAGTTGGCCGGGGCGATGGTGAACGTCGGGACCAGGCGAGGGCTGGCGGTCACCGCGGTGCTCTCGGCGATGGACCGGCCGCTCGGCAAGGCGATCGGCAACGCGCTCGAGGTCCGCGAGGCCCTGGAGTGCCTGTCGGGGGACGGTCCCGGCGATTTCCGCGATCTGTGCGTTGAACTGGGGGCCGAGATGGCGGTGGCCGGCGGTCTGGCGGCCGGAGTGGAGGAGGGGCGTGCGCGGGCGGCGGAGGTCCTGGCTGGAGGCGGTCCCCTGGAGAGGTTCCTGCGGCTCGCGGTCGCCCAGGGAGGCGCGCTCGATCCTGCAAGGAGCGATTACGGTCTGCCCGGTGCCCCGCACACGGTGGTGGTGACCGCCGAGGAGGACGGCATTGTCGCGGCGATCGATCCCCTCGCCCTCGGCTACGGCGTCATCGCGCTGGGGGGTGGGAGGACTCGCCAGGATCAGGAGATCGACCCGCGCGTCGGGTTCGTGCTGTCCGTCGATGTCGGTGATCGGGTGGCCCGCGGAGACCCGCTTGCCGTGGTGCACGCGGGGACCCGGGATGGGCTGGCCGCGGGGGCGGGTGCAGTGAGAGAAGCGGTGTGCCTGGCGGATGACGCCCCCGCACCGCTGCCGCTCGTCGTCGAGCGAGTGAAGGGCTGATGCAATGCCCACCGGAGGGTGCGTCCCATCCGACCGGGCGCGCTGCAATGACTGGAGAGGCTCAATGAGAATCACGATCGTGGGGATGCTCCTCCTGACCGGATCGGCGGCCCTGACCGCCCCGGCGCCCGCTTCAGCGCAAGAGTCCGGCGCCGACCCTTCCGACTTGCCCTATTCCTCGGCCCGCCACGACTTCCGGGTCACGACCGTGGCGGACGGACTCGATCATCCCTGGTCGATGGCCTGGCTCCCGGACGGCACGATGCTCATCGTGGAGCGCCCGGGGCGGGTGCGCGTCGTGCGCGACGGAGTGCTCCAGTCCGAGGCCGTGCAGGGCTGGCCCGGCGTGTACCGCGACAGAGGGCAGGGTGGCTTCATGGACATCCTCCCGCACCCCGATTTCGCACGGAACCGCTGGCTCTACCTCAGCTACGGCAAGCCCAACCAGGAAGCCTCGGAGGGGGCTACAACGGTGGTCCGCGGGCGCTGGGACGATGGCCGGGTCACCGACCTGGAGGAGGTCTTCGAGGCCGACGCCTGGGGGGACAACAATAATCATTTCGCCGGCCGCATGGCCTTCGACCGGGATGGCTACCTCTACCTGGCCGTGGGTGACAGGATGGTGACTCCGAACGCAATGGCCGATCACCCCGCGCTGGACCTGACCAACCACATGGGCACCATCGTGCGCCTGCACGACGACGGGACGGTGCCATCCGACAACCCGTTCGTCGGACGCCAGGACGCCCTGCCCGAGATCTGGAGCTACGGACACAGAAACATCCAGGGCCTGGCCGTCGACCCCTTCACGGGAGACCTGTGGGCCAACGAGCACGGCCCGCGGGGCGGCGATGAACTCAACCTGATCGCGCGCGGCGGCAACTACGGCTGGCCCGTGGTCTCGCACGGCATCAACTACGACGGCACCGTCTTCACCACGGAAACGGATCGCTCCGGGATGGAGTCGCCCCGTTTCGTCTGGACCCCCTCGATCGGCGTCTCGGGGATGATGATCTACCGCGGCGACCGATATCCCTGGTGGCGGGGCAGCGCGTTCGTGGGCGGAATGGTCGGGGAGCAGCTGGCGCGCGTCACCCTCGCAGGATCCGACGCAGTGAGCGTGGAGACCCTGCTCCCGGGTGAACTGGGGCGCATCCGCGATGTGCGCGAAGGCCCCGACGGGTTGATCTACCTGGCCCTGGAGCACCTCGAGGAACTGACCCCGGTCGTGCGGTTGGACCCGGTGCCCAACGACATAGTGCCCCCCGGACAACGGAGGCAGTCATGAAGCTGCGCCAGCCCCTTCCATTCACGGTCCTCACCCTGCTGGTCGCGGCCCCCGCATACGCGCAGGAGCCAGTCGTCTGGGGACGGGTGGAGTACGGCAACGACCTGCTCGACCTGCTGGAGCAAGGGGTGGCGCCGCAGGAGGCAATGGACCAGGTGGTGGCTGCGGATGAGGGACGCAGCCGCAGACAGGTGGGGGTCATCGACCTGGCCGGCCGGTCGGCGCAGTGGACCGGATCGGACCAGTACGGCGCCGAGGATCAGGGAGACTGGGTCTCCGAGCGCGCGAATCTACGACGTGGCATCCGAGACTCTGGGCTTCCGCAGGCTCGAGCAGTTTGTGGGCAGAGACGTGTTTCAATTGAAGGTGATGCTTCACGCGCTCGGGTATCACGAGCCCGACTCGCCCGCGCCGTCTATCGGTTCGTCCGGTAGCCTGGTCTACGATCAGGAGACGATGGAGGCCGTGGATCGCTTCCGTAGCGACCAGGGCTGGCGCACAACGGTACCCGGGTATGTGGACCACAGGACCATCGACCGGCTCTGTGAGCTGCTCGAGGAGACCGACCGGGCCGCGGAGGTGCGCGATCGGATCCGTGACATCGTGCGGGTACGGCGCTGATCGGCCCCGCGGCATCGGTGAATGCAGCGGGTTTCTTCCACGGGCCGCCCCGCTACAGAATCCGGAACAGGATCCCTTCGTTCCTGAGCGCGGCCGCGAGTTCGTCCTTGCGCGGCGACGAAACCCTCAGCGCCGCGCCGCACTTCGCCCCGCCGTCCGGGGGAGCGGGTACGACCTCGGCTGGAATCGCCTGCTCTCGCGCGACGTCTTCTGCCCACATCGCGTGATGAGTGGTGTCGAAGGTGAAGACGCTGGATCCCGACTCGGCGGTCATGACGACGGCTCCTGAGATCGAAGTGGGCGGTTGACGGGTTGTGCCTGACGGTCGCAGAAGGCCGTCGGCTCGGTCCCCGGAAGATAGATCTCGTCGTAGGCATCTTCCATCGGGCACCACCTGGAGGCCAGCGTCCCCGTCCTGTTGTCGACCCGCCGGGTGATGAGCCCCCTGGGCAGCGGCCAGGGTTCGGGAACATCCAGTACCGGACCCGTGCGGGCCCCCTCACCCTCGCCGTCACCGACAACAGGGGGACTCCCGTAGTAGACCCGTCTCATGAAGTCGCCCCACACGGGCGCCGCAAAGCCCCCGCCGGTGGCCCGCTCGACAATCGATACGGGAAGATCCATCCCGAACCAGACGCCCGCCGCCAGATTGGGGGTGAAGCCCATGAACCAGGTGTTGCTGCCTTCGTTGGTCGTACCGGTCTTCCCGGCCGCGGGCACCTCGCGCGGCAGGTCCGCAACCACACGCACGCCGGTGCTCCCCGTACCCGATGCGACCACGGTCTCCAGCAGGGACACGGTCAAGCGCGCCACCAGCGGATCGAGTACGCGCGTGCGCTCGGGCCGGGGTTCCCACAGGAGCTCGCCGTCGCTGCTCTCCACCCTCACGATCGGGAACGGATGGACCCTGGTGCCGAGATTGGCGAGGGTGGAATACGCGGCCAGCATCTCGATGGGGATCACCTCGGCCGCTCCGATGGCGGTGGAGGGGAAGCGCTCGATCTCGGTGCGGATCCCCAGGCGCGTGGCCATTTGACCCACGGCTTCCAATCCGACCTGCATTCCGACCTTGATGGCGACCATGTTGATCGACCGGGCAAGCGCGGTGCGCATCGTAATCGGGCCCATGAACTCCGGTTCGTAGTTGCTGGGCCGCCAGATCGTGCCGTCGACCTGGTCGATCACGACGGGCGCGTCCACGATCACCTCGGACGCGGGGATTCCGCTCTCGAGCGCCGCCGCGTACACGATCGGCTTGAAGGAGGATCCCGACTGCCGGCGGGCCTGGGTCGCGCGGTTGAACTTGGAGTGCACGAAGTCGCGTCCTCCGATCATCGCCCGCACATGTCCCGTGGCGGGGTCGGTAGCGACGAACATCCCTTGCACATACGGGATACTGGGGATGTCGGCCGCGTCGGTACCCTCCGCGAATTCCTCGTACGTCGGGTGGTCGAATCCCGGCCACTCCTCGATCCGCGTCCAACCTCTTTCCATGGCCGCTTGAGCCGCGGCCTGCATGTCGAGGTCCAGGGTCGTGTAGATCTCGAGCCCGTCGGTGTAGAGCCTGCTGCCGAATCTGTCCTGGAGTATCCCCCGGACCCACTCCACGAAATACGGAGCCTGCGCCCTGGCGCCGCGAGCGCGCTCGAGGGGCACCGGTTCGGCCTTCCAAAGCGCCGCCTCGTCCCCGGTCAGGAATCCCTCGCGGGCCATCACGTCCAGCACGAGGTTGCGCCGCTCGACGGCTGCATCCGGGTTGTTGAACGGGCTGTATCTCTCGGGGCGGTTCGCGATGGCGGCCAGCAGCGCTCCCTCGGCCGGATTCATGTCCACCGCGTCCTTGCCGAAATAGCTCCGCGACGCCCTCTGAAGTCCATACCAGCCATGAGCATAGCCGATCTGGTTGACGTAGGCCTCGAGGATCTGCTCCTTGCTGTAGGCGCGCTCCAGCTCCATCGCGACCTGCCACTCCTTCAGCTTGCGCAGGATCCGCTTTTCGAACCCGATGCGCTCGGTCCAGATGTGGCGGGCAAGCTGCTGCGTGATGGTGCTTCCGCCCGCACCGGACAGCGACCGCGTGCGAAGGACGCCGACGGCGGCCCGGGCGATTCCCCGAAAATCGATCCCGTTGTGCTCGTAGAAGCGCCGGTCCTCGATCGCGATGAACGCCTGCGGGACGTACGGGGGAAGGCTGGCCAGCGGCACCACCGTACGCCGCTGCTCGCCGAACTCCGAGATCAGCGTCGAGTCGCGGGCGTACAGCTTGCTCGTCTGCCGCGCCTCGAAGGTGTAGATCTGAGCGACGGACGGGCAGTCCGCACAGAGATTCCGCCAGCTTCCGATCGCCAGGCCGACGCCGCCGGCGAACAGAAACAGGCAGACGAGCCAGGCGTAGCGCGGAACGCGCCGGATCGTCTTCGGCGCTGCCTTGAAGAAAGCTCTTACCGACTCCATGCCCTTGCAGTTTCAGTCCCGGCGGCTTCGACTCAACCCTTAATCTAGCACCTTTGGATCGAGGCGGTTCTCCTTGACCGCGCCCGCACTGTGCGCCCAAGCTTTACCCGCCCGCATGATCCCGTGTCCCCTTCCGACGAGGCAAGGGCCCTGATCCGTTGCAGCAAAGTCGTCGTGCGCTCTCTGACGGGCGGCTACCCGGTACGCGTCGGGGACGGAACGCGGCGCCTGCTGCCGGAGGCGGTGGCCGCCGCCGCACCTTCGGGGAGGTGCGCCGTCATCTCGGACGAGCGGGTCGCGGAGCTGTGGTACGACCGGGTCGCCGAGCCGCTCGAGCGGGAGGGAATCGGCGTCGTGCCCGCGTTTTTCCCGCCGGGAGAGATCCACAAGAAGCGCGCGGTGTGGGCGCGCCTGACCGATGACCTGATCATGGCGGGCCTGGGCCGCGACAGCTGCGTGGTGTCGCTGGGGGGCGGCGTGGTGGGGGACATGGCCGGGTTCGTGGCGGCGACGTTCATGCGTGGAGTGCCGTTCATCCAGGTGCCCACCACCACGCTGGCGATGATCGATGCGTCGGTCGGCGGGAAGACCGGGGTGGACCACGCGTTGGGAAAGAACCTGATCGGCGCTTTTCACGCACCTTGCGAAGTGCTGGCGGATCCGGCCTTCCTGACGACGCTGGACCCGGGTTTGCGCGCGGAGGGATACGCCGAAGCGGTCAAGCACGGGGTGATTCTCGACGCGGAATACGCACGGTGGCTGGCCAGGAACGCCCGGACGCTGCTGGATGGCGACCCGGACGCGGTCGAACGCGCCGTGGTGCAGTCGGTGCGGCTCAAGGCCGGGGTAGTCTCAAGCGACATGCTCGAGGCCGGCCGGCGCCAGGTCCTGAACTTCGGGCATACCGTCGCGCATGCCCTCGAGCTCGACTCGGGGTACACGCTGCCGCACGGACACGCCGTCTCGGTGGGCATGGTGGCGGAGGCCCGGATCGGCGAGGCGCGGGGGATCACCGCCAGCGGAACCTCCGAGTCGGTGCGCCGCCTGCTCGCGGCCTTCGATCTTCCCCATGCACACCCCTCCCTGGGCAACGCCGAGCGCATGGCCCGGTTGATGGTGCGAGACAAGAAAACCCGCTCGGGCGTCGTACATATGGTGAGACTGGAGTCGTTGGGGCGCACCGAGGTCGCCGGCGAAACGACGGTTCCAGTCCCCGAGGCGGAGCTGGTCGAAACGCTGGAACATCTGTTTTCATGACCACGCGGTCGGCGATGCGCGCACGTTTGACTACTCGTGTCCAAGCGGCGAAGATAAGCGGAATTCGACCCACATGCCGTGCCGCGATGCCGGCTGGAGGATGAATGGCGCTTTTCGAGCGCGTCCACGACCTGACAATTCCATCGGCGCTGACCCAGAGAGCCACTCGCGACCCCGGGGCTCCGTTTCTGCTCACGGACGATGCGGTTCTGACCTACGCCGAGGCCGACAGCCAGTCCGAGGCGCTGGCCGCTTCGCTGGCGAATCTGGGGATCGAGGCCGGGGATCGGATCGCCCTGGTCCTTCCGGCGTGTCCGGAGTTCGCCGTCACGGTCTTCGCTGCGGCCAAGCTGGGCGCGACGATCGTCCCGCTCAATCCCCGGCTGACCATGGCGGAACTGCGGTACATGCTGCGGCATTCGGGGGCGGCGTTCGCAGTCACGGCCGAAAACGCATTCGGCAACGACTATCTGCAGCTGTTCGAGGATCTGCTCGAGGAACTCCCCGACCTCAAGTACGTCGTCACGGTCGGCGAGGAGGACCTCTGGTACGACGATCAGATCTTCCAGTGGGAAGACATCCTGTCCTCGGGCAGCGGGCGCGATTTCGGCGCCGAGCCCCCGAACCCCGACAACGTCTTCGCGATCGTCTACACGGAAGGGACCACCGGCAAGCCAAAGGGGGTCGAACTCACGCATCGCAACCTGCTGTACGCAGCGGGGGCCACGACCGAGGCGGCATGCCTCACACCGGAGGATGTCGTGGTCGGAGTCGACGCCCTCTTTCACGTCTTCGGCCTGGGTCCGGGGCTACTCGGCGCGGTGCTGGGCGGCGCGAGCCTGCTGCTCATGGACGGCGCGGACGCCGCGGAAACGCTCGATCTCGCGGACCGGTTCGGGGCTACGGTGCACTACGCAGTGCCCACCCTCTTCGCCATGGAGCTGCCGGAGATTGCGCGGCGCGGGAGCCCTCCCCGGTCGATCCGCCTGTGCCTTGGCGCCGGAGCCCCATTGAAAGACGATCTGGCCCGCCGCATCGAGCGCGCATACGGCGCGCCGGTGATCATCGCCTATTCCCTGACGGAAACCGCGTCCACTCTTTCCGTAACGCGCCCGGAGGATCCACCGGACAAGCGAATCTTCACGGTGGGCAAGCCGGTCGGCGAGACCGTTGTACGAGTGACGGAGGACGACGGAACCGAACTGCCGCCGGAAAGCGTAGGCGAAATCCGGGTGCGGGGTCCGGGCGTGATGCGCGGGTACTACCGGCAGCCGAGGCGAACCTTGGCGGTCATGGACCGGGAAGGCTATCTGCGGACCGGCGACCTGGGAATGGTCGACGAGGACGGATACCTGCACCTCGTGGGACGGCGCGAGGACGTGGTCATTCGCGGCGGGTTCAACGTGCACCCCAGGGAGATCGAGGACCGCATCTCGGCCCATCCGGCGGTCGAGGAGGCGGCGATCGTCGGCGTTTCCGACGAGATCCTGGGCGAGGCGGTCTGCGCCTGTGTGGTGCGCGAGGAGGGCGGCGTGGTCACCAGCGCGGAGATTCGTAACTGGTGTTCCGCCACTCTGGCCGACTACAAGGTGCCGGATCTTGTTACCTTCATGGAGGATCTCCCTCTCACCGGCACCGGCAAGGTATGGCGCCAGGAACTGGCCCGCCGCGTCTCCGCGGAGCATTCGGATGTGGTCGAGACGGAGCGCAAGGACATGCAGGACTGAACACGGAATGGTCAATCCCTATATGAAGGCCCCCCATGCCGATCCCGGCAGATTGCTGGCCCCGGATGCCCCGAACGCGGCGTTGCTCATCGACTTCGACAACGTCACCATGGGCATGCGGAGCGATCTGGCGAAGGAACTCAAGCACCTTCTCGATTCGGACATCATCAAGGGGAAGGTGACGGTCCAGAGGGCGTATGCGGACTGGCGCCGCTACCCGCAGTACATCGTCCCCCTTTCGGAAGCCTCGATCGATCTCATCTTCGCGCCGGCCTACGGAAGCTCCAAGAAGAACGCGACCGATATCCGGATGGCGATCGACGGCATCGAACTGGTCTTCATCCGGCCCGAGATCGGCACGTTCATCCTCCTGACCGGCGATTCCGACTTCTCCAGCCTGGTGCTCAAGCTCAAGGAGTACGGGAAGTACGTCATCGGGATCGGCATCCAGGAGTCGAGTTCGGACATCCTGGTGCAGAACTGCGACGAGTACTACTCCTACACCGCGCTGACCGGGCTCCACAAGGCCACCGGGGACGGTTCCTCGACCCCCGACGCCTGGGAGTGCGTGGAGGAAGCCGTCGGCCGCATGGCGTCCCGGGGTGACGTAATGCGCTCCGACCGGCTCAAGCAGGTCATCATGGAGCTGGCGCCCGGCTTCGACGAACGCAGCCTCGGGTTCAAGAACTTCTCCAAGTTCCTCGTCGAGGCGGCCAACAAGGGGCTGGTGAACATCAAGCGGGGCGAGAACGGCCAATACACGGTCGCGCCGCGGGGCGATGCGCCGGTCGCCGAGGAGAGCCGGGCGACGGCTACTCCGGAGTCTGCAGGCGATGGCGAACGGCAGCAGGCCAGGGGCAGGCGCGGATCCCAGGCCCGTCGCCCGGCCGTGGAGCGGCCGGCGAGGGAGGGCAGGAAGAAGGCCGCGGCGGCAAGCGCAAACGCGGCCGTGGTGCGAGAGTCGCCGGCCAGGCCCGATCCCGCGCCGGCGGTCAGGCTTCTCGTGCGCGCGGTCAGGGAGATGAGCGGCAATGATGGCAAGGCCGCGCGGGACTCGGATGTCAAGCGGAAGATGCTGGCCATCGAGAGGGGTTTCAACGAGAGCGCCTTCGGGTTCGGCAAGTTCAGCAAGTTCCTTCTGTACGCGGAGGAACAGGGGGCGATCGAGCTCAGGCGCGGCAAGGGGGGGAGCTTCGGCATCGTCGTCGGGGCCGGAGCCGCCGAGCCGGCAACGCCCGCGTTCGATGCCAGGGCCCTCGGGCTGCCGACCACGGAAAGCTCGATCAAGAGCTATCTCGCGCATCGGTACAAGGGTGTCGGTGTGAAGACCGCGGAACGCCTGGTGGATCATTTCGGAGCCAGCGTCTTCGAGGTCATGCAGAACCAGCCGGAGCGGGTGAGGCAGGCGCTCTTCAAGGCCCGGGCGGAAAGCGTGCTGGCCAACTGGGCCGGAGACTACAAGAGGCGCAGCGCCGCATTGGCGAAGCAGGCGCAGGCCTCGCAGGCATCTGGACAGGCGGGCAGGGCGAACGCCGGGGCTGCGGCCGGGGCCGGGAGGGAGACATCGGGCGGCGGCCGCCGGGACGGGTCGCGTGGCCGGCGGCGCGGACCCCATGAAAGAAAGGCCCGGCCAACGCAGGATCCGGCTTCCCCCGCGGCCGACGGGGACAGGGAAGAGGAAGCTGCAACTGCGGCGGGGGCGCCGGCCAGGACCGGACTTCGCGGCCTGTTCCCGTGGGGTCGCCGGTCCCGGTAGACCGCGTGGTGACGGGGGCGGGGGACCAACGGTCCGGGCCCGGCTCCTGGCTGCAAGAGCACCTGAACGGCGGTGCCGCGAGCGTAGCCCGCCGCCTTCTCGGCACCACCGTCCTGTCCACCGTCAACGGCGTCGAGACCCGCGGCGTCATCGTCGAGACCGAGGCCTATCTCGGCCTTGACGACCCGGCGAGCCACGCCCATGCCTCCAAACGGCGCACACCGCGCAACGACGCGATGTTCCGGGCCAGAGGCACCCTGTACGTGTACATTTCCTACGGCATCCATCACTGCATCAACGTGGTGACCGGCGAGGAGGGCGATCCGGCCGCCGTGCTGATCCGTGCGCTGGAGCCGACAGGCGGACTCGGCACCATGGCCGCGCGGCGAGGGCGCGACGCCGACCTGTGCAACGGTCCGGGACGCCTGGCGCAGGCCCTCGGGATCACCATGCGGCAGAACTACCACGATCTGGCACGACCGCCGATCCAGCTTCGGCCCGGTGAACCGGTCGCAGACGCGGAGGTGGGCACGAGCGGCCGCATCGGGGTGTCCCGCGCGGCGGACTGGCCGCTCAGGTTCTTCGTCAAGGGGCATTCGGCGGTCAAGCCGCCGAGGTGGTAACTTATACCCATGAGCGACCCGACCTGGATTTCTCTTCTTCCTCCCCTGCTGGCGATCGGTCTGGCGATCGGCACCCGCCAGGTCTACCTGTCCCTCGCGGGCGGGATCTGGCTCGGGTGGATCATCCTCTTCGACTGGAACGTGGCCGCGGGGCTGGCGGAGACGATCGAGTCGACCGTGCGGGTGCTGGGGGACGACTATGACGCCAGGGTGATCATGTTCACCCTGGTGATCGGCGCGCTCATCGCGACGCTGTCGTCGTCGGGGGGAGTGGCGGGCTTCGTGGCCTGGCTGGAGCGCAACCGCTGGGTCACCAGTGGGCGGCGGGCGCAGTTTCTCGCCTGGCTGATCGGCGTGGGGATCTTCATCGAGTCGAACATCACAGTGCTCGTCGCCGGGTCCGTGTCGCGGCCGCTCTTCGACCGCTACCGCATCTCCCGCGAGAAGCTCGCCTACCTGATCGACTCGACCAGCGCGCCGGTCTGCATCCTCATCCCGCTCAATGCGTGGGGCGCCTACAATCTCGGCCTTCTCAACGAGCAGGGCGTGGATCAGCCCCTCGGCGTCTTCCTGCGCTCGATCGCATTCAACTTCTATTCGTTCGCGGCGGTGATCCTCGCGCTGGCGGTCGTTCTGATGAAGCTGGACTGGGGGCCCATGAAGCATGCGGAGGCCCGCGCCGCCAAGGGCGAAGTCCTGGCTCCCGGCGCGACGCCGATGATGGACGAGGGGGTCCTCAGCCACGACGAGGAGACGGCCATCCCGCCTCGGGCCGTGAACATGTTCGTCCCCGTTCTGGTGCTGGTGGCCACGATGCCCCTGGGACTCTGGATCACCGGGGGCGGCGACCTCCGAGAGGGCGACGGCGCGACTTCGGTGCTGTGGGCGTCGCTGGCCGGCCTCGCGGCGGCGTGGATCCTCCTGCTGGCCCAACGGGCGTACTCCATCGACAAGCTGGTCCGGATCGCGCTGCGTGGCGCGGGCGGACTCGTTCCCCTGGCGCTCATCCTGCTCCTGGCCCTCGCCCTAGGCGACGTGACCGGTGAGCTCGGGACCGGCGACTACGTGGCCGGAGTCGTCGAGGGAGCGCTCGCGCCGTCGGTCTTCCTGCCGCTGGTCTTCGTCGTGTCCTCCGCGATCGCCTTTTCGATCGGGTCGAGCTGGGGGACGTTCGCGATCATGATCCCCATCGTGGTTCCGGCGGCCGCGGCCCTGGGGCTGGACCTGGCGCCCTTCCTTGCGGCCGCGCTCTCCGGGGGCATCTTCGGCGACCACTGCTCCCCCATCAGCGACACCACCGTGATATCTTCGATGGCGTCCGCGACCGACCATGTCGACCATGTGCGGACGCAGCTGCCCTACGCGCTGGCGGGCGGCGCGGTCGCGACCGTCTGCTTCGCCGTGGCGGGTGCCTTTCTCTAGGGGCGCAGCGGCGACAACCGTGCCGATCACTCGAGGAGAGCCGTGAACATCACCGTGTGCGTGAAGCGCGTCCCCGATACCGCGACCCGGGTCCGGATCGCGGACGGGGGCCGCGGCATCATGCAGGACGGCGTGAAGTACGTCCTGAGCCCGTACGACGAGTTCGCCGTCGAGGCGGCGCTGCAGCTCGTGGAGGCGGCGGGGGAGGGAGAGGTCACCCTGCTCAGCTACGGTGCGCCCGCAACCGCGGAGACGTTGCGCTCGGGCCTCGCCCTGGGTGCCCACCGTGCCGTGCTGCTTGCGGGCGAGCCCGACATGGACGGCTGGGCGACCGCACAGGTTCTGGCCTCGGAGCTGGCCGGCAGCGACGACGCCCTCGTGCTGTTCGGGATCAAGGCGGTGGACGACGACCAGCAGCAGGTGGGCCCGATGGTGGCCGAGCTGCTGGGGCGCCCCTGCGCGACCGCCGTGGCGGCGATGGACGTCGAGGGCGGCGTGGCGACCTGCCGCCGGGCCGTCGAGGGCGGGCAGGAGGTGGTCGAAGTGGACCTCCCGGCCGTGGCCACGGTCACCAAGGGGCGGTACGAGCCGCGCTACGCGTCGCTGCGGGGAATCATGATGGCGAAGCGGAAGCCCCTGGTGGAGAAGCCGGCTCCCGAGGTCGAATCGGGACTCGCGCTGGAGGGCCTCGCCTATCCCCCGGAGCGCCCGGAGGGGCGGATCGTGGGGGAGGGAACGGATGCGGCGGCCGAGCTTGTGCGTCTGCTCAGGGAGGAGGCCAGGGTACTTTGATGGCTGACGTACTGGCCGTTGCCGAGGTGAGGGACGGCGTCCTTCAGAGCGTGTCCCGGGAGGTGGTCTCGGCCGCCCGCGCCATTGCGGACTCGCTGGGGGGCGCGGTCGACGTGGCCGTGGCGGGCGGTACGGACTCCGGGGCGGCGGCGGCCGGTCTGGGGCGGCATGGGGCCGACCGCGTGCTTGCGGTGGAGGGCGCGGGCCGGGTCGACGAGCGCGCGACGGCGGTGGCGGCGCTCGCAGGTGCGGGAAGCTACGGGGCGGTCGTATTTGCCGCGACAGGGCCGGGCAGGGATCTGGCGCCGCGGGTCGCTGGCAGGCTGGGCTCGCCCCTGCTCACCGATGTCACCGCGGTGGAGGTCGATGGCGGCGAGGTGGTGGCCACGCGCCCGGTCTTCGCCGGGAAGGCCCTGGCCCGGGTCCGGGCGCTGAGGACGCCTGCACTCCTTTCCATTCGGCCCAACGTGTTCGCCGTGGCCGATTCTCCACGCGAGGTGAAGGTTGAGGCCGTGGCGCCCGTAGAGGATGTGACGACGGGATACAGGGTCAAGGGGTTCGAGGCCTCGGCGGGTGCCGCTCTGGACGTTTCCGAAGCCGCCATCATCGTTTCGGGCGGCCGCGGTATGAAGGACCCCGGCAACTGGCACATCCTCGAAGACCTGCGCGACGCGCTGGGTGAAACAGCGGCGCTGGGAGCCTCCCGGGCGGTCGTCGACGCGGGCTGGCGCCCGCACGCGGAGCAGGTCGGCCAGACCGGCAAGACGGTGACGCCAAAGCTCTACCTTGCGATGGCCATCTCCGGAGCGATCCAGCACCTTGCCGGGATGCGCACCTCCGGGGTGATCGTCGCGGTCAACCGCGATCCCGATGCGCCGATCTTCGGCGTGGCCGACTACGGCATCGTGGGCGACGTCTTCGAGGTGGCCCCCGCGCTGGCAGCCGCCCTCCGGGAGCTGCGCAACTCGTAACGCCGGGCCGATACGTCTGTTCGCCTCACGGCCGACCCATGAACTGCACCGGATCCACCTCCCGTCCCCACCGCCACACCTCGAGATGCAGATGCGGCCCGGTCACGTGCCCGGACGCCCCCGTTCTGCCGATCACCGTGGACTTTGACACCTCCTGCAACGGCTCGACCTCGATTTGGGAGAGGTGTGCGTAGACGCTGAGGAGGTCGGGGCCGTGATCGATCCAGATCACGTTGCCGTACCCCTCCATCGTCCCGGTGAAGCGGACCCGCCCACCGAGAATGGGTCGCACCGGCGTCCCGACATCCGCGGCCAGGTCCACGCCCCGGTGCAGGTCGGCACCGCCTTGTGAGCGAACGCCGAACGGGGACTTCAGCCCACCAGGGACCGGCCATTGGGGCGTCTGGCATCCCGCGAGCAGCGCCGCGGCCAGGGCGCTGATGACGACGGAGAAAACCGGGGCCGGCCGCGGACCCTTCGTGGCCGCAAGGGCGCCCGGGACCGGGTTCCCCAGGATCGACGTCATGACCTACGCGGCAGCAGGATGACCTGTGCGGACTCGTTCCGCTCGATCCGGCCGACCCCTTCGGGGATCATCGCCAGCCCGTCCGCATCGCGCAGCGACCGCACCAGTCCGCTCCCCTGGGGCCCGGTCAGCGCGCAGCGCACCCGGCCGTCGGCGTCGGACGGTCCCGAAAGACCGACCCGGAAGAATTGCGTGAGCCCGGGAGGGCAGGACAGCGCGGTTTCGGTGACGGCGGTGACGGTGGTCCCCACCGGGCGCCGGGAGCCCATCATCGCGCGCAGGTACGGTACGACGAATACGTGAAAGGTCACGAAGGCGGACGCGGGGTTCCCGGGAAGGCCGAACACCGGCAACGCACGACGATCGGGATTGAGATGGCCGAAGGAAAGCGGGCTGCCGGGGCGCACCCGCGCACGCCAGAAATCCAGCCGGAACGAGAGCTCCAGCAGGATCCGCTTGAGGAGGTCCTTCTCGCCCATCGACGCCCCCCCTGTCGAAACCAGCACGTCCACGCCTTCGACCGACCCGAGCGTCTCCCTCAGCGCCTCCCGATCATCCGGGGCCACTCCGAGATCGACGGGAACGCCGCCGGCCTCGGCGACGGCCGCGGCGATCATGCCCCGGTTGGTGTCCGGGATGGCCCTGCCCTCGACCACGCGATCGAAGCGGTCGGCACCGACCAGCTCGTCGCCGCTCGACAGCACGCCGACGCGCGGGCGCCGGTGGACCCGGACCCGGTCCGCGCCGCTGGCCAGGATGACGGGCAGGGTCCCCGAGTGCACGACCGCACCTGCCGGGACGGTCTCGTCGCCGCGCTCCATATCCTTGCCCGGAGAGCGGACGTGCTTGCCCAGATCGTCGGTGCGGTGGATCGCCACGATCCCGGGAGATGCCTCGCCGTCGGTGTGCTCCACGCGGATCACCGAGTCGAATCCCACGGGTATTGGGCCGCCCGTCATCACCCGGACCGCCGCGCCGGGGGGAACATCCGCCAGCGGCATCTCCCCCGGGTAGGATCGTCCCGCCACGGGAAGACGAAGCTCGCCCGCAGGGCCGCCCGCCAACTCCCCGCTCCGAACCGCGAACCCGTCCATCGCACTGTTGGGCCACGACGGGAGGGTGGCGCGGGCGACCACCGGCTCCGCCAGGGACCGTCCGAGCGCGCGGGCGGGCGGCATCGACCTTGCCTGCATCGGCCGCGCATCCGCCAGCACGCGGTCGAGGGCGTCCCGGTACGACAGCCAGTCAGCCTCGAGGCGCTCGAACTCCGCCATCGCGCCGGACGGTCAGAACCGCCAGCCGGCGCTCAGGGTCAGGCCGTATCCGCGCACCCACTCGCTCTGCACCACCGGTTCCGGCTCCATGCCGGGTGTCTGCGGACGCTTCTCCGGGTCGTCGAAGCCGCTGGGGGTGTTGAGCTTCCAGAGCGTGAGGCCGGCTTCCGCCTGAAGCATGAGCCTCGGGTGGAGTTCGAGCCTGAACCCGGTGCCGGCGGTCGCCGTGAACCCGGTTCCGAAGTCGTAGACGTCTTCCGGGAGGAGCACGTCGGCGAGCTCGCCCTGGCCCGCCACATCGATGGCGATTCCCCCGCCCATGAACAGGTGGGGGCTGATGCGGTTCCAGGTGCGGCGTCCGGTCAGGCTGAAGTTGAGACGGGCGTCGGCCATGAGCATGTGGACGTCCGTCTCGCCGATCGTCCGGCTGCCCACCGCGCGCCGCGGGTCGACGACGTCGCGGGTGGTGGGGAGATAGCTCACGATCCCCTCGATGAACAGCGGGCCGCTGGCCTCCACCGCGTAGCGCGCCCCCATGAAGGAGCCGGATTTCGGCCCGAGGTCCAGGGAGCCGCTGGTGAGGAACATCGTACCCCAGAAGACGGAGGTCTCCTGGCCGCTCTCGATGAAGCGATAGGGGGACGGGATGGTCTGCCCCCGCGATGAATCCGCCTGGGACAGAATCAGTATTGTGGAAAGCGCCGCGGCGCGAACCGTACGGGGAAGGATCATCGATTCCGGTGAAGGACCTTGTTTGCGCTGAACTCCAGTCAATGTAATCTGATTCATTGCGGGTGGGTTCCCCAATTCTCCCGGTTGCGTGACTCTTCATGGGCGAGTTTGCGTAGTGAGAGGGTGTTCATGGCGTCAAATGTTGCCGGCCGCGCGCCGGATGAAGGGATCGGGTAGCTGATGCGGTGCTCGACGTGCGGGGAGAACCTTGTTGCAGGTGAGGATCGGTGCCCCACCTGCGGGGCGGTTGTGGAACGGAGGCGGGTTCCGGTTGCGAAACGGAACGTGCGCCAGTGTCCGCGGTGCGGCCATCACAGCGAGGGTGTGCCCTACTTCCGCAAGACCGGCCACCTCGCGCTGCTGGTGGGCCTGAGCGTCTTCACCTACGGAATCGGCGGACTGGTGTACTACGCCGCCCGCAGGAGGCACCGGGTGTGCCCCAACTGCGGCCTCGGCTGGGAACACTCGCGGGAGCCGGGCGGCGCGCAGTCCCTGGAAGCCGTCGTGGACACTCCGCTCCGCGCAGGCCGCCCCGCCGCGCCCGCGCCCGAACCCCGGTTGCCGGGAAGCGGGATCGGAAGACGCGTGCTCGGCGCGGGAATGGGGATTCTGGCCGCGGTCATCATCACGGCCGGAATCGCGGGAGGCGTGGACGGACCTCCGATCGTCGTCGGGGCGCTGATGGGGATGGGGGGCTCGGGGCTGTTCATGTGGGGGTGGAGGGCGCTCCAGGAGCGGCGGCAGGCGGTGCTGCAGGCGCTCAACCGCAAGGTTCTGATGCTGGCGACGCGGCGGGGCGGCGTGCTCACCGTCACCGAGGTGGCGGCCGAACTCGACCTGAGCCTCGAGGCGGCCGAGAAGGTGCTGATCGGGATGGACGACGGTTTCAGGGTGCGGTCGGACATCAGCGACGAGGGCGTGCTCTACTACGAATTCCCGGAGGTTGTCCACCAGAGGAAACTGCGGGCCGGCGACTCCGCTTAGGGGAGCGGAATGCCAGCTCGTTCGGCGTTATAATGAATCGGAATGCCAACCCTACAACCGACGGAAGGATCCGTGCGACAATTCAGGGATGACCAGGGTGCAGAGTGGGTGGCCTCCGTGGCCGCCGAAAAGGGCGGCGACTACAAGGGGCGCTTCTACCTGATCATGCACCGCACCGGGGCGGAGGGGGGAGACCCGGTCAGCCTCGTCGAGGTGCGCTGGAACTCCCGCAGGACGGCGGACCGGACCCTGGCCACCATGTCGAGGGTCGAACTGCGGCGGCGGCTGCGTTCGGCGGTGGGACGGAGCGGGGCGCGCTCGCCGGTCTGATCCCGGGGGAGGGGAAGCGCCGCTTCAGGCGCAGGAGGCGCAGAGGCCGGTCAGCTCGAGCCGGTAGCCGGTGACGTGGAAGTCCGGGCAGACGTCCCGGGCGGTGACCATCTCGGTGGGCAGCGTGCCCGGCACGTCCATGACCGACCCGCAGCGATTGCAGCGCGCATGGTGGTGCGGGTCGGTGCGGCCGTCGTACCGCGAGGACCCGTCGGAGTAGCTGAGCTTGATCGCCATGCCACACCCCACGAGCGTCTCGAGGTTCTTGTACACCGTCGCGAGGGAAATCGCGGGCAGCTGCTCCCTGACGCCGTGAAAGACCTCTTCGGCGGTGGGGTGCGTGTCCGTTCCCGCCAGGAAGTGGTGGACGGCGCCTCTCTGCTCGGTGAACCGATGCCCGTGCGCCTCCAGCGCCTGGCGCAGGCGGTCACCCTCGACGGATGCCTGGACGGATGGGGACAACACGGCCCTCCTCATGCGAAAGCCCATCGCTCACATGGAGTTAGGATGTGGGCGAACGGCCTGCCTGTCAACCCGCGGGGCGGGAACGCCAGCCGGGGCGAAGCGCACAACCGTCCGGGGGGCGTGACGGGCGACTCGGGCGACCTCCCTGCCGTGAGGGCCGGTCCCGTGCGGAGTGTTGCCTCCGGGCCTACGCCCAAACCATACTCGAAGGCTCGCAAGTTCACCCGCTGATGCTCGCCGCTGGGGGTGCCGCAGTCACGCGAAACCCTGCCTGACCCCCATCGACGCCCTCTTCCCACCGGAGACCCCTGAATGACGCACGACCCCGCCGCCCTGGACGCACTCCTCACCGAGAAGCGGAAGTTCGCTCCGCCGGGGCGATTCGCCGCGGAGGCGGTCGTCTCCGACCCCGCGATCTACGACGAGGCGGAGGACCATGAGCGATTCTGGGCCGGGTGGGCCGAGGAGCTCGACTGGTTCAGGAAGTGGGATACGGTCCTCGAATGGGATCCGCCGCACGCGAAGTGGTTCGTCGGCGGCAGGCTGAACGTGTGCCACAACTGCGTCGACCGGCACCTGGACGGGCCGCGGCGCGACAAGCGGGCGCTGGTCTGGGAGGGCGAGCCGGGGGACAGGCGCGCCTTCACCTACGCCGAACTCGCCGCAGAGGTGGGGCGGTTCGCCAACGTCCTGAAGGGGTTGGGGGTGAAGAAGGGCGATCGCGTTGCCATCTACCTGCCCATGATCCCGGAGGCCGCTTTTGCCATGCTCGCCTGCGCGAGGATCGGGGCGCCGCACTCGGTGGTTTTCGGAGGCTTCAGCCCGGATTCGCTGGCGGACCGGATCAACGACGCGGAGGCGAAGGTGCTCGTGACCGCCGACGGGGGGCATCGGCGCGGGACCATCGTGCCGCTGAAGGAGAACGCCGACCGGGCGGTTGCGCGGTGTCCGGGCATCGAACATGTCGTGGTGGTCGAGCGGGGGGGGCTGGAGGGCCGGGTCGCCGCCGGGATGACCGCCGGGCGCGATCACTGGTACCACGATCTTGCGCGCGGCGCGAGCGCGGAGTGCGAGGCCGAGGAGATGGACGCCGAGGATCTGCTGTACATCCTCTACACCTCGGGCACGACCGGGAAGCCGAAGGGCGTGGTGCACACGACGGGCGGCTACCTGACCCAGGTGCACGCCACGACCCGGCTGGTGTTCGACCTGAAGGAGGACGACATCTTCTGGTGCACGGCCGATGTGGGCTGGGTCACCGGACACAGCTACATCGTCTATGGGCCGCTGTCGGCGGGGACCACGGTGGTGATGTACGAGGGGGCGCCCGACTGGCCCGACAAGGGGCGCTTCTGGCGGATGTGCGAGGACTACGGCGTGACCATCTTCTACACCGCGCCGACCGCGATCCGGGCCTTCATGCAGTGGGGCGAGGAGTGGCCCGGCCGTTCCGACCTGTCGCGGCTGCGGCTGCTGGGGACGGTGGGGGAGCCGATCAATCCGGAGGCGTGGATGTGGTACCACCGGGTCATCGGCGGCGAGCGGTGCCCGATCGTCGACACCTGGTGGCAGACGGAGACGGGCGGGATGATGATCACGCCGCTGCCCGGCGTCACCCACACGCGGCCGGGGAGCGCCTGCCGGGGTTTTCCGGGGATCCGGACCGCGCTGCTGAACAACGCCGGTGAGCCGGTAGACGCGGGCTACCTCGCGATCACGCGGCCCTGGCCGGCGATGCTGCGCACGATCTACGGCGACGACGAGCGCTACCGCGAGACCTACTGGTCCAAGTGGGACGGGACCTACTTCCCCGGCGACGGGGCGAAGCTGGACGAGGACGGCTACCTGTGGATCCTGGGGCGCGTGGACGACGTGCTGAACGTTGCGGGGCACCGCATCGGCACCATGGAGGTGGAGAGCGCGCTGGTGGAGCATCCCGCGGTGGCGGAGGCGGCCGTGGTGGGGAAGACGCACGCGGTGAAGGGGCAGGCCATCGCCGCGTTCGTGACGCTGATGGGGGGCAGGGAGGGGAGCGACGAGCTCGCCGCCGAGTTGAAGGCGCATGTGGCCGGCGCCATCGGGCCGATCGCGCGCCCGCAGCTGATCCTGTTCGCCGCCGATCTGCCGAAGACGCGTTCCGGCAAGATCATGCGGCGGCTGCTCGGCGACATCGCCGCGGGGCGGGCGCTGGGGGACACCACGACCCTGGCCGACCCCGCAGTCGTGGAGAGGCTGAAGTCGCGGTACGAGACCCGCGAGGGCGGCTGAGGCGGCTCGGCCGGCGGATGGGTCCGCCCGGCCACCAGGAGCCGGGGAGCCCGCACATCGCCGGTCCACCGGCGGGCGGGCTCTGCCTGCGGCCCCCCCTAACCCTCCGCCAGAGGATCCGTGGTCGGGGGCCGCCGCTCGCCGCCCGGTTTCCGCCTGACCAGCTTCGCGGGGACGCCGACGTGCACCCCGCCGGCCTCGGTGTCGCGGCTCACCAGGGCCCCGGCCCCTACCATCGAATCCGGGGCGAGGGTGGTTCCGGCGAGGACGGTGGCGTGGTAGGCGATCCGGACGCCGTCGCCGATGATCGTCTGCGGGGTGCGGACGTCTCGCGGATCGCTGATGTGGTGGCTGTGGGAGTAGACATTCGCGAAGTCCGAGATCGAGGCGCGGTTGCCGATCCTGATGCCGCCGCGGTCGTCGAGCAGGACGTGGCGGTGCACGACCACGTCGTCGCCGACCTCGAGGCCGTAGCCGAAGCTGAGCTTGACGTGATGGAACGCCTTGAAGTTCCTGCCGCAGCGGGCGAAGATGTGCCGCGCGAGGATGCGCCGGAACTTCACGCCCAGGTGCACGTTCTCTCCCAGCAGGCTCTTGTCGAACATCTCCCACAGCCAGATGAGCGGCTTGACCCGGTAGTAGCGGTCGAGGTCGGTGTCGGCGTAGTACTCCGGCTCGAGCGTCACATTCCGTGGGTCCAGCTGGTCGCGCAGGATGTCTCCCGCCGGCGGGGAGGGGGCAGCGGAACGCCTGGTATTCCCGGGGGACCAGATCTCCTCCAGGACCCGCCGGCAGAGCTCGTTGCGGTCGGCTCCCGGGTCGGACAATTCCTCCTCGATGCCCGCCAGCCACCGCTCGTAGCGATGGGCCGCGCGCTCGCCGACAGAGACGCTCCGCAGTGGGAGAAAGCGGTACCCGCCGCCGGAGGACATTGCGTCGTTCCCCGTCCATGCTCCGAGAAGACCGGCGCCGCAAGCCCGGGTGGCGTGGCGGCGACTGTGCACGATAATAAACCCTCGCTTGCGCCGTGGGTCCACCAGTGGCTTCATTAGGGGATGCACGACGTACTTAGAGCCCGCGTGATGCGGAAGATCGAGAGTTTGCCCGAGGAGCAGGTCTACCAGGTTCTCGACTACATCGAGTTCCTGGAGTCGAAATACTCCTCGCCGGACCTCGAAAAACGGCCCGGCGGCTTCCAGAAGCTGGGCGAAGGCATCGAGGACGGCATGCGCAAGCGCGCGTTCAATCCGTCCAACCTGCGCGAGGCCTTCCAGGTGATCGCCGCTGCCGACCGGGCGCTGAGCGGCGTCGCGAAGGCAGGGCGCGAACTCTTCGACGAGATCGCCGGCGGGGTGACCGGTGGCGACGCGGCACGGGAGAAGCCGGCGTCGGGCGAAACGCCGGGCCCGGAGACGGAGGACGCGGAGGAATCCACGCCCGGAAATGTCCGGGAATCCACCGACGACAGCGAGTGAGCCCGGATAGTTGACCCGGCTTCACCGCGTCCGGTACGTTTGTTGATGGAAAGAGGCACGGAGGCCCGGCTCCCGCTGCGCGGCAAGGTCGTCAAGGAGGCACTGACCTTCGACGACGTGCTTCTGGTCCCGGGTCACTCCAGGGTCCACCCGAACGAGACGGACATCTCGACCCGCCTCACCAACCGCATCACGCTGCCGGTCCCGCTGGTTTCGGCCGCGATGGACACGGTCACCGAGGCCCGCATGGCGATCGCGGTGGCGCGCGAAGGCGGCGTGGGCGTGGTCCACAAGAACATGTCCATCGATCGCCAGGCCCAGGAAGTCGACCGGGTGAAGCGGTCCGAGAGCGGGATGATCCTCAAGCCCATCACCCTCGGGCCGGACGCGTCGCTCAGGGATGCCCACAAGCTCATGGCGCGCTTCTCCATCAGCGGGGTCCCCATCGTCGAGGGCGACGGAACGCTGGTCGGGATCATCACCAACCGGGACCTCCAGTTCGAGACAGACCTGGACCGGCCGGTGGCCACGCTCATGACCTGCAAGGGGCTAATCACCGCACCGGAGGGGACCACCCTGACCGAGGCCGAACAGATCCTCCACCGGCACCGGATCGAGAAGCTCCCCGTCGTCGACGGCCACGGGAAGCTCAGGGGGCTGATCACGGTCAAGGACATCTTCAAGCGCCGCCAGTTTCCGAATGCGTGCAAGGACGAGCACGGGCGGCTCCGGGTGGGCGCGGCCATCGGGGCGGGGAAGGCCGACCTGGCGCGTGCGAAGGCTCTGGTGGAGTCGGGGGTCGACTTCCTGGTGGTCGACACGGCCCATGGGCACTCGGAGGGCGTGCTCCGGGCGGTGGCCCGGGTGCGGGAGGCGTTCCCGGACCAGGATCTCGTGGCGGGCAACGTGGGAACGGCCGAAGGGGCCGACGCCCTGGTGGAAAGGGGCGCCGATGCCGTCAAGGTCGGGGTGGGGCCGGGGTCGATCTGTACGACCCGTGTCGTCACGGGAGTCGGTCTGCCCCAGCTGACCGCGATCATGGATGCGGTGGATGGGGCGGCGGGCCGCGTCCCGGTGATCGCCGATGGCGGGATCCGGTACTCGGGCGACGTGGTCAAGGCGCTCGCGGCGGGTGCCGGTTGCGTGATGATGGGCTCGGTGCTCGCGGGCACGGAGGAGTCCCCGGGCGAGGCGTTCCTCCTCGAAGGGCGGCGCTTCAAGACCGTGCGCGGGATGGGATCGCTCTCGGCCATGGAGGAGGGGAGCGCGGATCGCTACTTCCAGGATGACCGGGTGACCAGGAAGCTGGTGCCCGAGGGGATCGAGGCCCGTGTGGCCTACAAGGGCCCGGTGGCGGATACCGTTTTTCAGCTATCGGGAGGCCTCAGAAGCGGGATGGGGTATTGCGGCGCCGGGTCGCTGGCATCGCTGCGCGCGACAGCCCGTTTCGTGCGGGTGACGACCGGAGGTCTTCGGGAGTCGCACCCGCACGATGTCACGATCACGCGCGAGGCTCCCAACTACAGTCACTGACGCCATGCACCAAGGCGCACTGAGAGACGCGGTCGTCCGGGGTATCCTGGCCCTGGCCGTGGTGTTGGCGCCCGGGTGCGCGAGGCAGCCGCCTGCGCCGACGCCGGCTCCCGTGGGCCTTCCGGTCGAGGTTCCGGAGACGGTGGAGCGCGAACCGGTGCGCGTCCCGGAGCCGCAGGGGGCGGTTGAAGTGGTCGAAGAGGCGCCGGCGAGCGATCCGATGGCCGCATTCGCGACCGATCCGATCGTGACCTCCGGCGAGGCGCGGGACGAACGGATCGAGGACCGGGTCGACCGGTGGCTGAACGTCTGGCAGACCCGGTCCAGGGACGCGTTCGTTCGCGGCCTGTCGCGGATGGGCCGCTACGAGGACTTCGTGATCGCCGAAATCGCACGCAGGGATTTGCCCCCATCTCTCCTCTACCTGCCGCTCATCGAGGCCAACTACTATCCGACCGCGGTGTCGCCGGCCGGGGCCGGAGGGCTGTGGCAGTTCATGCCGCGAACCGCCCGATGGATGGGCCTCACGGTGACTTCACTGATCGACGAGCGCTTCGACGCCTTCGCCGCGACTCCCGTGGCCCTCGACTACCTGCTGGACCTGAACGAGCAGTTCCAGTCGTGGTTTCTCACCCTCGCGGCCTACAACGCCGGACCGGGCCGGGTGGAGCAGGCGATACGGCGCCATGGACGCGGCCAGCCCCGCGACGACCGCCTCTTCCTGCGCATCCGCGGCCGGCTGCCCGCCGAGACCCGCGACTTCATCCCCAAGTTCCTGGCGGCGGTGCAAATGGCCAGCGTCCCCGAGCGCCACGGCATCGTCGACCTGCAGAGAGCGCCTCCCGCGCGCTTTGACACCGTATCCGTCGAAGGTCCCGCGTCGATAGACGTGATCGCGGAGGTGGCGGGCGTCCGCGAGGAGGACGTGAAGGACCTGAATCCTCACATTCTGCTGGAGATGACGCCTGCCGGCGGCTCGACCCTGGTCCGGCTGCCCGTGGGCGGGGCGGAGGGGTTCACCGACCGGTTCGCGATGATTCCCCCACGGAATCGTGTCAACAGGCATGTGATCACGGCGGGCGAAACACTGTCGTACATCGCCCGGGACTATGGCATTTCATTGGATGAGTTGCGGGAGGCCAACCCCGATGTGTCGCCGAGGCGCCTTCAGATCGGGAGCGTCCTCGTGGTGCCGGGGGCGCGGCGCAACGCAGTGCCGCCCGCGGCTGCCGCCGCCCCGTCGGTTGCTGACGAACCGCCGCAGACGGACTCGGACGTGTCGGGATCGTCACCGGGGGAGGGCGATGCCGCGTCGCCCGGCGGCGAGACGGTACATGTGGTCGGGCGGGGCGAGAGCCTGTGGCTGATCGCCAGGCAGTACGGTGTCGAACTGGACCGCCTGCGCGCGCACAACGCGATCGGCGAGGGTGCCCGGGTACATCCGGGCGACAGCATCCGGATTCCGGTGCCGAGATAACCCGCACGGCTCGGACTGCGCCGTCCTGCCCGCCGAAGCCTCGGGTTGCCGGCTCTGCCTACTCGGCGGACCCGTCCTCGGACTTCCAATCCCCGGAGCGCCCCCCGGACTTCTCGACCAATCGGATCGACTCGATGATCATGCCGCGGTCGACTGCCTTCAGCATGTCGTACGCCGTCAACAGCGCCACCGACGCGGCGGTAAGCGCCTCCATCTCGACGCCGGTGCGGCCGGTGATCGTCGCGGTGGCGGTCACGCGCAGTCCCGGCAGCGCTGCATCGAGCTCGATGTCCACGGTCACGCTGGCCGCGGGCAGGACGTGACACAGCGGAATGAGATCGGCGGTGCGCTTGCCTCCCATGATTCCTGCCACCCGTGCAACCTGCTCGACGTCGCCCTTGGGGTTCCCGCCCGTAACGAGCAGTTCGTAGGCTCGCCGGGAGCAGCGCAGCACGCCCCGGGCGACCGCGCGTCTCGCGGTGATCTCCTTGTCGGTCACATCCACCATCCTCGCTTTGCCCCGCGCGTCGAGGTGGGTGAGCGCGTCGCGCCTGTCGTAGTGCGGGTCTGTCATGTTGAACGCAGCCTGTTCGGTGTCATGGCCGCCTGCGCGGCGCGAGGGCCTCCTCCAGGTCCAGCAACAGCGTGGCAATGAAGAGTTGGGGATTCACATTGCCCAGCGCCAACATCCGCGCTTCTTCGACCCTTGCGACCGCGCGGGCGATCCGATCGGGCGTGATCGCCAGGCGGCGGCCAGTTTCGCACAGAAAGCGCTGTTCGGCCGAGTTGACAATCCGTTCCTCGCGATCGACGCCGGCTGCTGCGAGGTCGCGAATCCACAGTTGCAGCGCCTCCAGCAGATCGAGGAGGCCGCGCGCCCCGCCCGGCCGGTAGTCCAGCGCGGCCCGATATGCGTCGGCCCGGTTGCCACCGGTGGCTGCGCGCAGCAGGGCCAGCGACCGGTCCCGGTTGCCGGAGTGCGCTCCCGCGGGATCCAGGTGTCCGAGGGCGGCCCCTATGGAGCCCTGCGAGAGGGCGGCCGCCCGATTGGCGGCGTCCGGTTCGGCGTGGCACTCTTCTCGCAGGAACGCCGCCACGTCGGGGATGGGCAGGGGGGGGAGGTGGATGGGGAGCGCTCGCGATCGAATCGTGTCCAGCAGACTGCCCGGTTTGCCGGATGTCAGGATGAAGCGACTCGAATCGGGAGGCTCCTCCAGCAGCTTGAGAAGCGCGTTGGCCGCCTGCGGGCTGGCCTCCTGCGGAACCAGGTACTCGGCGTCGCCCACGATGAAGAACTGCTCATCACTCACCGATGGCCGGCGATGCGCACGCTTGCGCAGCGTCATCACCGCCGCGAAGTAGATCCCCTTTACCTCGGTGTCCCCCTCCGGACGCAGCGGCCGCCGCCGCATTTCGCCCAGCTTGTCGTAGCGCGCCGACTCGAGCGCCTCCGCCAGCTTGCCGGGTCCGTGCGCACCCTTTGGACGAGTGAGCGGGAAGTACCAGTGGATGTCCGGATGCTCGAGGCGGAGCGCCTGGCGACAGCTGACGCAACGGTCGCATGGCTTCTCCTCTTCGGCGCACAGCCGGGCGCGGGCGATCCACAGCGCCAGGGACTGCTTTCCGCACCCGGGCATGCCATGGATCAGGACCGTGGCGGGCAGCGTGCCGCGAGCGAGGGCGCGCCGCAGCGAGGAACGAAGGGCTTCGTGACCCCGAAAGGCGGGAGGGGCCGGCGGCTCGGCGACCCTGGCCGTCATGGGACTGGGCGAGCCCCTGTGCGGAGGTTGCCGAGGCGAGCAGCCGCCAGTCGTTTGGCCAGCCGGATGGCCGCGATCATGGAGGAGGGGTCCGCCGTTCCCTGGCCGGCGATATCGAACGCGGTGCCGTGATCCGGCGAAGTGCGCACGAACGGCAGTCCGATCGTCACGTTCACGCCGCTGCCGAACGCCGCCGTCTTGAACGCGGCCATCCCGACGTCGTGATAGGGTGCCACGACCGCGTCGAACTCGCCGGAGAACGCCCTGACGAAGACGGTGTCCGCGGGAATCGGGCCGGAGACCCGCCAGGGATCGCCGGCGAGGATGGCGAGAGCCGGGCTGTACACGTCACGTTCCTCCGTGCCGAACATGCCGCTGTCCGAGGCATGCGGATTCAGCGCACAGAGGGCGATGCGAGGCTGCTCGATGCCCCAGTCGGACCTGAGGGCGGCCCCCAGCAGGCGGGTCCTGGAAACGAGCAATTCCGCCGTCAGCGACGCGGCGACCTCGGCCAGGGGGATGTGAATGGTCGCGAGGAGCACTCGCTTCGCGGGAGTGGGATCGACGCCCCGGCCCTCGTCGCACATCACCATCCCGACGTCGGGCACGCCCGCGAGCGCCATGAGCATTTCCGTGTGGCCCGGGTGGTATCCCGCTTCGGCCAGCCCGGGTTTGTGCACCGGGGCGGTCACCACGGCGTCGACCTCGCCCCCGAGCGCCATTTCCACGGCGCGCCCGATCGCCAACCCGGCTGCGCGGCCCGGGTGGAGCCCCGCCTCCCCGCCCCCCACCGCCTCGAAGCGGCACGACCCCGCGAAGTCGGCACGACACTCGACCGGCCCGATGACGACGGTCGCTCCCGCGTCGGGCAGAACCGCCGCCA
The DNA here is from genome assembly GCA_965211645.1 of Longimicrobiales bacterium. Lineage (GTDB taxonomy): Bacteria > Gemmatimonadota > Gemmatimonadetes > Longimicrobiales > Gaopeijiaceae > Bin94. The sequence goes on along the minus strand of OZ242947.1, from coordinate 683,436 downwards.
GCGCCTTCGCGGTGACCTCCGGCCCGATCCCCCGGGGATCGCCCAGCGTGATGGCCAGCCGCACATCGGAGGATCCGGACCGCGACGCGGCGGGGACTCCTGCCACGGACCGCTACCTCACATCCTTGATCTCGATGTAGGTCTTCGCCTTCAGCCCGTCCAGGAGCGCCTGCTCCCTCTTCTGCGCGGTGAGCGTTGCGCGAATCTGCGGCTCCAGGTCCTCGAAGCTGTACTCGCCCGCTTCGCGCAGTTCGGCGATCCTGATGATCGCAAAGAGCTCCTCGCCCTGCAGCGCGAACTGGATCGGGCCCACGATCTCGCCGACCTCCCGGCCGGTCAGGGCCGCCACGTACGCGGGTGCCAGCGGCGGCGAGATCTGCCGCTGCCGCACCGTGCCCGAGTCCGCCAGGGCGGGGTTGTGGTACTCGTCGATCAGGTCCTCGAAGTCCTCCGTGAGGGCCCGCTCCGCGAGCTCCGTGGCGACGGTGCGCGTCCGCCCGATGTCGCGGGGTCCGATCTGCGGACGGATGAGGATGTGCCTCGCTTTCCGCTCGGCGAAGCGCACCCGCTCGACCAGTATGATGTGAAATCCGAACTGGGTCTCGACCACGTCGCTGATTCCGCCGTCGAGGAGACTGAAGGCGGCGTCCTCGAATTCGTCGACCATGAAGCCCCTGCGGAACCAGCCGAGGTCGCCGCCGGCCGCTGCCGAGGCGGGGTCGTGGGAATACTCCGTCGCCAGCGCAGCGAAATCCTCGCCCGCCCGCACCCGCTCCAGGAGACCCTCCGCGGTCGCGCGAGCCTCGGCATTGGTGGAGTCGGAGGCTTCGACCGACAGGAGGATCTGCTTGAAGGTCACGGTTGCCGGGCGCTCCTGCAGGGTGGCGCGGCCGACCTCGAAGAACTCGCGCACCTCGGCTTCGGTCACCTCTACGGCGCCCTCTCCGCCGTGACGCTGCACGTACAGCTCGACGAGCATCCCCTGGCTGATCTGGTCCCTGAGGATTTCGCGGTAGCTCTGCACGTTGAGGCCCTCGACCTCGAGGGCCCGCTCCATCTCCGCCCGGGAGCCGAAGCCCTCCTCCACGCCCGCCATCTGCTCCTCGAGCGCGGCCTGGACGCGGTCGTCGTCGACTTCGAGCAGCGTGTCCTGGGCCGCGGCCTGGAGGACGACCTGCTTCGCGACGAGGGCATCCAGGAGGGACCGCCGGAACTCCTCCCACTCGTCCGACCCGGCCGCCGGCACGGGACGGCCCGCAATCCGGGTCCGGTCCTCTTCCTGCACCAGTTGCGACAGCAACACCACCGAGTCCCCGACAACGGCGACGACCCGGTCCACCGGCTCTTCCTGGGCACCCGTGCGGGCGGCCGGAAGTCCGGCAATCATGCAGAGCAGGAGCGCCGCGTGGCGGGTTCCGCGCAGCCTCTGTGGCAGGCGTGTCGTTCTCATCTTCGTCCTTCCATCGGATCACCGCATCCTGGGGTTCCGCCCCGTTTGACCTACCGTGATTCGAGCTCTCTGGCGCGTGTGACGGTTGCAGCCAGCCTGGCGTCGTGGATGCGCCACCGGCCCTCCTCCCTCAGCAGGAATGTAACGCCGCCCAACGGAACGATTTCCTGTTGACCGCCGATGACGCGGGCAAGCGCCTGTTCGACCGTTTCCTGCACCGAGGCCATGGCTCCGGGGGCATCCGCATCGACGGTGCTGTCCTGCTCCGGTTCACGCGGCAACAGGCCGATCACAACCGCCCGCTCCCGGATTGCGGTTCGGGCCGCGGCTGAAAGCGAATCGACCTGGGCCCGGGTAGCCGCGAAACCCCTCGTCTCCGCCTCGGCGACAAGCAGCTCCTGCTGGCCGCGCCGCCTGAGCGCGACCTCGAGTTCCTCGTCGGAGGCGGCCAGAACGCCCTCCGCAAATCCGTCGGGAGACACACGGGCAAGCTCCATGAACTCCCCCACGGTGTAGACCCCGTCCGTCCATGTCATGAGCGGGCGCGCGGCCGCACCGCCTGAAAGACGCGAGGGCGACGACTCCACGAGCGCCCGGGTGATCTGCAGGGCGCCCTCCGCCAGCGTCAGTCCTGCAAGCGTATCCAGCTCGCCGATGTACGCCGCCTCGGCCAGGGCCAGGCGTTCCTGCTGGATGAGCGCCCGAAATTCCTCGCCAACCTCCGACAGTTCGGGTATCGACAGTGCGTCGAGCCGGAGGACGTGGTAGCCCATCGGCGTCTCGACCGGCTCGCTGAGCTGGCCGGGCTCAAGCGCGAACACCGCCTCGTCGATCGGCGCGAGCATCTGGCCGCGGCCGAAGGTGCCCATGCTCCCTCCGCGGCTGCCGCTGCCGGGGTCACCGCTGTAGCGGGCAGCCAGGGTCCCGAAGTCGGCCCCGCCGAGCAGTTGGTCGCGCAAGGAGCGGGCCACGACGAGCACGCTGTCCCGCTGTCGGGTCGTACCCCCCCCGGGGGGGAACAGCAGCAGGATCTGGGATGCGGTGGCCCGGGCCCCCGGCAGTTCGGCCGCGAAGCGCTCGGCGAGTTCCTCGTCGGCGACGACGGTATCCACGTCGATGACCGCGTCCCGCAGCTGCGCGAGCATGAGCTCCTGCAGCGGCTGCTCGACGACCAGCGTCACATCGAGCGTCGCCAGGGTGGTGTCCGCGCTGAGGTGGGCGGCCAGCAGGGTGTAGTCCACCCACAGTTCGGCGACGACCCGCACCACCTGGGTGTCCGGGGGCAGGGTGCTGTGCTCGGAGACCAGCCGCGCGGCGTCATCGACGGTGAGCCGGTGGTCGCCGGCTTCCGCCAGGGGGCCGGGGCCGCAGCCGATGAGGGCCACCCCCGCAAGCAGCCCCGCGGCGATCGGCTTCGCTGTCGCTGGCATCAGATCGCCTCCCTGGTCAAAAGTAATTCGCGACCCTGGTATCCCGTCGAGGTTCCGTCGTTCGCGGGTTCCTCCACCTCGCCGAGAGCATCCACCGCCCGCACTACCAGACTAGTCAAGCGCGTGGGCTGTGAACACTCCAGCACCACCGAGAGGGGAGAGACCCTCCGCACTTCGATGTGCACCTCCTCGCCCCTCAGGGCGCCTTCGAGCGCGGACATGCGAGGGACGAGATCGGGGCGGAAGTTCACCCGGGCCCGGTTGCCCCGCAGCAGGATCCGGCTGACTCCGGCCTCCTGGCCCGCGATCGCCAGCGACGACTTGTCGAGCAGGCGCCGTGCCTGCGGAGGGATCCTTCCGAAGCGGTCCGCGAGCTCTTCGCGGAGCGCCGCGATTTCGTCGCGCCTCCCGGCCTTCGAGAGGCGCCGGTACAGGTGCAGCTTCTGTCGCTGGTCGGACACGTAGTCGTCGGGCAGATACGCCTCTGCGTCCATCGTCACTTCCGGGCGGGGATGCTCGCGCTTTTTCCCACCTTCGCGCATCCGCTTTACGGCGTTTTCCATCAGCCGGAGATAGGTGTCGATCCCGACCGCGTGGGCGAAGCCGGACTGGTCCTCGCCCAGGAGATTACCCGCGCCCCGCACTTCGAGGTCCCGCAGAGCGATCTGGTAGCCGCTGCCGAGTTCCGTGTAGTGCTCCAGCACGCGCAGGCGTTTTTCGGCATCGTCGGTAATCTTCTCGGGCACGATGAGGTAGCAGTACGCGCGGCGGTCCCAGCGCCCGACGCGTCCGCGGATCTGATACAGCTGCGAGAGCCCGAAGCGGTCCGCGCGGGTGACGATGAGGGTGTTGGCGTTGGGCACGTCCAGCCCGTTCTCGATGATCGAGGAGCACACCAGCACATCGGTCGCGCCTCCGACGAAACGCGTCATGGCGAGGTCGAGTCGCCGCGGCGCCATCTGGCCGTGGGCGACGTCGACGGTGGCGCCGCGCACCAGGCGCCGGACGCGCTCGGTCGCCGTGTTGATCGTCTCGACTCGGTTGTGCAGGAAGAAGACCTGGCCGCCGCGGTCCAGCTCCTTCTGGCAGGCCTCCGCGATGAGGTGATCGCTCCAGGAGATCACATGGGTGATGATCGGCATTCGGTCGCGGGGCGGGGTGCGGATCAACGACAGATCGCGAACGCCGGAGAGCGACAGGTAGAGGGTGCGCGGGATCGGTGTCGCGGTCAGTGTCAGCACATCCACCGTCGCGCGCAGCTGCTTCAGACGTTCCTTCTGGCGCACGCCCAGGCGCTGCTCTTCATCGATCACGACCAGTCCCAGGTCCTGGAACGCCACGTCACCGGAGAGCAGGCGGTGCGTCCCGATGACGATATCGCCGGTGCCCGCCTCCAGCTCAGCCACGGCTTCGCGCTGCTTCCGGGGCGGGTCCAGCCGCGAGAGCGAAACGACGCGCACGGGGTAGTCGGCCAGCCGTTCGCCGAAGGTCTTGGCGTGCTGCGCCACCAGCACCGTCGTGGGCGCGAGAACCGCTACCTGCTTGCCGTCCTGCACCGCCTTGAAGGCCGCCCGCACGGCGACTTCCGTCTTCCCGTAGCCGGCGTCGCCGCAGACGAGGCGGTCCATGATCCGTGGCGATTCCATGTCCCGCTTGACGTCCTGCACGGCCTGCCGCTGATCGGGCGTGTCCTCGTACAGGAACGAGGACTCCATCTCGCGCTGCCAGCGGGTGTCGGCCGGGAAGGCGTGGCCCCTGCGCGCGCGGCGCGATGCGTACAGCTCCAGCAGCTCGGCCGTCATCCGGTTGATGGCGGCCTCGGTCTTGCGCCTGAGGCTCCTCCAGCGCTTCCCGCCGATGCGGTGCAGTCCGGGCGGCGCGTCGTCCGGATGCGCACCCACCCAGCGCTCCACCTGGTCGAGCAGATAGACCGGGACGCGCAGCACCTCGTCCCCGTCGTACTCGATCACCAGCGACTCGATCGACTCGTTTCCGATCACGACCTTCTCCAGCCCCCGGAAACATCCGATGCCGTGTTCCATGTGAACGACGTAGTCGCCCGGCGAGAGCTGGGCGAGGCTCTCGAGCGCCGCGGCGCCGCGGAAGCGCTTGCTGCGCCGCAACTTTCGACCGCGTCGGAAGATCTCGTGATCGGTCAGCAGAGTGGTTGGAGGATCGGAATCGGTGAGGCGGAACCCGCCGGCCAGCGAGCCGACGACCAGGTGGCAGCCCCGGGGGGGCATGCCCTTGCGATCCCCGACCAGCTCCTCGAGCCGGGCCGCCTGACCTTCGTTGTCGCACAGAATGCAGGTCGTTGAGCCACGTGCGCCCGCCTCTGCAAGAAACGAACCCAGCCGCCGCGTGTCGCGCTCGATCGAGGGCGGCCGGCGCGCCTGGAACACCGGGTCGCCGATGTGTTCCTCTTCGAAGACGAGTTGCGGATGACTGCGGGCGCGCCCGGCAAGCGCGTCGGGGGTCAGAAAGAGCGCTTGCGGGGCCGCGGCCGGATTGCCGTACCGGCGGGCTTGCAGATAGCGACTCTCGGCCTTGTTCCACACGCGTGTGGCGTCGTCGTCCCAGGGCCGTGCGCCCACGCGTACCAGGATGGTGTCGCCGGGCAACCTGAAGAGCATGCTCGACGGCGTCGTACACTTGGTGCCCGTGCGCCTGCCGAAACGGACTGGCAGAATGTCGATTCGATCCGTGGTTTCCGTCGAACGTTGATCGAGGATGTCGAAGAAGCGGATCGATTCGACATCGTCGCCCCAAAACTCGACGCGTGACGGCCCCGCCGCCCCGAACGAGAACAGGTCCACCAGACCGCCGCGCACCGCGTAGCAGCCGGCGGCCTCGACCATCGGGACGCGCTCGAAGCCCCGCGCTTCCAACTCGTCGATCAGAGTGTCGCGGCGGAGTTCCTCTCCGACCCTCACGGCAAAGCGCAGGGCCGCGAGGTCGTGCGGGATGGGCACGACCTCCTGGAGCGCGCGCCGGGTGGCGACCAGTACCCGTGCTCGGCCGGAAAGGTGCGACTCGAAAGCCTCGACCCGCTGGCCGGAGAGGCCAACGCGCGAGTCGTCACCCTCGCCCGAGAACCCCTCGCGCTGTGGGTAGAGAACCGCCCGGCCCGGACCCAGCAGCGTCTCCAGGTCGCCTAGATGCTCGCCCGCCTCGGTCGGTGAGTCGGCGGCAACGACCCACAGCCGATTGGGGAGGTGTCGGGAGAGGGCGGCGACTGCCGCGAGAGGCAGGGAACCGATGGCGCCGCCGATTGTGCGGGTTGCACCCGGCGCGGGGAGACCTCGCAGCAGCTTGCGAAAAGCGGGTGTGGACGCGACCGCCGCCGCGGCGGGGTGCGCGCCCGAGCTAGACACGGGCAGCGGGATTGCTGCCGACCCGCCCGTGTCGTCGTCCCTCACGCTCTCCGGGCCGATCCGGGGTCGCGGCGCCCTCGCCGCCGGCCGGTCGGGATTGAAGGCCGCGGGCGGCGGCAACGACCGTCTCGACGAGCAGAAGAACCAGCAGGGTAGCGGCGATGGCTCGCCACGGCTCGGGTCCCCGGCCGGCGCGGAAGATGCTGCGTGACCAGGCGGCGGCGTCATCCACGATCGCGGTCGTCCCCGGGATTGCGCGCCTTACGTCGCGTGGCGACGCCGGCGAGAGATCCGTCTCGGCGGACGGCGGGTTCACGGGCACGGCCGTCAGCAGGCTGTCCCGGGCCAGGGGCTGATAGAAGCCGGCGACCGTCGTGGCCAGGAAGGGCTGGTCTCCGTCCACCGCGAATTCCTTGCCGCCGGGGGCAAGGACCGAAGTGGTGGCAGTCGGGGGAACGAAGCTGGTCCCCGCCGTGACCGACCCGCTGCCGCCGCCTGTGCCCGACCAGCGTTCGATGCCCCATTCCAGCAACGGGATCATCGCCGCGGAGACGGGCAGCGAAGTCGATTCCCCGTCGAGCGGTGAGGCCAGCAGGGTGTAGGGACCGGCCGGAGAATCGGCAGTGACCAGCCACGGATCACCGTTCGACAGCACCACCACGGACCCGCTGCGACGGCCCGGGGTCGCCGCATCCGTCCCACTGCCCGCTTCCAGGTCGCCGTTCCGTGGATCGCCGGTGTCCCCGGTCGCGGTGGGCACAAGGCGGAAGAAGCGCCGAATCTCCAGCTCCGAGAGGTCGATGGCGAGATCGCTCGAGGCGACGCGCGCACCACCGCCCGCATCCATCTCGTAGCGGTACGGAATCCCGGCCTCGGCCAGCCGGCGGTTCAGGGCGGGGAGCTGCGCAGGGTCCCGGTGCGGCACCACGAAGGCACTCTGGGTGAGGCCGCGCCGCTCGAGACCCTCGCCGCCGATGCTCAGGATCGTGGCGGCGCGGCCGGCGCCACCCAGCGTGATGCGGTCGTTCTCCTCCAGCACCGCGAGGGCCTCGGCGACGAAGATCGGCGCCGCGCCGAGGACCGCGACCGGCGTGGGCTCCCGGACGGCGAAGGAGAAGTAGCGCCGGTCGTCTGCCGTGAGCGGATCGGGGTCGATCTCGGCGTATCCCTCGACGCGGCCCGGAGGGAAGGGGCCTGCGGGGAGACGCAAGGTGGTTCCCGCCGGAGCCGCGCCGGCTGCACGGACCTGTCCGTCGACATAAAGCCGCACGCCGACCGTATCGCCCGCGGCACCGCCGACCACCGAAATTGCGGCTTCCGTTCTGCGTCCTGCCAGCGGCGGCAGACCGCCGCCGAAGGAGATGCCGCCGATCCCCCGGTTGCGTGCGGTCCGCGCGGCCGCGCCAAAAACAACTACCGGGATGTCTTCTCCGGCGATCGGCGGCTCAGAGAAGGCAGTCGCCTGCAGATCGGTGAACACGTGCACCTCCCGGTTCGGCAGGTCGCTCTGGCCGACCAGGGCCCGGGCGCGGGCCACGGCACGCCCGAGGTCCCCCCGGCTGTGTGCGGGCCGAATCGAATCGATCGCGGCCAGCGCGCCGGCGGCCCCCCCGGGAATGGCCGGCTCCCACGGCGTACCGGCCCGGACCACCCAGATCACATCATCGTGATTCGCTCCGTCCACACTGAGCCGGGCCACTGCCTTCAGTGTGTCCAGGCGGCGCCTGCCGTCTTCGATGATCGTGGTGCTCATCGAATTGTCGATCACCAGCGCCAGAGCGGTGGGGTCGTGGCTGCCGCCCGGGCCCGGGAAATGGATGCGCGCGCCCAGGATCACGACCAACACTACGATGGCTACCCGAAGGAGGAGCAGCAGGAGCTGTTGGGTGCGGATCTGGCGGGCGTGTTCGCGCTCGGTCCTCAGCAGATACCGGATGGCCGGGAAGGTGAAGATCTTGCTTTCCTGCCGATAGAACAGGTGCAGGATGATCGGGACGAGCACCGCGGCGCCGGCCAGGAGGAACAGGGGATTGAGAAAGCCCATTCAGGGGAGCCGCTGCCGCTTCCAGAGGTAGAACCGCAGTGCGCGCGAAAGAGGCTCGTCGGTGCCGATCGTGGAGTACGCGATCCCGCGGCTGGTCAACTCCTGCGTCCACTCCGCGACCGCGTTCTCCACCGCCTCGCGGTACTGGCGCCGCATGTCCGCCACCGACACCCGCAGCGAGTCTCCCGTCTCGGGGTCGATGAAGCGCGTCTCGCCCGTCGTCGGGAGATCCCGCTCGCCCGGATCGATCAGGTGAAACACCAGCACCTCGTGCCCGGAGTGCTGCAGGTAGATCAGCGCCTTGGCCGTTTCGGCGGGATCCACGAGGAGGTCCGAGATGAGAATCACGAGCCCCTTCCGCTTGAGACGCATCGCCACGTTCCGGATCGCGGATTCGGAATCCGTCGTTCCTCCACCCTGGAGCGCGTGGAGGTGCTGCAGAAGCAGCCGCCAGTGCACCTTCCCGCCCCGGGCGCGCACCTGCCGGACGATCTTCTCGTGGAAGGCCATCAGCCCGACGATATCGCCCTGCCGGGTGAGGATCAGGGAGATCGCAGCCGCCAGATGCTTGGCGTACCACAGCTTGGTGGGAAGACCCGGCCGGGACGACCATGCCATCGACCCGCTGATGTCGATGAGCATGTAGGCCCGCAGGTTGGTCTCTTCCTCGTACTGCTTGACGTAGAACCGGTCCGAGCGCGCATAAAGCCGCCAGTCCAGGGTGCGCAGGTCGTCACCGGGCTGATAGGCGCGGTTCTCGGCGAATTCGGCCGAGAATCCCCGGTTCGGCGACCGGTGCAGGCCCAGAAGGAACCCGTGCACCACCTGCCGGGCGATGATGTCGATGCCGCTGAGCTGTGCGAGCGTCGCCGGATCGAGCAGATCGGCACGCCGGTCCCGGTGGGGCGTGACCGTTTCGTTGGTAGCCATGGCCACTCAATCTGCGGGTGCGCGCCTGCATGGGGAAGAGGCCGGCCCGCCGGGCTCGCCACTCCAGAGGTCCCTGCCCACGGACCCGCTCCGATGCCGGCAGGAGTCCGACCGGGGGACTGCCCGGGTTTGGCCGGGTGCTTCAACCCATTCCGCTAGCCTCCCGGCCGATAGGTCACCTGGAGCTTGATTCTCCGGCCCTTGGGGCTGTGGGTGAAGCCGTCGTAGGACTGTTCCCACCGAACCAGGGGCGGCGCGCTGCCCAGCGCGTTCAAGACCGAGAGGCCCATGTCGAGCTGCTCGGAGGTGCGCCGCAGCAGGCTGAAGTCCAAGGTCGCGAACCGGTCGATGTCTTCGAATTGGGTTCCGGCAAAGGCTTCGTTGGTATACCCCGAGACCGTGTTCAGGTAGCTGACCGCGCTGTAGTCGCCCACGTGATATCCTGCGGAGAAGCTCGTCTTCCATTGGGGCAGCGGAGGCGCGATGGGATTGCCCCAGTTGAGCTTCCCGGCCGCCTCGTGTTCCGGGAACACCTCGGTCCCGTTCAGATCGAGGGACCTCACGAAGTACTCCCTGGTGAAGGTGCCGTCCACACCGAACGACACGATCGCTTCTCCCACAGGGATGCGGCTGGCCATGTGCAGATCGATCCCCGACATGCGGATCCCCGGCCAGTTGACGAAACCCGCCTCGATGCGTTCCACGGACTGAATGTCGCAGGTGCCCGTACCGCGTCCGTCCGGACAGCTCACGAATTGCTGCACCGCAGCGCGCTGAGCTCCACCCGCGGCGTACAGGCTCGCGACGCCCTCATAGGGGAATACGTCGATCACGTCCTTGAAGTCGTAGCTCCAATAGTCGACCGATGCCCGAAGGCGAGCGAGCTGGAGGATGGCTCCGACGTTGTAGGTAAACGCCCGTTCCGGCACGAGGTCCTTGTCCCCGTAGGTGTCGATGGCCTTGTAGATCCCGGCCGCGCTCACGTATTGCAGTCCCGTGTTCAGATCCTCGTTGAGATCGTCCACCGAGGGGGTCCTGAAGGTGGTCTGGACCGAGGCGCGCAACGCCAGGGGCTCCGCGAGTTCGACGCGCAGGGCGACCTTGGGATCGAAGCTCTTTACCGAACCGTGAAACTCGTAGTTGGCGGCGGCCTGGCCGCGGATCCGGTCGCCGAGTCGAAGTTGCGATTCCGCGAAGAAGCGGTGCACGGTCTGGCTGTCGTCGTAGTGGAAGAAGCCGCCAGTGAAGTGGAAGGGCCCGAACTGGTCCGCACAGCTGCGGTCGTCCGGAACGGGGCACGGGGTCAGGGCGAGATCGCCCGCCCGATTGGGAACGGCGCCCACGTCCACCCGGCGGAACTGGTAGCCCACCGCATATTCCGTCTCCTCGGTCAGGGCGCCCTTCAGCAGGGCATCGAAGGCGAAGAGGTTGGCGTCGTTGTCCAGATTGACTTCGTCGTTGATCCAGTCGATCAGCTCGGTGCGATTCTCCAGGCCGGCGACGTAGTCGGGGTTGGGCTGGTCGCGAAAGCGGGCGCCGGGCTGCGTGGCGTGTGCGTGGGCGTTGCTGAATGGGTTGTAGTACATGCAGTCGCCCTGCCCGGGCGCCTTGCCGCCCGTGGGTCCCAGCGCCATGCCGGACGGGCTCGACCGATCAACGACCACGCCGACGCCGCAGTTCGGCCCCCCAAATCCCCGAAACGCCAGGAACTTGCGGTACAGGTACTCGCCGGGAAGATTGGCGTTGCCTGCCGACCGCGAGAAACTGGCGGCGAGATCGAAGGCCATCTCCCTGCCTCCGAAGCCTTCGAAGCTCCGTTCGAGGGAGCCGGCGATCCGTTGCGTGCGGGAGTCGCGGCGCAGCTCCCGATGCGGGCCGGCGTTCCCGACCATGCGGCCGAAGAAGTACCAGTCGTTCTCCAGGCAGCTTTCGTTGGTCGAGAACCCGGCGCTCGGTCCATACTGGCGGCAGAACGCCTGCCTGCCGGGATGATCCGGCGCGATCATCTGGGCTCCGTTGTAAGGAGAGATCGGCGGGTAGGAGGGTGTGGTCACCCAGTTGGGAGTACTGGCTTCGGCCCACAGGGCTTCCAGGTGGTAGTTGGTCGCGTCGCCGACACTGCCGTTGAGTTCGGCGAAGGCACGGATCTGCCGCGAGGCGTCAGAAACGTTGTCGTAGGGATCGTACCGGAAACGACAGGTCTCGGCCTCTTCCAGGAAGCCGCCGAAGTCCCGGCAGTTGGGATCGACGAAGACACCGCCCCAACCGCCATAGTGTGCGTCGGTGAGCGCCGAGACGAACTCTTCCGTCGTTTCGCTTCCGGTGAGCCTGGGAAAGAGAAACGCCCCGGGGTTTCCGGTGTACGACCAGCCGCCGCCCCCCGGCGTGAAGTCGCTCAGGGCCCAACCCACCTCTTCGGGCGTCAGTTCCTGCGTGAGGAACACCTCCGCCGAGACGACCGCGTGCGCGCTTTCACCCAGCGGTGAACCCCAGATGGCTCCGGCGTTCGTTTCTCCCGCGTTGGCGAAGTACTCGTGGGAGCCGGAGATTTCGAAACCCTCGAAGTCGCCGCGGGTCAGGAAGTTCACCACTCCCGCCACTGCGTCGGAACCGTACACCGCCGACGCCCCCTCCTTGACGACCTCGACCCTGTCGAGGGCGATGGACGGGAATGCGTTGACATCGACGAATCGGCCACCACGCAGGCGGATGGGTATGTACACCTGACGGCGGCCGTTGAGCAGAACGAGGGTGCGCGACGCGCCCAGTCCCCGCAGGTTCACGGTCGCCACCGTCTCCGATACCAGGCCCGGCGGTCTTGTGCTGTACCAACCCTGGCGAGCTCCGAGGATCCCGTGGCTGGCGGTGACATTCCGGAAGAAGTCGAATCCCTGCGGGGATCCCTGCTCGGCCAGCGTCCGCCGGCCCGCAACCGTAACGGAATAGGGCAATTCGACGGGTGATTCCGCGAAAGCCGTCCCGGTCACCACCACCCCCTCGAGCAGAAGGGCCGTGCGCTCCAGGAGGATCTCGACGAACTCGGTCTCGCCGTCCGTCACCGTGACGGTCGCGGTTACGGTCGCGTGACCGATCTGCTGGACCTGAAGTTCGTGAGTGCCGGCCGGCACGCCCGGCAAAACGAACCGGCCCGCAGCGCGCGAAAGAACCCCGATTCCCAGCGCCGGGATGCCGACCTGGGCGCCGACCAGGGCCTCGCCGGTCTCGGCGTCAACCACGGTGCCCGTTACCGTGCCGGTACCCTGCGCGGCAACGGAGTTCGCAAGTGGGGCAAGAGCTACTGCCAATAGCGCAAAAACAGGAAACATTCTCGTGCGTGCGAACATCTCGCCTCCCGGACGGCTGTCCCGTGCAATGTCAAAGAGAAAAGCACCAATCGGCTTGCCGGGCTCGCAGGCCGCCGACCCCGGCCCATGGAGTAACAGTAGAATTGACCGCTGGTAACCGCCAGTTAACTTCCGTGAGCCCACGCCTCTCGTCCGCGCGGACATGCGAAGTGGGCCCTACCGACTCCCCCAATCCGGTTTTTCTCCAAGTGCGGACCGACCTGATTCGCAATTTCTGCATCATCGCCCACATCGATCACGGCAAGTCCACCCTGGCCGACAGGCTCCTCGAAGCCACGGCAACCGTGGACCGGCGGCGGATGCGCGACCAGGTGCTCGACTCCAACGAGCTGGAGCGCGAGCGCGGGATTACCATCAAGCTGCACGCCATCCGCATGTCCCACCGTGCCCGGGACGACCGCGAGTACCAGCTCAACCTCATCGACACCCCCGGGCACGTGGACTTCACCTACGAGGTATCCCGGTCGCTGGCAGCCTGCGAGGGCGCGATCCTGGTGGTCGACGCGACCCAGGGCATCCAGGCCCAGACGCTGTCCAACCTCTTCCTCGCCCTGGACGCCGACCTGGAGATTGTCCCCGTCCTCAACAAGATCGACCTGCCGGGCGCCGAGCCGGAGCGCCGCCGGGACCAGGTCGCCGATCTCATGGGGATCGATCCAGAGTCGATCCTCGAAGCCAGCGCCAAGGAAGGGAAGGGAATCGACGCCGTTCTGGAGGCCGTGGTGGACCGCGTCCCACCCCCCGTGGGCGACCCCGCGGCCCCCCTCCGGGCGCTGATCTTCGACTCCTACTACGACCAGTACCTGGGCGCGGTCCCCTCGGTCCGGGTCATGGACGGCACCGTCCGGGCGGGCATGTCCATCGCCTTCGGAACGGTGGACGCCCGCTACGAGGTCACCGAGGTCGGACACATGCGGCTGGGCCGGATCCCGGCCGAATCGCTCGGCCCCGGTGAAGTCGGCTACGTGGTGGCGGCCATCAAGGCGGTTTCGGACACCAGGGTGGGCGACACGATCCTCGATGCCTCCCGCCCCGCTCCCGAACTCCTCGCGGGGTACCAGGAGATCAGGCCGATGGTCTTCGCCGGCCTCTATCCCACGGAATCGGACGGCTACGGAGAGCTGAAGGACGCGCTTCACCGGCTGCGCCTGAACGACGCCTCCCTGCAATTCGAACCCGAGACCTCGCGCGCGCTGGGATTCGGATTCCGCTGCGGCTTCCTGGGACTCCTGCACATGGAGATCGTACAGGAACGGCTCGACCGCGAGTTCGGCGTCAAGCTGATCACCACCGTCCCCAACGTGAAGTACCGCGTGGACATGTCGGACGGGTCCGAGGTCTGGGTGGAGAATCCCTCCGAGCTCGCCGACCGGGCACTGATCGACGCGGTTGCCGAGCCGATCGTCCGCGCGCGCATCGTCGTCCCGTCGACGTACATTGGCAACGTGCAGAAGCTCTGCCACGAGCGCCGCGGCGTCTTCATCAGCATGAACTACCTCGACCCGCGCCGCGTCGAGATGGAGTTCGAGCTGCCGCTGGCCGAGATCGTACTCGACTTCTACGACCGCCTGAAGGGAGGAACCCGGGGGTACGCGGCGCTGGACTACGAGTTCCACGAGTATCGCGCCGACGACCTCGTCAAGCTCGACGTCATGGTGAACCGGGAACCGGTCGACGCCTTCTCGGTCATCCTCCACCGCGACAACGCCTACCAGCACGGCCGTTCGCTGGTGCGCAAGCTCAGGCAGCTGATTCCCCGCCAGCAGTTCGAGGTGGCCCTCCAGGCCGCGATCGGGGGGCAGGTGATCGCCCGCGAGAGCGTCAAGGCCCTGCGCAAGAACGTCACCGCCAAGTGCTACGGCGGCGACATCACCCGCAAGCGCAAGCTCCTCGAACGCCAGAAGGAGGGGAAGAGGAGGATGAAGCAGGTCGGCTCGGTGGAGATACCGCAGGAGGCGTTCATGGCCGTACTGCAGCTCGACGATTCGCGGTCGTGAGTGCGCAGGCCGATCGAGAAGCGGCCCCTGGGGGTGATGCAGCGGCAAGGTGGATCGCGGGGGTCGATATCGGCGGCACCAATCTCCGCGTGGGGATGGTGCCCGCCGGGGGCGCGCCGCCGGTAGCGGTCGTCAGCGCGCCGACCGGGCCGAACCGGGGTCCGGCGGATGTCGTACAGAGGATCGTATCCATGGCCCGCGAATCCATCGCCGAAGTCGGGCCGGACAGGGTGGCCGGGATCGGCATCGGCGTGCCCGGACCGCTGGACCGGCGGTCGGGCACCGTGCTGGAGACCCCCAACCTGGGATGGCGCAACGTGCCGCTCCGCGACATGGTCTCGCGCGAACTGGGGCTCCCGGTCGTCCTGGACAACGACGCGAACTGCGCGGCCTTCGGCGAATGGTGGATGGGGGCGGGCCGCGGTTCGGACCGGCTGATCGGGCTCACCCTGGGAACGGGCATCGGCGGAGGGGTGGTTCTCGACGGCGAGATCTACCACGGTGCCTCGGACGCCGCGGGTGAGGTCGGGCACATGTGCGTCGACTTCGACGGGCGGCTCTGCGCCTGCGGGTCGCGCGGCTGCGTGGAGGCGTATGCCTCGGGGCCAGCGATCGCCGCCAGGGCGGTGGAGGGCATCGGCAGCGGCGCCCGGTCGGCCCTCGCGGCGCGCGCCCTCGCCGATCCGGACGCCGTAACCGCCGAGGCCGTCTGCAACGCCGCGGCAGCCGGGGACGGCTACGCCACGCGGATCCTCCACGAGACGGCCCGGATTCTTGCGGTTGCCGTGGCCAACCTCATCAACCTCCTCAACCCCGACACGATCGTGATCGGCGGAGGCGTGGCGGCAGCGGGCGACCTTCTCTTCGGGACACTGCGTGACGAAGTGGACCGCAGGGCGTTCCGGTCGGCACGGGGGGCTTGCCGGATCGTCCCGGCCGAGCTTCCCGGCACGGCGGGCATCGTGGGTGCCGCCGGCGTCTTCCGGCAGGTGGGCCGCGGACGTGTCCGAACCCGCAGCCGTGTCTGAACCCGCGCACGGCGACCCCCCAGGGCGGCTCGGCGTTCTCGGCACCCTGGTGCGGGACACGATCCATCTGCCGGCGGGCGGACCTCCCACAAGGGGGTGGGGCGGGATCGCCTACGCCCTCGCGGGATTCGAGCTCGCCCTTCCCCCGGAGTGGACCCTGGTGCCCCTGGTCAAGGTCGGCCGCGATATCGCGTCGCGCGCATTCCCGTTCCTGAGATCCTTCGCCACAATCGGCGACCTGGACGCCGTGTGCCTGGTGCCCGAAGCCAACAACCGGGTGGAGCTCACCTATCGGACCCATTCGGAACGGGTGGAGGTGCTGAGCGGAGGTGTGCCCGGATGGCGGCCCGACGAGCTGAGCGAGGTCCTCCCCACCCTCGACGCGCTCTACCTGAACTTCATTTCGGGGAGCGAAGTCGACCTGGCGGGAGCCGAGCGGCTGCGCGACCGGTTCGACCTCCCCACCTACGCCGACCTCCACTCCCTCTTCCTCGACATCGCGGACGACGGCCGCCGCAGGCCGCGTTATCTTCCCTCGGGGGAACGTTGGGTCCGCTGCTTCGACACGGTCCAGATGAACGAGAACGAGTTCAAACTCCTTTTGCCCGAGGTGGCGGATCCGTGGCGCGAAGCCGCGCGTGCCATGGCAGGCCGTACCGGAACCTTGGTCGTCACAAGGGGGGCCGAAGGCGTGGAATTGCTGACGAGGGACCCGGACGGCGGCCCGCCGCGCAGACAGCATGTGCCGGTTGCAGACGGATCCGCTCCGGGCGATCCGACCGGCTGCGGCGACTTGTGGGGGGCCACCTTCTTCGCGGCCCGTCTCGGAGGAGCCGGACTGCGCGCCGCCGCCCGCCACGCGAACGCGATGGCACGCGCCAAACTGCGCTTCTCGGGCGCGGAGGCGTTCCGGGACGGAATATCCCGCCACATCGACAGCGGCCGGGCCTGAGATGCGCGTCATCGAGATCCAGCGATCCTTCGACTATCGCAACATCGAGGACCTCTACCGGCAGATCGACATCGACCGCCCCGGACCGGTGCTGTTCGACCTGCGCCGCCTCCGCTGGATCGACCCCAACGGCATGCTGAGCATCCTGGCTGCCGGACGGGTTGTCGCCGAAGCCGGATCGGCGCCGCGGATCTCCCTTCCGGACCAGGCGGAGATCACGAGCTATCTGGATCGCATGGGGTTCCACCAGGCCGCCCGGGAGGTCTTCGAATTCGGCGCCGGCTCGAAGTGGCGCCGCCGTCCGCGCGCCTCCGACGTCCTTCTGGAGATCACTCCGGTGACGAAGAACTCGGACGTGCACCAGGTGGTGGACCGGGTGCAGTCGCGGGCGGGCGCAATACTCTCGAACACGCTCGGCTACCCGGCCTCGGCGGTCGTCCCGTTCTCGGTGATTCTCTCCGAGGTCTGCCAGAACATCATCGAGCACGCAGGGCGGCCCGGCTGGGTCGCCGCCCAGGCCTACAACTGGAAGCGCCGCCTCGGGCGCCAGGTCGCGGTCATCTCGGTGGCCGACATCGGCCGGGGCTTCCGCGCCTCCCTGGAGGATGAGCACGCCGCCCGATTCGGCGAGCGCTGGGGCGACGTGGCCGCCCTCGAGGCGGCTTTCCTCATGGGACTGACCCGCTTCCCCGATACCGG
Source organism: Longimicrobiales bacterium (assembly GCA_965211645.1). GTDB lineage: Bacteria > Gemmatimonadota > Gemmatimonadetes > Longimicrobiales > Gaopeijiaceae > Bin94. The sequence continues at coordinate 666,167 of OZ242947.1, read as the reverse complement.
CAGGGGGCAGGGAATCCAGCAGATCCGCAAGCAGGTCGGGCGCTGGAACGGCCTGCTGTCGATCCGAAGCGGCACCGCGCGGATCGCCGACACCCCGGATTGGAGCAGCAAGCCTCCCCTCGAGGAGGACCTGCGTCCGTTCCCCGGCGCCCAGATCAACATCATCCTCCCCGAGCGGGTGGAATGAGCCGCGTGCGGCCGGCATCCCTCAGCATCGACGTGGGCGCGATCGTCGCCCGTACCCTGGCGCCGCACCGTCCGAACCTGGTCACCCGTCCCACGGGGCGGGCGGTTCGGGCAGCCATCGAGAAGCGCCTCCGCGGGACCGCGCAAGCGCCGTTCGTGTCGCTCATCGACTTCACCCGAATACGCGTCCTGGATTTCAGCTGCGCGGACGAAGTCGTCGCCAAGCTCCTCGTCAGGTATATGAAGGCCGACCGCCCCCGCGATGTCTTCTTCCTCTTCCGGGCGGTCGGGGAAGTGCACGGGCAGTCCGTGGAGGAAGTCCTTCGCAGGCACGGGCTGGCGGCCGTATGCGACCTTGCCAGAGTCGGATTCCGGCTTCTCGGGTCGGTTTCGGAAGGGGAGAAAACGGCCTGGCAGACGCTGGAGACGCACCGGAGGATCGGGCCCGAGGGCGTGGCCGACGCCCTGGGGGATCGCGGCGACGCGCTCCTGCGAAGACTTGCCGAGCGCCGGCTGGTCTTCCGCGAGCCCAACGGAGCGGCGCTCGCGCTGAGTGCCTTGAGTACCTCACAAATGTAATATAAACATTACAATATGTAATGTGTGCATGACAAAACTGACACGTCAGCGGCGCGACCGACACAGGAGAGGATCATGAGCGCAAACGGGGCGAATCCAGCACACGGACCGGCGACGCGCGCCGTTCACGCAGGGAAGGGGCGAGTGCAAGCCGGCGGACCGGTGGTCGATCCCATCGTGCGCAGCTCCACCTTCTACTGGGCCGGCCCCGGCGACGGGATCGACCTTCAGTACAGCCGCTACGGCAACAACCCCAACCAGCGCTCCGCCGCGGCCAGGATCGCCGCGCTGGAAGGCACCGAAGACGCGCTCGCGCTGGCCAGCGGCATGGCCGCGATCTCGACGACCCTGCTCGCCTTCGCCGACGCGGGCGACCACGTCGTGGCCAGCGCCCACCTCTACGGCGCCACCCACGCGCTCCTGTCGCACGAGCTGCCCCGGCGCGGCATCACCACCACCTTCGTGGATCCGGAAGACCCGGACGCCTGGCAGGCGGCCGTCACCGCGAACACCCGCATCGTACTCATCGAGCTCCCCACCAACCCCACCCTGCGCGTCTTCGACATCGGCCCGGCGCGCGACGCCGCCCGCTCCGCCCGCGCGGTTCTCGCCGCCGACATGACCTTCGCGACCCCGATCAACATCCGCGCCGCCGAGCACGGCGTGGACGCCGTCATCCATTCGGCCACCAAGTACCTCGGCGGCCACTCGGACCTGATCGCCGGGGCCGTCGCGGGCAGCGCCGACCTGATCCGCCGCATCACGAAGATGATGAAGCTGTACGGCGGCTCCATCGATCCGCAGGCCGCCTGGCTGCTCGAGCGGGGCATCCGCACCCTGCCGGCGCGCATGGAGCGCCACAACCGCACCGCGCTCTCCCTCGCCCAATGGTTCACCGGCGTCGGCGGCGTGCGGCAGGTCATCCATCCGGGCCTGCCCGGCCACCCCGACCACGAGTGCGCCGCCCGCATGCTGGACGGTTTCGGCGGCATGGTGTCGATCGTTCTGGAGGGGGGCGGAGACGCCGCCGACCGCTTCTGCTCCAGCCTGTCGCTGGCGGCCGCGGCCCCTTCGCTGGGCGGAGTCGAGACGCTCGTGTCGCAGCCCCGCCACACCTCGCACGTGGACCTGTCCCCCGGCGAAAGGAACGCGCTGGGAATCCCGGACGGGTTCGTGCGCATCTCGGTGGGCCTCGAGGACCTCGAGGACCTCAAGGCCGACTTCGCGGCCGCGGTCGCCGCGTCGGTTCCGGCCGCGGTCTAGCTGCACCAGCCAGGATCTGACCGCACGGCCCCACAGGTCCGGCCGACCCCTTCGGGCTGGTGGCCAGCCCCTACTCGGCCCCCATGAACGGATAGTCCGTGCTCGTGGGCGGCACGAAGTTCTCCTTGATCGTCCTCGGCGACAGCCACCGAATCATGTTGAAGACCGAGCCCGCCTTGTCGTTCGTCCCCGAGGCGCGCCCGCCGCCGAAGGGCTGCTGCCCCACCACGGCCCCGGTCGGCTTGTCGTTGATGTAGAAGTTGCCGGCCGCGCCTCGAAGGCGGTCCAGGGCTTCGCGCACCGCCGCGCGATCCTGCGAGAAGACCGCGCCCGTCAGCGCATAGGGCGAGGTGGAATCGACGATGTCCAGCGTCTCGGACCAGGCGGCGTCCGGGTACACGTGGATCGACATCACCGGCCCGAAGATCTCGTCGCACATCGTCTCGTGGTCGGGCCTGTGCGCCCGAATCAGCGTGGGGCGGATGAAGAACCCGTCCGCGTCGGAGTACTCTCCCCCCGCGATCACATCCGCGTCGGGGCTGGCCTGCGCGCGGTCGATGTAGCCGGTAATCGACTGAAAGGCGCCCCGGTCGATGACCGCGTTGACGAAGTTGCGGAAATCCATGGGATCGCCCATCGCCAGCGCGTCGGTCTCCGCGACCAGGTCGTCCGCGATCGCCTTCCACACGGACTCGGGAACGTAGGCCCTCGACGCGGCCGAGCACTTCTGTCCCTGGTACTCGAACGACCCGCGCACGATGGCGGTGCGCAGCGCGTCCCGGTCGGCGCTGGGGTGCGCGACGATGAAGTCCTTGCCGCCCGTCTCTCCCACCAGCCGCGGATATGAGCGGTAGCGGGCGATGTTGCGGCCCACCGTCGTCCAGAGGGACTGGAAGACGCCCGTCGATCCGGTGAAGTGCAGGCCTGCGAAGTCCGGATGGTCCATCGCGGCTGCCGTGATCTCGACCGGATCGCCCGGCACGAAGTTGATGACGCCCGGCGGCAGCCCCGCCTCCTCCAGCAGCCGGTAGGTGTAGTAACCGGAGAGGACGGCGTGCTTCGACGGCTTCCACAGCACGCCGCACCCGGCCATCGCCGGGATCCCCGCGAGGTTGGCCCCGATTGCGGTGAAGTTGAAGGGGCTGACCGCGTATACGAACCCCTCCAGGGGCCGGTACTCGATGCGATTCCAGATGCCCCGGTCCGAGACGGGCTGATGGTCGAAGATCAGCTCGGCGAAGTGGGCCCCGAAGCGGAAGAAATCGACGATCTCGCACGCCGCGTCGATTTCGGCCTGGAAGGCGTTCTTGCTCTGGCCGAGCATGGTGGCCGCGTTCAGCGTGGAGCGCCACGGCTCGGCCAGCAGCTCGGCCGCCTTGAGGAACACCGCCGCGCGGTCCTCCCAGCGCCACGAAGCCCACTCCCGACGCGCTTCGACCGAGCCCGCGATCGCCCGCTGCGCCTCCTCGGCGCCGCCTTCGTGCCACACCCCGAGCCGCAGCCCGTGGTCGTGCGGGGCGCGAATCCGATGCGTCTTCCCGGTGCGGATTTCCTCGCCCCCGATGATCACGGGGATGTCCGCCTCCTGGCCGGCGATCGACCGCAGCGCGGCCTTCAGCTCCGCGCGCTCGGAGGTGCCCGGCGCGTACGACAGGATGGGTTCGTTTACGGGAGCGGGAACACGTATCGTTCCGGACATTTCTCATCCCAGTCTTGTTGGTTGGCGGGAGCGCCCGAACCCCGGGATGAGGCGGACGGCCTCTTTCACCCGCGCACACTCGTCTGGGGGACTGCGCTACGGGAACCGGGAAGGTGCGATTCAGGCGTGGCCTCCGAACGCCCGATACTGCAGCGCGGCACCCGGAGTCGCAGGCAATCTACCCAGCGCCCCGACGGGCGCAACCCGTTGACCACCTGGAAACCGCTTCGGTACCTTCCTGTGCGCTTGTGGCCCGGTCGTGGGGCCCGTCGGCAATGCGCTGTCCCGCGAAATGGTGGAATGGGTACCAGAGATCGGATCGAGGCGGTTCTCGAGTCGCTCAGGCCGGCAATCGGTCGGACGGCGGGGACGTGGAACTTTTGGATTGGAGCGAGGAGGTGGGGAGCGTGGAAGTGCGGTTCATGGGCGCGTGCGAGTCGTGTCCGATCTCGATGTTCACCCTCAGGGAAGGGATCGAACGGCGCCTTCGGGCCGCCGTCCCCGAGGTGATGACCGTTGACGCAAGCTGATCCCGCAGCGAGCCCGAACGGAGCCGTCGAGGCCGTCAATCGCGCTCTGGCCCAGGTAGTCAACCCGGCGACCGGCAAGGATGTCGTGGCCGGCGGACAGGTGCGCGAGGTCGCGGTGGATTGCGACGGCAGGGCCACCTTCATCTTCTCCCTTCAGCGGGGCGACCCCGGCGTGCTCGTGCGCCAGGCGCGCGCCGCCGCCGCCGCGGTCGACGGCATACGCGGCGTGAAGGTGAACGTGCAGCTGCCGCAGAGCACCGCACCGGCGGGTTCGCCGCCCGCCCGGGACAGCACCGGGGGGGGTGGCCGGGGTGCCTCGCCCTCGCCGGCGACCGCCGCCCGCGCCGGACCGAGTCCCGCGGCGCGCCCCGCCCCGCAACGCGGCCTCCAGCCTGGATCCGTGCCGGCCCCGACCCCGCAGCCGGGACTGCTCGCCGGGGTCGGGCGCATCGTCGCGGTCAGTTCGGGCAAGGGCGGCGTCGGCAAGTCGATGGTCGCGACCAACCTGGCCGCTCACGCCGCCTCGAAGGGTCTGGCCGTCGGTCTTCTCGACGCCGACATCTACGGCCCCAACATCCCGATCATGTTCGGGGAAGGGCGCCGCCCGCCGGTGACCGGAGCCAAGGGCTCGGAAATGATCGTCCCGCTCGAGGCCCACGGCGTGCGCCTCATGAGCCTCGGGTTCCTTCTGGAGCGCGAACAGCCCGCGATCATGCGCGGCCCACTGATCGCCGGAATCCTCAAGCAGTTCATGGAGCAGGTCGCCTGGGGCCGTCTGGACCTGATGATCGTCGACATGCCGCCCGGAACCGGCGACGCACAGCTCTCGCTCGTGCAGACGGTAAACCTGGACGGCGCCCTCATGGTCACCACGCCCCAGAAGGTGGCCACCGGCGACGTGCGCCGCGGCGTGAAGATGTTCGAACGGGTCAACACCCGGATCCTCGGCATCGTCGAGAACATGTGCGGATTCCAGGTCCCCGGCACCGGCGAGGTGATCGATCTGTTCGGCCGCGGGGGCGGGGAGGATCTCGCCGGCGAGCTGTCCGTGCCGTTCCTCGGCAGGATTCCGCTCGATATGGCGGTTCGCACTGCCGGAGACACGGGTCGGCCTACGGTCGTTTCCGCACCCACCTCGCCGGCTGCGTCATCGCTGGCGGAGATCGGCGACCGTTTGCTGGCCGACCTGGAGGGCCTCCCCCCGCGCGACTAGCGCCAGCCCGCCGGAAGTTGTGCGACGGGGCGGTGGTTCCACCGGGACCCGGTCGGACGCGCGGCCGGTGCCCGCAGGATCCGGGCTACTCGCCCTCCAGCCACTTCCGGTCCGCGGACGAAAGCGCCTCGCGTCCGCGCACCCGGTCGAGGAGCTTGAGGACGAACCAGCCGACCAGCATGATCGGCGCGACCTTGAAGAGGAGAAAACTCGCGATGCCCAGCGTAAGGCCAAGGAGCGCCCCGACTACCGAAAGCACAATCCAGACCACGACAATGCTGACGATGCCCATGGCCAGGAATGTCAGGAGCGTTCCGATCATGCCTTCTCCATCTCTATCCGGGTCCCACGATCCATCCGGGTCGCGCCGACCGCGAATCCTGCTTCAGTCGGTCTAAGTGTAACACCTTTCACCGCCGGGATGCCGTCCCTTCATCCCGGGATGCCGTCCGTCCCGCGCCGGTCACGGGATCCGCACGATGTCGATGGCGCCGAGGGCCGCCGAGATCTCGATCTCGACGCGGCGCTCCGCCGTCTCCCAGTTCGTCGACCGATAGCTTCTGCCGCTCTTCACGAAGCCATCGGCCTCGATCACCGTGAGGAAGTTCTCGCGGAGGATGTGGACGCCCAGTGATTCCGGAACCCGGATCTCGAGGGCGCCCAGCCCCATTTCCACCGAGACGCGCCCATCACGCGGCCATTCGCCGTCCAGTCCCAGCGAGACCGAGCCCAGGCCGGCCTTGACGGCAACCCGCTCGGCGTTGAGGTTGCCGATGCCGTGCATCGACAGTCTGGCCGCGCCCACATTGATCGAGGCCGACGCCATCGCGGCCGGGTTGACCTCCCCGACGCGGATCTCCGACTCCGAAGCGCCGGTGTTGACCTCGAGGCCGAGCAGGGGCAATCCGGACAGGTCCAGCGTGGCCGAGCCCGCCCCGAAATCCAGCTCCAGCTCCATGGGCACGTCCCGCGACAGCCTCAGGTCGAGCGACGACGACGAGGACTTGTCCTTGAATCGACGGTTGTTCCGGGTGGAGATGCCTACATCGAGGCGACCCCTCGCGTAATCGGCCCTGGGCGTCGCGAAGTCCTCGTCGTAGTCGAAGCGGGCGCGGTAGAGCAGACCCGACTCGCCGGGGCGGAGGGCGAGTTCGCCTGCGCCATAGCTGACATTGACCTCGAGGCGTTCCTCGTCCGTCACCTGGCGTGACAGGGTCACGGTCTTGGGTTGTACCGCCTGGGCCTGGCCGGCCGTGGCCGCGAGCAAGAGCACGAGGAGCAAGGTTCTCATCCTTCCTCCTCCTTGCCCATGTCGCCCGCATCGCCTTCCGGCTCATCCGCCGGAGACCAGTCCACCGGCATGTCCACGTCTTCGTCGAAGCCGTCGGACCAGAGCGTCGCGTACCTGCCGCCCCGCGTGATGATCACGGCGCCGAAGCCCGTCATCACGGCGATTACACCGGCGAGCACCGCCAGCACCTCGACGAGGCCGCCGACCCATCCGATCAGGGGAATGGCGCCGAGCGCGCTGCCGACCGCAAAGGGCAGCATCAGCGCCGCCAGGCCGGTCAGCCTCACGTGTGTGTCGCGGCTGCGATCCACGCGATCGAGCCACGGATGCTCCCGCTCCAGCACCCACCGGCCCACATGATGGCTCACGCCGATGTAGCCCATGAACCCCGCCAGCGCGATGGCCAGCGGGTACAGCGGCACCCAGGCAAGCAGGACCGGAATGCCGACCACGGAAACCGCCAGAACGACGATGCCGATTACGAACACCGGGACCACGAGGAACGCGCCGGCGAAACCGACGACGGCCGCCCGTCCCGGCCGGTACTCGATCTCCCTCGTCACCGCGTCCAGACGCAGTCCCGCGAAACGAGTCAGGAGCAGCGCCAGGCCACCGAGGACGACGAAGGTGAAGAGCGTTTCGACAACCTCGCCCGCCGCCCGCAACGCACGCCATTCGGAGGGTCCGCGCCGGTTCGACCTCGCGCGATCCCGATCCGATTCTCTTTCGGCCTGAGTGGCTTCGGGCACCTGGGGGGGAGGAGGGGGCGGCGGCGGCTCCGCCGCGGTCGGCGCCCTCGTCGCACGGTCCTCTCCCGGCTGCGCGAGGTCCACCATCTCACCACGCACCTCGCCCCCGCGCCGCTCGATCTCGGAGCGCGCGTGGCGGACGTCGCCGTCGATGCGCCCCGATTCGCCCAGCGCCAGGGTGGCGTCCAGCAGAATCACGTCGCCGCGGATCCGGCCGTCGACCTCGAGCCGGCCATCGACAACGAAGACGCTGCCCTCGACCTCATCGCCTTCGGGAACCGAGTAGGCCCGGCCCACGCGAACGAGCATCGCCTCCGGATCAACGTCGGCCAGCGCGGCTCCGAGCGCCGCAATCCCCCCCGACCGGGCCGCGAGCGCCAGGAATTCCTCCGCCGAGGTCCCTTCGCGCCGGGTCTGAAGAGGCCGCCCCTGCTCGGCCACCGCGTCCTCAAGCGCGCGGTCGACGCGGTCGAGCAGCGCCTGCTCCGGTGCCGCCAATCCGGGGTCGGGCGCCCACGCTTCCAGTGCGCGTGCCAGGGGCCCGTCGGAGAGCGTCAGGATGCCGGCCAGAAGATCCCGCCAGGCGCGATCGGAATCATCTCCCGCCTCATAGCTGCCGAGCACCTCGCTGTCCAGGGTGGCAACGCCGTCCGCGAAGCTGACGGTCAGCCGCTCGCCGTCGGCGAACTCCAACTGGAGTGAAGCGCTGGACTGCGAGACCTCTACATGGCTGGAAACGACTTCGCGTTCCTGCGCCGCACCTTCGCCGGCGGCAAAGGCGGCGGCCAGGCCGAGGAGGGCCGTGCAAAGTGGATTCATGGGTCTAAAGCGGTACATGTACACGTTCCAATTCCGTGGTTCTCGCCACATTCCTGTACAGAATCCATCCAGATAGCGCGGTGAGCGTGGTGAGAAGGAGAATCCCGCCCACGACAACGGAGGCCGCGCCGGCACCGGCGAGGCCGGCCGGCAAGACATCCGATAGAATGCCGGCCCCGGTGCCCAGGGTGCCGCCGAGCGCGTCGGGCAGGGCGGCAATCCCCTGGTTCCACAGGAATCCGGCCAGGTTCGAGAGCGTCACCAGCGGGTTGTTGGCAAAGAGCATGTAGCCCGTTGCCACAACGGCCGCCGTGGGCCCGAAGGCCACGCCCGACGCCGCGGCGAGGCGCTCCTGACGCTGCGGCCAAAGGCCGGCGAGAAGGTGCCGCAGGCGAGTGCGCGACCGTGCCCTCTCCGGCAACCGCACGCGGGCCATCACCCGCTCCGCAAATCCGTCGGCGGGAGCCAGGGCCGGTAGCTGCCCCAGTTCCCGGTGCAGGCGGCCCCAGCCGGCCATGGCCGCGGCGGCCTCCCGGTCCCGGGCGGCGAGCGACTTCAGCGCCCGCGCCTGTCGAGCGGAGAGCAAGCCGTCGTGCAGGTCGTCGAAGACGTTGACCACGGACCCCGGCGACCCTCCGGCCAGCCAGGCCCGGAGTCTGCTCAGGCGCGACGGCTGTACGTGGAGCGACGCGATGATCCTCGCCTTCAGGTCGCGCGCCGGCGCGTGGGGCTCCAGGGTTTGCAGGGCCGTGAAGAGGGAGCGGCAGGCGCGAACCTGTCGCTGAAGCGCGGGGTCCCCGGCGACTCTGCGCTCGAAGGCCCTCCGCTCACCCGCACGCAACTCGCCGTCCAGATACGAGAAGAGCCGCCTCGCATCCGGATTCGGTTGGTTGTCTGTACGATGATTCCGCTTCACGTCCCGGTTCCCCTTGTGGTTGTCAATCCCAATACGCCGCCTGCGATTCGGGGGTTTCACGCCCCGGTATGCTAACCCGAAGGCTCGAGCAGCGGTCCCAACGCGGCCTTGAGCTCCAGCCGCGCACGATGGATATAGGTCTTAACGGTTCCGAGCGGGATCTCCAGGATATCGGCGATCTCCTGGTACGAGTACCCCTCGACGTGCCGCAGCAGCGTGACCGCGCGGTACTCGGGCCTGAGCCTGCCGATCGCGGCCTCGATCTGGCTGCCGAGTTCGAGGTTCTCCACGTAGGCGTCAGGCCGCTCCTCGGGAGACTCCAGCACCAGGCTCGTGCGCGCCTGTTCATCGGCGGTGACCGCGTGCGGGGAGCCGTGGATCGAGACCGTGTCGAGGCGCCGCTTTCGCAGGTGGTCGATCGTCAGGTTGTGGGCGATCTTGAACATCCAGCTCGAGAACTTGTAGCCGGGGTTGTAGCTGCCGATCGCGTTGAAGGCGCGTATGAACGCCTCCTGGGAGAGATCCTCGGCCAGGCTGCGGTTCCGCACCATGCGGTAGATGAGACTGAAGACCGGCCGCTCATAGCGGTTCAGCAGCTCCCTGAACGCCTTCTCGCGGCCCCTGGCCGCCTCCAGGGCGAGTGTCCTGTCGTCGGGAACCGCTTTCTCTGCAGGTATCGGAGTTCCTCGCGATTCGGTCCGGCGGTGTCTCAATCCCGCATTCCGGCGGCTTGCGGGCGTCATGCAACCTACTACGACCGCAGGCCCCGTCTCCTTTACCGGGCAGGCGGCTGGGGGGTTGGCGACACCGGGTAGCGACCGCCTGGCCAACCGTTGGAGACGGAGGATGAACGGAGACGGTTGCAAGGGGCTTGGAGAGCGCCGCGCTGGTTGTCTACCTTTCGGCCTTCGTCGGCCCGCCGGGCCCGGGCGCGCCGCAGGAAGCGCGCGGCGATCCAACCATGCCATGCAACGACAGGTGTCGCTTGACCACTACCCGGGACGCAGAGCCGGCGAGCGGCGGTGCCCGCGCCGCGCAGGTGCGCAGGCTGTTCAGCGAGATCGCGCCGCGCTACGACCTGCTGAATCACCTGCTCAGCCTGAACATCGACCGGCGATGGCGCCGCCGGGCCGTGCGCGAACTCGGCTGGGATCGCGATCCCGGCGGATCGTACCTCGATGTCTGCGCGGGCACCCTCGACCTCGGGTTGGAGCTGGCCGCCAGCCCGGGGTTCCGCGACCGCGTGGTGGGCTGCGACTTCGCGTTTCCGATGCTGGCCCAGGGGATGCCGAAGATCGAAGGCGCGCCGGTAGAGGCCGTCTGCGGCGACACGCAGGAGCTCCCCTTCGCCACGGGCTCCTTCGCGGGCGCCACGGTGGGGTTCGGCGTCCGCAACCTCGCCGAGCCGCTCGCCGGATTCCGCGAGGTGCACCGCGTGCTGCGGCCCGGCGCCCGCTTCGTCGTGCTGGAGTTCACGGTGCCGCCGGGGAGGCTGATGCGCGGCGCGTACCTGCTCTACTTCAACCACATCCTGCCGCGGGTGGGCCGGCTGGTCTCCGGCCATCCGTGGGCGTACACCTATCTGCCGAAATCGGTGGAGGGTTTCCCCGGGCCCGATGCCCTGGCCGGAATGCTCCGCAGCGCCGGCTTCGCGCGCGTGAGGTGGTTTCTCGTTACCGGCGGGATTGCCGCGATCCACGTGGCGACGAAGGCGTCCCGGGACTGACGCCCGCGCGTCCCGGCCCCTCCTGGAGCACGGTAACCGCGCCCAGTTCCGATGGAGAGCCGTCGAAGCGGACCGTGTCGCCAACCAGTAGAATGGTCATGCCCAGGGGGTCGACTTCGTTGCGGAACACGTCCTGGACGGCGGCGGGCGTCACGTTCCGGATGCCTTCGACGTAGCGCTCGAGCCAGTCGGATGGAAGGTCGAGCCTCCGGTACGCCATGCCTCTGGCCACGACCTGGAAGGGCGTGCGGAAGTTGAAGACGAAGCCGTTGACCACTTCGTCGACGGCGTGCGACACCTCTTCCTCTGCCGGAGGCGCGGCGCGCATCGAATCGACCGCCGCCAGCAGCAGGCGCGCGGCCGCCAGCGTGCTCTCGGGCCTGGTGCGGGTGAGCGCCCCCGCAAGGCCGTCATCGCGGCTCGAGGTCGTCCAGATCGACGAGGCGCTGTAGGCCAGACCCTGCCGCGTTCTCACCTCGGAGGCCAGGCGGCTCGAGAGGCCGGATGCCCCGAGGATGCTGTTCCCGATGCGCGAAGCGAAGTAGCCGGGATTGTCCCCCTGCCGGACGGCCGTCGCCTGGGCCAGGACCACCACGCTCTGCTCGATCTCCCTGTGGAGGACGAAGACGCCGGGCTCCGAACGGATGTCGGCGACCGGGTTCTGCCCGAGGCTGCCCGAGCACGGAGGCCAGTCCTCGAGGAGCTCTTCCACCAGGTCGCGCGCACGGTTCCACGAGACGTCGCCCGCGATGCCCAGCACCATGTTCCCGGGGCAGACCACGGCCTCGTGGACGAAGCGCAGCCTCTCGGCGGCCAGGTCGCCGGGCTCCAGGTCGGCCGCGCCCATCTCCCAGCCCACCGGATGGTCGCCGTACATGATCCGGTTGAAGACCCCGAAGGCAAGCGACGCGGGATCCTCCGGGCGCCGCCGCACGCGCTCGATCTCGGCGGTGCGCCAGAGTTCGACCTGGGTGGAATCGAAGCGCGGCTCACGCAGCATGGCGCCCCAGAGCCGCACCGCGTCGCCGACCTGTTCCGACAGGGTGTTGACCCACGAGGACGCGCCCCCGCCGCCCTGGCCGAAGCTCATCGCGAGCGCCAGCGACTCGATGCGCGCGTCGACGGAGTCGGGCGGGAGGGCGGCGGTGCCGCCCGTGCGGAGCAGGCCTGCCATCGCGGTTGCGGCCGCAAAGAACTCGCGCCCGAAGTGCCGCACGCCTCCCTCGAAAGTGGCGTAGAAGGTCACCAGCGGCAGCTCCCGGTCTTCCACGAAGTAGACGGGGACCCCGTGGACGATTCCCTCGCGGGGCGCCAGACGCCGGAAGCGCAGCTCGGGGAAGTCCATGCGGTCGATTCGCTCCCGCACCGATTCCTGGGCCAGTGCCGGTGGGGGGAAGAGCGATGTGGCCAACGCGGCGGCCACGCCGGTCAGGAGGGCGGCGGTGCCGACCCGTCGACAGCCCAGGGGGCGCGAAGTCATCACCGTTCGTCCTTCCGCACCATCGTGGCGACCGTCCGCGAGCCGTCGTGCAGGTACTGTACCGCCACGCGCTGCACGTCCTCCGGGGTCACCTCGGAGATGCGCCGGGAGAGGCGGAACGTCTCGCTCCAATCCCCAAGCGCGGCTTCGGACTCGGCGATCTGCATCGCCAGTTCCAGGTTCGACGACAGCCGCCGGAACTCGCTGGCCCGGAGCTGGTTTCTGATCCGCAGGAGCGCGCCGGGGTCGGGGGGAGCAGCCTTGATCTTCGCGATCTCGTCGTAGATCGCCGCCTCGATCTCGTCGGTCGTGCGGGGCGCCTTTGGGACCGCCGAGATCGTGAACAGCCTGGGATGCGAGAACCCCGGCCCCAGGTAGGCGGCGACGTGCACCGCCGACTGGTCTTCGGCGATCAGTCGCTGGTAGAGCCGGGTGGTTCTGCCGCCGGTGAGCACGGAGGCTAGCATGGTCAGCGCCGGTGCATCGGGGTGGAAGCCGGACCCCACCCGCCAGCCGATCATCAGTCGGGGCTCGGCGTCGAATTCGACCGTGATCCGGCGTTCGCCGGCCTGGGCGGGTTCGATTGCCCGCACCGGGGGCGCCTCCCGGCCGGGGGTGATCGGACCGAAATACTCCTCCGCCAATCGCCTCACCCGGCCCGCGTCCACGTCGCCGACGATCGCCGCCACGGCGTTCCGCGCGCCGTAGTAGTCGCGGAAGTACGCGATGGCCTGCTGCCTGGTCAGGTTCTCCAGATCCGACGTGTGTCCGATCACCGGCACACCGTAGGGGTGTACCTGGAAGGCAGTCGCCAGGAAGGCGCTCTCAAGGATGCCCCCCGGGCTGGTCTCGAGTCGCGTCCGGCGCTCCTCCCGAACCACGTCCAGTTCGGTGTAGAACTCGCGGAACACCGGGCTGCGCATGCGGTCCGACTCGAGTGCGAACCACAGTTCGATTCGGTTGGCGGGGATTTCCACGAAGTAGCGGGTGGCCTCGTGGGAGGTGGTCGCGTTCAGGCCGCGGGCGCCCTGGGCGGAGAGGATGCGGTCGAATTCGTTCGGGATCACATGCGCGCGCGCCTGGTCCCGGAGAGTGGCGAAGGCCGACCGCAAGCGCCGGATCGCCGTCGAGTCGGCCCTGGGCCGGGCGAGTTCGTGGAGAAGCGAGTCGCGGATCGCGTCCATCGCGTCCAGGAGCGGTGCCTCGCGGGCCCGGTCCGAGGTGCCGATCTCGTCCGAACCCTTGAAGAGCATGTGCTCGACCACGTGTGCGATCCCGGTGTTGCCCAGGTGCTCGTTGACCGAGCCCACCGGATAGTGGACCACCAGGGCCGCGGTGGGAGACTGGCGCCGCTCCAGGACCAGGAAGGTCATGCCGTTGTCGAGGGTGAAGCGGTCGACGGGGAGTTCGGTGCCCGGTGCCGGGGCGCGCTGTTGTGCCAGGGCGTCGGCGGGCACGAGGGCGGCGGCCAGGCATGCCGTGAGGATCGCGCGGCAGGCGCGTGCGGCCCGGGTGCCGCAACGCCTTCCGGTTGCAGGATGGCTGGCTGCAGGACGCCCGGCGGGTCGCCGGCCGGCAGCGGAATGGCGGCCGGTCAAGACGCGTCTCCCCCTATGGCGGGCCCGGACTCCGGCTCGGGCTGACACCCGGGGCAGACAAAGGCGGAGCGCCCGCCGAACACGATGCGCTCGATGCGCGCGCGGCATCTCGAGCAGGGCCGTCCTTCGCGCCCGTAGGCGTGCAGGGCCCGCCGAAACCGCCCCTCGTTCCCGTCGGGAGCGCGATAGTTGCGCAGGGTGGTGCCGCCAGCCTCGACCGCGCGCCGAAGAACGCGCCGCAGCGAGCGATGGAGGCGGGCGGCGGAGGTGTCGCTGATCGAACTGGCCGGCGTGCGGGGGTGGATCCCCGCGAACCAGCACGCCTCCACCGCGTAGATGTTGCCCACGCCGGCGATCCTGCGCTGGTCGAGGAGGAGCGAGCGGATGGGGGATCTGGAGCGGGAGAGGATCCGGCGGAGCCGCGCGCCGGTGAACGACCGGGCGAGAGGCTCCGGGCCCAGCCGCCGGGACCAACGCCTCCAATCCGACGCGGGGAGGTGGGTCAGGCGGCCGAATCGCCGCACGTCGTCGTAGGTCAGGGATCCGCCGTCCGTGAATTGAAAGAGCACGGCCGGGTGAGTCGATCCGGGCCCGGGTCCCGGGCCGGATCCGGGTACGAGGCGGCCCGTCATTCCGAGATTGACCACGACGCGGGTGCCGTCTTCGAAGATGAGCACCACGTTCTTGCCCCGCCTTCCCGTCGTTCTCAATCGCCTGCCTGTCACCGCTTCGGCGAACCGTTGCGGTGGACCCTGCACCACGTCCCCCCGGAGCACCGTGACCGAACGCACCACCCTGCCCGGCAGGACCCTGTCCAGCCCCCGTGCGATGGTCTCGGCCTCGGGGAGCTCCGGCACGATGCTACTCCAGCGCCACGGCGGTGCCGGTCGACGACACCATCAGCATCCCGTTGGACGTCCCGAGGACCTCGTAGTCCAGGTCGACGCCGATGACCGCGTCGGCCCCGCGCGCCCGCGCCTGCGAGGCCATCTCGCGAAGAGCTTCCTCACGCGCCGTGCGCAGGGCGTTCTCGTACGACCCGGAGCGCCCTCCCACGATGTCCCGGATCCCGGCCAGGATGTCCTTGACGATGTTCGCGCCGATGATCGCCTCGCCGGTCACGATGCCGAGGTATTCCCGGACGCGGCGGCCCTGCAGCACTGAAGTTGTCGTGATGATCAAAACCCTGCTCCTTCCGGATCCATTCCTTGTTAGTATGGCATCACTGCCGCCGCTCCGCCTCCCGCCACCCGATGTCGGTGCGGAACTGCTTGCCTTCGAAGGTGATCGCGTCCGCCACCGCGCGGCTCACCGTCCGGGCGCGCTCGAAGTCCGCGTTGGCGGCGGTGACGGCGAGTACGCGGCCCCCGGACGTCACCAGCCGGCCCGACCGCAGCGACGTGCCGGCGTGGAACACCTGGACGCCGCTCGGCAGCGGCGGGATGTCGATGAGTGCGCCCTTGCCGTAGCTTCCGGGGTACCCGGATGCGGCGAGCACGGTCGTGACCGCGGACGCTTCGGCGAAGACCGGCCGGTGCTCCGCAAGCCCCGAGCCCTCGGCGACCGCCAGCATCGGGTCCAGCAGGGACGACGAGAGAAGCGGCAGCACCGCCTGGGTTTCGGGATCCCCGAAGCGGCAGTTGAACTCGACCACCTTCGGTCCCTCGTCGGTGACCATGAGTCCGGCGTAGAGCAGGCCGCTGAACGGGCATCCTTCCTCCGCCAGGGCCTTGAGCACCGGCGCGATGATGATGCTGCCCACCTCGTCCATGAGCGCGTCGCTGACGAACCCGACGGGGGCATACGCGCCCATGCCGCCGGTGTTCGGCCCCGTGTCACCCTCGCCGATGCGCTTGTGGTCCTGCGAGGGCAGGAGCGGCACGAAGTCCTCTCCGTCGGCGAGGCAGAACACCGAGAGTTCCTCCCCCTCCATGAACTCCTCGACCACGACCTGGCTCCCCGCGTCCCCAAACGACCCTTCGAGCATGCCGCGAGCCGTCCGAACGGCTTCGTTCACCGCCGTGCATACGACCGCGCCCTTCCCGGCAGCCAGCCCGGAAGCCTTGACCACCACCGGCGCGCCCGTCGCTTCGATGTACGCGGCGGCCGCGTCCGCCTCGGTGTGCACCTCGTAGGCCGCCGTGGGGACCCCCGCGCCGGCCATCAGGTCCT
Organism: Longimicrobiales bacterium; assembly: GCA_965211645.1. GTDB lineage: Bacteria > Gemmatimonadota > Gemmatimonadetes > Longimicrobiales > Gaopeijiaceae > Bin94. Next base: position 649,946 of record OZ242947.1, on the reverse strand, counting down.
TGGCGAAGGCCTTGCTCGACTCGATCCGCGCCGCGGCAGCCGAGGGGCCGAAAACGGGGACGCCCGACTGTGTCAGCCGATCGGCGAGTCCCAGGGCCAAAGGTGTCTCGGGCCCCACCACCGCCAGGTCGATCCGGTTTCCGGCCGCCCAGCCCGCGAGGGCCACGACATCGGTGGGCGAGATGTCCACCGCATGGCATCCCGGCACCATGCCGCCGTTCGGACGGGTGGCATGGAAGGACGCCCCGGGCGCATCCCGCCGGAGCTTCCAGAGCAGCGCGTGTTCGCGCCCGCCGCTGCCGGCGATGAGGATTCGCATCGTCGTCAGGACTGCTTTCTGAAGTTGTCGAAGAACGATTCACCGGCGCGCCTGGCCGCACCGGCCATCTGATCGAGCACGTCCCTGGCCCCGGCCCTGTAGCTGCTGGCGGCCTCGGCCACGTCTTCGGCGTAGGCCGGGTCGGGGTCTCCACGGCGCTGGTATTCGCCCCTGAGGATCCGGTCGTACTCGCCGGTCTCGATCCAGCCCCGAAGTTCCGAGAGCCGCAGGACCCAGAAGGGGTGCGTCTGGCCGAGCAGGTTGAGGACCTTGAACACCTGGTCGGCCATATCGCCGGATTCGCGGTAGTCCTCGGCCTGGCGGATGAACTCGGGAAGAGATGTCTCTGCGTCCTCGCCGCCCCCGGCCATCTTGAGCATCGACCCCATGACCTCGTCCGGATCCTGTATGGCCAGAAGCCCAGCGCGGTCCGCCGACAGCTCGCTCTTTCGCGACCACTCCAGCAGCGCGACCAGAATCGCCCGGGCCGCCAGCCCCACGATGGGGAAGCCCATCTTGGCCAGCGCGATGAGCAGCTCGGTCATCGTCCGGTACAGGACGTGGTCGCTCATCACATGGCCAAGCTCGTGGCCGAGGATGTACGACACCTGCCGGTCGGTGAGCAGGGCGAGCGTTCCCGAGTTGAGGATGATGAACGGCTCCTTCATGCCGTACGCGCCCGCGTTCACGACGGGGTTCTGCGAGACGAAGAGCGGATAGCGCTCGGGAGCGTCCATGGTGGTGCAGACGTCGCAGTACTGGTCCCACAGGCGCGGGAATTGATTCGGCCCGACCCGCACCGCATTGGCCTGAAACGCCAGCCGCACCGGCTTTTCGCCGAAGATGCCGAAGAGCGCGCGCAGCACCTGATCGAATCCGGGGAGCTTGCGCAGGGCCGCCAGCGCGGCGCGGTCAGCGCTGTGTTCCCACGCCCGCGACGAAATGTCGGTGAAGGTGCGGGTGACCCGCGGATCACCGTTGTCTTCGGGGCTTCCGTGGCCGTACGAGGTATCGAAATCGTCGTGGTTCATCCTTGCATCCTTGCCGGAGGGATCCGCCGTCCCTCGAATCTACTTGTGTGTTCACGTGCATGTGCGCTCAAAGGCATGTGCGTCCGCGCGTCCGGCGGCTGGAGGTGCCGCTCAACTACGGAGGGCGCGATCCAGATCTTCGATCAGGTCGTCGCCGTCCTCGATGCCCACCGAGAGCCGCACCAGCCCGTCGGTGATTCCCATGCGCAGCCGCAGTTCCTCGGGCACCGCCGCATGGGTCATGAGCGACGGGACGCAGATCATCGATTCAACGCCACCCAGGCTTTCCGCGAGCCCGAAGAGCCTTGTGCCTTCCGCGAGCCGCCTGGCGTCGGCCGCCGAAAGGTCCAGGGACAGCATGCCGGAGAATCCGCGCATCTGGCGGCGGGCCAGGGGGTGCTCGGGGTGGGAGGCCAGCCCGGGGTAGTGCACCGCCCGGACGGCCGGGTGGCCGGCGAGGAACTCCGCGACCCGCATCCCGTTTTCGTTGTGGCGCGTCATCCGGAGGTGAAGCGTCTTGGTGCCGCGCAGCATGAGCCAGGAGTCCAGCGGGCCGGGGATGGGCCCGGTGGACTTGCGCATGAAATGTAGCTCCGCTGCGAGCGCGTTGTCATCGACCACCAGCATGCCGCCGAGGATGTCCGAGTGGCCGCCCAGGTACTTGGTCGTCGAGTGGACGACCGCGTCCGCGCCGAGGGCGAGGGGGTTCTGATTGAAAGGCGATGCGAAGGTGTTGTCCACGCAGAGGAGCGCGCCGTGCTCCCGGGCGATCTCCGCCACCGCCTCGATGTCGGTAACCCGCATAAGGGGGTTGGACGGCGTTTCCAGGAGGACCAGGCGCGTCTCCGGACGCAGGGCGTCCCGGACGGCGTCCGGATCTCGCGTGTCCACCAGCGTGAAGGTGATGCCGAGGCGGCTGAAGACCTCCATGAACATCCGCGTGGTGCCGCCGTAGGTGTTCTCCTCGCTGACGATGTGGCCTCCCGGCGCGACCGTCTTGGCCAGGCACTCGAAGGCGGCCAGGCCGCTGGAGAAAGCGATCCCGTGGCGCCCGCCCTCGAGCGCCGCGACGTTGGCCTCGCTGGCCTCGCGGGTGGGATTCTGCAGGCGTGCGTACTCATAGCCCTTGTGGCGTCCCAGCCCCTCCTGGACGTAGGTCGAGGTCAGGAACACCGGCGTTGTGATCGCCCCCGTCACCGCCTCCGGAGACTGACCCGCGTGCACGCAGCGGGTGTCGAATCGCCCTGTGGAGTCAGGCAACGTCTTCTCCCGTGGCTGGGGATCGGTTCCCCCGTGACCGGGGATCGGCATCGCAGGCTCGACCCGCCGGGGTGGGGTGTCCGTCCGCCTGGAACGGCCGACGCGTCGGGCTGTGATCGATTCGGGGGAATATAGTAGCTTCCCATCTGGCGAGAGGGGTCCCCGCACCTCAACAGGCACAGGCCAGAATGCCGATTTCTCTTCCCGACGATCTCATGGTCAGCGTCTCCGGCTTCCGCGGACGCGTGGGCGAGTCGATCAACCCGGAACTCGTGGCCGGGGTGGCGGCGTCGTACGGGACGTTCCTGCGCGAAGCGGGTGACGACGGGCCCGTCATGGTGGGGCGCGACTCGAGGACTTCGGGGCCGATGCTGATGCGCGCGGCGGTGGCCGGGCTGGTCTCGGCTGGGTGCCGCGTGGTGGAGTTGGGCGTTGTGCCGACGCCGACGCTGATGCTGGCCGTGCGGGAGGGAGATGCGGCCGGGGGCCTGGGGGTGACCGCGAGCCACAACCCGGCCGAATGGAATGCGCTCAAGTTCGCGGTGAGGGGCGGGACGTTCCTCCCGCCCGACCGCATGGCGCGCTTCCAGGCGCGGATCCGCGAGCGGGATCCGGTTCGCGCCCGGTGGGATGCGATCGCCCCGGTGGAGCGGGACGAGCGCGCGACGGAGCGCCACATCGAGAGGATTCTGGGCCTCGGGCTGCTCGATACGGGGCGGATCCGCGGGGAGGAGATGCGCGTCGCGCTCGACTGCGTAAACGGGGCTGGGGGGCGCATCATGCCGGAGCTGCTTTCGCGGCTCGGGTGCGAGGTGCATGCGATCGGGACCGAAGCGAGCGGCCGCTTCCATCGCGATCCCGAGCCGACCGCGGACAACCTTGCCGCGCTCGGAGAGCTCGTACGGACGTCGGGGGCGCGGATCGGGTTCGCGGTGGACCCGGATGTGGACCGGCTGTCGCTGGTGGATGAGAAGGGTCGCCCGCTAGGCGAGGATCTCACCCTGGCGCTTGCGGCCGATGTCGTGCTTCGGCGGCGGCCGGGGAAGGTGGTCACCAACCTCTCCACCAGCCGCGTCCTCGACGATGTCGCGGACCGGTACGGCTGCCCAGTGATCCGCGCGCCGGTGGGCGAGATCCACGTGGTGGAGCGGATGCGGGAGGCGGACGCCGTGATCGGGGGCGAGGGAAACGGCGGGGTGGTGCTTCCCGCTTTGCAGCACACGCGCGACGCGCCTGTGGGGGCGGCGCTGCTGCTGCAGTTCATCGCCGACGAACCGCGAACGCCGATTTCCGGGTGGGTGGCGCGCCTGCCGTCCTACACGATCGTGAAGGAGAAGGTGTCGCTTGCGCGAGAGGGCCTGAACGCGGCCTACGCCGAGCTCGCGCGGGCATTGCCGGCCGGCAGCGGCGACACCAGCGACGGCCTGCGCATCGACTGGCCGTCACGGCGCAGCTGGATCCACGTCAGGCCGTCCGGGACCGAACCGGTCGTGCGCCTGATCGCCGAGGCCGGGAGCGGGGCGGAAGCGCGGTCGCTCGTGGACCGGGCGCGGGAGGTGCTTGCGGGGGTGGCGGGCGGCTGATGTGCGGAATCATCGGGTACGTGGGACCGCGGCCGGCGGCTCCGATCCTCCTCGAGGGCCTCAAGCGGCTGGAATACCGCGGCTACGACTCGGCCGGACTGGCGGTGCAGGAGAGCGGCTCCATGACGGTCGAGAAACGGCCGGGCAAGATCGCCGAGCTGGAAGACGCGCTCACGGGCCGGCTTCCGCCCGGAACCTGCGGAATCGCGCACACGCGCTGGGCGACGCACGGACCGCCCAACACGGTCAACGCGCACCCCCAAATGTCCACAGACGGCGACATCGCGCTGGTCCACAACGGGATCATCGAGAGTGCGGGGCGGCAGCGTCCACTCCTTCGGGACCGGGGCTTCGAGTTTCGAAGCGAGACCGACACGGAGGTGCTTGTCCACCTCATCGACCTGGCGTACCGGGACTGCGGCCGGCTTGAGGACGCGGTCGCCTCCGCGCTTGCCCGCGTCGAGGGCACCTACGGGATCGCGGTGGTGAGTTCGCGCGATCCCGGCAAGATCGTGGTCGCGCGCAATGGCAGCCCGATCCTCCTGGGCATCGGCGCCGGCGACGAGACCTTCGTGGCTTCGGACGCGGCGGCGGTCGTCGCGCACACGCAGAAGGTGGTCCGGCTGCGCGACGGAGACTCGGCGGTGCTGAGCCGGGAGGGGTACCGCACCTTCGACCCGGCGCGGCGGGCGGTGCGGCGCAGCGCGCAGACCGTCGCCTGGGACATCGAGACGATCGGCAAGGGCGGCTACGACCACTACATGTACAAGGAGATCCGCGAACAGCCCTCGTCGCTGCGGGACGTGATGCGGGGCCGCCTCCTCGAACAGGAGGGCACCGCGAGGCTGGGCGGGATCACCGTGTCGGACATGGAGCTTGCGGACATCGACCGGGTCGTCATCACCGCGTGCGGGACCAGCTGGCACGCCGGGCTCATCGGGGCGCGCATGCTCGAAGACACGGCGCGGCTCCCGGTCACGGTCGAATACGCCTCCGAGTTCCGGTACCGCAACCCGGTCCTCGACCCGCGCACCCTGGTCGTGGGGATCAGCCAGTCGGGCGAAACGGCCGATACGCTGGCCGCGCTCCGTGAGGCCCGGCGAAGGGGCTGCGGGATCATGGGGATCGTGAACGTGGTCGGCTCGACGATCGCGGCGGAGACGGACTTCGGCGTCTACCTTCACGCCGGACCGGAGATCGGGGTGGCGTCCACCAAGGCCTTCTCCAGCCAGGTGGTCGCGCTCGCGCTCTTCACGCTGTACCTGGCCCGCCGCCGCAACATGTCGGTCCTGGAGGGACGCCGGCTGGTGCGCGCGCTCCGGCAGCTCCCTGACCAGGTGGAGGAGGCGCTGGCGGTGGACGACAAGGTCAGAAAGCTTGCCCGGCAGTATCGGGATGCGCCCAACTTCCTCTATCTGGGGCGCGGATACCAGTTTCCGGTTGCCCTCGAGGGAGCCTTGAAGTTGAAGGAGGTAAGTTACATTCATGCAGAAGGTTACCCTGCCGCGGAGATGAAGCACGGGCCCATCGCGCTGATCGATGAGAACATGCCGGTCGTGGTTCTGGCGCCGCGCGACGGGGTGTACGCCAAGACGCTCTCGAACATCGAGGAGGTGAGGGCCCGCCACGGCCGCGTCATCGCCGTCGTAACCGACCGCGACCATGAGGTGACGGAGCGGGTCGACGATGTCATCGTCGTGCCGAAGACGGTCCCGGCGCTCATGCCGGTGCTGTGCACCATTCCGCTGCAGCTGCTCGCATACCATATCGCCGTGATGCGAGGCTGCGACGTCGACCAGCCCCGCAACCTCGCCAAGTCGGTGACGGTCGAGTGACGGGCGCGAACGAGGGAGCGACCGGGCCGTGAGGGTCGTGATTCAGCGCGTGGCCGAAGCGTCGGTCACGGTGGACGGGGAGGTCGTCGGCGCGATCGGGCCGGGACTCGTCGTTCTGGCGGGCTTTCTGCCTGAGGACACCCGCGCCGTGACCGCGTGGATGGCGGAGAAGGTGGCCAACCTGCGCATCTTCCCCGACGGCGAGGGCCGCATGAACCGCTCGCTCCTCGATGTCGGCGGCGAGGTGCTCGTGGTCAGCCAGTTCACCCTGTACGGCGACGCCAGAAAGGGGCGCAGGCCCTCCTTCGTGCGGGCGGCGCGGCCCGGGATCGCGATCCCGCTCTACGATGGGTTCGTGGAGGATTTGCGCGCGGCAGCCCCCGGGGGGGTACAGTGCGGCCGCTTCGGCGCGCACATGGATGTCGCACTCGTGAACGACGGCCCGGTCACCCTGGTAATCGACCGGTAGGATGGCTGCTCCTGTGGCGTCCTCCCGGCAGCCCGGCGCGGCGATTTCCGCCACAGGCCCGGAGCCCCGCCAGGCGCTCCCCGTGGTGCTCGCTTCGGCCTCGCCGCGCCGGTCCGACGTGCTGGCGATGCTCGGCCTGTCCTTTCGCGTCGTCCCGGCGGATGTCGAGGAGCGCCGCGTCCCGGGCGAAGCGCCCGAGGACTACGTGGAACGCCTGTCGCGCGAGAAGGCGCTGGCCGTGGCGCCGGCGCATCCCGGCGCATTGAAGATCGCGGGCGATACGATCGTAGTCTTAAAGGGGCATGTGCTTGAAAAACCGGCAGACCGCGCCGAAGCGGTCGCCATGCTCACCGCGTTGTCGGGCGGGGCCCACAGCGTCTACTCCGGTCTCGCGCTGGCCTGGAAGGGCAGGGTGGTCTCGCGGGTCGCCAGGGCCAGGGTCCTCTTTCGCGATGTCGAGCGCACCTTCATCGAGGACTATGTGCGCACGGGGGAGCCGCTGGACAAGGCGGGCGCGTATGGCATTCAGGGCTACGGTTCCACCATGATCGAAGCCGTCGAGGGCGACTACTACACGGTCGTCGGGCTGTCCGTGGCGGCCTTCGTCTCCCTGCTTGCGGAACTCGGCCTCGAGTATCGGCCGGGCAGGGGGGTGGTCGCCCGCGCGCAGGAGCCGGAGGAAGGATGAAGAGCGGCGCGGTCCTCGCCCTCGACCAGGGCACCACCGGGTCGGCCGCGCTGGTCATCTCGGCACGAGGTGATGTGGTGGCGAAGGCCTATTCGGAGTTCACGCAGCACTTCCCCCGCCCCGGGTGGGTCGAGCACGACCCCGAGGAGATCTGGACCGTGACGGCCCGCGTCGCGCGGGAGGCGGTGGCGGCCGCGGGCGCCGATATCGCCGCCGTCGGCATCACCAATCAGCGCGAGACGATCGTGTTGTGGGACCCGGAAACGCTGCAGCCCCTCGGCCGCGCCATCGTCTGGCAGGACCGGCGGACGAGCGACCTGTGCCGCGAACTGAAGGCGGCGGGGCACGAGGAGATGATTCGCCGGCGCACCGGGCTGCTCCTCGACCCGTACTTCTCGGGGACCAAGCTGCGGTGGCTCCTCGAGCGCGACCGCGAACTCGCCGCCCGGGCCCGGACGGGGGCGCTCGCGGCGGGGACGATCGACGCGTGGCTGATCGCCCGCCTCACCGGGGGCGCCGTGCACGCCACCGACCCCACCAACGCGTCGCGCACCCTTCTGTACGACCTGGAGGAGGGCGATTGGAACGACGAACTCCTGGGGCTGATGGGGGTGCCGCGCCGAATCCTCCCCGAGATCCGCCCCAGTTCGGGCGACTTCGGCGTGACCGATGGCGATGTGTTCGGCGCGGAAGTGCCGATCGGAGGCGTGGCGGGCGATCAGCAGGCCGCGCTCTATGGGCAGGGGTGCTGGGAGGCGGGGGCCGGAAAGTGCACCTACGGCACCGGCGCCTTTCTCCTCTTCAACACGGGCAGGGAGCGCGTCGCGTCCCGGCACGGTCTCCTCACCACGGCGGCGTGCGATGCCGAAGGCGGGACCGCCTTCGCCCTGGAAGGATCGATCTTCGTGGCGGGCGCCGCGATCCAGTGGCTGCGCGACGGGCTCGGAATCCTCGAGGACGCTTCCCGGAGCGAGGCGATGGCGCGTTCGCTGGCCGGCAACGACGGGGTGTACCTGGTCCCGGCCCTCGTGGGACTGGGCGCGCCGCACTGGCAGCCGGAGGCGCGCGGCACCCTCACCGGGCTGACCCGTGGAACCACGCGCGAGCACCTGGTGCGGGCCGCCCTCGAGGCCATGGCCTACGGGACCCGCGACATTCTGGATGCCATGGAGCGCGACGCCGGCTTCGGCTGCACCGGGCTGCGCGTGGACGGCGGCGCGGCGCGGAACAACTGGCTGATGGAGTTCATGGCGGGGGTGCTCGGGATCCCGGTGCGCCGGCCGGGCATGGTCGAGACCACGGCGCTGGGAGCGGCCGGACTGGCGGGGCTGCACGCCGGTGTCTGGCGCGGGCCCGACGACTTCGCGGAGGCTTTTGCAGCGGGGACGACCTTCCATCCGGAACTTGTCGCGGCTGAGCGGGACGCCCTCATGGAAGGTTGGCACCGGGCCATCGGCGGTGCCCTTGCCGCGGCCGGACTGTCCCCATAGCGCGGGGCTTGCATACATTACAATGACGTCGCGCCCGGGGTGCCCGAACCGAAGGTGGCCGGGGAGGCGCGAGCATGCGGATCCTTGGAGTGGAACCGGAGCGGATTTGCCATGAAGAACGGACGTTTTTTCGTCGGACTCGTTGGAGTCGCGGGCGTCGTGGGATATCTGATGTGGACGGGAATCAGCGACAGCATGGTGTACTATCTGACGCCCGTGGAGCTGATGGAGCGCGTTGAAGCGGATCCCACCTTCCACCAGGTGGGGGTGAAGGTCAGCGGACGGGTCGTGGAGGGCACCTGGCAGCGCCGCGTGGACGGTCCCTCCACCCACGCCTTCGTGGTTTCCGACCTGGAACAGCCGGGGGTGGTCTTCTCCGTGCGCTACGACGACGTGCTGCCGGACACCTTCAATGACGAGGCGGAAGTGGTCGTCGAGGGCACCTACGGGACCGACGGCGTCTTCCGCGCCCACACCGTCCTCACCAAGTGCGGGAGCCGCTACGAGGCCGCCGAGGAGGAGTTGGCGGCGTGACGGTCCTGGGCGAGATCGCCCTCTGGATCGCTCTGCCCGTCGCCCTCTGGGGCACCATCCTCTCCTTTGTCGGGGGCAGGCTGGGCCGCGGCGAACTGGTTTTGAGCGGTGAGCGGACAGCGTATGTGCTGACGCTGCTGATCCTGCTGGCCTCGCTGGGGATCATCGCGGCGTTCGTGGGCAACCAGTACCAGTACAGCTACGTCGCGAACTACTCCAACCGGGAGCTGGACACCTACTTCAAGGTCGCCGGGCTGTGGGCCGGACAGCGCGGGTCGCTCGTCTTCTGGACGCTGCTGCTTTCGGTGTTCTCGTCCATCGCGGTCTTCACCAACCGCAACCGGAACCGCGAGTTCATGCCCTACGTCAGCGGAACCCTCCTGGGCCTGCTGGCGTTCCTCGTCGTGGTGCTGCTCTTCGCCGACGTCAGCCCCTTCGAACGCCTGGGCTTCACGCCGGCCAACGGGCGCGGGCTGAATCCGCAGCTGCAGAGCTACTGGATGACGATACATCCGCCCACGCTCTACCTCGGCTTCACCGCCTTCGCCGTTCCCTTCGCCTTCGCCATCTCGGCGCTCCTGACCGGCCGGCTGGACTCGCGCTGGATCGCGATCACGCGGCGGTGGATCCTCCTCAGCTGGTTCTTCCTCACATGCGGGATCGTCCTGGGCATGCGCTGGGCCTACGAGGAGCTGGGCTGGGGCGGCTATTGGTTCTGGGACCCTGTCGAGAACGCGTCGCTGCTGCCCTGGCTGACCGCCACAGCCTTCCTGCATTCCATCCAGATCCAGGAGAATCGGGGAATGCTCAAGGTGTGGAACATGGTACTGGTGGTGATCACCTTCCTCCTCACCCTCTTCGCGACCTTCCTGACCCGCTCCGGCCTGATCGAATCCGTCCACAGCTTCGCCCAGAACCTCACGATCGCGTACATCTTCCTGGGCTTCATGGGCGGCCTGGCGGCGTTTTCGTTCCTCCTGATCGTGTACCGTCTGCCGCTGCTGAGGTCGGAGAACCAGATCCAGTCGTTCATCTCCAGGGAGTCCGCCTTCCTCTTCAACAACCTGCTGCTGGTGGGGATCACCTTCGCCGTTGCGTGGGGGACGCTCTTTCCCCTGATCACCGAGGGGTTCTTCGGCCAGACCATCAACGTCGGTCCTCCGTTCTACAACCGTGTGAACATCCCCATCGGGCTCATTCTGCTCGCGCTGATGGGGATCGGGCCGGTGATCGCGTGGCGCCGCGCCTCGCCGCGCAACCTGCGGAGGAATTTCGTGCTGCCGCTGCTGGCCGGCGTGGCGGTCCTGGGTGCGCTGCTGCTGGCGGGCGTGCGGCACAATATGGCGCTGGCCACCTTCGCCGTCTCCGCCTTCGTCATGACGATCGTGGTCAGGGAGTTCTGGAAGGGCACGAAGGCGCGTGCCAGGATCGCCGGCGAAGGCATTTTCAGCGCCTTTCGGGGTCTGGTGCGGCGGAACCGGCGGCGCTGGGGGGGCTACGTGGTGCACGCCGGCGTGGTTGTGGTGTTTACCGGCCTGGCGGGAGCCGCGTTCGACGTTGTGGTGGAGCAGGAGCTGGCGCCCGGCGAGGCCATCTCCGTGCGGTCCGCCTTCGGAAACGAGTACCGGCTGGTCTACGAGAGCCTCTCGCACTCGCGGCCGCGGGCGGCGGAGGACGTGGCCGAGAACGACTGGCGCTGGACGGCGCTGATGACCATCTACCGCAACGGCGAGCGCGTCGGCGTGACCCGTCCCGAGCGGCGCATCTACCCGGTGATGGAGCAGCAGTCGACCGAGGTCGGGATCGCCAGCTCCGTACTCGAGGACCTGTACGTGATTCCCAAGGACGTGGATCTGGACAGCGGGGCCGAGCGCGTGGTGTTCGAGCTCAAGGCGCTGCCCCTGGTGCCGTGGATCTGGTGCGGGGGGCTGGTGGTTGCCATCGGGGCGTTGGTGGGCCTGTGGCCGACCGGAACGGTGCCCGTACGGGCTGCCGCCTCTCGCAGGGTGCGCGGACCGCTGCCGGCCGGGGCGGTCGGCTGACCCAGGCATGACGGCGCTGATCGGCGGGATTCTGCTCGCCGCCGGGGTCATGCTGTACCTGATCGAGCCCGTCTTCTCGGGGCGCGGCGCCCCGGTCTATGACGCCGAGGACGACTACGACGAGGGGGCGGCGCGTCGCCGGGTGGCGCTCACCGCGCTGCGGGATCTGGAGTACGACCGCGCGACCGGCAAACTGGACCGGAAGGACTACGATCTGCTCCGGGCGGAGCTGTCGCACGACGCGTTGCGCCAGCTGGAGCCGGCCGCGGAGGGCGGGGAGCGGACCGATGCTCCGATCGACCGGACCTCTCGGGAGTTGGAGGATGAGATCGCCCAGATCCGGCGGGCACTCCGGGAGGGGCTGGAATGCGCGGCCTGCGGGCACCTCAACCGGACTGGAGCGAGGTTCTGCGGGAGGTGTGGGAAGGGTCTGCAGGCGGGTGGTGCGGACACCGGCGCTGGCACGGGCATGGATGCGGGCACCGGCACGGACGCTGGCACGGGCGCGGGCGCTGGGACCGGCACGGCCACTGGTACGGGCACGGACGCCGATGCCGATGCGGGCACCGACGCGGGTTCCGGCGCTGACAGGGTCGACGGAGCCGCGTCGTGAGGATCGAGGCTGGAGCACTGGTCTGCGACTACGGCCCCACCCGGGCGGTGGACAGCGTGGACATCGCCGCGGAAGGCGGATCGATCCTGGCCGTCTTCGGCCCGAACGGCGCCGGCAAGACGACCCTGCTGAGAATGCTCAGCGGCGAGCGCAAACCGGACCGGGGTGACGTCCGGCTGGACGGCGCGGCGGTGTCGGGATCGGATCCGGCGTGGCGGTCCCGGGTGGGCCTGCTCTCGCACAGGACAGGCCTGTACCGGAAGCTCACGGTCGGCGAGAACCTGGCGTTCTTCGCGACGCTTCAAGGCCTCGCCGACAGGGCCGGCTCCGCGGCGCGGGCGCTGGACCGGGTAGGAGCGGGAGAACTCGCCGCCAGGCCGGTCGAGCAGATTTCGCGGGGGCAGCGTCAGCGGGTGGCGCTGGCGCGGTCGCTCATGCACGATCCCGACGTCCTCTTCCTGGACGAGCCCTTTACCGGATTGGACCCCGCGGGAGCCGAGGCTCTCGAGGCGATGTTGCGGGAGTGTCGCGAAGCCGGGAAGATCGTCGTTCTTGTCACGCACGACCTGCGCCGGGGTCTGCAGCTGGCCGACCGCGTCGCCGTGTTGCGGCGGGGCCGGAAGGTGCTCGACGGGAGCGCGGCCGAGCACGGGGCGGAGGATCTGTTGCGGTTCTTCACAGCGGGCGGGGGAGCAGCCGCGTGACGTCGCTGCGCTGGCTCGGGGTGATCGCGCGCAAGGACCTGCGGATCGAGTTCCGCGCCGGCGGCAGGGTGGTGGCGATGATCGCCCTGGCGGTCCTGGCCTGTTTCCTCTTTGCCTTCGCGCTGGACAGGAGTCAGGTGTCCGCGCGTGGCGTGGCTGCGGGTCTGACCTGGCTCACCGTCCTCTTCGCGGCGACGGCGGGCGCCGGGCGGGCCTTCGACACGGAAGAGGAAGACGGAGCCTTTCGACACCTGCTCCTCACGCCGATTCCCAGGCACACGATCTTCCTCGGCAAGGCGGCGGCCAACCTGGTCCTGGTCTGGCTGGTCACCCTGCTGACCTTCGTGGCACTGACCACATTCCTGGGACTGCGGGACGTGGGTTCGCTGACCCACCACGGGGCCGTCTTCCTTCCGGGCACGGTCGGCCTCGCCGCCACGGGCACCTTCTTCGGGCTCGTCTCCCGCCACAGCTCCCTGGGCGACACGATCCTGCCGGCGCTTACCTTTCCCCTCCTCGTCCCGGTGATCTTCTTCGGGGCGACCGCCTCGGCGCGGGTTTTCATGGAACGGCCCTGGCCCGAGATTTCGGGCTCGGTGCGGCTGCTCTGGGCGTTCGCCGTGGGATTCGTTGCCGTGGGTTGCGTCCTCTTCCGGTACATCGCCGAGGAGTAGGGGGTCGCGGAGTTGGCAGGGATGGCATAGCTGGCAGGTGTCGCAGAGGAGCAGAGGACTCACATGGACACAGACGACGGGACCGATTGAGGACATGCAGACGCGAAACGCGAGGCTGGCGGGCCTGATCCTGACCACAGCCGGGGTCGCTACGATCCTCCTTGTTCACTGGATGGTGGTGTACTGGGTGCCCACGGAGGCGGTGCAGGGGATCGTGCAGCGCATCTTCTATGTGCACGTGCCGGCGGCATGGACGACCTTCCTGGCCTTCGGGATCGTGGCGCTCGCCAGCGCGGCCTACCTCTGGCTCGAGGACGAGCGGGCCGACTCCGCCGCGGTCGCGGCGGCGGAGGGGGGACTCGTCTTTGGCGCGATCATGCTGACTTCGGGTCCCCTGTGGGGGCGCATCGCCTGGGGTACCTACTGGACCTGGGAGCCGCGCCTGACCCTCACGCTGCTGCTGTGGTTCACCTATCTCGGGTATTTCCTGATCCGCGGCTCGGTGGCGAACCCGAGGAGGGGCAAGCGGTTCGCGGCGGTCGTCGCCATCGTCGGCTCGCTCAACATCCCGCTGATTCACGTCAGCGTGAACTGGTTTCGGTCCCTGCACCCCGGGCCGGTGGTCATCAAGCCCGAGGGGCCGACGCTGCACCCGGACATGCTGGTCACGCTGCTGACATCGCTGGCGGGATTCACCATGTTGTTCCTCGGACTTTTCTTCCTTCGTTACAGCATCGAACTCCTGCGCCGGCGGCCGGGGCGGAGAGAGGTGCAACGCGCCAGCGAGGTGTTGACATGACCTGGGCGAGTATCGTGTCGTTCGCCGGCATCGGCGCCGCCGAGTTCCTCCTGCTCGGGCAGTCGGGCGGGGACGGGGTTCCATCTCTGCGTCCGTACGTGCATGTCTTCATCGCCTACGGCCTGGCCTGGGTGATCGTCCTGTTCTGGGTATGGCGCATCTGGCGCGGGCTGAAGGGGCTGGGGGGGTCCGACTGACCCGCATTGCCCGGGCTGCCCTGCTGGCGGCGCCGGTCCTCGTCCTCACGCTCCAGGCGGGGACCGCCCAGACAGCCAGGATTTCGGGCACTCTGCGGTATGGCTCAGGCTTGATTGACGTCCCCTTGGCGTCGGTGCTTCCGCATCTCGTGATGACGGGCACCTATTCGGGCTTTCGCGCCTCGGCGCCGGGGACGCTCGGCGTGGTTGGCGGCGGCGCGGCCGAGCCCGGTGACTCCCGTCTCGAGTGGTTCTCCGACGGATCGGTCGCGCTCGGGCTCCTCGACCGCGTGGAAATCGGCGCCACCTTTCAGCATTGGGCCGATGCCGCCGAGGGCGGACGAATGCTCGGCGCCTTCGGGCGGCTGTCGCTGCTCCCGGCTTCGGTCCGCAACGTCGCCCTGGGGATCGGGGCGAGGTATGTGTCCGGGCCGACGTATGCCGGCCGGGAGGGCCGCGACTACCAGCCCACGCGTCTGGGATTCCCGGATCCCCGGTTCTTCAGCGGTGCCGCGCGCGCCGGGGAACTTGCGAGCACGCTCAGCCCATATGTCGTGGCGACTGTGCTCCTCCCCGGTTTCGAGGCCGGTCCCGAATACGAGGTGTCGGTGACCGCGGGCTGGGGAGGGGGGATGTTCTCGGCAGGGAGCGACCTCGACTTCTATGGCGACGGCGGCTCCGGGGGGATCTTCGCGGGGTCGGCGATTCACTTCGCCATCGGCGGGGGACGGGTCCTCAACCTCATGGTGGAGTACAACGGCTTCGACGCCAACGCGGGAGCACAGCTCGACCTGGGCGGGATGCGGCTCGGCGCCTTTTCGCTCGGCGTGAGCGGCGACGGCGGCTCCACCTACCGCTCCAGGAAGTTCGGCGTCCTGGGTTCGGTGGCTCTGTGCGCGGCGGACCTCGGCCCCTGCCGCGCTGTCTCGCGGTCCAGCGCGGCCGACACGGTGATCCTGCCCGCACCTCCGCCGGACACGGTGGTGGTCGAGAGGGTTGTTGCGCCCGAGCTGCCGTCCGGTGCGGCGGAGACGCTGTGTCTGGCCACCGGCGGCCAGGTTGAGGTCTTCGTGACGGCTGCCGGGGACACGCTGGTCGGCCCCGGGCGCGCGCCGCTGGCCGATCTGCAGCCGGGGATCGAATTCGCGGGGGCGTACGCGGCGGGCCGCGACTGGTTCGAACAGGGCTCGCCCGTCACGCTGGGGCAGGGCAGCTACGAGAGATCGGGCGGACGGGTGCGCCTGGACTGTGCGGACATCGTGGAGGTGGGCAGCCATGAAGGCGTGCCGGTCTTCGCGGAACGTTCTGCCGCGCCACCGTTCGATGCCGTCTACGTGCCGGTGCGTCCCGGAGTGTGGCAGCGCTACGCTCTCGTGCCGGCGGAGGTGCCTCGCGCCGCGCACGGGTCAGCGGCCGGGACGAGATCGAGCTTGCGCATCAATTCGGGCGTGAGGTCGTCCGCAGTATCGATGTCGGACTCCAGCTCCAGATAGGTCACGCGGGCTCCCGACTCGCGCGCGCGGGCCACGGTGTCGCGCAGTACAGTCTCCGTGCTCCACGGGATGTCGGTGAAGAGGGCCGGGCTGGGGGCGCGCAGCCCCATGAGGTAGTAGCCGCCGTCGGTGGCCGGACCCAGCACGACATCGGCCGAGTCGAGCGCTTCCAGGGCCCGGTGCACGGTATCCGCGCCGACCATGGGAGCGTCGGTGCCGATCACCACCACCCGATCCGCCACCTCGAAGGCCCGATCGAACATCGTCCGCATCCTCCGGCCGAGGTCGCCGTCCGGCTGGGGCCAGTACCACTCCGGCGCATCACCCAGCCATGTGCGCACCTCGTCCTCGGCACCGGGGGGGTCGTAGCACACCGCGATTCCGGCGCGCACGCCCGATAGCTGGCCGGTTACCGCGCGGCCCATGCGCCGGTAGACGTCGGCCGCGGCCTCGTCGCCGACACTGGAGGCCAACCGGGTCTTCACATCACCGGCCCGGGGGGCCTTGGCGAACACGAGTACGATTTGGCGGCGGCCGTCCATGCGAGCCTGCGCGCGCGCTCCGGGCGGACGCGGCGGTCTGCGCGGCCTGTACCTGGCGGCGAGCCTGACGGGCTTCGCCCCCCCCAGGAACCGCGTGATCAGCGTCACGTTGCGGATCCACCCCCGGACGCGCCCCTCCTCTTCGTAGCGGCGGGGGCTGGTGGTGATCGTCGCGGGGAGCGGCCGCAGCCGACCCGCCCGCAGCAGGCGACGGTTCAGAATCACGTCCTCCATGATCGGCTCGTCGGGGAAGGGCCCTGCCTCGAAGAACAGGTCACGGGGAATCAGGAGGCCCTGGTCGCCGTACACGAGACCCGCGCGCCGAACGCGAATCCGCTGCGCACCCTCGATCACGCGGTAGTAGAAGTCGGGGTGGCCGAAGGCGAGGCCGAAGTACGCGGCGTCGGGGACGCCCGCCTGCAGGTGGTTCTCGATCGCACGGAGGGCAGGAGGGCCCAGCCGCGAGTCGGCGTGCAGGAAGAGCAGCCAGGGGGTGCGGAGGAAGGCCGCTCCCGCGTTCATCTGCCGTGCGCGGCCGAGTCTGCTCCTGAGCACCGTGGCCCCGCCGTCGCGCGCCGCCTGCACGGTCTCGTCCCACGAGCCCCCGTCCACCACGAGGACCTCGGTGGCCACGTCGAGTCCGGCAAGATCCTTCAGCAGGCCGGGAAGGGTCCCGGCTTCGTCGACCGCGGGGATGACGACCCCGAGCCGGGCCCGGCCGCCGGCGGGTCGCGGTCCGTCAGCCACTACCGCGAGGTGTCGTTCAGAGTCCAGTCGTATTCGACGAATTCCAGTCCGGTGTCGGGGTCGTCGAGAGCCTCACGCGCCGCGCCTGAGGCGTAGCGGGCCAGGAAAGACCTGATTCCCTCGACCCCGCCGAAGTCCTCCTTGAACCAGTCGAGCACGGTATTGACGCGCACGGTCCGCCTGCCGTCATCCGCCGCAATGTGGAAGTGGGCCGGATCGTTTACGAACGCGAGGACCCGCTCGTCGAGCCGGGCATCGAGCGAGCCGGCTTCGTATGCCCGGGGGATCAGGGGCGGACAACTGACCGCGGCGCAGTTGATCGCGAAGTGGATGCGCGGGTCGCCCATGGGCCGGATGATCTCGTGCTCGATCTCGTCCTGGGAGCGCACGGCCCCCGCGACAGGACAGTGATCGCCGGTGAAGACATCCGGAATCTGCCACACCGAATTCGCCGGACGCCCGGCGGCCGCGTTCCTGATGCGGAGGAGCCCGCCGGCGCGCCGGATCGGGTAGTGGTCGATCACGCGCTTCAGCATGCATGCGTTGTAGGCGTTGATCCAGAAGGCCAGCTGATCCGCGGGAGAGGCGCTCTGGACGGCCGCGAGGTCGGTCGCGTCCAGCCCGGCGATGTAGGCGTTGAGCCGCGACGGATCATCGGCCAGATGGCGGTAGGCCACGCCGGTTTCTTCCACGACCGAAGCCAGGACTTCGGTGAAGTCGCCGTGATCGGGCAGCTGTCCGCCGGACGCCTGCCCGGCGGAGACGGCGGAGGCGCCCGGGAACCCGGAGGTAGCCGCAAGCAACGCAATGATCGCGCCCATCCCCGGCAGCCTGATGTTCATGCGCTTGAGGAGCGCGGGGAGGAAGCTCAGCAGGACGAGGAGAACACCCGCGATCACGACCCGCCACAGCGCCTCCCGGGACGCCTCCTGCGAGCCCTGGAGGAGGGCGTCCGCGAAGAAGGTGTACACCGCCGTCCCCGGCACGATGCCGATCAGCGTCGCGAGAGCGTACGTGCGCCACCTGAGCGGCATGAGGCCGGACCCGAAGTTGAGGGCGTTGAAGGGAACCAGGGGGATCAGGCGTAACGTAAGCAGACCCTGGAACCCGTGTCGTTTCACGATGCCGTCGAGCTTGTCCAGCGTGGCCGAATCGCTGCCCATGAGGTGTCGCACACCGTCGCGCCCGAGTGCGCGGGAGATGCCGAAGGCCGCGTTGGCGCCGATGTTCGCGGCGGTCATGTTCAGCAGCGTGCCCCACCAGAAGCCGAAGATCGCGCCCCCTCCGAGGGTGAGGATGGTGCCCGGTACGGCCAGCGCGGTGGCCGACGCGTAGATCGCCACGAAGATGACGGGAGCCCAGGGGTGGCCCCGCAGCCATTCGACGACCTCGAAGATCCCCTCGCGCGAGAGGTAGCCGCCGAGCGGCGTCGTCCTCGCGACCAGGTAACCTGCGGCCACGAGCAGGGCGAGCACGCCCAGCTTGAAGAGGGGGCCGCGCGATGGCCGCCTGGCGCCGCCGCCGGACGGGGCGGTGTCGGGGGAGGTTGCCGCGCGGTCTATTTCAGCCATCGGATCACTCGCTTCAGTGTGCGGCCGGCCGCGCTGTCGAGGCGCGTCCGGTTGAACTCTGCGGAGGCCTTCTTCACGCTCTCCACCATGGTGGGGTAGGGGAAGATCGTGCTGGCGATGCTGCTCAGCCTGAGCCCGTGCTGCCGGGCCAGCACGAAAGGAAAGATCAGATCCCCGGCGCCGTGGGCGACGATCGTGGCGCCCAGCACCTTCCCCTTCCGGTCTGCCGTGACCTTCACGAAACCCGTTGCGGAGCCGTCCACGATCGCCCGGTCCAGGTCATCGAGCCGGTACGCGTAGGCGGTGCCGCCGCGGGCCTCCGCTTCCGCCGCCGAGAGACCGACGTGGGCGACTTCGGGGTCCGTATAGGTAACCCTCGGCACGTTGTCGTAGCGAATCTTCGTACGGAGGGGCAGGACGGTATTGGGCAGCGCGACCCTGGCCATGTGTTCGGCGACATGGGTGAAATGCATGGTCCCGGCGACATCGCCGACGGCCCACACGTTCCGGGCGCTGGTGCGCAGATAGGGGTCGACCCTGATCGCCCCCCGCACGGTCTCGACACCGGCGGTCTTCAGTCCCAGCCCGTCGGTGAAGGGCCGGCGGCCCGTGGCCACGAAGATCTCGTCGGCCACGACGCTCTCGCCTCCGTCCAGCTTCAGTACCTTGCGTCCGCCCTCGGTACCGACCGCCGTTACCGTGGCGCCGACGCGGACATCGATGCCCTCGGCGCGCAGGTGATCCTGCATGAAGGCCGCCGCCTCGGGGTCTTCGCCGATCAGGATGGAGGGCATCATCTCGAGGATGGTGACGCGCCCGCCGAGCCGCGAAAAGACCTGCGCGAATTCGGTCCCGATCGCGCCGCCGCCCAGGATGGCTATGGACCCCGGCAGTTCGTCTTCGTCGAACACGTTCTCGTAGGTCCAGTACCCGGCCTCGGCCAGTCCCGGGATCGGGGGGATGGCGGCGACGGCCCCGGTGGCGATCACGAACCGCTTCGAGCGGATGGTCCCCACGCCCTCGACCTCCATCGTCGACGGATCCAGGAAGCGGGCGCTGCCGAAATGGACCGCGATCCCCATCTTGCGGAAGCGCTCCGGGTCGTCGTGATGGGCGACGGTGCCCCGCGCGGCCCGCATGCGCTCCATGACGGCGCGGAAGTCGTGCCGCACTTCGGCCTGCCGCAACCCCAGGTCGGCGGCCCGGTCCATCTGCCGGGCAAGGCGCGCCGACGCGATCAGCGCCTTGGACGGCACGCATCCGGTCCAGAGGCAGTCTCCTCCCAGGGCGCTCTTTTCGATGATCGCCGCATCCATGCCGAGGTAGTTGGCACCCACCGCGGTGATCAGTCCACCAGTGCCGCCTCCTACTGCAACCAGGTCGTACTGTGCCGTCATTTGCGTTGAGAAGTCCGGGGCGCCGTGCGGCCTTGGGGCGCCGGCCGCGAAATCTGGCGCATTCAAACATGGAAACGCCCCTGGATAAGCATAGCTTGATCCGTCGTCCCGACGGTGCCCGGGAAGCGCGACCGGCGGGAGCGGGCGGGTCTGTCACCTTCGCTACACCGGGCAGGCCATCCGGGATCCGCTGGCCACGGCGGCGGCAGCGTGCGTCCTTGACGACGGACCATTTCGTGTTATCTTCGGTTTTAGTGAAACTCAACTCGCAAAGGAAAGAACAACGATGTCCACGAAGCAGAAACCCGGGACGAAGGACAGAGCCCGCGAGCAGAGGAGGAAGGCGCTCGACACGGCCCTGACCCAGATCGAGCGATCGTACGGCAAGGGAGCCATCATGCGCATGGGTTCCGACCAGCCCAGCCTCAGGATCAGGAGCATCTCGACCGGCGCCATCAACCTCGACGGGGTCATCGGCATCGGCGGTGTGCCGCGGGGGCGAATCAGCGAAGTCTACGGGCCGGAGTCCTCCGGGAAGACCACCCTGTGCCTGCACGTCATCGCCAACGCGCAGCGTGACGGCGGCGTTGCGGCATTCATCGACGCCGAACACGCGCTTGACATCCAGTACGCGCGCAAGCTGGGGATCAACGTGGACGACCTGCTGGTCTCGCAGCCGGATACCGGAGAGCAGGCACTCGAGATCGCCGAGGTGCTGATCCGCAGCAACGCGGTGGATGTGATCGTGGTCGACTCGGTCGCCGCCCTGGTGCCGAGGGCCGAGATCGAGGGCGAGATGGGCGATTCGCACGTGGGACTGCAGGCCCGCCTGATGAGCCAGGCGCTCCGCAAGCTCACCGGGGCCGTCAGCCGATCCAACGCCGCCGTCATCTTCACCAATCAGATCCGCGAGAAGATCGGGGTCATGTTCGGGAGCCCGGAGACGACGTCGGGGGGCCGTGCGTTGAAGTTCTACGCCTCGCTACGCATGGACATCCGCCGCATCGGCGCCCTGAAGGACGGCCCCGACATCATCGGTAACCGGACCCGCGTGAAGGTGGTGAAGAACAAGTGCGCGCCGCCCTTCAAGCAGGCGGAGTTCGACATTCTCTACGGCAAGGGGATCAGCCATACGGGACTGCTCATCGATATCGGCGTCGAGAAGGGAATCGTGGACAAATCGGGTTCCTGGTTCTCCTACGGAGCCCTCCGGCTCGGTCAGGGCAAGGAGAACGTGCGGATGTTCCTCGAGGAGAACGCGGACGTGGCAGACGAAATCGAGGCGAGACTCCTGGTCGCGCTGGGGATTGTGGAGCCGCCGGAGGAAGAAGCCGCGGCGGGCTCGGCCGGAGCGCCTGCGGTAAAGGTCGTGTAGAGCGCGGCGGGCCGGAGGCGTCGGCAGCCGGGTTGGGCTAACTTCCAGTAAAGCAGACGCTGTCGGCCGACAGATGGGCGGCAGCCAGTTCCCGAGTTGACCCCCGCGTTGGTCCGACGCCCCGAGCCGATGAAATCCGCCGAAATCCGCCGCAGGTTCCTGGAGTACTTCCAGGCCCGCGGGCATGCAATCCGTCCGAGTTCGTCGCTGGTTCCGGCCAGCGATCCGACGCTGCTCTTCACCAACGCCGGAATGGTCCAGTTCAAGGGGGCCTTTCTCGGTCTCGAGGAACTGTCCTTCGATCGGGCGGTCACATCTCAGAAGTGTGTGCGCGCCGGTGGCAAGCACAACGACCTGGAGGAGGTGGGTCGCACCGCACGGCATCACACCTTCTTCGAAATGCTGGGGAACTTCTCCTTCGGCGACTACTTCAAGCGCGCCGCCATCGCGTACGGGTGGGAGTTCCTCACCGAAGAGATGGGGCTCGATCCGGATCGGCTCTTCGTGACGGTGCACCACTCCGACGACGAGGCGGCGGGGCTGTGGACCGAGGTCGCCGGGGTGCCGCCAGAGCGCATCTACGGCCTCGGAGACAAGGACAACTTCTGGCAGATGGCCGACACCGGGCCGTGCGGGCCGTGCTCCGAGATCCACTACGACCTCAGGCCGCGTGCTGAGTGGGGAACGATCCCGGGGAAGGAGGAATTCGAACACAGGGGGGAAGCGGGTGAATTCCTGGAGCTCTGGAACCTGGTGTTCATGCAGTTCGACCGCGACGAAGCCGGTGTGCAGACCCCCCTTCCGGCGCCAAGCATCGATACCGGGCTGGGCCTCGAACGCCTGGCCGCAGTGATGCAGAAGGCCGACTCCAACTATCACACCGACCTCTTCCTCCCGTTGCTGGAGCGGGTCGCGGCGGTCGTGCGACGACCCTACGATCCGGCCAGGGAGAACGGCGTGTCCTATCGGGTGCTCGCCGACCACGCGCGCGCGGTGGCGTTCCTGACTGCGGACGGTGTCTACCCGTCCAACGAAGGCCGTGGGTATGTCCTGCGGCGAATCCTCCGGCGAGGCGTGCGGCATGCGTGGCTGCTCGGAAGACGGGAACCGACGCTCACCGCGGTTGTGGAGGCGGTGATCGACGACATGGGTGAGGCGTACCCGGATCTGGAGGGCCAGCGGGACGGCATTCTCGCCAGCGCGCTGCGCGAGGAGGAGCGATTCCTCGCGACCATCGATGGTGGGATGGAGCGTCTTGAGCGCGTGGCGCCGACCCTTGCCGCGGGAACGTCATCGCGTCCGGTCATTCCGGGTGCGGATGTCTTCCAGCTGTATGACACCTTCGGGTTTCCGGTGGACCTTACCCGGATTGTGGCCGGGGAGCGGGGGTATGATCTGGACATGGAAGGTTTCGAGAAGGCGTTGGAAGAGCAGAGGGAGAGGTCGCGGAGGGGCCGGTCGTTTTCCGCAAGCGCGGAGCCGGCACGCTTTCACTTCGGCACCTCGGATGCTGAAACGACTGTAGCTCGTCGCCAGAAGTTTGTCGGCTACGACACTATTGACGCCCACACCGAGTTGATCGACGTCGCTGAACACGATGGGCAGGCCGATCTTATTCTGCGGCACTCCCCCTTCTACCTCGAGGCCGGCGGCCAGGTTTCCGACCAGGGCCGCGTGTTCGCCGACGAGTGGAGCATGGATGTGGAAGCAGTCCTGCGCGCCGGTGACCACATCGTGCTGCGCGGCCACCCCACCGGCGAATTCCCGGGCGAATCCGTCCTCGGCACCACCGTCACCGCCCAGGTCGACCCGCGTCACCGACGCGACACCGAGCGCAATCACACGGCGACGCACCTGCTCCATGCGGCACTGCGAACCGTGCTGGGCGACCATGTCCGCCAGCGCGGCTCTCTCGTGGCGCCGGACCGACTCCGTTTCGACTTCGCCCACACCGCTCCCATGACCGCGGCCGAACTCGACGAGGTCGCCTCCCTGGTTGCGGAGGGCATCTGGGCGAGCTACCCGGTCCTCATCTCGATCCGCCCTTACGCGGAAGCGGTCAAGGCTGGTGCGATGGCGCTGTTTGGCGAGAAGTACGGCGACGAGGTGCGCGTCGTCGAGATCGCGGACGTCAGCCTGGAGCTCTGCGGCGGGACTCACGTCAGGCACACCGGCGAGATCGGCTCGTTGGTGATCACCTCGGAGAGCGGGGTCGCGGCCGGTGTGCGGCGGATCGAGGCGCTGACCGGACGGCGGGCGATCGAGCACCTGTCCAGCTACAAGCGGCGAATCGGCGAGTTGGCCGGATCCATGAAGGCGGCCCCTGCCAACGTCGAGCGGCGGTTGGCGGAGCTGTTGGCCGATAAGGCCGCTCTGGAGGCGCTGGTCGACGACCTGCAGACCAGGGGCGGTGGGGGTGCCGAGATCCTTGCCGAGGCCGGCTTCGAAGCCGGAGGACGGCCCGCCACCTATCGCGCGGTGCGGATGCAGGTGCGCAGCGCGGGTGATGTGCGCAAGTGGGGAGACACCTTCCGCAACTCGCCGGACGCCGCCGTGGCCGTTGTCGCCGCCGAACTGCCCGGCGGCAAACATGTCCTTTTCGCCTTCGCGACGGAGAGCGCCATCGCCGCCGGGGTGCGGGCGGACGCGGTCGTCCGCGAGGTGGCAGCCCTCGTGGGGGGGCGCGGGGGAGGGCGGCCCCACATGGCGCAGGCCGGCGTCGGCGATCCCGCGGCGCTTCCGGACGCGGTTCGCCGCGGTGCGGCCATAACGGCCGACCTGGGGAGTAGCGTGCCGGCATGACCATCGGCGAGTGGATCGATCGAAGCGGGCGGCCAGTGCCCGCGCCGCTGCGGACCCTGCTCGATGCCGAGGGAACCGTCTCGGCCGAGGCGCTGCTGCGGGCCGCGGAACGGGGGGCTTCAGTCGGCGGAACCGGGCTTCCGCGTTCGCGCGCCGCCGCCTTCTCCCTGCTCGGCGCGGATGCCTACATCACCTATGCCTGCCTCTGGACGGTGCGACACGGGGGCCGCGCCCAGGATCTGAGGAACATGGCCGCGCGGGTCGCCAGCGCCGCCTGGCGCGAGTAAGGGCCATGGCGGAAGGGTATGCGGATTTCCACAGCCACCTCGTTCCGGGCGTGGACGATGGTTCCCGCACCCTGGACGACGCGCTGCACTCGATAGGCCGGATGGTCGAGGCCGGCGTAACCCGGGTGATCACCACGCCTCACCTGTGGCTGTCACACACGGCGGGCGGCCGGCTGGCGGGATTCCTGGACTATCACGATCGCCGGTGGGCCCCGCTGAAGCGCGCGGTACGGGCGCGTTACCCCGCGCTCGACTTCCGCCGCGGGTTCGAGGTCATGCTGGACCGCCCGGATCCGGATCTGTCGGATCCGAGGCTGCGACTGGGCGGCACTCGCTTCGTGCTCGTCGAGTGGCCTCTGCATCGGATCCCTCCCGGGACGCCGGGCATTATCGAGCGCATCGTTCGGTCGGGACTTGTGCCCATCGTCGCGCACCCGGAGCGATACCGCGGCATCGGGCCGGAACTCGGCGTCGTCAGGGAATGGAAGAAGGCGGGAGCCCTTCTGCAGGGCAACTATGGATCTCTCGCCGAGCAGAATGGTCGCGCTGTGCAAGCGGTCATCGTGCGGATGCTGGAGGAGGGAATCCTCGATTACCTGTGCTCCGACTTCCATGGGCGTCGCGGATACATCTTCTACATGGTCGACGGCGCCCGCGTCCTGAGCGAACTGGGGGGCGACGAGCAGCTGGAGATCCTTGGCAAGGTGAACACGGCCCGGCTGTTCGACGGGGAAGCTCCGCTGCCGGCGCCTGCCCTGCGCCTCGGGGCCGCGCCGGGGCGGGTAGCTACGGGCGAGCCTCCCGGCCACGCTGAAGGGTTGGGTCGATGAGTGACCTCAACAGTGTGGGCGGCGCGCTACGCGAACTGGCCGGCCTCGCCCTCGCGGTGGCAAGCGATTGCGACCGGGCGGTCACGGCCTACGCCCTGGACGCGGCGGACACGCTTCGCCGGGGAGGCAAGCTCCTCTTTTGCGGCAACGGCGGCTCCGCGGCGGACGCGCAGCACCTGGCCGCCGAGTACGTGGTACGCTTATCGGGCGACCGGAAAGCGCTCCCGGCAGTGGCCCTCACCACCGACAGTTCGGTGCTCACCGCGTGCGCCAACGACTTGGGATTCGAGAACGTGTTTGCCCGCCAGGTGGAGGCACTGGGGCGGCCGGGCGATCTGCTGGTTCTGCACTCGACCTCCGGCGAGTCGGCCAACCTGGTGCGCGCCGCGGGGGCTGCCCGGGCTGCCGGAATCCGCACGGTCGGAGTTCTGGCCAGCGGCGGGGGTCGGCTCGGAGAACTGGTGGATATCCCGATTGTGGTACCCACGGAGCGGGCATCAAGGGCTCAGGAGATTCACCTTGCAATCGGTCACATCGTATGCAGTCATGTTGAAGTCATTATGAAAGCGGAAAGCATGCAACAAGGGAGTCGGGAGTGAGCGGGCTGAATGTGCAGCTGGCGGGGAAGCGGGCGCTGGTGACCGGGGGATCGCGCGGCGTAGGGGCCGCCACGGCCAGGTTGCTCGCACAGGCCGGCGCCGATGTCGGAATCTCCTATCGCACCCGGGGCGAGGAGGCGCGGGCGGTGGTCGAGGAGGCCCGCAGGATGGGGGTGCGCAGCTGGGCGGAGGGTGGGGACCTCGCCGACCGCGGGGCCGTGGACGCGCTGTTCAACCGTGCGGATGCGGAGTTCGGCGGACTCGATATCTTCGTCGGCAACGCCGGGATCTGGCCCGTCGCCGACATTCCGGTCTCGGAGATGGGAGACGAGCGCTGGCACAGGACCGTAGCCGTCAATCTCGATTCCATCTTCTTCACTACCCGCGCGGCGCTTCAGCGGCTGACCGACGACGGCCGGGTGGTGCTGGTCTCCTCGACCGCCGGGCAGCGGGGAGAGGCCTACCACTCGGACTACGCGGCCACCAAGGGGGCGATCATCTCAATGGTGAAGGGACTGTGCGTGGAGGTGGGCCGGCGCGGCATCACGGTCAACGCCGTCGCGCCCGGATGGATCGATACGGAGATGTCGGAGGACGCGCTCCACGGCCCGGGCCGGGAGGCCATCGACGCCGCGATTCCGCTCGGACGCGTCGCTACGGCCGAGGACGTGGCGGGGCCGATCGTCCTGCTCTGCTCCCCGCTGGCCCGCCACATCACCGGCGAGATTCTCAACGTAAACGGGGGATCGGTACTGGTCGGGTGAAAGGGCTACCGGATGTGCCCGGCCCCGTTCGCGAGCTGGTGAAGCGGTTGGAGGAGGCCGGTTTCGAGACGTGGACCGTGGGGGGCGAGGTCAGGGACGCGCTCCTGGAAAGGCCGTCGGGCCGGAATGAGTGGGACCTCGCCACGCGCGCGACGCCCGGGCAGATGCGGAGGCTCTTCGCCCGAACGGTGCCGCTGGGCGTCCAATACGGCACGGTGGGCGTCCGCGCATCCGATGGCGAGCTCTACGAGATCACCACCTTCCGCCATGATGTGATCACCTACGGCCGGAAAGCGGTCGTTGCGTTCGCGGATACGCTCGACGAGGATCTCGCGCGCCGGGACTTCACGATCAATGCCATCGCCTGGCATCCTCGCCGCAAGGTGCTGCACGATCCCTACGGAGGGCGGCGGGACCTGGAGAGCCGGTTGTTGCGCACGGTGGGTGATCCTGCCCAACGATTTCGGGAGGACTACCTGCGTGTGCTGCGCGGCCTGCGGTTCGCCGGAGCGCTGGGGCT
This sequence comes from Longimicrobiales bacterium, assembly GCA_965211645.1. Lineage (GTDB taxonomy): Bacteria > Gemmatimonadota > Gemmatimonadetes > Longimicrobiales > Gaopeijiaceae > Bin94. The sequence continues at coordinate 622,781 of OZ242947.1, read as the reverse complement.
CGAGATCCACCCGGACACCTGGGCCGGGATGCTCGAGGCGGTATCGGGGCTGGCGGGCCTCTCCATGGAGCGCGTGAGGGAGGAACTGCTGAAGGTGATGGAAGCGGCCGAGCCTTCGCGGGCGCTTGCTCTCTACGAGGCCTCCGGGGCGCGCGCGGTGATCCTGCCGCAGTTGCGCGAAGGAATCGGCGCCCGGGCATTGGCGACCATCGATGCCCTGCCGGGGAATGAAGTGCACGCAAGGGTGGCGGCCCTGCTGATCTTCGGCTTCGGAGGTGACCCCGACCGCGCCGCGGCAGCGGAACTGCTGCGGAGCCTCCGCTTCTCGAACGCCGAGACCGAGCGGATCGCGGCTGCGGCGAGTGGAGGGCTGGGCCCCGAGCGTCGCCTTGTTGAAGACGTGGTGGCGCGGCGGAGGTGGCTGTCCTCTCTCGGGCAGCGCTCCATGCCCGATGTCCTCCAGCTCTGGACCGCAGCGCTGGCCGCCGGCACGGCTCCCGTCGCGGACGATGACGCGCGTGGTGTGATGGATGGCGTGCAGCGTGACCTCGACGACCACGTCCCCCTCTCTACCCACGAACTGGCGATCGCGGGCCGCGACCTGGTGGCGCTGGGGTGGACCCCGGGCCCGCGAGTCGGGCGCACCCTGCAATGGCTGCTCGAGGCGGTCTGGGGCGATCCCTCCCTGAACGACCGCGCGACCCTGATCGAGATCGCGGCGGAGGAGCCGGTGGCCTCATGAGCGAGTCCCTCGACCTGTTTCCGGGTGCGCCTGAATCGGCCCTGGGTCCGCAGGGCGCCGACGATGCCGGGCCGGCTGCCTCCGCCCCCCTCGCCGCACGCATGAGGCCCCGTGCCCTGGCGGAGTTTCGCGGCCAGGAGAAGGTCGTCGGCGAGGGCGGTCCCATCCGGACGATGATCGACACGGGGCGGGTTTCGAGCTTCATCCTCTGGGGCCCGCCGGGATCGGGGAAGACGACGCTTGCCCGCCTGGTGGCCGGATCCGCCGACGCCGCCTTCGTCGCATTCAGCGCGGTCACCGAAGGCGTCGCGCGCGTTCGCGAGATCATCGCGGAAGCACGAACCCGCCGCCGGGCCACCGGACGGGGTACGATTCTGTTCTGCGACGAGATCCACCGGTTCAACAAGGCGCAACAGGACGCGTTCCTCCCCCACGTCGAGGCGGGCGACGTCGTGCTGATCGGCGCGACCACCGAGAACCCCAGCTTCGAGGTCGTCCGCCCCCTCCTGTCTCGGGCCCCGGTCGTCGTGCTGGAGCCTCTGGCCCCAGACGACCTGGAGGCCCTCCTTCGCACGGCCCTCACGGACCGGGAGCGCGGCCTGGGCGCGGTCGGCCTCACGGCCTCCTGCGAAGTCGTGACACGCATCGCCGAAGCCGCCGACGGCGACGCCCGCCGCGCCCTCGGCATCCTGGAGCGCGCGTCCGGCATTGCGGGGGACGGCGCCGAACTGACCATCGAGTCCGTCGAGACCGCCATTCAGCGCCGCTTCGCCGTCTACGACAAATCCGGCGACCAGCACTACGGCCACATCTCGGCGCTGCACAAGTCGGTGCGCGGCGGCGACCCGGACGCAGCGCTCTACTGGCTGGGACGCATGCTCGACGCCGGCGAGGACCCGATGTACATCGCCCGCCGGCTGGTCCGCATGGCGGTCGAGGACATCGGACTTGCGGCGCCCGGGGCACTGGCCATCGCGATCGCCGCCCGGGACGCCTACCGATTCCTCGGCTCACCAGAGGGGGAGCTGGCGCTCGCGCAGGCGACGGTCTACCTCGCAGGAAGTCCCAAGTCCAACCGTCTCTACAAGGGGTGGGGCAGGGCGTTGGCCCGGGCACGCGAAACACCCGCCGTGGCTGTCCCTCCCCACCTCAGGAACGCGCCCACGCGCCTGATGAAGGACCTGGGCTACGGAAAGGACTACCTTTACGATCCCGACCAGCCGGGCGGCGTGTCCCGCCAGAGCTACCTCCCCGACGACCTGGAGGGGGAGGAGTTCTACCGCCCTGGCGACTCGGGGTGGGAATCCGCCCTGCGGGAGCGCCTGGCGGAGTGGCGACGGAAGAGGAGGTAGCAACCGATACCGACCCAGCTGCTGGACCCGCGCGGCGACGTTGAGCGGGCGGTTCTCGTGGGCACACCCCGCGGATCCGATAGCGAGTCGGAAGCTGCCGAGCACCTTGCGGAGCTCGGACGCCTCACTGACACCGCGGGCGGCATGGTCGTCGGAGAGGTGGTTCAGCGGATTCAAAGGCCCGGCCCGCGATTCTACCTGGGCAAGGGCAAGGCGGAGGAGCTGGCCGAAGAGGTGCGCAGGCGCGAAGCCGAACTGGTCATCTTCGACGATGAACTGACCCCGGCCCAGGGCAAGAACCTCGAGGAACTCTGCGGCGTCCGGGTCATGGACCGGGCGGAGCTGATCCTGGACATCTTCGCGACCCGTGCACGCACCTACGAGGCCCGCATGCAGGTGGAGCTCGCGCAGCTCCAGTACCTTCTCCCGCGGCTGCGGCGGATGTGGATCCACCTGTCGCGCATCCGCGGCGGAATCGGCCTGAGGGGACCGGGCGAAACCCAGCTCGAGACCGACCGGAGGCTCATCGGCACACGGATCGCCGAGCTGCGCCGCAAGCTGAAGGCCGTGCAGCGGGCCCAGGCCACGCAGCGAAAGGGTCGCCGGGGCCACTTCCGGGTTGCACTGGTGGGATACACCAACGCGGGCAAGTCGTCGCTGCTCCAGGCACTGTCGGGATCCGAGCAGTTCGTCGAGGACAGGCTCTTCGCCACACTCGATCCATCGACCCGGATGGCGCCGCTGGAAGACGGCTACGAGGCGCTGGTCACCGACACGGTCGGGTTCATCCGCAAGCTGCCCCACCACCTGATCGCGTCCTTCCGCTCGACGCTCGAGGAGGCGCGCGAGGCCGATGTCCTCCTCCATGTCGTCGACGCGTCCCACCCCGACCGGGACAGCCACCAGCGGGTCGTCGACGGTGTCCTTGCCGACCTGGAGCTCGACCGCCGCCCGACCATCCTGGTCTTCAACAAGATCGATCTTCTCGGACCGGATGATCTGCTCGCGCTCAAGGAGCAGGTCCCGGCCGCGGGGAGATGGCCCGCCCTCCATGCATCGGCAATGGTGCCGGCTACGCTGGAGCCGCTGCGGCAGGAGCTGGTCGCGCGCATCCGCGCCGGGCTGAGGGAGATTGCGGTGGAGGTGCCCGCAGGCGAAGGAAAGATCCTGGCCACGCTCTACCAGGAGGGCGAGGTACTGTCGCAGAGCCAGAACGGCAATACTGTCAGGGTCGTCGCGAAAGCCTCGGCGGCGCTGATCGGGCGACTCCGGGGCCGCGCCGGCGTGACCATCACGGAAAGCGCCTGACGCGGCCGGAACAGCTATCGGGAATGTGAGGAAGCGCAGATGAGACTGTACATCAACATCGACCATGTCGCGACGGTCCGGCAGGCCCGCATGACGGACGAGCCCGACCCCGTGCGCGCGGCGGTGCTCGCGGAACTGGGCGGCGCGGACGGGATCACGATCCACCACCGCCAGGATGCGCGCCACATTTCGCAGCGGGACGTCGATCTGCTTGCGAGGACGGTCCGCACGGGCATCAACCTCGAGATCTCGTCGAACCCGCAGATGGTCGATCTGGCCCTGGCGACCCGGCCGATGCAGGTCACCCTGGTGCCGGAGAAGCGCGAGGAGGTGACCACCGAGGGAGGGCTGAACCTCACGTCCGCATCGGTGTGCCGGTCCGTTTCCGCAGCCCTGGAGCGTCTGATGGACGCCGGAATCCGGACATCGCTCTTCATCGATCCGGACTCGGAGTCGGTGGAGCAGACAAAGGCGCTGGGGGCACACGCCGTGGAGCTGCACACCGGCGAGTACGCAAACGCCACCGGGGAGGACGACAGGGCGAAGGAACTCGCGCGCCTCGCCGCCGCCGCCGGACTCGCCGACGCGGCCGGACTCGCCGTACACGCAGGCCACGGGCTCACCTACGAGAACGTGGTCCCGGTGGCGGCCCTGCCGCGGGTGGAGGAGCTGAACATCGGCCACAGCGTGATTTCACGATCGGTCTTCGTCGGCATCGAGCGCGCCGTGCGGGAGATGAAGGAGATCGTGATCGGCGCGCCGGCCCGTGCGCGCCGGCCGGGCGAATGGGTTCCGCCCATCGGCTTCTGAGGTCATGGGCAATCGCTGGGTGTCGCTGCTCGGGTTCGCCATTGCGGCGTTCCTGATCTGGTGGCTCTTGCGCAACGAGGATCCGGCCGAGATCTGGAGTCACATCAGGAACGCGGACTTCGTGCTGCTGCTCCTGGCGGTTGCCGTCACGACCGCCACCTTCCCGGTGCGAGCCGCTCGCTGGAAGTACTTCCTCGCCCCCGCACAGCCCGACCCCCCGTTCCGTTCGCGCTTTGCCGCCGTGTGCATCGGGTTCATGGCCAACAACCTCCTGCCGGCCCGCGTCGGGGAGGTCGCCAGGGCCTACTCGTACAGCCGACTGGAACCGGTGTCCGTGGCGACGGCGATCGCCACGCTGGTGGTCGAGCGCTTTCTGGACGGGGTGGCCATCCTCCTCCTTCTGGTGATTGCCCTGTCGAGCCCCGATATCCCCTCGGGCGGGTTACCGGAGGGGCTGGTCGCCGGAATACGGGGGATTTCCCTGGTGCTATTCGCCGTGTTGGCCGTTGCATTGATCCTGCTGGTCTTCCCGCACGGAAGTCTCGGGATCATTGAACGACTGGCCCGCGCGTTGCTGCCGTCCGGGATCGCGGGGGCGGCGGTCGGCTTCGCGGAGAACATCGTGACGGGACTGGCTTCGCTGCGCGGCTGGCGCCTCATGCTGCCGGCCTTCGCCTGGAGCCTGGGCCTGTGGGCAATGCAGTCGCTTTCGTTCTGGATCGGGTTCCTGGCCTTCGGGATCGATCTGCCCTACACGGCCGCGCTGCTCACCAACGCGGCCGTCGCGTTCGCGGTCGTGATCCCGTCGGCGCCGGGGTTTGTGGGCTCCTTCCACGCCGGCGCGAGCCTGGCGCTGACCGGCGTCTACGGGGTCGGCAGCGTTCCCGCAAAGGGCTTCGCCTTCGGATGGCATTTCGGGAGCTTCTTCCCCATCACCTTCATGGGACTCTGGTACGCCAGGCGCATCGGACTGTCCCTGAGGCAACTGCGCAGCGAGGGCCGGGCCCCGCCGCGCCCCGACGCCCCCGCCGGAGACGGCGGCCCGCCGTGAAGACCGCAACGACCGCGGTCTCCGTGGCGTGTCCCGCCAAGGTGAACCTGTTCCTGCGCATCCTCGCCCGGGAGGACTCCGGCTATCACCAGATCGAGACCCTGTTTCAGGCAGTGGGGATCCACGACCGCGTAGATGCCCGGGTCGGCCCTCCGGGAATCTCCCTGTCCGTCGGTGCCGCCACCCCCGCTCCCGGAGTGGGCGACATCATCGGAGACCTCGGCGATCCCGACAGCAACACGGTCATGATCGCGGCACGGGCATTCTTTGCCGACACCGGCATTGAGCCGGCGGTGTCGCTGGCCCTGACCAAGAACATCCCCGCCGGCACCGGGCTGGGCGGGGGATCCTCGGATGCCGCGGGCACGCTCATCGCCCTGAACGCCCTCCACGGATCGCCGCTCGGCCGCCAGGCGTTGATGGAAGCCGGCGGCCGGATCGGCGCCGACGTCCCGTTCTTTTGCGCCGGACATCCCTCAGCGGTGGCCTGGGGAAGGGGAGACCGGCTGCTGCCGCGCCCCTCTCCACCCGCAGCTCACGCCGTCCTGGTGATTCCCCGCGCCCGCGTGTCCACCGCGAGCGCCTATCGCGAGGCATCCGCGGGATTGGGCCTGCCGACTCGGCCCGCGCTGCTTCAGGGGCTTGAGACACCCGATTGGCGCCGACTCGGGGCCTTCCAGTCAAACGACTTCGAGCGGGTGGTATTCCGCCGGCACCCGCGACTCCGCGAGATCCGGGACGTGCTTGACGACGAGAGTGCGCTGATCGCGCGCCTGACCGGGAGCGGCTCGGCCGTGTTCGGGATCTTCACCGGCGAAGAGGCTGCGCACTCGGCCGCCCGCCGCGTCAGACAGAACGATGGGATCGCGGCGGCCCTGATCGCGCCCACACTGACCGCCATGCCGAAGCCGGTCGAACGCGGGGCCACCGGGCACCCTCCCGCGGCGCCTTGAACCGCCTCCCGCAATCGCGCTACGATTCGTGTCGGAGGGTGCCGCGGCGAGCAGCCCGCGAAATGGCCCGTCGTCTAATGGCAGGACACCGGTCTTTGGAACCGGCGGTGGTGGTTCGAATCCACCCGGGCCAACTGCGTGGAGCCTCTGCCCGGTATTCCTGGACCGGTCGTCGGGGCGATGATCGGTGTTGCCAGGCGGCAGGCCCTGCTTCTAGGTATAGTGCAACCTGGAGCAGCCGACCATGATGATCTTCGAGGCGACCCTCAGCGCGGCCATGCCGATGTTCTTCGCGGGTGCGCTCGAAGTCGGGCCCCAGCTTCCGCCCGACTCCTCCGAAGCCCACGACCGCGCGCGCAGTCTGCAGACCCGGTTCGAACGGCGCCGGCTCCGCGAACTCCCGCGCACCCTCTCGGGCGGACGCAACGAGTGCGACGAGATCATCGGGCGGTTGTGCGTCTGGGACGACCGCGACGAAGACTGGCAAATGCGGGACGAGCCGGAGGCCATCGGTGAGGCTCGCGCCGAACTCCTGGTCGACCTGGATTCGCTGGCGCGCCGGATCCCCGGCGATCACTGGGTCTTCGGTCAGCGTATACGGTACCTGGTCGAGGCGAAACGGCTTGCCGCCGCCGACTCGCTGGCTCGCCGGTGCGGACTGCCCGAGGAGTGGCGATGCGACGCCTACCTGGGCTATGTCCTGCACAACAGGGAGGAGGTCGTGGCCGCCGACAGCGCGTTCCGTGCGGCCCTGGAGGCAATGCCTCCCCGCACCCGCGCCGAATGGACCGACCCCGAGCCTGTTCTGGACAACCGGCTCCTGGACTGGCTCCGCGAACAACCGGATTCCGCACGGGCGGCGGACCGTCTCTGGATGCTGGCCGACCCGCTGTTCCTGACCTCGGGCAATGACCGATGGACTGCCCACCTGGCCCGCTGGGTGTATGCGATGAGTTCCGAGGGCGCGCGGAACCCTCACCAGATGATGTGGGGCCGCGATCTGGCCGAGGCGGCGGTCAGGTACGGTTGGCCGGTGGCGTGGGAGCGGTCGTGGCCGAGCGTCGGCCAGCAGTCGTTCAGGGTGACCGGGCGAGACCAGCCTGCTTCGTTCCGGACCTTCCCACCCGGAGGGGTGCTTGAGCCCGGCGACGAGGATGCAGTTGCCTGGGAGATACCGGAGGGGCACACGCGCAGTGTCCACCTGCCGCCGTTCCTGGACACGCTGGCCGCGCTCGATGGCCAGGTGGGGCGGTTCTGGCGGCCCGACGGCGTGGTCGTCGCCGCAGCCTGGACTCCTCCGGATCCGCTGACCGGGGAGAGTGCGGGGGCCGGTCCCCAGCTCCTCCATTCGGGACTCTTCGTGGAGCAGGGCGGCAGCATAGAGCTCGACGTCCGCACCGGGACCGACGTCCGCACCGAGACGGCGTCGCCCGCCACGTTGCGCCTGTCGGGCCGGGTTCCCTGGAGCGAATGGGGCATCGTGAGTCTCGAGGGATGGGCGCCCGGGATCCGCCGCGCGTATCGCCTGCGCACCGGGGTCGGGCTCCGGCGTGTGCCTCCGGACGTCCTCTCCATCTCGGACCTGATGCTCGTGGACGGCACCGCCGAGCCCGCCAGCTTCGCCGAAATGCTGACCACCCTGCGCGGTTCGACCGAGGTGGGCGCCAGCGAGGCGGTCGGCGTGGCTCTCGAGGTATACGGCCTGGGATACCGGTCGGAGGTGGTGGGCTTCAATGCCTGGGTGGAAAGAAAGGGCGAGGGGATCCTGACCCGGGCCGTGCGCTGGCTCGGGATCGGGGGGCCGAAGGAAGAGGTCGCGGTGGCGTGGGAGGAGCCTGGCCCCGACCGGCCGAGCCCGCTCTTCCGGGCGTTCCGGATCAGCCTGCCGCAACTGGACGCCGGCCAATATGATGTCGTGGTCGAGGTGGCCGTAGCGGGCCGTACTCCGCTTGCGGGACGACGCAGCTTCACCATTCGGTAGCAGCTCCATGGACAGAACCCGCGCGGCAGCCGAGCGACGATACCGGCGCCGGTCTGTCCACGGCCTGCCGGCTTCTCCACAACCCCCTTCCGATTTGCTATACTATACGGCTGTCACCGAATCGATACGTTCATCCCACCACGATCGGTCATGGAAGCATCCATCGGGCCAAATCCCCTCCTCCTTCTCGCCGGACGGGCCAACCGGCCGCTGGCCGGGGAGATCGCCGACAACCTGGGCACCTCGGCGGACGGAGTCACCATCTACAACTTCGCGGATGGCGAGATCTTCGTGCGCATCGACGAAAACGCCCGGGGCCGGGACGTGTTCATCGTGCAGCCGACGGTGGCCAACGCCGACAACATCATGGAGCTGCTGCTCCTCATCGACGCCGCAAAGCGCGCATCGGCGGCCCGGGTTACGGCCGTGGTGCCCTACTTCGGCTACGGGCGCCAGGACCGCAAGGACCAGCCGCGGGTTTCCATCGGGGCCAAGCTCGTCGCCAACCTGATCGTCGCGGCCGGGGCGGACCGGGTGGTGAGCATCGACTTTCACCAGCACCAGATCCAGGGATTCTTCGACATCCCGGTCGACCATCTGTACGCCGCGCCGGTCTTCACGAGCTACTTCCGCCAGAAGCGGTTCACGGATCTGGTCGTGGTCGCACCCGATGTCGGTTCGGCGAAGATGGCCCGCGGATTCGCGAAGCGCCTCAGTGCGTCCTTCGCCATCATCGACAAGCGGCGGCCGTTCGCGAACGTCTCGGAGGTCCTGAACGTCGTGGGCGATGTCGAGGGCAGCACATGCCTGATCACCGACGACATGATCGATACCGGCGGGACGATCGCCGAGGCCGTGAACGCGCTGATGGAGAGGGGAGCCAGACGTGTCTACGTCGGGGCAACCCACGCCCTGTTGTCGCGCGAAGCCGTGGACAGGCTCTCCGCGACCCCGCTGGCGGAACTGGTTGTGACCAACACGATTCACGTCCCCGACGACAAGCGCTTCGACCGCCTGACCGTGCTCTCGGTGGCCGATCTTCTGTCCAGGGCCATCACCTACATTCACTCCAACGCATCGGTCAGCAAACTGTTCGAACTCACGAACCAGTACGGGCCGCCCAAGGTGGTCGCGGGCTGACCGCGGCGTCCCGCTGAGGTACCGGAAACTGTCTCATGGAAGCAAAGCTGAATCTGGAAACACGTAGCGAAGCCGGGAAAGGCGTCTCCCGCCGGCTCAGGCGCGCCGGTCGCGTGCCCGGTGTGATCTATGGAGGCGGAGGAGAAACCGTGCTGGTCTCCATGGAGGCCCGCGAGGCGGTGAATCTCCTCCAGTCGATTTCCCTGGACGACACGGTCCTCAGCCTCACCCTCGACGGCGGGGCAAGCGAGCAGGCCGTGGTTCAGGACGTTCAGGCGCACCCTTTCCGAACCGAGCTCCTTCACGTCGACTTTCTCCGCGTCCAGGCCGCGGGATCCGGCGGGGACAACGGTTGACGCCGGGAGGGGAAGCGGAGCGCCGCGCCCCCGAGGTCCGAACGAAAGTGGTTGTGGGGCTGGGAAACCCGGGGCCCGAGTACGATGAGACCCGTCACAACGTCGGCTGGTGGGTGGTCGACCGCTACGCGTACGACCACGACTTCGAGCCTTTCTCGCGCCGCGCGAAGCGGATCGAGACCCGGCGCGAGGTCGGGGGCCGCACGATCCTCCTGATCAAGCCGCGCACCTACATGAACCGCAGCGGACTGGCTCTGACCACACTGTGGCAGATGGAGGGGTTCGAGGTGGAGGACGATCTGCTGGTCGTGACCGACGACGCCAACCTCGACGTGGGCCGGGTTCGCTTTCGCCCCGGGGGCGGCGCAGGCGGCCACAACGGGCTCAAGTCCGTCGCCGGGGTGCTCGGCACGAACGCCTACGCCCGTCTCCGCATCGGCGTGGGGATCGTCCCTCCCGGCGTGGACCTCTCCGACTGGGTGCTTTCGGCGATGCCTGAGGAAGACGAGGACCGCATCGTGGAGATGTTGCCGGAACTCAGCAGGGCGGTCGGCGTGTGGGCCGACGAGGGAGTGCAAGTCGCAATGAACAGCTTTAATCGATGAAGACGAATCAGATCAGTTCCATACTCCGACACAGGAAGCCGAAGACGCTATGAATCCCCTTTTCCTGACCGACTGGTCCTGGGTCGCGGGCGGCCTCGGGTTGCTGGCGGCCCTGGTGGTGTACCGCTACCTGGTGAGGCAGCCGCAGGGCACCGAAGTGATGTCCGATCTGGCGGACCAGATCCACGACGGCGCGATGGCCTTCCTGCGCCGCGAGTACACCGTGCTCGCCGGTTTCGTGGCCGTGGTTACCGTCCTGCTCTTCCTCGCAATCGGCCAGGCCTCCGCGCTGGCGTACGTCGCGGGTGCCGGCAGCAGCGTCCTGGCGGGCTTCTTCGGCATGAAGGCGGCGACGAGGGCGAACGTCCGCACCTCGGCCGCGGCCAACCAGGAAGGGCAGGGCAAGGCGCTCCGCATCGCCTTCTTCGGGGGCGCGGTGATGGGGCTCTCGGTGGCGGCCCTGGGACTGCTCGGGATCGGCACGCTGTACACCCTGCTCGCCGCCGACGCGATCCCGAGCACCGGTGAACTGCCGCGCTTCGCCGAGATCATCTCCGGCTTCGCCATGGGCGCCTCGTCGATCGCGCTCTTCGCCCGCGTCGGCGGCGGCATCTTCACCAAGGCGGCCGATGTCGGCGCCGACCTGGTGGGGAAGGTGGAAGCCGGCATCCCGGAGGACGATCCGCGCAACCCCGCCACCATCGCCGACAACGTCGGTGACAACGTCGGCGACGTCGCGGGGATGGGCGCCGACATCTTCGAGTCGTATGTCGGCTCGATCGTGGCGACGATCGCGATCGGCGCGACATCGACGGCACTCGTTGCGAGCACCGTCGAGGCGGTCGCCCTGCCGATCATCACCGTGCTGGTAGGCCTCCTCTGCTCCCTGATCGCGATCGTCGCGATGAAGTTCCTCGAGCGCACGGACCCGGGCGCCGCGCTCCGGAACGTCACCTTCATCGCGGCGGGGCTCTTCCTGCTCATCATGTTCTTCGTCGTCAGGGAGCTGGACATGACGATCGTCGATCCGGTCACCGAGGCGGCGCGGTCGCCGATGGGCCCCTTCTGGGCGATCCTCTCGGGCACACTGGTGGGGATCCTGATCGGGGTCGTGACCGAGTACTACACCGGCTCGCGTCCCGTGCGGAAGATCGCCGGCTCCTCCGAAACCGGCTCGGCGACGAACATCATCACGGGCCTCGCCGTGGGCATGGAGTCGACGGCCATCCCGCTCCTCCTGATCTGCGCGGCCATCCTGGTCTCCTTCCTGACCAGCGGCCTCTACGGCATCGGGATCGCCGCGGTCGGAATGCTCGCGACGGTCGGCGCGACCATGTCGGTCGATGCATACGGTCCCGTCGCGGACAACGCGGGTGGCATCAGCGAGATGGCCGGCCTGGGGCCGGAAACCCGCAAGGTCACCGACTCGCTCGACGCGATCGGCAACACCACCGCCGCCATCGGCAAGGGCTTCGCCATCGGTTCCGCCGCGCTCACCGCGCTGGCGCTCTTCTCGGCGTACTCCACCTCCGTGGGACTCAGGGAGATCAACATCGTCGACCCGCTGGTGGTGGTCGGCCTGTTCATCGGCGGCATGCTGCCCTTCCTGGTCGCGGCCTTCACCATGACCGCCGTGGGCCGGGCGGCCGCCGGAATGGTCGAGGAAGTCCGCCGCCAGTTCCGCGAGATCCCGGGCATCATGGAGGGCACGGCCAAGCCGGACTCCGCGCGCTGCGTGGACATCTCGACCCGCGCTGCCCTCCGCGAGATGCTGCTGCCGGGAGTCACCGCGGTGCTGGCGCCGGTCCTCGTCGGGCGCTTCCTCGGCGTCGAGGCGCTGGGCGGAATGCTCGCCGGCGCGACCGTCACGGGCGTGCTGATGGCGCTCTTCATGGCGAACGCCGGCGGCGCGTGGGACAACGCGAAGAAGTACATCGAGGGCGGGGCGCTCGGCGGCAAGGGGTCCGACGCGCACAAGGCCGCCGTGGTGGGCGACACGGTGGGCGACCCCTTCAAGGACACCTCCGGCCCGTCGCTCAACATCCTCATCAAGCTCATGAGCGTGGTGTCGCTGGTGCTGGCGCCGTGGTTCATCGGCGGATGAGCCCCGGCCGGAACGCAACGCCCGATCCCCGGGAGGCCTGACGTGACCGTTTCCAGACCCGCGTCCTTCGAGGGCGCCATCGCATTCGCCCAGGACCTGATCCGCATTCCCTCGCTGCCGGGCGAAGAGGGCGATCTTACCCGCCGCGTCGTGGCCGAGATGGAGCAGCTCGGCTACGACGAGGTCCGGACCGACGAGCTGGGCAGCGTCGTCGGGATCGTGCGTGGGGGGTCCGGTCCCACGGTCATGCTCAGCGCCCACCTCGACATGGTGGCGGAGGGAGATCCCGATGAATGGGAGTATCCCCCCTTCGACGGCGTCATCGCCGACGGCTTCCTGCACGGCCGCGGTGCCATGGACATCAAGGGGCCGCTGGCCCTGCAGACGCATGCGGCCCCGGCGCTGCGGGGCAAGGCGCCGGGGGACATCATCGTCGCGCACCCGGTCTACGAAGAGCGTGGCGGGTGGGGTATGGACCACCTGACGCGCGCCGATGGAGGTCTGCGTCCCGACCTGGTCATCATCGGCGAGTCGACGCAGGGCGACATCGCCATCGGCCACAGGGGCCGCGCCGAGATCGAGATCGTGGGCACGGGTCTGGCGGGGCACGCGTCGGCGCCCGACCGCGCCCGGAACGCCCTCGACCTGGTGCCCCCCATCCTCGCGGGGGTCGCCGACCTCGCCGCCCGTCAGGAGGCCGACGATGTCCTGGGCCCCGCCTCGGTCGTCGCGACCGGGGTGGACGCCGTCCCGGCCAGCCTCAACGTGATCCCGGACCGGGTGACGGTCACCCTCGACTGGCGCATCCTGCCCGTCGACACGGAGGAAAGCCTCGTCGCGCGCGTACAGGACGCGCTACGGCCCCACCTTCGCCGCTTCGACGCCGAAGATGGGGATGAGCGCGGAGCCGCGGTCGAAGTCCGGATGGCCACCCAGCTGCAACGTGCCTACACGGGCGTCGAGGAAGAACGTCGCATCCTCAGCCCGGGCTTCCTGATGGATCCAGGCCACCCGATCGTCACCGCAGCGGCGCATGCGGTGGGAAATCGATCCGGCACCGCCCCGGCCCGGGTCCGTCCGTGGGTCTTCGCGACCGACGGCGGGTGGACGTGCGGCGTGCGCGGGGTCCCCACCATCGGATTTGCCCCCGGCGAGGAGCGCCACGCGCACACCAACACCGAACGCCTCGACCTCGAAGAGGCGCGGTGGGGCTACGCGAAGTACCTGGATCTGGTCCCGGCCGTCCAGCAGGCGGCTGCGGACGGCTGACGCGGCGCATCTCCGGCCGCGCCGATCCCGCGGACGGCTAGTCCATCGGCACCGTCGGTACGATATGATCGCCGACCCGGTCGAAGATATCGTCGAGGCTGGTCCCGGTGATGGTGAGCCCATGGTTCTTGAGGCCCACGACGCAACGATTCGGGTCTTCCGCTTCCCGGACGAGGTCGGCCACGGCCTGGCCCAGCTCCCTCGTGCCGCAGGGGTAGTTGAACTCGGTCGAGGGGACGCCGTTGATCCAGCCATGGACGTGCAGGATCGCCCCGACGCCCGGGTGCTCCCGGTAGATCATCCAGTGCTCGATCGCATCGACCGAGACCCGCTTCGGAACGACGCCCGGCGGGTGGCTTACCACCATTCCGTTCCTGCCCGGGTCATAGTCCTTGACCATCAGGACATGATGGCCGATGTCCTTCAGGTTTGACTTGTCCACCCCGCTCGCGCTCATCCAGAACCATTCCCCGTCGTAGCGGGCGGACACGTTGCCGTAGCTCAGGCCGCCGATTCCGAAGAGCCTTTTCAGGTGCCTGAGGTCTCTCTTCCCCAGATAGTCCTTCACGGGGAAGGGGGCCGGCAGGAGATTCAGGCCATCGAGCCGTTTCCCGGCACGAAAGATCGATCTGCTGATCTCGTCGCCGTCCCAGAGGTCCTCCGGCAGGTCGGGCTCGAAGAAGTTGTCGATCACGAGGGTCGAAGACGCCAGGGGTTCTATGCGTCTGTACACCTGGCGGAAGTAGGCTGCCGGATCGAGGTGCCCCGGCACGATGTAGTGTCCCTGTTCCGGAGTGACGAAATGGGCGTCCGGAACGGACCCGTCCGATGGCACCAGACCGACGGCGAGATTCGCCAGCGCCCGAAGGAGCGTGGGGTATCCCTGCGACATGTACTCGTCAAACGGCACCGGGAACTCCGTCACCGCGCAAACGAATACGGCATTGGCCTTTCGCCGCACGGGCCGGGGACGCCCCTTCGGAAAGAAGTTCAGGACCAGCTTGGCCTCGTCGAACTCCTCCGTATACCTGTGCCCCTCCGATTCCATGACCTCGCGCAGGCCCGAGGAAAACCAGCAAAAGGTCTCGTTGTCCGGTGTCCCGGCGAAGGTGAAGTACATGGTCGACCGAGGTTGTGAGTTGGCTCCCAAGTCCGAAGCGTATACAAGATCGGCCTCACGCGCCAGTTGCCAAGGTGCTACATTTGATGGACAACAGCCCGCTCCGCCCGGGACGGCGGAGCCCGTCAGCCACAGCGGTCCGAGGGAGTTCCCGCGAATGAGAGAATACGAAATCGTCTATATCCTGGATTCCACCCTGGACCAGGATTCCGTCGACGCCAAGCTGGAGGTGTTCCACGCCGCACTCGGCGGGGAGGTTGCGACGGTCGACCACTGGGGAGTCCGGCAACTCGCCTACCCGATCCGGAAATCGCAGACAGGCTACTACGTGATCGTTCATGTTGCCGCCGATCCCGCCGGGCTCCCGGAGTTCGAGCGCCTGCTCAAGCTCGACGAAGAAACCATGCGCTACCTCGTGGTGCTAAACGAAGGGCAGCCGACGACGGGCGCCTCGGTGCTTGCGGAGCGCCGGGCGACCCCTGTCGAGGAACCCGGCTCGGAGGACGACGGCTCGGAGGACGACGGGGCCACCTCGAGTGCCGGCGATGGAGATTCCGCGGACGACGCACCCGCCGCGGACGCGACAGAGGAGACTGAACCGGAGGCCGAGGAGTCGCCGGAAGCCGGGCCATCCTCGGGACCCCCGTTGTTTTCCGGTGCCCGGGGCCGCCGCCGGCGCCACGAGGGGCCGCCGATCGTGCTCCTCAACTACAAGGATGTCACCAGCCTGTCCCGCTTCCTTACGGAGCAGGGGAAGATCCTCCCGAAGCGGACCACCAAGGTCACCGCACGCTTCCAGCGCCAGCTCGGCACAGCCGTAAAGCGCGCCCGACACCTCGCACTTCTGCCCTACGTCAGGGACCACGGCGCCTGAGCCGCGGCAACCCGAACGGAGCATCCGATGAGACTGATACTGCGTGAAGCGGTCGCGCACCTTGGCAAGGCCGGCGACCTGATCAACGTAAAGCCCGGTTACGCCCGGAACTTCCTGATCCCTCACGGACTCGCCTACCGAGCGACGGAAGCGAATGTCCGGCGCATCGAGGAGGAAGGGCGGATCCGCGAGGAACAGGCCCGCAGGGCCTATCTCGAAGCCAACCGGCGGGCATCCCGGCTCGAGGGGCTTACGCTCACCTTCACGGCGAGGGCGAGCGAGGAGGGAACGCTGTTCGGCTCCGTCAACGCGAAGGACATTCTCGAGCGCGCGGTCGAATCCGAGATCGGTTTCGACCTGGACAAGCGTTCGGTGCTGCTGGAGGAGCCGATCAAGAGCGTGGGCGAGCACCTGGTCCAGATCCGGCTCGAGGCCGGCGTCGAAACGGAGGTGCGGGTGATCGTGGAGGCCGAGGCCGAGTGATTCCCGCCGGCGTCACGCGAAGCTGACTGCCCGCACATAGACCCCCTCGCGGTCCAGGAGGTCCTCATTGGTGAACATTCAAGCCGACTTCGAGATGCCGTCCGAGGTACGCCAGGCGGTCGAATGCGCTCTCGACAGGAAGGCGATCGATGTCACGGTTCTGGACCTGCGCACCCTGTCGAGCGCGACGGATTTCTTCGTCATCGCCTCGGGCCGCTCCGATATCCACGTGCGCGCCGTCGCGGACCACGTGATCGACTCGGGCAAGCGCGACGGGAGCAGGCCGGAGCACATCGAGGGGCTCGACGAGGGCCGCTGGGTCCTGGTCGACTATATCGACTACGTCGTTCACATCTTCCACCCTGCGGTTCGCGAATTCTACCGGCTCGAAGAGTTGTGGGGCGACGCCTCGTCGGCCGTCTTCCACGAGTCCACGGTACAGTGAAGCTCAAATCCATCCGGCTCCACGGCTTCAAGTCCTTCCCGGACGCCACCCGGGTGGAGTTCCACGACGGGATTACGGCGATCGTCGGGCCGAACGGTTGTGGCAAGTCGAACATAGGCGACGCCATTCGCTGGGTTCTCGGCGAGCAGCGGCCGACGGTCGTGCGCGGCGCGAAGATGGAGGAGGTGATCTTCCAGGGCACGGCTTCGCGGCGACCGGTCAACCGCGCCTCGGTGGCAATGATCGTGACGAACGAGGACGGCGCGCTCGCGATTCCCTACGGCGAGGTCGAGATCGGCAGAGCCGTCTACCGGGACGGGGGCAGCGACTACCGTCTCAACCGTGCGACCTGCCGGCTGCGCGACATCGTCGACCTGTGCCGCGACACCGGCCTCGGCGCCAACGCGTACTCGGTCATCGAGATCAGGATGATCGACGCGATCCTCTCGGGACGCGCCGACGAGCGTCGTTCCCTCTTCGAGGAGGCCGCCGGGATCGGCAAGTACAAGGAGCGCCGGCGCGCGGCCGTCCGGCGGCTCGAGACCTCCGAGGCGGATCTCCAGCGGGTTGAGGACGTGATCGGCGAAGTGCGCACCAAGGTCCGGTCGCTGGCGCGCCAGAAGGGCAGGGCGCAGCGATACCGGGACCTGCGGGAGCGGCGCCTGGCGGTCGAGGTCGCGGTGGTGCGCGAAGAGTTGCAGCAGTTGCACGGCCGCCTGGCGCAGGTGGAGCGCGAACTCCAGTCGGACCGGGAGGAGTCGGCGGGGATGGCGGCCGCGCTGGCAACCGCCGAGGCCGAACTCGAGCGTACGCGCCTGGAGCGCGTCGAAGCCGAGAAGGCGCGAACCGCCTGCGCGGGACAGCTCGATGCCGTGGGCGGCGAACTGGCGCGCATCGAGACCGGGGTGGCGGTGGCCGAGGAGCGCCTCGCGAATGGCCGGCGCCGCCTCGAGCAGATCGCCGGCGACCGGGAGATGCAGCAATCGGTCCAGGCCCACTCCGAGGATGAAGTGGTCGTGCTCAGCGATGCAAGGGACGAATGTAAAGTGTCCTTTACATTGTTACAAGCAGACCTTACAAAACGAAGGCAAGCTGCCGCCGAGGTCAGGGAGCGGCTCGACATCGCCCGGGGCGAGGCCCGAGAGTTGGAGGACCGAAGCCGCGGCCTGGCCAGGACGATGGCCCGTCTCGAGGGAGACCGCGACAGCGCCGGTCTGCAGGCGCGCGAACTGCAGCGCAGGATCGAACAGCTCTCGCGGGATGCGCGCCACGGCGCGGGCGCGTTGCGGGAGGTCGAATCCCAGCGTGACCTGTTCGCCGACCGCCGCACGGCTACCGCGCAGTCCGCCGAAGAGGCGGCGCGTGAGGTCGAAGCCGGCCGGCGGCGGCTGAGCCTCGTACGGGAGCGCCTGCAGGAGGCCCGCAAGGAAGAGATGCGGGCCGAGGGGCGACTCTCGGCCCTTGAGGCGGAGAGTACGGCGCTGCGCCGCGTGGAGGAGCGCGACAAGGGGGCCGAATCGGTGGCAGCAGCCGCGCGTGAGACCTTCCCCGGCGCCGTGAGAGGCGCGGTCTCGGATTTCGTCAGGGTTGCCGGCCCAGTGGCCCGCGGCGTCGACGAGGTCCTCGGGCGGTTCGGGTCGGCGCTGGTCGTGGGCGGACGGGACGATGTCGTTCGGATCGCGCGCTGGTATCACGGGGCCGACGACCGTGCGGCGGCGCTCCTCCTGCTGCCGCTGGACGCGGTCCCGGCGGCCGCCGGGGAACTCCCCACGGGCGTTACGGCACTGGGAGCGGGGGCACCCTGGGTGAGGACGCTTCTGGGGGGCGCGGCCGCCTCCACGGACGGATGGCGGGACTACCGGGGGGCGGTGCATCTCTTCCCGGAGAGCGGCGCTGAGGGCCGCCTGGAGCGCAGGGGACGCATCGAGGCTCTCGATGCCGAGTGCGAGTCGGCGCGCCGCAACCTCGACGAGGCCCGGGCGAGGCGGCTCCACCTGGAGGAGGAACACGGCGACTGCGAAGCGGAGGCGGATGCCGCCTCGGAGCGTGTGCTCGTTGCCCGTGACGATGCGCGCGCCGCCGAATCCGAGGCCGCGACCCAGAGCGATCGGCGTGCGCGGCTCGAGCGCCATCAGGAAGAGGTCTCGCGCCGGCTGGAAGGGGCCCGGGCAAACCGGGAGGGCGCGCTGCAAAGGGAGCGCGCCGCCGAATCCGAGCGGGACCGTCTGCGGGAGGAAGAGGGGACGCTCGCGAGCCGCATCGAAGATCGCCGGAGCGTGCTCGCCGCCGTGGAAGCGGAGTGGGAACAGGCCCGCGAAGCCGAATCCGAGGCGACGATTCGAGCCGCGAAGCTGGAGAGCCGGCTTGAACGGCTGGAGGGGCAGCTAGAGGACGCCCGCACCGCCGTGGAGAGCGCCGCCGCCCGACTGGGCGCGCTCGCCGTCGAGGAGTCTTCTCTCAAGGCGGAGATGCAGCAGGTGAAGGCGGGCCGGAAAGAAGGAGGGGACGCGCTCGAGGGCCTGTTCGGGAAACGGGACGAGCTGCGCGGGTCCCTGTCGGAGCACGACCGGCTGCTCACGCGCGCCACCGAGACCGTCACGAGCGCGGAGCGGCGTCTGGGCGAGCTGCGGTCGACTGAACGTCAGGCGGTGGGCCACAGGCACCAGCTCGAGCTGCGCGAGCAGGACATCCGCAACCGCGCGTCCCGGATCACCGAGCGGCTCGAGGCGGAGTGGGGCCGTCCGGCGGAGGCGCTCTTCGAGGAGGCGGAGGCGGCCGATGGGGACCCGGAGAGCCTCCGGGACGAACTCGAGGACATCGTGCGCAGCCTGGGCCGCATCGGCCCCGTCAACATGCTCGCCGTCGAGGAGCACGCCGAAGAGAGCGCCCGGCTGGAATTCCTGGTGCGGCAGCAGGAGGACCTCGTAGCCGCGCGGAACGATCTGCGGTCCGCGATACGCCGGATCAACGCGACCGCCACCGAACTCTTCATGAAGAGCTTCGAGGCGATCGACGAGAACTTCCGTTCGACCTTCCACCACCTCTTCAGCGGCGGTCAGGCGAAGCTGTGGCTCGCCGATCCGGAAGACCCTCTCGAGTCGCCCATCGAGATTCACGCCGCGCCCAAGGGGAAGCGCACCCAGCGGATCGATCTTCTGTCGGGGGGCGAGCGCGCGCTGACCGCCCTGTCCCTCCTCTTCGGCATCTACCTGGTGAAGCCCAGCCCCTTCTGCGTGCTCGACGAAGTGGACTCCCCGTTCGACGATTCCAACATCGGCCGGTTCATCCACCTCCTGCAGGGCTTCAAGGCGCAGACCCAGTTCGTGGTCATCACGCACAACCCGCGCACCATCGAGGCGGCCGACTGGATCTACGGCGTCACGATGGAGGAGCCCGGGGTGTCCTCGATCGTGGGCGTCCGGCTCGAATCCCCGGCGGAAGCGGAAGTCCCCACGTGACGGCGTCGCTCACCGTCATCGGTTCGGGAACGCTGGTCCCCTCGCCGGACCGCGGCTGCGCCTGCCACCTCGTGGAGCGGGGCGACCTGATGCTCCTTCTGGATTCGGGCCCGGGGGCGGTTCACGGCCTGGCGCGGCACGGGAAGCCGTGGTGGAGGGCCAGCCACCTCGTCCTCACGCACTACCATACCGACCACTTCGGGGACCTTCCCCACCTTCTCTTCGCGCTCAAGTGGGCAGCGCCTTCCCCGCGCACCGAGCCGCTGCGCGTCGTGGGCCCTCCCGGGCTGCGCGGCCGGGCCGAAGCGCTGAGGGCCGCGCACGGCGACTTCATCGTCGCGCCGGGCTTCGCGGTCACCTACGAGGAAGTGGCCCGTGACGGGACCTGGGGGGAGAGCCGCGGGTCGGTCGAGCTGCGCTTCCACCCCACGCCGCATACGGACAGCTCCGTGGCGGTCCGCGTCGAACTCGGGGGCTGCTCGGTGGGGTACACGGGCGACACCGGGCCGGAGCCCGCTCTCGGCGAGTTCTTTCGCGGGGTGGACATCCTGGTCAGCGAATGCTCGCACCCCGACCCATCCGGGGCGCCCGGCCATCTCTCCCCTCTTTCGGTGGCCGAGATGGCGCAGCGGGCACGACCCGGGACCCTGGTCCTCACTCATCTCTATCCGCCCCTCGAGGCGGACTCGACTCCGTCGCTGGTGGCCGAGGCCGGATACGCCGGCCGGGTGGTGTGTGCCCGGGACGGACAGCGATTCACCGTGGAAAGGGCTTCATCGTGCTCATCGTGATGGATCACCGGGCGACGCCCGACGAGATACAGCGTGTCGTGGACACCATCGCGTCGATGGGATACGGCGCCAAGCCGATGCCGGGACGCCAGCGCACGGCGATCGGGCTCGTCGGCAACGACGGGCGGGTCGAATCCGCCCGGCTCGCCGGCCTGCCCGGTGTCCGCGAGCTGATCACGGTCAGCAAGCCCTACAAGCAGGTTTCGCGGGAGTGGCGCGACGAGGACACCCTGGTCGACCTGGGGAATGGGGCGATCGTGGGCGGACGCGACATCGTCGTCGTTGCGGGGCCGTGTGCCGTTGAAGGGAAGGCGCAGATCCTGGACATCGCCGCGCGGGTGCGGGACGCCGGGGCGAGCGGGCTTCGCGGCGGCGCCTTCAAGCCGCGCACCTCCCCCTATTCCTTTCAGGGCCTCGGGCCCAGGGGTCTCGAACTGCTTGCCGAGGCGCGCGAGGCGACCGGGCTCGCCATCGTCACCGAGGCCGTGGAGCCCGAAGGCGTGGCGCTGGTCGCCGAGTATGCCGACGTGATCCAGATCGGGGCGCGGAACATGCAGAACTACCCGCTCCTGAAGCGGGCGGGGCGGTCCGGCAGGCCGGTGCTGCTGAAGCGCGGGATGTCGGCGACGATTACCGAGATGCTCCTGGCGGCGGAGTACCTGCTCAGCGAGGGCAATCCCGACGTGATCCTGTGCGAGCGCGGTGTGCGCAGCTTCGATCAGCAGACCCGCAATCTGCTGGATCTCACGGCCATCCCCCTGGTGAAATCGCTGACCCACCTTCCGATCATCGCCGATCCGAGTCACGGGACGGGCGTGCGGACCAAGGTCACGCCGATGGCGCGGGCGGCGGTGGCGGCGGGGGCCGACGGTCTGATCATCGAAGTGCACCCGGATCCTCCCGAGGCGCTCTCCGACGGGGCCCAGAGCCTGTACCCGGAGCAGTTCGAGCAGTTGATCCAGCAGTGCGGCCCGATTGCGAAGGCGATCGACCGGTCGCTGGGGAGGTTGCCGGAGCCGGTCGGGGCAGCGGCGACGGACTAGAGCGGATATCTCGATCACTGGCCCCCTCAGCCGACCAGTCCGCCATCGGAAGTCTGTCCCATCCAGCCATTCCATCGCCCGCATTCCCTCGCCACCTTCCCGGCGATGGCAGCGAACAGGTGGGATCTCGGACGGAGTGGGGAAGCGCTGGCGGCAGCCCATCTGTCCGCACGGGGGTGGACGGTCCTCGCCCGCAACTTCCGCGCCGGCCCGAGGGAGATCGATCTGGTGGTGTCAAGGGGGCGCGTCGTGGCGTTTGTGGAGGTCAAGACCCGGGCCACGTCGACGGGCGGCACGCCGCTGGAGCCGATAGGGAGGGCCAAGAGGAGACTGGTGGTGGCCGCGGCCCGGCGCTGGATTCATGAACACGGCCGGCCGGGCACGACCTACCGCTTCGACGCGATCGGAGTGGCCGTGAGAGGAGAGGAGGTTTCGATCGAGCACATCGCCGACGCCTGGCGGCCCGGTTGACCGCGGCGGCCCCCGTGGCGGCCCGGTTGACGCTCGCTCGCGGTTCCGGGTAGCTTTGCAGCGTGCCCCAGGTCCGCGGGTCGGGAGCTCATGAACCCCGTCAGGACCCCGCCGGTAGCAGCGGTAAGTGCGGCAACCGTCGCCGCGGAGTGCCTGGGGCACCTCGCGCGGCCACCCTGAAGCCCTCATCCACGGCACCTTGTCCTATCTCGCCCTAGCCAGGAAGTACCGGCCCCGCCGTTTCGAGGAGGTGGCGACTCAGGAGCACGTATCCGAGACGCTGAAGCGTGCCGTGGCCGGCAACCGGGTCGGGCACGCCTATCTCTTCTGCGGCCCTCGCGGGGTCGGCAAGACGACCATCGCCCGGATTCTCGCGATGTCCCTCAACTGCGCCGAGCGGGCGCCTGAGGGTGAACCCTGCGGCTCGTGTGACGACTGCGAGAGCATCTGGGCGGGCCACACCTCGCTCGACGTGGTCGAGATCGATGCCGCTTCGCACCGGGGCGTGGACGATGCCCGCGACCTGAGGGCCCGGGCCATGTACGCGCCTTCGGAAGAAGGACGCTACAAGGTCTACATCCTCGACGAAGCCCACATGCTTACCCGCGAGGCATGGAACGCGCTGCTCAAGATCCTGGAGGAGCCGCCTCCCAGGGTGATCTTCTGCTTCGCGACTACGGAGCCGCGGAAGATCGAGCAGACCGCCTCGCCCATCCTCTCACGGTGTCAGCGATTCGATTTCAGACGGATCGGGGCCGATGACATCGTCCAGCGCCTCCAGGACGTGCTGGCGGCCGAGGACATCGCCTCCGATCCCGAGGCCCTGCGCGCAATCGCCCGCAAGGCGAACGGCGGGATGCGCGACGGTCTTTCGCTCCTCGATCAGGTGCTGGCGCTCTCGGACCGGGAGGTTACGACCGACTCGGTGGTGCGGGTGCTGGGGGTCGTGGCCGAGGAGCGGTATCTGGAGATCTTCGACATCATCGCCGAAGGGCGGCACGGAGACGTGTTCGACTTCGTGGAGACGCTGATCGACGAGGGGTACGACCTGGTGGAGTTCTATCACGGCTTCACCGAAAAGCTGCGGCTTCTGCTCCGCATGACGGTCGACCCGGCCAGTACACCCGGCATGATGGGGACTGCGCTTCGCGACGAGTTCGCCGGCCGCGCGGCCCGGTTTGCGCCGGGAGACCTCGTTCGCATGCTCGCGATGTGTTCGTCGCTGGAGTCGGACGGCAGTCTGAGGCGGACGGGCCGGCCCAGGGTCCTCGTGGAGGTGCTGCTGCTGCGGTTGAGCTATCTCGACCGGACGGTGGAGCTGGAGGACGTGATCCGCGCACTCGGCGGCACGCCGGACCGGGAGATCGGGCGGCCCCCCCCGGCGGGTCCGACAGAGCCGTCGGCGCCGGGCCCGAGCCCGGCGCGGTCCCCGGGCGCGGCTCCAACCCCTGCACACAGCCCGCGCGCAGCCCGGCCTCAGCCATCCGCACCCGCGCCCCGGGAACCGGATCCCGCCTCCCCATCCCGGGCACACGGCAGTCTGGCGGAGGCGTGGCCGCTGGTGCTGGCGGACCCGTCGTATGCGCCCAGGGGCCTCAAGGTCGTGCTCGGCGATACCCGGGCCAGTGAAGACGGCAACAGCCTGATCCTGGAGACCCGTGGCGACCTCGTGGCGGAGAAGCTGCACGATCCAACGGTGCGCCGGAAGCTGGAAGAGGGGTTGGCACTTCATGCGGGCCGCGATTCTGTCGAGATTTCAATAGTGAACGTCGCCGCGGGAAGCCAGGATGGCACCGCGGCCAGGATTACCGAAGAGACGGCCCGCCGGACCCGGCTGCGCGATCTTGTCGAGCGCGCTCCCCATATCGAGCAGGCGGTCAGGGAACTGGACCTCGACCTCGTGGATTGAACGAACGATGACAAGCATTCAGCAACTGATGAAGATGGGACAGCAGCTCCAGGAGAAGGTCCAGGAGCTGCAGGACACTCTGGAATCGGAACAGATTCAGGCGTCCGCAGGCGGTGGCATGGTCACGGCTCGCGTTACGGGCAAGGGCGACCTGGTGAGCCTCTCGATCGAACCCGAGGTCGTGGATCCCGAGGATGTCGAGATGCTCGAGGATCTCGTGGTTGCCGCAGTGGCGGAGGCACAGAATCGCGCTCGTGCGTTCTCGGAGGAGCGGATGCGCGGGGCGGCTGGCGGCCTGCCGGTCCAGCTTCCGGGACTCTTCTAGAGCAGTCCGTGGAACGAGTCCCCACTGCATTCGGACGGCGATGCATCCGCGCTGGGCGCGGCGCTCACGCGACCTCATACTGTCATGAAAACAATACAAAATGTCGTGTTTTCATTACATTCAGACGTTTCAGAGCGCCGCTCTGCGTTGCTCTTCGCTCGAATAGCGCCGCTATTCTCGCTCATCGCGCCTTGCCAGCCCGGCCCCTCGCCGCCCTCGGTGCGACGCGGGGATTGTCCACGGACTGCTAGCGCCATTTGCGGCCGTGTCGGCGATCGACCACCTGACCCGCGAACTGGGGCGGTTGCCCGGCGTGGGTACAAAGACGGCCCTGCGTCTGGCGTATCACCTGGTCAAGGGAAGCAAGGGCGACGTACGGCGCCTTGCGCGGGCGCTCGATGAGGTGGCCGAACGCATCCATCCGTGCCCCCTGTGCGGCAACTACTGTGAAGCGGAGCTGTGTCCGGTGTGCGAGGATCCGTCGCGGGACCGTGCAGTCATCTGTGTCGTGGAGGAGGCCTACGAGGTGGGGGCGATCGAGCGGGCCGGACGCTACCGCGGGCTCTTCCATGTGCTCGGAGGCCGCCTTTCGCCCCTCGACGGGATCGGCCCGGAGAGCCTCAGGATCGAAGGCCTCCTCGAGCGAATCGACGAATCGGGAGGACGGACCACCGAGGTGATTCTCGCGACCAACGCCAGTGTCGAGGGTGAGGCCACGGCCGTGTATCTGGAGGGCGTGTTGCGCGCGCGCGCGGTGCGCGTCACCCGTCTGGCGCGCGGGATCCCCGTCGGCTCCGACCTCGAGTACGTCGACGGGACGACGATCGCCGAGGCCCTGGCGGGCCGGAGGGAGATGTAGCCCGTGGACCGGCGCATGCGGAGGCTCGGTTTCTTCCTGCTCGGCACCGGCGCGGTCGCGGCGATTGCGGCTCTCGTCCTGCGCGACCAGGTGTCGCGCCGCCGCCGTGACCTCTTCAGTCCAAGCCCCTTTCGCCGGCTCGCGGCCCTGGGGCACCTGGCGGGCGAACCGGCCAGCGTGGGTGCCGTGAATCTGCTGCGGGACTTCAGGGCCTGGGAGGCCCGGGGCCTGCTCCGGAACAGGGCCGGCAGCGTCCTGGCCCGCATGGAGGACGAACTCCGCGAGAATGCGGGTGGCGCGTGAACATCCCGAACGCCATCACCGTCGGGCGGATCGTCCTCTGCCCGCTCGTGGCCTGGCTCACACTTTCGCCGGGCCTGTTCGCAAGGTACGCGGCCTTCGTGGTGTTCCTCGTGGCCGCGTTTTCCGATGTGTGGGACGGGTACCTGGCCCGCAAGCACGGATGGATCTCCGATACCGGCAAGCTCCTGGACCCCATCGCCGACAAGTTGCTGATGGCCAGCGCCTTCATCCCCTTCTACTTCATCACGCGCAGGGGAGACGGGTTCAGCGAACTGCCCTTCTGGGGCGAACTGCCGGTGTGGGTCATCCTGGTCGTGTTCGGCAGGGAACTGTTCATCACCCTCTTCCGCGGCCACGCTGCCCGCCGCGGGGTCGTGATCGCGGCGGGGAAGTCGGGCAAGTACAAGACGCTCTCCCAGAACTTCTTCATAGGCTCCGTGCTGCTGTGGCTGCCCCTTGTCGTCTCGGCGTCCAACGCCGGCTGGGACGGTCGGCTGTGGGGTCTCTGGAGGTCGTTCCACTCCGGCTTCACAGGCGCCGTGCTGGCCCTTACGGTGTTCATGACCCTGTTCTCTCTGGCGGACTATCTGTGGCGCTACCGCTCCATGGTCCCGGAGAACGGGTGAGGACCTCAGCCGACACACCCGTCAGGTCCGCCGGCGAGAGCCTGCGGCGGCTGGCCGCGAGGGCCATGGCTCGCGGGCTGAAGATCGCGACCGCCGAGAGCTGCACTGGTGGTCTTCTCGGCAAGGCCATTACCGACCTCCCCGGCGCATCGGCATTCTACGTCGGCGGTGTGGTTGCCTACTCCAACGACGTCAAGATCCGCAACCTGTCGGTCGATCCGGAGGTGCTCGAGGTCCACGGCGCGGTGTCTCGCATCGTCGCCCTGCAGATGGCCATGGGCGCCTGCCGCCATTTCTCGGCGGATCTGGGAATGGCGGTCACGGGCATCGCCGGTCCGGGCGGGGGAACCGCGGAGAAGCCGGTGGGCACGGTGTGGCTCGCGGTTGCCCGTTCGGCGGGGACCGCAATCGCCGGGGTGGAGCACTTCGAAGGCGATCGCGATGCCATCCGCGAGCGCAGCGTCGCCGCGGTCCTGGCGATGGCGGTCGCCGAAACGGAGAGGTAACGGCGCCGGGCCCGGTATATGGACCGGCGACATTGAATGAACGACCTTGAAGACTGCGTAGACAGCCCAGTGGCGACCGTGGGTGCCCCTTCGGTGGAGGGCGCTGGGGACTCCAGGGCGAAATGGCCGGCGTGACGAGCGAGGAAATGATCTCTCAGGACCACGATCTGATGGACGAAGAAGGGCAGAAGGGCGCCCACGATGGGAACGGGACGGTTCGCGCCGATGATGCGGCGCGGGCGCCCGGAAGACCGGAGCCCGGGGACGCCGCGGATGGGGGCAACGACGGCGAAACCGGCAGCGACTCCGATTCCGGCCCGAGCGAGCGGTCGACCGAAGCCGACGGTGGACCCGACCCCCTGCTGGAACTGGAGGCCGAACGGGATCGTCTGAAGGATCGACACCTGCGGCTGGCGGCCGATTTCGACAACTACAGGAAGAGGACGGAAGAGCGGCTTCGCCAGGGATGGGACCGCGCCCAGGCCGACCTGGTCGCGCGCCTTCTGGATCCGCTGGACGACCTCCTGCGCGTTACCGTGCTGGAGCCGGAGAACCAGGCATCCGTGGATTCGATAGTGGAAGGGGTCGACCTCGTAGAGCGAAAGTTCTCCCAGGCACTGAAGGACGCCGGGGTCGAGGTTGTGGACCCGGCCGGGGAAGCCTTCGATCCGAATACGATGGAAGCGATGATGCGGGTGCCGACGGAGTCCGACGACGACGACGATACCGTTGCGATGGTGTTTCAGAAGGGCTACACGCTCAAGGGGCAACTGATCAGGCCGGCCCGCGTGAGCGTTTTCAAGTGCCAGTAGCGATTCACGGGTAATGACCACGACCGACAAGGACTACTACGCGATTCTCGGTGTCGATCCGAAAGCCGATGCCGAGGCGATCAAGAAGGCCTATCGGAAGCTGGCCAAGCAGTATCATCCGGATGCCAACCCGGGGAACCCCAGGGCGTCGGAGCGCTTCAAGGAGGTGGGGGAGGCGAACTCCGTGCTCTCCGATCCCGGCAAGCGCGCCAAGTACGATCAGATGCGCAAGCTCGGCGCCTTCGGGTTCGGCGGCTCGCGTCCGGGGGCCCGTCCGGGTGGACAGCAGCCGTCGAACTTCTCCTTCGAGGACCTGGGAGGACTCGGAGGGTTCTCCGATATCTTCTCGTCGATCTTCGATCGGGGGCGCAAGGAGGAATCCCGCAGGCCCTCCGGTCCCGCAAGGGGGACCAACATCGACTATGCGGTCGAGGTGTCGTTTCTGGTGGCGGCGAGAGGCGGCAAGGTTCCGATCTCGGTTCCCATAAACGAGGAGTGCGCGACGTGCAGCGGCTCGGGCGGCGCACCCGGAACGACCTGGAGGAAGTGCGGTGAGTGCGGCGGAGCCGGCACGGTCTCCTTCGGCCAGGGAGGCTTTGCGGTCAGCCGGCCGTGCCCCGCGTGCCTGGGCCGTGGCGAACGGCCCGAGACGGAGTGCGGCGCGTGCGGCGGCGAGGGGAAAATCCACCAGAAACGCAACATTGAGGTGTCCGTTCCCGCCGGGGTCGACACCGGTTCCAAGGTGAGGTTGACGGGCCAGGGCGAGCGCGGCACAAAGGGCGGGCCACCCGGCGACCTGGTCATCACCTTCAAGATCCTGCCGCACCGCTTCTTTCGCCGCGAAGGCAGCGACATCCACGTCACGGTACCGATCAACATGGTGCAGGCGACGCTGGGGTCGAAGATCCGCGTGAGCACGATTTCGGGCAGGAAGGTGGTCCTTCGCATCCCGCCCGGAACGCAACCCGGAACCCGCTTCCGGATCCGGGGGCAGGGGATCAGCCGCGAAGGGCGGCGGGGCGACCAGTACGTCGAGGTTCGGGTGGACGTGCCCGAGACTCTGACGGAGGAGCAGCAGGGACAGATCCGCGAGTTTGCCGACTCCGCGGGTCTGAAGTGGTGACGCGACGGATCCTGCCGCCGCCGAGCACTCGCTCGCCGTCGAAGAACACGCTCGACTGGCCGGGCGTGACCGCACTGGCCGTTCCGTCAAAGGAAAGCCGTACTGAATCGTCCCCGCAGGACTCGATTCGGCAGGGCACGAGCGGTGACCGGTAGCGGATCTGAACCTGCAGGCGCGCTCCCGGGCCGGGCCGCGCAGTGAGCCAGTTCAGGTCGCTCACCACGACGCCGTCCACATCGAGCAGGTGGCGCGGGCCGACCACCACCTCGCGCGTGCCGGGCCGGATCTCGAGGACGTAACAGGGCTCCGGCAGCCCCCCGCCGAGTCCCTTGCGCTGACCGACGGTGAAACCGGAATAGCCATCGTGGCGGCCGAGGACCCGCCCGCGGTGGTCGACGATCGTACCGGAAGAGAGCGCCGGGTGGACCGGGAGCAGCTTCCGGGCGAGGAAGTCCCGGTAGTTGCCGGTCGGAACGAAGCAGATCTCCTGGGACTCCGGCTTGTCGGCGGTGACCAGCCCAAGCGCGCGGGCCCGGTCGCGGACCTCGGGCTTGGTGAGCTCGCCGAGGGGGAAGTGCAGGAGTCCGAGCATGTCGGCGGGCAGCCCCCACAGGAAGTAGGACTGGTCCTTGTTGCCGTCCAGGCCGCGGAGCAACGCCGGCTCGCTGCCGGACCGGTCGATCCTGACGTAGTGGCCGGACGCAACGCCATCGCACTCCAGGACGCGGCCGCGCCGGAACAGGTCCCGGAACTTGGTGTTGGAGTTGCAGCGAACACACGGATTCGGCGTGCGGCCCCGACTGTACTCGCTGACGAAGTCGTCGATCACGTCGCGGGTGAACTCTCGCTCCACATCGAAGACGTAGTGCCGGATGCCCAGACGGTCGGCGACGGCCCTGGCGTCCTGAATGCCGTCGAGGCCGCAGCAGGTCTTCGTGCTCGCGGCCACCTCCTCGTCGCTGTAGCAGAAGGTCTTCATCGTGGCCCCGACGACCTCGTGGCCTGCCTCTACGAGCATCGCCGCAGCCACCGACGAGTCCACTCCTCCCGACATCGCAACCAGGATGCGGCGGCCCTCCGTCGCGGTGCTCACGGAGCCACCAGCGCACGGGCGCGCGCCACCGCTTCCGCCGCGGCCGCGACGATCCGATCGACCTGCCCATGGTCGTTCAACCGCCCGAAGCTCAAACGCAGAGAGGCCGCGTCGTCACCGGGGTACAGAGCAGACAGGGAGGCGCTCGGCGCGCTCGAGCCGCTGGCGCAGGCGGAACCCCCCGACGCCGCGATCCCGGAGGCATCGAGCGCGGCCAGCAGGGTGTCCGAATCGGCGCCCGGGATGGCCAGCGAGAGGATGTGGGGCGCGCGGGGAAGGGCGTGCCCGTTCACGCGCAGACCCGGTACCGACGCGCGCAGCCCCGACTCCACGGCGTCGCGGATTTCCGTCAACCGGACCGACTCCTCACCCGTCTCGGCGACCGCCAGGCGCAGCGCCGTGGCAAACCCGACCGCTCCCGCCACATCTTCGGTACCGGGCCTGAGGCCGCGCTCCTGTCCGCCTCCGAAGTGCAGCGGCGAGATTACCCGTCGACTCCGCCCATCGCGCACGATGAGCGCCCCTGTCCCCTTGGGGCCGCAGATCTTGTGGCCCGTCACCGTGAGCATGTCCACGGGCGTCTCCGCGAGCGACAGCGGGATCTTGCCCACGGCCTGAACCGCGTCGCTGTGGAGGGGGACACCCCGCTCCCGGCACTCCGCCGACACCTGGTCCATCGGCAACGTCAGGCCCGTCTCGTTGTTCACCCACATGCACGACACCAGGGTCGGGCGATGCGGCAACACTCGCCTCAGTTCGTCCAGATCGAGCGCCCCGTCCACGAAGCCCACGACCGTATGCGCCGCCCCCTCCCGCGTCGCCTGATTCGCGGCCTCGGTGACGGCGGGGTGTTCGATCGACGTCGTCACCACATGGGGGCGCACACCCGTCTGCCGCACGCCTCTCGCCAGCCCGAGTACCGCCAGGTTGTCCGCTTCGGTGCCGCCGCGGGTGAAGAAGACGCTGGCCGGGGCCACACCCAGCGCCGACGCCACGGAGGCGCGAGCGTCCTCGAGGCGTCCACGCGCCAGCCGGCCCCATTCGTGGCGGCTGGACGGATTGCCGAAAACCTCGGTCATACACGCCGCCATGGCCTCGGCCACTTCCGGGCGGACGGGCGTGGTGGCGGCGTGGTCCAGGTAGATGGGGTCCGGGTGGAGCGGCACGGGGTCCTTCTGGTTCAAAGTGGTCTGTAATATCATACGAAGGCCGCGAATCGAATGTAGCCGGCCCAGGCCCGAATCGCGGCCCGAGCCGCTTGCTGTGCGCCCGTTTCCACCTAACTTCATGGCTCCATGAATCTCCACGAATACCAGGCGAAGGACCTCTTCCGCGCCGCCGGGATGGCGGTAAACCCCGGCGAGGTGGCGGACACCCCCGAAGCCGTGCGCAGGCTGGCGGAAGGATTCGGCGGCAGGGTCGTCGTCAAGGCGCAGGTGCATTCCGGGGGCCGGGGCAAGGCGGGCGGCGTGAAGCTCGCCGAGAGCCCCGACGAAGCGGCCGCGCACGCTGCCGCCATTCTGGGCATGGAGATCAGCGGCCTGACCGTCGAGCAGGTGCTCGTATCTCCGACCGAGAACATCGCGACGGAAGCCTACGTCGGCGTGCTGGTCGATCGAGAGGGACAGTGTCCGCTCTTCATGGTGTCGGCCGAGGGCGGCATCGATATCGAGGAGGTGGCGGCCACGAATCCGGAGGCGATCCACAAGCTCCGCGTCGATCCGCGCTACGGGCTGATGCCGCACCAGGCGTACTGGCTGGCGACTCGGCTGTTCGACGACCCGGGTCTGGCTCGCCAGGCGGCCCGCGTGATCTCGCAGCTCTACGACGCGTTCGTGCGCAACGGGGCGTCCATGGCGGAGATCAACCCCCTCATTTCGACCGCCGAGGGCGACGTCAAGGCGATCGACGCCAAGGTGAGCATCGACGACAACGAGCTCTTCCGCCGCCCCTCGATTGCCGGGCTTCGTGATCCCGGATCCGAGTCGGACGCCGATGTCCAGGCCCGGGAGGCCGGCCTCAGCTTCGTGAAACTCGACGGCAACGTGGGGTGCTGCGTAAACGGCGCGGGACTCGCCATGGCGACGATGGATCTGGTCAAGTACTACGGCGGCGAACCGGCCAACTTCCTCGACATCGGCGGCTCGTCGAACCCCGACAAGGTGGTCGCGGCGATCGAGATCATCACCTCCGACCCTTCCGTCGAGGTGATCCTCTTCAACATCTTCGGCGGCATCACGCGGTGCGACGACGTCGCAAGGGGGATCGTGGAAGCCACGGGAAGGATCGACATCGACGTGCCCATCGTGATCCGGCTCACCGGCACCAACGAGGACCTCGCCCGCACCATCCTCGCCGACGCCGGCTTCACCGCGGGCACTTCGATGGACGAGGTCGTCCAGGAAGCCGTGCGGCTCGCCGGATAGCCGCGGCACCGACCCAGGGAAACCCCAGGAGATCATGTCGATCTACGTTGACGAGAACACGCGGGTCGTAGTCCAGGGAATCACCGGACGCGACGGATCCTTCCATACGCGCCAGATGATGGCGTACGGCACCCGGGTCGTTTCGGGGGTGACGCCGGGGAAGGGTGGGCGCGACTTCGAGGGCCCGGACGGCCGGCCGGTGCCGGTGTTCGACACGGTCGCGGAAGCGGTCGGGGAGACCGGGGCCGACGCATCCGTGATCTATGTGCCCCCGGCGTTCGCCGCGAGCGCGATCATGGAAGCGGCGGACGCAGGCGTGGACTTCATCGTGTGCGTGACCGAGGGCATTCCCGTGCTGGACATGACCCGAGCGCATGCGCTGGCCCGCGACCGCGGGTGCCGTGTGCTGGGCCCCAACTGCCCGGGCATCATCTGTCCGGGCAAGACGACGCTCGGCATCATTCCCGGGCGAATGGTGACCCCCGGACCCGTGGGGCTGATCTCGCGGTCGGGGACCCTGACCTACGAGGCCGTGCACCACCTCACGCGCGACGGTCTCGGGCAGACCACCTGCGTGGGGATCGGCGGCGATCCGCTCATCGGCACCAGCTTCGTGGACTGTCTCGCCGCGTTCGCCGAAGATCCCGACACGGAGGCGATCGTCATGATCGGCGAGATCGGCGGGACGGCCGAGCAGGAAGCCGCCGCGTGGGCAAGCGCCAATCTGTCCATCCCGGTGGTCGGCTTCATAGCCGGGCGCACGGCTCCCCCGGGGAAGCGCATGGGGCACGCCGGCGCCATCATCAGCGGGTCGTCCGGAACGGCGGCCGAAAAGACGAAGGCCTTCGAAGACAATGGAATCAAGGTCGCGAAGCGTCCAGCGGAGATCTCCACGCTCGTCGCCGAATCCCTGGGCAGATAGCGGCCGCCCAAACGCCGCCGTGCCATGTCCCGGATGACCCTCGGCGGCCTGCTGGTGGCACCCGGAGTCGTCACGGCTTCGGGCGGCGATCCCCTGCAATGCCTGGAGCCCGGTGCTTCCCGGCTGCCGGAGGACCATCCGGCGATCGCGGCGGCGCGCCGGTGCGCGGAGGCGGGTGTTCCACCGTGGCGCGTCGTCCTGACCGATCGTATCGGCTTTGTGAATCTGGGGCGTTCGCGTCCGGACGCCGGATTGCTCGCGTGCGTTTCGTCGGATCGTGACAAAGCCCCCGGTCAGAGCGCCGCATGGGTGGTCTGGGGACTCCCGCGGCCATCGGTCAACCTGTTCCTGGCCCCGTTGCTGACCCGCCTGTCCCGGAAGCTGGGAGATTGGTCCACGCATGAAGACATACTCGAATTCACAACATCCAAAGCGTTCTCAGAAAACGATATGGAGACTGAAGTGCGTGTCGAGCATGTCCTCGAATCTCTGACCTACCGCATCTATCCGGACACTCCCGTCGGAGAGATTCAGCACCTGATGCTGAGGCGCGGACTCAATGCCGTTCCCGTCGTTGGGGAGGAGCACGAGCTGCTCGGATTGATCACCGCGGAAGACATCCTCTGCCACATCCTCCCGACCCAGGAAGGCGGTCCACCTTCGGGACGCCGCGGTCTGGTGGCGCGAGACCTGATGACACGTTCCGTGTTGTGCGTTTCCGAGAGCGAGAGTCTGGCGGCGGCCAGCCGGTCGTTGATTTCGCGAGGGGTGTCGAAGCTTCCGGTGGTTGCGGACGGCCGCCTCGTGGGGTTCCTGTCGCGGGAGGCGGTCATGAAGGCCTTCGCCGAGGCGTTTATGACCGCAAGGTCACCCCGCCGGGTTGACTCGGGGTCCGCGTCCTGATTCCGTTACGGAAGCGGATCCACATCCTTTCCCGTTCCGACTACCGACCAGACGAGCGCAATGAACCAGACGCTGGCCATCATCAAGCCGGACGCCACGGCAGGCGGAAGGGCGGGCCTTATCCTCGCCCAGCTCGAGTCCGCCGGCTTCACGCTTCGGGCTGCCCGCATGCTCACGCTGACGCGCGCACAGGCGGGATCGTTCTATGCCGTCCACCGCGAGCGCCCCTTCTATGATTCCCTGATCGCCTTCATGACCTCCGGTCCGTGCATCCCGATGGTGCTTGAAGGCCCGGGGGCGGTGCCCGGGCTGCGCGAGGTGATCGGCGCCACCGATCCTGCCGAGGCCGCCGAGGGCACGGTGCGCCGGCTGCACGCCGAATCGAAGGAGCGGAACGCCATCCACGGTTCCGATTCCGACGACAACGCCCGCCGCGAGATCGCCTTCTTCTTCTCCGAGGCGGAGCGACTGGGTTGAAGGAGGGCAGCGCAGCAGCGGCAGATTGACATCCGTGCACGCCGTGCTCTAACTTTAAATGCTATGGTGCAGATAGACTTGTGGCGGTTGCGGCAAGCCCGCACGCTTCCTCTCACTGCAACGATCGCGCCGGACGCCGAGGTTTGGGCCGACACCGAACTGAGGCTTGCCGCGGCGGTTGAGCTCAGTGCTTCCGCGGCGTTGACCGCCGACGACGGGGTTGTCGTGCAGGGGCGTTGGGGGGCTCCGGTCCTCTACGACTGCGGGCGCTGTCTGAAGGAACTGGAGGTTGCGATCGACGGACGCCTCACCCTGCTGTTCGCGCCGGAGGACGGGTGGCAGGCGGAGGATCCCGATGTGCGGACGATCGGACGGCGGGAAGCCGTACTGGACCTGACCGATGCGATCAGAGAGGAAGTGTTGCTCGAGGTGCCGAGGTACTTCGTGCCGGAGGATGAAGACGGACGCTGCACCGGGTGCGGCGACCCGGTTGAGCGTTTCAACTACGTAACCGAAGAGGCCTCGGCGGTGGACGATCCCAGGTGGTCGGCGCTGAAGGCCCTGCAAAGAGACTAGGGGAAAGACAAATGGCCGTTCCCAAGAAACGGGTGTCCAAGCAGCGGAAGCGGAAGCGTCGGACGCACTACAAGGCGGCTGAAGCGACGCTCGCCACCTGTACGCGCACCGGCGATCCGACGGTGAGGCATCGGGTATGCCCGACATCCGGCATGTACCGGGGCAAGCTCATCTACGAGGTCGACGAAGAGTAGCGGGTCTCCCGCGGCCCACGATCACTGCGTCATATGCTGATTGCCCTCGACGCGATGGGGACCGATACCGCACCGTCCAGCGAGGTGGCCGGTGCGATGGCGGCTGTCGAAGGCGACTCCGACCTGGAAATCGTACTGATCGGCGACGAGGCGCGGATCCACCGCTCTCTGGAGGGTTATCCGGCCCATGAGCGGATATCGGTCGTACATACCACGCAGAGCATTCGGGCGACGGATTCTCCTGT
The DNA here is from genome assembly GCA_965211645.1 of Longimicrobiales bacterium. Taxonomy (GTDB): domain Bacteria; phylum Gemmatimonadota; class Gemmatimonadetes; order Longimicrobiales; family Gaopeijiaceae; genus Bin94. The sequence continues at coordinate 587,126 of OZ242947.1, read as the reverse complement.
AGCCGCGCTGCGCCGGAATCCGCGGTCCTCAATCAGGCTGGGGCTCGAGATGCATCGAGCCGGCGAGGCGGACGGCTTCGTCTCCGCGGGCTCCACGGGTGCCGTGATGGCCGCGTCGCTTATTGTGCTGCGGCCGCTGGCCGGCGTAGACCGCCCACCCCTGGCGGCGCCGTTTCCGACCCAGAAGGGGACGACGCTGGTGGCGGACGTGGGCGCCAACCTCGAGTGCAAACCCCATCACCTGGTGCAGTTCGCCCGGCTCGGCGCGATCTACATGCACGACGTCGAAGGCATCGAGAACCCCAGGGTGGGGCTCCTGAACGTCGGGACCGAGAAGGTGAAGGGCACCGGGATGCTCCAGGAGACCTACCGGCTGCTCGCCGCGAGCGACCTCAACTTCGTGGGGAACGTCGAGGGCCGCGACATCATCCACGGGGCATGCGATGTCCTGGTGTGCGACGGGCTGAGCGGCAACGTGCTGCTGAAATTCTACGAGTCGCTGGCCCACTTCATCTTCCGCAGCTTTCGCGCCCGTGTGGAGCAGGACTTGCTCGACCAGCGGCTGAGGGACCAGTTTCGTCTCTTCGACTATGCCGAATACGGCGGCGCTCCTCTCCTGGGGGTCAATGGTGTGAGTATCGTGTGCCACGGAGAATCCTCGGCCAAGGCGATCCGGAAGGCCATCGGGGTCGCGACCCGCATGGTGGGCGCCGATCTCGTTGCACACACCGCGCGCGATCTTGAGCGCGATCTCGAGACGGTGCAGGGAGGACTGCCGTGAGCCCAAGCACGCCTGTGGCCCGGATTTCCGCCACCGCCCGCTACCTCCCCGAACGGGTGATGACCAACGCGGATCTCGAGCAGATGGTCGACACCAGCGACAGCTGGATCCGGGAGCGCACCGGCATTCGGGAGCGTCGCATCGCGTCCAGGGACACCGGGGCCGCGGAGATGGGCACGCGCGCGGCGTGCGCGGCGCTTCAGAAGGCGGGGCTGTCGGCGCGCGACATCGACCTGATCATCGTCTCCACGGCGACGCCGGATCGGATGCTGCCCACTACGTCTTGCGAGATCCAGGCCGCGATCGGCGCGTCGCGCAGCTGCTTCGCCTACGACCTGCAGGCGGCCTGCACGGGTTTCCTCTATGCGCTGTCGATGGCCGAGGGGCAGATCGCCGCGGGCCGCGCCGAGACGGTGCTGATCGTCTCGACCGAGAAGATGTCGACGATCATCGACTGGGACGACCGCGCGACCTGCATCCTCTTCGGCGATGGCGCGGGCGCCGCCGTGGTGCAGCCCTCGACGAACGGGGAAGGGATCCTGTCGAGCTACCACCGCTCCGACGGCAACCTCGCCGAACTGATCACGCGGCCGGCGGGCGGAGCCAGGACGCCGCTGACCCCCGAGCGGTTGCGGCGGCGCGAACACATGTTGCAGATGGCCGGCCCCGAGGTTTTCAAGGCGGCGGTGCGAGCGATGTCCGGAGCGAGCAAGAGGGCGCTCAAGGATGCCGGACTCGATACCGCCGACATCGACCTCCTCGTCCCGCACCAGGCCAACGCCAGGATCATCGAAGCGACTGCCCGGTACGCCCGGGTTCCGATGGACCGGGTATTCATGAACCTGGACCGCTACGGCAACATCTCCTCCGCAACGATTCCGGTGGGCCTTGACGAGGCCCTGGAGGCGGGGCGGATCGGGCCGGGCTCACATGTCCTCATGACGGCATTCGGCGCCGGACTGACCTGGGGCGCCATGACCATGCGCATGTAGCTGGATCGGCCTGCGAAACCAGTCTTGCAAGTTGCGATGATTCGATGAGCCTGGGGTTGCTCTTCCCCGGTCAGGGGTCCCAGCAGGTAGGGATGGGATGCGATTTGTCCACACGGTTTCCGCTGGCCCGGGAGACCTTTGCCGAAGCCGACGACGTGCTGGGGTTCGGCCTGTCGCGACTTGCCTGGGAAGGACCCTTCGAGACGCTGACGGCCACTGAGAACGCCCAGCCCGCACTCTACGTGCATTCGATGGCGGTGCATCGGGTTCTTGCCGGGCGGCTGGGCCGGGTACGGGTGGCGGCAGGTCATTCGCTGGGCGAGCTGTCGGCCTGGGGTGCCGCGGGAGTGTACTCGTTCGCCGACGGATTGCGAGCGGTCCGCCGCAGGGGTGAACTGATGGCGCGGGCGGACAGGGAATCGCCCGGATCGATGGCGGCCATCCTGGGTCTGGGAGTGCCCGCCATCCATGAATTGTGCCGCGACGCCAGGGACAGGGGAATGACCCTGGTCGCCGCCAATCTGAACGCGAAGGGCCAGGTCGTCGTGAGCGGCGAAACCGCCGCGATCGAGTGGGTCGACGGGCCGGCCAGGAAAAAGGGCGCGCGGAGGGTCGTGCAGCTCCCTGTCTCGGCAGCCTTCCACTCGCCCCTGATGGAGCCCGCCGCAGGCGAGTTTCGTCAATACCTCGGCGGGATTACCTTCCGCCCGCCGGATTTCCCGGTCGTTTCGAACGTGACCGCCGAGACGGTTGCCGATCCCGCGTCGATTCGCGAGCTGCTGGTTCGGCAACTGGTCTCTCCGGTCCGGTGGACGGAGTGCATCCAGCGCATGTGCGCCCTCGGCGTCGATCGATTCGCCGAGATCGGGTCCGGGAAGGTGCTGACAGGTCTGAACAAGCGGAACGCCAGGGGCGTGAGAACGGACGCCTTCGGCCACCCGGAAGACATCGATGCCTTGGAGACAGACGGATGAGCGACAAGAGGGAGCTGGCCGGAGGGGTGGCGATCGTCACGGGAGGGTCGCGCGGCATCGGGCTGGCCGTATCCGAATCTCTCGCGCGCGGCGGTGCCAGGGTCGCCATCGTGGCCCGCGATGCCGAGAGGGCGGCGGGGGCGGTGGACGGCCTCGAAGGTGAGGGACACGCGGCCTACTCCTGCGATGTTTCCGATGCCCGCGCCTGCAAGAAGACCGTCGCGGCGGTCGAATCGGCGCAGGGACCCGTGTCGATTCTGGTCAACAACGCCGGCATTACCCGCGACAACATCCTCCTGCGCCTGCGGGACGACGATTGGGCGCAGGTGATCGCGACCAATCTCGGCGGCAGCTTCAACATGGTCCGCGCCGCTGCGCGCAGGATGCTGAAGCGCAGGGCCGGGTCGATCATCAACATCACCTCGGTCATCGGGCTGACGGGCAACGCGGGGCAGGCGAACTATGCCGCGTCCAAGGCCGGTCTCCACGGCCTGACGAAGTCCGTCGCCAAGGAGTTTGCGTCCCGCAACATCCGCTGCAATGCGGTGGCGCCCGGCTTCATCAGCACGGACATGACCGCCGATCTGGACGAGTCGGTTGTGGAAGAGCTGAAGAAGAGGATCCCCCTTGCGCGCCTGGGGCAGCCTGACGATGTGGCCGGGGTGGTCCGGTTCCTTGCAGGACCGGAGGCGCGTTACATTACAGGCCAGATCATTGCGGTGGACGGCGGCATGGTCATGTAGCACCCGTGCCGCGGCGAACGCCGCCGACAGTGGCGGCGGGCCCCATCCAGAGCACCCACAGCACCATCCAGCTACGGAGAACACGAGCATGTCCGACAGCGTGGCAGCCAAGGTCAAGGAAATCATAGTCGACGAACTCGGTGTCGAAACCGACAAGGTCACCACCGATGCGTCGTTCGTCGATGACCTCGGCGCCGATTCCCTCGATACGGTCGAGTTGATCATGGCGTTCGAGGAGGAGTTCGAAATCGATATCCCGGACGAGGATGCCGAGCAGATGCGGACCGTGGGGGACGCCGTGGCCTACATCGACGAACGGGCCGAGTAGCCTCACTTCTCCGAGGCGCAATACGAGTGGCATCGGATCACTCCGCGAGTACGATGAGTTCGGAAGGGAAGCGGCGCCGCGTCGCAATCACCGGGATGGGGCTGGTTACGCCCGTCGGGCTCGATCTGGATTCGAGCTGGTCGGCGCTGCTGGCGGGCACGCCGGGCGGCGGTACGATCACCCATTTCGACCCGGAAGGCTTCACGACCCGCATCGCGTGCGAGGTGAAGAACTTCGATCCCCTGGGGCACATGAGCCGAAAGGAAGTTCGGCGCTGCGACCGTTTCGGTCAGATGGCGATCGTGTCGGTCGCCGAGGCGATGGAGTCGGCGGGGCTCTCCGGCCCCCCGCCCGGCATCTCCCCCGATCGCTTCGGCGTGATCATCGGCAGCGGCGTGGGCGGCATCGCCACATTGGAAGCCAATTGCAACACGCTGTTCACGAAGGGTCCCCGCCGGGTGAGCCCGTTCTTCATCCCCATGTACATCCCCGACATCGCGTCCGGACTCGTTTCGATCCGATACGGACTGCGCGGTCCCAACTACGCCACGGTTTCGGCGTGCGCCTCGAGCGCTCACTCGATCGGCGACGCCACGCGGTTCATCGAGCGCGGCGACGCCGACATGATGCTGGCGGGCGGTTCCGAAGCCGCCATCACGCCGATTTCGGTCGCGGGCTTCGCTTCCATGAAGGCCATGTCGACGCGCAACGACGATCCCGCGGGGGCCAGCCGCCCCTTCGACGCCACCCGCGACGGCTTCGTGATCGGCGAAGGCGCGGGCTGTTTCGTGCTCGAAGAGCTGGAACTTGCGCGGGCGAGGGGTGCCGAGATCCTGGCCGAGGTGGTGGGGTTCGGGGCCTCCGGGGATGCCTATCACATCACGGCCCAGCCCCCGGAGGCGGAGGGCGCCCGCTACGCGATGCGCGTGGCGCTGGAAGACGCGGGGCTGAGACCGGAAGACGTCGACTACATCAACGCCCACGGCACTTCGACGCCGCAGAACGACAGGACCGAGACCTTCGCCGTCAAGGCCCTGTTCGGTGCGCACGCCTACGACCTCGTCATGGGATCCACCAAGTCCATGACGGGACACCTTCTGGGTGCAGCCGGTGGCGTGGAGGCCGTAATCTGCGCGATGGCCTGCCGGACCGGCCGCATACCGCCGACCATCAACTTCGCGTTCGAGGACGCCGAATGCGACCTGGAGTACGCCCACGGTGGAATGATCGAACGGCCGGTCGACGTGGCGCTCAGCAATTCCTTCGGTTTCGGCGGCCACAACGCCACGCTTGTCATCCGCAAGTACGAGGAGTAGTTGGCCATGCCCGGGATTCGGGTGGGGACGGGGTACGACTCCCACCGCTTCGATCCCGGCAGGCCGTTGCTTCTCGCCGGCGTGCACTTCCCCGGCAGTCCCGGCCTGAAGGGCTTCTCGGACGGCGACGCGGTCGCACACGCGGTGATCGACGCGCTGCTTGGGGCGGCGTGCCTGGGCGACATCGGGACGCACTTCCCTCCGGGCGACGAGAGGTGGCGGGACGCCGACTCGATGGGCCTGCTGGCGCGCGCGGCAGCGATGTTGCGCGACGCGGGGTGGGCGGTCGGCAACGTGGACGTCACGGTGATCTGCGAAGAGCCTCGGATCGGTCCCCGTGCGGCGGCCATGCGGGCCGGACTGGCGGGGCGCCTGGGAGTGGACGCCGAAGCGGTTTCGGTGAAGGCGAAGAGCAACGAAGGACTGGGCTGGATCGGGCGGGGAGAGGGGATCGCCGTCCAGGCTGTGGCGACGGTGGCGCGCGCCGCCCGCTGACGGAGGGGCAGGGCAAACGTGGAAGAGGCCCTTGATCTGCTTACCGGGCTCCCGCCCGTCCTGATCTATGTCGTCCTGGCGGCTGGCGCGGTCGTCGAAAACATTCTGCCGATCGTACCGGCCGACACCTTCATTCTGGCGGGCGGCTTCATCGCGGGTCTGGGTACGGTACGACCCGTGCCGGTCTTCCTGGTCGTCTGGGCCTTCAATGTGGGCGCAGCGGTTGGCGTTTACGCGCTGGGGCGACGCTATGGCCGGAAGTTCTTTCGGGCGGGTGCGGGACGGCGGCTGGTGTCCGCCCGGCGGATGCGGCGGATGGAGGCCTTCTACAGCCGCTGGGGGATCGCCGCCATCTTCCTCGCCCGTTTTCTGCCGGGTTTTCGTGCGCTGGTGCCGGTCTTTGCGGGGGTGGCGGACCTCGGGGCGCCTCGCGTGGTGACGCCCCTCCTGGCAGCGTCCGCGATCTGGTACGGCGGCCTGGTGAGACTTGGCTACCTGGCGGGAGAGAATATCGACGCCGTGGTCGAGACCATCGCAAGGACGAACCGGTGGCTGCTGGGTGCCTCCGCTCTTCTCGCGCTGCTCCTGGCTGCGGTCTGGTGGCGCAGAAGGGAGGCGAACGGTGTCCCGTGAGACAACCGCGCGTGCACTGGAGCGGCGCTTTCACATCGAGCCCTTTCTCGACTTCCTCGCTCTGGAGCGGGGTCTCAGGCCACGCAGCTGCGGTGCCTACCGGAGCGACCTGAAACGGTTCATCGCCTACCTCGCGAAGATCGGGGCCGCCCGCGACCCGGCTCGGGTGGACCACGTGGTGCTTCGCGACTACGTCGCCCACCTGCATCGCGAAGGCATGGCCCCGGGGTCGATCCGGAGGGCCCAGTCCGCGCTGCGGGCCTACTTCGGCTTCCTGGCCGGCGAAGGCATCGTGACCGAGAGTCCGGCCGACCGGATGGAGCGGCCCGCCGCCGCGAAGAGGCTGCCCGAGTTCCTCAGTCAGGACGAAGCGGCGCGCCTGGTCGAGGCCGTCGATCCGGATTCGTCCGTCTACTGGCGGGACAGGGCAGCCCTCGAAATGCTCTACGCCACCGGCATGCGGGTCAGCGAGCTGACCGGGATGGGCCTTGCCGACCTGGACCTTGAACACGCCACCTGCCTGGTCTTCGGCAAGGGCGGAAAGGAGCGCCTGGTGCCGATCGGATCCACCGCCGTGGACGTGGTGGAGCGCTACCTCCGGTCCGTCCGTCCGGCGCTGGACCGGGGCAGGGGCAAGGGCATCGTTCTTCTCAACCAGCGCGGGACCCCGCTCAGCCGCATGTCGGTGTGGACCATCGTTTCGCGGGCTGCCGAGCGGGCCGGGATCGAACGCCGTATCTCCCCCCACACGCTGCGGCACAGCTGTGCCACCCACCTCCTCGAGGGCGGCGCGGACCTGGTCGTCGTTCAGGAAATGCTGGGACACGCGGACATCTCGACGACGCAGATCTACACGCATCTCGACCGCGAGTACCTCAGGCAGACCCACCGGCGCTACCATCCGCGGAACCGCCAGGCAAACTCGGGCGGCTCGCCGGCAGCGCGCTGAGTGCCCCGCGGAACCGCGGAGCGAACTCGAGGCGACGTGCAGGAAGTGCCCTGAGCGCCCGCCGGAGCGCTATCGTGCGGGCGGCGCTTCCGCCCCTTCCGCCCTGGCCTCCGCGACCAGTTCGAACAGCTCGGCCGGACTGCGCGCGGTTCGGGCAAGGCGTATGGCCTCGGCCAGCGCCTCGTCGCGCTCGGCCTGCACCATCAGCCGCAGCGCCGGGGCGTTGGCCCGATACAGGTAGTGCAGCTGCGTCTGGCGATCCAGGTAGGCTCTCGCGACAGGGTCTTCGACGATCCCGGGGTCCATCCCGGCCTCGATCAGCCCCGCCGCCAGTTCGTCGAAAGTAGACGAAGGAAGCCGCTCGACCTTCCCCTCGGCCAGCGCCTTCTTGGCCAGGTCGAAGGCGAATTCCTGAATCTGCGCCCCAAAGGGCACCTGCGACTCGTTCGCGTTGCGCAGGAGCTGCAGCTCCTCTTCCTTGAGGTGGGAGGTCACCTCCAGGTCGGGGAACACGCCTCCGGCGGTGGGCAGCTCCCGGCCGGCCGCGGTGACCACCGGGGCGGCGGCGAACTCGTCGTCGGGCTTGAGCGAGCCGTCACGGTGTCGGGCCCGGTGCAGCGAACGGCCGAGCGGCGTGTACCACGACCCCGTCGTGAAGCTGATCTGCCGGCCCCCGGGCAGCGGGAAGTGGGTCTGCACGGCCCCCTTGCCGAAGGTGCGCGTGCCGAGAACCACGGCGCGGTCGTTGTCCTGGAGGGCGCCCGAGATGATCTCGGCGGCGGATGCCGTATACCCGTCGACGAGGATGACGATCGGCGTTTCGGGCAGCCGCGCCCGGCTCCGCGCCGCCCACTCCTGATTCGAGACGGCGCCGGTCGGCCCCCTGGAATCCACACTCGCGAGCTTCTCACCCGGAGCCAGCAGCATGTCGACGACGCGCAGCGATTCGTCGAGGTAGCCCCCCGGGTTGCCGCGGAGGTCCAGGATCAGCGAACGCGCGTCGCCGTATTCATTCAGGGCGGCGTCGAGTTCCTCGGCCACGCCGCGCGCGATCCGGTCGATCGCGAAGTGGGCGATGCCGTCTTCGAGCCACGTGGCCGCGACCGCCGCCACATGCACGTTGTCGCGCACGATCGAGAACGGGATCGGCTCGGCGAAGCCATCACGGGCGATCTGGATCCGGACCGTTGAGCCGGGTTCACCCCGGATGGAGTCCCGGGCCTGATCCAGCGTCCAGTCCCGGGAATCGTGGCCCTCGACCCACACGATCCGGTCGCCGACCAGCACGCCGGCGCCTTCCGCGGGCGTATCCCTGAAGACCGCCGTGATGGTCACGCGCGCATCGAGGAGCGTGATCTGGACGCCGATCCCCGCGTAGTCTCCGGTGTTGGTCTCCCGGAAACGCCCGTACTCGTCCGGCGTAAAGACCGTGGCGTACGGATCGTCCAGCTGCTCGAGCAGTCCTTCAAGCGCCCGATCCCAGAGTGTGGAATCGGCGAGCGCCGAGGTGTGGTAGCGGGCGATCGCGGACAGCGCCTGCAGGAAGACCTGCGCCTGCTCGGATTCCACATCGACGTTGTCTCGGACAGGCGGACGCGGATTCTGGGCGGCGAGAGGTCCGGCGCACAGGGCCAGGAAAGCGGCAAAGCCGGCCAGGTAAGAGTATCTTCGCATGGAATCGTGTTCTTTCAGTGTTGCGGAATCCCCCTAGATTATGGAACGGAATCCGGTGCGGGGGCTACCCCCCGGAGTCGCATCGGCCGCGTGACGACGACGGAGAGCACTCATGGGCAACAGCCAATCGCTTCGCGTCGCGCTCTGTCAGGTCAAGCCCGGAAAGGGCGCGGTGAAGGCCAACGCCGCCCTCGTGCGCGAGGCGCTCCCCGCGGACGCGGACATCGCCGTCTTCCCTGAAACGGTTCTGTCGGGGTACTTCGTCGAAGGGGCCGCACACGAAGTCGCCCTCTCGCGCGGCGGCCTGGTCGACCTGCTGGGAAGCCCTCCTGCCGGCCGCGAGTGCGATGTCGCCATCGGGTTCTACGAGCGGGGGAGGAGGGGCGTCTACAACAGCATCGCCTACCTTGCTCCGGCCGGGAGCCGGTACGAGATCGTGCACGTTCACCGCAAGGTCTTCCTCCCGACCTACGGTCTCTTCGAGGAGGGCCGCTTCATCGAGCCCGGCAGGGAGGTCCGCGCCTTCGACACCCGGTTCGGGCGCATGGGAATGCTGATCTGCGAGGATCTGTGGCACTCCATGACGGCGTCGGTGCTCGCCCTCGACGGCGCCGAACTGATCCTCAGCGGCTGTGCGTCCCCCGCGCGAGGGTTCAGCCGGGCGGCCCCGCGGCCGGCCAACCTGGACGAGTGGGACCGGATCGCGGCGCGGGCGGCCAAGGAGCACGGCGTGTTCGTGATGGTCTCGCAGCTCGCGGGCTCGGAGGGCGGCAAGCTGTTCCCGGGGGGATCGTCGGCCTGGGCGCCGGACGGCACGCTCCTCGAGCGCGCGCCGCTCTTCAGCGAGGCGTGCACCGTCGTTCCCGTCGACTTCGACGAGATCCTCCGCGTGCGGACCGAATCGCCCTTCCTCGCCGACCTCAGCACGGCGCTCCCCCGGCTCCGCAGATCGCTGGACCGCGCCTGGATGGGTGAGCGGTCCCCCGCCGCGGCCGCGAGAGACGGCGACGGCGTCAGGCCCCGGCGTACCCCCAGGTCCGTCCACAAGCGGCCTCCCCACCGCCCGGATGCCTCCGACCAGGAAGCGCTGGCGATCGACACGGCGCTGGTCGAAGCCGCCCTGATCGAGTTCATTCGCGAGGAAGTCACGCGGCAGCGCGGATTCGGCCGGGTCGTGATCGGTGTGTCGGGGGGCGTGGATTCGGCCGTTTCGCTCTTCCTGGCCGCCCGTGCGCTGGGCCCCGGGAACGTCTTCGGATTCCGCCTCCCCTACGCGACCTCGAGTGCGGACAGCCTCGAGCACGCACACATGGCGATCGCGGCTGCCGGAGCCCGGGAGCGCACGCTTTCGATCACCGAGGCGGTGGACGGCTACGTGGACGCCCACGAGCCCGCGGTGTCGGCCGCGCGGCGCGGCAATCTGGCGGCCAGGTTGCGTGCGGTCGTGCTCTTCGACCAGTCGGCCAAGCTGGAGGCGCTGCCCCTGGGGACCGGCAACAAGAGCGAGCGGCTGCTCGGGTACTACACCTGGCACGGCGACGACTCCCCCCCGATCAACCCCCTGGGCGACCTCTTCAAGACGCAGGTCTGGCAGCTGGCCCGGCATCTGGGGGTGCCCGCCGACATCGTCGACAAGCCCGCCAGCGCCGACCTGATCAAGGGGGTGCACGACGAGGACGAGCTGGGGATCTCCTACCACCGCGCCGATCCGATCCTGCACTGGCTGCTCAAGGGACACAACATCGACTCGCTCGAGCGGTTGGGGTTCGACCGGGAAGAGGTCGGGATCGTGTGGCGCCGCCTGTCCTCCACGCACTGGAAGCGCCAGCTGCCCACCGTCGCGCTGCTGTCGGACAGCGCGATCGGGGAGTCGTACCTGCGGCCGGTGGACTACTAGACCTGGCGCGGCCGCCGGGACCGCACCTGTCGCGACGGCAGGGCCATCCGCTCACCTAGCCGTCGGAAGGCCCCCGTTCCGGCTCCGCCGCGTCCGCGACCCCTCCGGCGAGCGCACCCAGCGGGGGACCGGGCGTCAACTCGCCGTCGATGATGCCCGCGAGCTCCTCCTCGCGGCGCCAGTGAGCCTCCAGCTCCGCGACCTCCATGGAGAGCAGCAACTTCTCGTGGTGCTCGTGGACCGCGATCTCGAGCGCTACCTGTCCCGTCTCGCTGAGCGTGCCGAGGGCCGTGCCGGTCCCCAGCATCCTCGCCGGAAGCCGCTCGGTCCCGCCCGCATGGTCGATGAGCTTGACCGCGCCCTCGACCCTCCGCTCGGAGGACCCGGCGAAGTGATGGTAGGCCAGCACCTTGCGCAGGACGCGGTCGCCCACTGGGCCGCCCAGCCTCTGGCCGGCATCGTCGCGACCCGCGCAGGCACCGCAGGCGATGATCACGCCCGGCGCCCCCTCGTCCCCGGTGACCAGCAGCCGCTCGCGCTCCCGGTACCGGACCCTCCCAAGCCGGCGGCCGCAACGCATGCAGTGGCCCTCCCCGCGCCACACGGTCCCCCCGAACCGCCACCAGCGCGCACCGCGGGTCACTACCCTCGGAGCGTGTTTCCAGATCAGCCACGCGCCGACGAAGCTGATGCCTCCGGTGGCGGCCGACCCGGCGATCAGCCCGGCAGCCCCTGCCGCCCCGGCCGCGGTGAGCTTGCGGTACTGCTCCCGCCTCTCCCGGAACTCCCGTCCGTATCGCCACCAGGCCTCCTCCCTCAACTCGGCCCGTCCCACGCGCACGACTTCCAGCCGGCCGGCCCGCAGAAGCGCCACGTTGTCGGTCCGGGACAACACGCGGCCCCGGTCCACGACGACCTTCTCCAGCTCCTCCAGCGCCTCCCAGCGCGACTCCATGGGGAGCAGCGACCAGCGCTTGCACGATCGGCACACCTGCCACAGCCGCCCCCTGAGCGGGTCGTAGGCCACCCTGCGTCCCGTGCCGAGGTGCTCGAGGGTGTCGTTCGGCCTGAAATCGCTGCCGCAGACGAGGCAGGTGCGGTACGCTTCGGTCATGATCTGCATATTATACGCTGCGCGCCGTCCGAATGTGGCCGTCTTCACCCCTGGCGGCCGACGATGCACGCGCCCCTGGAGTAAAGCCATGCTGGCGGTCATAGACAACTACGACTCCTTCACCTGGAATCTTGTCCAGATCCTGGGGGACCTGGGCGAGGACCCCCGCGTCTACCGCAACGATGCCGTCACCCCGGATGAACTGCGGCGCGCGGGCGTCACCCGTCTGGTGATTTCACCGGGTCCCGGGACTCCGGCGGAGGCCGGGGTCAGCATTGCCGCAATCCGCGAACTCGGACCCCTGGTACCGACGCTGGGAGTCTGCCTGGGGCATCAGGCGATCGGAGAGGCATACGGGGGCAGGACGATCCGGGCGACCCGCACGGTGCACGGCAAGACGTCGCTGGTCGAGCACCGCGGAGACCCCCTGTTCGCGGGAATCCCCTCGCCCATGTGCGTCACGCGCTACCATTCGCTGGTTACGGACCGCAAGCTGCCCGCCGAACTCACTCCCATCGCCTGGAGCGTCGATTCCGCCGACCGCGGCGAGATTCAGGCGCTGCGCCACCGCAGTCATCCGGTGTGGGGCGTGCAGTTTCACCCCGAATCGCTGTTCACCGAGGACGGTCCCCGCCTGCTCGGGAATTTCCTGCGATTTGCCCGCGACCGCCGATTCGGATAGCTTAAGGTCCGTGAATCTCACGGCCTTTTTTGTTTTTCGCCCCCATTCCGGGGTGCTGTCTTGAGCCGCGTACTCGGGGTCATCCCGGCGCGGATCGGGTCCTCCCGCCTCCCTCGCAAACCGCTTCAGCCTCTCCTCGGGCGCCCCCTGGTGATCTGGGTCTGGAAGCGCGCCCGGCAGATGGATTTCCTCGATCGCCTGGTCGTGGCCACCGACTCGAAAGAGGTCGCGCGCGTGTGTCGGGAAGAGGGCGCCGACGTGCATCTGACCTCGCCGGGCCACCCTTCCGGAAGCGACCGGGCCTGGGAAGTCGCCGAGCGCATGGGCAGCGGGTTCGATGTGGTGGTGAACATCCAGGGCGACGAACCGCTGGTGGAGGCCGATGTCGTCAGCGCGGCGCTGGCGATGGTCGAACGCGGATTCGACGTCGGCACCTGCGCGACTCCGGTTCGCAGCGACGAGGAGTTCGAGGATCCCGCCGCGGTCAAGGTCGTCAGAGCCGGGGACGGTACCGCGTTATATTTTTCAAGGGCGGCGATTCCGTTTCGGCACGCGGTTTCCGAGCGAAACGGCGGAGGCAGCGCGGGGCGCCTGCGGCATGTCGGCGTCTACGCGTACAGGCGGGCGGCGCTGGCGCGGTGGGTGGCACATCACCCCTCGCCGCTGGAGCAGGAGGAGGGACTGGAGCAGCTGCGCGCCCTTGAAAACGGAATGCGCATCGGAGTGGCCGTCGTCAGCGAAGCGGCCGCGGGAGTGGACACGCCGGAAGATCTGGCACGGATGGAACGTTGCCTGGAAAGGAGCTGGGACGGAAAATGACGCCGATCGGATCTGACCGGACCAGGTACATTTTTGTGACCGGGGGCGTGGTGTCTTCGCTCGGCAAGGGGATCGCCGCGGCGTCCCTGGGAGTCCTGCTGAAGGCGCGCGGCCTGCGGGTCACCCTTCAGAAGCTGGATCCCTACATCAACGTGGATCCGGGCACCCTCTCACCGCTGCAGCACGGCGAGGTGTTCGTGACCGAAGACGGGGCCGAGACCGATCTCGACCTCGGCCACTACGAGCGCTTCATCGACGACAACCTCTCCCAGGAGAACAACACCACCACGGGCCGCATCTACCGCACGGTCATCGACCGCGAACGCCGCGGCGACTACCTGGGGCGCACCGTGCAGGTCATCCCGCACATCACCGACGAGATCAAGCGTTCCGTACGGGTGCTCTCGGAGGGCCACGACGTGGTGATCAGCGAGGTTGGCGGCACCGTGGGCGACATCGAGAGCCTGCCGTTCCTCGAGGGGATCCGCCAGTTCCGGCAGGAGGTCGGCGCCCGGGCGATGCACGTCCACCTGACGCTCGTTCCCTACATCCAGGCCGCGGGCGAGCTGAAGACCAAGCCCACCCAGCACTCCGTGCGCGAACTGATGCAGACCGGGATCCAGCCGGCGGTCCTCATCTGCCGCACGGAGCATCCGCTCGGCGACGGGATCAAGTCGAAGATCGCCAGCTTCACGAACGTGGATCCCGCGGGAGTGGTGGAGGCGCTCGACGTGGAGACGATCTACGAAGTGCCCCTGCAGTTCCGCCGCCAGCGTCTGGACGACTTCGTGCTGTCCCGGTTCGGCATCACCGCCCCGGCCCCCGATCTGAAGCCCTGGGTGCGCATCGTGGACCGCATCAAGTCGCCGTCGGGCGGCAGGGTGCGGATCGCGGTCGTGGGGAAGTACACCGAACTGGTGGACGCCTACAAGTCGGTGGAGCAGGCCCTCATCCACGGCGGCATCACGAACGACGTCGAGGTCGTGATCGACTGGATCGGCAGCGAGAAGCTGGAGCAGGGGCTCGACCCGTCTTTCCTGGCCGGCTACCACGGGCTCCTGGTGCCGGGCGGCTTCGGCAGCCGCGGCATCGAGGGAATGATCACGGCGATCGGCTGGGCGCGCGAAAACGGCTTGCCGTTCCTCGGAATCTGTCTGGGTCTGCAGTGCGCCGTGATCGAGTTCTCGCGCAACGTCGCGGGGCTCGCCGGGGCGCATTCCTTCGAATTCGACAGGGAGTCCCCGCATCCGGTCATCTGTCTGATGGACGAACAGCGCAAGGTGACGACCAAGGGCGGCACCATGCGACTCGGCTCCTACACCGCGCTGCTCGCGTCCGGTTCGGTTGCCGCGAGCTCCTACGGGGCCACGGAGATCACGGAGCGTCACCGCCATCGCTACGAGGTCAACAACGACTACCGGGATATCCTGGGCGAGCTGGGCATGGGGTTCTCCGCCACGACGGTCGACGGCAAGCTCGTCGAAATGATCGAACTGCCCGACCACCCCTGGTTCGTCGCGAGCCAGTCGCATCCGGAGTTGAAGAGCCGGCCCACCCGCGCGCATCCGCTCTTCGCTTCGTTCATCGAAGCGGCCGCGATCCGGGCCTCCGGAGCCGGCAGGCCGAAGGCGGCCGCGCTGGGAGCCTGACGCTGTGCCCTTTCCGGATGGATTCACCCTCATCGCGGGTCCCTGCGTGCTGGAGGACCACGCGCTCAACGTCGAGGTGGGCGCGCGGGTTGGGGAGGCTGCCCGTGAGGCCGGGATTTCCGCCGTCTTCAAGGCGTCCTTCGACAAGGCCAACCGGTCCCGTCTTCATTCCCATCGCGGTCCTGGACTGCGGCGGGGTCTGGAACTGCTCGCCGCCGTCCGCGAGGAGACCGGGCTGCCGGTCCTGACGGACATCCACGAACCCGGTCAGGCCGGCCCCGTGGCCGAGGTGGCGGATGTCCTGCAAATCCCCGCCTTCCTGTGCCGGCAGACCCCGCTGCTGCTGGCGGCGGGCGGGGCGGCGGTCGCGGTCAACATCAAGAAGGGGCAGTGGATGTCCCCCGCCGCGATGGCCGGCGCGGTCGAGAAGGTGCGGGCCGGCGGCGCCGTGACGGTGACGGTGACCGAGCGCGGGACCGCCTTCGGCTACGGCGACCTCGTAGTCGACATGCGCAACTTCGCCGCGGTGCGCAATGCGGCCGGCGTCCCCGTCATCTTCGACGGGACCCACTCGGTCCAGCGCCCCGGGGCCGCAGCCGACGGATCGACCGCGGGGGCGCCGCAGCACATCCGCACGCTGGTCCGCGCCGCCGTGGCTGCGGGCTGCGACGGCCTCTTCCTGGAGGTCCACCCCGATCCGCCCTCGGCGCCGTCGGACGGTTCCAACATGCTCCCGCTCGCCGAACTCCCGTCGCTGCTGGGGGAGGTCGTCGCGCTTCGCGAAGCCCTCCTTGCGGGAGCACCGGCGTGAAGCCCCGCCCCATGGAGATTCCCGAGGCAACGGCCCGGCGGATTCGACTGGTCGTACTGGACGTCGACGGCGTCATGACCGACGGCGGGGTGTACATGGGAGCGACTCCGGAAGGAGTTACCATCGAACTCAAGCGGTTCGACGTTCAGGACGGACTGGGAGTCAGGATGATGATGAACGCGGGGCTGCAGGTCGCGATCGTTTCGGGCCGGGTGTCGGAAGCGACGGCTCTGCGCGCGGCCGAACTCGGGATCACCGACGTCTTTCAGGACGGACGCGCGCGCAAGCTGCCCATTCTGGAGAAGCTGCTCGCCGAGAAGGGGGTCCTGTGGGACGAGGTCGCGCTCCTGGGCGACGACCTGGCCGATCTGGCCCCGCTGAGGCGGGTCGGGCTTCCGGCGACCGTCGCGAACGCCACGAGGGAGGTGCGGCACGTGGCGGAATGGCAGAGTGTCAGCGAGGGGGGCAGGGGAGCGGTCAGGGAATTCGCCGAAGCGCTCCTGGGCGCCCGCAACGAATGGACGAGGCTGGTCGATGAGTATTGTCGCGAGCGCGGCGGTTGAGGCGCCGTCCGGCATGGGCCGGTCCGACATCCTCCGCGAGGGGAAGCGGGTCCTGCGCACGGAGGGCGCGGCGGTCGCGGCATTGGCGGATCGCCTCGGCGAGGACTTCCCGCGGGCGGTGGAGCTGGTCGCGTGCTCCGAGGGGGCGGTGGTCCTGTCGGGGATCGGGAAGTCCGGGCTGATCGCGCGCAAGGTCGCCGCGACCCTCACGTCGACGGGAACCCCGGCCGTATTCCTGCACCCAGTCGACGGGCTGCACGGCGATCTGGGAATCGTCGCCGAGGGTGCGGTGCTGATCGCGGTCTCCCGGAGCGGGAGAAGCGCGGAGCTGCGGGGGCTGCTCTCCTTCGCACGGACCCGGCGGATGCCGGTGGTGGCGATCGTCGGCGATCCGTCCTCGCCGCTCGCGCGCGCCGCCGCGGCCGCCCTCGACTGTGGCGTGGCGGCCGAGGCCTGTCCGCTGGACCTCGCGCCCACCGCCTCGACCACCGCGGCGCTGGCGATGGGCGATGCCCTTGCGGTGGCCCTCATGGCGCAGCGCGGCTTCGATGCCGACGACTTCGCCGGGATCCACCCGGGCGGCGCGCTGGGCAGGCGCTTGACCCTCCGCGTGCGCGACGTCATGGTGACCGGGGACTACCCGTCGACGACACCGTCCGCGACCGTCCGCGACATCATCGTCCCGCTCGCCAGGATGCGCGGCACGGTCCCCGTCATCGACGACGCCAACGCCCTGGTCGGCGTGGTCACCGCGGGCGACCTCGCGAGGCTGATGGAACGGACGGAGGATTTCCTGGATCTGCACGTCTCGCACTTCATGACCACCTCGCCGAAGATCGCCCGCCCCGACGAGCTGGGCGCCACCGCGGTCCGCCGCATGGAGGACCACGGGGTGATGGCGCTGCCGGTCCTGGACCGGGGCGGCCTGATCGGCATCGTTCACCTTCACGACCTGTTGCGCGCCGGAGTGCTCTGATGAAAAGCCGAATGACCCCCTGCAGCTTCGCCGCGCTTTCGCTGGCCTTCGCGCTCGGGGCGTGTTCGGCCGAGTCCGACGAGGGACCCGCCACCGAGCTCGAAGCCATCGACGCCGACGAGATCGTCTACGGCGTGTCCCGCAGGATGACCCGCGAGGGCGTGCAGGAAGCGCTCCTCATGGCCGACAGCATGTTCATGTGGCGGGATTCGTCCCACGCCCGCGTCATCGGGCTGACGCTCATCATCTTCGACGAACAGGGGAGGCGGCGCGCGAACATCACCGCCGACGGGGGCAGGGTGAGCGATGTCGCAAGCGAGCTCACCGCCACCGGCAACGCGGTCCTTCGCATCTCGACCACCGGCCAGGAAATCCGCACCGAGGAACTCAACTTCGCTCCGGAGTCGGACCGCATCTGGTCCGACGTGCCGGTCGAGATTCTCGAAGGCGGCTGCGTCTACGACGGAGACCGCTTTCAGGCGGACATGTCGTTCGACGCGGTCAGGATCTGGGGCGAGAGCGCGGGGAGGTGCAGCGAGCCATGAGACGCGCGCGCGCCGCCGCTGCACTTGCGGTGCTGGGATTGAGTGTGATGAGCGCGTCGTTCCTCGTTCCGGCTCCCGCGTCGGCCCAGAGCGGCACCGATTGCGAGATCGCCAGGGTGGGAGGATTCACCTACCGGGCCCGGTTCGACTCCGTCAGCTTCGTCTACCACGCCTCCGGCGGCGTCGACTACCGCTGCTCGGACGGCACCCGCATCCTCGCCGATTCCGCCGTCATCTTCGAGGCGAACGAGCAGGTGCAGCTCTTCGGCCGCGTCCACATCGAGGACGCGGACATGGAGCTGGACGCGGACACCGCCTACTACTTCGGCGGGCTGCAGCAGCTGAACGCCTGGTCGAACGTCACGGTGACCGACCGCCAGAGCGGCGCGGTCATCACGGGCGACCGGGTTTCGCTCGACCGCGCCACCGAGGTCCGCCCGCTGGACCGGATGGTCGTCTATGGTGGGAGCCCGCACGCCACGGTGTTCCCGGTGGTGCGGGTCGTGGCCCCGGACAGCGCTGAGACGGCGGACACCGCTGAAGTAGCGGACACCGGGGCAGCGACGGACAGCGCCGCGGTGTCGGATAGCGCCCGGGTGGAAGATCGTGTCCAGATACAGGACAGCGTATCGGTGGGCGACTCGACTGCAGCGCAACCAGGCGAACCACCCGCGGACACGTCGACCGCAGAGGACGAACCGCCAGTCCCGGCCGAGCCATCCGAAGTCGAACAGACAGCCGGGCCTGAGCTGATTCGACTGCCGCCGTACGAGATCGACGCCGAGCGGTTCGTGCTGGAAGGCCGGCGGTACTTCCGGGCGACGGGCGACGTGGTCGTGGTCCGGGATTCGCTGCGGGCGCAGGGGGATTCGCTCGACTACGACCAGGAGGTCGGCGCGATGTCCATCTTCGGCGATGCGAGGGTCGAAGGGCAGAGCTACGAACTCACCGCGAGCACGATTTCGGTGACGCCCACTTCGGGGGTCCGAGAGGAACTCCTCGCCAGAAGGGATGCGACGCTGTCGGGCCAGGATGTGGACATGGTCGCGCCCGCAATCCGCATGTTCCTCGAATCCGGCCAGGTCAACCGGCTCGTGGCGATCGGAGAGATTCCGCCGCTTCCCGGGGAGCCCCGGACCATCGACACCGAGGGCCTCTCGCCCGGGGACGCGGCGAGGGTGCTGGCCCTAGCCGAGCAGGCCGCGGAGGAAGCCGATTCAACGGCCGCGCCCGACTCGCTCTTCCGGCCATTCGTGAGGGCCGACCAGTTCAGCCTGACCGGGGACTCCATCGACGTGTTGTCGCCGGGGCAGGTGCTGGACCTGGTTACAGCGGTAGGCGCGGCGCGAGCGGAAGGGCTGGCCGACGACTCGCTCGCGGCTTCCGGGCTGCCGGAAGTCGCCCGCCGGGACTGGATGGAGGGAGACACGGTCATCGCCGACTTCTCGACCGGGGAACCCGCGGACAGCAAGCAAAATACACAAAATGCGGAAAATACGGAAAATACGGAAACGGCTGAGATGTCCCAGGCTCCGGACTCGGTGCAGCGCTCCCGGCTGGAGTCCATCACCGCGATCGGAACCGCCCGCAGCCTCTATCGGATGATCGATCCGGACACCGCACAGGCGGAAGCCGACACCCTCGCCACCGACCCGGGGCCGGTTGTGGCCGACGCCACCGACCCGGGGCCGGTTGCGGCCGACACCACCGACCCGGGGCCGGTTGCGGCCGACACCCTTGAATCCGACGGGCCCGCGCGACCCGCCCTCCACTGGGTCGAGGGGGAGAAGATCATCGTCCACCTGGAAGGACGGGAGGTGGTCAGCATGGATGTGGAGGGTCAGACGGTGGGGTATCACCTGGAGCCGCGTCCGCCCGGAGCGCCCGCGGACTCGGCGGCCGTGGTAGATTCCACGACTGTCGCCGCCGACTCCGCCGCTGCCGGGACGACGACCGTCCCCAGCGATTCCGCCACGGCGAACCCGGACACCGCTGCCGCGAACCCGGACACCGCTGCCGCGGATCCGCGCGGTGCTGGCGATGCCCCCCTCCGGCCTCGTCCCCGACTGGTCGGCCCGGCACCCGGCGACCCATACAAACCGGAAAGGAACCCAGCACGTGACAGATGAGCTCCTGCTCGCTCCGGACCCCGGGACGACCGCCGCAGTGGCGTCCTCCACGCTCAGGGGCGCCGACCTCACCAAGATCTACCGGAAGCGGGCCGTCGTCGCGAACGTCGACATCGAGGTCCGCCAGGGGGAGATCGTCGGCCTGCTGGGGCCGAACGGAGCGGGGAAGACGACCACCTTCTACATGCTGGTTGGACTGATCGCGGCGGACGGGGGCAAGGTCTACCTGGACGATGCCAAACTCACGGGAGTGCCGATGTACAAGCGCGCCAGGATGGGCGTGGGCTACCTGGCCCAGGAGCCCTCCGTATTCCGTCGGCTGACGGTCGCGCAGAACATCCTGGCGATCCTGGAGACGCTCGACCTGAGCCGCAGGGAGCGGGCCGAGAGGCTCGAGGAGCTGCTCGGCGAGCTCTCGATCGGCCACCTCCGCAACGCCAGGGCGTTCTCGCTGTCCGGGGGCGAGCGGCGCCGGCTCGAGATCACCCGCGCGCTGGTCCAGCGGCCCAAGTTCATGCTGCTCGACGAGCCCTTCGCCGGCATCGACCCGATCGCGCTGCACGACATCCAGGAGATCGTCGCGCAGCTCAAGACCCGGGACATCGGCGTCATCATTTCGGATCACAACGTGGAGCAGACGCTGGAGATCGTGGACCGCGCGTACATCATGTACGAGGGCCGCATACGGGTGCACGGCACCGTCTCCGAACTGGTCTGGAACGACGAAGTCGCCGACCTCTACCTGGGCCCCACGCTGACGGCGCGCATGCGGTCGCGCTTTCCCGAGCCCGTGAGCTGATGCCGGCGTGAGCAGGCTGAAGACGGGGCTGTACCAGGGAGCCGACCTCCGGCAGGAACTGAGGATCAACCCGCGCCTCTATCAGGCGATGGACCTGCTGTACATGCCCCTCCTCGACCTTCAGACCAAACTGGAGCAGGAGCTGTCCGAGAACCCGTTCCTGGAGATGTCGGAGCCGGACAGCGACGACGAGTTCGAGGTGGACGAGGAGAGCCTGGACGAAGGCGACGAACCCGACGACGAGGTAGACTGGGACGAGGTGCTGCTCGACGGCTTCGACGTCGGCGGCACCCGCGAGCGCTACGAGCCGCGCGAATACTTCGAGGCGCCCGTGGTGGGGACGCGCCATCTGCACGACTACCTCACCGACCAGCTCGGGCTCCTTCACCTCGGGGACCGCCAGCTCTGGATCGCCGACGAGATCATCGGCAACATCGACGACGACGGGTCGCTGTCCTGTTCGCTGCAGGACGTGGCCGACGGGCTGAACGCGACGGCCGAGGCCACGCGCGACGAAGCGTTCGAGCGCGCCCGGGGCATCGAGGACGACAAGGCCCGCGACGCGGAGCTGGAGGAACTGACCGCGTTCTTTGCGCCGCACACACCGGAAGAGGTAGAGGAGGTGCTGCGGATCGTGCAGTCGCTGGATCCGCCGGGGGTTGCGGCCCGCACCCTGCGCGAGTGTCTCGAGCTCCAGCTCCTGCGCGACGGCAAGGAGGACACGCTGGCCTGCACGATCGTGCGGGAGCACTTCGACGCGCTCATCAACCACCGCTGGACGGAGATTGCCCGCGCACTCGAGGTGCCGCCGCGAGCGGTCCAGGATGCCGCGGACGAGATCGCCACCCTGGACCCCAGGCCCGGCAAGCGCCATTCCTCCGACCCCGATCACTACGTCATTCCGGATCTCATCGTC
This sequence comes from Longimicrobiales bacterium, assembly GCA_965211645.1. Classification (GTDB taxonomy): domain Bacteria; phylum Gemmatimonadota; class Gemmatimonadetes; order Longimicrobiales; family Gaopeijiaceae; genus Bin94. The sequence goes on along the minus strand of OZ242947.1, from coordinate 565,341 downwards.
GACCGGGTGGGGGGGGAGTACCTGGTGTTCGTCAACGACACCGGACTGCCCCGGCTGCGGCTGGCAAAGGCATACCGTGAGGTGGCGGCCGACAGGTCCAAGTTCCAGGGATCGAACAAGGAGTTCATCTCGAACAAGCTGAACGCGGCCAACTGGCTGATCCAGGTCATCGAGCAGCGGCGCCAGACGATGCTGAGCGTCATGCGCTTCATCGTCGACCGGCAGCAGGGTTTCTTCGAGAAGGGCGTGCAGCACCTCAGGCCGCTGACGCTGAGGGAGGTCGCGGACCACATCGGAATGGCCGAGTCCACGGTCTCCCGCGTGACCAACGAGAAGTACGTCCAGTCCCCCACCGGCGTGTATCCGCTCAAGTTCTTCTTCTCCGGCGGCCTGCCGACCGCGACCGGGAACGAGGTTTCCACCCGCGGCGTGCAGGCCAGGGTCAAGAGCCTGGTGGACAGCGAGGACTCGAAGCGCCCTCTCACCGATCAGGCTATCGTCAACCTGTTGAAGAGCGAGGGCGTCAGGATCGCCAGGCGCACCGTGGCCAAGTACCGCGACCAGCTGGGAATCCTGCCGGCGCGCATGAGAAAGCGGATCTGACCGAGTGAACGGAACCGAGTGAAGAAGACCGCGTACGACGACTTCGCCCTGGTCGTGCCGGCGTTCAACGAGGCGCCGAACATTCCGCACCTCATCCCCGAGCTGCGGGCGGCCTTCGAGGAGTTCGGACTGACCGGCGAAGTCGTCCTGGTCGATGACGGATCGACCGACGGCACCGCCGAGCTCGCCGAGGCCGAGGCGGGCGGCTGGGACCGCCTCAAGGTGGTGCGCCACCGGGTCAACCTCGGCAAGACCGAGGCGATCCTGACCGGGGCCGAGGCCACGGAGCGCAGCTGCATCGTCCTCTTCGACGCGGATCTGCAGCACCTGCCGGCCGAGATCCCCCGCTTCCTCGACAAGCTCGCGGAGGGGTGGGACATCGTCACCGGGCGCAAGGTCGGGCGTTACGACAAGCGCGCCGTGTCCTCCATCTACAACGCGCTGAGCCGCCGCATCTTCGACGTGCCGGTCAGCGACCTGAACTCGATGAAGGCGTTTCGCGCCGACGTGCTCAAGGCCGTGCGGCTGCGGCACGACTGGCACCGATTCTTCGTCGTCCTCGCCCACCGGAAGGGGTTCAGCGCCACCGAGATCGACATCGAGCTGCATCCGCGCCGGGCGGGGGAAGCCAAGTACTCGGGGAAGGCCCGGATCGTCGGCGGCGTGCTCGACCTGGTGGCCGTGTGGTTCCAGCTGCGCTTTTCCCGCAAGCCGATGGTCGCCTTCGGGCTGCCGGGGCTGTTCCTGATGGGGGCGGGCGTGCTGACCGGGCTCGTCGCGCTCTACCTGCGCTACGTCATGGGACTGGGGTTCAGGCCGCTCCTGTATCTGGTGGTGCTGCTGGTGACTGTGGGGGTGCTGTGCTTTGCGGCGGGCATGCTGGGGGAGATGATCGCGTCGGTCCACGACGAGCTCGACGCCGCGCGGCGGCAGCGGGGTGGCGGGGGAGGTGGACGCGGGGCGGGGGAGGAGTAGCTTGGGGCGCTCCGAAGCTTCGCCCGGGAAGACCGGATCCCCAGGTCCCCGCCGGCCGCGCATCCTTTCGGTGATCGGCACGCGCCCCGAGGCGATCAAGATGGCGCCGGTCATCCGCGCCCTGCACGCCCGCGGCGGCTGCACGCACCGGCTCGCGCTCACCGGCCAGCACACCGAGATGGTCGACCAGGTGCTCGACGTCTTCGACCTCGAGGCCGACTACGACCTCGACCTGATGAAGCCCGGCCAGACCCTCTACGACGTCGGCCACGCGTGCATGGACGGCTTGCGTGAGGTCGCCGAGGACTTCCGCCCCGACGTGACGATCGTGCAGGGCGATACGGCGACGGTGTTCTTCGCGGGCGTGGTGACCTTCTTCCAGCAGGGCAGGCTCGCGCACGTCGAGGCCGGGCTGCGCAGCCGCGAGAAGTGGTCGCCCTTTCCCGAGGAGATGCTCCGCAGGATGACCGACACCGTCTCCGATTTCTGCTTCGCGCCCACCGCGGAGGCGGCGGCCAACCTGGCGGCGGAGGGGATCGGGGCCGAGCGGATCTTCGTGACGGGGAACACGGTGGTGGATGCGCTCCACCGGATGCGCAGTCGGGCGCCCGAGGTTCGGGATGCCACCGCGGCCGGGTTGGTGTCCTCTCCGGGCCGCCTGGTGCTGCTGACGGCGCACCGCCGGGAGTCCTTCGGCGAGCCGCTCGAGCGGGTCTTCGGCGCCGTGGCCGCGCTGGCCGAACGGTTCGAGGACATCGACATCCTGTATCCCGTTCATCCGAATCCACAGGTGCGCGGGCCGGCGCAACGGATTCTGGGCGGCCGGCCGCGCGTCCACCTCGTTGATCCGCTCGACTACGGCGATCTTGTCGCCGTGCTGGGGCGCGCGAGCCTGGTGCTCACCGACTCGGGCGGGATCCAGGAGGAAGCACCGGCCTTCGGCGTCCACACGCTCGTCCTCAGGGAGGTGACGGAGCGTCCGGAAGGCGTGCGGGCGGGGGCGGCCACGCTGGTCGGCACCGACCCGGACCGGATCCTGGCGGAGGCATCCGACCACCTTGCCGGGCGGCGGGCGGCGTGCCCGGCCGGGAATCCCTACGGCGACGGCCGCGCGGGGGAGCGAATCGCCGACATCCTTCTCGCAGCGCTCACGGGGGCTCCCCGTGAGCTGGCGGACTGGAGCGCGCCATGAAGATCGTCGTCCACTGCGTCTACTTCCCGCCCGAGGTGGGAGGGCTGGAGAGCCACGTCCACTATCTGTGCCGCGGCCTGGTGGCCCGCGGGCACGAAGTCGCCGTGGTGACCTCGCTGTCGCAGCCGGGGCTCGCCGGCTACGAGGTCGTGGACGGGATCCGCGTCTACCGCACGCCGCTGCCCGCGCGGAAGGCGTGGGGCTGGTTTGCGCACGCGGCCGGCTCGACAAGGCGGACCAGGGCGCTCGTGGCCGGGGCGGACATCGTGCATGCGCAGGCGTTCCCGTCGCTCCTCCCCTGCGCTCTGGCCCTGGCCGGGTCGAGCACGCCGCTCGTGTGCACGCTGCACACCTCCCATTTCCTGCGGCTGGCGGCCAAGCGGGCGGTGGCGCCGGCGCTTGGCAAGCTGGTTGAACTGAGCGACTACAACTTCGCGGCCAGCAAGGAGATCGCGGACGTTGGAGAGGGTCTGGGTCCGTCGATTTCGGTGGAGGTGCTGGTCAACGGGGTCGATGTCGGGATCTTCCAGCCGGTCGAGGGCTCGCTGCCGCGCCGGGACGGCAGGCGCCGGCTGATCGTGCCGCGCCGGCTCTTTCCGAAGAACGGCGTGGAGTACTTCGTGCGGGCGATGCCGATGATCGCGGATGGCGCGGATGTGGACGCGGTCCTCATCGGGGACGGACCGGAGCGGGGCAGGCTGGAGGCGCTGGCCGCCGAACTGGGGGTGGCCGACAGGATCGAGTTCCTCGGCGCCCGACCGCACGCGGAGATGCCCGGACTGATCTGCTCCGGCGAGCTGGCGGTGTTTCCGTCGCTGGTCGAGGCGACTTCCGTCGCGGCGCTGGAGTGCATGTCCTGCGGCGTGCCGGTAGCGGCGTCGGCGGTCGGGGGTCTGCCCCAGATCGTGAACGATGCCGTGGGAGGACTCTTTCTCCCGGGGAATCCCGTCGCCCTGGCCGAGAAGGTGCTGGAACTCCTCGCGGACCGGGACCTGAATGTGCGGGGGGCCACCGGGCGGGCCATGGTGGCGGAGCAGTGGAGCAACGAGCGGCTCGTGGACCGGCACGAGGAGGTCTACGGGGTTTTGTTGGGGGCACAGTAATGCTGACATTACATTATGTAAAGAAAACATTACGACGCTGCCCGTCACGGGCCGGTGATGCCGGGGTCGGGTGCAGCTGATGGAGGAGCGGATCGGGAAGGACTGGTATGACGAATCAACCTATTTCGATCTGGAAGGCGGCATCCACCTGCACGACTTCGACAGCCGCTTTCAGCGGTACCGGGTGAGGAACATGCTTCAACTCCTGGAGCCGCTGCCCTCGGACCGGATGCTCGACCTGGGTTGCGGCTGGGGGTCGATCAGCTTCGCCTTGGGGTCCGTCGTGCGCGAAGTCGTGGGACTCGACTTTTCGGAACGGGCCGTGGCCAGCTGCGATCGGCGCCTGAGGACCTTCGGCTTCGCCAACGTGCGCTTTCGCGTCGGCGACGCGCGGGATACCGGCCTCGGCGCGGCTTCGTTCGATGCCATTGTGGCCGCTGACCTCTTCGAACATCTCTATCCCGACGATTCCCACGAGGTGGCTGCGGAGGCGTTTCGGGTGCTGAAGCCCGGCGGACGCCTCGCAGTCTGGACACCGTGCCGCAGCCACATCATCGAGGTCCTCAAGAACAACGACATCATCCTGAAGCGCGATATCAGCCACGTCGACTACAAGTCCATGCCGAGGATGCGGGAGATTCTGAGCGGCGCAGGCTTCCGGATCGACCGCGCGCGCTACGTGGAATCGCATTGGCCGGGGCTCCGGGCCCTGGAGCGGCTCGGACAGAGGTGGTTGCCCCTGCTCCGGCGCAGAATCGCGTTGCTGGCGGTGAAACCGGGCGAGGTGTGACATGGAGATCCGGTCCGATGCGCTTCCTGATGGTCGTCGCAACCGCGGCTTACCGCTGATTGCCCGACATCGGGGGAAGGCCTCACGTGTCCTCCACGCAATGCCCGGATCGTCAACAGGGAAGCCCCGCCGATGACCGACTCCAGATCCCACGCCCCGCGCATCGGCTGGTGGCTGCCCGGCAGCATCTTTGCGGTGCTGACGCTGATCCTCTTCAGCGAGTTCATCTTCTCCGACCGGATGCTCCATGGCGAGGATTCGCTTTCGCTGGGGTATATGGCGCGCGCGTATTTCGCCGAGCGGCTGGGTGCCGGCGACTTCCCCCTGTGGAGTCCCCGCCTTCTCGGTGGAATCCCGTTCCTGGAGGCCCTCTCAGCGGGCGATTCCATCTACCCGACGAGCGTTCTCTATTTCCTGACCGATGCGTATCGCGTGCTCGGCTGGAAGCTGGTGCTGCACGTGCTCGGCGGGGGCTTCTTCATGTACGGGTGGGTGCGGAGCCTGGGCATGGGGCGCCCGGCCGCGACGGTCGGAGGCATCGCGTGGCTGACGGCCCCCGTCATCGTGACGCTGGTGCTGCCCGGCAACGACGGCAAGCTGATGGTCGCGTCGCTGGCGCCTCTCGTCTTCTGGGCTGCCGAGTCGGTGCTGCGCTCGCCCTCGGGCCGCAATGCGGCGGGGCTGGCGGGCGCCGTGGCCGTGACCTGCCTGACCACGCAGTTCCAGACGTCGTATTTCCTGTTCATGTCCGTCGGGGCTTACGCGGTCTTTCGCGCGGTGTGCCGGTGGAGGGCGGAGGCCGGGGGAGGGTCGCGCCGGGGGCTGGTTCCCGGGGCGGTGTTCCTCGGCTGTTCGGTTCTGGGGGCGGGGATCGCCGCGGTGCAGCTGATCCCGGCGGCCACATACGTCACGGAGTCGTCGCGCAGGATCGCCACCACGGTCGAGGCGACGCCCGCGGAACGGATCGCATACGCCAGTTCGTGGTCATTCCACCCCGAAGAGGTGGCGTCGCTGGTGGTGCCCGAGTTCGCGGGCAACAGCGGGGCCGATGCGGAGTGGGGCCGCGGAACCTACTGGGGCCGCAACGCGCTCAAGCTCAACCACGAGTACCTGGGCGTCACAGTGCTCGTGCTGGCGGTGTTCGGCTTCTTTGGACGGCGGAGAAGGGGATTGCGGTGGTTCCTGGCGCTCCTGAGCGCGACCTGGCTTCTGTTCGCTCTCGGGACGCATACGCCGGTGTGGCGGATCTTCTACGAGATCATTCCGGGGATTTCCATCTTCCGGGTGCCGTCGATCAGCGCGTTCCTCATCAGCTTCGGGGTGACGACACTGCTCGCGCTCGGCGTGGACGACCTGGTGCGCGAGGGTCCGGTGCCCGGAGGGTTCTTCCGCGGCCGGCGGGGCCGCGCGCTCGCCGCCTTCGCCGGACTGCTCCTGCTCGGCCTCCTGCTCCAGGCCAGCGGTGCGCTGGGGAGCGTCTGGACGACCATGGTGTACTCCGACATCGGCGACCGGAGCCTCGCTGCGCTCACGGCGGCGACGCCCTTCATCACCCGCGGCTTCTTCATCGCGCTGCTGATGGCGGCGCTGGCCATCGCGGCGGTGTGGGCGGTGAGGGAAGGGAAGGTCCCTCTGATGGCGGGGCTGGCCGTTCTGGCCCTCCTGGTCGCCATCGACCTGGGGCGCGTGGACCGGGCCTTCATCCGCACATTCGACTTCCACGCGTGGGCCGCGCCCGATGCCAACGGACAATACCTGCAGCAGCGGCGCGACGCGGAGCCGCCCTTCCGGGTCGCCGACGTAAGCGATGACCAGGAGGTGCAATTCGCAATGTTCGGCCTCGATCTCCTCGCCGGACACCACCCCAACGACCTCGCGCGCTACCGACAGCTCCTCGGCCTCGAGGCCAGCGTGCGCCGGGGCGCCAACACCCTGCATGCGAACGTGCTGCGGATGATGAACGTGAAGTACCTGCTGTGGCCCGAGGAGGCCGCCGGAGGGCCGCCGTACCAGGGCGCCCGGGCGCTGAGCTCGGCGCGGACCCCGAGGGGATTGGCTACCGTCTACGCCTATCCCGGCCTTGACAAGGCCTGGGTGGTCCAATCCGCCACCGTCCTGGAGGACGACGAAGCCGCGCTCGCGAGGATCCTGTCGCAGGGATTCGACCCGGCGCGCGAGGCGATCCTGGCGGAGCCGCCGTCGTTGGCGCTTGCCGGGCCAGGTGGGGCAGGGGAAGGCGGCCAGGTCACCTGGGAGCTTAACGACCCCGACCATCGCCGCGTGCGGGTGACGACCAGCGGTCCCGCGCTGCTGATCGTGTCGGAGAACTGGTTCCCGGGATGGGTGGCGGAGGTGGACGGTGAGCCCGCCGAGGTGCTCCGGGCCAACCTCACGCTCCAGGCGGTGGAGATCCCGGCGGCCGGGGACCACACGGTGACGCTGCGCTTTACGGCGCCGACGGTGCGCAGTGCGCTGCGGCTGAGCATCGCCGCCTCTGTGATCACGGCTCTGCTCTTCGGGTTGTCGTTTGTGCCCGGTGTGCCCGGCTGGCTCGGCCCCGGGCGAGGGGCCGGATGACCGGTCTTGAGTCTCCGGCGCCGGGCGGACAGCCGGGCGAGGCCGGCCGCAGACGCTGGTGGGTGACCCCCGTCAAGCTGGTCCTGACGGTCGGCGTCACCTGGCTGATCCTGCGCGGGGCAGGGGTCCGGCTGTCCGAGGTGGGGACGGTGGACTGGAGGCTGGTGCGGCTGAACGTGCCGTACCTGGTGCTTTCCGTGGCGCTGGTTTTCGTGACGTTCGCGATCACCGCCGCGCTCTGGTCCCGCAACCTCGTGGAGTTCGGCGAGCGCAGGGTGGGCGTGGTCGAGGGGGCGGCGGTGCTGCTGGTCGCGAACCTGGGCAGGTACGTTCCCGGAAAGATCCTGGCGCTCGCCGGGGTAGCCGTGATGGCGCGCCGCCGGGGGCTGTCGGGGGTGCGCGCGACGGCCGCGGCCGTGACGGCCCAGATGGTCAATCTGCTCGCGGCCGCCGCGGTGGGCGGGTGGGTCGCCGTGTGGTCGGCGGGGCTCTCCGAGGCGTGGCAGGTGGGGGTCGGTGTGGGGATGGTCGCCGCGCTGGGGGGATTCCTCTACTTCGGGGGAGCGGGGGTCCTGGTGCGCTGGGTGCTCCGGCGCAGCGGCCACGCAGGCGACCTGCCGGACCCGAGCGGCCTTGCCCTGTTGCTGCTGCTGCCGGGCTACGTCCTCAACTGGGTGGTTTTCGGCGCCGCCTTCGTCTGCCTGGGGCGAGGGCTGGGAATGGAGTTCGGGTTCGGGGTCGGGGTCACCGCGTTCGCGGCCGCCTACTTCGCGGGCTATCTCATGGTTTTCGCGCCTGCGGGACTGGGTGTCCGGGAATCCTCGCTGATCGGGCTGCTCACCCCGATCCTCGGTGCCGAGGCGAGCGTGATCCTCTCCGCCCTGCAGCGGGTCTGGATCACCGCGGCCGAGCTGGCGGCGGCCTCGGCCGGGGCGTTCGTGCTGCGCAAACCCGCCCGGGCCGCCGCCAGCCCTCCCGGCGACACCGAGGGCGCCGAGCCGGCCGCCGGAGGCACGACATGACCGGCCTGAAGCGTGTCCTGGTCATCGTCCCCACCTACAACGAGCGCGACAACCTGCCGCGCGTCGTCCCGCTCATCCTCGAGCAGGGGGAGGCCTTCCACGTCCTCGTGGTCGACGACAACTCACCCGACGGGACCGGTCGGCTGGCCGATGAACTCGCGGGTGCGAGCGAGCGCGTGAACGTGCTACACCGGGCGGGCAAGATGGGGCTGGGCGCGGCGTACGTCGCCGGTTTCGGATGGGGCCTGGAGCGGGGGTTCGACGCGCTAATCGAGATGGACGCCGATCTGTCGCATCCCGCCGACCGGCTCCCGGCGCTGGTCGAGGCGCTCCAGGAGGTCGATGTCGCGGTGGGTTCCCGCTATGTCGGCGGCCGCATTACGGTGGTGAACTGGCCCCTGCGGCGGCTGATGATCAGCCTCTTCGGCTCGTGGTACGCGCGCGCGATAACGGGGATGTCGATCAACGACATGACCGGAGGGTTCAACGCCTTCCGCCGCGAGGTCATCGAAGCCATCGGGCTGGAGCGGATCCAGTCGAACGGGTACAGCTTCCAGATCGAACTCAAGCTGCGCGCGCGCCGGGCGGGATACACCCTGCGGGAGGTTCCGATCGTCTTCACCGAGCGGGACAGCGGCGAATCGAAGATGTCCGGCAGGATCATTCGCGAAGCCGTATGGCGGGTGTGGGCGCTGCGCATCCTCGATCTGCTGGGGAAGCTGTAGCGGCCCGTGGACCAGCCCATGCGGCCTTCTGCCATCCTCGATGCGTCCTGTGGCCCGCCCGTGGACCAGGCCGCGCTGTCTCTTGCCGTCCTCGCTGCGACGCCGGGCCCGTTTGCGGGCCGTCAGCGCTAGCCGCGGAGCTTCCAATGGCGCTCGTCGACCTCTTCTACCGCTGCCCCGGGTGCGGTCACGATCCCATGGAGGGTGAAGGGGATGAAGTGCGCTGCGGCTCCTGCGGCGTCCGCATCGCGCGCCGCCGGGGGCGGCTGTGGATGACCGCTCCGGGGGAGGGTGCAGCAGCCGCGATCAGCGCACGGGAGCTGTGCCGCAGGATCGATGCTCTCGGCGGGCCGATGACCCGTGCGACGGCGCCGGACGGGACCCTGGAGTACTCCGCGCGGGCGATGGTGTCGTGGCGGATCGCCGAGGACGCCGTGTGGCACCGCGGCCTCCTGCGGGGCTACTCCGAATCTATGGGACCGGCTGTCGAGGGCTCGATCACGGTGGATCGCGACACGGTCTCCGTGGACGGCGGGGGGAGCGACACGGTTTCCGTGGACGGCGACCGGAGCGGCGCGGGACGCTGGCGGCACCTGGACATCGGCGCGGTGCAAGCGGCGTCCTCGTCGCTGCAGCTCTCGCTCCCCGGCGACCGGCTGGTCCAGTTCCGCTTCCTCGGCGATTCGCCGCGGCGGTGGGAGACGCTCATGCGGCGCCTGATCGCCGACGCGTGGGCCCGCGCCGGACGGGGCAGGGTGGTCGAGTTCCAGCCCCGGATCGTCGCCCGGCGATGATGGCCTGGTATCCCTTCTTCCGCGTCATCGCGTGGTGGCTCACGCGGGTGCTGACGCGGCCGGCGGTGTCGGGGAGGTCGCACATCCCCCGCTCGGGTCCGTTCTTCCTCGTGGCGAACCACGAGAGCATCCTCGACCCCCTTCTGGTGCAGGCCAACTGCCCGCGGACGGTCCATTTCTTCACCAAGAGCACGCAGTTTTCGTCCGGCGCGGTGTTCCGGTGGCTTCTGCCGCGCCTGGCGGCGATCCCCGCCCGGCGGTACCGGGTCGATCCGCAGTCGGTGCGCACGGCGCTGCGGGTGCTGCAGCGGGGGGACGGCGTGGGGATCTACCTCGAAGGCGAGCGCAGCTGGGAGGGCGTGATGCAGCCGTTTCGGCGGGGCTCGATCCGGCTGATCCTCGGGGCGGGGGTGCCCGTCGTGCCGTGCGCGGTCTCAGGATCCTACCGGGCCTGGCCCCGCTGGAGCCGCCGGCGCTGGCGGGCGAGGGTCTCCGTCCGCTACGGCGAGCCCCTCAACTTCGGCGTCCACCATACGCGGTCCGCGCGCGAAGCGGCGCTCGACGGGGCTGCGGAGCGGATCGCCGCCGCCCTGCTGGGCCTGCGCGACGAGACACTGGCGGATTGAGCCCCCGCAGACCAGTTTCCGGGCCATGATACGGTCAGCACTCCTGTGGGTGTCGGAAAACGGCTGGTGCAAGAACTCGTTGCCCCGGTACGGCTTCGTGCGGCGGGCAGTGCGGCGGTTCATGCCCGGCGAGACGCTCGACGACGCCCTCGGGGCCGCGCGGTCGATGATCGGGCAGCACCGGATTCCCGGGCTCATCACCTTCCTCGGCGAGAACGTTGCCGACGAAGCCGAGGCGCGTTCGGTGACGGACCACTACATCGAAACGGCCGAGACGATCGCCGCCGCGGGTCTGGATGTGGAGCTGTCGCTCAAGCCGACGCACCTGGGACTCGATCTGGGCGTGAATGTCGCGGAGGAGAACCTGCGGCGCGTCACCACGGTGGCCGAGCGGCACGGCAACTGGGTCTGGATGGACATGGAGTACAGCCGTTACGTGGACCCGACGCTCGATCTGTATCGCTCGATCCGCGCCGACCACCCGAAGTTCGGGATCTGCCTCCAGTCCTATCTGCATCGCACGCCGGACGACCTCGAATCCCTGATCCCCCTGGGAGCGGCGATCCGGCTGGTGAAGGGCGCCTACGCCGAACCCCCCGACATCGCGCTGCCGGTGAAGGCGGATGTCGACCAGGCGTTCTACGACCAGGCGGTTCGCATGCTCGCCCCCGACGCACGCGAGGCGGGCGTTCGGGTCGGACTCGCGACCCACGACGGGCGGCTGATCCGCCGGATCGAGTCCTGGGCGGAGGCGAACGGCGTTGGGGGAGACGCTTTCGAGTACCAGATGCTCTACGGGATCGCCGAGCAGGAGCAGCGGCGCCTTGCAGGGGCGGGCAAGGGCGTCCGGGTCCTGATCAGCTACGGGGAGCACTGGTTCCCCTGGTATGTCCGCCGTTTGGCCGAACGCCCGGCGAATGTCGGGTTCGTACTGCGCAGCCTGCTTCCGAGGTGAGTTGAGATGACGGAACGGTCGATTCTGAGGGTGTGGTTCGATGGTCTTCGCCGGATTCCGGTCCTTTTTCTATTCCTGGCGTTGGCGGCATCGGCCGCAGGTTCGGCCGCGTGCGGGGAAGGGGGCCAGCCGGGCGGTCCGCCGGAAGATGAGGCCGGGGCCGGGACTGTTGCGGCCGGGTACGATGCGGCCGCGGATGCGGCGCGCATGCTGATCGACTCGCTGATGGCGGCGGAGTCGATCCCGGGGCTTTCGGTGGCCGTGGGACGTGCTGCGGAAGTGCTTTGGTCTGAAGGCTTTGGCTATTCCGACTTAACGCACGGCGTTGCGGTCACGCCGGAGACGAGATTCCGTGTCGGCAGCGTGTCGAAGCCGATTACGGCGGCGGCGCTCGGAGTGCTGCTGGAGCGGGGCGCCCTGGATCTGGACGCTCCCGTGCAGGACTATGTGCCGTCGTTTCCCGCGAAGCGTTTTCCGGTCACGACCCGCCAGCTCGCGGGGCACCTGGGCGGGATCCGCCACTACGCGGGGATGGAGAACTTCTCCGCGGTCAGCTATCCCGACGTGCTGTCGGGGCTGGTCATCTTCGAGGACGATCCGCTGATCAACGAGCCGGGGACGGAATTCTCGTACTCCTCCTACGCCTGGAACCTCATAAGCGCAGTGGTGGAGAGCGCCAGCGGCGAGGAGTTCCTCGCCTTCATGGACCGCGAGGTCTTCGGAGCCCTCGGGATGACCGAGACCCTGGCCGACATGAACCGGCCGATCGTCCCGCACCGGACCCGCTTCTACGTCAGGGACGCCGAGGGGCAGGTCGTGAACGCTCCATATGTCGACAACAGCTACAAATGGGCCGGCGGGGGCTTCATTTCGACTCCGGAAGACCTGCTCACCTTCGCAAACGGGCACCGGGAGCCTGGATACCTGCAGGCGGAGACGCTGGATGTACTGTTCGCCTCCCAGACGACCCGCGACGGGACCGAGACGGGCTACGGCGTCGGCTGGCGTTCCAGCACGAACGCGCACGGCGAGCGTATCGTCTCGCACGGGGGCGGATCGGTCGGGGGCCGCACCATGCTCACGATGAACCGCGACAACGGGCTCATCGTGGCGATGGTGGCGAATCTGTCCAGCGCGCCGATGACCGCCGAGTTGGCGGGGCGGATCGAGGAGCTGTTCCGGTAGGGGGGTACGGGCAGGGGGCGGGGCCAGGCAGGAAGCCTTCTTCGAGCGATTCTACGCCGTTGAAGCTATAACTTTACATAATATACATTATATGAACTTATGGATTGCGTTCGGGCTCTGTGATCCACGGGTGTAAACAGGACATTACAGAATGTAATGTGTTCTTTACAGCGCGAATGGCCCGAGCGCCATGGCCGGCCGAGCGTATCCCTGCAGGAAGCGGAATTCAGCGCAGCAGCGCCACCACTTCGGCCCGGCGCATCTCCACGACGCCCCGCCCGGGATCGTCTTCGTCCATCTCCTCGAGCAGCCGGTCGTAGACGGCCAGTGCGCCGGCGATGTCGCCCTGGTCGCGCTTGACGCGGGCGGCGTCGGCGAGCGCGTCCTGAACCTGGAAGGTCAATTCGGCGCGGTCGGCCAGCCGCTCATAGAGGCCCTCGGCCACCTGGAAGTTGCCCTGGTCCTCGGAAATGGCGGCCAGAAGGCCGGCGGCCTGGGCCCCGAGGGGCGTGCCCACGTTCCCGGCGACGGGCTCGAGCACCTCGGCAGCCGCGGCGGGATCCCCCATGCCCGCGGTGATCTGAGCCAGGGACACGCGCGCCTCGTCGGCAAACGGTGTGCCCGAGAAGCGTTCCACGTACAGCTGCAGGTCGGCCTGTGCGCCCGCCTGATCGCCCATTTCGAGGCGCTGCTGCAACTCTTCCAGCTGAGCCGCCGCGGCGGTGTTCAGCGACTCGCGATAGTTGCCGTAGTAGATGAGTGCGGCTGTTCCCAGCACTGCGACCACGACGCCTGTCGTCAGCACGCCCCGGTTCTGCTGAGCCCACTCGCTGAACGTGAGCATCCTGGCGACGAAGGCGTCTTCCTGTTCGGCGGGATTGACGGCCTTTTCGGGGCCGGTTCCCGGCCTGCTGTATTTGCCCATGATGAGAACACTAATGGCTTGCGGGATTACGGGTCAATGACCCGGCGCCGGCGGCCCAGGTCCGCTCGGCCTGATGATGCTCCAGGCAGGCGTCCATTCCCGTCTCCAGCTGCAGGGTGACATGCTGCAAGTCGAAGTGTTGGTAGGCGATCGTGCGCAGCCGGTCGAGGAGTTCGTCGCGATCGGACGCGTGGCCCGGATCGACCATCACGTGGGCCGTGAGCGCGTCGTAGCCCGACGCGAGCGTCCAGACGTGCACGTCATGCACGCCGGTGACGCCGTCGACCGCGAGGAAGGCATCGCAGAGGTGCGACAGATCGATGCGGTCGGGCGTGCCCTCCAGAAGCACGTGGACGGTCTTGGCGAGGAGGCGCCAGGCGCTGGCTAGGATGAGGATCCCGATGGCGACGCTGAGGATCGGGTCCGCGAGATACCAGCCGAACGCCCACACCAGGAGGCCCGACAACACGACCGCCACCGAGCCCAGGAGGTCGGCGATGATGTGCTGGTAGGCGCCCTCGACGTTGAGATTCTCCTTTGCCGACCCGTGCAGCATCCAGGCGGCGGCGATGTTGACGGCCAGGCCCACGGAGCCGACGCCGATCACGAGTCCCGCCTGCACCTCGGGAGGGGCGCTGAATCGCTGCCAGGCTTCGAAGACGATCCAGGCCGAGATCACGCAGAGCGCGAGGGCGTTGGCGAGGGCCGCGAGGATCTCCAGGCGGTGATAGCCGTAGGTGCGGCGCGCCGAGGGCTTGCGGGTGGCGAAGCGCATGGCGGCGAGGGCGAGGGCTATGGAGGCCGCATCGGTCAGCATGTGGCCGGCGTCCGCGAGGAGCGCCAGGCTCCCCGAGAGGATGCCTCCCGCGACCTCGGCGAACATGTAGCCCGTGATGAGCACCAGCGCGAAGGTGAGCCGTCGCGTGCTCGTCTCCCGCATCGCGTATGCGTGGTCGTGGCTGCAGGTGGCGGGAGTGGTCATCGGGCTCGGGGCACCTTCCTCAGGCGGTCTGTCTGCTGGTCGCGGCATCTGTGGCGATCGCGTTGAGCGTCGCGGGATCGATGTTGCCGCCGGAGACGATCACGGCGGCATGTCCTCGGGGCTGGTACCCCGACCAGAGCGCAGCGATCCCTACCGCTCCCCCGCCTTCCACGACCAGGCGATAGTCGTGAAGGCATCGTGCTACTGCGGCTCTGATGGCGGGTTCCTCCACGACCACATGCTCGGCGACGACATCTCTGACGATGTTGAATGTGAACCTGTTGTCGAGTCCGATGCCACCCGAGAGAGCGGAAGCCACGGTCTCCTCGTCCGGGACGCGTACGGGTCTGCCCGCGCGGACGCTCCGGACCATGACCGAGGCGCGGCGGGCCGAGACGGCCACGACGCGCAAGCCCAGCGCGCGAGCCACGAGGCCGATGCCCGCGACCAGACCCCCGCCGGAGAGGGGCACCAGGATTTCGTCGAGGCCGGGAAGCTGTTCGGCGAGTTCCAGCGCGATGGTCCCCTGCCCTTCGATCACGTCGGGGTCGTCGAAGGGGTGGACGAGTGTCATGCCGCCGGGTCCGGCGAGCTCGGCCGCGCGGTCCTCCGCCTCGTCGTAGCTGGTGCCGGAGAGGATCACCCGGGCGCCCGAGGCCCGGATCGCTTCCAGTTTCGACGGATCGGCCCAGCCGGGGACGCACACGGTGGCGGCGATCCCCAGTTGCCGCGCCACCTCCGCGACGGCGCGGCCATGGTTGCCGGAGGAGGCGGCGGCGATGCCGCAGTGGCGCTCGTCCTCGTTCAGCTTGAGGATCCGGTTGGCGGCTCCCCGCACCTTGAAGGAGCCGGTTCGCTGGAGTGATTCCAGCTTGAGGGCGACCTCGCCGCTCGGCGTGCCGACCGGAAGCACCGGTGTGCGCCAGATCAGGGGGCGGATGCGATCGCGAGCCCGCGTGAAGTCGAGCGAAGGTAGGCCGCTGTGGTGCCGTTCGGCCGTGGAGAGGGTTGACGTGGGCATCGTCTCCGATCTCTCACCCGGTCCGGAACATGGTCTTCAGGAGATGATCCGCTGGCCCTCTACCAGCTTCACGATCCACAGCCCCGAATTCAGGTCCGAGGTGAAGATGTGGCCCTTGTGGATCTGCGCGCCCCAGGTCATCCCCCAGTTGGGTACGGTCGACTGCGCGTCGGTGGTCTTGAGGATCGCGATCTCCCTGCCCTGCCGGTACAGGTCACCCCGCAGTTCGCCGGAGATGTCCACGACCCTGAGGCCGGCCTGGTAGTATCCCACGTAGAGCCGGTCCCCCTCGACCCAGATGTTGTGGGCGCCGGCCTCGGGCACCTCGTAGCGGGCGACCTCGACCGGGTTGTCGGGATCCTGCATGTCGAGGACGTGGATGTACCCGCGGGCCTCGATCGGGGCGTCGGCGTCCCAGATGTCGGGGAAGATCTCGTCGCCGACGAAGAGGTAGCGGCCGGCGCGCCAGGCGGTGTGGGTGTTGCCGGCGGGGTACTTGTAGCGCGACACGAGCGTGGGTTCGGTGGGGGTTCCGCCGTGCGTGCCGGCTCCCACGTCCAGCATGACCGCCCCGTCGTCCCAGTACGAGAGGTAGGCGTATCCGTCCTGCACGATGACGTCGTGGAGCGACTTGTGGTCGGACTCGGGCATGCCCCAGCGCCCGACTTCGTCCGGGTTGGCGGGGTCGGAGATGTCGATGATGTGGATGTCGCTGGTGCCGTTGTGGACCGCATAGACCAGGTCGCCCTCGACCCACACATTGTGGACGCCTCCGGGGACGGTGCGCTTGTACTCGGAGATGATCGTCGGGTGCGCCGGCTCGGAGAGGTCGAGGATGACGATCCCGTTGCGGCGATCCGAGGCGCCTTCGCGGGTGAGGATGCCGATGCGGTTGTTCGGGTGGATCTTGACGTCGTTGATCCTGCGGGCGTCGAGCTGGATGGAGTCGGTGAGGACCGGCGCGGAGGGATCGGTCACGTCCCACGCCTTCATCCAGTCGTACATGTAGGTCCCGACGTAGGCGTAGTCGCGGCCGTTCACGCCCTCGAAGACCCAGGTGTCGCCCGAGTGATGATCGGCGGCGGCCCCCCGCCCGACCTTGACCAGCTCGGCCTCCTCGATGCGGGTGGTGATCTCGACCGACGCCGTGGCCGCCCTGCCCTCGCCGTACATCGCGGTCACGCGGTAGGTGCCGGGCCGCTCGGCGACGAACACGCCCTCGGTCCCTTCGGCCTCGATCTGCGCGCCGGCGCCGCTGACGCTCCACTCCGGGTAGAGGGCCGTGGAGGCGCGGGCCTCGAAGCGGATGACGTCGCCGGTGCGGGCTCGCACCTCGCCGGGGACCACCTCGACGCTGCCCGGGTCGCCTTCCTCCACCGTCACCGCGACGGTTGCGCGCACGGCCCCCGCGCTCGCGGTCACGTTGGCCTGCCCCGGCCCGCGGGCGTACACACGCCCGGCTGCGTCCACCCGGGCGACCGACTCGTCGGAGGAGGCGTACGTCACCTCCGGATCCATGACCGGCTCGCCGTCGGGGCTCGTTGCGCGGGTCCGCACAGGTGCGCTGGTGCCCATCAGGAGGATCGGCTCGGGCAGCGATGCATCGAGAGTGGCGACCGGGAGGGCGCGCACAATCACGGTGGCGAAGCTCATCACATTGCCGGAACGGGCAGCGATCCGCCCTTCACCGGGCGCCACCGCCGTCACCCGCCCGCTTTGGTCGACCTGGGCCACCTCCGGGGACGTCGCGATCCACAACACCGGTGCGTCCGCCAGGACCGCGCCGTCCTCGTCGAGCACCGTAGCTGTCACGGTCGTCGACTCGCCGGCATCCATCGTGAGATTGGCAGGATCCAGGTCGATCCGGTCGGGACCGGCCTGTACTCCGGCCAGCACCAGCAAAAGCGCACTCGTCGTCATGTGAAGAACTCCCTGAAGCGTTGTCGGCGACTCGTCCCTACAAAGATACCACCCGTTTCGTCGGCTTCGCCTCTCTTGCTATCGGGGATTCCCGCGGCAATCTTTTCCCGTCACCGGAACCACTCCCGGTCAGGGACACCTGGTGATCGGTCCCCGTAGCTCAGATGGATAGAGCGACTGCCTCCTAATCCGGGCCAAAGGGACGCGAATCACGGCAAGAAGTCACTGTAAGTCTAACTGGGACTGCACGATCTGCGCTTCTTGCCGTTCGGGCGTGTCAGGGTCTGCCGGACTGAAAAAGCCGAAAAATCGGGTCAAATGGCAGACATTTGGCAGGTGTGGCCGTATGCTAGGAGACTCGCCAGGACAATGCTCGCGGCAATCTCGGCTCGCCGTCCATCGCCGAGGATCATGACGGATCGGTGTGTCGGACTGCGATGCGTGGCGGGATTCGCGGGCCGCTGATCTGATCAGGTCGAGACCATTGGGGTCCGCCGCGGCCCGAGCTTTCCCTAAGTGTTACCTTGCGGTGCTGCCCTAGACACCCCTGGCGTGCGTTTGGGCACCTCCAACACGCGCCCCGCCGGAGACAGCAGCGGGACGCCAGGGTAGCACGATTGCCTCGAACCGAACCCCGCGTAGAAGTCTCACAAGAAGGGGACGGCCGAAGTTGTCTTCGCTGAGAAACCGCAGACGATAAGGAGACACGATGTATGTCATGAAGCGAACCATCGCCACGACTCACCGTGATCGGCACGGCGATGTGATCACGCGTGAAGCGCTTGAGGACATGGCCGAGCAAACGTCTCGGCGCTGCATCCCCCTGATGTACGAGCATGACCCACGCTTCCCCCCATTGGGCCGCATGCTGTCGGCTGAGGTGGTTCGGTTGCCAGACGGCCACCATGCTCTCATTGCGACAACGGAGGTGTTCGAGCCGGGCGACGTAGCGCCTCCATTTGATGGGGGTCCATCGATTGAGCTGGGCAAGCTGGCAGACGGGATCACTCTCGTAGTTGACCGCAGCCATCTCGACGAATCCAACCGGGAGGTTCTTGCCGAACTCGCAGCGCAGGGCGTGACGATTGAACGCTACGGCAAGAAGTCGCTTGAACCAATCAGCGTGCTCGTGCTGGCTTTCGCGATTATCGCGCAGGGCTTCTTCAGGAAGATGGGGGCCGATCTTTGGGACGCGGTTCGTGATGCTGATTGGTCTGCCCTCTGGACTCGCGTCCGCAAGCTGCTGAGCCATCGGCGCCGAACAGGAAGCGAGTTCCTGTTCGTGCTTGAATTGCGTCTCCGCGACGATCCCCACCCACTGGCGCTGAGCGTTATTCTCGACAGCCCTACCGATGAGGAGCTGGATGATTTCATGGTCAACGGCGAGCCATTGATCCGTGAAATGATCCCGCATATTCTGGCGCTCGGCGACCAGGTTACCAAGGCGGTGGTGCGATACGGATGCGGAGAGCTGCAACCCGGATACGTGATCCGTAGCGACGGGTACCCGGGCCGACTGGAAAGGATCAATCCAGAAGAGTAGGCAGCGGCCAATCATATGACACGGCGGGACTCTGGCCCCCAGCGTGTCTTCGCCAACACTGCGGCATGTGAAGGGGGACTCTGCGCCCCCTGTTGACCCTCAGCACTCCGCCCCGCCACAAGAGCTGCCACCGGCCGGGTGCGCTCCAACCTCCAGACCTCTTCACCGCCGCCGCGACCGATGGCCGCCCTGTCGTGGCCGACGATACAGCCGACGTGATCCACGGAAAGGCCGACCGGTCGGCGTTGAGCACCACCCGGTGCGATGGGAAGTGCATGCGGTGATGGGGACGTGGAATACCTTGAGCGTCGCGTTGCCCTCCGGATCGGTGATCGTTCTAGATGCGGTGCGGAGCAGTATGGACGGCCCCACCGTCACCCTCCATTGTTCCCCGTCTCGTGGATTCGTGCCTACACCCAACGACGCGCCTGGGGCTCGGACGGGGTGGGCGGTGCCGTAGACCGTCCCCGGCCGCTGGGCGTATGCAATCTACAGGTCTCCGAGGTCCCAGCCGAGCAGCTCGCGCGTCTCGTGGTCCAAGTCTCTGAGGACCTCAGGATGCAGCCCTATCACGAAGCGCCGCAGCCTCCGATTCAACTCCTCGGCTTCGGCCAACGATGCCTTGAGCGTCTTGTTGGCCTCGGTCAAGCCAGCAATGCGCCGCTGCAGTTCTTCGCGCGACGGTGGTCTCAGCGATGCCGGTCCAGTCATGGGCTTCCCTCCTTGGTGTTCTGGCTGTCCTGAAAGGTAAGGCGGCAGGGTAGCACCCCTCGTCGGGCACCGACCGCCTGCCAACTTCCATTCCCCTTATCAGTGTCGGGAAACGGTATCCGCGCGACGTGCACCCAGCCTCCCGCACACTACCCTATTCGCTGAGGCGCCCCTTGGGACCGAAGCCCGCCCACTCAACCGCTGTCCTCCACGATCGCCGGATGCGCATGCCTACAGACCTTCCCATCGTCTCGTGTCGGCCTAAGCGGGGACCGCCAGTCGCTAGTCTTCCTTGAACACCCTGTCACTCGCTGTGACCGAGCCATCTTCGTTCATCAGAGCTACCTGACTGAAGATTCGCCGTGGAAACGAGCTATCCAATGACCCACCAAGAATCATCTTCTCGCCTAGCATAGTCCAGACGAGGCACCGTCCCATGCTTTCCAACCGTCTCAGGAGATTCTGAGCGTCGGCTACCAGGGACAGGGGTCCCCCTTCCGTAACAGAGGGGTCGCGGAATACAGTTCGACCGCCCGACACTCCATATCCGCCCCGTCCATCCCACCACAGGTCTCCGCATGAGAAGAACCTCTTCGCAGGGACCACCACGCTGAGATTGCGCGGAAGAGAAGCGTCATACTCCCACTCTGCAACTACTTGGTTCCAGCACGCCTCGTATGGAGCTGACGCATCGCTCCCCCCACTCCAGTGCCACTCATCGGGGTCAGTATTGAAAGGCGTCGCCCACGGGTATTCGCCCGGAAACCCATACAGGAACTTCGCCGCCCCCGGCATACGTCTATCGGAGAAATTGCGTCGCAACAGTGACTTGTACGCGGATGACTGTTCCCCTTCTGGAACAAGTGGGGTGGTCCTACTTCGTTGGACAGTCCGAGGGCAAAGTTAAGGTGGATTCCGATTGGGTTTGAGGGCCCTCGGGAACCTTCGCTTCGTGAATCGTAAGCCCCGGTCGCCGGTCGGGTTCCCCTCCCGGCGACCGGGGCTTGCTGGCAGTCGGGGAAGGCGCGCGGAGCCGACGGATGGCACGCTGTGCCCCCGGCCCGCGGCCTCATGGGTGTGCGCCCAGGTGCGCGGGGAAATGCCCGGACCCGTGGACGGACGGGAACGTGCGGGTGCTCGGTGCCGACCGGCTCGACAAGACGCAAGCCGTTCATGCCGCCCTCGCACCGTTGCGGTAGGTCTCGCCCGGCGTCCGCCCGCCCAGCGACGAGTGGGGACGCACCTCGTTGTAGAAGTCGATCCACGAACCGATGATCCGCTCGGCATCCAGCCCGTCGCGGAGTTCATGCAGGTACACGGCCTCGTACTTGAGCGACCGCCACAGCCGCTCGATGAAGATGTTGTCGAGGAACCGGCCCCGGCCGTCCATCGAGAACGCCACGCCCGCCCCCAGTACCCGCTCTGCGAAGGCCTCGCTGGTGAACTGCGAGCCCTGGTCGGTGTTCAGGATCTCCGGAGTCGCCCCGAGGAGCGCGTCGTCCAGAGCCCCGGTGCAGAACGAGGTGTCCATCGTGTTCGACAGCCGCCAGGAAAGGACGTGCCGGGTCGCCCAGTCCATCACGGCCACAAGGTAGAAAAACCCTTGTGTCACTGGGATATACGTGATGTCCGCGCACCAGACATGGTCCGCTCGCGAGATCTCGAGGCCGCGCAGCAGGTAGGGAAAGACCCGGTGCTCCGAGTTCGCCACGCTCGTGCGCGGGCGCCGGTAGACCGCCTGCATCCCCATGAGCCGCATGAGCCGCCGGATCCGGTGCCGGCCGACCGTGAAACCCTCGCGGCGCAGATGCCGCACCATCTGCCGGCTCCCGTAGAACGGAAAGTCCATGTGGAGCTCGTCCATCCGCCGCATCAGGGCCAGGTTCTCCGCGCTCTCCCCCTTCGGCCGGTAGTAGAGCGACGACCGGCTCACCCCCAGCAGCACGCTCTGCCTCGACAGGCTCAGCGGTCCGTCCTGCTCAATCATCCCCATCCGCTCCGCCCGGCTCAGCGCTTCAACCCGCGCCGAAAAAAATCCCGCTCCACCGTCAGCTCTCCGATCTTGGCGTGCAGGTCGTGGATCTTTGCCTCATGCTCCTTGGCGAGCTTCCGCCTCCCGCCCTTGGCGAACACCTCGGGCACGGCGTCCAGCAGCTGCCGCTTCCACGCGCTCACCTGGTTCGGATGAAGCTCATGCCGCGCCGCGATCGCCTGCACGCTGTCGCGCTCCTGGAGCGCTTCCAGCGCCACACGGGCCTTGAACTCCGCCGTGAACCGTCGTCTCTTCCTGGCCATCTCGGTGCCTCCTGTTCCATAATGGAATCCACCTTAACGACCTGTCCAAAAAACCGGGACCACCTCAAAGATACCCCTCGACGTTTATCGCCACGTGTCTATACGGCTCCCCCTCTTTTCTCTTCTCCCTATCCTCAGACCAAGAAGCATAAAGGACGAGTGGACGCCAGAGCTGGCCATCGTTCTCGCTTAGGGCCACCATGCTCTCCAGTGACGGTAGATCCTCCTCCGCGATCCACTGCTCATGGGTTAGCGAATCTGAAGAGCCAAACTCGACCAAACCGCCGAGCCACCAAGGCGTAGTCTTGCTTTCCTCCTCGGCGACGGTGTGCGCCAGCGTGGGATCCAGCTTCCGCTCCTCCAGCAGAATGAGAGGCGTTCGAAGAGGAGATGGATCCCAAGGACTCTCCTTTCGTTCAAAATGATCGTTCAGACGCGAGGCGAGCTGATACATCGCGATCCATTGGTATTTCTTCCCGATCCGCTCTGCCCACTCCGGTTTGCCCCTGCCGTCCCCGAATGTGCCAACCATGTATTTGTCGTACTCCTCGCAGCCTGAACCCTCATATCCGAAATCCCGTGCGACCCTCTGCACGATCCACTTTCCCATGTCATCTTTCGAGAACGACTCCTCCCACGGACGCAGGCAACTCATCGAGTACTTGAAGAAATCACTGACGAACTCATTCGGTGTAAAGTGAATCACCTTGCTCCAAGCCTCTACCTGACTCTCTGTAGGGATCTCTAACGGCCATTCGCCATTGATGGGCAACATCGTGAACTCTGGATCACGTCTCTTCGGTAGCGCGTTGACTCGACGGGCAAGTTCAGCGAGCAGTCTGATTTGGTCACGGATCAGGGCATTGGCGAAGCTCTCCGGATCAGTTACGAACGCTTGGTGTGCTGCCTCAGTCACTTCGGCAATCACCTTCCTGTCCCTCGACGCCAAGAGTGCCCCGTAGCTTCCGAGCAGAAACCTCTGGCGGACAGCGTCATCGTCAAGGACCAGAAACAGACGCGCAAGCTCAGGGATAAGGGCAGGGTGTTCGGTGAGCACCCTTACGAGTGCCCGCGTAGCCCAATCCTTGACGCGTCGGTCGGCGGCTGCTGTGAACCAAGCCAGTATCGTTGCCCATCGCTCTGCCACCGGTACATCAAGTTCCTCAATCGGCATGTCGAAGGCAGCGTGGATGAGTCGCCATGGAGGTCCCGAAGCCTCGTATGCTTGATGAAGATAACCGCACCAATACGAGTCTCGCTTCGCAAGAGGCTGCTCTCCCAGAAGTCGATGCAGCCAACGTGCGTCCACCGCCGAAGGCTGGCACGCCACAGTGATGGCGCCGTCCATTGACATCCGCGTCAGTTCGAGTGTTGCCAGCCCTTCCCTGATTAGGCGCCGTGTGACCTCTGAGAATGTCGATGGATCTCTACCAGAAAGCGAAGCCAACGTTATCTCCAATAGGGAGTCGCGGATGGGGCCACGCTCAACTAGTTGACAAAGTTCGATGCCGTCATAGACTTCGGGAATGACAATGGAGAGAGCACTCAAGACTCCATGATTCTCTTCCACTTGTTCCTGGTTTCGAATCAGCAGATGAAGCCGACCACCAGCGCCGAAGGCATCGGAGAGAGTTTCCCCGGCAGCACTATCTAGAAGTCGTCTAGCGAGAAGAAAATCGCCCAGCCGCTCGAACGCCAGTCGTAGAGTATTCTCGCCTCCAAACCCTGCGCTGGGCTCGGCGCCGCCTTCGATCAGTAGTTCTTCACCCGTGAGCCACTCGACGATCCCAAGGCTGTTTGCCCTTGGGTCTAGGCCGCTCACTACCTCGCCTGCTTTGGACCAACTAATGTTGCTTTGAACCGACTCGGCCAGGGATCCTGCCAACTCGTAGAGGCTTCGCGTAACCAGTCGAGCCCCTGGGCTGATTCCCTTCTCTCTCGCGAAATCCTCATCCTTCTGATGCAGGAAGGCTTCGACTACCCGCGCCATACTGGACCAACCAATGGGAAGCGTGTTCTCGCCTCGCGCAACGAGTGTCTCGCACACTATCTTAAGGTAGAGCGGTATAGACAGTTCGGGCTGAAGGATTGGTGCAAGTGGCGGCTGTAGCTGGTGATGTTCGAAGAATGCCTGACACGCAATGCGTTCGATTCCCTTGAACCCAGGATGCTCAACTATATCCAGATCATGACCGTCCGGAAGGCACTGCCGCGTAAGAGGGGTCCTGCAGGAAATGCAAATCCGCAGGTGCGTGTGCTTCTTGATCTCGTTCACAAACGCCCGTATACGTCTATTCCAATACCGCCGAGGACTCGTTTCGTTGATTGCGTCGACGAAAATGAGCAGCGGATGCCCTGAGGCCTCGGCAGCACAGTTCAACGCACCTAGTAGTCTCTCCCTACCGAACGTCCCTGGGAGTCCCAGTGTTGCAGCGATACGGGTCCACGGATCTGGCTCGCCATCAAAGTCGTGACCGAATACGATACAGGTCAGAAGCCCGTGTTCTCTCCGGTAATCCCCGACATCGCAGGCACTGTGAGTTTTCCCTACACCCCAGCCACCCGAGAGCACAAACGCCTTTCGAAACCCGAGGTACGCCTCCGGAGTGTCGATCCATTCGAGCAGATCTTGAACCGACTTTCGCGTCTTTCGAAGTTCATCGAGATTCTGCGCCGGAAAAGTTACATGGTACTCACTCATTACTTGACGAAACCTCTGCGAGTCAGCAGTTCCAGGCCCATGTTTGGCTTCGAGAGCAGCCGCCATATCCTTGTCCAGTTCCGACAGATCTCCTAGCCCCTCGCGAAGCATCTCCAAGGTGTCCTCGTGCGATCCTCTTGTTTCATCGCGAAGCAGAGCAGTACCCCTTTTACCGGCTTCGTCCAACGTGGCACATATGCTCAGTGCGTTCTGTTTGAACTCCTGCGGCCACGAGGGAAACACTTTGTCTGTTGAGGCTCGCTCGACTGTGGAACGGAAGTCGTCGAAAGCCTTCAATGCTGCTTCAGTTCTCTTCGAGAGCTTGGCAACCCAATCCGGCGTTCTCCCGAACGCTGAAAACCAATCAGCAACCCCCGTCCTGACGTTGAGATCAGCTGTGTACCTTGGACCGGCCTTCTCCTTAGCCTCCGCAAGATGATCCGTGAACCAATCGTCAGAAAACGCCAGTGCATCGAAGAAGTAGGAGCGCATTCCGCCTGATGCATCGAGGTCCAGCAGCAAGGCTCGCAGATCTGTCGCGCTCCAGACATCGATTTTCAACTCTCGACCCTGAGCCCTGTCGATCTGCTGCTCCCGCCAGTTCTTGAATTTCTCAACCCCGCTGCGACCACGTCGTCTTGTTGGGCCGGTTAGGTCAAAAGGGAAGCACAACACATACCGTGTGAGGTCGCTATGGACCTGTAAGGCGGTCGTGAGCGAATTGGTGGCCTGAGTGAGCAGGCGATCGATTTTGAACACATACTTCGCTTGCCATGCGGTTTTGCCTCCACCAGGCAGGTCCGCGAAGCACTCCACGCCGCCGTCGCCACCAGCGCCGTGAAGTCGGACGTATTCTGCGTCCGCAGAGAGCGTCCGAGAAGCGAGTTGGCAGCAGAGTTCCTCGAACGCCGCCCACTGAGAACCCAGACGTGGTGCGATCTTAGTGAAGTCAATGTCATTTGGTGCTAGCATCGCCTTTATTCATCCTCGCAGACTCGGTCACACCGGTCTCCTGGTAGAGCATCTCATTCAGCCGCGCCTGCCACTCGTCCTCGTCCACTATCTCGAAGCGCACCACCTTGCTGCGCATCGCAGGGACGAACTCGGCCCAATCGGTCTTGCGGGCGTGCTCGCCGCAGATGTCGAAGACCGATCGCTTGTACTCGGTGTCCTCTGATTCCTTCAGGTGGACCCCCTTGGTTTCGACCACGAACACTCGCCGGAATCCGTCGCCCCCACCGGGCTGGTCATCCCGGAGCGTCACGATGAAATCGGCGTAGATCCGGCGCGGCTTCCACCCCTGGACGTAGTAGTCCTTGCGGGAGCGGTTGCGGTACCAGAAGAAGAGCCGCGCCTGCTGGTCCAGGTACGTCGCCACCTTGTTCTCGAATTGGTTGAGATCGTCTTCCGTGGTGATATCGAAGAGGTTGCGCTGGTAGTCGCTGCCGTCTTCCCGGTTCGCCTGCTTCGCCTTCGGAACCTCGATCTTCGAGGGTAGGCGAGTGAATTCCTCCGCGACGACCAGAAAACGCATCCTTCCCGACTCCAATAGCCCGTGGAAGACCTCCCGCGACAGGCGGTCGCGTTCTCTCTCGATCCGTCGCCGCATCTCTTCGAGGACGAACACGTGATTGGCCGCCACCCGCTCCGCCGGGTAGCGTTCGAGCAGGGCTTCGAAGGCGCGCCGGGCCAGATCGCGCCCCTGCCACGGGTTCGGAACCAGGTCCAGCAGATGGCTGGCCGCGAAGAAGTAGTCCACCGGATCGCCGCCGTTGCCCGAGTCTGCATCGCCCGAGGCTTCGGCGGTTCCCGCATCACCACTGTCCGCAACCTCGTGCCCCGAAACAGACGCGTCGCCAGCGACGTTGGTCACCAGTACGGTGTCTCCGTCGCCCCTCTCGCCCAACGTCAGATCGGCGAGGGCCGACAGGTCGATGTCGTCCCATCGCACCCGCGAGAGGATGTCCGCTTCGTAATGCACCAGACGCCACCCGTCCAAGTCCCGGATCATGAAGGCGGGCAAGACGAGATCCCGCGCCGCTGTCCGATACCGCGCCCGTTGCCGTGTTGTGAGCTTTTCCGGCGGGCGGAAGGGACCATCGTCGGAGACTACTCGCCCCTCTAGGCCCTGCAACCCCTCCAGCCCGAACCCCCTTCTGACCTCCTTCAGCAACTCGTTCCCCCGTCGGCTGAAGCAGAACACGTAGCTCTCGTCCAACAGCGCCACCCCCGTCTTGCTCGCGTAGGGCTGACGCAGGATCCGACCGACAAGCTGGGTGATCCCGGTCCTCGACATCGGGTTGGTGAGGATCGTGAGGATGTAGGCGAACGGGCAGTCCCAGCCCTCTTGAAGCGCCTGCTTGGTGATGATGAAGCGGATCGGACAGTCGCGGGACAGCAGTCCGCCAACGTCGTCCACCTCCTTCAGTTCGTCCTTCGAGCTGGTCTTGATCGCGATGTGCTCCGGCGCGATTCCCGGGTGTTGGAGCAGGTACTCGCGCACGTCGTCGGTGTGAACGTATGCCGGCTTCCTCTGCTGCTTGCCGGTTCGTTCCACCTGGATCACGCAGATGGGCCGGATGTAGGTGCCGGACTCGGCCTCGTGAAGCCGTGCCTCGGCTTCAAGGGCTTCGCGGTGTTCGACCGACTCCAGCAGCGTGCCGCGCCAGTCGCCGCCCGCCTTGTTCAGGATGTGAAGGTCGAGCTTGATCATCTCCTCGGCGTTGAGTTCCCGGCCCAGGATCTCGACGAGCACGTTCGCGCCCCTGGCCGGGGTGGCCGAAAGTTCGACGATCATGCAGGGGTTGAATCCTTCGAGCGTCTTCTTGGCGTTGGCGCTGTACGCCTTGTGTCCCTCGTCGAGGATGATGAGCGGCCGGAGCAGCCGCACCGTGTTCCCGAGGGATGTCTTGATGTAGCGGCCCCAGAAGCCCGGCGTTTGCTCGAAGGTGTCGAGATTGGGATGTTCCTCCAGCGTCTTGGCGTGCGCGGTCGGATCGTCATCCGGGGGGAAGAATCGGTCGAAGCCTCCGCTGTCGCGGAACATCCGGAGGGTGTCCTTCGTCTTCCGGTTGGCGGACGGGAGCATGAGCAGGAGAACGCAGAGGTTCTCGGCGACATCGCGCGGGCCGAACGCCGTGGTTTTCTCGAAGATGCGCGTGCGCTGGCCGGACGACAGGTCGAGTTGCTGGCGGTACGGATGGTCGCGGTCCTTGAGCGCCTTCAGCGTCTGGTTGTAGATCTGCGTCGTGGGTACGATCCAAAGCACCAGCCCGCGCCGACTCTGCCGGAAGTGCGCGTTCACGAGATCGATCACCCTCGTCGCAAGCAGCGTCTTGCCGCCCCCGGTCGGAATCTTGAGGCAGAAGGCGGGAAGGTGCTCGCCGAGCCCGTTCCGGCGGGGGTGGTAGCGCCGTCCGGCTGCGGTCCTATCCCACGCTCGCTGCACCCAGTCCGAACCCCAGTCCGGGTTGTGCTTCCGCGCCTCTTCGTCCTCGGCCCGCCACTTCGCCAACTCCGCTACGAAGCCGCGGACCGTCGCGACCGTACGCTTCTGGTATTCCTTCAGGATCATCGTTCCAGCCTGTCGATCGCTTCGTAGATCTGGAAGGGCAACTGCTGGAAATCGATCCGGTACTGGTGAAGGAAATCGCGGTCGAGGTACTTCGTCGGCGCGAAGACGAGCCTCCTTCGCGACCCCCCGTCCGGCAGGGCGCGGGCCTCGGCCAGCGAGAGCGCGAGACTCTTGAGCGTCTCGACATCCGGCTGGTAGAAGAGGAAGACATCGTGGGACGCGGTGCGCCCGACGAACCCGGTGTCCGGGTTGGTCTCGGCTGGGTCGAACTCCTGCCCGGTCGCGGTGAAGAAGATGTATCCCGCGAGTTTCTCCCAGGAAGGCAGGTGGGAGCCGTCGAGGAGCGATTCCTGCTGCATTGGACGGCCAAGCTCGAAGTAGCTGAACGTGCCCCCTAGGCCAGCCTTGAGGGCGTCGTCCTTTGCGCTCGGAACCCCTTGAATGACGCGCCGGACGCGCTCGGCGGTGATGCGGTCGGCGTAGTCCTCACACTCAACGAGGATGAAGCGCCGGTTGCCGCCGTCTTCCCGGTTCTGCGCGAGGACGGCGTGGGCCGTCGTGCCGGAACCCGCGAAGGAATCGAGAACGATGGAGTCGGGATCGGTGGACAGGCGGACCATTCGCTGGATGAGCTCGAACGGCTTGGTCGTGAAGTCCGGCAGGTCGTCGGGAAAGAGCTGTAGAAGCGTCTTCTTCGCACCCTGAGTGTGATTGACCTCCTTGTAGGTCCAGATCGTCTCGGGGACCAGTCCCGGCTGCACCTCCGCCAGGAACCGCTTGACGGCGGGGACTTGGTTTTCGTCGCTTCCCCACCAGATGCGGTTGTCTCTGTCCAGTTCCCGAAAGCTGTCCTCAGAAACGGACCAGAATCGTCCGGCCGGGGGGCCATCGATGATCCGTCCCCCCGGACAGGTTATCGGATAGGTTCCCCTGCTGTAGGGGTTCCGTGCAGAGAGGTCGCTGGACTTCCACGGCCCTCGCGGATCGTCATCGGGATTCCGATAGCGCGCGTCGGCCTCCGGCGTGCGCGGAAGCAGGTTCCGCTTGAACGCCTCTCGTCTCTTCGCGTACACTACCACGAAATCGTGGTTTTCCGAAAAGTACTTCGCGCTGCTCTTGGGCGAATACACCTTCTCCCAGATCACGGTCGCTACGAAGTTCTCCTCGCCGAACACCTCGTCCATCAGAGCTCGCAGATGGTGAACCTCGTTGTCGTCGATGGACACGAAGATCGCACCGTCCTCCCGGAGCATTTCGCGCAGGAGCTTGAGGCGCGGCATCATCATGCAGCACCACTTGTCGTGGCGGGTCAGGTCGTCGCGGTCCACCACGCGGCCCAGCCAGTCCCGCATGAGGGGCGAATTCACGCTGTCGTTGTAGGCCCAGCCCTCGTTGCCAGTGTTGTAGGGCGGGTCGATGTAGACGCACTTCACCTTGCCGTGGTAGGTCGGAAGCAGCGACTTCAGGGCGGCCAGGTTGTCGCCGTGGACGATCAGATTGTCGCGCAGGCTCGCCTTCTCGCTCAGTCCCTTGTCGCGCACCGGAAGAAGCTCGTGGTACGGCACGGCCAAGTGGTGGTTCTCGACGAAGACCTTCCCCTTGAAGTGGAGCCGCGGCAAGGAGCCCTCCTCTGGTACGTCCTGGGTGGTTTGAGCGCGCCGCCCGCTCGTGCCGGACGGATCTTCTCCCTCCTAAGCTAACTCGCACGGCACGGTCGAGCAGGCCATCAGGCCATCGAGCGTGGCCAGCGGCCCTCCACGAACAAGGACTGGCAGTGGTTGCCCTCGCGTGAGGCCATCGGTGGGGCGACGGAGGTGCCGCTGGCGGAGACCGATACGGGTCCGGGACCATACTGGAACCCTTGGGAAATCGTCTGAATCCATGCTGTTGACACAGCCGGAATCGGACCTCTCCGTGTACGAGTATGGAGACTCTGATCCGGTGGCCAGCGGGGCCGGAAGAGCGGTGCGTGAGACCATTCGAGGCCGAATCCCTCGGGGCTCGGACTGGGATGCTGGCCAGCGGGTGAAACCAATTGCGAATGAGACTCGTAAGATATCGCCCCTTCGGGCTACCGAAGCGTGAAGGGCAGCACGACCGAACGATGGGAAACGGAGGAGACGCGTAGTCAGATTGATCCACCCCACGACCGAACCGGTGCCCGCGTCCCCATCGGCAGGGGCACTGGCGGAATCAGTCTCCGCTCCGGCTTCCGGGGTGCATGGATGGCCCGCCATCGCTAACGTCCATCCCGCCGCCGACCGAGCCTCGCGAGGCCCGCTGAACGGCCCCGCCGGAGCGTTCGTGGGGGTGCTCCGCCACCGCATTGGCGGCGGCCGACAACGGGTGTCGGACGCGTCGCCCAGGGGATTGTCGGACACCGCTAAGGCCGGGGAGCCAGCCTACCCTCCGTGGCCACACTCCGTGTGTCTGCCGGAGGGGCTGGCGGGGGGCTGTGCCCCCTCTGACCCCCAACACCGCAACGGCGCGCCGTGAGCACGGGACGCGCCGTCTGGGTGAAGGTCCGCGCCAGCGACGCGGAGCGTGCCGAGTGGCACGCCAAGGCGCGCTCCGCAGGCTTGACGCTGTCGGATCTGGTGCGCCGGTCGCTCGACCGGGCGCGCACCTGGACCGTGCCGCACGCCGAGGTGGAGCGCGAGCGCACGCGGGAGGCGGCGCGCATCGGAAACAACCTCAACCAGATCGCCAAGTGGGCCAATACCCATAAGGGGGCGGCCGAGGCCGTCGAGGTCATCGCCCGCCTTGTCGCCATCGAGCGGGCGCTCACGGCGCTGGCCCGCTTCGAGAGCCCGGACCGCGATGCACATTAAGTTCCTGGCCCGCGGGACCGGATCGGCGCGGGAGGCGGCCAACTACCTCCTTGGGGAGCGGGACGCGGCCGGGAAGCCGCGCGAAGGCGTGGAAGTGCTGCGGGGGAACCCGGACATGGTCGCCGCGGTGGCCGACTCGCTCGACTTCGAGCACCGCTACACCTCCGGCGTGATCGCCTGGGCCCCCGACGACCAACCCACCGCCGAGCACATCGAAGCCGTGGTCGACGCCTTCGAGAAGACGGCCTGGGCGGGACTCGAACCCGACCGCTACGCATGGACGGCGGTCCTCCACCGTGAAGAGGGTGGCGGCGCCCATGTCCACGTCCTCGCGGCCCGGTGCGATCTGGAGACCGGGCGGAGCCTCAATATCGCCCCTCCGGGATGGCGGAAGACGTTCGATCCGCTCCGCGACGCCCTCAACGCCGAACACGGCTGGGCGCGTCCAGACGATCCGGCGCGGGCCAGAGTGGAGCAACCCGGTCACCGCGCGTACATCGAAGCGGCGCAACTGCGGGCCGGGCTCCGGCTCGAAGCCTCCCCTCGCGACCTGATCCGGGACTACCTGCTCCAGCGTGTCGAGCACGGCACAGTGCGGGACCGGGCCGAGGTCGTCTCCGCCCTGCGGGAGGCGGGCCTCGAAGTGCCGCGCAAAGGCAAGGACTACATCACCGCGCTGGACCCCAAGACCGGGGACCGGTGGCGGCTGAAAGGAGAACTCTACGCACGTGACTTCGACCGCGAACGATTTGAGCGACCGCCTGCGCAGACGGCTGGAGACCGAACGCAGGGAGATCGAGGAGTTGACCGCCAGCGAGCTGAAGCGGCTCGGCGAGAACTCGCGGCGCGTCGCGAAGAACGCGCTCAGTACCATCGAGCGCGATACGGAGGAGGCGACCGGACGGATGCGCGAGTTGCTGGCCAAGGCGTGGCTCCGGCCCCTGATCGTCGGCCTGAGCCTCTGGCTCGGTTTCTTCGGTGGAAGCTGGGCGACGATGCGCTGGTTGGCGGGGAACATCCAAGCCCGGATCGAGACACGCGCCGAACTGGGCCGGGACATCGAGGACGCCCGGCGGACGCTCGCCCAACTGGAGGTGGACACCTGGGGATTCGTGTTCCACGAGATCGAGGGCGAGCGGTTCGTGGTGGTGCCGGACGTGGCCTTGGACGACCCGCCCTGGAGGGTGGACGGTCGCCCGGCGTTGAAGCTGTCGAACGAGTGAAGGAGGTCTATGACCGCGTTAGAGGAGCAGTTGACGAAGGCCTTGCGGAGGTTGTCCGCGCAGTACGAGACGGAGCAGCGGCGGCAATCCGGGCAGGTCGAAGCCTTGCGGCGGCGCGTCGAGCGGCAAAGCAGGGAGAACGAAGCCTTGCGGCAGCGCGTCGAGCGGCTGAGCGCGGAGAACGAAGTCTTGCAGCGGCGAATCGAACGGCTCGACGTGCTGGCGACACGCTTGGCCGAGTATTTCGGGACATCCGCCGTCGCGAGACCGCGCGGCCTCCGTATCTGATGCGCCGTCCGGGACCGGATCGCGATCAGGGTCCGAGCCGCTGACGATGGCGTCCAGTCGCTTGCCACCCGAACGCCGCAGCGACCGGCGCGCCGTCACCCGCCCGTCTGGCGGAGACGCCGTCCCGGCGCGAGGTTTCAACCACGCAGATCGTGCAGTCCATCAAGAGAGGAATCGAATGATGGCACGCACGAAACGTGACCGGCGCGCATACAGCGCCGGCGAATGGGGCCGGAACCGGGTGAGGGTCTTCCCCGACCCACGGACCGGCATCATACAGGTACAGTGGCGCGAGGGCGGGCGTAGGATCAGCCGGTCACTGAAGCACCGGGACTGGGACCGCGCCAAGAAGCAGGCCGACGAGATCGCCGCCGGACTCACCGAGACGGTGGCTGCGAAGACCTCGGACGCCGAGCCCGAGCCGCTCACCCTGGGGACGCTGTTTGACATTTACGGTGACGAGGTTACCCCCACCAAGAGCAGGCGGTCTCGGAACCACGACCGGGCCATGATGAAGATGTTCCTCCGGTTCTTCGGCAAGCACCGAAAGGCCAAGACCCTCTCCCAACGCGATTGGGACCGCTTCATCCGGGCGCGGCGCGCAGGAAAAGTCGGCCCCACTGGCCGGAAGGTCTCCGACCGCACCGTCGAACGGGACCTCAAGCTCCTGCTCGCAATCCTCAACTGGGCCGGGAAATCGCGAGACGAGGAGGGGAGGCTCCTCCTGGAGTCCAACCCGCTCCGGGGCCTCAAGCTGCCCAAGGAGAAGAACCCGGCCCGCGTCCTGCTCACCGATGCCGAGTACGAAGCACTGCTCAAGGTTGCCGCGGACATCGACTGGCGGTTCCGGGTGGCGTTGGTGCTGGCGCACGAAACCGGACACCGCATCGGGGCCATCCGCCAGCTTCGCTGGTCGGATATCGACATGGAGGCCCGAACCATCCGGTGGCGCGGCGAGCATGAGAAGAACGGGTACGAGCACCGAACGCCGATGACCGTCGACGCACGGTGCATCCTAGAAGAAGCCCGAAGGCATCACCCCGGAATCGGGAATGCACCCGTGATGCCCGCGCCGAGGGATCCCTTCAGGTGCCTGGGTCAATCGCGGGCGCGAATCTGGTGGGACCGGGCGGAGAAGCTCGCGGGACTGGAGCCAAGGCTCCGACGCGGCTGGCACTCGCTGAGACGGAAGTTCGCGTCCGACCTCATGGACCTGCCCCTCAAGGTGCTCTGCGAACTCGGTGGCTGGAAGACGGCCGAAACCGTCCTCCAGTGCTATCAGAGGCCCGACGAGGACCGGCTCAGGAAGGCCATCGAGGAGTACCGGGGGGGCCGTTCCGCTGTCAATTGACATACATAATTGACATACATCGAGCAGCGGAATCGCGTAAGTTGTTGCAGTCCCCGTAGCTCAGATGGATAGAGCGACTGCCTCCTAAGCAGTAGGCCCCAGGTTCGAGTCCTGGCGGGGACGTTTGCGCTGCCGTCCGCTTCGATCGAGCACGATGACGGCCACCATGCCGAGCGCGAACAGAAGCACCACCGAGAGAATTGCCGGGTCGCCCACGACCGGCCACGTCGCCACCTCCCTGCCCTCGGCCGTGTAGTCGGTGAATGGCCACAGCTTGCGCAGCGACCCCACCATGAGGCCTGTCAGCACGGCGAGGGTGCCGTCGCGCCAACGGGTCAGCAGCCACTTGACCACGCGGACGAAGGTCAGGAGCCCGACTACCAGTGCCGCGACGAAGATCGCGACCACAAGGGTCGACCCCGGATCCCGGTAGGTGATGACCTGGGACAGGGAATGGAAGACGAAGTGGTAGAGCCCCAGCAGCAGGAGGACAAAGGCGCCGGAGACGCCCGGCAGCACCAGCGCCGAGATGGCGAGGACGCCTCCCAGGAAAAGGTAGGCCAGAGCGGGGTTGCGGCCGCCCGTGAGCGGCGCCGGTTGGACGACGCCGGTGACGGAAGCCGGCGCTTCGCCTACCTGCACGGCTCCAGCGGGCACGTTCCCGACGCTCCCGGCCATCCTGGCGACAATCTCGGCCTCGACGGTGGCCGCGCCCGCCGGCACCGCCAGCGAGGTGGCCAGCCCGTAGGCGATGTCGTCGCGAGTCCCATCGCCGGGAGCCAGCAACGTCAGGTTCTGCGGGGTGAGCCGCAGCTCCGCCGCGACCGGGGCGGCGAACTCCAGCGTAACCACCCCCCGGGCGTGGCCGCCGGTCGGCTCGGGGAGGCCGACGAACCACGCGGTGACCAGGCAGGCGATCAGCGACAGGATCCAGCGCGACGGGCCGCGGCGCTCGAGTTCGCGCCAGGGCACGACCACCGAAGCCAGCACGAGCCCCAGGAAGAAGCCCCGCATCTGCGCGGGATAGAGGCCGAGCAGAGGAGGAAGCACCTGGGCACCGACAGCGAAGGCGGGGAGAATGCCGGCGGCCAGCGAAGCCAGAAACAGCACCCGGCCCGCGTCTTGACCCGCGGGACTGGCGGGTAGTCGGGACGGATCCCTCGACCCTGCCGCCACGAGCGACCAGAAAGACCGGCCGCGGGCCCGGCGAAGCATCGCGGTGCCCAGCCCCCCGATTGCGTCGATCAGCCGCGAGTAGATTCCCAGAACGAGGGCGATGGTCCCGCCGGAAACGCCCGGAACCGCATCGGCGGCGCCCATGCAGAGGCCGCGCAGGGCGTTGGCCAGCCAGTGCCTCATCCGCGGGGCGTCGTCACAGGCTCAGATTCCATCCGCGCACCTCGTCCAGCCGATTGTAGCTGGTCAGGTCGAGATGGAGGGGCGTGACCGAGATGTAGCCGTCCTCGATGGCCCGGTAGTCGCAGTCCGGCCCGCCGTTCCAGTTGGCGACCCCGCCGCCGATCCAGTAGTACTCCCGCCCGGAGGGGTCGGGCGCGCGCGTGATCGCGTCGCTGTAGCGCCGCCGCCCGAGATTGGTGACTCGCACGCCCTGCACTTCATCCGGCGCCAGGGGCGGGAGGTTGATGTTGAGGAACTCACGGCTCGGGATGCCCTGGGCGACGATCTGCCGCAGGAGGCCGCTCACCACGGGCTGCCAGCCCTCGAGCTCCTCGATGCTGCGCCCCACATAGGAGAAGGCGACCGCGGGGACCCCCAGCATGGTAGCCTCCATCGCCGCCGCGACGGTCCCGGAGTAGAGGACATCCTCCCCCATGTTCGGTCCGTAGTTGATTCCCGACACGCAGAGGTCGGGCGGCGACGTCAGCAGGTCGCCGACGGCCAGAATGACGCAGTCGGTCGGAGTCCCGTCCACGATGGTGGTTCCGTCGTGCGTCTTCCGCATGCGCAACGGCCGATGCAGCGTAAGCGCGTTGCTGGAGGCGCTCTGCTCGCGATCCGGGGCGACGATGTCGACCGAACCGATCTCGTGGGCGGCCTCCGCCAGGATGCGGATCCCCGGCGACAGATAGCCGTCGTCGTTCGTGCAGAGGATGCGCACCTACGATGCCTGGTCTTCAGCTGTGGGAAGGGTCAGCTCCTCACGCAGGGAAACGAGCCCATCGCGGATCGACGCCAGGAGTGCGGGCTCGGCCGTGAGCCTGCGCATCTCGATGAGCTGTCCGCCTTCACGCATCTTGCGCAGCTCCTTCTTCGCCCCCGCGATGGTGAACCGTTTCTCGTAGAGCAGGTGCTTGACCAGAAGGACCGTCTCGATCTCCTTCATCCGGTACACGCGGTTGCCTCCGCGGTTTTTCGTCGGCGACAGGATGTCGAACTGCGTCTCCCAGTAGCGCAGCACGTGTGGTTTCAGTCCCGCGAGCTCACTCACCTCGCCGATCGAGTAGTAGGTTCTCTTGACGATCGGTTCCACCTCTCTCACCTCTCTTCTCCCGCGCGGAGCATGTCCGGGATTTCGGGCTTGGGTTCTCTGGTCATCAGGCGGTGCAGCGCCACCATCGGATCGGCGCCGTCGGCTATAATGTGGTGGACTTCGGTGGACACCGGCATTTCAACCCCGGTCCGCAGCGCCAGTCTGTGCACGGCACGCACGGTGGCTACCCCTTCGGCAACCGTCCGCGCCTCCCCCATGATCTCCTGCATGCTCTCCCCCCGTCCGAGACGGAAGCCCACCGTGCGGTTGCGGCTCAGGCCGCCCGTGCAGGTGAGCACGAGGTCACCCATTCCAGCGAGACCGGCGAAGGTCGAGGGCCGGGCCCCGAGCGCGACTCCCAGACGGGTGATCTCGGCCAGGCCGCGCGTCATCAGCGCGGCGATCGTGTTGTGACCCAGATCCAGGCCGGCAGCCACTCCGGCGGCCACGGCGATGACGTTCTTGAGGGCGCCGCCGAGCTCCACTCCCACGACGTCGGAGTTGGTGTAGACGCGGAATCGATCCGTCTGGAAGAGGGATTGCACCCGAAGGCGGGCGCCCTCGTCCCGGCTGGCCACCACCACGGCCGTCGGAGCGCCGGCCACCACTTCCCGGGCGAAGCTCGGGCCCGAAAGCACGCAGAGGCGATGGGCCTGTTCGGGAGGGAGAACTTCGGCGAAGATCTCGTCCATGCGGCGCAGGGTCGTCACTTCGATCCCCTTCGAAGCGGTCACAACGGTCGCGGCGGCCGGGATATGGGGAGCCGCCTCGGCAAGCACCGCCGCCGAGTACTGCACCGGGCAAACCCAGACCACGAACTCCGCGCCCGCCAGCGCGTCCGGCAACGAATTCGTGACCGAGAGCCGCTGCCGGTCCAGGCTGGCGCCCTCCAGATACAGGACGTTCTCTCCCCGCTCCGCGAAGGACTCCGCCACCACCGGCTCACGGGCCCAGAGGCGGACGCGATTGCCGGACTGCGCGAGCAGGTTGGCGAGCGCGGTTCCCCAGGCGCCGGCACCAACCACGGCCACCTGCGTTGGCGCCGTCCCCGGCGACGCTCGGGCGGCCCTATCCACGGGCGGCCCTATCCACGGACGGCTCGGTCCGAGGACTTCACTCGTCTCGGCCGCCCGATTTGTGCACTTCGTCGATGGTGGGTTCCTCCCCCGCCAGCAGTCTGCGGATATTGGATCGGTGCGCCCACACCACGAAGGCCGCCATGAGCACGAGAAAGGCCATGAGCGGTACATCCGGGTCCATTGCGAAGAAGGCCGCGACCGGGACCGACACCGCGGCGGCGATGGAAGCTACCGACACCCTGCGCGAAATCAGGAGAACCACGAGCCACGTCCCCGCCCCGAACGCGGCCGCGAGCGGAGCGACGGCGATCAGCACGCCTGCGCTGGTGGCGACGCCCTTCCCCCCCCTGAATCGGACCCAGAGCGAGAAGACGTGCCCGATGATGGCGGCTCCACCGTACACGACGCTCCACCAGGACGCGGTGTGATCGTCGATCATCGGCAACCAGAATGCCGGCGCGAAGCCCTTGAACACGTCGAAGAGGCCGACCGGAATGGCGGCGTGCCATCCGATCACGCGCTGGACATTGGTCGCTCCCAGATTGCAGCTCCCAAGCGTGCGCAGATCCTTGCCGAAGATGAGGAGCCCGGTCCAGTGGGCCGTCGGAATCGCGCCCAGC
Organism: Longimicrobiales bacterium; assembly: GCA_965211645.1. Lineage (GTDB taxonomy): Bacteria > Gemmatimonadota > Gemmatimonadetes > Longimicrobiales > Gaopeijiaceae > Bin94. The sequence goes on along the minus strand of OZ242947.1, from coordinate 527,239 downwards.
GCGTACGCCGCCAGAACCAGCAGCACTGTGGTCGTCATATGGGATGCTCCTCCGGGTCCGATACGACTTTACCACCGCCGACGGCCGGAATCCAGAGTTGCCCGCGGGCCCTCCGGCCGGATCAGGCGCCGCTCTTTCGCAGTCTGATCCGCAACGGCACTCCGCCGAAGTTCCGGATCTTCCGCAGCGAATTGACGATGTACCGGCGGTAGTGCACGGGGATTTCGTCGGGGAGGTTGGAAAAGAGGATGAAGGTCGGGGGGCGGGTGTCCGCCTGCGTGGCGTACTTGATCTTCACTGGACGGCCCCGCGCGTGCGGCGGCGGGCGGCGCCCGACAATGGCCTCCACCGCTTCGTTGACCTCGTGGGTGGCGATGCGCTGCGTGCGGCGGCTCGCGACCTCCAGGATGAGGTCGAGCGTTTTCCGCGCGCGCAGCCCGGTCAGCGCCGATGCGAAGAGGAACGGGACGTGCCCGAGGAATGGCGCCCGCGCTGCCGCGTCCCGCTCGAAGGCCTCGGCGGTGCCCGTTTCCTTCTCCACCAGGTCCCACTTGTTGCACATCATGATTACCCCGCACCCCGCCTCCCAGCCCGTCTCGGCCACCTTGATGTCCTGCACGTGCAGCCCTTCGGACGCGTCGACGAGCACCAGGCACACGTCCGCTTCCCTGACCACGCGCTCGGTTCGGAGCGTGCTGTAGTACTCCACCGAGTCCCTGATCCGGGCGTGACGGCGCAGTCCCGCGGTGTCCACGAAGGTGAGATCGAGGCCGTGGTACTTCATGGTCAGGTCGACGGGATCGCGGGTGGTGCCGGGCTCATCGCTCACGACGACGCGGTTCTCGCCGAACAGGCGGTTCACCAGCGTCGACTTGCCGGCATTCGGCTTCCCGATCACGGCAACCCGGATGTCGTCCGCGCGCGCCTCGTCGTCCTCGTCGGGAATCAGCTGCAGCATTTCGTCGAACAGGTCCCCGAATCCCCTGCCCGACATGGCGCTCACCGGGTGGGGCTCGCCCATCCCCAGCTCCCAGAAGTCGAGGTGGGTGTTCTCGAGGGGGAGATTGTCGACCTTGTTGACGGTCAGGAGCACGGGTCTGGCGCTCCGCCGCAGCACTTCGGCCAGCTTCTGGTCGAGGGGGTGGACGCCGGTCTTCGAGTCCACCAGGAAGATCACGATGTCGGATTCCTCCACGGCGGTCATGGCCTGGTCGCGGATCAGCCGGTCGATCGCGCGGTCGGACCCTTCCACGACCCCGCCCGTATCGACGACGAAGAAGTGGCGGCCCGTCCACTCGGCGCGCGCGAAGTTGCGGTCGCGCGTCACGCCGGGCATGTCGTCCACGATCGCCACGCGCCGCCCGATGGCCCGGTTGAAAAAGGTGGACTTGCCGACATTCGGGCGACCCACCACCGCCACGACCGGGAGGCTCATATGAGCCGGGTTCCGGGGGCGCCGTTGCCGTGCAGGCGGCGCGCCGAATCGGGCAGCAGCGTCTCCACGAGGTCGTGGCCGGCGCGAACCCGGGCCGGGGCCAGGACCTGTGTCACCTCGCGGAGTGGCATGCCGTCGATGAAGACCTCATCGTCGTTGAGGGCGGTTGCAGGGAGCAGCACCAGGTCGCCGGGGCGGGCGCCGCCGACGCGGTCGACGATGTCGCGTCCGGGGAGAAGCCCGGCTATCGTAACCGACGGGCCGAAGTACCGGTTCTCCACTCCGACCACCTCGACGGCGCACTCCATGCGGCCGGCGATCTCGGGCGCAAATCCTTCCATGAAGGGCGTCATCGAGCGGCCCGTTACGATGCGCACCCGGTCGACGCCGGCGTCAGGAGCAAGCCGCCCCTTCCCTGCCTCGAAATCGTCGATCAGCGTGCGCAGCGCACCGACGCCGTTCTCGCGCAGCGGCCAGTCGTCGTAGTAGTCGGCCCCGGGGATGTCGCGGCCGGCGATGAGAAACAGTTCATCGGCGGCGTAGCACCAGTGGCGCCCGTGCTCCCGGACTGCCCGGTCGCGAATGGCCCGGGTCTGCCGGATCGCCAGGTCGGCCTCGCCAGCCCTCAGCAGCCTCACGGGACGGCCGAGGTTGTAGCGGGTCAGCCCCACCGGCACCACCGACAGCGACAGGACACCCGCCCCGAGGGCGTAGAGCTCACGAATCGTGCGGTCGAGCTCCGGTCCGTCGTTCCATTCAGGACACAGCACCACCTGGGTGTGCACCTCGAGGCCGGCGTCGAGCAACGTGGCCAGCTGCTCGAGGATAAGGCCGGCGCGGTCGTTCTTCAGCAGGCGGACGCGCAGCTCCGGATTCGTGGCGTGTACGCTGACGTACAGGGGCGAAATGCGCTGGTCGACGAGCCTCTGGATCCCCCTGGGCCCGAGGTTGGTGAGCGTGACATAGCTGCCGTAGGTGAACGACAGGCGAAAGTCGTCGTCCCGCAGCCAGAGCGGATCACGGGCGTCCGGCGGGTTGCCGTCGATGAAGCAGAAGACGCACTCGTTGGCGCACTCCCGGATCGTGTCGCGCTCGGGTACGATCCCCAGGCTCTCGGACGGATCCCGGGATATGTCGCACACGACCCTGACCCCGTCGGGATCGACCGTCTCGAGTTCGAGCTCTTCCTCAGCCGTCAGGAAGTGAAAGTCGATGCTGTCCCGAACCCGGGCCCCGTTCACCCGCAGGATGCGCGTCCCGATGCGCAACTCGAGGGCTTCGGCGATCGACCCCGCTCCGATTTCTCCTATTCGCACCACTATCCAGCGCCTCCCATGAAACGGCCGGGAAGCGAATAGCCCCTCCCGAAACCGGTGCGCGGCCCGCCGGCTACGTCAGCGGTTCCGGGCGAGCATCTCCTGAAAGCGGATGTGGTTGCGAACCGGCTCCCAGGTGTAGCGGGTGGAGAGGCTGTTGACGGTGACCAGCGTAGAGCTTGCGATCAACGGCTCAAGCAACTCGACCGCGGCCTCGACATTGCCGAGTTCCGCGTACGTCTGCGCCCATCTCCGCTGCACCCCGGGCCGCTCGTCATCGCTGACCGGCATCGACTTCGCCTTTTCGAGCGCCGCCATTGCGTCCGCCGTCCTCCCGGCACGAGCCAGATTCCTGGCGTACTGTCCCTGCCAGTTCGCCTGGGCGTCGGGGTTGGAGAACTCGAGCGGATTCCGATCCCACGCAGCGACCAGTTCCCCCCACAGCGTCCGTGATTCATGCTGCCGTCCCGCGACTCGGTGCACCCAGGCCTTCTCCGCCAGGCACAAGCACCGGTAGTCCGGGTCAGGATGGTCTTCCCGGAAACTCAGGATCATCTCGTCGTACTCGCCGCCGGTCAGCAGCGACGGGAAGTTGTTGGTAATCGAAGCGACCTGCTGAGGCGCCAGGCGAATGCGCTGCAGGGATGATCGCAAGGCTCGCTGCATTCCGTTGACGCCCTCGCCGGCGGCCAGGGCATTGAAGATCATTTCGGTGACCCAGGCATTGCTGACCTGGTCGAGCGCCAGGGTGGCCCTTTCGAGAAGGTCGTCGGCCTGGCTGAAGTTGCCAAGCAGGCGCGCGGCCGAGGACGCCTGGAGCAACACATCGAAATCCGCGGACATATCGGCGGCGGCAATGCGGCGCTCAAGCTCTTCGGTGGGAGTTTGCCCCGCGACCGGCAACGCCGCGGTCAGGCACAGCAGGACGAGCAAGGAATTGATACGTCGCATGGCTACCTCCCATGGGTTGAAATGAAACGGCCCCTTTGACAGGAAACTACTTTGGGGACCTCCATAAAGCCAATACCGCAACCGGAGGCGAGAAGATCCCGCCCGGTTGGCGGGGCGTTTCCTCGAAGGCCCTCGAAGAGCGGGAGACGGGACTCGAACCCGCGACCCTCAGCTTGGGAAGCTGATGCTCTACCAACTGAGCTACTCCCGCGGACGCGCGTGTGCGCGGACGCGTTGCTGCGCCGACTGGCTAGTTGGGGCTGACCACCTCGTAGTAGTAGCCCAGCACTTCTTCATTGCTCGAGAAATCGGCCTGGAAGGGCTGTGAAACGTCGGCCTCCGGAGCGGTGACCCGGATATCCGTCGTTCCGATCTCCGCGCCGTCGAGTCCGCTGAAGTGAATTCGAATGGTGACGGTCGTCCCCGGTTCCAGCGTATTGTTCACCAGCTCGCCGGTGACCGTCGCGCCACCGCTGCGGGGCTGAAGCTGGCTGTTCGCCAACTGGAAGCTGAGGTCTTCCCGGGTCTGGAGGATCCTGACGGCCTCCTGTTCCTGCTCCGTGCGGACCAGAGCCTGACCCAGAATGGTGTAGCTGTCGGGGTTGTAGCCGTCCAGCTCGAGCAGCTGCTGACCGACGGGGACCAATTCCTCCCAGGCTTCGCCTTCGAAAAGGGACTGGGCGAGGTTGAACAGCGCATCTCGGTTTTCGGGGGCGATGGCGACGATTTCGCGGAACGCCTCGGCGGCCCGATCGAATACCTGAGCCTGGTACAGCCCGACACCGATGTTGAAGTAGTCGCGAGTCCCGAGTCCCTCGGCCTCCAGGAGGTTGTCGTAGATCGCCTGGGCCGAATCGGCCTGCCCCGACTGGGTAAGCACCGACGCCAGATTGGCGAGAGCCGACATGTCCCCGGGATTGCTCGCAAGATAGGTCTCGTACGCCGTCGCGGACTCGTCGTAGCGCTCGGCGTCGCTCAGGAGGCTGGCCAGGTTGAAGGTGACGCTCTGTTCGCGCTCGCGCCAATTGGCGGCCGTGGCGCTGTCCGCCGTCTCCATGGCAGGCCCGCGGATGACATCCAGCGCCGCACCGTAGGCGTCGATGGCGTCGTCCGGCCTCCCTGCGTTGTTGTAGGTCACGCCAAGATTGATCAGCGCCTCGGGGCGTTGACCATTGAAGATCACCTCGGCCATCTCGAGCAGCCGGATTCCTTCGTCGTCGTCGCCTGCATCCAGCGGTCCGATCGCCTCGTTGAACAGGTTGATCCAGGCGGACTCCCGCTCGACCCTGATCTCCTCGTCGTACCCGGGATACCGTTCGAGGGCCATGGCGAAGAGGGTGTCGGCCGCGGCGAAGTCTGACAGGCCGACCTGGGCCCGAGCGGCCAGGAAATACCCTCGCGCGTTCGCCGAGTCATCCACGATGGAGTTCATTGCGGCGTCGAGCGCCTGCTCGTATCGCTCCACCATGCCGAGGCTCGCAGCCTGCGTCAGAAACAGCTCGGCGCTCCTGGTGAATTCGTTGTCTCCCGGTGCGCCGTCCCCTCCGCCACCACCACCCCCGGACGCACAACCGGAAAGGACGAGGGCACCCGCGGTCGCCAATGTGACTCCGAGCCTGGACATGATCACAACATTCCTCCTATGGGGTCGTTTTGCCCACGCTCCGGCCGACGCGCGGGGAAGCAAGGCAATATCAGGTCAGGAATTATACTCGTTCAGGCCAAGGCGGGTCAAAGGCTGGATCCCCTGCCGAGGTAGTGGAGGATCTTGACCCCCATGCCTTTGCTGAAGCCGGGTATCCGACCGATTTCGGCGGCGGATGCCTCCTTGACGCCACGGAGCGACCCGAAGCGCGAAAGCAGCGCCTGCTGCCGCCTGGGTCCGATTCCCGGGATGTCGCCGAGGTCGGAGCGAACGGTGCGCTGCGACCTGAGCTTGCGGTTGTAGCGGACCGCGAACCTGTGCGCCTCGTCGCGGGCCCGTTGGAGCAGGTGGAGCGAGCGGGCGGTCCGCGGGATGCGAACGCCCCGCCTGTGGCCAGGCAGAAAGACGCTCTCGTCCCTCTTGGCGAGCGCAACCACGGCGAGGTCGCCGAGGCCGAGTTCTTCCAGCGCGCGTCTGGCCGCTGCCAGCTGCCCCTTGCCGCCGTCGACCACCACCAGATCGGGGAGCGGATCGTCCCCGGCGCGGTCGGGCTCGAAGTACCGCGTGACCGCTTCGGCCATGGAGCGGTAGTCGTCGTTTCCCCAGTCGCCTCGAATACGCATGTGGCGGTAGCCGGACTTCTTCGGCTCCCCGTTCAGGAAAACCACCGCGCTGGCCACTGTTTCGGCGCCCTGCGTATGGGATACGTCGAAGCAGACGATGAGGCGGGGCACGGTCTTGAGTTCGAGGAAGTCCTGCAATTCGTACAGCGCGTCGTCCGTCCGCGGCTGCAGCGCTTCTCCCTTGCGCGCGCGCTCATCCAGCACGTGGCGGGCATTCCTAACCGCCAGTTCGACCAGCCGGACCTTGGCGCCCCGCTTCGGCACCCGCAGAGACACCTTCCGTCCCGCCCTGTCGGTCAGCACTTCCTGCAGCACGTGACGGTCCGGAAAGTCGGTGGGCAGCAGAACCTCGGACGGGAGTTGCTCGACCACGCTCGATCCGCCCGACAGGTAGGCGTGAGCCACGGATCGCGTGAGCAGCCCCCCGTCCGATTCGTCCTCGATCTCGGCCATGGTGTGCGAGTCGCGCCCGATCAGGACGCCGCCCCGGACCCGGAGGGTGGATGAGACAGCCACGGACCCGTCCCGGGCCAGACCCACGATGTCCTGATCGCCGCCGCCGACCGTCTGGACGCGCTGCTGACGGGCAATCCCGTCAAGGCCGGCCAGTACGTCGCGGAGATGGGCGGCTCGCTCGAAATCCATGATGGACGATGCTTTGCGCATCTCGGTCTCAACCTCAACCTGAACCGCTGCAACGTCACCTGACAGGATGCGGACGACCTCGTCGACCCTGCCGCGATAGTCTTCCCGGGACTGAAGCCCGACACAGGGCGCACCGCACCTGCCGATGTGGTGGTCCAGACACGGACGCGCGGGCGCTTCACGGAGCAGGTCGTAGCGGCAGGACCGAATCCCCTGGTTGCGCTTCACGACATCGAGCGCGCGGCGGACCCTGCCAACCGAGGTGAACGGTCCAAAATACCGGGACCCGTCCCTGCGCAGGCGCCGGGTGACGAAGACCCGCGGAAACGGCTCTCCGACGGTGACCTTGATGTAGGGGTACTTCTTGTCGTCCTTGAGCTGGATGTTGAAGCGGGGCTTGTGCTCCTTGATGAGGTTGGCCTCGAGGATGAGCGCTTCCGCTTCCGATCCGACCACCAGCGTCTCCACGTCCGCGGCCAGCCGCACCAGTTCCCGCGTCTTGACGGTCGCGTCCTTCGCCGGGGAGAGGTATGAGCGCACCCGGTGGCGGAGCGACTTCGCCTTGCCGACGTACAGGATCTCGCCTCTCGGGTTCCTGAACATGTACACGCCGGGATCGGTCGGCAGCCGGGGCATGGCTGTCGTACGGAAGGGGATCCCGGTCGTCATGCGACCACCGCCGGGCGGCATCGGTACGGATCGCTCCGGTTCACCGTCATTCCCCCTGGTCGCGGGTATCCCGCGCCCCGCCGCGCCCGAGGAATCGGGTCAGCAGCGCACGCATCCGCACCGGCGACACGCCCATCGCCTCCGTCACGGCCAGGTAGGTCAGGCCGAACGGGAGCAGGGTCGCCGCCGCCGAGATCAGCGGATGGACGGGCGGCAGGAGGACCGCGGGAACCAGCCCCACCAGGGAAGCCACAGCCGCCGCGAGCAGGTAGCGACCCAGCCGTCGCCGTCCGTAGGTCAGCCCCGGGAGCCGGCCGCGCAGGCTGCCGGTGAGCAGACGGAGCTCCAGCCAGGCCCCGGCGGTCGCGCCCGAGGCCAGCCCCGCGGCGCCCATCCCGAACCCGCCCGCGGTCAGCCGGTCGAGCGGGTACATGAGCGCGAACCCGATCCCCGCCGAAACCGCAATCCTCGCGTAGGCGATCCGGGCCGGCGTCCGGGTGTCGCCCAGGGCAAAGAATGTGGAGGACAGCACGCGGGACAACCCCGATGCGGGCAGGCCCAGCGCATAGGCGCCCAGCACCAGACCGACCGCGGTGGCGTCTCCCGCTCCGAACTCGCCGCTCGGCAGGATTCGCAGAAAGGCGGTCACCTCGTCCCCGAATACGATGTAGCCCGCCGCTGAGGGGATCAGCCAGAAAAGCACCTTGCGCACCGCCGCCCCCGCCCTATCCCGAACCGCCCCTTCCCCGGTCACCGTGTCGCGCGACAGCTCGGGAAGCTCGGCGGCCGCGACCGAGATGCCGAACAGGGATATCGGCAGCAGATACAGCGGCTGGGCGTAGCCCATGATGCTCAAAGCCCCTTGGGCAAGCATCGAGGCCAGCGCAACGTCGAGGAGCGCGCTCAGATTCACCGCGCCGCGGGCGGCGACCAACGGGACGAAGTTCCTTACCACCGTGCCCACATGCGCGACCCCCCGGCCGAGCGACGGAACCACATGCTTCAGGTGGCGAGCGGCGAACGGCAGCTGAAACAGCAGTTGCAGCGCTCCGCCCGCCAGTGCGCCCCAGGCCATGGCAAGCAGGAGCTCGACGCCCATCAGGCCCCAGCTCGCGGCCCCGACCACCGCGGTGATGATCGCGACGTTCCAGAGGGCCGGCGCCATGTAGGCTACGAAGAAGCGGCGATGGCTGTTCAGAATCCCCAGCGCCCACGCCGACACGACCAGTACCGCCGTCATCGGAAAGAGGATCGGCAGCAGCGAAATCAGGATGGCCCTTTCGTCGCCGGAAAAGCCGATGGCGATGAAGCGTGCCAGAAAAGGGGCGCCCCAGGCCCCCGCCGCCGCAATGCCCCCGGCAACGACCGCCAGCAGCCCGAGGACCGCCCCCGCGACGCGCGCGGCCTCCCGCTCCCGCCCTTCTTCAAGAAGCCGGGCGTAGACAGGAATGAACGAGGCGCTCAGGCTGCCTTCGCCGAGCAGGTTCTGCAGGACGTTGGGGATGCGCAGGCCGGCCCTCCATGCGTCCGCCAGGACCCCGTTGCCGAAGTAGTGGGCGAAGACGCTCTCTCTTACCAGCCCGAGCACGCGGCTGATGAAGATTCCCGCTGCTACCCTGGAGGCGGCCAAGGTTGTCCCGGGTCAGGGATCGGACGGGTCGCCGGGGGGCAGCGAGCCGCCCTCGGACCGGCGGTCGAGCAGTTTCTGGATGAACTGGTTCTCTTCCTCGATCCGCTCGACATCCCGGGCCAGCCGCTCCAGTTCTCCCTCCAGGTACAGGAGCCGCTCCTGCGCCGGGTCGTTGCCTACGCGCCGCTGCCCGCGCTCGAGTCGCTTGGCCAGCGCCTTGCCGACATCCGAGTCGAGGAAGATCGCCAGAATCGGGATGAGCAGAATCAGGACGAAGATCGAAGCAAACATGGGACTATCCTACGTCCTCCCGGAATCGGGTTCCAGCCGACAGCGCATCCAGCGCCATCGTAACGAAGTTGCTTCCATAGCGCATCAGGTACTGCAGCGGACCCAGCACACGGTCCTGCGGCTTGTCCGCGGGCCAGAGGTGGGTGCGCGCCTTCCCTACCTGATTCCATGTCGTTTCGTTTCTGCGTTTCACGGCCCGAACGACCTTCTTCTCCAGAGCACCGAGAGCGGCGAGTCCGGAATTGCGCGCCTTCGCGACCGCCCCCTTCAACACCGGGTCGATCGCGGTCGAGGCCTCGAGGGCCGTTGCCGCCCGTGACTCGATCGCCCCGCGCCAATCCGCCAACGCATCGCTCAGATCCTCGGGAAGCTGGTCGAGCGCAAATCCACTCAGAAGACCGCTGCCTTCCCGCAGTTCGTCCACGTCCAATCGATGCTTCCTCATTGCCCGCTCGACCTTCGACTCCACAACCAGGAGCGACCCGCGGGGAACGACCACGGGCATCCCGACCTCGTGCCGCCTGAAGAGTCCGGAAAGCTGGGCGAAATAGGCGAGTTCACCCGGCCCCCCGACGTAGGCCAGAGTAGGGAAGATGAAGCTCTCGACGACGGGCCTGAGAAGCACGTTGGGCGAAACCACCTGCGGGTCGCCGTCGATCAGCCCGAGGATGTCGCTGCGCGAAATCGCTCTTCCCGAAGCCCTGAGGCTGAGTTCGCCGCCTCGGTGCCGCAATCGGTCACGTCCTTCCGCCGACTCCACGAAGAGGTTGACGGCGCCGGCGTCAAAGTCGACCTGGAGGGGATAGCCGCTCTGAATCAGTGCATCGCTGGTCTCCCTCACCGCCGCCTCCGACGCGGACGGATCCTCCGCCTCCCTTCTCAGGACCGGCCGCGAGGCCTCCTTGAGCGCCGGGCCGGCGGCGTCCACGAGCCCCACCGGCGTGTCCTTCAACAGCTCGGCCATGAAATCCGAAAACGCGGACGCCATGGTGGCGGAGGGGCGAAAGGCATCGCGGACAAGCTCCATGCATGGTCCGTGGAACTGATTCGGCGCGAAACACCCTCCGAGCTCCTCCACGATCCTCCCAATGCCCTCCCCCAGGTGCATTCGGCCAAGTGAGCGCCGCGCCCGCGCAGTGCCGGAATCCAGGGCGAGCAGGCGCAGATTGTCGGTCCGGTCGACTACATGCGCTCGGCTGGCTTCGTCCCAGTCGTGGTCCTCCGACGCGACCCAGAACAGCGGCATGACCGGGCGGCCCAGCCGGCTCGACAGGATGCGGGCCAGCTGCACTGCCGTCAGCGCCTTGTAGAGGCTGTAGAGCGCCCCGCCGAACAATCCCGGCTGCTGGCCCGTGGTGACGAAGTATCCCCCCTGGCTTGCCAGCTCCCGAAGCAGCTGCTCGGCAGCGGGGCCGGCGGGCCTGATCATGGGAACCGCCCTGGCGATGGCGTCCGGCCCGGTCGCTCCCTCGAGCTCCTCCGCCTTGCGGCGATAGGTCTCCATCCGGAATGGAGAGCCGCGATAGAAAACTGCGGCCCGATCGACCCCTTCCAGGTAGTCGTGCACCAATCGCGATCCGCCGATCGGTCTCGGGAGGAAGTGCATCAGGCCGCTGCTTCCGCAAGGACGATGAAGCGTGGGGAGAAGCGGGAGAAGGGCCTTCGGTCATACCCCCCGAATCGGGGCCCCGCCGGCAGCCCCGCGCTCTCCAGCATCCGCGTGAGTTCCTCCGGCTCATACAGGCGCACCCGCTCGACGAACTCCCGGTGCGGCGCACCGTCCCGGGCTTCGATGGCGATCCTCTTCTCCACTATCCGCCCGCCCTGCACCAGTCGCCGTTCCTGGACCACCTCCATGTCGCCCACCCTCCGGCGGTCTCTCTCTCGCAGATTGGTGACGACCTGGTCGGCGTTGAGGAAATCGAGGAGGAATCGTCCCCCGGGACGCAGCACCCTCCGTACCTCGCGCAGAACGCGGGCGTCGTCTTCCTCGTCGTCAAAGTAGCCGAAGGACGTAAAGTAGGAGGTGACGATGTCGAATCCCGACGCCCGAAAGGGGAGCCGTCGCATGTCGCCGCGCACCAGCACGGGTCTCGGCGCGGCCGACCGGGCCGCCTTCAGCATCGGCATCGACAGATCGAGACCGGTCGCGTGATACCCCAGTCGGCGCAGCTCGACGAGGTGGCGCCCCGCTCCGCAGCCGAGGTCGAGGACGCGGTCCCCGGGCACCGGTCCGGTGGTGCGATGCAGAAGCTCGACGGCCTCCCGCGCCTCGGCGCGGTCCCGGTGCGGGTACAGCGCGAGATACTCGTCGCCGAACCACTCGCGGAACCAGGCGGTCGCATGCTCTTTCACGGGCTTCACCGGCGGCCTCTGTTCACTCGCTTCCACAGCCCACTCGACTTCACGGCTCAATCGCGGCCCTTGTGATAGGGCTCGTGCCTGAGGATTGTCCCCGCCCGGTACAGCTGCTCCGTCATGACCAGGCGAGCCAGGTCATGAGGAAGCGTGAAGGGCGACAGGGACAAGGAAAGATCACACTCCTCCAGGAGTTTTGCATCGAGTCCGAACGCGCCCCCGATGATGAAGTGAGCGCCCCGCTGCGGCCCGCGGGAGAGCTGCTCCAGCCAGGCGGCGAGTTCGAGCGAGGAAAAGTGGCGTCCCGCTCGGGTCAGTGCGACCCGGAGGTGCCCTGGCTGCAGGCGCGCCCGAATGCTGTCGGCTTCGCGGCGGCGAATCTCGGCACTGCCACTGGCCCGGGCCTGTGCGACCTCGATCGACTCGAAGCGCCAGTAGCGCGACGCGCGCCGCTCGTAGTCCTCAATTCCGGCCGCGAGCGCCCGCGCCTTCCCCACCGCTACGATAGAGATGCGCATGAGCCTCCCAACGCTTCCGCCACGGCCCGCAGCAGGGGTGGCTCCGGTTCGCCCTCGACGCCGAGCCCGATCACGGCGCAGTGGGGTTCGAGCTCGGGGAAGGCGGAGAGCTTGACCGCGTCCTTCTCCGTGCAGACCAGAGTCCGGCTGCCCAGTCGATCCAGGAGGGCGGAAACATCGCGGCGGGAATAGCGATGGTGGTCCGCGTGAGCCACCAATTCGATCGCGGCGCCCGGAAGCAGCCTCTCCAGACCCTGCAGGAAGGAGCGGGGCCGCGCCACCGAACAGGTCGCCAGGACTTCCGCCCCCGGGGGGCTGGTGGGTTCTTCCTGCAAGTTGTGCCAGCCACCCATGACGAGATCGAGGTCCATGACGGGAACGCCGGGTGCCAGGCGGGACATCCGCTTGCGCCACGCCCGTCGTCGTCCGGTGGGCGGTCCCCTGCGCGTGAGCAGGATGTGCGTGGCCCGCGAAGCCGCCGAGGGAGGCTCGCGGTAGGGTCCCCGCGGCATCAGGCGCGCCCGCACGGGATCCTCCACGGCCACCAGCAGGAGATCCAGCGCCCTCCCGAGCCTCCTGTGCTGAAACCCGTCGTCAACGAGCGCCAGGGCAAAACCGAGATCGGCGGCGGCGCGAACGGACCCCACGCGATCCCGCCCCGAAAACACCGCACCGGCGCCGAACCAACGGCGGTACAGGGCCAACTCGTCACTTCCGTAGCCGCGCGTCACGACGGCGGTGCGGACGCCTGCCCGGCGAAGCCAGTCGCCCAGCCAGCGCACGACCGGTGTCTTGCCGGTTCCGCCTGCCGTCAGATTCCCTACCGAGACCACCGGGATGGGTGTCGCCCGCTCGGCCGCGCCGCGATGCCAGGCACTCCGGGCGGAGACGGCGAGTCGAAAGAGCAACTCCGGCGGCGCGAGTGCCGCGCCCCAGAGACGCTCTGCGGGAGATGGGTCCTCGATCGCCCAGAAATCGCGAATCCAACGCCGGGTCCGGCCGACCGTCACGGGGTTGCTCCGACCGGCTGGTCGCCGAGTATCTCCTCCATCATGTCCACGACCCTCACCGCGGCCCCGGGCGTGCCCATTGAGGCGCGCACCCTTGCGAGGCCTGCGAGGGCGGCCGCGCGCTCGGTCGAGGACCGATCCAGAAGGGGCCCGAGTGCGTTTGCGATGGCCTCCGGCGTTGCCTCGCGCTGAATGAACTCACTCGCAACCGGCTCTTCCGCCACGAGGCTGGCGAGGGTGATGGAGGGCACGCGCACCAGCCGGCGCGCCACGAAGTGAGTGAACGGGTGCGTGATGTACGCAACCACGAAGGGCATCCCCGCCAGCGCCGCTTCCAGGGTGTTCGTACCGGACTTCACCAGACCGGCCGTCGCCAGCGCTCGCAGCGAGGCGGCGTCCGTCGTCGTGGGAAAGGGAAATCCGCGATACCATGCGGACGCCAGGTACGCCACCCGGCTCACGACCACCTGGAGCCCCGGTACGCGGCGCTGCAGCAGGAGCGCGGCCTCGGTAAAGGTTCCGCCGTGCCGCTCCAGTTCCTGCTCCCGAGACCCGGGAAAGAGCGCCAGCACCGGCTTCCCCGGATCGATTCCCAGGGCTTTTGCCAGCGCGGCGGGATCGCCCGCGACGGGATCGTCCAGCAGGGGATGGCCCACGAATCGGGCCCGGCCGCCGTGCACGCGATAGAGCCGGGGCTCGAAGGGAAGGATCAGTGCGATGCCCCGCGCGATGCGCGCCAGCCGCTTCGCACGTCCAGCCTTCCAGGCCCACACCTGGGGTCCGATGTAGTAGAGGACAGGCACACCCAGCTTCGATGCATGCTTCGCGATCCGCATGTTGAAGCCCGGATAGTCGACGGGGATGACGATGTCGAAGCTCCCGTCTCTCAGCAGTGCTCGCATGTGGCCTTCGAGCCGCCGGAAGAAGGGGAGCCGCCGCACGACCTCGGCAAACCCCATGACCGAGAGCCGGCGGAGACCGCACAGCACATCCACGCCCGCCTGCGCCATTCGTTCGCCTCCAAGGCCGGTCAATGCAGCGTGCGGCCACCTTCTCAAGATCTCGACCGCGACCCGGGCGGCGTGTGCGTCCCCCGAAGCTTCCCCGGCCAGGATCATCACCCTGGGCCCGGGGCCAGCCCCGGAGTCGGCTTTGGCGCCCACCGGGTCAGAAGGCCCGTCCGAGGTACCAGATGATCAGGATCACGACAACCAGGAGGATGACCAGCGAAGCCGGGGACCGGCCCTTCTTCGCGTCGATCCACTCCCGCTTACGACGACGCCGAACGCGTATGAGCGACATGGTCTTCGATCTGTTGTTGAATGGCCAGTGCAAGTTGCAGCGCTCGGCGTCCATCCTCGCCTGTTACCGGCGGCGGCGCCAGTCCGGCAACGGCGTCCCGGAACGAAGCCTGCTCCAGGACAAGCGGTTCCGTGCCTGCTCCCCGGATGCGAATGCGCTCCACGACAGACGAGAGCGCGGCCAGAGACCGAGTACCAGCGGGCAGCGAGGGGCCATCGAGCGCCGAGACGCCCTCCTTCAGCCGGTAGAACTCCCCCTTCCCCGCAGCCAGGTCGAGCGACAGGTATCCGGACCGTTGCCAGATGCGCAGCTTCCTCACCTTCCTGACCGATACGCGGCTCGCGGTGAGATTGGCGACCGTTCCCCCCTCGAAGGCGACCCGGGCATTGGCGATGTCCACATGGCGTGACAGAACGGGCACGCCGGTTGCATCCACCCGGGCTACCGGTTCGCCCACAAGGGAACACAGCAAGTCGACGTCGTGGATCATGAGGTCGAGGACGACCGCGACATCGAGAGATCGGGGGGTGAAGGGCGAGAGCCGGTGCGACTCCACGAAGAGGGGACGATCAATGTGGGGACGCGCCGCGACGAGCGCCGGATTGAACCGTTCCACATGCCCGGTCTGGACCAGCACGCCGCGCGACCGCGCCGCGCCGAGAATCCGATCGGCGCTCCTGACCTCGGCGGCCAGCGGCTTTTCGATGAAGACGTGCACGCCAGCGTCGATGGCCTGCAGCGCGACCTCCTCATGGGCGGTCGTGGGCACCGCGATGACCACCCCGTCGCTGGCCTCCAGAAGAGCTTCCAGGGCGGGATGCACCCGGACTCCCAACTCACTCCCCACGGCCTCGCCGCGGGCGTGATCGGTGTCGAAGATCCCGGCGCATGTCGCGCCGGCAAGTCCGCGGGCAACCCGCGCGTGGTGGCGGCCGAGGGCGCCGACCCCCACTACTCCGATCCGCGGCCGCATGGTACCGAATCGCTCAACAGATGATGCCGCGCTTGCTGGTCCGGATGAAGTCGATGAAGTAGCCCACTTCGGGGTCCTGGAGCGTGCGGTCCGCTTCCAGCTGCGCAATCGCTCGAGATCGGCCCAGGTCGGATTGGAAGAGAATGCGGTAGGCCGTCTTGAGCCGCCGCCGCGACTCGGCGGAGAATCCCCTCCGCTCGAGTCCCACCGTGTTCAGTCCGTAGAGCTTGGGAGACGGATTCCCCGCGACCCTGCAATAGGGCGGCACATCCTGAGGGATCCTTGAACCGCCGCCGACGAACGCGTGGGCGCCGATACGCACGAACTGGTGGATCGCCACCAGTCCGCTGATGATCGCCCAGTCCTCGATCGCGACATGCCCCGCCATGTTGGCGGCATTCGAGATGATCACGTGGTTCCCGATTTCGCAGTCGTGCGCCACGTGGCAGTACGCCATGAGAAGACAATCGGAGCCCACGATGGTCCTGCCGGCGGCGGCGGTCCCCCGGTTGAGGGTGGCGAATTCCCGGATCACCGTCCGGTCCCCGACCTCCAGGAAGGTTCTCTCGCCCTCGTACTTGAGGTCCTGGGGATCCGTCCCCAGAACGGCACCGTTGGCGATCCGGCAGTCGCGCCCCACCGCAGTATCCTTCTCGACCAGCACCCTGGGACCGATGCGCGTATTGTCACCGATCCTCACGTCCGGGCCAACGATCGCGAACGGTCCGATCTCCACGCCAGCCCCCAGTTCGGCCGACGGATGCACTAACGCGCTCTCGTGAATCGAAATCGAACGCGCCTCCGCCCCGGGCCGCCAGTCGGTCACTTGTCCACGATCCTCGCCGTCATCTCGGCCTCGGCGACGACCCGTCCCTCGACCAGACCCTTCCCCTTCATCCTGCAGATGCGCCGGCGGAGGTTCTGCATCTCGACATCGAACACGACCTGGTCCCCGGGTGTGACCGGCCGGCGCCACTTCACGTTGTTGAGGGACATGAAGTACACCACCTTGTCCTGCGGATCGTCGACGGCATCCATGAGGAGGAGCCCGCCCACCTGCGCCATCGCCTCGACCAGCAATACACCGGGCATGATCGGATGTTCGGGAAAATGGCCGCGGAAGAACGGTTCGTTGATGGTCACGTTCTTCAGGCCGACGATCCGTCTGCGCGGCTCGAACTCGATGATCCGGTCGACCAGCAGCATCGGGTAGCGATGCGGCAGGTACTCCATGATGCGCCGGATGTCGATCTCGTGGGCCCGCTGCCTTCGGCGATGCTGCTGAAGAATCGCACGCGCGAGCGCGACGTTGCCCGCGTGGCTCGGGCGGTCGGCCACGATGCGGCCCCGCACCCTGCCCCCTGTCAGCGAGAGGTCTCCCAGCAGATCGCCCACCTTGTGACGAAGGAATTCGTCGGGGTAGCGCAGACCGGGGTTCATCACGCCATTGCTGTCGAGCACGACCGTGTTTTCGAGTGACGCACCCCTCCCGAAGCCTCGCGCCCGCAGCGCGCCGGCCTCTTCGTAGAAGCCGAATGTGCGGGCGGGCGCGATCTCCTCCTCGAATCCGGCGCCATCGAGTCTGAAGTCGCCGGACTGGCGACCGATTGCGGAATGGTCGAAATCGATGGTGGCCGAGATCCGCAGCCCCGGATCCGGCATGGCAACGTATGAACTCCCACCGGCCCCCTGGACGGCCGTTGCCTCGGCGATCCGGACTATCGTGGCCGCGGCCGGCTGCGACTCCGGTCCCGCCTGCTGCACGACCTCGATCCACGGACCGAAGCTGCCATCGAGGATCGGCAACTCCGGTCCATCCAGATCCACAGCGGCGTTGTCGATCTCAAGCGCGGCCAGGGCGGCGAGCAGGTGTTCGACGGTGCGCACTTCGACTTCGCCCGCGCCCAGCGTGGTGCCGAGTTCGGTGCTGGTCACGAACTCCAACCCCGCGGGAACCTCGGGCTCGCCGGCGATGTCAGTGCGGCGAAACACAACGCCGGTCCCGGCCGCCGCCGGCCCGATACGGACATTCGTGACCTCGCCCGTGTGAATGCCGACCCCGGCCACCTCGACCTCGTGCGCCAGCGTGCGCTGGTTCTCGTTATCGCGTGCCATCACCGTCGCGTCCTGGGAAATGTGACCCATAAAGTAAACGTCGCGCCGCTATGCCAGGCCACTGCCTTCACGATTCCGAATCGCCCGGCGGGGGGCCGGGAGCCGAAGCGGCCAGGCTGCGCTCGATCCGCTCGACGCGCCTGACCACCTCGGGGAGCCGCATGAGTCGCGCCATCGCCCTGAGATAGGTCCTGTGGTCCCTGGCAGGATACCCGGAGACGGTCTGCCCGGGCGCCACGTCCGAGATTACTCCGGCCTGCGCGCCGATTCTGGCTCCCGCGCCGATCTTCAGGTGGCCGATGATGCCGGCCTGACCCCCGATGGCGACGCCGTCACCCATCCGTGTCGAGCCCGCCACTCCCACCTGCGCTACGACGAGAGAGCTGCGTCCGACCACCACGTTGTGCCCGATGTGGACCAGGTTGTCGAGCTTCGACCCGGCTCCGATCCGGGTGCTCCCGATCGATCCCCGGTCGATGGTGCAGTTGGCGCCGATCTCGACATCGTCCTCAATCACGCAACTTCCGACCTGGGGGACCCTGGTGTGCGTGCCGTCCACCAGGACATAGCCGAATCCGTCGACCCCGATCCGAGAGCCGGCATGCACGATCACCCTTCTGCCCAGCGCGACGTCCGCGTAGATGGTCACATTCGGGAACAGGATGGTGTCCTCATCGATATCCACCCGTTCACCGACTACGCAATTGGCGCCGATGCGCACCCCGCGCCCCACCCTCGAGCGCGCCCCGATCACGGCATGCGGCCCCACGGCGGCTTCCGCATGAACGACCGCCTCCGAGTGGACGACTGCAGAAGGATGCACGCCCCAATCATCCGCGGGCGCCGGATGAAGCAGAGCCAGGAGAGTCACAAGCGCCTCGTGCGGGTCCCGGACCACCAGACGGTCGGTGGGGCCGCCCTCCATTCCGGCCAGGGCCTCCGGCGCCAGCAGCGCGGACGCGCCGCAGTCCTCCAGTTCAGCCGCGTAGCGGCGGTCGGCCAATAGCGCAAGATCCCCCCGCCCGGCGTCGTGCACGGGCGCAACACGGCTGAAGGTCGTCCCTCCGTTTCCCAACACCCGCCCGCCCGTCGCTTCCGCCGCTTCCGAGAGCGTCAGTACCGGGCCGGGCGCGGACGGGTCCGTCATCCCCCTCCGCTGTCCTGCGCCTGCAGGCGCGTGAGAACCTCCTGGGTCAACTCCAGAGCCGGGTCTGCGGCGAGGATGACCTGCGACGCCCTGTCAAGGATGATGCCGTAGTTCCCTTCCACGCGAATCTCCTCGATGACGGCCGTAACCCGGTCCATCACGGGCTGAAGCAGTTCGGCCTGGCGCTGCTGGAACTGGATCTCGAGTTCCTGCGTCCGGGACTGAAGAGCCTGCTGCTGAGCTGCGAGCTCCTGCTGCCGGTTCTGCCGCGCTTCAGGAGTCATCGACATGGCCTGCTGCTCATATTCCGCCATCGCAGTCTGCCAACCCGAACCCAGCAGCTGCAGCTCCGCCTCCGCATCCTGGCGGGCGTTCTCCAGTTGCTGCCGGGCCTCCTGCGCCGGCGCGTATTCGGCCAGAACGGCGTTCGAGTCAACGTACCCTACCCTTGTCGCCTGGGCCTCGACGGATGCCGCCCAGAACAACGACAGGGTGAAGGCCATTCCCAACCGAGAAACACTCATTCCGCTAACTCCTCCGGTTTGTAAGAGCCGTTCCGAACATGGAACGGCGTGTTCTGATCGCTGATCAAGCCTCGCCCAATATCGGCCTCCTGTCACGGGCATGCCAGAAATCCGCCCCAGCGCGGCCCCTCGCCGCTCTCGTGCTCACGCGGATCCATCCACGGACCGCTAGAAGTTTGGCCCCATCTTGAAGTGGAGTTGCCACCCCGGCTCCAACTTGTCGAAGCCATAGGCGTAGTCCAGTCCGATCGGGCCGAACGGCGTGACCAGCTGGACACCGAAGCCGGCGCCCCGGAACAATTTGGAGGTGTTCAGGTGTCCGGGGCTCTCCCAGTTGTTGCCGGCGTCGAAGAAGGCCGACAATCCGATGTTGGAATTGATCACGGCCTTCACTTCGGCGGTCGTCGAGAAATAGGCGTTGCCGAGCCGCTCGATCTGCCTGATGCCCCCGCCCCGCTCCGGGTAGTACCCGTGCGGCGTAATCGAGGTTTCGTCATATCCGCGCAGCGGCTGGCCGAATTGCACCCCGCCCATCCAGAAGGACTCGAAGGGGAAGCGCGACGCGTCTCCGAACAGCGCCCCTCCCCGCGCGTGGAGGCCGAGCGCGAACTGCACGCTCCCAGGGGTCGCCCCCTCGCCCCCCAATTGCCCGATCGGGATCATCCATTGGGCCTGGCCGGTGTGCTTGATGAAATCTCCCGCGCCGCCCAGAGGACCGCCGTTCAGTTCCACGGTCCAGGTCTGCATCGACCCGGAGGTGGGGAACAGCGGGTGGTTGAGGGTCTGGCGGGTGATTCCCAGCGACACCGAACTCAGCAGCCCCGGTGGAAGCCCGAAGAGAGAGCGGTCCTCGGCGCTCCTGAACGACTCGTAGCTGGTCCGCGACAGCGAGTACCCGAGGAAGACCCGCGTCCGCAGAGATCCCGGGAAGGGAACGCCGAACCGGGTTGTGAATCCCCTCCGCTGCCGGCGCCCGGTCGCGAACTGGAAGAAGCGGTCGGTGGAGTCGAAGATCGACAGGGATCCGCTCATCGTCGTCTGGAAGAGGGCCGGATCGGTGATCCCGAAGGTGAAGCTACGGATGTAGCGGCCGAAGTCCCACCGTACGCTCCCGGCTTTCGCCTGCCCGAACAGATTCGGCTGGTCGTACCCCAGGAAGCCGGAAAGCCCGACGCCGCCGCCCACCGCCGTGCCGAACTGCAGGGAGCCCGTCTGCTTCTCGGCGATGTTGAAGATGATGTCGACATCCCCGGTCTCTTCGTTCGGGCGGATGTCGGGAGGCGGCATCGGCGCCTCGAAGAAGCCGAGGGACTGGATGTTCTGGTAGGACTGCAGCAGCCGCGCCTCGCTGTACACGTCCCCGGGCAGCAGGAAGATCTTCTCGCGGATGATGCGGTCGAAGGTGAAATCGTTGCCGGCGATGATGATGCGGTTGACGTAGGCCTGCGTCTGCTCCTGGATCCGCCAGCCCGCGCTGACCGTCGGGTAGCCGGCGGCCTCGTCGCCCGTCCTCTCCCAATACGGCTCCAGCTGCGCGTAGAGATACCCCTCGTTGCGGTAGAGTTCGCGGACCCTGTTGGCTGCGTCCTCGAAAGCCACCATATCGAACACCCTGCCCGCCTCGTCCTCCGAGTCGTCGCCGCCGAATCCGAACGCCGACAGGAGGCCGCCCGAATCGTCCTCGAAGAATCCTGCGAGCACGTCGGTCTCGAATGCGTCGGCGCCCTCGACCTCGAAGTCCGCCAGCCGGTACTGCCGCCCTTCCTCCACCGTCAGTTCGATCCGGGATTTGCCGGTCCTGGGATCGACGACGAGCGTGTCGCCGACCACCTGGAAGTCGAGGTATCCCTCCTGGTGGTAGCGCCGGGGGAGCGACTCGAGGAGATCGAGTTCGAAATCGATGTCGTTGTAGTTGCCGGTGCGGAACCACAGAAACCCTTCCTGCCGGGTGTTCATGGCGCCGCGGAGCTCCTCGTCGGTGAAGCGCTCGTTGCCGACGAAGGTGACCTGGGCGATGGTGACCCGCTGTCCCTCGTCGACCTCGAGCACCACGTCCACTCGTCCCTCTTCGCCGGGGACGGGTTCCTCCTTGCGCTCAATGAAGGCAAAAGGCACCCCGTTGCGCCGCAGTTCCTCCCTGATGTACGCCTCCGCCTTCGCCACGGAATTGCGGGACAACGGAACGTTCTCCTGAAGGCCGGACTCCTCGATGACATCGTCCTCCGACACGGATTCCAGTCCCGTGATGCGCACGAGGCGGGTCACGGGCCTCTCCGTGACCTCGAAGATGAGCACATTGCGCCCGGTGGATTCGTCGAGCATTACCGAGATGTCCTCGTACTGGCCCGTCGCCCACAGGTTCTTGATGGCCCGCTGGATGTCGACGCCGCTGTTCTGGCTGCCGGGCTGGATGCCC
Organism: Longimicrobiales bacterium; assembly: GCA_965211645.1. Classification (GTDB taxonomy): domain Bacteria; phylum Gemmatimonadota; class Gemmatimonadetes; order Longimicrobiales; family Gaopeijiaceae; genus Bin94. The sequence goes on along the minus strand of OZ242947.1, from coordinate 505,671 downwards.
GCCACGCCCGTAACGGCCTGCTCGGCCAGCCGCACGTTGCCGCGCGCAACGATGGAGTCGATCCGCACGAGCGCCCGCTGACCCGGATCCTGCGCCGAGACCGGGAGTCCCCCCGCAGCGGTGGCAACCAGGATCGCCGCCGCGCACCCGAAGCGAGCGCGGATGGGGCGCCCCCCAGCTGCTGCGAGCGTCCGGCCCATGGTCATGTCTTCGTCGGAGAAGCCGCCCGGATCGTCAGGGCGCTTCCGTCCTCGGCCACATCCACCTCCAGCTCGTCCCCGGAAGCGAACTCCGCCATCAGGATCTTCTCCGAAAGCGGATCCTCGATGTAGCGCCGGATCGCCCTCTTGAGGGGCCGGGCGCCGTACCGTTCGTCGTGGCCGTGGGTGACGAGGAAATCGACCGCGGCCGGGGTGGGATCGAGCGTCATGTCCTCCTGCGCCAGCCTGTCACGCAGGTCGCCCAGCATGATGTGGACGATTTCGGCGATCTCTTCGCGGCTCAGCGGGTGGAAGACGATCGTGTCGTCCACCCGGTTGAGGAATTCGGGATTGAAGGCGCGGTTCATCTCGTCGTTGACCGTGTCGCGCATCGACTCGTAGCTCGAGCGGCGATCCGGCAACTGGAAGCCGAGGCCGCCCTTGGCGATGCTCCGCGCTCCCAGGTTCGAGGTCATGATCAGGACCGTGTTCTTGAAGTCGATCTTGCGCCCGTAGTTGTCGGTCAGATGCCCCTCGTCGAGGACCTGGAGCAGGATGTTGAAGACGTCGGGGTGGGCCTTCTCGATCTCGTCGAGCAGGACGACCGAGTACGGCCGCCGCCGCACCGCCTTGGTGAGCGTTCCCGAATCGTCGTATCCCACGTACCCCGGCGGCGCGCCGATGAGCCGCGAAATGGAGAACCGTTCCATGTATTCGCTCATGTCCACCCGGATCAGTGCTTCCCGGTCGGCGAAGAGGAACTCGGCGAGTGTCCGCGCGAGCTCGGTCTTGCCCACCCCGGTCGGTCCGGAGAAGATGAACGACCCGATCGGGCGGTTGGGGTCCTTGAGCCCGGCCCGGCTGCGCCGGATCGCCCGCGAGATCGCCGTGATCGCGTCATGCTGACCCACGACGCGCTTGTGCAGCTCGTCCTCCATGTTGACGAGCCTCTCCGTCTCCGCCTCGCGGATGCGCGTCAGCGGGATTCCCGTCCAGCGGCTCACGATGAAGGCCACGTCCTCGACGGATATCTCCGGACGGAAACGGCGCCGCTCCTCTTCCCAGGCGGCCCGCTCGTCGCGAATCGTGCGCTGGATCTCGCGCTCCTCGTCGCGCAGCTTGGCGGCGCGCTCGAAGTCCTGGTCCCGGATCGCGCTCTCCTTGCGGTCGGCCACCGCGGCGAGCTTTTCCTTCAGACCCTCCACCTCCGCCGGCGGCACCTGGCTCGCAATCCTGGCCCGCGCGCCGGCCTCGTCGATCACGTCGATGGCCTTGTCGGGAAGGAACCGGTCGGTGATGTACCTGTCCGCCAGCTGGGAAGCCTGAGCCAGGGCTTCGTCCGGGATCGTGATCTTGTGATGATCCTCGTAGTGCCCCCGCAGTCCCGCGAGGATCTCGAAGGTCTCCTCCACCGACGGCGGATCGATCACCACCGGCTGGAACCTCCGCTCCAGCGCGCCGTCCTTTTCGACATACTTGCGATATTCGTTCAGCGTCGATGCTCCAATGCACTGCAGCTCGCCACGGGCCAGCGCCGGCTTCAGCATGTTGGAGGCGTCGATCGCCCCCTCCGCGGCCCCCGCGCCGACCAGTGTGTGTAGTTCATCGATGAACAGGACGACGTTACGGTTGCTTGAGATCTCGTTCATGACCGCCTTGAGCCGCTCCTCGAACTGACCGCGGTACTTGGTCCCGGCGATCACGGCGGCCATGTCCAGAGCCAGCACCCGGTGGCCGCCAAGGCTCTCCGTGACCTCGCCCCGCGAGATCAGCTGAGCCAGGCCCTCGACGATCGCGGTCTTACCCACCCCGGGCTCGCCGATCAGCACCGGATTGTTCTTCTTCCTCCGGCAGAGGATCTCCACCACCCGCTCGATCTCGCCGGCCCGCCCGATGATCGGGTCGAGCTCTCCCTGCCGCGCCAGTCCGGTAAGATCGCGGCAGAAGTGATCCAGCGCCGGCGTCTTGGATTTCTTGTCGCCCCGCTGCGGGCCGGGACCGGGGGTGGGCGCCGGGCTGGTGCCACCACCGCCGCCCTTCCCCGCCGCACTTCCGGAACTCACGTCGGGGCCCAGCACCTTCTGCGTCTCCGCACGCGCTTCGTCGATCGTCACGCCAAGCGAGTTCAGAACCTGCGCGGCGATTCCCTTGCTCTCGCGCAGGAGGCCGAGCAGCAGGTGTTCGGTTCCCACATACGAGTGACTGAGTTCGCGCGCCTCGGCCATGGCGAACTCCAGCACCTTCTTGGCGGGGTTGGTGTATGGCAGTTCGCCGAGTGCAATCGTCGCCTTTCCCCTGCGGACGGACTCGTCCACGCGCTCGTGCACCTGGTCCAGATCGACATTGAGGTTGCCCAGAACGTGCGCGGCAACGCCCTCTCCCTCGCGGATCAGGCCGAGAAGGATGTGCTCGGTTCCCACGTAGTCGTGTTGAAGGCGGATCGCTTCCTGGCGGGCCATGGAAAGCACCTTCCGGACTCTTTCCGTGAAATTGTAGTTCATCTCGATCGGTCCTTCCCGGATAGCCGCCGGGTTCAGTCCTGTCGTCGCCTTCTAACCAACCTGCCCGCTGCCTTCTAACAAAATCGCCATCACTGCCCCGGATCGGAAGTGGGGAACCCGCTTTCGTCCCGCAGCGCCCGGCGCACGTATTCTGCCCGGTGCGCCCGGCGTTCCGACGAGGACAGTGCGGAGCCGGCCGCGTCCTCGAGGTGCGCCGTCTGCGAGAAGATCATGATCCTGTTGAGGGAATATACCGGCGGGAACGCCAGGACTTTCAGCGAAACCCCGAGCCGGACCCCCGAGAGCAGATTCATCAATTCCTCGTAGGTGAGCGCCCTGGCATACCGGAGGAGCCCGTAGGCCCGCCAGACCTGGTCCTCCGTGACCGCTCCGGCATCGCGCATCAGGATGCGGCGCGCTTCCCTCTCCTTCGAGATGACTGTCGCGACGATCCGGTCGAGGTGATCGATCAGGTCCTCCTCGCTCTGCCCCAGCGTCGTCTGGTTCGAGACCTGGAAGAAGTTGCCCACGAACTTGGAGCCCTCGCCGTACAGTCCGCGGGTGGTCAGCCCCACCTGCGCAATCCCATTCAGGGCCCGATCGATCTCCTTGGTCAGCACCAGGCCGGGCAGGTGCAGCAGCGCAGACGCCCGCAGCCCCGTCCCGGCGTTGGTGGGACAGGAGGTGAGGAACCCGAAGTCGTGATGGTAGGCCATTGGCAGATGCCGCCCGAGTTCCTCGTCCAGCCCGTCGACCCTGGTCCAGCCATCGACCAGGCGCAGGCCGGACATGAGGCACTGCAACCTCAGGTGGTCCTCCTCGTTGATCATGACCGACAGCGCCTCGCCTGGACACACGGCCACGCCGGCCCCGCGCGCCGGTTCGGCCTGCCCGACGATCTCGTCGGAGACCAGGCGCCGCTCCAGAAGGATCTGCTGGGTCCTGCGGCGCAGTTCGGTCAGGGGAAGGACGACTGCATCTTCGGGCAGCGAGGCCTGGTCGACGGCGCCGGCCACGGCCCTGAACACCGTTTGCCGGTCGCTGTCGCTCGCCCTGGAGAGGTAGCGATGGCCCTGGAGGTTGCGGGCAAGCCTTACCCGCGTGGACAGCACGATGTCCGCATGGGGTCCGCTGGCGTCGAGCCAGCCGAGGCCGAAATCCGGGGCCGCCAGAAAGTCGTCCACTCTTCAGCCAGCCGTTTCGTGCTCGCGAATCATGTCCCGGAGCACGGCTGCCCTCTCGAAGTCCTCGGCGTCGATCGCCCGCTGCAGCCCTCGGCGCAGCCCGTCGAGGCGGCGGCCAAGATCGACGGCGGCGGGATCGGCCGGCAGATACACCTTCCCCGCGTGCCGGCTCGCGCCATGGATCCGTTTCAGCAGGCGTCGCATGCCTGTCTCGAAGGACGTGTAGCAGTGCGGACACCCGAGGCGGCCCGACTCGCGGAAGTTGTCGAAGGTCATGTCGCAGAAGCTGCACGGCTCGGCGGCGACCGTCGTCGGCCTGGACGGGCTCGCCTCGCCCAGCTGGGCCAGAAAATCGGAGACATCCACTACGGGCGTCGGTTCAGTGCTGATTCCCTTCGCCTGTGCGCAATCGGTGCACAGGAAGCTGGTGGTCGACTTGTTGTCGACGACGGTCGTCAGGTGCACGACCGCGGGGTTTTCGCACCCCGGTCCGTCACAGACCTTGCCTGCCTCAGACATCTTCCAGTACGCCCTCGTTCAATCTGAGTACGCGTTCCGCCCTCGATGCCAGTTCACGGTTGTGCGTCACGACCAGCAGCGCAACTCCGTACCGCTCCTTGAGATCGAACAGGACCTCCTGAACCTGTGTGCTCGTGTTGACATCCAGGTTGCCGGTGGGCTCGTCGGCAAGAACCACGAGGGGCCGGTTCACCAGGGCCCGGGCAACCGCGACCCGCTGCTGCTCTCCGCCCGAAAGTTCGGAGGGCTTGTGGCCGAGCCGGTCTCCCAGGCCAACCTGCTCGAGCAACCCGGTTGCCATTGCCTTCGCGTCCGCCGGGCTCCGGCCCTGGACCAGCGCGGGCATCATGACATTCTCGAGAGCGCTGAAATCCTGAAGCAGGTGATGGAACTGGAAGACGAAGCCGATCCGGCGATTCCTGAGCGCGGCGGCCTCCTCGTCGTCCAGCGCGGCGGTCTCGACCCCTCCGACCCGTACCGATCCGGACGTCGGCCTGTCGAGAACCCCCAGCAAGTGGAGCAGCGTGGACTTGCCGGATCCGCTCGCGCCTACGATCGCCACGGCCTCGCCGCGGTCCAGGACAAGGTCCAATTCCCTGAGAATGTGCAGGTCCCCGCCCGAGACGCCCGGGTAGGTGCGGCTCAGGCCGCGGGCCTCGACGACCGGGGCCGTGGCAACTCCCCTATTCATGGCGAATCGCCTCGATCGGCTCCAGCGCCGCCGCCTGGCGCGCGGGGTAGATCGTGGCCAGGACCGAAATGAGCAGGCTCACGCCCGCAATCCACAGGACGTCTCCGGCCGAGATCTCCACCGGAAGGCGATCGACGAAATACACGTCCGGGGGAATGGGAATCAGCCTGTAGCGCTCGATCAGAACCGCCAGGGCGAGCCCCAGCCCCAGCCCCGCGAACGTCCCCACGACGCCGATCCAGAGCCCCTGGAACATGAACGCGCGCAGGGTGTCCTGCCGGGTCAGGCCCATCGCCTTGAGGATCCCGATCTCCTTGGTGCGGTTGACCACGACCATGATCAGCGTGCCCACGATGTTGAGGGCTGCGACCAGCACGATCAGCGACAGGATCAGCGCCATCGCCAGCTTCTCCAGCTTCAGCGCCGAGAACAGCGCGCCGTTGTCGGTCGTCCAGGAGTCGACGATGTACGGCCATCCTCCCAGCGCCTCTTCGACGCGCTCGGCCATCTCTTCGGCCTCCCACGGGTCCTCCACGCGCGCCCCCACGAACGAAGCCACATTCTCGTCGAGCTTCAGCAGGCGCTGCACGTCGTCGAGCCCGGCGTAGCCCTGGCGCAGGTCGAAGTCGTACAGCCCCGTCTCGAAGATGCCGGAGACGACCCAGTCCTCGATCCGGAAGACCGGGTCCCCGTTCGGGCTCCAGTCCCAGTTCTCCAGCACGATCACGGTCAGCGTGTCTCCGTCGAGGACGTTCATGCGCGCCGCCATGCCGATGCCGAGTGCGACGGGCGTTGCCCCGCCCGCCGAGTCGGGCAGCGCGATGCGTCCGCTCCTCAGGCTGTCCTCCATCGGGGTGAGCGGCGCCCCTTCGCCATCGAGATCGACGCCGTAGAGGTCCAGGACATCGACGAAGTCGGAAGCCTGCAGCCCCACCCTGGTGAACCCGATGGCTGAAGCTGCGACGACCCCGTCGACATCCTCGACGACCTCCACCACCCGCTTCCAGTCCTCCAGCCTGAGCGACATCCCGGCCTGCCGCACCCTGATATGCGGCTGGGACCCCAGGATCTTCTCGCGCAGCTCGTTCTGCATGCCGGTCATGACGCCGATGACCACAACCAGGGCGGTCACGCCGACGGTGACGCCGCCGAGCGCGATCCAGGTGATGAACGACAGGAGCTTGCCGCGCTTGCGCGATGCCAGGAAGCGCCCGGCGAGAATCCAGGAGAGACGGGTGCGCGAGGTCGGCGTCGTGCGCTCGCTCATTCTTCCGCCTTCAGCGTGGGAAAGAGGATGACATCCCGGATCGATGCCTGGTCGGTCAGCATCATGACCACGCGGTCGATGCCGATCCCAACCCCGCCGGTGGGAGGCAGCCCGTACTCGAGCGCCCGGATGTAGTCCTCGTCCACCACCTGCGCCTCGGCGTCCCCCGCCGCGCCCAGCGCCGCCTGCTCTTCGAGGCGCGCCCGCTGCGCCATGGGGTCGTTCATCTCGCTGAAGGCGTTGACCAGCTCCTCGCCGGCGACATAGAGCTCGAAGCGCTCGGACAGCTCCGGCGCGCCCCGCCTGGCCTTCGCGAGCGGGCTCAGCTCGCGCGGGTGGTCGACGACGAAGGTGGGCTGCACCAGCGACGGCTGCACGAGTTCGCCGAACAGCTTGTCCAGCAGCTTGCCCTTGCCGGCTCCGTCGAGGCCGTCGGCGCCGGCCGCCGCAGCCCGGGCATGGAGTTCCGACCGGGACAGTGCAAGCGGGTCGTCGCCGAGACGGTCGCCGAGCGCGTCCACGAAGGAAAGCCGCGCGTAGGGTGGCGAGAGGTCGATCTCCGTGCCCTGATAGACGACGCGCGTCTGGCCGGTCGACGCCTTCGCCAGCGTGACCATCAAACGCTCGACCACCTCCATCATGTCCTCGTAGTCCGCGAAGGCCTGGTAGAACTCGAGCATCGTGAATTCGGGGTTGTGGAAGCGGTCGATCCCCTCGTTGCGGAAGTCCTTGGAGATCTCGTAGACGCGATCGAGGCCGCCCACGATCAGCCGCTTCAGGTACAGCTCGTCGGCGATGCGGAGGTAGAGCCGGCGGTCCAGCGCGTGGTGGTGCGTGACGAAGGGCCGCGCGGACGCGCCTCCGTAGAGCGGCTGCAGGACGGGCGTCTCGACCTCGACGAAACCGAGATCGTCCAGGAACCGCCGCGCCGCGCTGATGATGGCCGTGCGGGCCCGGAACACGTCGCGCACCCGGGGACTGACCGCGAGGTCGGCGTAGCGCTGCCGGTAGCGCGCCTCGCGGTCGGCGAAACCGGAATAGGTGATGCTGTCACCCGTCTCGTCGTCCACCTCCACCTTGCCGAGCGGCAGCGGGCGCAGCGATTTGCACAGCAGTTCGAAGCCGGCGGCCTGGACCGTCACCTGCCCCATGCGGGTGCGGAAGAGACTCCCCTCGACGCCGATCCAGTCCCCGAGGTCGAAGAGGTCGAGGAGCGAATAGGCGTCCGCCCCCAGCACGTTCCGTCTGAAATAGACCTGGATGCGCCCGGTCCGGTCCTCGAGGTCCGCGAAAGCGCTGCGGCCGTGGGATCGGAACCCCACCATACGCCCGGCCCAGCGACCCGATACCTCGCTGCCGGCGGGCCCGTCCGCCCCTTCGGCCGCCTCGAAGGCGGCGGTCGAAGGCGCTGCCAGCTGCGTGACGTTGCAGGAGTACGCGAAGGGCTCGACGCCCCTCGCCTTCAGCGCCTCCAGCTTCTCCAGCCGGGCCTTCATGACCCGGGACAGGTCGTCGCCCGCGGGTTGGCTCATGCCCCGTCCGTCCGGCCGAATCTCTTCAGGTAGGCCTCGATGAACGGATCCAGCGCCCCGTCCATCACACGGTTCACATTCCCCGTCTTCACCTCGGTTCGGTGGTCGTTGACCATCGTGTACGGCGCAAAGACGTATGACCGGATCTGGTTGCCCCACGCGATCTCCGTCTTCGAAGCCTCCAGGGCCTGCTTCTCCTTTTCCTTCTCTTCGCGGGCCCGCTGATAGAGGGCCGCCTTGAGCATCTTCATCGCCGTCGATCGGTTCTTGTGCTGCGAGCGCTCCTGCTGGCAGGACACCACGATTCCGGTCGGCATGTGAGTGATCCGGATCGCGGAGTCCGTCTTATTGACGTGCTGACCCCCCGCTCCGGATGCCCGGAAGGTGTCGACGCGCAGGTCGGAGTCGTCGATCTCGATCTCGATCTCGTCGTCCAGCACCGGGTAGATGAAGACCGACGCGAACGAGGTATGCCGCCTCGCCTGCGAATCGAACGGCGAAATCCGCACCAGGCGATGCACGCCCTTCTCCGCCTTCAGGTAGCCGTACGCGTGATCGCCGGTGATCTCCAGCGTCACGCTCTTGATCCCGGCTTCCTCGGCGGGCTGGAGGTCCAGCACCTTGAGCGCATAACCGCGCCGCTCCGCCCAGCGCATGTACATGCGGGAGAGCATCTCGGCCCAATCCTGCGATTCGAGTCCGCCGGCTCCGGGGTGGATGGTCAGCATGGCGTCGCGGTGATCGTCCTCGCCGCCCAGCATGCTTCGAAGCTCCAGGCTCCCGATGCCGGCCTCGAGGACGCGGATCTCGTCGCGCCACTCCGACTCGAGATCGGGGTCGTCCTCGTCCGCGAGCAATTCCCGCAACTCGCCCAGCTCTCCCGCCTTGCTGTCCAGAGCGCGCCAGGGCAGGACCCATTCCTTGATCGCGTTGGCCTCGGCGATCAGCCTGCGGGCTCCTTCGCGGTCGTCCCAGAACCCCTGGCTGGCCATCTCCTCCTCGAGGACCGAGAGGCGATCCTGCCGGTCGGAGATGTCAAAGATACCCCCGTAGCTCATCGAGCCGCCGGCGGGCGGTGCTGAGGCGCTGCGTCTGTTCCTGTGATGATCCCATGCGAAGTCACCGGGCGATCGCCGGAAGAGTGGCCGAGAAGTGGAGTCTGGCGGTGCCGACACGGCTTGCTTGACAAAAGATAAGACACGCCGCGCTCCGGGTGGACCCCTGGCGACCCGCCTTCAGTCACCACCCGCGGTCCGGCTAGAAGCTCACCGCCAGCGTGACATGAAGCGGTTGGGTCTCTCCCGTCACCATGGAACGGGTCAGCGACTTGGCGAGGTTCAGTTCGAACCGGTCCAGGCTGAAGCCGACACCCACCGACGCGCCGTTCGTCTGGTCGATCGTGCCGCCGACATAGCCTGCGCGCACCTGCAGCAGATCTGCCGCCGAGTAGTCCAGTCCCAGGTAGATGGAGGGCGATCCCGGGCTCCGCGCCCGCTCCTCGCCCTCCACGGTGAGCCAGAGCTCCATCGGCACGGCTTCGACGAAGCGGTTCAGCACCTCGTAGGCGGCCGCCAGGCGTACCCGCGTCGGGAGCGGGTCCGACCGGTCCTGGTCGGCGACCTGAAACTCCGTGCCGGCGTGTGCGAGCATCCATCCGAACCTCAGCGGAACGCCGCTGAAGGGCTCTGCCTGAACGCCGATGTCGAGAGCGTATGCGGAACTCGTGGTTTCGAGGTCCGGGCACTGTCCCCGGCACGCCACCCTGAACTGCACCAGCTTCACGTTGACCCCGGCGCTGATGCCTCCCGGAAACGACGTGGCGTAGCTGCCCACGGCCAGGTGGTTGCGGATCGAGAACGACCCCAGGACGTCCCCGAACTCGTTCCTCAGGTCCTGATCGCCGACGTCGAGAAGCATGTACGACAACCCGAAGGTTCCGGCTCTGCTCCACGGGAACAGCACGCTGATCGCCGTGGCTTCGCCCGCCAGCTGGTCGCCGCGGTAGAGCATTACGCGCCGCTCGGTCTCGTCTGCCAGCCCCGCCGGATTCCAGAAGGCTCCCTCTTCGCTTGCCAGCGCAGTCATGGCACGGCCGAGCCCCACCGCCTTGGCCCCTACGGGGAGAAGAAGGAAGAGCGCCTCTTCGCGGTCGCCGTCGTCCTCCTCGACCTCCTGGGCATACAGCATCGAGGGCAGGAGAGCGAGGACCAGCAGTCCGTGGGTCAACCCGCCCGGGCCCCTACGGCGCGTCATCGGGCACCGTGTAGCCGAACATCGCCAGTCCCTTTCGCCGGCGTCGCCATCCATCCGAGACCTTCACCCATAGATCAAGGTACACCCGCCGTCCCAAAAAGTGTTCCACCTTTTGCCGCGCGGCGCTCCCGAGCCTGCGGATGCCGGCGCCGCGCCTGCCGATGACCAATCCCTTCTGCGACCTGCGCTCCACGTGCAGCGAAGCGGCGATATAGACAGGGTCTTCGGCCTCGCGAAACTCCTCCACCTGCACCGCCACCGAGTACGGCACCTCCTGGCGGTATTGCTCGAAGACCGTCTCGCGGATCAGTTCCTGCACGAAGAACCTGGCCGGCGCGGCGGCGATGTCGTCTTCGGGGTACAGGAACGGCCCCTCGGGCAGGCTCGATCCGATGAAGGCCAGCAGCGGTTCCAGACCGGCGCCCGTGCGGGCCGAAACGGTGAAGGCGGGCAGCTCGAGGTCTTCGGCCAGAGATCTGGCGGGCGCCGGGTCGAAGCGCTTCAGATCGGACTTGTTGATCGCC